>NZ_JBJGAD020000003.1:0-5603 GCF_045062245.2 Pilosibacter rotomagensis | reverse complement strand
ATTTTTCTCCTACTTAGATATATTATATAATATACTGCCCTTACTCCGCTTGACCGCTAATCTTATCAATAGATTTTTGCACCTTTTTCTCTCAAGTATAAGGGAGTGCCTTTTTGGTGTCAATATCTACACCTCACTCCCTCTCGCCTTCACCGCTTATCTTATCAATGAAGTATTTTACCTTTTTCCATCAAGTATAAGGGAGTGCCTTTTTGGTGTCAATATCTACACCTCACTCCCTCTCGCCCTTATCGCTTATCTTATCAATGAATTTATTGCACCTTTTTGACCTCTAAAAAAAGGGAGTGAATTAAGAATATCTCATCCTCACTTCACTCCCTCTTATTTTCATCACTACTCTTACCAATATTTCAGTATTTTCTACTTAGCATCACGAAGAGTTCCTTTCCATACTGCGTATTCGTCACCTTTCTCATCAGTTGCGGTTAATATTGCTTCACAATATGGATTTGATGGTGGATTCGGAGTCGTATATACATAGCTTCGAGAATTAGTTCCTGTATACCCATTATGATCTTCTTCATTTGTATGCCAACTATTTACTCCTTCAGCTCTTGTTACAAGTTTACTGGATTTTAATTTTAATGGATTAGACGTCATAGATGCCTTAACTGTGTACTGCGGTCTTCCAGATGAATCTAAACCATCATAAAAATACTCCATACTTCCTAAAATTCTATTTTCAATATCTAAAGCTGTAGCAGGAATAGGTTCTCGAGAAGAAATTGTGTTTTTTCCATCACACGCAAAATATACTTTATCCAGCAAAACAGATTCTCCATTAGTTGAACGAGTCACCGATTCTACCGCCTCGGTTTCAGCAGGAGCTGTATCTGCTGCAAAACTAACCATATTCATAGCCATCATCATTATTGCTGCCAAAGCTAACGCTACAGATCTGCGAATATTTCTCATTAATTTTCCTCCTATGTCAATGTATTTTTATAGCATCTAAAGCAACAAGTACATTGGCATCCCCTCCTTTTTGTTTTACTATACTATATTTTCAACAAAAAAACATTAATTATATATAACATTTTTATAAAACTTTACTTGACAAATAAATAATATAACACTATCAAAAACGTCCCAATATTACAGACCATACCGCCCCAAAACAGGTATATCTTCAAGCCCTCATATCTGAAAAAGCTGTTTTTGCTTTCCTCCAGCTCCCGGACTTTCTGCTTCATTACGCTTGTAAGCGTATCAGACTGCTTTTCAAGAGCTTTTGTTGCCTTCTGTACCGCCTCTATATTCGCCTGTAACGCCTTTTTTACCTCTTGGACGGTACTTTCTCTGACCTCATCTCTCAGGCTCCCAATTCCGGCTGATATGGCGTTCTGAAGTAGTTCGTTGCTGTTCTCTAACTGCTCGACTTGCTTCTTCAGCTCGCTGATGAGCTGCCTGCTCAGCTCGGCGTCTCTCTGCCTGTTCTGCTCTGCCCTTGCTTGTCCTTGATTTGACTGCTTCATCAATTCCTCGCAGCTCTCGCTCGACAAAGCTAAGGCTTCCTTCAGCAGGCTGTTCTCCAGCTCTGTCCGGCTCTGACGGTTCAGTTCTTGGATCCGTTCTCTCGGACTTGCCTGCTCTGACTTCTGCTGTTCGTGCATTTCTCTCAAACTCATGCTCCAGTTCCTCCTTTCCAAAACCCATGTTGTAGTATTTTTCCAGCTTATTATTACGAATTTTGCAAGCCTTTTCTCCTGCCTGCTTCCTTGCTAAGTCGGTATATGTGATGTATTTGTGGCTGTCCTGCCAGTCCACTCCGTACCCTCTTTCATTCATCAGCCGAATAAAGCTTTCCCGGCTGGTCGCTGTTTCCTTACAGTCCAGGACTGCCAGGGCAATGTCCTGGACATAGCTTTTCACTTTCCCCTGCTCCGCCTGCTTCAGAAGCTGGTACGTCTCTTTTTTCCATGCCACTGTTTCCTCACGTTCCGCTCCTTCAAAGGTCTTTCCCTTTTCTGAGACGTGTAGCCCCTGCTCCCTGCTCTGTGCGTTGCACCGCTCCTTCAGCTCCTGCAGGTCGGCGCTGCTCCACTGCAGCTTGTGCCCGTCCTCAAAATTGACGGAATTGACGATAAAGTGCGTATGGATATGTTTTTTGTCCTTATGGGTAGCCACAAGCACCTCAAACCCTTTCCATGCCGACGTATTCTCTGCAAGCTGTAAGGCGTTCCTGTGTGCCTGCTCCGGCGTGATTTTCTCGTCCTTATGGTAGCTCTGGACAAAGTGCTTGTATGTCCTTCCCCCGGTTTTCTCCCATAGTTCCTTGGTGGCTTGCATTTCGTCCTTTACTGTATCTGGTTCACAGTGCAGACCGCTGACAAGCTTATCCTCTGTCTTTTCCTCTTTTGTCACATAGTCCAGTGCTTGCCCTATGCCTGCTTTTGAAGATACTGCTTTAATAACTGCCATACTTCTCTCACCTCTTTCATGGTGTTAGGAAGTTCTTGCTTATAGTCCACATATCCATTTTCATTCAGCTTCTTGGCTATCTGGTTCAGATTGTTGCCTTGCCTTTTCAGCTCTGGATATATCTCTTTCAGTCCGTCCAGATTGACAATGTTCGACTGTGTGAGGGCTTCAATGATATATTGCTGTTGGCTCTTTCCAGACTGCTCTACTTTTTCTTTTATCTGTGCAAGTTCTTCCTCTGACACTCTTATAACTATCTGCTTCGGTCTTGTCCTATTCATTGATGAAGTCCTCTCTTTCCTTTACCCACTTCTTAATGAGTTCGATTTCCTCGTTCATGTTCGGCTCTTTCTCTGGCTTCCAGTCCGCTCTCATGTCTTTCAGTTCTTCCAGTGCTTCTTCTAAGTCTGCCTTATAGCTTTCTAAATCTTCTTTTTCGCTTGCTATATATTCATCAACACTATTGTAACAAGGCACACACTCATAGCTTGTAAAATCATCATTATACTTGTGGTACACAATGTCTTTCCATTCATCACTTGGCTCTGCTATGTTCTGTTTAGTAATTTCAATGTCGGATTTTATTGTCTCTACGTTCTCCAACATATCCAGATAATGCTCTGGTTCATAACCCAAATTCAATAAGTGATTCAGCAGTGTAGGCTCTGGGAACATTCCGAACCAACAACGCTCGAACCACTGGTCAGCATAATCTCTTTCATCACTTCCATTGGAGTAAGTACCGCCCACCAAATCTCCGACAAAATTCTCTATCAGCTCTCCGATTGTCAGACCATGCTTCCCACACTTTCTCGCCAGTCGGTCACAATCTGCGTCCGACAATTTCACTGTGATTTTTCTCTCTCTGATTGTCTCAATTTCTTTCTGCTGTTCCTCGCCCCAACTCATGCTTTTACCTCTCTTTCTTCTTGGCTATCACTCAACAATTTACCGCATATCTGCGGTCACTCAAAGGGGGATTGAAGGGGGGCTTTGCCACCCTCACAAGTTCTAAAGTGTAGCCGTTAGGCTATCACTTTAGAGAACTTGCAATATATCCGCTACACATAATATAGCATAGTGATAGCCACTTGTCAAGCGGATATATTCGTGCGTGGATTTCGCCAGAAATACAGTGGAGCTTACTTCCTCTTGGGCGACTTTGGAAGTGTAGGAGGGAGACAGTCAAGGGCTTGTTTTTTATCTGCAGTATGAGCTTCGGCTTGCCGATCAGCGAATGCAGCAGATAAAAAATGGTCGCAGACCACCCTTTACTTTCTTCCGCCGGAACAGACAATGAAGCACAAGGGGAAGTGACGGAACGGACGGACAGCCGTTTCCCCCTCCGGCATGATAGCCAACAAAAAAGAGTATCAAGGGTAAACGCTGCGGTCTTTCGACCGCCCTTGACACTCTTTTCCTTATGGCTCTGATAATAAACAAGGGGAAATGGCTTCTTGTGGCATTTCTGCCACTATGGTATAATGGGCAACGCTACCACCCCTATACAGGTACAGAAAGGGGGTGTGCCACCATGAGTATATTTTCGTCTTTCTTACTCTCTGTCTTGGCAAGTGTAGTCGCCTACTACATCTGCAAATGGCTGGACGGAGATAAATAGGCGGTAGCCAGCCTAAGGCATAAGCCACCTTGCCACAACGGAATAGAAAAGCCCCGGAGGTCGCAACTCCGGGGCTTTTTGCGTGCCACAATGAGCACTTTCGTCTTTCTTGCCTACTGGCATTATAGCATATGCCTTTCAGCATTTCAAGTATGCCCTACTTCCACCACTTATAAACCGTATGCTTTGCAAGTCCTGTCTCTCGGATGCAGTCCGCTTTTGTTCCCAGAGGGTTGCTTTCTCTCCATTCTTCGACAATCTTCGCCTTGTCTGGTCTCCCTTGTAGAGCTTTGCCCCTGTCCTCATTCATTGTTTCAAGGGTAAAACGTGCGATTTTTAAGTGCGTGGCTTGCTTTCTGCCGTTCCTCTTATTTGGCGGTATGACAACTTTCGTCTGCTTCTCTATCCATTCTCGGCTTGCCATAGTCGAAAGTAGCTTGTTATCAGCTTTGAGGGCTTTCAATGCGTCCTTTACATCTTCCCTTGTAAAATGGTTGTCCTCATCATCTGTAAGGCTCTCCAGATGCTCCAAAAATGAATAGGCATCTTGCCTTATTCGTCTTTCAGATATGCCACATTTCAAGCCATACGCACACAATGCCATGATTGAGAAGTACCTACCGCCTACCTTTACTTCGGTAAAAATCTTGTTCTTCCACCACTCATAAAGGGCTTCATTACACACCCATGTGCCTTTTTTCTTCGGTCTGCCCTCTACAACTCGCTCTTGATACCACTCTGGGTACAGCTTCTTTGCTTCGTCCAGTGACAGCTTACTCTTTTCTTTCTTCGGCTTCTCTGTAAGTACCGATAAATCAACCTTACAGTTCGGTATGCTGTCCTTTATATCTTCCAGAGTATAGCGGTTATCCGACATCTTATAGGCTTTCACTGGGAAGTCTGCCCCCAGCTTGCTCTGGCTCCCAACACACCTAAAGCCTTGATAGATACCTGTTATATCTGGGCTGTCTGGTCTGATACTGCTCGTATCGTTCCATAGTCTGCGGATAAATGCTTCTTTCAGCTCCGCAAGGGTATCTTCCAGATTATGATACAACTGTACTGGCTCTTTCAAAAAGTAATAGGCATGGACACCCTTTCCAGAACTCACAAGGTAGGTCGGTCGGAGCTGTACTCCGTTCCCGAATTGCTTCAAGAGGTTCTTCAACTGCTGTTTTCCGACATAATCAATATCTATTGCAACCGCATACAGTTCATGTGCGTTCTGCTTCGTGTGTGTCTTGCCATAGAACGTGATAGGCGGTATCAGTCCGAACTCGTCCCCTATGACCTTATCAAGCATATTCAGACTATCATCTATAACCCACTGCTTCGTTCTTCCCTTTCCAGATGGTCTTATCTGGGTTGCAATCACATTTCCTTTTCCGTCATGCTCTGCACTCTGTAAGCTCCCCTCTGGGAACAAGTCACGATAGAACTCATGGGGGCTGACCTCTGGAAAACCTCTCTCCAACATCAGCTCCTCTTTATCCCTATATACCTTTCTCCACTCATACATTGTTTTTGTATTTCTACGCAT
>NZ_JBJGAD020000002.1:0-5934 GCF_045062245.2 Pilosibacter rotomagensis | reverse complement strand
ATTACCACCTCACAAAAGAAAAAGTACCAAAAAGAAAATCCGCTGCGGCGGGGATCGCCTGCGGGCGGGAAGGGGGAAAAGGGGGAGCAAAAGAGCGGCGGCTACGCCGCCTTAAAGAGAAAGTCACCTCCCCCTTTTCCCCCTCGCTGCGGGGCATTGAAAGTGCCGCCACTATGGAAAACCCGATGGGTTTACCACAGTGGCTTGGAAAACCTCTAACGAGGTTTACCACACTTCCAACACCCCTCCGCTCACCCCCCTTTTCCCCTCCGACTTTCTCCCTTTCAGAGAGAAAAAATATAGGTTGGGAGTACCCTTACAGGGGGCTTAGATTATCAATACAGCAATTCCCTATTTTCAGTTGTTATTATAGCCTGTCCGAAAGAGATTTTCAAGCCCTCCGGACAGGCTTCTTTTACAGCTCCATGCCGCCCATTCCTCGCTGGTGCTGCTGTTGCTCCTGCTGCTGTCCAATCTCCGGATCGGGCAGCAGCTCCCTCGCCTTTTCAAGCAGAGGACGCAGACGCTCCGGCAAGTGTTCTTCCAAGAAGTCCAGCATCCGACCGATGCCGTCCGTCAGACGCTCGGTGAAGCTGCGTTCCTCCTGCAGCTCGGATTGCAGATAATAGTTTTCATCGCGCAGCCTCCGGTTTTCCTGTTCAAGCCTCTGCTGCCGCTGCGCTTCTTCCAGCCGCTTCTTCATGGACGGCACCTGTGACCGCAGACGGGTGTTTTCCTCCGTCAGCTCCTGTACCTTGTGCCGATCCGTCACGCTGCGCAGTGCCATTTTCTTTAGCTGCTCGACCTGATCCACCGTCACGCCCTTTACTGCCCCTGTGAGCGTCTTTTCCGGCTGAATATCATGCAGGGGTGCATTTACCCTGTCAGCCTCCTTTAAGAGCCGCACAGTGCCTTTCAGAGCGTCCCGCTGCCGTTCCAGCTCAGCAACCTCCCGCTCTACTGCCGCTGTCTGCTGCTGCACCGCTTCCAGCCTCGCAGCCGCTTCCTTGAACTGCGGCAAGTCCATGTGCGGTCTGTTCGTGCCGAGAGAGATAATTTCAAAATCGTGCCGCTGGGCGATCTCCGTCAGAGCTTCTTTCTCCCGTTCCATCCACGCCGCCCATTCGGTCTGCTTTCTGCCGACACCGACAAACCCCTGCTGCTTCAATGCCTGTTTCATAGATACCCTTGTAGAAAGTCCTCTTGACTGCTCCGTTGCCACAGGGATAAAATCGACATGGAGATGGGGCGTTGCCTCGTCCATGTGCAGCACCATATTGAACACCCGCAGATGGGGGTTGCGTTCTGCAAAAGACTCCGCAAAATCTTTCAGAGCTGCCGCCGCCCGTTCTCCGTCCGGCGTACCGCACCCACAGTCGCTCATGTTGCCGATCTGGAAGATCGCTTCATGGAACAGCTTTTCCTGTTTACTCTGCCGGATATGCTCATAGTAGTCCGGTATCTTATCTCTCGTTTTGGTTTTCTTTGCGTTGTAGGCTGCGAGAGCTTCATCAAAGACCATATGATAGACCTGCTTCAGATCCTCGTTGCAGAAAACAATGTTCTGCTCCGTCCGGCTCCGGTCTACATTCGCCGCTGAGAAGCTGCGGTTGTTGTGCCGGATGCTCCCTGCACCTGTCATACCCGAAATCGTAACTCCCATAAAATCGCCCCCTTTCCGCTTATTCTTCCGTCCTCTATTTTATCATAAATTTCCGCTAAAAACAACCTCTTTGTTACTTTCTGGTGAGAAAGTAACGCAAAAGCACTTTCACACCGCCACCCCATCGGTGCAGCGGTGTGAAAGTGCTTTGCGCCCCTAAAGGGGAGGGGTTGCCGGAGCTGCTTCACTGCCGGCTCGTGCCTGCTGCTCTGCCAGCTCCGGAGGGGCGCTGCCCCTGCCGTCTGCGGACGGCTCCCCGACCTTCATCCCACCGATAAACTGGAATTGGTCATAAAAAAGCCGATAACACATAGGTTTTTTGACCTAATGCGTTATCGGCTCTGCGTCTATGCGTCTGGCACTTTTAATCATTTTTTTTTGAATTTATTATATGTGTTAGCTAACTGTCCACAAGCCGCGTTAATCTCTCTGCCATGAGAAACTCTCATAGTAACTTCAAGTCCTGCTTGCTCTAATTGATGTTTGAATGCAACTATTTCCCGTTTCTGTGGTGCTTTAATTCTTGAATTGCTTGTTGGGTTGTATTGTAACACGTTAATCATAACTTTTTTGCCCCGAAACCATTTTGCAAGTTGTCTTACATCTGAGGGCCGGTCATTTATACCCGGTAAAAGCAAATACGCAAAGACAATTTTGCGATTATGCCTTTCAGAATAGGATAAGGCTTGCTTAACAACATCTTCAATAGCATATATGCGCATGTGAGGAATAATACGATTTCTTGCAGATTGTGTTGCTGCGTGTAAAGATATTGTCAACTGAATTTTAAGATGTTCCTCGCGCAATTTTTTTAATTGATCGACCGGACCAACTGTTGATATGGTAATGCCGTCGGTTGGAAAGTTGAGCCCATATCTATCTCGGAGAATATGGATTGCTTTTATCAAGTTGTCATAATTGAATAAAGGCTCTCCCATACCCATAAAAACGATACGGTTTACTTTTCGACGCAACAATATAATCTGTTGTACGATTTCTGACGATGTTAGATTACGAACAAAGCCATTTCGCCCGGACTCACAAAAAATACAACCAACAGGACAACCGACTTGTGTGCTCACGCAAACAGTTCCACCATCTCGCCGCTTGATAAAAACCGTTTCAATGTATTTGTTGTCTTTCAGTTCGTAAACATACTTTTCAGTATCACTGCTTTTGCAAATATTTTTTACCAACATTGATAGATTTTTTTTGCGTGGTAATTGCTTATATAATTCTTCATATAAGGCTTTTGCTTCATTCTCGCCAATAACTTCCGACATTTCTTTGTAAGTAAATCCGTATGGATCATTCCGTACTTCCGCAGGCGTATATTTAGGTAAACGTTTCATTTTTATATCCTTTCTTCTAAATAATAAAAGTTTGTTTTTCTGTATTTTTGATTACAATCTCTAATTTTTCTACATCAATGATATGCGTCAATTTGCATTTAGGGCAGAAAAGAGGAAAATCTTTTAATACAGTATCAATTCCCGATTTGTCGTTCTGTTTAGTCCCCAAAGAACCTACTAAACCAGCTACGCTTTTGAACCGGTTCTGTCTCACGCTCCGGCTGATCGGCTCCGGACTTGCCGGAAAGAAGCTGCTGATGCATTGTCCCAGCATGGAGAGCCTGGGCCGCTGCCGCAGTCTGCTGTGCCGTCACCAACGCCGAGCTGACCTCCGCCAACCTTGCGTTCAGTTCCTCGATCTGCTTGTCCTTTACAGCAAGTTGCTCGCTTTTCCGGTCTAATTCTCCCTGCAGCATAGCGATCAAAGTGGTTTCGCAAGTTTCGCAACTTGCTTTCGCCTGTTGCGAAACTTGCTTTCGTTCAACACCTAAATAATGCTGATATATGGCGGTTTTTTGACTTTCGCTGATTGCGAAACTTCCTTTCGCATCTTTCGCAACATGGTTTCGCCTACACCATGCACGAACTGCCTGTTCCGACACGCCACATTCTATTGCAATTTCCGTTATTACACCCGCCAAATATCATCACCACTCTTTCATCCGGAGTTAATCTCAAAACAAATCGCTATGAGATCCCGTCCTTATCAATTTCAAAATCAAAGTCTGCCGAACAACTTTATAGACCAACAGCCAGTCCGGCTCGATGTGACATTCTCTCATGTCCTTATAATTTCTGGAATTAGTGAGAGCATGATCTCGATACGCCTCCGGCAACGGCTGCTCGTTACACAACAGCGTGATCACTTCCTCCAACTTCTTCGGATCGCAGCCTCTCTTGATCGCAAGCTTGTAATCTCGTTTGAACTGCCCCGAAAACTCCGGCTTAAGCATTCAGCGCCTCCATCAGATCTGCAACGCTATCAAACGGACCATACATATCCTCTCCCTTTTCTGCCGCCTCCATCGCCGCATAGGTAACAGCATTCGGCTCGTCAACCTTGACTTCAAAGGGAAGTCCATGACACCTAAGTGCCTGTCGATAAAAAATACCCGTTGCCGTACTCAAATCCATTCCGAGGGACTTAAAGAGAGCTGCCGCCTGTGCTTTCAGCTCCGGCTCCATTCTTATCGTCATATTTCCTTTAGCCATAATAGCACTCCTTTCCTCGTCATTTTTAGCTTGCACTAATATTATATTCAATATTCGTGACATTTGCAAGTGCATTGCAAATGTTTTTTTGCAACTTTTCTATGAACAGTGCTTTCTATATGCTAACACCGCAGCGTGTACATTTAGGGGGTGAAAAAGCCTTATTTCGCGCGGTTTTCAAGCCTCGTTTTCGGTGGGGTAATATAAAAACCCTTACCCGCCCCGAAAACGCCTTGTAGGGCGTTTCTGGGGCGTTTACAGCCCTTTCTTAAATTCCTCCACCAACAGATCGCTCAAAGCCTGTGATGGGCGTATTTTGACCGTTATATGCCCCTCCGGTACGGTGTCCCACCATTTGCGGATCGTTTTCGGATCAAGTCCGGTGTCCCTATGACAATCGGCCTTGCGTCCCTCTGGATGCTCCTGCCGCCACGCATAGACTTGCGCTTTCTTTTCTTCTGCCCCTTTTCTTCTCCATGTGCCGCCAGGATAATCCACTTCCTGCACCGCCCTTGCTCTTTTCAAATGCTCTTTCTGTGATCTACCATTCCTCTTGTTGCGCTCGATGCGAACATCGGTCAGAGCTTCAATATCGGAAATCGTGAAATTGTAATACTCCTTGTCGTAGGCTTCCAGCGCACTCCGTATATCTTCCTCGGTCAATGCGTTCTCATGCTTCACCATCTGCAGATCATCAAAAGCCTCTTTCATATCCTGCCGGAGCTGCTGCTTCGACACACCGCATTTGTAAGCATAGATAGCAAGGCACATCAAAAAGAAATACCGATGCCCGCCCTTTATCTCTCCGATCTGCCGCAGCCACCAATGGTAGAGCGCATACGGATCATCACCATGCACCTTTCCGGCAATATCCCACTTCTTGCGTCCTTTCTCGCCTCTCACAACAACACGCTCATACCACTCCGGATATGCCTCCCTCGCCTCAGCTCGTGTCATTTTGGATGGGCTGAAAGGCTTATTGACATCCACCCTGTTTTCTGGCTTTGCGTAGGCGTTCAGATAATCCAGCGTTACCCGTTCTCCGGTACGGAAAGCGACCAGCTCCGTCCCATGCTTGTCATTGATGCTGCCCACCATGCGGAAGCTCTGATTGATGGATTGATACTGGATCGCCTTGACCTGCGAAGTGCTGCCATACTCCCATAGCCGGAAAGTGAGGTCATATTTCAGACTTTTAAGCTGAATTTTTATATTCGGGTATAGGTCAATCGGCTGCTGGAAAACATAGTAGATATGCAGCCCTGTCCCCGACAGAACAAGGAAAGTCGGCATCGGCAACCGGCGCACTCGCTCCGGATCGCCGCCAAAGCGCAGAAAGAGGTTGCGCAGCTCGGCAAGACCTACGCCATCCAGATCGAAGATCAGAGCATACATCCGCTGGGCGTTCTCCAGCCTGTTCTCCTTTCTGCGATATGCAAGACCGCTGCACAAAGTAAGGCTGTTCCCCTCGACAAACTCCATGTAATCCTGTTCCCATGTGTCGTTATACATCTTCCTGCGCCGGAGCTTCTTATCCTCGCTCTGTTCGTCCCGATACAGATACACAGCGTTCGGATGGGAAAAATCCGTGTGCCGTTCTCCGGAGTTCTCATTGTCCGGAAACAGCTCTTTATAAAACTCATAGCCTCCGACCTCCGGATATTGTGCGCTCAAATACTCGTAGCAGCCTCGATAATTCTCGGTCAT
>NZ_CM170323.1:3087500-3734707 GCF_045062245.2 Pilosibacter rotomagensis | reverse complement strand
AAACCCAATCTAATCTTATTCTAACGTAAAAGAGGATAATTTTCAATGTCAAATGTGAAAATCCACAACTTTTCCAATAAGTTATCCACAACTTATCCACGATTTGGGGATAAGTTGATAATTACGGGTGGAAAACATGTGAATACCCACATAACAAGATGTACGCCAGGAACGGACACGAAAAATACAACAGGCTGTGTCCGCGAAGGATGGACAGGTCGGGCAGAGAGGCTGAAACCAGGCGGGCAGCAGGAGAGATGCTGAGAAAAATTTCTTTTGTGTATAGGAAGAAAAAATGCAGGGCACGGAATACCGGGAGAAGAAATCTGTAAAATGGAAAAATTGGAAAATGCAGGAAAACAGTTTGACTCTGAGACGATGACACGGTATAATGCAAGTCGTGACTATATTGCATTGTATCTCGCAAGAGAACAGTAGCAGGAGGAATTGAAAAATGAAAATTGAAAAGAAAGTTCTGGACATGTCCCTCGCCGGGATCTTTACCGCGATCATCATCGCCATGTCGGTCGTACCGTTTCTCGGTTACATCCCGTTAGGCTTTATGAATGCGACGATCATTCACGTCCCGGTCATCATCGGAGCGATCATTCTCGGACCGAAGTACGGCGCTTACTTAGGACTGGTATTTGGTGTGACCAGCCTCGTAAAAGCGACCATTACCCCTGGTGTGACCTCCTTCGTATTCAGCCCGTTCGTTACGATCGGCGGATACAGCGGAAACATGTGGAGCGCCGTGATCGCGATCGTGCCGCGTGTATGCATCGGCATCGTTGCTTATTATGTATATAAGCTGATCATGAAGGTCGCTCACGGGATCAAAGGCAGCCAGACCGTTGCCCTCTGGGTGGCTGGTATTGCAGGAGGTATGACAAACACACTGCTTGTCATGAATGGAATCTACATCTTCTTCGGACAGAGCTATGCCGCAGCGTCCAACAAAGCAGTCGAGCACATCTACGATGTGATCCTCGGGATCATCCTCGGATTTGGAGTTCCGGAGGCGATCGTTGCCGGTATTCTTACAACAGCGATCACGAAGGTCCTGTTTAAGATCATGAAAAACAACGGCTGATCGTGAGCCGGAAGAGTGTGCATCGCAGCAAATAGAGAGCTGCAGCTTCTATATAATAATGAAGAGATACTAAATATAGTGACATAAAATCGAAACATACATTTTATGGGGGATGGCGAAAAGCTGTCCCCCTTTTTGGATGACGGAGAGAGAAAGACGGGCGTTTGTATGAGGACTCTCCGGAAAGCCGGAATGTGGATAACAGGCGAAAAAATTACAAAGATATGAGTCGGAAATCCCCATGATTTAAGGATTTTTTTGAAATTTGGTCTTGACGAAGGACGGCAATTTTTATATAATCGATACGATGCTTCAATATGTCTTAGTTTATATGTACATGAGAAGGTACTTGAATTTATAGTAAGAGGAGGTGCCGGGTTTATGAAGATGACATTTCAGCCGAAGAACACTCAGAGAAAAAGAGTTCATGGTTTCAGAGCGAGAATGGCAACAGCAGGTGGCAGAAAAGTTTTAGCTGCCAGAAGAGCAAAAGGTAGAGCTAGATTATCTGCTTAATGAACCAAGAGAGTATCCGGAAGTTTAGGAAAACTTTTGGATACTCTTTTTTGTTATTCAGAGAGGTATTGAATGAAAAGGTTCAATTCGTTAAAGAAAAATCAGGACTTCCAGACGGTTTACCGCGGTGGAAAGTCCTACGCAAACAAATATCTGGTCATGTACGTGATGGATTCGGGACGGGAGGACACGAGGATCGGCATTTCCGCCAGCAAAAAGGTTGGAAACAGCGTCGTGAGACATCGGTTCGCGAGACTTGTCCGTGAAAGTTTCCGGTTAAATAAGGACATATTAGAAGACGGCAAAGACATCATCGTTGTCGCGCGGGTCGCGGCAAAAGACAAAAATTTCGACAAGATTGAGAGTGCATTTCTGCACTTATGCGGGCTTCATAACATTTTAAAAGAATCGAAGTGAGTGGTTTATGAAATGGGTACTGATTGGTCTGATCAAGATTTACAGGAAGTTTATCTCTCCCTGTATCGGCCCTCACTGTATTTATACGCCGACCTGCTCCCAGTACGCCATGGAAGCGATCAAGAAATACGGCGCTATAAAAGGTACTTATCTTGCTTGCAGGCGGATTCTGCGATGTCACCCGTTTGCAAAAGGCGGTTATGATCCAGTCCCGTAGAAAACCCCAGGAGGTAAGATATGGTTTTGACGAAGGCTGGTTCCATTCTGGGACCGATCGCGACTGTCCTTGGCTATGTCATGGACATCCTCTTCAGATTTACAAGCAGCTTCGGCGTGTTTAATGTAGGTCTGTGCATCATTCTGTTTACGATCGTAATGAAAACACTGATGATACCGCTGACGATCAAACAGCAGAAAACCACAAAACTCATGTCTGTCATGAATCCGGAGATCCAGGCGATCCAGAAGAAGTATAAAGGAAAGTCAGATCAGGAGTCCATGCAGCGTCAGAACGTGGAGATTCAGGCTGTTTACGAGAAGTACGGCACAAGCATGACAGGCGGATGCCTTCCACTGCTGATCCAGATGCCGATCCTTCTTGCACTGTACCGTGTCATCTACAATATTCCGGCATACGTTCCGTCTGTCCGCGTTTATTTCGACAACGTTGTCACTCCGTTGATGGGACAGGCTGACTATGCTCAGAAGTTACAGGAAATCACAAATATCGCAACCGCCTGCGGCGGAAAATTAGACAAGTTTGATTTCACAAATGCAAACCGTCTTGTAGACATGCTCTATAAATTCTCCACATCCCAGTGGGGAGAACTTCAGGCACTGTTCCCGGCAATCTCTGATGTGATCGGCCAGAATGCTGCTGTTGTCGAGAGAATGAACACGTTCCTCGGTTTAAATATGGCAGAGGCGCCGGGCTGGGTACCGTCCTTCGCATGGATCATCCCGGTTCTTGCGGCAGTATCCCAGTGGTTCAGCACAAAGCTCATGAGCGGAAATCAGCCGTCCACATCCGCAGATGCAGAGAATCCGATGGCCCAGTCCATGAAGACTATGACAACGACAATGCCGTTATTCTCCGCGTTCATCTGTATCACGATGCCGGCAGGTCTTGGTATCTACTGGATCGCGACCAGCGTTGTTACAATTATCCAGCAGCTCATCGTTAACGCGTACATGGATAAGGTAAACATCGACGATATGATCGCAAAGAACCTGGAAAAGGTAAATAAGAAACGTGCAAAACAGGGACTTCCGCCGGCTAAGGTAACTCAGAACGCTACCGCATCCTTAAAGGCTATCAAGGCTGAGGAGGAGAAGGAAAAAGTTGCTGAGGAAGTTAAGAAGGAAAAGATCGCGAAACAGATCGAGGAGTCCAGCAAGTACTACAACACCAACGCGAAACCGGGAAGTCTCGCTTCCAAGGCAGCGATGGTCCAGAAGTACAATGAGGCACATGACAAGCGAAAATAATAAGGGGGTTCTGTTATGGAAATGATTACAGTGACTGCGAAAACTGTGGAAGATGCAATCACACAGGCATCCCTGCAGCTCGGTGTGAGCAGTGATCGGATTCAGTATGAGGTCGTTGAAAAGGGAAGTGCTGGAGTTCTTGGCGGACTCTTTGGTTCCAAGCCGGCAGTGATCCGCGCGAAGAAGATCGAGACCGTTGACGATAAGGCCGTAGATTTCCTGAATTCCGTTTTCGACGCAATGGGTCTTGCTGTTGACGTGGAAGTGAAAATGAATGAAGAGGAAAAGGAGATGGATGTCAATCTGACCGGCGAGGAGATGGGACTTCTCATCGGTAAGAGAGGGCAGACACTCGATTCCCTTCAGTATCTTGTAAGCCTTGTTGTAAATAAGGAATCTGAGGACTACTTAAGAGTCAAGCTGGATACCGAAAATTACAGAGAGAGAAGAAAAGAAACACTGGAGACTCTCGCAAAGAATATTGCTTACAAAGTAAAACGGACAAGACGTCCGGTTTCCTTAGAGCCGATGAACCCGTACGAAAGACGGATCATTCACTCTGCACTTCAGAACGATAAATACGTATTCACAAAGAGCGAAGGTGAGGATCCGTTCCGTCATGTTGTGATCGCATTAAAGAAGGAAGAGCGCAGGGAGAGAAGACCGAGATACGAGAGACGCGAGAGAACATCCGCTTACGAAAATACTCGTCGTGAGCAGGAATAAAACAAGCATATCGGAATGAAAGAGGGGTTGCCTATGGCAGCCCCTTTGTGCTATGATAGGGTGACAAATTGTGTGAATTCCCGTGCATTTTGGAAACCGAATTGCGGCAGGATCAGATGATAGAAGTTCTGCTTCCAAAATGTGCGGAACAGGAAAAATTGCGATGCTGTCTGTCTGGAATATGAAACAGGCAGCAGGAATATCAGGATGGAGATTATGGAATATACAGATACGATTGCAGCGATCGCGACGGCGATGGGAAATTCCGGGATCGGGATCGTGCGGATCAGCGGTGAGAATGCGGTGGAAATTGCGGAAAAAGTGTTCCGCGCCCCGGGAAAGAAGAAGCTCTCGGAAGCTGCGAGTCACACGATTCATTACGGATATGTTTATGATGGAGATGAGACGATCGATGAGGTCCTTCTGATGCTCATGAGAGGACCGAGAAGCTATACGGCGGAAGATACCGTTGAGATCGACTGTCATGGCGGAATGCTCGTCACAAGACGGATCCTGGAGACAGTCTTAAAGGCTGGAGCGAGACTTGCCGAGCCGGGAGAATTCACAAAACGCGCCTTCTTGAACGGCAGGATCGATCTCTCACAGGCGGAGGCCGTCATCGACGTGATCAACGCGAAAAATGAATATGCGCTGCAGTCATCTATCAGCCAGCTTCGCGGAAGCGTGTCGAAGGAGATCCATGAGATCCGGGATCAGATCATCTACGAGATCGCCTTTATCGAGTCGGCGCTCGATGACCCGGAGCATATTTCCCTGGACGGATACGGGGAGAAGCTCCTCGGCGTGGTCCTTTCCGTGAAGAAAAAACTGGAAAAACTGATCCGTTCCTCCTCAAACGGACGCGTGGTCTCAGAGGGCGTGAAGACGGTTATCCTGGGGAAACCGAATGCCGGAAAATCGTCGCTGATGAACGTTTTAGTCGGTGAGGACCGCGCGATCGTGACGGATGTGGCAGGAACCACGAGAGATATTCTGGAGGAACATATCTACCTTCAGGGGATCAGCTTAAATGTTGTGGATACGGCCGGGATCCGGGACACGGAGGATGTGGTCGAAAAGATCGGTGTCTCCCGCGCGATGGAAGAGGCAAAGAAGGCCGATCTGATCATCTACGTCGTGGATGGATCGAGAGAGCTGGATGAGAATGATTATCAGATCATGGACTTCATAAATGACCGGAAAGCCGTTGTCCTCTTAAATAAGAGCGACCTGGAACCGGTCGTGTCCGCGAAAGAAGTGGAAGAGCGGTCGGGACATAAGGTGATCGGGATCTCCGCAAAGGAGGAGACCGGAATTGACCTTCTGGAAGAGGAGATAAAGGCTTTATTCTATGAAGGTGAGATCGACTTCAACGACCAGGTCATGATCACGAATGTGCGCCATGTGAGGGCTCTAAAGGATGCTTTTGAGAGCATGTCCATGGTTGAGAAAAGTATTGAGAACGGCATGCCGGAGGATTTCTATTCGATCGATCTGATGGATGCGTATGAGAAGCTGGGACTCATCGTCGGGGAATCCGTGGAGGATGATCTGGTGAACGAGATCTTCAGCAAATTCTGTATGGGAAAATAGAAAAGAGGAAATAAAATGCCGGTAGTAGAGGAGACATATGATATTGTAGTTGTCGGTGCGGGCCATGCGGGATGCGAGGCGGCACTTGCGGCAGCGAGACTTGGATTTGAGACGATCATGTTCACGGTCAGCGTGGACAGCATCGCTCTGATGCCGTGCAACCCGAACGTCGGAGGAAGCTCCAAGGGACATCTTGTCCGTGAGCTGGATGCCCTCGGCGGAGAGATGGGAAAAAATATCGATAAAACATTTATCCAGTCAAAGATGTTAAACGAGTCAAAGGGGCCGGCGGTCCATTCCCTGCGCGCCCAGGCGGATAAGCAGGAGTATACGAGATCCATGCGCCGCGTCCTTGAAAACACGGATCACCTGACGATCCGCCAGGCCGAGGTGGCTGAGATCCTGACGGAGGAGATCCCGGGAGAATACGGGACCTTTAAAGAGGAACACGGAGAAAACGGGCAGCAGGAGAGCAGCTATCCGGTGAAAAAGAGGATCATCGGCGTGAAAACGTATTCCGGCGCGATCTATAAGTGCCGCGCGGTCGTTCTTGCAACCGGCGTATATCTCCGCGCGAGATGCATCTACGGGGATGTCAGCAATCCGACAGGACCGAACGGTCTGCAGGCGGCCAACCATCTGACAGACTCCTTAAAGGCAAACGGGATCGAGATGTACCGCTTTAAGACAGGAACTCCGGCGAGAGCAGATAAGAGAAGTATCGATTTTTCGAAGATGGAAGAGCAGTTCGGAGACAAGCGCGTCGTTCCGTTCTCCTTCTCCACGGATCCGGAGTCGGTGCAGAAAGACCAGATTTCCTGCTGGCTGACCTACACAAATGAGAAGACTCATGAGATCATCCGGAACAACCTGGACCGTTCGCCGTTATTCTCCGGTGCGATCGAAGGAACGGGACCGAGATACTGCCCGTCGATCGAGGATAAGGTTGTAAAATTCCCGGATAAGGAGCGCCATCAGGTGTTCGTAGAGCCGGAGGGACTCTACACGAACGAGATGTATCTCGGCGGAATGTCGAGTTCTCTTCCGGAGGATGTCCAGTATGCGATGTACCGGACTGTTCCGGGGCTTGAAAATGTCAAAATTGTTCGAAATGCATATGCAATTGAGTATGATTGCATCAACCCGAGACAGTTAAAAGCGTCTCTCGAATTTAAAAATATCGATGGATTATTCTCCGGCGGCCAGTTTAACGGAAGCTCCGGATACGAGGAAGCTGCCGTTCAGGGCTTCATGGCCGGCGTCAACGCGGCGAGAAAGCTGCAGGAGAAGAGTGCAGTGGTCCTTGACCGTTCCCAGGCGTATATCGGGGTTCTGATCGATGATCTTGTCACGAAAGAGAACCATGAGCCGTACCGTATGATGACATCGAGAGCAGAATATCGTCTGCTCCTTCGCCAGGACAATGCGGACCTCAGACTTCGTGGGATCGGACATGAGATCGGCATTGTGTCGGATGAGCAGTATGAATACGTGGTATGGAAAGAAAAAGCCATCGAGGAGGAGATCGCCCGTCTGGAAAAGGCGACGATCGGAGCGAACGAGAAAGTTCAGAAGTTCCTTGAGGCACATGGAAGTACAATATTAAAATCCGGAAGCACACTCGCAGAACTCATTAAGAGACCGGAACTGAATTATGAGATGCTGGCGGAACTCGACGAGAAGAGACCGGAACTTCCGGCTGATGTGCGGGAACAAGTTGATATAAATCTGAAATATGACGGATATATCCGCAGACAGAAGCAGCAGGTAGCTCAGTTCAAGAAGCTGGAAGGAAGAAAAATCCCGGCGGATCTCGACTATACGACGGTGAACAGCCTTCGAAGAGAGGCAGTCCAGAAACTGAATCTCTACAAACCTGAGAATATCGGCCAGGCGTCCAGAATTTCCGGTGTGTCTCCGGCTGATATTTCCGTGCTGATGGTACATCTGGAGCAGATGGGGAGAAAGTAATAACATGACAGATGAATTTGTAAAATTATTGGATCAGGGCTGCGTGGATCTCGGAGTGACGCTTTCGGATCAGCAGAAAGAGCAGTTTTTCAAGTATTATGAGATGCTGATCGAGAAGAATAAAGTGATGAATCTCACGGCGATCACGGAGCTTTCAGATGTGATCACAAAGCATTTCGTGGACAGTCTGCTCCTTGTTCTTGCTGCACCTGAGCTTGGATTAAAGCTGGATGCGTCATCGCAATACAGCTGTATCGATGTGGGAACCGGAGCGGGATTTCCGGGAATCCCGTTAAAGATCGCATTTCCTGGCCTTAAGATCACACTCTTGGATTCCTTAAATAAGAGAGTCGGATTCTTAAATGAAGTGATCGAGGCACTGGGACTTACTGATATCACAGCAGTCCACGGCCGCGCCGAGGATTACGGCCGCGACCCGAAATACAGGGAACAGTTTGATCTCTGCGTATCCCGCGCGGTTGCGAATATGTCCACACTTTCCGAATACTGCATTCCGTTCGTGAAAAAAGGCGGCTATTTTATTCCGTATAAATCGGGGAAAGCTGACGAGGAGATCGAACAGGCGAAATCTGCGGTAAAAAAACTCGGCGGAGAACTGAAAGAAGTGATCGTAAAAGTTCTTCCGGAGACAGATGTGGAACGCACCTTTGTCCCGGTCAAGAAGATGGCAGTCACTGCAAAGAAATATCCGAGAAAGGCGGGACTTCCGGGGAAGGAACCGTTGAAGTAACGATTATTGATAAAAAACAAGCGCTGATCCTGATTTACACAGGACCGGCGCTTTGTTTTTATTTATGGGCAGGAATGTTTCACGTGAAACATTTGGGATATTTTTGATAAATGTCATCAGTTGAAAAACATCTGAATGATCGAGCTGACCTCCTCCGGCTTTTCAATCTGCGGAAGATGTTTTGTGTTGGCAATCGTGCTGGACTCGATCGCTGGGTTGCACTTCGTATATTCTTTTGTGATCAGATCGATATCCGGCTCCGCTTCACCGCCGAGAATATAGATGCTGTTGTCGATCTTTTCCAGAGTTTTTGTGATGTTACATTTCGTGTAATTACACTGGACGCTGGCGTAGACAGACTTCGGAGAGTCGCCAAGATGGGCGGACTCATAATATTTGTCGAGGTTGTGCGGATTTACATCGTACGGATTGTAGAAGTAGTTCTCGGAGAATGTTTTGGAGATGATACTTCTCGCAGATGCAAAATTGTAGAGCAGAGTTCCGACGATCGGGAGATCGAGGATCAACTTGTAACATTTTGCAGATTTTCCCGGTATATGGCAGCAGGAGAGGAGTGAGTCCGGATTGATGAACATCATCTGCTCAAAGAGATCCGGATTGTATCCGCAGGCCATTGTTGCGATCGGAGCGGAGGCACCGGTAGCGACAATATTTGTGCGGCGACCGATCTCAGACTTCACGAAATCGTTTAACAACTGCACATAGAGGAAGTTTGTATAAGTTAGGTTCGGTTTTTCGGAACGGCCACAGCCTAAAAGGTCGATCGTGTAAATGGTGTAATGTTCTTTTAAAAGCGGGATCAAAGAATCCCATTCACAGCCGCTGGATGCATGAGTCAGATCATGAACGAGAAGAAGTGGTTTTCCTGTTCCGGTCTTTGTATAGTAAATATTGCCAAGTCTCCAGCGATAGCAGCGTGGCTCCGGCTGAGCCAGAAGATTTCTTGAAACCGCGGACATCTTGATGTATTTGTTGATCAGCGCTGTTCCGACAGCCGCACCGGCAGAGAGAAGAACAGCAGTGATGATTCTGTTTTTTGCTTTCATAGTTCACCTCGAAATTGGATGATGGAATATCGAATAGAAACAGGAACTTTTGCGAGAGAAGAGCAGTGAATTCATACCGCTTTCCCGGGCTGTTCCATGGGTATATTATAATATAATTGGTGGGGAGATACAACAGGCGAAAGTATGAAATGTTTCTGAAGAAAATTGGCAGTTGTCTGAGAGAAAGATTTCAGATTAAAAGGCGGTAGTAGGAAGATTGGTGATATATTGGACTTAGGATAACAAGCGGGAATCCTCGGTTATTCAATTGCCGATGTAGTTCACAGAGGAATATCGAAATGAGGGAAAAAAGTTGTGCTTGATGGGAAATACATGGAAAGAAAATGGCGATGTTCCACGTGAAACATCAGAGCGAAAAAATCGGAAGAGCAGATTGTTTCACATGAAACATTTTAATAAAAAACGAGTTGAGAGCGAAATATAATGTTCCATGTGAAACATCTGAAAGAAAACGTACATGAACAAGAAAAACGGCTTATGTGAAAGACGGAAGATAGAAAGTGCTGGTAAACATATATTATAGAGCGGAAATGTTCCACGTGAAACATCTGAGAGAAAATGCACATGAAAAAGAAAATGGTTTACGGATAAGTACAAAAAGAAAACATTGATGGGAAGAAAAATTGTTCCACGTGAAACATTTAAGAAAAGACACTGAAGTTTTGTAAAAGTATGAAAGAAGCTTAGAAAAGTACTATAAGAGAAAAATGAAAGAAAAGCACTAAAAATAAATGGATAAGCCATGATACTTTATGTGAGACATGGAGCATCAAAAAGTAAACATAGAAATAAGATCTTGAACGCAGATAAGCATTCCCCCGCTTCAAGTGCGCGGAGCACTAAGCGGTGGGTGAGTGGGATGCTTATGTCAGTGGGAGTTGAAAGCTCCCACTGACAGATCGCGAAGCGACTGCGTTCATGAGCAAGTAGCGAAGCGGATTGCGAATGTCCGCTTTATAAGAAAAAGGAAAGTGAGCTGTAAATTGCAGTATATGTTTCACGTGAAACATATACTGCGATGGATACGTTATAAACATTGTATAACAAAGCACTAATGCACGATCAGAAACTGTGCGGCTATGCCTTGTAGGAATTGCAAAAATGTTTCACGTGAAACATTTTTAATTTTATAGGGTAAATCAATAGGAAAATAGGGAAAATTGTGTTATACTAAGTTTCGCTAAAGTTTTGAATATAAATAGTAACGATAAAAATAGGCAGAGCTGACCTGCGGAAAGGATAGAGGTATGGGACGTATTATTGCAATCACAAATCAAAAGGGTGGTGTCGGAAAAACGACAACCGCGATCAATTTGTCGGCCTGCCTGGCTGAAGCAGGACAGAGAGTGCTGACTGTGGACTTTGATCCGCAGGGAAATACAACAAGCGGACTTGGATTGGAAAAAGGAAATATTGACAATACTGTATATGAACTCCTGATGGGAGAATGCACGGTGGAAGAGTGCATCAATCCGAGCGTTCAGGAACGTCTTGATGTAATGCCATCGGATGTGGATCTTGCAGGAGCGGAGATCGAACTCCTTGATATGGAGGAAAAGGAATGCATCCTGAAGAAAAATCTGGAGCTATTAAATGGTAAGTATGATTTTATCATTATCGACTGCCCGCCGTCTCTGAACCTTCTGACGATCAATGCGTTGACAGCAGCCAATACGGTACTTGTCCCGATCCAATGTGAATATTATGCACTGGAAGGATTAAGCCAGGTGTTGAAAACAGTAAATCTTGTTCAGAAAAAACTAAATCCGGCGCTGGAAGTAGAGGGCGTTGTATTTACGATGTATGACTCGAGAACAAATCTGTCTCTGGAAGTCGTAGAGAATGTAAAAGAACATCTGAATGAAAATATCTACAAGACGATCATTCCGAGAAACGTCAGACTGGCGGAGGCACCGAGCTATGGTATGCCGATCAATCTCTATGACAGCCGGTCATCAGGCGCGGAGAGCTACAGACTTTTAGCAGCGGAAGTCATCAGCAGAGGAGAAGAGATATAATGGCAAAGCGTGGATTAGGAAAGGGACTTGGCGCTTTTTTTGGAGAAGAGGTTGCAAATACGAAAGAAACTTCTGGAGAAAAAGTAAGCAGAAGTGAAAGAAAAGAACAGTTAATGGGAAAAACGGCTGAGAAAAAGCCGGAAAATACAGCTAAGAATACAGAAAAAAGAGGGATAGCCGGAAACGGAGATGCGGGAAAGAGTAGCGTGGTGAAGGACCAGGAAAACCAGGGGAAGAATAAAAATGGTGTTTCCGGAAATGCGCCGTCCGCAAACGGACAGAAGGCAAATGAACCAATCATCATCGAAAAGATCGTAGAAAAACCGGTAGAAAAGATCGTTGAGAAGATCGTCGAGAAACCAGTTGAGAAGATCGTAGAAAAGATCGTCGAGAAGCCAGTTGAAAAAATCGTTGAGAAAGTGGTTGAAAAGCCGGTTGAGAAGATCGTAGAAAAACCTGTCGAGCAGACCTTAAAACTCAATCTGATCGAGCCGAACAGCGAGCAGCCGCGAAAGAATTTTGACGAAGAAAGTCTTCAGGAACTGGCTGATTCCATCAAACAGTATGGAATTCTACAGCCGCTGATTGTCCAGAAAAAGGGTAGTCACTACGAGATCATCGCCGGTGAGCGCCGCTGGCGCGCGGCAAAGCTTGCAGGGATCACGGATGTTCCGGTACTGATCCGCGAGTATGACAAACAGCAGACGATGGAGATCGCCCTGATCGAGAATGTCCAGCGTGCGGATTTAAACCCGATCGAGGAAGCACAGGCTTTCCAACAGCTGATCCAGGAGTTTCATCTGACTCAGGAGGAGATCGCGAACCGCGTTTCCAAGAACCGTGCGACGATCACAAACAGCATGCGTCTGTTGAAACTTGATTCCAGAGTGCAGGATATGCTGGCGGAAGGAAAAATTTCCAGCGGACATGCGAGAGCACTTTTAGGACTTGAGGACAGAGAACGTCAGTACCAGGTTGCAGTGAAGATCGTTGAAGAGAAATTAAGCGTCCGTGACGTGGAAAAACTTGTCAAGATGATGAACCGCCCGCCGAAGGAAAAGAAACCGGAAAAAGGACCGGATATTGATCTGATCTACCGTCAGGTTGAGGACAAATTAAAATCCATCATGGGAACCAAGGTTGTCATCAATCAGAAGGATAAAAATAAGGGAAGAATCGAGATCGAGTATTACTCCCAGGAAGAGCTAGAGAGACTGATCGAACTCATGGAATCTTTAAAATCATAAAAGCACAGACATAAACGGAAGGACAGAAAACAGAATATGGAAAACAGTATGTTATACAATCTTCCCATTGATCCAATGGCGCTGATCGTAGGATTTTCAATCCTGTCAGTGGCGTTGCTGATCGTGGTGATCATCTGTATTGTGAAGCTCAATAAATTGTACCGCAGATATGACATGTTCATGCGCGGAAAAGACGCGGAGACACTGGAAGATACGATCATGGACATCATGGACGAGATGGAAGAACTTCAGGAAAAAGACCGGGTGAGCCGGGATGCGATGAAGCAGCTTTCAAAGCAGATCAAGTCCTCATTCCAGAAATTCGGATACGTCAAGTACAACGCGTTTAAGGGTATGGGCGGAAATCTGAGCTTTGTCATCGCAATGCTGGATAACAACAACAGCGGTTTCGTACTGGACGTCGTTCACAGCCGTGAAGGCTGCTATATCTACTTAAAAGAGGTAGAGGAAGGAGCGACGGAAGTTCTCCTCGGCGGAGAGGAACAGGAGGCGCTGGAGCAGGCCCTGGGATATGTAAAACGTCCGACGATGGATGAACGGATCGCCCAGAAAGAGAAGGTTGCAGCCGGAAAGAAGAAAGAGAGAAAAGGTGGTTCCGGTGAGCAGGATATCGAGGTTCCGAGCAGCGAGCGGAAGAAGAGCGAGCGCATGAAAGAGCTGAGAAGACGTCAGGCAGAGCGCCGTGAAGATGAAGAAGAACGTGTAAAACGGTATGCGGACGCATACGATGTGGAAGAGGTCGAGATCCAGACAGATACCATCGAGGATTACGATGCACTGCCGGACGATCCCGATGGCGAGGATAAAGGAGATTATTGATCCATATGCATAAATTTTTACGTGCAGCTGGTTTCAGCATGTATACAAAGAAAAAAGATATTGAAAAGCTTCTGGATCTGCTGGAACGGCAGCCGTCGATGACGAAGTGTGTCCAGGTCGATGAGGACAGCAATGTCTGCGAAATGCGGACGGAAGTGGCCCCGGGACTTGGCATCTCGATCGTCGGGGAACTGAATGATGATGGAGACTTCGAGCGGGAATTTTACTTCCCGTATCTGGAGAGCAACATTGTCGGATCAACGGAAGAGTGTTCAGTCCAGCGGCATACGGAGAAAGAGACATACTCCGGAATGGTGGACGAGAATAAAGTCGGCATTACACTGATCTTTTATATCCAAAATTTCCTGGAATTCCGGGAAAAAATGCTGGATAAAGAGCATCACTCAAAGATCGGATCCGTCTGCTTTTCCGGTATGTCCATCGGAGGAAAGATCCTTCTTCCGATCAAAAAAAGTCAGAAACAGATCCAGAAGGCGAAGGTTGCAGCAAAAGACCGCAGCAGTCTGATCGAGGCCGCAAAGAACGGGGACGAGGAAGCGATGGAGACGCTGACGATCGAGGATATTGATCTCTACTCACAGATCTCCAGAAGAGCGATGAAAGAGGATCTCTACTCCATTATCGACTCCTGCTTTATGCCGTGTGGCGTGGAGTGTGATCAGTATTCTATTATTGGAGAAATTAAAGAAGTCGAGAAAATACGAAATATTTATACAAAAGAAGAAATTTATCGCATGAAGATCGAGAGCCATGACCTGGAGTTTGTGATCTGTATCAACAGTAAAGATCTCTTAGGAGAACCCCAGCCCGGACGCCGGTTCAAAGGGCAGATCTGGATGCAGGGAACCTTAAAGCTGGAACCGTATCGTGCGAAACAGAGTCAAAAATAGGAAAGTTTTCTAGGCAGCAGAAAGAGCTTTGTATGACCTTATTTTAACTAACAACAGCAAGAATTCTCCCACCTCTATAGGTGGTAAGATGAATTGCCAATGGAAAACTTAATGGCAGTGGTGGGCGGAGAGAAATCGGTATCCCCCACTGACACGAAGCAAATCACAGTCAGTCTCCGTTAAATTACCGACTGTGGATTGAAACAATGAAATAAAACCTGAAGAAATACTTCTCTAAAAGTTGCGATTCCTTGACTTTCCGGCTTCTGTTTGGTAAGATATATATCGTAGTTTTTTAGACGGCATGTCTCTGTAGCTCAGTAGTATAGAGCGTTCGTCTCCTAAGGTTGCGTTACAACGGTCACCTCAAAAAAACTAAATAAGGGATTGCAGTTCGACCTTGGTCGGGCTATAATCATATATCAGACACGTCCATATAGCTCAGCTGGATAGAGCACACGCCTCCTAAGCCTTAACCATGATTAAGTAAAGAGATTGAAAGCTGGACATAAGTCAGAGTTCGATTTCAGTAGGAAGCGATCGAAATGTCAAAATGAGAAACACTGGAGCTTCATCACGAGAGTGATTGAGTTTATAAACATGGTTACCGTAGCCATAGGGCCCAAAAAGCCCGTAAATACGGCATTCGTTCCCTTAGTTAAATGGATATAACAATAGCCTCCTAAGGTTGCGTTACAACGGCCACCTCAAAAAAAACTAAATAAGGGATTGCAGTTCGACTTTGATCGGGCTATAATCATATATCAGACACGTCCATATAGCTCAGCTGGATAGAGCACACGCCTCCTAAGCGTGGGGTCGGAGGTTCAAATCCTCTTATGGACGCCAGTGAACAACGCCGAAAGCCTTTGTTTTCAAGGGTTTTCGGCTTTTCTTATATAAAAAGCTACGAAAAAGCTCTTTCACTGTATGAGATAAAATT
Source organism: Pilosibacter rotomagensis (assembly GCF_045062245.2). NCBI lineage: Bacteria > Bacillati > Bacillota > Clostridia > Eubacteriales > Clostridiaceae > Pilosibacter > Pilosibacter rotomagensis. The sequence goes on along the minus strand of NZ_CM170323.1, from coordinate 3,719,105 downwards.
CTACTCCAAAATTTGATTTTTGACAACCCCTCCAGAATCGAACGGTTGTTATAAGACAAAATCGCCAGCTAATTTTTAGCAGAAAACGGGCTGTTCTTGCTAATGAAAATGCCCTTCCTGCTAATCAGCCCCAAAATCGTGCCAAAAATCCAGCTAATCAAAAAAGGCGGATGTTTTGAATACCATGCAGTTATAGCAGATAAAATTAAATATCGTTATGTACATAGAGCGTCTATTTGCCCCGCATTGGGGATGGATAGGCGCTCTTTTTTTATGCCCAAACCCATGGGCAAATACAAGAGATTGGAGGTGTTTTATTTGAGCAAGCCTGTTTATACCGCAGACAAGCCGAGCGACTGTCATTACTGCTACTTCTGGACGAATGGCAGAAAGGGCTGCCGTCTGGGTAGAAATAATTGCTACTACTTAATCTCTTTGCCGCCGAAACCCAAGTCGGAATGTGATGGCTGTCCCTATGGGCGAGATCACCCGTGCATTGGTTGGTGTACGAAGAAGGTTATGCGTGAAGTGGGGCTTCGTTGATATGGATGTGTATGAACAGGAATACCGCTTCTACTATTTTGCCCGATGTCCTTACGAAAAGACGGATACGACTTTCCGCAGCATTCCGCTGACAACAGAAAGTTTTCCGCAGAAAGAAGGTGGTGAAGCCGTGTGAGTTTTGATTATTTTTACGGTCAGCAATCCGATCTATTCACATTCTATCGAGTTCCGAAGGTGTTGTTCACGAACGAGAGGTTCTGGAATATTTCTGCCGATGCCAAGATGCTGTATGGCATTTTGCTTGACCGCATGAGCCTGTCTGCCAAGAATGGTTGGATAGATAAAAACGGTAGAGTGTATATCATTTTTACAATCGACGAAGCGAAGATGGCTCTGAACTGTGCTGAACAAAAGGCTATCAAGCTGCTCAGTGAACTTGAGAAGAAAGCAGGATTGATTGAACGTAAGCGCCAGGGTTTGGGAAAGCCCAACCTGATCTATGTGAAGAACTTTATCTCTGCTGTGGATTCACAACTCTTGAATTGTGAAAATCACAATTCTGGAACAATGGAAATCACAACTCAAGAACTTCCGAAATCACAATGTAATAATACTGATATTAAAAATACTGAATTTAGTGATACTGATTCTATCTTTCCTTCCGGAAATGGTGGAATGATGGACGAGAATGACCGGTATCAAGAATACTTTGATTATTTCTCGGATCAGCTTAGTATGGATTTGTTGAAGAAGGATTACCCTTACGATTCCGAAATGCTGGATAACATTCTGGAGTTGATCGTTGAAACAGTTTGCACGAAGCGACCGTTGATTCGCATTGGTGCAGAGGAGCGTCCGGCAGAAATTGTCCGCAGTCGGTTTATGAAACTGAATGCCGAACACATTCGATATGTTATGGACTGCTTCAAGGAGAACACCACAAAGATTAGAAATATCCGTCAGTATATGCTGACTACGATATACAATGCGCCGACGACAATAGACACCTACTACGATGCTCTTGTTCGGCACGATATGTCACACGGATATTTGGAAGGAGGATTTAAGAAATTGAAAATGAAGCGAGAGGAAGGAGAGTGACGATAAATGTCGAAAAAAGCAACCATCATTGCGGTGGTCAATCAGAAAGGAGGCACTGGAAAGACCACCACCACCGAGAATCTGGGCGTTGGCTTGGCTCTTGAAGGAAAAAAGGTGCTTCTGGTAGACACCGATCCCCAGGCTTCCCTGACGGTCAGTTTGGGCAATCCCTGCCCGGATGATCTGTCTCCGACACTTTCCGATCTGATGGGAAAGATTATGATGGAAAACCCTATTACTCCCGATGAAGGGATTCTTCATCATCCGGAGGGCGTTGATTTGGTGCCGTCCAACATCGAACTCTCAGGTATGGAGGTAGCACTGGTCAATGCCATGAGCCGGGAAACCATTCTCCGGCAATACCTGGATACAGTCAAACAGAATTATGATTACATTCTTCTTGACTGTATGCCGTCTTTGGGTATGCTGACCGTCAATGCGTTGGCAGCTGCCGACAATGTGCTGATACCGGTTCAGGCAGCATACCTTCCTGCAAAGGGTCTGGAACAGCTGCTTGGAACCATCAACAAGGTCAAGAGGCAAATCAACCCGAAACTGAGGATTGAAGGGATTCTTCTGACGATGGTGGACAGCCGCACCAACTACTCCAAAGACATCAGCAATCTGATTCGGGAGAGCTACGGCGGAAAGCTGAAGGTTTACAAGACCGACATTCCCCGCTCTGTCCGTGCAGAGGAAATCAGCGCAGAGGGAACCAGTATCTTCAAGCATGATCCCAAAGGCAAAGTTGCCGAAGCCTATAAAATTCTGACGAAGGAGGTGTTAAACAATGCAGAAAAAAGGCGCAAACATCAGCTTGAAGGGGTACGATGATATTTTCTCCACCGATCAATCCAGAGCTGAAGCCCAGCAGGAGCGTGTGCAGGAAATTCCGCTTTCTGAGCTACACCCCTTTGAGGGACACCCCTTCCGTGTGGTTGATGATGAAGAAATGATGAAAACGGCAGAGAGCGTCCGAGATTTCGGAGTTCTCACTCCTGCGATTGTCCGTCCTGACCCCGACGGTGGTTATGAAATCGTTTCTGGTCACAGGCGGCACCGGGCATCGGAGCTTGCGGGTAAGGAAACCATGCCTGCGATTGTTCGTGACCTGGACGATGATGCAGCCATTATTTTGATGGTTGATGCGAATTTGCAGAGGGAGAGTATCCTGCCGAGTGAAAGAGCATTTGCTTATAAGATGAAGCTGGATGCGATTAAACATCAAGGTCAACGCACCGATTTAACTTCATCCCAAGTTGGGATGAAGTTGCAGGCAATGGATATAGTCGGTCAGGAGGCAGGAGAAAGCAGAAATCAGGTACACCGTTATATCCGTCTGACCGAACTGATTCCGGAACTGCTGGATATGGTAGATACGGGTCAGATCAAATTCAATCCTGCGGTGGAGCTTTCCTATCTGGCAAGTGAAGAACAGAAGGATTTTCTTTCTGCAATGGATTATGCTCAAGCAGCTCCTTCCCTTTCGCAAGCACAGCGAATTAAAAAGCTCGCACAGGAGGGCGAGTGTACGCTGGATGCGATGTGCGAGATTATGAATGAAATCAAGAAGGGAGAGCTGGACAGAGTAACCTTCAAAACGGATTCGTTGCGAAAATACTTCCCGAAGTCCTATACCAACAAGCAGATGGAGGATAAAATCATTCAGCTTTTGGAGCAATGGCAGAAAAAAAGAGAAAAATCAATGGAAAGGTAAGGTAAAAAATGTTTACACCCAAAAACATTCAGGGCGCTTTGGAAGAACTCTACGACCTTTGCGATCCTGATTATATGGTAGATATGCTCGTAAACTACAGTGAGGAGTTCGATGATATTTCTCCTGCGCTTCTGGCAAAGTCGTTTCAGAAAAATGCCGAGATGATTAGCGAGTATCGAGTATTGTCCTCTGCTGGTGAGGGTATCGACTATCAGGGAAAGGTACTTCTGAACAGCAGAGCCGTGCGGCTTCTGTCCTATGTAGAAGATATGAGCGGCGATGAAAAAGTTCGCACGATTCAGAGCAAGGAGCTGTGGTTAGCAGAAGATATGACATTCTATGTGGTGTCCTGTATGTCTACGATCACGATGGACAAGGAAGAAGCCATTTGTCTTAACGAACACCGCAGCGTGGTTACTACGGTGGAATGCGAGGACGATATTTTCTTCGACATGGGTTCCCTGATTTGCGAACTGGACGATATTTGCTTGTTCGAGCTTTTAGCCGATGTGGATGCGACTATTTATGAACTGTAACAGGTTCATGGATGGTCGCTTTTCTTATTTCCAAAGAAACGGAGGTATCGAAACTTGAAAGAATACGATGTGAAGATCACCGAAACCTTGGAGAAAACGGTTACGGTGCAAGCAGAATCTCACGATGCGGCAGAGGAACAGGTTAGAGCCGCTTATTACAATTCGGAGTACATTCTGGACTCCGAAAACTTTACCGGTGTTGCGTTCGGCACGACCGAGGAACGGGAGGTTCAGAAAGAACAGGCAGATACCATGAATGTGTTGCTGGTAAAGCCGTTCATGTATCCGCAGGCTGTGCAGATCGGCTGTGAGCTGGAGGATTTGCAGAAAGCCGTAGGTGGCGATATTGAGGCAACTTATCCGTTCAATGAGCCGGTTGCACTGGTGATGCACGACGAAGGTAAACTCGTAGGCAAAGAACTGAACCGTGCGCTGCGTGATGATGACGGCGATATTTATGACATTATCGCCGGTGATTTTCTGGTTGTGGGATTGGGCGAGGATGATTTTTGTTCTCTGTCCCCGGAACTGATGAAGCAGTTTGAGGAACACTTTCATCAGCCTGAGACTTTTGTACGCATGGGGCGCAGCATTATGGCGCTTCCCCTGCCGGATGACATGGTGAAGAAAGAAGATGCACCTGTCAAAGCTGATTCGGTTCCCCACAAAAGTAACCCTGACCGAGATGTTCTGTAAGGAGGTTCTTATGCAAAGAAATTCGACGATTGGAGAGCTGATGGAGCGAAAGCGGATTCAGGATGGTGCCAAGGAGTACCAGGGACATACCTATATGGACTTGGCACGATTTGATGACGCCACCAAGCACATGATTATTTTCGATGTGCTGACCGATGAATCGCCTGTCGGTTGGAAAGGCGAAAGAAATCGCCTGTATTTGAGCGATGTGGGTTATCAGAAGGCTCTGGATAACCAGAAAGCTGGCAATATCAAGATTATCAGCCATGCCGCAGTTGCCAAGGGCAATCTGTATTACGACCACAGAGATATGGCACGATAATCTGTTCACTCTACTGCTTGCAGGAGGTGATGAATCATGCAGGAAGAAGTTGAAAACAGAACAGTAAACCTGGCGATCAGCACAACCAAGCTGACGGGGCGCACTATCATTGCCGGTATCCGCAAGTATTTGCAGCACCGGGAAAAAGTGAAGATGAAAAAGGCACGAGACCCTGCCGTTCATGGAAAGCAATCCGTGAAACAGCTTTTGGGACAGAATCAGGGTGCTACGAATGTTGAGATCGACAAAGAGAGTATCCGTGATTTTGAAAAGCTCGCCAAGAAGTATGGCGTGGACTTTGCCGTAAGAAAAGATAAGTCCGTTGATCCTCCCCGGTTTCTTGTTTTTGTCCGTTCTAAAGATGCAGATGCTTTGGATGCAATCTGCAAGGAACATCAGGCAAGGGCATTAACCAAGAATGAAAAGCCGAGCGTTCTGGCGCAGCTGAAGAAGTTCAAGGAAATTGTCGCAGCGATTCCGAAGAAGGTTCGAGAGAAGAAACAGGAGCGTGATCTGTGATGGATAAGAGAAAAATGAAAAAGCTCCTGATTCTGAATTTACCGTATTTTCTGGTAGGGTTGTTCGCTACGAATTTAGGAGAAGCATGGAGATTGGCTGAGGGGGCAGATTCATCTGCGAAAATCCTCAGCTTTTTTCATGCCCTTCCGATAGCCCTGAACAATCCGTTTCCCAGCTTTCACCCGTTGGATTTGCTGATTGGTATTCTCTGCGGCGCAGGACTTCGGCTGGCTGTCTATCTAAAAGGCAAAAACGCAAAGAAGTACCGACACAATGTTGAGTACGGTTCTGCTCGTTGGGGAACGGCAAAAGATATTGAGCCGTTTATTGCACCAAAGTTCGAGGACAATGTGATCCTGACGAAAACGGAGCGGCTGATGATGAGCAATCGCCCGAAGAATCCTGCCAATGCCCGAAATAAGAATGTTCTGATTATCGGCGGTTCGGGTTCCGGTAAAACTCGCTTTTGGTTGAAGCCAAACCTTCTCCAGATGCACAGTTCCTATGTGGTCACTGACCCGAAAGGCAGCATCGTGATTGAGTGCGGCAACGCCCTTTTGAAGCATGGCTACACCATCAAGATTTTCAACACCATCAACTTTCAGAAGTCGATGCACTATAACCCATTTGCCTATATCCATTCAGAAAAAGACATTCTGAAACTGGTGACAACGCTGATTGCCAACACAAAGGGTGATGGAAAAGCCGGTGATGAGTTCTGGACGAAGGCGGAAACGCTGCTCTACTGTGCCTTGATCGGATATATCCACTATGAAGCTCCGGTTGAGGAACAGAATTTCTCCACCCTGATTGAGTTCCTGAACGCAATGGAGGTGCGGGAAGATGATGAGGAGTTCCAGAACCCGGTGGATCTGATGTTTGAAGCCCTGGAAAAGAAAAAGCCGAATCACTTTGCAGTCCGTCAGTATAAAAAATACAAGCTGGCTGCCGGTGTTGTATGCTCTAAAAGACTTCTTAATCAAGCGGTTTGGAAGTCTCTTAGAACACACAACCTAAAACCGAAGAAAGGAGCGCAAGTTATGAGAAAAAACGAGAAAATCACAGCTCTGTACGAACGACTGAGCCGTGATGACTTTGGCAAAGATGATGACCAACAGCGTGAGAGCAATTCCATTTCCAATCAAAAGGCTATGTTGGAGGAGTTCGCCGCACGGCAGGGCTTTACGAACATTGTCCATTTCACGGACGATGGCATTAGTGGTACTTGCTTTGACCGTCCCGGATTTTTGGCAATGATGAAAGAGGTTGAAGCCGGGAATGTGGAGTACCTGTGTATCAAGGACATGAGCCGCATGGGTCGTGACTATCTGAAAGTCGGTCAGATTATGGAAATCCTGCGTCAGCGTGGCGTTCGCCTTATCGCCATCAATGACGGCGTGGACAGCGCCAGAGGTGACGATGATTTTACCCCTTTCCGCAACATTATGAACGAGTATTACGCCAGAGACACCAGCCGTAAAATCCGTTCCACTTTCCAGTCCAAAGGCAAGTCCGGCAAGCACCTCACAGGCACAGTCATTTACGGCTATCTCTGGAACGAAGCCAGAGACCAATGGTTGGTTGACCCCGAAGCCGCAGAGGTGGTCAAGCGTATCTTTGCCATGACGATTGAGGGCTACGGTCCGTATCAGATCGCCAGCAAGCTGAAAGAAGAAAAAATCCTCATTCCGTCCGCTTACCTTGCCCAGCACGGCGAGGGCGTGAACAAGAATAAGACTTTCAAAGATGTGTACGGCTGGGGTTCTTCCACCATCTGCAACCTTCTTGAAAAGCGTGAATATCTGGGACACACCATCAATTTCAAGACCCGAAAGCACTTCAAGGACAAGAAAAGCCATTATGTCCCGGAGGACGAATGGACGATTTTTGAGAATACGCACGAAGCCATTATTGACCAGCAGACCTTTGACCTTGTGCAGAAAATCCGTGGGAATGTCAGACGCTACCCGGACGGCTGGGGCGAAGCAGCTCCCCTCACAGGCTTGCTTTATTGTGCCGATTGCGGCGGCAAGATGTATGTCCACCGTACCAACAACGGCAAGCGTATTTCTCAATATACCTGTTCCCAATACAGCAAAGTCCCAGTTGGAAAGCTCTGCACGACACAGCACCGTATCAATGAAGATGTGGTACTGTCCCTTGTCTCGGAAATGCTGAAAGCCATTGCCGAGTATGCGAAGCATGACAGAGCCGAGTTTCTCCGTGTGGTGCAGGAAGCGCAGTCCAGCCAGCAGACGGCAGAGGTCAGGAAGCAGCGGACACGCCTTGCAACAGCAAAGCAGAGAGTTTCCGAGCTGGAAGTCCTGCTCTGCAAAATCTATGAGGACAACATTTTAGGCAAGCTGTCCGACAGCAGATACGCCACTCTGGACGCTCAATACGAAAAGGAACAGTCCGAGCTTACCGCTGAAATCTCTGTTCTGGAAAAGGCTATCAGGAGTTATGAAAAGCACGAAAAGGACGCTGACCGTTTTATCGCTCTGATTGATAAGTATGAGAACTTCGACAAGCTGACCATTGCCATGCTCAATGAGTTTATCGAGAAAATCCTTGTGCATGAGCGTGACCGTAAAGGCAGTATACAGACCACACAGGAGGTCGAGATTTACTTCAATTTTGTTGGGCGATTCGTTCCCCCGGCGTTTGGAGAAGTGGAGCTGACCCCGGAAGAATTAGAAGAAATCCGCAAGCGTGAGGAACGCAAGGACAGGCTTCATCAGAACTACTTGAAGCGGAAAGCCAGCGGAGCGCAGAAGCGATACGAGGACAAAATCAAGGGGAGAAAAAAAGCAGAAATCGAAGCCAAGAAAGCCGCCATTCGTGCGGAGGACATTGCAAAGGGCGTGTTCGTCCCTGTCAGCAGTTTACCGCAAAGAGAGCCGATGAAAGGAGTACAAACAGCATGAATATCACTTACACACAGAACGGCGATTATCTTATCCCAAACATCGTTATCCGCAAGACAAAGCCCCTCGGACACTACGGCAGACTTCGCAAAGCATATTTGGAAATGCGCCGCCCGATACTGTTCAATGAGCTGGTGCTATCCGACAAGCTCTTTGAGCATTGCGCCGAGATTGACGAAGCGGCACGAAACCGCATGGAGCTGATCGTGCGGTCACTGGCAAAGCAGTACGGCGTGACCGAACAGCTGAAAGCCGAAAACCAAATGGAATGGGTGCGGCAGATGAACGCTTGCAAGGCACAGGCAGATGAGATTGTGAAAGCGGAATTGATTTATGATTGAGTGAGAAAGTCCGGGCAGAAAACCGTCCGGACTTTTCTCATACAGTCCAAAGTTGCGGTAGAATTGTTCACAAGTTTTATGGTATAATTTGAATACGAAATTGAGAAACAAATCGGAATTTTCAAAGGAGGGATTTACAGTGAAAAAAATCGGATTAGGTATTGCAATATTACTCTTTGCTATCGTAATTACTCTTTGCTCATCAGGAATGGAGCTACTCTTTATTGGAATTGGAATTGTAGGATTGATTTTTTCAATCATAGGATTTATGGAACGTAAGTAAAACAACTTTCAGTTTGTCGAGAAGTTAAGCCGGAGCAAATCCCTTTAGGAACTAAAGGGCGCACTTCTATACTCTCTGTCGAGAGTAGTGCGTCCTGCGGAGCTTCATTCTCCGTCAGCAGAAGAAAACTGCATGACCGAGAATGTTGCGTCACTTCGTTCCGTCAAGGTGGCTACACCCCCTTGCGCCGCTAAAGCGGCTATCCCCTGTGGACTTGCCGTCCGCAAACGGTTTTGACAAACCGTTCGCCGCCAGCAAGTTTGAAAATCAAGAATCTTAATTTGATAAAGGAGTGTGATTCTATGAAAAAGAAATTACCCATAATCCTCTTGGGTGTTATTTTGGCTTGTGTGTTGGTTTTCGGTTTCCTTTATGCAAACAATGACATTGGTAAAACCGCAAACAGTTTAGAAGCAGACATTCGCCAATCTCAAAAAATTTTGGATGATTGGATTGTTGATGGAAGCATTTCCGACACAATGGCTGCATTTATTTCTTACCCACAGGACAAGACAGACCACACTTTTTCTGTCTATGTAAATCGCCCTGGCTTGTCTTTTGGATATTTCTTCCGTGGTGGTGGAGATATAGTTGAGGTTGATGATTACATTGCAGAGTTTGTTGTTGAGGGAAATAACGAAAGGGCATTTATCTCAATGAATACCCAAAATATTGTTCGACTTGAAGTAGATGATGGCAACGGCATTCAGGTGATTGATATTGATAGTGGCAAGCCTTTCGCCATTGTCCTGCCCCTCAATGTAGGAAACATCTGTTTCTATGATACGAATGGAAATGTTGTGGAATATCTTCGCCAACAACTTTGACCAACTTCAATTTACCGAACTGAACACAACAACTGAATACCGAAAAACTGACCGTTGACTGGTCGCACTATGCGAAAAGTTGACGGTCTTTTTTTATCCCCAAAATCAAAAAAGGAGGTCAATTACAATGACAAAACCGAAAACCCTCGACCAGCTCCAAGCCGAAAAGGAGCAAGCCGAGACGCAGCTTGCACAGGAACAGCACAAGCTGGAGCGTCTTGAGAATAGAAAGAAGTATCTGGAGAAAGGCGAACGCACCAAGCGCACCCACCGCCTTTGCAATCTGGGCGGCACGGTTGAGAGTCTTGCCCCGGAGGTCAAAGATCTCACACGCACCGAAATGACAGAGCTGATGGAACACATCTTTTCTCTGTCCGAAGTCCAGCGAGCCGTCCGTCACATGGCGATTACTCACACCAACCAAGCGAACAGAGAAAAGGAGTTGAAAGCCGATGGCACTATTTCATCTGAGCGTCACGCAGACTAAGCGAAGCGCAGGACAGTCCGCTATCGCTTCTGCCGCCTACCGAGCCGGGGCGCGATTGTATAGCGAGTATTACGGCGAATACAGCGACTACACCAGAAAGGGCGGCGTGATCTGCTCTGACATTCTCCTGCCGTCCCATGCACCGCCCGAATACGCAGACCGCCAGACCCTATGGAACGCCGTGGAAAAAGCCGAGCGTGGAAAGAACGCCCAGCTTGCATACAGCTTTGACATTGCCTTGCAGAATGAATTTTCCCTTGAGGAAAACATCGCTCTTGCAAGGCAATTTTTGTTGGAGAACTTTGTGAGCCGGGGCATGGTGGTTGACTTCGCCGTACACCAGCCAGACCGTGAGGACGGCGGCATACCCAATCCACATTTTCATGTGCTTTGCCCTATCCGCCCCATCGAGCAGAACGGCAAATGGGGACTAAAGCAACGCCGGGTGTATGAGCTGGACGAGGACGGCAACCGTATCCGAGACGCAGACGGAAAGTTTGTGTTCAACGCCGTTTCCACTACCGACTGGGGCAGTCCCGAAACGCTGGAACATTGGCGTGAAGCATGGGCGGAGCTATGCAATGCCAAGTTTGTGGAAAAAGGTATTGATGTTCGTATCGACCACCGGAGCTATGAGCGTCAGGGCGTGGAGCTTCTTCCCACCGTCCATGAGGGCGCAACCGTCCGGGCAATGGAGAAGAAAGGCATACGCACCGAGAAAGGCGAGTTCAACCGCTGGATCAAAGCCACCAATGCCGTTATCCGTGACATCAAGAAGAAAATCACGCTCCTGTTTGATTGGATTGCCGAAGCAAAAGCAGAGCTTGCCAAGCCGCAGGCACCCGACCTTGTTTCTCTGCTGAACGCCTATTACACCAGCCGCAACGCCGGGGCGTATTCCCAGAAAGGCAAGGTCAGCAATCTAAAGGAGATGAACGAGACTTTCAATTATCTTCGGAAGAATGGCATTTACACCCTTGAAGATTTGGAAAGCCGTGTCAGCGAACACAGTGCTGCCACAGAGAGCTTGAAGAAAACGCTGGACGAACAGACCGCCCGAATGAAAGCAATTAAGCGGCTCTATGACAGCTCCGCTGCTTTCCAGAGCTTGAAGCCTGTCTATGACGGCTTGCAGAAAATCAAGTTTGAGAAGCCCAGAGCCAAGTACAAAGCAGAGCATGAAGCGGAACTGATACAGTTCTACGCCGCCAGACGAAAGCTGACCGGGGAGTTCCCAGACGGCAAGGTGGATATGAAAAAGCTGACCGAAGAGTATGACGAGCTGGAACAGGCGCACGAAACCACCTATGGCGAGTTTAAGACCGTCAGAGACGATTTACACCGTCTTTGGAAGGTCAAGTCATGTGTAGATACTGCCGCCCGATTTAACGAGCGCACAGAGGAACAAATGCTCCAAAATCGACCCCAAACACGACACAAAAAGGAGGAACTATCCCGATGAATTATACCCAAGCACAGATTGACCGGGCAAACGCCGTCAGTCTGGAAGATTTTCTCCGTACACAGGGAGAGACGCTTATCAAAAGCGGACGAGAATACCGCTGGAAAGAACATGACAGCCTGACCATTCGTGGAAACAAATGGTTTCGCCACAGCCAGAGCAAGGGCGGCTATCCCATTGATTTTGTCATGGAGTTTTACGGAAAATCCTTTCCCGAAGCCGTCCAGCTCCTGACCGGCGAAAGCGGCGAGGGGCAGACCGAAGCCACCACAGCACCGCCCACAGCGTTCCACTTGCCCTTGCACAACCGGACAGCCGACAGAGCAATCCAATATCTCACAGAAAGCCGAGGTCTCAACAAAACGCTTGTTGAGGCTTTTCTTCTTTCCGGGGATATTTACGAGGACGCAAAGCGGCACAATGTTGTGTTTGTCGGCAGAGACCGAAGCGGTACGCCGAGATACGCCCATGTGCGAGGAACGGCAGACCCATTCAGACAGGACATTGCCGGGTCTGACAAATCCTATCCGTTCCACTATGAGGGAAACGGCAACCAGCTCTTTGTCTTTGAAGCACCGATTGACCTTTTGTCCTTTATCTGCCTTTATCCGCAGGACTGGCAGACAAGGAGCTACCTTGCCCTGGGCGGCGTTTCAGGCAAAGCCCTTGACCGTTTCCTTTCTGAACGCAAGGACACCCGAAAAGTGTTCCTCTGCCTTGACAGCGACACCGCAGGAAGTGAAGCCTGCACCCGGCTGGCACAGGACATTCCCGGCGAGATCGCCGTCATTCGCCTTGTCCCGGCAAGGAAAGACTGGAACGATGTTCTCCGTCAGCAAGGGGACATTCCGAGCCGCAAATTCATAGCCGAGACAATCACGCTGCGAGAGCTGCCCACCGCCCAGCCTGTTCCCATGCTCCGCATGGCAGATGTGGAGCTGACGAGCGTGGATTGGCTATGGTTTCCGTATATCCCATTTGGAAAGCTGACCATCATACAGGGCAACCCCGGCGAGGGCAAGACATACTTTGCCATGCGTCTTGCGGCGGCTTGCACCAACCGAAAGCCCTTGCCCGGTATGGAGACCCTTGAGCCTTTTAATATCATCTATCAAACCGCCGAGGACGGTCTGGGCGATACCGTTAAGCCCCGGCTGATGGAAGCGGAAGCAGACCTTGAAAGAGTGCTTGTCATTGACGATAGGGACACACCGCTGACCCTTGCCGATGAGCGCATAGCAAGGGCAATCCGGGAGAACAACGCAAGGCTTGTTATCATTGACCCGGTACAGGCGTTTCTGGGCGCAGATGTGGACATGAACCGGGCAAACGAGGTGCGCCCGATATTCCGCAGTCTGGGAGACATTGCACAGGCTACCGGGTGCGCTATCGTGCTGATCGGACACCTCAACAAAGCCGCAGGAACGCAAAGCACCTACCGGGGATTAGGGTCTATCGACATTACGGCGGCAGTCCGCAGTCTGCTCTTTATCGGCAAGCTGAAGGACAGCCCCACAACAAGGGTACTTATCCATGAGAAAAGCTCCCTTGCGCCGCCCGGACAGTCCCTTGCCTTTTCTCTGGGAGACGAGAAAGGCTTTGAGTGGATAGGGGCTTATGACATTACCGCTGACGAGCTTCTTACCGGGACAGACACCGCCAAGACGGAAAGTAAGGCCGCACAGGCAGAAATGTTGATACTGGAACTGCTGGCAGACGGAAAGAAAATGCCGAGTGCAGAGCTGGAAAAAGCGGTCAATGACAGGGGCATATCCTCACGCACGATGAGGACAGCTAAAAGCCGTATTGGAGACAGGCTTGTGACCGAGAAAGACGGCATAGCATGGGTCTGCTATCTCCGAAGCTGACGCAGGAACACGGCAAGCATGGCAAAGACGGCAAGGTTTTTATAGATACCTTAATGTTGCCGCCTTGCCTTGTTCCCTCATACCGACACCGCCCGATGATGAACAGTCACCGGGCATTTTTCATTTACAGGAGGATTTTGAATGAACAATACCGCAACCAACACCGCTACTTGCCCGACTGTCAGAAAGCAGATTGGCAAGACCACCTATATCGTCCGTGTCCATTTCAGCGAGACCGCCAAAGAGACGATGGAGGACAAAATCAAGCGTATGCTTCGTGAGGAAGTCCGCAAAATGTGACTTCTTTGTGAATTTGATGAAAAAGTCCTTGACTTTTCGTCTCTGGCAAGACCGCTAAGTCGATTTTGATTTCCTGCGGCGCTCGTCTGGCTCCTTTTGATATTCAGGAGGTCAGAGATGTGACTGCCTATGACGAGTTGCAGTTGGATACTCTCGGAGATAAGAAAACGGCGCTCTTTCTGATTATGTCAGATACGGATGCGACGTTTAATTTTTTGATCTCCATGATTTACACACAGCTGTTCAACTTGTTGTGCGAGAAAGCAGATGATGTGTACGGCGGCAGACTGCCGGTTCATGTGCGCTGCTTGATTGATGAGATGGCAAACATCGGTCAGATTCCCAATCTGGAAAAACTGGTAGCGACAATCCGAAGCCGTGAAATATCGGCTTGCCTTGTTCTCCAGGCACAATCACAGCTGAAAGCCATTTATAAAGACAATGCCGATACCATCATCGGCAACATGGATTCCCGAATTTTCCTGGGTGGTTCTGAGCCAACCACGCTCAAAGAACTGAATCAGGCATTGGGAAAAGAAACTATCGACACCTACAACACCTCCAACACCAGAGGTAACAGCCCGTCTTACGGCTTGAATTATCAGAAGTTAGGCAAAGACCTTGCGAGCGTAGATGAGCTTGCGGTTCTGGATGGCAGCAAGTGTATTTTGCAGTTGCGTGGTGTCAGACCGTTTCTTTCTGACAAGTACGATCTGACGCAGCACCCCAATTATAAGTACACATCAGACTTTGATAAGAGAAATGAGTTCAACATTGAGCAGTTTCTGAGTCGAAGGTTGAAGCTCAAGGCAGGTGATGAGTTTGTGGTAGTCGATGCGGATTAAGGAGGTTTCTGTTTGGAAAATCTGAAAACGGTATCTGCCCTGGTTAAGAACATCTTGGAACACGACCACAAGGCAAGAAATACCGACAATCATTTGTACCTGATGGTACTGGAACACTATTCCGGTCTGCGTGGCATCGACATTCATGCCATGACGGTTCCTGTGTTTTTGAAGGAACTGGATAGACGCAGCTTTCCGGGGTTTGAAACTGTCCGCAGAAGCAGACAGAAAGTGCAGGCAACCTACCCTGACCTTGCTCCCAGTGAAGCCGTAGGCAAGCGCAGAGCAAAAAATGAGGTTGTATATCGAGAATTTGCAGAAAGCGAGGTGTAAAAAAAATGACTTGGTGGATCACGGATACCTCTATTGGGCAGCGATTGAAGTTCGTTAGACGATTTCGCCGCCTTACCCAGAAAGAGCTTGGACTCCTGATGGGGTATTCCGAGAAAACAGCGGATGTCCGTATTGCTCAGTATGAGAAAAACGCTCGAACCCCTAATGCAGAAACCACAGCGAAACTCGCAGAGGTTCTGAAGGTTTCACCTGTCGTTTTTTCACCGACAATCTGTGCTTCTCGTGAAGATTTGTTGCAGTCAATGTATTGGCTGTTTCTTATGAAAGGTGGTGGTGATATATATGATTGTGAAACTGAATATGCAAGAAGCAGAATGGAACAGAAACTTGGCGTGATAACCGTCGAGGAGTTCCTTGAAAAGATTCTCGTAAACTAAGCCTTCCGTCCGGTTTTGATGCCGGTAGTACGGAGGGCTTTTTCTATTCTCAAAACAATTTCAAATTTTAGGAGGAAAATATTATGGCATTTTTCAATAGCGCAGTAACCGTTCTTCAGACTCTCGTTATCGCTCTGGGCGCAGGTCTTGGCATCTGGGGTGCAATCAATCTGCTTGAGGGCTACGGCAACGATAACCCCGGCGCAAATGCTCATGGTTAATAAAGAAGCACAACAAAACAGGACAAGGACAGTCAGCCCCGCCGCTATTCCGAGCAAGGCAAATTATAGGGTAAAGTCTAAAAAGCATTTGTAACATTTCTATAAACTCTATTGACTTGAACACCTCCGGGAGTTATAATATGTTTTGCTATTTAGGAACGCTAAATAGCAAAACTAAAGTGAGGTAGAGAGTATGGATAACAGGTATGTGCAGCAATTCAAAAAAGGCTCTCTTGAAATGATACTTTTGTGCTTGATCGGACGCAAAGAAACCTACGGCTATGAAATCATTACAGAGCTAAATAACAGCGCGTCCGTTTTGGGCTATGCAAAAGAGGGAACGATTTACCCTATTCTGTATCGTTTGCAGGAAGCCGAGTTAATCCAATGCCGATTAGCCCCGGCAGCGGCAAATGGCGGATCAAAAAAATACTACTCCCTTACCCATAAGGGCAGAGAGGTATTAGACGAGCTGATTTTATTTTGGGCGAGCTATGAAAGTTGTGTAAATGGCTTTATTGCCACCTATCAAACAGCGGAGGTATCAGAATGAAAGAGCAATACATTAAGCAAGTGGAAAAGGAATTGAGTTTAACACGCAAAGCAAAAAAAGAGGTCGTGCGTGATCTGAATGAAGTCTTTGCTTCTGCGTTGGAGCATGGCGAAACGGAACAACAGGTAATCGAACGGTTAGGCACTCCCAAAGAGTTTGCAGAGAATACCGCCGAGCAGTTAGGCATTGACAGCGCAGCACCGCAGAAACGGAAAGGGATTATTTCGAGCGTTGCAGCCCTTGTCGTTGCCGTTGCAGCGTTTGTGATTTACGCCACTACCCAATCCGGGAAAGTGCCGGACGGGGCAATCGGACAAGCAGACGCAATGACAAACATTCAAGTTGAGGGAGCTTTTGGATTTGACGCTTCACAAATCATTTTGGCAGTCGGTGTAATCGCGGTTACAATCGCAATCATTCAGATTATCCGAACCGTCCGCAAAAACAGGAGGTAGCTATGAAAAAATTTGTTTCAATAATCGCTATTTTACTTATGCTTTCTTTGGCTGCCTGTTCCAATCAAGATACGCCGTCCGCTGCGGATAATCCAAGCAATACACAAACAGAAAGCAATACCATGCTTGACGCGGGTGTATGGCCTGTGAATGAATACACCGAGGGGCTTCCCGTCCCGTCCGGTACGGTCGGTTGGGCTATGCTTGATACGGAACATGAGAATTGCAGTATCAGTATTGTGGATATAAGCGAAACCGACTATAACGACTATTTAGAGCTTTTGAAGCAAGAGGGGTTTTCTATAATAGAGGAAGTGTCGGAAGAAATTGAGGGACAGGACTATGTTTCTATCGGTACGCTTTTGTCAAATGGCGAAAAGGGATTGAGTATCAGCTACATTCCCGATAACTTCACAATTTACATTTCTTTCCTTAAATAATGAAAATTAAAATGATTAAATCGCCTGATAGGTGGGTGCTTTGCCCTATTTGTGGAAATAAAACACGAACAAAGATACGCCCCGATACAATACTTGAAAATTTCCCTCTGTTCTGTCCGAAATGCAAACAAGAAACACTAATCAGCGCAAAAGATTTGAATGTAGCTGTAATCCCACAACAAATAGCGGAATCAGCCGGAGCAGTCAACGGTCAAGATGAACGGCGTATAAATGCGCCGCCGTTGACAGCCCTGCCTGTTTCCGCTGATGGGTAATCAAGGGAGCGACAGACTAAAGTGCTGTCGCTCCCCTCACATTATGGAAATGAAAATTGAATATCGACCAAGCTGCAACGCCACAGATTTTTTGAAAGTCCGTGGCGTTTTTTTTGCGCCCATTTTTGGCAGACCGCACATTCCTGTTGTTGTAGAAAGTGACGGGGAAATTTGCCCAAAACGGTCTTGCGTACCGTAGTAGTGATGAAAAGAATACCGCAGCCATTTGGAAGAAAGGTATGGGGCTACCGTAGTAGTGATGAAGAAATCCAAGGGAGCGTTTGGCATTTTCCATTTCCGTCCGTAGAAGAAAGCAAAACCACAGCGGGCAGGACACGCCACCGCAATCGCTATATTGACGGAAACAAGCCAAGCCGCCCCCTGCGGATTGCCGCAAAGTCAGCCGTAGAGGAAAGCGGCAGTTTCTTAGAGCAAGATTCTACCACGGTGCCAAAATCCGCATATCTGCGGTTTTGCCCCTGCGGTAAATCTTGTTGGGGAGTGCCTTCCCCAAACCCTGCTATGCGGCTTGCGCCGCAAAAAATCTTCCGAAACCGTTTGGCAATTTTGCTTTTTTGGTGGTGTGGGTAGTAAAAGGGGCAGCTTGCCTTTTTCAGACCACCACGCCGGAATACCACGCACAGAAAGGAGTGATACCCATAGCCAAGAGATACAACACGCCCCACCGCAGCCATGTAGTCAAGACCCGCATGACCGAGGAAGAATACGCCGACTTCACCGGGCGGCTGGAGCATTACGACATCAGCCAAGCCGAGTTTATCCGGCAAGCCATAACACGGGCTACCATTCGCCCCGTTGTTACCATTTCCCCGGTCAATGATGAACTGCTTGCCGCCGTTGGGAAGTTGACCGCCGAATACGGGAAAATCGGCGGCAACCTCAACCAGATCGCCCGCGCCCTCAACGAGTACGGCACACCCTACAACGCACTATCCGGCGAGGTACGGGCAGCCATAGCCGACCTTGCCGCCTTGAAGTTTGAAGTCTTGCGAAAGGTAGGTGAAGCGGTTGGCAACATTCAAACATATCAGCTCTAAAAATGCCGACTACGGCGCAGCCGAGCAGTATTTGACCTTTGAGCATGACGAGTTTACCATGCGCCCCACCCTTGATGAAACCGGGCGGCTTGTTCCCCGCGAGGACTATCGGCTTGCCACTTTGAACTGCGGCGGCGAGGATTTTGCCGTTGCCTGTATGCGCTCCAATCTCCGCTATGGCAAAAACCAAAAGCGGGAAGATGTGAAAAGCCACCACTATATCATTTCCTTTGACCCACGGGACGGGACAGACAACGGATTGACCGTTGACCGGGCGCAGGAGTTGGGCGAGAGATTTTGTAAAGCACACTTCCCCGGACACCAAGCCATTGTCTGCACCCACCCGGACGGACACAACCACAGCGGCAATATCCATGTGCATATCGTCATTAACAGTCTGCGGATTGAGGAAGTACCCTTGCTGCCCTACATGGACAGACCGGCAGATACAAAAGCCGGGTGCAAGCACCGCTGCACCGACGCAGCTATGGAGTATTTCAAAGCCGAAGTCATGGAGATGTGCCACTGGGAAAACCTCTATCAGATTGACCTCTTGCATGGGAGCAAAAACCGGGTGACGGAGCGTGAATACTGGGCGCAGCGGAAAGGGCAAGCCAAGCTGGACAGGCAGGCCGCAGCACAAGCCGCCGCTTTACCCGCCGGGGAGCAACCGCCCAAGCCCACCAAGTTTGAAACGGACAAGGAAAAGTTGCGGCAGATTATCCGAGCCGCCCTGTCCTCTGCTACCAGCTATGACGAGTTTTCCGCTTTACTTCTCCGGCAGGGCGTGACTGTCAAGGAGAGCCGGGGGCGATTGTCCTACCTCACGCCGGAGCGCACCAAGCCCATCACCGCCCGGAAGCTGGGGGACGGTTTTGACCGCACCGCCGTACTTGCCCTTTTGGAGCAGAACGCCCACAGAGCCGCCGAAAAAGCCGCAGCCATACCCGAATACACCCGCACTATCCGGGAGCGATTACAGCAGGGAAAAACAGCGAAAACCGCCCCGAAACAGGGCGCTATCCAGCGCATGGTTGACCGGGAAGCCAAGCGAGCCGAGGGGAAAGGCGTGGGCTATGACCGCTGGGCGGCTGTCCACAACCTCAAACAGATGGCGGCTACCGTTGCCGCCTATGAGCAGTACGGCTTTACTTCCCCGGAGCAGCTTGACGCAGCCATTACCGCCGCTTATGCGGATCTCCATGACAGCACCGCAGAACTGAAAACCCTTGAAGCGGCGTTGCAGGACAAAAAGGAGTTGCAGGGCTATGTCCTGCGCTATGCCAAGACCAAAGATGTGCGGGACGGATTGAAAGCGCAGAAATCGGACAAGGCAAGAGCTGCCTACCGACAGAAGCACGAAAGCGACTTTATCATAGCGGACGCAGCCGCCCGGTACTTCCGGGAGCATGGCATAAAGAAGCTGCCAACCTACAAATCCCTGCAAGCCGAGATTGAGCAGCTAACCGCCGACAAGAACGCCCGGTACAACGATTACCGGGAGAAAAAAGAGCGTGTCCGGGAGTTGCAGACGGTCAAGGGCAATATCGACCAGATGATGAGGGGCGCACCGAGCCAGCAGAAAAGGCACGAACATGACCGATAAACACCGCCCCGAAATGATACCGAAACCATACAAAAACAGGGGTATGCCCTGCACCCTACCCGCAATACCACCCGGCATTTTCAAGGGGCTTACAGGGCAGAAAATCCCCGAAAATGACACCGGGAATATACAGATTTACCGCCTATCCTGCTACACCGCAGGAAACGGCAGAAAGGAGCGTCACCCATGCCACGCATGAGCAAGAAGCGGCGGCTTGAATGGTCTTTCTTCCTCAACCACCGCAACCGTATCACCTACAACGACCTATGCCGGGGCTGTACCCACGACTGCAAGCAGAGTTTCCGGGCTATCGTGGTACTCTGCCCCCGGTATTACTCCAAACGCTGGAAAAAGGAGGACACCGCCAATGTCAGATAACCGCAAATATTACTACCTCAAGCTGAAAGAGAACTACTTTGACGAGGACGCTATCGTGCTGCTGGAAAGTATGCAGGACGGTATCTTGTACTCCAATATCCTCTTGAAGCTGTACTTAAAATCGCTGAAGAACGGCGGGAAGTTGCAGCTTGACGAGAATATCCCCTACACGGCGCAGATGATTGCCACCATTACCCGGCAGCAAGTCGGCACAGTAGAGCGTGCTTTACAGATTTTCTTGAAGCTGGGGCTTGTAGAGCCGCTGCAAAACGGCGCACTCTACATGAGCAATATTGAACTGCTGATAGGGCAATCTTCCACCGAGGGGGAGCGCAAGCGCAGGGCAAGGCTTGAACTGCAAAAAGCCCTGCCAAAGCATGGTGCGGACAAATGTCCACCATATCAAGCGGACATTTGTCCACCAGAGATAGAGATAGAGAAAGAGATAGATATAGAGTTAGAGAAAGAGAGAGAGGGAGATATAGGACACCCCGCCCCCGCCGCCTATGGCAGATACAGCAATGTTTTCCTGTCTGATACAGAACTTGCGGAACTGCAAGAGGAATTACCCGGCAAATGGGAGTTTTATATTGACCGTCTTTCCGGCTATATCGCTTCCACCGGGAAGAAATACCGAAACCACGCTGCCACAATCCGCAGATGGGCGGCAGACGATACCGCAAAGGCAGCCCCGAAACAGGGCATACCCGATTACACCTACAAGGAGGGACAGAGCTTATGACGAATGATTTTGAAAAGGTTTTCGATACCGCAGCCGAGCCGCAGGACTACACCGGGGAGGACGGGCTTTTGTACTGCGGCAGTTGCCGGACACCGAAAGAAGCATATTTCCCGGCAGATAAAGCCGCCCTGTTCGGGCGTGACCGCCACCCGGCAGAGTGTGACTGCCAGCGGGCGAAACGGTTAGAGCGTGAAGCCGCCGAGCAGCGCAGGAAACACCTTGACACCGTAGAGGACTTGAAACGCCGGGGATTTACCGACAGCAAAATGCGGGAATGGACTTTTGCCAATGACAACGGCAAATGCCCCCAAATGGGAATGGCGCACAGCTATGTGGAGCGTTGGGAGCAGATGAAAGAGGGCAACCACGGCTTGCTGCTATGGGGCAAGGTAGGCACAGGGAAAAGCTATTTTGCCGGGTGCATTGCAAACGCCCTTATGGAGCAGGAAATCCCCGTCCGCATGACAAACTTTGCCCTTATCCTCAATGACCTTGCCGCCAGCTTCGAGGGGCGCAACGAGTACATTGACCGCCTTTGCCGCTACCCCCTGCTTATCATTGACGATTTTGGAATGGAACGGGGGACGGAGTACGGTTTGGAGCAAGTCTACAATGTGATTGACAGCAGATACCGCAGCGGCAAGCCGCTGATCGTCACCACCAACCACACGCCGGATATGCTGGAAAACCCGCAGGACACCGCCCACGCCCGTATCTATGACAGACTGATTGAAATGTGTTCCCCTGTCTGCTTCACGGCAAAGAATTTCCGAAAGGAAGCCGCAAAAGCCAAGCTGGACAGGCTGAAAGAACTGCTGAAATGAAAGGAGTTGCCTATGACCGATAAAAAGCACCGCACCGCCAGCCCCACAGACCGCCGCCCGGATTGCGTGACGGAAACCCGCATGGGTAACACCGTCCTCATTGTTTCCGGCTTTTTCAAGAAAGACACCACCGCCACCGCAGCCGACAAGATGATGAAAGTGCTGGAAGCGGAAACCGCAGCCGCACCAAAGCCGCCCTATACTGCATGAGCCGGGGGTATGAGAAAAGCGGTCATGCCGGGGAGCATGACCGCTGGAATGGGAGTGATTATAACGCCGCTATTTCATCTGCTATCTGATTTGGCGAACTGTTAGAAACATCAATCCTTTTTGTATATAACAGTCGGTACTTCGGAAGATATGAAATGCTTTTTTCAATAATTGATGGCAAACGAACACCCTGCTCTATATCTTTGCGCAGTCTTTCGCTCAATACATCAGGGTCACAAACCAAGGAAACGCAATAAACCTTGCAATCTTTATGGTCTAACCTTGATAGAATGTCGTCAATTATACTCTGTTCGTGCATTACCCAACAAAAAATGATGTTGTCATATGCAGAACAATGAATGAAGTTGTTAAGCAAATGACTAATGTTATCTATAACCATAATTTTTGTTTCTTCTGTAACTTGAAATGGGTCAGAATCCCAGCACCAATCGCCATCAAGGAAAACGCTGTTTGATAATTTTGTTTTTAAGATTTGTGCTACTGTTGTTTTTCCAACACCCATTGCCCCGCCGATTAAATATATTTTCTTCATGTGGCTATTCTCCCGCTTAATAATTGCTTTGATAAAAGTATAGCACAGAAGTATGAACTTTTCTACCGCTTGTGTGACATGACAAGCCTTTTTTGAAAAATCGTCATTATGACAGGCGATAAAGAAGCAGAAACCACTATACAGACCGCCGCCCCGTATGGTACAATCTTTGTACGGAATAGCGGGGCGGCTGTCGGAAATGGAGGAAACCATGATTAGACAGACCACCCAATTAGCACCCGTTACCGCCCTTTACGCAAGATTGAGTAAAGATGATGAATTGCAGGGCGAGAGCAATTCCATATCCAACCAAAAGCGCATTTTGGAAACCTATGCCCGTGACAATGGATTTTTGAACTACCGTTTTTTCGTTGACGACGGATGGAGTGGGGCGAACTTCCAAAGACCCGGCTTTATGGAAATGATGGATTGCGTGGAGAATGGCGAGGTAAAATGCGTCATTACCAAAGACCTATCCCGCATGGGGAGGAACTACCTGCAAGTCGGAATGTTTACGGAAATCACTTTCCCCAAGAAAGGCGTCCGCTTTATCGCCATCAATGACGGAGTGGACAGCGCACAGGGCGACAACGACCTAACGCCGCTAAAAAATCTTTTTAACGAATGGATGGTGAGAGACACGAGCAGGAAAATCAAGGCAGTTTTCAGAAGCAAGGGCATGAGCGGCAAGCCCATTACCAGCCAGCCCGTCTATGGCTACTTAAAAGGCGAGGACGGACGCTTTATCATTGACGAGGAAGCCGCCCCGGTAGTCAAGCAGATATTCAGCTTGTGCCTTGCCGGGAACGGCCCGACCAAAATCGCCCGTATGCTCACCGAGCAGGAAATCCCCACGCCGGGGACGCTGGAATACCGCAGGACGGGCAGCACCCGCCGCTACTACCCCGATTACCCGTACAGATGGGCGACAAATACCGTTGTCCATATCCTTGAACGCAAGGAGTATCTGGGGCATACGGTAAACTTCAAGACCGAGAAAATCTCCTACAAAGTGAAGTCCAGCGTAGAAAACCCGGAGGAAAAGCAAGCGGTATTCGAGAACACCCATGAGCCGATTATCGACCTTGCCACATGGGAACGGGTGCAGGAGTTACGCAAGCAGCGCAAACGCCCCAACCGCTATGATGAAGTGGGCTTGTTCTCCGGCTTGCTGTTCTGCGCCGACTGCGGCAGCGTCCTCTACCAGCAGAGGTATGAGAACAAGACAAGGCGGCAGGACTGCTACATCTGCGGGAACTACAAGAAGCGTGTCAAGGACTGTACGGCGCACTTTATCCGCACCGACCTTTTGACAGCGGGAGTGACCGCCAATCTGCGGAAAGTGACCGACTATGCGGCAAGGCACGAAAAGCAGTTTATGAAGCTGCTGATCGAGCAGAACGAGGACGGGGGCAAGCGCAGAAATGCCGCCAAGAAAAAGGAACTGGACGCAGCCGAGAAGCGCATAGCCGAGTTGTCCGCTATCTTCAAGCGGCTTTATGAGGACAGCGTGACCGGGCGCATTTCTGATGAACGGTTTGCGGAGTTGTCGGCAGACTATGAAGCCGAGCAGCGGCAGCTTAAAGAGAGAGCCGCCGAACTGCAAGGGGAACTTGCAAAGGCGCAGGAAGCCACGGTAAACGCCGAGAAGTTTATGAACATTGTCCGCAAGTACACCAGCTTTGAGGAACTTACCCCTACCCTGCTGCGGGAGTTTATCGAGAAAATCGTAGTGCATGAGTGCAGCTATGACGAGAACAAAAACCGCAGGCAGGAAATTGAAATCTATTATTCTTTTGTCGGCAAGGTAGACTTGCCCGAATAATGCCCGACCTGTCCGGCACAATGCGCAAGTGCCGGATAGGAACGGCAAAAAATTTTACACTTCTATTGCTTCTTTATATTACACAACCAAAGTCCCAGGGCATGAAGCAGCTCATGGCTGGCGGCGGTGTTGCCCTCATCGGCACCACCCTTGTACCTCTGCTCTCCGGACTGTTCGGTTAATCACAAAACAAGGAGGTAATCGCCTTTGGACAGCATACTCCAACAGATCACAGACTGGCTGAAAGAAATGCTCGTTTCAGCTATTATGGGAAATCTGTCGGGGATGTTTGAGTCCGTCAACAACCAGGTTGGCGAGATAGCAACCTCCGTTGGCATGACCCCGGCGAATTTTTCGCCGGGTGTCTTTGCCATGGTACGAAACATCTCCGAGTCAGTGATTATCCCAATCGCAGGCTTGATTCTGACCTTCATTGCCTGTTATGAGCTAATTCAGATGATTATTGACCACAACAATCTGGCAAATTTTGAAACCTGGATCTTCTTCAAATGGGTGTTCAAGACTTTTGTTGCGGTCATGTTAATCACAAACACATTCAATATCACGATGGCTGTGTTTGATGTGACACAGCACGTTATAAACGCAAGCGCCGGTATCATATCCGGAAATACTGCCATAGATGCTTCGGCATTGGAAACAATGGAAGAAACGCTGATGGCAATGGATTTGGGTCCTTTGCTCGGCTTGTTCCTGCAATCCTTTATCGTGCAGGTCACGATGTCCGCTTTGGCAATCATCATCTTTGTGATCGTCTACGGTCGAATGATTGAAATTTATCTGATGGTCAGCCTTGCCCCGATTCCGCTTTCCACTTTTGGAAACAGAGAACAGAGCAATATCGGACAGAATTATCTGCGTTCGCTGTTTGCAATCGGATTCCAGGGATTCCTGATTATGATCTGCGTGGGCATTTATGCGGTGCTGATTCAGTCTATCGCATTCAGTGATGACATCATCGGTTCTATCTGGGGTGTTATGGGCTACACCGTCCTTTTGTGCTTCACCCTGTTTAAGACTGGTTCGCTTGCGAAGGGTGTATTCAGCGCTCACTAAGGGAAGGAGGAAATTGTTTGGCAGCGTATATTCCCGTACCTCGTGACCTGACGAGGGTAAAAACAAAAGTGTTCTTCAATCTGACGAAACGGCAGTTACTTTGCTTTGGTGCGGCGGCGCTCATCGGAGTGCCGATTTTCTTTCTGGTCAAAGCAACCGGAAATGTGAGCCTTGCAGCACTGTCCATGATGATCGTCATGTTACCGTTGTTCTTTCTGGCAATGTATGAAAAGGATAGTCAGCCGTTGGAAGTGGTTGTAGAACACTTCATTCAGACCAAATTCGTTCGTCCCAAGGTTCGCCCTTATCAGACGGACAACTATTATGACGCTTTGATGCGTCAGTACAAACTGGAAAAGGAGGTTGAACGAATTGTTTTTCAAAAAGAAGCCACAGGCAAGAAACATCAAAATGCCTGCAAATCTGAATCGGAAGCAGCAGCGAGAAATTAAAGCTGTTGTGGAACGGGCAAAGAAGGACAACGGTATTCCGCAGACTGCACAGCAGTCCATTCCCTTTCAGAGAATGTTCCCGGATGGCATCTGCCGTGTCACTGACAGTTATTACACCAAGACCATTCAGTTTCAGGACATCAACTATCAGCTGGCACAGCAGGAAGATAAGACTGCCATCTTCGATGAGTGGTGCAGTTTCCTGAATTTCTTTGACAGCTCCATTCACTTTGAGCTTTCCTTTATGAACCTGAGTACCGATGCTGAAAGCTTTGAAAAGAGTATCCGTATCCCGTTCAAGAAGGACAGCTTCAATCCCGTCCGTGCCGAGTATAGCCAGATGCTGAAAAAGCAGTTGGCGCAGGGCAACAACGGCTTGACCAAAAC
Source organism: Pilosibacter rotomagensis (assembly GCF_045062245.2). Lineage (NCBI taxonomy): Bacteria > Bacillati > Bacillota > Clostridia > Eubacteriales > Clostridiaceae > Pilosibacter > Pilosibacter rotomagensis. The sequence continues at coordinate 3,692,586 of NZ_CM170323.1, read as the reverse complement.
CAAGTACCTGACATTCGGCATTGAAGCCGAATCCATGCGGCAGGCAAAGCCGAGACTCAACCATATCGAAAACGATCTGCTCAATAACTTTCGGCGTTTGGGTGTCATTGCCACTACCATGAACGGCAAAGAGCGGCTGCATCTGATGCACTCTATGTTCCACATGGGTGATAATGATAAGTTCTTCTTCGATTGGAAGTATCTTGTGGAATCCGGGCTGTCCGTAAAGGACTTCATTGCTCCGACGGCGTTTGCCTTTAAGACCAACCGCACCTTCCAGATGGGCAGTATCTTCGGTTCGATGTCTTATCTGGCAATTACGGCATCAGACCTGTCTGATCGTATGCTGGCGGATTTTCTGGATATGGAATCCACGCAGATCGTGACCATGCACATCCAGTCGGTTGACCAGACTGCGGCGATTAAGACCATCAAGAGAATCATCACCGAGCTTGACCGTTCCAAAATCGAGGAACAGAAAAAGGCTGTGCGTTCTGGCTATGACATGGACATTATCCCATCTGACCTTGCTACCTATGGTAAAGATGCGAAGTCACTTCTGAAAGAATTGCAGAGCCAGAATGAGCGAATGTTCATGGTGACATTTCTGGTGCTGAACACCGGGCGCACCGAGCAGGAACTGGAGAACAATGTGTTCCAGGCACAGAGCATCGCCCAGAAGCATAACTGCAATCTGCGTCGTTTGGATTTTCAGCAGGAATCCGGACTGATGAGCAGCCTGCCTTTGGCACAAAACCTGATTGAGATTCGTCGTGGCCTGACTACCAGTTCCACGGCTATTTTTGTGCCTTTCACCACGCAGGAGCTGTTCCAGAATGGTGGAGAAACGCTCTATTACGGGCTGAATGCTCTGTCGAACAACCTTATCATGGTGGACAGAAAGAAGCTCAAGAACCCCAACGGACTGATTCTGGGTACTCCCGGTTCCGGTAAATCCTTTTCCGCAAAGCGTGAAATCACCAATGCGTTCCTGGTTACGGATGACGATATTATCATCTGCGACCCCGAAGCGGAATATGCGGCTCTGGTTCACAAGTTCAATGGTCAGGTGGTAAAAATCAGCTCCTCCAGTACCAACTATATCAACCCTATGGACATCAACCTGAACTACTCTGAGGATGACAACCCGGTAGCACTGAAAGCTGATTTTATCCTGTCCCTCTGTGAGTTGATTATGGGCAGTAAGGATGGCTTGCAGCCTATCGAAAAGACGGTTATCGACCGTTGTGTGCATCAGATTTACCAGAGATATTTCGACAATCCTGCCCCTGAGAATATGCCGATCCTTGAGGATTTGTATGATGCCCTTCTGAAACAGGACGAAAAGGAAGCCCACCATGTAGCGACCGCCTTGGAAATCTATGTTAAGGGTTCTCTGAAACTGTTTAACAACAGAACCAATGTGGATATTCAGAATCGTCTGGTGTGCTTCGACATTAAGGAGCTGGGCAATCAGCTGAAAAAAATCGGTATGCTGATCGTTCAGGATCAGGTCTGGGGGCGTGTAACTGCCAACCGTTCTGCCGGTAAATCGACCAGATATTATATTGACGAGTTCCATCTGCTTCTGAAGGAAGAACAGACGGCAACCTATTCCGTAGAAATCTGGAAGCGATTCCGTAAATGGGGCGGCTTGCCGACCGGTATTACTCAGAATGTCAAAGACCTGCTTCGTTCCCCGGAGATTGCCAACATCCTCGAAAACTCTGATTTCATCTATATGCTGAATCAGGCAAGCGATGACCGAAGTATTCTGGCACAGCGGTTGAACATTTCGCCGCATCAGCTGTCCTATGTAACCAACTCCGGTGAGGGCGAAGGACTTCTGTTCTATGGCAATGTGATTCTGCCGTTCATTGACCGATTCCCGACAGATCTGGAACTGTATCGCATTATGACCACGAAGTTAAACGAGGTGGCACAGGAAAAGGAGGCGTAATGTATGGCGAAAAGACCTACACGACTCCGTTTTACCGAAGATGACCTTGCAGATTCTCATGTGAAGAAAGCTGCCGACCGTGCAGATAAGGCGGTTGATAGGGCTGAAAAAGCGGCAGACAAATTGGCTTCTAAAAAGGCAAAGCCGAAGCTAAAGCTGGAAACAGATGCAGCCGGTTCCCGTAAAGCAAAGCTCCGTTTTGAAAAAGCGGAGTTTACGGAAATCGAGCGCCCATCTGTGGCAAAGCACATGGCAAGCCGTGGTGCCGCAGTCACGCTCACATCCAAAGCACATCGGGCGGTGTCAGAATATGAGGATGATAATATCGGCGTTCAGGCTGTGCAGGAAACGACCAAGGCTGTTGAATCCACTGTCTATACCGTCGATCATGCCGTTTACAGTCACAAGCTGAAAGCCTACGACAAGGCGGAAAAGCTGGTTGAGAAGTCAGATAAAGCAAATGTAAATGCCCTGTATGAGAAGTTCAAAAAGGACAACCCCGATGCCGGTTCCAATCCCTTTTCCCGTTGGCAACAGAAAAGGGCAATCAAGAAAGAATATGCTGCCGCCAAAGCCGGTAAGAATACCGCTTCGACAACGGCTTCTGCATCTAAGGGTGCAGGCAAGGCAACGGGCAAAGCAGCTCAGGGAGCCAAGAACATCACAGAAAGAGTAACGGAGTTCTGCACCACACACTCTAAAACGATTCTGTTTGTTTTGATTGCCGGACTGCTTTTTATGATACTCTCAGGGATGTTCTCGTCTTGTTCGGCTATGTTCCAAGGCGGCACACAGATCATTCTGGGAACTTCTTTTACTGCAAAAGAGGAAGATATTATTGGTGCGGACAATGATTACAAGGCTTTGGAAGCTGCGCTCCGCAATAAAATCAATAATATCGAGCGTACTCATAGCGGATATGACGAGTACCGGTATGACCTTGATGAAATCAACCACAATCCTTATGAGCTGGCGGCGTATTTGACGGTGAAGTTTGAGGATTACACCAGAGATGAGGTGCAGGCTACCCTGCAATGGCTATTTGAGCAACAATATGAGCTGACCCTGACGGAAGTAGTAGAGATTCGTACACGAACAACATCTTCTACTGATCCCGAAACGGGAGAGACAACAACAGAGGAAGAAGATTACGAATATTATATTCTGAATGTGAAGCTCAGAAATAAGGGCTTGAACAGTGTGATTTCAAATTCCGGCTTGTCGGAAGATGATATGGAGCGATATAGAATTTTGCTTCAGACAAGGGGCAACAGACCGGATATTTTCGGAAATGACATTTACGCCACCCCTGGCGGCGAGTACACCGATTATGATATTCCGGGCGAAGCGCTGACAGACACAAGATTTGCCAATATGATTCGGGAAGCTGAAAAATATCTGGGATACCCGTATGTGTGGGGCGGTAGCAGCCCGTCTACCTCCTTTGACTGCTCCGGATTTGTTTCCTATGTAATCAATCACTGCGGAAACGGTTGGAGTGTTGGTCGTTTGACCGCAAACGGTTTGATGGGCGTATGCGACATTATCCCGAAAAGCTCTGCCAAACCGGGAGATTTGATTTTCTTCCAAGGCACTTATGATACCTCCGGTGCATCACACGTTGGTATCTATGTTGGCAATGGTATGATGATCCACTGCGGAAACCCCATTTCCTACGCTTCTATCGAATCGAATTACTGGCAACAGCATTTTTACTGCTTCGGCAGAATCAGAAACTAAAGGAGGGATGGCGATTGAGTGCCAAGTTAGACAGAATAGGTGCAGACCTTGAAAAAGCCCGTAAGAAACGGGCAGAATGGGATGCTAAGGTGAAAGACCTGGAACGCAGATACCGTGAGGAGGAAAATTCCGAAATCCATGAGATGGTTCATGCTGCGAACCTGAATCCCGAACAGCTTTCCGAGCTGCTCCGTATGTTTGCTGCGGATATGGCTCCGAAGCCTGATACGATCAATACTATGAATGAGGAGGAAACGCAGAATGAGATTTAAGAAAATTGGAGCCGCATTGCTGGCGTGTGCAATGTGTTTTGGCGTGTTTTCTACAACGGCATTTGCCTATGTAGATGAAAGCGTAGCGACTGAAGAACCTGCGGTCGAAGAAAAAGTTCCCGAAACAGAGCCGGAGGAGCCGATGCTACCGCTTACTCCCGACGGCAATCTGACTTTGGTTGATGACGCTGGCTCGCCTACGAAAAGCGGAAAGCAGTTCATTACCGCTGTAACCAAAAACGGAAACTACTTCTATATCATCATTGACCGTGATGATAAGGGCGAGGAAACCGTGCATTTTCTGAATCAGGTGGATGAAGCCGACCTGCTCAAGCTGATGGACGAGGAAGAAGTTGCAGAGTTCACCAAGCCGGTTGAGGAAACAAAGCCGGAAGTAGTTGAAACAGTTCCTGAAATTACAGAACCGACACCGGAGGAAAAGCCGAAATCCACAAATATGCTCCCGGCGATTCTTACTCTGATTGTGCTTGCCTGTGGTGGTGGATTCTTCGTATTTAAGAAAGTCCAGGAAAAGAAGAAGGCACAGGAAGCGGCAAAGCCTGACCCAGATGCTGATTATGTGGACGATGACGAGGACTATGGGTACGATCCGGAGTTTGAGGACGACGATGAAGATAGCTCCGTCGATGAAGATGATAATGAACCTGTGTAAACAGGATAGGCTTGATGCCTGGGGCAGCCTTCGGGTTGCCTTTACATAGTTTCCGCTTTCAAAAAATAAAAAAATTTGCGTTTTTGAAAGTGACATCTTGCATATACTATTAGCAGACAGTATAATAAGTACAGCGAAGCGGTTTCGAGAAATGAAAAAACTTCAATTTTTGAAAGCGGGTGACTATATGAAAACAATCACGAGAGCAAAATATCTCGATAGAATCATTGAACTGAATGGTACTCCTGACATCAAGATCATCACGGGCATTCGTCGATCTGGTAAGTCCAAATTGATGCAGGCGTATATTGCGTATCTGAAAAGCAATTTTGAAAACATCAATATTATCTTCATCGACTTCATGGATTTGGCGTATGAAGAAATCAAGGAATACCATGCCTTACACGCCTATGTGGAAGAACATTATCAGGAAGGAAAAACGAACTACCTGTTTGTAGACGAGGTTCAGATGTGTCCCAAGTTTGAGTTGGCAATCAATAGCCTGTACTCTAAGGGAAAATACGACATCTATGTAACAGGCTCTAATGCTTTCCTGTTGAGTGCAGATCTGGCAACTCTGTTTACCGGACGCTATATTGAAATTCATGTGTTTCCTTTCAGCTTCCAGGAATATTGCCAGTATTATGATGATATTAGTGACAAAGATAAGCTCTTTGATGAGTACGCTATCAAGGGCGGTTTAGCAGGTTCCTATGCTTATAGAACCGAAAAAGACAGAACAAACTATATCAAAGAGGTCTACGAAACGATTGTTACAAGGGATTTGGTACAGAAATATACTCTCCCGGACACTTTGGTTTTACAACGTCTGAGCGAGTTCCTTATGGATAATATCAGCAACCTGACTTCTCCGAATAAGGTCAGTCAGCTACTGACAGCAAATGAGACTCCAACCAATCATGTAACCGTCGGCAAGTACATTAAGTATTTGTGCAATGCTTTTGTATTTTATGATATTAAGAGATATGACATCCGAGGTAAGAAATACCTTGAAAGCTCTGAAAAGTTCTATTTGTGTGACAGCGGTATTCGATATGCAATACTGGGAAGCAGAAATATAGACTATGGCAGAGTATATGAAAACGTTGTTTGTATCGAGCTTCTTCGCCGTGGATATGATGTCTATGTCGGCAAGCTCTATCAAAAGGAAATCGACTTTGTTGCTCAGAGAGGTAGCGAAAAGATTTATATTCAGGTCAGCGACAACATTTCCGGGCAGGAAACATTTGAGAGAGAATGCTCTCCTCTGCTTCAGATTCGAGACGCTTATCCGAAAATGATTATTGCCAGAACCAAACATCCCCAATATAGCTATGAAGGAATCGAAATTCACGATATAGCCGATTGGTTGCTACAAGAATAAGCAAGGTGAAATATCTCCGTCATTCTTTTTTGAAATGATGGAGATATTTTTATTATGACGGAGATTGTAGAACAGAAAATTGTATCAGGTTGCAAAAATCCTTTCCGAACTTTTTACATAGCAGTCATGCACTACGGTGTGTGGCTGCTTATTTTTTTGTGAAAGGAGCAGATGCAAATGAAATTAGTTTTGGCTGAAAAGCCTTCGGTTGCACAGAGTATTGCCAAAGTGTTAGGTGCTGCCAAGCGTGAGGATGGCTACTTAGAGGGAAACGGATATGTGGTCAGCTGGTGTGTAGGGCATTTGGTGGAGCTGGCACAGCCGGAAGTCTATGATGCGAAGTACAGCAAATGGGCTTATGCAGACCTTCCTATCTTCCCGATGGACTGGCAGTATGAGGTTTCTGCCGGTACGAAAAAACAGTTTGGGATTCTGAAAAAGCTCATGGCCAGAGAAGATGTTGCGAGTCTTGTGTGTGCAACAGATGCCGGTCGTGAGGGCGAGCTGATCTTTCGGTTGGTGTACCACAAAGCCGGGTGCAGAAAGCCGTTTGAGCGGCTTTGGATTTCCTCGATGGAAGATGTAGCAATCAAGGAGGGCTTTGAAAATCTCAGGTCTGGAACGGAATATGATGCTTTGTATGAAGCAGCACTGTGTCGAGAACGAGCCGACTGGATTGTTGGTATTAACGCTACTCGACTTTTTTCGACCCTTTACGGGCAGACCCTGAATGTTGGTCGTGTTATGACCCCTACCCTTGCTATGGCTGTTATGCGAGAAGCTGCCATTTCCGCATTCAAGCCTGAACTGTTCTACACAGTTCAGATTGGATTGGATGGTTTTACGGCTGCAAGCGAACGCTTCAAAACCAAGGCAGCAGCCGAAGCTGTCAAACAAAGCTGTTCGGTGGCAATCGTTCAGAAAGCTGAATGTAAGGAGAAAACAGAAAAGCCGCCTGCGCTCTATGACCTGACCAGTTTACAGAGAGAAGCCAACCGTGTGCTTGGCTACACGGCACAGCAGACCTTGGACTACACGCAGAACCTCTATGAAAAGAAACTGGTCACTTATCCCCGTACCGACAGCAGGTTTCTGACGGAAGATATGGCACATAGCCTGACCGACCTCGTAAAGCTGGCTTTCCACACATTCCCCGTGGAGGATGTGGATAACATACCAGTTCATGCAGAGCAGGTTGTGAATAACAAAAAGGTCACAGATCACCATGCCATCATTCCGACCAGAGAATTGCAGAAATGCAATCTGAGCGAACTTCCCAAGGGTGAACTTGCAATTTTGCAACTGATCTCGAATCGGTTGTGCGTAGCTGTTGGCGATCCGCACCGATACGCAGAGACAGTTATTGAGCTGGACTGTGGCGGTACCGTGTTTTCCACCAAAGGCAAAACTGTTGTGCAGGATGGATGGAAAGCTCTGGTTCAGAAAAATGATTCGACAAAATCCGACGAAAACGTGCAGACACTCCCTTCTGTTTCCGTTGGTGACGAAATGACCGTCAGCGGCACGGAAATCAAGGAAGGGAAAACATCTCCCCCTAAACACTTTACCGAGGATACTCTGCTTTCTGCTATGGAAACTGCCGGTGCGGACGAAATGCCTGATGAGGTGGAGCGCAAAGGTTTGGGAACGCCTGCGACCCGTGCCGGTATCATTGAGAAGCTGGTTCGCATCGGTTTTCTGGAGCGTAAGGGTGATAAGAAAACCAAACACCTGATTCCGACCCACAAGGGTACGGCTCTGGTAACAGTCATGCCGGAACAGATTCAGTCCCCATCCATGACGGCGGATTGGGAAGAAAAATTGTTGCTCATTGAGAAAGGCGAATATGCCAGCGAGGACTTTATGGACGAGATCAAAGATGTGATTGCCGGTCTGATTCAGAACTATGAAGTAATCCGTGATTCCGAGGTTATGATGTCGAAAGAAGCCAATTCTATCGGCAAATGCCCGCTCTGCGGCAGTGCTGTAGAGGACAAAGCCAAGGCATTTTTCTGTTCCAACAGAGCTTGCAAATTTGCCCTCTGGAAAAACAATCGCTACTTTGCGAGCATCGGCAAGAGCATGACTTCTGCCACGGCGCAGAAATTGCTTGGTTCCGGCAAGGTAAAGCTCAAGAATTGCAAGTCCGAAAGAACGGGCAACACCTTTGATGCCACCGTCTTTATGGAGGTATCAGATGATGGCAAAACGAAGTTCAGTATGGAATTTGAAAATGGAGGAAAGCGCAAATGACAAATGAGTACAACCCGGATGGTAAGGAAATCCGATTTATCGACAGCCATTATAAGGATTTGTTTCATATCCCCGATGGCAGCTGTGTGCAGATTCACTACCCGGATGAAATGGTTGTGAAGCCCTGCACCTTCATTGACGAGTATCATACGCAGATCGGATACAATGTGTTTCATATCTGCCAGTTTGCAGAAATTATGGAGCGCAACGGCGCAAGCTATATGCCGGAGCCTGAGATTATGGGCGATGAAGCCGCATGGAAGGTCGGAAAGGATAGAATCCTTGCGGTGCAGACCTGCGAAGATGGTTACGACTACACCCTGTTGGATGAAAACTACAACGAGATTGATGGCGGTCAGGTTGATAACCCTGAACTGTCCATGCTCGAAGTCCGCCGGGATATTCTGGAATCCTTCGGGCTGGAGCGCCGGGAACTGCGGGCAATGTTCTATGAGGATGTCATGGAGCAGGCTTTTGAAGTCGGCAGACAGGCGGTGGTGGTCAATGACCCTATCGCTGAGCTTGCTTTTAAGCTCGACCGTTTTGCAGAGAACTTCGACCCCTATGAATATATGGATCAGGTCGATGATGTGCAGGCGCATATCCAAGAAATCAAGGCAGATCTTGCCGCTGGTAATACGGCTCCGTATCGTGAGTTCCTGAATACAGCCATTGAAGAAGCCCGTGAGGAAACTGCGGTTGAGGTTGCCAAAGTGCTGAAAAGTCAGCTGGATAAGCTCGACTCTCCGAAGCGTGAGTCGGTCATGGAAAAACTGGCACAGGCCGCAGAAAAAGCTGCGCCTGCCAGTCCCTCTCCCAAACGCAAAGAGCCTGAACGATAAGGAGGACACGGATATGAAAAACGAAAAATGGGATGATGTTCACGGAAATACCACCCCGGATGACAGAATGGTTGCTTTTCTGGAAAGCCCCACGGATTCCTATGCGATTCTTCAGCTGCGGGAAGATGTAGACGATAATATCCCGCTCATGTTTGCAAATTACAGCTACCTTCAGAAGAAAGAAATGGAGCCTGAGATTGACCGTTACGAGGTGGTCTATCATGGCTCCATTTCTATGTCCGAGGATGTGAATCGGCAGCTGGAAGATTTGTATGTAAAGTTCAATATTGACCACCCGGATGATTTCCGTGGTCACAGTATGTCGGTCAGCGACATCGTAGCCTTAAAGGTAGTCGGTGAGGTATCCTTTCACTATGTAGATTCTGTTGGGTTTCAGAAGCTGGAAAACTTTATGAAGTCCGAAAACTACCTGAAAAACGCAGAGATGGCAATGGAAGATGATTATGGGATGATTGACGGTATCATCAATAACGGAAAAGCGTCCGGATTAGAGGAACGTCCTTCGGTGTTGGAGCAGTTAAAGGAAAAGCCCGTGCCGGATGTTTCCCATAAGCCGCCCAAGAGCCACCCGGAAAGGGAGATTGAATGATGGATTTCACACAGGATGAGCGGAACATGATGATGCTTTACAGCCCTGGCACAAGGTCAGGGCTGTGTGAAGCACTGACACTGATGAAGGAACAGCTTTCGGAGGACGAGTCAGAGCTTTTTGCTTTGGCAGACTCGGTTCTCCGTAAAGTTTCAGCCATGGACGATGCCGCCTTTGAGAAGCTGAACCTTTATCCGGATTGATAGGATTGGAGGGATACAATGAACGCAAAAGAGCGATTTTATTCCGGATTAGCAAAAGAAACGATTGGGAAAATCACCTCGAACACAGATAACTGGACTTCGTTTTTGAGAACGATGTCCCGCAACTATGAGTTCACCTATCCGGAACAGGTGATGATTTATGCTCAGCGCCCCAATGCGACCTTTTGCAAGCCCTATGAGGACTGGAACGCTGAAAATTACCGCAGATATGTAAAGCGTGGCTCTACCGGCATTGCTCTGTTTGTGATGAACAGGGATAAACCGTATCTGCGCTATGTGTTTGATGTGGCGGATACCGGCGTTCGCCGTTCTTCCCCGGAACTGAAACCGTGGGAGGTGACGCCTGAAAACCGCTCCTATGTCATGGAAGCGATGGAGCGTACCTTCGGTGTTGCCGCTGACGGGGTACTGGAAGCACAGCTTGAAGATATTGCATCCGCACTGGCGGCTGAGTATTGGGACGATTACAAAAAGCAGTTCCTCGACATCGTTGCCAACAGCTTCCTTGAGGAGTATGATGAACTCAACATCGAAGTAGCTTTCAAAAATGCGGTGGCAAACAGCGTATCCTATACGATGTATTGCCGGTTCGTGGAAAGTCCCGACAACTACTTCGAGCATGAGGATTTCCAGAAGGTGTTTGATTTTAACACCAGACAGACGGTAAATGCCCTTGGTACTGCGGTGAATGCCATCAGCACAAGGATGTTTCAGGAAATCGAAAAAGCGATTGGAGAACATGAGCAGATTAAAGCTACCGAAAGGAGTACAGATTATGAGCGAGATGACTTACAGACAGGCCGGAGATTATCAGATTCCGAACCTTCAGTTGGAGAACGAGGGAGAGAAACCTCTGGGCAAGTACGGCAGGATGCGTCGAGCATTTTTGGAACAGAACAATCCGATGCTCCTGAACGACATGATTCTGACGGAGAGCCTGTTCCCGCACCTGTGGGAGATCGAGGAAACAGCGAAAGCCAGAGTGGAGTTTCTGATGGAGCAGTACCTGAAGGACAGCCCCGCACCGGACAAGGAAACGCAGCAGATGGCGTGGGTGCAGCACATGAACAGCCTGAAAGCACAGGCGGAGGAAGTCGTGATGACGGAGCTTATCAACAGCTGAGTCTGAACCTTTTCCTCTCCGAAAATGAACAAATCAGTTTTATCGACCGAGCAGAGAGCTTTACGCCCTCTGCTTTTTCTTTTGCCCAGGAAGAAATCGACCACTTCCTTCTGCTTGGTAGCAATACCGATGAAGCCCGAAAAGTCGTAGCGCTGGAATATATGAAGCAGAAGCCGTTGGAAGAAATCGTTCAGACCTTAAAGCAGGTCTATCACGGCGGCTATGGTCTGAAAGAAGATAGCGGGAATATCTGTGCGTGGTATGCCGAGGACGGTATCCACCTTGCCAAAGGTTCCTCTGCCATTGACAGCCCCAGAGCGCAGATCGTTTCTTGGGAAACGGTTGCCGAGCGCATTGGAGAACTGCTTGAAAATGGTCGGTTCGCAACTAATGTGGAACTGGTAGAAGCATCCGGATATGAGCGTCAGAAGTTGGCAGAATCCCTGTGGCATCTTTATCACGATTTGAGTGAAGAAGCCCGTTCCAGCAACTATCTGGCAATTCTTCATCAGGAACCGTTTCGTGGTTTCCCTGACGAAACCGCAGACTTGGCTGAAAAGTTGGATGACCCTCGTTTCCACGCAACCTTGGTACAGCAGTATTCGGAATTTAGAAAAACCCTTGCGGAAAATCCCGATCTGCTTCGTTTTCACTATCACAAGCTGAATCTCATTCAGAAACAGCTGTATGAGTTGAATATGCCTTTGCGTGAGTATCAGACCGATATGATGCAGATGCCCCTTGTCCGCCAGTTCATTACGGATGATGAAGTCAATGCAGACTTGACCCGTGGAAGCGGCTTTTCCGGTGGTAAAGCCCGTATTTATAACTACTGGCAGGAGAATCATTCTGCCAAGGAAAAGATGGACTTCCTGAAGCATGAATACGGAACCGGTGGTCATTCCCATGCCTGCTCTGGTGCAACGCACAGCGGTCAGGATCACGATGCCAAGGGTGTTGCTTACACCAAGAGCGGTTGCGATAAATTGCAGATGTCCTGGGCGCAGGTGGTGCAGAGAATCGACGGTCTGATACGAAAGGGACGCTACCTCAGCCCGGAGGAAGAAGCGGAACGACAGGCTATCGAAGAAGCTAAAACTGATCCGTTGGAAGATGTTTATGACCGTTTCGCAGTGATTGATACCGAGGATGGCGAGTATGCGATCTGGGATAATCAGACCGATGACTACTATGTAGACCCGGAAGGCGTTACGGAATACTTCACGGACGAATGGCTTGCCAATGACTATTTGGAGGAAGTTCGTCAGTCCGTAGCTGCGATGGAGTCGGTTCAGCCAGAAGCGCCTGTGGCAGAGCCTGCCGAAGTTGTGGAAGCATCTGCTTCCGAGGAACCGAAATGGAATTATCAGGTCGGTGACACGGTATATCTGGACGATACAGCTTTCCGTGTGGAGCAGATCACGGACAGAGAAGTTCAGCTGCGTGACCCTACGCTTGCTTATCCCATCTTCCGTGCCGAGAATCGTGAGAATTTCGAGCGTATGCTCTCTCAGGACGAAAGAAACCATGCGGTAAGGGTTGATGCCCAAACCGAAGAAAAGCCCGTTACAGAGGATTTTCTGGGCAAAACCGAACCGAGGGACTACACCCCTGAGTATCAGCTGTTAGACCGTCTGCGTATGGACTGCGAATACTTCCTTGGTGCAGGACAGCACAGCGAAAAGCATCTGTGGGCAGGCAACCGCCATGCACAGATTGCCAAGATGCGTGAGCTGTATGAAATGATTCCCGACAAACCAGAATGGCTGACACCTGAGATGATTAACAGCTACGAGGAGCGCATGGCTCCCCGCTATCTGGTTGCCGCCTACCATCACTTTGAAAACGGCTTCGATGATAAACTGGACTACTACACTCTGGAAGAAGCGGAAAAAGCTGCCCAGGGCTATGTGGACGGAACCATGGAGGATGACGGATTCAAGTACGATGGTGCTGCCGTTTACGATCAGCAGGAGCATAAGTGCATCCGTATCTATGGGGACTACCCTGACGAAAAGGCACACGCACAGGTCAGAGCCAGTGCGGAACCCGAACAGCAGGAACCGGAACACTTCATCGATCATTTTTATGTTGCCGAGGACATTCAGAAGCGGGGTGCGCTGGACATCAAGGAATACAGTTCCTTTGATGATGCCCTGCGAGCCTACTATGCACTTCCTGACACGCAGAGAAAAGCCCTGGGTGCAATGAATACCAGAGATCTGCCGGGTAGTCTGGACTTCGTACAGTGCGTAGATGGAAAGGACACCATCATTCAGGATTATGCCCAGGTGGACGGATGGCAGAATGCCGAAGTCATGGACATTATCGCTCAGCTTGAGCAGTCCATCACCACCAGAGAAATCCCACCTGTTCCTGCGGTGAACTTCCACATCACGGATGACAACATCGGTGAAGGTGGACCGAAGCAGAAATTCGCAAGAAACATCGCAGCCATTGAAACTCTGTTCAAACTGGAAAGCGAGAACAGGAACGCCACTACCGAAGAACAGGAGATTTTGTCGAATTATGTCGGTTGGGGCGGTCTGGCAGATGCCTTTGACCCGGACAAGGGAAATTGGGCGAAGGAGTATCAGACACTGAAAAACCTGCTTTCCGAAGATGAATATGCTGCGGCAAGAGCTTCCACCCTGAACGCACATTACACCAGCCCTACGGTCATTCGCTCCATCTACGATGCGGTCGGACAGATGGGCTTTGAAACAGGAAATATTCTGGAGCCTGCTATGGGTATCGGCAACTTCTTTGGTATGCTCCCTCCTGAAATGCAGAGCAGCCGTTTGTATGGTGTGGAACTGGATTCCATCACCGGCAGAATTGCTCAGAAGCTCTATCCCAACGCAGAAATCAAAGTAGCCGGTTTTGAAACGACAGACCGCCGAGACTTTTACGATCTGGCTGTGGGTAATGTCCCTTTCGGCAACTACAAAGTGTCCGACAAGCCGTATGACAAGCTGGGATTCTCCATTCACAACTATTTCTTTGCCAAGGCTTTGGATCAGGTTCGTCCCGGTGGTGTGGTCGCTTTTGTGACAAGCCGTTACACCATGGATTCCAAGAACTCTGACGCAAGGCGATATATGGCGCAGAGGGCGGAACTGCTTGGTGCAATCCGTCTGCCAAACGATGCCTTTAAGAAAAACGCAGGCACGGAAGTCGTGTCCGACATCCTGTTCCTGCAAAAGCGTGACCATCCGATTGACATTGTACCGGAATGGGTAAACCTTGACCGCACCGAAGAAGGACACACCATGAACAGCTACTTTGTCGCTCATCCTGAAATGGTTCTGGGCGATACGGTGGAAGAAAGTACCGCCTACGGCATGGACATTACAGTGCGTCCCATTGAGGGCATGGAACTGTCCGAACTTCTGAAAGAAGCAGTTTCCCACATCCAAGGAACCTATCAGGCTGTGGAGCTTCCCGAAGCTGACAAGGGTAAGGAAATCGAAACCATTCCTGCAACCCCGGATGTAAAGAATTTCTCTTATACCGTGGTGGATGGCAATGTGTACTTCCGTGAAAACTCCCTGATGCGCCGTGTAGACCTGAATGAGAAAGCAAAAGACCGTGTGATGGGCATGGTGGAACTTCGTGGTATCGTCAACGAGCTGATCGAATATCAGCTTGAGGATTACCCGGATGAAATGATTACTCAGAAACAGGCAGAACTGAATGATGCCTACGATGCGTTTGCCGCAAAGAACGGGCTTATCAATAATCGAGCCAATGGTCAGGCATTTGCTGACGATTCCTCCTACTATCTCCTGTGTTCTCTGGAAAATGTGGATGAGGACGGCAATCTGAAAAGCAAGGCGGATATGTTCACCAAGCGAACCATCAAGCCGGAACGCAGAGTGACGAGCGTGGATACGCCGTCCGAAGCTCTGGCAATCTCTATCGGTGAGCGTGGCAAGGTGGATTTGCCGTTTATGGCACAGCTGCTTGGAACACCTGGAGAATACGATGCGATTCAGGCAGAGCTTCGAGGGGTGATCTTCAAAGACCCGATGGCTCCCGATGCTGTGGAAGTTGGATGGCAGACTGCCGATGATTACCTTTCCGGTGATGTAAGAAGCAAGCTGCGTGTCGCACAGATGGCGGCAGACAGGGATTCTTCCTTCCACATCAATGTGGAAGCCTTGCAGAAAGCACAGCCGAAGGACTTGGATGCGTCCGAGATTGATGTGCGTTTGGGTGCAACATGGATTGATGCCGATTATATTCAGCAGTTCATGGAGGAAACCTTTGAAACGCCGTATTACTTGCGCCGTTCCATTGAGGTCAAGTTCTCCGAGCTGACCGCAGAGTGGCGCATCAACGGTAAGAGTTCTCCCAACTACAACGATGTGGCGGCGTATGTCACCTACGGTACAGAGCGAGCCAACGCATATCGGATTCTGGAGGAAACGCTGAATCTGAAGGATATTCGTATCTATGATACGATTGAAGATGCAGATGGTAAGCAGAAGCGTGTCCTCAATAAAAAAGAAACTACCCTGGCACAGCAGAAACAGCAGGCAATCAAGGATGCGTTCCGAGATTGGATTTGGAGAGATCCGCACAGACGAGAAACCCTTTCCACCAAGTACAACGAACTTTTTAACTCCACCAGACCTCGTGAGTATGATGGCTCTCATATCCGTTTCGGCGGCATGAACCCGGATATTACCCTCCGTGAACACCAGAGAAATGCTATCGCTCATGTGCTATATGGTGGAAATACGCTGCTTGCACACGAAGTTGGTGCGGGCAAGACCTTCGAGATGGCTGCATCGGCTATGGAGAGTAAACGGCTTGGATTGAGCCAGAAATCCCTGTTCGTTGTGCCGAATCACTTGACCTTACAGTGGGCAAACGAGTTCCTGCACCTCTATCCGAGTGCCAAGCTCCTTGTTGCCACCAAGAAGGATTTTGAAACAGCAAACCGTAAGAAGTTCTGCGCTCGTATCGCAACGGGTGACTATGATGCAGTCATCATCGGTCACAGCCAGTTTGAAAAAATCCCGCTTTCTGCCGAACGACAGGAACGGCAGCTGCGGGAGCAGATTGATGAGATCGAGGGTGCGATTGCGGAGCTGAAATGGCAGCGTGGCGAAAACTTCACGATCAAGCAGATGGAGAAAACACGAAAATCATTGGAAGCCAGACTGGACAAGCTCCTTGCCGCTGACAAGAAAGATGATGTCATTACCTTTGAGCAGTTGGGTGTAGACCGGCTGTTTGTGGACGAAAGCCATGCGTTCAAGAATTTGTTCCTCTACACAAAAATGCGAAATGTGGCAGGTCTGTCCACCTCCGAAGCCCAGAAATCTTCGGATATGTTTATGAAGTGCCGCTATATGGATGAGCTGACCGGCGGGCGTGGTGTGATCTTTGCAACCGGTACTCCAGTAAGTAACTCGATGACCGAGCTTTATACGGTCATGCGCTATCTCCAGTACAGTACGCTCCAGCAAAAGAACCTGACCCATTTTGATTCCTGGGCATCGACCTTCGGAGAAACAACAACTGCGATTGAGCTTGCACCGGAGGGAACCGGCTATCGTGCCAGAACCCGATTTGCGAAGTTCTTCAACCTGCCTGAACTGATGAATATGTTCAAGGAGGTTGCCGACATCAAGACCTCTGACCAGTTGCATCTCCCTGTTCCCGAAGCAAAGTTTGAAACGGTTGTGGTTCAGCCCTCTGAGTACCAGAAGGATATGGTGGCTTCCCTTTCAGAGAGAGCAGCAGATGTTCATGCCGGTATTGTAGACCCGTCCGTCGATAATATGCTCAAGATTACCAGCGACGGACGAAAATTGGGACTGGATCAGCGGCTAATGAACACCCTGTTACCCGATGACCCTGACAGCAAGCTCAATGCCTGCGTGGGAAATATCCTGCGTATCTGGCAGGACGGTCAGGCTGACAAATTGACCCAGTTGGTGTTCTGCGACCTTAGCACACCGAAAAATGATGGAACCTTCAATGTCTATGATGATGTCAAAACCAAGCTGATTGCAAACGGTGTGCCTGCGGAAGAAGTTGCCTTTATCCATGATGCAGATACCGAGGCAAAGAAAAAAGACCTCTTTGCCAAGGTTCGTACCGGGCAGGTGCGAGTGCTTCTTGGCAGTACGCAAAAGATGGGTGCAGGAACCAACGTCCAGGACAAATTGGTGGCAGTTCACCACTTGGATGTGGGTTGGCGTCCGTCTGATATGACCCAGAGAAACGGTCGTATCATCCGTCAGGGCAACCGGAACAAAGAGGTTCAGGTGTATCAGTATGTGACCGAGGGAACCTTCGATGCCTACCTGTATCAGACCTTGGAAAACAAGCAGAAGTTTATTTCTCAGATTATGACCTCCAAATCACCGGTTCGCTCCTGTGACGATGTGGATGAGCAGGCGCTGTCCTATGCGGAGATCAAGGCGCTGTGTGCCGGCAATCCGCTTATCAAGGAAAAGATGGACTTGGACATTGATGTGGCAAGGCTGAAGGTGCTGAAAGCTGACCACCAGAGCCAGCAGTACCGTATGGAAGATAAGCTTCTGAAATACTTCCCGGCTGAGATTGAAAAGCAGACAGGCTATATTCATGGCTTTGAAGCTGATATTAAAACCGTGGAAGCACACCCGCAGATTGCCGATGGCTTTTGCGGCATGGAAATCATGGGCAAAGCCTACACCGAAAAGGCAGATGCCGGTGAAATCCTCCTTGCGGCTTGTAAGGACACGAAAAGTGCCGATCCGGTTCCTCTTGGCAGTTACCGTGGCTTTCAGATGGAGCTTTCGTTTGACAGTTTCCGGAACGAGTTCGATGTGACCCTGAAGGGCGCTGTGAGCCACAGAGTAGCCCTTGGAACGGACGCACGAGGAAATATCACCCGACTGGACAATGCCCTTGCAGGCATCCTTGAGCGCTTAGAACGAGCCAATGAGCAGTTGAATAATCTCTACAATCAGCAGGAAGCAGCCAAGGCGGAGGTTGGAAAACCGTTCCCGCAGGAAGCAGAGCTGACAGCCAAAAGTCAGCGACTGGCAGAACTGGATGCAGCCCTGAATATGGAGGACTCTGTGGAAAATCGTGACGAAAGAAGCGAGTCAGAGCGTCCTTCTGTGTTGGCTGATCTGAAATCCAAAGCGGAGCATATCCCGCCTGCAAAATACTCTGAAACCCGTGAGGAGGTGTTGTAATGGCAAAGCGAGATCAGGATGTTCATTTCCTTGCATCCAAGGAGGAGGTCGAGCGAATCCATGAGAAGATGGACGAGCTTGGCATCCGCAGCATGGGAGCCTATCTGCGGAAAATGGCTCTGGATGGTTACTGTATCAGACTGGATTTGCAGGATGTGAAAGCCCTGGTTTCGCTCCTGCGAATCTGCTCCAACAACCTGAACCAGTACGCAAAGCGAGCGAACGAAACAGGCAGCATCTATCGTGCTGACATTGAGGATTTGCAAAAACGGCTGGAGGAGATCTGGACGGACATGAGAGAAGTTCTTGTTCGCCTGTCCTCAATCCAGTAATCCGACAACTTGTTGGGAAGTCGCAGTTTCGGCTGCGGCTTTTACATAAGGGTTGACATCATTGCGTTATGGCAGATACCCTTGTACAATATAATTAAAAGAAAGGGGTTGAGCCTATGAAGCTGGTATTGAAGATATTGGCACTGCCGGTGCTGTTCGTTGTAAAAGTGATTTGCATTCTTGGAAATCTGCTTACAAATGTTGTGTCCTATGTAATTGGTTTATTGCTCTTGGTCATTGGCGGATCTGCGATTTACTGCATTGTAAAGGCTTTGTGGCAGTCCCTGCTTATTCTTGTGGTTCTTGGAATTGCGACAATAGCAGCGGTGTTCTTGCTCGTCTGGGCTGTTATGAAAGTCGAGAATATTGGAGAAAGTCTGGGAGCATTTATCAGGTCATAAGATAATATCAGAGAAAAGTCACCGACCGGTGGCTTTTTCTTTTTGGGAAGGAAGTGATGGGAATGGCAGCGACAAGATTGATTGCACTCCATGTGAATAAGGGAAAGACGGTCGCTCAATGTTTGGCAGACAGAACCGACTACTCACAAAATGCCGCAAAAACCAATGATGGCGAATTTATCAGTTCCTATGAGTGTGATCCAAAGACAGCAGATGAGGAATTTCTGCTTTCCAAACGGCAGTATCAGCATATTACCGGCAGACAGCAGAAGAACAATATCATCGCATACCAGATACGCCAGTCCTTTAAGCCGGGAGAAATCACCCCGGAAGAAGCGAACCAAGTCGGCTATGAAACAGCGATGCGATGGACAAAGGGAAAACACGCTTTCATCGTTGCGACCCACATCGACAAATCCCACATTCACAATCATATCATTTATAATTCGACCTCGCTGGATGCCACACGGAAATTCAAAAACTTCTTTCTTTCCGGTCTGGCGGTGCAAAGACTCAGTGATATGGTTTGCCTGGAACACGGGCTGTCCATTATTACACCGAAGCCGTATCGGGAGCGCCAGAAAAGAACTGTTTATCCCAAGAAGCGTACCCAGCGTGACGAATTATGTGATGCGATTGATGCGGTGCTGAAGCAGAAACCAAAGAGCTTTGATGGCTTTGTTCAGGCTCTGGCTGACATGGGATTTGAGTTCAAGGATGGAAAGCAGCCTGCGTTCAAGGGCGAGAATCAGAAGCGTTTCATTCGGCTGCGTTCCCTGGGCGAAGGATATAGCAAAGAGGAAATTCAAGCGGTTATCTCCGGCAAGAACCTGCACAAATCAAAAGGCGGCTCTGCCAAGGCTCCTGCCCCGAAGCAGTTCCAGATGCTGATTGATATTCAGGCAAAGATGGCCGAGGGCAAGACGGTCGGTTATGAAAAGTGGGCGAAGAAGTTCAACCGAAAAGAAGCTGCCCGAACGGTAATCCTACTGAAAGAAAAAGGCTTGGGCAACTACGACGATCTGACTGCTCATATTGAAAATCTGTCTGCCCGGTTCGATGCGCTTTCTGATTCTATCAAGGTCGCAGAGAAACGTATGGTTGAGGTTCAGGCGTTGCAGCAGCACATCAAAAATTATCGCAACACAAGGCAAATTTATATCGAGTACCGCAAGTCTGGATATAGCAAAAAATTCTTTGAAGAACACCGTCAGGAAATCACAATTCATAAAGCGGCGAAGCAAGCCTTTGATGAATTGCAGATTACAAAGCTCCCGTCCATGCAATCATTGTATGAGGAGTTTCATCAGCTGGCAGTCCAGAAAAAGCAGGACTACGCTGAGTACCGTCAGATCAGAAAAGAGAAAGAAGAACTGCTGATTGCCAAACGGACGGTTGAAACGATTTTGAATATCGACAGGCAGAAAGAGCAGGAAAAAGAGAAAGAGAAAGAGGAAAAGAAGAACTTCCGTTAAAGCAAAAAGCCACGGTCTGCACTCCCCAAAGGGTGCGGATCGTGGCTGCTTTTTTGCTTTTCGATTTCGGTGCTTTCAACCATGGGCAAATTTTTATTCTACTGTTCTTTGAGAAACGATTGAAAATCGTGTAGCCATCATCGGCAGATGATGTTCAAAGGGGATTGGGGATGCTTCCCCAACAAGCAAATTTGCGAAGATTGCACCGAAGGGAAAATCGAGAAAATGAGTGAACCTGTACAGGTTTACACTGCTTGCCAATTTGTGAGATTATGAATTTAGTATCGAGAATAGGGTACACCTAAATTTTGCAATGCTGCAACCCTATCATCGTTGCATGGATGAGTTGAGTATATTGCACTGAGAAAACCATCATGCGGAACATCTGAGATATGTTGGTCTAATACCGTCGCTAATTCAAGACCAAAACCAATTTTATAAGCAAATTCATCAGCCAGATACTCATTTTGTCTCATAGACCACATCAGAAAAAGCATACAGAACTTTACCCATAACCAAGAAAGTGCTGTTGATATTCCTGCGAAAACTGCGGTAATTATACCCATTACACCACTACGAGAGCATATTGCGAACAGCCCCATGATTGCAGAAAAAATCCAGTAGGATATTTTGATTAACAGGAGGCACCCGGATATAAATATATTGCCCCCGCCAATCAATAATTGGATAACAGTATGTCCGTATGAGAGATGTCCGATCTCATGGGCGAGAATTCCAAGTATCATATCATCGGAGAGTAAAAGCAATCCGTCAGTTATGCATAGTGTTTGCCTACCTAGAGCAAATGCATTTGGAGCAGGATCATGGATAATCTTCACTTTCACTTTTTTAGGACAGTATGATGTGTTCTCTTTTGCTTTATCTAAAACATATTGAACCAGCGGGACAACTCGAAGTTTTATATCTACTCTTTTTATATCGCTTGCTCCTGCGAAGGCAGCCAGGCACATTTCGCCTAATGGGGATAAGCTGATAGCTACTGTGAAAAAGTAAATACAAATCAGTTCAACAATGCTTCCTGACGAACCGAACACAGCAACAATCAGCAGAATATTAAGAGTAAAGAACAGAAGAGTTCCTAAGTTTGAGAAGCGAACAATTCTGCCTACACGATGCCAAATATCCATAATGCACCCCCCTTTTATCGTGTTGTTGGTTTGAGCTTGCATTGTTTAATTACTCAAATGTAAAGAAATCTTTGTTTCGCTCTTTGAACAGAGCAAAGACAGTCTCTAACACAAATTCGTTTTCAACACCAACATATTCTTCTGTTTCATCGTCAATTTCTTTCAGCTGCAAAATAACAACTTGCCCATCCGAATCTCCAATAGGAAGCAGGACAACATATTCGTTCTGGCGATACGGTATTAAGTCAAGAAATTCAAATTCAACTTCGTTCCCATTCTCATCATTCAAAGTTATAATGTTGTCTTCATCCATGTCGTCGTTCCTTTTCTTAATATAAATAATTATCGTTGATAATGATGCCTAATAGTTCAAAGAGATTATCCTTTTTGGAAAGAATGCATTTTTTCATGGCTTGTTTAATTTGTTCCGTTGAAATGCTATCAGGCAACATTTCCCTTGGGACACCATGACCGAATTGCCGAAAATACTGTTCTTCGATTTCATAATACTCATTATCAATTTTCGGTTCAGGTGTATTAAGGAAGCTATTCATAAAATCTGCAACGCTCTTGTTTTTGTCCATTGTATGCACCTACCTTTCTCTGCTCAAGACCCTAACATGATTATCTGGTCTAATAGAATCAATCATTGAAGAAAAAATACCAAACGCTGTAGGAAAGAAATTTGCTAATAGCTCTAATTTGCCTTGGTCTCCCATAGACGCTTCAAAAAAGTGGGCAAAGGCTTCTGCTTGTAGATTGCCCGGTCTCGTCCAATAGTTCCTTGAGTGACCATAATTTCCGTGCAATTGACCATTTGTTGTCGCATCAATTAAGTCCGAGAAGGAGTGAGCTGAATCCTGCCTAATACGGGTCAGAAAAGCAGTTTGCTTTTCCACTGGAAGATTGTTATATAAGCTCAGGATTCTTTGTCCGTCCTCAACCAGTGCCTCAGCAAATTCTGGAGTATTGGATAGATTGCTCCGATAGTTGCACGAAGCATGGTCGATCATGTGAGCAAGCTCGTGGAAATAAGTTGTTCCTGCACCTCTTGGATTTGTCATATCAGAAGCTGCATTGTAGTAGACTCCTCGTGAATGCCCTATATAATTTCCCGGTGAGTAATGTGCTGTCTGATCCGGTGGATATTCAGAATCTTGTATCATCAGTTTACCAGCGAAATGGTCAAACACTTCTCTGACATTCTGCTCTGCATTTTCATGGCGTTGTGATATAACAGCGATATATCCGTCTGGTGTGCTACCTTGGGTTAGCACGCCAAGGCAATACTGATAAGACGAATTACCAACATTAGGTGTTTGCAGACCCTGGAGGAAAGAATTTCGTGCAGAAGGAGTGTCCAAATTAACATTATCATATTCTTGTACACTTTTGGCAAGTGAAGCAACGTATTTTTCGGCCTGAAGCATAATCTGTAAAATATCATTCAGGGCTTTGTTGCAATCTTTTACGATAGTTCCCAGCTCATCGTACTTCTTGTCATTCCATCCAATTCCCAATTGCTGATATTTCATCTTCACAGAACTTCTTGTAGTTTCGATAGAAGAAATGGAGGTCCGCATATTTTTCAGTATTGTCAGTAATTGAGTTGCATCAGCATTTACGTTGCTCAAACACTCACCTCCTCATTTGTTAATCATTTCGAGTGTAGCTACCTGTTACTAAAACCGGGATATATGTATCAAGCGATTGAGCTGCAAGTGTTCGATGTCGCCCATCACTCTGAAATACATAATAAGAACCTACCTGCGCAACCTGGACAGGATTATTGTAATAGCTACGAATGGTATCATCTAACACTGGGTTTTGTGAAAGCTCATCCAAAGACATTCCTGACTCAGTATTTTGACGAACATCTTGGATGTGCGAAGCTCGCCTTAGAATGTTTTCTCTCGACCATCCCTCTCGACCATTCCGTGTCCAAAATCCTTCCGGGTTCCCAAGTTCTCGGTCACTGAGATAAACTCCTTCAATATCCCTTGCTCTAACGTATACGAGTTCTGGATTTTCATTTCGAGAAAAGGTATAGTTCCCGTTCTCCCAATAATCTCGATATTCTTCATAGTGATTTCCACGGGAAAAATATCGTTCAGCTGATAGTCTGTCTTGAACAAATGCAAGATTAGAACCAAAGGTATTTGACTCAAAGGTGGTTGTATCTGCACTTGATGGTGTAACAGCAAAACTACTGGTCTGAGGTGTGCTTGCAGATATTCCATTTGTAGATCCTAGTTGAACACTTTCGTATTCACTAAGGCTCTTGGCGAGTAAAGCCACATATTTTTCTGCTTGAAGCATAATTACCAATATGTCATTGAGAGCCTTGTTGCAGTCTCTTACAACCACGCCCAACTCGTTGTATTTTTTATCTTGCCATCCAGCACCTAACTGTTCATATTTCATCTTTACAGATTTTTTGGTAGTTTCGATGGAGGAAATGGAATCCTGCATTTTTTTCAGCATTGCGAATAGCTGAACGGAGTCAGCATTTACCATACTCATTTCATCACCTCCTGGCAGCGGATTTTGTGAAGTGCAAAGCGGCGATGTGTCAGGAAAGTCTGACACATCACTGCTTCGGCAAGATTTAATTTAGAGAGGAAAGAAATTGTTCCAACTCAGCAGCGGTCGGTGCAATGTACGGTTTCATCTGGTAAGTATCCTTAACACCGTCTGTGAAGTATACGCTCCTTTCTTTTTTCGTTTTGTTGGTTCATTTTCGCCAGTGTGTTCGTGTCGTTTGCTGTGACGAGAACGCAACATAGACACAAAGAAAACACAAGGGCGAGCTTGCTCGTTTATATACCCTTGTGTTTTCGACTGGATATGTTAAGGTAACAAACAGTAAATGACACGTTACAGACTGCAAAATGTACCAACTGAAAAAAGAAAGAATACCGTTGTGTGCTTTATTTCTCGATCAGCTTTTCAAACATGAGGAAAGGTTTTTATAAAAAAAGAGTAGTTACCGTTTTTTGGTAACTACTCTTTTCCTTTTTTAAGGTTTAAAGTCCTGGAAGTTTAGGTGTTTTGGGTATTGGTGGTGTAGGTAGCTGCAAGCTTTCCAATTTTTGTTGAATTGCTTTAAATTCAGGGGTTTCTTGGTGTTGATTTTGAACCATTTTTTGCTCTATTCTCTCCAAAGTCGGTTGAATTTCTTTCCCTGATACTTTACGATTTAATTCTCTTTCTAAGGTCTCTTTCGGACTAATGGAAGGCGTTTCTAAACTTGAATAGAAGTTTCACTCCTTCTCTATTATAAAGCCTTATATCGCTAAATAAGCCCGTTTTATGAAGGGTTTCTAAGCTGAAATGAACGGGTTTACACCCGGCCTTGACCTCCGCCCGCTGTCCCGCTGAATGGGTGGACAAGGCGGCCAATCCCTCAAAGTGCTTGGACGCTCTCTTTCTGATTTTGGAGCGTTTCTTTTCTAAAAATTGAAATGGGCGGGAAGCCATTTTAGGGCTTTCCCGCCTTGATTACTTTTTAGCAAAGACGGGCGTGACTGTCAACGGCGGCGCATGAAATGCGCCGTTCATCTTGACCGTTGACTGGCTCGGCTGGCTTTGCTATCTTCCTGACAAATGGGAATGTCTAAGATAGTAAAGACGTCCCACATGCAACTCTTTCTTTTATTGCGGAAACCGTATCTTTAATTGTGAATGTAGTT
This sequence comes from Pilosibacter rotomagensis, assembly GCF_045062245.2. NCBI lineage: Bacteria > Bacillati > Bacillota > Clostridia > Eubacteriales > Clostridiaceae > Pilosibacter > Pilosibacter rotomagensis. Next base: position 3,667,252 of record NZ_CM170323.1, on the reverse strand, counting down.
GTGTCTATGACATTTGATTCATATATCCCCAAACCGGAAAATTGCTCCCACATTGTTTCCACTAATTCAATATTTGTTTTTCTATCTAATTTTGAGCGTTCCACAGCTCGCTTCATAGTTTCTTTTTTACTCGCTCTTAATACAATATAGTGTACCTCGTAATCTTCTTGGGCAAGAGCTTTCCATGGCTCCAAAAACCATGGCCCGACAATCCCATCTACAATTACATCATATCCGCCACGAGCATATCGCTTTGCAGCTTCTAAAAAGGCTTCAATGACAACCAGATTTTGCTTGTTGGATTCTGGCAAATGTGGTGGTATTGCGCCTTTGCTTAAGTAATGAAAAAAGTCATCGGTGTGCATATGCACTGATTTATCCATATCTGATTCCTTTGCGACAATTGACGCAGTTGTTGTTTTTCCTGTCCCCGGTGAGCCTGTAATCACAATAATTCTTCCTTGATTCATCTGTATTTTCCCTCACAATTTGAATTTATCACTTTGTTCCTGCCTGCTCAATCATCTTCTTCGCAAACTGGTTTTCCCTGACCCTGATTGCCCACCAAGTAAAAAAGCGGTTGGCGATTCAACCGCTTTTTTACTTGAACCAATTCTTCTAAATTATCATTTAAGCGATTCTCAAACTGTTTGTCAGTAAAATTGACTATATTTGCCATATTAAGCCACTTTCTCTTTATTCAAAACTTGTTTTGAGTAACGATTCATTGACCGCCAATACTCATGAACGGCTTGTAATTCTTCTAAAGAATAATCAAAAAGATTTACACGTTTTGCAAGCTTTAATTGGTTTAATAAATTGACTTCCAATAATTGAGAGTCATTTTTATTTAATTCATGGTTCAAAACATAGTTTAATACTCGATTATAAACGCTTGCCGATAATTCGTTAATGATCTCTATTTCAAATGTTTTTTCATACGTAACTGCCATTTCATTTTCACTCCTTTTAAAGTTTGTCAGGTAAATATTTCCGTATATATTCTTCTAAGGCTTGATCCATAACTTCTTTTACGTTTCCGCCATTCTTTGCTGTTTCGATTTTTATGATATGGTGCAAGTCAGCACGAACACGAACCGTCTTATCTCCCATTATATCTTTTTTTGCACTGATTGGTGTATCATTTCGTTTTGCTTTTTGTGCGCCTAAATTTCCCACAATCACTCACTTCTTTCTATTTCTTCTTATTCTTATTTTATCATCAACAATCACAAATCACAAGTGATTTGTGATTAATCACTTGTGATTTGTGATTCTATTCTTTTTCGTTTTCTAATTGAATGATTCGCTCAAGCATTTCAAAAAATACGTTCTCATACATGGATAAAACTTTTTTGTCATAGCCTTTGTGTTCTGTAATTCCGTTTTTAGACCAGGTACTTACTTTATTACTTCGCTTGATAATATTTTGGAAAACCAAGTTATCTTCTTTATGTTGCTTGTACAGTTCTTCCAGGTTTGATTTTATCGTTGCGCTGTCCGTATCAACTAAATAAGGAACAAAACCGATCATATCTAGTCCAGGGTTAAACTGTTCTTGTAAATCAATCAAATAGGAAATATAGTTTTGAATGTTGTTTGTACTTTCTTCTTCTGCTTGTAAAGGGATCATAACGTAATCACTTGCCACGATTGCATTATTTGTATAAACGCTTGGCGTTGGTACAGTATCAATAATAATGAGATCATAGTCACTTTTTAAAGGTGCTAAAAGAGTAGCAAGCAATCTACTTTCATTTTCAAAAGTCCATGAGCGAGTTAATTTTGGCAGTAACATCAAATCAAACGTGCCAGGGATCAAGTCTAAATTATCAGTCAAATGAACAATAGAAGAAGCCAAGTTTCCATTTTTCAGTCCTTCATAAAAATTAACACGTGGCAATTCTACCTTAAATGTTTTTGCTAAGTCTTTTGTCAATGTTGCTTGTAAGTCCTTATCGATCATTAAAACTTTTAAATTAAATTTGTCTGTCAAGTAAGCAAACATAGTCGATAATTTTGACTTTCCAACACCACCTTTAAAATAATTGTTTAAGATAACAATCGCTTCATTTTTACTGTTTAAAATACGTCTTAATTCTTCAAGTATTTTGAGTTCTTCCTTCTCCATAACTACGCCCCATTCTTTTTTTGTATAGTAATATTGTATCATTAGGAATCACAAATCACAAGTGATTTGTGATTAATCACTTGTGATTTGTGATAAGTGATTTGTGATTAATATATAAAAGCCCTCTTTAAAGGGCTTTTATGCTTATTTTGAAAAAGAGATAAAATCAATATATCCCTTTTCTCCGATTTTTACAACGGCATTGTAGGACTTTCTATCTTTCGTTTTGATTCCTTTTACCAGGGTTTCTTTTCCCTCTAGTAATTCTTTTACATTTGTTTTGGTGAGTTTTTTCTTTCTAAAATGTTCAGCTAAAGTGAAGGTACATTCAGGATAATTTGAACAACCATAAAACGATTTTTTTAATACAATATTGTTGCCACACTTAGGACATTTTCCTACAAGGGGTCCCGAGCGCTTAGTGGGAATTTGTACCCCTTATCGATACAAATTCCCCGTAGGCGCTAGGGACCTCTTTAGCTCCTTGGAAGCTGTCAGTAGTATACCTAATAATTTATCTACATTCCCTTTAGTAACGTGTAACTTTCCAAATTTACAAAAGCGACTCATAGAATTATTTCCTCCCGTTAAATAATAGATAACTATTAAAAATAGACAATACTTGCTCATAAGTAACGGTACTTAAATTGTTTACTTTGGCGTGTTTCATTGCTTGATGAAACTGATTTTTAGTAAACAGTTGACGATATTCTCGATTGACCCATTTTGAAACAAAGTACGTATATAGCTTCCAATATTTATCTGGAACATCTGTGGTATGGCGGGTAAGTTTTATTAAGACACTGTTTACTTTTGGTTTAGGATGAAAGCATTCCGCTGGCAGCTTAAGCAATTGCTGAATCGAGACTTGAGTGTGCAAGAGCAACCCTAGTGTTCGGTGAATATCCAAGGTACGCTTGTAGAATCCTTCTTCAACAATCAGATAGATGTCAGACGCATGGCTTTCAAAAACCACTTTTTTAATAATTTGTGTGCTTAAATGGTAAGGAATACTCCCAACAATTTTATACCTCTGTTTGTTAGGGAATTGAAACTGTAGAATATCTTGGTGAATTAAAGTGACACGAGTATTCAGTTTTAATTTTTCTGACGATAAGTTGAATAGATGACTGTCTAATTCAATAGACGTTACCTGTTTACTTATTTTAGCCAGTTTCGTCGTTAAATGCCCTTTACCTGTTCCAATTTCGTAAACGGTATCGGTTTCTTTTAAATTCAATTGTTTTATTATTTGGTTGAGTACTTTTTCACTCGTTAAAAAGTTTTGAGAATATTTTATATTTTTGTTCATGTAATCACTCCTTCTTAATTACAAATTTTTAGCATCTAATTTAACTTCAATTCCTATTATACAAAATTTTAAGATACTGCACTATCAACACACTCTTAAGTTTGCTTCTAAGTCTTATTTCCATAACTTCTTTCATTTGGGAATAATTCAAGCTGGCGAATCATATAATGTGTACTTGGAATGTAATCAAAATAAAACAATAGTGCTAGATATAAACTCCATGGAATTGGGCGTGTCCGATTTTCGTAGGCACTATAAGTTTGTCGTGAAATACCAACAGCCGAAGCAATTTCTTCTTGTGATGCACCAACTTTTCCTCTGAGTGCGGGTAACTCAATCGCCAATTGAGTGGCCAAGTTCTCTTTCTCATCTTTACTAAAATTCCAAAACTGCTTATAAGCATCTCGCCCTACAAATTGAATCAATAAATCTCCTCCTGGGTATACTCTTTCGTAGAGTACATTACTCCACGAAAAAACACCGCCAAACACTGAAAACTCAGCATTATTTGACGGTGTTGACAATTTATTTGACGGCTAATAAATCAGAAAGCCGTTGCATATTTTCTCTTTTTAAATCCATGGATGGGTGTACATAGCGATTCATTGTAATATTCACGCTGGCATGACCCAATATTTCGCTGAGACTTTTTACATCGAATCCAAGCTCTATGCACCTTGTAGCAAATGTATGACGTAACGAGTGATAATTTGCGGAGGTGATTCCGCTGTTTTTCAATACCTTCTTAAAATGATTTTGCATGGTTCTTGGTTCTAATGGATTCTGATCGCTATTGGTTAGGATGTAGCCAGTAGAAGAAGCTTTGTGTGCTGTAAGAATAGTCATTAAGCCATGGGGTACTGGAATAGTACGGATGGAGCAAGCACTTTTTGGTGTGGTAACAACAATCCTTGTCTTGTATTCACTGTTGGTTCTATCTTGGATTCTCTGGAGCGTTTGATGCACGTGGATTGTGTAATCTGAGAATGAAACATCTTCCCATCGTAACGCACAAATTTCACCTACTCTGAGACCAGTGAATAAACATACTAATATACCAATATTGCAGGAATCAAGATTAGAATACAAGTATTGGCATAATTTTTCCTGTTCAGCACGACTCAAAACTCTCATTTCCTTCGTTTGACGTTTTATCTGTATAGATCGTGCGTCACAAGAAATGGCTTTCCCGTTTCGGGTGGCAAATTGTAAGACATTTCGAATTAGAGATAAAATATCTGAAACAGTTTTAGAGGAAAGTCCATTCTCCTTTAATCCACCAGAAACAAGGAAAAAATTACACTGCGTTTCAATAAACTCGTGTGTTATATCACGCAATTGTTTGCTTCCGAACACAGGAAGTATATACGAGCTGAGAAGATTCCTATATTTGTTGCTTGTAGATTCCTTCACTTTAGGACATATAGCTTGAAACCATTCCATAGCAACCTGTTCAAATTGATCTGAGCTAATTTCTGGATCGACAGTGACAGAATTACTCGTGCACGAACTTTGACTGATAAGTTTTGCCTTGACTTCTCGATATGACTTTGCATAAACATAACCGTAATTGGCTTTGCCTGTAGAAGATCGGGACTTAATGTATCTTCCTTCCCATCTGCCGTCTTTCCTTTTGTAAATATTTTCTCCTTTTCGTGCCATAAGGTACACCTCCTTCAATATGACTATAATTCTGACGGCAAATTGTGACTTTGGAACTTTCTAAGATGGATTTTTGTGCAAAACCTCGTGTTTTATGTCCCTAACATATTGACAAACAGTGCGACAATTTGTAAAATAAAGATATAAACTAAAAAAAACAGAGAAGAATGCGATTCGTGGAGTAATGTACTCTACGAATTTTTTATTTTAAAGAACCTCAAGATAGCTCATATTGTCGTCTTGGGGTTCTTTTCATTCTATCATTTAATGCAATCTGCCTATAAAATTTTATCATATTGCATTTATAAATGCAACTTGCACCCGATGTTGGTTGTTGAGATTTTTGGTACATTTTATAATGTATAGCAGAATCATACACAGCATGGAGGTGATTGAAACGCAACCGGAAATTGATTACGTTAAGATTGGTCAGCGCATTAGAGCTGCCCGACTGGAAAAGGGTTATAGTCAGGCTGATTTGGGTGCGTTGGTTGGTTGCTCGAACAATCATATGAGCCATGTTGAAGTTGGACAGACGAAAGTTTCTTTGGCAATGCTTCTAAAACTGGCATTCGTCTTGGAAAAGAACTTTGACTATTTTTTACTGGATACCCCATATGCAAAATGCGACAGCATCATTGATAATGAGATTGCTGCAAAACTGAAAAAGTGTAATGTAACAACATTGATAACCGTAGGAAAGTTGATTGATGTCTTGATTGACCAGCAAGAGATGATAAAAAAAGCGGAGCTTGATTGATATAATGAAAAAGAAGCCCATTGACGGTACAGAGTGAACTGCTATGGGGTTCTTTTTTGCAGCACAATATACTGATTCTTTAAGAAGCAAAAAGTCCACCAGTCATGATGCACTACGCATCGTACTGGTGGACTTTTTCTGTAAAGATATAAAAATAGATATTCATATATCGCCATAACCAATGTCGTTATCGTAGGCATGAAGATCTTCTTTCAGGAAATCTGCTTTACGAATATACATCGAATTTACCAGCTCTCCTTTTTCGTGGAGCAGGCTGAATTTGTAGTCTAATAATGCTGCCGGTACATAGAGCATTTTAGCCGTTTCAAAAAATGTGTGTTCCGAAAGGCATTCCAGGACTTTCCCATCTTCTAACAGAAGCTCCGCCGCAAAGAAGTTTGCTTCATTTTCTTCGATTGATCTATCATCAAAAACTTCCATTTCTTGAAAGCCGTGCATCATAGCGATTTTTGTATGCAGGACAGCGTGTCCTAATTCATGTGCGACTAATATACGCTCCAGGATACCGTTCACATTGTGATCTATCACGATATTCTTTTGTCTGGACTGGTAATAGAAGAAGCCCTTCAATTTCTTCTGTAAATCGTAATAGTGGATTTTGATACCTAACAGCTGACATAGCTCGTAAGGGTCTCTGGTGTGATATTTTCGCACAAGCTTATCGACAGTTTCAATGATATGCTCTGCCGTTTTCATTTGCTTCACCTCCGAATCGCACACAGAAAACATATTCTGTGCTTGAGGATTTTACTCTTTATCTTTATGCTTTCTGTATTTCTTCGGAGTGTACTTTTCCCGTGCTGTTTTCTTAGAGTCCATATAAACTGACATAATCGCCTGGAAGAATACATCTTTTGCGTCCTCGTCCAATTCTCCACCGGCAAACAGAGAATTTACACGACCCAACACTTCCTGAGCTTCTTTTGCTCCTTTTGAACCGAAGTTTTCCTTTGCCTCTAAAATAAACATATCCTGATCTATATGGCTCTGGCTATCCGTTTCAGATTCGTCCAAAAGATAGGACACAGAGATATGCAGTGCTTCAGCAAGTTTTCTGATGTTGCTTTTTCTGGGGAGTGTTCCGAGCTGCTCATAGGTGTAAAGGGATCTTTCGGAAATGCCGGTCATCTGGGCAAGCTCCGTTTGAGATAGGTTCATAGCCAAACGAGCTTCTTTAATTTTTTCTCCAAATGTCATGGTAGTATCCTTCCTTTCAAAAAATATTTATTCGTAACTTCCGATTATTTGTTGACAAACTTCTGGAAAATGCTATAATAAGAATCATAACAGAAGTTTTAATTCCACTTAATTATATATCGGAACTTTTATAAAGTCAAGAACTTCCGATTTCACTTCTGTTATTTTAATCAAATATCGGAAGTTATAGTCATTCTTGTCCCATGGTATTTGTTTCCCTTTAGCCAAGTGACAGGAGTTAGAAAGGAATTCTTATTTTATGGATTAGGCTGAAAGGAGATTCTGAATGAGCAGATATAATACACAGGTATTAAGCAGTATTCGAATGCTTTGCCGGATGCAGAACATTGACGAGAAGGTTCTGTATGAAAGAGCAAAGCTGATTTTATCCATATATCGAGAGGTGTGCTGGTCTACCATTGATCGTGCGAATGATGTATGTGATACCCTTATTTGTACTTACGGTGACAGCTTAGATGGTGCATTGATTTATCTGGAGAACTTTGCTCCGGATGAAGCGAGAGAACGATTTGAAGAACGCATTCGCAGCTTATTTGAGACAAAGTGGATCATTGAACTGGTAGATATGGCTATGTTGAAAATCAGAGAATATCCAGATAAAGGCGCTCTGTACTGTGAGATTATCTCAAAGGCATATCTCAACCGCTTCAAGTACAGGGAATCAGAAATGCTGGAGGTTTTGAATATGGAACGCAGCACCTACTATGACCGAAAGAAAGAAGCGATACTGTTATTTGGTCTGTCACTTTGGGGAACAGCCATTCCTAAATTGAAAGATTTCCTGGAAAGTGCCCGGGAGGAAGAAGCATTGTGTTATTGTGAATGCTAAGACAGGATTTTAGTCCGACTAAAATCCGATGAAAATACGACGGTTCCCCTACTGAAAGTCCGACTTGTCCAGTGTTAAAATGGCTATGCTGGGAGATAGCGGCATAAAATTGAATAGAGAGAGTTACGCCTCGTGCCTGTAATGGGTACGGGGCTTTTTTTATACCTGCCTATTTTCCCCCATAATTAACACAAAGGCATGAACGAGAGCTTGGAGTAATTTACTCCGGCTCTTTTTTTATGCCTGCAAGGAGGACAGGCAGATGGCAAAGGGTATTGAGAATCGGGCACGATCTCCTCCCGCTGTTTTTGATTTTGCAACTTCACAAATTCAAAAACACGGAGGAACGAAAATGTATTACGACTTGGTTGAAAGCGGAAAAAGAATTAAAGCCTTGAGAAAGGAACATGGGCTTACACAGGAACAGCTTGCGGAGCAGTTAGGTGTTGCCGCAAACACCATTGCACGAATTGAAACCGGCAACAGAGGTATCTCTATTGATTTGGCAATCGAACTGGTTGTGCGCTTTGAGACAACCCTTGATTACATATTTTTAGGTCGTGAATAACCTCAAAACTATACCTACGAGGCAATAAAAACTTGCATGAGGAACAGGTACAATTTAGATACAGCCAAAGAAAATCGGCTGCTTGATCCTTGAAAACTGAATACACAGTCATCGAATACGTTCCTGTTGCCGGTGCGAGAGCATCAGCCACATCAGCGGTACGCCGAGACGTATCGGATAGAGAAACAGAACGACTTTCTTCTATAAATTAAGCGCTTGTCTCTCTCCCGATGCCAGCGATCAATACTGGCTTGTAAATATTGGGTTGCTCCCAATACGGCCATGAAAGCAACAGGATTAAAGATACTTCTCTACGGAGCTGGCGGAGAACCCGGCAGAGGTTAGATTCCTATGGAACTGATTCGCAATCAGTCGTTCGGTGATTCCCTGAGGGCGTAAGCCCTCTTTCCCAGGGGTGCGTGGCAAATATGGGACACATAGACTTTTGGACTGACTGCCTGATTCCTTTCTGGCAGTCAGTTATTACATAGCCAACGAAAGGAGGTCATGGCACATGATGAAAGAAAATTGGGTATATTGCCGTGGTGATATTTATTGCGCCAAGCTGGACCCGGTAGTTGGGTCGGAACAAGGCGGCATCCGTCCGGTTATCGTCATTCAGAACGATACCGGTAATAAACACGCTCCCACATTGATTGTGGCAACGGTCACCACCAGAATCCATAAGAAAGCGAATATGCCGACGCACTTTGTTATTTACGACAATCCTGCATTCAAAGAAGCGTCCGTTGTTCAGCTGGAACAGATTCGTACCATTGATAAAAGCAGGATTGATAATTACTTAGGTAAGGTAACGCCCCGTGAAATGGTAGCGATTGAGAAAGCCTTATCTGTCAGCCTGGCAATGGAACAGCTGAAAAAGCGTTCCCCAAAACATAAAGCAAAGAGAGCGAAGGAGTGAACATAAATGTTTGAAGAAAGAATCGCTGCCATGAATCAGCGCACCGAAGAAGCGATGGCTGCTAACGCAGTTCAGTTTGATAAGAGAACCTATACGGTTGATGAGATTCAGGATATTCTGGGCATCAGCAGAACCAGCGCATACAACCTTGTGAAAAAGAAAGTTTTCCATAGCGTCCGCATCGGTGGCAGTATCAGAATCTCCAAAAAGAGTTTTGATGAGTGGTTGGATCATCAAATGTAAGATTTGTCAAGGGCGTCGTACAACCCGGCGACAAACTTCAAAACATATTGAGAGTTCGATAAAATGTAGCCATGACAAGAAACACATGGCTACATTTTTTACATAGGAGGTTGTACGATGGCGGAAATGAGAAAACGCACGAGTATGTCTGTTCTGGAAATGGGCAGGATGCTCGGTCTTGGTAAAACGGAGTCATACTGGCTCATTAAGAAGAATTACTTCAAAACCATTCTTGTCGGCAACACCATGAGGGTGATGATCGACAGCTTTGAAGAATGGTATGCCAATCAGTTCAAATACCAGAAGGTCGATGGAACCCCTCCCGGCGAGGAATTGAAGAAAACTACATATTCAATGGAGGAGCTTGGACAGCGCCTTGGGCTGAAAGAAGCGACTGCTTACGAACTGGTTGCCAAAGGGCATTTTGATGTGGTCGATGTCCTGGGCAAGCGCAGAGTGACAAAGGAGAGCTTTGAAAGATGGTATGCTTCTCAAACCGATTACCGCACGGTAGAGGATCAGGAACTGGATGCAGATATTATGGCATCCACCTACGGTCTGCCGGAAATGGCAAGAATGCTTGGGGTACATCGTCAGACCATTTACTATATCGTTGCCAATGAAGATTTTGAGCTTATCAAGGTTGGCAGGTATAAGCGAGCTACCAAAGAGAGCTTTGAAAAATGGTATCACAATCAGACCCGCTACCAGTTAGCGGAAGATAGACAGGAAAGGAGCTGATTACATGGCATCTATCGTTAAGAGAAAAAAGAAGTATTCTGTGGTTTATACATACACCGATGAGAACGGCAACAAGCGTCAGAAGTGGGAAACCTTTGAAACGAATGCCGAAGCAAAGAAAAGGAAGTTGCAGGTTGAATATGAGCAGGAGTCCGGAACCTTTATTCCCCCTTCTGCTAAAACCGTCAATGATCTTTTGGATGAGTATATGTCAATCTATGGTGTGAACACCTGGGCGATGTCTACCTATGAAAGCAGAAAGAGCCTGATTGCAAACTATATTCGTCCCCTCATCGGTGATATGAAGCTGGAGGATGTCACGCCGAGAATCATGGACAAGTATTACCGAGATTTGCTTTCTGTCAAAGCGGTTTCTTCTAAGTATGTAAAAGCCCGTACAGAATATCTGACTCCGCATACTGTCCGAGAGGTTCACAAGACATTGCGAAATGCTTTCAATCAAGCGGTCAAGTGGGAATTGATGACCAGAAACCCTGTGGAGCACGCTACGCTGCCGAAAGAAGAACACAAGACCAGGGATATCTGGACAGCAGAAGTGCTCCAGAAGGCTCTGGAAGCCTGTGACGATGATATTCTTCGTCTGGCTATTAACCTTGCCTTCTCCTGTTCCCTGCGAATGGGCGAGCTTCTGGGGCTTACCTGGGACTGTATTGACATTTCCCCCACCAGTATTGAACTTGGTCAGGCAAGCATCTTCGTTGAAAAGGAGTTGCAGAGAGTAAATCGTGAAGCGATGGCAGATCTGGACGGTAAGGACATCATGTTCAAGTTCCCACCGACCTTCGCCAGTACGCATACCGCATTGGTTCTCAAAACTCCTAAGACCAAAACAAGTGTCCGCAAGGTGTTCTTACCGAAAACCGTAGCGGAAATGTTGGTACAGCGAAAGGCTGACATCGAAGAACTGAAAGACCTTTTCGGTGACGAGTTCGTAGACTTCAATCTGGTTTTCTGTTCTTCCAATGGCAAGCCGATTGAGGGGCAGGTTATCAACCGTGCTTTCAATAAGCTGATTGAGGAGAAGGGACTGCCGAAAGTGGTTTTCCATAGTCTCCGACATTCCAGTATCACTTACAAGCTGAAGCTGAACGGCGGCGATATGAAATCCGTTCAAGGCGATTCCGGTCATGCACAGGTCAAGATGGTAGCGGATGTTTACTCCCATATCATCGACGATGACCGCAGACTGAACGCTGAAAGAATGGAAGCTGCGTTCTACTCAGGCAGACAGGCAACGCCTGAGCCGGTTCAACCAGCCGCAACGGAAAGCTCCGCTGATGATAAAGAACTTCTTCTGAAGCTTCTGCAAAATCCGGAAATGGCAGCACTCCTGAAGTCGCTGGCAAAAACATTATAGTAACTGCAAGGGCAGATCCTTTTACATAGCTACAATAGCTGTAAAAGGGTCTGCCCTTATTTTTTTGTTATGGAGGTCAACGAGTATGGATAGAATCTTTATGGACGAGTATTACGAGCATCTGAGAGCTGACAATATCGAGGCATTTTCCAAGGAAAGGAACGACGAATATGTTGGCAGAGCTGAGGAATACAAAGCAGCAAAGTCGGCATTGCTTGAAGGATTGGGACTTGAGCATTTGTTTGACCATAGCCATGAACTGACTCCGAAAGAGAAAGAAATATGGATGCTGTTCGATAGGGTTGATGTAGCAGAGCTTCTTGCAAGGGATGCTTTTGCCAAGGGTGCTTATATGCTCGGCGCTGAGGATAGAGAGATTATGCTGAAATAAAAAAAGACCTGCTTCGGCGGGTCTAAATTACATAGAATCATTGAGTCTGAAAAACCTTTGAAATTCTTAATAATTCTGGTTGAAAAATTCATTTTGAAATGATATATAAAACAGACTGAAATCTGTGTCTAAGGACACCCGCACCCTCACACGAGAATGAATAGGATTTCCTATCATTTCGCATCACGAGAAGTTACATAGTGACATTTACTTGCACTTGCAACGTCCACCAAAAATCGAAAGACTTGCTAATTTCGAGCCAATCGGACGGTGTAAAATCCCTCTGAATTAGCTATCACAGCGTAGTATCAGATGGGATTTGAAATGCTGAAAAACCTTGTATTTCCAAGCATTTTTAAGCATTAGATGCCACTTCCCGATGTCGTATCGGGTCTACTCCTAAGCTGTAGTTGTGGGTTCAATTCCCGCAGGGAACATCCATTTTTGCAGCAATGATGATAACAAGTCATTGCTGCATTTTTCATTTTCATGAAGATTTTTGGGTGCGCGCGAGCACCCAGACATCATCAAAAATTGGAAAACGAGCACCCAAAACAGGTAATCGCGCACCTGGTGATTTTTCATGATAACCACCAAAAGGCGATAACTATCGTGTAGGATGAGTTTTAGGGTGTAAAGCAGAGTAAAAATGAATAAATGTTTTCTTGCCTGGAATCATTCAGGCCTGACGGAAAGGATCCGCTCAGATTAGATTAACCGTTCTAATCTGGGCGGATTTTTTCGTTCGGGGAAAAGGAGGAAAGGCCTATGGCAGGCAAAACAGATGAACGTGCTTCGGATGAGAAGGTAGTAGAGATTGAAATGGAACGACTGAGAGCTTTCGAGAATCATCCGTTTAAAGTAATTGCAGACAGTCAGATGATTGAGCTGCAGGAAAGCATAAAAAAATATGGAGTTCTGACCCCGTTGATTGTCAGACCTCGATCAGAAGGGTTTTATGAAATTATATCAGGACATAGAAGAAAGTTTGCTGCAGAGCGCTTGGGTTACAGAAGTCTTCCTGTGATCATCCGGTGTATGAAGGATGATGAAGCCGTGGTAACGATGGTTGATTCAAATTTGCAGCGCGAGCAGATCACACCCAGTGAGAAGGCATTCGCTTATAAAATGAAGTATGATGCCATCAAGCGAAAAGCAGGAAGGAAGAAATGTGGGCAAGTTGACTTCAATAACGGAAAAAGAAGTATTGATATTATTGGCGAGCTGTGCGGTGACAGTGCGAAGCAGGTACAGAGGTACATCAAGATAACGGAATTGATTCCTCCGCTGCCGGAAAAGGTGGATGATGGAACGATGGGGTTTACTCCGGCAGTTCAACTGGCCTATCTCAAAAAGAAAGAACAGCAACAGAAGGTGGATGCAATTGATTTCACCCAGTGTACGCCCTCATTGTCGCAGGCAATCAGGATGAAAAAGCTTAGCGAAGAGGGGAATCTGAGGAATAGAGAACATACATTAATGTTCGTAGGTTTAATCTTGGAGAAAGCATAAATGATGGAGCTAGTATGAGGCTGACTTGAAAAAGTAAATTCCAGTGCAAAAGTAAATTCCACCGCTCTTTTAAAAGTTGCTTATAATCTAGTGATTTTTAAGAAGAAAAGCGGAATCTATGCTATAATACAAGTAATCTATGGCGAAATTTTCTGTTTTTCTGTATGGCAAACAAGCTGCTGGAGGTCGGTGTGCACGACTAAATTCCACCAGCCACATTTGAAAAATGTGAAAAGTTTACTTCCAGTCTGACAGCAGATTTCTTCATGGGTTAGTGGTTATAGCGGATCAGCTTAGGTGTTAAGATGACTTTGTCAGGGTCAATACGCCTAAGCTGAAATGCTTTTAAGACGTCTTCCCCAAAAGCCTCCAGGGCGACATCATACGGTGTACGCCCATTCAAACTCTCCCGCGGTGTTGAGTTGATGTGGCTGGTGATTAGATTCACATCCCATTGAGTCAGGAATTCAAAGGTAGTTCGTTTCGGCAGTATCATGCGGAGCATGGTGTGTGCCTGTTCAATGCCGCCTTTCTGTCCGCTTCTCATGGGATCACAGTAATAAATGTTGGTTCTCTGGATACCGGTAACACCGGTTTCGAGAGAATCAGGATCACCGAATTCAGCGCCTCTGTCGGTGAGGATATATTCAAACAGAGTCAGGAAATCGAAGGTACCAAAACGCTTTTCTAAACGGTCCAAAACGAGTCGTACAGATCCTTCCGTATTCCGGTTCATGAGGAACGCAAGAAACAGCTTTTCCCTTGTAAAAAAGAAGGTAAGCAGTGTTTTAGAGGAACCAACAGCGGAGTGGACGGTGTCCATCTCTACAAAAGATTCCAGGTGCAACTGTTGAAAATCAGCGTAAGTTCTGCCATTAAAGACACGGCGGTCAGATATCTGTGATTTATGGACTTTTCTGGGTTTAAACTTCACTTTACGTTTCAGATCAACGTTTCTGGCAGTCAGAAGTCCCATATCAAGGTAGTTGTAAACGCTGCGGACGGAAAGATTCAATTCCGGATGGTTTGCAACGATCTGGTAAGGAGACTGGCCCTGATCGATCAGAGGAGTGATGATCTTATCCTTTTTGTGGAGTTCCTGTCTGGTCATAGCGATTCCGGACCTGGAATCCTTGAGACACTCCCGGTATTTCCGATCAGCGAACCTGGCATTGTAGGTATATTTGTGGGCAATCGTACAATGATTGATCTTTTTACTGCATCCATTGCAGACGTAGGGAGCCCGATCAAGTTTGCTGCAGCATTCTTTTTGAAAATCCGGACAGGTCTGGTTACAGGTGGGACAGGAAGCACATTTAACGCCGCAAAGAAGGATCTTATTGCAGGCATTCGTTTTCTTACAACGGAAACGCTTGGTACAGAAGTTCTTCGCATTAAGAAAAGTCCCTTTGTGAAACCAATCGGAGGCTCTTCTGGCCTTCACTTCTTTTGAAATCGTAGTAGGGTCCTTACAGAGAAAGCGGGCAATATCTTTAAAGGATGTACCCTTATCCAGTTCATTCTGGATATAGATACGATCCTCTATGGTGAGATGCTTCTGGTTGCCTGGGATATATTTACTCATAGTCAAACTCCTTCTACTGCTGTCAGAAGGACGATTAAAGTATCATATCAGTATGCATGAGTAAATATCAACTGTGCAAGAGTAAACTCCACCGCCCTTTGGAGAAGTGGAATTTAAATTTTCATTTTAGGGAGCTAGTATGAGAATGTAAAATTCTATATTGGCTCTATTTTTTATGATATAATATAAACTAGGTAAAGCATTATTGATATAATCTGCCTGAAATCAGCATCAGAACTGCCAAGTATAGGCGTAAATAATCTTAGATAGGAGTGGTTAATATGGAAAACACAAAAAATAAGGAGACAGAGCCTACATTTTTAAAGATCATATATTTTGATGAGTCAGCTGCCCAGGATTATTTAGACATTACGAATGGTGGCAGATTGGATTGGAGTAAAGAAGACAATAGAAAACGCGCAGCAGAAATATTAACAGAAATTGAAGCGCAGGCAAAGGGTGGATTCAATATTTTGAACTTTATTAAAGGCAGCATGTCGGGAAATATTGACGCGAAAGCTTCAGGTGAAATATCAAAATTATTTGATTCCACGATAAAAAATACATTACTCACTGACTATATCAAAGAAGCATATAAAGATAGCCGGGTAAAAAAATTTACAAAAACCGGAGTATACGCACCGGAAAACTCAATTTCCTTATATAAGATGTACAGTTCGTATTTGACAGTGGTGCCTAAAGAGCAGATGCCAATAGATATGGAAAAATTGAATGAGGCACTATTAGGAGAAAGAGGTTATTATGGTATGTTGCTTAAATCTGAGGACAGGCCAAGTTCAGTATTGAGATTTAATATAAGTGCATTTAAAAATAATTATAATTTGGCGGATTTAAGCAAAATGGAATTAGTATACTATGGAATTAAGGTAGGAACTTGTAAACCGACGGAATTAACAATAGAAAAGGAATTTGATTTTCAAAAGAAACATGTAGAAGTTACTGCGGAAAGTATTGTAGACGGCAGTAATCAATCGCAGACAGAAGACTTAGCAGTCTATGATGTCGTATTAGCAGGGGTTGAAGCATGAAAAAAATAGTAATGTTTTATGGTTCGGATAGAGCATTTGAAACTATTATTCCTAGCTCATATAGAAAATTATCAGATGTAGCAATGCAGATGGATGCGGAAAATAAACAGATACCATTGGTGCTAGTTGGTTTGCCTGAAAAGGAGGAGCCAGCTAAAAAAGTTAAGAAAAAGAAAATAAGAATGCTTAACTTTGTTGCTTTTGCGGATGAGTATAGTAGTATAAATGAACATGTAATTATAAATTTTCTGAGCTTTCTAGCAAAATTATCTATAACTAACATGTATATACAAAATCCGCCAATTCATTTACAGGAACAAATAAAGCGTGCATTTAATAGTACAGGTATAGTTGAGGAAATACATCAGAATTATAATGTGATTACTGAAAAAACGATTAAAGAAATTAATGCAGACTTTGACAAAAGAATCATAGGACAGCAATCTGTAAAAGAGCAAATACTGAAATCTATTTTTCCTATCATGAATAATGTGCAATATAAACCAGTTGTGCTTCTGTTCTATGGAAATTCTGGAATTGGTAAAACGGAAACAGCGCAGTTCCTTATAGAAAAAATTGGTGGACAAATTTTAAGGAAACAATTTTCAATGTATCAGAACAATGAATCTGCAAATTATTTATTTGGCGGAAAGTATAACGAAAAGAGTTTTGCGAAAGATTTAATTGGTAGAGATTCAAATGTAATTTTATTAGATGAGTTTGATAAGGCATATTCTGTATTTCATAGTGCATTTTATCAATTGTTTGATGAAGGAATCTATGAAGATCAAAATTATAAAGTTGATGTAAGGCATGCACTTATTATATGTACCTCTAACTATAAATCCAAGGATGAAGTGAGGGAAAAACTAGGGGATCCTATTTTTAACAGATTTGATGGAGTTATAAGATTTACGGATTTGGATTCTGAAGCTAAAATCGAAATCGCGCGGAAAGAACTTGATGAATTGGATGAAGAAGGTACTATCTCGGAAAATATTAGGCAGAATCTTCTTGAGAATTCTACAAGACTTGAAAATGCACGAGAGATACGAAGATTAATAAAGGATACAAAATCATTAATTGAAATAAGAAAAATATGTGAATAAGTAATTAGTTTGAACTATTGGACACTGCGGTCTTTATGGAATTACAGGGCGGACATATGAATATGAAAATTTTGTAGTAGTTCTTTGGGGTTATAACGCTGCAAGCAAAAATCTGACTGCTATGTGTGTACATAAAAGAAATGGTAAAAGTAGTTTGATTTATACTGGAAAAGGTAAAAATTTATGATTAGAAGAAATACGGTGAGATCTCGTAGTAAAATAACACGAATGAAAAAAGTGCCCGGGCCGCAGCTATATTCACCGCGTGAAAAATTACAAGACTGTATATGGATTTTCACAATAGGCGATGCAGATGATAAACCTTCAGTGCCTCATGCTCATGCGCAGGGAACGGGATATCGTTTGGATGCATGGACTGGAGATATTTATCCGGAGGGCAGTGAAAGAAAACGAACAATAGGAAAATTAAGTAAAAAAGAGCTGGCGAGATTACATTCAGACCCCGGATTTTTAAAATTTGCAAGGAAACAAATTCAATGGTACAGGGAAAACAATCCCAAGATAAATTTTTATGTGCCGGAATGGTTTACGACTTTAACCAGGAGAAGTGAATTAGCAATAATAAAGCAAGAAGAGGTAGCAGATGTATTTGCTTTTGTCGGAAAATCTCATGTAAAATCGGAGATGTAAAATAGAAAGATAGTAGTAGGCCATGCAACAGTGCGTCTGCAATTGCGTTGGAAGGACAAAGAATCACTAATCTTGCAGTCATAAAGCTGACTTGAAAAAGTAAATTCCAGTGTAAAAGTAAATTCCACCGCTCTTTTAAAAGTTGCTTATAATCTAGTGATTTTTAAGAAGAAAAGCGGAATCTATGCTATAATACAAGTAATCTATGGCGAAATTTTCTGTTTTTCTGTATGGCAAACAAGCTGCTGGAGGTCGGTGTGCACGACTAAATTCCACCAGCCACATTTGAAAAATGTGAAAAGTTTACTTCCAGTCTGACAGCAGATTTCTTCATGGGTTAGTGGTTATAGCGGATCAGCTTAGGTGTTAAGATGACTTTGTCAGGGTCAATACGCCTAAGCTGAAATGCTTTTAAGGCGTCTGTCCCAAAAGCCTCCAGGGCGACATCATACGGTGTACGCCCATTCAAACTCTCCCGCGGTGTTGAGTTGATGTGGCTGGTGATTAGATTCACATCCCATTGAGTCAGGAATTCAAAGGTAGTTCGTTTCGGCAGTATCATGCGGAGCATGGTGTGTGCCTGTTCAATGCCGCCTTTCTGTCCGCTTCTCATGGGATCACAGTAATAAATGTTGGTTCTCTGGATACCGGTAACACCGGTTTCGAGAGAATCAGGATCACCGAATTCAGCGCCTCTGTCGGTGAGGATATATTCAAACAGAGTCAGGAAATCGAAGGTACCAAAACGCTTTTCTAAACGGTCCAAAACGAGTCGTACAGATCCTTCCGTATTCCGGTTCATGAGGAACGCAAGAAACAGCTTTTCCCTTGTAAAAAAGAAGGTAAGCAGTGTTTTAGAGGAACCAACAGCGGAGTGGACGGTGTCCATCTCTACAAAAGATTCCAGGTGCAACTGTTGAAAATCAGCGTAAGTTCTGCCATTAAAGACACGGCGGTCAGATATCTGTGATTTATGGACTTTTCTGGGTTTAAACTTCACTTTACGTTTCAGATCAACGTTTCTGGCAGTCAGAAGTCCCATATCAAGGTAGTTGTAAACGCTGCGGACGGAAAGATTCAATTCCGGATGGTTTGCAACGATCTGGTAAGGAGACTGGCCCTGATCGATCAGAGGAGTGATGATCTTATCCTTTTTGTGGAGTTCCTGTCTGGTCATAGCGATTCCGGACCTGGAATCCTTGAGACACTCCCGGTATTTCCGATCAGCGAACCTGGCATTGTAGGTATATTTGTGGGCAATCGTACAATGATTGATCTTTTTACTGCATCCATTGCAGACGTAGGGAGCCCGATCAAGTTTGCTGCAGCGTTCTTTTTGAAAATCCGGACAGGTCTGGTTACAGGTGGGACAGGAAGCACATTTAACGCCGCAAAGAAGGATCTTATTGCAGGCATTCGTTTTCTTACAGCGGAAACGCTTGGTACAGAAGTTCTTCGCATTAAGAAAAGTCCCTTTGTGAAACCAATCGGAGGCTCTTCTGGCCTTCACTTCTTTTGAAATCGTAGTAGGGTCCTTACAGAGAAAGCGGGCAATATCTTTAAAGGATGTACCCTTATCCAGTTCATTCTGGATATAGATACGATCCTCTATGGTGAGATGCTTTTGGTTGCCTGGGATATATTTACTCATAGTCAAACTCCTTCTACTGCTGTCAGAAGGACGATTAAAGTATCATATCAGTATGCATGAGTAAATATCAACTGTGCAAGAGTAAACTCCACCGCCCTTTGGAGAAGTGGAATTTAAATTTTCATTTTAGGTTGCAGTCATAAAATTAAAAAAAGATTGCTATTTTCGGAGATGCTGAGTATAATATAAGTACCAAGAGAGAAATCTCTTCCTGATTTCAGGACACGAAGCATAAGGTGTTTGCTTCCGTTGCGCTGGCAACGTTAAAACTTTGCGCTTACTCTTCAGCCAGAGGATAATCAAGCCGGATAGGTGAAATGCCTGTGATTTGGTGGCAAAGCACCATAATGAAACCAGTTTTATGAGAACTATGGAGAAACCTTTGATACAAAGGTTTCTCTTTTACGTTAAGGGGAAATATGAAATGTACGGCGCGGAATATAAGAATATTGACGTCTGAGGAAATGTTAACTATATTGCGTAAAAGCGCAACTTTATATTCGGAATACGTTGATACTACCTTATTGTTCATATTTAGAAAGAGCAAGTCAGATTCCTATGACTATTATGAAGTTCGATTTGGTAAGAATAATTTCATGCATTTGGCAGGGATAAAGAGTGAGTCGCTAAATGCTAATGAATTTTATGAAGCTTGTATATCGGGAGAAATTACCAGGGAGCAGTGTAAGCCACGGAGAGATGCAAGCACCATGTATTCCAAAATAGGAGTAATGGAGAAAATATTGGATCTGAGAAATAGTAAGTGTTATAAAATTGGAGAAAAAGATTTAGTAACACGAGACAATGACTTTGAAATGGCTACTGGAAATTCAACAGGGGTAATAGGATACGATTCACGAATAAAGAAAAAAGGAACTAATCAGGTTGACCGGACAAAGGCGCCTGTTCCAACGACATTACTGAACAGTGCTATTACGAATTATTGCTCAGATCCACAGAAGATTATGTTTATTTTACAAAAGACAGATGTTGATGATACATATAATAAATTGTTTTACGAAATAAAGAAAGATCTGTTTCAAATAGAAAAAGAGGGCTTCACAGATGCGTTGAAATCATTGATTTCATTGTAATGATCAATTTTATTTGGGGAAATAATTCTTAATTGAGAAAAGTCAACTGGGCACCGAGAAAAGTCAATTGAACATGCAGGAAACTCAACTCATGGAAAGAAAAGTCAATTCATATTGAGGCGATGGGAATGGTGCTATATATATTTAATTCACTTTTAACTTGAAATAAGATGAAATGAAAAAATCCTAATTCAACAAACGAGTTAGAAATGAATTAGAATCGAGTTAAACACAAAAATAAGAGGATGTAGTCAAAAAAGCATCGACATCCGGCTCCGTCCACAGTATAATATAAGTAATCTAATAAGAAAACAGAGTTATCATTGTTACGGTAGCAGATGGAAATGGTAGCCAGAGTTGTGAACTCGATGGAACTCAATAGTTATCGCCTCAGGGTGCTCCGAGCACCCGACGAGCACCCAAAATGGGCTTGGCAGGGGTTAACACAGGTTTTCTTATTTTGACTGGGATTGACAAAATGGTTAGTAAAATCAAGGCTTTCCTTGACTTATATGAACACAGCTTGACAGCGGTTTATATCGCCAACCTGTGCTCCTAAGCGTGGGGTCGGAGGTTCAAATCCTCTTATGGACGCCAGTGAACAACGCCGAAAGCCTTTGTTTTCAAGGGTTTTCGGCTTTTCTTATATGAAAAGGCACGAAAAAGCTCTTTCACTGTATGAGATAAAATTCTACTCCAAAATTTGATTTTTGACAAGCACTCCAGAATCGAACGGTTGTTATAAGACAAAATCGCCAGCTAATTTTTAGCAGAAAACGGGCTGTTCTTGCTAATGAAAATGCCCTTCCTGCTAATCAGCCCCAAAATCGTGCCAAAAATCCAGCTAATCAAAAAAGGCGGATGTTTTGAGTACCATGCTGTTATAGCAGATAAAATTGAATATCGTTATATACATAGAGCGTCTATTTGCCCCGTATTGGGGATGGATGATCTCTACATCAGAATTATCTCAGGAACTAAGTGTTCCATCCAGTTATATTCCAAAAATAACAAAAAAATTAAAACAAGCAGGAATCATAAAAGCCTGTGAAGGGATAAAGGGTGGATATCAGATTGCAAAACAGCCAGAGAATATATCTTTAAGGGATGTGATATCGTGTACAGAATCCACCATGGCAATTAGCAGGTGCCTGGAAAAAGAGGGAGGTTGCTCCAAAAATTATATAGCCTGGGAAACCCGGAGATGGCGGCGTTGCTGACGAGTCTGGCGAAGAGCTTGAAAGCTGAATAAAAATATAATAATGGAAATAGAACAGAGTCTACTGGAATTAGGAGAAATCCAGATGTGGGTGGACTTTTTTTGATGGAAAATAATGTACATAAGATATATTTAAAGTTATAATTAAGGTAAATACCTTTTGTATGTAGTGTTAGGTCAATTTTATATTAAAAATGCTGGAATATACCCAGAAAATAATGTAGTCCTTGAAAGTATGATTATATGTGAATTTGAAACAAAACAATAGAAGGGGAACGAATCAATTATCAAAATAAATAGTATTTTGAATATAGAGCTGACGTAGAAAGAAGAGGTGGAATACATATGAAGCAAGATACCTTAGAAGGAAAAGCAAAAACAAAAAATGGAATAAAACGATTGTGCTTTTCCATAATCTGCATTCTTTTGGAAGTGATTTTTATTATTACTATCGTAACACGCTTGAATGAATATGCAGAAATCATAAATTTATTTACCAGAATTTTAAGTGGAATCTTAGTTTTGAGATTGTATGCGTCAGATAAGACATCTTCTATGAAAATGCCTTGGGTCATTTTAATTCTGATTTTCCCAATTATGGGTGTAGGCCTGTATTTATTGATTGGCTTGAATGGTGGCACGCATAAAATGCGTGAGCGATATGCAGAAATTGATAGCAAATTGTTACCAATGCTTCCAGACAATCAGGAGTGTTTAAGCAGAATAAAAGAAAAGATTCCGAAAGCAGGAAATATTGCAAGTTACATACAAAGAAATTCGCGGTATCCAATCTATCAGAATACGGATATCAAGTATTTTGATGAAGCAGTGAAGGGATTAGAGGCACAGCTTGAAGAACTTGCGAAAGCACAAAAGTTTATCTTCATGGAATATCATGCGATAGAAGATGCTGAAGCTTGGCATAAGATTCAAGATGTTCTGGAAGAGAGAGTAAAAGCCGGTGTGGAAGTCAGGGTATTCTATGATGATATGGGGTCTATAGGTTTTATTAACACAGATTTTGTAAAAAAGATGGAGAGTATAGGAATTCATTGTCGTGTATTCAATCCATTTGTGCCAGGCTTAAATCTATTTTTGAACAATCGTGATCACAGAAAAATAACAGTAATTGATGGAAAAGTTGGATTTACAGGTGGATATAATCTTGCAAATGAATACTTTAATTATACGCATCCGTATGGGCAGTGGAAAGATACCGGTATCCGTTTAGAAGGAGATGCTGTTCAGTCACTTACAGTGACATTTTTAGAAATGTGGAATGCTGTTAGTGAAAAAGCTACGAATGATACTGATTTTAGTAAATACATTATTCATTACGATTATAAAGCACAGCAAACATGTTTTGTTCAGCCTTATGCAGACAGTCCTATGGATAATGAGCAGGTCGGAGAAGAAGTTTATATCAGTATGATAAATAAGGCCGAAAATTACTGTTGGTTTATGACACCATATCTAATTATAACAGACGAAATGACACATGCGTTATGTCTGGCTGCTAAGCGAGGGGTAGACGTAAGAATTATCACACCAGGAATTCCTGATAAAAAATTCATTTATAATATAACTCGCTCTTTTTATCATGGATTGGTTAAACATGGAGTGCGAGTTTATGAATGGACACCAGGATTTTGCCATGCGAAAATGAGTATAGTGGATGACTGTATGGCAACTTGTGGAACAATCAATCTGGATTATAGAAGCTTATATCATCATTTTGAAAACGGCTGTTTTATGGCAGATTGTCAGGCAGTTGTGGAAATTAAAAATGATCTGATAAGAACGATGGGAGAATGTCGTGATGTAACAGATCAATATTGTACTGGGCGCAGTGCATATTTGCGACTGGGACAATTATTTATGAGATTATTTGCTGGATTGTTATAAGAATTTAGTGAAACGACCTTTCAAAAAATAGTTGATTTTGAGAGGTCGTTTTTGTTATGTCTGATTGCCGGTACAGGAAATTTACATGGATAAAATTAATTCTGTTGAGGTAAAATTGAGGTTGACTTTGTATTGTATAGACATAGGATGAAAAAAAGTCAGGTGATGTGCGATGGGAAAACGTAAGATATGTAAAATTGTTTTTGTTATACTGTCAATTTTTTTATGTGTGGCTTTTTATGAATTATTTGGAATCTGTATTGCATATAAAAAACAGCCGGAAGTGTCTAATACCATCAAAAAAGAAACACAAAATGATTCGTGGAACGAACGCAGCGAGAATATGGAACGAGCAGTGATCATAGAAAAAAATCCAGAAGCACTTTTACAAAGAGTGCGTTTGATCCGAAATGCAAAAGAAGACATTATTCTTTCTACTTTTGCATTTCAATCAGATGAAAGTGGAAAATTGATCTTAGGAGCACTGCATGATGCGGCAGACAGAGGTGTGCATGTTCGTCTGTTAGTAGATGGAATGGAGAGCTGGGTTGATATGGAAGGCAATCCGTATTTCTATGGATTATCTTCCCATGAGAATGTTGAAATTAAACTGTATAATAAGGCCAATCCGTTGAAACCATGGAAGATGATGGGGAGAATGCATGATAAATATTTGATTGCAGATGGTAAGACATATATTCTTGGTGGAAGAAATACATACAATTATTTCCTGGGTGATTTTCTGGGACATAAGAACTATGACAGAGATGTGTTAGTGGTTTGCGATGAACCTGAGAAAGAAAATTCAGTTAACCAGTTGTTAGAGTATTTTGAAACGATATGGGAACAAGAAGACAGTGGTTATTTTCATGACAATAAAAAACTGGCAAATAGAAAATCTGTAAAGAACGCAGTTTTAGAGCTGCAGAACGGCTATCAGAAATATTTTGAAGAGAATAAGGAAAGAATCTGCGATACCGATTACACGGACGAAACTTTTGAGACAGAAAAGATTGCATTAGTGTCAAATCCTATCCACACAGGTCCCAAGGAACCAGTAGTCTGGTATCAACTGGGAGAACTAATGAAAAATGCAAAAGAGCGCGTGAAAATTCATACACCATATATTATCTGCAATGATATGATGTATAATACATGGAAAGAGATTGCGGAGAGAGTTCCGGATTTTTCTATCATGACCAATTCGGTTGCCAACAATGGAAATCCGTTTGGTTCTGCTGATTATGCGAGAAACAGAAACAGAATTTTAAATACAGGAATTGATATCTGGGAGTATGAAGGCGGCTATTCTTACCACGGAAAAAGCATCCTGATTGATGATGATCTATCCGTAATCGGTTCCTTTAACATGGATATGAGAAGCACGTATCTGGATACGGAACTGATGCTTGTAATACGTAGCAAAGAGATTAATAAACAGTTGGAAGAAGGCATGATGGAATATGAAAGAGTGTCCCGACAGGTATTGGAAGATGGAACCTATCGTGATCCGTATCATGTAGAGCCAATTGAATTGACAAAGAAGCGTCAGAGAAACGTACTTTTGGTACAGCATCTGCTTGGATGGGCAAGATATCTGTTCTGATAAAGGAGGAAGAAGATCGTGTTTCAAATATTAATTGTAGAAGATGATAAAGAATTAAGCCAGCTATTCCAAAAAGTGCTTGAGAAGAATGGATATCAGGTCAAAAGTGCATCAGATGGAGCACTGGCATTAGAAATATTGGATAAAGAGTATATTGATCTGATCATTTCCGATATTATGATGCCGGTTATGGATGGTTATGAACTGGTGTCGGAACTCCGTTCAGCAGGATATCAGATACCGGTACTTATGATCACTGCGAAAGGTTCCTTTGATGATATGCGCCAGGGATTTCTTTCGGGAAGTGACGATTATATGGTAAAACCGGTAAATGTGAATGAAATGGTTTTAAGAGTCGGAGCACTGCTTCGCCGTGCACAGATACTGAATGAACACAAAATTGTGATCGGTTCAACAGAGTTTGATTATGATGCAATGACGGTTACAACTGATAAGGAAAGTCTTGTTTTGCCTAAAAAAGAATTCCTGCTTTTATATAAGCTTGCAGCTTCGCCAGGCAGAACATTTACAAAACAACAGTTGATGGATGAAGTATGGGGATACGAGACGGAGGCAGACCCACATACGATAGAGGTACATATAGGAAGAATCAGGGAGCGTTTGAAAGATAACCCTGATTTTGAAATCGTAACAATGCGTGGAATTGGATACAAGGTGGTGAAAAAATAATGGAACAAAAGAAAGAAAAAGGATTGCGGATCCGATCCTGTCTGACTGGTGCAATCTGGCTGGCACTTGTATTTTCAACAGTCATATCTGCGTTATTATTTGCTTTTTTGAATCATTTTTTTAATCTGCCTGGTAGCATACCTGTGCTTGGCTGGCTTTTGATTTTTAATACATTGATTGCAGGGCTGATTACTTCCTTTATCAATGCAAGGTTGCTGGAACCAATTACCAGACTCAGTAAAGCAATGAAGGAAGTTTCGCAGGGAGATTTTGAACAGCACTTGGAAACGAACAGCCGTATCGCAGAAGTTGGAGAATCTTACCAGAGTTTTAATGTGATGACAAAAGAGCTTCGTGCAACAGAAGTACTGCAGATGGATTTTGTCTCCAATGTTTCTCATGAGTTTAAGACCCCAATCAATGCCATTGAAGGGTATACAATGCTTCTTCAGGGAGAAGAACTGTCTCAGGAGCAAGAGGAATATGTAGAAAAAATCCTGTTTAATACCCAAAGGCTTTCCGGATTGGTTGGAAATATTTTGCTGTTATCCAAGTTAGAGAATCAGAACATACCCATGAAAAAAACAGAATATCGTTTGGATGAACAGATCCGTCAGGCATTTCTTTCCCTGGAGACAAAATGGACAGAAAAAGAAATTGGTTTCCAGGTAGAGCTGGAGGAAGTTAAATATACTGGGAATGAAGGACTTTTTATGCATATATGGATGAATCTTTTAGATAATGCGATTAAGTTCAGTCCTGCAAAGGGGACAATTATGATGTTTCTGAAGCAGGAAAAGGATTCTGTAATGTTTATTCTGGAAGATGAAGGACCGGGAATAGAGGATGATGTGAAAAACAGAATATTTGATAAATTTTATCAGGCAGACGGTTCTCACAAAGCAGAAGGAAATGGTCTCGGCCTTGCACTTGTGAAACGGATCGTAGATAGTGCTGGCGGGACAATCAAGGCAGAAAACCGGGAATATGGTGGATGCAGATTTGTTGTAGAGCTTCCAATACAGAAAGATGAGGCCATATAAGTTTAAGAAAAACAGATAGAGGAGGAATTACATGACATTTTATCAGGAATTGCAGTTAAATCAGGCAGGTTCTAAAAATCTGTTGAAAAAGAGTGAAACAGTGAAAGAAAAATCATATCACATACTGGTATATTTGGTAAAGATAGCTGTTACAATGGCATTTTGTTTTTTATTTGTTACTATTTTCAGTATCTTATTTGGAAATGAGAATAGTATTGTGGGTGTAGTAGTTTTATTATGCCTTATGGTATTTCGGAATGCGGATCTGGGGATCCACACCGGACAATCTACGATGCTTTTGGCTTTGTTCTTTGTAATTATGACTGTATGTCCGCATTTAGCAAACCAGCTTTCACCGGTACTTGGAATGCTGTTAAACATTGCTGCACTGGCAGTGCTGATTCTGTTCGGATGTCATAACCCATTCATGTTTAACCAATCCACATTGGTTCTTGGTTATCTGTTATTGTATGGATATGATGTAACAGGAAAAAGTTATCAGATGCGATTGACCGGAATGGCATTAGGTGCAGCACTTACCTGCTTCGTATTTTATCGAAATCATAAAAACAGAACGTATAAAAGAAATTTGAATGATTTGGTACAGGAATTTGATATATCTTCTTCCAGAACAAAGTGGCAGTTATGTCAGATCATATGCGTACCGGCAGTACTCTGCATTGCGGAACTCTGCAATATGCCACGGGCAATGTGGGCTGGAATTGCGGCAATGTCAGCAATCTTACCATTTATGGAGGACATGCAATACAGAGTCCGCAAAAGGATTGTCGGAAATATTGCAGGTGTAATATGCTTTACAGTACTATATTTTCTGCTTCCGTCATCCATCTATACATACATAGGAATCCTTGGCGGAATTGGTGTAGGACTTTCTGCAAAATATGGCTGGCAGGCAGTATTTAACACATTTGGTGCTTTGGCCATTGCTACAGAGAGTTATGGACTAAAAGGAGCAGTTGGTCTTAGAGTGATTCAGAATGTTTTTGGCGTTGTATTTGCATTAATATTTTGTTCTATGTTTTATTGGCTTATGTCGAAAAAAAAGGAAACAGTGGTAACCATGGCTGCGAAATAACGTGGGTTAGAAAGAAAAAAGGGTAATCCGGAGATGGCAGCTTTGCTGACGAGTCTGGCAAAGAGTATAAAGATGTAAGGGAAAATGTAAGATCTGTTGGCTTTGGGAAGAATCCTAAGGGTGACAGATCTTTTTTTAGGTTTTATTCTGCTTTGGATATACTAACCATAGTGCTAAAATTACATTGCCAGATCGTGAAAACAGGATATAGAATATAATTAACAAAAATAACCATATAGGTTATAAATATTTAGGAGAAAGGAATGAGGTTTAGGTTATATGAATTTTTGAAAGACAATTATAAGGAAGCAGAGCCTATATTCTTTTCTGATATAGTGATTGAATATTAAGTAAAAACATAATCTAAGACAGGCGGCCATCCGCCTGCTCTTGACATGCCTAGCAGTAACTGTTATATATAAAACAAGGGTGAAAAGCCTGATTTGTAAGCTTCTCACCCTTCATTATCATAGAAGAATCTAATTTACAGAGATTTTCTCATAGTCTCGCATTTTCTGCTTAGTCTTCTACAGGAACAAAAACATCTTTTCCTAATCCACAGATCGGGCATACCCAGTCATCTGGAATATCCTCAAATGCAGTTCCTGGAGCGATACCTCCGTCTGGATCGCCTACTGCCGGATCATAAATATAGCCACATGGTTCACATTCATATTTTTTCATAGTTATTTTCTCCGTTTCATTGTTGATTCATTTTGTTAATAGATTTCTACTGAATTTTTCAGTATTTTGTTGCTTTTTTATGTATGTCTGTATTATACATGATACTTTCTATTTTGTCAATAACAGTAATTATTATTATTTTTATTTTGCGTATTTTAAATTCAGTAATATCTGACTAAAATGTTACGAAAAAGACTGGTTCTACACTATTTCTGAAAATCTGGCAGTGCATTGCTCTTTCTCATTCGCAAAGAAATATGGAGTGGATTTTGCAGTTGTCAGAGACAGAGAGAAAAGTCCTCCGGTCTATACGGTTTTCTTTAAGGCAAAAGATACAGACGCGGTTACAAGAATTTTACAGGATTATTCAGCAAAGCAGATCAAGAAGCCATCGTTAGAAGCAAAACGTCGTATGATGGATTTGGATAATCTGATAAAAGGTCTGTATGAGAATTTCACACTGGGGCGATTGCCGGAGAGACAGTTTAACCGCCTTATGACGGAATATGACACCGAACAAAGCAACCTAGAGCAGAGAAATTCAGAACTTGAAACTGCTACAGAACGTATATCCACTAAGGCAGTGCAGATTGATAAATTTGTGCGACTGGTTAAGAAATACCGAGATTTTGAGGAACTGACAACACCTATGCTTAATGATTTTATTGAAAAGGTTGTAATTTATGAAGCTGAGGGTGGCAGAACAAAAGACCGTACTCAGCAAGTGGATATTTATTTCAATTTCATTGGAAATTTTGTTCTTCCACTCAGTGAGGATGAAGTGGAAGCCTTGCAGTCAGAGGAAGCACGCAGAGCGGAAGAGATTGCTGAAAGAAAGAGAAAATCTTCTAAGAAATCTACGCAGAAAAGAAATCATAAGCGTGCAGAGACCAAGGCAAAAGCAGAAGCTGGAGATTCTGAAGCTATGGCAGAATATAAAGCAATCCTTGAAAAAGGCAGACAGAACAACCGTAAGAGAGCTGAAAAAATGCGAGAATTGAGAATGTCTGACCCTGAATATCGGGCGAAGATGGAAGAGAAAGAACGCTTGGCATTGGAAAGGGAAAAGAAACGTCAGGAGCGTGCTACAAAGAAGAAAAAGATTGCTTTGGCAGAATGAAAGGAGCAGGCAGAAAAAGGTAATCAGGAAGCCATCAGAGAGCTTGAGGAGCGTAGAGCCATTGCAAGGGAGCGTTCAAGGAAATCAGCAGAAAAGCGTAAACAGAGAGCAGAAAATGACCCTGAATATGCGAAATATTTGGAAGAAAGAAATACAGAATATAACAGACGGCATACCGCAAGGAGAAAGGAGCAGATGGAAGCCTTGAGAGCCAGGGCAGAAGCCGGAGATCAGAAAGCACAGAGTCATCAGCTTGCAGAGCGTAAACAGTATCAGGTTAGAGCCACAGTGAAGAGCTACAGAAAAATGCGTGAAGATGCATTGAATGGAGACCCTATTGCAAAAGAGAGATATGAAAAAACACTGGCTATGAGACGTGAAGCGTATCATGCAAAGAAAAGAGAACAGACAGCCTGACAATATGCATATGATCAAGATACATTAGTTGCAGAATTGATGAGAATAAGCGGGAGCGATGCAATTATTGTATTAGCTAAAGAGCTATGGTATTGTATAGATAGTTTAACAAATCGGAATTTTATAAGGAGTGAAAAGAAAAGTGTGTGAGGAATGTTACTCTGATGAAAATAGAATAACGCCTTTACTAAATCCGCTGGACTGTTTGGAAAACCACACTCAATATATTTGTGGAACTTGTGGACGGTGCATTTGTATCGAGCATGACCCAAATAGAGGATTGCAACGATGGAATTTTCCTTTTAAGTCATTGGAAATTGCAAAACTATATTTGCGAACAGCGGACTATACAACGAAAAGTGCGTGTGGTATTTATGAGATAGAGAACAATAAAGGAAGATTATCTTATAAAATATTTCCAGGGAATGATGAGTTAAATCTATTTTTGAAAAAGAATAAAGACAAGAAATGCAGGCAAATGATGCCTGTGTTTAGTGCTGGAAAGTATAAAGAATATCCACACACAGAAGTACGAAAATTGACGCCTGATGAAATAAAACAATATATGAGTGAACGCTAAATTCATATTTATCGGGGAGTAAATAGAACAAAAATCGGAATTTGGAGGAACTTGTGATGAAAAAAATGATAATGGCATTATGTATATTTATTTGTGTGTTTACTTTAGTTGCGTGTTCTGGACAACAAACAAACGAACCACTTACTTTAGGTGTCAATGCGATAATAACAGAAATTGATAAAGAAAATAAAATCATAACCACAAAAGATAGCGGAGAAGAAGGTGTTTTAGGAGATGATTGTCTTATTGATTGTTCCCAAATTCCTATGATCTATTGTAATTATGATACACAAGATGTTGTAGGTATAACACTTGATGATTTACAGGTGGGGGACGAAATCATTTTGACTATTCGGAGCTCGGAAATAGAAAATCTTCAAAAGGAAGATGACAATAAAGCAAAAATAGCAGTTGAACAATTACAATTAGGTACACAGAGAATTAAATAATTTTCAGTTTTTGAAACTGAGAAATCGGAAGTTATGGAGGGAATAGAAATGAAAATAAATTTTCGACTGCAAATAATTGTTACTCTGATTTTAGTCATTGCGGGATTTATAAGTTCTTTATGGTTCAATAAGGATATATACTATAATCTTGCGTGGGCTTTTACGGGTCTTGCTTTTTTCATTAACCCAGTATATCCCCAAAATGCAATTCATTTAGAAGAAGAAAAAGCGAAAAAAGGAATACGAATAGCAGGAATGATTTTAGTTTTTATCGGACTAACAAATGGATTTGGTGTATAAATTCTAATTGATATAAAAAAGGAGGACACATAGATGAAAACAGTGGTTCTTTATAATATTATTTCTTTTATCATCATCGTTGCTTTGATTTTTGTCTTAAGGATTGTTAGTAAGAGTAATTTAAGACAAAATCAACAACTTGTTATTAAAGTCATTGCAACTATTTTAATTGTTTGTGTGATAGCGTTCGTGCTTTTTATTGATGTAATAGCATTTGGCATTATAGGACCAGTTCCAAATTAACAATTTCAGTTTGATGAAAAAAATTATTGGAGAAAAATATGGTTGGAAGAATTTATCACGTTGGATTAACCGTTTCTGATTTGGATCGTTCGATTGCTTTCTACAGAGATATTCTTAGGCTTGAATTTCAGGGCGAAATCTTTATGGAAGGCGAAGAAACAGATAAAATGTTCCGTAAGGAAAATTGTAAAGCAAGGGTTGCATATTTGAATGGTTCAAAGGCTCTTGAAGCACCACCGGTTGAATTGATTCAGTTTGTAGACAGCAAAATCCATAAAGAACAATCAGACTTGTTTACGACATCTATCTCAGAAGTATGCTTTTACACGGATGACATTGATTCTGTCTACAAAACTCTTATCGAAAATCATGTGGAGTGCTTGTCTGAACCGCAGTATTTCGATTTCAGGGCAGATGGATTTGGGGAAAGCAGAGCGTTTTATTTCAGAGACCCGGATGGAATCATTCTTGAGATGATGCAACCGTTATAAAAGGACACCAAATCGGAATTTTGTGGAGGCACATCAATGGAAACGATTTACGAAAAGTATATGGCACTTCCCATAGATAAGGGACTTTTATGTTTAGAATATGGAGATATTGCAGAGCCGTATTTTTGCTATCCCGTCAACGCAAAGCCAATCGGATTTGAAGGATGTATTCTGTATTGCTTTTTGCCGGAATATGGAGAAATGGTATTTGCCTGCAATCCAGAAAGTTGTGTAGACCAAAATGTATATCCATTAGCGGCAAATTTTGAAGATTTTATCCGTTTAATCTTGGCTTGTGGTACTGCTAACCCATTGGAGCAAATCGTTTGGATGGATAAAAATAAATTTGAAGAACACATGGCAAACGAAGAAAAAATACTGACCGATGAGCAGAGGACAGCGGCACAACAGCTACAGCGGGCATTAAGTTTGTTACCAATAGAAAATCCGTTTGAATATGTCAAATCCATTCAAAAAGATTTTGATGGTAGTAAAATACAATACAGTGATGAATACTATGAAGTTACCGGCATAGAGAACCCTAAAGGAACTAACACCCAAGATAAGCATTTAGTTGAATTTGAACCTGTCGTTTTTGAATTTAACCGCAAACAAGATAGCGACTAACAACTTCAAGTTTTTGAAACTGAGAAATCGCAATTTAAGGAGGCAAAGTACAATGAAAAAAGCTATTATTATGATGATTGTGGTATTTGCTTTAGTTGTTTGGCCGTTCAGCGGTGTGTGGCAGCTCTTGTCTGGCATCATTGGCGGTGGAGTCCGAGAATCCTTTATTTATCCGATTTATGGTGGAATTATTCTTCTTTCAGGTATTATAGTCGTTTGTACTGAACTCATTCTGGAAGAAATCAAATCGTTAAAAGACGATATAAAAGATAAAAACGAAGGATGCTGACAACTTCAAGTTTACAGAACTGAATCAAAAGAGCTCGAAGGAGCTCTTTTTCCTTTTTTATAATAGTATCATTATGGTATAATAGAGACATTAAAATCGAAATTTGGAAAGGGGTGCACTGCCATGCTGAGAAAATTGAATTGTTTTTTAAACATCGTTATTGGTTCATTCATAGGAGTTTTTATTGGGTACGGAATTTATAAGTTCTGGCACTTTAAAACTTATCCAAATTTATATGTCATGCAGTCTGCACCGTGGTACACAGAGTTACTGTGGGATGGTGCTATAGTGGCTGTTGTGGTGGTCGTATGTATTGTCCTAAAGCTGGTTATTTGGAGAAAATTAAAGCCATAACTTCCCATTTATTGGGAAGTCGCTGAGAACGAAAAATCGGAATTTTGGAGGTTATTATGGCTTTTGATTTTAAAAAAGAGTATAAAGAATTCTATATGCCGAAGAATAAACCAGAGATTGTAAATGTACCTAAGGCAAATTATATTGCAGTTAGAGGAAAAGGCAATCCAAATGAAGAAGGCGGAGCATATCAACAAGCAATCAGTGTTCTATATGCTGTTGCATACACATTAAAAATGAGTTACAAGACTGATTATAAAATTGAAGGATTTTTTGAATATGTTGTTCCGCCATTGGAAGGTTTTTGGTGGCAGGATGATGTCGAGAGTGTAGATTATACAAATAAGTCTGCTTTCAGCTGGATTTCTGTTATCCGTTTGCCTGATTTCATTTCTAAAGCTGATTTTGACTGGGCGGTAGAAACAGCAACGAAAAAGAAGAAACTTGATTGTTCGTCAGCAGAGTATCTTACGATTGATGAGGAATTATGCGTTCAAATTATGCATATAGGTTCTTTTGATAATGAGCCAGCAACTGTTGCGCTTATGGATACTTATTTAGAACAAAATGGATATGTTAATGATATTAACAAAGACAGGTTGCACCACGAGATTTATATGTCTGATGCAAGAAAGGTTGCCCCAGAAAAATGGAAAACTGTAATTAGACATCCAATTAAGAAAGCGTAAAATTCCTGTAGATAAGGAGACGGGAGTTAATTACCTTTGTTGGAAGTCCGGATATGGAGCTGGTGTTACACCTCTCCTGGACTCTGAAGGAAAAGTTATAGTTACAAAGTAAAATCCAGTTTGCCACTGCATTTGCAAATGCTGGACGGAGATAAGAGAATAACAAAGACTCAAGTGAGTAGGAGAAAATCAATGAGAAAAGATATTTATAAATCCAAGAGAACAAAAAGAACAGAAATCACTTCGTGGGCACTTATAGTGGTGGTGGTGTTGGCATTGCTGTCGCCTTTTATTTATCGCAAGGTTTTGGTACGGGATTCCGTAACAGAATACAAAGAACTGCTGGTCATAACGAAAGGTAAGGCTAAAAAAGTTGACAGGGGATACAATTGGAAGAAAAGACATTATAGTGGTGCGAGCAAAACTACAACAATGTACTATGTAAGAGTCAATGCTTCTGACCTGGATTGTGGTGAAGAAACTATGAATGTAGAAGTGTCATCAAGTATTTATGATAATGTCGTGGAAGGTGAGTATCATGAGTTTACAGTTGTTACGGACACACTGATCACGGGAAAGAAACGGGTGCGGATTTATTATTAAGTGCTTTTGAGATATTGATAAAATATGTGAAAAAAAATAAGCAGATAAATGGATTTAATATAAAAATTGAGATTTAAGGCGGCAAAAATAAATGGATAAAGAAAAGAAGAGAAAACGCAATTTGGTGTTAAATGGAATAGCTATTCCCATTGGGAATATGGTATTTCAGACATATTTAGTTGGTGCCGGAGCATCATCCTTGCGTGAAGCCATCAAACTATTCTGGACCTTCCGTGTTCCATGGGGATGGACATACACTGCAGGAACAGTAGCTGATTAAAAAATCCAAAGATATTGAGGAACTCAATAAGTTATTTTTAGAGGAACGCAAAAGGGATATTATATATTCATTTTGTAAAATGTATGCTCTTGACAAAAAGGTGGATCAATTATTGCCGTTATCTGCTAAAAATGGATTGATGAATATTGTGTACGATTCTGGAACATTTATTCGTAATCAAAATATAAAGGGGTGTGATTATGATTAAACGGGGTAAGAGGTATTCGATTTTGAGTGCGGTCGGACTGTGCGTTCGATGCAGCGCTGGTGTCTCGGTAGCAGTGATGTTACTGTATTTGTTCCAAGGGCTTACGCCAGCTCTGCTCACACTGGCGACAGGGGCCTTCATTGATGCGGCGATAGGGCTTTTGCGGTCCGGGGAGTATGCCGACGTTGGGAGAGCGCTGACTGCGGTGTCTCTACTAGTGAGCTTCGATTGGATTTCCAACCAACTTCTCGATCTTCTGGTGGGGCGGCTACGGATCGATGTGCGAGAGAGGTTCGGAACGGAGATGGTGGAGAAGGTCGCTGATCTTCGATATCGATATGTGGAGAATCCGGAGAGTTGGGATCTGATCACGAAGATTTCCACTGATACGGATGAGAGTATCTTGAATGCGTTTCAGGCGTTGCTGGCGTTTTTGGCGCTGGTATGGAAAGCGCTGGGGTTATTTCTGGTGATGTTTCGATATGTGCCAGCAGCGGCTCTGGCTGTGACGGCCTGTGCGGTGCCTTTGGTAATGCTGTCTTTGGCCGGAGGGCGAGCCAGTTATGCCGGAATCAGCGAGACCCAGGGGCTAAAGCGGCGGTATGAGTATATTTCCAGGCTTTTGACCGGAAGGGATGCGGCGGAAGAGAGGACTTTGTTTGGCTGGGCCGGATATTTCAATGGTGAGTGGGAGAGTGCCTATAAGAAATGGCTCGGAGTAAACGCGAGGGTGAATCTGAAATCTTTTGCGAAGGCGAAACTTGGCAGCATCTCCTTGGTGTTGATCGCGATCGTGGTGATGACTGCGCTGCTTCCTGGCGTCGTGGCAGGAGAGATTACGATTGGTATATTTATGGCTTTGGTTTCGAATATATTCTCACTGGTCCAACTCATGTCCTGGAGTCTGCTCCACAGCGTCAGCGAGATCGCGAAATATAACGAGTTTTTTCATGATGTTGAAACCTTTACCAAAATGGATTTTAGGGAGGCGGAGAGCGTGAGCTGTGAATTGCCGGAGTTCTCTTCGCTGGAGTTTCGCGATGTTACTTTTGCCTATCCGGGGACTAAGCGAAAGGTGCTTGACCATCTCTCGTTTCAGATTTCAGCCGGGAAAAGCTATTCATTTGTCGGCGCAAACGGGTGTGGGAAGACTACGATTACGAAGCTGATCGCTGGGCTATATGATGATTATGAGGGACAAATTCTGATTAACGGAACGGATATTCGGGAGTGGGGCCCCGGACGGATCGCAGGTTTTTTCGCTATTGTCTATCAGGATTTTGCCAGATATGGACTTTCGCTCTATGAGAATATTGCCATCGGGGATGTGGAAAAACTGTGCGGAGACGAAATCAATCTGGTTCGTTTTCAAGATGTTGTCGATATGATGGAGTTAGGCGAGATCGTGTCTGACTTAAAGCATGGGATGGAGACGAAACTGGGGAAGATCGTGAGGGACTCGGAAGACCTGTCCGGCGGGCAGTGGCAACGGGTGGCAATCGCCCGGTGTCTTGTGAGCGACCGCCCTGTGAAGATTTTAGATGAACCGACGGCGGCGTTGGATCCTGCTGCAGAGAGTGCGCTGTACGAAAAATTCCGTATCATTAACCAGAAATATACCTCTGTTACGATCAGTCATCGGCTGGCAAGCGCGAGACAGACAGACGTTATCTTTGTGATCGAGAACGGGAGAGTTTCCGGTTCAGGAAGCCATGAGACGCTGTACAGAGAAAACAGGTTGTACAGGGAGATGTACGACAGTCAAAGGAGCTGGTATCAGGGATGAAGAGACAAAAAGAATGTTTTATCGGGGTCTCCGCAGTAGTTCACTTATTTCTAAAGATCGCCGGAGCCATGCCTGTTGTGTTTCTGCTGTTTCTTGTCGTGAATGTTCTACACGGTACGGCGTGGGCGTTAGAAACACTGGCAAGACAGGTGTTTTTTGACGGATTACAGAGCGCTGTGGAGAGAAACTCACTCCAGGCCGCTTATTCTGGAGCTTTGTGGGTAGGAGCGGCCGCGGTCTATGTGCAGGTACTGAATGGAGCTGGCAATTTTATTGGGCAGCATATTTTCAATCCTAGGGCAGTGAACACGCTGACAAGAGAGTTTCACACACAGACGGCGCAGTTGCCGCTGTATGAGTTCGAGAAGGAGACGACTCTGGAAACGATTGAGAAAGCCCGGCAAGGAATCAACGGGACCGTGCAGCTTCTCAGAGCCGTGATTTCGATTGCCATGTTCAATCTGCCGTATGTGGCGTTCATGGGGGTGTATTTGTACCGCCTGGATCCGATCCTGGTTCTTTCGTTGCTGTTTATCTTTAGTCCTATGGTGTGTGCCCAGGTGATAAAAAGAAAGGCGTATCGGCGGCTGACCGATGAGACGGCAGCTCTCGAGAGGGAGTACCGGCATTATTCGGACTGCATGATTGATAAGAGGTATTGGAAGGAGACTCGGACGCTGGGAGCTGTCGGCT
This sequence comes from Pilosibacter rotomagensis, assembly GCF_045062245.2. Lineage (NCBI taxonomy): Bacteria > Bacillati > Bacillota > Clostridia > Eubacteriales > Clostridiaceae > Pilosibacter > Pilosibacter rotomagensis. The sequence goes on along the minus strand of NZ_CM170323.1, from coordinate 3,629,053 downwards.
TTTTCATGGAACGATTTCGGGCGGTGCTTGCAAAGTATGATAAGAAGCTATGGGAGACAGATTCCAGGTTGTATCGAACAGAGCTTTTGATGCGTGTTTTGACTCTTCTGGGATATCTCGGAGTGCTCTTTCTTCTGGTGCGGTCGTTGCTTTCCGGGAACATCTCGGCTGGGGCGTTTGCGGCGGTGTTCACTTCCATTGATTCCATTTTCCGGTTCATGGAGAACATCGTGGCGAGAAGCGCCGGAAATATTTCACGACACATGGCGTCGGTAGGGAATTATCTTGAGTTTTGCCGGCAGAATGGGTTTGCGGCCGACGATGGCCAGGTCAGAGGAGCTTCTGACGGCTGCTGTATTGCAGAGGAAAGTGAAAGCGGCAGGGAAAGCTGTGCCGTCATTGTGGAAGACGTTTCTTTTGCCTATCCCAATGCCGACCGACCGTCTCTCGATAGAATATCGGTTCGGATTCGGAAGGGGGAGACGGTTGCGGTCGTTGGTGAAAACGGAGCTGGAAAAACTACCTTCGTAAAGCTTGTTCTGGGACTGTATGAGCCTTCCTCTGGGTGGATTTTGCGGGAACGGGACAGTTTTGTCTCTCAGTCTGCAGTCTTCCAGAATTTCCAGAAATACCGGATGCGACTGGATGACAATATTTGTTTGAAGGAGCTAGAATGTCGGGATGCGGAGGAGATGGAACGGGCTGCGTCTCTTGCTGGAGTGGAGTACGGGAACTTCGATCTGTATCCGGAGAAATTCGGGACGCTTCTCGGCCGGGAGTTTGGTGGTGCCGAACTTTCGGGTGGCCAGTGGCAACGGATCGCCATTGCCAGGGGACTCTATAAGGAGCATGACATGATTGTGCTGGACGAGCCGACGGCCAGTATCGACCCGCTGGAGGAAACCCGTTTGTACCGCATGTTTGCAAGGATGGCGGAGGGGAAGACGGCGTTTATCGTAACCCACCGAATTGGCTCGGCCCAACTTGCCGATCGGATTCTTGTGTTTGACAAGGGAAAGATCGTCGAGCAGGGAACGCATGAAGAACTGATAAAGTCTGGTGGGAAGTATGCGTTTTTGTATCGTGAACAGGGAAAGTGGTATTAGATGAGGGCTGCGGATCGTTCTTTGCCAAAGTGGGACAACTGACTGGACATGTCAGTTGAAAACTTTATTTCATATGTAAAGATGATGGTTTTGAAAGTACGATTCAGATACCCTGCAGGAACAGTAGCTGATTTGAAAAAGGCATATGTCAAAAAGAGTTATTGACATATGCCTTTTATAGAACTAATATATAAGAAAAGCGAAAAAGGAGCAGTTTATGCCGAGACCAGTAAAATGCAGGAAAGTCTGCCATTTCCCGAATGTTTTAGAATTCTTTCCGGCAGATGATACTGAGAAAAAAGTACCCATTGTTCTGACGGTAGATGAATACGAGACAATTCGTCTTTTGGACAAGAAAGGTTATAGTCAGGAGCAGTGTGCAGAATCTATGCAGATCGCAAGAACAACAGTTCAACGAATTTACGAGATTGCCAGGAAGAAAATAGCAGATGCTCTAATTGATGGACATCCGCTCAGAATAGAAGGTGGGGATTTTAGAATCTGTGATGGTCAGAGCAGTAACTGCAACCTTGGAGGATGTTATAAGCAGGAGATATATCAAAAATATGCAGTAGAAAAAGGAGAAGATATCATGAGAATAGCAGTAACATATGAAAATGGACAGATTTTTCAGCACTTTGGACACACAGAGACATTTAAGATCTACGATGTAGAGGAAGGAAAAGTGGTACATTCAGAAGTAGTAGATACGAATGGAAGCGGACATGGTGCATTGGCAGGAGTTCTTAATGCATTAAATGCAGATGTTTTGATCTGCGGCGGAATCGGAGGAGGTGCTCAGACCGCGTTAGCGGCAGCAGGCATTAAGCTTTTCGGAGGAGTTTCAGGAGATGCGGATAAAGCGGTAGAAGCTTTTATCAATGATACACTTGATTATAATCCGGATGTGAAGTGTTCTCATCATGAGCACAACCATGGGGAAGAACATACATGTGGTGAGCATGGATGTGAAAGTCACAGCTGTCATTAGGAAGGATATAATTATGCTAGCACGAAAGGATGCGTCAAGGTAATGGAAGAATTATCGTGATACATTCTTTTGTATTATTTGATAAAATGGCAGATTACATTTTCAATATGGCAGTTAAAGCCCGTGAATGCTGTATCAATCGCTACAGTGATTAAGTATTTTGCATGCAGCTCTCTTATATGTATGATTATGTCTATGTATACGGGACATAAAATGATTTCAGGTAATAAAAAACAAGAAAACAGGTGGAAAATACAGAAGCGGAGGAATAGTAAATGTTAGAGTCAGGAATCAAAGCACCGGATTTTGAACTGCCGGATCAGAATGGGAAAATGCATAAATTAAGTGATTATGCAGGAAAAAAAGTAATTTTATATTTTTACCCAAAGGATAACACGGCAGGCTGTACAAAGCAGGCATGTGGTTTTTCCGAGCGTTATCCTCAATTCACCGAGAAAGGAGCAGTTGTTCTTGGGGTAAGTAAGGATTCCGTAGCTTCACATAAGAAATTTGAGGAAAAATATGGATTGGCATTTACACTTTTGGCAGATCCAGAGCGCAAGGTGATCGAAGCATATGATGTATGGAAAGAAAAGAAAAATTATGGAAAGGTTTCCATGGGTGTGGTAAGAACGACATATCTTATCGATGAACAAGGGATTATCATCAAAGCCAATGATAAAGTCAAGGCGGCAGATGATCCTGAAAATATGCTTAAGGAATTGGTATAATGAAGATCATATTGTCACCTGCAAAAAAGATGATTGTAGATACTGATAACATAGCACCGGTTGAACTACCTGTCTTTATTGATAAGACAGCAGAAGTATTGAGCTGGATGAAAAGCAAATCAAAAGAGGAACTGAAAACTATCTGGAAATGTAATGACAAGATTGCAGAGCAGAACTTTAACAGATTGGAAAAAATGGATCTTTACAGTAGACTTACTCCGGCTGTTTTAGCATATGAAGGGATTGCATTTCAATATATGGCACCATCTGTGTTTGAAATCCAGCAGTTTGAGTATTTGCAAAATCATTTAAGAATCCTGTCTGCGTTTTATGGCATTTTAAAGCCGATGGATGGTGTGACTCCTTATCGTCTTGAAATGCAGGCAAAAGCTGAGATTGAAGAAAAAACAAATCTATATGATTACTGGGGGGACCGGTTATATCATTCAGTAATTGATGACAGCAGGACTATCATAAATCTGGCATCCAAAGAATATTCAAAATGCATAGAAAGGTATCTATCGGATAAAGATAACTACATCACGATTACATTCTGTGAATTGTCAGGTGATAAGCTGGTTACAAAAGGTACCTATGCGAAGATGGCCCGCGGTGAAATGGTTAGATTCATGGCAGAGAATAATATTGAAAATCCTGTAGATATACAAAAGTTTGATAGACTTGGATATACTTTCAGAGGAAATCTGTCATCGGAGACGGAGTATGTTTTTGAGCGAAAAATCATAAAGTAGAATCTGCGGACAAAATATAAAACGTCTGCTCATTGCCGGAATGGTGATGAGTATGGCGTTTTTTTGATGCCGAAAACCGGGTGACGACCTGAAAAGAAACACAAAATGATTCATATAATGTATAATACATGAGAGAATATTGCAGAGAGTGATTCAGAATGTTTTCGGCGTTGTATTTGCATTTGTATTTTGTGCTATGTTTTATTTGTTTACGTCGAACAAAAAGGAAACCGGGGTGACCGCAGATGCAGAGTGAGGTGGATTGGAAAGAAAGTAAGTGGTACACGATGTCCGGTGGTCAGAAATGTATTGACTGGAAAAAACATTGAAATCAAAATTTACGGAGAAGACTATGATACGAGAAATTGAGAACAGAAGAAGTATAAGAAAATATAGATCCGATGAGATTGACAGGAGGCTGATCGAAGAGATCATATATAGTGCTACTCTTGCGCCATCAGCCAAAAACCGGCAGCCATGGAAATTTATCGTATATCAGGGAGAAGAGAAAGATAAACTGGTTGAGGTTATGCGCCATGGTATAAATTCAGAAAAAATCACACATGAACTTATGCCGGAATGGGCATTTGCAATCCCCGATGCTGAAAATACAGTCAGAATCATGCAGGAGGCGCCGTGCCTTATAGCAGTGCTTAATACAAATCAATATACACCATTTGCAAGCATCGAGAGAGAAAAACGGATCGTAGAAATTTGCGATTCGCTGTCGATCGGTGCGGCTGTTGAGAATATGATATTGACAGCGACCGGATATGGATTAGGTACATTATGGATTGCCAATACCTGCTTTGCCTATAATGAGCTGATAGAATTTATCGGAACAGACAACCAGCTGACAGGAATTGTTGCCGTTGGAGCTGCAAATGAAGCTCCGCCGAAAAGGCCACGAAAAGCATTAAGAGATGTTGTCGAGTATAGATAAAGAAATCTTAGAGAAATTTTAAACTGCCAAACAACGAAGAGATAAAATTCATATTGGAGATGATCAGCTTTGAAGAAAGCATATGAGCAGGAAATAGAAATGTGGAACCGGGTTTTTGAGGAATGTATACCGGTGGATCTGAGAAATCTGGATTTAAAGGTGGAACCCATGTTCGATGAAGCTTTGAAGTTATTTGCTGAAAAAACAACGAAAATTTTGGATTTTGGGTGTGGAACAGAACTCGTTTGATGGAGTGATCCTGTCCAATGTTCTGGATGTAATGCCGAAGGACATATCAACAACCGTGATCGATGATCTGGAACGGGTGCCAGAAGATTCGCAGCAAGAAGCCGGATACTGAAAGAGAGTGTCCGGCTTCTTTTACGAGGTGCGCCAGACGGCGCACTTTGCAGATAGATATAAGCTTCTGGGAGAACGTTTTATTTCTCACGGCAATATTCCCGGATCATTTCCAAAAAATCCCTCGCATGCTGCGGCAGATACCGGTTTTTCCGATAGGCGGCGATGGTAGTTGTGAGGGCTGGTTTATGGCCGACGGAGAAGCAGAGGGCGCGGTTTCCAGTGTACTGGTTTTCATGGTGGAAATAGCTCTCCGGGGCGAAGGCAGCGCCGACGCCGTCCATGGCCAGATGGATCGACATAGAGGAGTTTCTCGTGTGGAGAGAGACCGGTGGATTGATGTTATACTCTTGAAAGAGATCCAGGGCGATGCCGCCAGTGTTCTGGTCCGGGTAGAGGAGAATGAAGTTTTCATCTCTTAATAGGGAAAGGTCCAGCCACGGGTAGCGGAAGCCGGGGCGGGTGATGGCTTTTGCGGCGAGAGGATGGTTTTCATGCAGGACCAGAACGATCTCCTCAGAGCGCAGGATCTGGTAATCCATGGTCTCGGGAAATTCATGGATATTGTAAAGGGTCAGGTCGATGGATGAGGTCTCCAGACTGTTCTCCGCAATGAAATTTACTGCTTCCATGATATTTAAGGTCACATAGGGGTATCGTTTATGAAACGGCGCCAACATCGGTTCGATCAGCGTGCTGCCCATCATGATCGGCACGGCGATGTTTAAACGGCCGCGCTGGCGGTGAGCGATATCGTCGTATTCCTGCATCCACTCATCGCCGCAGGCAACGATCTGTTCGGCGTAGTGGAGGTAGCGTTCACCCATGTAGGTTGGGTAGTAGCGGTTTTCGTGGCGGCTGAACAGCGGAGCGCCGAGACGTTCTTCCAGGTTCTTTAAGTACTTGCTCAGGGACGGCTGGGAGATATAAAGGGATTCGGCGGCTTTGCCGATGCTCTGGTGGCGGGCGATCGCCAGGATATAGCGGGCTTCTTTTAATTCCATACGGGGCCTCCTCATAGCTTTACTGCATAAAAATTATAGATAATATGTATTTGACGTATAGTATATCACTTTTTATAATGAATGTAAAATATAAGTGTAATTGATGAAAAAACAAATATTTATAAGAAACACTAATTAAAATTTATTACGCACAGTTAAGAAAGGGGCAAACCAATGAAAAAGAGCAGTGCATGGTGCATGCTGGTTCCGGGACTGGTGATCTTATTTCTGTTCCTGATGATCCCGCTGCTTCGCGTTCTGGTTCCAAGCGTGTTTACGGGAGATTACCCGTTCAGCGCGTACGTGGACTTTTTTAAGGACGAGTATTACAGAAAGATCTTTTTGAGAACCGTGAAGATCGCGGTCATCACCACCTTTGTCTGTATGGTGGGCGGTATCCCGACGGCGTATTTCATCAGCCGCTGTGATAAGAAGTGGAGAGGACTTCTCCTCTCTGCGTCGATCTTCCCGATGATGACGAACTCCGTTATCCGAAGCTTTGCATGGATCAATATTCTCGGCAGCAACGGGATCATCAACAAGGCAATGATCGCTATGGGACTGATCGAGAAGCCGATGAAGCTTTTATACACCGACTTTTCTATCATCATTGGTTCTGTCTACCTGTTTCTTCCGCTGATGATCGTGACAGTTGCCGGTGTTATGGAAAATATCGATGATGACATGATGGAGGCGGCACAGAGCCTCGGAGCTTCAAGAAGCGAAGCATTCATGAAGGTCATTTTCCCGATGAGTCTTCCGGGAATCATCGTCGGCGGTATTCTGGTATTTACCGGAACCCTGACAGCTTACACGACGCCGCAGTTATTAGGCGGCAACTCCAACATGGTCATGGCGACCCTGATCTACCAGAGAGCGATGTCCGTCAGTGACTGGACCGGCGCGTCCGTGATCGCCCTCATCATGATCGTTGTAACCCTGGTTGTGATCAAAGGATTTAACGCTCTGGCCGCACGGCTGGACCGCAGAGGTGAAGATTATGCGTAAAAATAAAGTGCTGACCATATGGGCAGCGATCGTATTTGCATTTTTGATGATCCCGTTACTGATCATCACTGTAACAGCATTCGGCGGCGGAAGCGCCATCACATTCCCGATCGAGTCCTTCTCGACGAAATGGTTCGCGAACGTGCTCGCGCTAAAGTCTTTCCGCAGATCATTCCTGACCAGCCTTGAGGTCGCGCTCCTCGCGACATGCATCTCTCTTCTGGTCGGAATCCCGGCGGCTTATGCGCTGGCGAGATCCGGTTTAAAAGGAAAGCAGTTATTAAAGTCCATCTTCCTTTCCCCGACCATCGTTCCGGGAATTGTAATCGGCTTTATTATGTACCAGTGCCTGATCCTGACACTCAGGATCCCGGTGTTCGCGGGACTTCTCGCAGGACACTTTATGGTGACACTTCCGTATGTGATCCGCGTAGTCGGTTCTTCGATGGAGCAGTTCGACTTTTCCATCGAGGAGGCGGCGTGGAGCCTCGGATGCCCGAAGGGAGCGGCGTTCTTCAAGGTCGTTCTTCCAAATGTGACTTCCGGAATTTCCTCAGCATTCATGCTGGCGTTCATCAATTCCTTCAACAACATTCCGGTGTCCATGTTCTTATCCGGACCGGGAGTTTCCACATTCCCGTCAACACTGATGAACTATATTGAATACAACTATGATCCGACCGTATCGGCGGTTTCCGTACTTTTAATGGCAGCTACCGTAGTCATCATGGTGATCGTAGACCGCACACTGGGTATCGCAGCCCTGGCGAAATAAGGAGAATATGACCATGGCTTTTATGAGTTTAAATGGAATCGACGTAAGTTACGATAAAAAGAAACAGATCTTAAAGGGGCTGAATCTGGAAGTCGAGGAGGGCGAGCTCGTATCCCTCTTAGGACCCAGCGGATGCGGTAAGTCCACGACACTCCGCGTCGTTGCAGGCTTTATCGACCCGCAGGGCGGAACCTTCACATTAGATGGTGAGGACATGACAAAGGTCCCGGTCCACAAGCGTCAGTTCGGTCTGGTATTCCAGAGCTACGCCCTGTTCCCGCACTTAAGTGTTTATGACAATGTAGCGTTCGGACTCAGAACAAGAAAGATGGACAAGGATGTGATCGACAAGAAGGTCAGGGAGATCCTTGAGGTCTGCGGTCTGACAGAGCTTGCCGACCGTTTCCCGAAGCAGATGTCCGGCGGACAGCGCCAGAGAGTTGCCCTCGCGAGAGCACTTGTCATCGAGCCAAAGTTACTGCTCCTGGATGAGCCGTTATCCAACCTTGATGCGAAATTAAGACTTTCCATGCGTGTGGAGATCAAGAGACTCCAGAAGCGCCTTGGAATCACCACATTGTTCGTTACACATGATCAGGAAGAATGCTTCTCCATCTCCGATAAGGTGGCCGTTATGAACGGCGGTGTCATCGAGCAGTTTGACACACCGGAGAACATTTACAGGAAACCGGCGACAGAGTTCGTCGCGAGATTCATCGGTTTCGAGAACTTCCTTGAACTTGCGAAAAAGCAGGACGGCGTCTACACAGCACCGGATGGAAGCGAGTTCTTAACTTCCATGGATCTCGATTGCGAGAAATTCGCGGGAACGATCCGCCCGGACGATATCTGTCTGGCAGATGATGTTCAGACAGAGAATGTCTTAAGCGGTAAGATCGGTGTCCGCACATTCCTCGGGAAGAGCTACCAGTACGAGGTTGAGACTTCCGCCGGTGTCCTGAAGGTAAATATGGGAACTGACCATGTTTATAAAGAGGGCGAGGAGATCCGGCTGTATCTGCCGAAGGATAAACTGATCCTGGTGAGAAGATAAAAATTAACTTAGTGATCCATCGCGGGGGCAGAGATTCTGTCAACGCGAAGAAATATTATCTCAAAAGAGAGAAAGAGGAGAAAAACCATGAAAAAAACAGCAGCAGTTGTACTTTGCGCAGCAATGATGCTTACCGCCTGCGGCGGCGCATCCACAACAGAGACCACAGCAACAGGAAGCCAGGCAGCAGGCTCTGAGGCAGCTTCTTCCGCAGAAGAGACAAAGGCAGCTTCCGGAGACGCACAGAAGCTCGTATTATCCACATACGGCCTCAGCGAAGATATCTCCGAAGAAGAGGTTTACACACCGTTTGAGAACGAGTTCAGCTGTGAGATCGTTACTGAGACAGGCGGCACAAACGACCGTTATACAAAGTTAGCAGCAGACCCGAACTCCACCATCGATGTGATTGAGCTCTCCCAGGCTATGACAGCGAAGGGCACTGACGAGGGACTTTTCGATACGATCGACTTAAGCAAGATCCCGAATGCTGAGAAGCTGATCCCGGCTGCAAAGGAGATTGCAGAGGCAGGACAGGGTGTTCCGTACACTATCAACAGCATCGGTATCATCTACAACCCGGAGCTTACAGGATTTGAGCTCACAAGCTTTGATGACCTTTGGGACGAGCGCCTTGCAGGCATGGTTTCCATCCCGGAGATCACAACAACATTCGGACCGGCTATGGTTTACGTTGCAAGCGACCACGCAGGCGTTGACGTAACAACAGACAACGGCGAGGCTGCTTTCAAGGCACTTGCTGACTTAAAGCCGAACCTTGTTAAGACTTACACAAAGTCTTCCGACCTGATCAACATGTTCACATCTGGTGAGGTTGCAGCAGCAGTTGTCGGTGACTTCGGCGTTCCGACGATCGTAGCCGCTAACCCGACACTTGTTTACGTTACACCGGACGGAGCTTACGCTAACTTCAACACCATCAACGTAACAAAGAACTGTGCGAACAAGGAGCTTGCTTACGAGTACATCAACTACCGTATCAGCGAGGAGCTTCAGACAAAGACAGGTAAGGCATTAAACGAGGCACCGACAAACAAGGACGTTACATTCACTGAGGAAGAGTCCAAGGATATGACCTACGGCGATAAGGCTGCAAAAGTTAAGGTTGTTGACTATGCTTTTGTAAACCCGATCTTAAATAACTGGATCGACCAGTGGAACAGAACGATCAACAACTAATAACGAGGAATTTTATATGAGACCCGATTTCATTCTGAAAAATGTCATGGTCTATCAGACCTTCAGACAGTGTTTTGAAAAGCGGGATGTGGCAGTTGCAGGGGAAAAGTTTTATTGCGTTTCCCCTGCAATTTCATATCCGGGAGTGCGGGAGATCGACGGAAAAGGCAGATACATGCTGCCTGGTCTCGTGGATATCCATATGCACATCGAGAGCTCGATGACATATCCGGGCGAGTTTTCAAGGATCACGCTTCCATATGGAGTAACAACGGTGGTTGCCGATGCCCACGAGATGGCGAACGTGTTCGGCATGGACGGCATCCGGGCTTTTATGGCACAGAAGACGAAGCAGGACATTTTCTGGGCGATTCCGTCCAGTGTACCGGCGACAAATGAGAGGTTAGAGACAGCCGGGGCGTCACTTGGTGTAAAGGAAATTTCTGAGATGGCATCCTTAGATGGAGTTCTCTGCCTTGGAGAGATCATGAACTATAAGGATCTCTCAGCAGAAGGCGAGAGCCGGACGAGGGATCTCATCAATGTGTGCCGGAACGCGGGAAAGAATCTCAGGATCGAGGGACATTGCCCGGGACTTACGGGGGCGGATCTTAACCGCTTTATCTATGAAGGTGTTGATGCGGACCACACCCAGCAGACACCGCAGTCGGTGATGGAGAAGACGGAGCTTGGGATGTTTCTGGAGCTGCAGTTCAAATCCCTGACGCCGGAGGTCGTGAAGACCGTCTGCGACAATGAACTCTATGAGAATGTGGCACTGGTGACGGATGACACGATGGCAGATAAGCTTCTGACCGGACATCTCAATAAGATTATCGAGACGGCTGTGAGGGCGGGGATGCCGATGGAAAAGGCGATCTACTGCGCGACCTGGACACCGTCGCGGCGGATGCATCTGGATGACAGAGGGATGATCGCGCCGGGAAAGATCGCAGACTTTATGCTGCTGGATAGTCTGGATGGGATCGATCCGGTTATGGTTTATAAGAAGGGCGAGTGCGTGTACTGCAAGGACGAGGAGGCGTGCGGTGCGGCAGAAGCTGCGGCGTGCAGTTTCCCGGCTTCTTTCTACCACACGATCAACTGCCGTCCGGCGGAGATCTCCGACTTTGTGTTAAAGGCGGAAGATCCGGACGCGAAATGGGCGGAAGTCAATGTCATGAAGATCGGTACCTTCGGAACGGCGACGACGCCGGTGAAGCGCAGAGTCGAGGTGAAGGACGGTGTGCTTGACTGGAAGTCGGCGGGACTTTCCCTTGCAGTCGTTTTCGAGCGGTACGGCAAGAATGGAAATGTCGGATATGGTCTTGTGGAAGGAGCGCTGACGAAACCGGGCTCTGTGGCCACCACGTGGTCCCACGACAGCCATAACCTGTTTGTCCTGGGAACAGATGAGAACGATATGAAACTGGCCCAGAGGCGCGTCCTGGAGCTCCAGGGGGCATATGTGGTGTTCGCCGGAGGTAAGTCTTTGGCGGAGGCGAGACTTACAATCGGCGGCATCGTTTCGGATCAGCCGATCGAGGTCCTCGGACAGGAACTGAAAGAAGTGCGGGCGGCGATGGAAGGTCTCGGATATGTGAACAACAACGTGATCATGTCCATGTCCACGCTTTGTCTTCCGGTGTCTCCGAAGTTGAAGCTCACAGATCACGGGCTTTTGACGGTGCCGGGGCAGGAACATGTGCCGTTGGTTGAGAAGTACGGGAAGTAGTTTTACGGCCCGCCGCCGGTTTTCTCCCCGGATAGTGGAAGAGCCGGATCAGATCGAAATTATGAAGGATGAAATTAGAACGATGAAGAAGATTATCAAAAACGGCATTGTTGTGACGATGAACGCGGCAGGTGATGTCTGGGATCATGGTTATGTAATGTTTGAGGATACGAAGATCCTGGCAGCAGGTCCGGAAGATGAGCTTGAGAAAACGCTTCAGGAGCTTACTGCGCAGGAGATCTTAAAAGCTGGCGAGACCTTCGAGGAGATCGACGCGAAGCGCGCTATCGTGATTCCGGGTCTTGTGAACACCCATTGCCACCTCGGAATGATCCCGTTCCGCGGTCTCGGGGACGACTGCAAGGACCGCCTGCGGGTGTTCCTGCTTCCGATGGAGAATCAGGCCATGGACGCGGAGATGGCAAAGCTTTCCACGAGATACGCCATCGGCGAGCTGCTGCTCTCCGGCGTGACGACAGTGCTTGATATGTACTATTTCGAGGAAGTCGTGGCGAAGGTCATGGACGAGATGGGGATCCGCGGAATCGCCGGTGAGACGGTGATGGAAAAGGATTCCTGTGACAGTAAGAACGCGGATGAGGCAATCCGGCGTGGAATTGCACTGATCGAGGCGTACAAAGATCACCCGCGTGTTTCCGGAGCGATCACGCCCCACGGAACGACGACCTGCAGCCCTGAGACCTTAAAGAGGGCCTATGAGGAAGATGTAAAGGCGGGAACCGTATTTACGCTCCATGTGGCGGAGATGGACTACGAGATGACCCAGTTAAGGGAACAGTATAACATGACGCCCATCGAGTTTATGGAGCATATCGGAGTCCTCGGACCGAATACGCTGGCGGCCCACAGCATCCGCACGACGGAACATGATGTGGAGATCCTCGCGAAGCATGGCGCGTCCGTGGCCCACTGCATCGCCTCCAACACGAAGGCCGCAAAGGGCGTAGCCCCGGTGTCACTGATGCATAAGCACGGCATGTCCGTCGGCTTCGGCACCGACGGTCCGGCGAGCGGAAATACGTTAGACCTGTTCATCCAGATGCGGATGTGTGAGAACTTCCACAAAAATGAGCTCCACGACCGCAGCGCGTTCCCGGCAAAAGAGGTCGTCTCCATGGCGACCATCGAGGGAGCAAGAGCGTTAGGACTCGGTGATATCACCGGTTCCATCGAGCCCGGAAAACAGGTGGATCTCGTCCTCGTAGAGACCGACTCCCCGAATATGTTCCCGGTATACGATCCGTATTCGGCGCTTGTGTACAGCGCGATTGCATCGAATGTGAGAGATGTTTATGTTGCGGGTGAGTGCCTCGTAAAAGAAAAGAAGCTTGTCCGTGAGGACTTCGCGAAGATCAGGAATGACCTTCGGGAGAAGATGGAGCAGACAGCGTTTAAGGATATGAAGAATCTGGTGTAAAATATAGAAAAACGGCTGATTTTATGGTGAATGTAAAAGCAGTCGTTTTTTTATTACAATGAAAAGTCTGTTCCGGGTATTTTAAGAACAAACTTATTTAAGTAATATGTTATAAGCAAGAAAGCAATATAGGGGAAAAGGCAGATATATTGATGAGATTTTGGTGTAAAGAGGCGAGTGACAGTGAAAAAGATAGATAAAGATGGCTTACTTCTATGTGAACTTTAGGCAGCAGCATTTGAAAATTCAATCGATAAAATGGATTCAAGTTCAGAGATCTTTAGCAGGCGGTTTATGAGAAGTAAGATTGCAAAAAGTCTGGATAATGAATCGGTTCTTGAAAGAAATATTCAGGCAAGTGATATTTTGCAGTTGGTGGATGAAGAGTACGGAGCTACAGATTATGGGTCTGTAAAATATACTCATAATGAGATGTACTGGATCGGGTATCTTTACAGGTATTTTGCATTTACTTATGAATTATCCTCTGCCCAGGTCTATAAAATTGTAAAACCGAAAGAATTAAGAGGATTGTTTTTGCTGTATCATACGATGGATCCTGCCCAGGCGGTTGAGAGAATATTGGAAGCAAAGGGAATGATATTGGATGAGAATAGGGAAGTAGAACGGCAATATGCAATATTTAAAAAGGTAAGGAGACAGACTACAAAAAGAGGGAGAGCACACTAACTGATATGTTAATGTGTCTCTTCCATATCACGCTTGTTTCGAACGGACTTTTTACTGTGACTGCATGGCTGGCATGAAATTACGCGTACAGATTATGCGACAATTTTCTCCAGAAAACGATAGATAAAAGCACCGTAATGCAGTCAGTCAGGGCCTGACCGTAGATAACGCCGTTTACCCCGAGGAGGCCGTTTAAAAGGTACAGCACCGGGATCAGGAGAACACCCTGACGGAGGACGGAAAGGATCGTTGCCGGGAGCGCTTTTCCGGCGGACTGCATGCAGTTCATGTTCGTGAAGAGGATACCGATGAACGGGCCGGAGATCATGTAGGCGATGAGCATTTTTATACCGTACCGGATGACTTCCTCATCGTTAATGAACATCTGGAGGATCGGGCGGCGGAAGATGAAGAACAGGGCGGTTGCCAGAACGCCGACGATCAGGCAGCATTTCTTTGTGTAGGATTCGACACCATGGAAGCGTTTTGTGTCACCGGAACCGAAATTGTAGCCTAAGAGGGGCTGTACGCCGTTTGCGAGACCCATCTGCAGGAATGTGATAAACATGTTGGCTTTAAATACGATGCCGATAGCGGCCATAGGGGCGTTCCCGTAGGTCACCAGGATCTGGTTTAAGATGATCGTGGACAGGCTCATCAGCACCGAGAAGATCGCTGTCGGGAATCCGCAGGAGCAGATCATGGAAGCGAGGCGGTTTTCAAGGCTGAAATATTTCGGCAGGATCGAAAAGTTCGGGCTCTTTTTCATGAAGTACCAGAGGTAGTAGGCGCTTGCCAGGATGTTTCCGATCGTTGTCGCGATGGCGGCACCGGCGGCGCCCATATGGAGAATGCTGATCATGAACGGATCCAGAACGATATTCGCGACAGTTCCGATCATGCTGCCGATCATGGCCTCACGGCTGGAGCCTTCGGAGCGGACAACAAAGCTCACGGCAGCGGACCAGATGATGAACGGGGCGCCGTAGGAGATATGGAAAACATATCCTTTCGCAAGATCATAAGTCTCCGTGTTTGCGCCGAAGATGTTGAGGATCGGCTGCATGAAGAGGACTAACAGGGCGGCGAAGAGGATGCCGACACCGAGGGATGCGTAGGTGATAAAGGAGGAGACCTGCTTCATGCGCGTTTTGTTGTTCTCGCCCATGGCGATGGACGCCGCGGCGCTTCCGCCCATGCCAAACATGTTGGCAAAGGCCATAAATAAGATAAAGATCGGGTTTGTCAGGCTGACTGCCGCAACCTGTAAGGGATCGCCGGTCTGCCCGACGAAGAACGTGTCCGCCATGTTGTAGACGACGGTGACCAGGCTGCTGATGATGCTGGGAATCGCCATTTTGGCGACGGACTGGGGGATGGGCATGGATTTCATTAATTCGTTGTCGTTCATGATGTTTAACCTCGTTCGCTGCATTCCAGGTTCTGCAGCATTTTTTCTGTTATTCGTATAAATTCCTTCAATTCTTCTTCTGAGATTCCACGCAGAAGCAGTTCTTCCGTCTCGTGGATCTCTTTGTTCAGCGCGTCCTTCACGGCAGCAGCTTTCTCGGTAAAAACGATCCGCTTAAAGCGTCCGTCCTGCTCATCCGGGATCCGGAGGATGAGTTCTCTGGCTTCCAGGGACTTTAACATCTCCGTCACGGTCGGCGGACGGAGAGAAAATTCTTTTTCAATATCTTTCTGATAGACCGGATGAAGCGCCGATTCCACCAGAATAAAGTTTAAGATCTTTCCCTGTGCGTTTCCGATTCCGAGCTTTGTATGTACTTCCTGTGATCGGGAACGGAGACGGCTGGAGAGATGGTTGATGATTTTTCCGATGTCCATGTAAGAAATCCTTTCCTATAATGGGATTTTAGCTTTAAGATCCCCTGGATCATGTAGCATAAGCAGTTCCTCTACGAGAAAAAGCAAATGTAAATATTACTTCGGAACCTAAATATATGGCAGAACCAGAGGAATGTCAAGGATAGTTCAGAAAGTGAAATACCGGATATAGAAATAAAAAACCTGTCCGAAAAGGGCAGGTTTAGAAAATGCATAAATTTAAGATGTTAAATAGGATCTGAGACAGGAACTTTTTCCATCAAATCTTCCACACTGCAGTTTAATACCCGAGAAAGCCGAAGAAGAGTTTCAGCCTGAGCCTTATTAATATTTTTCTGGCGCTGCTCGTATTGTTGAATCGTTCGTAATGGAATATTTGTCTGTTCGGCCAGTTCAGCCTGAGTGAATCCCGAAAGAGTACGTAATGCTTTTAAGTTCGTATCAGGGCTGGAATCATGATAAAGTTCATTCATTTTATCTACAAACTGGCGGATATCCATTTCATGATAAGGTGTATACAAGAGACGAATATCGCTGATATGAACTGCGCGTTCGATTTCATCGAAATGCAGCCCTGTGTCCCATTGATAGTAGGCGATAGCCCAGCCCGTCCAGTATTCCGGGCTACGGTCACAGGCGTAGGATGGACGAATATCAGGAATAGACTGACCTGATTCCTGCAAAACCATGCGTGCAAGTTCCACGCCGGACATTCCGGACAGAACAGAGCAGTCGCCCCGTTCAAAGCGATGAGAGGTCTTGCTCATTAAAAACCACTGCCATACAGTTTCCAGAGAGTGTTTAAGATCGTTGACCATATAATCCAACATTCGGGCAAGATTTTTTTGTGCGGAAGAGAGATAACTTTTATCGTAAGCGTGGATCATCAGGTTTCATCTCCTCATCCAAAATAGTGGTGATATATAAATCCCCCCGTTGTCGGTGGTTTCGTTCGGTATCAAAATATTGACGGCGTGCAGATTGATCACGAAACGCTTTTTTCTTGTACCATTCTTTTGCGTCTGCAATTTCATAGCCAATAAATTCAAGACGATTAAAAGCTGCCTCGCTTTTGAGTACAAACTGTTGTCCAAGTTTTCCTAAACGCATAGCGTTACAAAGCTGGCGGTAGGAGATTGCGCCATTAATAAAGTCAGATGCAAAAGAGAAGTAACTGTCATCAGCCCGGTAACCGACAATGATATCTGCAGCTTTATAATCTGTATGAAAGGTGGTAAGCAAATATTCTTTTGATTCAGCAGCAAGTGGTGTGGAAGTATCAAATTCCCGGTTTTCCAGCAGAATCGTAAGCCAGTGCAGCATGGTGTATTTAGATGCGTTTAAATCAAAAATTGAAAGACCATCACATGTAATTTTATATTGGTTGGCATAACCGTTGTGATCAATGCCAACACCCCATTCTTTTGCCATATTTGGATTTTCAGTGCAGTAGAATCCTGTTCCATAATCATTGTATGTTTTGCCATATCCGAATTCAGGGTGTTCGATAATATGATCAGAACCATGATAGATCATTTTTTCCATGAGATCCACCTCCTGATTTGATTATACTCCCACAGGAGTATAAAAAGCAACTTAAATTGCGGCAACTCTAATCCACCAGCTCATTCTGATGTCTCGACAAATGCTCATAGGGCAGGATCAGGCGTCCGCGGTAGAGGCCGCAGCCATCGTTTACGAGGTCATTATTGATGGCGGAGAACATGTTTACGTCGAGGTCGGCAAGGTTTAAGGTGACGAGGCGGCGGCAGCGCTCGTAGGCTTCGTCAAAGTAGACGCATTCGCCCACAGGGATCTCGTCGCGGCGGGCACGCTCGCCCTCCTGGCGCTTCTCGTAGCTTAAGTGGTTGGCAACACCGATCTCTGCGATGTCATCCATGTGCTTGGTGCGGAGTTGGACTTCCATGTAGCTGCGGGAGCTGTTGTCGTAGAAGGTGATGTGGAGTGACTGGTAGTCCTCAGAAGTATTTCCACAGATATAGTCGCGATAGTAAGGCTTCACATCATCGTTTAATAACGGCGAGGTGCTTTTCTTCACACCGTAGGCCGGTTCCGCGGTAAATCCCCGCTCTTCGAGAAAGCCCGGAAGTTCGTTGGCGATCTGGTAGAGGTATCGGAGGTCAGCTTCTTCCTGAGATTCGTCAGCTTTCAGATAGCATTTCGGCAGGGAAGTCACGATCCGGTACGCGATCAGGTCCCGAAAACAGCTGAGGCGCTGCTTGAGCTCGGAAATCGACGGGTAGGCCTTATTTTCCATATAGTAATCGTAGATATATTCAACAATGTAGCCGTTGAACTTTGCCTCCGCGCGGATCAGGGATTTGATGCGCCCTTTGAAGTTAAAGGCCAAAAGTGGATATTCCTTCGCCATATGGATATAAAATTCCCGGATCTTCTGGGACTGGGAAGTAAGGAAATCATTGTGCTCGAGCAGCTCCCGGATCTGGAGCAGAAAGTTCGCGTGCATCAGGTCGATCTCATTGCCGGTGCATTTTGCCTCTTTCTTCAGGTCCTGGCTGTAGTTTTTTAAAATTTTGAACATGGTATCGCCGGAATAAAGATAATCATTTAATGTAACCATGGATGTCACTCCTCTGTCGTAGATAATTACATTTTACCAGAATTACCGTCATTGGCAAGAAAAATTGCTTGCCTTAAAAGTTAGCCTATGCTAACATATCACAGACAACTGTACGGCAGCGCATGTTTATGAACGGGAAGGAATTAAAAATGGAGATCAAACAGCTGGAATATTTTGCGGCGGCGGTGGAGTATGGGAGCCTGAACCGCGCGGCAGAAAATATGCTCAGGAAGTGGCAGAAATATGCTGGAGATCGGAATGATCTGTGCAGAAGCAGGAGAAAAGATCGCCAGGGTGTCTGTGAACATGGCAATGGCGGCGGATATGGAAGTGCGTGCCAGCTCCACAGCGACCACCGGCGCGTATAGCAGCGCTTGCCAAAGAGGTCTTCCTGCGATCCTCATGGAGCGCGGAGGCGGCGGAAGATTTACGGACAGCGAAGTTCAGGCATATAAGCGGGATGTGAAGAATATTATGATCCGCATGGGACTTCTTTCCGGTGAAGAGGTTCATACAGTGCAGCAGAAAAATGTGACCAGAGCAGAGTATCTGGAGGCAGAGACAGATGGATTGTGGTATCCGGTATTTTCCGCAGGAGATACGTTCGCGGGAGGTGCGGTTCTGGGAACGGTGAGAGATATCTGGGGAAACCTTTTACGGGAGTATCGGGCAGACTATCCGGGAATTATTCTGTACCAGACGGTGAGTCTTGGCGTGAAAGCCGGGGATCCGCTGATCGCCTATGGGGAATATGTGGATAGATAAATGATAGATGTGAAATAAAAAGGTCAATAAAAAGCCATTTTATGGGAAAGTCCTGGAATTCAGGAGATATCCATAAAATGGCTTTTTATGCTGCCATGTATACGAAAGAAGCTGCCGGCGGCAGGTTTCGCAGGCGCGCATTGGAGCAAACAGGATATTAAATCTTAAAGCATTTCTGCAGCTCTCGATACTGTCCGAGAACCAGGATCGTATTGCCGTCTTCAAAGACGGTTTCCGGCTTGACGGAGAAATCCAGAGTGCCGTTTCGCCGGACGGCAATGATGTTGATGCCGTATTTTTTCCGGATATCGATCTCACCTACGCTCATACCGACCCAGCGTTCCGGAAGATCTACCTCATAGATATCGTAGTCGCCTTCCAGATTGACAAAATCAAGAATGTGGTTGGAGCTGAAGCGGATCGCAGTCCATTTCGCAAGCTGCTGTTCCGGGTAGACGACCTGATCGGCACCGTTCCGCAGAAGAAATTTCTGGTGAACATCACTGGAAGCGCGGGAGACAACGAGCTTTGCGCCGAGCTCCTTTAAGAGTGACGTTGTTTCAAGGGAACTCTGGAAATTATCGCCGATCGCGACGATGCAGGCATCAAAATTGCGGATTCCCAGAGAGGAAAGGAAGGACTCGTTTGTACTGTCACCGATCTGTGCTTCTGTCACATAGGGAAGGACTGCGTTGACGCGTTCCTCCGTACTGTCAACGGCCATGACCTGATGTCCGAGGTTGTGAAGATGCATGGCAACATGTTTTCCAAAACGGCCGAGGCCGATCAAAAGAATTGATTTCATAATTTTCTCCTTAAATATATTATCCGACGGAAATTTTTTCCTGCGGGAATTTTCCGCACTGAATCTTGTACCCGGACATGGTCGCGTAGATGATCGTGAGTCCGCCAACGCGTCCGATGAACATAAATGCGATCAGGATCAGCTTCGATGGAACGGAAAGTGTCGGGGTGATCCCGAAGCTCAAGCCTACCGTAGCAAGCGCAGAAATCGCCTCAAACAGACACGGTATAAGAGGCAGGCTTTCCAGAATGCTGAGCGTCATGGCACACAGGATACCGAGGCTTGTATACATGAAAAGGATCGCGATCGCTGTGGCGACAATATCGGGGATAATGCGCCGTTTAAACATTTCCGGGCTGTCCTTTCTGGCAAAGACAGCAGTCGCGCAGGAGATCAGAACGGCCAGAGTGGTCGTCTTGATTCCGCCGGCGGTGGATCCCGGACTTCCTCCGACCAGCATGAGAAGGATCATAAGGAACTGGCCGGATTCCCGCATGGAGGAAAGATCCGCTGTATTAAACCCGGCAGTTCGCGTTGTCACCGACTGGAATAAGGATACAAGGATCCGTTTTCCGGCCGGGATATCCTGAAATTCCAGAAAAAAGAAGAGGATAGCCGGGATAAAGATCAGTGCCAGCGAGTAGGAGAGGATGACCTTACTCTGCATCCGGTATCGGGAAATATGGTGCCGGTTTCTGTAAATATCATCCCAGGTCAGAAAACCGATTCCGCCGATCACGATAAGCAGGATGATCACGAGATTGATCAGCGGGTCATATGCGTAGGATGTCAGGGAGGAATATGCTCCCCGGACACCAAGCAGATCGATTCCGGCGTTGCAGAATGCGGATACAGAGTGAAATAAAGACATCCAAAGTCCCCGGAAAAGACCAAAATCGCGGCAGAATACAGGTGCCATCAGGAGAGCGCCGATCAGTTCGATACCGAGAGTGACTCTTACAATAAAACCGGTCAGGCGGACAACTCCTCTGAGCTGAGGGGCAGCGACCGATTCCGCCATGATACTCCGCTGGGAAAGACCAATCTTCTTTCCGGAGAGGATCGTAAAGGAAGCCGAGATCGTCACAACGCCGAGACCGCCGGTCTGGATCAGAAGCAGAATTACGGCATGTCCGAAGGAAGACCAGTAGGTTCCGGTGTCACAGACCACAAGACCGGTCACGCAGACGGAGGTGACGGAGGTAAACAGGGCATTTACAAATGGAGTCCAGCTTCCGTCCGCGGAGGATACCGGCAGCATCAGGATGCCGGCGCCGAGCAAGATCACGAAGGCAAAGCCTAAAACAATGATCTGAAATGAATTTAACCGCCTGAAAGCGGAAAGAATACGAAACATAATCTGAATCCTTTCATAAAGCATTTGTTCCATTATAAACGTTTATGGATGTAAAGAAAAGCGAAATTTATGGATTTTAAAGTTCTGAAAATTCCTGATTCGCACAGGAAATTATAAAGAGCGGCTGGCTCCGTTCTGGTCTGCGAAAAGTGTGAGAGGTGGATGTGTGGAAATTATTTCCAGGTGGTCTGTTTAAAAATGTTGTAATTACAACATACGAAAGCTGATTTCGCGGATATAATGCGTACATGGTTCGGCGGTGCCGGACAGGGAAACATGATGACTTATCGGTTATGGCTGCCGCAGGGACGGCAGGCGTGTCAGGATAATTTGAGATCGGCAAAACTGCGAAGACAGTGTTGGCTGCTTGTATGGGCTGCCTGGAGTCACGCGGGAAGAGTCGGGGAAATATATGGAGGTATATGAAATGGATCAGAAAATGTTCTGTTATCAGTGTGAGCAGACCGCAGGCTGCGCGGGATGTACTGGGAGCACAGGTGTCTGCGGAAAGACGGCGGAGACCGCAAGGCTGCAGGACCAGCTTGTAGGTGCGATGATCGGGCTTGCGAGAGCGGCAGAAGGCGTGGAATGTCCGGGAGATCGAGTGTACCGCACGGTGATCGAGGGGCTTTTTACGACACTTACGAATGTAAGCTTTGATGATGACGCGATCCGGGCGCAGATTGAGAAGACGCACAGGGAGAAGGAGCGGCTGCTCGCAGCGCCGGTGAAGAAAAGTGCAGGACCGCGCGAAAAGGCAGCGGGAGAGTCAGGTGCGGCAGCAAGTGTGCAAGATACGGATGATTATAATCTCGGTCTGCTGTGGGACATGGACCCTGATATCCGCTCCCTGAAATCCCTGATCCTGTTCGGATTAAAGGGTATGGCGGCGTACGCGTACCATGCGCTGATGCTGGGGGCATCTGATGAGACGGTAAACCAGTTCTTCTTAACGGGACTCCGAGAGATCGCAAAAGACGGCACCGTCGAAAGCCTGCTCCCGACGGTCCTGAAGGTCGGCGAGGTGAACCTCACCTGCATGGCGATGCTGGACGCAGCAAACACGGGAACTTACGGTACTCCGATCCCGGTCAGCGTACCGCTTGTAGTAGAAAGAGGACCGTTTATCGTTGTGACGGGACATGACCTCAAGGACCTGGAGCTTCTCTTAAAGCAGACAGAGGGAAAAGGCGTTAACATCTACACCCACGGCGAGATGTTGCCGGCCCACGCTTACCCGGAGCTCAGAAAGTATCCGCAGTTAAAGGGCAATTTCGGAACTGCATGGCAGAATCAGCAGAAGGAATTTGCGGATATCCCGGCTCCGATCCTCTTTACCACAAACTGCCTGATGCCGCCGAAGAAATCCTACGCGGACCGCGTGTTCACGACGGAGGTCGTAGCATATCCGGGAATGGTTCATATCGATGATGAGAAAGACTTTACCCCGGTGATCGAGAAGGCGCTGGAACTCGGCGGATATCAGGAAGACCGCCAGTTTACGGGAATCAACGGCGGAACTCAGGTCATGACAGGATTCGGACATGGAACGATCCTTTCCATGGCTGATCAGGTCATCGACGCGGTAAAATCCGGCGCGATCAGACATTTCTTCCTCGTTGCGGGCTGCGATGGCGCGAAGCCGGGAAGAAACTACTATACAGATTTTGTAAAGCAGACTCCGGCGGACAGCATTGTCCTGACACTGGCGTGCGGCAAGTTCCGCTTTAATGATCTGGACATTGGAAATATCGGCGGTCTCCCGCGGATCATGGACATGGGCCAGTGCAACGATGCCTACGGTGCCATCAAGGTGGCTGTGGCGCTGGCGGAGGCGTTTGGGTGCGAGGTGAACGAGCTTCCGCTGTCCTTCGTGCTCTCCTGGTATGAGCAGAAGGCAGTGTGTATTCTCCTGACACTCCTGCATCTTGGGATCAGGAATATCCGCCTCGGCCCGTCCTTACCGGCGTTCCTCTCCCCGAATATCCTGAATTTCCTTGTGGAGAACTACGGAATCGGTCCAGTGACGACACCGGAGGAGGATTTGAAGGCGTTATTGGGATAAGATAAAAAGCCCCCGGATAGGGAATGTGCCATCGGTCAGTTGACCAGCTGCGGTAGTTCCTTATCCGGGGACTTTAATTATGTACTTAAATTACAGTGATCCGCATGATCTGCGGTCAACCAAATTTTACAGATGCTGTAAAAGCTCCAGCTGCTCTCCGTTCGGTCCGATAAAAAACGCGTTGCGGATGCCGCCGAAGATCGGGAGGTCAGCTGCCTTGTCGACACCGCCCCGGAAGTTTGTGATCCCGGCTGCCTTTAAGTCTGCGATGGCAGCGTCGATGTCATTGACTTCGATTGCGATGTGCGGGAAGAGACCGCCCTGGGCGGTCACATCAGTGCCGTCATGTGGCTCGATGATCTCGAGGTCAAAGCCCGGCATGCTGACGATCTTGATGTGGTTTGTTCCGAGTGGCTTCTGGACATCAGCCTGTCCGGTTACTTTTCCACCGAGACATTCGTAGAATTTTACGGATGCTTCAAGATCCTTTGTGAAAAGCGCGATATGCGCAAGTCCTGTGATGTGTTTCATGATAAGAATCCTTTCCGCGTTCCAGCGCAGCAAATCTCCAGATAAAAGCACCAGATCAGAAGCAGATGGTCTTACCTGAGTGATCCTACAGAGGCGGAAACGCTGTTGCTGTAGTTTTTCTATCTCAAACTATGCTTATTATAGGATTATTTGAAACAGAGTGCAAGAAAAAAGTAAGCGACTGATCCCTGCCCGTGTACAGCAACAATTTTCTCAGTGACGGGCGGAAAAAACTGTGCTATACTCTTGTATTATGAAAAATTTTATTGTATTTGATTTGGAATGGAACCAGAACCCGGGCGGTAAGGAAGCGTCTGTGGAGCGGCTTCCTTTTGAGATCTTTGAGATCGGAGCAGTAAAACTGAATGAAAAGCGTGAGAAGGTTGCGGAGTTTCACCGGATCATCCGTCCCTGCGTGTACCGCCAGATGCACCGGATCATCTCTGAGGTGACCCATGTTTCAATCGAAGAGTTAGAGCGGGATGGAGAGCCGTTTGCGGCGGTGATGGAGGATTTCCTTAAATGGTGCGGAGAGGACTGCATGTTCTGCACCTGGGGAAGTATGGATCTTACGGAACTGCAGAGGAACATGGTCTATCATGGGATGACGATCCCGTTCCCGAAACCGTTCCTTTTTTATGATGTCCAGAAACTGTACAGCCTGTGCTATCAGGACGGAAAGGCGAGAATTTCGCTTGATGAAGCGGTGGAGTCCTTTGCGCTTGATGTGGACGCGCCGTTCCACCGGGCACTGGGGGACGCGGAATATACGGGGCGCGTGCTGCAGGCCATGGATTTTGATTCCGTGAAAGATTATGTGTCCGTGGATTATTATCTGCCGCCGGAGAGCGAGGATGAGGAGTTCACGCTACGTTTCCCGGAGTACACGAAGTTCGTGTCACAGATGTTTGACACGAAGGAAGAGGCGATGGAGGAAAAGCGGGTGACGGATATCATCTGCACGAAATGCCGTCGGATGCTGCGGAAGAAGATCCGCTGGTTTTCCTCAGGACAGCGCTATTATCTGTGTCTTGCAACATGTCCGGAACACGGTATGATGAAAGGAAAAATCCGGATGAAAAAGTCGGAGGACGGCAGAGTTTTTGCCGTAAAGACGGTAAAACCGGTGGATGAGGAAGGTGCAGAAGCTGTTTTCCTGAAAAAAGAGGAGGCCCGGATCCGCCGTGCGGAGAAAAGCAGGCAGAAGAAATTCCATGGAGTGGAATAAAGGCTGCAGCCCGGAAGATATGGCAGCAATGGAGCACTTTGCTCCTGAACAAAACGGATGTGAAAAGATAGAAAAAGAGCAGAGGTATTGCTTCAAAAAGCATACATCTGCTCTTTTAGTTTACATAAAATAAAACTTATCGTCTCCGAAAACGATCTCTGAGCCGCTCCCGGAATCCCGGCTGCTTAATCCCGGACTTGGATCTTAAGTGCTCTTCCATGATCATATCAAATTCTGTGGAAGAATATCCCCATTCCTTTAAACGTTTTTCGCGCCGCTGATGACGGAGAAAACGCTCGTTCTGGGCTTTATTTTCCTGATAGATCATGATTCCGAAGACGGCGCCGCCAATGGCTCCGATGACAGCGGCAGCGATCAGGACTTTCTTAACAATGCCGAAAGCAGGAGAGGAGGTCCAGGATGTCTTAGTGCTGCCCGTTTTTTTAGAGGAAGGTTCGGTTTTCTTGTCAGGTGCCTTAGAAGGAACGGTTTCAGCCACAGTCTCAGTCTCCGCGGTATCCGTGCTCTGTTTCACCGCTCCGGGCACATATCCCTGTGTCACAGTCGCCTCCAGATAAGCCTGTCCGACAAGCTTATCCCCATAGCGGTAATCGATCCGTGCGATCGCCCCATCCGGTGCATCGTCAGTCAGGTCGTAGTCCAGTGTGGAAGTCACATCGGAGAAGTTCCCATCCGCAGGTAAAGTCACTGCACTGTTTTTATTTACCGTGAGTCTTGTAGCACTCCCGGAAAAGATCCCGGAGATCGTCAGGTCATCAGCCACCTTGCTGTAAGTGCTGTCCTGATCCGCAACCGGAACGGACTTGAAATTTTTAAATCCATAGTCAAACAGTGCTTTTGTGTCGGAATAATGGGTCTGGTGACCATTGAGAACGACAGCTATGAGCTTCATTCCATCGCGCTCCGCGCATGTCACCAATGTATTTCCCGCGAGCAGGGTGTAACCGGTCTTTCCGCCGATGGCACCGTCGTAATAAAGGGAATCATTCCGCCGCAGCATTCTGTGGTGGGCATAGTAGCGCCAGCCATCCGGGTACTGCTTTAATTTCCCCGCAGGAACGTCATAGTACGTCGTGGAATCAACCTCTACAAATGTCGGATTATTAAACGCCGCCTTCGCGATCAGTGCCATGTCATAAGCGGACACATAGTGATTCGGATCATTCAGACCGCTCGGGTTTGCGAAATGGGAGTCCGTACATCCAAGCTCCTCCGCCTTCTCATTCATCTTCTCCGCAAAAGCATCAATACTGCCTGCGCAGTGTTCGGCCAGAGCGTTTGCAACCTCATTCGCGGACTGTAAAAGCAGGGCATAAAGACAGTCCCGGACACTTAACGTATCTCCGGCGCGGGCCCCTAGAATGGAGGAGTTCGGCTCAAGAGAGTTCACCGCTGTGTTGGAGAACGTCACGGTCTCATCAAGTCCACAGTTTTCAATCACGATCAGTGCCGTCAGGATCTTTGTGATACTTGCCGGATAATACGGTTCATGGCTGTTCTTCTCGAATAAAACCGCTCCCGAATTGATGTCCATTAGGATCCCGCCGTCCGCCGAGATCGAGATCTCCGACGGCCACTCAGCCGCCGCATATGCCGTCTGTCCCGGACAAAAACCGAGGATCAGCGTCAGACAGAGAAAAATACTTAAAATT
Source organism: Pilosibacter rotomagensis (assembly GCF_045062245.2). Taxonomy (NCBI): domain Bacteria; kingdom Bacillati; phylum Bacillota; class Clostridia; order Eubacteriales; family Clostridiaceae; genus Pilosibacter; species Pilosibacter rotomagensis. The sequence continues at coordinate 3,602,392 of NZ_CM170323.1, read as the reverse complement.
CGTTTCATGGAACTCCTTGAAAAAATTGCCGCCATGTTTACCCGACGTGGCGGCTGTTTTGATGTCTTAAATCCCATCGGCACAGCCGATCAGGAATGGATTTTGCCTGTAATTGTGAAGGATTGAACGATCACAGTACTCGTACTATGGATTATAGCAGTTTGAAGACAGGGCTGCAACCGATAAATGATATAAAAAGAGCCGACAGATCTATCTGCCGGCTCTTTTATATAATACCAGATTTCCAACAAAAAATACCATAACGATCCCTGCAAACACCATCGCGATCCGGGCGGCGGTATCGAAAAAGAAACCTTCCGGAACGATGTTGATGAGCATGTCTGTGCGTGGATCGAGGACCCACAGATCATTGTTGAAAAAGATTTTGTGGAAAACAATGAAATATTTTGAAAAGTCTGTGGATATAATGCCGATCAGGGCCAGTGCTACGGCAAAGACCGCGCCGGTGCCGATACAGAGGGATTTCGGGATCAGGCGTTTTAACGCCGCAGTCCGCTCTGAGCTCTTATGCCCCCAGAAATAAGCCAGGGCCGCGAAGCATAGGGTGATCAGGATCCCGATCCGGCGGAGCCACAGGCCGCCGATGAAGAGTCCCCGCACGTCCTCCATGTGGGCAATCTCCCGGTCATTAAAAAATTCCCGGTATTCCCCGCCCATGGTGGTGTATACGTGAAGGTTTTCACGCTTTCCGCGAAGAAATGCCATCATTTCATCGGTAACGTCTAAAAGATCATCCATGGTCATCTCAGGAAGATCATTTAGAACCTGATATTTCGTGTATTCCTTCTCATAATATCCCGGCGTCCAGTAGGCGATCGCCTCCACGGACGTGATAAGGAACGCGATGATCAGCCAGAACGCGGTGAAGATCCCGGCGGCGTAGGTAATGGTCTTTGCTGTTTTTGTCATTTCGTGGTACTCCGTTTGATTACTTTTAGTCTTGTGAACTCCTCGCGGTCCTTTTCCTCCAGGGCGTTGGTGATGTCCTTCACAAGTGCCTGGTATGACGGGATCGTGATGTTCTTTAGTGCATTAGCCCGCTTCTGGGTCTTCTTAATGCTCTCGGCAAGACGGTAGGCGGATGTCTCCACGGTTGCGAGGTCTGCGGTCAGTTCCTTCACGCGCTCGAAGGCGATCCGTGCCTCGTCCAGCGAATCGCTGGTGCTGTAAAACGAATAAGGCGGTTTTTCATCTTTTGACGGTGTATACTCGACAAGCGGGATCTCCGTTCCCATGATGCTGCGTGCCTTGATCCGGATATCATCCGTGACGGGAAGTGAACCTGCGATCTCCTCCACATAGTGGATTCCCATCTCGATATTGGCCTTCTGGAGTGCCTTGTAGGCGGCGGTAAACGTGGAATCGATCTCGGACTGGATCACTTTTGCCTGATCGATCAGGCCCATAAGCTCCCGCAGCAAGATGTTCCTCTTTTTATCCATCAGTCCGTACCCCTGAGTCGCAAGGGCGAGGGAGTTTTTCGCAAGGATCAGATTTCCCTTGGTGGGGAATGTGTTCGGATTCATGAGATCCCCTCCTTATGAAGCGTCTGAAGCGGCGTCTGCAGGTTTATAATACTTGTCTAAGATCTTTGTGTCAATACGGTCGAGCTCTTCTCGCGGAAGAAGTCCTAAAAGCTCCCAGCCGATGTTTAAGGTGTCGATGATGGTACGATTGTCATGGATATCCTGTCCGATGAACCGTTTTTCAAATTCCCGGCCGAATTCCAGATATTTTTTATCGATCGGGGAGAGCTCATCTTCACCGATAACAGATGCGAGGGCTCTCGCGTCGCCCACCTTTGCGTAGCAGGAAAACAGCTGGTTTGCCACATCCTGATGATCTTCACGGGTAAATCCCTCACCGATGCCGTCCTTCATAAGACGGGACAGGGACGGAAGCACGCTGATCGGCGGGTAGATGGACTGACCGTTTAAGTTGCGGTCCAGAACGATCTGACCTTCTGTGATGTAACCGGTAAGGTCCGGGATCGGGTGGGTGATATCATCGTTCGGCATGGTAAGGATCGGGATCTGTGTGACAGATCCGTTGACTCCGGCGACGATTCCGGCGCGCTCATAGAGAGATGCCAGATCACTGTATAAGTATCCCGGATATCCCTTACGGGACGGGATCTCGCCCTTTGAGGAGGAGACCTCACGCAGCGCCTCAGCGTAGGAGGTCATATCCGTCAGGATGACCAGGATATGCATGCCCTTTTCAAATGCGAGGTATTCGGCAACTGTGAGGGCAACCTTCGGTGTGATCAGACGCTCGACGACCGGGTCATTTGCAAGATTGATAAACATGGCAACATGGTCCAGGACGCCGCTCTCGCGGAAGGTACGTTCAAAATATTCGGCAACATCGTACTTGACGCCCATAGCTGCGAATACGACGGCGAATTTTTCATCGGAATTGTCTCCCAGAGAGGACTGCATGACGATCTGCGCTGCCAGCTGGTCGTGGGGAAGTCCGTTTCCGGAGAAGATCGGGAGCTTCTGTCCGCGGATCAGGGTCATCAAACCGTCAATGGCGGAGATACCGGTACGGATGTAGTTACGCGGATATTCACGGGCCACCGGGTTTAACGGCTTTCCGTTTACATCCAGTTTTTTATCAGCTAAGATCGGTCCCAGACCGTCGATGGGATTTCCAAGACCGTCAAAGGTACGGCCTAACATATCGGCGGAGACGCCGATCTCCATCGGATGTCCGGTGAGACGGGTATGAGTGTTTTTCAATGCCATATTTCCGGTGCTCTCAAACACCTGGATTACGGCTTTATCCTCGTACGCCTCGATAATGCGTCCGAGCTTCTTTTCTTTTCCGTCGACGGTCATTTCCACGATTTCATCATAAGATGCTCCGGAAACGCCTTCGAGGACGGCAAGAGGGCCGTTTAAGGAACTAAGGCCAAGATATTCGACTGCCATTGTGATCTGCCTCCTTATGCGTTGCGCTCGATGACGGAATTGTAGAAGTCATCGATCTGCTTCTTATAGTCGTCAAACATGTCGAGACGGTCATTCGGGACGTCATATTTGATGGCAATGATCTTCTCAAAGATCTTTTCTTCTTTGAGGACGGATACCGGCATGCCCATGGCAACGAGGGCACGGGATTTTTTATAGAGATAAAGGATGATCTCCATCATCTTAAACTGCTTTTTCAGCGGAACGCAGGTATCTTCCTTATGGAAAGCGTTCTGCTGAAGGAAACCGAGACGGATAACCTTGGCGATCTCGAGAACGAGCTTCTGGTCATCAGGGAGAACATCGGATCCGATCAGTTTTACGATCTCCATCAGGCTGCTTTCCTGATTCAGGATCGTGACGAGCTGGTTACGGTAATTGACAAAGTTTTTATCCACATGCTCAGAGTACCAGGAAGAAAGATCCGTGAGGTATTCCGAGTAGCTGGTCAGCCATTGGATCGCCGGGAAGTGTCTCGCGTAGGCGAGGTTCTTATCAAGTCCCCAGAAGCAGCGGACGAAACGCTTGGTGTTCTGTGTGACCGGCTCGGAGAAATCGCCGCCCTGCGGGGATACGGCTCCGATGATGGATACGGAACCTTCCGTTCCGTTTAAGTTCTGGACCATTCCGGCACGCTCATAGAACTGGGACAGCCGGGATGCCAGATAAGCCGGGAAACCTTCCTCGGCCGGCATTTCCTCCAGACGGCCGGAGAGCTCACGGAGAGCCTCTGCCCAACGGGAGGTGGAGTCTGCCATGATCGCTACGTTGTATCCCATGTCGCGGTAGTATTCTGCAAGTGTCAGGCCGGAGTAAAGACTCGCCTCACGGGCGGCAACCGGCATGTTGGAGGTATTGGCGATCAACGTAGTCCGCTCCATCAGTGGGTTTCCACTCTTCGGGTCGATCAGCTCGCTGAATTCCTCCAGAACCTGTGTCATTTCATTTCCACGCTCGCCGCAGCCGATGTAGATGATGATATCGGCATCGGACCACTTGGCGATCTGGTGCTGGGTCATGGTCTTTCCGGTACCGAATCCGCCCGGGATCGCCGCCGTGCCGCCCTTTGCGAGTGGGAACAGGGTGTCAAGGATACGCTGTCCTGTGATCAGCGGTTTGGATGCCGGATAGCGCTTTACGGTCGGACGCGGGATGCGGATCGGCCATTTCTGTGTCATAGTGATCGCTTTTTCCGTTCCGTCCTTTGTCATGATCGTGAGCAGTGTATCATTGATCGTATATTCACCGTCGGAGACAACGGAGAGAACATCGCCCTCCAGATCCGGCGGGATCATGACTTTATGGGTAATGGCTCTCGTCTCCGGGACCTCCGCGATGATGGTGCCGCCGTAGACATGATCACCGCGCTTTACGGTCATGTGGGTCTGCCATTTCTTTTCTGTATCAAGGGATGTTACATGAACACCGCGGTCAATATAATAGCCGCTTGATTTTTTGATAGCGGCTAACGGACGTTCGATTCCATCAAAAATATTTGTGATAATGCCGGGGGCAAGTGTGACGGAGACAGGAGCTCCTGTTCCTGTGACCGGCTCTCCGGGCTTCAGACCTGTGGTCTCCTCATAGACCTCGATCGTTGTGCGTTCGGAGGTCAGTCCGATGACCTCGCCGACGAGGTTTGCCTCTCCGACGTAGACCATCTCATTCATCTGAAAACCGGAATCACCGGCAATATAGACGATCGGGCCGTTGATTCCGTAAATTGTGCCTTTTGCAGCCATGTTGATTTCCTCCAAAAATGTTATAAAAAGTAACTGTCCGGCAGGTCTGCGCGTGTACCGCGTTGCCCGCGGAAACGTATCGCACAGTTACAGTGAGAACTGGAAGTCCTGTTCAGCTTCTTTGATCTTCGTCTCAAAGGAGTTATCGATCAGGATATTTTTCGAGGCGATGACGGCCCGCGTGCCGCCGAGAAACGGGTACTGGCTGACGCGGATGTCGCAGTCGGTCCTTAAGGATAAAAGATTCTGCTTTTCCTTGTCGGACGGGTCGATATAGATGTGGATCTCACTGGATCCTGCAAATGCTTTTTCTTTTTTGATCTGCGCCTCTAAGAGTGCGTCATATTTCGGGGTCTCCATGAACCGCGCCAGTTTGTCGCGAAGCTCAGAGAAGACTTTTCCGCGGAGTTCCTCATCTTTTCTGCTGTAGGAACGGCGGATCTCGATCTGGCCTAAGGACAGGTTCTTGTTGGTCTCCCGTGCGATCCGCTCTTTTTCGGCAGCGATCTGCAATGCTGCCTGCTTTCTGGCGTTTTCTTTATGCTCATTCAGGATCTTTTCCTCATAAGCAGTATAATCAGAGACTGCCTGCTCGTATTTCTTTAATGCGTCGCCTGTGCAGATGTCTTCAAAATGCTGTAATTTTTCTTCGGTTGTCAAAGCAGCCACCTCCTTGATTCCAATATCGATCTGCAGCGGTTCCGGATCGCTGTCGCCTGCGGACGGAACCGCTGTGTGCATACTATAACTTTAGTCCGATCGCGTCATTTACATATGCCGTGATGAAATCGGGCCGCCGTCCTGTTCCGTGGCGGTCCGGGATTTCGATGAGAAGCGGCTTTTTATGTTCTGTGCGTACCGTCTTAACCAGCTCAGGATACTTCTTTCCGAGCGTTTCGGTGAGCAGGATGATCCCGATATTTTTGTCTTTTAACACTTCGTTCAACGCCTTTTCCAGCGTTCCTTTTTCGTTTGCGATCACACCGTCCACGCCCGCCAGCCGCATGCCGGTCAGCGTGTCAGTGTTATCGCTGATCAAATACATTCTCATAGCCGGTCTCCATTCCTGGTAATAGTTCAGCCATGTTGTCAGGCATTAAAGTTTACCGATGATCATGAAGGAAATGATAAGTCCGTACAGGCAGACACCTTCGGCAAGACCTACGAAGATAAGAGATTTACCAAGAATGGAGGAATCCTCACTGATAGCGCCAAGTGCTGCGGATGCTGCCGCGGAAACGGCAACGCCGCCGCCGATACAGGAAAGTCCGGTGGAAAGAGCAGCTGCGATGTAGCCCATACCGGTGGAGATGCCGCCGGCTGCAGCTGTGGACTCGGCTGCGAATGCGGTACCGCCAAAGAGTACACAAACGGCGAAGAGCATGGTTCCGAAGAACATTACGGTGTTGGCTGCGAGGGCTGTTTTATAGCGTCCTTTTGTCTTTTCACCTGCGGCGAAAGCTCCGAAGGGGACAGCAATGCTGAAGATAAGTGCAACGGTTAAAAGAAGTTTTACTGCGATTGTCATGACGATGACCTCCTAAAATCTGTATTTTACCATTTATTTTTATTTCTCGTAGAACGGTTTAAATTCCCGGCCGCTTCCCTTATAGAACCGGCTGAACAGCTCGTAGTACTCGAGACGGAGTACCTGGATCCCGACGATCAGGCCCTCCATGCCGCACACGAACAGGTTTCCGAGAACAATGACCGGTATGGACGGTGCTCCGGTTTCTGCGCCTGCGAGCATTAAAACAACCTGCATCATGGCTGCATGGCTGACGGCGAATGCACCCACACGGACGAAGGAAAGCGTGTTGGAGAAGTAGCTTAAGAGTACCTCAAACAGCTCGAAAAATCCCTGTGTGATGAACATTCCCACGCCACCGGAGATCTTCTCAGATTTCTTTTCCAGAACTGCTGTGAGCGGTTCCTTAAAGAACATCACGAGAAGCGGCAGGACGAACATGATGATCAGGATCGCTGCCGCCGGAAGTGTATGTCCGCTCATGAACATCACGATGGTGGCTGCAAGACTGAAATAAAAGACAAAGCCTGCGAGACCGTTTGTATCGAACCAGGTCTTTTCGGTGTCATGGTTCTTAAAGCTCGTAGTCATGTTTAAGATCATCGTAAAGAGGATGACTCCCATGCCGAGAGCAATGGCAACGACGAACACGGTGTTCAGACGACCCACAAACGGAAGATCCGTCATGGCTTCGGTAGGCTTTAACCACAGCGCCGGGATCACATCTTCAAATCCGAAGACGCTTCCGAAGAGGCATCCGAAGATCGTTGAGAAGAATCCGCAGCAGGAGATGATGGCTGCCAGATCGATTTTTTTGAACTTATAGAGCAGGAAACCTCCGATCAGAAGGACAAGTCCCTGTCCCGCATCTCCGAACATGAAGCCGAAGAAGATGGAGTAGGTGATGGCGATCAGAAGCGTCGGATCAAACTCGTCGTAGGACGGAAGTCCGTACATCTTTACGAACATCTCAAACGGCCGCAGCAGCGGAATGTTTTTTAACTTGGTGGGCGGAATGCTGGTCACGTGCTCTTTGCTGTCTTCTAAGACGAAGAATGTGTCCGCGTCCTTTGCGAGGTCCCTGTGGAGAGCTTCCGCGTCCTCTTTTGTCATCCAGCCGCAGATAATGTAGAACGGATGATCCTTATCATGGGTGCATGCCGCATACTTTCTCACATTGAAGTTTGCTTCATAGGATTTCAGCACCTGGCTGGCATCCCGGAGACTGGTCTGTCTCGTCAGCAGGTACCCGGAATCCTTTGCGTCCAGAGCCTGTTCCTTTGCTTTCAGATTTGCAAGCTCGTTTTCCAGACGTTCGACCTCGGTCTTCGGGGTTCCGGCGTACTCATCCGGGAGATAGATCCTCTCGAACTGCAGGGACGAGAAGACGGTGTCGATCCGGTCGGAGGTGATATCCGGTGTGAAGTAGAGCAAAGAAATATAGTGGTCTGATTCGTGGCATTTGAACAGGATCGTCTCATCCGAGCGGTCGGCGAATGCCTGAAGCTGCGGGAAGCTTTCCTTTCTGATGCGTCCGAACCGGTATTTGATGTGCTTCAGCTTCAGAATTGCCGGAATATCGAAGTCCAGTTCCACATACAGGCGTACCTGCTCCAACAGGGAAGAGACTTCTTTTTCTTTTGCCTTTAAGGACTCCCGCTCCCCATCGGAGGCGGCGAGCTCCGTATCCATGTCATTTACAAGTGTGATGGCGTTCTCCACGGGCATTGTTCCGGTGGAAATCTCCTGCTGTTTTGCGCCGGGACAGGAAGCGAGAAGTTTCTGCGCTTTCTGAAGCGGTTCCCGGTATGGATTGGTTCCGGGATATGGTTCTAATTTTGATGCGGATCTTAATTCGGTCAGCGCGTTTTCCAGCTGGATCTCATAGTGGGAGAGATACTGGTTGACCATTCGGTCCAGATCGTTCTTTGGCCCGGAGATGCTGACGAATTTCATTTTTTCGATCACAGAGCATACCCCCTTTTCTAACTTTCTGCCAGGCAGGTGAGAATTTCTGAACTGCCAAGGCTGTAACGGATCCCCTCAACGGTGGTGATGATTTTTCTGATCTCTTCTTCCTTAAAATAGAAGTAGCTGTTTAACGCAGCCGCGGAATATGGATCATTCCGTCCGGATTTGCTGTACACAGCATCCAGAAGCGCCCGGAACAGGGAATGCAGTTCCGGATTCTCCTGCTGTTCGACGGATGCCAGAAAGATCCGGTTTCCGTAGCGGGTCCCCTTTAGGATCCGGTCAAATTCCTCTATAGACGGCGCTTCGGCAAGCTCCCTTGCCTGAGACTTTTTTAAACGGTGCCATACGGGGATCAGAAGCTCCATAATGGCATCGGCAGATAATTTGTAGTGGCGTTTCGCTCTTGCGAGCCATTCAATATTTAAAAGATCGATCTTTTCACCGGCACAGTCGGCGATGGCCTCCCGGTCGTCTTTTGAAAGCTGGTCTTTTAAACTTTTCCAGAAACGGATGAAGTACAGGATGTCCAGAGCAGATTCGAACTCAGACAGGGAAGTGATGCCCTGATCCTTTAAGTCCTTTAACGGACCATAATAAGGGGTGTTCTGAATGCTGTCCAGATATTCGTCCAGATCTTTTGAATCAGTCAGAGCGGTGAAATCCAGGTGGGAGTGCTTTCGGAAGAAGGGCTCAAAGCTCTTAAAGTTCAAATCTGAGCGTTTTCCGGAAACCGCGTCCCTCAGACACCGTTTCATGACATCGATCTCGAAATGGAGAAAGTAGAGATCCAGAAATTTTCTCTGGGTTCCGTTTGCGAATCGGAACAGCCTTGAGAAATCACCGTAGAGGGAGTGCCACAAAAGCTCTTCGATCTTACTTCTGTGGAGTTCCTCATTTTCGACACCGGAAAAAACATCCCTATAGGCGGGAGAACTTTTCAGGTATTCGACGGCAGCCGGTACATTCTCCATTCCCGCGAGGACCGAGAACTCATCATCCGTGAGGAAATGCCCGCGCATCGCGGCAAGCTTGGCAGCGATCGCACTGTAAGTGATGAGACTTCCCATAGATCACACCTCGGTCATAGAACGGAAGAGGGAGTCCACATACCAGGAATGCTTTTCTTCGTAATGCTGTTCCAGGCGGGCGATCTGGTCACCGGCGGCGGTTTTCTGCCTGTCAAGCTCCGCGGCGGCTTCTGCCTCCATTTTCTGGCGCATGGACTGGATCTCCAGTTCGGTTTCATGATTCAGCTCCTCGTCAAACTGTTTCGTCTTTGCCTCATATTCTGCTGCAAGAGTTTTTTTCTTGTCAGCAGCGCCGTCTAAGATCGCGACAGTCTTTTCTTCAATCTGGGAGAGCTGATTGATGATATTGTTCATTGATTTGTCTCCTTTCTGAGAAGGATTTTCCCTCATCCAGGGGGATGGGGCCAGATACCCGGGAATTTTATGCGGTAAAATTCAAGTCAGGTTTTCCTGGGTGTCTGACCCCGGTAACATCATAATATAACTTGAAAATCAGGAATTTCAAATATATAATAATTATGCTGTTATAACATGAATGTTATAATAATCGAAAAATGCTATAAATGAACAAAAAATTAGCACAAAATTAACAAGATCGTTAAGGCGCGAAAGAAAAAGGGGGAATGATATGGAAATCCAGCAGTTTCGGTATTTTTTGGCGGCAGCGCGGTATGAAAATCTGACAAAAGCGGCAGAAGATCTGCATATTGCCCAGCCGGCATTGTCCCAGTCCATCAAGCGTCTGGAGACGGAGCTCGGCGTAAGCCTTTTTGACCGGAAAAATCACCGGATCGAGCTCAACGAACAGGGGAAACTCCTGAAAAAACGCCTGGTCCCGCTTCTGGAATCCATCGATAATCTAAAGGATGAGCTCTGGGAGTCGGTTTATTCATCAGAGCGCACGATCTATTTAAATTTCCTGTCCGCGTCGAACCTCATTACGAACAGTATTATTTCCTATCGGGCCCTGAAACCGGATGTCCAGTTTCAGGTATCCCAGCTTGAGATGACGGAGAACTGTGATATCCATATCGAATCAAGGATCGCTATATCTGTGACGCCTCCGCATCCGCAGGAACTTCCGGATGGTGTGGTAAGACGGGAATATCTGCGGGAGGAGATTTTTCTGGCAGTGCCGCCGGATTCAAAGTTTGCGAAGCATAAGACCGTCGATCTGCGGGAAGTGAAGGAAGAAAATTTCATCCGTCTCGGAAACGGCTGGCAGCTCCGCGGGATCTGCGATGATTTCTGCAGGAGAGCCGGGATCCGTCCTCAGGCGGTGTTCGAGAGCAATAGTCCCGAGTCGGTGCGAAACCTGATCGCGGCAGGGCTTGGAATCGGCTTCTGGCCGGAGAAGGCCTGGGGCGGAAAGCCGGGGCACGGTGTTGTCCTGATTCCGATCCGCTACCCGAATTGCAGGCGTGATCTTGTGGTCACAGTGTTTGAGCAGGCAGGAAATAAGCCGGTGGTGGATGAGTTTGTGAATTATTTCTGTAAGTATTTTGAGAAAGACCCGTCGGGGATGGGAGATGTGACGGTGTAAGAATGTAGTATAAATGAAAAAAGAACTCTGAAGTCAGCAATAGGGCGGGATCCATCGGAATCCCGCCCTAAATATTGGCTTTAGAGCTTTTTTTGAATTTTATATTCCAATAAGTTATTACTCCGCTGTTAGAAATTCCTTCGCGACATAGGCTTCCTGTCCGTTGTACTTGATGACGGCCCAGGTATCGTCGTGGTCGCGGAGATATTCAACGGATGCGCCCGGGTCCAGTTTTCCGATGCGGTCCGCGTCGGTGGACGGTTCTTTGCGGACGTTTAAGGTCGTTGTTGTCTTGTAGGAGGAGCCGGAAGTTGTGCTCTCCGGTTCGGTCTCCGAGACTGTGGTCTCTGCTGCTTCCGTTGTGATCACTGGTGCGGAGGTCTCCTCTGTAGCCGGTTTCTTCGGCGTGAGGACACGGCTCAGGACGATCAGGATGATCACGAGGACGATCGGGACGACAAACTTTAAGAGGTCTGTGGGCTGGATGCCACTTCCGGAGCGCCCGAAACCGGAAGCTCGTCTTGACTGCTGGGAACGGGTCCCGGACGGGCGTCTGCCGCGAGCCGCTTTTCCGTTGTCTGCAAAGGAGTAGATCTCCTGGGACAGCACGTGGTAGGCCTGGTTTGCATTGTAGGCACCGTTATCGCCGTTTTTGGCGGCTTTTGTGCCGATGTCGTAGATCTGTAAGTAGTGCTCGGCGGTGGACTTTGAGATCCAGCCGTTGTTGTAGAGCTCGCGGATCATAGAGTCCATGGAGCCTTCCATGATCCCCGCCTGTTCACATTGGAGCTTAACCATGTATTCTACGGTCTGTTTTGCCTTGATCATGGACTGGTTGTATTTTTTCTGTCCTATGAGACGCTCGGTCTCCTGAACATTCTGACGGATCTTATCCCATCCGTTAGGAATGTCGTTTCTTGCCATATAAATCCCTCCGTTTTATGTATTTTAACGGCGCGTGAAGGTGAAAATCCGGTGCCGGTGAAGGTGCCGGATACTCACAGATGCCGTTTTCTTCTATGTAATGCTGTGCGCCTGATGAAACGATCGCAGACACGAAAAGAGCGATTTTGTCAGCCATTATCTTTATTATACTGGAACAGTAGGAAAATTGCACGAAAAATTTTTGAACAATTTAAGAATTCTCTGTTTCCAAAAGATATATTGAAAGAAAAATTCTGCGCGTCACTGTTACCTTGCAAAATAAGGCTTTCAATGATAAAATGATACACAAGCAATATCAGGAGGAAATACATTATGAGATTACGCCATATCAAAGGCGCTGAAGAAGAGATTGCTGAGAGCCCATATGTGGTCCAGGATCCGCAGTCACTGAAAGGAAGGTGGCATGAATTTTTTGGAAACGATAATCCGATCCGCATTGAGGTCGGAATGGGAAAAGGAAAATTCATCATGGAGCTTGCCCAGATGAATCCGGATATCAATTACGTGGGAATCGAGCGTTACTCCAGCGTTCTGCTTCGCGGACTTCAGAAGCGCGCGGAGCTGGAGCTTTCTAATATTTATTTTATGAGGATCGATGCCTTAGAGCTTACGGAGGTGTTCGCGGAGAATGAGGTGGAGCGGATCTACTTAAACTTCTCGGATCCGTGGCCGAAGGACCGCCACGCGAAGCGCCGTCTGACATCGGACCGTTTCCTTGCCGTGTATGATAAGATTTTACAGCCGGACGGAATCATCGAGTTTAAGACTGATAATCAGGACCTGTTCCGCTATTCGTTAGAATCCATTCCGGAGGCAGGCTGGCAGGTGACATCCCATACATTTGATCTTCACCACAGTGATATGGCCGAGGGAAATGTTATGACAGAGTACGAGACGAAGTTCTCCGCGGAGGGCAAGCCGATCTGTAAGCTGACGGCCTGTCGCGACAAGAAGGTTACCGCAAAACAGGCTGAATAAGCCGGGAATGTCTGCATATATTAAATGAGAAATGGCAAAAAGGCTGTGTGACGGATGAGTATGTGGACATGTCTGAAGCGGTGGCTCGCGCAGACAACCTGCGACAAGACAGAACTGAACCGGAAGATTATCCGGGTCAAGAAGTGTTTTGACGAGGCGAACGCTGTGGTCTGCGGCAAAAAGAAAAAATAAAAAAGGAGAAAATAACATGGAAGCAGTATTTACAAGCGCAAATTTTGATGTTGATGTTCTGGGATCCGATATCCCGGTAGTTGTGGATTTCTTTGCGACATGGTGCGGCCCGTGCCGTATGATGGCTCCGGTGATCGAAGAGCTCGCTGAGGAGTACGACGGAAAAGTAAAGATCGGCAAACTCGATGTAGACGAGAACAGTGATATTGCTGCCCGCTACGGAGTTATGTCTATCCCGACGATCATCCTTTTTAAGAACGGAGAAGTTTTTTCCAAGAGCGTTGGACTTCAGGATAAAGAAGTTCTGGAAAATGCGATCAAAGAGATGTTGTAGGAAATATAATGGAGAAGCCGGCAAACCCGCATGTTTGCTGGCTTTTTTAATCGTTTTATTTGTACCTGTTTTTTGAAAAACAAAAAAATTAAAAAAATTTCAAAAAAGGTGTTGACTTTTTTCTTGGTTTATCCTATAATACAAAACGTGCCACGGATGAGGCAAACAAAACAAAGAAAAACAACAAACCAAGCACCTTTAGCTCAGCTGGTAGAGCAGTAGACTCTTAATCTATTTGTCCAGGGTTCGAATCCCTGAAGGTGCACGAAAAAAGCACTGTTTTAGCGGATGATAAGCCGCCGGGACGGTGTTTTTTGTTACACTGATATCGAATCATTCAATAATCATATCATTCGTTCAAATACTTGTTACCCGTTATATATTCCCGATTTTATGATTTTAATTTAATTTAAAAATGTGATATACTATATAAATAGGAGAAGTGTATGAAAATTTTACCAACAGGATCCTCATTTAGGGGATCCTGTTTCGGAATCACAGGTAATTAAAGGGAGATTAAAAGGATGAAAGAAATCAAAATCACAGAGATCGAAAACATCAGGATCGGCAGCGCGGAGAATAAAGAAGCGGGGACCGGGTGTACGGTTATTATCTGCGAGCGGGGCGCGGCAGCTGGGCTGGATGTCCGCGGGGGCGGTCCGGCATCCAGGGAATCGGAGCTTTTAAAGCCTATGGCGGCAGCTGACGTGATCCAGGCAGTTTTACTCAGCGGCGGCAGCGCGTTCGGTCTGGACGCGGCAGGCGGCGTTATGGAGTACCTGGAAGAGCGCGGGATCGGCTTTGATGTGGGAATCACGAAGGTGCCGCTTGTATGCGAGTCCTGCCTGTTTGACCTGATGGTCGGGGATTTTAAGACGAGACCGGATAAGGCCATGGGATACGCGGCGTGTGAGGGCGCGGAGAAGAATAATTATCAGGATGGAAACTTCGGCGCTGGAACAGGTGCGTCCGTCGGAAAGCTGGGGGACAAGTCTCTCTGCATGAAGGGCGGAATCGGAAGCTATGCGGTGCAGATTGGGGATCTGAAGGTCGGCGCAATCGTCGCGGTGAATGCGAGAGGCGATATCTATGACTGGAAGGACGGAAAGAAGGTCGCCGGTCTTTTAAATGCGGACAGGAAGACATTTGCGGACACAGAAGAAGCCGTTTATAAGAGCTATGAAGTGGTCAAGAACAAGTTCACCGGCGCGACAGAGAATACGACCATCGGTGCGGTGATCACGAACGCAGCATTCCCGAAGAGCAGCCTCTGCAAGATCGCCGGGATGGCCCACGACGGCTATGCGCGGGCGATCCGTCCTGTTCATACCTCTTCCGACGGAGACAGCATCTACGCGCTGTCTGTGGGCGATGTGAAGGCAGATCAGGATATGGTCGGAACCCTCGGTGCCCAGGTTATGGCGGAGGCGATCCTGAGGGCTGTGAGGAGCGCGGAGTCGGCCTACGGACTTGTTGGAGCGAAGGATTTGTAAAAAAGAGTGAAAAAGAGCGGCTGCCCGGCAAAGCTTTGCCGATATGACAGCCGCTTTTTCTATACGGTTACATCTGTCCTGTCACGCGCAGGTACAGCCCAAGCTCCATCTCAAGCGCCTCTGAAATTCCGCGCTCATCTAATTGGAAATGGCAGTTATGGTGCGGGGAAGAGGTAATCGGGCGTTCGGGATCAGCCATTCCGATCTGAAAGTAGGCACCCGGCTTCTCAAGAAGATAGTAGGCAAAATCCTCACCGCCAAGGGCATCCGGGCGCTCGTAGACGGTATATCCGAGGTCTCTTGTGACACTGCGGACCGTTTCGATCTCCTCCGGCACGTTGATGGCTGCCGGATAGCCCAGAGTCGTGGTCACATCGCAGGTGAGGCCGAATCCGGCGCAGATCCCCCTGCTGATGGAGTGGATGGAGTCAAAGACTTTGTCGATCAGGTCATTGTTTAAAGTGCGGACATTGCCGCCGAGAGTCACGGTATCCGTGATGATATTCGGATACTGGCCGCCATTTATATAGGAAACCGTAAGAACACCGCCTTCCAGCGGATTCTTTTTCTCAGCCAGGATCTGGTTTAAAGCAGATCCGACCATGCAGGCCACGGGGACCGGGTTCAGGGCATTCTGCGGATAACCGCCATGACCGCCCTTTCCATGGATCTTCACTTCATAAATACCGATCGCTGCGGAATACGCCCGGGGAGTCACGGCGATGGTGCCGAGCGGAAACGCGGAAGCACAGTGGAAACCATAGATGAGATCGACATCCTTCATGGCACCTTCCTCGCAGAGCGCCTTAGCGCCTCCCGGGAGCTTTTCCTCGGCTGCCTGAAAGATCAGCTTCACAGTTCCACGGACAAGCTCCGGATGGGCTGTGAGGACCTTTGCGAAGGTTAAAAGGACTGCGGTATGGATATCGTGTCCACAGGCATGCATAACGCCGGGAACCTCGGACTTAAACGGGAGATCATTTTCTTCCTCCACCGGGAGCGCGTCGATGTCCGCGCGGAACGCGATGCATGGACCGGTTTTTTTGCCTTTTATGACAGCGACCGTGCTGGTTCCGGAGATCCCTTCCATCAGCGGGATGCCCAGGGCATTCAGGGTGCTGCGGATGTAAGCGGCAGTGTCTGTCTCCTGAAAGGAGAGCTCCGGGTGTCGGTGCAGGTAACGGCGTGTTTCGATCAGCTCTTTTTCATAAGGGCTTGTGATGGACTTGACAAATTCTTTCATATAAGACCTCCGTTTTTTCGTTTATACTATTTATGGGAACAACTTATCGGAATAACAGCTTATTGGTCTGTGGCTGGATCAAACGACACATTTGCGATCACGACTTCATTGTTAGTCCCGACCCGCATCGCCGGTCCCCAGACACCGGCACCGGAGGTGACAATAGACGTCATAGCCCCCTTTTTCAGGACTCCGCAGGCGTTTTCCCAGAGAAAATGGACCACAAGGTTTGCCGGAAACATCTGACCGTCATGGGTGTGGCCAGAGAGGTCCAGATCGACACCGGCGTCGGAGGCTTCTGACAATTCTCCCGGCTGGTGATCCATGACGATGATGGGAAGTGAGGGATCGAGTGGTTCGGTGATCTCAGCAAAGGTTTTCCGCGGGAGCTGTTCTTTTTTTGCCATATCCTTATCCCGGCGGCCGACAAGATAGAAGGCATTATCGATGCAGACGGTCTCGTCCTCCAGCATCGTGATACCGGCGTGGTGCAGAAATTCCGTAAACCGCCCGTCCCGGACGATCGTTTCCTTCTGTGGAAATGTGAATCCGGCGAGGATCTTCTCGCTTACGTCATGGTTGCCCCAGCAGGCGTATGTGCCGTACCGGCTCTTGATATCGGATAGAATGTCAGCCACCTTATCCGGGTCTTTGATCGCATCGTAATCATTGTCGAAGAGATCTCCGGCAATGCAGACGAGATCGACATTTTGGGAGTTAATGGTGTCTACGATCTTTCTTACATGGGACTTCGTGGAGTTGTATCCAAGGTGAAGATCCGCGATCAGGGCGATCTTAAGTCCCGGAAGAGAGGAACTCTTTTCAATGACGACCGGATCCTGCCGCACATAGACCCGTCTTGCATGCAGGACACCGTAAATGCTGACCATAAGGATCAGGCCAATGGCAAAGCCGCCAAAAATCACGAGATTTTTCGGCATGGTATGCAGCATGGCCGGATACCGGTATTTCATAAAGAAGGAATGGCCGGTGACACGGCGGATCACGTCGAAGGTGATGATAAAAAGCAGGATATATTCCAGAGTGCCGAGCCAGTAGTTGCTGATCACCCGGAGAAAATGGTGAAGTGGTTCTTTTGTGATCAGAAATCCGGTCAGCGGGCTGACGGCAAAAAACAGATAGAGGACTGTGACAGGGATCCTGAAAAACAGTGAATGAAGCGCCGGGGAGCAGGAATCCGCCCAAGCGTAGAGCCATAAAAGAATGTATGCCTGAAATAACAGGTAGATCGGAGATAAAAATACAGCTAACATGAGATACTCCTGATGTTTCGTGGACAGGAATGGTGTATAATGATTCCTGTACAGGTGGTTTATGGTGTAAGTATAGCGAACACTTTAGCAATTTGCAACGGAAAAGAAGAAAAGAGGTTGTTATGATCGATCTGACAGGAATGATCTCCATTCCATATTTAAAGAAAACAGTATTTACCGGAAGTGAAAAGGGAACGAATTTCATGATCCGGAAGATCAGCGGAGAGGAAGGTGAGCCGGATAAGATTCAGGCGGTCACCTGGCCGGGGCCGTTTATTTTTTCTGTGACGGAAGATGAAAAAAAGACGTATCAGGAATTTGAGTTCAGCGAGGACGGGATCAAAGCCGCTGTGGCGTGGCTGAATGAGGTGACATAGAGAGGAATCCTGTATACAAAAAGGCCCGGAAGTTTCCGGGGTGAAAAATATTTTAAGAGCGAGTATGACCGGTGAAGTTAAGCCGGTTATACTCGTTCCTTGTTTTATAGACTTTAGCTGATCTGCGTATACAGAGCATTAGATCTGATGTACAGATGTGGGAGACGTTCCCTACATCGACGGTGTTCTCGCCACAAGATCCAGTGTCACATCCGTAAATCTCTGCTTTAAGAGCGCGCAGATCTCCTTCCGCTGCTCCATAAGCTTCGGGATCATGTCCTCGGTGAGCTGGAGCTTCGCACACCACGGCGCGTCGGGTTTTGTATCACCGGCAGCAGGATCCGGGTACACGCGGACGCGGAAGTCACGGAATCCAAGGTCGGAGAGGGATTTCTCCGCCCATTCCACATCCTTTAATACAGAAGATTCGATGGAAATTCCCGATGGAACTCTCGTCGCAAGACAGGCGTAGGCGGGCTTGTTCCATGTAAATAATCCGGCATTTCGGGAGTATTCCCGGAGTGCCGTTTTTGTCACTCTGGAAAGGCGCAGCGGGGACAGTACCTTCATTTCTTTTAAAGCGCGCATGCCCGGGCGGTCACCGGCGTCATCGGAGGCATTCGTTCCGTCCATGATCTCGGTAAAGCCGTCCTCTTTTGCGGCTTTCAGGATTCCGCCGAATACCTGATTCTTGCAGTAGTAGCAGCGGTCTTTCGGGTTGCTCTTTACGACTTTATCTGTCAGCACATCAAAGGGCAGGACCGTCATGTCCGCGTGTAACGATTCAGCGAGAAGCTTCGCGTCATCTAACTCAAATTGCGGCTGGAACGGCGTGGAGACATAGTAGGCATGTACATTTGCTCCGCAGGCCTTTGCGGCATAGAGAAGATAAGAGGAATCCGTTCCGCCGGAAAAAGCCAGAGCGATGGTAGAATGTTCCGCAAAAAATTCCCGGAGTGCGGCCGGAACGCAGTCTATGGAAACGTTGATCGTGTTGTTCATAAGGAATTCTCCGTCCTTTCATATTCTCAAGTTGAACGTCCGTGAGACTTGCCGCGTGATTCTGGCCAGAGAAGCTGACATATTTCTATCAAAATCACTGCGCATCCTCGCGGAGCGTTTATTTTAGCAGCCTCGTACGGGCGGTCATATCTTCATAGTAAAATGGTAGGTTTAATTTATTCATTATAATTCGCAGAGACGCAGAAGTCAAGCGTGTAACCGGGAAGGTGTTACCGTCAGACGGAATTCCCGATTTTTATAGATTTTCAGTATTTTCATTTCAGTATGTTTGTTATATCATAGATGAATAAAATGACAAGGAGGATGCAGGCTATGGAAGACAGAGAACTAATCGTGAAGACATCCGCGTATATAGACCGTCACAGGGACGAGATGCTGTCGCTATGGGAAAAGATCGTTTCTATCGAAAGCGGAACCCCGGATAAAGAGGGCGTTGACCGGGTAGGTGCGGTCTTAAAGGATGAACTGGAAAGTGCCGGAGTGGAGACAGCTGTGATCCCGATGGAACGTTTCGGAAACCTTCTGACAGGCGTATGGCATAAAGAGGCAGCAGGCCAGCCCATCGTCCTGATCGGACACATGGACACGGTATTCGCGAAAGGCACGCTGGAGAAAAATCCGTTCCGCATCGATGAGAACGGAAATGCCCACGGACCGGGAGTTCTGGATATGAAGGCGGGACTTGTGATCGCTGTCTATATTTTAAAAGCGCTCCATGAATATGGATATGGGAAACGCCCGATCCGCGTTGTCTTTGCGGGAGATGAGGAGAACGGACACCGTCAGACAAATGCGGAGTCAGAGATCCGGAAGCTCTGCGCGGGATGTGCGGCGGCATTCAACTTTGAGACGGGATTTATCGATGACGGACTCGTTGTCGGAAGAAAAGGTTCCTGCCGTGTGACACTCACCGTTCACGGAGTCGCGGCCCATGCTGGAAATGATCCACAGCGCGGAAGAAACGCAATTTTGGAGATGGCGCATAAGGTCATCGAGATCCAGAAACTTCATGACTTTGAACATGGACTTTTTGTGAATGTAGGGGTGATCCAGGGCGGAACGGTTGCAAACGCAGTGGCTGCGTCCTGTGAGGTTGGAATCGATATCCGCTACGACAGCTTTGAGCGCCTTGAGGAAACACTTCAGACGATCAAAAAGATTGCGGAGACGAGAACTGTCCCGGACACGACGGCAGATGTGACCTGGACGAAGCCGAGTACGGTAATGCCGGTATCGGAGAAAAATCTGGAGCTTTTCCGCCATGTCCAGAAGGCGGCAGACATGATCGGTTACGGAAAGCTGCAGACAAAGAAAGTCGGCGGATGGTCCGATTCCTGCCTGGCTGCGGCGGAAGGCGTTCCGGTAGTTTGCGCCATGGGCGTCAAGGGCGCGAACAATCATTCAATGGAGGAGTATGCGGTAGCTGAGACGCTGTTTTCCAGAGCGAAACTGGCATTGGCTTCCATCATTACGTTTTGACAGACATGAAAGAGACAAGAAAAAAATATGACATGCTGACGGACAATCCGGGAAAATCCCTGCTTTTCTTCGTGCTTCCGATGATACTCGGAAATCTATTTCAGCAGTTTTACAACATCACGGACTCAGTAGTGGTAGGAAAATTCGTCGGGGAACAGGCGTTAGCGGCGGTTGGCGCATCCTATGCGATCACGAACGTCTTTATCGCCATCGCCATCGGCGGCGGAATCGGAAGCTCCGTGGTGATCTCCCAGTTTCTGGGGGCGGGAAAACTCGCGAAGATGAAGACGGCAGTCTACACGACGATGTTCAATTTCCTTGGGATTGCGGCGTTTCTGGCAGCAGTGGGGATCCTGTTCAACAACCGGATCCTGAATCTCGTCAACGTACCGGAGGATATCTTCTCCGACGCGGCGCTGTATCTGGCGATCTACTTTATCGGACTGCCGTTCCTGTTCATGTATAACGTTCAGGCATCGATCTTCAACGCGTTGGGAGATTCAAAGAAGCCGCTGTACCTTCTGATCTTTTCTTCCCTGTTAAACATCGCGTTGGACATGATCCTTGTGATCGTTTTCAAGCAGGGTGTCCGGGGCGTTGCGCTGGCGACACTGATCGCACAGGGAATCTCGGCGGTGATCTCCTTCCTTCTTTTGATGCGGAAGCTAAAGGGGTATCCTGCCGAGGAGCCGGTGCGTCTCTACAGCGGAGAGATGGCGGTCTCCATGGTGAAAATCGCCGTTCCGTCCACGCTGCAGCAGTCCATCGTACAGATCGGAATTTTGCTGGTCCAGTCTGTGATCAACAGCTTCGGCTCCACGGCAATCGCCGGATACTCCGCAGGCATGCGGATCGAGTCCTTGAGTATCGTGCCGATGCTGGCCATGGGAAATGCTATGTCAACCTTCACAGCCCAGAATATGGGAGCCGGAAAGATCGACCGGGTGAAGGAAGGTTACCGCATGTGTTATGTGATCGTCCTGACGGCGGGTGCTGTGCTCTGCGTGATGTACCAGCTGGCAGGAGGCGCGTTCGTGTCCCTGTTCCTTGACAGCGGCAGCAGTGAGGCGTATTCGGTGGGACTCAGTTATGTGAAGTTCTTATCGTTTTTCTACTCGTTTATCGGCCTCAAGGCGTCCACGGACGGTCTGCTGCGCGGCGCAGGTGATGTGACGGCATTTACGGTGGCAAATCTCGTGAATCTCGCGATCCGTGTCAGCGTGACGAACCTGTTTGCTCCGGTCTACGGGATTCAGGTAGCATGGATGGCGGTTCCCCTTGGCTGGGCCGCGAATTATGTGATCTCGTTTGGATGGTATCTGACAGGAAAATGGAAGAAGGTCCGCGTGATAAAGAAGTAATATACGGATAGGAAATCTCCGGACTGAGAAATGCTGTACAAAAGTGCAGGCAGATTTTATGAAATATGAAAAAATAGTTCCGATGGTTCAGATTTGATGTAAAATGAAAACGGATCGATCTGGTTGGCCGGAAGGGCATACAGTATCAATTACAGAAGAAAGGACAGAAATCATGGAACAGAAAATACTTGCTTACTTAAAAGAACATGAGACGGAGATCTTTGAGGACTTAAAATCTCTAGTCCTGACAGAGGCCAGCACTTCAGATATTGAGGCTCTGGCAAAGGTGCGGGAAAAGCTGATCATGCTGATCAAGGAGCGCACAGGAGAGGACAGCTTTGTCTACGAAGCGGAGAACGGACACTGTCCGGTGCGGTTCCAGTATGGAAAGGGTACGGAGAAGATCCTGTTTATCGGTCATTATGACACCGTACATCTCATCGGTGCGCTGAAGTATTATACAGAAGGAAATGAGCTCCACGGACCGGGTGTTTATGACATGAAAGGCGGACTTATTTCCGCGATCTGGACTGTAAAGGCATATAAGGATCTTGGGATCGATCCGGGAAAGAGGCTGGAATTCATCTTTAACGGTGACGAGGAGACCGGAAGTGCTGAGTCTACCGATATCATTTGTGAGCTTGCGAAGGACGCGAAGGCGGCGCTTGTCTGCGAGCCGTGTACAGCGAACGGAGATTTAAAGACAGGAAGAAAAGGCCTTGTCCGTTTTACCGTAAGGATTCACGGAAAGGCATCCCATGCGGGAAATGCCCATAAAGAGGGGATCAACGCCATCGAGGAGCTGGCACATGAGATCCTCGCGATCCAGAAACTGACAGATTACGAGGCTGGAACTACCGTCAATGTGGGCGTTTGCAGCGGCGGTACAAAACCGAACGTTGTTCCGGCAAAGGCAGAGATCGAGATCGACTGCCGCGTAAAGACAGCCGCCGAGGGCGACAGGATCCGCAAGGCGATCAACGAGATCAGGACGACGGTTCCGGGAACCACAAGGGAAGTCATCGAACGGGACAGCAAGATGCCGATGGAGGAGACGGAGGCGAACATGGCGCTCTTCGAGAAGGCGAAGATCTGCGGCGAGAAGGTCGGGCTTAAGTTTTCCCATCAGTTTGTGGGCGGCGGCAGCGATGGAAACGAGGTGTCTGCTCTGGGTATCCCGACCCTTGACGGTCTCGGCGCAGCCGGTGACGGGGCCCACTCCGCAAACGAGTACATCCTGATCGACCAGTATATTCCGAGGATCGCGATGCTGGCTTCGTTTGTGCTGACGATCTGAGAGATTTCAATACATAAGATATAAACAGAGAGCGTATTGCCTAAAAAAGGTGGTACGCTCTCTGTTTATAAGAAGATATTTAGTTTTTGATTGGAAACGTGATCTGCGCCTTAAACAGGTCGCCATCGATGATCAGCTCGAACTTTCCGCCCTGAAGAGTTGTCAGGTCTTTCGCAATGGAAAGTCCAAGTCCGCTTCCCTCCGTGGTTCGGGAAACGTCACCGCGGACGAATCGCTCGGTGAGCTCATCCGGGCTGATGTTTAACGGGTTTGCGGACACATTCTTGATCGTGAACACAACGTCGGCGCCATGGTCCTCGATCGTGACGTAGACGCGGGTTCCCTCTAACGCGTACTTGAATGCGTTATTATAGAGGTTTTCAAGGACACGCCATAGCCTTCGTCCGTCTGCCTCGATCATGATGACCTCGTTCGGAAGTGTGTTGACGATCTCCAGATGGCGGATCGCGTATTTTTCCTCAAATTCTCCGGTCGTCTGCTGGACAAGTTCTACGAAATCGATATTTGTGATCTCCAGCTTGATATTTCCGGAGCTTGCGCGGGATGCCTCGACAAGATCCTCGGTCAGCGTCTTTAAACGCTGGGATTTCTGATCCAGAACCTCCAGATATTTCTGAACGGTCGGATCTTCGATATGCTGGCGCTTGATGAGGTCCACATAGTTGATGATGGAGGTCAACGGTGTCTTGATATCGTGGGACACGTTTGTGATCAGGTCGGCCTTCAGGCGTTCGCTCTTTACCTGTTCGGCAAGAGCTGTCTCCAGACCGTAACTGATACGGTTCAGTCCTTCGGCGAGTTCCGCCTCCAGACTCGAGAAATCATTGACATCCACCTTGTAGCTCGTCTCCCCGGAGGCGAGTTTTTCGATGGCGGCATGGATCTTGTCCGTCTGGTCCGCATTCCGGTAGATAAAGTAGAATACCAGAAGGTTTCCGGCGATCCAGGCGATCATCACGAAGATGAACGGCATGAACTGGAATACGGAATTTTCATGATGGAAGATCATGAATGCCCCAACGGTGATCATGAATACGTTGTATGCAAGATACAGCACAAAGCCTATTGTGATCCGGTAGCGGAATGTGCTCTCGGAGAGTGTTTCTGTAAGATCATGCAGAAAGCTGTTTTTCCAGAGTGTCTCCGCCTTGTATCTGCGGATCAGGCTGAAGAAGGTCAGGATGACGCAGAAATACAGGTATCCGAAGGCCACTAAAAGGTTTGCGCGGTCCCAGTAATCGGATACCACTACCAGATGCAGGAGCTTTGATGTCACTGGCGCCATGATGTGGATGCAGAGGTAGGACACGAATGCCATCAGGAGCAGCATGAAATCCGTTTTTGTCCGGTCAAATGGGTAAAGCGTGATGGTCCGGTCAGAGATCGACGCATGTCCGGACAGGAACAGCAGGAATGCGAAGGTCACGAGGGAACCGGCAAGTCCCGCGATCGTAATATAAAGTCCGTTGGAGAAATTCACGCGGGACTTATTATAGGCGGTATATGCCTGGGCATAGTCATCGTTCGCCTTATAGGATGTGTCGAGACCGATGACCACATAGTAGCTGTTGCCGTTGTACGGGTTATTTTTCGACATCAGCGCCGGGATACTCGGAAAGTTGGATTCGAAGTTCGTCCGGACCGCAAGGTCGTTGGAGTCTCCGGAATAGTAGATATATCTTCCCATGGCCATAATGTCATCGTTGGACATCTCCGGCGCGTTGGTATGGATCTCATAGATCGCATTATTTTTTGAGTAGTACGCCACGCGGAAATAGAGATTCGTAAAGTCGCTCATGAGTCTCGAGTAGATCGAGTAGTAGGAAGAGAAACGCCTTAAGATCTCATACGTCAGGTCCGGCATCGTCGAGAAAGACTGATCCGGGCTCGTTAGGTCTTCCTCAGACTGGTAGCAGCGGTAGCGGACATAGACCTGTTCCTGGTCTTCCTCGGACAGAGTCTCCGGACCGCCCTTTAACGCGTAGTTGTCGGACTCGTCCATGTAGTAGCCCAGGGATTTTCCGTACTGGATAATATCGTCCAGAGTGTAGGATTTCTCACCGCCAGGTCCCGTGGTGACTTCCAGGACGACCTGGGAGTAGTCGACCTCACCGTTTACCTCGAAAATATCCTGATACTGGACATAATCGAAGATATTTGTGATATCTGCCTGGACTTTTTTGCTGAAATCCGGGGACTGTTCAAAGGTCTCCGTCTTGATCCAGTCGAGACCCCGGCCGTAGTTGCTGTTTAAATACATGAACCCGATTCCGACGAGTGTCACGCAGGCAAAGAGAAAGTGAAGGAAGCCGACGAGACGCTTGAAAAATGAGTTTGTCTTTTTTTCTGCCATCTGGACTCTCCTTACTGCTTCTCGATCTTATAGCCGACGCCCCAGACTACCTTTAAGTAGCGGGGTTCTTTCGGGTTGATCTCGATTTTCTCGCGGATATGGCGGATGTGGACGGCAACAGTGTTATCTGCACCAATTGCGTCTTCATTCCAGATTTTTTCGTAAATTTGGTCAATAGAGAAAACCTTCCCCGCGTTCTTCACGAGAAGAAGCAGGATGTTGTACTCGATGGGGGTCAGCTTGATTGGCTCTCCGTCGACGGTAACTTCCTTGTTCTCATCGTTGATCATCAGTCCGCCGCACTTGTAGACCTGGGAGCTGCCCTGCTGGTTTAAATTTCCGAGCTGGGTGTAGCGGCGGAGCTGAGATTTTACGCGGGCTACCAGCTCTAATGGGTTAAACGGCTTTGTGATATAGTCGTCAGCGCCGATATTTAAGCCTAAGATCTTGTCGGTATCCTCAGATTTCGCGGAGAGGATGATGATCGGGATACTGCTGGTCTCGCGGACCTTAAGTGTGGTGCGGATCCCGTCGAGACCCGGCATCATGACATCCACGATCATTAAGTTTACTTCATTCTTCTCCAGAAGCTCCAGTGCTTCGTAGCCGTCGTAGGCCTTAATTACATTGAAACCTTCGCCGGTCAGATAAATATTGATCGCCTCTACGATCTGTTTGTCGTCATCGCAGACGAGAATGGTTGGCATAATCGATTCCTCCTCATATCAGACATAATAAAAGATGAAAAATCGTAACTGACCATATTTCCAGTTACGAAAAAATCAAATCAAAGAAAAAATACATCATAATCCAGTATAGCATAAAAATGACGCAAAAACATAAGGAACGTTCTTAAATTTTTATGTAGAAATGTAAAGGGGTGTTACAGTACACGGGTACTCTATGCCCGCGCACTGTAACAGGATTTTGCCGATGCTTCGCATTCCGAATCGGCAAAATCCGCGGCCATAACGGTATCATACGGAATTTTCAGTTCAGAAAATTTCTACCCATGAAAAGTAACAAAGGAGTTACTGTATTGTACAGAATTTTCAGTTCAGAAAAGCTTTTGGTACGACGCGGCGATTTGATGCAGTGACATAGGTAAAAAAATATGAACGCAAAAATTTGTGTATAATGTTGTGAAAGCGAGGGACAAATAATCACGCAAGAGGTTAAAACAATAAAAAAATATAGAAAATTTTGTGAGGTTTGTACAAAATATATATTTTGCCGTGAAATGGTTGATAATAATTGTGCAATATGCTATGATTGAGTTAACTTAAAAAAGAAGCCGTGATAGGAGAGCAAAATGTAATCAGCTAACGATTAGCTGTTGCTTGGTGCGCTCCTTTTCTTTTTGAGAAATGGAGAAAAGTTTAGTGAAACATTATTTTTATCAGGCACTGGAATAAAACCCGATCATCACAGCGATCAAAAACATGGATGATCTGGAACTTTGCTGTTCTCTGGAAGAGATCCGAGTGGTATTCGTCCTGTTCGGCGATATCTGTACGATCCGGACGATCGTAAAACGCCTAAAGGACGCTGGGAAGATCGCAATCGTGCATGTAGACCTGATCGTGGGCTTAAGCAGCAAGGAGATCGTGGTGGACTTCATTAAAATGTCGACAGAGGCAGATGGGATCATTAGTACAAAGGTCCCATTGATCAGGAGGGGAAATGAACTGAATTTCATAACGGTCCAGAGGTGCTTTTTACTGGATTCCATGGCATATGAAAATTTAAGACAGCAGCAGCATCAGGTGAAGCCGGATTATATCGAGGTTCTTCCGGGAATCATGCCGCAGGTCATCTCAAAGATGTGTAAGGTGTCGAAAGCGCCGATCATCGCGGGTGGACTGATCTCCGAGAAAGAATCCGTTATGAGCGCCCTCTCAGCAGGAGCGATGGCAGTTTCATCTACGAATCATGAAGTCTGGAAGCTGTGAATAGACTGATAACACAAGCTGTTTCAACGCCGGGAAAAGGGCAGTTGAGATAAAGCATGGGAAAAACTATATTGAAGGAGGAATTGGTATGGCAAAGTATGTAATGGCACTCGACGCGGGGACAACCAGCAACAGGTGTATCCTGTTCAACGAAAAAGGTGAGATGTGCAGTGTAGCGCAGAGAGAGTTTACCCAGTACTTCCCGAAGCCGGGCTGGGTAGAGCACGATGCAGACGAGATCTGGGCAAGTATGCTGGGTGTTGCCGTAGAGGCGATGAACATGATCGGTGCCACCGCAGAGGACATCGCGGCGATCGGTATCACAAACCAGCGTGAGACAACGATCGTCTGGGATAAGAATACCGGAGAGCCGATCCATCACGCGATCGTCTGGCAGTGCCGCAGAACATCGGAATACTGCGACACCTTAAAAGAAAAAGGCCAGACCGACAAGTTCAGAGAGAAAACAGGCCTCGTGATCGATGCATACTTCTCAGGCACAAAGGTAAAATGGCTGCTTGACAATGTACCGGGCGCGAGAGAAAGAGCGGAGAAGGGCGAGCTGTTATTCGGTACGGTTGAGACATGGCTGATCTGGAAACTTACAAAGGGCGCGGTTCATGTCACAGACTATTCCAACGCGTCCCGTACAATGCTCTTCAATATCAATACTTTGCAGTGGGATGATGAGATCTTAGCGGAACTCGATATCCCGAAGTGTATTCTTCCGGAGCCGAAGCCGTCAAGCTGCATTTACGGCGAGACAGATCCGTCTTACCTCGGCGGACCGATCCCGATCGGAGGCGCTGCTGGTGACCAGCAGTCCGCACTGTTCGGACAGACCTGCTTCAATCCTGGTGAAGCGAAGAATACATACGGAACCGGCTGCTTCATGTTGATGAACACCGGTGAGAAGCCGATTTTCTCAAAGAATGGTCTTGTTACAACAATTGCATGGGGCTTAGACGGAAAAGTCAACTACGCTCTTGAGGGCTCTATCTTCGTTGCAGGCGCTGCGATCCAGTGGCTCCGCGATGAGTTAAGAATTATCGATTCCGCACCGGATTCCGAGTACATGGCGAAAAAAGTAAAGGATACGAACGGCTGCTATGTTGTACCGGCATTCACAGGTCTCGGAGCTCCGCACTGGGATCAGTACGCGCGCGGAACGATCGTAGGAATCACCCGCGGTGTCAATAAGTACCACATTATCCGCGCGACTCTGGAATCCCTCGCATACCAGGTAAACGACGTTCTGGAAGCGATGAAGGCAGATTCCGGTATCGAGCTTGCGGCTCTTAAGGTTGACGGCGGCGCAAGTGCCAACGACTTCTTAATGCAGACACAGGCCGATATCATCAACGCACCGGTGAACCGTCCACAGTGTGTAGAGACGACAGCTATGGGGGCTGCTTATCTTGCAGGTCTCGCAGTTGGTTACTGGAGCAGCAAGGAAGACGTTATCAAGAACTGGGCAATCGATAAGACATTCGAGCCGAAGATCGAAGCGGCTGAGAGAGAAAAACGGATCAAAGGCTGGAATAAGGCTGTGAAATACGCTTACGGATGGGCGAAGGAAGACTAAACGAGATATAAAATGAGGAAAAGGTTTCGGGTAAGAATTGCGGCTTGCAGAGAACGGACTTGAATGGAATGATTACTCAAAGTTGTTGAAACAAAACAGAAAGTTTTGAAAAAACAGAAAACTGTCTCCGGCTTTTGGGGGGGAACGAAAGCCGGAGATGACTAAAACAACAAAAAGGGGGATTTTTTATGCTGCCTTATATTGCAGAGTTTCTTGGAACCATGATGCTTATCATCCTCGGTGATGGTGTTGTTGCAAACGTAAACCTTAACAAGTCCGGAATGAAAGGTGCAGGAGCTGTCCAGATCACACTGGCATGGGGCCTTGCGGTTCTGGTACCGGCATTTATCTTCGGAGAAGCTTCCGGCGCATCCTTTAACCCTGCGCTCACGATCGCTCTTGCGGTTGACGGAAGTTTCGCATGGTCTATGGTGCCCGGATATGTGATCGCACAGATGGCAGGTGCATTTGTCGGCGCATCGATCGTTTACCTGCTCTTCAAGGGACAGTTTGACGCTACAGAAGATCCGGGAACAAAGCTTGGCGTATTCTGTACAGGTCCATCGATCCCGAACACTGGATTAAACATTTTAAGCGAAGCAGTCGGTACATTTATCCTCGTTTTCGCGATCAAAGGTATCGGCAATGTAACAGGACTTTCCACAGGTGTTGATAAACTCTTCGTATTCGGAATTATCGTTTCCGTAGGTATGTCCCTCGGCGGACTTACCGGTTATGCGATCAACCCAGCAAGAGATTTAGGACCTCGTCTTGCACATGCAGTCCTTCCGATCAAGGGCAAAGGCGATTCCAACTTCTCTTACGGTCTCGTAGTTCCGATCGTTGGACCGATCATCGGCGCAATCGTGGCGGTTCTCCTTTATGGAGCGATCCCGTGGTAGGATAAAATAACAGAGGGCTGTGCCCGGTGCAGTACAGCTTGACAATCGGATAATTGTGGCGTGAGATGAGAGAGCCTGACAGGATAACCGCATAAGGGTATGCGTTTACTTGGCGGGCTCTTTTCTCTCAAGGACGGACGCCGCCGGATTCCCAAGTGGGATATGGCGGAAATCTTCTAAAAGAGACAGGATGTAAAGGAGTGAACGGTAAATGTATGATGTGATCATAATCGGAGCAGGAGTAGCCGGGGCGGCATCTGCGAGAGAATTGTCGCGCTATCAGGCAAAAATCTGTGTGCTGGAGAAAGAGGAGGATGTCTGCTGCGGTACTTCCAAGGCAAACAGTGCTATTGTCCACGCGGGCTATGACGCGGCGGAAGGCTCCCTGATGGCAAAACTCAATGTACGCGGAAATGAAATGATGGAACAACTGTCGAAGGACCTGGATTTTCCGTTTAAGAGAAATGGTTCACTGGTAGTCTGCCTGCATGAAGACGAGATGCCGGGGCTTGAAGCTCTTTATAAAAGAGGAATCATAAACGGAGTTCCGGGTCTCAGGATCTTAAACCGGGAAGAACTGCGGGCAATGGAGCCGAATATTTCCGATGAGGCATGCGCAGCTCTCTACGCGCCCACAGGCGGAATCGTATGTCCGTTTAACTTAAATATCGCGATGGCGGAGAATGCCAACGCGAATGGAGTAGAATTCCATTTTGATACGGAGGTCACCGACTTAAGACCGGTGGAAGACGGCTGGGAGATCCGGACAAGCAAGGGCACGTATAAGACGCGGTATGTCGTGAACGCGGCGGGTGTCTACGCAGACAAATTCCACAATATGGTAAGCAACAAGAAGATCCATATCACCCCAAGACGTGGAGATTACTGTCTGCTCGATAAAACTGCCGGAAATCATGTGAGCCATACGGTGTTTGCTCTTCCCGGAAAATACGGAAAAGGCGTTCTTGTGACTCCGACGGTCCACGGAAATCTGCTGGTGGGACCGACAGCGATCGATATTGAGAATAAAGAGGGAACCAATACGACGAGAGAGGGCTTAAATGAGGTTATCACAAAGGCAGAGATGAATGTGAAGAACATTCCGATGCGCCAGGTGATCACTTCCTTCGCAGGACTCCGTGCCCATGAGGATGGACATGAATTCCTGATCGGTGAGCTGGAGGACGCGAAAGGCTTTATCGACTGTGCGGGAATCGAGTCTCCGGGTCTGACAAGCTCCCCGGCGATCGGTGAGATGGTGGCAGATATCCTGAAAGAGAAGATGGATCTCAAGGAAAAAGAGAACTTCATCGCGACGAGAAAAGGTGTTCTGAATCCGAATACTTTAAGTAAGGAAGAACGAATCCAGTTAATTAAGGAAAAACCAGAGTACGGAAATATTATCTGCCGATGCGAGATGATCACAGAAGGCGAGATCATCGATGCGATCCGAAGACCTTTAGGCGCAAAATCCTTAGACGGAGTAAAACGCAGAACGAGAGCCGGAATGGGGCGTTGCCAGGCAGGATTCTGTTCCCCGAGAACTATGGAGATCCTTGCGAGAGAATGCCATAAGAGCATGTTTGAGATCACAAAATCCGGCGGAAACTCGCAGATCGTCAAGGGAATCAATAAGGATTCGTTATAAAAGGGAGGTGTCAGAGCATGAAATCGTAT
This sequence comes from Pilosibacter rotomagensis, assembly GCF_045062245.2. Classification (NCBI taxonomy): domain Bacteria; kingdom Bacillati; phylum Bacillota; class Clostridia; order Eubacteriales; family Clostridiaceae; genus Pilosibacter; species Pilosibacter rotomagensis. Next base: position 3,571,095 of record NZ_CM170323.1, on the reverse strand, counting down.
GATATTGTGATCATCGGAGGCGGACCGGCGGGTCTTGCCGCTGCAGTTTCCGCGAAGAAAAACGGAATCGAGAGTATTCTGATTCTGGAACGTGACAGGGAGTTAGGCGGAATCTTAAACCAGTGCATTCATAACGGCTTTGGACTCCACACCTTCAAGGAAGAACTCACGGGTCCGGAGTACGCGGGACGGTTTATTAAACAGGCAGAAGAATTAAATATCGAGTATAAACTGAATACCATGGTCATGGATATCAGTGAGCAGAAGATCGTGACAGCCATGAACCGGGAAGAAGGTCTCTTCGAGATCCGGGCGAAGGCAGTGATCCTCGCAATGGGATGCAGAGAGCGGTCGAGAGGCGCTTTAAATATTCCCGGATATCGACCGGCGGGAATCTTCTCTGCAGGTACGGCTCAGAGGCTTGTAAACATTGAGGGATATATGCCGGGACGCGAAGTCGTGATCCTGGGATCCGGAGATATCGGTCTCATCATGGCAAGACGTATGACGCTTGAGGGCGCGAAAGTCAAGGTTGTCGCGGAGCTGATGCCTTATTCCGGCGGTTTAAAGAGAAATATCGTCCAGTGTCTCGATGACTACGGAATTCCGTTGAAGTTAAGTCATACGGTTGTAGACATCAGAGGAAAAGAACGGCTGGAAGGAATTACGCTGGCGCAGGTAGACGGAAAAGGAAAGCCGATCCCGGGAACGGAGGAGGAATACAGCTGTGATACGCTGCTCCTCTCTGTCGGACTGATCCCGGAGAATGAGATATCCAGAGGAATGGGTGTGGACATGAACCCGGTGACATCCGGACCGAAGGTCAATGAGAGTCTTGAAACAAATATTGAGGGTGTTTTCGCCTGCGGAAATGTGCTTCATGTCCATGATCTCGTGGATTTTGTATCTGAGGAGGCGGCGATTGCCGGAAAGAATGCGGCGGCCTATGTGAAACAGGGCGAGAACCGTCCGTCCGGCGGACATGAGATCGTCTTAAAGCCGATCGAAGGTGTGCGCTACACAGTTCCTGGAACCATCGATCCAGCGAGAATGGACGAGGAGCTGACCGTCCGCTTCCGCGTGGGTGGTGTTTATAAGAACTGCTATGTGAGTGCGTATTTCGGTGACGAGCGTGTGATCCACAGAAAACGTCCGGTAGTGGCACCGGGGGAGATGGAGGAACTGAAATTCAAAAAGGCAGATCTTTTGAAATATCCGGATCTTGAGACGATCACGGTCAAAATCGAGGAGGCATAGACGATGGAGGAAAGAAGATTAACATGTATCGGCTGTCCGATGGGCTGTCCTCTTGTCGTAACGATGGACGGCGGTGAGGTCGTAAGCGTGACGGGAAATACCTGTAAGCGCGGCGAGATCTATGGACGGAAAGAAGTGACAAATCCGACGAGGATCGTGACTTCCACTGTGCGGGTATCCGGCGGAAGCATCGATATGGTTTCGGTGAAGACGAAGGAAGATATTCCGAAAGGAAAAATCTTCGACTGTGTGAAAGCGTTAAAGACGGTTGAGGTCGCAGCTCCGGTCCACATCGGGGATGTGATATTGAAGGATGTTGCCGGAACGGGAGTGGACGTTGTGGCGACAAAGAATGTGGAATAGGGTTTATTGCGATCAGTAAATGCAGATGGTATGGGTTATGAACAAGGTGCTGTCCGGCTGGTTTTCATGGAAAATGGACAGTATTTTGGGAAAAGGACCTCGCGGATCCATGATTCAGGATTTTGCGAGGTCCTTTTTTGTCAGAAATTGTCTCACCATTGTGAAGGTGAGACAATTTCTGATATTTTAGTTAAATTTAAAGATCGCAGCCCCATACGCCGGCAGCGGATATGCGAAGGAGTATGGCTGACCATCGCACTCGCTCTTTTTGGAGCGGACGGAGAACGCGTGCTCTCCGCGTTTATAAAGTCCGTGTTCGGAATTCAGGATCAGCGAGTAGGTTCCGGATTTCGGAACACCTACACGGTAATCGTCACGGGCAACCGGAGTGAAGTTGATGATGAATAAGAGGTTCTTCTTTCCGGTCTCATCGCGGCGGATAAAACTGAAGATGCTGCGGTCGCCGTCATTTGCGTTGATCCACTGGAAGCCGTTCCAGTCGGAATCGAGCTGCCATAATGCCGGATATTTCTGGTATACATGCAGCAGATCGCTGTAATACTTCTGCAGATCTTTGTGGAGCGGCTCGTCGGCGAGATACCAGTCGAGGGCGACTTTCTCATCCCACTCGTGATACTGACCGAAATCCTGTCCCATAAAGAGCAGTTTCTTGCCCGGATGTCCCATCATAAACGTATATCCGGCCTTTAGGTTCGCAAACTTGTCACCGTTTAAGCCAGGCATCTTGTTGATCATTGAGCATTTCAGATGGACAACTTCATCGTGAGACAGGGTTAAAATATAATTCTCACTGGTGGCGTATGTGATACCGAAGGTCATCTTGTTGTGGTTGAATTTCCGGAAATACGGGTCGAGTTTCATATACTCCAGGAAATCGTGCATCCAGCCCATGTTCCACTTGAAGGTAAAGCCGAGGCCGCCTTCCTCCGGTGCCTTTGTGACGCCCGGCCACGCGGTGGACTCTTCGGCGATCATCATGGCGCCGGTGAGATGTCCGGTCAGGACGCTGTTTAAGTGGCGGAAGAACTCGATCGCTTCGAGGTTTTTGTTCTCGCCGTATTTATTCGGAACCCAGTTTCCATCGCTGCGGCCGTAATCCAGATACAGCATCGATGCAACGGCATCCACGCGAAGCCCGTCGACGTGGAAGTTTTCCACCCAGTAGAGGGCATTCGCGATCAGGAAGTTTTTAACCTCATTTTTACTGTAGTCAAAGACCTTTGTGCCCCAGTCCGGATGTTCTCCCTTTCGCGGGTCCGCGTACTCGTAGAGCGGCTGTCCGTCAAAGTCGGCAAGTCCATGGGCGTCTTTCGGGAAGTGAGCCGGAACCCAGTCCAGGATCACGCCGATGCCCTTTTTATGAAGGTAGTTTACGAAGTACATGAACTCCTTCGGAGTGCCGTAACGGGAGGTCGGTGCGTAGTATCCGGTGACCTGGTAGCCCCAGGAACCGTCATAAGGATGTTCTGCAATTCCCATGAGCTCTACATGGGTGTAGCCCATCTTCTTCACATAGTCGGCCAGCTCGTGGGCTGCCTCCATATATGTATAATAACCTTCCTTCTGCGGGCGGTCTTTCTTTCTCCAGGAGCCGAGATGAACTTCGTAGATCGCCATCGGGGATTTTACAGGATCAGCTTTTTTTCTCGCGTCCATCCAGCCTGCATCTTCCCATTTAAAACCGCTGATGTCTTCCGTGATGGAAGCGGTTCCCGGACGGAATTCTGCGTGGACTGCATACGGGTCAGCTTTGAACAGGATCTTTCCATCCTGTGTGGTGATCGCAAATTTGTAGAGTTCTCCAAGGCCGACGCCCGGAATAAATGTCTCATAGATCCCCGAGTCGGCTAACGGTGACATTGGTGCGGCATCCGGATCCCAGCCGTTAAAATCGCCTACAACGCCGACCGCTTTTGCGTGCGGAGCCCAGACGGCAAAATACATGCCGCTTTTTCCTTTATATGTTTTCTGATGAGCACCGAGTTTTTCAAAGATTTTATAATGAGTCCCCTGACCGAAGAGGTAACGGTCCAGTTCGGTGATGAAACCGAGACCGATTTCTTTTGTTTTGGCAGGAGCCTTGGTTTTCTTTGTTCTTGTCATCACTTAAACCTCCTGAAGTTTAAAGATCGCGCCGCCGTTTGCCGGGAGCGTGACGGAAAGTCTGCCGTTTTCAAGGGAGAATGGGATTTCCCCGGGCAGCAGGGATACGGCATCTGAAGCCGCGCATGGCAGCGGGATCGAGATGGATGCCGGCTGCTCATCATTATTGACGGCGGAGATGAGAGTGCCGTGTTCTCCGGACCGGCTGAATGCATACTGCCGGTTGGTGAGGAGAAGTTCTTTATAAGAGCCACTGTGGAACGCGTCATGTTCCGCATGGATCTTTCCGAGCGCCGCGATGTGGGAAATAAGTTCCGGAGCTTTTCCGTCCATGCCGGATAAAGTGAGCGCCGGGCGCAGGACTTCATCGGATGTTCTGGAGCGCTTTCCCTCGATCCCCCACTCGCTTCCATAGTAGATGGAAGGGATTCCCGGAAGTGTAAAGAGAAGCTGGTACACCGGAAAGAGGTTCGCCGGATGATTTAACTTGCTTGCGATCCGGTCTTCATCGTGGTTGTCCACGAAGGTGTAAAGCGATTTCCCGACTGCCTCCAGGCGCCGCACATTGTGGGCAATCTCAAAGTAGTTGTGGTCGTTGTGACCAGAGTAGAGAGCTTTGTGGAGCTCGTAATTTGTGACGGAATGCAGCATTTCCGGATTGACCCAGCGGCTGTATTCGCCGTGGATCACCTCGCCCATGAGCCAGAAGTCCGGTTTCATGGCGGAAGTTTTTTCACGAAGCTCTTTCATGAACCCGAAATCCAGGACATTCGCGCAGTCCAGACGGATCCCGTCGATATCAAAATTGTCGACCCAGAAGCGGACCGAGTCAAACAGATACTGGCGGACATCCGGATTCCATAAATTTAAACACGGAAGTTCGAAATGCCCCTGCCAGGCTTCGTAGCCGAACGGATCGCCAAGAGGACTTCCCCAACCGAAATTGACACCGCGATACCAGTCTTTATAAGGGGAAGCTTCGCGTTTTTCCCGGATATCCTGAAAGGCGAAAAATTCGCGTCCGGTATGGTTGAAGACACCATCCACCACAACGCGGATCTCGTTTTCGTGGCAGAGCTGCACAAAATGGGCGAAATCCTCGTTTGTGCCCAGGCGCCTGTCGACAAGGCGGAAATCTCTTGTGTCGTAGCCGTGTGTGGATGACTCGAAGAGCGGACCGATATAGATCGCGGAGCCGTTTAAGGCGCGGATATGCGGGATCCAGGTCTCAAGATCACGGAGTCGGTGGGCGGTTTTTGTAAGTGTATTCGTTTTCTCAGCCCCCAGAAGTCCGAGGGGATAAATATGGTAAAAGACAGCCTGTTCGTACCAGGTATGCATGGTTATCAGACCTCCTGAAGCTCCCGTTTTTTCAGGCGTCGGAGAAGAAACTGATACCGGAGCTGCGCAGCGTTTAGCTCATAGATGTAACAGTCGACCAGAGTCGGGTCAACGACCTGTTCGAACTGGTTCTGGGCGGATAGGATCGCCGTTTTGCTGAGTTCGATCTGGCGCTTCAGTTCATTTGTCTCCCGGCTGAATGCCTGTTGGGAAGCTGATTTTTTAGAGAAAAACATCGTATCATACTCCAATTCCTTTATTTCCGGCGCGTATCGCTGCCAGATCCGGGCAGCTGCGCCCCTGTTTTGTCAGATCCTGTCTGCAGACCGGTTTGCCGCACGGCGTGCCTGTCCGCGGAAAGATCTGTGGTTCCTGTAATTGGTAGTATGAGATCCATTCATCCGGAATATTCAGGATTCAGGATATTTTTCAAGCTCTTCCTTTAAGCGGCCGAGCTTATCGATGGCGCTTTTGTTTGTAAGATAGTAGTAATTGCAGACGCCTTTTTTTAAAACATCGATCAGGCCGGTATCTTTTAAGATCTTTAAATGATGAGAGACAGCCGGACGGGAGAGACTTGTCCGGTCTGTGATCTCATTGACGTTCAAACCGGGGATCCGGCTTTCGCCGGTGGTCTGCGTCTCAAAGAGACACTGCAGGATCGTGAGTCTTGTCCGGTCTCCGAGCGCGATGAATAAAGGAATGCACTCTTCGAAGATATCGCCCAGAAGATTGTCTGAGGTCATGAATTCTCTCCTTTCCTGAAGGTTTTGGTTTAAAAATTTAAACTTAATTGCATTTTACCATTTTTCATGAATCACGTCAATGAATTGTTCAACATTTCTGGAAAATGAAAGATGACATAATATTTTTTGGTGAAAATTGACGAAAAACGGCACCTTGATTTTACGAAAACGAAATTGACTTTCGCTCAAAATTCAGAGATAATAGTGGCACATTCAGAGATGAGTTCTTCATTTCTAAATAGCAGATGTATGACCGGTAGCTTCGCCGGATGCCCGTTTTCAGGGCATGAAATTCTTTTTATGTTACGAAGACCAGTACCGCCAGTCTGGCATCAGTGAAGATATTTTCACAAAGGATCTATATGGAAAAAGTACTGGGAATTCTTCACCTTTTTGAGAAAGGAGATGATCCCGTCATGATATTATTTACGATTTTACTGTCTGCGGCCGTGACGGACTGAAGGTATGGAAAGATCTTTCACGTCCAGATCTTTTTGGGGATCGCAGCCGGGATCGTGTCGGCCTGCATGGGCAACAGAGTGGACGGACAGACACAGATAAACTCTGTGCTCATTCCCGCGGGAGTCTTTGTTCTGCGGTTTGCCGGGACATGCGCTGTGTTTTATCTCTTTTTTCTCTGCCGGATGATCGGCGCGGGAGATATCAAGCTTATGGGGCTGATTGTCGGATTTTCAGGACTCTGGGACGGGATCTTTATCTTAGGTCTTGGATTTGTGATCGCGGCTGTATCTGCAGCCTGCAGGATGACAAGACAGGGAACCGTCTGGCTGCGGTTAGAGAGGATCGCGCGGTTTGCGGTGGAGTCCGGGATCAATGGAAAGATCACGGAATATCCGGGATATTTTGAAAAGGAAAGTCTTATGCGGCTGGGGCCGTATCTGTTCGCGGGCTACTGTCTGTTTCTGCTGATCCGATAGCAGGCAGGACCGCGAGTCTTGAAGGCTGGGAAACCAGTCCTGTCGATCATATGCCGGGTCTGCTCCGGCAGGGGAAAGGGAAAAAGTATGAAAAAGATGATGGCGGTTTATGACGCGGATACGAGATACGCGGAACGATTGTCGGATTATGTTAACAGAAAAGAGCGGGGAGTATTCACTGCACAGGCGTTTACCTCGAAAGAAAAGCTGGCGGAATATGCCGCGAAACATGAGATCGATGTCCTGCTTTCCGGGGAGCGGACGGATTCCGGGGATATCTCCGAAATTCCGTCCGGACAGAAGATCTATATGTCGGAGGAAACAGAACGGCAGATGGAATCAGGGAAAGAAATCTATAAGTTCCAGTCCGGGGACGATATTATCCGGGAGGTGATGGCGGTCTACAGTGAGATCCCGGGGATCCGCCCGAATACCGCAGGAAGCGTGGATCAGTCCAGACGGATCATAGGCGTCTATTCGCCGGTCGGAAGATGCGGAAAGACCTGTCTGGCGCTGGCGATCGGTCAGATCCTGGCAAAAGAGGAAAAGGTGCTGTTTGTGACGCTGGATACTTTTACCGGTTTTACCGGTCTGTTAAATGAGCGCTGGAAACGGGATCTCTCGGACCTTATCTACTACTATAAGCAGGAACGGTTTCATATAGTACGGCTGAACTCACTTGTCTACTATCTGGGAGATATGGCATGGATCCCGCCGATCCGGATCCCTCAGGATTATGCACAGCTTACCGCGCAGGAGATGGCGGATCTCATGGAACGGATCCTTCAGGAAGGAAATTATACGACACTTGTCCTCGATATCGGGGATTACGGGCGGGATGCCCTGCCGCTGCTGGAAAAATGTCAGGTCGTTTACGCACCGATTAGAGAAGATCCGTTTTCTGCGGAAAAAATGCGTGAATTTGAGGAGTATCTGGAGACAACGGGAAATAACGCTGTCGCAGAAAAGATCCAGAAGATCCATGTGCCGATGGTGACCGGAGGGAGAAGGATGGAACATTTTCCACAGGAGCTTCTGTGGGGAGATATGGGAGATTTTGTCAGGAGTCTGCTGAAAGGACAGAGGAACTTATGGGACAATTAAAGAAGATCCTGCGGGAACAGATCCTGGCGGAGATGACATATGAGCGGCAGATGTCGGATGAAGAGATCGCGGACCTCATCGACCGGAAGATGGATGCCTGTCTGGAGGAGCAGCCGGGAGAATTCCCGCTGACTCTGGGGGAACGGCTGAAACTCCACAGGGAGTTATTTGACTCTTTCCGGCGTCTTGATATCCTACAGGAGCTGGTGGATGATCCGCGGGTGACAGAGATCATGGTAAATGGTCCGGACCAGGTATTCGTAGAGACAGGGGGAAAGATCGGGCGGTGGGAAAAGTCTTTCGAATCCAGGGAGCAGCTGGAAGATCTGATCCAGCAGATCGTCAGCAGTGTGAACAGGATCGTCAATACATCAACGCCGCTTGCAAATGCCAGATTGTCAGACGGATCGAGAGTCCATGTGGTCCTCGAACCGATCGCATTAAACGGACCGATCTTGACGATCCGGAAATTTCCGGAGCCGGTGACGATGGAACGGCTCATGGAATACGGAAGCATCTCAAAGGAGGCAGCGGATCTCTTGAAGACGCTTGTTGCGGCGCGCTACAACATCTTTGTCAGCGGCGGCACTGGAGCGGGAAAAACGACACTCTTAAATGCACTCTCAGAGTTTATCCCATCCGGTGAGCGGGTGATCACGATCGAGGACGCGGCGGAACTGCAGTTAAGCCATATCGAGAACCTGGTAAGGTTAGAGACGAGGGACGCGAATGCGGAAGGAGCCGGGGCCATCGGGATCGGGGAGCTGATCCGGGCGGCGCTCCGCATGCGGCCGGAACCCCACCATTATGAAATAGTGAGACTTAGAGCGTAATAAAAAGCCGCTCCCCGTCCCAAGTACACTCCTGAATCACAGCGCGAGCGATCGCGTTTTTTTCTTTGTCGTCGAAGCCATCCAAGCCATGAATCAGCTTTGCGATTTCCGCAGCCGTGGCCTTGGCATCCTTCGCACTGGCAGCAGCCCGGTGGCTTTCCATCTCGGCCAGCGAGGCTTCACGCTTCAGAGCACCCAGCTCAACGTCCAAGCGTTCCATTTCCGCGATGATATACTTTGATGCAGCGGAATCTTCGGCCAGAGCTAACGATGCAGCCAGGCGGCCGATCTTGCGCTCACAGGCAGACACGCGAGCCTGCGCAGCCTTCAGATCAGTAACATCGGCCGGAGCTTCCGCTTTGACGAATTTCTGAATCAGGGCAGGATCCGCAGTGATGCCACGGAATAGCTCCAGGACTTCCTCGTCCAGCAGATCGCATTTGATCTGCCCCATGTCGCAGGCATCCACACCCTGCCTCATTCGCTTCCTGCAGTAGTACCAGGAAGAACAGGTACCGTCGACCTTTTTCTTTCTGGAGACCTGCATCAGATTTCCGCACTTGCACCGGAGCACGCCCTTCAAAAGAGGCACCGGCCACTTTGCATCCTTGATGCATTTGTTCTGAGTAAACCGGGACTGCACCGCGAGCCATTTCTCGGCTGGCATGAAGGGCTTGTGCTTTCCAAGACACACGGTCCACTTTTCCGGCGGCTGCAGCTGGTGCTTTTTGTTTTTCTCGGTCGACCGGCCGTAGATGATCACACCGGCGGATCCGTCCCACATTTCACGCGGGGAACCAGGATCCATGATGCAGCCCTTCGCGGCATAGAAGTCGTACACTTCCGGAGTCGCCTCGACGCAATATGGCATGGTCAGCATTTTATGCAGCTGAGCGGTCGAGAAGAACTTCCCGTTTTGCGTCCGGATGCCCTGGTTTTTGAATCGCGTCTCCATCCCCTGCAGGCTGCAGTTATAAGCCAGGAAGGTATCGAAGATCTGCGTCACGTAGCGAGCCCCGTCCGGATCCACCTCAATGGAGCAGTGCTTCTTCCCATTCACAACAATATGCTTCCTGACGTAACCAACCGGAGGATTGCCGCCGGTCCAGTATCCCTTTTTAGCAAGGCCCAGCATATTATCCGTAACACGGGCCGCGATGGTTTCACGTTCCATTTGAGCAAAGACCACCGTGACATACATCATGGCGCGCCCGATCGGCGTCGTGGTGTCGATATTTTCTTTTATGGAAATGAACATCACGCCATGCTCCTCCAGGAGCGCGTAGATATTCGCAAAGTCCCGGACGTCCCTGGAAAGACGATCCAGCTGATAGACTACCAGGACATCACAGAAGCCACCCTTTATAAAAGACAGCATACGCTGCAGATCCGGCCGGGACGTATTCGCACCAGTGAAGTCTTCATCAGAGAACTGCTGCCAGGAATCCACCTGGCCGGAAAACTTCGACTCGCAGTATTCCCGGTTCATCCGGAACTGATTATCGATTGAATCTGATTTATCAGAAAATACGGATTTTCGTCCGTAGGAAAAGAACCTCATCGTCCCACCTCCAAAAAAGAGTATAAAAAATAAACCCTTGCGGATTTATCGGAAACGCTGTAAAATTTATTCGTAGAGTTTACAGCTTCCGCAAGGAAGAACAGGTCGCCTGGTGTTCGCAGCACTGGGCGATTTTTTTATTTACATTTCTTAATTAACGCACGCAATCCGGGGAGAGTCTCCACGAATTCATCCTCCAGATCTGAAACAGACAACCAGGAAGACAAAAGCAATTTGTGGTCAATTAAAAATTGAAGTATTGGCCGCGGCAGGCCCCGATCTGGAAATAGCGGCTTTTCGTCAAGGGCGTGCTGGATCAGAGCTGACGCATCAGCGCGATACATCCCATCAAGCATCGGAACTCCTAACTTTTTCATAAGCTCAAGCTGAGCCTCCGTAACTTCTGGCATTTCCAACTCGCAAGTAAATGGAGGGAGCAGACCAGTACGTGCCTCCACGTCAGAGATCGCCTCCCAGGAACCGCAGAGAACACGCCTGGTGTTTTTTCTCCTGGTCCCTGGGTTTATTCCGGTAATCTTATACCGAAGAATGCGATCGTCAGGCAGTACGGATACAGGCCGCCGCGGAACAATTCTATCAAAAAATTCCACGACTACGCCTCCTTTTTATTTGCTCCTCCGTTTCCACCATTCGAGAGAGATGATCCTGCCGCCGCTTTTTTCTGGAGCTCAAGCTGCTGCCGGTATGCCTCCACTTCCGCATCGATATCCAACTCCGAAGCAGAACCCGAAGGAAAAGCCTTCGCATTCGGATCCAGGTCTTCAAGAGCAGCCACGACATCAGTAATGAAGTCGATAATCGTCTCGCGCGAGCCAGCCTTCAGGTTTATGTATTTTTCAATCAGAACCTGGTCGGCATTGGAAAGATCGTACCTTTTAACCAGAGCCTCCAATTCATCGCTGGCATCCGGAGCAAACATCTCACCGGTTCCATCACGGAGCCATTCTTCGTTCACACCGAACTCCCTACAGATAAGAGAGACCACAGAATCGATCGGTTCATTTCTTCCAGTTTCGTAATTAGCGATAGTATTTCTTTTTATTCCGATACGATCAGCAAACTCCTGCTGAGTCAAATCAAGATCGCGCCGGATTTTTCTAATTCGGTCTTTCACGATTTCACCACCTTTCATGAATGATTATACAGCAAAAAAGTGCGTTCGTCAACAAAAAGTCACACAGTCAACAAAAAATGCTTGACGATTGTGCGGATAGGACGTATAATAGTCCCAGAAGCACAAAAATAGAGCACCAAACGGAAGGAGGAAACACCATGGCAAAAGCTAAGAGATACACAGCCGAGCAGCTCAGCGACGCTGAGAAGATGGCAGCAACCCTCGCGAACGTTCCGGAGGAAAAGAGAACCCTCGTCATAATGATGACAAACTCATTCATGGCCGGAATGGAAGCACAGAAAGCCATTGACGATACAGCCAAAGCAGCAGCGCTGGCATAAACACACAACTGAATAAGAAGCAAGAGGAAGCATGACACCTCAATAAAAACTGTCTGGTCTGGCGGAGCCGATGCAATAAATCCGCTCGGCGGATAACCGGAGCCTGCGGCCAACCGTCGTAATTGGGAGAGATAGCGTGAGCCCAAGTAAAACAATGGCGGCTAGGAGGCAGATGAGAACACCAGGAGAGAGAACATCCGGAGCATGGACTGGTGGGTGCGTAATACACCCGGATGGCGGCGATGAAACAGACCGCACTGCAGGCAACAGCTATACGGCTACCCCACACAATACTCAGGGAGCAAACAGCGGACAGGTTCTTCTTCAACCCTATGGAGAACCTGTCACAGACTGCCGGGCCCAGCCAAGCCTAGAGAGCAATATAAACAGCTCCGGAAGTCAACTACTAAATTAAAGAATTTATAAGAAGGAAGTGAGTAAGATGCAGAGGTATCAGACAGAGGATGAACACCGGAAAGTAATGAGAGCTAAGATCGATGAAACAATAAAGAGAGGAAGACGCCGGAAACGAATCATCCGAAGATTGAATAAGGCAGTGCCAGGAATCTGCATCGGAGTACTTATCGCAGGCATGGGAGCTTGGTGCATAGCAGCTCCACTCCCGGATCCAGACGACTATGAGCCCTACCGATTCCAGGCAGAGAACGGTCAATGGTACACCCAGGAAGAATACGAACAGATGAGCCGAGAAAGAGATGCATACCATCAGCGGGAGCGTGAGGAAGCAGAGAAGGAAGCTCAGATGATCAGAGACTACCAGGAACAGTACCAGAAGGACCAGGAAGCAGAATGGAAGCTCTACCAGGAGCAAACGCGGACAGGGCTGATACATAGCATGGACTTTGATGCAAACGACGCCTACCTGTTAGAGAAGATCGCAATGGCTGAAGCTGAATCAGAGGACACCGAAGGCAAGGCACTGGTCATGCTGGTGGTTCTGAATCGAGTATGGGATGCAAGGTTCCCGGACACGATCGAAGAAGTGATCATGCAGGACGGAGCATTTACACCGGTGAGCAATGGCAGATATGACAAGGTGGAGCCGGATGCCGACTGCATGAAGGCAATGGAGCTGATCACAGTAGAGCACTGGGATGAAAGCCAGGGAGCTCTCTACTTTGAAAAGGCCAGCGACGAAAGCACCTGGCATAGCAGGAACCTGCAGAAGTTATTCACACACGGAGCGCACACCTTCTACACGGAGAAAGAGTGAGGACAATGGGAATCAGAATGGAAGTCAAGCTGACGGATGGGTACCAGCAGCGCTTCACAAGTGCGTGCCTGGCTCAGATCGGAAGCAGAAAAGAGGTAACGAAGATTGAAAATGGCAATGAAGGACGGAAAGATCATGCTGATCGAGGTGGACAATACACAGATGGCAATCATAAAGTCCTGGAACTCAATGAAGTACGACCGGCGCAAAAACATGATGATCGGAGACTGCAGCAAGGAACTGCTGGACAAACTCTCCAAAATCGTGAGACTGCCACCGGCCATAGAAAGCTACCGGCAGCGATTGGATGAAACACAGCGAGCCGTAGATAAGATGCGAGTCGAGAAGGAACCGGAGGCCCTGGTCAAATACCCGGTGCAGGGCAGCCTTTACGAACACCAGGTGAGAGCAGCCAACATGGCGCTCCTGACGTTCGGTCTCGCAGATCCCAAAGAGGTACTGAAATCAGAATAGGAGGCAACTATGACATACGATGAAATCATCGAACAGCTGGAGATCACCAAGAGCAAAATCAAAGAGATCGCCAGGAATGAATATGGTGGAGAGTCATGGAACGACGACCTGGATGCGCTGACAGAAGCAGCGGACATCGTCGCAGACTACAGCAAAGCAACAGCTCAGGCATCAGAGATGAGTCAGAAGTACGAACAGCCAGCAATGGCGGTCAGACGTGCAGCAGGGCTTTATACCTGCCCGCTTTGCGGCAAGAGAACACAGGTCGGCCACACGCACTGTCACTGGTGCGGAAAGAAGCTCTCCTGGGACAGAGAAGCGTACACAGACCGCGACTACCCGCATATGAGCACGAAGGGAGGCAGGAGACGATGATCATACAGTTAGAGATTCCAAAGGAATTCGCAAAAGACTACGTAAACAATAGATTTGATGACTTCTTCAGGAGAGTCTATGCGGATATTGATAACGAAGGAATGTGCGGCAATTACGAAGGCGAAACAGCTCAGATGATGGCGCGCGCGTTCAAAGAATCGAGGTGCCTGGACTATGAGAAAACTCGTTGATGCACCCAGGAAAAAGAAGCAGTGGACCGAGAAAGAGGAAGCCTACCTGCAGGATAAATGGGGCACGGTCTCCATCAAAGGACTGTCCAAGGCTCTCGGTCGATCGGAGAATGCAATCATCGTCAGAGCGCAGCGGCTCGGATGCGGCGCGCACCTGGCCGGAGACACAAGGATATCCCTGAACCAGCTCATGCTTGCAATCTACGAAAAGAACATGCTCGGTTACACCAGCGACAGGCTGATCCGGTACGGACTGCCGGTCAAATGGCACGTAGTGAAAAAGAACCGGTTCAGGGTGATCGACATCGATGCATTCTGGAAATGGGCCGAGGATAACAAGAGCATCCTGGACTTCTCCCGGTTCGAGAAATACGGTCTCGGAGCAGAACCTGACTGGGTGGATGTGAAGCGCAAGGCGGATTATAAAAAGCTGCAGCTTCACGGCCAGCACAACGCAGCATGGACGAAGACGGAAGACGACAAGCTCCGGTACCTGCTCAGCAAAGGGACATATACATACAGCGACCTGGCAGCAGAGCTGAGACATTCAGAAGGAGCCATCAAGCGCAGGATCCTAGACCTTGGAATCAATAAGAAGCCCGTGCGGTGCCCCCCCGAAAATGGACGGAGGACGAGGTGGAAACCTTGTGCCGCATGGTAGACGAAGGCTACGATTTCACGCTGATCGCAGAAAAGCTGAACCGGACAGCGCTGGCCACGCGTGGAAAATACGAGCGGCTGCAGAATCCGGAATATAACAAACGATACAACCGCGGGCAGAATGAGGACTACGAATACCAGGGAATCAGAAGCATAAGCGGAAAAGACATCCTGAAAGACAGAGAGCTGATGGATGGCGCCGAGTTCCAGGAGCTGGAGCCGGTAGCAAATAAGTGAAGGAGGAAAGTAAATGGCAGCCAACACAAATAAGGGCTTCGGTCTTTTATTTGAAATGGGATGCGGCAAGACCAGAACTGCGATCGCCATCGCAGGAGCCGCATATGAAAAAGGCGCGATCCAGAGAGTCCTGGTAATCGCACCAACGTCCGTCGTGTCGGTCTGGCCAAAAGAGATCGCAGAGGCCGCAGACTTCAAAGTGACCTGCAAAGCGCTCCTGGGAACGAAGCAACAAAGGATCCGAATGATTGAAGACCTGCAGGCGTTCCCGTTCAAAGCGCTCAAGGTCGCCGTGATCAACTACGAATCAACCTGGAGAGATGGACTGTTTGAGAAGCTCCAGGAGTACGACGCTGACCTGATTATATGCGATGAGAGCCAGCGAATCAAGACACACGACGCAGAGCAGAGCAAAGCAATACATAAGCTAGGAGACCAGGCGAGGTACAAGCTCATCCTCTCCGGAACACCGGTACAGAATGATGCAATCGACATCTGGAGTCAGTACCGGTTCCTGGACGCCTCGATCTTCGGCCGGAACTTCTATCAATTCAGAAACCGGTACGCGATCATGGGAGGATTCAACCGGAAGCAGATCGTCGGGTACAAGGACCTGGACGGTCTGATCCGAAAAGAGCACTCGATCGCATTCAGAATCACGAAGGAAGAAGCAATCGACCTGCCAGAGCAGACGTTCATCAAGAGGAAGGTCCAGCTCGGCAAAAAGGAAAAAGACCTATATAACCAGATCAAGCGAAGCAGCTATGCGGAACTATCCAACGGAGACAAGATCACGGCCACAACCGTACTGACAAGGCTCCTGAGACTGCAGCAGCTGGCCGGAGGATTCCTGGTCACAGACGACAGCGACAAGCCGGAGCTCGTCAACACAGCGAAGCTGGATGCGCTCCAGGATATCATCGAGGACTACGTACTAGGCGCAGGAAAGAAGCTGGTGATCTTCGCAAGGTTTATCCCGGAAGTAACCGCCATCATGAAGATGATAGATAAGACCTTCCAGAAGACAGGAAAGAAGCAGGTGGCCATCTACGGAGCGATTAAGAAAGAAGACCGTGGACCGATCATCAAACAGTTTCAGGAAGATCCGGACACCGTGATCATCGTCGGCCAGATCGACACTCTCGGCGTCGGAGTTACCCTGACAGCTGCAGATACATGCGTCTACTATTCGAAGAACTTCAACTACGCCACATACGAACAGAGTCTCTCCAGGATCCACCGAATCGGCCAGAGGAACACCTGCACATACATCGACCTGGAGACCGAAGGAACCGTGGATGAGATGATCGGTAAGGCGCTGGCCAGAAAAGAAGACATGGCCAAGACGGTCGTGGATGACTGGCGCGCTTATTTTGAATAGCATTCTGGTGATATGTCAAGAGTTTTTAAAAAAGATTTTGATATATTTTTCAGGAAAAAGGGTAACTTTAATAGACCTTCGGCGGAAAATCCAAAGGCGAACATCAGTTCTTGTTGATATTTGATTGAGTGTCCAGCTTTTCGCCGGTGTACAGTTGGTTTTTGACCAGCAATCCAAAAACAAGCCGTACAAGTTTACGAGATGTAAGCGCGAGTGCTCTTTTGTGCTGATGCTTGGTAACTTCAGCATATTTTTTTGCATAATACTCAGTGTATTCTGGCACATGCTTCCTGACGCTGTTAGCCGCTTCTCCCAGATAATAGCGCAGATACGGATTCCCGACTTTTGAGACTTGATTGTCCTCGGAAATAAAATCGCCGGAATCGTTTTTCAGCCAGTACAAACCGGCATACTTTGCAAGTGCATCGGATGAGTGGAACGCAGTTATGTCGCCTATTTCGGACAGCATGCCGGAGGCCCATACCGGTCCGATACCGGGAATGGACTTCAGGATAAGAAACGCATTCGGGTTCATCCCATTGATGCACTTTTCAATTGCCTGCTCTATCAGTTTTATTTCTTTTTGATAGGCCTGGATGCAGTTAAATGAGCTTGCAAGTGAAATATTCAGTGGTTCATACATGCATTGATCCAAACGGTACGAGTCCCTTGCGGCTTTCCGCAAAAGCTCGGATGTCCTGGATATGTCAGAAATACGGTTCCTGCTTTTTTCAGCGAGGAACGAAAGGAGTTCTTCCTCTGAGAGGTCGATGATCTCCTGGGGGGACAGGAACTCCGTCAGTATGGCAGAAGATGTTGCGCCGTAAATATTGCTGAACGGCTTGTTATCACCCTCAAGAAGCTGCAGTTCGCTGAACTTCAGATACAGGTTTGAAACCATGTAGGTCTTTTCCCTGGTAATGCATTCTGACAGGTGCATGCGATGCCTGGTAAGACGCTTCAGGGCGATAAACTGGCCGCCGCGCCAAGGCTCAAGCTTTTTCGTCCTGCCGACCCTTGCGAAGTCAGCAATGAGAAAAGCATCGATAGGATCCGTCTTTTCCATTCCGATATAGGATTTACGGTAATTGGATGTAGCCTTGGGGTTGACACAGAAAACATAGGGCTTGTACGGCATAAGCGTCTCACATGTAGAAAGAAAATTTGCGATATGGACGCTGTAAACAGAGGTAGACTCTAAAGCAACGATGATTGTATCAAGGTTTTTATGTTTCTGCATGCATTTAGCGATCATATCGGCAAGTTCATCAGCGCCGGGCTGATTGTTGCCAAATGAGGATGAGATGTACTTGTTTTCTTCAAAATCCATGGCATAGACCGCATTGGATTTTGAGCTTACATCAATACCTACAAACAAGGTGGACATATAGTTGATCTTTAACAAGATATCACATCCTTTCCGATCTGGATTTGTGGAGCCTGAAGTAAAAGGTTTATCCTGTGCTGCATATGGTGACCGAAGCCTCGCGCAATGAGCATGCACCCGGCCAGCCTTTCTTGCTGGAGCTACGGCGGGGGACGAAAATTCTGTGTTAGCGGAATGTGCCATATGTGCCAGGCTGAATGCTAAAAAAGCAGTCACGGCCAAAGCCGGCTGAAAGGAGGAAAAGCAGTGCCTTCGGACATCAGACTCTGCCTGATATCATAACACAGGATGAATCATATAAAAAGTAACTGTTGACCGTATGGATGGGATTCAGGATGAGGGGAGTTCCTCTTGGATGTCCTTACCATCTATACCCATAAAAAGAATAAGTTCATAAGCGATATTTCTTGCCTACGAACTTATTATACGAGGAGGGATGTCATGGGATGTTGGGGAATTACTGCGTTTGAGTCTGATACTGGGCTGGATGCCATTGGTCTTATACGGAACCATCTTCCGGAACAAGGAGATGTGAAGCTTCAGCAGATGATTGACTGGTTGAGGGCAGATTCTTGGAATGCCCCTCCGGAAGTGTCAGAAGGGGTGTCTCATACAAGCCCAATGGCAGTGGCAGAACTAATTGTAAAATTCCAGGAGAAGGATTTTTCTGCACTGGATGGAATCAGGGGGGATAAAAAGTTTTCCTCCCTGTCTTCTTTTACAGCATCAAAAGAATCCCTTCAGTGGGTAAGGGAATATCTGTCGGAAACTCTTTTTTACAGCCGTAAATGTGCAAAAGAGCAGGAGAAGTCGGGAGTTTTGTGGGGCGGTTGGTTTCAGGAACGGGATTGGAAGCACTGGCAGGCGCATATGGAAAGACTGATTGGAAGGATGGATGAACTGCTTACAAGAGAGGGAGAAACAGTTGCATTATGGACAGGAAGCGTTTGCCAGAAGGTGGAACCAGGAAAAATGGCAGGAAAGAAAGAAGGGGAAGAACGTGAGAACCCACATAGGTCGGAGGAGGAAAGCATGACGTTTTTTGAGAGAGAACTTAAAAAATTATTTGGAACGGGAGCGAACTTTTCAGAACCAAGGTTTGTCGGGAATTGTTGTTATGGAAGGCTGACGGATCAGATCCGTGTCAAAATCAACTTTCAGACAGGCATGGTTGCGGATCATTATGACCGATTGAAAGTGACCCTTTTGAATCGGAATGAAGGAATGATCGACAGCATGGTTGTGAAATTTGGAGATGTGTGGGGGCTGAAAAAAACGACTAATCCCAATTTTCGCGACGGGGTAAATCCCCACATCTGGTCCTATGGAAAGGAGATCGGCTGGTATGTATATCAGCCCGGAAAAGAGGATTATAAAGTACTCAGCGAAGCGATAAAAACCTATCTGCAAGTGTTTCAGGAACCGGAGGAAACTATGCAAATGGGACAGAAGATGTGTTAAGGGGAGGTGGTTAAAACTTGTTTATCTGGGATTTTGTTGCAGACACGGTTCTGGGACAGATCATTGACTGGCTGTATGGTCAGATTGTTGGATTTCTGGGGGATTTTTTCATGCAGATGGGAAGCATGGGGGCTGAACTGTTTGAAATGAGCTGGGTACAGTCTGTTGTGCTTCTTTTTTATTATCTGGCATGGGCACTTTATGTGACGGGAATCGTAGTGGCAGCCTTTGAATGCGGAATTGAATATCAGAATGGCAGGGGAAGCATACGCGATACTGCCCTGAATGTAATCAAAGGATTCCTGGCAGCCAGCCTTTTTACGACTGTTCCAGTGGAACTTTATAAGCTCAGTATTTCACTTCAGGGGAGTTTTACAGCCGGTATTACAGGATTGGGAGAAGATATTGGGACAGTTGCGGCAGGGATTGTGCAGTCTCTTCAGGATGCTGCTACCTGGCAAGAAGCTGCCACATCTGGAGTTTTTGGTGGAATCGGAAGTATCAGCAGCCCGATTTTTATGATTTTTCTCCTGATCCTCATGGGTTATGCGGTAATCAAAGTGTTCTTTGCGAACTTAAAACGGGGCGGGATCCTGCTGATCCAGATTGCAGTAGGGAGCCTTTATTTATTCAGTGTGCCAAGGGGATATATTGATGGATTTGTTGGCTGGTGCAAGCAGGTAATCGGTCTGTGCCTGACCGCATTTTTACAGGCGACGGTCCTGATCGCAGGTCTGATGGTCGTTAAGGATCAGGCACTGCTTGGTCTGGGACTTATGTTATCGGCAGGTGAGATTCCTCGGATTGCGGGGCAGTTTGGGTTGGAAACGGGAACCAAAGCAAATGTGATGGGAGCAGTCTATGCAGCGCAGGGAGCTATGAACCTAACAAGGACGGTTGTGCAAGTGGTTTCTAAGTAGAGAGGACGGTGAAGGATGGAACACAACAAACTGGTGTATATTGCATCTCCGTATTCTGGAGATGTTGAGCGGAATGTAGCATTTGCAAAGGCAGCCTGTCGTTATGCCATGAACCAGGGGGTTACGCCAATTGCCTCCCATCTGTTATATCCGCAGATGCTGGATGATGGAGTCCCAGAAGAGAGGAAGCTGGGAACAGATATGGGGCTTCGGATTTTGAAGGTGTGTGAGGAAGTCTGGGTGTGTGGAAGTGAACTGTCTTCAGGAATGGAGCAGGAAATCCGTGCAGCAAGGCAGCTTCAGATTCCGCTTAGACGGGTCAGCGAACAGGAGATTGGATGGGAACTATGTGAAGTACCGATACAAAAGGGAATGGAGATGGGCGGATGATGACACTGGGGAGTCTGTTTGACGGGATTGGAGGATTCCCTTTGGCGGCAGTTCACTGTGGAGGTGTACCGGTATGGGCCAGTGAGATAGAACCGTTTCCCATGAGGGTAACCAAACTCCGGTTTCCAGATATGATCCATGTAGGGGACATTACAAAACTGGATGGAGCAAAATTGCCGCCTGTGGATGTAATCTGCGGAGGCAGCCCCTGTCAGGATTTGTCAGTAGCCGGATTACGGAAAGGATTGGCAGGGGAGCGCTCCGGTCTGTTTATGGACCAGGTACGCATAGTAAAGGAGATGAGAGCAGAGGATGAAAGACGAGGGGTATCAGATGACTTTATTCGACCTCGATACCTCGTTTGGGAAAATGTCCCTGGAGCATTCAGTTCCGCAAATGGAGAAGATTTCCGGGCGGTCATCGAGGAGATTGTCCATATCAAGGACAGTACCTGTCATGTGCCTCGACCTGACACCGGGCGCTGGGAATCTGCTGGGGCTGCCATTTTGGGAGATCAATTCAGCCTGGCTTGGAGAGTCTTGGATGCTCAATACTGGGGAGTCGCCCAGCGCCGCCGTAGAATCTTCCTTGTCGCAGATTTTGGAGGACTCACCGCACCAAAGATATTATTTGAGCAGGAACGCCTGCCTGGGGATCCTGCGGAGGGCCAAGATCAGGGGAAAGGAGTTACCGCCGCAGCTGGAAACAGCTCTGCGGATTCAGGCGGGAGTAGAGTAGCAGAGGAAAAACAGGTGGATATTTTTGCGGTTCATATTGATCAGAGGGAAGAAACAATCAACCTTAATGGAATATCCGGAGCTTTGATGGCAACGACCAATTTGCAGATGCAGACCTTTGTGGCAGGGGGGATGAGGAAGTTTGAAAGTGCAGAAAAAGAAGAGTGTCTGTGCCTCAATGACCAAGGAGGAGAGCGTATGGATGTTTCGGTCGATGTAACAGCAACCCTGCGGGCAGGGATGAGTGGTCATCCGCCTTTGGTGATGGGCATCCAGCAGGGGAGTGCTGGGGCAGAGGAAACTCCGGATCTAGCCCTTACAGAGGAGGCAGAAACCGGCGGGAACAATTACCAGATTCTGTTTGAGAATCACGGGATTGATGCCAGATATACAGGTCCGCATGAGGTGGCCCCTACCATGTCAGCCCGGTATGGAACAGGAGGAAACAATGTCCCACTGGTTTCAGATATGCCGGAGAGTTATTGTATTGCCGGAAATATCATTGATCGGGAAGTACAAAATGGAGGAAATGGTCTGGGATGCCAGCCGGATATATCCTATACTCTTACGAGCGCAGACCGTCATGCAGTGTTCAGCCGCCAGAGAAGTGATGAATTTCTGCAAAATCGGGTAACAGCGACTCAGAGTGCCAGACAGCATAAGGATGCTACGGATCTGGTGTGTGAGCCGTATCAGAATACGGTAGGAACCATTGGATATACAGATCATAAGGGGATTAATAATCAATATGTCAGCGAAGATAAATGTATTGTTGAGAACCGGAAACTGATCCGGAGACTGACGCCTTTGGAGTGTGAACGGTTGCAGGGTTTTCCGGATCACTGGACAGATATCCCTGGTGCCTCGGACAGTGCCCGTTATAAAGCTCTTGGAAATAGCGTAGCGATACCGTGTGTGGATTTTGTTCTCCGTGGTATCGCTTATTTTTTGCGCAAGATGAAGGAGGAGAAAGAACCATAAGATTGGTAGTTCTGCTTCCGTTTTCAGGCAATCTTTGTTGGGTATCGTCATAGCTATCTCATCTCTTTATGGATATACTTGGTTTGTAAAAACGAGGAAAGGAGAGTCAAATGGAAGAGCGTAAGAAAAATTTATGCGCCATGATTCCAGAATCCCTGCATAAGAAAGTTCGGGAAGAACAGGAAGAATGGGGAATCAAGCTGAACGAGTATATGGAACGGATTCTAAAAGACCACTTTGAGAAGGGAGAAAGAGAGATGGCAAACGGAACCAGGACACTGGCATTTCAGGTATCAGAGGAGTTTTTTCAGAGGTTAAAAAAATACCTCAAAAAGACAGGACAGAGCCAGAAAGAATTTGTGATCGGACTGATTGAAGATGTACTTTCGCAGGAAGAACATGTAGTATCTGGAGAGATGCAGGAGACAGAGGGAAAGGCAGAACTTGAGGAAACTGAATAAGAGGAAGGATCGAACATACCGCCGGCAGAGCTTCATCATGCCGGCGGTTATTATTTGGAGGTGATCGGTTGTATATTTATCCGGACCATTTGAAATCAAAAGCAACACTTTGGTTATGGCAGCTTCGGGACATTGGGATTCTTGGTATTTGCGGATTGGTCTCCATTTTAGCAGCTACGCAGGCGGGATTTATGTTCCCTTGTGTTCTGACAGGGGTATATGGATTTCTGACGATCCGCTTTGAAGATACCAGCATTCTGGATTTTATCCGGTATGCCTGTGCGTATTTTTTTATGCGTCAGCAATTTTTTGAGTGGAGGTATGAATGAGCAGGGAGAAACGAAAAGCGAAAAAAGAGGCAGAGAAGCGCCTCTCCACACGGCAGTTCATTGGTGCAAAGGAGATTACAGACTACAGTCTGGTGACCTACGGACAGGGGGAGCTGGTGTATTTTATTGTAAAACCAACGAATATTTCTGTTTTGTCCGAATCTAGTGTCGGGGCAAGAATCTATGCTCTTATGACTGTACTAAAAGGAGTGGCAGAGATTGAGATGCTGTGTCTAAACAGCAGGGAAAGCTTTGAAGACAACAAGCGGTTTCTGAAAAGTCAGATGGAGCAGGAAGAGAATCCAGTCATACGCCGTCTTTTGGAACAGGATCAGACCCATCTGGACCGGATTCAGGTGCAGATGGCGACAGCCCGTGAATTTCTGATTATGCTGCGGTTAAAAGATGAAAAGGAATCGGATATTTTTCCGTACCTTTCCAGGATTGAAAAATCCCTGAAGGAACAGAGTTTTTCTGTTAAACGGGCAGATAAAGAGGATATCAAACGTATCCTGGCTGTTTACTATGAGCAGAACGTGACCACAGAGAAGTTTGAAGACTTTGACGGGGAGCGGTGGATCATACCAGAGATTTAGAGTGAGGAGGAGATGACTTGAAAAAAGGAAGAACAGCAGTTGATGACAGGGAAGATAATGTGCGTATCCAGGAATTTCTGGATATGATTGCCCCGTCTGTCATTAAATTTGAAACAGATCATTTTATTTGCGGTAACACCTATCGTTGTGTCTGGGCACTGCGGGAGTACCCGACTGCTACGGAAGAGCAGGCAATTCTTTCACATTTAGGGGAGAAAGATGGTGTAACCTTGCGGATCTATACCCGTCATGTGACACCCGTTGAGGAGCGGAAGATCATCAGTAATGCAGCCAACAAAAACCGGATGGATCGGAGCAATACCAGTGATTTACAGCAGACTGTTTTGGCTGAAAGTAATTTACAGGATGTAACTACCATCGTAGCCCAGATGCACCGTAACCGAGAACCCCTCCTCCATACGGCAGTATATCTGGAGTTGTGTGCCCATGATCTGGAGCATTTGAAGCTTCTTCAAACAGAAGTACTAACGGAACTGATCCGGTCAAAATTGAATGTAGACCGACTGATCCTCTGTCAACAACAGGGGTTCCGGTGTGTAATGCCAAGCGGTTATAACCTGTTTAAGGATCAGTTTGAGAGAGTGCTTCCGGCCAGCAGTGTGGCGAATCTGTATCCCTTTAACTATTCAGGAAAGACGGATCCTCATGGGTTCTATATTGGGAGAGATAAATTTGGGAGTAATGTACTGGTGGATTTTAACCGGAGAGCAGATGATAAGACGAATGCCAATATCCTGATTCTGGGAAACAGCGGACAGGGAAAAAGCTATCTGCTTAAATTGCTGCTGACGAATTTAAGGGAGTCCGGAATGCATATCTGCGCTCTGGATCCGGAAATGGAGTATGAAGATCTGACCAATAATCTGGGAGGGTGTTTTATCGACTTAATGAGTGGGGAGTTCATTATCAACCCTCTGGAACCGAAAACCTGGGACGAAGCGGGAAGCCCGGAGGATCTGGATGCACCTCAGACCTTTCGCATCCGGTCCAGATTATCCCAGCATATCAGTTTCTTAAAGGACTTTTTCCGAAGCTACAAGGATTTTTCCGACAGGGAAATCGATGTGATTGAGATCATGCTGCAGAAGTTATATACCAGATGGGGGATTACAGACGAAAGTGATTTTGAATGCCTGGCTGCGGAGGATTACCCAGTTCTCTCCGATCTTTATGCGTTCATTGAGGAAGAATATCAGGGATTTGACGAAAACAGAAGACAGCTTTATACAGCAGAAATGATTCAGAGTATTCTTCTTGGGCTGAATTCTATGTGTGTGGGAGCTGAGAGCAAGTTCTTTAATGGACATACCAATATCACCGATGATGGCTTCATTACCTTTGGGGTAAAAGGACTGTTACAGGCCAGCAGGAGCCTTAAAAATGCATTGCTTTTTAATGTGCTTTCGTTTATGAGCGATGTTCTTTTGACACAAGGCAATACGGCAGCCAGTCTGGATGAGTTTTATCTGTTCCTTTCCAACCTGACTGCAGTAGAGTATGTTAGAAATTTTATGAAGCGTGTGCGAAAAAAAGATTCTGCAGTTATCATAGCCAGCCAGAACCTAGAGGATTTTAATCTGGATGGCGTGAGGGAGTATACCAAGCCGCTGTTTTCCATCCCGACGCATCAGTTTCTGTTCAATGCGGGGAGCATTGATGCCAAGTTTTATACGGATACCCTGCAGCTGGAGGATAGTGAGTATAACCTGATCCGGTATCCACAACGGGGAGTCTGCCTGTATAAATGTGGAAATGAGCGATATAACTTAATGGTAAATGCCCCGGAACACAAAGCCAGACTGTTCGGAAAGGCAGGAGGACGCTAAAAGGGGAGACTATGAATGGAGTTAAAGGAGCAGAAATTTGGCATTGAGATTGAGATGACCGGCATTACCCGTGCGAAAGCGGCTGAGGTAACGGCAGAGTATTTTGGAACTAGAGTCAAATATCTGGGAACCTATTACGATACCTATGCAGCCATTGACACGGAGGGGCGGCAGTGGAAGTTTATGAGTGATGGGAGTATAACAGCGCAGAAAAAATCGAATGGGAGAAAGATCAATGCAGGGAGAGAATATCAGACGGAGATGGTAAGTCCCATCTGTCGCTATGAGGATATTGTGACGATTCAGGAGATCATCCGGAAGCTGAAAGAGCATGGGGCACTGACGAATGGAAGCTGCGGTATCCATGTGCATATCAATGCGGAACCGTTTGATGCCAGAACCCTTCGTAATATCACTAATATCATGGCAGCCAAGGAAGATCTGATCTATAAAGCTCTGGGGGTGTCCGTGGATCGACAGCATCGGTGGTGTCAGCCAGTAGACACACGATTTTTGGAAGAATTAAACAGAAGAAAACCAAAGAGTATGGAGGCAGTGGAACGGATCTGGTATAACGGGGAGAGCCGCAGAGACCAGCATTATGATGATAGCCGCTATCATTGTCTGAACCTTCATTCTGTTTTTCAGAAAGGAACAGTGGAATTTCGTCTGTTCAATGGGACGCTTCATGCAGGCAAGATTAAGGCCTATATCCAGTTTTGTCTGGCGATTGGCGCCCAAGCGCTGAATCAGTCCTGCGCCAGCAGAAGAAAAACTCAGACCAGCAATGAGAAGTATACATTCCGCACTTGGCTTTTACGGCTAGGATTAAATGGGGAAGAATTCGCCACAGCTCGTCAACATCTGCTGGCAAATCTGCCGGGCTGTATTGCCTGGAAGGATCCGGCTCAGGCGGAAGCACAAAAGGAAAGAATGCGACAGAAGCGGGAGAAGGAATTGGCAGAACGGATCCAGAGACAGGAAACCATTCATCCAATTGAGGAATTAGAATCAGCTGGGGAAGCACAGGAATCCCCGGCTTTTTGTATGCGAATGTGACAGGAGGAAGCAAATTGAAAGGAAAACAAAGACTTTATATTGCCTATGGGAGCAATCTGAATCTGGAGCAGATGGCATTTCGTTGTCCGACTGCGAAGGTAGTAGGAAAGAGTGAATTAAAGGATTACGAACTGTTATTTCGGGGAGGCCGCAGGGGGGCTGTGGCAACCGTAGAACCTAAAGCAGGGAGTACTGTGCCGATACTGGTCTGGGAGATTCAGAAGAAAGACGAGGCATCGCTGGATCTTTATGAAGGGTATCCGAATTTCTATGATAAGCAGATGCTGGAGATTGAACTGGATGGAAAAATTGTTCCGGCCATGGTTTATGTGATGACACCAGGGCATTCATTTGGAATTCCCTCTGACTATTATTCCAATGTAATCTGGCAAGGGTACGAAACGGCAGGGTTTGAAACCCAGTTTCTGGAGGACGCAATCGAACATGCTTATCAGCTTGTACAGAAACAGGAAAGAGAGGGAGACTTCTATCAGCAGAGCCTGTTTCATATGGGGGGCTATGATGGAATGAAATAAATCCTGATGCGTCAGATGAATATCTCGATAAAAAGTGTGGAAGGAGTGATTTTATGGCCGTCTCAGCTGCCGCTGTGACAGCAAAACTGGTAGCGCTTACCCTATCTGACCGGAATGGGCGGACTGTGGTTTTTTCTGTTATTGCAGCATTAGTAACCCCTGTTATTTTAATTGCCACCATGATTATGTGCACGCTTTCTGGGACTGTAGACCATAACATTTCTGCTGTCCAGCTGTCCTTTCATGGAGGGTATTTGTCCTCAAAGGTGCCAGCAGAGTATCGGATGTACATCGAAAATATGCAGGACAGTTTTGAAAAACTGGATGGGGTGTTAAATGAAATTAATGGTATGGCAGAAGCCGAAGAAGTAGATCCCTACCAGGTAAAAGCGATTTTTTATGCCCTGTTTTTTGGTAAGGAGTACCCTCGGATGGATGAGGGGGACTATCGGGCATTCGCAGATTGTTTTGTAGAGTATGAGGAGAGGGAGGATGAAGAGGGAGAAACCTATACAGTTGCAATTCCAATCCAAAGCCTGAATATGGTCTACGGAAATCTTGCTGCAGAATTAAACCAGGAGGTTTCTCTGGAAGATAAAACGAATGTACAGCGCATCTATATGCTGGCAAAATACGGTGTGAGTGTACCAGGTGGAAATGGTCTTCCTCCCGGACAGGCTATGGGAGATGGGAGTTTTTCCGCGCTGATGGCAGAGGCAACCCGTTATATTGGTTATCCCTATGTATGGGGCGGTAGTTCTCCAGACACCAGTTTCGACTGCAGTGGATATATCTGTTGGGTCTACACGAGATCCGGGGTGTATCACCTTTCCCGAACAACAGCTCAGGGGATTTATGACCAGTGTGCGATTGTGTCAAGAGAGGAAGCTAGACCCGGAGATCTGGTGTTTTTTACGGGAACTTATGCATCTGCAGGGGCGGTCAGCCATGTGGGGATTTATGTTGGAGGCTCTAGGATGCTGCATTGTGGTTCGCCTATTGGCTATGCGGACCTTACTTCTCCTTACTGGAACAGCCATCTGTATGCTTTTGGAAGGCTGGCAACTATTCCGGAATGAGGCAGCTAAAAATGAAATTTGTGCAGATTTGCCTGGACAGTTTATGGATATGTGATATCGACTTTTAGAAAAAAGTTCGGTATTGTGTGTGGCTGAAAGGAGGGAAGTAACCGATGGATGAGATTATGGATCAGTTAAATCAGGTAATCGAAGAACGAGTTCTGGAGCTGAAGAGAAAAAGTGAAGAGGACAAGGTTCCCGCTTATTGCACAGAGACCAAGGAACATGTCCTCCGCATGGATCGAATTCTCAATAGCCTTTCAGAGGATGACCGGCAATGGTTGGATGACCAGCTTATGGCTAAAATGGATATACCGGAACAGGAGCGTTTGAGGTATTATAAGGCGGGTCTTGCAGATGCCATTGAACTAATCCATTATTTAAGAACCTGATGAAACGAGATCGGGCGGCTGTGTGAGCAGCCGCCTGATTTGCTTTCTGAAAGAAAAAGGAGATTTGAAATGAGAAATACTACGATCAATGTCAGTTTTAACACAGAAAAATTGGATGCGTTAAAGTTCCACATGGAAAAAAGGGACACCGATCTTCAGGGGGAATTAAATGATACAGTACAGAAACTGTATGAAAAATATGTCCCGCAGGCTACCCGTGAATATATTGATGACAAGGTGGCAAGAGAAATATCCACCAGAGAACGTACCCGTAGAGCTGATCGGACTGTAAGACGGGAGGAGTCCCAGCTGGAAGAATCAGAAATCGTATGATAACCAGAATAAAGAAAACGGAATCCCCAGTCATCCATGACATCCCCGTGTAGCCCCCTGTGTGCCCCTGTGTCGGGCTTTGGACAGCTAGGTGGCATCGTGGTACCCATACGAGGATTTTAAGCGGTGTTGGGCAAATGTGAGAGAAGGTTATGGAAACAGCAAGAACACGGGGGATATGGGATTCCTGAGTGGTTGGCAGGGTCGAAACGTGTGCAGGTTAAAGGGGGTATGCTGCTTTTGGCAGCCTACCCCTGGAAAACACCGACCGGCAAAGCCGTTCGGGAAATCTGGTTTGAATACTTTTGGAAAAGGCGGTCGAAAGAATGGTGCTGGATTTTTGAAAGTGGCAGGATTTTGGAGGAAATGAGAGAGATTTTGTGAATACCTGGTAAGGAGGGAACGATGGGGAGCGAAAATGCGAAAGTCCGTGTTGGGATTTATATTGAAAAAGCTATATTAGAACAGGCAGACGGGTTGTTGGAGACTGCCAATGTGCGTTCCAGAAACGAATTTGTAGCAGAAGCACTTAAATTCTATATGGGGTATCTTCTTGCAGGAAAAGCAGAAAATTATTTTTTGCAGTCACTGGCTTCTGTGCTTACGGGAACCGTTCAGGATAGTGAGAACCGTCTGGCCAGGATGGACTTTAAGATAGCAGTGGAATTGTCCAAGCTCTCACAGGTAATTGCCTACACCCATGATGTGGATGAAGAATCTTTAAACAGGCTGCACGTAAAATGTGTTGATGAAGTGAGACGGATCAATGGAACTGTGAAGTTTGAAGATGCGTATCATTATCAAAAGCGGGATGTGTAGATATTGTTGGAAAGGAAACGATGGAAAGAGAATTTATTTGTACTTCCCTCTAGTTGTGTGATGAATTTTCAGAAGAGATAAAAAATAGATTTGTCCTTTACGATGCAATAACTCATCGATTATAATATACTAAGAAATGAATCGAGGTGTAGAATTTTGAATGAGAGAGAACAAATCATTCAACTATGGTTCAAAATGTGGCTTACACAACAGGATCTTGGTATGGATGACATTTTTGCGGAAGACGTGATTTATACTGAAAGCTGGAGTCCAAAATATAATAACCGTCAAGTTGTAAAACATTGGTTTAATGAATGGAATACACGTGGCAAGGTGATGGAGTGGAAGATCAAGCAGTTCTTTCATAAAGATAACCAGACGGTTGTAGAGTGGTATTTTAAAAATGAAATGAATAATGGGAATATAGAGGAATTTGACGGAATGTCCTTGATTGTATGGACAGCAGATAATAAAATAAAATCATTAAAGGAGTTTGGATGTAACTTAAACAATTATAATCCTTATGAGGATAGTGATACGCCTAAATTTAGAGATGAAAAGACTAGTTGGTTTTAATCAGAAACAGAAAAATTATATGTGTTAATCTGGCCGAGGAGGCTTGATTATAAAAGTAAAGATAAAAACGCAACGTATGCAGTGATGCATACCAGAGCCGGTAGGTAGCCCGGCCGTCCTGCATATTAGGGTAAGTAACCTGCCCCTCCGGGTTGTCCATTCTTTGCTCATTTCAATCATTAAGGAGGGATTGCCATGAGTATAAGGACAGGCAAGCTGACAGTGTTTTTTGAGGAACCATTTTGGGTAGGTATTTTTGAGAGAGTTGAAAATGGGAAACTTTCCGTTTCCAAAGTAACATTTGGAACTGAACCAAAGGACTATGAGATTTGGGAGTTTGTGCTAAAGGAATATGATCGTTTGCAATTTAGTCCATCTGTGGAGGTTACTGCAAAGGAACTAACAAAAAACCCAAAGAAGCTCCAGCGTGAAATTCATAAACAAATGTTGGATAGGGGCGTTGGAACAAAATCTCAGCAAGCACTAAAGCTGCAGCAGGAACAAAGGAAACAGCAGCGTAAGTCTAAAAGCCGGGAAGACAAATTGGCAGAAGAGAAAAAAATGTTTGATTTAAAACAAAAAAAGAAAAAAGAGAAACATCGAGGGCATTAAGAATGTAATGTATTCTTACACAAAATTTGGTTTGAGGTAAACGATGGCATCAAGTAAAAATTATTTACAATTTGTTTTAGAGCAGCTGTCCGAGTTGGATGAAATTACATATCGGACGATGATGGGAGAGTTTATTATTTATTATCGTGGCAAGATTGTAGGAGGCATTTATGATGACAGACTGCTTGTAAAACCCACAAAGTCAGCAATTGCCTATATGACAGATCCGGTATATGAAGTACCTTATGAGGGAGCAAAAGAGATGCTGCTGGTAGAGGAGGTTGATCAGAAAGAATTTTTGACAGGACTGTTCCACGCGATGTATGATGAACTGCCGCTGCCCAAACCCAAAAAGAAAAAATAGGTATTGCGAAGGGAAAACAAATAAATGGACAAGGCAATTTTGTATATACATGGTAAAGGTGGAAATCCGAAAGAGGCAGAGTATTATAAAGCGCTCTTTGAAGAATATGATGTAATTGGTTTTGACTATTCCTCACAGTCACCTTGGGAAGCGAAAAAAGAGTTCCCCAGATTGTTTGATAACCTATGCGGAACATATGAAACGGTAACAGTGATTGCGAACAGCATTGGTGCTTTCTTTGCTATGAGTGCTTTGGCAGACAGCAAAATAGAGAAGGCATACTTTATTTCTCCGGTTGTAGACATGGAAAGATTGATTCGGAATATGATGCAGTGGGCGAATGTGACCGAAGATGACTTGCAGAAACAGAAAGAAATCCCGACATCCTTTGGGGAAACACTTTCCTGGGCTTATCTTTGTTATGTGAGGGAGCATCCTGTTACCTGGACTGTTCCAACGCACATTCTGTATGGAGAAAAGGATAACCTGACATCGTATGAAACAATAGCTGAGTTTGCAGATAGAATCGGAGCAACACTTACAGTTATGGAAAACGGGGAGCACTGGTTTCATACGAAAGAGCAGATGGACTTTCTTTCTGACTGGATCAAGCAATGTACATGATATGTTCAAATATTGAAACTATGTAACGGAAGAAGATGTGATAAAAAGTAAAAGGAGCCATGGTGTGTGATAAGCCATAGGTTCCTTTTTGCTTTCTAAAAAGGAGTAACATGACAAAACTTATTTTTACTTCCCGATATTTAAAAGATGCAAAACCATCTCAGAAAGAAAATTATGTCCATTACATTGGAACGCGGAAAGGGGTAGAGAAAATTGATACAAGTAAAAAGCACCTCCCAGCAACGGTGAGTCAAAAGAAGTTAGTGCATCAGCTCCTGCAGGATTTTCCGGCGACAAAAGAAATGCTGGAGTATGAAGATTATCAAAGAAAACCAACAATCGAAAATGCCTCGGAATTTATTTTCTGTGCATTGGAACAAAATCTTGATATAGCAGCGACGCGAAAAAATTATGTGGATTATCTGGCGCATCGTCCCCGTGTAGAAAAGATTGGTGAGCATGGTCTGTTTACAGATGAGGGAGAACCGGTGGTTCTTGGACAGGTGCAGAATCAAGTGGCAGATCACAAGGGAATTGTGTGGACCCATGTGATTTCCCTTCGGCGCGAGGATGCAGCCCGGTTAGGGTATGACAGTGCTGTTCAGTGGATGGCATTGCTGCGTTCCAAACGGGCAATGCTGTGTAAGCATATGAAAATTGACAGCGCCAATCTGAAATGGTACGCTGCATTTCATAATGAAAGCCATCATCCCCATGTTCATCTATTGGTGTACTCAGTAAAAGATGGAGAAGGGTATCTGACAAAGCAGTCGATTGAGGCCATGCGTTCTGAGCTGGCGCATGATATTTTCCGTCAGGATTTTGCAAATATTTATGAGGAACAGGCGCAGTCTCGTATGGATTTAAAGGAACGGTCGGAAGTTGTAATGAAGACATGGATAGATGAAATACGGGCGGGGACGCTTAAGAGTTCGGAAATTGAAACCAGTATGATGCAGCTTTCTAAACGGCTGCAGAATACAGGTGGGAAAAAGGTTTATGGCTACCTGAAGAGAGATGTGAAGGATCTGGTCGATCACATCGTAGACGAGTTGGAGAAAGATGACCGGGTGTCTGCCCTGTACCGGGAATGGGGGCTATGGCAGGATGAGATTGTGAAGACCTACCGAAAACAGACGGAAGAATTACCGCCTTTATCAAAACAGCCTAAATTAAAAAGTATCAAAAATATGGTGATTGCAGAAGCATTGAGGCTTGGCAGTCATCATTTTTTGTTTGAAGAGAATGAAGATGGATACTCAGAACCAAAGGACGATTTTTTTATACAAGAACCAAATCCGGTAGCAGAGCTGACAGGGGAACTAGATTCGGACTATGCGGAGGAGGAACTCAAGCAAGAGCTTTTTCCTAATGGCAGAAAAGAAAAATCCAGTTCCAACTGGTGGACAGATGGATATATACAGGCTAGGAATTATTTGTATGGCAGCGATTCTACATTACAGGATTTTGAAAAGGCATATCAGAAGTTCCTTCAGGAAGCAGAGCAGGGGAATGGGTTTGCCATGCACGACCTTGGCCGGATGTTTGCGGATGGCTTGGGACGGGATGCGGATGTTGGGCTGGCACAGAAATGGTATGAGAAAGCATTGGAAGCATTTCTTGTAAGAGAAGAATCCGTAAAGAAAAAGGAGAAACCCTATCTGCAATATCGTATTGGGAAAATGTATGCTTCTGGTTTGGGAGCAGAACAAAATTATGAAAAGGCGGCACACTGGTTTTCTCAGGCGGCTGCAATGGATCATAAGTATGCCCAGTATTCGCTGGCTGGGCTTTACCGGCGGGGCCGGGGGGTGGAGCAAAATGATATACGGGCGTTTTCTCTATATATGAGTTCAGCAGAGCAGGGAAATCCTTATGCCAGCCTGGAACTGGCGAAGATGTATAGGGATGGTTTGGGTACAGAGCCGGATTTACAGCAGGCAGAGTGGAGATTTCAGAATGCGTATTCCGGTTTTGTGGTTCTGGAAGAAAAAAGTCATGATGATAAACTCCAGTACCGGATTGGTCAGATGCTTCATACTGGAACGGGAACCAGCAAAGATGATGAGGGGGCGGCCAGGTATTGGGAAAAGTCTGCAAAGCTGGGGAATATCAATGCTCAGTATGCACTTGGAACACTCTGGCTGGAAACGGGAAGTGGAGACAGCGGCCAGGCAGTGGAATGGCTTACAAAAGCAGCAAATGCAGAGCACTCAGCTGCCCAGTATGTGTTGGGGAAATTATACCAGGATGGTGTGTATTTTAATAAAGATATGGATCAGGCCATGAAATGGTTCCGCTCTGCAGCGGAACTTGGAAATGAATATGCTGCATATCGGATGGGATGTTTGTTGCTTTTGGGGGAGGAAATACCGAAGGATGTGGAAGCGGCTGTGAAGTGGCTCAGCCTGTCAGCGGAAAAAGGAAATCCGTATGCGCAGTATCGGCTTGGAATGCTATATCTCAAGGGGGAAGAGTATTCTCCTCAAGTGGAAGTGGCAATGAAATGGCTTCAACAGGCAGCGGAGCAGAAAAATGAATGGGCCTTTTATCAGTTAGGGAAGTTATATCTTTCAGGAGAACATGTAACGAAAAATGTGGAAACAGCAGTACATTACCTAGGACTATGTGCGGAAAAAGGAAACCAGTATGCCCAGTATGTATTGGGAAAGTTATATCTCTGTGGCAGAGATGTTTCCCGTGATCGGGAAAAGGCAGTGGAATATCTGACAGCATCGGCAGAACAAGGAAATCTGTATGCCAGTTTTTTACTGGAACATCTGGATGCATATCAGGATCCATCCTTGTTTCTGGCAGCAACCAGACTGCTTCATCATCTGGAAAAGCTGTTTTGCGAAGAAGTACAGAGACCAATGGAAATGAAGCGGTATCAGATTGACCGGAAACGACGCAGGAAACTGTTAGAGAAAAAGCAGGCTCAAGGACATCATAGGGAGGATCAGGAGCCGGCACAAGGTATTTATTGACGAAGGAGGATGGCATGGGAGAATTTGTTTATTTTACGGAAGAACAGAAACAGAGGGCCAATGCGGTGGATCTGGAAGATTTTCTTTCCAGGCAGGGGGAAAAGCTGCTTCGTTCTGGAAGAGAAAAGCGCCTGGCCAGTGATCACAGTATTACAGTGAGGGGAAATCGATGGTATGATCACGCGACAGAAAAGGGAGGCTGTGCCATTGACTTTGTGCGGATGTTTTATAACCAGAGCTTTCCGGACGCAGTTACAATGCTGCTTGGCGGAGAACAGGGAGTTGCATACCGGGAAAGCGTGAATCAGCAACTAGAACCGAAAAAGCCATTCGTACTTCCAGAGGCGAACCAGACCATGCACCGTGCTTTTGCGTATCTGATAAAGACAAGGTGTGTGGATCCTAAAGTAGTATCTGTATTTGCAGGAAAACACATGATTTATGAAGATGTCAAATATCATAATGTTGTGTTTGTGGGTTTTGATTCAGATGGAATTCCACGCCATGCACATAAAAGGGGAACCTGTCAGAAGGGACAACCATTTAAGGGGAATGTAGAAGGATGTGATCCAAGGTACAGTTTTCGTTGGATTGGGAAGAGTAATACCGTGTATGTATTTGAGGCACCGATTGATATGCTGTCTTTTATTTCCATGTATCAAAAGGGGTGGATGGATCATAGTTATGTGGCACTCTGTGGGGTGGCAGAACATGCGTTGATGCAGCTTTTGAATGATGCACCGCACATCTCCCAAATTGCTTTATGTCTGGATCATGATAAGGCGGGAATCCAGGCAAGGGAACGGATAAAGAAAAACCTGTCTGAGCGGGGATACCATATGGTATTCTCGCTTTTTTCAAATCTTAAGGATTGGAATG
The DNA here is from genome assembly GCF_045062245.2 of Pilosibacter rotomagensis. Taxonomy (NCBI): domain Bacteria; kingdom Bacillati; phylum Bacillota; class Clostridia; order Eubacteriales; family Clostridiaceae; genus Pilosibacter; species Pilosibacter rotomagensis. Next base: position 3,535,431 of record NZ_CM170323.1, on the reverse strand, counting down.
AGGATCTTCAAGAACTGAAGAAGCCACCGCCGGAATATATGAATAGACAGCAGACAGTTATACAGATGATGTGAGAGGAGGGGAGTAGGATACAGGGAGTCATTATATTTATTTGTATAGGTTTGGGGATGTTCGCTGTAATCGGCAGTCTGGTAATGATATCAAATCATTATACCTTAAACGGAATTAAATCGAGAACGGTAGGAGACGGGCAGTATGGAACTGCACGGTTTGCAACGGAAAAGGAAATACGGGAAACGTATGCACATGTACCATATGAACCGGAACAATGGAGAGCAGGAAAGCATCTACCAAAAGAGCAGGGGCTGGTAGTTGGATGCAAAAAGAAAGGAAATTCCATTTCAGCACTGGTAGACAGTGGAGATATTCACTGTCTCATGATCGGGGCAGCAGGAGTGGGTAAGACCGCAAACTTCTTATACCCCAATATCGAATATGCCTGTGCTTCAGGAATGAGTTTCCTCACCACAGACACGAAGGGCGATCTGTTTCGTAATTATGCAGGTATAGCCAAGGAATATTATGGCTATCGGATTTCCATTCTGGATTTACGAAATCCCACCCGTTCTGATGGCAACAATATCCTGACGCTGGTTAATAAATACATGGATGAGTATTTAAAGAATCCTGAAAATCTGGCAGCAAAGGCAAGAGCAGAGAAGTATGCGAAAATTACAGCTAAAACAATTATCTGCTCTGAAGGGGCTTCTGCCAGCAGTTATGGACAAAATGCTTTTTTCTATGATGCAGCAGAAGGTTTGCTGACTTCTGTGATTCTGTTGATTGCAGAGTATTGCCCGCCAGAGAAACGCCATATCATTTCTGTGTTCAAGCTGATTCAGGATCTTCTGGCGCCATCCCCCGTGAAGAACCGGAGCCTGTTCCAGTTACTTATGGATAAGCTGCCACCTACTCACAAGGCGAAGTGGTTTGCAGGAGCAGCTTTAAATTCTGCGGATCAGGCAATGGCCTCTGTGCTATCCACAACAATGTCCAGATTGAATGCGTTTCTGGATTCTGAGATGGAACAGATCCTGTGCTTTGAGAGTACTTTGGACACGGAAACATTCTGTAGGGAAAAGTCAGCAATTTTTATTGTGCTGCCGGAAGAAGATAACACGAAGTATTTTATGGTATCCCTGTTTTTACAACAGCTTTACCGGGAAATGTTGACGATTGCAGATGAACATGGAGGAAAGCTGCCCAACAGAGTCATGATGTTTGCAGATGAAATCGGAACCATACCAAAAATTGAATCCATGGAGATGATGTTTTCCGCAGGCCGTTCAAGACGGATCAGCATGGTTCCTATCATTCAAAGCTTTGCGCAGTTGGAAAAGAATTATGGAAAAGAAGGTTCCAGTATTATCATCGATAACTGCCAGGATATTTTGTTTGGAGGTTTTGCACCAAACTCAGAGAGCGCAGAAATCTTATCAAAAGCATTGGGAAACAGAACGGTGTTGTCTGGTTCTATATCCAGAGGAAAAAATGACCCCAGCCAGAGCCTGCAAATGATGAGCAGACCATTAATGGCGCCGGAGGAGTTAAAGACCTTGCCAAAAGGGAATTTCATTCTTGCTAAGACAGGGGTATGCCCTATGAAGACAAGACTTCCTTTGTTTTTAAAATGGGGTATCCGGTTTGAGGAGGTTTATGAAGTCCCGGAACAGGCAGCAAGAGAGGTTGTATATGCTGACCGATTGGAATTGGAGGAGGAAATAGTAAGGCGGTCTGATTTTGATGAGGAAGACTTATGGAGGGGATCTGTTGAAAGCGGAAAGTTGGAGGAGGCTTCTTTTTTAGGGGGAAAGGCTCATGGAGAGACAGCGAAGGAAAAACAGCATAAGGCAGCTACTCGAAGACTACCTCTTAGAACTGATTAGCAGAGAGGAGAACAGATGGCTTATTTTTCTAAAATTTATTCTTCAGATCTGCCTCATCGGGCTAAAGCTGTGTATATGTATTTGAAAGACCGGAGTAATACAGACGGACAATGCTATCCTGCGATTGGTACTATCGCAAAGGAATTAAACCTATCACGGAGAACTGTAGAGCGGGCGATTCAGGATCTGGTAAAGGCTGGGCTTATAAAAAAGGAACAGAGGTGGCGTGAAAACGGAGGAAAAAGCAGTCTTTTGTATACGCTGATAGACAGCAGCTAAAAGATACGCCACCAAGGGATCAGTTTGTTTTCTTGGTGGCATATGGGATATGGCAATATGACATATGAAGAGAAGGTATCACTTGAAGAAATATAATAATCAGAGAAGAAATTAGACAGTTATCTATAAAAAAAGAAGGTGAGTGTGAGGTTAATGCGTATCAATTTTTGGTGAATATAAAACAACTTAGGGTAAGAAAAATATTCCCGAATAAAACAATATGTGGTATAATAAAAGACAATGCTATGTGAATAAAAAGGGTGTTGCGATGAATCAATATATTGGACAGCAATTTGCTGCTTTAAGATACGAAAAAAATATTTTGGTTGTTGAAGAAACTACATCTGCTGGTGGATGCGGCTCCTTCAACGCGGCTTCTTCATGTCCTGCGTCAGCCTGTCTTTATGACAGTGCGGCGTGGGGCTTTTTTATTGCCTGAAAGGAGTATGAGAACATGAGTCTGAAATATACCTGCCCCAGCTGTGGAACCCCCTTGGGTTATGAGGGATTGTGTTGGAAATGTAAGTGCGAGCAAGAACGGCAAGCTGCTCTTGCCTGGACGCCGGAACAAATCACGAAGAAACAGAAAAACCTGATCCAGAACATCCAGAGGCTGGCTGATATGGAGGACCCGGAGTTCACCGACTTTTGGCAGTTGCTTGGCTACCATGATGCCATCACCCCGGAGATTCAGCGAGTGGCACTGGCCGCAGAGGTGTTCTGGCCGTGTGAAATCTATTATCACGCTCCCGCCGATGTGCGGGATGGTCTGATCCATGCGCTGTTGTCTGCGGAATATTCCAGCGCGGCTTCCAACCTGATGAGTTGCCTTGCTATGCAGGGAGATGACAAGGCAATGGAGACGCTGCTGGAGCTGGAGCGAAATCCCCGGCCCTGGCGCAAGGGCCTCTATGTGGACCCATCCAGCTATGCGCAGATCGGAGGCTGGACCTTCAACAAGGAGGGCCAGAAAATCCAACTCAACTTCGACACTTGCTATCCTATGGTCAAAGGAACCACCGATGAGAAATCTCCCGTCCGCATTGGCCGGGCAAGGGAGGACACATGCCCCCACTGTGGCGGGCGCATGGTGGACATGCTGGTATTGGACGGCCGGGATGAGCGGCTCCGGTTCCTGGGACTGGACGGCATCTTGACCGCCACCTGCTGCCCCAGCTGTGTGGGATTTCTCAAAGGCCCCGCCTTCAACCGGTTCACCCTGGATGGCGGCGTGGAGGTCTTCCCCTCCGAACTCTTTGACGGGGCGGAGAAGACGGATTGCTATGTCAGTTCCGAGGACTACAAGGCCCTCACGGAAAATCCCTTTGTGCTGGGCGAAGCGCCTGTGCCCCTGTTTTACGGCGCGGCCTGCCAGGATGTGAACACCATCGGCGGCTTTGCCAACTGGGTGCAGGACGCGGAATATACCACCTGCCCCCACTGCGGCAAACCCATGAAGTATCTGGCTCAGATCCAGTGGGATACGGTGTTTGATTGTGCGGAGGGCACGCTCTATGTGGAGTTCTGCTCGGACTGCCAGATCGTATCCATGCAGCACCAGCAGACCTGAGAGGAGACCTTGCCATGAGCTTACCAAAGCGTGACGGCGTACATGACCGCTACTATCTGATCCACAAGCCGGACACCTCCCCGGAGGTGCTGGCAGAGGCGGATCTCTGCATTCAGGATGTGCTGAATGGCACCGCCCGTGAAAATCACTCCGCCTACCCGACCGTAGTGCGAAATCACAACGGGACACCGTTTCTTCCCGATCAACTGCTGGAGCGGTATCTGACCGGTCTGCCGTTGAAGGAATTTCCCTGCGATGTTGCTGTTTCCCTATGCGATGCCATGCGGCGGCTGGTTGGCTGGGAAGAGATCCGCTATACATTGGAGAAGTACATAGAAAAGCAGGTGCAGGAGCGGTTCTTCCTTGTGGGAGAGCGGGATGATGGCTTTACCGTCTTCCCGCCCTGTACAGTACTGCCAGAATTGCATCCGGAGGATGTGGATGAAGGTCTGCTGCGCTTTGCCTGCTATGTGGCGATCTGCCATACGGTGTATGGGCAGAGTTTTGAATCCCTCACCACTGAACACATCCTTGGCCTGGTTTCCCAGATTCGTCCTGACATGGTAAAGGAACTGAAAACCAATGGTAGCGGCAAATTGCCGCCTAATATCCAAAAGCGGAAAACAAAGCACCTGACCGCCTCGGCTAACGACGCTTTCGCCACCATCCGCATTACCGCCAAGGACTGCGGCGAGGGGGCCTGTGAGGAGGCTCTCAGCTATCTGATTGAGATTTTGGAGCAGCCGGAGTTCCCCCGCAGCTACTCCATCGAGTTTCGCGGACCAGAGAAGATCTACCTGCCCATCCCCGGCCTGCCCAAGAAGGGTGTCCATCAGCTTTTTGCCTGTGCGGTGCGGTATCCCCGTCTCCATGTCCGGATGGAGAATTATGCTCGGCTGGCCATGCAGGAGGACGAGTGGTACAACAACCTCTCTGATGAGTCCTGCGCCATGCCTGGCACCTTTGCCGTGTTTGCCCTGGGACTGGAAGGGCCGAAGTGGTGGCGGCTGGTGTGCGATTACCTGGATCGCTGTGATGACGAGCACTCCTCTTTGCAAGAAAAGTTTATTCACACCTTTTTTAAGAAGTACGGGTTTACTGCTCAGTCCCTGCCGGTGCTGGTCCACGGTGTCCAGTCCATGCAGAATCTGAAGCCCGCAAAGGAGTTCCGCACCCTGATCGCCAATGAGGAGAGCCTGGATGCGCTACTGGAGATCAAGGGGCATCTGGAATATTACCTGTCGGAAGAATCCGGCAGCAACAAAAGGGCGCTGGCCTACCTGTGGCGTGATGTGCTCTGGGCCATCTGGGGCACAGCCTCTGAAAACGGCGGCAGCAAGGTCATCAAGACGGCGCCCAAGGAACTGAAAGAGAAATACCAGCAGGTATTTGCGTGAGGAGGAAGTAGAATGAACAGCGAACAGGTCACAGCATTTTTGCAAGAGCATTGGTATATTGCCTCGGTGCTCATCGGGGCCGTGATTTTAATTGGAGCGATCCGCAACTGGAACTGGCTCTGCAATCCCACTGGTACGCGAGATGCCCACCGCCACAGCAGAGGATACCGGCGGGTGGTGTTCTTCCTGCTGGGTGTCCTCCTGATCGTAGTGAGCATCTGGGGATTTGTACTGAAATTGAAATAGGAGGAGAAAGACTATGATGACTGAGAAATATCCCACCTGGCTCACCGGCCATGTGAAAGAGTGGGCGGAGAAGCGTTTGCCCACCGTGACACTCTGTTCCACCACCGGCAATGAACTGCTGGAGGTTTGGTATTACGGAGATCTGCTCACGGTGAAAGGAGAGCCCCAATCCTATATTGTAGATGGCTCTCCGGCTCCCGGACTGGTGGCAGCCCGTGATCCGGAGAGCGGCGAGGAGTTCGTCATCTTTGACGGTGGACGGCATGGCTACGACAATATGTTTTGCGATGAACATAATCCATCTGAATTGGAACACCGTCCCCTCAAGCGGTACGAAATCCCTGCCTCCAAACTGGTGCTGGAGCTGGGTTACAGTATCGACTATGAAGACGAAAAAGAAGACTTCGACCCGGACGAGGCAGATACTGTGGAACTAATCAACGGTGAGCGTATACCTTGGGAGCAGGTCAAGCGGGATGGCATCGACTATATCGCCCTTTACTATGTGAATGAGAAAGGAAAACCCGTCCAGATACTGGACGCGGAATTGGCATGAGTATGGTAATTCAATCCTTTGACAATCTGCACGACAACCGAGTCCTGCGCTACTGCGCTGACTTTGAAGCCCATACCCTGCACATGGATACCCAGACCGAGGCCGGAGAGAAAGTATCCGTTCGCTTCACCGGCCTGCTGGCCCACTGGTTTGAAAATGTGATTCAGGACAACATCCTCTTTGGTATGGAAGAGATTACCGTGGATGGGTTTTTCCAGCAGTACAAAGACCTGCTGGGCGGGACTATCTCTTACGGCTTTCCCGCCTGCTGCAGTATCGAGGAACTGCGGAAGCGCATGGAACGGGAGCACATCCGGGTATTTGTCATCGACTCATCCCTTGGACTGTGCGGATTTGTACTGGCTCAGGAGGTGGAACTGCAATGTCCATAACTGCCTATAAAGTAGAAGCCGTCGGTCATGACCGAACCGGAGAAGACTATGGCTATGTAAATATCATGTACCGCTATGGCAATAAGCAGTCTTGTCCTCGGCCAGATCAATGTGAAAAGCTAGAGGTCATGTGGGCGGATGAGAGCGTCTATGGGCCGCCTGCTCCCGGCAGCAAGGTGGGCGACTTTATAAAGACATGGCTGATGGGCTCCTGGGACTGCGGAGTATTCACCCACCGGGAGATTGCCCAGCGGCTCATGGATACCTTCACCGGTCTGAAGCTCAAGGAACTGGCGTGGTTTGAGAACCCCAGAGAAAAGACTCTGAAAAATGGTAAACCGCGTGCGCGCCGGGCCAAGTGGCTACCGGAGCGAGAGGTCGATCTGGTGTATCTCTACTCCGATTACTATATTGACGCAAGAGAACCTGCTTCTGCCCAAACCGACTTCTTCACCGTCACAAGGATGGACGCCTGGGGCGAGAGCACTTGATTCATGTGTACCCCGGAGGCCGCCGAGAAGCTGATCGCTATGAATTACGACAATCTGGCCGTCAAGGAAACCACCATTGTGGGATAGGAGAAAAATGAATGATGACTTTGGAACAACTGCCCCCCAAGGGCGTAAAGCGAGAACAGGCCATTTTGGAGCTGGGCAAGGATGAAGCAAACGCCGAACTGCTGTTCCAGCTTGTGAATACAGAAAAGGGCAAGTACAAAACGGCTGCTCAGAAGGCCTTGGCGCATCTGGAGTATGCCCCTGCTGCCCCACTGTGGGCCAAGTTGGTCAAGGGTAAATGGATGGGCAGCAATATCATGTCGGATGCCTGTTCCGACTGTGTATCGGAGCAGATCGCCCCAGTTATTCTGAAGACTCTCTCCAAGCTGCTGGACGAGGGGGACACAAAGCCGCTGGATATAGAACAACTGAACTTCTGTTTCCATTTGATGTTGGGGAAAGCCTCGCCTAAAATGCTGGAGGTCTACCGCTTCCTGGCGGAAAACACCCAGCGGATCGCCCAGCTGAAACGCACGCCTGTTTATTCTGATGATGATTGTACCTCCTGGTGGATCACGGACGGGCTTCGCATTTGGGATGCCACACCCAAGGAAAAAGAGAAAATTCCCGCTGTGGTGCTGACCGCCTCCCTGATCCGCAACCCGGATGAGCGACTGCAAGCATTGGCTGATGAGCTGAATGAACGCTACGGCGGCAACTGGCTGATGCCGGTCTTTATGAAGGCGATCATCACCCAGCCCAAGGAGCAGGTGTACGAGACCTATTCGCCCCTTCTGGATACGCCGCAAAAAGGCTATTTGTTCCATGCGCTGGGAATGCTCCATTACCGCTGTTATCCGGAAGGCTGGACCTATGAACGCCTGGGGCCGGATGGAATGATCGCTCTGATTTTCTGGGGGAATTATAGCTATGGAACCTATGACACAAGGTTTATGATTGAACGCTATGTGGATCTGGATGAGCGGTGGCTCTTTGATTTGGCCAAGGACCCGGAGGGCCGCAAACCTACGGTGACATGGCAGACCTACAACCGGAGCGGTGTGCTATATGGAAGCTACGACGAAATGTTCATCAGCCTGCTGCCCCGCAAGGTAGAAAACCCGGAACTGAAGAGCATTCTGCGGGACTACTTCCGTATTCGCAGCGAAAAAGTAAAAGTGGAAGAAAGTATTACTGTTTACAAAGATGCTGCTGAGCGGTTCGGGGATGAATGAGTACAAGACGAGAAAGCGGGTGCCTTATGTACCAAATTGCATATATTGGCCGCTGGGAGACCCTCCCGGAAACGGCTGCCGCCATCTGTGACCATGACACTCCCAAGTTGGAGGCGTTGCTCCAAGGCGGGCTGGATTTGGGTGCTCCTATCCAGCTCAGCGAATACATCAAGCTGATGCCATTGGAAATCGCGGTTTTTCGGAACGATGTGCCTATGATTCACTTCCTGCTGGAGCATGGAGCTGATCCCGGTCTGGCAGAGGAACAGCCCCTGCTGCTCACCGCTGCCCGCTGTTGTGGGCCGGAGGTGGTCACCCTCTTTGCTGGACAGGCCGTAAAACTCAGCCCGAAGCAGAAAGAGCGTGCCTTCCAGGAAGTACGCTGGGGCAAGCGCCCGGAGAATATCCCGGTGCTGGAGCAAGCCGGGATCACAGTGGACAAGTTTGGCGGCGAGGCATTTCGGGCCGCTGTGTCTGATGGAGAGGCCAAACTTGCCAAACTCCTGCTGGAAAAAGGTGCAGACATCAATTACCACAAGCCGGACATGGTGTTCCCTTATGCTTCCACCCCTGTCACCGAGGCCGCCCGCTCCAACGATTTCCCTATGGTGCGCTGGCTCGTGGAACAGGGGGCCGACATCACCATTGCCGACAAATACGGCGACCGGCCTTACACCGTGGCGGTGCAGAACAAAAATCAGGAGCTGGCCGACTACTTAAAAGCCCTGGAACCGGAGGACTGGCACAATGAGCAGGAAAAGATCCGGCAGCTCATGCCCTATAAACTGCCCGCCAAGCTGGTGGAATACTTGAAGACCGGCCCCCTGCGTTTGGAATTCCCGGAGCAGGAGTGGGTGAAATGGGCGGAGCTGTACGCCTACATGGATGTGCAGGAGATGACCTGGAAACGAAAAAGGCTGCTCTCCCTCATGGCGGCCATGGACAATTACAGCGACTACCTGCTGCTGTGGAGCCCCAGGGACAAAAAGCTGTGGTATCTGGACATCGAGCACAAGGAGTTCCATCCCCTGGCCAAATGGGAGGAATTTATCGCTGATCCCGGAAAATATCTCAATGGAATGATCGAGGGCGAGTTTGAGGAATAAGGAGCAAACCGATGACATCAATAGATTTTTTGAACAAAGTACATAAAATCCTGGATTCGCAGGAATACAACCTCTCTTACTCTCCGGCCAAGTCCAAGAATTATATGCTGTACTGCAATGGCAACTTCATCGGTGGCCCGTTCGATGAGGCGCTGTGCTTCGTCTACGCCGACAGTGTGAGTGAACTGCTGGGGCAGCCGGAACCCGTCTACCGCGGCTACTCCAGCACCGCCCAGCACAGGATGCTGGTGATCCCGGAGGAACATTGGGCGAAGGCGCTGAAATTGCTCTATACCGAGAAATTTGACTGGAGCCGGTTGGTGTACGACATCACCTACACCAGCATTGGAGCAGCAGTGGTGGAGGACTTCTACGACGAGAATGTGGTATTCCTGCGCTTCTGCTTTGAAAAGGAGCTGCTGAAAAAGAACCCTCTGGACCGGTATGACCGTATCCTGCGGATGGTCTATCTCAATCAGGACTTGACAAATACCGGTAAGAATTTGTTTCCTGAGTTGCTGGACAAGTTCCTTGCTTTTTATGATCGGAAAGGAAAGACCAGTCTGGAAACCATGCTGAAACGGTGGTACACCCAGCTTGAAAAGGAATACCACAATCATATAGAGGGATGAGGAGAATGATCTATGTTTGAAGAATTTTATGAGATGTACGAGCCCGAGGAGCAGGAAGTGGTCGCTCTGATCAATCGCTGCATCGGGGGCGGATATAACAACAAGGGTGGCTTTTGGCAAATGACCGTTGTGACGCTGGGCATGGTGTTCTGTGACACCGGCAAAGTTACCACCAAAGAGGAGCGGCTGGAGTGGCCAGTCACAGACGAGGAACGAAACAGCGATAAGGGCTGGGAACGCTTTCAAAACGAGCAGATCTGCCGCCTGAAGATCCGCCGGATGAAAGAAGAATGGGCAAAGGATTTGGTGGCGTGGCCCTGGTGTATCTCCCAGGTGGTCAAGGCCCATGAGGACTGCCCGGAACTTCAGACCGTTCTGGACGAGTACCACAAGCCGGTCGTGATCCAGGACCAGGTGCTGGGAGAACTGACACTGGACAAGGACCATGATGTCTTTGAGGGTGAGATCCAGTGGCGCGGAAAGGATGTGCTTCTTTCCCTTGAGGTCAATGCCGAGAGCAAGCCCTCCTGGACCCGCGCCCGCAGTGCCGCCAAGAAGCTGCTGGCCGACTGTGAAACCTGGGACAAGGCCATGCGAGAGCTTGCAGCCAAGAACCTGACCGGGCTGGCCAACAACTGGCTCTCTCAGGATGAGGAAAATCCCCGTGATCCGGAAACAGACCCCATTACGGAGGAAGAACTTGCCCGGCGAATCAGCATGACCAGCCTGTCCGTCACCTCCGGCGGCAGCTTCACCGCTTGGTTTGACTGCGACGAGATGTTCACCGACCATGCAGTGACAGTCTACGGCTCCTTGAAAAAGGGCCTCAAAACTGCCAACATTGAGGGGTAAGGAGGATAATATTATGAAACTGAACTGTAAACGCATTGATTTTACATATACACCCGGCGAGGAAATCTTCAACTTTCCCGAGGAATCGGGACTACCCTTTATCTTCGATGTAGAGGAAGAACTGACCGGCGATCCTGCTGCCATGGATGCGGTGGGAGAAATGCTGGATGAGGCGGAGAAATTGGCGGAGAAGGCCAAAACCGCCATCAAAGCGGCGCTGGCGGACGAGGACAGTCGCTACCATAGCGTTGTGACATTTTTCATGGAGTTCCACCGGGACGATGTAGGCTCAGATATTGCGGCGGAACTTTTTCCGGGAACAGCCCCATCCAAGCTGTCCTTTGCCGAGATGGTGGACTTTTTGAAACTCAAGCGGTTTGGTAGTCTGGTGGATGACGAAATGGATCAACAAGTGTTCATCATGGATCTGTCCTTCAACCCGGAGATCACAGACGAGCTGCTGGTAATCTACTTTGATTTGAACAAGGATATTTTCTGTATTACACATGAGAGCTGAGGAACGAAAAAGAGAAAAATATCTGCCCACACTTCTGATCCAGCAGATCCGCCTGCAATGGTATAAAGACTGCCGGGGAGGAAACGCCGCCGCACAGCGAAACCAGTATCCCAGAGCGATGCGGCTGCCGAAAGACTTCTTCTCTTATTATTCCTTTGGCCTGCCTACACACTTTGTATCTATCCTACAGAGGCCCGATGGATTTCAGATCAATAAGGACTGTCGCAGGCTGATGGAATGGAAGCTTAATGGCACAATGCGGGTTCACTCTTTTGAACTGATTCAGCAGGAGTCCGGAATCCAGGTGCGTTACCGCTATGATTGGCATATTGGTGCGATGCCGGAGCGATATACCTATGATAAGACCGGGCAAAAACAGCCCCTCAATGAGCTGGCACTGGATTTGATTCCTGGTGATTATGGTCGGGCTATCTGCAATGGGAGGTTTCGAGACTGGGACACAGGGATCTGGTATTATGTGCTGGACATTTTGAATGTGATGCCGCTTACAGAACCCACCGACGCATTGACCAGTTTTATGGACAGAGAACCGAATATGATATATACCCAGATCGACCGGCTGTGGTGATGAAAAACAGGAGGATAACCACATGATTTCCACAAAAGATTTATCTGGCCTTCCCAATGCGGAGCGCCTGAAAAACTTCTGCAAAGGGCTGGCGGCTTTGGACATCATCATGGTGGAGGAGGAATGGAGCTTCATCCGCCACTATACATACAACCCCGCATGGCGAAAAGGCAAGGAGGCATTCTTTGCCACCGATGGTAGCGACCAGAGTATGATTGTCCTATTCGCGCCCGAAGGCTGCGTGATTAACGGCGTGGATTCTGAACTCTACGACTGGGAGGAAAAACTTCCCCGTATCGAAGACCTGACAGATGGGATGCCCCCTGCTTTGCAAAAACTCATGAGCAGCCGTGAAGTCAAAAAGATGAAAAGCACCTTCTGCGTCTGGACGGAAGATGGCACCACCTGGAACTGCAATCCCATGGACGGCGAGGATGCATCCAAGGATTTGCTCCCCACGATTGATGGCAATCCACAGACCTATGTGAAGTATGGAAAGTGGTTTTACCCAGCAGACCTGCCTTTGGAGGCTGTGCGCCAGCTTGCTGATGGGGGGCCGGTAACAAAAGAACTGGTCGCTGCACTGAACCCCAAGCGCAATGAATGGGAAGAAATCAAGGCGGGCCTGGACAAGATCGGGTATCCAAATGAACTTTGATTCGCAGCAGACAGGAGGTGAATTGAATGATCAAAGAACGCATCCCTATCTCTGGCGACCTGGGCAGCAAGGTCAAGCAGCTGATGGAGTACGCCGGATGGCAGGAAGGCCGCAGTGTGGATATTTCCATTGCGGAGAAGTATTACGCCGATCATGGCGTCCCGATGATGAAGACCACCCAGCGGTTTTACCGCAAATATTTCGGCCTGTGCTACGAGTGGTACCTGGCGCAGAAAAAGCTGAAATGGGCGGCTGACTTTGAGTTTGCTCTGTTCCCTTACCTGGTCAACGGAATTAAAAACCATTTGGAGGACGCCTATTTCCGGGATATGTCCGGCTGTGAGCTGGCGGAGATCGAGCAGGCAGCTGGTCAGAAGTGCCAGCCCATCGGTCACATCGGCTACTACTACCCGGCAGAGGTTTGGATCTCGGAGTATGGGAAACTGTATGCGAAATATGAGTACCAGGATGAGATTGAGTGCTTTCCAGATGTGTTTGCCCTGATCGAACGGGAACTGCGGCAGTGCAAATTTGATTCCGCTGCCATGAAAACTGTGGAGGCACTGGACGAAAAACTATGAAACAGGACTTTACGATTTGGCGCAATCAAATATTGCAGAATCCACGGGACATTTTACCGCTGAAATTCGGAATGTCGCAGGATGAGGTCATAGAAATCTTCGGGAATCCCGATGCCGTTTCCACCATGAGAAGCGACGGGAAACCTTTGATTCTCAAATATTGTGACATTGAACTGCATTTCGATAGAAAGGACCCTCATGAACTCTACTTAGTTTACAGCGACGATGAGATTGAGTTGAGCATCACAGCCGAGCACGGAGAAATGCTCCAACCGCTCACCAACACAGAGCCGGTGGACAACGAATTTTTCCTTCGGGATGGAGCGGTCTATTTCTCCGGTCTATATGAAAACGGCTTGTTGAAGGGTATTGCGCCCAAAGACTTCTGCTGTTGGCATTACTGGGGAAAATCCTCTACGGCCTGCTTTCTCAGCGGGATTCGCCTGCGTGGAGCAGACCCGGCGTCGTTTCGGGTGTTAAACTATGCCTACGCGATGGATAAAACAGCTGTCTACACCACCAGCGGGAGAATACCAGATGTAGAGCTGGCAGCCTTCCAGGTATTAGACAACGGCCAGAACGATTCGGGTGCGCCCCAGGGATATGCAAAGGACAGCCGACAGGTCTACTTCCACAACGGAGACGGCAAGGTGAAGATCATCAAGGGCGCGGAAGTTTCCTCTTTCCGCTCGTTGGGTGATACCTATTTTGCCAGAGATGAGAAGCGGATCTATGCCTACGGCAAACAGCTTCCAAAAGCAGAGCTGACTTCCTGGGAGCTGCTTGGGCACTGGTATTCCCGCGATGCCAAGCGGGTGTACTACCTCAACCGGGAGATCAAGGGGGCGGATCGGGACAGTTTCACAGTCTGCACTCCTGTGGATGCGGCTCCGCTTGCCGATCATCTGGCCCGCGACAAAGACCATTTTTACCAAAATGATGAGATAATGGAAGAAACGCTGTGGCTGGAACAGCTTCGCAAAATGACCCAAGAACCGTAAACGGAGGAAAACGGCTATGGACTATTTGAAGATATTACATGAAAACCCTGATTTGGCGGATGAATTTGATTCGCTGTTTGACTTCTTCCTGCTGGATGAGTTATCCCCGCGGGATGACGCAGAAGGCCGATGCACCTTTTCCCTGCCCGGCATGGCCTTTGCCAGAGATGGCTCCGGCGGAGAATACCACCTGTTGGAAGATGGCTCCATTGGATATTACAGCAGCGAAGGGGAGGCAGGCCGTCTGGCCGAGAGCATGGACGACCTCTTTTCCCTGCTTGTGAGCTGTATCTGCTGGCACGACTGCTGTGACACAAAGCAGTATGTAGATTCCAAAACATTGGAGGAGTATGGGCAGAGACAGCGCAACTGTAACTTGGAAGATATGGATATGGACAGCTTGCAACAGGTGTCTGATGCCCTCGGCATCCCTAACGGTGAGCCGCTGGCTCCGGTTCTGGAGCGGTTCCGCAAAGCAACCCAGCGTGAGCCTCTGTATCAGTGTATATTTCACGAGGACGACGGAAGCCTGACCGAATCATACGGTTTGATGTTTGAATGAGAAAGGAGAAATCACGATGAAAGCATTTGACCCCAATTACAAACTGCTGGACGAGATGTATCAGGACAATTACTATCCTGCTTTTTTGGTAGACAAGGTAAAGGACGAGCTTCAGAAGGTCATCGACCTGCTGGAAAGCGGCGAAACCGACACCGAAGTGGTGCAGGAAACACTGGACGAGGCGGTCTGCGGCATCAATGATCTCCAGGAGGAGTTTGACGAGCACGACAGCGAGATCGAAACGGTGGCACGGGAATGTATCGCGGCAACCGTGGCCTACATTCTGGAGTGGTTTGGCATCCCTATTGACACCGAGGAGGCCATCCGGGAACGGGACTGGTGAGCCCTATGGCAGAAAAAGAACTGGCCCTTAGTGATGAGTGCGGCAGCCTGTTTTTCAAAGGCTCCTCACAGATGATGGGGCTGTGCCCGGAATGTGCCCATATTCTCTATGGCTACCCGAATTGTGGCCATCATTTTCAGGATGGCCGGTGTGTGAACTGCTACTGGGATGGCTCAAAGAGTCTGTACATCAAGAAACAGAATCAACAGGAGGAAACTGATATGCCTATAACTGAATGGCTGAACAAATACGAAGCAATCAAGGATAAACTGACCTGTAAAGATGACTTGGAGGCCCATTTCACAGAGAAAGTGATTGGGAACATGGCGGTGGATGTACTGGACATCGGCGCCGTCCATTTCCCCACCGGGCAGATCTTCGCCTGTGATCCGCTGGTGGAACTGGAGGACACTCTGCCGTTCCTTCAAACGATCCCCGCCGGAACTTATCCCGTGAAAATCTGCGTGGTACCCAGCGAACAATACGGCGACCGCTACGCCTGCGTCAAGGTGGAGGTTTCTCAGAAGAAGCCTGTCCGCTATGAGCTGGGCATGGTGGGCAACGAGGAGTTGGACACGGCGCTGGGAGATGACGACTACTTCGGTTTCGGCGTGGATGCCGGGATGGGGTGTATTGCGGACATCCAGACCCAGGCGGCCTTCAAGACATACTGGGCCAAGCGGCTGGAGGTGGACCCGGACATCGACCCCTACAACGACTTGTTCTGTGACTTACTGGAGGAAAACGCCCAAGCCCACCCAAAATATCAGGGGGACTACGGCGACTGGCTCAACTGGACGGTGCCGGACACGGACTGCAACCTGCCCATCTTCGCTTCCGGCTGGGGTGACGGTTACTATCCCGTCTACTTCGGCTATGACGCCAAGGGCGAAGTCTGCGCCGTGTATGTGCGCTTCATCGACATTGAAGCCAGTTACAAAGAGCAGGAATAAGGAGGCACGCTATGGAATTACCAAAACGGGCGCGGACAGCGGACTGGGAAAACGGTGTCCTGACCTTAGACGGAGAAAAGAAATTTGAAATTCCGGAGCTGACCATGGAACTCATGGAGCGGCTGGCCGGTTACAGCCTGGTGGGATTCCATGTGAAAGATTATCCGGCGACGGATGAACTGCTTGCCCCCTTTGCCGGGCACAAAAGCATGGTGAATTTCGGTGTGGAGGACGGCGCGCTCACTGACGCCTGTTTCCCCGTCTTTTCCGCTATGCCAAAGCTACGCTATCTGCTGTTGGACGGCAATTCCGCCATTCACGGCAGGGGCCTGTCCGCCTTGCAAGGCTGCAAGCTGGATCTTTTGACCCTTAACCGCACCGGGCTGGATGATGCCGGTCTGCTCCAGGCAGCCTCCATCTCCAAACTCTCCCACATCCAGATTGACCATACCGCTGTGACATACGAGGGCCTGCTGGCCATCGCCGGCAACAACTATATCAAGCCGGTGGCCCATGTGCAATTTGCCAAGGAGCAGATGGAACACTTCTCCCGGCTCCAGCGGGAAAAGGCCAAAAAGCCCGTCCAGCTGGATGAACAGGCGGCGGCGGAATGTCGCAGAATCTTGTCCGCTTTTTTTGCCGAAATGACAGAATGGGAGCAGTATATGGAGCAGGCCGGGTTTGAAGATGCTGAGGCGGTGCCCCGCCTGCTGGCGATCTGGGAGAAGTATGTGAACGAAAAGCCCCGTCCGGGCTATCGACCTCTGGGCCTCTCATACAGCGCCCA
Organism: Pilosibacter rotomagensis; assembly: GCF_045062245.2. Lineage (NCBI taxonomy): Bacteria > Bacillati > Bacillota > Clostridia > Eubacteriales > Clostridiaceae > Pilosibacter > Pilosibacter rotomagensis. Next base: position 3,518,771 of record NZ_CM170323.1, on the reverse strand, counting down.
GGGCACCTACAACGGGGAAGAATTCCTTGACGCAGAGCAGATCACCAAAAACAAGCTCTACATCTACACCAGGGAGAAAAACATCGGCTTTGACCGCCGCTTTCTTATGAAGCGTGTGGGCGAAGGCTGGAAGATTGATGCGGTGCAGGAGCGGCTGAACGGCTGGCAGCGCACGGAATTGTGAGGCATCACATGGCTTGGGAATATGAAACCTTTGGCCCGGACGGTCAATGCAAATTGTTCGGTGTGAACATCTTTGACTACGACTGGCAAACCACCGGCAAGCGGGTAAAAATCAAAGACCCCATCTATCACCAAGACCATACCTTCGAGGTCTGGCAGGTAGAGATTGATGGGCAGATCCACCGCTTTGCTGCTGGAGAGTTCTCCAACTGCGTATGGGGATTTTATTTAGAGAAAGACGGATGAAAGGAGTGTGTGGGCGCATGAGCCGAATCGTCGATAAACCCTACTTTACATACAGTGCATACAACGCCCTGACCTCCGGCATTCAGGTGAAATGCCCCAAGTGCCACGGCGCGGGTGTGGTGACAGCGGATGAGGATAACGCCTATTTCCGCTGTTTGAGTTGCGGCCATCAGGAGACCCGTGACCGGACGATTTACCGCTACGATGTCCATAACCAGTGCAAAAACTGCGGCAGGTACTACCGGGTGGATATTGAAGATGAGGAAAGGAAGCACTTTTCCGTTCTCCATGTGGCCTGTCCCTATTGTGGAACAACCATGTCGGGAGAAGTTCATAAAACAGCAGAGGCTTTCTCCTATATTGCTGATATTCAGGACGGACGAGAACCTTATTTCGGCCTGGAACTTTGGTTTTTGACCTCCTTCCAGGGTAAGCCAGTCTGGGCCCTCAACCGGGAGCACCTTGCCTATCTGATCAACTATCTCAGTGCCGATTTGCGGGAAAAGCCGATGGGAAGAGCGAAAATGACCCAGGCTGACCATCTCCCCACCTTCATGAAAACCGCAAAGAACCGGGAGCGGATCGTGAAACTGCTGAAGAAGTTACAGGAGGGATGAGGATGGAGCAGAAAGTAATTTACAACGGCCAAATTCTTACTCTGACTCGGTTTTGGGCAACAGGAGAGCCTTGCCTGTGGATCACCGACCCACAGCAGATCGGAATGCCTAAAATGGAATTTGTGGGAGGCCACCCGGACGAATACTGCATTTTCCTGAAGAATCTGACTGAAACAGAACTGTCACAGATCACATCTCTGGACGGCGCTCCACTGGATGTGAAAGAAGAACGAAACGACATCGAATGAGGAGAACACTATGAAAGACCTTTGCCAATACGGAAACCGACCGGAGGACGAATGGGAAATCTTGCCATGGATACCTGATCCGCGCCCGCCCTTCAAAATTTGGGCGAAGCTGGAGCAGATCGCGCCATTCTTTCTCATCCCCCACCACCCCTATGCGATCTCCCTTCTGCTGAAAATCAGTGACGGGTTCCGGACAGAGGAATTCCGACGGCTGGGACTGATTGGCAACAGCGAGGACTGGGAGCGGCTTGCCCGGGGCGTGATCCAGGAGTTCGAGGAAAATAACAGCGGCGTGGATCTGTTTCACTTCGACTCCGACGAAGATGTGTTCTGCGTATACTCCCAATACATCGATGACCTGATGCTGTTGTCCAAAATGATCCGAGCGGCCTGTGACAATGAAAAAACGATGCGGACTTATCTGGGCAAAGGAGAGGTGGAACATGAGAAATAAGGAGCAGGAGTTCGTATGGCAAAAAGTAATAGAAGCCTGCATGGAGAATGTGAAACACCACTTCGATGACATCCAGCAGGCCATTGAGTTTGGCTGCTACATCCAGCCGGACAACTACTTTGTGTCCTACATCTTTGCCACCGATGCACAATTAGAGACGGCGCGGCGGAGCGGCCTGACGGAACAGATCAATTCCTATCACAGAGGGCAGCTGATAAAGCGTCATTACCCCATTGAGGGAATCAAGGACTGCACCTTTGCCTCCCAGGAGGAATGTGACCGGGAATTTGGCGGGAATTGGTATTATTATTTCAAATGATACGATGAGGGAATCGAGATGATCGAGTACATCAAACTTTTTTGGGAGGGCGCACCGGAGGGAGAACCATTGGTGATCCTCTATGAAGTGGATACCGGAAATGAGCGGCTGGCCCTCCGCTCCATTGACATCTTTAGGGACGGCTGCACCCGCAACATACCCGACCTTTACGATGGAGCTATTGAAATCACGCCCGTCCCCACTGTGGAGGAACTGAACGCCCATGTCTGGGGCGAGGAATTCCACGCCTGCGTCATAGAGAAAGCGGAATTTGAGGCCATCTGGGAAAGCCACACCTATGATGGAGCGTTAAAAGAATCAGGAGGGTTCTGATGAAACAGACAGATATTTATACCGAAGCTCTGACCTGTCTGCGCTCCATCCTTCTGGCAGACCATCCAGAATTTCAAAACTGGATTGACTGGCTGGAGAGGGATATTCAGGACTGGATCCAGCGCCATGAGGTTGCCCACCATCTTCGGGCATACGGCGGCATGGGCTCGTTCAATGACCTGCCCAGTATGCGTGGAAATCATGACTATATTTTCGGCTTTCTCAAGTCCGTGTGCTATGCCTTCGGCCATCTTTATGGCAAACGGGAAGGCATTTCTCCGGAGGCACTGATGGAGGAGTGTCTGCACGATGTAGAGGAGGCAGCCTATCACCCCCATAAGCCACTGAACCAAGCCATTGCCCAGCACTTGATGCAGGGCGATTTACAGGAAAACCTGGATGCTCTGTGAGGGAAATACAATGCATGACATGAATTTGGAAAAAAACCGCAGTAAAATTCAAACTGCTTATAAAGTAAGCCCCTTCACAAAGGGTACCTGCCCAGAACCGGAGGATGCTGTGAAACGATTTGAAAGCAGGTATACTCCCATCCCCGCAGAGTACCGCTGGCTACTTTTGAACTTCGGCGGCTGCTATTTGGCAGAGCCGTGGATTTTCACACTGAAAGAGTTGGAAAAAGCCTACCCGATTTTTCAAGAGGCTTATGAGGATTACATGAGCGAATATGACCACGGTCCCGCCTTTCCAATCGGAGGATTGGGTGACGGGAGTATCGTATTTATCGACTTGGAGAGCGGCAGAGTCCGGGGCTGTAACTGTGACTATGCCGATCTGAAGGAGATTGCCGAGAATTTTTCCAGCCTGCTCCTGGACCTTGTGGAACAGGCATTGGAACTGGGAAAACTGTGCAGAGAATTGTGAGGTAAGCGTATGGCAAAGGACATCAGGGAGTGCCTGCTAGAGCAGGCAAGAAAATTTCATCAGTGGCAGGAAATCACTTATCCCGGAAAAAACACCGAGGAGATTGGCGGTGAGTGGGAGGTCGATTACCCTGCATGGAATGATATTTTTGATGCCTTTTGCCATGTGCTGACCCAAATGGATGCAGAAACGGCAGACAGCGTCCTGCTGGATGAGATGGTCTATCTGATAGCCAGGGACAACGAAGCGGAGGGGGTTATACAGGAGACCACTTCCCATCCACAATGGTTTGAGTGCCTCTGCCGCAGGGCCGTAGCCTCCAATGAGAATGAGGCCAAGTGGCAGTTTGCCGCCTATCTGCCGGAATGCTCATGTAGTCAGGAAGTCAGGGATATAATTCTGAATTTCGCAAAGGACCCCAATGAATATGTGAGCCGTCGGGCGCTTTTGGCGATGCCCGCTCTGCGTCCTGACTGTGTGGAACAGTTCGCTCCGCTGTTTTGGGAGCGCAACTGTTACCCTCCTGAACTTCAGGAATACCAGCGGATCGCTGTTCTGGTCTCGCTGGATGTCATCCATTCCGACCTGCTTCCACAATACTTGGAACGGGCCAAGCAGGATGGCCGGAGCTATCTGCTGGAACACGCAAAACGAATCGAAGGAGGACTTGCCATGAACGAAAAACTGTCCCGTCCCCAATTCAATCAAATGGATACCACCGAGAAGCAGGCGCTGATGGAAAGCCTGGCTGCTCATTATGATATGACCTTTCTCGGTCTACATACCTTTGACCGTTGGGGTCAGAGCTGCATCACCGGCATCTTCGAGAAAGATGGCCGGGAGTTCGTCTTTGTCCCCGGCGATACCGTCACCTTGGGCTGGGAGCAGTTTGCCGTGGGACTGAATCAGGAGAGCCGGGAGGAATTGGACTATCTGTTCCAGGAGTGGGAGATGGAACCGCAGAACCCGGAGGAGATGATCCGGGAAAGCATGGCTCCTGTTCGGCAGGCGGCCATTGGACCCATGCTGGTGGGCCGGGAGCTGGAGGAAATTAACTGGGAGCCAGTCAAAATGGACGATCCCAGGCTGACTGCCCACCCTGACTGGCTGAAGGAATTCCGTGATTTTGCCTGGAGTGACAGCAGCAGTCTTACCTTGCATCAGTCGGCTCGCATAGAACGGACAGAAGATGGATTTCAGACCTGGATCTATAACCGCACAGACTACGATGCGCTTCTTGCCAGGCTGGAAAAGCAGGGGCTTTCGCTGCCCACGGCGGACGAGTGGGCCTACCTGTGTGGCGGCGGATGTCGGACCCTGTTCCCATGGGGAGATGGGTTAGACTACTCCATGCATCTGCACTGGTTTGAGGACATGGATGAGGATGAGAACCGGCCCTATGACATGGAGGAACCCAACTTCTTCGGCCTGTCCATCGCCTACGATCCCTATATGCGGGAAGTGGTGCAGGCTGATAGGCTTACCACCTGCGGCGGTGACGGCGGATGCAATATCTGTGGTGGGCTGGGCCCATTTCTCGGTTTCCTACCCTGTTCGCCTCACTGTAAGCCGGAAGTGCAGGAGGACAATGAACTAAACGGAGATTATGACTTTTATCGGCCTATCATTCGGCTGGAGAACTATGATTGACAATAGAAGCTTGATACGAAATAAAGAAAGAGAGGTGCCGACATGGGAGCATGGGGTATAAAAGCATTAGAGCGTGACGAAGGGCTGGATGTACTGAACATCCTCAAAAATGAATATGTACCGGAGCATCCGGTAATGGATCTGGGTGAGATGATCGAACTGATGAAAGAGGAAGGTATGTTGGGAGAAGATCTCTCCGACATCGACTTTCTCTATGATAACACCGCTATGGCTCTGGCTGAGCTGTATTTCCAATGGAAGGATAACAGCAAGCTGGACTACGATCATGAAGAAGCTATATGGGATAAAATCACCGGTTTCACAGCATCCAAAGAAGCCATTGCCTTCCTGCTGCGGCAGCTCACCGACATCAAAAACGAGGTGCCGGACGAGGACGGCATCCGTGAGATTGTGGATCTTTGGAAGAACGAGGATAGCGGTGAGATCGCTCCTGAGTGGTTGGAACACTTGAATCAGCTCATTGATCGACTGGATTCAGAACAGGAGGTGCGGAAAATGTATATCAAAAAATACTGGGGCAACTTTATCGGAGGTTCCGATGACAGTCTGAACCTTGTGGCATTTTTAGAGGATCAGAAAAAGGAGGAGATCCCCCTCAGCGAGATTTTCGCCAAGATCGGTCTGGACAAGCAGAACTGGGACTTTCGCCAAACCGTGGAGTACCTGGAGTTTACACATTCCGATGGCGTGGAGATGGACTTCCACTTCGCCATTGATGTGGTCACCGACCTGGCCGCCATCCTGCTGGAGTGCAGCGTCAGTGGCAGTGTAAACCTTCAGGATCTGGACGAGTACAACACCCCCGCCCGCCGTATCCGCATCACGGTTACGCCGGAGGAGCACGACGCCATGAATAAGGCCCTGGCGGACTTTGTCCATGCCCCGCTGGAATACGACATCAGCGAGATGATGGGCGAGGATGAGATCACAGATATGGCTTATCAGGTGGAGATGCTGCGGAAAGAGCTGTACGAAGCCTCCGGCCGTAATCGGAACTACCATGTAAAGGCGGAAGATGTGAAACATCTGCTGCCCGACTGGGAGGGCGCCGATGGCTGTATCGCCACCAACCGCATCACAGTAGAGGGCCGCAAGGTGGGCTACTGCTACAGGGAGGAGCCGGACGGCGGCTGGGACAGCGGCTGGCGCTTTACCGCTGGTGACGAGAGCGAGGCGTACATGGATGATCCCAACAATGCCGGGATTTACAAGCTGAATACGATCTGCAACGACGATCCCGACATCATTTCGCTGTTGCATACGCCCGCCCCCTGCGCTTTTGAGCGGGACGAGAGTGGTGTGTTTCAGCAGATTCAAGGCTGGAAACCGGAACAGGATGAGGAGGAGCCTGATATGGATATTTTGAAGCAGTGCCAGAAGTGGCATGAAAACGACGAACACCAGAAGATCATTAACGCGCTGGAGGCTATTCCTGCCGAAGAGCGTACCCCGGAAATCGATATGGAACTGGCCCGGGCCTACAACAATCTGGCGAACCCCAGCGAGCCGGAGGGAAGAAAGCTGCTTCACCGGGCACTGGAACTGATGCAGTCCCAAGAGGAGAAATTTGGAGACACTTATTCCTGGAATTTCCGCATGGGATATGCCTATTATTATCTGGATCAGGAAGGCCGGGCTCTTCGGTATTTTGAAAAAGCTCTGGAACTGCATCCCGGTGATGATCCTAAGCTCAACACCCAACAGGACATTGAGGAACTGATTGACTGGTGCCAGAAGGGCATTTCCCTGCCGCAGTTCTCGGAGTGCTTCCGGGAGCGGACAGAGGACTGGTGGGAAACCTTTGCGGAAATGGAAGCAGAATTGCGCCAGATGATGGATGAGGACAAAGATCACACCCGCGGTGCCGAACTCGTGGCCCAAATGCAGGAAACCCTGAATCTGGTCTTTGATGAAATCTCCTTTGAAATGGGATTTAACGGCGAGAAGTACGAGCTGATCCTCACCCCGGAGGGTGATAAGGTCAAACTGTTTGAGCTGATCTACTTCCAGAAGCATGCCCCCAAGGAGGTGCTGGAGCACTGGAACATCCTTGTGGGCCGTCAGCCCATCCGAAACATCGGACTGCGCACCGACGATGGCTGGGATATCTCCGGGGAGGATGTGCAGATCTGGCTGGAGAAGCAGGGCGAAAACAGCTTTTCCATCTCCGCCTACTGTGAAAAGCTGCTGCCTATGCTCCGGGAGGAGGAAAGTAGGGCCTGGTGGATGCTCACCACCCTCACCGACCAGGTGCTGGGCGAGATCCCCCACATGAGATACATAGATAGCTTTGATGTGCTGGAGGAACCCAAGACAGAGCCGTCCTTCCTCCTGTCTCAGCTTCCCGACGCTCTGAAGGAGCGGGGGCTGGAACTCTCCACCGACCCGGAAGCCTATCTGGAGAGCTACCTTGGCTACAAAATGGAACCCAATGAAGATCCCGACGCCGATTGGCGGTTGGATACCATGGTGGGCTCCACTTGCTGTGTGCCGCTCATCAACGGCTATCTGAATGCCGACAATGATTTTATGGACGATCTCCATGCCGATGGCACGGTGGCGGGCTTCTTCTGCTATCCCCTGGATACCCTGCGGGAGGAGGAAGGCAGTCAGAAGATCTTCGACTTCCGAGACAAGCTGGAAGAAGTGTTTACCACTGATGAAGGATCGGAAGTGCTCACTCTCACCGGCGGGGCCACCGGCCGCTACTGCGGCTATGTGGACTTCATCGCCTGGGACATCCAAGAGGCGCTGAACATGGCGAAAGAGTTCTTTGAAGGCACGGACATCCCATGGGCCATCTTCCACACCTTCCGCCGTGAAGCCGGTTCTGTACCCCTAAAGCAACAAGATGATGGGCCAGAAACTGAGAATCAGGATGACGAGTTGGATGAAACGCTTACGGGCATGGACTATATTCCTTATACCCAACAGAACGCCGAAGCATTCTTCGCTCAGCTGGAGCAGTGGAACGACGAGGACGAGTACACCCGCTGTATCCAGGCACTGAATGCCATCCCGGAGGACTGGAGGAACTACCGCACCGCCTACGCCCTGGCCCGTGCACTGGAGAACTACGCCATCATCGGGGACCATGACGAAGGTACTTTGAAATCCAAGGGAGACAAAGCCCTCCTGAGGGCCATTGAGGTGTTGGAGTCCGTCCGGGAGGAAGGCCAGGACAAGGCGGAGTGGAATATGCGGATGGCCTACGGCTATCAGTATCTCTATGGCCAGGAGGCAAAGGCCATTCCCTACGCCCAGCGTTGGGCAGAACTGGACCCGGAAGACGAGGACGCTCCGGCGGTGATTCGGGAGTGTAAGGCGGAGATCCGGAAACGCCAGCGCGGCCGGAAGAAGGCCAAATTCGTGCCTGGTAATACCCCTTTTGAGGGCTTCGACCTCACCAACTTCTGGGATGATAATTGGTATGCACTGAAAGAATATGTCAGTGAGCCGCCTTCCGATGAGCTGATTGCCAGCGTGGAGGAGGAACTGGGCTACAAGCTGCCCGCCGCCTACATCTGGCTGATGAAGCAGCACAACGGCGGCATTCCGGTGAATACCTGCTATCCCTGCGATGAGCCTACCTGTTGGGCAGAGGACCATGTGGCCATCACCGGAATTTTCGGCATCGGGCGAGAAAAGAGCTGCTCCCTCTGCGGAGAGCTGGGCAGCCAGTTTATGATCGATGAGTGGGAGTATCCCGCCATCGGCGTGGCCATCTGCGACTGTCCCAGCGCCGGACACGATATGGTTTTCCTGGACTACCGGGCTTGCGGTCCCCAGGGAGAGCCTGCGGTGGTCCATGTGGATCAGGAAAATAACTATAAAATTTCCCATCTGGCAGACAGCTTTGAGGAATTTATCCGGGGACTGGAGCATGAATCCCTGTATGATCCGGATGAAGAAGATACAGACGATCTCGACGAGGAAGATGACGCTGACGGGGAGGAAAACAGCCACACAGGCGTCTTCACCGGCTTTGTCCTCCTGTCCAAGGCAGAATGGGATAAAGAGCAGTTCATCCGGGACATGAAGGAAAAATGGGACATCACCGTGGATGAATACGACGCCAGCGAGGAAAAGGACGATGACGCCCTGGTGTTTGAAGTAGGCGATATGCTGGCCGCCGTCAGCCTGGCCTCCTCCCCTATCCCCGGTGGTGAGGCCGAGGTAAATGCGGAAAACAACTATATGTGGCCGGATGCGGTGAAAATCGCCAGGGAGCACTGTGCCCATATCATGGTGGCGGTGCTGGGCAAAGAGGAAAAGGTTCTGGAGAAGGGCAAGCTCTTCACCAAGCTGATGGCCGCTTGCTGCCGCCAGAGCTATGCCACCGGCGTCTACACCAGCGGCGTGGTGTTTGAGCCCCGGTTCTACGAGGGCTTTGCCGATATGCTCAAAGAGGACGAGCTGCCCATCTTCAACTGGGTCTGGTTCGGCCTGTACCGGAGCGAGGATGGCTTGAACGGCTACACCTACGGCATGGATGTATTTGGCAAGGAGGAGATGGAGGTGCTGAACACCGACGCCGAGCCGGAGGAACTGCGGGACTTTTTGGCAAGCCTTGCCTCCTATGTGCTGGCGTGTGATGTGACGCTACAAGACGGCGAGACTATCGGCTTTTCCGCGGACGATAAGCACACCATCACCCGCAGCCCCGGCGTCTCTCTGCCGGAGGAGCAGATGACCCTGAAAATCAGTTACGAGCCTATAAAGGGAGATCCGGAGGATGACAGCTGCGACCACTCAGACAATGATGACACGCAGGATGAGGAAGAATTCAGTAATCCCGAAGTCTACACCGAGGAGGAGATGGAGGCCGTCGAGGGGCACATTGAGCAGTATTTCGGCAAGGTCGAGAATGTGTTCCACGAGCTGGTTTCTCCCGACATCCATGTGGACATCTGCATGGTGCCGCCCACTGAGGAGCGGGACTATTACACCCTGGTCACCATGGGTATGGGTGCCCACCGGATGAATGTGCCGGTGGAACTGGCGGAATACAAGCTGGAGCGGGCGGAGCTGGCTATCGCGCTGCCTGCGGACTGGAAGTTGGATCAGGAGTCCATGAAAGACGAAAAGTGGTACTGGCCCATCCGCCTGCTGAAATCCTTGGCCCGTCTGCCCATCAACTGTGACAGCTGGTTGGGGCATGGTCATACGGTGGAGAACCGGGAACCATTTGCAGACAACACCAAACTGTGTACTGCTACCCTGATCGGTCTCCAGGATACGGAGGATGGCAGCGAGGTCTGCACTCTGCCGGGCGGCGAGGAGGTCAACTTCTATCAGGTCATTCCGCTTTATGAGGACGAGTTGGACTATAAACTGGAACATGATGTAGACGCTCTGCTGAACAAGATGAGGGGGATCAGTTTTGTCGTAAACCCCACTCGCCAGAATGCTATCACCCGTGGCACCCTTTCCAATGATGATTTTGACGGTGAGATGGACGACGCTTCCTATCACCTTGAGAGCATTGAGGAGAAGGAACTGCCTATTGACCCCATCAATGCTTATAACCACATGGCCATCTACCTGCGCTGGTGCATGGAGCACGACCTGATGGGTGAGGACTTCCTGAAAGAATACAGCGAAGTGGCCAAACAGGTCAAAGCTGACCCTGCCAGTGTGGATCTGCGGGAGTTTATCCGGGATGAGCTGGACGGCTGTCTGTTCTCTGTGCTATTCAATCAGCAAGGCCGTGCCTTTGCAGGCTATTACTACGGAGAGGGCGACAGCCCCTACTATCCTGCCGATGTTGACGACAACGCCCTCCGCTTCTTCGGCCCGGAGCGGTATCACTCCGCTGAGTTCCAGGACGAAGCCTACCTGTTCATCCCCTTTGACGAGGACTACTATCAGGTTATGGCAGAGGTGATCGGGGAACGTTTTGAAAACTGGCAGGGACAGGACTTCGACGGGGACACGCTGGAGCCTTCCGAGGTGGCCCAGGCCATCATGGAGTATCTGGACTGCGAGTGTACCTATTTCCCCTCCATGAAGGATGATGACCCCATCAGGTCGGCATACAGCTACGCCCAGCGGCTGGGGGTACGGGAGGGCTTTGTTCCCGTGCTTATCCAGGCGGATGATGAAACGCTGTTGGAGTGTCTGGTAATGAACGCCGATCCGGAGCATGATGCGGACTTCTATGAATTTGACCTCAAAACGGTAATGGAGTACCGGAAGAAGATGCTGGCCGCTCCCGTCAAGGACGGAAAGGCGGTTTTGGAGGAATTGACCGGCCAGCGTAAGGAAGAAGCCGAGGACGATGACATGGACTGGGAGGAGGAAGTCCTGGGCGAGATGGAGGGCGGCTATGACAATGACCGCTTCTCCTGCTATTGGGATTCGGATAGCCACATGACCTATCCGCTCATTCTGGCCAAAATTCCGGTCAAGAACCCCTGGGAGATCTTCGCCTACCTGCCCTTTGGGAACTGGAACGAGTGTCCCGATACGCCGGAACTGATGGCGGTGGCAAAATACTGGTTTGAGCAGCATGGTGCCATCCCCGCCGCTATGAGCCACGATGAGTTGGAGTTCCTGCTCCCGGCCCCTGTTTCCCAGGAGCAGGCTATGGAAGTTGCCACAGAGCAGTACGGCTTCTGCCCGGACATCGTGGATCAGGAGCAGGATGACCCCACTGTGGGCAATCTGGCGGATGTGCTGCGGCAGTCCACCGTCTGGTACTTCTGGTGGGATTGATGGGAGATTGTGACCATGAACGAATACCTGAAGCAATATATTGAACTCCAAAAGCAGTTTCGGGAGACAGAAGGAGATCCAGACAGTGTCCGTGCTCTCTATACCTTCAAGGAGAAACTGGAGCTGTCGGAAGACAAGCAGGCCAAGGAAGTGCTGGTGGATGTGTATGATCTGCTGGACTTCAAGAAGGATGCCTACGAACTGCTCTGCCAAATTGGAAATCGTTCCGACAAGAAGACCCTCAAGCGGTTGGGAGTCTTGAAGGACTATGCGGAAAATTGGGGCAATCACTACGCCATCCCCAAGCCCCAAACACCAGAGGAAAAGCAGAATGAGAAGGAGCGGCGGGCCCAGCTGGGTCTGCCCGCCTTCCGGTATCACCCCTACCCTTTGGAAACCGGCGCTTTTGAGGAGTCCGCGGATGGCGTTGTCTGCGACTGCTGTGGCAAGACGACCCATGTTTTCTATACAAATCCGTTCTTTTCAGTGGAGGATATTGCATATCTGTGCCCAGAGTGCATCGCCAGCGGCGAAGCGGTCCGGAAATATGACGGTAGTTTTCAAGATGATTTCTCTCTGGATGATGGTGTAGACGATCCGGAGAAGCTGGACGAATTGATCCACCGCACCCCCGGCTACTCCGGCTGGCAGCAGGAATATTGGCGTGCTCACTGCGGCGACTACTGTGCCTTTTTGGGCTATGTGGGTGCCAGAGAACTGCGGGCACTGGGTGTGCTGGAGGAGGTGCTGGACGATCCCATGTGGGACGAGGAGCAGAAAGATATGATCCGGGAATCCGTCAATGGCGGGCACCTGCAATGCTATCTGTTCCAGTGCCTCCACTGCGGAAAGCACCTGGTCTGGATGGATTTTGATTGAGGTGGCAACATGGAGAAGAAGGATTTTCCCAAGGGAACCAAGCCCCGCGAGATCTTCGTCTATACCTGTGAGCGGATCGCGGAGCCTTTGATCCCGCTGGGCTACAAATACCGTAAGAGCAAAAATGACATCTACAAAAAAGACGGCATCTTTGTGTTCTCCTTTTACTTTTCCCCCTCTATCTGCTTTGGCTCCACCACTTTTACTGCCTTCTTCGATGTGAGTTCCCCGGTGATTGCCCAGTGGCGCAGTGAGCAGGAAGGGACGGAGGAAACCTATGATGGTATCGTTGGTACCTCCATCGCCCGGCTGACCCACCGGTATGATGACTTCCCCCGCTATGAGGTATCTACTCTGCTGGAGCGGGAACGCTCCATCCAGGAGATTTCCGGGCAGATCCGGGACTATGCCCTGCCGTTCTTCGCCCGGTTTTCCGACTTGCCGAAGCTGCTGGACGATGTGGAACGAGAGGGGTTCTTCCCCTATCGGAGGGGGTTCGATGTCCCTAAGCGGAATCGGGAGTTCATCGAATGCTTCCCGGGAGTATCTGAAAAAGATATAATAAATTACAGTAAGAAAACAAAACGGAGGAAAGCGGTATGGAAGAAATCAGAAAGTTTTTATCGGAACCTGAGGAACATCAGGACGAATTTTGGGAAAGCGATGCTCTGATCTGGGTGGACTGGAGAGATTTTGATGAATCTATCATCGAATACTTCAATAAAAAACTGCCTGATGAAGATAAAATTCAGTTTGAATGTGTGGAAACAGAAAAAGAACGCGGTGTTGATATTTTTATGAAAAAGAATGGTGTCAGCGCACCGATCCCCTACGCAGATGATTGTACCGACCGTGACACTACACTGAGAAGTATTCAGGAGTATCTGTCGCCGCAGTATCAGCTCCGCTGGTATATGGGCTCGCTCGGTAGCGATACCCTCGCTTTCTGTATTTATCCCACTTCAGAATGGGAGCAGATAGAGCAGGAATTTGGCGCAGAAAAAGTTGCCTACTACTTTGCACCGGTGCAGGCAAACAGTGTCATGTTCGAAATGGATATGAATGAAGTTTTTGCTTTGCTGGAGCAAAGAGGAGACGCGTAAGATTAACTTGCAGGAGGAATCACCATGTCACAGATTGCATCCTTTTATCTTCTCAAAGACGGCCAGCGGCAGGAACTGTCCAACGGAGACTGCTCCGGCGTGGTCTATATGGCCATCTGGGACTGGTGTGAGAGCGAGCTGGATCTGGATGTCCGTTTTCCTGCTCCCCAGACGGAGGACACCCTGGACTGCGCTCTGCTGGAGCGAGATCTGGCGTATAATATGCTGGCAGCTCTGCGGGAGTGGGACCTCCCGGAGCTGGCCGCTGAAATTGCCCCTGACTGGGACCTGCCCACCGAGGCGGTGCAAAGCGGGCTTGAAACGCTGCGCTCCCATCTGGAACTGGTGCGGGGCGACGTTGCCCTGCTGTATGAAATGTTATAAGGCGGAGGGATACTATGCTGGCAAAGCGGTTTGAAGATATTTTACATAAGCTGGGCATGGCTGAACTGGAACACCCTCTGTTCTACCATGCGCCGGTAGGCATTCGGTTTGAGATCGGCGGGGAGGAACCAATCTATCTGGACAGGAGTGCGGCGAAGCTGAGAACCAACCCCGCCTATGTTCAGGGGGCGCTGGACCGGGCCGCCGCGATCTATCGGGCACTTCCGGAGGTGCCGGACCTTCTGCGGATCGACGGATATCCCGATGAAGAACCTGCCGAGTCCCTGCTGACCGTTATCCGGCAGCGAATGGGACTCCCGGTTCCCAATGAGCAACTTCCGGTCATAGAGCTGGACGAAGATGGGGATACCCATGCACAAGTGCAGTTTTACTGGGATCTCAGCGGGATTACCTTTCAGCCGGAGCAACTTTTGCAGGAGATCATTCTGGGAGATATCGGAGGCTGGGCCGGCTTTGTGTCCAGCGTCTATCTGACAGGGCCTGGACCGTTCCTCTACCACCTGTACGATGACCGGGGGCTGGATGTGCTGGGCAGTTCCAGAGAACTGCTTTTGCCGCTTTACCATCAGTTTCATGGCTGGATCTTGGAGTATAATCTGGAGCAGATTGACCGGGTGTTTACAGCGGAGCAACCACAGCGGCAGAAGTTCACCATCGACGGTCGCCGCTTTTCTAACATGGCTGGTTTTTATGACGAGGTGGAGCGGGTGTTTACCTTTGGTTTGGACCGGAAGAACGGTCGGAACCTGAACGCTTTCAACGATATTCTCCGGGGCGGTTTTGGACGGCATGAGTATGGACAGCCCATCCACATCCAGTGGTTGGCCTATGAAAAAAGCGTCCGTAATCTCGGAAAAGTGACTATGGACACCATTGTGGAAATCATTTTGGATACAGACCATTCCGGGCACGACTGTACCCTGGAACGGTTTTGACCGAACAGAAACGGAGGCAATACTATGGGACTTGACATCTACGCCGGAACATTGACCCGGTACTATTCTCACAACTGGAAAACCGTTGTCCAGCAGTGGGCGGAGGAAAACGGATACTCCTTCAACTGCATCACCCCGGATGGGGAACCTGCTGATAACGAGGAAGAAATGTCCCCGGCTGAGGTTCAGGCGGCGGTGGAGAACTGGCGGGATCAGATCTTGAGCGCCATTTCTCAGCCGGGCCAGCCCCCCTACGCTCCCTGGCTTGAAGATAATGAGAAACCTTATTACACCGACAAGCCGGATTGGGATGCCTTCGGCGCTATGCTGCTGGTGGCCGCCTGTCGTACATACGAGGAACCGGTGCCTTCCACCGTGGAGAAGGACTGGATCTTCGGGGAGCATCCTCTGGTCGCCCGTCTTGCATCGGACGAGGAGCGGGTGTGGTCCCTGCTTCGGGGCGCAACTTGGTGGCTGCCTCTGGCGGATGCCTTCTTCTTTCAGGCGCCTCTGCCCACCGATGATCAGGCGATGATCGCCACCCTGGGCGGACTGCGGAAGGAACTGGAAAAGCTGAACCAGCTGGCATGGCAGGCAGATGAGGATACCATCCTTGGTTGGGCAGACACGGAGGGATACCCGGTAGACGGGACCCTGGGCCCGGATGGACAGTACAGCAAGGCGGACATCCCGGAACACACCCAGTATGACACCCAATCCCTTGCCAAGTTTGCCTTCTCCATGTTCTGGCGGGCCATGCGGTTTGCCGAGGAACAGCAGGTGCCCATCCTGCTTGATTATTAAAGAGGATTCATCAGGAGGTGAAGTCCGTGGAACAAAAACGCCCGGCAGATATATTCCAGGAACTTCTGGACTACCTATGGAACGGCCTGGGCCTGGAGGAAAAGGGCTGGAAGCGTCTGAAAAAAGGCGACTTCAAAAAGAAAACGAAAAACGGGCTGACCTATCAGATCTGGTTTGACCGGAGCCGCTACAACTACATAGACTACGAAATCGGCCATGGAAATGTGGAGGTGGGTTTCAGCTGTATCATAAAGCAGGGAGATGACTACCTCTACTCTTTCAGAATTGAACCCACAACAGGCGGTTCATTCTTTCGGATGCTGACAGAGGACCTGCGGCTGAACACCGGGCTGCTGGACACCTTTCTGCCCCTGATCAAAGCCCACTACCTTGACTTCATCGACCGCTTCGAGGCAGACCCCGTGGAGGCATTACAGTCGGTCTGCGCCCCCTTCACCGAGGCGGAGGACTACAGATGGTTCATCTATGTGCGGGAGCAGATGGTGAAACGGTACGGAACGGCGGAGCAGATGGAGGAGTACCGCCGTCAGGCAGAATTGCGCGGAACGCCGGAGTGCAAGGCGAAGACCCATACCGGAAAGTTGCTGTTCTACCAGTCCCATGCCAAGGATGTGGATCATGCCTGGGCCTCAAGCCGCACCAGAGAGGAACTGGACCAGGTGGTGGAACCCTTTGTGCAGGCCAAGCGGCAGACAGGACAGTGGACGCAGGAGGATGAGGCGGGCTATCAGCTCTACCAGCAGGAAACAGATCCGAAGAAACGCACCTTTCGGGTATGGTATCTCATCGCCAATCCCCGGGGTCTGCCGAAAGAATTTGTCCAGAAAGAACTGGAGTTCCGGTGGAAGCTGTTCGCTAACAGAGAGGAAGAAAGAAAATGAACGGTATTATTATTCTGGTTTGTAGTCTGCTGCTTCTCATGGCTATAAAACTGCTGATAGAACGCAACTTCATCGGACTGATTCTGTTTTGTGTGGTTCTTTTTTTAGCCTTTGGAGTAACTCCACACACAAAGTAGTGATTGTCCATTGCCACATAATCTACTGCTATAAGGAGGAAACTAAATGAGCAATCAAGTTTTCCGGCAAAATCTGAACGACAAAAAAGGCCCCCAGCCCGGTGGCCCCTATCTCATTCAGATGCTGTTCAAAGAGCCGGTAGAAATGCCGGATAAAGAAAAAATGACTGCTGTAATGGAGAAGCACATCGGATCAACAGAGTGCTTCTGTTATGATAAGAAAATGGCTGGCTTTGCCGCACAGGAGCATATTGCAGAGTTCAAGGACGGAAAATGCCCGGTGCAGCTGATGGTGATGAAATGCGACAAGTTCAAGGGCAAAGGCTTTGATGCCTTCCTGATGAGCCAGATGTGGGACTGCCAGGAGGACCGGGAGCGGATCTTCCGGGAGTGCAAATATCAGGTGGTAGCCACCGATATGCTGTCTGCGGCGCTTCCGGCGCTGGAGCGTGCCAATCTGGATGCCGACTTTTTGGAGGCTCTGGCGGAGCTATACCCCACCTGTGAGGCATTCTATTTCCAGAACTGCGGCAAACTGTTTCTGGCGGAGGATGTGCGTTCTCACCAGATTGAAGGTTCGGATCGGTTCATCCGCTTTGGCGTCAATGTCCGCTTCTTTAACATTGAGGGCACCGAAGATATGCTCATCGACACGGTGGGCATGAGCACCCTGTTCCTGCCCGACCTCCAGTACCACTTCCACGACATGGACCCCAACTGGGTGGTAAACCACGCCTACAATGTGGCATCGTACATATTGGAGCATGATAACCCCATTCAGGATGGGGAAACCATAGACGGCGTGGCGGATGGCCAGATGTGCCGGGAGATTCAGTGGAAGTGCCAGTATGAGGACGCTCTGATCCAGCCGCTCAGAGGGGTGCTGGACATTAATATGGGAGAGTGTGCATCTGGAATGCGTTAATATAAAATGATGCCATATAAAAAAGATAGTTGACATTATATCGTAAAATGACAGCTATCTTTTTTATATAAGGGTTTTGGTTAAGATTTTCGTTCTACAAACCACCGGCCTATATAAGCTCCCGTTAAATTTGTACTGCGTTCAAAAAAGAGATGGCTTTGCTTTCCGTTTACCAAAATTGTATAACAGTCGCCCTGACCTCCAGCTTTCCTTGCGACAGAGGGTTTCACATTCAAAATGCGGTCAATTGTATAAGGCGTTCCGTCTTCCCAGGTAAGTTCTTCTGGAAGCATTTTTCCGTCTGGAAGGAAGGCTGCTCTTACGTTTACATAAACCTTGCAGTCTGTCTGAACACCGCTCATATAGTTCTACCTCCTTAAAAAGTTTTTTAACTTCTTCCAGTTCTTCCTCAAGTGTAGATGCATCTGAATGGAAAATGAGATGTGCTTCATCCTTTGTCCATCCGCATAGCAGATAATCACCGGTATGTGTTAGCTCAGAGGTATAGTAAAAATATTGCTGCTTATCTAATTGACAGCAGAAATAGGCACACCGGGTAAGAGGGGAGAGGACAGGAGATGGAGTAATAAGCTGATAGATGATAGTTGTCCCATTGTTGCAAAGTTCTTTTCTAAGGGAAAAATCGTTTTCCGTATATGGACAAATATAATCAGACTCTTCCTGATACATGGCATGGAACAAGTCAAGGTATAGATCGGAGCCATTTTTTTCAAGATCCTGGCAAAATGATTTTGGGGAAAGATAGAAAAAATGGGGGTTCCATTTATGTTCTACATAGTATATATCGCGGATAGTATCTTCGTTCATCAGTAGTCCTCCTATTCAATTGTTTTCAGAAAATTCCCATGTGATACGATGGGAGACTCCAGTTTATAACCTTTACGTTTCATGACACGAAATTTAAAGTCCAGTAATTCTGCTGGTACATAAAGAGCTTTGGCTGCCTGAAAGAAAAACTGGTCTTCGTTTAATGCATTTAATACGCAGTCATCGGATAACAGCAGTTCGGCAGCAAAGAGATTTGCTTCATATTCCTGCCGATCTGTATCGTCAAATAGTGTAAATTCATGAAACGCAGCTGTTATGTTTGTATGAAGCACGGAGTGAGCAATTTCATGAGCTAGTATGACCCGTTGAATCACTTCCGGTAAATCGCTGTTGATTGTGATATGTTTGATTCTGCGGTGCTGAACATAAAATCCTTTGCAGCACCCTTTATATCTTCCCATCGGTTTTAATACCACGATAATTTTCATTGCCTGTGCCAGACGGAATGGATCCGATTCACCATATTTTTTCTGGATCCGTCTGACTTCTTCAGATATGGATTGAATAGTCAAAACAGCTCCCTCCTTTCGGACTATATTACGGGAGAAGATTATTGTGGATTTTTCTTTTTGCCAAAGGTTTTTCTGGCTGCTTTTTTACAGTCATAGTATGCTTCGGCAACTGCCTGAAAATAAGCATCTTTTGCTTCTTCGCTTAGAGTGCCTCCTGCAAAAAGAGCTGTGTTCTCAGCCAGCATTTTCTGTAGATCCAACGCCTCCCTGGTTCCGCTATTTTTTCTCATATCTTCTACATATTCCATGCGGTCTAAGCCGTAAGATGGATCCTCTATGTTATCGTTCTGCAGATACTCGGTTGATACCTCCAGTGCCTTTGCCAGTTTATAAAGCTGTGCCTGGTATGGTTTTCTTTCGCCTAATTCATAAGAAGTAATTGTCCGGATACCCATTCCGGCTTTTTCTGCTAATTGTTTCTGACTTAATCCAAGATTTCCGCGTTGTTCTTTAACTTTAGCACCAAAAGATTTCATGTCAGACCTCCATTCGTTTTAGTGTGCGTAAACTTGCTAACTGTGCTATTGACAAGTGTGCATGTAGTTGCTAATATTTGAATTAGCAAGAGTTAGCAAGTATCAGTGACTATATGCAAATTATAATGGTAAGTGTGCAAACTGTCAAGAATAAGTGTGCTAATACTTGCTAGAAAAAATTGGAAGAGGGTACAGAATATGAATCGGACAATCCTTCATAGCGATATGAACTGTTTTTATGCTTCTGTAGAAATGATGCTGAACCCAGAGCTACAGGGAAAAGCAGTAGCAGTGTGCGGGTCCACAGAAAACCGTCATGGAATTGTTCTTGCAAAATCAGAGAAAGCGAAACAAGCAGGAATAAAAACAGGGATGGTTAACTGGGAGGCAAAACGACTTTGTCCGGATTTGATTTTGGTTCCACCCCAGTATGAACAGTATTTAAAATATTCCAATATGGCAAGAGAGATTTATCAGGAATATACAGACCTGGTAGAGCCTTACGGAATGGACGAGTGCTTTCTAGATGTGACAGCAAGTCAGGTTCTTTATGGTTCTGGAAAAGAAATTGCAGACCAGATTCGCTGCAGGATGAAGAATGAACTGGGATTGACTGTTAGTATAGGAATTTCATTCAATAAAATATTTGCAAAACTGGGAAGTGATATGAAGAAGCCGGATGCCATAACTAGCATTGAAGAATCAGAATGGAAACAAAAGGTTTGGCCGCTTCGGGTATCGGAATTATTATTCTGTGGCCGCTCAACTACAAAGAAGCTGGAGCAAGTTGGAATTTATACGATAGGAGATCTGGCAGAAATGGATCATGATTATGTGAACCAGCTTCTTGGTAAAAATGGGCTGATGCTGTGGTCATATGCAAATGGTCTGGATGATAGTCCGGTAATGGAGAAGGACTTTGTGTCTCCGATGAAAAGTGTGGGGCATGGAATTACTTGTACAGCAGATCTTAAAACAGAAGAGGAGGTCTGGAAGGTTATTCTGGAATTATGCCAGGACATAGGACATCGATTAAGGATTCATGGATTGAAAGCACAGGGGGTTCAGATAGCGATTCGCAGTCAGGAACTATTTATAAGGCAGTATCAAGGTCAACTTTCCCTTCCGACGATAGTGCCTTTGGAAATTGCTAAACTGGCGAGGGAACTATTTCAGAGAAATTATGATTGGAAGGAACCTGTGCGTTCGGTAACTGTTCGTGCAATCAACTTGGTATCAGCAAAAGAACCGGAGCAAATCTGTTTGTTTTCGGATCCAATCCGGCTTGAGAAAGAAGAAAAATTATTTCTGGCGATTGAGGAAATTCGGCGGCGATTTGGAAAAAGGGCTATCTATCCAGCGGCCTTGATGAAGGATCTGAAGATGCCGGAATACCGAGATCATGGTTTGATTATGCCGGGAGTTATGAACCGGTAAGATAGGAGGGGCTTATGGGACGGAAAAACTCATTGGCAAAAAACAGTATTCAGATGCTGTGTGTGATGCAGCATCTGGATGAACAAAATTTATATGAAAGGTCAAAATTGTTATTATCTATTTATCGAAATGTATGCTGGACGGCCTGTGACCGTGCTGCAATGCTTCGTGAAGAAGCAGAATATTGTTATGGCAGAGAACTGGAGGAGGGGCTTCTATATCTGAATGATTTTGCTCCTACTGTAGAGAGGGAAAAGTTTGAAGAAACAGTAAAAAGCCTGTTCCAGACCAAGTGGCTTGTGGAACTGGTAGACTCGGCCATGGTTAAAATGCGTGATTTTCCATATTCACCACAGCTTTATTTTGACATTGTGTTTAAGTGTTATTTAAGCCGGTTCCGATATACAGAACCTGAATTACTGGAAACGCTTCGGATGGAAAGAAGCACATATTATGATAGAAAAAAGGAAGCAATTAAAATATTCGGTCTATCCCTTTGGGGGAGTGCTCTTCCTCAAATCAAACAGGCTTTGGAAGAACCGTTACTTTATGAATAGAGGAGAGGTGGTTTTATGAGCAACAAAAAGAAAATGGAAGTTTTGTATTTTGTTGAGCAATACATAAAAAGGTATGGATATCCGCCTACTGTGCGGGATATCGGAAAAGGTTTAGGGTATCGTTCCCCATCAACTGTGCATGGTTATCTTCGGCAATTGAAGGAAGAACATCTGATTGAAAGTGACGGAAGCAAACCGAGAACGCTTCATATTAATTAAATAGTCCGACTAAAGTCCGACAATAGTCCTACTGAAAGTCCGACTTCTCTCATGTTATAGTCAGTACACTGGATGGTCAGTGTGCTGAGCGAGAAGATCTCATACAGAAATGTATGGGGTCTTTTTTTATAGTGTTTTGTGCGCTGCATCCAATTTCAAATTTGTTAAGAGCCAGCGGGATCTTCCCGTTGGCTTCTTTTTTTCTAAGGAGCAGCGTATGGAGAAAAGCTTTTGCTTGAGGATTGCCAGAAACCTATGTCGTAGTCCGCCACTTGTCCTTCGTTTTCACCACCCAACGAAAACTAAGGAGGACAGGAACATGGCAAAACCGTATAAGATACCGGATTTTAGAAAAATGTATCCGGAAGCCAGCGAGGAAGTAATCGCTGTATTGAGAACAAGTGAAAGAAAAATGCAGTATCAGGAATATGACTTAAAAAGAGCAAGAAATATCGTAGATCCTAAAACAGGAGAGAAAATGACCATTCCTAGCAGAGAGGATTCCTATGAACGCCTGCAGGAAATGGCTGTGCAATTTCCAGAAGAAAACAGAAGTGTTGAGGATCAGATTCTGAAAAAAATAGAGTGTGAACAGTTACATAAATTCCTTTTAGAACTCTCGAAAGAAGAACAGTGGTTGATTCAGGAACTCTATTTTGAGGAACGGACGGAACGGGAGGTAGCTTCGGTACTTGGATTGTCACAGAAGGCGATAAACAAACGGAGACAGAAGATTTTAGAGAAACTGAGAAAATTATTTTAATTATTTTTCTGTTTTTGGTTCTCAAACTTCTCTGCCAGCGTGGAAAGAAGTGAAGGGGACTGATTTCTCTTTCTGTTCTTTGGCAAAAACTGTGTGAAACAGTCATATCCGGCAATACAGATACCTTAGTTGTTCAGCCCAAAAGGAAAAGCACAAAGGAAAATCCGCCACGACCACCTGCAGATAGTCAGAGTGTCTGTCAATAAGATGACATCAAAGGTGCAGAGCGAAAAAAATTTGTCCTTAAAGCAGTTTTGGCAGACTGCCTGCAATGACCTGAACAGCCTATAATGATACTTCCGTCCAGTCACAGCCCCGCAAAACGGGAACACGCAATGAGGGCGGCTCGGAGAGACCCTCGGAGGGGAACAATCCCATGACAGCCTTAAGCCATGGCTGGTCAGTGTTGCCGCCCAAAGATATCGGTTGTAACAGGAATATCAGTATTTCCGATATCTGGTTCCGGGAAGTTGTGTCGAATAGGAACTTTTGAAAATGAAGAACAAGTGATTTTTAACAGAAACTATGGCGGCAGCTTTATATTTATCCAGCGGAAAAGGAAAGATAGATCAGCTGGATAAGGCTGCCGCTATCCTTGTGTTCTAAATCACAAAATGATAAGGAGGAAGATGTATATGCGTGTCAAAGAATTTATGGAATTATATTCTGACAGCAATTTTCATTTTATGACATCGAAAGGATATTTATTTCTGAATTCTGACCAGGTAAAATCCATACTTTTGGAAGGGCAGAAAGAAGCAGCCAAGAAGGAGCTGGGAAAGGGAATCCGAGCTGATGAACTTTTGGCAGGCGAGGTCATCAGCGTAAGCTGGAAAAAGGGCATTTGCCATATGACGGCAGAATTACATAGAGATAGAGACTTTTCATAAAGAGTAGGAACATTCGTAGTCCAAAGTAGATGGAAGGAGGGGAAGTGTTACGATAAAAAAAGGAGATATATATTATGCAGACCTGATGCCGGTAATAGGCTCTGAACAGGGGGGAATCCGGCCGGTTTTGATTATTCAGAATGATGTTGGTAATTGTTACAGTCCAACCGTCATTGTGGCAGCAATTACAAGTCGGCCTAATAAGCACTGGATACCTACACATATCGAATTGGGAAATCATGTAAGAGGACTCCATAATGATTCTGTTATTTTATTGGAGCAGGTAAGGACGATTGACCGGATAAGATTAAGAGGGTATGTAGGAAGTCTGAGTGGAGCCATGATGCGTAAAGTAGATGAGGCAATTCTCGTGAGTTTTGGTGTAACAGTACAGAGAAGAACATAAAGGGTGTTTGGAAAAGGAGCAGGAGGCAGGAATGGGTCAGGGAAAACGTGCGTGGATCTATTGTGCGATTGATGCACCGGAAGATAGAAATGGTGCATTAAAAAGTCAGTTTAAACAGCTGATTGATTATGGAGAGCAGATGGGATTTGAACTGGTTGGAAGTTCCAGTGATGTGGGGACAACTCCGCTTTGGAATCGAAATGGATTTCGTCATTTTATAGAAGCGGTTCAGAGAGAACAGGTAGATGTTCTTTTGATTGTAAACCGTGGCAGGCTGTCCAGATCATCCATGCAGCTCGCAAGATTTCAGATCCTTCAGGAAAGCTATGATGTCGATGCATATTCGCCATTGGAAGGGAAAATTGAGTTTGGCAGTTGAAAAAATAGGAGAGAAGATTTTATGAGAGCAGAAGAAAAGAATATGGTAGAACGGATCATGGACACAGAAACGATGGGATATGCCTATGAGTATCCATATGGTGGGGGAGCCAGAAAAGAATATATGTTGGCACTGACCCCGGAGAACTTGGCAAATTTTATCGGTGCGAGAGGATATGATGCTAAAAAAATAGTGATTACCGATGTGTTGGATCGCCTGATTGTGAATACCTGTATGGGGATGCTGGATGTTTGTCCGGACCAGAAATTATGTGGGAGAATTATTGAGTATTTGGCGCCGATCCAGCTGGGAGAGAAGGAGGCTGGAGAGATTTTGGCGGTGGAACGCAATGTGGCAGATGAATATTTTGCTATGGAAGATGAAGAGGTTACGATGGCAGAATGTCAGATGTTATAGAGATTGTTGAGGAGGTAGAACGATCATGATTGGGATATTGATTGTTGCGGCAGTTGGAATTATTGGATTTTTGTTAACTGCAGGTATTGCATTTGGAATAGCAGGGAGTTATCAAATCGATTGACGTTGTTTATTGATAATGCTTCGTTTGAAAAGGAAAGATTGTTACATTGTGTGATAGCTATGAGAAGAGTAACACGGTATACTGTGTATAGCGTTAGAGGAAAGGAGTAAAGTAATATGGCAAGGTATATTGTGGATTCCCAGATAGATAATCACGAAAAATATTATTTCATTCGTGAACAGGAGAGCCAGGATATAGTATTACTGCCCTCCAAGTATCTAATGCATAAAAAAAGATCAAAATTGTCACCTAACACTATCAGAAGAAGTGCAGGAGCCATTTCATACTATCTGAATTATATAGATGAGACTGGCATTCAGTTAGATGATGTATGGGAGATGCCATATAATAAGCAGCAGGAACACTTTACAGACTATTTGATATGGTTACAGGCAGGATTGCATAGTGGAGATAGTTACAAAAAGAAACCATATAATGAGACCTGTAATGCGTATTTAAAAGAGGTGTTCCGATTTTATAGATTTTCTGGACAGCAGGATGAATCTACAAAGCAATTGAAAGTCCTCTCTGATATGAGAATTATTGTACATAATTCAGTGGGAGTAAAAAGAACATTATATCGGAATACATTTCATGGATATCTACAGGAAAAAGGACATATAGGGAAGACCATAGAGCAGGATAAGATCGTGATTTTATTAAAGGCATGTGCCAATTGTCGCGATCAAATCCTGCTTTTATTATTAGCAGAAACGGGATTTCGCATCGGGGAACTTTTGGGAGTCCGGTATGCGACAGACATTGATTATGAAAGACACTTACTGTATGTCAATTTTAGAGAAGATAATGAAAATGGAGCCAGGGCTAAGAATGCAGAATACAGAAAGGCAAAAATCAGCGATGCCACCTTTGAAATTCTGCAGTTTTATATAGAGGAATATAAAGACCTTATTTTCCAGCAGGAATACTTGATTATTAACATTTCGGGAGATTATGCAGGAAAACCGATGCAGGACTCAGGCGTCTATGCATTGATGGAACGGCTGCAGAAGAAGACTGGGATTAAAGTAACACCACATATGCTGCGGCATTATTTTGCAAATGCTCGCCGGAAGGCTGGATGGAAGCTGGAACTTATCAGTCAAGCGCTTGGGCATCGAAATATAGAAACAACAATGAGATATTTAAATATATCGGATCAGGAGTTGATGGATGTCAGTGATGAATTTTATAGAAAACATCAGTCCATTTATGAAATTGACAAATTACTTTAGGGAAGGAGGAGAAGTATGTGATTGCATTAAGATTATTGAATACGGAATCACAGGATAAAGCGGATTATCTTCACAACCAGTTGATAACAGATATAAATGTACCGAGTACATACTGGGAGTGTGCAGAGTCCTACCTAAAAGGTGTAGGGATATATGATGTTTTCCTTATAGAAGAACAGGATTTCCGTAATTATAAAATCTTTTTGCGTGAAACAGGGAATTTTACAAAGAAACAGGTATTTGAGCGAACTGGGTTCCTGCGAAACTTGAAGAAGACTCTCATCCAAGAAGAGTATAAAGAGTTGTTGGATGAAATTGAGCAGTGCAATACAGTGCAAGAACGCTTGAAAGGAAATGTCAGGAATTTCTTGATACGGCAGGGAATTCATCATGTAAAGGAAATTGATTATAGAATCAGAGAACTGTATGAAAGTGAGTTGCGCAGGACAAAAACTTCCTCTAAAGGTCTTGAATATTTGAAGACATTGGATCGGATCAAACAGTTTGATATCCGAAAAGAAATGGAAACCCTTTCTGGAAGAAATAAAGAGCGGCTCAAGTATGAAGGGCAAGTGATTTTTCTTCCCTATATACCGGATCAGGACATAGCATCAGATTTTGATTATATCCAAGATAAAAGCGAACTGGTATGGGATTTTAGTCAAAAGGTGCCAGAAACTTTAAAAAAACAAATTTTTCAGATTTTATGCTATGCCTTGAGAAATATAAAAGACAGCAAGGATCGCAGAGTGCGCTATCTACTTCCTTTAAGGTGGATGTATGAGTTTTGCGTAGAGGAAGGAATTGATGATATCGAGCGGCTTGAACTGGAGCAAATAAAGAAATTGGAAACAATTGTAGCCAGGAAAGTTGCAAATGTGAAGAATAGTATGCAGATTGTGGATAACAGCCGCAAAATACTATTTATGAGTGGAAAAGAAATTCACTGGCATGCAAATGTCTGGTATATGGAAAGATTTAATTTTGCACCAGAGCGTGTAAATCCAAGCAATCCTGTGCAGCGACTCAGTTTTTACGAAGTGACGAATGAGAGAAACAGAGAATTGCTGCAAGAGTATATGAAATATCAAGTAGGTATCGGTGATTTAGCACTTGGAAATATACGAAATCAATTGTGTTATATTAAAAAATTTCTAGTTTACTTTAACACATTGGAATCCATATGTGAAATTACGGAAGAACAGATAGCAGAGTATTTCAAACTTCTGCAGGAAGAGGAAATTAAAGCAGAAACAGTAAACAGACAGATATTTGATATTCACAGATTTTTTGTGTACTTAAATGCTAAAGGACATATCAAGAGAATAATTTTTGATCCGAATTATTACATCCAGAAAGTTTTTCCATATCACCATGATCGAAGTGTTCAGGAAGATGAGTATATGGAAATATTACAAAAGCTAAAGTTTTTTCCGGAAGTACAAAGACTTATTTTCCTAAATTTATGGGCAACAGGACTACGGATCAGTGAGGTATGTACATTAAAAGGAGGTGCGTATTATTGGGATGGGGAAGATGCATGGATTAAGGTTTATCAAATTAAAATGAAAACGGAGAAAATGATACCAATTTCATTGGTGCTTTATCAAATTATGAAAATTTATATAAAAAAGCATCATATTAAACCTACCGATTTCCTGTTTAAATCAAAGGATGGCGGGGCATATAGGACTGGTACCTTTGTTAAGGGCTTCAAAGCAAATTGTAAGAAGTATGGAATACATATTTCGGGCGAAACATTCAAGACGCATGATTACAGGCATACATTGGCAAGTAGTTTCTATGATGAAGGAGTGTCCATTCAGACGATTCGGGATTATTTAGGGCATAACAATGAAAATATGACAAAGCAGTATATAGACTACATGCCTAAACGGATCGAACAGGCGAATAAGGAATATTTCAATCAGGCAGAAAATCTTCTTGCAACTGGAATTATTCCAAAGAAACGGGGTGAAAAAACTGGAAAATAAGATACATATCTATGAATTAGACTGCTATAAGAATGCGACTGAAGAACAAAAAAAGAGAATGAGGGTTCGGAAAGACCGTTACTTCGACTTGGAGGGACTTCCGTCAGAAGAAGTAAGAAAGCTCCTAGAAGATTTTGTCTGGGAAAGGGGAAAGAAACTTGCTCCAAGTAGTTTGGCATCTGAAATATTATATTTTAATAATATCCGGAATTTTCTTATAGAAAAGAATATTAAAATCCTGAGATATGAAGACGAGAATAAGATTATTTTGCAGCTAAAGAGTTGGATGATGGAAAAGGGATATGCCCTTACAAGTAAGAAGTATCGAAGCGTTTATGAAATTGTAGCAACAGAAACACCTGGCATAATAAAGCATATGAAGAAGATTCTGAGGTATTCTCAGAAAGATGGGGGGTGCTTAGAACAGGAGAGAGATGTGTGGGAATTGGACAAGTTTGAATTTCCTCTCCGCAGCAACCCGATAAAGAATGTAAAGACTATAAATTTTAAAGGAATTAGTCAAATAACAATCCGAAAAGAAGTTAAAACAGTAATTTTTATGCATTTGAAATATATGGCAATAGGAAGTATTATGGCTGAGATGGTAGCGACTAAAAGATTTTGTAGATATCTGGCATTAAGGTATCCTAAGATTATATCATTACTAGATTTGACACGGGATATTATGGAAAGCTATTTGATCTATCTTCAGACAGAGGCAAAGGAGAGGAAAAATTATCGCTCTGATTTATATGGTCTACGAAGGGTAATTGAAGATGTGGGAAATCATTATGATAGGCAGGATATTAAAAACCTATTTATAAGTACAGATTTTCCTAGCACGCCAAGATATCTATTTAAGTTTTACTCGGACGAGACCATAAAGAAGCTGAATGAAAACATTTTTCAGATGGATGAACAAATAGCGAGGGCGTTAATCCTTCATCAGCTGCTGGGAACACGAATTTCGGATACGCTTACACTAAAAACAGACTGTTTGAGTATAAGAGAAAATCGATATTTTATACGAATCGAGCAGGTAAAATCAATTACATTTGAAAAAGCAATTAGTGATGAAATAGCACAGCTTATTATAAAGTCAATTGATTATACCGAGGAACATTATGGAAAGACAAAATATATTTTTGTAAAAAAAGAGGATCCATTGAGACCATTTCAGTATAGCATGCTTCAACATCGAGTCATGCAGATGATTAGGAAAAATGATATTCGGGATGAGAATGGAGAGTTGCTGAATTTTGGAACACATACATTCCGACATTGTTATGGGAAAAAGCTGACAGAGATGCATATCGACGACTGGATGATCGCAAGGCTTTTGGGGCATAAAACATTACAAAGTGTACATCATTACCGAAAGATTGGGAACAAGATAATGGCGGATGAAACGAGGGCAGTCAGAGAGAAAATCGATATGATTTTAATGGATGTGGTAAAGGAGTGGGATGGATATGAAATATGATAAGATGATAGCCGTTAACAAAGCTGAGAGTGAGCAGAAAATAAAAAAGGCGATTCGGGCAATCGATGATATGGGTGCCAGAGGGCTGCCGATTTCTGTAACAGAATTGGTTCGTTGGACAGGTTTATCAAGAGGATTTTTTTATAAGAATGTGCAAGTCCGTCAGAAACTGGAGGAAGCTATTAAACAGCCACGGCGGATAGATGTACAGCAGCCATCTGAAGAAAGAAATGCTGCAGATTATAATTTTCAGGAATTGAAGAAGGATTTTAACAGCTGCCAGTCAGAGAATCAAAGGTTAAAGGCTGAAAATGAGCAGCTTCTCCAAAAGTGCAGTATACTTCAAAAAGAGGTGGACACATTGAAGAAACGGTTGGATCGAAAGGAAATTGCATTGTTAAAAAAACTATAAAGGTTGTGATTAAGGATGAAGGCAAATAAAATCATCGAAATGAGCCAGGAAAAAAGCAGGCAAAAAGTAAAACTAGCAATGGATGAAATTCAAAGAATGCGTAATGAGGGCGAAAGGATTACAGTTTCCGGATTATGCAAAAGAACAGGCTTATCTAACTCGTTTTTTTACAGAAATCCAAAAATCAAAGAAGAAGTACATAAAGCTGTTGATATTCAAAATCAAAGCTATAAAATGAACATAGACGAAGTGGAACTCCTTGATGAGTATAAGGAAAAATTGTTAGCTATGAGAATCGAGATTATAAAATTGAAAGCAGAAAATCAAAAGTTAGAATCAGAGTTAGATTTTTTGCGAAGACAACAGGAAGGTGTGAGTGATGTTAAATGAAGTATGATAAAATTGTAGGGCTCAAGAAACAGCAAGAAAAAGAGAATTTAGAAATTATTCAGAGAGAGATTGATGCGATGCTTCGAAGAAAGGAGCGGATATCAATTACTGCATTGGCAAAATATGCAGGGGTGGATAGGAGCTATTTTTATAGAAATTTGCAGGCCAAACAAATGGTAGAAGATGCACAATTGAAGCAGGGAGAATGTTATAACCCTAAAAAGGCAATTTTTGATAGAGCGACTGAGGAAGTTAATAAGCAGCTGAAAAGACAAATGATTTTATACAAGAGACGAATTAAAGAGCTAGAGCTGCAGATAGAATTACTAGAAGAGGAAAATCAGAGGTTGAAAGAAAATAGGTAATTTTACATAAAGTAAGAGAGCAGACTTTTGGACAAGAGGATATCCAAGAGCCTGCTTTTTTACTAAATTAAAAAGAAAAATAATTTACACATCGGAGTGATGTGAAAGATGAGACAATTATTTTCAAGCATTCCGGGGCAGGTACTGGATTTTATTGTCGTGCTGATCGGTCTGGTCATTGTATTTAAGACCCAGATCAACAAACTTCTGACCGGAATTTTCACGGAGATCAATAAACAGGCGAAAGAGGTATATTAAATGCGGTACCGGGGAGAGATCACAGTGTTTCTGAGTCTGACGATCCTGTGTGTGATGTCGCTGATGCTTGGACTTTTAGAATCAGCCAGGACGGCCGGGGCAAGACTGTATCTGAGGATGGCGTCTGACTCGGCAGTCTCATCGGTGATGAGCTATTATAACCGAAATTTATGGGATCGCTATCAGCTCCTGTTTCTGGAATATGACTCGGAGGCGGCGATCCAGGAGACATTCGGGCGTTATCTTGATTTTTATCTGGAACAGACCAATATGTATCCGGCAAGACGGGAAAAGGTTTCTCTCTCCGGGGTACTCCGCATGACTGATGAGGATGGACGGTGGCTGGAGGAAGAGATCGCGGATTACATGAAGTACCGGGTCCCGGAACTTTTTGCATCCGGCAGCGGGCTCTTAAAAGAGGCGGAACAGGTAAAGAAAGCGGGAGATTTCCGAAATCTGTATGATTCCTGCCGAAAGTCCGGACGGGCAGTACGGAGACTGGAGAAGGCGGCCCGGGAGGTTGAAAATTCTTTGCTGGAAATGGAAACTTGTAAGAACCGATTCAGCAATGCAGCATCTGATGAGAGTGTGTCTGCGCTGAAAAGGAGTGCCAGGAAATTAAAGAAGGAATTCCAGGATTTCCCAAAGCTTGTGGAACAGTTTGAACAGGAGATCAGACGGCTGGAGAAAGAGAATGAAGAATCAGGGTTCAAGACTGTGGAGGATGAAACAGCAGCGGAGACTCTCGGGCAGGAAATTTCCGCATGCGGGGAGGTCATAAAAAGCGCGAAGGAGCGTCTGCAAAGGTATCGGGAAGCAGAAACACAGGTGGAACGAAATCTGGAACTTTTAGAGGAAGCCTGTGGGTATCTCGAGATGGAGCCGGACACGGATGAAGAGGACGACGTGGACTGGGATGCGATCAGCCAGTGTGCTGATGAAATGGAGATCCCGGAGTCAGAGAACTCCGGACCGAAAGACGCGAAAAAAGTGGCTGCCCTGGAGAGACTGGAGGAGCTTTTTGACAAAGAGCTTTTTGAACAGCTGCTCCCGGCGGGAACGGAAGTTTCCGGGCGGGCAGTATCCTTAAACGGGATCCCATCTGCGGGAAAACATGAGACAGGATCTGAAAATACCGGATCAGGAGCGATGGGAATCCTGGAGACGGCAGAAAAGGAACTGCTTGTCAGCAAATATATTCCGCTTTATTTTGGATCATTTACGGACGGAACAGGGGAGGCGGATGCTGCTCTTGATTATGAGATGGAATATCTTCTCTCAGGGAAAAAATCAGACCGTGAAAACTTAAAAGAAGCGGTAAACAAGGTGCTTATGCTGCGCGGATCGATGAACCTTCTGTATCTGCTCAATTCTCCTGCTAAAAAGGCGGAAGCAGAAGCGCTGGCAGCAGCAGTGACAGCGGGGATCATCCCGGCTCAGATGGCAGTCTCATTCCTGATCCTGACGCTATGGGCATTTGGGGAAGCAGTGCTGGATGTAAAGACACTTCTGGCCGGAGGCAGGGTCTCGTTCTGGAAAACGGATGCGACATGGAAAACAGGACTTTCCGGTCTGCTGGATCAGTCGTTTTTGGGAGAAACGGCAGAGAGCGGACAGGACGGGAGAAATTATACGGAATATTTGAGCTGCATGATGTTCTTTATGGACCGCGGGGAACGAAATTTCCGCATGATGGATCTCATCCAGTGGAATATCCGGATGGGACAGGCTGATTTTTCCGTAGCGAGCTGTGCGTATCAGATCGAGATCGAGGCGGAGGTCATGCAAAAGCATATGTTTTTTCAAAAAGAGGAATACAGAGGAACAGTACATGCGGCGGGATCATATTGACGGCTGGAACAGAATGCCGGGATCATGCTGCCGGAGCAGATCTGGAGTGAGGTTTGCGGGTTGCTGTAAAAATGCTGAGAAATTAAAGAAAGGAGGTGTGTGGACGTGCTCTTCTTTGCCGGTTTCTTTATGAAAATCAATATACGAAAACTCTTCTTTCATCAAAAAGTGTCTCTCCAGGTACACGAATATACGTTTTTAACCCCGCCGGCAAGGAGAGTACATCCATGCGCCTCCGGATTTCAGGCATCTATGACGGCAGAGGCAGCCATTGCGCTTCCGCTCGCGATATTTTTCTTCCTGGCACTTCTGCAGCCGGTATCCTGGCTTGACCGGCAGAGAAAAGTGCAGACCTGCACCGAGCGGATAGGGGAGGAGATCAGCCAGTATGGTCTTCTGATGGATACGGATCCTGAAGAAGAAAATAGCGGACTTCCCGCATTCTGTACAGACGCGGCAGCAGCACTCTGGATCAGGGGAAGAGTCGGGCAGTATGCGGATCATGTACTGGTAAAACAGGCAGAGGTGTATGGAGAAAATGGGGATATCACATTTGAGGTGGAGTACCGGGAAGATGTTCCTTTTTATGGGAGAATTCTTGGAAAACAACAGAGAAATGCAGCTGTAAAAAGGCGGACATGGATCGGATTGAGGGGAAAACTGAGAGGAAATGGGACCGGATTGGAGACGGACCGCGATTCGGACGAAGAGATCGTCTATGTGGGGGCCGGGATGGGGCGTTATCATCTTTTTCGTGACTGCCATTATATTTCCAATGAGTACCAGAGCGTGCCGCAGATGGAAGCGGAAAAAGGCGGGAGCTATGGGAAAAAGCGAACGCCCTGCGCAGTGTGTGCGGGAAAGGAAAACGGATCCGGGATCGTCTATGTCACAGTAGCGGGGGAACATTACCATTTCGATAAAAACTGTGCATCTATGATCTCTTATGTCCGTGAAATGCCGCGCGGGGAAGCGGAACATATGGGACTATGTTCCTATTGTGCGAGAAAAAAGGGGGAATTGGAATGAGTCTGTTTTTTCTGTTTTTGGGGATCGCTGCGTGGCAGGATCTCAGAACAAGAAGTATCAGCCTGGAGGTATTGACTGCGGGTGCGGCAGCAGGGATGGCTGTTTGTGTGCTGGAAGGCCGTGTACTTGAAGAAATTGTTCCGGCGATGATCCCGGGGATTGCACTTTTGCTCATAAACCGGTTTGCGGATGGAATTATCGGGGAGGGAGATGGATTATTTTTTCTTGTGGCCGGTTTTTTCCTTGAATGGAAGGAGATAGTCTTGCTGTTGATCTCCGGACAGTTCTTTTGCGGTATTTTTGGACTTGCGATGGCGGTAAGTGTAATGACGATAGGAGGCGGAAACGGGAATCTGCGGAAAATGCGGCTTCCATTTTTGCCATTTCTGCTTCCGACTGCGTTGTGGATGGCGGTGATGAGAGTTTTATGAGGGAAAAAAGGCAAAAGAATCAAAAATACGATGGAAGTATGACTGTTGAGGCATCCATAGTCATGTCGGTGGTCATCCTGTCGCTGGCCTCATTGATCCGGTATGCCTATACCGTTCATGATACTGTGACAGGGGGTATGATCCTGGAAGAGACGATCGAGAGGGTGAGAAATAATGTTGATAAGAAAAAAACGCCAGATATGTTCGAAGCGGAAGGAACCCGGATGGGAAATCCGAGACTTTTTCTTGGAGAGTACACGATCGGCCTGAAAACGGGGATAACCGGGATTACAGGAGACGCATCGGCAGGAGACTGGCATCTGAGTATGGAGCGGACCGATTTTCAGCCGGCAACTTTCCTTAGAAAACAGGATGCCGCAAAGAAGATCATGGACAGGCTGGAGGACTGATGAGGACGGAATTTAAGAGAGAAATGAACCGGAATTATATGGTCCTGCATCCGGAAACGGAAATGAATGAAACATATTCGCTGCGCATGCTGTCAGAAAACCGGATCACAGGACTGCTTCCTTTCCGGGAAAAACGGGTCGATGGGGAAAGCTATCTTTATTTTAACATTACTTCAAAACAGGCACTTTCCAGGATGATGGAGTACCGCTTTTTTACAGCGAAAGAGATCCGGCAGATCATGGAAGATCTGCTCATGGCAATGGCAGCTTTAGAAAAGTTTTTGATGGATGGAGATCAGCTTGCCCTGGATCCCGATCTGATCTATGTGGATCCGGATGATCTCAAGGCAAATTTTTGTTTTATTCCGGGAACGGAAGGATCGTTTGAAATAAATTTCCGCAAACTCTCCAGATATATTCTGGACCATGTGGATCATACGGACGGTGATGCGGTGATCCTTGCGTTTGCGTTGTTCAAAGCAGGAGAAAAGGAGAACTTTGGGATCGCGGATCTGGAATCATGTCTGAGGGCGGGTGGAAAAAACGACAGGGAAGCAGGAAAAATGGAAACATATGAGAGAAAAATTCAGGGAGGATGTATAGATGATAAGAGAGAATTACGGGCAGATCAGGAAGAAAAGCAACCAGATCCGGGAGAATTTTATGTGGGAAAGCAGGAACGCAGAGAAGGAAAGAAACCGGGAAAATATATGGAACAGGTCCGGAAATCAGAGCAGGAAAAACAGGAGGACGCCGATGACACGGAAGAGCCGGACATAAAATGGAGAATTTTGCAGGTTTTGCTGGGAATATTGCTGCCTGCAGTTCCGGCGGCTGTATTTCTTGCCGGTGGAATGGAACTGGTGATCCGTTTAAAATGGGGCATCTTAGCTGCATGGGGAATTCTTCTTGCCGGGATCTTTGCTGTGGGAAAAGAAACGGGCGGGAAGAAAGGAGAAGATGAGGAGGAGAACGGAGAGGACTGGGAGATCATGTTCCGGGAGGAAGAGGAGCTGGAGCGGGGAGGAATCCCGGAAGCGGGATATTCAGGCGCAGCAAAACACTTTTTTCAGGAAGAACGGGATCAGAATGATCGCGGGTCACAAACCGAGCAAAAGACCGGGCGGGAAAAAGACGCGGATGAGATGCATACGGTCCTTCTTACCGGGCGGCAGATCTATCCGGTGACAAGGCGGCTCGTACCGGAGAACGGAGGCGAAGATGTTCAGGTCGGATATTTTCCCTTTTTGATCGGGAAGAACCGGGAAATCTCGGACCTCTGCCTGAATCTTCCCCAGATCAGCAGGATCCATGCGAAGATCGAGGAAAGCGGGGACGGATATATCATCACGGATCTCAACTCCACGAATGGAACGAGTGTGAACGGTCATTTTCTGGAAACAAATGAAAGCATGACGATCTCTCCGGGGGATCAGTTATCTTTTGCGGATCAGAGATATCGTTTCTTATAGAAAACAGACAAGCATATATTGAGCCATCGTGGATTTTGCCGGTTCGGAATGGGAAGTATCGGAAGAATCCTGTTATAGTGAGGAGATATGGAGTGCCCGTGTACTGTAACAGTGGAAAAATAAAAACAGGGGTGGTGTTTTTCTGATATTTGGTCTATGATAAATCCATCAATAATGAAAGGAGGGGGTATCATGGCATTTCAGATACCGGAATATCATCATCCCGATTTTTCACAGGAACAATTTTTGAAGGCTCCTGACGCAAGATGGGAAGTTGTGGAGATGGATGGGGTAGCTCCTGAATATTTTCACAGCACATCCATGTTCCCGGAATATTTTAAGATCCAGGGGAAATGGGTTTTGGCGGAAGAAAGCCGCATGGATTCCAGCGTAGTGATCTGTCCGGATGGACATCTGGAAGTGGTTGAAAACCGGAATCTCAAAAAAGGAGATAAGGTGATCCTGGGACGGAGTGAAGGCTGTGAAGAGGGCATTTATGTCCACAGCACCGGATTTCAGACAGAGGAAGAGGCAGCACTTGCGGATAAGTTTGTGTTTCGCCAGGGCCGGAGCAGAGAGACCTCCTATGCGAGAGACTATGACCGCCTGATGGATCTCTTGCGGTATGAGAAAGAACATGGAAAGATCGTCTGGGTCATGGGACCGGCGTTCTCCTTCGACTATGACGCGAGAAACGCGATGCAGTCGCTGATCGAGAATGGATACGCACATGGTCTGATGGCCGGAAATGCGCTTGCGACTCATGATCTGGAAGGTGCATTGTTACATACTGCGCTGGGACAGGATATTTATACACAGGTTTCCCAGCCAAACGGACATTATAACCATCTGGATGTGCTGAACAAGGTGCGGAGAAGCGGATCGATCCCAAAGTTTATCGAGGAAAATCATATTGACAATGGAATTATCTACGGATGCGTAGAAAATCATATTCCATTTGTTCTGACCGGTTCGATCCGTGACGATGGTCCGATGCCGGAGGTGATCGGAGACGCGTACCAGGGGCAGAGTGCAATGCGGGATATGGTCAGGGACGCAACCTGCGTGATCTGCCTGGCAACTATGCTCCATACGATCGCGACGGGAAATATGACACCGTCATTCCGCGTGATGAAGGACGGAACGATCCGACCGGTCTATCTGTACACGGTCGATGCAGATGAATTTGTTGTGAACAAGCTCATGGATCGGGGAAGTCTTTCGGCGACGACCATCGTGACGAATGTACAGGACTTCATCACGATTATCGCAAAAGGACTTGGCGTCATGAAATAACAGCATGGAAAGGATGGAACCCATGGGAAGCCAATATGGAAAAAAGGCTTATGTAAATGGACTCCTGATCGCTCTGAATGTGCTGTTTTTCCTGTATCTTGAGATCACAGGTTCGTCGGAGGACGCGTATTTCATGTATACAAAAGGTGCAATGTACGCGCCGGCGGTCCTGGAGGACGGTGAGTATTACCGGCTTTTGACGGCAATGTTCATGCATTTCGGGATCCGGCACATCATGAATAATATGCTGGTCCTGTTTGTTCTTGGAGATAATCTGGAACGGGCACTTGGGCATGTGAAGTATCTGATCTTTTACCTGCTCTGTGGGATTGGCTCGAACTGGGTGTCGATGATGGCGCATACAGCTGATACAATGACAGTATCAGCAGGAGCGTCTGGTGCAATTTTTGGAGTGGTCGGTGGGCTGCTTTACGTGGTCACGATTAATAAAGGAAGATTGGAGGATCTGAATACAAGACAGCTTGTGGTCATGATCTTCTTTTCCCTGTATCTGGGCTATACAAGTACCGGTGTGGACAACATTGCACACCTGTCTGGCCTTGTAATCGGCATTATTCTTGCTATAATTTTATATCATAGGCCTAAGGGAGACCGATGGCCGAACGGAGGTATCATATAATGAAAGACTGTAATTGTATTTTCTGTAAGATCGCAAATGGTGAGATCCCATCTTCAACGGTATATGAGGATGAGGATTTTCGTGTAATCCTGGACCTTGGTCCGGCTTCAAAAGGTCACGCCCTGATCCTTCCGAAAGAACATTTTAAGGACGTTACCGAACTGGATCCGAAGATTGCCGCAAAAGTACTTCCTCTCGGGGCAAAACTTGGAACAGCAATGAAGAAATCTCTCGGCTGTGCCGGTTTTAACCTGGTTCAGAATAACGGTGAGGCAGCCGGCCAGACGGTATTTCATTTCCATGTACATGTAATTCCGCGTTATGAGGGTGGTCCGGTCATTGCCGGTTGGACACCGGGAGAGGAAAAACCGGAAGTGCTCGCTGAAACTGCAGAAAAGATCAAGAGTGCACTGTAAACGGTAATCAGAAAAGAGTTGAAGGAGATTATATGCCGCAGGACAAAGATGAACTGCTGCAAGTACTGATTACGCAATATGCTCAAATGTATATGAAGCTGGCGTATGCGATCGGAGTGCCGTTTGACGATGTAGAAGATATTGTCATGGAGGCATTCTGGTCGTTCTACCGGGCGGATTATGGTTGGAAGCTGGAAAATGAAAAAGTCGTAAAGGCAATGTTGGCCCGTATTGTTGAAAATAAATGCATTGATTATTTCAGAAAAGAGAAACGAAGTATCAGGCCGAATGAGGATGAAGATCTGAGCGAGCTGGAGATCATCGCGGACTTTTCTGCACATGACCCGCTTCAGGCTGTGATCAGCAGAGAAAGCTGTGGTCAGATTTATGAGATCCTGGATGGATTACGAGAATCGTGGAAAGACGTTACGATCATGTATTTCATTCAGGGGCTGACGACTGAAGAAATTTGTGAGCGTCTTGAAATCACGAACGACATGTGTCGTTCGCGAATTTCAAGAGCGAGAAAATACTTAAGAGAAGAACTGCAAAGTCATATTGACAAAGGTCATCTGTGATCCGCACAGTCGTTGATCAGTTTCATGATCGTATCGATCGCGTTATTTAAATGACTCTTTTCCATATTTTCAATAAATGTCCGGCGATTTTCATAAGTATCATGGATCGCGTCAAAAAGAGTATCATCCGTTACTTTCTCTTCTTCCAGGACTGTGGAATACCCCTGTTTTGCAAAAGAATTTGCATTCAGGATCTGATCTCCACGGCTGGCAGCGGCGGAGAGCGGGATCAGGACGTTTGGCTTTCTGAGCGCAAGAATTTCACAGATGGAATTTGCGCCCGCCCTGGAGACGATCAGATCAGCTGCTGCGAATAAGTGCTTCAGCGGACTGTCAACATATTCATACTGAACATAACCGGAAGTCCCGATCAGGGATTCATCCAGGTTTCCCTTTCCGCAGATGTGGATAACCTGGAACTGCTCTAAGAGCTTTGGAAGAATGCTGCGGACTGCGCCATTTACCTTGACGGAGCCGAGACTTCCACCGATAACCAGGATGATCGGTTTTGCAGCGGAGAGGTTGGTGTATTGGAGACCGGCAAGTCTGTCTCCCTGAAGAAGCTCCGCACGGATCGGGGATCCTGTGAGAACTGCCTTTCCCGCCGGAAGATATTTTAGAGTTTCCGGGAAGTTGCAACATACCCATTTGGCGGATGGGATACAGAGTTTGTTTGCCAGACCCGGGGTCATATCTGATTCATGAATGATCGTCGGGATATGGTAGTGCTTAGCGGCGAGAACAACCGGAACCGCTACAAAGCCGCCTTTTGAAAAGAGAACATCTGGTTTGTATTTTCTTAAGAGTTTTAACGCCTCCGCGTAACCTTTTAAGACGCGGAATGGGTCGGAAAAATTTTTAAGATCGAAATATCTGCGCAGTTTTCCAGAAGAAATTCCGTCATAAGGAATCCCTGCGTTTTCAATCAGTTTGCGTTCCATACCATTGTAGGAACCAATGTATCGAATATCGTAACCGGCTGCCTTGAGGGACGGGATCAGGGCGAGGTTCGGTGTAACGTGGCCGGCTGTGCCGCCGCCGGTGAGAATAATTGTTTTCATAAATGCCTCCATGGAATTTCCGGACAATTGTCCGGAGTTTCGGCTCCGGCAGGTTATGCGGGAACCCATGTGCGGTGATCAAGATACACGAGATTACCGATATTTTAATAGTAACGGCTGAAAAAGAAATGTCAACCCCTAAAAGAAACGAAGGAAGAAAAGAAGTGAGGTGCTGAATCATGGCAGACATGGAAAATCAGGAAGATCAGAAAATAAGTGAATGCCTTCAGGAAGCATTTGGATACTCCGATGAGCAGCTGTTAAAAAAGCTGGATCATGTGAATGAAAATTTTAAGGATGTTTCTTTTGCCGGAGCCGAGGAGCGCCTTATGAAGCGGTTCATGGAGCGGAAAGCTGAAATGGAGAAGAAAGCCGCTGAAGCAGCACCGGAAACGATGAAGCCGGACGCACAGGCTGGAGCAATCCCGGAAATAACGGCAGAGGCTGAAGACTGTGCACCGGGAGAAGAAAGTAAAACGGAACCGCTGGAACCTGAGAAAAAGCAGGATGAAAAGCAGAATAAAAAGAAGATTGTCCGGTTTGGGAAAAAGAAGGCTCTGGCTACGGCGGCGCTGGTTGCAGTGATCGCGGGGATGCTTGGGGGGACGGCGATTGGGAAGAAGAGTTATTTCTTTAGGAAATCTGGTAGTGCTGCAGAGATTTCATTAGATAATGATAAAAATTTACTAAAAGATTCCAAGTTGGAATCAATATACAAAGAGATAGAAGAAAAATTAGATATTCCAATACTGTTGTTTGGTTATTATCCATCAGGAATGAAATTTGATGGATATGATATGTATGAAGATGGCGTTGAAATCCGTTTTAGTTATAACGACAAATTTATTTACTTTATACAACGAAAAAAGGAGACTACATCATCGACGAGAATAGTATCAGATAGGGAGAATAAAAAAGTTGTTATAAACAAATGGATTAATCAAAAAATAGAATATTCTGTAAATTCTTTGGATGATGGATCTCAAGAATGTGGAGCAATTTTTCCTATTAAGAATTATTACTATTGTATTTATGGATCTATTCCGGAAGAAAAATTTAAAGAGATATTAGAATATTTATATTTTTCCTAAAAAACGGTCACATTTCTTTTTTGCATACGTTTATATTAATAAATAAAGTAAAGGAGAAATGAGCTATGAAAAAAGTTAGAAGATGTATCTATGGTGTGTTGGTGGGTATGGTAATGATGACGAATACGGCATACGCAATGCCAAATGTAACCTGGGGAGAATTGGCGCGCACAAATATGCAGAGTACTGTGTTGACTAATGGAGAAAGAACATCAACGAATATAACGGATAATATTACCAGAGGCAAAGTGTTTTCGACAGGAATGTTGGAAATCACTAATCAGCAGGATGGTACATTACATATTTCCGTAGATACATATGCACATGTAGTTGTTGACAAAATATATCAGACGGTATTTTTAGAGGTATGGGATGAAAAGAAAGAAGATTGGGTAAATGTTAATCACTGGGATTTTGTAAAAAGTATAGAAGAAGAACCGAGGTTATCATCCTACCATGTAGGTTTCACTGTATCAGGCTGTGAAGTCAACAAATATTACCGTGCACGGGCAATGCATCTTGTTGAGTGGGGAGATAACATGGAAGGAAAAGCCACTCAGACTGATGGCGTTCTTCTCACCGACCACGAGGTATAACTCGTAAATTTCGTATATTATTTCGGCCGAATAATATAAATACATGTTTGATAAAGGGAGATGGTTGATGGAGGAGACTGAGGATAAGGCCGACCGAGGTCAGTAAGAACAACGATTCAAAATTTATAAACTGAATGAAAAGAAGTAGCCCCGCTCAATACAACCTCTTGCGGGGCTATTTTTGGCTCTATATCAACCGATGGGGGAATTGCTTAGAATCCTGTTTCGTTGTTGACATAGAGCCTTTTGATATTTCTGTGTATAAAAGCGATTAGATAAATAGTATACGGTCTGATCAATGGGTTCGAAGATGGATTACGCCTGCTGCTCTTTATACTGCTTTAAAGCTTTTGCAAGCTGGTCTGGACATGAAGTTGGGCGGCCGTTGCAGCTTACGCCTTCGACTCTTTTGATCACTTCGTCGATATCCATGCCCTCAACAAGAAGGCCGATACCCTTTAAGTTGCCGTTGCATCCGCCAACGAAGCTTACGTTTTTGAGTTTGTTGTTCTCTACGTCAAAATGGATTTCTCTGGAGCAGGTGCCCTGTGTCTTGTATACCATATAAAAACCTCCGTTTGTAAAAGTCTGGCCGTATGGCCGAATTGAAAGTATCCTTATTATACTCACAGCAGAGAATCATTGTCAAGAGAAGCACTGAAGTCCATTTTGCTGGAGACTCTGCCCGTACTATTCGCGGGACGGAAATTCGTTAAATGAACAATCTGCATCATACAGTTGCGGATGCGGATTTTGCCGATCCCTGATTCGGTGTATCGGAAAATTTCCGTTACAGTGTGAAGGCAGGGTGTATCAGCGACTTATATTAGTTCGCCAAAGATAACGATGAAAAGGAACTTTATTTGACCTGCGCCCCATTATCCCGTATAATGAAAACGATAAAGATGGTGAGAATCTGTCTGAAACTCAAACAGGATCGATATTTTGGTAAAATAATGTTATAACACGGAGGAATTCAAATGCTTGGTATTATCGGAGCAATGGAAGTAGAAGTTGAGAAACTTCGCGCAAAAATGACAGAGACAGAAATGAAGACAGTGGCCGGAATGAACTTTTGCAAGGGAAAACTGGAAGGAAAAGACGTTGTCATTGTTCGTTCCGGTATCGGTAAGGTAAACGCTGGTATCTGCAGTCAGATCCTTGTGGATCTCTATCAGGTTGATGGGATCGTGAATACAGGAATCGCGGGATCCCTGAGAAATGAGATCAACATCGGGGATCTCGTTCTCTCCACAGTGGCAGTACAGCATGATGTGGACGCAGGCGGATTCGGATATCCGGTCGGAGAGATCCCACAGC
The DNA here is from genome assembly GCF_045062245.2 of Pilosibacter rotomagensis. NCBI lineage: Bacteria > Bacillati > Bacillota > Clostridia > Eubacteriales > Clostridiaceae > Pilosibacter > Pilosibacter rotomagensis. The sequence continues at coordinate 3,475,654 of NZ_CM170323.1, read as the reverse complement.
TCGGTGTAAAGGAATTTCCGGCGGATGAGAGATTGTTAACTCTTGCGGAAGAGGCGTGCAGAGAGGCAAACCCGGACATCAGCACCTTCAAAGGACGCGTTGCCAGCGGTGACCAGTTTATTGACAGTAAGGAAAAGAAAAAATGGATCTGTGACACATTTGACGCGTACTGCGCAGAGATGGAAGGCGCAGCTGTTGCACAGGCGGCATACTTAAATAAGATTCCGTACCTGATCGTCCGCGCGATCTCTGATAAAGCAGATGACAGTGCCCATATGGATTACGGTGAGTTCGAGGCAAAGGCGGTTGAACATTCTGTAAATCTCATGCTTGCTTTAGTAAAAAGACTTTGATCTTGTCATTACCTTAAGAACTCGTTTCCTGTCCACATTTGACGAACGATTCTTCCGTTCTCAATCTTCTCAAAATCATTCTAGCCCGCTATAATTAGTGGCATCATCTGGAATGATCCGGACGGAGAAAGGGGAACTGATTATGCTGGAATTTTTACAGACAGGGAGAATGCTCTATGTTCTGGCGGCAATCTGTGCGCTCGGGACACTCAGCAAGCTCGCAACAGGAAGCCTCTACAAAAGATTGATCAAAGAAACCGGAAATATGGCGCTGACGAAAGATAAGAACTTAAAGACGCTGAAACAGCGCATGGAAAATGTGTTCCTTATCAACCACGGGATCCGAAATGTAAACGCATACATAGAAAAACAGCTCTACGGATTCCGATTTCTCCATGTAAGTCTCGATGGCTGGGACAAACTGTCCGTGCAGGCGATGATCCTCTGCTTTATGGTCGGAGGAGTAACGGCATTTGGCGCATACTGGTATCGATGTGACAATTCCTACATCGTATTATATGGTGCGGCAGGCGTCTTTAGCGGATTGTTTCTTGCATTTGTGGACAATTGGATCGGGACGGGAATGAAACGGAAACAGCTTGCGGATCATTTGGTGGATTATGTGGAAAACTCACCGCATTTCTATAAAAGTGTGGATAACATCGTTTATGCCGGACAGGAGCGGAAAAAGGCGGTGGGAGCTTCTCCGGCTGGAGATTTTTCCGACAATGGTACAGGCTATGGGAGAACTCAGGAAAGTGTGAGAAATGGCAGAGGAAATGGACGTTTTTCTGTTCTCAGAAGGAAAAAAGACGCACAGATTTCTGATGAAAGCGATGAAACAGAGAATCTGGAAAATGAAAACCTTACAAGAACCGGGGATGCCGTGAAGCTGTCGCGGCTGGACGGAAAAACATCTGTGTCTGAAGGGAATGGAACCGGTCCGGCCGTAAATGGAAATAGTATCGGCAGTTCATCAAAAAAGCCAACAGGAAAAACCGACTATAATAGAAGCACGGGCCAGAATGCCCGGGATGCCGGCTCAAAAAGCATGGGGACGGGTGGAAAAGTATTGACGAGTGAGACAGAACTTGCCCAGAGCATCAACCACCTGAGCGAAAGCCTGAGGCAGATCGCCGCAAGCCGGGAACAGCCGGGCGAAAGTCAGAAAATGCCGGATGATCTTGAGCTGATACGGAACTCGATCCCGGCGGAAGAAATGGCGCTGCTGAAAACATTATTTAACACACTGATTTAGAATGCGAAGCATTGTCAAGGGTTTCACGAAGTGGTATAATAACGGACAGAGACTGTGAATCTCACACAAGAAAAGGAGACAGGGTTATGGGTAAAGAAATCGTATTTGATTATTCCAAGACAGCCGGATTTATCAGTGAAGAGGAAATGAAGAACATGAAGAGCATCGTTATGGGTGCAAAAGATGTCCTGACAGCAAAATCCGGTGCAGGCAATGATTATCTTGGATGGATCGACCTCCCGGTTGATTATGATAAAGAGGAGTTTGCAAGGATCAAGAAAGCGGCAGAGAAGATTCAGAACGATTCAGATGTACTTCTTGTGATCGGTATCGGCGGATCTTATCTCGGTGCCCGCGCTGCGATCGAATTCTTATCCCACAGCTTCTACAATGTGCTGCCGAAGGGAAAGAGAAAAACTCCGGAGATCTATTTCGTAGGAAACAGCATCAGCAGCAAATACATTCATGATCTTCAGGATGTGCTGGAAGGAAAAGATTTCTCCATTAATATTATATCCAAGTCCGGCACGACAACAGAACCGGCGATCGCATTCCGCGTATTCAAGGAAATGCTGATCAGCAAGTATGGTAAGGAAGAGGCCAACAAGAGGATCTATGCGACCACAGACAAGGCAAAGGGAGCTTTAAAGAATCTGGCAAACGAAGAGGGATACGAGAGCTTCGTTGTTCCGGATGACGTTGGAGGACGTTTCTCCGTGCTCACAGCCGTAGGTCTTTTACCGATCGCAGTCAGCGGTGCGGATATCGATGCCCTGATGACGGGGGCAGCAGATGCGAGAAAGGTTGCTCTTGAGACAGAATATGAGAAGAATCCGGCTCTTTTATATGCCGCAGTCCGCAATATCCTGTTAAGAAAAGGAAAACAGGTGGAGATCGTAGCAAACTACGAACCGAGCCTTCATTATGTATCTGAGTGGTGGAAACAGCTCTTCGGCGAGAGCGAAGGAAAAGACCAGAGAGGTATCTTCCCGGCAGCCGTAGATCTGACAACAGACCTTCACTCTATGGGGCAGTTCATCCAGGATGGTGCCCGCATCATGTTTGAGACAGTTCTGAACGTGGAAGAATCCCCGGCGGAGATTGTTCTCCAGAAAGAGGACGTCGATACAGACGGCATGAACTATCTGGCAGGAAAGACCGTTGATTTTGTAAATAAGAGTGCCATGAACGGAACAATCCTTGCGCATACAGACGGCAGTGTGCCGAACCTTATGGTAAAGATCCCGGCGCAGGATGCTTACAGCCTTGGTCAGCTGTTTTACTTCTTCGAGTTTGCATGCGGCGTCAGCGGCTACATTCTCGGAGTCAACCCGTTCAACCAGCCGGGTGTTGAGAGCTATAAGAAGAACATGTTCGCGCTGCTCGGAAAACCGGGTTATGAGGAGGCAAGAGAGGCGCTTCTCAAGAGATTATAATAAAGAAATATAATATTAGACGTATTCGGCAAAATGTTGCCGGATAGGATGAGAAACGATAAAATAAAAACGGCTGATCTCCATGTGTCAGGGCAGAAATGACACAACGGGCAGATCAGTCGTTTTTTGATCACTCCTCGATCACCTGAAACTCCAGATAATCAAAGTCGATGGATTCGATAAAACTGTCTTTCGTAAACCGTGTCTTATCATGCAGCTGAAAATCGCGGATATTGGAATCGAGCCAGATCGGCTGGCTTAAGTCGAATTCGTGACAGATCTCATCCAGAGCCTGAAATACCATGGCGGTTCTCGACATGGAATAGTCGTTGTTGCAGGACACCATATCTTTGATCAGATGATTATCTTTCCATATTTTTCCCCAGATTCGGAACATAAAACAGTCCTCCATTCTTTTTCGTTCACGGTCATGATTTGAAAAACAGTATAACGGATTTTTTTAAGAAAGTAAAGCCACGTGAACAGCGGCAGCGCATTTTTGAAATTACAAAAGCACGTTTTGGCATCACACGGGACGGACATGCGAATTTTACTGAAAATGCCTTGTATCGCCTGAAAAATTGTAGTAATCTATACCTATATGGACATTTGATGACATACTTGAACCAAAGCCAGGAGGACAAAAGATGGGACAGCCAATTACAGATCATGCTGCCTTTTTTGCCAGCGCAGGACAGGCAGTTGAGGAACTGGAAGCTCTGAATACAGAGGTGGAGCAGCTCGAAGCGGATGAGAAGAAGTTAGAGAGTTCCCTCAAGGGAAAACAGCGTTCTGTTACAGAAACCATCAGCCAGACGGTGAAGCAGCGGAAAGAGGAGATCACAAAAAGCTACGATGCGGAGCTCGGGAAGGTGCAGGATCGCCTGAAAAAAGTAAGAGCGAAGCGTGAAAAAGCGAAAAACCAGGGTGTCAAAGAGCGGATCGAGGAAGATACCAGGGGGCTTGTGCGGGAGAATAAAGAACTTGCGGACCAGATGAAAACTTTGTTTAAAGCAAACCATGTTCCGGGATTCTGCCGTGGAAGTTACTATTACGCGCTCTATTTTACGAGAACATTTAAGGATTTTCTGGCACTTCTCATGACGATCATGATCTGCTTCCTCGCGATCCCGTGCGGAGCATATTTCCTGATTCCGGAGAGACGGACTATGTATCTAGTGGGAATCTATGTGGCGGCGATCCTGATCTTTGGCGGGATCTATGTAACGATCGGAAACATGACCAAGGTGCGCTATATGGAAGTGCTGAAAGAAGGACTTGGGATCCAGGCGAAGATCCGCGCGAATAAAAAAGAGATGAAGGTCATCGCGAAGACGATCCGACGGGATAAGAACGAGACGGTCTACAATCTCCAGAAATTTGACGATGAGATCGCCCAGCTCGACCAGGATGCGGCGGAGATCAACCGGAAAAAGAAGGAAGCACTTACGACCTTCGATACCGTGACACGGACGATCATCTCTGATGAGATCACGGCAAACAACAAAGAGGAGATCAACCGGATGGAGGACGAGCTTTCTTCTCTGTCAGAAAAGCTCCGCGGTACGCGGACGGCTGCGAAGGAAAAAGCATTGTTCATTACGGATCACTACGAGGTTTATATAGGAAAAGAATATATGACGCCGGAGAAACTCGCGGCGCTTGCGGATATCGTGAGAAGCGGTGCGGCATCCAATATCAGTGATGCGATCTCGGTCTATAAGAGTCAGGGAGATACGGCGAAATAACAGCTGATGCACTGGCCGCAATAAAATATGGTCAGGAAATACTGAGCAGTTACAAAAAGGACAGAATTACAGGGAAATGGACAAAAGATGAAAAAGTATGGAATAAAACTTGCGCTTGCTGCCACTGTATTTTGCATGGCGATGCCGTTCGCATCGTTTGCCGGGACATGGAAATCGGATGCAAACGGAATGTGGTATCAGTTTGACGATGGAACATATCCCAAGGGAAGATGGACATGGATCGATACCGATAATGATGGAATGGCGGAGAGCTTTTACTTTGACTCCAACGGATATGTTCTTAGAAATACCACCACACCGGATGGTTACCAAGTAAACAGGATCGGTGCCTGGGTCGTTGGAGGCGAGGTAAAGCAGAAAGCCGGCGGCGAGACAAAGAACGGCGGATCCGGAAACAACAGTAGCTCTAACAGTTCAAATTCCAACAGCAGCTATTCTTATGATACAGATTGGTATTTCAAAGTAGATGGAATAAGTGAATTAGATATAGCATACTATCATTACTATGCAAAATATTATAGCTGGGATGGCCGCAGCGCAGAGCGTGATGCAAAGGTAAATGAACAGGTTGACCGAATTTTAGCCAATCAGAATGATGCGACGGCATCTGCGGAAGTGGTCAGCGTAGAGATTCCTGTCTGGAGATTGAAAAACGGTCAAAAAGTTGCTGGAACAGCTCATGTACAGGTCTTAAGTTCTGTCGCAGATCAGGTAAAAGAGATTTTTACAGAAATCTATAATGGACCGGAACAGTTCCCGATCGAAAGTGTTGGCGGATATAACTGGAGAAGCAACGGAGTGGGAAGCAATCACAGCCTGGGTCTGGCCATTGATATTAACCCGGACGCAAACCCACAGATAGATACAGATGGCAAAACGGTTCTTGTTGGAAATAAATGGGAGCCAAGCGTAAATCCGTATTCTATCAGTCGTGACAGTGATGTCGTAAAGGCATTCGGAAAACATGGCTGGAGATGGGGAGTTGGATTCAGCAGAGCGGATCTGATGCATTTTGAGTATTAAGAGATCAATGATGCAATACAGAAAAACAGGATAAAAATAGGGGATCGGGGATATATCATACCCGGTCCTCTTTCAATTTTATAAAAATTTCATCAGGATTTTCTACACAAAACCAAAGGTATTGTGCACCAAGGCACATTCGCTGTTATTGCACATGTATAATCTTCCTGAATCCCGCCTATAATGTCTCATAGAAACCAACCAGGAAACGGAGTGTTCACGATGAGATTCGGGAGGCGGAAGATCACTTATTATGATACGGAAGCGGGATTTGAGGCGGAGAAATTTGCGGCGAGACTTCTGCTTCTTCTGATGAATGAGATGCGGGCATCCGGGCGCCGCAGGATCGTATTTTTATGTATCGGGACAGACCGGTCCACGGGGGACAGTCTGGGACCGCTCATCGGTTCAAAGCTGGCGGCGGAGGTGACCGGCGATGTGACGGTGATCGGGACACTGGAACATCCGGTCCATGCGGTGAACCTTGACCGGACGATCGAGGAGATGGAAGAACATTACCCGGATGCGATCATTGTAGCTGTGGACGCCGCCGTGGGCCGTTGGGATCATGTGGGGCTTGTGACGCTGGAAAAAGGGCCGCTGCGCCCGGGACTCGGCGTGCGAAAGGAACTTACCGCCGTTGGCGACATTTCCATCACCGGGATCGTCGGCGGGGCGGAGAGCGGAGACCCATTATTTTTACAGAGCATACGCCTGTCCCAGGTCATGCGGCTTGCGGACTGCATCAGCCGCAGCATCTGCCTTGGATTGCGGATCATCGGGAGACGTGTCGAAAACTTTTCCGGTCAGACTGTGCCGTTTTGACATGTTTTGCAGATCTCCCATGCTATACTTCGGAAAGAATTCGACGAAGCGCGTTTACGTGGTTCGCGTAAATAAAGAGGCGGCCGGCCGCTGTCTGGACATGCCGGCTGCCTGAAGATAGAACGAGGTGGCAGCATGGGAGAATTATACAATCCGTTTCCGAAACTTCCGAAAAATATCCGCCAGATCGGTGATACGGACCAGGTGGTCCGGCTGTATGTGGAGGACTATGTAAATACATATTTGAAACGCCTGTATCCGGCAGGAAATCAGACGCTGCGTGTGGGACTTTTGCTGGGAAATACGGAAAACTATGACGGGACTCCGTATATCTTTATCGATGGCGCCATCGAGATGGAGGACGTGGAAGTATCCGGGGAGAAGGTGGAATTTTCCGAAAATGCCTGGAAAAAGGCGTATCGTGGGATCGAGGAGTCGTTTCCGAAGCGGACCGTTCAGGGATGGTTTATCTGCGGCACTCCGTCGAGCCAGCTGAGTCCCCTGAATTACTGGAAACTGCACAACCAGTACTTTAACGGGAAAAACAAGCTGATGTATTTAAATCATGGTCTGGAAGGTGAGGAAGCAGTCTATATCACTTCGGAGGACGGCTTTTACCGGCTGAAAGGACATTGCATCTATTACGAGAGAAATCAGATGATGCAGGATTACATGGTGACCAGGAAAGACGTGCGCCGGGTGGAATCCGGCTCGCATGAGAAGGTCATCAAAGATTTCCGGCAGCGGATGACGGTCAGGAAAGAACAGGCGGACGCAGGGCGGCATATGTCCGGGATCCTGGGGACGGCGTGCGGAGTCCTCACGGTGGCGGTCCTGGCAGGAGGTGTTGTGCTCGTCAATAATTATCACAAGATGCGGCAGATGGAGACGGTGCTGACTTCCGTGGTGCCTGCCGGGACGGCAAACTGGAGCGATTATCTGGACAAGCTGAATCAGGAACCGGATTTTGTCATTGAAGAGCGGCCGGGAAATGTATTTCCGACGGATGAGAGCAGGGAGACCGGGGAAAGTTACGCGGCGGAGACGATGGAAGCGACAGAGGCAGGCACGAACAGCAAATCTTCAGAAGTATCAGAGAGTACAGGAAATCCGGAGACAACCGGCGTGTTGGGGCAATCCGCTGCTTCAAGCCAGCCAGACAATCCAGATACAGCTGCTTCAACAGGAAAGCCCGGTACTGACGGGACCGAGACCGCTGCAGCGTCCGGAGCCGTGGAGGAAGCAGTTCCACCCACCAGTGCTGAAGCTCCGACCTCGCCACGTGTCGGTATGGGAAAAGAGGAAGGACAGGGCGACGCATCCGGTCAGGGAAAAGAGCCGGTTGACTACGCCGCCGCGGCCGCGAACGGCTATCGGATCTATGAAATCGGTGACGGTGAGACGTTATATGGGATCTGCTGGAAAGAGTACGGAAATTTAAAGCGGTTGTCCGAAATCTGCGCGCTCAATCACCTGGACGATGTGAACCATATCGTAGCGGGGCAGAAGTTGGTCCTGCCATAGAAATCGGGTATTTCCGCCTGCCGGAATGAACTGGAATAAAAACAAAGAATTTAATGCGCATCTCCTGAAAATGGTGTATACTAATCTATATATGTCCATTTTTCAGGAGATTTTTTATGAGTGATATGCAATCTATGGACAGAGAGAACAAAAAGAGGCAGCTCAGACAAAATATCGTACAGATGCCGGACGTCGGATCGGATGAACCGATGGATGACGAACGGCTTGCCAGATATAAAAAGAAAAAGCGGATCATCGCAGTTGCAGCCGCATGTTTCCTTGCAGCATTGGGATTTACCGGATACAGATATATGAATGAGTATGAATATACCAGCTACAGTGTTCAGTGGGAGCGCTCCATGCGGTATACTGATACGTCCAACGCGGATAAAGAAACACAGGCGCCGGAAACAAGTGCGGCGGCCGATGAGGGAACAGATGGGACCGATGAGACCGATGAGACCGCTGCGGCAGAAAGCGCTGCCGGTACGGACACCGGAAACTCCGACTCTGCGGCAACTTCCGCGGCCGAAGTCTCAAAGACAGTCAGCGACAGCAGTTTTATCCGATTTGCCGTGTTCGGCGACAATATGATCAAGTACACAAAAGACGGTGCTTCCTACATTGATGCCTCCGGCAAGACGATCTGGACACAGAGCTATGAGATGAAGACCCCGATCATCAATATCAACGGGGATTATGCCGTGATCGCGGATCAGCAGGGAAATGAGATGTACATCTGCAACAAAGAGGGATGTACCGGAACCGCGAAGACACAGCTTCCGATCACGAAAGCGGCGGTATCGGCCCGCGGCGTTGCGGCGGCCGTAGTCGAGGACAGCACGGCGAGCTACATATTCTACTTCAAGAAGGACGGCGAGTCGCTCGGGATCAACATCAAGATGCTCCTTTCCGGTGACGGTTATCCGGTGGACATCGCACTTTCCCCCGACGGAAAACAGATCGTCATGTCCATCATGTACATGAAAAACGGCGCGTTAAAGAACAAGGTCGCGTTCTACGATTTCTCTGAGATCGGAAAGAATGTCAACAACCGTTTCATCGCCGCGTTTGAGGAAGAATTTGATGATAAGATGGTGGGGCGCGTCCGATACTTAAATGACCAGACCGTCTGCGCCTTTTCCGATAAAGGACTGACCTTTATCTCTGTAAAAAATGTGATACCGGACACAAATGTGATCTATGTTCCGGTAGAAGAAGAGATCCGAAGTATCTGCTACTCGGATAAATACGCGGCTGTCATTGTTGACAGCACATCCGGAAGTCCGTACCGGCTTGATGTATACAACACGGATGGAAAGAAAGTTACAAGCATTGATTTCGACTACGCCTACACGGGCGCTCTCATTGACGGGGACAGGCTTATCCTGTATAATGAGGAATCATGCAGGGTCTACAACCTGGACGGGCACGAAAAGTTTAACGGACAGTTCGATTATTCTGTATCGCTCGTCAGGGCTGGAAAAAATCGTACCAATTCTCTGATCACCGCAGGCAGCGAGGTGATGAAAGAGATTAATTTAAGGTAAATGAAACTGTGAAACTTCAACAGTTCCCAACACTTATGGATTATCAGGAGGAATGAAACAATGAACACAATCGACAATCTGGCGATCAATTCCATCAGAATTTTATCCGCAGATGCGATCCAGAAGGCAAATTCCGGACATCCGGGACTTCCGCTTGGCAGCGCACCGGCTGCTTATGAGCTCTGGGCACACCATATGAACCACAATCCGGCAAATCCGGAGTGGGCGAACCGTGACCGTTTTATCTTATCCGGCGGCCATGGCTCCATGCTGTTATATTCCCTGCTTCATCTGTTCGGCTATGGTCTGACAAAGGAAGATTTAATGAACTTCCGTCAGGTTGGTTCCCTGACTCCGGGACATCCGGAATACGGTCACACCGTAGGCGTTGAGGCGACAACAGGACCGCTCGGCGCAGGTATGGGAATGGCAGTTGGTATGGCGATGGCTGAGAAACATCTGGCAGCTGTATTCAACAAGGAAAACTATCCGGTTGTCGATCACTTCACATATGTACTCGGCGGAGACGGATGCATGATGGAGGGAATCTCCTCTGAAGCATTCTCCCTTGCAGGTACACTTGGACTTGGAAAACTCATCGTTCTCTACGACTCCAACCGTATTTCCATCGAAGGAAGCACGGACATCGCATTCCGCGAGAACGTGGAAGAGCGCATGAAAGCATTCGGCTTCCAGACGATCACAGTCGAAGACGGAACAGATATCGATGCGATCGGCGCTGCGATCGAAGTTGCAAAGGCTGATACGGAGCATCCGTCCTTCATCACGATCAAGACAGAGATCGGCTTCGGCTGCCCGGCAAAACAGGGAAAAGCCAGCGCGCACGGCGAGCCGTTAGGTGTTGACAATATCAAGGCAATGAGAGAGAACCTCGGCTGGAAGTATGAGGAGCCGTTCTTCGTACCGGAAGAGGTTTATGAGCATTATTCCCGTCTTGCAGAGGAAAAAGCAGACACAGAGGCAGAGTGGAACGCAATGTTCGCTGCATACTGTGATGAGTACCCGGAGATGGAGAAGCTCTGGGAGCAGTACCATACAGCTCCGGACGCAAAGGCACTGATCGAGAACGAGGCACTCTGGCTCACAAAAGACAAGGCAGAGGCAACACGTTCCCTTTCTGGCAAGATGATCAACATCTTAAAGGACATCATGCCGAACATGATCGGCGGTTCCGCTGACCTCGCACCGTCGAACAAGACAGCAATGAAGGATGCAGGAGATTTCTCCGCAGAGAATCCGGCAGGCAGAAACCTTCACTTCGGCGTAAGAGAGCTTGCGATGACAGCGATCGGAAACGGCATCATGCTTCACGGTGGTCTCCGCGCTTACGTTGCGACATTCTTCGTATTCAGTGATTATGTAAAACCGATGGCAAGACTTTCCGCTCTGATGGGAGTTCCGCTGACCTTCGTTCTGACTCACGACAGCATCGGAGTTGGTGAGGACGGACCGACCCACGAGCCGATCGAGCAGCTTGCAATGTTCCGCGCAATGCCGAACTTCCATGTATTCCGTCCGTGTGACGCGACAGAGACATCTGCAGCATGGCTCTCCGCAGCAACATCCAAAAAGACACCGACAGCGCTTGTTCTTTCCAGACAGAATCTCAATCCGATCCCGGGAAGCAGCAAGGAAGCGTTAAAGGGCGGCTATGTCATCGACGACTGCGAAGGAACACCGGATGCGATCCTCATCGCAAGCGGTTCTGAGGTTGATCTTGCGGTCAAGGCAAAAGCAGAGCTTGCAAACGAAGGAAAGAAGATCCGTGTCGTATCCATGCCGTGTATGGATATCTTTGAGGAGCAGAGTGCGGAGTATAAAGAGTCCGTACTTCCGAAAGAGGTCAGAAAGAGAGTTGTCGTTGAGGCACTTTCCGACTTCGGCTGGGGCAAGTATGTCGGCCTCGACGGCGCTTATGTGACAATGAAGTCCTTTGGCGCAAGCGGCCCGGCAGCGAAGCTGTTCGAGAAATTCGGATTTACAGTTGAGAACGTTGTAAATACAGTAAAGACACTGTTCTAAATAACCCGAACGTGACGGTTCAGTCATGCAGCGATCCACATCGGAAGGCAGCATGGCTGAACTGACACGGTTTTAAGGGCACGCGGGATCTGAAAACGTGTTTGAAATGGATCCGGCAGATTCAGGAAAAAGGGGAACACACATGAGCTTAAAGTGTATTGGGATCGATATCGGCGGAACAAGCGTGAAGCTTGGTATCTTTGAGGAAGATGGGACTCTTGTAAAAAAATGGGAGGTCCCGACAAGAAAAGAAGAGGACGGAAAGTACATCCTGGGCGATATTGCGGCTTCGATCCGCAGAACAGTGAAGGAGAGCAGACTTGAACTCTCTGATTTTTCCGGCGCGGGAATGGGATTCCCGGGACCGGTTCTTCCGGACGGACACTGCGAAGTGTGTGTAAACCTTGGCTGGAAAGCCGGAAATCCGCAGCAGGAATTAAGCAGACTGCTGGACGGAATGCCTGTAAAAAGCGGTAACGACGCAAACGTGGCGGCTCTCGGTGAGATGTGGCAGGGCGGCGGAAAAGGATATAAGAACCTCGTCATGGTGACACTCGGAACAGGTGTCGGCGGCGGCATTATCCTGAACGAAAAGATCTGGACCGGCGAGCAGGGTGTTGGCGGCGAGATCGGTCATATCCATGTGATGGAAGGCGAGAAAGAGGCCTGCAACTGTGGCGGCCATGGCTGCCTGGAGCAGGTTGCTTCCGCGACAGGGATCGCGAGAACTGCAAGAAGAATGCTGGCGGCGGACAGCCGTCCATCCAGCCTCAGAAGCTTAAAGAATATCAGCGCGAAGAATGTGCTGGATGCAGCAAAAGCGGGGGATGAGCTTGCGCTCGATTCCCTCAACAAGTCCTGCTATTATCTTGGCTGGGTCCTTGCAACACTGTCCATGGTCCTGGATCCGCAGGCTTATATTATTGGAGGCGGCGTTTCCAAAGCCGGGACATTTTTGACTGACATGATCAAGAAATATCACGATGAATTATCTCCGATGGCGACAAAGAAAGCGGACATCGTCCTTGCAAAGCTTGGAAACGATGCCGGGATCTACGGAGCTGCGAAGCTGATCCTCGGATAAAAGAAGAGAGAGTCCGGTAAAACGGGCTCCCTTTTTACTGCCGGAAAAGGATACGAAGCGTGCCTGATGTGCATAGGCCTTGAGTGTATGGGAGATAAAGAAAAATGTCCGCCATAAACGGACATATAAGATCCCTAAACATGAGGAGACCCCGGTCGCGACAACCGGGGCAATTATGAAAAATCTATGTGCAATTTGTCTAGTTAGCGAAGCCGAATGACTTTTTGTTTATGCAATAAGTATAAAAAACAAATATGAATAAATTATGAACGCACTATGAAGTTATTGTAACACATTCTCATTTGTGCGTCTGAGAAAAACGCATAAAGCTCCAGAAAAGGATATAAAGGGAAAACCTGCGAAGGAATGCGACAGAGAAACTTTCTGGGGATATGCGCATGGAATGGAGAGGAGAAGATCAATGGCAGTTGAGGGACTGAAAAAAACACTTGTCCTTGGACACAGAAATCCGGATACGGATTCCATCTGCTCAGCCATCTGCTATGCAGGTTTCAAGCATCAGCTTACCGGCGAGAACTATGAGCCGTGCCGTGCCGGAAATGTAAACCCGGAGACACAGTATGTACTGGATTATTTTAATTTAAAGGCGCCGCGCCTTGTCGAGAACGTAAAGACGCAGGTCAAGGATATCGAGATCCGCAAGACAAAAGGCGTATCCCGCGGAATTTCATTAAAGAATGCATGGGGACTCATGCAGGAGAACAACGTCGTAACACTTCCGTGTGTGACGGAGGAAGGTCTCCTGGAGGGCGTTATCACTATCGGCGATATCACCAAGTCATACATGAACTTATATGACAGCAGCATCATTTCCAAAGCATGCACAAAATATGCGAACATCCTGGATACGCTGGAAGGCAGCATGGTAGTCGGCGACTCCGAAACATATTTTGATCAGGGAAAAGTCCTGATCGCGGCTGCAAACCCGGATCTGATGGAAAACTACATCGAGAAACATGACCTTGTCATCCTCGGAAACCGTTATGAGTCCCAGCTCTGCGCGATCGAGATGGAGGCAGGCTGTATCATCGTTTGTGAGGGTGCGGGCGTTTCCTTAACGATCCGCAAACTGGCACAGGAGCGCGGCTGCGCGGTCATCACGACACCGTATGACACATACACGACCGCCCGTCTGATCAACCAGTCCATGCCGATCAGCTATTTCATGACGAAAGAGAATATCATCGAGTTCTCCGAGGAAGATTATCTCGACGATATCCGCGAGATCATGGCGAGCAAGAGACACCGTGATTTCCCGGTCCTGGATTCTGATGGAAAGTATATCGGTATGATTTCCAGACGTAACCTCTTAGGTGCAAAGGGAAAGAGCATCATCCTTGTGGACCACAATGAGAAGAGTCAGGCGGTAGAAGGTATGGAGAGCGCCGATATCCGTGAGATCATCGACCATCATCGTCTCGGAACAGTTGAGACCATGTCCCCGGTATTCTTCAGAAACCAGCCGTTAGGCTGTACCGCGACCATCATCTATCAGATGTATCAGGAAAATCATATGGAGATCGATAAGACAACTGCAGGTCTGTTATGCAGTGCGATCATTTCCGATACATTGTTATTTCGTTCCCCGACCTGTACAGCAGTCGATAAGGCAGCCGGCCTTGCACTTGCACAGATCGCCGGACTTGACATTGAAAAGTATGCGATCGACATGTTCTCTGCGGGAAGCAACCTGAAAGGAAAGTCTGACGGCGATATCTTCTATCAGGATTTCAAGCGCTTTACGGTAGGAAATTCCGTATTCGGAATTGGACAGATCACATCCTTAAACGCAGTGGAGCTGAAGGATCTGAGATCAAGAATGTCCGTATACACGGAAAAAGAACGAGAGCAGCATGAGATCGACATGATGTTCTTCATGCTCACCAACATCCTGACCGAGTCCACAGATCTGATCTGCACCGGACAGGGCGCGGAGCAGCTGATCACCACAGCGTTCCATGTGGCAGATGAGGATGTGGAAAATGTGAGTGCGCAGACCGGAATCGTGAAGCTGCCGGGCGTTGTTTCCAGAAAGAAACAGCTTGCACCGCAGATCATGATGGCATTGCAGCAGTAAAAGTTGAATAAAGGCGGGATCTGCAAATGGAAAAACGACAGTTTAAACCAGGAAATATGCTCTATCCGGTTCCGGCGGTCCTTGTGACAGCGGCCGACCGGGAAGGAAATTCGAATATTTTTACGGTGGCATGGGCGGGAACCATCTGCACAAACCCGCCGATGCTGTCGATCAGCGTTCGGCCGGAACGCCACTCTTACCATATGATTAGAGAGACCGGAGAGTTCGTGGTCAATTTGACGACCGAGTCCATGGCGTGGGCGACCGATTACTGCGGCGTGCGCTCCGGGCGCGATACAGATAAGTGGAAAGACACGGGACTGACGCCGGAGAAGGCAAATGTTGTCAATGTGCCGGTGATCAAAGAAAGCCCGGTAAACATTGAGTGCCGTGTTGTGAAAGTCGAGGAGCTCGGAAGCCATCACATGTTTATCGCTGATGTCGTGGCGGTGGATGTGGACGAAGCGTACATGGATGAGAAAGATACGTTCCATCTCTCTATGGCAAAGCCGCTTGCCTATTCCCATGGAAGATATTACGGGATGGGCGAGGAGCTGGGAAGCTTCGGCTACAGCGTGAGAAAGGCGGAGAAAAAGAAGATTCTGATCGGAAAGACCGCAGGAAAACAGGCTGGAAGAAAAGCGCCGGAAACCGGAAAGAAGACTGCGGAAAAAGAACTGCAGCCGCGCAGGAAAGCCGGAAATAAGGCCGGAGGAAAGACACCGGAAACCGGAAAAAAGACCTCGTCCGAAAGGAAAAACATCGGAAATCCAGGACGGAAGGCCGGATCAGGAGCCGGAAAACCGCGCAGACAGTAAAGATCTGGTGATCGGATCATGATGCGTGAACCGGAAAAATGACAGGATGTGTGACAGCAGAAAGGACTTTAGTGATGAAGAAGAAAAATATTCTGATGATCGGAATGCCGGCATCCGGAAAGAGCACCATCGGCGTGCTGCTTGCAAAGCGCCTTGGCTATTCCTTCGTGGATGTGGATCTTGTGATCCAGGAGAAGACCGGAAAACTTTTGAAGGAGATCATCGCGGAAGAAGGAGATGACGGTTTCCTTCGCGTTGAGGAGCAGGCGAACCTTGATCTGGATGTCGAAAAGTCTGTCATCGCGCCGGGCGGCAGTGTGATCTATGAGGCGAAAGCCATGGAGCACTATAAAGAGACCGCAACGATCGTGTATCTGAAATTAAATTACGAAGATCTGGAATCACGTCTCGGAAATCTTGTGGATCGCGGGGTTGTCTTAAAAGACGGAATGACACTCAGGGATCTCTACAATGAGCGCCTTCCGTACTATGAGAAATATGCGGATATCACGCTTGATGAGACCGGAAAAGAGTTCGGTGAGCTTGTAGACGAGCTGAGAGCCTATTTTGAAGGTCTGGAAAAATAAAAGGCGGATTTTTATGCACAGGCGGGGTCTGTATGATCCAATAGAAAAAGAGCCTGTATTGAGATTTGGCGAATAAATGGAGAAGCTCCGGTAAAAAGGCAGAAAGTGTTGATGCCTTTCTTTACCGGAGCTTTTACTTACGCGAACAACGAGCCAAAGTCCGCGCTTGCGCGAGACCTTGGCGACTGTCGCGATGTTTTGGCTCATTCGCACAGAAATCATGCAGAGCAGTCATAAAAACAGAAGAGCATGGAGACTGCGCTCAGAGTCCGAGACACTCGACACTTCTCTCCAAAATCCCTTTCATATATGCGATCGCGATCCCGTAATTTGTCATCGGGATCTCCTGGTCGGCGGCATTCCTTAAGCGGCTTCGCATTTCCCGTTCATTTAACATACAGCCGCCGCAGTGGATAATGAGCTTATAATCGGAGACATCTTCCGGAAATTCGGTGCCGGAGGTGAAATGAAATTCCGGCTGTTTTCCGGTGTATTCCCGGATCCAGTTTGGAAGTTTTTCGGTTCCGATGTCCCCGCACTGGCGATGGTGGGTGCAGCCCTCAGAGATCAGGATCTTATCACCATCCTGGATCGCATTCAGAGCCCGCGCGCCGTGGACGGCCTGGGTGAGATTTCCTTTATATCTCGCAAACAGGATCGAAAAAGAGGTCAGGCGGATCTCTTTCGGAGTCATGCGGTCCACGAGAGGAAAGACTTGGCTGTCCGTGATGACGAGAGACGGCTTTTTCTTTAAGGAATCAAGCGCTGCAGCAAGTTCCGACTCCCGACAGACGATCGGCATGGCGCCGGAGTCAAGGAGATCCCGGATCACCTGCTGCTGCGGCAGGATCAGGCGGCCTTTCGGGGCAGCTTTGTCGATCGGGACGACCAGGATAACAACGTCCAACGGATGTACGAGATCGGCGACAAGGCGTTTCCCGCTTCCATCCGGGGCAACGAGGCGTGCCATGCGCTCCTTTAAGTCGTGGATGCCAAAACCGGTTTTCGCACTGACATAGACCATATTGCTGTGACCGGATCCTGAAACTGCCGGATTTGATGCCGGAGAGTCCCCGGTCGCAATTCCGGTGGGAACGCCAGCCTGTGAAGCATTCCGGCTGGTTTTCCTGTCTGACGGGGCGGGATCCGGGAGCAGATCTGCCTTATTGTATACAACAAGATATGGAATCTCTTTTTTCTCAAACAACCGGATCATCTCAGTTTCCCAGCTGCCGGTTCCGGTCGTTGCATCCACGACCAGGATCGCGAGATCGGTCTTGTTCAGTACCTGGCGGCTTTTTCCGACACGTTTGATCCCAAGCTCCCCCTCATCATCGATTCCGGGCGTATCAATGATCACGACCGGCCCTAACGGAAGAAGTTCCATGGACTTTGAGACCGGGTCGGTGGTCGTTCCCCGGACTTCAGAGACGATGGAGAGGTCCTGACCGGTCACTGCGTTTACAAGACTTGACTTTCCGGCGTTTCTTCTGCCAAAGAATCCGATGTGGATTCTCTCGCCGGACGGCGTCTCATTCATTCCCATATATACACCTTCTGAATCTGTTGTCACAAACAAATCCATCCCTTTCTTTTTTCTGGATTATCCTTTGTGATCCCCGCGGTCCACAACGACATGATATCCGACGCTTTCCATCCGCCGTTTCATGCAGTTCACACATTCTGCTGCCTCATCGCCGGTGCAGATCTTATTGTCATAGAGAAGATATTTTGCACGGACCTGTACCGGGGAAAGATTCGGCATGACAACGTTTCCGCCAGCAAGGATCCCGAGCTCGCGCCCGAACGGATGGATCGTGCCGAGCGCCGTCGTTGCGGGAAGCAGGACATTCGGATCCTGAAGACGGAGAAGTCCCATCATAAACAGGGTGAGTTCCATGGTCCCTGCAGTCTGGTCTCCAAACGGTGTGTCATGCTGCGGGATAAACGGCCCGATCCCAACCATTTCCGGTTTGAGATCGCGGATAAAGATCATGTCCCCGGCGAGACATTCCGATGTCTGGTATGGGGAGCCGACCATAAAACCGCAGCCGGTCTGGTAGCCGATCTCCTTTAATGTTCTCAGACAGTTCATACGGTGCTCAAAGGACATTTCCGTCGGATGAAGTTTCTGATAGTGTTCTGCGTTTGCCGTTTCATGGCGGAGCAGATACCGGTCTGCACCAGCGTCAAAGAAGCGCTTGTAGCTCTCGTATTCCATCTCACCCAGGGAAAGCGTGATCGCACAGTCCGGAAATTCCCTCCGGATCATGGAGACGAGATTTGTGATCCGATCCTCAGTCATAAAAGGATCTTCCCCGCCCTGAAGGACGAAAGTGCGAAATCCCAGCGCGTAGCCGCTCCGGCAGCAGGATAAAATATCTTCTGTGGAAAGGCGGTAGCGGCTTGCGTTCTTATTTCCGGCCCGGATCCCGCAGTAGAGGCAGTTATTCTTACAGTAATTGCTGTACTCGATGAGTCCGCGGACATAGACGTCCGTGCCGTATACGCGCTCCCGGACGGCCCGCGCCTTTGGAAAGAGGTAGGCTGCAAGCTCCGGGGAACGGCCGTCGATGAGACGGACCCATTCGTCTTTCGTGAGCGCTTCGCCTGCTTCCAGACGGTCGATCAGCGCTTTTAATTCATTGAGACAGACCGGATCAGTCACGCCGTTCCGGACCGGCTCTTTCCACCAGCATTTCGGGTTTAACTTGTTTTCCAGCAATGCGGTGTTCATAAAATCAGTATCCATGAGGTCCTCCTGTGGGAAATATGACCAGAAGAAATGACAGAGAAAAGAAATAAGCCCGTACAAGTGTATGATACAGACCGAGTGTTAAATATGAAAGACTCCATGCAGTTCAAGAAGCTGCAGCGAGGGGATCAGACTTTCTTTTGCAGGGCATATATGTATGCCGGATAACAATTTCTTCCCTGTCAGAACATTCTTAAGGTCAGTAATAGCGAATTCGACTCTTTCCCGAAAGAATAGGAAACTTCTCGCAGGTCAGAGAATATAGAACTATCGTAACATATCAGAAAATAAAAATCAATTCCAGCCGAGCGAACAGGAAAAGATGTGGGAGTGATACTTTTTAAGGACAGAAATTTCCTGAATAAAAATCCCCGCCGCAAGAGAGAGGAAGTGCGGCGGGGCTGGTGCTGGTCCGGAGCAGGATTGGAGCCCCGGATCCAGTATTACAAAATAAAGGGAAAAATCATAACGATCAAGCAGACGTGAACAGATATTAAATATCTTTGCCGATACTCTTCATATATTCCACGAAATCATTCCCGAATTTCAGCTTCATGCAGTCGAGTGTGAGCTTCACGCAGCGCTCATCCCCGAGTCTCGCATTGTTGAACGTCAGGTCGTAGTTGACCGGGTTAGTCCAGTAGTTGCCGCCGGTGTAATACTTGTAGTAATCCGCGCGGTACTTGTCTGTCTTCGTGATCAGGTGATGCGCCTCCTCGACCGTGATATCATCCATCCGTTCCATGACGCGCCGCAGTGTATAGCTTCTCGGCGCCTCCACGTAGATGCTGACGACATTGTCATAATCCTTCAGGATATAATCGGCACATTTTCCGACGATGACGCAGGACTCGGAGGCGGCAAGCTTTTCGATGATGATCTTCTGATAGTCGAAAAGCCGGTCATCGGAAGTAAACTTTGAGAGCTCTCCGGTCGGTGCATGATGTTTCGGCAGTGCCTGAAGCTGTTTGGTGATCAGACTGCCGTTTAAAGTCTCGTCAGCTTCCCGGAAAAAGTGTTCCGGATAGCCGCTGTACTGGGACGCAAGTGTCAGGATCCGTTTATCATAGCTGTGGACGCCCAGCTCGTCAGCAAGCATAGCGGCGATGTCACGCCCGCCGGATCCAAATCCCCTGGCAACCGTGATAACAAAGTTTTTCATACAAGATCTCCCGTCCTTTCTGAATGGTGCATTAGTGAGACACATTATTTTGTGAATTTCAGAGTGATCGTTCCATCATCATTATATACAACAGCATCCTGATCCATCGTGATCGCGTCGAAGGAAGCGCCGCGCACATAGGATTCCACTTTTGCAGTCTCCGAGGATCGCGATCTTCGGACCCGGCTTTCCGGTGTCGAGATCTGCGTAGAATCCCGGGATATTTCCGGCCTTTGTCAGGGTGTATCCGAGCTCTTCAAAGTGTTTTTCCATGTAAGCGGAAGTGTTCCACTCGCGGAATCCCGTCTCCGGGTGTGCCCAGATATAGTCTGCCGTGTCATAGATCAGTTTTTCATATTTTTCGACCATTGCGATCAGTTTTTTAGAATCGATCATCTTACATTACTCCTTTATGAAAGTATTCAGCCGTAAAGCTGTTTGGCAGTTGTTTTTCACGGATAGGAATTTTCTGAACTGAAAATTCCGCATGAGATGGCAGCAGGCAGATTATTCGTATAAGAAACATGCCACCATATGTCCGTCTCCGGTGTCGACGAGTTTCGGGATCTCCTTTTTGCAGCGCTCCGTGCAGTGCGGGCAGCGGCCTGCGAGCGGGCAGCCGACCTGATCCCCGATCGGGCTCGGGATATCGCCGGTGAGCGGCAGGCGCTCTTTTTTCTCAAACGGGCTTTCCGGCGGGATCGCGGAGAGCAGAGCCTGCGTGTACGGGTGCTTCGGATCTGCGTAGATGCCTTCGGAGGTGTAGAACTCCATGACGCGCCCGAGGTACATGATCATGATCCGGTCACTGATATATTTGATGATGCCGAGGTCATGGGAGATGAACACATAGGTCAGGTTGAACTGCTTCTGCAGACGGCGGAAGAGGTTGATGACCTGTGCCTGGATCGAAACGTCCAGGGCGGATACCGGCTCGTCACAGACGATGATCTTCGGCTCCATCGAGAGGGCGCGCGCGATGTTCACACGCTGCCTCTGGCCGCCGGAGAACTCGTGCGGGTAGCGTTCCATGTGCTGGATGTCGAGTCCGACTTCCTGGAGATATTCTAACGCTTTCTGGCGGCGTTCCCTTGCAGTGTCACCGATGTGGTGGACCTTCATCGCCTCCTCGATCGAGTAGGAAGCCGTTTTTCTGGGATCCAGGGAGGAATACGGATCCTGGAAGATCATCTGGATATCCCTGCGGGCCGCTTCCCGGTCGTAGACAGGCATGTTCCAGAGATCCTTTCCGTTATAGGTGATCGTTCCGCCGGACGGCTTGTGGAGCTTTACAAGGCAGCGGCCCAGTGTGGACTTTCCGCATCCGGACTCACCGATGATCCCTAATGTTTCCCCTTCATAGATATCAAAAGACACATCGCTCAACGCGTGGAGAAGTTTATTCTTTTCCCCTAACTTTTTTCCGCGGATCACAAAATCCTTACTGAGATGATCGACGCTCATGATTACATTTTTCTGCATGTCTCATTCACTTCCCCTCGTGTTAATCTGTGCTCTCCGTCCTGTCTGTGGCACGCCACGAAATGTCCGGGAGCGACCTCCTTCAGCGGCGGTACCTGATTTTTACAGATCTCCGTGGCATAAGGACAGCGGTTATAAAAGTTGCAGCAGTAACCGGTAAGACGGAGATCTGGCGGTGTTCCGGGGATCGTCTTCAAATCCTCTTTCGCGGAGCTGCTGAGTTTCGGCATGGAGTCCAAAAGACCCCAGGTGTACGGGTGAAGCGGCTCTTGATAAAGAGTCTTTGTGTCCGCATATTCTACGGTATTTCCTGCATACATGACCATGACGGTGTCACACATCTCCCAAACAACGCCGAGGTTGTGGGTGATGAGCAGGATCGCGGTATTGAGCTTCTTCTGGAGGTCCTTTAAGAGCTCAAGAACCTGTGCCTGTACGGTCACATCCAGAGCGGTCGTCGGCTCGTCGGCGATGATGAGCTTCGGATGTCCGCAGACGGCCATCGCGATGATGACACGCTGGCACATGCCGCCGGAGAGCTCATGCGGATACGCGTCCATTCGTTTCTCAGCCTCCGGGATGCCGACAAGCTTTAATGCCTCAACGGCTTTGTTCCAGGCGTCCTTTTTGCTGATCTTTTCGTGTTCTCGGATCATCTCGACCATCTGGTGGCCGATCTTGAATACCGGATCTAAGGAGGTCATCGGGTTCTGGAAGATCATGCAGCACTCATCGCCTCGGAATTTTTCCATCTGGGATTCAGAAAGACTCCGGATATCAACTCCGTCGAAGATGATGGAGCCGTCCACGATCTTTCCTGTTTTTGCCGGCATGAGCCGCATGACGGAGGCACTGGTGACGCTTTTTCCGGAACCTGATTCGCCGACGATCCCCATGGTCGTTCCTTCTTTCAGTGTAAAGCTGACGCCATCGACCGCTTTGGAAACGCCGCTCGCCTGGTAGAAATATGTTTTTAATCCATTTACTTTTAAGATTGCATCGTTTTCACTCATAGCCTGCACCTCCTACTGTTTCATTTTCGGATCCATGACATCGCGGATCCCGTCGCCCAACAGGTTGAAACCGATGACGGTCACAAGAATGAAGGCGCCTGCAGTTCCGGCTACATGGGGAGCTGTTGTCAGACAGTCACGGCCGATACGGAGAATGCTGCCCCAGGATGCGGTCGGAAGCGCGATGCCGAGTCCGAGGAAGCTTAAAGAAGCTTCGGAAATGATAGCACTTGCGATACGGAGTGTTGCGTACACGATGATTTGGGATACGCAGTTCGGTAAAATATGTAAGAATAAGAGTCTCACCGGGGAGACGCCGACAACGCGGCAGGCGTTGCAGTATTCCTCTTCCTTTACGATCAGGACCTGACCTCTCGTGACACGGGCAAATCCCGGAACACTCGCGATACCGATGGCCAGAATGACGTTCATGACGCCGTTTCCGAGAACGGTGATCAGGATCATGGCTAACAGGATAAATGGGAAAGAGAACATGCCGTCCATGACTCTCATGAGAACGGAATCGATCCATCCACCGAAATATCCGGCAGTGAGTCCGATGAGCACGCCGATGATGGCGCCGACGATCGTGGCACCGACTGCGACGATCATGGATACGCGGGAGCCGTAGATGATACGGGATAAGATGTCACGCCCGAGATCGTCCGTTCCGAAGAGATGTCCCGGCGTTCCGATCCCCTTAAACGGCAGAACAGGATTGATCGCATTCGGGTCATACGGCGCGATGAGAGGAGCAAACACGGCGAGGATGACCATGAAGGCAACGATGAAGAAGCCTACGAGAGCGGTCTTATTTCTGGCTAACTTATGCCATGCATTGTTGGCATTTCGTTCTTTTAAGAGCATTGCGATGTTGGCGTCTTTTCCAAGAGCATCGCCGGATGTGGAAGAAGCTGCGGCAGCAGCAGGTTTTTTCTTGAAGAATGTCATGGCATATCACCCCTTTTCCAGTTTTACTTTCGGATTCAGGATCGCATAAGCGATATCGACTAACATGTTGCAGAAGACGAACATGATCGCGGAGAAGAGAACGGTTCCCTGGATCAGGGAATAATCGCGGTTGTTGATCGCGGTGTTGATCATGGTTCCCATGCCCGGCCAGGAGAAGATTCCCTCTGTGATGATCGCACCGGTAAAGGTTCCGGCGATCTGAAGTCCGAGAACGGTGATCAGCGGCGGGAGTGCGTTCTTTAATCCGTGGATCAGGATGACTTTCATTTTCCGGATGCCGCGGGCTCTGAGACATCGGATGTAGTCACTGCTCATGATGTCGATCATGCTGGAACGCATGGTTCTCGCGAAAGTCGCCATCGGGATCGTCGCGAGACAGAAACCTGGCAGGATCATGTGGCTCACCACATCCCCGATGCCTTTGGAGATGTCGCCCATGCCCATGACAGGCAGGAGATTCATTTTAACGGAAAACTGGAGGACCAGCATAAGAGCCAGCCAGAAGATTGGCATGGACACGCCGACGAGCGTGATGACCATGACAATGTAATCGAAGATCGTATTCTGCTTTAAAGCAGCGATGATGCCGACGCTGGTTCCGATGATGAAAGCGAAGAAAAGTGCTGTCAGCGTCAGAGTCAGTGTATTCGGGATCCTGGAAGTGATGAGCGGAAGAACGTCCTGGCGGTAACTGTAGGAGTAACCGAAATCACCGTGGACGAGTCCGTTTAAATAGAGTGCGTACTGTTCCGGGAGCGGTTTATCGAGGTTCATCTCGGCTCTCATGGCTTCGATGTCCTCCGCATTTGCCTCAATGCCCAGGATCGCCACAGCCGGATCGCCGGGCAGCATTCTTGTCAGGCAGAAGGTCAGTGTAACGACGACCAGAAGTGTGGGGATCGTCTGCAATAATCGTTTGATGATGATCTTTCCCATAAAAATCCAATCCTTTCATGACTGTCCGGATCCATCACCGGGACTGTGAATGGGGGAACAGTCGATTTTTGCGAACATTTCTACAGAAAAAGGGAAACAAATCAGATTTGCTTCCCCTTTCTGCAGATTTTGTAATAGTTTTATTCTTCGATCCAGATATTGTTGAACGGTGTTGCGACTAACATCTGGTTATCAGCACGGAGAACCGCGTTATGTACTTTCGGGGATACTGCCCAGTTCCGGCACTCGTATGCGTAGTAGATACCGGTGTATTCGTTCATAACTTTCTCAATTGCTTCCTTGTAGTATTTGGCACGCTCAGCAGTGTCAGTGGAGCCAAAGCCTTTGTTGAGGAGGTCATCCATCTCCGGATCATTGTAGCCGCCTGCGTTGGAGGAAGCGTGGATGGTCTGGGAACTGAAGAACTTTCCAAGGAAACCGTAAGGATCCGGGTTGCTGTTCCAGCTTACGCCGTAGCTGTTTACGGTATCAGCCTGCCAGGAATCGACAACGGTTGCGGACCAGTCGGCCATCGTGGAGGACTTGATATCAAGTGTGACTCCGATCTGGCTCCAGTAGTACTGTAACATCTGCGCCATCTTCTCACGGTATGTAGTGGATCCGATGTAAAGGCTCATGGTGAAGCCATCCGGATAACCGGCCTCCGCGAGGAGTTTCTTTGCACCTTCCGGATCGTAGGAAGGTACGAGGTCATTGTAGGCAGTGTCATATGCGAAGGAGTATACCGGTAACGGCTGGTAAGCTCTCGTGCCCTCACCGTACTGATAAATGCCGGCTACCATGGAATCGATGTCGACTGCCATTGTGAGAGCTTTTCTGACATCTGCATTTGCAGTCGGACCATTCTGCATATTAAAGCGGACGTAGGTGACAGCGGAGCTTGCGGTCTGGAGTAAGAGACCTGCATCCTGGGCACGCTTGATCGCTTCGCCCTGGAGATACATCGCGATATCGACCTCACCGGTCTGTACTGCGTTGATCGCCTGATTGGAGTCGGAGATGATGCGGAATTCAATTCCATCGACGTTCGGCTCGGTCCCCCAGTAATTGTCATTCTTCTTTAAAACAACCTTTTCATCGGTTACCATCTCTTCGAGGGTGAATGGACCGGTACCAACGATATGGGAACCAAACTCATCTCCCCAGCCTTCGACTTCCTCTTTCGGAAGAATGACGTTTCCGATCTCAGCTAACTGGTTGATGAACGGTCCTGCAACGGACTTCATATGGATCACGACCTGAGTCGGACTTGTCACTTCGCAGTAATCGAAGAAGTCACGGCAGATACGGTCTGTGGTACTTTCATTTTTGCTTCGTTCGAGAGAGTACTTGACGTCCTCTGCAGTCATCTTTCTTCCGTCCTGGAACTTTCCTTTCTGGAAATAGACATCGTCTCTTAAGTTGATGGTGTAGGTGAGACCATCATCGCTGGCGGTGTAATCCGTCGCAAGACATGGAAGAAGTTCTTTGTAATCCTGATCCCAGATAAATAAAGTCTCCATGACGTTGTACATGATGTGGTTTTCATACATCGTGGAGTAGGATTTCGGATCGAGAGTCAGCGGGGAAGATGGCATGGACACTACCAGTGTTCCGCCCTTTACGGCTTCTCCGTCGGAAGAACCAACTGCGATACCGGAAGCAAGTGTCTGATCTGTGGATTTGGCATCCGGAGACACTGCGTTGGATGAGGCAGCAGCCGTCTCAGCGGTGGAACCGGCTGTTGTCTGGGAGGTCGTCTGGGAACCGCCGCATCCTGCCAGGGAAGATGCTGCCATAACGGCTGCGGCTGCAAGTGCGATCAATCGTCTTTTCTTCATAAGAATCTCTCCTCTCTCTTTTTTTACGAACGATCCGCCGGATCCTGGTACCGGTGAAATAAAACCGGCAGTCGCTTTGGAAGATCCGGGTAAAAAAGAAAGGCGCACTTCTGACAGAAGTTATCGCCTTTGATAAATGGGGGGATCGTTAATAAAATTATGTGCCTAAGAATAAAACCAGAACTTAAAAAAGTCAAGTATTTTTTACTTTTACTTTACTTAATTCGGCGAAATGTTCAAAAAATAATAATTTTGTAACTTATGTATGTACATAATTGGAAAAGTCAGAATATTTTTTAGCATATAGTGCGATATGGTTACTTTTTACGGGGAGGAATTTTCTGAACTGAAAACTCCGTATGACACATATATTCCTACCAACGAAATGGGGAATAATATTATAAAGACAGTGACTGAAAATGTCCAATTAAAAATAATAGGGACTGGATATAAGAAATTCTAATGTAAATATTCTGAAAATGAAATTGACAGATGCAGAGAAGTGTGCTAATCTTGGAACCATAAAAATTAAAAACAAAAAGTCGATGAGCAAAGAGAGTACATTCGGAATGAAATCACAGAGAGCTGTCGGTGGTGGAAGACAGTATGGAGTTCCCTATGGAATGGGTTTGTGAGACGCCAGGTGAAAGAATTTCGAGTAGCTGCGGCCGTGATTCCTGCGTTAAAGGATAAGAGTATCGAAAGAGATTTCCGTACTCTGAAACGAGACAGATTGGTGGCAGATATTCCGATGTGGGATAGCTGCTTTTTTTGTTCTAAAGGATCGGATCGTCAAGGCAGGTGCAGATTAAGAATCGCTGCGGGCAATGACAGCCGGCTTTCAGAATGATCCAGGATCTGTAAAATCGGGTGGCACCACGAAAAATTTCGTCCCGGCATAGTGAGAACTATGTCCGGGATTTTTTGTTTCAAAAAAAGCCCCACCTTACTTATCCCTGCAGGAAGCAGTCGACAAAAACGAGGAGGAAATGATTATGAGAAAAATGACAGCGATCATGAACCTTGCTGCAGCCGCAGCTCTTGCAGGGATCCTGCTTACCGGGTGTTCCACAGAGGCGGACGAGACGACGACAGCCGCGGCAACGACAGCTGCCGAAGCAGAAACAACGACAGCTGCAGGAGGAGCTGCAGAAACGACAGAGGGCGGTGCTCTTGCCGGAAAGAAGATCTCCGTCATGACCCCGTACCTCACCTCCGTCACGACAAATCAGATGGCGGGATACATTAAGGAAGATCTGGAAGCGGAAGGCGCAGAAGTCTTTGTGATCGACACGGCGAACGACTTTGCAGAGCTTGCGAGCCGCATTGAGGATGTCGTTTCCTCCGGAACAGACGGGATCGTCCTTGTGAGCGCCGATCCGAACCAGGTTGCGAACCAGCTTCAGGATGCGTTTGATGCGGGAATTCCGGTCTTCGGCTGCGACAGCGGATTCATCGACGGCATGCAGGTCAACGCGACGAGTGATAACTACCAGATGGGCGAGCTTATTGTGAGATATTTATTTGACGATCTGATGGGCGGAAAGGGAACCGTGATCGCCCTGACCCACAGACCGCATCCGGGTGTTGTAAAGCGCTGTGAGGCATTTGATGACATTATCAAAGAGTATCCGGACATCAAGCTCATCACAGAGCAGCATGTACCGGCGGAACAGCCGATCAATGATGCACAGGACATCGTCGCAAACCTTTTAACCGCGAATCCGGAGAAAGATTCCATCACAGCCGTATTCGCGGCATGGGATGAACCGGCGATCGGTGCAACAAAGGCACTCCAGGAGGCAGGACGTGACGAAGTCATTGTCACAGGCGTTGACGGAAATGAGCAGGCGATCGAGATGATCAAGGACGGCACAAACTTAAAGGCGACCGTAAAACAGAACTTTGAAGGCATGGCTGATATCGTTTGTGAGCAGATGGATCAGTATTTTAACGGTGAGGAGATCGAAAAAGGCGAGATGTACGCGCCGGCGGAGCTGATTACACAGGAGAATGCACAGTAGGCCCGGGCGAATACACATGAGACTTACGCGTGAAAAGCAAGTGATCCCGGTCAGTAAAAGCAAAGAGGGAAAGGCAGTTGCTGAAAGCTTTTGCAGGTACTCAGAAAAATATGATCAAGGCAGGTGATACAGGATGTTGCTGGATGTAAGAAATACAGACAAGAAATTTAACGGCGTATATGCGCTGAAAGATCTCAACTTTTCTCTGGATGCCGGGGAGATCCACGGACTTGTCGGTGAGAACGGTGCCGGAAAGTCCACGTTTATCAAGATCCTCGGCGGAGTCTACAAAAGAGACGGCGGCAGCATCCTGTGGGACGGAAAGGAACTTCCGGAGGAGATCCGGCCGGAGGAGAGCAGGAATCTCGGGATCAATATCATCTTCCAGGATAATGTCCTGATCCCGGCATTCACGGGAGCGGAAAATATCTGTCTCGGAAGACCATATCCGGTAAAAGGCGGGCTGATCCGGTGGAAGGAAATGGAGCGGGAAGCGGAGGAAAAAGCCGCGGAACTCGGGATCCGGCTGGATCTGAAGAAAACGGTCTCTGCGATGACTCCGGCACAGAAAAAATGCGTGGAGATCGTCCGGGCGATGATGAGCGACTGTAAGCTCCTGATCCTGGATGAGCCGACGGCATCGCTTTCCGATAAGGAGACGAAGCTTCTGTTTTCCATTGTGAGAAACTTAAAGGCGAAAGGAACCTCGGTCCTTTACGTGACGCACCGGCTGGAGGAGATCATGGAGCTGACTGACCGGGTGACAGTCCTGAGGAACGGGATGCTGGTATCTACTGTGAAGACGGAGGAGACGAGCCGGAAAGAACTGGTGCGGCTGATGAGCGGAAATGAGGCCGCGGACGGTGTTGACGGATCGGAAGAGCATGGGATTACAGAAAGAGAGGATCCGGCAGAAAAGAACGCAGGGCAGTCTGTGAGAGCGGGAGATGCTTATCGCGGAGAAGGTAGAAACGCAGATGGGTGTGATGCGCAGGACATTGGAAAAACGGAAAAACAAGTTGGAAATGGGACTGTGACTGCACCGGGAAAAACTGCGTTGGAAGTCCACGGAATCCGCTCCGGGGACGGGATCGTCCGGGGCGTTGACCTGGAAGTAAAAACAGGACGGATCACCGGAATGTTCGGACTCTGTGGAAGCGGGCGGACGGAATTCCTCGAATGCATCTACGGAACGAGAAAGCTGGCGGGCGGCACGATCGCGGTAAATGGAAAGACGACCGCGCATCCGACCCCATCGGGATCCATTCGGCAGAGAATGGCGTTCATCTGCGAGGACCGGAGAGGAAAAGCAATGATCCCGTCCTTTTCGATCAAGGAAAATATGATGCTCTCTTCGATCGACCGTTATACGAAAAACGGGTGGTTCCGGAAGCAGGACGCAGGAAGAAAAGCGGCGGAGATGATCGGGGCGCTAAAGATCAAATGCACGGGTGCCGGGCAGCCGGCAAAAGAGCTCTCGGGCGGAAACCAGCAGAAAGTCGTCTTTGCGAAGGCACTCCTCACGGAACCGTCGATCTGGATCTGTGATGAGCCGACCCAGGCGGTGGATGTGGCGACGAGACAGGAGATCCACAGACTGCTGAGAAAAGAAGCAGAAAAAGGGAAAGCTGTTCTCTACGTCTCATCGGATCTCACGGAGCTTCTGGAGATCGCCGACGAGGTTGCCGTCATGGCATATGGGAAAGTCCGGAAGACATTTGAAAATAAAGACCTGAAGCCGGCGGATGTGCTGGCTTGCTGTTATGAGGCGGAGAGAGAGGAAAACGACAGATGAGAGGAAAAGCATTAAAGAATTACGGAACGGTCGCTGCGCTGGTGGTGATCATCGGGATTTTTGGACTTTTAAGACCTGCGTCGTTTTTTGCACTGAAAAACTTCCTTAATATAACTCGTCAGGCTGCACCGCTTGCGATCATTGCGCTCGGAGCAACCTTCGTCATGACGGTCAACGAATTTGATCTTTCAATCGGAAATATCGTGAGTCTTGGCGGCGTCATTGCTGCGCTTTTATCGATCCGGGGCGTTCCGGTCCCGGTCTGCTTCCTCGCGGCGGTCGCTGTGGGGATCGTGGTCGGAGGCGTGAACGGAGTGATCGTCGCGAAGTTCGGGATCCTTTCTTTTATCACAACACTTGGGATGGGAACGGTCCTGGACGGCGTGATTTACGGACTTACCGGTGGAACGACCGTATTTAACGGGATCCCGAAGAGCTTCACGATCCCAGGGATCTTAAAGATCGCAGACATCCCGTTCATCACGATCGTGGCGGTCGTGCTCTATCTGGTATTTCATATTTTTATGAACCACATGGCGGCAGGAAGAAAGCTCTATGCGATCGGCGGAAGTGAGGAGGCGGCGAAAGTTGCCGGGATCCGGATCTTCCGATACCGTGTCCTCGCGTTTACGCTGTGTGCTGCGCTTGCAGGACTTGCGGGATCCCTCGTGGCGTCCCGCGTCGGATCCGCGAATACGACAGCCGGGCAGGGATATTTCCTGCAGGCGTATGCAGCCGTATTTATCGGCTGTACGGTCTCAAAGAGCGGTGTCCCGTGCGTCGTCGGAACGTTAGTCGGAACGATCATCCTGGCAGTTCTGGCAAACGGACTTACGATCTTGCAGATGCCGAGTTTCATGCAGAACATCATCACCGGCGGGATCATCATTCTCGCGGTTGTGGTCCAGAAGCTTGGAGCGGGGAGGTAGATCATGTTAGCAGCAACCTTTGATATCGGAACGACGGCAGTCAAGGCTGTCGTTGTAAATGAAAACGGGGAAGCGGTTTTTACCGGAAGCTCCGTGATCCATACGATCGAGACAGAAAATTTTAAAGAGCAGGACCCGGATGAGTGGTATGAGGCATTCTGCGGACTCTCAAAAGAATTGTTTGAGATCATCCCCGCCGCGGAGATCGGTGCCGTCATCTTTTCCGGTCAGATGCAGGATGTGATCCCGGTCGGTGCGGACGGAAAGGCACTTGGAAACGCGATCCTCTATTCGGACGGACGTGCGGATGAACAGGCGCGGGCGATCATAAGGGAGGCGGCAAAGCGGAATGTGGTGCCGCTAGGAGATGCGTATATCGCGGAGATCACGGGAAACCACTTCGACGGATCGATGCCGCTCGCAAAAATCCTGTGGCTAAAGGAAAACAAACCGGAGATCTATGAAAAAACCGCATGTTTCCTCATCAGTTCGAAGGATTATGTGATCACAAGACTGACCGGAGTGTTTGCCGGGGACATGACAGCGTGTTCCACGGCCGGGGCCATGGACCTCGATCGGAAGGAATGGTCGGAAGAGCTGATCGAAGCCGCCGGACTCGACAGGGACCGGTTCCCGAAGCTTTTTTGCGCACACGAATGTGTCGGGACTGTCACGGAGGCGGGCGCTCTTGAAAGTGGGTACGCCGTGGGGACAAAAGTTTACGCGGGAACCGGAGATGCGGGCGCGACGACACTCGCGAGCGGGATCCTGTCTCTGGGAGAGTATAATATCAACCTCGGAACATCCGGCTGGGTGGCAGCCGTCTCGGACCGGCGGATGGAGAGCAAAGGCGGCGGATTCAACCTGGCGGCGATGCAGAAAGATCTTCTGATCAACGTGGTTCCGTTCTTAAACGGCGGAAATGTCCACCGGCTGATCGCGAAGATCCTGTCCAGAGATCCGGACGGGACGCCGGATTTCGAATATATCTCAGAACTCCTGGAACAAGCGGAGCCGGGAAGTCACGGACTTTTCTTTCTCCCGTATGTGACGGGCGAGCGGTTCCCGATCATGGACAGCAGCGTCCGGGGAAGTTTCTTAGGACTTTCGCAGGAGACAACGGCGGCGGATCTGGCGCAGAGCGTCCTGGAAGGTGTGGCATTTTCCATCCGCCAGGGATTGGAGCTCTTTGACCAGCCCGCGAAAAAGATCACACTGATCGGCGGTGGAGCGAGAGAGCGGCGATGGTGCCGGATCCTGAGCAATGTCATGGGACAGAAGATTTTTGTATACAAAGATCCGGATCTCCTTCCGGCGCTGGCGATCGCTTCGGCGGTATTCCTTGCGGAAGGCGTGATCCCGGACTATCAGGCGTTTATCAGCACGCTGGAGAGCCGCGGACACTGCGATGCCGTGGAACCGGATCCGGAGATCTCGGCGAGGTATCATGGGATCTACCAGAGATATAAGGGGATCTACCCGCTGGTGCGAGAGTTTTACTCGGAGAAATACTAATCAGAACGCAAAAAATGATCGACAAAGTCGATCTGAAACAATATCAGGCTACAAGAGGAGGAAACATCTATGTCAAAAGGCAGATTTGGCGCACATGGCGGTCAGTATATTCCTGAGACGCTCATGAATGCGGTACTGGAACTCGAAGAGGCATACAACCATTACAAAAATGACCCGGAATTCCAGAAAGAACTTACAATACTTTTAAATGAGTACGCAGGCAGACCGTCAAGACTCTACTATGCGGAGCACATGACAAAGGATCTCGGCGGAGCAAAGATCTATTTAAAGAGAGAAGATCTGAATCACACCGGCGCCCACAAGATCAACAACGTACTCGGTCAGGTCCTTCTCGCGAAGAAGATGGGAAAGACCCGTGTCATCGCAGAGACCGGAGCCGGTCAGCACGGCGTGGCGACAGCGACGGCGGCGGCGCTCTTTGGCATGGAGTGCGAGATCTACATGGGCGTGGAGGATACGAAGCGACAGGCGCTCAATGTATACAAGATGCGCCTTCTCGGAGCAAAAGTCCATGCGGTGACGACAGGAACCGGCACATTAAAGGATGCCGTTTCCGAGGCAATGAGAGAGTGGACAAACCGGATCGAGGACACCCACTATGTTCTCGGCTCCTGCATGGGACCGCATCCGTTCCCGACCATCGTCCGTGATTTCCAGGCAGTTATCTCCAAGGAGATCAAGGAGCAGATGTTAGAGAAAGAGGGACGTCTTCCGGACGCAGTTCTCGCCTGTGTCGGCGGCGGATCCAACGCTATCGGCGCATTCTACAACTTCATCGAGGATAAGGACGTTCAGCTTATCGGCTGCGAGGCAGCAGGACGCGGCGTGAACACAGCAGAGACAGCGGCGACCATCGCTACAGGACGTCTCGGAATCTTCCACGGAATGAAGTCCTACTTCTGCCAGGATGAATATGGCCAGATCGCCCCGGTATATTCCATCTCCGCAGGTCTTGACTATCCGGGAATCGGACCGGAACACGCAAATCTTTACGATACAGGACGGGCCCAATATGTGGCAGTTACCGATGATGAGGCGGTCGATGCATTCGAGTATCTCTCCAGAATCGAGGGAATCATCCCGGCGATCGAGAGCGCTCATGCCATCGCATACGCAATGAAGCTTGCACCGACGATGGGAAAGGATAAGATCATTGTCGTCAATGTTTCCGGAAGAGGAGACAAGGACTGTGCAGCAATCGCAAGATACAGAGGGGAGGATATTCATGAGTAAGATCGCAAACGCCTTCAAAGGCGGAAATGGAAAGGCATTTATCCCGTTTATCACCTGCGGTGACCCGTCCTTAGAGGTCACGGAGCAGCTTGTATATGCAATGGAGGAGGCAGGCGCAAACCTCATCGAGCTTGGAATTCCGTTCTCCGATCCGACGGCAGAGGGACCGGTGATTCAGGCGGCCAATACCCGCGCTCTGTCCGGCGGCGTGACCACCGACAAAATTTTTGCAATGGTTGAAAGAATTCGGAAAAACACACAAATTCCGATGGTTTTCATGACGTACGCGAATGTTGTATTCTCCTACGGAACCGAGCGTTTCATCAAGAAGGCGTCCGAGCTTGGCATGGATGGATTGATCCTGCCGGATGTGCCGTATGAGGAGAAAGAAGAGTTTGATTCGGTATGCAAAAAGTACGATATGGATCTGATCTCCCTCATCGCACCGACCTCCCACGAGCGCATCAGCATGATCGCGAAAGAGGCATCCGGCTTTGTATACTGCGTATCTTCGCTCGGCGTTACCGGAACGAGAAGCGAGATCACAACGGATATCGGCGCGATGGTGAAGCTCGTGAAAAAGGCGAAAGATATCCCGTGTGCGGTCGGCTTCGGAATCTCCACACCGGAGCAGGCAAAGAAGATGGCAGGTCTCTCCGACGGAGCTATCGTTGGTTCCGCGATCGTGAAGCTCTGCGGAACGTATGGAAAAGACGCGGTTCCGTATGTGAAGGAATATGTGAAGTCGATGTGTGACGCGGTGCATGGGATCTAAGAATCGTCCGGGAAACGCTCCGCGAGGATGCGCAGTGATTTTGATAGGAATAAGCCAGTTTCGCTGACCAGAATCACACGCCAAGTCTCACGGTCGTTCGACTTAAATGCAGAAGAATGTTGTCGAAATGGTAATTGGAAACATACACTTTTGCAAGGTAAAGTGTTTGCATTGTACCGTGCTTTGTGCTAAAATCAAATAACGAACTGTCAATTCTGCGGTGCAGGGCTTCCCTTGCACCGCAGTTGTTTGTGCTGATCGCGCAAAGATGTAGGTTGTCGCAAGCAACCGCGCGAGACGCACGAATGTGCCAAGGCACATTCCTTTTTGCAAAGGAGAAGGATGTATGCCAGTAGGAATTATCATCAATGCCCTGTCCGTCGCCATCGGCGGTGTGGTCGGGGCTTTACTTGGGCATAAGCTGCCCACAAGGATCAATTCGGAGCTCACGAAGATCTTCGGCGTCTGCTCTATGGGAATGGGCGTGAGTTCCATCGGCCTTATGAAAAATATGCCCGCCGTTATCTTTGCGGTGATCATTGGAACCGCGTTTGGACTGGCGGTGAATCTCGGCGGGATCATCAACAGCGGCGCGGCGTGCATGGAGAAGCCGGTGGGGAAGATCTTCCCGAATAAGAATGCGTCCATGTCCAGAGAAGAGTATATGACGATGCTCGTGACGATCATCGTGCTGTTCTGTGCCAGCGGAACGGGAATCTATGGTTCCCTGGACTCCGGAATGAGCGGTGACCACACGATCCTCATCTCCAAGTCCATCCTGGATTTCTTTACTGCGATGATCTTTGGAGGAACACTCGGAATGGTGGTTGCGGCTGTTGCGATCCCACAGTGCGTGATCTTTCTCGCGATCTTCGCTGCGGCGAAGTTCATCTTTCCGCTTACCACACCGGATATGATCGCGGACTTCAAGGCCTGCGGCGGTTTCCTTCTTCTGGCCACAGGTTTCCGCATCGCAAAGATCCACAACTTCCCGGTTGCTGATATGATCCCCGCCATGGTGCTCGTCATGCCGGTGAGCTGGTTCTGGGGGAATGTGGTGGTGCCGATGCTGTAAATAAAAAAGCTTTTTCAGTACATGTTTTAGAGGAATAAAACTGATGCTGAAAAAGCTTTTTTGTTTGCGTGGAAGTTCAAATAGAACTTCCTATGTATGAGAAAATGATATAAAAATGGGAGGACTCAATCGACCGGAAGAAATTCTGCTGGGAGTATGATTCTTTGAATCGGCATATCAGGATGGGAAAGGCGTTCCAGAAGCTGCTTTCCTGTTGCGCGCCCCATTTCGGCAACTGGCTGCTTGATCAGGCTCATATGCTGAAGACCATACTGTGCCTGTTCACTGTCTTTGTAACCGATCAGATCAATATCATGGTGGGGGCGGATTCCACGCTGATTTAAGATCATCATAGTCTCAATCGCCATAATATTATTGGAAATAACCAGAGCAGTACAGCCAAGCGCCAGAAGCGCATCGAGATTCTCAACTACCAGAGAAGTCATAGACGTTCCAGTACGGATCAGGGCTTCAGAAAAGATTCCATGTTTTTCCATCGTATCGCGATAGGCATCAAGACGTTCTTTTGTTGTGGAAATGCGGGGAATCCCGGTGATGAATCCGATTTTAGAATGTCCTTTCTTTATAAGGTATTCCACTCCATCGGACATGGCCTGATAGTTTGCGGAGATCACGGAATCATAGGGAGCGCCTAAAGGGGAGCGGTCAACTAAGACAACAGGAATACTGGGAGGAACGATTCCTGAAATATCAGAGTAGTTTTCAACCGTAGAGGCCAGAACAAAACCATCGACAATACCGCTGGATAAAATTCTCAGGTTGTCGATCTCGCGCTCTTTCGTTTCCTTTGTATTAATAACGAGCAGCTTGAAGCCTTCTTTGGAGATAACGTTTTCAACTTCCTCGATCATTGTCGCAAAGAAGGGATTTGAAATATCAGGTACAATAAATGCAATTAAATTTCTCTTTCCCGTCTTAAAACTTCGTGCAGTCGCATCAGGACTGTAGTGAAGTTCTTCGATACTTTTTAGAACGAGCCGTTTCGTTTCTTCTTTTACATAACGGGTATTATTGATGACATGGCTGACGGTGGCAGTAGATACGCCGGCAAGGGCAGCGACATCACGAATACTAACTTTTGACATATGCATTTATTCCCCCTTCACAACACTGTAAAACGTTTAACATAAGTATATCACCCAAAAATATTGATGTCAATTAAATAAAACAAGACAAATTAACCATAACGCAAAACTGAAGAATATGTAAAAAGTACACAAAAAAGCGAAAAAGTATTTGTAAATTAGTAATAATTGACAATACATATATGGCGGGGGTATAATGAAGCCACAGAACAAGTTAAACGTTTACGCAAACGTTTGACAGAACGAGTAATGGTCCATCGGGGACTATATAACAAAAAAGGAGAGGACGATATGAAGAAGAGTGCGAAACGAATTTTTGCAGGCGCTATGGCAGCGGCAATGATGCTTTCGTTGACAGCATGCGGCGGAGGCAGTTCAACGGAAACAACGGCGGCGGCAACAACGGCAGCAGCTGGAACTGAGACAGCAGCACCGGCAGGTGATCAGGAGAAGGTTGTTAAAATTGCATATACTTCAGACCCGGGTTCCCTTGGAACATTCGATGAGGGATCTTCCAGCGGACGTTGGACAGTTCTGGCGTATACATATGAGAACCTGATCTATATGGGTGGTGATGGTGAGTACTACGGAATACTTGCGAAAAACTGGGCAAAGAACGAAGCGGAATCTACTCCGACAAACGTGGTATGGGATATCGAACTTTACGATTATATTAAAGATACAGCGGGAAACAATATTACCGCAGACGATGTAGTATTCAGCTTTAACGAGTGTCTTGAAAATGGTAAGGGAAACCAGCATACAGCATTGACCGGTTCCCTTGTATCAATTGAAAAGACCGGCGATTATACAGTAAAACTTGTGTGCAATAGTGAGGCAGCAGGAGAAGTTGAGAATATGCTGACTCAGGTTATGATCGTTTCAGAGAAAGCATACAAGGACAGCGGAGACTGCATGAGAACCATGCCGGTTGCAACCGGTCCATACAAGGTTGAGTCCTGGGTAACAGGTTCTTCCCTCACTCTTGTAAAGAATGAAGACTATTGGCAGAAGGAAGATCTTCGTGCTGAGTGTCAGGAGCAGAATGTCGATAAGATCGAATATTATTTCGTTACAGAGTCCTCTCAGATCGCAATCGGACTTGAGACCGGTATTTATGATGTTGCGACCTCTCTGAACTATTCAAATGCAAGCCGCTTTATGGAGGGCGGAGAGAGTGCTGCGAACTTTAATGTAGAAGAAGCCCGCGATAACTATATTCAGCAGATGTGGATCAACCGTTCTACAGAAAGTCCGTTAAACGATCTTAAAATTGCGCAGGCTGTTCTTTACGCGATTGACCAGCAGGGACTGATCAATGTGGTTATGGAAGGCCATGGTGAGCCGGTTTACTGCTATGGCAGTGATTTAAACATTGGATTCCAGGAAAAATGGAAAACAGAGGATTATTATAACTATAATCCGGAAAAAGCAAAAGAACTCTTAAAGGAAGCCGGAGTTGCTGATGGAAGTCTGAAACTTACAATTCTTTGCGATACAGATGAGGTTCGTGTAAAGACTGCACAGATCATTCAGGCATACTTAAAAGAAGTTGGAATTGACAGTGAGGTTACATCCTTTGAACAGGCTCTCTGGAATACATACCAGACAGACCCGGCTAAGTTCGATCTTAATATTTCCTATAACGGGGCAACCGGTTATATTACCCGTATCTGGAACCAGTTAAACAGCACACGTTACGCAGAGCATAACATGGCAATGGTAAGAGATGACAAACTGGACAATCTCCTGATGACAGCGGCTGTTTCTCAGGACGATGCGGACATTGATGCTGCAAAGCAGTACATGGTTGAAGAAGCTTATCATTATGGTCTCTTCCATAAAGACAACTACTATATTACAAACAAGAATAAGATTACAAGTGCAAAATACAGCATCCGTTCCAACTTCCTTCCGGGCGCATCTACTTACGTTTGGAACTAAGCTTATGGAATAAAAATGAATGAAAATTGCAATGCAGTTTTTATAGTTACATGACAACAATCATCGGCGTGCAGGAACCATATAGTTGGATTCGGCACGCCGATTCCTAAAAACAGAGGTATTTGGGAGGAAGAAGAATGATCAGATTTATTGGCAAACGAATTCTGCAGATGATACCTGTAGTACTGCTCGTTGCGACATTGATCTTCGGTATTCTGTACCTGGTTCCCGGTGATCCGGCGCAGATCATGCTGGGGAGTACAGCGTCGGAATATGAACTTGCGGAGATGAGAGAACAGCTTGGTTTAAACAGACCATTTATTGTGCAGCTTGGAGAGTTCTTATCAGACGTATTTCTTCATTTTGATCTGGGTGAATCTTATCTGACAGGTGCTCCGGTTGCGGGAGAAATTATGCAGAGACTTCCAAGAACACTGATTCTGGGAATTGCCTCAATGGTATTAGCGTTTGGTATCGGAATCCCGCTTGGCGTAACGGCAGCGGTTCACCAGAATGGCTGGGGAGACAGAATCAGCATGATCATTGCGCTTCTCGGCGTTTCGATTCCGACATTCTGGCTTGCAATGCTGTTTGTACTCTTATTTTCATTAAAACTTGGCTGGTTCCCGGCAAGCGGAATCGGCGGTTGGGAGTATTATGTACTTCCGACAGTTTCACTTTGTTTCGGTGGTCTTGCCACTCAGGCACGACAGGCGAGATCAAGTATGCTTGAGGTCATCCGTGCGGATTATGTTGTCACAGCGCGTTCAAAGGGACTGACCCAGCGAGAAGTTATCTTAAAACATGCACTTCCGAATGCATTGAACCCGATCATTACACTGGCAGGAACAAACCTTGCGGTTATTTTCGGCGGTTCCATTGTTATCGAAAACGTATTCTCATTTCCGGGAATCGGCCAGTATATGATTACGGCGATCAATCAGCGTGACTATCCGATCGTTCGTGGCTGCGTTGTCATGCTTGCAGTAGTATTTGCGGTAATTATGCTGTTAGTTGACCTCTGTTACGCGTTTAATGATCCGCGAATCAAGGCGCGTTACGAGAATCAGGGCAAAAAGAAGAAACCGAGCAAGGAGGGAAAATGATGGCGAAGGACAATACATATAAAAAAGAAAATGCGTTTCTGGTCCTCGCAAAACGGATGTCCAGAAACAAAAACGCAATGTTTGGTCTGACATTATTTGTGATCCTGGTTCTGGCGATTATCATTGTCCCGATCGTTTCTCCGTATCAGTATGATAAGATGGACGTCATGGCAATCAAGCAGGGACCGTCATCTGCGCACCTGTTTGGCACAGATGATCTCGGAAGAGATATTTTTACCAGAGTCTTTTACGGCGGAAGATATTCCTTAAGTATCAGTATTGCGGCAGTATTATTTTCAACTGCTATCGGTACAGTCGTTGGAGCAATCGCAGGATATTTCGGTGGTGCAGCCGATACGGTCATTATGAGACTTCTGGATGTTATTCAGGCAATTCCTTCGATGCTTTTAACGATCATTATTTCCGCGGCTCTCGGTGTTGGAATTGATAAAACAATTATTGCGATTGCAGTCGGAACGATTCCTGGCAATGTCCGCCTCTTAAGAGGAACGGTTATGCAGACACGTGAAAACCAGTATCTGGAAGCTGCAGAAGCAATCGGATGTAGTACTGCAAGAAGAATTATGAAGTATGTTATTCCCAACAGCTGGTCTCCGTTGATTGTCGCTGCGACAATGGGCGTTGCAAAAGCGATTTTGGAACTGGCGGCTTTGAGTTACATAGGTCTTGGCGTACAGCCGCCGACTCCTGAATGGGGAGCAATGCTGGCAGGCGCAAGAGGATTCCTTCGTGATTATCCGTACATGCTGATTTTCCCTGGATTATTTATCGCAATTTCAGTTCTCTGCCTGAACATGTTTGGTGATGGACTGCGCGATGCACTTGATCCGAAGTTAAAGGACTAAAGAGGGGGACATGTTATGAGCGAAAAATTTTTAAAGGTGGAGGATCTCGTTGTTGAGTATCGTACAGGTGGAAAAGTTGTACATGCGGTCAACAATGTTTCCTTTGAATTGGAAAGAGGAAAAACTTTAGGACTTGTAGGCGAGACCGGCGCAGGAAAGACAACCATTGCGAAAACGATTCTTCGTGTTCTTCCGGACGCTCAGGCGAAGGTCAAGAGTGGAAAGGTCATTCTGGATGGTGTGGATCTTTTATCTCTCAGCGAGGCAGCAATGAGAAAGGTCCGCGGCGGACAGGTCACGATGGTATTTCAGGATCCGATGACAGCGTTAAACCCAATCATGAAGGTTGGAGAGCAGATTGCGGAAGTAATTCGAAAACATCAGACAAGAGAAGATAAAACCGCAAGAGAGATGGCCGAAGATATGCTTGCTATGGTTGGTATTCCGAGAGAACGTTATGGAGAATACCCGCATCAGTTTTCAGGTGGAATGAAGCAGCGAGTTGTTATCGCAATGGCACTGGCCTGCAATCCACATCTTCTTCTGGCTGATGAACCGACGACCGCGTTGGATGTAACGATTCAGGCTCAGGTTCTCGATATGATGGATGACCTGAAGAAGAAATACAATACAGCCATGATCCTGATCACCCATGATCTCGGTGTTGTTGGAAGAATGTGCGACAATGTGGCAGTGATCTATGCCGGTGAAGTTTTGGAATATGGTTCAAAAGAGGAGATATTCCTTCACCCGCAGCATCCATACACCATCGGCCTTTTCGGAGCAATTCCGGATCTTTCTGTAGATACGCGGAGACTTGCCAATATTGAAGGACTCCCACCGGATCCGACAGATCTTCCGACAGGATGCTGTTTTAATCCGAGATGTCCGCATGCGACGGATAAATGCAGAACGATAAAATTCCCGTTGACAGAAGTAAGACCGGGGCATTTCTGCAGCTGCCCATATTGTGAAGCAGCAGAAAAGGAGGATTAGTATGGCACTTGTAGAGGTAAAAAACTTAAAAAAATATTTCTATGGTCCCAAAGGTGCTGTTCATGCGGTAGATGACGTAACGATGAATATTGATGCCGGAGAGACAATGGGTGTTGTAGGAGAATCCGGCTGTGGAAAGTCAACGCTTGGAAGAACGATCATCCATCTTCAGAAGA
Organism: Pilosibacter rotomagensis; assembly: GCF_045062245.2. Lineage (NCBI taxonomy): Bacteria > Bacillati > Bacillota > Clostridia > Eubacteriales > Clostridiaceae > Pilosibacter > Pilosibacter rotomagensis. Next base: position 3,433,564 of record NZ_CM170323.1, on the reverse strand, counting down.
GTACGGGGGGATCTGTTCATTTTAATGGAAAAGATATTACAAATCCGACACCGCAGGAACTGAAAAAATTGAGAAGTGATGTTCAGATCATTTTCCAGGATCCGTATTCATCCCTGAATCCTCGAATGACAGTCGAGGATACGATTAAGGAACCGCTCTTAATTAGTGGAAAATGCGACAAGCAGAATGTAGATGCAGAGACAGAACGTCTGATGGATATGGTGGGTATTGCGAGACGAATCAAGATGAGCTACCCACACGAACTGGATGGCGGAAGAAGACAGAGAGTAGGAATTGCGAGAGCGCTGGCTCTGGATCCAAAGTTCATCGTATGTGATGAGCCGGTATCTGCACTGGATGTTTCCATTCAGGCACAAATTTTGAATCTTTTGATGGATCTGCAGGAAGAACATGGACTTGCGTATATGTTTATTACGCATAATATGTCTGTAGTACGCCATATTTCACATAATATTTCTGTTATGTATCTGGGGCAGCTGGTAGAGACAAGTCCGACGAAAGAATTGTTTGCGGAGCCGCTTCACCCGTATACAAAAGCTCTTTTGTCCGCAATTCCGACAACAGATATTCTGCATCCAAAGGAAAGAATCGTATTAAAGGGAGAGATCACATCACCGATCGATCCGCCGCCGGGCTGCCGGTTTGCAGATCGCTGCGTTTATGCGACAGAAAACTGCAGAAAGCCACAGAAACTTGAGGAGATCAAACCGGGACATTTTGTATCCTGCTGCAGAGTACGTGAGATCAATTCTCTTTAAAAGTTGTGAGTTGGATAAACAGGGAGGTCATCATGGAAAAATATCAGAGCTTTCATTTCAGTCCGCTTAATAACCGTTCGATGCTGATGCCCAGAATTCCAAAAGGAACAGAGTATCATGTGGACAGCAGCAGGCTTGTAAACCCGTTTGAACCGATTCCGGAGGAAGTACTGAAGGGAAGAGCTCCATATAGCCTGTTGAATTCCGGATTTTTCAAGAAGGAGATAGAACTGGAAGGCGCAAAACGGCCGTATGGACTTTATGCACCGCAGAATCTTTGGTCAAAAGGTGCCTGCGCAGTGATTTTTGCGGAAAGTGGTGTCACAGCAGAAGAATTTATAAAGACAGGAAACTGGAAACAACTAGCAGATAAATATCTTGTCTCGCTGCTGATCCTGGAGAGCCCGAAGTGGGAAAAAGAACAGATTGAAAGAGAATTTGACTATGCATGGACGACTGTTTATCACGAATTCAGTAAGAGACCAACGGTCGATATCTGTGAGTCATTTTTCTATCCGATCGGTTTGGGGGACGCCGCTGGCATAGCTGCCGCGTTTGCGCTTACATATAGTGCGACATTTCCGGCATTTGCGGTATGCGGAGACTGCAGCGTGGATCCAGAACTTCTTAATGTGTTGAGAAAATTACCGTCCGATGGAATTGATACATGGAAGAAAACAGAAATTGCAATGCCGGGATTTCTCATTGATAAGAAGGGAAATGCTGAAGCTGTATTCGAGTATATAAAAGAGATCAACCGCGTGAAAGAAGAAAATCTGATCAATCAGTATGGAAGCGTATATCTGGAGCAGCCGAGACGCGGAGCTTATTATGTAAACGAGCAGCCGATTTCGCAGGTATGGCTTGCGGATGAAAATAGTACAAAGAAATTTGACCAGAATGAAATAAATGAAGCAATGATTCGGTTTGTCCTTCGTTTTTCCCTGTGGGGCGGATCTGGAAATAACCATCTGCGGCCGAAGAGAAGCTGGGAGGAAATCGGAGTAATAAGAGTAGAGAAAGAAATCGCAGGACTGCCAAGGTACTGGGATATCTATGTACCTTCCTGCTATAGGCCGGATGACAAAAAGGAATATCCGCTTGTTGTAGCAATTCATGGATTTTCCTGCAGCCCGGAATATTTTGAACAGACAAGTGACTGGCACCGGCTTGCCGAGGAACGTGGATTTTTTGTAGTTTATCCAGCCGCGTATCCGAGAAATGTAGGGAGAAGCAGATTTCCACTTCCAGGCTGGTGTGTTTGGCCGATCGATCAGGAAGGTGTGGACGAATCCGAATATTTCAAGGTAATGCTGGATGATATGGAAGAAAAGTATCCGATCGATAAGAAACGGATTTATGCGGTCGGACATTCTAATGGCGGACGGATGACACAGAGGCTTTCAAGGACAATGCCGGAACGATTTGCGGCATTTGGGCCGACGGGTGCACTGGGCGGCAAGTCGGCGGACGCAATCGAACCGATCGATGATCATATGAAATGCCCAATTGCGTTTATGATGGGCGAGTATGATATGGCTTCTCCGTCAGTGGAGGAAGGAAGTATTGCCCGAGAGACTTTGAAAGCATACTGCCGTGCAAACCATATGACGCCGCAATTTGAAAACTGGTATGATAATGGAATTTATCATACGTTGGTGATGTATGATAAGGATCATGTTCCTATGATCCGATATACGATCATGAAAGGCTGCCCGCATACCTATACCGGAGAGATGGCACAGCTTACTTGGGATACATTCTTATGCCATTTTACAAGAGAGGCTGACGGAAGTATTCAATATCATGGATAATGACTGCTGCAATGCAGGAAGAGGTAAAGATTATGGGAAAATATAAGAGCTTTCATTTTAGCCCGGAAAATAACCGATCGATCTTAATGCCACGGGCACCAAGAGGAACAGAATATCACCCGCCGAAACGGAACAGACACAGAGAATTGTTTCCGCCGATCCCGGAAGATAAATTAAATCATAGCAGCCCGTATTATCAGTGTAATCTTGGAATTACAGAAAAAACGATCGTGATAAATGGCCAGGAGCGGAAATATGCAATCTATGTGCCGGATGGAATGATCTCAAAGGGAGCAGGGATTTTTGTATTCCCGGAAAATGGGACGAACGCGGAAGCATTTATTCATTCTGAAAACTGGATCGCACTGGCGGAAAAATATCATACAGCTTTGGTAGTATTTGAAAGCAGCCAATGGGACAGAGAACAGATTGATAAAGAATTTGATTATGCGTGGGAGATCATCACATTAGAGTTTGTGCAGCGGCTGACAGTCGATATCTGTGAATCCTATATGTATGTTATGGGATTCGGTGCCGGTGCGGAAATTGCCGCGGCATTTGCACTGACGTACAGTGCGACGTTTGCAGCTTTTGCGGCTGATGGAAACTGTGCGGTAGATCCTGAATTGCTGGAGATACTCGGAAAAATTCCATCGGATGGAGATTTGACATTAAAGAAAACAGATATTGCGATTCCCGGATTCCTGATTGACCGAAGTGGAAAAGCAAAGGAAACATTCGAATATATGAAGACGATTCTTCGGGCTAAAGAAGAAGGTCTGGCAAATGCATATGGAGAAGTTTATCTGGAGCAGCCGGAGCGCGGACAGTATTATGTTAATGCACAGCCTGTTGCACAGGCATGGCTTGGAAATTCCGAGAGTGTGAGTGAGGTATCACGGGAAACACTTAATGAAGAAATGATAAAATTCGTCCTGCGGTTTTCACGCTGGGGCAGTTTTGGAAATAACTGTTTAAGGCCTATGAGAACGCAGGAGGAGATTGGGGTTGTACGAGTAGAACAAATTGTAGAAGGTCTGCCAAGATATTGGGATATCTATGTTCCGTCCGGATATCGATCTGGAGATGGAAAAAAGTATCCTCTCGTTGTGGCGATTCATGGCATGTCCTGCAATGCAGAATATTTTGAACGTACCAGTGACTGGTATCGCCTTGCAGAAGAGAGAGGTTTCTTTGTATGCTTTGCGTCAGCATATCCTTATAATGACGGACTGGCAAAATTTCCGGTTCCGCACTGGGCGTTGGAATCAATGGGAGTTCCGCTTCATGATGAGGTGCCTTATTTTGAGAAAATGCTGGATTACATGGAAAAGACATATTCGATTGATCCATCCAGGATCTATGTGACAGGACATTCTAACGGTTCACATATGACGCAGGAACTGGCGCGGAGGATCCCGGAACGGTTTGCAGCTTTTGCTCCAACCGGGGCAATGGACGGGTGGGATCCACAGGTACGGCCATTGGAAGGCTGCGCACAGAGACCGGTATGGTTTATGCTTGGAGAATATGACATCGCTTCCGTATCGCTGGATCCGGGTACAATTGCGAGAGCAACACTTGAAAATTACTGCCACAGCAACGGAGTAGAACCGGGGTTTGAGAATTGGTACGATAATGGAAAATATCATACATTGGTAATGTATGATCAAAATCATGCTCCGATGGTGTGCTTTACAGTCATTCGAAGCTGCCCGCATACATACACAGCAGAAATGGCGCAGCTTACGTGGGATCACTTTATGTGCCATTTCCGCAGAAATGAAGACGGAAGTATCCGCTATGACGGCTGAAACAGAAAAACAACAGAGAAGGCAGGCTGACAGAGAATATAGAGGTGAAAGTGGATGGGCGACAGGTACATTTGGGGAGTGCAGCTTCTGGTAGAAGATGTGCCCGGTGCGAAAAGATGGCTTTGTGAAAATTTGTTTTTTGTGGAAGAAGAACATAAAGGGATGATTTGTCTGCGTAATGGAAATTTCCGGTTGGTTTTAAGAGAAGACAAAGAACATCTTGCAGACAAATACGGGCCGGATGATATGTGTCTGGGATTCCGACATATTGCGTTGGAGACACATGATATCGAGGCGGCGATTGCATATTGCGAAAGCCGGGGATTAAATCTGCAGCTCGGAGAAAACGGAGGACCGCGGTATAGTGGAAAAGTATATGGAACAGGAATGAATTATTTCAACATTATATCGGGATATGGATTTACGATAGAGGTCAGCCAGAAGCTGCACAAAAAGATTCCGCCGAACAGGACGCCGATCTGTGGTCTTGAACATGTGGGACTACAGGTTTCAGACCTGTCTGCTGCAATTCAATTTTATGAGAATCTGGGATTCACCGCGTGCTTTGATCCGGTTGTAAATCATGTGGACGGACATACGATTCTCTGCTGTATGGTTGCTGCCGGTGAGACGGTAATTGAGATTTATAAATTTCATGATTTACCGGAACTTTCTGTCCAGAGACATCCGGTAATTGAGAGGCTTATTCTCGGAGGAAATGACTACTTGTCCGGGACAGCTCTGGAGAGAGTAAAATTTATGGAGGAGAAGGCATGTACGATATAACAGCACTGGGTGAAATCCTGATTGATTTTACGTATCAGGGAATCGGCAGAAACGGACAAAAACTATTTGCACAGAATCCAGGTGGAGCGCCGGCGAATGCGTTGACATCAGCGGCTCGTTTTGGGGCAAAAACCGCATTTCTGGGAAAAGCCGGAACGGATATGCATGGACGGTTTTTAAAGGAGATTTTAGAGAAGGAACAGATCGATACGAGAGGCTTTATTCTGGATGAAAGATATTTTACAACGCTCGCGTTCGTGGATCTGTCACCGGAAGGAGAACGTACCTTCTCATTTGCGAGAAAGCCAGGGGCAGATACGCAGATCACAGAGAAAGAACTGGATATGGAAATTCTTGGGAACACGAAGATATTCCATGTTGGTTCTCTGTCTTTGACGTCGGAACCGGCACGCAGCACTACGTTTGCAGCAATAAAGGCAGCCAAGTCAGCAGGCGCAGTCATCTCTTATGATCCGAACTACAGAGCAACGTTGTGGGAGAATGTGGAAACAGCAAAACGCGAGATGAAAAGTTTGATTCCATTTGTGGATATAATGAAAATTTCAGATGAGGAAACAGAACTTCTAACAGATGAGAAGGAACCGGAACAGGCTGCAAAAGTGCTGATGGGGAAGGGAGTAAAACTTGTAGCAGTTACCCTTGGAAAAGATGGCGCATATATAGCAAATGCAGAAGGCGGAAAGAGAGTTCCCGGATTTGAAAGTAATGTGGTAGATACGACCGGAGCTGGAGATGCATTTTGGGGAACATTTCTTTATAAACTCAGTCAGTCAAATGAATCCATCGAAAAAATTACATTAGATATGGCGGTAGAATATGCCGGATTTGCAAATGCAGCGGCATCACTATGTGTAGAAAATTTCGGTGGAATTCCATCGATGCCGTTGCTTGCAGATGTAGAGAAGCGAATGAAAATAAAATAAGATTGTTTGGTGCGGGAGTCTCTGAAATGTGGGACTCCCATTTTGATGCGATAAGAAAATAATGAAATAAAAACAGATGACCATTTTGCTGATGTCAGCAAAATGGTCATCGCTGGGAAGAAGACTTTTTTATTGTACAAATAAGCGTTACGACTGCGCACCCAAAGCAGTCGATCAGCACGTCCGTAAACCGTCCTGCGCGGCCCGGGACGAAGAGCTGATGGAATTCGTCGGTGCAGGCGTAGAGGAAGACGATGGCGAGAGCGGTGAGAAGACGGCGTTTCATATTTAATGGCTGGTATGTAAAATGAAGTCCGAAACGGACGGTGCAGTAAAATACAAGATATTCCGTTATGTGGGCGGTTTTCCGGACGGGGAAACTCATGAGTTCGATGAGTTCGGCATACTGTGCCGGATTCCCGCGGAAGAAACCGAGTTTCGCCCCGATCAGCAGGATCAGTCGGCTCACGGAATCGCTCATTTCCGTGGATTCGACGGCCGGCTTTGAGGAGAACCAGAAGATCGCGGCGGCGACAAAGAGTGCCGGAATCCAGGCGAGCAGGCGAAGATAGATTGATCGGTTGTTGTTGAAAGCATTTTCTGATGAAAATGCAGGAGTCGTTTTTGGTTGCTTGTTATTCATTATCATTTCTATATAAAATCTTATTTACAGTCTGTATCGTTCACAGCAATGGTCTTGAGGGCAGGAAATTCGAAGCAATACAATGGTTACGTTGTTTCATGGCAGATGCCAGCCGAGGTTTTTGCCCCAATTTCTTACAGGGAAACATCCTCCTTCGCCCGCGCCCGTCGATCCATGATCGAGTGGATCACTGGGACCATGAAAATTGCAACAATTCCACCTGCAAATCCATTATTATATAAATTCATGCCTCCATACACAATTCCGACATTTAAGGCGACGGAGGAGTGAAGGAATCCGGCGAGAAGTCCGACAAACACACCGAATTCTCCGGCGATGGGTGCCAATGTGGTCGAGAATAAAAGCGCCAGGATCGGTGACGGGGCATTGATGGTCCAGTGTTTCGTAAAACTTGCGAGGAGAACGCCGAACATGATCGGAGCGATGTTTCGGATATGTTTTCCGGTTGCGGAGAAGCCGATGATCGTGAAGATCCCGCCGATCGTCGGTCCGTTTAACTCGCCGCCGACTCCGAGAACAAAGATTGTTGCGAACAGCCCGTTGAGCGCCATGTTGAGGACGGTTGCAGCGCCGCCGTTGTCACGGAGATAGTCGGTTCCGCCGATCCCGGAACAGGATAAGATCTTCCAGTAAGAGTCTCCAACGTTCTTTCCGCCAAAGAGGAACGCGGCTGCGATCATGGCAATAAAGAGACCGCAGAGGATCGCAAACAGAAGCTGGTTGTTGCCCTCAGACCAGATCAGGCGGGATTCGGTGGTGATCCCGAAAGATTTCAGCACGGATACGATAACAGTGGCGATGATACCGGAGGAGAATCCGACGTTATAGAGCGAGTAGCCCTTATGCGCATAGTGGACATGGGTGGATAACGGCGGCAGCACGAAACCGATGATGAGCCCGACCGCGAGACTTGCAATGAGCCGGACTGCATAGGGCAGATCCGAGATATACATGATCTGCGTGATGATCGGGGACAGGCTGGTGCCGTAAAAACCGATGTAAATGTAGCTGGACATGTGTTTTTTGTGATAGTGGGAATAGAGGTATACGCCGAGAAGAATTGCCCAGATATTTAAAAGGTTCTTTCCAAAAAGGGAAAACCCGAACATCAGGCAGCTCGACGTGATCGTGTGTCCGTCCATCTCCATTCCGAGAAAATAGATCGTCCAGATGCAAAGAAGAGTCAGCAGACCGGCGTTGATAAAGGAAGTCCCGATCCCGCCGATCAGAAAGTAGTCTGTGATTAGGAAATCCGGTTCTTTGATGATCGTGATGAGACCGGGGATGATCTCAGTGACAGGCTGCAAAAACAGGCCGACGATCATGAAATAAATAGGGATCAGAGACAGAAGCCGGAACTTCTGAAGTCTTGTGAGTGGGTGGGAAATTGTCATGTACGTGTCCTTTCGAGAAAATAATATATGTGGGAGTATGTGAATGCACCATGTGTATCTTGAGATCATGAAGAAAATCTGGAAAACAGTGAATGCACGTTTTTTAGTATACCGTAATAATGGGAAAATAGGAAGAGTTTCCGCAGGGGACGGATGGAAAATGTGGATATTTTGCTCCGGGTTTCAAAAAACAAAAATAACCGCCCCTGTCCTTAGAAAACAGGAGCGGTTATTTTCGATAAACGTGTGAAATAAAATAAGATGCCAACAGAACATCAAACAGAGAACATCTTACTGGATAAACAGCGTATTCACATCCAGCTCGTTCTCGATCATGCCGGACTCATACATGAAGTCAGCAGTCTTCTGGAAACCTTCTTTGTCGGCGTCGGTGATCTCTGTGGAGAAATCGTAGTAGCCGTACATCTCTTTTACAGCGTCCACGTCGAGGTCAAGAGCTGCGGCAACAGTCTCCATGGTCTCGTCCTGGCTGTCAGCCATGTAGGATGCGATCTCGTCCTGTGCAGCATTTAATTTCTCGATGACATCCGGATGCTCATCGTAGAACTTCTGGGTTGTTGCAACAGCGATCAGGGCGCTGATCAGGCCTTCACCGTCTGCAACGAGGTGGTAGCCCTGCTGTTCTGCATTGTAAGCAGTTGCGCCGGCGATCAGGGCAACATCAACGCTGCCGCCGTCAAGACCTGCCTTTGCGTCCGGGATGGTCATGTTTACATAATTTACATCGTCAAGAGTCATGTCTGCCTGAGCAAGGTAGGAGACAAGGAGCTCATGAAGGTTGGTACCTGTCGGTCCTGCGATCGTCTTGCCCTTTAAGCTCTCCGGAGTTGTCAGAGTCTCATCTTTGGAGTACATGCAGAATGCCTTCGGGGAACGGCTATACATGTTTAACACCTTGATGTCAGCGCCGTTTGCAGCAGAAAGGATCACGGAAGTTGCGCCTACTGCGTAAAGAACCTGAACATCGCCGGAAGCAAGAGCCTGTGTCTGGTCAGCACCGGAAGTAAGCTCTGCATACTCAACCGGAACGCCGAGCTCTTTCTCGAAGATTCCCTGGTCTTTTTCGATGATGGTCGGTACGTTTAACGGGGATGTCACATAAGTAACGGTGAGTTTGTCGATGGAAGTCGCTGTGTCAGATGCTGCAGCGGAAGTTTCCGCTTCTGTGGAAGCAGCTGCGGTTGTCTCTGCTGCAGAAGCAGCCTCTGTCTCTTTGCTTGTGGATCCAGAGCAGCCCGCAAGGGAAAATGTCATGCACGCCGCAAGTCCTAATGCGATCAGTTTTTTCATTTTGTGTTGTCCTCCTCATAATAAGTAGAAAATTAAATGTATGTGATATGCCTGAGTTGCAGGCGGATATCCATAAGAAGTCAAGAGATATTCGCAATCTGCTTTTGTTGCTTGTTCATAATCAAATAGCTGTTGCGCAACTTGTCAGAGATGGCTTGCTCCATCCCGATATAAGTAAGTCCCCGCCCATTGCTTATGCAATGCAGAGGTGTCCCTGACTTTGTTAAATTGAATTTTATATAAAATATATCTAATTAAGAAAATTCAACTGCTCTATAATCTCTCTCTTGAGCGCAATAAACTCCTCATCCAGCAGATTCCGCGCTCCGGCCGCTGCCTTCACCGGATAGACATGTTTCACGAGACCTTTTTCGATCACAACGATCTGGTCACCCAGGATCAGCGCCTCATCGATGCTGTGGGTTACGAACATGATGCTGGAATGTTCCTTCTGCTGGACGCGGAGAAGCTCTTTCTGCATCTGCTCTCTCGTAAAATAATCGAGAGCGGCGAACGGCTCGTCCATCAGGATGAAAGTCGGCTCATAGGCAAGCGCCCTGGCGATCGCCGCGCGCTGCTGCATGCCGCCGGAGAGCTGGGACGGGTATGCTTTCTCGAAGCCGGAAAGATTTACCGTCGTGATGATGTCCTGAATTTTGGCCCGATCGACCTGATTCTCTTTCAGCCCGAAAATAATGTTGTCCCAGACGTTTAACCATGGCATGAGCCGCGGTTCCTGGAACACAAAGGCGGTTTTGTGATCGCCGTCCCAGAGGATCTCGCCGTCGTCGGCGGATTCCAGACCGCCGGTGAGCCGCAGGAGTGTTGTTTTTCCGCAGCCGCTCTGACCGAGGATCACGGTGATCTTTCCAGCAGGGATTTCAAGATCGATGCCGTTCAGGACAGGAAATGCCCGGCCATCGACCTGATATGTCTTATGAATGTTTTTTAACTTAATTCCAGCCATTTTCACCGGCTCCTTTCAGAAAGATGCTGATGAGAAGACCGAAGAGCCGGTCTGTCACATAGCCTGCGATGCCGATCGCGAAGATGCCGACGATGACTTTGTCAGTCCGGGACATCTGCTGGGCGAACAGGATCATGTGTCCGAGTCCGGTGGACGCCGCGACCATCTCCGCGCCGATGATGGCCCGCCAGCTGTATCCCAGTCCGATCCGCATGCCCACGAGAATATCCGCCATGGCATAGGGAAGCATGATCCGGAAAAATTTCTGGCGATCCGTGTAGCCGAACATGGTCCCGACTTCCAGAAGCTTCCGGTCGCAGCCGGTAAAGCCTTTGACGATGTTTAAGTACATCGGGAAGAAGGACGCCAGCACGATAATGACCGTCTTTGTAGTCTCACCGATCCCGCACCATAAAATAAGAAGCGGGATCATGCTGAGCGGCGGCACGTTCCTGAAGAACTGCACCAGATACTCATAATAGCCTGCGGAAGCAGGAACCATCGCCCGCAGCATGCCGAAGGCAAATGCCAGGATAAAGGCGATCACAAAGCCTTTTCCGACACGCAGGAAGCTGATCCTTAAGTCGCGGAAAAGCTCGCCGCTCTGCAGCATTTTGCAGAAGCTCTGGAAGACCCGCCCCGGGGACGGGAGCACATAGGAACTTAAGATGCCTGCGCGGCAGACGATATACCAGACGGCAAAGACCGCAAGGATGCCGATCAGCGGCGGGAAATATTTTTTAAATTTTTGATTCATCGCACTCCATCTCCTCTGTGGCAGCCCTGAACACAGTACAAAAGCTCGATCAGCTTTGCGCTTTTCCAGTCATTTCCGGTCACATAGGACTCAATAGCCGGACGGCCGGATCGGCTGACAACGGAAAATGGCAGATTCTTAAAGAATCCCGGTGGGATCGGGCTTGCGTCCGGCGCGGGTTCCATCGGTTCGCCGATCGATGCGAGAAAGCGGTTCCATGGTACAAAATGAGTGTCTTTTAATTCCAACTTATTTCCCATGTCGGCTAAGATCCGGCATGGCGTTGTGATGATCTTTTCACCGTTCGCAAGATCCGGACGTTCTGCCAGTTCTCTCGCACAGTGGATCAGGATCGGCTCAATATCCGCGATCCGGATTTCAGGCTGCAGGGAATGTACCAGAGATACCGCTGCCGGACATCTCGCGTCCGCAAAAGTTCCATCTGCATGTTCCAAAAGCTCCCGGTACTTCCGGAGCACGATCTCGCCCCAGCTTTCCTGACAGACCACTCGCGTCAGGTCATGCTTCTTAAGCAGCTTTTCAAGTGCCGCCGCCGAGATCATCCTCTCCGATACCGGATTGATCCATAGATATGTCAAAGTAAAATCCCTCCTAATTAGCCACAACTAACCAACATTGTTCAGCATAGCAGATTAGTAGGGAAATGTCAATTGGGAATATAGGAGACACCCTCTGCTGAATGATGTATAATTGAAGTGCGACCAACACCCTCCAAATTGCAGAAAAAGGTCTTGAAGGAAATATAAAAAGCGAAATATAAAAAAGGACGATTGATTTCTCAGACATTTCATGCTATACTCATTCCCGTTGCAAAGCCCACAAAAACCAAGGTCCTAAAGGGCTTTTCGCCGATTCCCGGCGTAAGGTCATATACTTGCAGTATATGCCTTCCGCAGCATTCGTCAGATATACATACTTGCATGTCTGCCTGACTCATTGCTGCGCGAAAATGAATCGAGTGTTCGTGACCTTCCACTCGTAAAACAAAACTAAAGGAGAAACTGAATATGAAAAACAACGCAACAAACAGCCCGGTACTGACACTTGTATACGGGGCGGCTATCGCGGCAATCTATGTGGTGCTGACGATGGTGTTCCTGCCGATCAGCTTTGGACCGATCCAGTTTCGGATCTCTGAGCTTCTCTGCGTACTTCCGTACTTTACCCCGGCGGCAATTCCGGGACTCTTTATCGGATGCCTGCTGGCCAACTTCCTTGGCGGCGCGGCGGCTCTCGATGTGATTTTTGGAAGTATTGCGACCCTGATCGGTGCGGTAGGTTCCTATCTGCTTCGGAAAAACCGCTATCTGGTATCTGTTCCGCCGATCCTCGCGAACATGATCATTGTTCCGTGGGTGCTCCGTTTCGCATACGGTTCTGAGGACATGATCTGGTTTTCCACGATCACAGTCGGAATCGGAGAGATTCTGGCTATCGGTATTCTTGGACAGATCCTGTTATCCGTTCTGATCCGGTATCAGCATGTGATTTTTGGAAAAGCTGCAGCGTAAAATCAGTGATCCCGTATCTATTGGATGAGAAATTCAGTAGATGCGGGATTTTTGTGTAACAGGAAATTCCGAGGAATGCCCTGTTACATAAAAAGACACTAACGTGCCAAAGATGTGCACTCGCGCGAAGATGTAGATTATCGCAAGCGACCGCGCGAGGCGCGAGAATGTGCCAAGGCACATTCTTTTATAGAAAGTGCTGCATGGAAAAGAAAAGATTTGCGTAAATTTCGCCGCATGTTAATTTTTCCACGAGGATAGATTTTCTTTTGCTTTTGTGATATCATGTGTAAAAGACCGTGCATATTTAAGCACATATTTTTTATGTGCTTAAATGTACACAGTATAAAAATATCTAAAATAGAGATCAAATATCCGAAAGGAGACTGCGATGTATCAAATCGATTTTAATAAACCAGAACATATTCACTTTATTGGCATTGGCGGAATCAGCATGAGCGGACTGGCTGAGATCCTGCTGGAGAGAGGATTCACAGTAAGCGGCTCTGATGCCCATGAGTCCGAGCTCACCGACAAGCTCACCGCCCACGGCGCAAAGATCGTCTACGGGCAGCGGGCGGAGAACATTACTGACGATATCGACGCTGTTGTATACACAGCGGCGGTTCACCCGGATAACCCGGAGTACGCGGCGGCAGCGGCAAAGAATCTCCCGATCCTCTCCAGAGCGGAGCTTCTCGGACAGCTCATGAAAAACTATGAGAAATCCATCGCTGTGTCCGGAACCCACGGAAAGACGACGACAACTTCCATGCTGACTGAGATCCTGATGGATGAAAAGAAGAACCCGACGATCTCCGTCGGCGGAATGCTGGACTCCATCGGCGGAAATATCCGTGTCGGCGGACCGGAACTTTTCGTGACAGAGGCCTGCGAGTATACAAACAGCTTCCTGTCCTTTTTCCCGAATATGGAGATCATATTAAATATAGAAGCAGACCATCTCGATTTCTTTAAAGATATCGAAGATATCCGCCATTCATTCCGCAGATTTGCGGAACTTCTCCCGGAAAACGGAATCCTCATCATCAACAGCGATATCCGTGACTACAGAGAGATCTGCGACGGACTTCCGATCAAGGTGATCACCGTCGGAAGCGACCCGGAAAAGAGCCATTACAGCGCCGCAGACGTGACATTCAACGAGAATGCCTGCGCAACCTATACTCTTTTAGAGGACGGAAAAGCCATTGACACGATTACTCTCGGTGTACCGGGGATCCACAATGTATACAATTCCCTGGCGGCCATCGCAGCGGCTCACGAGCTGGGAATCCGCGGCGATGGGATCAGGAACGGACTCTTAAGATTTACGGGTACACACCGCAGATTTGAGAAAAAAGGCATGATCGGCGGCGTGACCGTCATTGATGACTACGCGCATCATCCGCAGGAGATCGCGGCGACTCTGGCAGCGGCGAAAAATTACCCGCACCGTGAGATCTGGTGCGTCTTCCAGCCGCATACATATACGAGAACCAAGGCGCTGATGGATGACTTCGCGAAGTCCTTATCCGCAGCGGACCATGTGGTTCTCGCGGACATCTATGCAGCCCGGGAGACGGACAATCTGGGAATCAGCTCTGGGACATTGGCGGAAAAGATTGCCGCGCTGGGGACGGATACCCACTATTTCCCGAGTTTCGACGCGATCGAGACATTCCTTCTTGAAAATTGTGTCAACGGCGACCTGTTGATAACTATGGGGGCCGGAGATATTGTAAAAGTGGGCGAAAAGCTCCTTGGACAGTAAGTTATCCACATTATCCACAGAGTTTTCAACAGAAATCTGTTGAAGACCCTGTGGATTTTTTGATTTACATAACTGAAAATCGGGAAATGCCGGAAAGCCGGGAAAAATAAGGAATTATGGGGATTTTAAGAGCTTTTTTGACAGTTATGTAATGCGTTTATCCCCGTTATCCACATTATCCACAATTAGAGTAGTGGATAATTCCGGCTATTTCATTTTTTTAGGGCGTATGGTATGATATTTGCAGATAGGACGTGAATATGTTACTTTGCACGGGTAGGAATTTTCTGAACTGAAAATTCCGTATGATACCGTTGTGGTCGCGGATTTTGCCGATTTGGAATGCGAAGCATCGGCAAAATCCTGTTACAGTGCGCGGGCACTGAAGTGCCCGCGTACTGTAACGTGAATATAAAGGGTGAAAAGAATGAGCTTGGGCTATAAAAACAACATCAATGCGGCGGTGACCGCCGTTTCCAATACTTTTATCGACGAATATATGGGGACAGCCAGCGGAGAATATGTAAAAGTGTATCTGTATCTTCTGCGCCATGAAGGTGAGAACATAGAGATCCCGGATATCGCGGATGCGCTGAACCACACAGAGGCGGATGTCCGCCGCGCTCTGGCATACTGGGAGCGGACCGGTGTCCTTGCACCGGAAAGAGAATCCGTGGAAGAGCAGGAGACTGCGGTGACGCGGGAGATGGCGGAAGAGACAGAAAATTCAGGCGCGAGGTTCGCAGAAAACCGTCAGAATGCGGGATCTGCGCCCGGACGGGGAGAAATGAACGGACAGAAATCAGGGGCGGAGGTTCCGATGGACGAAGGGGCATCCCAGGATGTGCCGTCCATGGAAAAACCTGCGATCCCGGATGCAGGAAACAGTTACGACCGTATGAAACGCCTTTCCTCCGATGAGGAATTCTCCGCGCTTCTCTACGCGGTTCAGCAGTATCTCGGAAAGACATTCAGCGCGATCGAATGTGAGAAATTTGCCTACTTTTACGATGTACTGCACATGTCATGCGAGCTTCTCGAATATCTCGCGGAATACTGTGCTGAAGGCGGCCACACGAGCATTCGCTACATAGAGAAAGTAGCTTTAAAATGGTATGAGGAAGGAATTCATACTAAGGATGAGGCGCGAGAATACTCTATAAGATACTCAAAAGATATGTCTGCGGTTAAGAAAGCATTCGGCATCATGGGAAGGATTCCCGGAACTGCGGAGCAGGAATTTATGCGCCGCTGGTTTAAGGAATTTGGCTTCGATTCCGCGATCGTCACGGAGGCATGCAACAGGACGCTCACGGCCACAGGATCGGCGAGTTTCCCGTATGCGGATAAAATCCTCACGGGCTGGAAAGAAAACGGCGTGAGGACCTTACAGGACGTCGCAGCCCTGGATAAACGCCGTCAGGAAAAGCAGGCGAAGAAATCCACGGCAGCACCGAAGCAGAACCGGAACACGTCCTCAAACCGCTTCAATAATTTTGAGCAGCGGTCCTATAATTATGATGATTATGTCTGGGCGGATATAAAAAGCAGAAAGTAACTTTCCGGCAGATGAGCGCACTTGCTGCGCGGCACATGGAAAAGACAGGCAGGAAGGAAAAATCCCGGGGACGGGATCGACCCGGAAAAGAAGGAGGAAGTGCGGATGGCACTCAGTAATTCCCAGTATGATGCGATCATGCGGGTCTACAACCAGAGACAGTTTCAGGATAAGCGGGACCAGGATCAGCGGGTTGCTGAAGTTTTTGAAAAGATTCCGCAGGTAGAGGCGCTGTCCGACGAGCTTGCGGCGACGATGGCCCAGGCGGCGAGAAAGCTCCTTGCCGGTGACCGGGCGGCAGCGGACCAGCTGAAAAAGGACGCGGAATTCTTAAAGGAGCAGAAAGCGCTCTATTTAAAACAGAACGGATATCCGGCAGATTATCTGGAACTCCAGTATGTCTGCCCGGATTGTAAGGATACGGGCTATGCAGATGGAAAGAAATGCCACTGTTTCCGGCATATGGAAATTGAGATCCTTTACGATCAGTCCAATATCCGCGAAGTCCTGGAGCGCGAGAATTTTGATACCCTGTCCATGGAATACTATGACAGGACCCATGTGGATGAGAAGACGGGAATGACCGTCTACGACTATATGTCCATGATGATCAGGGAATGCAAAGAGTATGTGGAAAACTTCAAAAATGAAAAGGAAAGTATCCTGTTTACCGGAAATACCGGCTGTGGTAAGACGTTTTTGAGCAACTGCATCGCGAGAGAACTGATCCGCAGGTACTATTCCGTTGTCTATCTGACAGCGACGGATATGTTCGATATTCTGGCGGGCAGCCGGTTTAATGGAAATGATGACGATGAGGCGAAGGACCGGGCCGCTTATATCCTGGACTGTGACCTTCTGATCATCGATGATCTGGGAACGGAGCTGATCAATACCTTTACGGCGTCGCAGATGTTCTACTGTGTGAATGAGCGCCTGAACCGGAACAAGGGAACGATCATCTCCACAAACCTGACACTGGGGGAACTCCAGGATGCATTCACGGAGCGCGTGACTTCGAGGATCATGAGCAAGTATAAGATCATACCGCTGATCGGTGACGATCTCCGCCTGGTGAGAAGAGGATTTGTGCGGAGAGGCTGATAAAGCTTCAGGAAAAGCGGAGCTGGCGCTGTGAGAAAACAGCATTGTGAGGTGCCGGATCCAGATGCCGGATAAAATTAATCGGAAAATGGGAAATCCTGTCAGAACGGGTCGGAAATCCGGTTGACGGTATGGATGGTTGGTGCTATAAATGAGATGTATCGCGAATGCCCGGTTGGATTCTGCAGAGAAAGCGGGCGGAAGTGATCCAGATGCCGCAAAAATGAAGGGGAAATCCGGAAACGCAGGATCCGGATGCGGCGGAAAATATCAAAAAATGAAAATTATCAGGGAGGAACAGGAATGCTGTACGAAGAAAAGCAGATTGAGACAATACCGGTTGGACCTTTAGGTCTGATTCCGCTGAAAAGCTGTGAGGATCTGGGTAAAAAGGTAGATGCCTGGCTGGTCGAGTGGAGAAAAGAAAGAGAGAGCGAGCATAAGACCACGATCGCTTTTGCTGGATACCAGAAAGATTCCTATATTATCGGCGCAAAGACTCCGCGTTTCGGCTCTGGTGAGGCAAAGGGAGAGCTGACAGAGTCTGTCCGCGGTGATGACCTCTATATTATGGTAGATGTCTGCAATTATAATATGACATACACGATGAACGGCTTAAAGAACCACATGTCTCCGGATGACCACTATCAGGATTTAAAGCGTGTGATCGCAGCCGTAGGCGGAAAGGGCAGAAGGATCAATGTGATCATGCCGTTCCTCTATGAGAGCCGCCAGCACAAGAGAACCGGCCGTGAGTCTTTAGACTGCGCAATGGCACTCCGCGAGCTCGTTGACATGGGTGTTGAGAATATCATCACCTTTGATGCCCATGATCCGCGTGTCCAGAACGCGATCCCGTTAAAAGGATTCGAGACCGTACAGCCGACATACCAGTTTATCAAGCACCTGTTAAAGAATGAGAAGGATCTTCAGATCGACAGTGACCACATGATGGTCATCAGCCCGGATGAAGGCGGTATGGGACGTGCAGTCTTCTTCGCAAACGTTCTCGGACTGGATCTCGGTATGTTCTACAAGAGACGTGACTACACAAAGATCATCAACGGCCGTAACCCGATCGTTGCCCATGAGTTCCTCGGCGCAAGCGTGGAGGGCAAGGACGTGATCATCGTTGACGATATGATCTCCTCCGGCGAGAGCATGCTCGACACCGCAAAAGAGTTAAAGAGAATGAAGGCAAGAAAGGTCTTCATCTGCACGACATTCGGTCTCTTTACAGGCGGATTAAAGAAATTTGATGAGTACTACGAGAATGGCATCATCGACCGCGTCCTGACGACGAACCTTGTTTACCAGACACCGGAGCTGCTCTCAAAACCGTACTACATCAATGTTGACATGAGTAAGTACATTGCTCTTATCATCGACAACTTGAACCACGACGCATCCTTGAGCGATCTCTTAAACCCGACAGGAAGAATCAACCGCCTGTTGGCGAAGTACCGCGCCGGGGAGAGATAAGAATATTGGCAGTGAACGAACCGCAGTGAATTAGAAATTATGTGACCATATAAGAATGCCTGTCCTTTACCGGAAATTTTTCGGCGAAGGACAGGCACTTCTTTATTTCTGGAACTCTTGCGAAAGATTCAGCTTTCATCATAGTGAGATTGCGATGAGATATGGTACTCTTTGATCCTATATTGCAGGCAGCGCCTTGAGATGCCAGGATATTCGGCTGTTTTGGCCCGATAACCGGAACAGTATTGGAAATAGGAGATACTGAAAATCCCTTGGAAAATGAAGTGGGAAAAAACATTAGACTAATTCACGAATCACCCGGGCTACGAGAGTACGGGAAAGAAGGACTGGCTTCTGGGTCAGAGCCTGGATACGCTCCTTCATTTCGATGGTGTATCCGATGCAGTCTAAAAGGATCAGATCCGTATCAGCGGGGATCTCCTTTGCAGCTGCAAAAACAGCGAGAGGATCACCGTATGGGGATACAGAGGTCACGTGGAGAGAGTCACAGCAGTCTTTCCACTTTCCGGGCATCTGTTCCTCCTGCGCCTTTGTAGGAATGATGACCGACAGATTTTTTACGCTGATGGCCGGGATCAGTCCCTTTAAGATATGGTCAGGGAAGATAAGAGGGACATTGGAGTGAAATTCAGCCGGAAATTCTCCGGTGCAGAGGAAAAGGATAAGAGAAACGCCCTGCTGTTCGAGATCGTCAATGCAAAGCTGCAGGCGGGGAAGAATGTAGGATTCTCCGAATGTTGCTGAGGTTCCGTCCGTGAGTCTGGACACAAGGACGTTTTCACCGGGACGCGGAACAAACTTTGCGATCTCTCCCTTTGAAAGTCCGTCCAGTGCTCCGGCCTGAATGATCTCAACCGAGTCTCCGAGGATGGGCTGGATCTCAGGAATCAGGTCAACTCTGGGAGACTGGCCGACAGTAATCGCGCCGATTTTTTTCATAGTGATACCCCTTTCAGAATCATTGGTTTGAGGGCTGCCTGGGCAGTCCACAGGTACATGATACCTTTGCTCAGATATCATCAATATATCACATTTGCAGCCTCAAAACCAGATAAACATTGGGCTTTCCATCTATCAATCCGCACCTTTCGTATATTTCTGTCTCTTCCGAACGAACGTTGAGGGTGTCATTCCGAGGCTCTCTGCGGCCTCACGGACGTTTCCGTACTTTTCGTAGGCATGGTTGATATATTCCAGTTCCAGCTCTTCCATAGCGGTTTTCAGGTCCTTTACAGGGTCGAGGACTCTGGACTTTGTTTACGGGCGATCTTCTACTGTGAATGAGTGGAGAGTATCGAATGGACCGGGAGCTCTTAAGGACGCTGATCGGGACCTATGAGCCGGATTATCTGATCAGAATGCCGGAGATCTTCTTATGACTTGCCGCTTATCGAGGGGCATGTCAGGAGGTAAAATAAATTTAACAGAAATTTAGGATTTTCCGCTGTCCAGATGTGGTATGATATTGGCACAGAAAGGCTGATGTGCGTAACTAATGTGTGCGTCAGCAGTCTGATTGATAAGATATAAGAAATATGCTATAATGAAATGCGGCTTGCAGAGAGGAGACAGCTATGAGAAAGACGTATTTGTACATGACAGCAGTAGTAATGAGCGCAGCTTTGGCGACCGGATGCCAGAAGGCAGAACCGGTGGAGACAACTGCGGCAGCAGAGACAGTGGCTGAGTCAACCGGGACAGGGACGGCAGAGAATGAGTCTTCTGAAACCAGTGGAACAGCGGCGCAGGACGATGAGAGGCTTGCGGATTATCACCTGCTTCAGGGGATCGTGACGGGGACGAATGACGAAAAAGGAACGTTTACGCTCAAAGCAGATGACGGTGGAGAATATGTGATCACGACCGGGAATATCGGTGACGTGGAGACCGAGATCGCGGATGACAGTCTTGTTGTGATCGGCTATATCGGCGTCGAGATCCATGACAATATGGATCTGGAGAAAGTCAATATGGTGATCGCGGCACCGGGAGATGATGACTGGACGATCGCTTACGCAGAAGGAACGACGACGGCCAATGCGATGAGCACGTTTATGATGGTGACGGCGGATGGAACTGAGATGGGGTTCATGAAGGATGGCTGTCCGATGGATGAAGATGCTCTGGGCGGAGACAGCGGAGCGAAGATCAGTGTTGTATATATGGATTCCGAGGATGTAAGTTTCCCGTTGGAGATTAAAAAATTGCAGTAAAAAATTTAAATATGGGAATCTTTCCCGGAAAATAGCTGGTTATAACGGCCTTCAGTTTGGCTGGCCGGGAATAGGGAATGGCGGCAGGAACAAATTTTAGAATAGAATTGAAGAGCCGTGGAATAGCATGGTTTTTGAGAATCATAACATATCAAGAAGGGAAAAGAGGTCTAAAAATGGCAGATTTATTTCACCGTGTAAGTATTAGAAAATTTAAAGATGAGGCTGTATCAAACGAAGATATCGGCTATATCCTGGAGGCAGCGATGGCAGCGCCGTCCGCGAAGAACCAGCAGCCGTGGGAGTTTTATGTAGTGGAAAACCGTGAAGTCTTAAAACAGCTCGGAGAGTCCAGTCCGTTCTCCGCACCGGCAGGAAAAGCGCCGGTGGCGATCGTGACCGCATACCGTGAGGAGTGCGATCTACCGGAATTTGCACAGATCGATATGAGCATCATGATGGAAAACCTGTGGCTTGCAGCGGATGAGATCGGGCTTGGCGGCGTATGGCTCGGCGTAGCTCCGAGAGAGGAACGGATGAAAGATGTAGAAAAGATCGTCGGGATCCCGGCGGGACAGCGTGCCTTCGGCGTATTTGCTCTCGGCTATCCGGATGAGGAGCGGACCCAGCAGGATCGGTTCGATCAGAGCAGGATTCATTATGTGAAATAAGATAGAAGAAGGAAAGAGACAGTGTGGAGAGATCCGTACTGTCTCTTTTGCTCATGTCAGAAAGAAAATGCCGGCGAGATGCTCAGATGATAAGTGGAAATGTAACCCATGCTACACTGTAGCAATTCATATAGAAAATTAAACTGGATTCCGATATCATGAAGGAAAAGAAAGAGACCGGGAGGAATGATCATGAAGAAAATTTTTGATTATGTCGATCAGAATTTTGATCGCATGATGGAGGAAATGAAGGAATTTTGTTCCCACCGCAGCGTAGCAGGGGACAAGACCGGATTGGAAGAGACAAGAAACTGGATTGACAAGAAGCTAAGTGCAGTGGGAATTCCGCACGAATTTCAGAAAGTGGAGAATGGAAATGCCTTAATTTCAGCTTCTGTTTCCGGTGAAGATGGAGATAAACATCCATCTCTGTTATTCTATAATCACTACGATGTCGTGGAAGAGGGGAAACATGAGCTGTGGTCCAACGAGCCGTTTAGACCGATGATCCGTGACGGTGTCCTTTATGGGAGAGGTGTGTCGGATAATAAAGGTCCTCTTCTCTCAAGAATTCAGGCGGTGGAAGCGATTCTTGCAGTGGAGGGCAAGCTGCCGATTAATGTAAAATTCCTGTTTGAGGGCGATGAGGAGACGAGCAGCCCGTCTTTATCTAAGTTTTCCAGAGAACAATCAGAAAAGTTTAAAGAATTATCGAAAGCAGACGTCTGCCTGTGGGAAAATGGGCGCCGCGATGAAGAAGGAAGACCATGGGCGAGATTCGGCGTCAGGGGAAGTGTGAGCTTTGAACTGTCGGTAGAAACTGCGAAAAAAGATGTTCATGCCAGAATGGGGACATATGTTCCAAGTGCATCCTGGCGGCTTGTATGGGCGCTTGCAAGTCTGAAAAGTGCGGATGAGAGAATCACGATCGAGGGGTTCTATGATGATGTCCTTCCGGTGACGAAAAAGGACGAAGAAATCTTAAATGCATTCCCATATAATGAAAAGAGCCAGTTGGAAAAACTGGGACTGACCTCATTCCTGCGGGGAAGCAGTGGGCTGGAACTGAAAAAGCAGATCTATATGGAGCCATCCATGTCAGTCTGCGGTCTGGAAGCCGGTGAGCTTTACAATGGAGCCAGAGGAATCGTGCCGCACAAAGCATACGCGCGTATCGGATTTTATCTGGTTGCGAACCAGTCTCCGGATAAGGTGGAAGAACAGCTGCGGGAACATCTGAAAAAGCATGGTTTTGGAGATGTAAAAGTCGTACGCAGAGGCGGAAATACTCCGGTCCGTACCAGCGTGGATATTCCGTTAAAGGAATGGCTGGAACATTCCGCGGCGGAAGTTTATGACAAACCGATGGTGATTGAGCCGACAGCGCTTGGCAGTGGCCCGGCAATCTATTTCCACCGTGCATGGCCGGATATGCCGATCGTTGGCGTAGGACCAGGAAATACAAATGCAAACCATCATGCACCGAATGAAAATATGAAGCTGGATGACTACAAGGCATCCATAAAACATATGATCGCGCTGATGTACGAGATGGGGAAACAAGATAGAGAATAAGAAATAAAAGAACAGATCTGGTATTATGTGTAAGTACCAGATCTGTTTTACATTAGATATCAAAGGTGGGATCACGGTCAATCCGTAATATGGATGCTGTTGAGTTCCACCCGTTTATTAATGACACGGAGAAAGTCTTCGCGGGCCAGTTCACTGATCAGACGGCTCACCGTCACACGGTTTGTTCCTATAATAGAGGCAATCTCCTGATGTGTGTAATAATGGCTCAACGGATACCAGGTGCGGTCTTTGCTGGATGCCGGATCGGACAGGAGAACAAAGAAATTTTTTAAACGTTCTTTCACGCATTCGAGAGTTACACTTTCAAGTTCCCGCTGTAAGAATGCCCGCTTATTGCTCAGACTGCGGATAATGGCATCACGAAACACCTTTTTTTCAATCAGAATATCATATGCATTGGCATCAATTTTGTATAAAACAAGATCAGTCAGCGCAGAGGTATAACGCTCTGCGATCGAAAACATTTTTTCATTTGCAAACAGACTTTCCGTAAGAAACCATCCGGCACTGAGAATGTAGGAAATCTTTTCCTGTCCGGTCAGACCAAACATGGAGTGGGAGGTCGAGCCACTTGCAATATAAGTGATTTCTGTAAGTTTTTGACCGGGTTTAATATAGTAGGTATTAGCAGGCACCTCAATGCGGTACCCATATGTTTTTACGAGCTCAGAAAGCTCGTCGTTGATATATGGTTCGAAATTTACACAGTATTCTCGTTCCAAAGCCACACACCTCCTTAAAATGCGGGGAATGCCGGGACGCCAGCTTAAAAATATGAAAGCGAAATACATCATACAGTTATGAAAAAGTTTATCATTGAGCCTAAAAATTGTCAAGAAGTATAGTTTTATAGAACAAAACGAAAAAAATGTAGCATTTGTTACATTGTGATATTGTTTATAGTAAAATAGTAAGAAATTTTGCTATAGTTAAGCCACAAAAGAAAACCTGATCAGGCCCCCGCAAAGTTAAGAAGAAAAGGAGTTGTATGTATGAGTCAGAAGAAAAAATTTCAAATTCCTCACGTGTTTGTTATTCTGGTAATAATTGTCATTTTTGCAACCGCTATGACATATATCATCCCGGCAGGGGAATTCGCCAGAGTGAAGAATGAGGCAACAGGAAAAATGATCGTTGACGCGACCTCTTTCACATGGGTTGAACAATGTCCGGTAAGTTTCCTTAAAATTCCGAACTACATAGTGAAAGCATTGGCGGGCTCAAGTCTGATTTGGATGACGATTTTCAGCGCGGCTTCCATCGAAGTAATTCTTGCTACAGGAGCATTTGACGCAGCGATCAATATTATGATCCACAAGTATAAAAGCAGTGAGAAGCTGCTGCTGATCGGAACGATCATTGTATTTGGTATTTACGGTATGCGCCAAAACCCGGTCAGTATGATTGGATTTATTCCGGTACTTGTTCTGTTCTGCCGTATGTGCGGATATGATGCGCTGGTTGCGGTGGCCATTGTTGTTCTTGCGGCAGGCGGCAGCCAGAGTATTGGACCGGTAGCTCCGGCAACAACAGCGATCGCGCAGGGATTCGCAGATCTTCCGATTTTCTCCGGAATCGGCCATCGTTTAGTGCTCTGCGCAGTGTTCCTTGCGCTGAATGCATACTTTATCGTTACGTATGCGATGAAGGTAAAGAAAGATCCGAAAAGCAGTCTTGTATATGACTTAGAAGAAAATGCAAGAAAACAAGGACTGGATACAAGCGTAGATAAAAAGGCAACGATCACAGTACGCCAGATCCTTGTATTGATCGTATTTTTGGTAAGTGTTCTTGCTCAGGTTTACGGCGGCATCAAACTTGGCTGGGGCAATACGGAGACAGCAGTTGCGTTTGTATGGCTTGCAGTTGCCGGTGGAATTGTCGGCGGTATGATGCCAAGTGAGATTGCAAGACACTTTAGCAAAGGCGCAGCAAAGATGATGACAGCAGCCATCATGATTGGTATTGCGACAGCGATTTCCAAAGTACTTTCTGATGGAAAGATCATCGATACAATTGTACGCGCGATCGCAAATGTTCTGATGGCATGCCCGGCATTTATCCAGGGACCGATGATGTTTATCGCGAACACTCTGATTAACGTATTTATTCCATCCGGTTCCGGACAGGCCGCTGCCGTTATGCCGCTTATGGTTCCGGTTGCAGACCTGATCGGAATGACAAGACAGACCGTTGTTCTTGCGTTCAACTTTGGTGACGGACTTGGAAACTATATCATTCCAATGTCCTCAGCGCTGATGGCAAACCTTATGGCAGCAGGTGTATCCTATGGTACATGGATGAAATTCATGAAGAAAGTATTTGCAAGCTGGGTCGTTCTTGCATGCATTGCAATGATCGTAGCACAGATGATCCATTATGGACCGTTCTAATAGGCATCGGAGGTTAAGATGAGACAATTAAGGAAAAGTCTTCTTGAAGAATTAAACAGTAAAAATATGCTGGAGACGATTGGAACATTCAATCATCTATTCCGTTACAGCGGAACAGCAGAGGGAGAGGCAGCGGTTTCTTATCTGGAAGAAAAGCTTTCGGAGTATGGAATTCCGTTTGAGCATTGTGAGTATGATGGCTTTTTCAGCCTCCCGGTGCGGGCATTCGCGAAAGTTGACGGAGTGGAATATCCGTTAGTCGGAGATGTTTACAGTGCAGAAGCAGACAGCCTTCAGGGAACGTTGTATTATGACTCTCTCAGCGAGGAAAAAGGACTCACAAAGAATCAGGAAAAAGATCGTTTTGAGTCATTTCGCGACAAAATCGTTCTAACGTGGGAATCCAAGGGCGTTTTTGTGAGAAGGGCAATGGAGGCAGGAGCCAAAGCAGTACTGCATATCTGTGCAACAAAAGGCGACTATATTCATCACAGCAATATTGGGATGATCTGGGGAACACCGGATTTTGATGAGGCTGCGTATATGAAATTCCTTCCGTCAGCGGGAATCAGACGTGCGGACGGAGAAGCTCTGATCGAAAAGATGGCAGCAGGAGAAATGGATGCTGAAGTCACGATTGAAATGGAGACAAAGATCCGTAGAAGTTCCATGGTGGCTGTTGATATCAAGGGAAAGAGTGACAGTTTTGTGCTTGTTTCCGGTCACTACGACTCCTGGTACGAGGGAATTACAGATAACGCGGTCAGCGATGCGATCCTTTTGGAGTATGCGAGAGTGCTTTATGCACATCGGTCGGAATTAAAGCGTGGAGTACGGATCGCATGGTGGTCCGGTCATTCAGATGGAAGATTTTCCGGATCCACATGGTATTGTGACAGCCATTACGCAGATCTCAGAAAGAACTGTGTGGCGCATGTGAATCTGGATCTGACCGGGTGCAAAAACTCAGAGCAGATCGTAGCACGGACAGCAGGTTCTGAGGGCATTTCCTATACAGCAGACCTGATCGAAAAGTACACGGGAAAGAGACCCGATGTGTATATTCCGATGATCCGTGGAGCAGATCAGTCTTTCTGGGGCGCCTATGTGCCGATCACGATCATGTTAAAATATGAACCGCTTCCGGAAAAACGTCTGTCAGACTGCCCAAGCGGCGGACCATGGTGGCATACCCCGAAAGATACGATCGATAAACTCGATGAGAAGATCATGATGCGTGATGCAAAGATCAACATGGAAATGCTGGATGATATTCAGAGCGCAAAGATGATTCCTGTAAATATTCCAGTCTTTTTAGAAGATTTGGATGGCAGATTAAAGAAGACATTGTCCGGATTGGCACCGGAGTTTGACACGACGGAGATCTGCGCTGAATGGAACAGAACGAAAGAGGCGTTGGAAAAGGCGGCCGAGCGCGCGGAAAGTATAGAGGACAGTGATCTTTTCCTGAAAGAGACAGTGGGAAAGCTGCTCCATATCGTTTACTGCAGAAAAGCACCGTATCTGCATGATTATGGTGATGGATTTGGGATCTTTGGAGCGATTGGACGCTGCAAGGGAATCACAAAGGATAATACGCCGTTAGATGTTTATGTAATGGCGGGAAGCGAGTATCTGCGAATGAAGAACCGGCTTTGCATAGGACTTAGGGAGATTCAGGAACAGGCAGAGCGGATCTGACAGCAGGTATGATAAAAAGACACTGAATAACAACGGAAATAGCAGGGAAACCTGCTTTTTCTCGTATAAGGAGACAGAATTAGAGGAAGGAGATTTGACCTATGGGAAAAGTTGTATCAGCAGAGGTGTTTTTGCTGCACAGAAAAACAATCGTATTGGCAACGGCTTATGGACGTCCGGCACAGGTAAGAGGTCACGTGATCGTAAAGCTTACAGACGAGAATGGGCTCTGTGGCTGGGGCGAGGCGACTCCACTCCCGAAATTTACCGGCGAAACGCCGGAATTTGTACAGTATGTACTTGAGAAGGAACTTATATCGGAAATCATAGGAGTAGATGCGGCAGATCTGTGGGAAGCCAGAAATCGATGGAATCATAAGCTCCCGGAGCATGCAGCGGCCAAGATGGCGTTGGAGGCTGCTTTTTATGATCTTGCAGCGAAAGAGCGGAAGCTTCCTCTTTACCAGATGTTCGGTGGAAAGCTGCGGGAGAAGGTTATGATCAATCGTCATCTTGGAATCATGGGAATTGATGAGGCGGTGGAAAAGGCGGTCCAGTATCGGGAACAAGGGTATCACAGCATAAAAATGAAGATCGGTACGGATGTTGAAGAAGATATCCGCCGGGTCTGCGCAGTCAGGGATGCTGTTGGATATGAAATGAAACTTCGCGTGGATGCCAATGCGGGATACAGCTATTCGGATGCATATAAGTTTATTCGAAAGACCAGTGATCTGGATTTGGAAATGTATGAACAGTTGCTTGATAAACATGATTTTAATGGGACAAAGCAGCTGAAACGGGATACCGGTGTTGTGATCGGAGTCGACGAAGCGATCAATACGGTCCAGGAGGCAGTACGGTATGCATATGAGCGGGCGGCTGATGTGTTTGTTCTGAAGCTTGTCAAAACCGGCGGGATCCAGAATGCTGTTACGATTTCAGAAATTGCGGCATCCGCAGGAATTTGCTGTGTAGTGACCAGTACATACGATACACAGATCAATGGAGCTGTCTGCCTTCATCTTGCATCGTCCCTTCCGGCATCTACGATGTCCAATGATATCACCTGCTATGCGACCCAGCCGGATATGGCAGATACATGTCATGTGCTGAAGGATGGCTATTTGACGGTTGGAGATGAAGCTGGAATCGGGGTGCGAAGCCTGAAAGAGATGAAAATCGTCTGAGGTTGATTTTTTGACAAATCCCCCAGGTTGTCAATTGAGTGCCAGAAAGACAGTCCTGTCCGGTCGTCGCAGATATTTTCGGATGCCCGCATTCTGGTAGAAGGCGGAATTGAGGGAGCCTTGAAAAAAACTTAAAAAATGATCCTGAAACGGAACAGGATCGGATGCGAAGAGCGTGTGAAGAATAAAGCTTCATTTTTCACACGCCCTTTTTGTGTAACAGGAAGTTTCGAGGAATTCCCTGCTACACAAAAGGTATTAACGTGCCGATGGTGCGCATTTGCGGGCAGACGGATGCAAATTACAGATTTTTTCTGAAAAATTCTTCTGCGTTTCGGAACATGATGCCCTCTGCCAGCTCCTTTGACATTCCCTTTTCCAGAAAATATTCGTAAAGAGCAGCAGCCTTTGCCGGGGTGTTCAGGTATGTAGGAAGTGTCGCACCGTCAAAGTCAGAGCCGAGAGCAATGTTTTCATAGGCACCGAGGCTGAAAAAGTGCTCGATGTGGCGGTAGAGGTCGTCGGGAGAATCGCCGATGCCTCCGTCGGTAATGAAACTCTTACAGTAGTTGAGGCCGATGAGGCAGTTCCGGCGGACCATCTCGCGGATCATGTCATCCGTCAGGTTCCGCTTGTGGGAACAGATGGAGCGCGCGTTGGAGTGGGTCGCAACGAACGGGCGGCGGGCGATCTCAAAGAGGTCGGCGTAGCCGGTGTCGTTTAAATGGGAGACATCAACAAGGATCCCGCGGTCTTCCATTTCACGGACTGCCTGCCGTCCGAAATCTGTCATGCCGTGAGTGGTGGTGTGTCCGGAACCGATCTCATTTTCACCGTTCCAGGTAAGTGTCATGCAGCGGACTCCGTCATCTGCCAGTTTTTTTACGCGGGTGATATCACCGGCGAGAGCTGCTCCGCCCTCGATGGTCAGAAAAGCAGCCGTCTTTCCTGCCTCCCATGCAGCCTGCATATCGGAAGCGGAGCGGCAGGGGGAGATGCGGTCATGAAATTTTTCCATCTGGCGGTTAAAATTGTCACGGTTTGTTTCGTAGTAATCGATGGCAGCCTGCCCGCGGTACTGATCCGGGATGAAGATGGCATAAAACTGTGCCCAGTGAACGTCAGACGGGATCGCGTTCAGGGAGAGCACACGGTCCGGATCATCAAGCGTGTCCGGGGTCAGCCCCTTATGGGTACAGTCTGTGAGTGTGTCACAGTGCAGATCGATCAAAGCATAGGGATTCATGGGAAATTCCTCCTAAAAATATATTTTGAATTTATTGTAACGGAACTGTTCAGACGTTTCCGTCAATTCTGTCTCCGGATCTCGCCTTTTAAGATCATCGGGTAGCGGATCAGGGAATCGGAATCAAGCGCCTCTTTTTTCATATCCACCGCGGTGATCTGGTGGTTTTCGTAGGTCGTATAGTAGTAGGTTCCGGTCTCCACGCTGCAGCAGGAGGTGTAGATCGTGATCTCATACTTTCCTTCCGCGACCTCACAGCATCCGCGCTGCTGGTCCACAGACCCTAAAATGTGGAAAAACTGGCTGACGCTTTCTTCCTCGCTGTCACCGGAGATAGAGTGTGCACGGGTAAACGCCACACGCGCAAAGCGGGACTGGGAGGAGAGATCGCCCGGGAGTCCGAGGGCACCCATGCCGCGGCTGTAGGTGGAAAGCGGTGCATCCGGCGCGAAGTGGTTCTCCGGCTGGCGCGGGGAGAGACTGAGGTAATTATTTAAATGGAACATCTGCATATCAAACGGCGGATTGTTTGTCAGAACTCCGACCGGATCGTCATGAACATGGAGTCCGTCTTTCATGGACTCGACAACGATCGCCTCGTCTTTGTCTGCGATGATCCAGTGAAGGCTGGCCGCCGGCAGCTGGGGATTAAACGGGGTCCCGACAAGGTTCATAACGGCGAGTTTTTCTTTCGCCTCGCTGACGGTCGCGCACTGGCTTAAGATCCACGGAATAAATTCGAACTGGGCGACATTTTCAACCCCGTCTTTCATATCCGCATATGCCGCATTGCCGACAAAGTTGAGTCCGGCCATGCCGAGCCCTTTTTCGTTCATGGCATCGTAATATAACGGATAATCCCCGGCGATATGTGCCATGCCGATGATCGCATAGTGGGAGTCGTGCGTGCCCATATGGCGGAACGGGATCGGGTAATTGCGCGGGGTGATCGTGATCTCTTCTCCATAGGAAAATTCATAGTCTAAGGTTCGTCCGAAGTAAAATCCTTTTGTTTTGTAAGTTGCTGCTGTACACATAAGAGAAAACCTCCATTCCTGTTGTGAACAAAGAACTGTCGTAACTGTGAGGGTACTGAGCAGTTACGAACTGCCAATAGAAGACTGCGCAGATGCCCGGACAGATACCGAACTGTCTGCCAAAGGTGCAGAATGGACTGCATGTCTTCTGAAATGAGTTTCGAATCAGTAAGAAATCGTCTGCAGCTGCTGATCCGCCTGGACTCGAACGCGAAATGGCGGCAAAAGCGGCTGCACGTGTGGACAAAGAATGCCCGTACTGTAACAGTATACCGCATTCCCTGAAAAAATTCATTAAAAAGAGCTTTACAAAAACACTTTAGTATGGTAACATGATAACACGATGAAAACAGAGAAACAAAATCGAATACAAAAACGCGACATTCGGTTTTAGGATAGGAAAAAAGTCAACGGAAACCGCCTGATCAAGGGCAGGCAGATATGAGGAGGACAATTATTATGAAGAAAAGATTATTAAGCGCAGTTATGGCATCCGCAATGGTACTTTCTCTCGCAGCATGCGGAGGAGCAAAGACAGAGACAACCGCAGCAGAGACATCTGCTGAGTCCAAAGAGGAGACAACCGCAGCTGATACAACCGCAGCAGAGGAGACAAAGACAGCAGGCGGCACACTGATCGTTGGTTTTGACCAGGATTTCCCGCCAATGGGATTCGTTGGTGATGATGGAGAGTACACAGGATTCGACCTTGACCTTGCAAAGGAAGTTGCAAAACGTCTTGGCTTAGAGTACAAGGCACAGCCGATCGCCTGGGACTCCAAGGATATGGAGCTTGAGTCCGGAAATATCGACTGCATCTGGAACGGATTTACGATTACAGGCCGTGAGGATGATTACACATGGACTGAGCCGTATATGGCAAACAAGCAGGTATTCATTGTAGCAAACGATTCTGATATCAAGAGCCAGGCTGATCTCGCCGGAAAGAATGTGGAGGTACAGGCAGATTCTTCCGCTGAGACAGCATTAAAGGAAAATCCGGACCTCAC
The DNA here is from genome assembly GCF_045062245.2 of Pilosibacter rotomagensis. Taxonomy (NCBI): domain Bacteria; kingdom Bacillati; phylum Bacillota; class Clostridia; order Eubacteriales; family Clostridiaceae; genus Pilosibacter; species Pilosibacter rotomagensis. The sequence continues at coordinate 3,401,806 of NZ_CM170323.1, read as the reverse complement.
AAACACCTTCGGACAGCTTTTAACAACGGCTGATTACAACACAGCGTTCATGGATCTGGAACAGGGCGCTGTTGATGCCGTAGCGATGGACGTTATCGTTGCAGGATATCAGATCAAACAGAGAAACGCAGATTTCAAGATCCTTGACGATTCCCTTTCCGAGGAAGAGTACGGTGTTGGCTTCAAGAAAGGCAACACAGAGTTAAGAGACAAGGTTCAGGCAACTTTAGAGGAGATGGCAGCAGACGGAACACTTGCAAAGATCTCTGATGAGTGGTTCGGTGAGGACGTTACAACGATCGGAAACAAGTAAAAACACGCTTTGCGAGTTTCCCCTTGTTATCGCGACAGTCGCCAAGGTCCCGCGTAAGCGCGGACTTTGGCTCGTTGTTCGCATAAATAAATGATATTTGACACATATGTCAATATCATATAAAATGAATGCAGGACTCAGATTACGGGAACCGGTTGACAGTTCCCGTAATTTGTCTTGTTTAAAAAGAAACTTTACAAAAGCACGGTCAGATGATATGGACCGTGAAACCATGAAGGAAAGCAGGTAAGATCGTATGGGTAAAATGACAATCGGGCAGATGATCGCTCAGCTCGGAAGCGGTATGCTGATCAGTACGCAGATCTTTGTGATCACGCTGCTGTTCTCCCTGCCGCTCGGACTTGTTGTAGCGTTCGGGCGCATGTCGAAAAACCGCGTGATCAGCATGATCGTAAAATTTTATATCTCGATCATGCGTGGAACTCCGTTAATGCTGCAGCTGATGGTCGTTTATTTCGGACCATACTATCTGTTCCATATCAAAGTCGGGAGCAGCTATCGTCTGACAGCGACATTCATCGGCTTTGTGATCAACTACGCCGCGTATTTTGCGGAAATCTACCGCAGCGGCATCCAGTCCATGCCGGTGGGACAGTATGAGGCAGCACAGATCCTGGGCTACAATAAAGCACAGACATTTTTCAAGATCATTCTGCCGCAGGTCATCAAGCGGATCCTGCCGTCGATCACGAATGAGGTTATCACACTTGTGAAGGATACTTCTCTGGCGTTCACGCTGAGCGTTGCCGAGATGTTCTCGATCGCGAAGGCGCTGGCAGCTTCCCAGACAAACATGATCCCGTTTGTGGCAGCCGGAATCTTCTATTATGTGTTCAACCTGATCGTGGCGGTCGTTATGGAGTGGATCGAGAAGAAACTGGATTATTACCGGTAGGATGGAGGTGTTCGGATCATGAATCTGTTAGAATTAAATCATGTGGAAAAATCATTTGAAAATTTATCCGTGCTGAAAGATATCTCCATCAGCATCGGTGAGGGCGAGATCGTATCCATCATCGGACCATCCGGATCCGGAAAATCAACGCTGCTTCGCTGTGCGACGATGTTAGAAAAAATGGATGGCGGCGAGATCGTCTATCTTGGGAAAAAGGCTGCATGGACAGACAAGGACGGACGTGTCGTTTATGCGGACAAAAAGGAAATGAAGGAGATCCGGAGCCAGTATGGCCTCGTATTCCAGAACTTTAACCTGTTCCCGCATTATTCGGTCTTAAAGAACATCACGGACGCACCGATCCATGTTCAGAAGCGCGATAAGGAGACTGTATATAAGGAAGCGAGAGAGCTTTTAAAGAAGATGGGTCTGTCGGACAAAGAAGATTATTATCCGTGCCAGCTGTCCGGCGGACAGTGCCAGCGTGTGGCGATCGCAAGAGCCCTGGCGCTGAACCCGAAGATCCTGTTCTTCGATGAGCCGACCTCTGCGCTCGATCCGGAGCTGACGGCGGAGGTGCTGAAGGTGATCCGTTCCCTGGCAGATTTAAATATCGCCATGGTGATCGTCACCCACGAGATGGCGTTTGCGAGAGATATCTCCCACCGCGTGATCTTCATGGAAGGCGGAGTGATCGTGGAAGAAGGAACGCCGGAGAAGGTATTCTCCTCTGACAATGAGAGAATGAAGAGTTTCCTCGGAAGATATGGGGAGATCCTGTAGGACCTTGCGATCGGGAATGTGAAACATCGGGAAAATCCACCTATAGGAAAAACTGAAAAATATGATTTACAACCGGAGATAGGTATTGTATAATCTTCGACGGGAATGAAGTTCTCCCATGGGAAACCAGAACCGCTTATGATGAGCTGATGACTTCTGTGATGACGGGCTGTCCGGGACGGCGCTTTTTAGCGTGTGCTGCGGGGCTTAAGTCACAGGAGAGTCAGCTCTTTTTTTGTGCGGCAGGAAATTCCGATGGAACTTCCTGCCGCACAAAAAGGCACATTTTTTCGGGAAAATATTTTCTCATTAATAAAATTGGGAGCAATCGTTTCGTATGGAATAGGAACTTTAAAAATGGAATTTTGAGTAACAGTTTCCCAAATAAAAGCAGAATTGTGGAAGGCACGTTTTTGCAGAAAAAAGGAGAAAAATTATGTTGACATCACTTGCACTGATCTTTCTGGTGGGACTTTCCGCGGCGGCGATCTGCGGATATCTTCACCTGCCGCGCATTATCGGAATGCTGTTTACCGGCATCATCCTGGGACCGCATGTCTTGGGACTTCTCGATGATAAGATCTTATCGATCTCCTCGGAACTTCGCCAGATCGCGCTGATCATCATCCTGTTAAAGGCGGGACTTTCCCTGAACCTTGCGGATCTGAAGAAAGTCGGGCGTCCGGCCGTCATGATGGCTTTTGTACCGGCGAGTTTTGAAATCTGTGGATATCTTCTCTGCGCTCCGATGATCCTGGGGATAACGAGAATTGAGTCTGCTGTCATGGGTGCGGTCCTCGCGGCTGTTTCCCCGGCGGTCGTTGTGCCGCGGATGGTACAGCTGATGGAAAATAGATATGGAACGGAAAAGAGTATCCCGCAGATGATCCTGGCCGGGGCATCGTGCGACGATATCTTCGTGATCGTCCTGTTTTCCACATTTGCCGGCATGGCACAGGGAGGAACGGCAGATTTTACACAGTTTTTGAATATTCCGGTGTCCATTGTGCTCGGAATCCTGCTGGGCGCTACTGTCGGGTATCTTCTCAGCCTTTTCTTTGAGACTGCTTATGCGAAGGAACATTATGTGAGAAACAGCATGAAAGTCATTGTGGTCCTCGGGCTTTCGTTTCTCCTGATGGCGGTGGAAACATGGGCAAAACCGTATGTCTCCGTCTCCGGACTTCTTGCGGTTGTCAGCATGGCATGCGTCCTCAAAATGAAATGTCCGAAATCAGTTTCCGGAAGACTCTCAGAGAAGTTTGGAAAACTCTGGATCGCAGCGGAGGTAGTCCTGTTTGTGATGGTCGGCGCTGCAGTGGATATCCGGTATACGGCGACTGCAGGAGGCGCGGCTGTGGTGATGATCCTGCTTGCACTTATTTTCCGGGCAGCCGGAGTCTGCGTGTGCATGGCGGGAACCGCGCTGAACAAGAAAGAGCGCCTGTTTACCGTGATCGCGTATCTGCCGAAGGCAACAGTCCAGGCGGCGATCGGTTCTGTTCCGATGGCGATGGGGCTTTCCTGCGGACAGATTGTTCTCTCAGTGGCGGTTCTCGCGATCCTGATCACGGCGCCGCTCGGGGCGATCGGGATGGATGTGACGTATCGGAGACTGTTAAAAAGACAGGAATAGTAAAAACATCCAGGGAACATTTCAGGGTTCACAAAACGGGAATGATGAGATATAATGAATGGCACAAAGATAGTAGGAAAATAGATGTTCAGAAACTGACAGGAGGAGAACAATGGATTTCGAAAAATTATGTGCAGAGAGATATTCGCTTAGAAAGTTCAGCGACCGTCCGGTCGAAGCAGAAAAGCTGGAGAAGGTTCTGGAGGCAGGCCACAATGCACCGACGGCTCATAACTTTCAGCCGCAGCGAATTCTCGTGATGCAGAGCAAAGAGGCACTGGAAAAAGCGGAAGAGTGCACCGCGTGCAAGTTCCACCCGTCGGTGATCCTGGTTGTCGCTTATGATCCGGCGAAGGCATGGAACCGTGAGGGCGATATGAAGAATCATGGCGAGATCGACGCAACGATCGCAGCGACCCAGATGATGCTGCAGGCTGCGGATCTCGGTCTTGGAACCTGCTATGTCGGCATGTTCAGCCAGGAAAAGCTTCATGAGACATTCTCGGAGATGAAGGGACTCGTTGCGACAGCGATGCTCCCGCTCGGTTATCCGGCGGAGACGGCACATCCGTCAAGACTTCACGCAGATAGAATGCCGATCGATGAGATGGTGGTTCGCCTGTAGTTCTGATGTCCGGGATTCGCAGAATTGCAGAATGGCATTAGAATAAGAATACGAAGGAAAACAGGTCTGTCAGGGTGAAAAGTGACAGATCTGCCTGTTCACCTGCGTGTGCGCGTGAAGAAAACTTTTGTACGTATAAAAAAATACGCAGGAGGAGCTTTTTGTGGTACACTGGCAGACAGCATAGAACGACTGCCCGTGTGTGCACACGGCAGGACATTCAAAAAATGGAGGAACACAGATATGGAATACAAAGTTTCCGAAAAGGTTCAGAAGAAATTTGACACCCTGACAAAGGATGCAAAGGTCCAGAAAGCGTTACAGTTCATGGAAGAGGACCAGGATACCGTGATCGACAAACAGATCGAGCTGACACTGATCCCGGCTCCGACAAACCATGAGCAGAAGAAAGCTGCGAGACTTCTTGAGATGTTTAAGGAAGAAGGACTCACCGACTGCCATATCGACGAGTACGGCAACTGCGTTGGTATCCGGAAAGGTACCGGCGGCGGAAAGACAGTCCTTGTGGAAGGCCACATGGATACGGTATTCCCGCTTGACACGAAGCTTGAGATCGTCCGTGAAGACGGTTTTATCAAGTGCCCGGGCATCGTGGATGACACAAGAGGATGTGCGACGGTCCTCTCAACAATCCGTGCGCTGAACGCAGCCGGAATCCAGACAAAGGGAGATATCCAGTTCGTCGGAACGGTCCAGGAGGAAGGAACCGGCGCTTTAAAGGGAATGCAATATTATGTAAACCATCATCCGGAGCTGGATGCCAGCATCTCCGTTGACGGACCGGGATTTGAGGAGATCACCTACGAGGCAACCGGAATCCAGACATATGAGATCAATTTCCATGGCGTCGGCGGACATGCATGCGGAGCTTTTGCAAAGGTTGCGAACCCGATCCATGCGGCAGGACGCGCGATTGCAAAGATCGCTGAGATCCAGGTTCCGAGGGAGCCGATGACCACGTTTGCGGTTACAACGATGCAGGCAGGCAGCTTTGAGGCTGTCCATGCGATCGTTCCGGTCGCACAGATCCGCTTCAACTTCCGCTCCAACTCCCAGGAAGAACTCGAGAAACTTCGCAAGAAGATCTTTGATGCAATCGATGAGGCATGCAAAGAGGAGACCGAGCGCTGGGGTATGGACACCATCACATATGACGTAAAACATATCTGTGATGTCAATGCCGGCCACCAGGATCCGCATGCACCGATCGTAGAGGGCGCGATGGCGGCAGCAGAGTACCTTGGATGTGCGGAGCCGAAGCTCGGAAACGGCGGTTCTACAAACTGCAACCGTGCACTGGAAGCAGGACTTCCGGCCGTCTGCCTCGGAATGGGCGCAGATTACGATATCCATGCGCATATGCTGTCTGAGCAGTTTAAAGTCGAGGGAGCTTATAAGGGCTGCCAGCAGACACTGCTCCTGGCACTTCTCTGCGCAGGAACGGATGTAGTGGAAAGTATCATCGAGAAATAAGATCGTAACTGTTCAGTACTCTCGCAGTTACATAAGAATGTCAGAAAAAGGTACGGAATTGTTATATTTTGATCGAAACAGCGCAGGTTTGTCCTATATGGACGGACCTGCGTTTCGTTTTTGCGGAACAGGAAATCCAGGGATTTGTTCTGCAATACGGAATGAACTTTAGAGCCGCACTTTTGCCGTAGAAAAGCAAGGAAAAAGCAAGAAATAATCACCTTGACACCCTCTTATTGGTTAGCTACAATAGATGGTAACAGTTGGGATTGCGCAGATTTTTACCCGGAATTGTGTTGCAAGCTTGCTTGCATAAGCAATTCTGGGTGAAAAGCTGCATAAGGGCGACGCCCGGAGCTTCTTGAAGGCCGCAGGCATTCAAGAAGAGAGCAATCCGCCCCGTTGCAGGATGCTCAAGCAAGCTTGCTTGCATAAGCGCTTTTATCCGAAAAGATGCATAAGCCCAATTGTAAAAATAATAAAGGCAGGACAGAAACATGAAAAAATTAAGAATGCTTCTTCCGATCGGCGCTGTGATCGGTATGCTGGCGGTGGGAACAGCGTTTCCTGCAATGGCGGCTGTTGTTGATACGGACACGGCCAAGTTTGTGCGCGGCACAACGATCAATGCGGTAGATGTGTCAAAGCAGACAGCGACACAGGCGAAAGGCTATCTTGAAGGCTACTTCAACGAGCATTACGAGATTAAAATACAGGACGCGGACGGAAATCTGGAGACCTTAAAGGGAACAGATGTTGGATATCATCTGGATGTCACCGGCAGCGTTGATGATATTTTAAAGGAGCAGAATGACGCAGGAAGAAAGACAGGACCGGGCTCTGACCAGAGTTATACCGTGACTGTGAAGGCGACGGTCGACGATGAGAAGCTTGCCGCAGCGCTTGCAAATCTGCACTGTGTAACGGCGGCAACACCGACCTCGAATGCGTATATCTCTGCTTATGAGGAAGGAAAACCGTTTACGATCGTTCCGGAAGTTCAGGGAAATGAGCTTGATATGGACAAGCTGAAAGCAGCTGTCAAGGATGCGCTTTTAAACCAGAAAAAGCAGATCAAACTGACAGATCATGACTGCTACAAAAAAGTCACGGTGAAGTCAGATGACGCAGCCCTGGTACAGCTCTGTGCGACCTTAAATGCGTATAAGGACATCAAGATCACTTATGATTTCGGTTCAAAGAAAGAGACTCTGGATGGTATGGAGCTGGCAAAATGGGTGACCGGGACAAATGGAAATGAGATTCAGGTGGACCGTGAGAAAGCCGCTGCATATGTGAAATCTTTAGCGGATAAGTATGACACTTACGGAAACCACAAATATAAGACGACATCCGGCCGCGATGTTGTCGTATATGGAAAATACGGCTGGAAGATCAATCAGGCTGCAGAGACGGATGCGCTGGTAGCGGCTGTGAAAGCATGCCAGACGACTGAGCGGGAACCGATCTACGAGAGCCGCGGTGCGACCCACGACGGATATGACTTCGGACAGACCTATATCGAGGTGGATCTTGCGACCCAGCATCTCTATTTCTATAAGGACGGAAAAGTGATCATCGACAGCCCGTTCGTATCCGGAAACGTGTCAAAGAATTATACGACGCCTCCGGGACTGTTTGAGCTGTATTATAAGCAGACAGACCGCGTATTAAAGGGAGAAGATTACGCGACTCCTGTAAAATACTGGATGCCGTTCAACGGCGGGATCGGACTTCATGATGCGAACTGGAGAAGCAAGTTCGGCGGTACGATCTACCAGACAAATGGTTCTCATGGCTGCATCAATCTGCCGCCGAAAGTAGCAGCGCAGGTCTATGAGAATGCGTATAAGGGAATTCCGATCATCTGCTGTAACTAGGGAAATTTGCAGAGTATGAGAGAGTGAGTGGGGTTTGAACGGAGAAAGCGGATCCTGCGCATCTGGAATTAGAAAAAATAATAGAAACTGTTGGGATAAACAGCAGGAATGAAAACACCGGAAGGGAAAACAAAAATGGATAAACAGCAGGTTTTAAATCAGTTAAGAAACGCGAAGGAGATCTATGTGATCATGTCTCTGTGCACAAGAATGCCGTATGTGGTATGCGACAAGGAGACATTTGATGATGAAGTCCTGATCTACTTCACGGAGGAAGATGTTAAGCGCGAAGGTAAGCGCCTGGTTGAAGAAAAGATCCCGGTACAGATCGCAAAAGTGGATGCGAACCAGATGCTCCACTTCTACGGAAACCTTTACACGATGGGTGTGAACTGCCTGATGGTGGACCAGTACATGGATAGCGAATGCCGGATCCAGCTTCCGGAACTTGTAAGCCGTCCTGGCCAGAATAAGCCGGATACTCCGGAAGACGAGAAGAAGACATGGGTCGAGAATCCGAGCCTTCATCTGACAGCCCTGTACTTCATGCAGGAGCTCCGCAGACAGAAATTTGAGACGATGCCGGAAGAATTAAAGGAAATGCAGGAGGAGATCCTTGCGGACTTCACCAAGGGAACCTACATTACCGCATTCCAGGAAGGCAGCGGCGTTCCGTTATTAAAACAGAAAAACGGCGATGCGTACCAGCCGATCTTTACAGATATCATCGAGTTCGGCAAATTCAATGCGAAAAACCAGTTTAAGGCGATCGCGGTTACAGCGAACAAGATCCCGAGCATCCTCGTAAAAGAGGCAAAGGGCGTTGTTGTAAACCCGTTCGGCGTAAACCTTCAGATGCCGATCACAAAGCGTACCGTGCCGAATCCGGAAGCGGCTGCACAGGCAGGCACACCGGAAGAGGTCCAGGCAACTCAGGTGGAAGTGAAGGCGGACAGCGAGAGAGCCGGAGCACAGGAAGAAGCCGAAGCTGAGAACAAGACTGAAAACTAAATAAAAGTAACGGTTCTGTTACGGGATCAGACTCCGGCGTGTTCGCGTCACTGGGAATAGTGCGCAGGATGCGGCGGAGTTTGTGATTGCGCGGGATGAGGAGGATGACAGCTGTGGAGAGCGACAGAAGGAAGATCGAAGAAGCATATTTAAAAGCGGTGGATATCGGTTATTCCTACCATCTGGCGAAAAAGATGGAGGAGTTTAAGAGTAATCCGGTCCTTGGTTACCGTACAGCGGGATCGAAAGCGGAATTTGATACCGGGGAATTTCTGAAAGAGGAAATGGAGCGGATCGGGCTTTCAGATATCCATAAAGATGAACTCTGCCTGGATTCCTGGGAGTTCGAGAAGGCAGTCCTGCGTTTTGCGGACCGGGATGGAAAGGAACATGAATTCCAGCTCGGTGCCTATCAGACGGAGTTTGTGACGGATGGATGGAAGGAATATCCACTGGTCTACGCAGGCCGCGGAAAGGAAGCGGACTACGACGGCGTGGATGTGACGGGATGTCTTGTGATGGTGGACATCAACCAGAGAGATGAGTGGTGGATCAACTATCCGGTCTATCAGGCTCATTTAAAGGGTGCAGCGGCGGTGATCGCAGTTCAGGATAACGGTTATGCGGAGATCGACAGCGAGGCGCTCAATGCCCAGGATATCGCGGGCCCAAAGGATGCCCCGGCATTTTCCATGTCAAAGAAAGATGCGGAGATCCTGAAGACTGCGTTAAAAGAGACTCCGCGGATTACAGTGCAGTTTGATGCAAAGTCTGTCGTGAAGGAAGATATGCCTGCCTACAATGTATGGGGAACGATCCCGGGAAAGTCGGACGATATGATCCTGCTCAGCGGTCACTATGATTCCTATTTTGACGGATTCCAGGATGACAACTGTGCGATCGCGCTGATGTTCGGGATCGCAAGGACGCTGTTAAGGATCGGCTATCAGCCGGAAAAGACCATCGTATTCTGCTGTATGGCGGCGGAAGAGTGGGGAATTGAAAACTCCAAGTACGACTGGTCGACGGGGGCATGGCAGCAGGTCTTTAAGATCCGGCCGGAATGGCAGGGAAAGGTGATCGCGGACCTGAATTTTGAGCTTCCGGCCTATGCGCATAATCCGTGGGATGCGATCCGGTCTACCTATGAATATGAGGATTTTCTGAAGGAATTTGTAAAAGAGTTTCCGGTGGACGCAAAAAAGGTCTACCCGGAAGGTCTCGGCGTCCAGTGCCCGATCGAGACCTGGTCGGATGATTTTTCCGTCGCGATCTCAGGAATCCCGTCGATGGTGAATGAATTCAGCAGTGCGGAGTTCATGGAGACACATTACCACTCCCAGTTTGATAATGACGAGTATTATAATGCGGATGTATTTCAGTTTCACCATGAGCTCTACGGACTTCTCGTCATGGCGTTTGACCGGGTAAAAGTAGCTCCGGTGAATGTCGGACGGACGCTTCAGGCGCTCCAGGAGAGCGTCAGACCGGTTACTGGCCGGGAAGATGAAAAGGGCATCAGGATCCTGCTGGAGCGGACGGCAGAGGCGAAGAAGATCGCGGATGCGGTATATAAAAGAGTGAAAGAGATTAATGAGATCTCCCGGGACGATGAATGCAATTTGCGAAATGTGGAAACCGGAGAAAAGAGTGCCGGATGGAGCGGCAAAGCTGCTTTCGGCAGTATGCCGGAAGCGGAGAAAAGAGAGCTGTCCGGTCCGGAAAATACAAAATATGCTGCGCTTCAGAGGCAGCTCCTGTATTTGTTCCGCAAATGCCAGGACTATTTTGTCCGTCTCAACTGGCACGATGAGGTCCTGTTCCCCCACGAGGCCGCCCAGAGCAATCTGCACCATATCGGCGATGCAGTGCGCAGTCTGGAAAATAAGGACGTCAGAGGGGCTCTTGACGCCTTGTACCTGGTGGACAACAATCAGTATGCGTTCCAGTTTGACGATGAAGTATATCACTATTTTACGGAATATGTCCTGAACCAGGGAAAAGACCGGCTGCAGTGGGGAGCCGGACGGATCGTCCATCATGTGGATCTCTCGAAGGAGGTCAAGAGCCTCAAAAAGAAGATTGCCGAGGGCGGACATGACGTGTCGGAAGAGCTTTATGCACTGAAAAAAATGGAGGAAGAGCAGCTTGCCTGCTTTGACGATGACATAAGATATATGACCCAGGCCGTGGATACCCTGACGGACGGGTTAAAAAAAGCGAAAGAGGTGTTGGATTTTTAGTTATGGACAGCCAGATATTGTACCGGGTACAGAGAGAAGATCTGCCCCGGCTCCAGAAAATGCTGGTAGAATGTTTTGCCAGAGACCCACTTTATGAGACTCTGATCCCGGATGCCGAGACGAGAAAGCGGCTGATGCCGGAACTTTTTGAGTGTGATCTGAACGAGTTTTATGAGACATGTGAAATTTTTGCGGATAGCCCGGAGTTAAACGGACTCCTGGTTGTCTCCGATGAGGCGGAGGAATATGATCCGGTCCGCTTTTACCTTACAGAAGCGTGGGCGTCCTTAAAGACAGATGAGTATCTGATCAAGGAGGACAAGAGCTTAAAGACGCTCTGGAACTTTATCAAGGGCCGCGACTACTTAAACTCCCATTGGACGGCCCAGCTTCACCAGGAAAACCGCTTACATATCATCTACCTTGCGGTGAGTCCGAGTGTACAGCATCACGGGGTTGCGGAAAAACTGATGGATGATGCGATCCGGTATGCCGGAGAGCACCGGATGATGATCTCGTTGGAGACGCACAATGAGAAGAATGTGGCGTTCTACGCGCATTTCGGATTTAAGGTGTTCGGGATCGTGGAGAAAGGCATGGGACTGAAGCAGTATTGCCTGGTGAGAGAAATTCAGTAACCTAAAGAGGACTTATCCGGCCATGGCGGCTCTGCGGTGCACCGGAAACGGTCAGGAAATTTCATAACAGATAAAAAACAAGGACCTCAGCGATTGGCAGCCGCTGAGGTCCTTATTTTTATGGTATATATTGAGGAATAAACTTGCCCTTATTGGCAAATTGGGCAACTATTTCATGATCGCATCACCCGATATACAGGTGATGCAGGATCAAAGATTTTGATTATCTCTGTACACGTCCGGATCCGTCGCCGCCAGCTAATTTCTTAACTTCGTCTACGGAAACCATGTTCATGTCGCCTTCGATGGAGTGCTTTAAGCAGGATGCAGCTACTGCGAACTCGATGATGCTCTGAGCATCCATGTCGCTTAAGCAAGCGTAGATCAGTCCGCCGCCGAAGCTGTCGCCGCCGCCTACACGGTCAACGATGTGCATAGCGTACTTCTTGCTGAAGTGGTAGTCCTTGCCATCGTATAACATAGCGGACCAGTTGTTGTCGTTAGCGGAGATGGACTCACGAAGCGTAATAGCAACCTTCTGGAAACCGAAACGGTCAGCAAGCTGTTTTGCAACGTCCTTGTAGCCCTCGTGGTTTACAGCGCCCTTTGTAACGTCTGTGTTGGAAGCTTTGATACCGAATACATCGGAAGCATCCTCTTCGTTTGCGATGCAGACATCAACATATTTGCAGAGCTCGCCCATAACCTCGCCTGCTTTTGCCTTTGTCCAGAGTTTGTTTCTGTAGTTTAAGTCGCAGGAAACAGTGATGCCGAGTTCTTTTGCTTTCTTACATGCTTCAAGGCAGATAGCAGCAACAGTGTCGTTTAATGCCGGTGTGATACCTGTGAAGTGGAACCAGTCAGCGCCCTCGAAGATCTTAGCCCAGTCGAAATCTTCCGGAGTTGCCTCGGAGATTGCGGAATGTGCACGGTCGTAGATAACCTTGGACGGTCTCTGGGAAGCACCCTTCTCAAGGAAGTAGATACCTACACGGTCGCCGCCGCGGGTGATAGTGGAAGTATCAACGCCGTATCTTCTTAACTCGTTTACAGCTGCCTGGCCGATCTCGTGCTTCGGAAGCTTTGTAACGAATGCTGCATCAAAACCGTAGTTTGCAAGGGAAACAGCTACGTTAGCCTCGCCGCCGCCGTATGTTGCGCCGAAGTTGTTAGCCTGAACGAAACGATAGTATCCCTCCGGAGCGAGACGGAGCATGATTTCACCAAATGTAATAACTCTCTTGGACATGAGGATTCTCCTTAAAATTAATATGATTTATAGTCATGGACCGCGCGGAGCAGGGAAAGCGGTTAGCAGAGTCCCTGGTTACGCGGTATAAATTACGATTTTTATAACGGAAGATGAAGCTTATTTCTGTACCAGATGTACTGCGAAGCCGCCGATCTCGTCTGCGAGATAGATTGCTGTCATCTTGTCGCCTTTGAACTTAGCGGACTCTTCGTTGAACTTGTAGCCCATCATCTCAAGGTAGTTCTTTGCTCTTACTACAGAGTTTGTAGCAACAGCGATGTGACCCTTTGCGCCAAGTCCTTTGGACTTCATAGCCTCAACAGCTTTTCCTGCGAATACAGAGCTGTTGCCAACTTTCTTTGTGAATCCGAACAGACCGTCAAATGCATCAGCAGTCTTTTCAGCTTCAGCTTCGTTGTCGCAGTTGATTCCGATGTGAGCAAGCTCAAAGCCGAGCATTGTCTGAACAGCTTCCTTTGTGAGGTCGCGGATCTTATCGAACTCACCGGCAGCTACGAGGTCTTTCTTAACCATCCAGCTTCCGCCGCAAGCAAGGATCTTGTCAAATGCAAGGTAGGAGTTGATGTTCTTAGCGTTGATTCCGCCTGTCGGCATGAATTTCATCTGTGTGTACGGAGCAGCCATAGCTTTGATCATGTTGATTCCGCCAGCAGCCTCAGCCGGGAAGAATTTAACAACATCAAGACCAAGGGAGATAGCCATCTCAACGTCGCTCGGGTTGGAAGTACCCGGAGTTACCGGAATTCCTTTATTTACACAGTATTTAACAACTTCCGGATTTAAGCCCGGGCTTACGATGAATTTTGCGCCTGCGTTTACTGCACGGTCAACCTGCTCTGTTGTAAGAACAGTACCAGCTCCGACTAACATCTCCGGGAACTCTTTTGCCATAATACGGATGGACTCTTCAGCAGCTGCTGTACGGAATGTAACCTCAGCGCACGGAAGACCGCCCTCGCAAAGTGCCTTTGCAAGCGGTGCTGCGTCCTTTGCATCGTCCAGAACTACAACCGGAACGATACCAATTTTCTGGATCTTCTCTAAAACTTCGTTCATGATTCCTGTCTCCTTTTGTTTTTATAAATTTAGGAAATTCAGTTTTAGTCAATAATCAAGTCATATTGAGTTTTAATACCGAGTTTCATAATGCGGAACCATGTTTCGCATTGCGGTATCATCTAAATTAGATTATACTCACGCGATTCAAATTGTCAATAGCGAAAAAGCCTAATTTTACTGGATTTTCTGAGTAAAACTGCCGAAAAACAAATCGCTTCATTTTATAATGGAAGTGTGGTAAACTATAAAAAGTAAAAAAGGCAGCTGCCTGATGGGTTTGTGTATTTAACACGCCGGCAAAAACAGCTGCGAGAGATGATGAGCAGGTTAGAAAGGAAAAAATAATAATATATGGATATACAGTTTCATAAGCTGAGCGCTGAGAATTTTGAGAAGCTCAGCAAGTATTACGGAAGACGCCACGACAATACATGCGACAGCGTGATGCTCGACAACTTCCTCTGGGCGGACTATTATCATGTCCACTTCTGCGAGAGAGATGACAGAGCAGTTCTCTGGACGATGAAGATCATGGGCAAGATGTATGCGTCTCTTCCGGTATGCGCGATCGAGGATATGTCCCACTATTTCAATGAGATCGAACGGTATTTCAATGAAAATCTTCATCTGCCGCTGGAGATCTATCTTGCGGATCAGGAAGCTGTGGACGATTTAAATCTCCCGGCTGAGCGATATTCCGTGACGGAACTCCCGGACGCGAAGGACTATCTTTACAGCGCTGAGGCGTTAAAGACACTGTCAGGAAAGGCACTCCACAAGAAGAAAAATAACCTGAACGCCTTTAAGAAGGCATATGACGGACGGTATGAATACAGGACTCTCTGCTGTTCCGACGGCTGTGAAGTATGGAAATTCCTGGACAAATGGAGAGAAGGAAAAGGACAGGAAGTCGAGGGACATCTGGATTATGAAGTGGAAGGGATCCATGAGATCCTGAGAAACTGTTCGATGTTATCGGTCCGCATGGGCGGGATCTATGTGGATGACCAGTTAGAGGCGTTCTCGATCGGAAGCTATAACAGTAAGGAAAAGATGGCGATCATTCATATTGAAAAGGCAAATCCGGAGATGCGGGGTCTTTACCAGATGATCAACCAGCAGTTCCTGATCCATGAATTCCCGGACGCGGAGATCGTAAACCGTGAGGACGATATGGGTCTTCCGGGGCTCAGACAGGCAAAGATGTCCTATGCGCCGATGGGATTTGCGAGAAAGTATCGGATTAAGCAACTCGATTATCAGGCAGGAAGCGCGGAGTAAACTATGATACGGTATTTGGAGACAGAAGAAAAGGGAAGATGCCTGGATCTCTGGAGAGAGGCATTCCCGGAAGATTCCACGGAATTTTGTGATTATTATTTTAAGGAAAAGATGAAGGACAACCGGGTCCTTGTACGGGAGGAAAACGGTGAGATCGTGTCTATGGTCCACCGGAATCCGTACCGGATCTATATGCGGGGAAATGAGGCGGTCTGTGATTACATTGTTGGTGTCTCAACGCTGGTTTCTGAGCGCCACAAGGGATATATGAGAAGTCTCATGCTGGCGATGCTGCGGGATATGCAGGAAGAGCGCATGCCGTTTACCTTTCTGATGCCTGCAAGGGAATCCCTGTACCGCCCGTATGATTTCCGGTATATTTATGATCAGCCGCGCTGGGTCCTCAAATATAATCCCCATATCCACAGGGAGCCATGTGATCTGAAGACACTTGGAGCAGATCTTGCGGAATGGCAGACAGCGTGGTTAAAGAGACAATATGAGGTCTTTGCGATCCGTGATGAGGCATATTTACAGCGGATGGAGAAAGAACTTGCCAGCGAGAACGGAACCTGCACACTGCTCTACGACGACGACTGGTTTATCGGAATGCAGAGTGAGTGGGGCTTAAAGGAGCGGGAGATGCGTTATCTCTATACCGGAGAGCACTACCGGAGTGAGGCGGGGCAGAAACCGGCGATCATGGCGAGGATCGTCTGCATGCCGGAGTTTGTGACAAATATCCACCTCTCAGAAGACTGCCCTCAGGACGAGGTGACAGTGGAGATCGGGATCAACGACCTTTTCGTTCCTCAGAATCAGGGGGCGTGGCTATGGCATCTGACGAAGTATGGTTCCAGGATGACGCAGGAATCCAGGTTTATCGCGAAAGGCAAGATGGAGGTCCTGACGATCTCGGAACTCACGGAGTGGTTGTTCGGATACCGGACGCCGGCTCAGGTAAAGAAGATCCCATATGGGGAATTTATCGAGCCGTTCCATGGAGTGTTCCTGGACGAAGTCGTGTGATACCGGACTCACGGGGGACAGGTGCGGAGTGATATCGGGCGGATATGTGAAATTGTGAACGGTTGATTGAGAATACTTTTATAATAGGAAGGAGAAGATCTGT
Organism: Pilosibacter rotomagensis; assembly: GCF_045062245.2. NCBI lineage: Bacteria > Bacillati > Bacillota > Clostridia > Eubacteriales > Clostridiaceae > Pilosibacter > Pilosibacter rotomagensis. Next base: position 3,385,522 of record NZ_CM170323.1, on the reverse strand, counting down.
CATGACAGAGCGGGAAACATTAAAAAAGTGGCTGGATGAGAGCAGCAATATTGTATTTTTCGGTGGGGCCGGTGTGTCCACGGAGAGCCATATTCCGGATTTCAGGAGTACAGACGGACTGTACAACCAGGAATACGATTATCCGCCGGAGACGATCCTCAGCCATTCCTTCTATATGAGAAAGCCGGAAGAATTTTACCGGTTCTACCGGAATAAGATGCTGTTCCCGAACGCGGAGCCGAACCGGGCGCACAAAGCGTTGGCAAAGCTCGAGAAGATGGGAAAGCTGAAGGCAGTTGTAACGCAGAATATCGACGGACTCCATCAGAAGGCGGGAAGCAAAGAAGTTCTGGAACTTCACGGTTCTGTCCTCAGAAATCACTGCACCCGCTGCGGAAAATTTTACGGTCTGGATGCAATCTTAAATTCCACAGGTGTGCCGAAATGTACCTGCGGAGGAACAATCAAGCCGGATGTTGTGCTCTATGAAGAGGGACTGGATTCGGAGACGATCGAAAAGTCTGTAAATTATATCGCAAATGCGGATGTTCTGATCATCGGAGGAACTTCCCTGACTGTATATCCGGCGGCAGGACTGATCGATTATTACAGAGGACATAAGCTGATCCTGATCAACAAGTCGGTGACGCCGATGGACAGCCGCGCCGACCTTGTGATCAGCGGACCGATCGGGGAAGTGCTCGGGGATGCAGTCGGAGTCTGAGTACGGAAATCGGGGATACAAAAAATAAAGGACCTGAAAACAGGGACTGCAGGTGTTTATGATGGAATAGAAAAAGCCGGAAACATACATAAGGGATTCATCCGATGAAAGGAAAAGATATGGTCCGGCAGGAGACGGGGAGGAGACAGAATGTATCAGGCAGCAGAAAATCGTTATGATTCGATGGAATATAAGTGCTGTGGAAGAAGCGGGTTAAAACTCCCGCGGATCGCGCTGGGACTGTGGCAGAATTTTGGACTGGAAAAGACGATCGCAGACCAGGAAGAGATCCTGTGCCATGCGTTTGACTGCGGGATCACACACTTTGACCTCGCGAATAACTACGGTCATCCGGCGAATGGACTTGCGGAGAAAAACTTTGGCCAGGCGTTGAAGGACTGCCTCGGTACATACCGCGATGAGCTTGTGATCTCCACAAAAGCCGGCTATGATATGTGGCCGGGCCCGTATGGCAACTGGGGATCCAGAAAGTATCTGATGGCGAGTCTTGACCAGAGCCTGAAACGCATGGGACTCGATTATGTGGATATTTTTTACCACCACAGACCGGACCCGGAGACGCCTCTTGAGGAGACAATGGGTGCGCTCAGTGATATCGTCCGCAGCGGAAAAGCACTTTATGTCGGACTTTCCAACTATAAAGAGGAAGAGACGAGAAGAGCGGTGAAGATCCTAAAGGAGAACGGAACTCCGTGTCTGATCCACCAACCGCGCTACAACCTGTTGGAGCGCTGGGTGGAGGACGGACTGCTCTCCGCGCTTGATGAGAACGGCGTCGGCTGTATCTGCTTTTCCCCACTGGCGCAGGGTGCGCTGACGGATAAATATCTGAAGGGGATCCCGGCGGACTCCCGCGCTTCGCGTGCAGGAACGACCGTCGCACAGAGATACCTTTCGGATGAACAATTAGAAAAAATCAAACAATTAAATCAATTTGCTGCAGAGCGTGGTCAGACACTGGCGCAGATGGCGATCTCATGGATCTTACGCCGGCCGGAGGTGACGACGGTCCTGGTCGGAGCGAGCCGGGTTTCCCAGCTGGACAACAGTCTTGCGGCGTTAAAAAATACAGCTTTCTCCGAGGATGAGCTGAAGAGGATTGACGAAATTCTGGCATAGGCTGCTGGTTGTTACTTTTTCCAGTTACAGTGCGCGGGCATGGAGTGCCCGTGTACTGTAACTGCTGGTCCGGGACGGAAAAAAGACAGGAGACAGAATGATGGTATATGAGGTAGGAGATATTGTAAAATTAAAGAAACCGCATCCGTGCGGCAGTCAGGAGTGGGAGATCCTGCGCGTGGGCGCGGACTTCCGCCTGAAATGCATGGGCTGCGGCCACATGGTGATGGTTACGAGACGATTGGTGGAGAAAAACACCAGAGGACTCCGGAAACCGGACGGGACGGAAGTGAAGTAAATGGAGACTGGAAGAGAAACACTAAAACAGCAGGCATACCGGATCATAAAAAATAAGATCTTATATTGCGAATATGCCCCAAATGAGGTCCTGAATGAAGAATTACTGCTTCAGGATACGGGATATAGCCGGGCGCCGATTCGAGACGCTCTGGGCCGGCTGGAACAGGAACATCTTCTGGTGATCATGCCTAAAAAGGGAATTCGCATCTCGGATGTGAATATGAATGATATCAGCTCTGTGTTTGAAATGCGATGCATGGTAGAACCATATGTGATCCGGATGTATGGAAACCGTCTGGATAAGGAAAAACTGAGGGAATATAAGAAAAAGTTCGAAACTGATATTACGCCGGAGAAAGTTATGGATGCGGCGAAAGAAAAACGATTGATCGAAATGTTTACTCTGGATGATGAATTCCATCAATATATTGTTCGGAACAGTCCTAATCCATATATGTGGATGTCGATGGAGCTGATCTATAATCAGAATACCCGTCTTCGCGTTCTTACAAGTCTTGACCTGAATCGATTGATGCAGTCAAAACCGGAACATGCGGAGATTATTGATGCTCTTCTTGAAGATCGATATGAAGATGCTGCAGATAAGATGAAAAATCATTTAAGAAAAGCAAAACAAGGATCTCTTGACACGTTTGCGTCATATGGAGACTGGCTCCGGAAGAAAGAGCAGGATCCTATCGGATTCAGACCATAAGAAATATTTTTTGAGACAAATCAGAAATGAAAGCGACTGCTGATCGGAATATACGATCGTGGTCGCTTTTTGCTTGACTGCATTTGTTTTGTGCATATCGCCAAATATGTAGACAAAAAATATGTAAATATGTCAAATTGACAAACACAAAATGTGAGAGTATGATGAAATTATCTGATACATGTAACAGAAAGACGACCTGAAGGAGTTCTGACGATGAGCAAAATGGAAGATGAAATGACAGCGTTTCAGATTGATGAGCGGGATAATGTGGCAACGGCTCTGAAAGTGCTGAAACCGGGGACCGTAAGACTTCTTGGCGACAGCCGGGAAAAAAAGCTTTCAGTCAGAGAAGAGATCCCTGCGGGACATAAGGTGGCATTGACAGATATTGCGGCTGGAGAAAATATCGTAAAATATGGGGTTGTGATCGGTCGTGCAACGAAAGATATCCGTCAGGGGACGTGGGTTCATCTGCATGTCATGTGCAGCATTTATGACCAGCGGTCCAGCCACCTTGATGTGCATACAGGAGCGCCGAAAGATACACGCTATGAATAATGGAGAACGGACATGAATCACACAGAAATTTCCTGGATGGGCTATAAGAGAAAAGACGGCAGAAAAGGGATCAGAAATCGTGTACTTGTGATCTATACAGTAAAATGTGCAGAGCATGTTGCAAGGAAAATCGTGGATGAAGTCCATCATCCGGAAGTGGAACTTTTAGGATTTGATGGTTGCACGGATAATCAGTATGCTGTAAATATGCTGATCAGTCTGATCCGTCATCCAAATGTAGGTGCGGTGCTTACGGTTGGACTCGGATGCGAATATGTTCAGCCGGAATGGCTGGAAAAGATCGCACTTCAGGAAGAGAAAATTTCATCCTGGATCCGGATCCAGGATGAAGGAGGAACGGTTCCGTCGATCAAAAAAGGAGTCGCCTGGGTTCGTGAGGCGCTGAAAGAGCTGGAGAATACTCCGAGAGTTCAGATGACGCTGCAGGATCTGGTAATCGGAGCAGAATGCGGCGGAAGTGATTATACGAGCGGACTTGCCGGAAATGTTGTAGTCGGCCGCCTTTTTGATCAACTTGTAAAAGCCGGAGGTACCGCGATCTTTGAGGAGATCGTTGAGGCAGTCGGCCTTGACTGGCTGCTGACATCCCGTGCGGCATCTGAGACCGCGAAAGAGGAGATCCAGTATACATACGACAAGGCACTGGAGTATTGTAAATCCGTGCGCCAGTATTCGGTGAGCCCCGGAAACTTTGCCGGCGGTCTCTCGACGATCGAAGAAAAGAGTATGGGAGCGGTGATCAAAAGCGGTTCCAGTCCGATCGAGGGAGTGATCAAAGTCTCGTGCCCGCCGAAAAGACATGGCCTTTGGCTTTTGGATTCGACACCGGATCCCTATTGGATGCAGTTCGGGATCACAAATCCGAATGACTCGGAAGGTCTGATGGATCTGATCAGCTGCGGCGCTCACATTGTCTTTTTAGTTACAGGAAGAGGAAATGTTGTCGGAAGCGCAGTAAGCCCATGCATCAAGATCACGGGAAACCGGGAGACATTCCGACGAATGAATGGGGATATGGACTTTGACGCCAGTCCTGTTCTGTACGGAGAATGTACACAGGATGAACAGGCGGACCGGCTGATGGATTATGTGGTACAGGTAGCAAAGGGAAATCTATCTAAAGGTGAAGAATTGGGACATCGGGAATACTTTGTGCCATATAAGTATCAGGAAAAAGAAGTTGCATTTCGAAAATGTGAAAAGACAGAAATATAGGGGATCTGGAGGAAATCATGGCAGCTTTTACAGAACAGCAGAAAACAGAATTTTCTATGCAGAAATGGTATGATCTTTCCGGAAAAACAGCAGTTGTGACGGGAGGAATCACCGGTCTGGGACTTGCGATCACAAGATGTCTGGTCAGTGCCGGCGCAAAAGTGATCGCATTGAGCCGGACAGATGAGAAGAAGGGAAATGAGATCCTGAAGGAATTTGGCGGAAAAGCAGTTTTCTACCAGTTTGATATCACAGATACGGATCATGCACAGGTAATCGCAGACAGAATTCAGAAAGAACAGGGACCGGTTGATATTCTGGTGAATAATGCCGGAAATCACTGCAAGAAATATATTTGGGATATGAGCGTGGAGGACTATAAAAATGTCCTGGATGTTCATCTTGTCGGTGCATTTGCATTGACAAAGGCCTTTATCCCGCAGATGAAGGAACGGGGCTGGGGAAGAATTATTTTCCAGGCCAGCATGACAAGCTATATTGGACAGCCGCAGGTATGTGGCTATTCTACTGCAAAAGCAGGATATCTTGGTCTGATCCATACCTTGACAGCGGAGGTGGCGGAATACGGGATCACAGTGAATGCGATCGCACCTGGCTGGATCGATACTCCGATGTTCCACAAAGCCGTGGACAATGATCCGCCGCGTCTCGCGAAGATCCTGGGGCGTATTCCAGCAAAAAGTGTTGGAGATCCGATGGATGTCGGTATGTGCGCAGCATTCCTTTGCAGTGATGCGGCGAGATATATTTCAGGTACATGTATTCCGGTTGACGGCGGGGCACTGATCGGATTCTAAGATGGAGGAAAAAGTACGATGAAGACAGTAAAAATGCTTGAACCCAGAAAGGTTGAGGTGCTTCAGAACGATGTTCCGGTACGTGAAAAAGGCATAGCATTACTTGAACGCAGATAAGCATTCCCCCGCTTCAAGTGCGCGGAGCACTAAGCGGTGGGTGAGTGGGATGCTTATGTCAGTGGGAGTTGAAAGCTCCCACTGACAGATCGCGAAGCGACTGCGTTCATGAGCAAGTAGCGAAGCGGATTGCGAATGTCCGCTTTACATTTTATATGGTGGAATATGTGGAAGTGATCTTGGTACTTACCGTGGAAATCTTCCGTATGTTTCCTATCCCAGAATTCCTGGACATGAATTTTCAGCCCGCGTTGTTGAGGCGGATGAAAATGAATATGGAATCAAATCGGGAATGATCGTAACAGCAAATCCTTATTTTAATAAATCGCAGATTTTTTCAGCCGCTTCGCCTGCCGTACCCGTGTTTTTAATATCAAATTTCGCATATTTGCGGTAAAGATCACGGCGAATGAGGTACATATCCTGAACTTCTTTTTTTGTATGATTCTTAAACAACGGCCGCTCCGGATGCTGTGCAAGATTGGCATAGCAGTCCTCAAATGGGCGGTCAATGTAGAAGATCATTCCGTTTTTGGCGAGAATCTCGCCATTCCGGTCAAAGGTCAGCATGCCGCCGCCGGTGGAGACGACGGATGGACCAAGTGTGCATACCCGGCGGGCGATCTCGTGTTCATAATCACGGAAAAGTGTTTCGCCGCCTTTGGCAAAGATTTCCGGGATCGTCATCTGATAATGTTCGATCAGCATCTGGTCAGTATCGTAAAATGGAAGTCCAAGACGTTCGGAGAGCAGCTTTCCGATGGTGGTCTTTCCGCTGCTTGTAAAGCCGCATAAAATAATAGGACAGTTTTTTGTCATATCGAATCCTTTCATTATATAAGAACATATCACTTCAGCAGATCTCATAATTTCCAAACCGCTCATGTGAAAATGCAGATTGACCGTAAAATCAGTAAAAACACATATAAAATACCATAAAAACAGAGGAAACGCAACTTATGAGTCAGCACTGCAGCAGCTATTCCGACTTCAGAAGTGGATGATGTCCCAGAAACTGCTGAAGAGCCAGATTCCCGGACGCTTTCTTCCAGGCGGCGATGATCTCGACGACTTCCTCCTCGCCGATCAACGGAATAAAGACAAGGTTATCGGCGTTCGTCAGTTTCTGAGTGACGTAAGCCGGGATGATCGAGATCCCCTCTTCGGCGGACACCATCATGAGGATACTCTCGACGTCGTTGGACCGGAAAAAGATATCCGGGTGGTAGCCGGCTCGCTCGTACATCTCGTAAAAACGCAGATCACTGACGGAATCGCCGGTGCTGGATGGGGTCATAAACAGGAGACGTTCCCCGTGAAGCTCCGTGCGGCGCAGAGATGACCGCCCGGCAAACGGATGGCTGCCGTAGACCGCAACCATGAGCGGACTCCGCTCGATCAGCCGGTATTCGATGGAATCATTCTTTACAAGCTCGGTGCTGTCCCATGTAAAAATAATATCGTATTCATCCTTCAGGAGCCCTGCGGCGAGAAGATCTGTGTTCCTCCGGTAGCAGGAGACGAGGATATTCGGATATTTATTATGGAAGAAACGCAGCGAGCTGGAAAAATTGCTCCGCTCAAACCCTTTCGTGTATCCGATGCGGAGTGTACCGACCATACCGGTAGAAACCTCCTGGATCCTGTTTACCGCCTGGTCGATCCGGTCGAGGATGGATCTGGCATCGTTCAAAAAGGCGCTTCCTGCGGGAGTCAGTGTGATCGGACGGCTTGTCCTGTCGAAGAGCGGGACGCCGAGACTGTCCTCCAGGGCATGGATCTGCTGGGTGATCGCGGTCTGCGTAATATAAAACTGATCGGCTGCTTTCGTGAAGCTGCGGCACTCGGCGGCAGCCACGAAATATCGGAGCTGGTTTGTATTCATAACGGAAACTTCCTCTCAAAAAATTCTGTATCGCCTGAAGAATATACATAAATTCCACATGTTTGATGAAAATGATCGATGATTCCTGCATAACATAAGTTTTCCTTATGATACCATACAAAAAGCGCGGTTGCAAATCCTTTTATCGGGCAGTATCATAAGGTTACTGACGTCGGGGCTGCGGATTTTGCCGATCTGGGCTGCGAAGCATCATCGGCGTCAAGAACCCCTGACGGCATAAAAGCCGACAGGAGATGGAAAAGGGGAGTTATATCATGAAACGAGAAAATTTTGGTTCGCGCCTGGGATTTTTACTGGTGAGCGCGGGCTGCGCGATCGGAATCGGAAACGTATGGCGGTTCCCGTATGTGGCGGGACAGAACGGCGGCGGAGTATTCGTCCTGTTCTATCTGCTGTTTTTGCTCTGTATGGGCGTTCCGGTCCTTACAATGGAACTTGCGGTCGGTCGTGCGGGACGAAAGAGTGCTGTCGGTGCTTACAAGGCACTTGAAAAGCCGGGAAGCCGGTGGCATGTACACGGATGGTTCTGTATGATCGGCTGTTATCTTCTGATGATGTATTACACGACGGTTTCCGGCTGGATGCTCAGCTACTTTGTAAAGTTTGCGACAGGAACTTTCACCGGAATGGATGCAGACCAGGTGGCAGGAGTATTTGGGAAAATGCTCGGCAATCCCGGCGAGATGGGTCTCTGGATGGCAGTAACAGTCATTGCCGGATTCTTTATCTGCAGCAGGGGACTTCAGAACGGACTTGAAAAGATCACAAAATGGATGATGGCAGCTCTGCTCGTCCTGATCCTTGTGCTGGCCGGACACAGCCTGATCCTTCCGGGAGCGAAAGAGGGACTCAGCTTCTACCTTCTTCCGGATATTAAGCGTGCGGCGGACGTCGGACTCGGCTCCGTGATCATGGGCGCCATGAACCAGTCATTCTTTACATTGAGTCTTGGCATCGCGGCGATGGAGATCTTTGGAAGTTATATGTCCGAGGACCACACACTTGCGGGCGAAGCGGTCCGGATCTGCGGTCTCGACACGCTGGTAGCGCTTTCCGCCGGACTCATTATCTTCCCGGCCTGCTTTTCATTCGGGGTACAGCCGGATGCCGGTCCGCAGCTGATCTTCATCACTCTGCCGAATGTGTTTGCCAACATGGCAGGCGGACGGATATGGGGAATGCTGTTCTTCTTATTCATGTCGGCAGCGAGCTTTTCCACAGTCATTGCTGTGTTTGAGAACCTGCTCTCCAGCTGCATGGACAACTTTGGATGGAGCAGAAAGAAAGCTTCTATATTAAATTGTATTTTTGTATTGATCGCAAGCCTGCCTTGCGTACTCGGATATAATGTGTGGAGCAGTCTGCACATTATCGGTGCGAGAGATGTCCTGGACTCTGAGGATTTCCTGGTCAGCAACCTGCTCCTTCCGCTGGGATCTCTGGTCTATCTCCTGTTCTGCGTGAGCAAGTGGGGCTGGGGATACGATAAGTATCTTGCGGAAGCGAACCATGGAACGGGACTTAAGATGCCGGAAGCGAAGTGGGTAAAGATCTATTTCCGCTATATTCTCCCGGTCCTGATCCTGGTGATCCTGATCCAGGGACTGGCGTAAGACTTAACAATTTAATGTGATATACGCATAAAAACTTTAAAGTGGAAAAGTTTTTATATTGATTCTGAAAAAACAGTGTGTTATAATGAGCGCAAAAGAAAAATAAGCAGCTGCTTGGCAGAGCTTCATTTTTCTTTTGCCATTAACAAACAAAAAGCCTGTAAATTCAGGCAGTGAGTGCGTCAGCACGGGGTTATGAGTTTGATGGCGGAAGCAAAAACTAAAAAAGAGGAGAGTACCACAATGAAAAAAATGATCGCACTGGGCATGGCAGCAGCTATGATGTGCATGTCCCTGACTGCATGCAGCGTCTCAACATCTTCCAAGACTGAGACAACCGCAGCAGCAGAAACAACAGCAGCAGACACAACCGCAGAGGCAGCGAAAGACGCAGAGAGCACCGCAGAGGCAGCCGGCGATCTCGTTGCAACTGCTGATTATCCGACAAAGCCGATCACAATGATCATCCCTTACGGCGCAGGCGGAACAACCGATACATGGGGCAGAAAGCTGGCAGTTCTGCTTGAGAAGTATTTAGGACAGCCGATCACGGTTACCAACCAGGGCGGTGCATCCGGATCCATCGGCAGCCAGTTCGTAAAAGAGCAGCCGTCCGACGGTTACACACTTCTTGTTTGTGCAGAGACAATGGGAACCTACAGAACCATGAACATCTGCGACCTTGGATATGATGACTTCACCGTTATCTCCCCGTTAGTCGGCGATCCGAAGGTTCTCGTAGTTGGCAAAGATTCCAAGTACAACACACTGGAAGAGCTTCTTGACGATATCAAGGCAAACCCGGGCAAGATCACAATGTCCCACTCCGGTCCTGGAGGAAGCGGACACAACCAGGGTCTCGTATTAAAGGAGCTCGGCTATGAAGTAGCAATGACAAGCTTTGATTCCGGTAATGACGCACTTCTCGGAGTTATCGGCGGACAGGTTGACTTTACAAACCCGAACATCTCCACACTTGGCGGCTATATCGAGAGCGGCGACGTAAAACCGTTAGCAGTATTCTCTGACAAGAGAATGGACGCTTACCCGGATATCCCGGCATTCACAGAGACAGTTCCGGAAGCTGAGAAGTACTTAAATATCCCGTACACACTTCTTTCCTTCGTTGTAAACAACGATACTCCGCAGGAGGTTGTCGACGTATTAAAGGCAGCATCCCAGAAAGTATTTGCTGATCCGGAGTGGACAGAGTTCGTAGAGCAGAATGCAGCTGATCCGGTATATAAAGAGTATACAGATGACGCTTCCATCCAGGCATTCTACGACAACTGGAAATCTGTTATCTGCTGGTTACAGTATGACAACGGTGTTGCTGAAAAGAGTCCGGAAGAGTTCGGCATCAAGAGAATTGGAGAATAATCAATGAAGAATAAAATTCATTCGCTGATCGTCGAAGGAATTGTATTTTGCGGGAGCGGCCTTGTGCTGCTCTCGTATTCTCTTTCATCCTACGCAAAGGGATTTAACAAGAGCTGGGCGCAGTCCCCGTATCTGTTTCCGCTCATCGTGGCGCTTGCCATGATCGGTCTGTCCTTATGGATCGTCGGAGAGGGAGTTACGGCAATGAAAAAAGAAGCCGCGGTTCCGAATGACAAGAAGGTGTCAAAAGCAGAAAAAACAGAAAAGCGGCGCTGGGTCGTGATCGCGCTGATCCTCTGTGTGCTCTACTATGCAGCACTTGCTTTTATAAAAGTTCCGTATGTGACCATCGGAATTTTATCTTTTGCGTACACATTTTCAACATTTGAAGTTGTGACCATCGTGTTCCTGATCGCCATGATGATCTTCATGGGCGTCAGAAAGATCCCGGTCCTCGTATTTGTACCGATCGGAACTACATTATTTTTAAGCCTTGCATTCCGCACATTCTTACATGTGCTTCTGCCATAGAAAGGAGAAAGGGAAAATGTTACAAATGTTATCCGTGGTCGATCCGCGGTTTATCCTCATGGTTCTCCTTGGTTCTGTGGCTGGTCTGTTCGTAGGCGCGATCCCGGGACTTTCCGTGTCCATGGCGACAGCGCTTCTTGTATCCATTACTTATACCTGGGAACATTCAGACGCCCTTGCGATGATCATGGGCGTATATGTAGTCGGAGTATTCTCCGGCGCGGTATCGGCGATCCTGATCAACATTCCGGGCGCTCCGTCCTCTGTTGTAACAACGCTTGACGGATATCCGATGTCGAAAAAGGGACAGTCCTACAAAGCGCTGTTTACCGCAACGATCTATTCCTTCATCGGAAGCTTATTTGGACTTCTGGCACTCGGACTTCTCGCAGAGCCGGTCTCTAGAGTTGCGATCAAATTTACAAAAATGGACTATTTCCTGTTAGCTCTGTTCGGACTTGCGACGGTCGGATCCGTCAGCACGAAGAACTATGCGAAGGGCCTGATCAGTGTTATGATCGGTCTCGTGATCAGCATGATCGGACTTGACCCGTTAATGGGAACAAAGCGCCTGACCTTCGGAATCCAGAACCTCGCGGGCGGTGTCAGCACAGTTCCGGCACTTGTCGGCTTCTTCGGTTTCGCAGAAGTGCTCTCTGTTGTATACAACATGAAGCAGGAGCAGAATGTCCTTGCGATGGAAAAGGCGAAGGTCAGCCTGAAAGAGATCTTAAAAAGCTGGAAGCTTTCCTTATATACATCCACAATCGGTCTTTTAGTCGGCGCTCTTCCGGGAGCAGGCGGACCGGTGGCATCCTTTATCGCATATAATGAGGCGAAGCGTCTCGTAAAGAAGCCGGAGATTCCCTTCGGTGAGGGCGCAGTGGAAGGAATCGTGGCCAGTGAGTCCTCCAACAACGCATGTATCGGCGGTGCACTGATCCCGATGCTGACGTTGGCGGTTCCGGGCGACGCAGTTACCGCGATCATCCTTTCCGTATTCTATGTCCATGGCTTACAGCCGGGTCCGTTATTTATCACCCAGAACAAAGAATCTTTCTACTCGATCGTAGTAGCGGGAATCATCGCGTGCTTTGCGCTTTTACTGTTAGGACTGATTGTTGCCCCGAGGATCTGTAAGGTCATTACGATCCCGAAGAACATCATGATCCCGGTGGTAACGAGTCTCTGTGTGATCGGTTCCTTCGCGTGCAACAACCGTCTGTTTGATGTGGGACTCATGTTCTTCTTCGGACTGATGGGATTCATGATGCGCCGGTTCGATTATCCGGTTGCCCCGCTGATCCTTGCGATGGTACTCGGAAAGATGATGGATTCCAACTTCCGTCAGGCAGTGTCCCTGGCATCGTCCTCCGACAACCCGTTTATGGCGATGTTCGGACATCCGATCACGATCGTTCTTTCGATCTGTACATTATTCGTCCTTCTTGGAAATATTCCGTGGACGAAGCCGTATATCGATAAAGTAAAAGGGATCTTTTCGAGAAAAACGGCGTAATTTCAGATAAAACTTCTGAAAAACAGGCTGGATCACCAAATTTCGACCGGCGCAGGATCTCTCACCGGTGTGAAAGACGGTAAGGAATGAAAAAAGTATAAAAAGTGCAGGAAATCAGGCAAAAAGTGCTTGCATTTCCTGCTCTTTTTTGCTAAGATTATTACCTGTGACATGTAAAAAATCCTTGCTCCTGATACTGAAAATCGGGGGCCGGAAGACCAGAAGGAGGTTTATGAAACTATGAACAAATACGAGTTAGCAGTTGTTCTTAGCGCAAAACTTGAAGATGACGAGAGAGCAGCCGCACTTGAGAAAGTGAAAGGCTATATCACACGTTTCGGCGGCAATATCGTTGATGTGGACGAATGGGGCAAGAAGAGACTTGCATACGAGATCCAGAAGAGCAAAGAGGGATTCTACTACTTCATCCACTTCGAGGGTGAGGCAAACTGCCCGAACGAGGTAGAGGCTCATATCCGTATTATGGAGCCGGTTGTCCGTTATCTTTGCGTAAGACAGGACGCTTAATAAAGAAAGAGTGAGAATATGAACAGAGTTATCCTTATGGGTAGATTAACCAGAGATCCGGAAGTACGCTATTCCCAGGGCGAGCGCTCCATGGCAATCGCAAGATATACGCTTGCAGTTGACAGAAGAGGCAGAAGAAGCCAGGACGGCGATCAGGGTCAGACGGCCGATTTTATCAACATCGTAGCTTTTGATCGTGCCGGTGAATTTGCGGAGAAATATTTCCGTCAGGGCATGCGTGTACTGGTTTCCGGAAGAATCCAGACCGGAAGCTATGTAAATAAGGATGGCCAGAAGGTCTATACAACAGATATTATTGTAGATGACCAGGAATTCGCTGACAGCAAGGGTCAGGGCGGCGATAACAGCGGCTTTGGTGGCGGCAACAGCTACGGCGGCGGAAACCGCGGCGGCTACCAGCAGGCAACAAGACCTGCTCCGTCCAGTGCGATCGGCGATGGATTTATGAATATTCCGGATGGAGTCGAGGACGAAGGACTTCCATTCAACTAAACGAATCAGTCTTCGGAAAAGCGGTGCCTTACTCCTAAGGTGTTGTGAGTGGACTGGTATAACGAAACTAACAGGAGGTAATTTAAAATGGCATTCAATAAAGGTGACAAGTCCGATTCTTCCAGAGTAAGAAGAGGCGGCATGCATAGAAGAAAAAAAGTTTGCGTATTCTGCGGCGATAAGAACGGCGAGATCGATTACAAGGACGTAAACAAGTTAAAGAGATACGTATCTGAGAGAGGAAAAATCCTTCCGAGAAGAATCACTGGCAACTGCGCAAAGCACCAGAGAGCTTTAACAGTAGCTATCAAGAGAGCACGTCATATCGCTCTTATGCCGTACACATGTGAATAATTCCTTAGAATAAGGATTTTCACTGATAAAGTAAGGTTTTATCTAATTAATTTGAAGCATCATTCGAGGATTCCATATGAGAGATCATGTGGGATCCTTTTTTGCGCAGCAGGGAATTTTCTGTTACACAAAAAGGCGCTAAATGCCAATGATGCACGTTCGCGTGAAGATCAGGTTCACCAGATGGAGCTATGATTGATATTGACATTAAATCGAAACAAGAAAAAGAAATTTGTTTTTTCTGAAAGCAGGGAAAATATAAGGAACTGCATGAAACTTGCTTTTAAGGATAATTAAGGATATTTATGTCTGAAAATTGACTTTTTTGCTGACGCTATTTCTACTACGTAGAGGAAAAGCCAAAAAAAGAAACAGCAATGTGGAAGGGCAGTACACTATTCGAGAAGTCATTGAAAGGTCCAGGACATTATTCTGGACCCTTTTTTAGCTTTCTGAGGAAGTCTTATGGAGAAACAGTACACGGCTATGCTGTTCCCACATTGGTTTGCGGTTCATGAAAAGGTATCGAAAGGGGTGACTATAAACTCTCTTGACTTAAGCCACAATTTGAAGCTGAAGAACTTATCAATTACTTCAACACCGAATTTAAAGCATCTTGATGTGAGTATGCTTACTGAATTGAACGCGGGTGGGATGTCGATTAATCTTTTTGAGTATTTAACAAGAATCAGCAAGAATTCTCCCACCTCTATAGGTGGTGAGATGAATTGCCATCTCTTGCATAGTGCCATAGTTGGCATGTAAATATCAGATTATTGCACATAGCTGTGCTGTGTATTGTAAACTTCTCATATATTGATTTTTGCAGTCGTGCTATATCATCAATTCTGCATACAATGAATAAGCCTGAAGCCTGAAGGGAAAATAGATTGCAGATTGAACAGAACAAATGTTCTGAAATGTAATAGACAAATAATCTCATTTGTGATATAATTAAATCAGTCGAAATAAAAAGAAGGGCTGATAAATATGAGAGAACTTGACAATAATGCACATTCAGTATTTTTACTCTATTATCATCTGATCCTGGTCGTAAAGTACCGGAAAAAGGTCCTGAATGATCCGATCTCGGGTCGCGCACGAGAAATCTTTGAATACATTGCGCCCAAATATCATATCACCCTGGAAGAGTGGAATCACGATGAGGACCATGTCCATATCATGTTCCGTGCCCATCCGAAGTCGGAACTCAGTAAATTTATCAATGCCTATAAAAGTGCCAGCAGCCGTCTGATCAAAAAAGAGTATCCGGAGATCCGGCAGAAGCTCTGGAAGGAAATGTTCTGGAGTCAGAGCTTCTGCCTCCTGAGTGCCGGCGGAGCTCCGATCGAAGTGATCCGTCAGTACATCGAGACACGGGGGGAGAAAAAACATGAACGTAGTATACCGGTTTCGGATCTATCCCAATAAAATACAACAGGAACTGTTTGCAAAAACATTTGGATGTGTCAGGTTTGTATATAACCGGATGCTGTCAGAAAAGAAGGAATGCTATGAAAAGACCGGAAAAAATCTAAAGGTCACTCCGGCAAAATATAAGGAAGAATTTCCATGGCTAAAAGAAGTGGACAGCCTTGCTCTGTGCAATGCCCAGCTGCACCTACAGACTGCTTATAAAAACTTTTTCAGGGATCCATCGTTTGGTTTTCCGAGATTCAAGTCAAAAAAGAATCCTGTTAAAAGCTATACCACAAACAGCGTCAATGGAAATATCCTGTTAAAAGATGGGAAGCTGAAGCTCCCAAAGGCAGGCTGGATCCGGATCCGGCAGCATCGTAAGATCCGGAAAGATGCCTGCCTGAAAGGTGCATCCGTCTGTCTGGAAGCTGATGGGCGGTATTATGTTTCTCTTCTGTATTTTTGTGAAGAAAAGCCAGTGGAAATAAGGAACATAAGGCAGGTCGTCGGACTCGATTTTTCCATGAAAGAACTATATGTAGATTCCAATGGAAAACATGCAGGTTATCCGCACTATTTCAGAAACAGCGAGGAAAAACTGGCGAAAGCGCAGAGAAAACTGAGTCATTGCCGGAAGGGGAGCAATCGTTACAAAAAACAACAGAAAAAAGTGGCGCGGATCCATACACATATCGCTCACCAGAGAAAAGATTACTTGCATAAAGAATCAAGAAAGATAACCAATTTCTATGATATCGTATGTATCGAAGATCTGGATCTGAAGACGATGAGCGGGGAACATCATTTTGGAAAAAGTGTCCATGATAACGGCTGGAGAATGTTCACAGATTTTTTGCAGTATAAACTGGAACGGGAAGGGAAGAAACTTGTCCGCATCGACCGCTGGTATCCCAGTTCCAGAACATGCAGCTGTTGTGGAAAAATAAAACATGATCTGAAACTGGAAGATCGGGTATATCTTTGCAGCGGCGGAAACCGGATGGACCGTGATGAAAATGCGGCAGTCAACATCTGCAGGGAAGGTCTGAGAATGTCCGGGATCATATTAGAAAAGAGCGAAAAAGCATCATAAAAAGATATCAGTCCAAAAGAACCGTGGGACACACGGGGATCGCTCGTGAATGCTTTGCCCAACGGGGCAATCGAACGAGAAGCCCCCACTTCAAGCGTGAGCTAAGTGGTGGGAGTATGTCACCAACATTTGTAGGTAATGGACTCGTATTTCCAAGCGGTATTTGGTATGAGGATCCGGAGAAAAGAATAGAAGTTAGTGAATGTAAAAAAGGTCAGACGATATATAGTTACCATTATAAAGCTGAGACCGATGGTGCAAAAAAAGTGATGCGCAGAGCACCGGTGAATCCGGAAACCGCATCCAATGCGTTGAGAAAAACGGATGTTGTTTCAGAAACCGAGGAGCAATGTTTGTCGTAGGCCGGATAAAAATGTGGGCAGAGTCTTTCCTCGCAGTGTAAATAGGCGAGAAATCAAACCACACGAAAGTTTGGCTGAAAACGTCTGGCTTATAACAAAATAAGCAAAAACGGCACTGGTTAGAACGGTGCCGTTTTTGTTTGCAAATTCTTCAGTTAGATTTTCTTGTTCAATTCGCGATCACAAGGTTAGCGCTTGCATTGCGTTTGCAGACCGGTACATACTAAAACTCCATCACAAGCCCCGCATGTAGCTTGTGAACGGATTCTCCTAACGTCTCTTTCAGGAGATCAAAGGCATGATCTCCGGTACAGTGGCCGGTGTAGATTTCAGAAATACCGGTGGAGCGAATCCCTTCGGCGAGGGCAAGGATCTCTGCGTCGGTCTTATTGTAGAGGTGGAAGCCGCCGATCAGGGCTTTTACTTTTTTATCCGGGAAAGTCGCGGTGACCTCACGGATAATGGTATCGGCGCCGCCGTGGGAACAGCTGTTGAAGATCACAAGGCCGTCCGGTGTGTCGAAGACGAGACTCTGTTCGTGGGAGAAGGAATCCGGCTTCCAACGCCGTTTTTCCTTCAGGTACATGTGCTCCCGGATGCCTTTTTTCTCCAGTCCCGGAGTTTTATGCGGGATCAGATAAACCCCGTCACATGGGGAAAAGTCCCCGGAGACGAGTTTGATCCGGTCCGGATACTTTTTTAACATGCCCTTTGGAATACCGATGTATTTCTTGTAATTCCAGACACCTTTGCAGCAGTTTTCTCCGGTAGTTTCCTTAAAATAGAACGGTGCGGACGAATTTACCCTGAAAAATTCCGGAATTCCGTCTGCATGGTCGTAGTGCGCGTGGGAGAGAACTCCGAAATCTACGTCTTTCATGTTCAGTCCAAGCACATCAGCATTCTTCAGAAAAAGTCCGGATGCCCCGGCATCTAGAAGGATATGTTTCCCATGATATTCAATAAAAATTGATAATCCCCATTCACAGCCGAGATTTTCGGCGGGGATGTTGTCGCTGAGTACGGTTGCTTTCATAAACATATGTCCTTTCATACACAAAATTTTGGAATTGGTGACTTGTGCTCATACGATCTATCTGTATTTAAGCCATTATATCATACTTTTTAATTTCTCAGTAAACAAAAGCGAAAAGACACAGGATATTTTGTATACAGTATAAATATGATAAACACTCAGCAGCCAGCCATGTCCGCCCCAAGCGGATCATGGACAAATGCCTGTATCTATGGTATACTATCCCCAAAGTCGGTTCTGATACATGGAGAAATTCTGCCTGAATTTCTCCATGCATAAAAAGGCACTAACGTGCCAAATGCACACTCGCGCAAGAGGAGTCTATCGCAAGCGACTGCGCTCGGCGCGAGAATGTGCCAAGGCACATTCTTTTTATGGTCTTGCTATGCCCATTTTACCGGGCGGCGGATAGGAGATAAGAATGAAAGATGATAAAAAGGTCAGCCATATTCTGCAGCTTTACCTTCAGTGGCCGGTATTTTTAACGGCACTGGTAATTCTTGCGGGAGCTGCGGTCAACCTGATCTCACGCAAGGCGGGACTCGTGATGCTTGCATTTACGGTGATCTACGCGGCGTGTGCCGGAACCCTGTATATGTACGGAAAGAAGCGGGCTCTCGGCAGTCTGGTGTCCTTTGCGTCGGCGTACAGCTGGAGTCAGAAACAGCTTATGGCGTCCCTGGAGCTGCCCTACGCGATCGCGGACACGGATGGTAAGATCCTTTGGATGAACCGCGCCTTTGAGGCGGTGACCAAAGAAGAGAAGAGCGCAGGGAAAAGCCTGACAATGCTCTTCAAGGAGATCACAGTGGAATCCCTCGAGAAGATGGAAAATGCGATGGAAGTCCATGTGATCTATGGGGAATCGAAATACCGCGTGAGTATGAAACGCGTGACGATCCGCCCGGATGAGCTTGCCTCCGGAATCCCGGAGAAGCAGACGGAGCAGCAGATTCTTGCGGTGTATCTCTATGATGAGACAGAGCTCTATAACTACAAGCAGGCGATCACAGACCAGAAGATGGTCGCGGGCCTGATCTATCTGGACAACTATGATGAGGCGTTAGAGAGTGTCGAGGAAGTCCGCAGATCGCTCTTAACGGCCCTGATCGACCGAAAGATCAACAAGTACATTTCAGCGGTCAATGGTATCGTAAAGAAACTGGAGAAGGACAAATATTTCTTTGCGATCAAGCAGTGCTATATGCCGCGCCTGGAAAAAGAGCGGTTTGGACTGCTTGAGGAGGTAAAGACCGTCAATATCGGAAACGAGATGGCGGTGACCTTAAGTATCGGTATCGGAATGAACGGCGATACCTACAGCCAGAACTATGATTATGCCCGTACAGCAATCGATATGGCCCTCGGCCGTGGCGGTGATCAGGCGGTAGTAAAATGCGGCCAGAAGATCCAGTATTACGGCGGAAAGGCCCAGCAGTTAGAGAAGACGACCCGTGTCAAGGCCCGCGTCAAAGCCCATGCCCTCAGGGAGCTTCTTGAGACAAAGGACTGCCTTCTGATTATGGGACATAAGATCGGAGATATCGACTGCTTCGGTGCGGCGATCGGTATGTACCGGATCGCATCGGCGCTGAATAAAAAAGCCCACATCGTGATCAATGAGGTGACATCTTCGGTGCGCCCGATGATGGAACGCTTTGAGACGGGTGACTATCCGAAAGATCTGTTCCTGACCGGAAGTGAAGCCGCAGATATCGTGGATAACAACACAGCGCTTGTCGTTGTGGACGTCAACCGCCCGAGTATCACGGAAGAGCCGGATCTCTTAAAACTTGTGAAAACGATCGTCGTCATCGACCATCACCGTCAGTCCAGCGAGATCATCACGAACGCGACGCTGTCCTATGTGGAGCCGTATGCATCGTCTGCCTGTGAGCTGGTTGCGGAGATCTTACAGTACGTCGCGGACAGCATCCGGATCAAATCCCCGGAGGCGGACGCTATGTACGCGGGAATCGTGATCGATACGAACAACTTTACAAATCAGGCGGGCGTCCGCACCTTTGAGGCGGCGGCGTTCCTTAGAAGAAACGGAGCGGACGTGACGAGAGTCCGGAAGCTGTTCCGTGACAGTATGGAGGACTACAAGGCGAGAGCCGAGGCAGTCCGTCAGGCAGAGGTCTATAAGAAATACTTTGCCATCAGCGTGTGCCCGGCAGAGGGCGTAGAGAGCCCGACAGTAGTAGGCGCACAGGCTGCAAACGAGCTTCTTGACATTGTGGGAATGAAGGCATCTGTCGTTCTTACCCCATATGAAGGCAAGATTTATATCAGTGCGAGATCGATCGACGAAGTCAATGTCCAGGTCATGATGGAAAAGCTGGGCGGCGGCGGACACAGAACGATCGCAGGCGCGCAGCTCCCGGGCGCTACCGTTGAGGAGGCCAAGGAGAAGGTAAAAGGCGTCATCGATATGATGCTGGAGAAAGGAGAAATTTAAGATGGAAGTTGTATTATTAGAGGATGTGAAGGCACTTGGCAAAAAAGGCCAGGTTGTAAAGGTAAATGACGGATATGCGAGAAACTTTATCCTTCCGAAAAAACTTGGTGTTGAGGCTACATCCAAGAATTTAAATGACTTAAAACTCCAGAAAGCAAACGCGGAAAAGGTTGCGGCAGAGCAGCTTGCGGAGGCTAAGAAGCTTGCGGAGGAGATCGACAAGATGTCCGTTACCGTATCGATCAAAGCCGGTGAAGGCGGACGTGCGTTTGGCTCTGTTTCCACGAAAGAAATCGCTAAAGCGGCGAAAGATCAGTTAAAGCTCGATATCGACAAGAAGAAGATGGTACTTCCGGAGCCGATCAAGAGCATCGGAAGCTTTGAGGTCCCGATCAAACTTCACAAAGAAGTAACAGCGAGACTCAGCGTGAAAGTCGTTGAAGCGTAAAAAAAGATGGAAGAAGCGTTAGTAAAGAGAGTCCTGCCGCACAGTATTGAGGCGGAACAGTCGGTGATCGGTTCAATGTTAATGGACCGGGATGCGATCATCGCGGCGTCGGAGATCGTGGTTGCGGATGATTTTTATCAGAAACAGTACGGGATCATGTTCGATACCATGGTGGAGCTGTTCAATGAAGGAAAACCGGTAGACCTGGTCACACTTCAGGACAGACTGAAGGAGAAGGATGTTCCGCCGGAGGTATGCAGTCTGGACTTTGTCCGCGATATTCTTGCGACTGTTCCGACCTCGGTAAATGTCCGGTCCTATGCGACGATCGTTCATGAAAAAGCAGTTCTCCGCCGTCTGATCAGGATCAACGAGGAGATTGCGAACAACTGCTATGCAGGAAAGGACAGCCTGGAGACGATCCTGGCCGACACGGAAAAACAGATCTTTAATCTTCTGGAGAGCCGTGCGTCCGGAGATTTTGTGCCGATCCGCCAGGTTGCGTTAAATGTTCTCGACAAGATCGAGCAGGCAACCCGGTCAAAATCCACGGTAACGGGTCTTCCGACCGGATTTATCGATCTGGATTACCGGATGTCCGGACTTCAGCCGTCGGATCTGATCCTGATTGCGGCCCGACCGTCTATGGGTAAGACTGCATTCGTGTTAAACATTACGGATTATATCGCGGTCCGCAGACAGAAGACCTGCCTGATCTTCAGCCTGGAGATGTCGAAGGAACAGCTGGTAAACCGTATGCTTTCCATGGAGTCCAATGTGGATTCCCAGAAACTCCGTACCGGTACTCTGACGGATGCTGACTGGGATGCTGTCGTGGAGGGAATCGGGACGATCGGAAGTTCCAAACTTGTCATTGATGATACACCTGGTATCTCCATCATGGAGCTGCGTTCCAAATGCCGGAAGGTCAAACTGGAACATGGTCTCGATCTTGTCATGATCGACTATCTGCAGTTAATGTCGGGAAGCGGAAAGAACGGTGACAACCGCCAGCAGGAGATCTCCGAGATTTCCAGATCCCTGAAGGCGATCGCCAGGGAGCTGAGTGTTCCGGTCATCGCCCTGTCCCAGCTGTCGCGTGCCTGTGAGACGAGAACAGACCATCGTCCGATGCTTTCGGACCTTCGAGAGTCCGGAGCTATTGAGCAGGATGCCGATGTAGTCATGTTCCTGTACCGTGATGATTACTATAATAAAGATACGGATAATCCGAATACGGCGGAAGTCATTATCGCTAAACAGCGTAACGGCCCGATCGGAACGGTATATCTTGGATGGAAACCGGAGCTGACCCGGTTTGTGAATATTGCAAAAGAGCAGCAGTAACAGATTGCTGTTTGAGCGCCCGTTTTCAACTGATCTTCAGATGAAAACGGGCGCTTTTGTCATATTGGGACATGCCTTCACATATATTATTAACGATCTGGTAACTGGTTTGCGTGCAGAGGGCGGTCTGAGATATGCTGCAGAATCAGAAGGAACAGAGTTGAGAAATCGTTACAGTTTGCGGACAGAAATCTGATCAGCAGAAAATTCTGTATGATGCTGTAATGGGAAATCATGTGAAAGGAAGAGAACAGCCATGTCAGAAACACATTATCTGATCTCTGATGCCTCGAAAAAGGTTGACGTGGAATCTCATGTACTTCGCTACTGGGAGGAAGAACTGGAGATGAATATCCCGCGCAACGAGATGGGACATCGGTATTATACGGATTTTCATATTCGTCTTTTTAAGCAGATCAAGGAATTGAAGGAAAAAGGGTATCAGCTCAAGGCGATCAAGGCGGCACTTGCGAAAACCCTGGATGCGGAGGGAGAATCGGTGGCACCTACAGATATTTTAGAGGAGGATGTTGCGTCGGCATTGAGAGAATGTGCGGAACAGGAGAAGAAGAATCTGGAGAAGATGGATCCCGGGGAGATCACGGAGCTCATGAACCGGGAGAAGGCGGAACAGTTTAAGGATTTCCTCACCCAGATGATTGGACAGGCCATCGAAGAGAACAATGAAAAGCTGAGTCAGGATATCAGCAGGATGGTGAATGATAAGGTGCTGAAGGAGATCGATTATCTGATGAGGGTAGCGGATGAGCGGGACGAAGAGCGGTTTCGCCAGCTGGACGAGACGATAAGACTCTACCAGAAGGAGAGCAGGGGGCGGGCGGAAGCTGCGGCGGCAAAGGCGCCGTTTCTGCCATCACTCTTCAGAAAGAAAAAGTTTGGACGCAATGCAAATAAATTGTGATGAGGAAGATCTGCATAGATCAAAAAAGCCGCTGCTCCTTTGGGAACAACGGCTTTTATGTATTGGTTTGCGTTTGTGATCAACCCTCGTTGATTGCGCCTGTCGGACAGACACCAGCACAAGTACCGCAGCTGATGCAAGTATCAGCGTCGATTACGTACTGTCCATCTCCCTGAGAAATAGCGTTTACCGGACATTCACCAGCACAAGTACCGCAGCTAACGCAGCTATCGCTAATTACATATGCCATGACAAAATACCTCCTTTGTTTATTTCTTTCATTCTATAATAAACAGTCAAATTATTCAAGGGGTAAATCATGAAAAAAATGTACCTAATGAGGAACAAAAAACCAGTAAATATGCGGTTAGACAGAGATAACTGCGGTTAGTTTTGCAAAACCTCCTTGCCAAGAAACGAAAAAAGTATTATACTCTCGATATGCTGGCATATATGGCGGTACGCTTGTTATGCCGGAAACAATCGTAGAAAATTGCCCTCGGCAGATTTCGAAGGTGAAAGGAGGATTTATCATGCAGATTTCAAAAGAAATGCTCATCGGTGAGCTTCTTCAGGTTGATGAAAATATGGCTCAGATCTTAATGGGCGCTGGAATGCACTGCATCGGATGCCCGTCTTCTCAGATGGAGTCTCTGGAAGAGGCTTGCATGGTTCACGGAATTCCGGTAGAGAAACTTGTAAGTGTGATCAACGAATATCTGGCTCAGAAGCAGCAGTAATGTGTAACTGATCGAAAACGATCGGTCTGCTGACTTTGGAAAATATCAGAGAAATGAAAAAAGACTGTGACACCGGGGAGATCTTCCCGGTGTCACAGCCTTTTTTTGATCAACAGGAAATTCCGATGGAACTTCCTGTTAATCAAAAAGGCATTGAGTGCCTAAGATGCGCACTCGCGCGGAGATATACATAAAATATTTCACGGAGATCATAAGTTCTGAAGTACCTTCAGTGCATCTTTTTTTACGATCACATCGTAATGCTCCGCATAGTAGGCGCCGGATGCTGCCGCATCGCCTTTTAATCTTGTTCCGTATTCGGAGAGGGTATTGCAGACCCGGCTGAAGGACAGCTCATCGTCATCTTCCTTCCTGAGGATCAGATAAAAAACGCCATTTTCCGGATTCTTGTAGAGAACACTGCTTCCGTTAAAAACAGCACCGGTCTGTCTTGCTGCCTCGCAGACTAGGTCAAGGGAAGAGAACTGGTAGATCCTCGTAAACTGTGCCGGATTTGCCGGTTCCGGGTTTTTCTGCGGATCAGTTGCAGATGCAGAGGATGGTGCCGGAGTGTTCGCGTCTTTCGGTTTCAGGATCCCGCTCTGGGTCAGGATATTGATCAGACCGTCAGCGCCTTCCAGTACCTCCGCAGTGAGATTTCCCCATCCATTCTCATCCTCATCGTCTGCCGGTGAGAACTTGGAAAAACGGGTGTCGAGTTCTTCGGGATCTTCCATTTTCGTGATGATCAGCATAACACTTTCGTTCGCCATAGGGATCGCTTCGACCATAAGTGGGATATCTTCCGCTTCAAAGCCGACCTCGTTTGCTGCGCGCTGGATCATTTCGCGGAAAAGGCTGCGCGCCTTTTCGCTTCCATAAGCCAGTTCACCGAGGTTCATATTGCGGACGCTCAGATCAAAGTTGCTGAGTGTGCAGCGGATCTGGTTTTCGTTGATACGTTCTATTTTCATAGGATCACTTCCTGTCTTATTACTAATCAAAGATCATTGCGGTCGATCGGTTTCTGGTAAAAGGGCAAAAGACCGCATTTTTACATCTATAATATACTATATCCTATTCGGCTTTTGCAATCATATGAGGAGAATTTATTAAAATTTAATCAGTTTTGACATCTACAAGATGATTTAAAATGGGAGTATCTATATTAGAATAGTCACAAGAGGTTGTATTGCCGAAAGGAGGTGTGAAGATTTATCGAACGCGTTCTGTTTGGCAAATATCGGTTGTGCGGAGAATTGGGAAATGGACGGTCCGGTACCGTGTATCTGGCGTACCACGTAGAGCTGGAAGAGTATCGGGCAGTAAAAGTCGTTCCCAAGTCCATAGCGGATTATGATACTTTTAGAAAAGAAGCACTTTTTCTGAAAACATTGAGACATCCGGGAATCCCAATCGTCTATGATGTGGAAGAAGATACCGGATACAGTTATCTGATCGAAGAATATCTGGAAGGCGAATCTTTATATGCTCTGGTGAAACGCCTGGGCAGCTTGTCGGTTAAGACGGCAGTGAATCTTGGAATACAGATCTGCCGTATCATTCAGTTCATGAATTCAGCAGAAAACCCTATTTTATATTTAGACTTGCAGCCAAAAAATCTGCTGGTATGCAACGGAATTCTTCGGCTAACGGATTTTGATCACGCACAATACGCGTCAGATGCCGCCGCATTTGGAGAACGGTATGGGACAATTGGTTTTGCTGCACCGGAACAGTATAAAGGAGAACCTTTAGACTGCAGAACGGATGTATACGCGATCGGTGCGCTGCTTTACTTTATGAGTCATGGAGACGTTCCCGGGAGTACTTTGGAAGTTATAAACGAACCGGAATACAGAAAACTTGACCGGATCATCCGCGGGTGCATGAAAGCGGAGAAAGAGGAGCGGTACCAGAGCGCGGAAGAACTGCAGAGGACGCTGCAGGAACTGCAAAACCAGATAAAAGAGCAGGCAATAGAATCTCGAATCGTTGTTTTTACCGGAGCTGGGGCGGGGATCGGAACGACCCATGCAGCTCTCGGAATGTCTTACTTTCTGACCCGAAACGGGTGTCCGGCTTTATATCAGGAAGAATACGATACGGATACGGTCCGCACCCTTGCGAAAAATATGGGGCTCAAGGCGGACCGGAACGGCGTATATCAAATCGGATGCGGAAACATCCGGCCTTATTATGGCGAAGCTGTGAAGCTGCCATATCTTTATTTTCCAGTAATCATAAAGGACGCGGGAGTGATCCGGTCAGGACGGGAACTTCCGGGAGCAGATTTTTATGTTCTTGTATGCGGGGGAAAATGGTGGGAGATCGACAGGGCTGTAAATGCGGCAAAAATGCTGAAAAGCCGTGGAAAGGTGATCCTGCTCTTCAACCATATGGAGAAAAAAGCACGTCTGAAACTTCCAAAAGTTTTATCTGATATTCATTATTTCTTTCTTCCGTTCTTTTCGAATCCATTTAAAGAAGATAAAGCTGCCAACACCTGTTACCGGGAATTGTGGAATGATGGTACAGGGGGGACCAGATGGAAAAGAAAAAAATTATTGGCGGGATACAGGAGAAACGATGCAGGATGATTGGGATCGCGGGCAGCAATGTCGGAGTGGGATGCACACATTTTTCAATCATGCTGGCAAACTATCTCACGGGTTATCTCAGGAGAAAAGCAATATTGCTGGAATTTAATGAGTCAGGAGACTTTGAAAGACTCGAGCAGGTCTGTACGGGACAGACGGGACGGAAAAATCCATACAGGATCCTGGATGCGGATTATTATAAACATGCAGGGCCGGAGAATATAAAGGAGGTGCTGTTGGAAGGATATGACGATATCCTGATCGATTTTGGATCGGTCAAAGACGGTGAACATGAATCATACTGGAGATGTGATAAGAAATTTCTGGTGGGTTCCCTTACAGAGTGGCAGCAGAAAAGTTTCCGGGAATTCGAGATGGAGAAAAGAGCGAAGCAGAAAAAGAGCTGGCAGAGTCTCGCGGTATTTGGGAGCGAGGAGACCAGAAGAGAATTCTCAAGAAGATATCGGATCAATGCAGAACGGATTCCGTTTTCAGCGGATGCTTTCTCGGTCACGGAGGAATGCGGAGAATTTTTTAAACGGATCCTGTGATGGGAAGATGGAAATAAACAGGCTTGCTGAATGCTTACAAAGCAACATGATAAATGAGATCTGATCAGTCAATGACGCAGTATTGGGGAGAAACATGTCACAGAAAATACCTTCTTCTGCCGGGCGCAGATCTGACCTGAATTCAGATGCATTTAACGTAATTATTTAGTAGGTCTGCGCATCTACTGCGCTGACCGTAAGAAAACATTGGCTTGAAAGCAAAAATGGCAGAAATTTACTGACAGTGGATTGAACAGACGAAGAGCGACAACAGGGGGAAGATCGATGCGGGATGACGGAAAGACCATGCGCAGGATCAATGCGCGATATGAAAAAGGGAAAGGTATATATGAGTATGGAAACAGTAAATGGAACGTATGGATCAGAAGAGCAGAAGACCGAGGAGATGACTCGCTACCTGAACGGACTTAAGAGGTACACGGAAAAAGGGATCCCGATCTACATGGATGGAAAGCTTTCCGGTCAGAGAGAGTGGGAAAAGCTGTTTGAAGTGCGTGAGGACGGAATGTTCTACATGGGGGATTATGTGCAGGCAGAAGGAGGTGGATTAAAGGAGATCCGGTTTGATAAAGTATATCTGAGCGAAGCAGATATTTCAGAGACGAGAAATTCCGGACGGAGAAGAAGAACGAGAAGATAGAAAAAGTGTTGCCGCTCGCAGATGGAAAAACTGCCGGTTCCGGGTGAGGATCCTGGACAGACGCGAATAACGGAATACAGATTCAAAAAACAGGGGATCGTTCTGCCGGATGGTCCGTAAGATTGCTGACGGTAATTCGTTACAAAAAGTTAACAGACAGACATTTCGCGTTGTGGTATACTAAAACTATCCTTAAGATCCGGCAAAGTATACGTCCGTGTGTATTTTGCCGGATCATCCGTAATAAAATAACGATTCAGCATGTATACGTAGAGAGGCAGAAACAGATGCGGATCTTTGAAGAATAGCATGCGGAAAGAGTGATGACAAATGAAAAAAATAGTTCCTGTATTGACCGCTGTCAGTCTGATCATCCTGATCGCAGCCGGCTTTGTCGGATTCCGGGTACTGGAGCGGTATATGCCGACGAAAGAGCGGGCAGATCTTGCGGAAGTTTATCATGTATCCGGGGATGAGACGGCGATCATTTATAATTATGAACAGCAGGAGCAGACAGGAATCTATGAAAACGGTCAGACTTACCTGCCTATCTCGTGGGTAAATGACCATATCAATGAGCGTTTTTACTGGGACAGTATAGAAGATCTTCTTGTATATGCATTGCCGGATCAGATTGTCTATGCCGATGCGGAGACAAAGGGCTCCAATGGTGCGCCGCTGCTTCTTGTGAAGGATGAAGAAGTCTACCTGACTCTCGGTCTGATCGCGAACTACACGGATGTGCAGATCCAGGCCTTTGATTCCGGTGATGGAAAACGAGTCCTGATCAATGACTGGGGGGCGAGAAACGTAGCCCGCGTGAAGAAAAATACCAGTCTGAGGATAAAAGGCGGGGTCAAGAGCAAGATCGTAACGGATCTTGGCAGGGATGATACAGTGACGGTCATCGATACGATGGAAAAATGGTCGCGGGTCGCATCCACGGACGGAAATGTCGGGTATGTAGAGAATAAGAGACTGTCTGATGTGGAAAGTCAGAAATTTTCCGGGAATTTTGAAGCACCTGTATACAAGAGTACCAGTATGAGTGGGAAGATCGTTCTCGGATGGCATCAGGTGACGACCCAGGATGGAAATAATAGCTTTGACAGCGTTGTGACAAAGACAAAAGGAATGAACGTGATCTCCCCGACATGGTTTTCCCTGACGGATAATAATGGAAATTACAAGTCGCTTGCGAGCAAAGATTATGTGGCGAAAGCCCATGCAAAAGGACTTCAGGTGTGGGCACTGATTGATAATTTCAGCGCAGATGTTCAGACAGAGACGCTGCTGGCGTCGACTTCCACACGGCGAAAACTGATCGACAGCCTGATCGCGGATGTAGAAAAATATGATCTGGACGGTCTGAATCTTGACTTCGAAAGCCTGAAAAAAGAAGCAGGTGTCCATTATATTGAATTTATCCGTGAATTGTCGATCCCGTGCAGACAGAAAGGGATCATCCTGTCGGTGGATAACTATGTTCCGGCCGGATATAACAGTTTTTATGATCTGAAAGAACAGGGGATCGTGGCAGATTATGTGATCATGATGGGATATGATGAGCACTTTGCAGGAGGTGAGGCGGGTTCTGTATCTTCTATCAATTATGTGAGGAACGGGATTGCCGGAATGCTGGAGAATGTTCCGAGAGAAAAACTGATAGGCGGAGTTCCGTTTTATACGAGACTTTGGACGGAAGCCGGAGATGGAACGATCACGTCCAAAGCGATGGGGATCGCAGAGGAAAAAAGATGGGTGGATAATAATCAGGTGGAGCTCACCTGGCAGGCAGATACTGCCCAGTATTATGGCGAGGTGCAGACAAGTGATGGCGCTCAGTTCCTCTGGATGGAAGAGGAGCGGTCTCTGAAAGAGAAGATGAACGTGATCCGACAGAATGATCTGGCAGGAGTCGCATGCTGGAAACTTGGATTTGAAGATTCCGCTGCATGGGATTCAATCCAGTGGAACTGAGAAACTTTCGGAGGATCACACGGATCCTACCAGGTTACCATCTCATCCAGTAGAAGTTTTTGTTCTTTACTGGAACGTGTGAGGTAGATACGGGTGGTCTCAATGCTTTCATGTCCGAGAAGATCTGCCAACAGAGAAATATCGCCGCTTCTGGATAAAAAGTTTTTCGCGAAGCGATGGCGGAAAGAATGTGGGTACATGGTAGTGGGATCGATCCCGTACCGGATTGCATAATGTTTTAACTGGGAATGGATGCCTCTGGTCGTCACGGGGCGTCCATTTTTTCCAACAAAAAGAAAGCCGGAGGCAATGCCGCGGCGTTCGCACCATGTTTTTGCTTCCTGGCAGAGCAAATCTGGAATGTAGATGCGGCGGATTTTTCCGCCCTTGGAATAAAGATCAAGATACCCGCAGGCCAGATGCTCCACTTTGATCTGTACCAGTTCACTGACTCGGGCGCCGGTGGTTACCAGAAAACGGACAACAAAGTACCAGAAGTCATGATGCTTTGCCTTCAGCTTCGTCTGGAGAGCTTCACAGTCCTCGTTTGTGATGATAGAGTCCTGAAAGGTATCTCTGGGGGCTTTCACTGAATGAAGACGAAATCCGGCAAGTGCCGGATCAAGTGCAGGACACTCCTTTTCCAGAAACAGAAGAAACTGATTGATGGCAAAGATCCTTTGATTGATCGTGGCGGGACTATAATTGGAAATTAAAAAACTCCGGTATTTCCGGAGCTGGTCTTCGGATATGTACGATTCGATAGAGAAAAACTGACGGATCGCCCGCCCATACGCATTTTCGGTATTTTCCGACATGTTCTTTTTTCTTAAATATGATCTGAACGATTCTGCCAGGGTTTCCTGGTCTTTAGAAAGTTTTTTCATGCTTTTATCCTTTGAATTTGATGGTGGATTACCAGGTTACGATCTGATTGAAGAGATTTTGCTGTTCAATGCTGCTTTTGTGAAGATAGATGCGGGTGGTCTCGATACTTTCGTGACCCAGAATATCGGAGAGAAGTGCAATATCATTGCATCGTTCCACAAAATTTTTTGCGAACAGATGGCGGAAGGAATGCGGGTGAACAACGGATGGATCAAGATGATAGCGCAGAGCGAAAACTTTCAGCTGATCACGGATCCCGTTAGTACTGATAGGACGGCCAAAGCGGTTCAGGAACAGACTGCCTTTGGACCTGTTTTCGTTTTGCAGCCACATCAGACAGGTCTCCCGTACACTGTGGGGGAAATAAATACGTCGGATCTTGTTGCCTTTTGAATAAAGGTCGAGCTGACCACGCCGGATATCCTCTATCTGGATCTGAACAAGTTCACTGATCCGGACCCCGGTGGCAGCCATGATCCGCACTGCAAGGTAATAATTGGTCTTTCCGTCGCGGATCAGGCATTTTTTCAGATATTCATAATCAGCCTGACTGATCACATTCTCGAGAAATGGTCGCTGTTGGAGCCGTACCATGAGGAGTTTTGAAGCGGGGATCCCGAGAAATTCCATAAAACAGTTGATCGCCCGGATCCTCAGATTTACGGTGCGCGGTTTGTAACGCTCGATCAGATAACACTTATAGAGAAGCAGATTATCGTGGGTAACATCAGGATACAAAGAGAGAAACTGGCGAGCAGCATAGAGATAGGATCGGATCGTCTGATAAGCTTTTCCGCTTCGAAGAAGCCAGGGCTCAAAATCGGAGATTTTCTGACGGGATCCTTCTGAAAGAAGATTTACGGGAAGTGCGATCGTTCTCATAATATTATCATGCCTTTCTGTGAAAAATGATTTAGTTGTTATATAGTGTGCTGGCGGGAAAAGTTGTGTATTGCAGAGAAAAAAAGGATAAGAGAGAAAATGAGCAGGGAGTGGAAAGTGTTAATGAAAAAATCCGCCGGAGTCATCGAAAAATGCCTCCGACGGATTTTTATTTACGCGAACAACGAACCAAAGTCTGCGCTTGTGCGAGACCCTGGCGACTGCCACGATAACAAGGGAAAACCCGCGAAGTGTGTTTTCTCTTGTTTCATTTGCGGAAAGAAGATTATCGCAAGTGATCGTACACGGTGCAGGAATGTGCACTGGCACTGAGGTCAGGAATGATCTAATTCTGGAAATCTATGGTCACGTTCCCTTTTTCATCATATTTGACTGCGTCCTTATCAAGAGTCAGTGCGTCGATCGCATCGAGGTATGCCTTGATGGATGGATACTGCGGTTTATAGTTTGCGATGATTTCCTTTGCTGCCTTTGCGTCATCGGAGAGCAGGGCATCTGCGAGGAAGAGTTCAACTTTTGCGGCATTCACGCACATCCGGTTCGGATCTGCGATCTGGAAATCGATGCCGTGAAGAGTACCGGTTCCTCCGCCTGCGGAAATCTGAACACCCGGCATTACACATGTGATATCGCCGAAATCGGAGGAGCCTGTGCTCCAGCCGTCATAGTCGA
Source organism: Pilosibacter rotomagensis (assembly GCF_045062245.2). NCBI lineage: Bacteria > Bacillati > Bacillota > Clostridia > Eubacteriales > Clostridiaceae > Pilosibacter > Pilosibacter rotomagensis. The sequence goes on along the minus strand of NZ_CM170323.1, from coordinate 3,353,484 downwards.
AGACAACCTTCTTTCTTCCGCAGAGTGCCACGCAGCAGTCTTCAGCCAGTTTCATAAATGCCGGATCATGATACTCCGGTGCATATCCCGGGCGGTCACTCAGCTCGACGCCTGCGCCCATAGCTAATGCGGCACCTGTCAGTGCACGGTTCATCTTGATATTTTCACGTTTGATCGCTTCCAGGGATTTTCCGCGAACATAGCTTTCGATCTTCATCTCATCCGGGATGATGTTTACAGCACAGTTTGCACCCATTAAGATCGGATGAAAACGGATGGTATCTTTTTCCTGGAAGGTTTCGCGCAGGTCATTGCAGGCCTGCAGACCGAGCATAGCGGCATATTCTGCATTGACTCCCATATGAGGAGCTCCGCCGGCATGAGCGGATTTTCCCTTGTAACGGATATTTTTCGCCATGCAGCCGTTCATTCCGAGCTGTGCGTGGAAGTCGAGATCCGTGTCTCCGTCCTCATTGACACCGGTTCCCTTTGTCATTCCGTGGACCATCATTGCCATATCGACACCGTCCAGGAGACCGCGGTACATGAACTCGGTCTTGCCGCCGTTGTATTTTATGATCCCTTTCTGGCGGAGCTCCTCGCGGAAGGCCAGCTGGATCATTTCCTCGGCCGGTACAGCGACGAGACGGATCGATCCGCATAAACCGTCCAGCGCGTGCGGCTGCTTTAATGCGGCAGCGATACCTAAAAGGGCAGCAGACTGTGCATTGTGTCCGCAGCAGTGTGTCATGCCGTTTACGGACTCCGGATGATTGGCGATGTCGAGTGCATCAAGTTCGCCAAAGATCGCAACCTTCGGACCAGGTTTCCCGGTCTCCACATCGGTGTAGAATCCCGGAATATTCCCGGCTTTTACAAGTGTGTATCCAAGTGCCTCATATTTTTCTACAAGATAGTCATGGGCCTGCCATTCGGTGTAACCGGTCTGCGGATGTGCCCAGATCCAGCGCTCTGCGTCGAGAATGAGCTGTCTTACAGTGTCTACGTTGTTTACGATCAGTTGTTGTCTGTCTGTCATGGGAAATACCTCCTGAGTATGTAATATTGAAGGAAAACGGTCACAGATCGGGATGCGAAACCGTTCCTGAATGTAAAATATCGGAAAAACCCGGTCATAGTGCGCGGTGGGAAATATCCGGGTATTGGAACGCCGGAAGATGCCTCCTGCTAAGCACGTGTCTGTTTTAAAAGTGTGATCAGTGCATCGGTGTGTTCCTTTGTGGTTGCCCAGCTTGTGGCGATCCGGATCACTGTGTGCGTATCATCGTATTTTTCCCAGAAACTGAATTCTGCGGATCCTTCAAGGTCGTGGAGGATTTTGTCCTCCAGAATGATAAAGATCTGGTTTGTCGGAGTCTCAAGGAAAAACTGATAACCATTTTCTTTTAATACGTTTTTGATTGAGTCTGCATAGTTGAGAGCAGATTCACCGATATGAAGATAGAGATCATCGGTAAACAGGACATCAAACTGGATCCCCAGGATACGGCCTTTTGCGAACAGGGCACCGTGCTGTTTAACGATCGTAAAAAAATGCGGGATCAGTGCCGGATCGGGGATCACGACAGCTTCGCCAAAGAGAGCACCGCATTTTGTCCCACCGATGTAGAAGACATCGCAGAGTCTTGCGAGATCTTTTAATGAAACGGTATTTTCCGGAGCAGCCAGTGCATATGCCAGTCTTGCACCGTCCACATAAAGCGGAAGATGGTATCTGCGGCAGGCCTCGCTGAGAGCAGTCAGTTCTTCCAGGGAATACAGCGTCCCGTATTCAGTCGGCTGTGAGATATAGACCATGCCGGGCATGACCATGTGCTCATGGTTTTCATCGGATAAGAAGGTATCCATATAAGAGGAGATCTGTGTGGCTGAGATCTTTCCGTATGTATGGGGCAGCGGGAGAACCTTATGTCCGCCAAACTCGATAGCGCCGGCCTCATGGACCGCAATATGTCCGGTCTCCGCACAAAGGACTCCCTGATAGGAACGTAGAAGTGCATCGATTACCGTGGCATTTGTCTGGGTACCGCCGACGAGAAAGTAGACACCTGCATCCGGCGCATCGCAGGCTTTGCGGATCTTATCTCTCGCGGAGGCGGAAAACTCATCGAGACCGTATCCGGAGGTCTGCATCATATTTGTGGAGAGAAGTGCATCCATGATCAAAGGATGAGCCCCCTCCATGTAGTCACAGGTAAATTTTAGTTTTTCATTTGCCATGTCATAAACCTGACCTTTCGTGTTGTCTGACTCTATTATACAGATGACATATTGATGTGTCAATGCAGGAAAGTAAGGGAAAGAATCTGAAAACAGGGACCTCTGGATCACACATAATTCGATGAGGGAGAAAATAGAGTGTTATGAAAAACAAAACTTTGGGAGAACAGTGCATGAAGCGGAATCTGATAGAGCCGGTTCTTGGTTTCTGCCTGCTTGGAATAGTGATCCTGGCAGTAAAATATGGGAGCATTCATGTGACAGGGAGCACCGATGCCTACATAAAAGAGATGCCGGTGGTAGTGATTGATGCCGGACATGGAGGAACAGATCCGGGGAAAGTCGGTGTTGACGGAAGCCTGGAGAAGGACATCAACCTGGCTGTTGCAAAACGGTTAAAAACATATCTGGAGCAGGATGATATCAGGGTTATCATGACAAGGGAAACGGATACAGGACTTTATTCAGATACGGATAGCCGGAAAAAAATGGCAGATATGAAAAAAAGGTGCGAGATCATTGAAGAGAGCGGCGCGGATCTTGTGGTCAGCATCCATCAGAACAGTTATCATGAAGAATCCGTGTCCGGCGGCCAGGTATTTTATTACCGGGATTCAGCAAAAGGCAAAGCGCTGGCGGAAATCCTGCAGAAAAGGTTCAGCTATGTCCTTGGAGAACAGAACAGGAGACTTCCGAAGGCAAATGGCAATTATTATCTTCTTCTGCATGTGAAATGTCCGATCGTGATCGTGGAGTGCGGGTTTCTGAGCAACCGAAAGGAAGCAGGACTTTTGAACAGCGGGGAATATCAGGATAAGCTGGCATATACGATCCATATGGGAGTGGCGGAGTATCTGAATTGCAGAAAATGATCATGGGAAACTGCACAAATAGTGAAATACTGATCAGGACGAAAATATGAAAAGGAACATTTCCGGCGTGCCTCTGCATTGGAAGGATAAAAAACCGCCGGAAATGCGAGAATTTCCGGCGGAGCATTTTTATAAAAATTATTCGAGTACGAGTGTACCGTCACCCTCGGCGCGGATCGCAGATTTGAAGAACTCTTCAAATGCCTTTTCCATGTAAGCCATATCCTTGGAACCGGCAGTCTCATACGGAGAGTGCATCGCTAACTGCGGAAGTCCGATATCCACTGTGTTTAAGGAAACCTGTGCATTGGAGATGTTTCCGAGAGTGGAACCGCCGAGAATATCGGAACGATTTAAGAACTCCTGATACGGAACACCTGCGCGCTCGCAGAGGCAGCGCATAACTGCAGCGGAAACAGCGTCTGTTGTGTATTTCTGGTTTGCACTGTGTTTGATCACAAGACCGCCGTTTAAGTATGTGCGGTTTGTCGGGTCTGTCTTATCCGCGTAGTTCGGATGTACAGCATGTCCGTTATCCGCAGATACCATGAAGCTGGAAGCAAGGGAAGTGAGATACTCTTCTTCTGTTCTTCCAAGGCTGCGGTTAATGCGGCGAAGGATGTCATAAAGGAATGTGGAGCCGGCGCCCTGTTTTGTGCCGCTTCCAACTTCCTCATTATCAAATACGGCAACGACCGGAATGCAGCGGTCGCTCTCACTGTTTAACAGAGCCATCGTGGATGTGAATGCACACTGAAGGTCGTCAAGACGCGGAGCGGAGATGAACTCGCCGTCGCAGCCCCAGATCGTACCTTCCATGCGGTTGTAGAGGAAAAGATCCATTCCCTTGATCTGATCAACGGAAACACCGGCTTCCTCGGCGATCATTTCTTTAAATGCCTTGCCGGAATTGCTCATACGGTATAACGGGAGCATGTCCTTCTGGATGTTGTATTTATAACCGTCGTTTACTTCCCTGTTCATGTGGATCGCGAGGTTCGGGATCATGAGAAGATCGCGGTCAACATTGATCAGCTTTGTTGTGAGACGATTACCATCTTTTACGATGATACGGCCTGCAACGGAGAGTGGTCTGTCAAACCACGGAGCGCAGAGCATTCCGCCGTATTTTTCAACATTTAATTTTACATACTGGTTTTCAACATTCATCTCGGAGGACTCTTTGATCTTTAAAGTCGGGGAGTCGCTGTGGCTTGCCGCGATATGGAAGCCTGAATAATCTTTGCGGGATACCTTGAATGCGATGATCGCGGACTGGTTGCGGGTTACAAAATATTTGCCGCCCTCAGCAAGGTTCCAGGTATTTCCCTCAGCGAGGCACTCAAAGCCTGCTTCAGTCAGGTAGTTTGCCAGCTCATGAACAGCATGGAAACCAGTCGGACTCTTTTTGATAAAAGAAAATAATTCTTCGTTCAGATTCTGAATCATGTTTTTGTTACTCCTTTCGATAATAACCCCTGTAAGTCATACTATCTTATTATACAGGAAAAATACGGGATAGGCAAGTTTGCGCTATGCTGTGCGCAAGTGATGAAACAGGCGGGTACCGTTTTACAGCAGCTGACAGCCGTGTTCGCTATATCGAAAAACCAATTCGAAATAGCCCCGTTCCTGTAACTGTGACGGTGTGAATAGTTAAATTCTGACGATTTTATGAAGATTGAGAAAAAACGCGGAAAAGATACCTTTATTTGTATTTTCATGTTAGAATATGGAAACAGGAAATATGGTGAAAAGCACCAGAGAAAAGAGGGGAACAAATGGATTGGAAAAAAATCAGACGGGCAATCTGTGGGGCAGCTGCGGCCGTCGCTGTATGCTTTACGGCAGCAGGAATGAACACAAAACCGGTATATGCGGCAGATATGGGAGCTGTGTACGGAATATTTGAGCATGGAGTCGGCTGGAGCGCATACCACGGAGACCAGACGGCGGAACGTGCCGGAAACGGGACTTATGTGACGGCGATCCGGGCGAGTCTTTCCGGACAGCCGGAGGGAATGAGCGGAACACTTTCTTATCAGGTAAATTTAAGCGGTTCCGGCTGGCTTTCCTGGCAGGAAAATATGGCGGAGACCGGAACGATCGAGACGGGGATGCCGCTCGAGGCGATCCGGATGGAGCTCACAGGGCAGTTAAAAGATCATTATGATGTTTATTACTCAGTATTCCAGAATGGGTCATGGACAGCTCCGGTAAAAAATGGTGAGACGGCCGGAACAGAAGGACAGGGACTTCGCGTGGACGGAATCTGGGTTACTGTGACAGAAAAAGATGCAGCAGCTCCGGAGGGACCGAAGAATGGAGGAATTGATCCAACAAGACCGATGGTGGCGCTGACTTTCGATGACGGACCATCCAAATATACAGAGCGTATTCTGAATTCGCTGGAGGCGAATGGCGGAAGAGCAACGTTCTTTATGGTTGGAAATCGTGTGGCTTCTTATGCATCCACGGTAAAGCGCATGGCGGATCTCGGATGTGAGACGAACAGCCATACCTGGGCGCATACATATCTCACAAATATGTCCGAAGGTCAGATCTTGCAGAGCTTAAACCAGACCCGTGATGCGATCGTTGCAGCAGGCGGAAATGCACCGAAAGGAGTTCGCCCGCCGGGAGGAAAGATCAATGATGCGAGCAAAGCAGTTCTTGCGAAGGCAGGAATGCCGTCGATCGTATGGTCGGTAGATACTCTGGACTGGAAGACGAGAAATGCCCAGAAGACGATCGATACCGTTTTAAGCCAGGTCAAAGACGGGGATATCGTTTTGATGCATGATCTCTATGAGCAGAGCGCGATCGCAGCAGAGACGCTGATCCCGGAGCTTACAAAGAGAGGTTACCAGCTTGTGACTGTCAGCGAGATGGCGGAGCTTCGCGGCGGAATGGCAGCAGGACATTCCTATGGACATTTCCGCTAAGGGGGAACTTGCACGGATAAAAAATGATTGCATAGCAAATAAAAATGTGATATTCTGTTATCGAACAAATAAATATCGTTCTTCGGGGCGGGGTGAAATTCCCCACCGGCGGTATAGTCCGCGACCTGCGCTGAGCAGCTGATTTGGTGAAATTCCAAAACCGACAGTATAGTCTGGATGAGAGAAGAAATTGTATGACAGGAATAGTAGATACAGGTCCCGGACTTTTTTAATTGTCCGGGATCTTTTTTGTATAACAACGAGAACGTGCCGGGGCACATTCCGATGAATTTTTTCCTGCACAGCAATTCCTTGTTACGATACCGTGTCCCTATCCGGTATTTCTGCAGAAGAACAACACGTACAAGGAGGATCATTATGAACCAGAACAAAGTATTAAGTGTCAGAAACATCGTGCTGATCGCCATGTTCAGCGCACTCGCAGCCGTATTGGAGACGATCCAGGTGGCAGTTCCGTTTGCACCGCCGTTTTATAAACTGGATTTCGCAGAGCTCCCGGTACTGATCGGTGGTTTCGCCATGGGACCGGCACAGGCGGCACTCATTGCGATCGTGAAGAATCTTTTAAAACTGCTCTTAAACGGAACAAGCACTTACTATGTCGGTGAGCTTGGAAACATCATCGGAAGCTGTATGTTCTCCGTGCCGGCAGCTCTGATCTACCGCAGACATAAGACGAAAAAGACAGCGATGATCGCTCTTGTTGTCGGTGTATTCTGTGCAGTTATCGGTGCAGTATTTGTAAACTGTGCGATCACTCTTCCGTTCTACGCAAAAGTTGCTTTCGGCGGAATCGAGAATATCATCGCGATGGGAACAAAGATCAACCCGGCGATCACAAACCTTTACACATTCGCTCTTTTCGCAATCATCCCGTTTAACATTGTAAAATGCGGACTGAATGCGATCGTGACGGCGCTTGTATACAAGCATGTCAGTGCGATCATTCATTCCGGGATCCACAGAGAGAAGAAAACTGAAACGATTCAGTAGGTCTGCGCATTTACTGCGCTGACTGTAAGAAAACATTGGTTTGAAGGCACTGAATGGAGAAAAAACAATGGTAAGGTACTATAATGAACTGACAAGACTGGAAATGGAACAGGTCGATAAAGATGAGACGGTAGTCATGATCCCGGTAGGGGCATTGGAGCAGCATGGAAACCAGTGTCCGCTTGGCACGGACGAGATCATTGCAGAGGGAACAGCGAGACGGATCAAGGAAGCGCTGGACCGGGAGATCCCGGACTATCCGATGCTCATTTTCCCGCTGATTCCGGTGGGACTCAGCACGGAACACATCAATTTCTGCGGCTCCGTGACATTGAAACCGGACACATTCTACCACGTTTTGTATGACATCTGCAAAGGGCTGGCTCATCATGGTTTTAAAAAGATCGCGATCTTAAACTGCCACGGCGGAAATTCTCCGATCATCCAGGTGCTGAGCAGAGAACTTCGAAGTGAGCTTGGAATTGCCGTATTTATCATCAACTGCGGTGCATTTTTTGGCAATCAGGCGGTGAAAGATACTGTGACACCTGGAAATGTCTGGGATTTCCATGGAGGAGAGATGGAGACATCGATGGTCCTCGCGGAACGGCCGGAGACGGTAAAACTGGAGACCTCTGAGGCGGGGATCCCGAAGAAATTTATGGGAAACAAGACGTTCACTGTTTACGGACCGATCACACTCGGCTGGGTATCGGAAGAGTGGGAAACCGAGGATGGAAAGCCGATCGGGATCGGCGGAGACCCGAGCGGGGCAACGGCAGAGAAAGGCAATCAGATCTACGACAGTTTTGTGGAGTCGATCCTTTCCGGACTGAAAGAGATAAGAAGATGGAAGGATTGACGGAGAGCCAGTAAATCCGCCGGAAATCTGTTGCAACCATAACATCCATGTGCTAAACTGAATACGCAATTAAACAAAGTAAGGTGCTGCGTTTTGTGCAGCACCTTTATCATTAGAAAAAACTGGGATCATGCAGAAATACTGCGAATTTCAAGGCGCAGGGCAGTTCTGAGAGCGTGGGGAAAGAGACTCCGGCTCCAAACATTATTGATAAGAGAATCGAGAGTGCATAATATGAATACAAAAGTAGTTCGCATCAGAGAAGAAGAAAAGACAAGAGAAGCACTGGAAAAAAATCCGGGGCTTCTGGAGGCGGCAGAGATCTTAAGAAACGGCGGCCTTGTGGCATTTCCGACCGAGACTGTTTACGGTCTCGGCGCGAATGCGTTAAATGAGGAAGCGGCAAAGAAAATCTATGCGGCAAAAGGACGTCCATCCGACAATCCGCTGATCGCCCATATTTCCTGTATGGAGGAACTCCCGGCGATCGTAAAGGAAATTCCGGAAGCCGGGCGGAAATTGGCGGAAAAATACTGGCCGGGCCCGCTGACCATGATCTTTCCGAAAAAAGACATTGTGCCTTACGGAACGACCGGTGGTCTTGACACCGTTGCGGTCCGCATGCCGTCTGACCCGGTGGCAAACTGCCTGATCCATCTGGCGGGAGTTCCGGTCGCGGCGCCGAGTGCCAATACATCCGGAAGACCGAGCCCGACAAAGGCGGAACATGTCATCGAAGATATGGACGGAAAGATCGAGATGGTGATCGACGGCGGTGCCGTTGGGATCGGCGTGGAGTCCACGATCGTGGATGTGTCGAGTGAGGTTCCGACACTTTTAAGACCGGGGGCGATCACGATCGAGATGCTCCGTGAGACACTGGGGCAGGTTGATATCGATCCGGTGATCCTGGGACCGGTGAGCGGAGATATTAAGCCGAAAGCGCCGGGAATGAAGTATCGCCATTATGCCCCGAAGGCGGACATGACGCTGGTTGAGGGCGATATGGACAAGGTCGTGGCTTATATCAATGAGCAGACAAAGAAGGCGGAGGCCGAGGGAAAGAAAGTCGGCATCATCTGCACCGAGGAGAGCCGGGATCTGTATCCGGATGGAAATCTTGAGGTGATCGGAAGCAGAGAACATGAGGAGACAGTTGCCCACAACCTGTTTGCGGTGCTGCGTGACTTTGATGCGCGCAAGGTAGACTGCATCTTCTCAGAGAGCTTTTCCAAGGACCAGCTTGGCCAGGCGATCATGAACCGCCTGTGCAAGGCAGCGGGATATCATATTATAAATGTGTAAAAATCCATGGAACAGTTACATCGTGATACAATAACAGATCATCACAGAGATGGAGGAGAAACCATGTCAGAGAAGAGAGACGGATATATTACCTGGGACGAATATTTCATGGGAGTTGCGAAGCTTTCCGCAATGCGATCCAAAGATCCGAATACGCAGGTAGGTGCCTGCATCGTGAGTCAGGACAATAAGATCCTGTCCATGGGCTACAACGGATTTCCGAAAGGCTGTTCCGATGATGAATTCCCGTGGGATAAGATGGATGAGGACCCGTACAATAGAAAGTATTTCTATGTGACACACAGTGAGCTGAACGCGATCTTAAATTACCGCGGCGGCAGTCTGGAAGGAAGCAAACTCTATGTGACCCTGTTCCCGTGCAATGAGTGTGCGAAAGCGATCATCCAGGCCGGTATCCAGACGATCGTTTACGAGAGCGACAAGTACGCGAACGATGCGTCCACACGGGCGTCCAAGAGAATGTTAAATGCGGCTGGCGTGCGGTATTATCAGTATAACCCGACAGGACGCAAGATTGAGTACCGGGTATAACGGAGGAATCAATGAAATTTTTGCTGGCGGCGATCAACGCCAAATATATCCACTCAAATCCTGGTGTATACAGTCTGCGCGCGTTTGCGCGGACAAAGATCCCGGGAGCGGATATCGAGATCGGAGAATATACCATCAACCATCAGATGGATTTAATTTTACAGGATATCTACAGGAGAAAGCCGGATTTTATCGGCTTTTCCTGCTATATATGGAACATTTCCTATATCATGGAGATCGTCCGGGACGTAAAGAAAGTGCTGCCGGAGGCGGAGATCTGGCTTGGCGGTCCGGAGGTGTCCTATGATGCGAAAAAAGTGCTGACGCGTGAGCCGGATGTTCGCGGTATTATGCGCGGGGAAGGCGAGCTGACGTTCACAGAGCTTGTGCGTGCTTATCTTCAGAGAGAAAAAACGTCCGTACCGGACGGATATACAGGTGAAAGCTTTAGGGGACAGGCAAAGGAGGAAACTTCCGGCTGTGCGAAAAATACCCGGATGCCGGAGAATGCAGAAGGAGAAAATGCGCATTCAGATCGTCTGGACTTAAGTCAGATTCCGGGAATTACTTATCGCGCAGCAAACGGCGAGATCGAGGAACATGGTCCGCAGCGTCTTCTCAGTCTCGATGAGATCCCATTTTACTATGATGATATGGCAGGATTCGAGAACAGGATCGTCTACTATGAGAGCAGCCGCGGGTGTCCGTTTTCCTGCAGTTACTGCCTTTCTTCCATCGATAAGACGGTGCGCTTCCGGAGTCTCGATCTGGTACTCCCGGAACTGCAGTTTTTCCTGGACCACAAGGTCCCACAGGTCAAATTTGTGGACCGCACCTTCAACTGCAAAAGAGAACACACACTGGGGATCTGGCGGTACCTTGTGGAGCATGATAACGGGATCACGAACTTCCACTTCGAGGTTTCCGCGGATATCTTTGACGAGGAGGAGCTGGAACTGATCGGAAAGATGCGCCCGGGTCTGATCCAGCTGGAGATCGGTGTCCAGTCTACAAATCCGGACACGATCCGGGAGATCCACAGGCACATGGATCTGGTAAAACTGAAACGGGCGGTGGACCGTGTTTACGATTACCGGAATACCCACCAGCACCTTGATCTGATCGCGGGACTTCCCTATGAGAACTATGAATCATTTATGCGTTCGTTGGATGACGTTTACCGGATGCGTCCGGATCAGCTCCAGATGGGGTTCTTAAAGGTGTTAAAAGGATCCTACATGGAGGAGCAGGTTGCGGCATATGATCTGAAATACCGGGGAATCCCGCCATATGAAGTGCTTTCCACAAAGTGGCTTCCTTACAGCGATGTGATCCGTCTGAAAGGCGTGGAGGACATGGTCGAGGTCTACTATAACAGCGGCCAGTTCCCGACGACGATGAAGCTGCTGGAGAAAAGATTCCAGAGACCATCGGAGATTTTTGTGAATCTGGCGGAATACTATGAGAAGAACGGCCTTACCGGGATCAGCCACAGCAGACTGGCCAGGTATGAGATCCTGTACCGGTTCCTGGAAGAGGATATGAGGGAAGAAGAGCGGGATCATGTTACGGCTGCAAAGGTCCCGGAAACCGGACAGCCGTCCTTAGCGGACTTCCGTGACAGTTTAATGTATGACCTCTATGTCCGCGAAAACATCAAGAGCCGTCCGTCCTTTGCCAGCGACCAGTCTCCGTACAAAAAGGAAGTCCGCGAATTCTTCATGGCGGAGGAAGAAAATCCAAAATGGCTCACGGATTACGCTGGCTTTGATTCGAGGCAGATGGCGAAAATGGCTCATCTGGAACATATGGAAGATGGGACGTTTGTACTGTTTGATTATAAAAAGCGGGATCCGCTGTCTGGGAATGCGGGAGCGGTGCGTTTTGTATACAAGGATGGAGAAGAGACATGGCAGATGAAATGATAAATTCTTATGTCGCACTGGATCTTGAGACGACAGGGATCGGTGCACGCCATGAAAAGATCACGGAGATCGGTATGGTGAAGGTGATAGATGGCGAGGCAGTGGACACCTATCATACGATGGTAAACCCGCACCGGGAGATCCCGGAGAGGATCGTGGAGCTGACGGGGATCACGGATGATATGGTGAAGGATGCACCGGGGATCGATGAGATCCTGGATGAGGTCTTAAACTTCACGGAAGATCTCCCGCTCCTTGGACATCAGATCATTTTCGACTACGGTTTCCTTGTTCAGGCTGCGGTAAACCAGAAGCGGAAATTCGAGAAATATGGGGTTGATACGCTGAAGCTCTGCCGCTATCTGATGCCGGGAGCGGAAAAGAAAAATCTGGGTGCTGCCTGCGCATATTTTGGCGTTCATCAGGACACGGCACACCGTGCGCTTTCCGACGCTTATGCCGCCCATGATCTCTACCAGGAATTAAAAAGAAGGTTCGGAAAAGAGCGCCCGGAACTCTTCACCGCAAAAATGCTGCAATATAAGGCAAAAAAGGAACGGACGGCGTCTAAAAGGCAAAAAGAACACTTGCAGGATTTACTAAAATATCATAGAATAGACATAACTGTCGAGATCGATCACATGTCCGGAAATGAAATCTCCCGGATGATCGACAAGATCATTTTCCAGTATGGAAGAATACCGGAAAATGCGAAAAAACAGGGATAGATTTCGGGAACGCTGGAAGAATGACTATTAAACGGCATGACAGCTGATGAGAGCTGTGAGATGCGGACCGGAATGGAAAGCAAGAAGAGGTGAATGGTTTGTTTAACATGAATAATAAAAAAACAAGAAAGATTTTCTCTACCATCGTGATCGTGCTGGTCGTACTTGCAATGGTAGTGCCTATGATTCTCGGTTCCCTTCTTTCTATCTTTTAATATGATGAGAGAAGACCTGGGATATATCAGGCAGCAGAAAGATATCAGCGAGGAAAAAAGAATGAAAAAAAATGTGTGGATCGCAGGTGTGACGGCGTTACTGAGCGCCGGACTTGTCTGGATCGCCCCGGTTTCCACACTGGCAGATGAGCGGATCCCGGATGGGGTCTCCGTTGGAGCCGTCAGCCTTTCCGGACTTACGGAAGCGGAAGCCGAAAAGCAGATCGAAAGCTATGTAAATGAAAAACTAAATCAGGATATCACACTTGTGGTAAATGGCGCGGAGGCGAAATCCGATGCGAAGACGCTTGGCGTTGCCTGGGATAATCAGGATGAGGTGGCGAAAGCGATCCAGGGGACAGAGCTGAAGGGAAATCTTGTAAAAAGGTATATGAAAAAGAAAGATCTTGAGGTAAATCCGCTGAAGATCGAGCTGGATCTCTCTGTGGATCAGGATAAGATCTCTTCTTTCGTATCCGCGAACTGTGATTCTGCGGTGGCGGATGCTGTCGACGCAGCGATCACGAGAAAGAACGGAAAGTTTGAGATCACACCTTCAAAAGAAGGTGTGACAGTAGATATGGACGCAACGAAAGCGGCCCTTAATGAGGCGCTGAACAGTGAGGACACAGGCGCGATCCGTGTGGAGGCGTCCGTTACTGTGGATAAGCCGAAGGTGACGGAGGAAGATCTTGCAACGATCAAGGATGTTCTCGGAACTTTTTCCACGAGCTTTGCGACCAGCGGTGCTTCCCGATCCACAAACCTTGCAGTAGGTTCGGGAAAGATCAACGGACATGTGCTGATGCCGGGAGAGGTTCTTTCCGGGTATGAGTGTATGCATCCGTTCACACTGGAAAACGGATATAAGACGGCGACTGCTTATGAGAATGGCCGGTCTGTTGACAGTATCGGCGGCGGTGTCTGCCAGATCTCTACAACTCTCTACAACGCGGCTTTATACGCGGAGCTGGAGATCATTCAGCGCCAGAATCATTCCATGTCGGTCAGCTATGTAAAACCGTCTATGGATGCGGCGATTGCCGGAACTTACAAAGACCTGAAGGTGAAGAATCCTTATGATACCCCGATCTATATCGAGGGATACACACAGGGAAAGACACTGACGTTCACGATCTACGGAAAAGAGACGAGACCGTCGAACCGCACTCTGGCATTTGAGTCAGAGACACTTCAGACTGTGCCGTCACCAACCCAGGAGATCCAGGATCCGAGCCTTCCGGCCGGAAAGCGCGTGAAAGTGGAATCCGGGCATACGGGATTAAAGTCGAAATTATATAAGTGCGTATATGTGGATGGACAGCTGCAGGAACGTACCCTGTTGAACTCTGACACATACAATGCGTCAAAAACAGTTTACCGTGTAGGAACGGGAGCTGCTGAGACAGCAGCACCGGCACCGACCGAGACGGCAGCGCCAACTGAGACGGCAGCGCCGACCGAGACAGAGGCGCCGACACCGGTTGAGACAGAGGCGCCGGAAACACAGGCACCTGCTGAAACTGCCGGACTGCAGCCGGGCGAAAATTATGGCCCTGGAATGGGTGAGAACGCGGCTTAGGCCGCATAGAAGAGAGACCGGAATCATGAGAAAAATTGAGCGCGAACCCAACGGAGCGGGGATCTTCAGACCGGGACAGGATCTGGTAGTCGCAGGGACGATCGGAAAAAACGGTGTGAAGGCGGCTCTGTCGGCAAAAGAAAAAGAGATATCGGCCCGATTCCCGGAATGGTTTGTCAAGCGGATCCGGGAGCAGGCAGATAAAAAGTTAGAACTGACTCCGGAGATGTTCGATGCCTGCGGCGCAGGAGAATGGGAAGAAATTTCGGAGGGCGGCATACTGGCCGCCCTTTGGACTATCTCAGGAGCGTATGAGCAGGGAATTTCCTTTGAACTGAGGAAAATCCCGGTCGCACAGGAAACAATCGAGATCTGTGAACTTTTTGACCTGAATCCATACCGGCTCGCATCGGGAGAATGCCTTCTGATGGCGGTGGAAAACGGTGGGGATGCCGTGAGGATCTTAAGCGAGGCGGGGATCCCGTCCGCAGTGATCGGAAAAGTGGAAAAAGGTATCGCGAGAAAGATGACCGGGATCGGAACAACAGGATTTCTGGAACGCCCGGCACAGGATGAAATCTATAAGATCACAGGAGAATGTGTATGACAGTGATCTGACTGGGAGAAAGCTTTCCTGCCTGGACAGCCGGTCGGAATATGGATTTACCTGTAATCGCTGCTATGACTTTGTAAGAAACTGCTGCCCATAAGAGAATGCCGGCGGCAGATTTCTCAGGTGAAAGTACTGAACAGATATGTAACAAGGAGGATTTATCATGCGTGAAAAAATTTTGGCGATCATTGAAAAGAACAGCCGAATTGATCTGAAAGATCTGGCCGCCCTTTTGGGCGAGAGTGAAGCAGCCGTCGCGAATGAGATCGCGGACATGGAAAAAGAAAATATTATCTGTGGATATCACACCATGATCAACTGGGATAACACCGGAAACGAGAAAGTGATCGCATTGATCGAAGTGAAAGTAACTCCGCAGAGAGGAATGGGATTTGACAAGATCGCGGAGCGTATTTACCAGTACAGCGAAGTGAATTCCGTATATCTGATGTCCGGTGCGTTTGATTTCACCGTGATCATCGAAGGAAAGACCATGCGTGAGGTCGCTCAGTTTGTATCTGAAAAACTGTCCCCGATGGATTCCGTCCTCAGCACAGCGACCCATTTTGTACTCAAGAAATATAAGGACCACGGCACGATCATGTATGAGAAGCCGGGGGATGAAAGGATGATGATTACACCGTGAGAAACCCGTTATCTGATAAAATCGTAACGATCCCGCCGTCCGGGATCCGTAAATTCTTTGATATTGTAAGTGAGATGAAAGATGCAATCTCTTTAGGCGTCGGCGAGCCGGATTTTGATACTCCGTGGCATATCCGTGAAGAGGGCATTTATTCTCTGGAAAAAGGACGTACCTTCTATACATCCAACGCAGGCTTAAAAGATCTGAAGATCGAGATCTGCAACTATTTAAAGAGACGTTTTGACGTGGAATATGACTATAACAAAGAGGTCATGGTAACCGTCGGCGGAAGTGAAGCAATCGATATCGCGCTTCGCGCGATGTTAAATCCGGGAGATGAAGTTCTGATCCCGCAGCCGAGCTATGTGTCCTACACTCCGTGTACGATCCTGGCGGACGGTGTTCCGGTTACGATCCAGCTTGAGGAGAAGGACAAGTTCCGCCTGACAAAAGAAAAACTCCTGGAAAAGATCACACCGAAGACGAAAGTCCTGGTGCTTCCGTTCCCGAACAACCCGACCGGTTCCATTATGGAGGCGGAAGATCTGGCGGAGATCGCGAAGGTCTGCGTGGAGAAAGACCTGTTTGTTATCTCCGATGAGATCTACTCCGAGCTTACCTACAAGGGACAGCACTGCACGATCGCCGCATTCCCGGGAATGAAGGAGCGTACCGTTCTGATCAACGGTTTCTCGAAATCCTTCGCGATGACCGGATGGCGTCTCGGCTATGCATGTGCGCCGGAGATCATCCTGAAACAGATGTTAA
Organism: Pilosibacter rotomagensis; assembly: GCF_045062245.2. Taxonomy (NCBI): domain Bacteria; kingdom Bacillati; phylum Bacillota; class Clostridia; order Eubacteriales; family Clostridiaceae; genus Pilosibacter; species Pilosibacter rotomagensis. Next base: position 3,337,216 of record NZ_CM170323.1, on the reverse strand, counting down.
AGATCCACCAGTTTGCGATCATGTGTGCGCCGACAACAAGCCAGTATGCTGCGGTTGAGGCGCTGAGAAACGGTGACCATGATGTGATCGAGATGCGTGAGGCATATGACCAGAGAAGACGTTACCTTGTAAAGGCACTTCGCGATATGGGATTTGACTGCTATGAGCCGCAGGGCGCGTTCTATGTATTCCCGAGCATCAAGAAATTCGGTATGACTTCCGATGAGTTTGCTTTAAAGCTTCTTGAGGAGGAGAAGGTTGCCGTTGTTCCGGGTACTGCGTTCGGCGACTGCGGAGAGGGATATCTGAGAATCTCCTATGCGTACTCCTTAAATGATCTGAAACGTGCGCTTGAGAGAATGGAGCGTTTCGTGAAGAGACACCTGAACGAAGAGAAATAAAAAGAATTGTGACTGTGCGGATACCGGACAGTCATGGAAAACGGAGCTTCCCCGGCTTGATCATGAAGGTGGTCGGGCCGGGAAATTTCTTGTTTACGCGAATAACGAGCCGAAGAACATTCTTTTTATATGACAGGAGAGACCACAACATGAACATCGTATTATACGAGCCGGAAATGCCGGCCAACACAGGAAATATCGGGCGAACCTGCGTGGCAACGAACACGAAGCTGCACCTGATCGAGCCGCTGGGATTTAAGCTCAGCGAAAAACATCTGGTCCGTGCTGGACTGGACTACTGGGACAAGCTGGATGTGACGGTGTACAGTGATTATCAGGATTTCTTAAAGAAGAATCCGGGAGCAAAGATCTACATGGCGACCACCAAAGGCGAACATGTATACACGGATGTTCCGTATGATCCGGACGCCTATATCATGTTCGGACCGGAGAGCCGCGGGATCCCGGAGGAGATCCTTGTGGAGAACCGTGAAAACTGTATCCGGATCCCGATGTGGGGAGATATCAGGTCCTTAAATCTTTCAAATTCCGTGGCGATCGTGCTCTATGAGGCGCTCAGACAGAACGGGTTTGAGAAGATGACGATGGAAGGACATCTGCATCATCTGCACTGGAAAGAGTAGAAATTCTGCGGATTCCTCCGGAAGGTGAGACACCGGAAGGATCCGTACAGCCTGGAAAAGGAAAAAGGGGAAAGAGGAAAACAATCATGATGAATGAAAAATGGGAAGAACAGTTTCGCGAACAGATCCATGATTTCGTGGAGACAATTGAAAAATTTGACAAAGGCGAGATCGACCGGAAGGCATACAAGGGAATCTCCGGAGGATTCGGAAGCTATGCGCAGCGGGATCCTTCCAAACATATGCTGCGTCTCAGAATGGCAGGCGGAAACCTGACGGAAAAGCGCCTGGAATTCCTTACAGAGGCGGTAAAGGATTACGGTGTGGAGCTCATGAAGCTTACGACATGTGAGACTGTCCAGCTTCACAATTTAAAGGCGGAGCAGATTCCGGTCCTCATGGAAAAAGCAATCGATGCCGAGATCTACAGCCGGGGCGGCGGCGGAGACAATCCGAGAAATATCATGATGAGCCCGCTCTCCGGAGTACAGAAAGGGGAAGCATTCGATGTAAAGCCGTATGCGGAGGCAGCGGCAGAGTATCTGCTCTCCATCGCTGGTGAAATCCATATGCCGAGAAAGCTGAAAGTGGCGTTCTGCAACGGAGCTGACGATTCTGTACACAGTGCATTCCGTGATATGGGATTCATGGCAAATCCGGACGGAACATTCACACTCCGGATCGCCGGCGGACTCGGCGGCGGCTATAAGATGGGAGTCCTCGTAGATGAACATGTCCAGGCGACAGAGATCCTTTACTATATCCGCGCCATGATCGAGACATTCTGCCAGCACGGCAATTATGAGAACCGCGCGAAAGCCCGCACCCGTTTCATGCAGGAGACACTGGGAGTTGACGGATTAAAGACGGCGTTTCTTGAGAACGTGCAGAAAATGAAAGAAAAAGGCGGTCTGGACTTCCATGTGGAAGAAAAAACGGTTACGAAAAAAGGTTCCGGAGAAATCTCTGATAAGCGCGTCATTGCCCAGAAACAGCCGGGACTCTACGCAGTCGCTTATCATCCGATCGGAGGATGTCTCCCGGCTGGAAAACCGGCAGAGCTTCTCGCACTTTTAAAGGAGATCCCGGATGCAGAGTGCCGGATCGCACCGCATGAGACGATCTATATCATCAACCTGACTGCAGACGAGGCAAAGAAGGTTCTCGCAGCAACGGCTGACGGAGCCCAGACAGCCTTTGAGAACAGTGTTGCATGTATCGGCGCATCAATCTGCCAGCAGGGCGTCAGAGACAGCCAGGCGGCGCTCAGCGCGGCTGTAGCGGCTGTCAGAGAGGCAGGAATCCCGGACGGCGCTCTTCCGAAGATCTGTATTTCCGGATGTCCGTCCAGCTGTTCCGCGCATCAGGCGGCGGCGCTCGGTTTCCAGGGCGCAGCAAAGGCCGTAGACGGAAAGCCGGAGTCTGCGTTTAAGATGTTCGTCGGTGGAAGCGATAAACTCGGTGCGGCAAAATTCGGCGAGGCCGGAGCCGTGATCCTGGAGCGTGATCTTCCGAAGCTTCTCGTGGAGCTTGGAAAAGCAGCGGCAGCATCTAACATGAACTGGGAGACCTGGATCGCTGGTCATGGGGATGAATTCCGGGCGATTGTGGAAAAGTACGCGTAAAAGACTGCGTGCTGTGGAAAGACGGAATCCTTATAAATATAAAAATGTCGGCAGTTTTAATCTACTGCCGACATTTTTTGCAGAAAACGTGGATTTTTGTTCGCAGCCGGGAAGGCGCTGAACAATTATGGATCGGTCAGGACAGGATCTTACATCTCGATCAACTGAAACGGCACCTGTCTTGCGCGCAGCATCTGCGCTTCGCGGCGATGGCAGGTGAAGATGATGATCTGACCGCCGTAGGCGGAGGCAAGCCATTCGAGAGCTGTTTTCAGGCGATCATCATCGTACTGGGTAAAGCTGTCGTCGAAGATCAGCGGAAAACCTCCGGATTCGGAGCCGGACCCCGTGAGAAGCTTTGCGGCGGCAAGGCGCAGGGCGAGATAGACCTGGTCCATGGTTCCGCTGCTGACGTTTTCGAGCGGGACGAGCTTTGTCTTCGTGTTCAGGAAGACGTTCAGATTCTCGTCGATGCTCATGCTGTCGTAGATCCCGCCGGTGATGCCGGTGATGTACTGGGAGGCCTCTTTATTCAGATAAAGTCCGAAGGAATCACGGATCGTGGAAGAGAGATCTGCCATAGTCTCCTGGGCGAGGTCGATGGCGACGATCTCATCGTGGATCCGGTCATTCTCTGCAAGTGTCCGTTTTAATGCTTTTGCTTTATTCTTGCAGTTGCTTAAATGCTCCAGCTTCTTTTCCAGTTCCCACTGGGTCCGCTGCTGCTTTTCGATCATCTCGCTGCAGCCGGCCTGTCTTGTCTGGAGATTGCTCAGATCTTCCAGGAATTTCCGGATTTCCGCCTCGGACTGGGCGACCATATCACAGAGCTTCGAAAATTCGCCCATCCGCGCGCGGAATGCGTTCATGGCATCTTCGGACACTGCGGAATCTCCGAGATGTCTCGCAAGAAGAGCGCCAAGTTCCGCCGAGGTGCTGTCGCACATTTTGTGATATTCTTTATCTTTCTGACGGAAGATCAGGGAGATGATAAAAAAGATCACAGCCGCCGCCACAGAAGCTCCGCAGACAGGGAGATATGCGGTGAGATTGAAATATCCAAGAGCCGCCGCTGCCCCGAGTCCTGCGATCCCGAGAACGGCCGTAAGCGCGGACAGGACTTTTCTGGACTTCTTGCTGCACTCCATATTCAGCATATTGTATTCACTGTATAATTTTTCTGCATTGGAGGATATCGCATCCACGGAAGCCTGGTCTGTAAAACCATTGTCTGCCAGGACTTTCTTTCCGTTTGCGAGTTTCTCGTCCAGATCCTTTTTCTGTGTCTGGGTATTTTCGATCAGTCCATTGACCTGGGTCCGCATATTCTGGTAGGAGGCGAGCTGGTTCTCGTATTCCGGGCCGGCGATCTCAGATTCAATATTCCGGATCTCAGCGAGAAGAGAGGTGAATTCCCGGCTTGCCTCCGGGATCAGCCCGGCTTCGAGCGAACGTTTCTGGTTGCGCAGGAATGCGGTGGCTTTTGTGATATTTAAGGAAATATTGCCGGTGGTATTCATGTTGGCAATGTAATTCTTAAGTTCCGTCACCATTCCGTCCTCGGTGGCGCTCTTCAGCTGGCCGATGCTGATCGTGTTATTGTACATGGTCTCAGTGAGCCCGTTTAAGAGCCTGGAGATAAACTCCGGACTTGCGTTCTCCTCAAGACCTTTTGTCTCATTGATGATCTTTAAAGACTTATTTTCTTTCCGGAACCGCCGCTCGATGCGGTAGATGGTCCCATCTTTTTCCAGTCTCAGCCAGCCTTCGTAGGTCCCGCTGTTTTCCCACGGTTCGTACTTTGTATACAGGTCATTTTTTGCCGCCCGTCCCCGCCCGCGCTCGATCCCGAAGAGCATGCCGCGGATAAAGGTGTGGAGCGTGGATTTTCCGGCTTCGTTCTTTCCGTAGATAATGTTGATCCCGTCGTTGAAGGAGAGGGTCCGGTCATGAAATTTTCCGAACCCGTCGATATGTAATTCGAGTAATCTCATGGCTGACTCCTTTCGTCTTTTGTCATAAGCAGGGCGTGGATCCCGTAATAAAGCGCTTTTTTCTCCACAGGACTCATATCTTCCTTCATGAGCGCCTGGATATAAAAGCCGATCATGTCGCTCGGATGTTCCGCGAACAATGCGTGGAAATCATACTGCGGTTCCGATTCATCCAGGATCTCGATGATATTCCACTGACCGGAGAGAAGATCCAGGTCAAAACTGATATCAGGATCCCGCATGCCGCGGATGCGGAAACGATAGATATTGCCTGCGCCGCGCTTGCGGATCTCATCGGCAATGATCTGGGAGAGCTCGGTGTTGGTCGTCTGAGGAGTTACATTGACCACTAACGGGATATACTGGGCCTGGCAGACTTCCTTAAACTGCAGGGAGGTCACATGACCGCTCGCGTTGTCGATTTCCCCGACAAAATATCCGTGCGGTCCGGTCTCCGTCATGTCGAGCGGTTCCGGGGAACCTGCGTAGGCCATGCGGTTTTCCAGGAGAACCTCCGGCTTGTGGATATGCCCAAGGGCGATATAGGAGAACGGGGATGCAGCCAGTGCATTCCGGTCAAAAGGAACATGCTTTGCATCACCGCCATGGAGCATGAGGATCCGGGTACGTCGGGATGCCGGAAGAGAGATGTTGTCGGCCTTTGCCTCGGTGATCTCGGCAGTGTGATAGCTGAATCCGTAAACTTCTGTGTTCAGCTCCTCAAAATAGACGGAAGAGAGGTCCTCGTCCATCAGAAATGTCACGTTCGGCGCCCAGGTAAAGCTGAGGAGTGCGGAACTCTTCCGGATCCGGTCATGGTTTCCGGCAATGATGACAACTCTGGTCCCGGGGATCGTGGAGAACAGATAGTTGACTTCCTTCAAGTCGCGGGCCAGCGGCTGGCGGTGGAACAGATCGCCGGAGATCAGAAGGAGATCGGCGCGGGAGTCTCTCGCGTCCTCAATGATTCCCTGGAATGTCAGTCGGATCGCCTGTTCCCGCTTTTTGCCCCAGGGCTTATCACTGTCCGGGATCATGCCCCAGTGGATATCGGCGGTGTGGATAAATTTCATACATTCCTCCATGGTGTATGGATTGCAGATACACTGCGCTCCAGTATCAAGGTAGTGGACTATGAAAGTCCGCAAAACGTGTTTTTCAAGTTACCGCGGCAGTTCGGTCATCAGGGGATCGCCGTCGCGTAAATGTGAAAAGGAGCGCAACAGATCATCTGTGCGCTCCCTGCGGCTGCCATGCATCGAAAGGACGCGGCGGGCTGCTGTTTTTCCTTATAACTCGCAGTTATTAACGGTACGCGGGAACGGGATCACGTCACGGATATTGCCCATTCCTGTGAGGTACATCACGCAGCGCTCAAAGCCGAGACCGAAACCGGAGTGGCGGACACTGCCGTATTTTCTGAGGTCGAGATAGAAGCCGTAGTCTTCCGGTTTTAATCCGAGCTCATTCATGCGGGCGAGAAGCTTGTCGTAATCGTCCTCACGCTGGCTTCCGCCGATGATCTCGCCGATACCCGGAACGAGGCAGTCCACAGCGGCAACTGTCTTTCCGTCCGGATTTAACTTCATGTAGAACGCCTTGATCTCCTTCGGGTAGTCGGTAACGAATACCGGTTTCTTGAAGATCTTCTCAGTCAGATAGCGCTCATGCTCTGTCTGGAGATCGCAGCCCCAGAATACCTTGTAATCGAACTCGTCGTTGTGCTCTTCGAGGAGCTTGACAGCCTCTGTGTAGGTAACACGGCCGAATTCGGAATTTAATACGTTGTTTAAACGGTCGAGAAGTCCCTTGTCGACGAACTGGTTGAAGAAGTTCATCTCAGACGGAGCGTTCTCAAGAACGTAGCGGATGACATATTTTAACATGCCCTCTGCGACAGTCATATTGTCGTCAAGATCAGCAAATGCCATCTCCGGCTCGATCATCCAGAACTCGGCAGCATGACGGGTCGTGTTGGAATTCTCAGCACGGAAGGTCGGTCCGAAGGTATAAACATTGCGGAATGCCATTGCGTAGGTCTCAGCGTTTAACTGTCCGCTTACGGTAAGGCTTGTATGCTTTCCAAAAAAGTCCTCGCTGTAATCAACTGCGCCGTCCTCAGTCTTCGGGACGTTATCGAGATCGAGAGTTGTTACCTGGAACATCTCGCCTGCGCCTTCACAGTCACTGGATGTGATCAGAGGTGTGTGGACATAGACGAAGCCCTGCTCCTGGAAGTACTGGTGGATCGCGTAGGCGATCAGGGAACGCACACGGAATACAGCCTGGAAGGTGTTGGTACGCGCACGAAGGTGCGGGATCGTACGAAGGTATTCGAAGGTGTGACGCTTTTTCTGGAGCGGGTAATCCGCGCTGGAAGCGCCTTCAACAGCAACCTCTGTCGCCTGGATCTCGAACGGCTGCTTTGCCTCCGGTGTTGCAACGAGAGTACCTTTTACGATGATGGAAGCGCCGACGTTTAACTTGGAAACTTCAGCGAAGTTTGCCATTGTATCATGGTAAACGATCTGTAAGGTATCGAAGCTTGTACCATCGTTTAATACGATAAAGCCGAATGCCTTGGAGTCACGGATGCTGCGGATCCAGCCACCGACGGTGATCTCCTTGTCTAAATATTTCTCACGCTCTTTAAAGAGCTCTTTGACTGTTGTCAACTGCATGATTGTTTCTCCTTCTAAATACATCTCCTGTAACAGTGTGTTACATAGTCTCTTCTTTTTAAATGCAATCTGCTACTAGTATAGCGTATTTTGTGTGTGGATTCAAGGAAAAATGGGCATAAGACGGGGCTTTTCGCACTTTTCCCGCACATTTTTCTGCGCATGGGAAACAGATAAAATCAGATAAAAAGACAAAAAGTAAGTAAAGTATCCGGATAAATAAAATATTTTTGTAGAATTTACAGTGAATATCCATTATAATAGAGAAAAACATCACACGGGAGGGCAAACGAATGAATATTTACGATCGGATCAAGACCATGAGCGATGAGATGGCGGGTGACCTTACAGCGCAGAGACGTGACTTTCATAAGTACGCGGAGCCGGGCTGGTTTGAGATGAGGACATCGTCCATTATTGCACGGAAACTGACAGAGCTCGGATATGAAGTTCTTGTCGGAGATCAGGTCTGCAAAAAGGATTCCAGAATGGGCGTTCCGTCTGAGGAAAAGTTAGAGGAACAGTATGAGCGTGCCGTTGCCCAGGGAGCGGATCCGGAGTTTGTTAAGTACACAAAGGGAGGAATGACCGGTGTGATCGGAATCCTGCGCTGCGGCGAGGGCCCGACGGTTGCCATGCGGTTTGATATCGATGCCCTCGGCGTATTCGAGGAGCATGATCCGAGCCACAGACCGGCGAAAGAGGGATTTAACTCCGTAAATGAAGGCTTCATGCATGCCTGCGGACATGATGGACATGCCACCATTGGTCTTGGTGTGGCGAAAGTCCTGATGTCTATTAAGGATCAGCTCCATGGAACCGTGAAACTGATCTTCCAGCCGGCAGAAGAGGGTGTCCGCGGTGCGAAATCCATCGTTGATAACGGGCATCTTGACGGTGTGGATTACCTGATCGGCTCTCATGTGACAAATAAGAAAGAGGACGATCCGGCAGTGGTAATTCCGGGAAGCTATGGCTCTCTCGCAACGACAAAATATGATGTGATCTTCCACGGAAAATCTGCCCATGCGGGCGGATCACCGGAGGTTGGGCGGAATGTCATGCTGGCAGTCGGGACGGCGATCTTAAACCTTTATGCGATTCCGCGTCACTCCGGCGGCGTGTCCAGAGTAAATGTGGGAACTGTTGTTGCCGGAAGCGGACGGAATGTTATCGCGGACGAGGCGAAGATGGAGATCGAGGTTCGCGGTGAGACCACCGAGATCAACGAGTACATGAAAAATTACGCAGTGAACATTATCGAGAGCGCGGCAAAAATGCACGGATGCACCTGCGAGATGAAGCTTATGGGCGCGGCAAACTCCCTGACGAGCAGTGAGGCGCTGATGGAGCGGGTGAAGAGAGTCTGCGAGGAAGATCTCCATCTGCCAGTTGCGAAGGAAATGAGCAGCAAAAACGGCGGCAGCGAGGATGTCTCCTATATGATGAACCGTGTTCAGGAACAGGGCGGACAGGCGACCTTCATGCGAGTCCTCACCCACGAAGCCGGCCCGGGTCACAGCCGTATCTTCGATATCGACGAGCAGGTTCTTCCGAATGCGGTGAAGATCTTCTGCGGTGTGGTTTATGACATTATGCACTAATGGATGAGAAGTGCATGCGATAAAAAGCCAGATAAAAAGAGCTCCGGCCAGTTTTGCCGGAGCTCTTTTCATAAATGCGAGAAGGCATTTTTACGCCATGATTTTGCGGAACAGGTCTTTCAGGTCCTCTACGCTGGCATCCTTCGGGTTGCCCGGCGCGCAGGCATCTGCATGTGCGGACTCTGCAAGGAACGGAAGGTCTTCCTCTTTGATCGCCTCAAGGACAGACGGAATTCCGACATCCGCGGAAAGCTTCTTTACAGCGTCAACAGCTGCTTTCCGGTATTCGTCCTGAGTCATGGAATCAACATTTGCAACGCCCATTGCGCGCGCGATCTCACGGTATTTCTCGCCGGTGCATTCCTGATTATATTCCATGACGATCGGAAGCATCATCGCGCAGGCAACACCGTGCGGGGTATCATAGACAGCACCAAGGGTGTGTGCCATGGAGTGGGCGATACCAAGACCAACGTTGGAGAAGCCCATACCGGCAATGTACTGACCGAGAGCCATTCCCTCGCGTCCCTCTTTTGTGTTTGCTACAGCACCGCGCAGAGATTTTGAGATGATCTCGATGGCTTTCAGATGGAACATATCGGTCATTTCCCAGGCAGCTTTTGTTGTGTAGCCTTCGATGGCATGGGTCAGGGCATCCATACCGGTGGAAGCGGTAAGTCCCTTCGGCATGGAGGACATCATATCAGGGTCAACGATCGCAATGATCGGCATGTCATGCGGGTCAACGCATACAAATTTACGTTTTCTCTCGATATCGGTGATAACATAGTTGATCGTAACCTCGGCAGCGGTACCGGCTGTTGTCGGAACGGCGATGATCGGAACACACGGTTTTTTCGTCGGTGCAACACCCTCAAGACTTCTTACATCCTCAAATTCCGGGTTTGCGATGATGATGCCGATCGCTTTGGAGGTATCCATGGAGGAGCCGCCGCCGATGGCGATCAGGTAGTCAGCGCCGGATGCCTTAAATGCTTCAACACCGTGTTGGACAATCTGGATCGTCGGGTTTGCTTTAATATCGGAGTAGAGCTCGTAGTCAAGACCGTTTGAGGTCAGAATGTCGGTTACTTTGGCGGTAACCTTGAATTTTACGAGATCCGGGTCGGAACATACGAACGCCTTTTTAAAGCCGTGGGCTTTCGCCTCGTTCGCGATCTCCTGAATCGCGCCTGCTCCGTGATAAGATGTCTGATTTAACAAGAATCAGCAAGAATTCTCCCACCTCTATAGGTGGTGAGATGAATTGCCATCTCTTGCATAGTGCGATAGTTGGTATGTAGATATCAGATTATTGCACATAGTTGTGCTGTGTATTGTAAACTTCTCATATATTGATTTTTGCAGTCGTGCTATATCATCAATTCTGCATACAATGAATAAGCCTGAAGCTTGAAGGGAAAATAGATTGCAGATTGAGCAGAACAAATGTTCTGAATGTAATAGACAAATGATCTCATTTGTGATATAATTAAATCAGTCGAAATAGAAAGAAAGGCTGATAAATATGAGAGAACTCGACAATAATGCGCATTCAGTATTTTTACTCTATTATCATCTGATCCTGGTCGTAAAGTACCGGAAAAAGGTCCTGAATGATCCGATCTCGGGTCGCGCACGAGAAATCTTTGAATACATTGCGCCCAAATATCATATCACCCTGGAAGAGTGGAATCACGATGAGGACCATGTCCATATCATGTTCCGTGCCCATCCGAAGTCGGAACTCAGTAAATTTATCAATGCCTATAAAAGTGCCAGCAGCCGTCTGATCAAAAAAGAGTATCCGGAGATCCGGCAGAAGCTCTGGAAGGAAATGTTCTGGAGTCAGAGCTTCTGCCTCCTGAGTGCCGGCGGAGCTCCGATCGAAGTGATCCGTCAGTACATCGAGACACAGGGGGAGAAAAAACATGAACGTAGTATACCGGTTTCGGATCTATCCCAATAAAATACAACAGGAACTGTTTGCAAAAACATTTGGATGTGTCAGGTTTGTATATAACCGGATGCTGTCAGAAAAGAAGGAATGCTATGAAAAGACCGGAAAAAATCTAAAGGTCACTCCGGCAAAATATAAGGCAGAATTTCCATGGCTAAAAGAAGTGGACAGCCTTGCTCTGTGCAATGCCCAGCTGCACCTACAGACTGCTTATAAAAACTTTTTCAGGGATCCATCGTTTGGTTTTCCGAGATTCAAGTCAAAAAAGAATCCTGTTAAAAGCTATACCACAAACAGCGTCAATGGAAATATCCTGTTAAAAGATGGGAAGCTGAAGCTCCCAAAGGCAGGCTGGATCCGGATCCGGCAGCATCGTAAGATCCGGAAAGATGCCTGCCTGAAAGGTGCATCCGTCTGTCTGGAAGCTGATGGGCGGTATTATGTTTCTCTTCTGTATTTTTGTGAAGAAAAGCCAGTGGAAATAAGGAACATAAGGCAGGTCGTCGGACTCGATTTTTCCATGAAAGAACTATATGTAGATTCCAATGGAAAACATGCAGGTTATCCGCACTATTTCAGAAACAGCGAGGAAAAACTGGCGAAAGCGCAGAGAAAACTGAGTCATTGCCGGAAGGGGAGCAATCGTTACAAAAAACAACAGAAAAAAGTGGCGCGGATCCATACACATATCGCTCACCAGAGAAAAGATTACTTGCATAAAGAATCAAGAAAGATAACCAATTTCTATGATATCGTATGTATCGAAGATCTGGATCTGAAGACGATGAGCGGGGAACATCATTTTGGAAAAAGTGTCCATGATAACGGCTGGAGAATGTTCACAGATTTTTTGCAGTATAAACTGGAACGGGAAGGGAAGAAACTTGTCCGCATCGACCGCTGGTATCCCAGTTCCAGAACATGCAGCTGTTGTGGAAAAATAAAACATGATCTGAAACTGGAAGATCGGGTATATCTTTGCAGCTGCGGAAACCGGATGGACCGTGATGAAAATGCGGCAGTCAACATCTGCAGGGAAGGTCTGAGAATGTCCGGGATCATATTAGAAAAGAGCGAAAAAGCATCATAAAAAGATATCAGTCCAAAAGAACCGTGGGACACACGGGGATCGCTCGTGAATGCTTTGCCCAACGGGGCAATCGAACGAGAAGCCCCCACTTCAAGCGTGAGCTAAGTGGTGGGAGTATGTAACCATAATACGATTTGCCATGATAAAAAACTCCTTCCATGAATACTTGCTCTCAAAAGCTTTCTGTGCCTTTGTTATTATATTAACAAATTTGAAGGGCAAAAAGAAAGTTACAGAAAAGGTCAAGTGTAACACTTTAAGGAAAATCGACATATTGCAAAAGAAAGATATGGAAAAATTGTGCAAAATAACAATAGATCAGGATAGCAGATGAAGCTCAAGAAACAGATCCCGCAGCGCTGCCGGCATCGCGCGGACGAGAAGCCCGGCAAACTGGGACGGGGTCAGGTCCATGCCGCCGAGAACCCACTTTACGGTCATGGTGATCGAGCCCTGACAGTACATTTCCAGAAGAAAATGGATCTCAGGGGTGGCCGGTCTACCGCTTTTTTCCCGGATCAGATTTTCATAAAAGGCGAGGATCAGCTTAAAATCATGCTCCCGCAGGGAATTCTGCCTGTCATAGCGGAAGGCGGCGGCAAAAAACGTCTTTTCCTCCTGAATATATGTAAATTTTTTCTCCAGACTGTCAAGGACCGTGGTCCCGCGCCCCATATGTTCAAAGGAGCGGGCGAGGAGCTTGTCGAAATACCAGTTGATCAGGTCAGATTTATCAAGAAAATTCCGGTAAAAGGTCTGGCGGGTGACGCCGCAGCGCTCTGTGATCTGGCGGACAGTGATCGCATCGACCGGAGTTGTCTTCATGCATTCCTTCATGGCTGCGGCGAGACGGTATTTTGTTTTTTCCCCCTTCATGGCAGGCGTACTGGATTCGATCATTAAAAGCTCCTTTCTCCGGTATCGCGGCCGGTTCTTATGTAACAGGAAATTCCCCGTTACATAAAAAGGCACATTCTTTTTTTATTCAGTAAATTTTATCATAATTTTTCCAATGAAGAAAGTCTTTTTGAGGCGGTTAGGTCCTTCATCTGATCTCATCGGGAAGCGTTCAAAAAAACTCCGTATTATCCGCGATCGAGTCACGCGGATGATACGGAGTTTGTGTTACGTCTGAATGAGCTTCAGATGGCTGATACCGAAGGCAGACCGATTTTTATGAGAGACCGATCAAAACGGCAAGGATCACAGCGATGGATCCGAAAGTAAACAGGACAGCCTGGAATTTGATCTGGAATTTTGCCCATTTGCCCCAGTCGAGCTTTGCTGCGGCCAGCGCGCCTAAGAGGCAGCCGGAGGTCGGAACGATGAAGTTTGTGAAGGCGTCACCAAGCTGGTACGCAACAACAGCAACCTGTCTCTCGACACCGACAAGATCGGCGAGAGGAGCCATGATCGGCATGGTAAGGGCAGCCTGTCCGGAACCGGATACAACGAAGAAGTTGAATACGGACTGGAAGATATACATAAACCATGCGGAGATCACCGGCGGGAAATTCTGCATGCCCTCGCTGATGCTGTGAAGGAGCGTGTTGAGGACGGTTCCGTCGGTAGCGCTTGTTCCGCCGAGGATAATAATGATACCCTGTGCCATACCAACGCACATCGCAGCGCCTAAAAGGTCAGCCGCACCGTGGTCGAAGGATTTTGCGATATCATTTACTTTCATATCATTCAGCTTGAAGACAACGCCGATGATGCCGGAAACAAGACCCATCACGAAGAACTGGGAAGCGATCTCCGGGATATAGTAGCCCTCGCTTACAACGCCCCAGATCGTCCATACCATGCAGGCAGCGACCGTGAGGAGAACAAGCTTGTGGCCGAGAGTGAACGGCGGCATCTCTTTGCCGTTCTTTGCGAATTCTTTTCTGTATTCTTCGTCAGATTCATACGCAACGGAGAGCTGCGGATCTTTCTTGATCTTTACTGCGTAGCGCATTGTGAAGACGATCGTAAGTCCTGTGAAGAAGATCCATAACGGGATACGGAACCATGCACCGGACATGACCGGAATACCGGCAACACCCTGGGCAACAGCCAGTCCGAACGGATTCTGCCAGGAAGAACCGAAGCCGATCTGTGTAGATACGTAGGAGCACATAATTCCGACAACTGCGTCATATCCCATTGCGATAAACATCGGTACGAGGATCATAACGAACGGGATTGCCTCCTCACCCATACCGAAGACTGCGCCTCCGAGGGAGAACAGGACTACGAGGATCGGGATCAGAAGGATCTCTCGTCCGTTTGTCAAAGCGATGACCCGCATAATGCCGCTTTCTATCGCTCCTGTCCGGAGAACGATACCGAAGGCACCGCCTACGACCAGAATGAAGGCGATGATCCCGACAGCGGTACCATTCTTATCGCCGACGGTCATACCCTCGAATACATAGTTTAAAATTCCCTGACCGCCAAAGTCTTCGGTTCCGAAGATCGGAGCTGCTTTGGTCACCTTATTTCCGTTTTCATCCAGAATATACTGGAAGCTTTCTGGATCCAGAACGGTTCTTGTTTTTTCCACGCCGTTCTGCATATACGTGATTTCTTTTGTGTCGTATTTACCCAACGGGATAAATACGGTGAGCAGAGCCGCGAACAGAATGACACCAAAAATGATGATGTAAGTGTGCGGCATCTGGAAGCCCTTTTTTTTCTCCATGGCTTATCCCCCCATAATTGTATTCTCTACCTGTGAAATCCCCCGCACAGGTAGTGTATCTACTATATTAACATAGATTCTGTGATACGTCATCACTCTTTTCCTTTAATCCTGCATATTAATAGGTTTATACAATTTTGAATCGGCATTTTTGGTACTTATGTAACCAAGCAGAAACATAGGTATTGTATTGCTTATTGTACAAAAAGAAAAAAATGTCAGAATATACACAAAATTGGGATTGAAAGGATGAAAAGTTTGTTCACATCTTCTAAAAAGTATGCTATAATAGAGTCACCATCTAAGAAACTAGTGTATGGGACAAAAAGAGCAGCAAGAGGTGATATCATGGTAAAAAAAGAGATGATAGCGATGCTGTTGGCAGGAGGACAGGGAAGCCGTCTCGGTGTGTTAACACAGAAAGTGGCAAAACCGGCCGTCTCCTTCGGCGGAAAGTACAGAATTATTGATTTCCCGCTCAGCAACTGCATCAACTCTGGTGTTGATACTGTGGGAGTATTGACCCAGTACCAGCCCTTACGTTTAAACGCGCACATTGGAATTGGTATTCCGTGGGATTTAGACCGCAACGTCGGCGGCGTTACGGTTCTTCCGCCTTACGAGAGAAGCAAAGGCAGCGACTGGTATACTGGAACCGCAAACGCGATCTACCAGAATCTGGAGTACATGGAGTCCTACAATCCGGAATACGTTCTGATCCTTTCCGGCGACCACATCTATAAAATGGATTATGAGGTCATGCTGGAATATCACAAAGCGAATAATGCGGATGTCACGATTGCCGCTATGCCGGTACCGATCGAGGAAGCAAGCCGTTTCGGAATCCTGATCACGGATGACAACAACCGGATCACGGAATTTGAGGAAAAACCGAAGAATCCGAGAAGCAACCTTGCTTCCATGGGTATTTATATCTTCAGCTGGAAGGCATTAAAGGAAGCTCTTATCAAGCTTTCTGAAGAGCCGGGCTGTGACTTTGGAAAACATGTGATTCCGTACTGCTTCGAGCAGGGTAAACGGATCTTTGCATATGAGTACAATGGCTACTGGAAAGATGTCGGAACCCTCGGTTCCTACTGGGAAGCAAATATGGAGCTCATCGATATTATTCCGGAGTTCAACCTGTATGAGGAATACTGGAAGATCTACACAAAGAGCGACCGTATCCCGCCGCAGTATATCTCTTCTGACGCAAAGATCACAAAATGTATCATCGGAGAGGGTTCTGAGATCTACGGAGAGGTGACGAATTCCGTTATCGGTTCCGGAGTTGTGATTGAGGAGGGCGCCGTGGTCAAGGATTCGATCATCATGCAGGACAGCGTGATCGGAAAAGGTGCTATGGTCGAAAAGTCCATCATTGCCGAGGACGTAAAGGTCGGAGCTGGGGCACACCTTGGCGTCGGAGAATACGCACCGAGCAAATACGACCAGAAGGTTTACCAGTTTGATCTTGTTACGGTCGGCGAACATTCCGTAATTCCGGAAAACGTAAAGATCGGCAAGAATACAGCAATTTCAGGCGCGACGGCTGCGGAAGATTATCCGAATGGCGAGCTTGAGAGTGGCGGCTACATTATAAAGGCAGGTGGAATCGTATGAGAGCAATCGGTATTGTTTTAGCAGGCGGAAACAGCAAGCGGATGCGCGAACTTTCCAATAAGAGAGCGATCGCGGCGATGCCGATCGCGGGCAGTTTCCGAAGCGTGGATTTTGCGTTAAGCAATATGAGCAACTCTCATATCCAGAGCGTTGCCGTACTGACACAGTATAACTCCCGCTCCTTAAATGAACATTTAAGCTCTTCCAAATGGTGGGATTTCGGAAGAAAACAGGGCGGAATGTATGTATTTACCCCGACGATCACGGCGGAGCACAGTGACTGGTACCGCGGTACCGCAGATGCGTTGTACCAGAATCTGGACTTTTTAAAGAAGAGCCATGAGCCTTACGTTGTGATCGCTTCCGGAGACGGTGTTTATAAGCTGGACTATAACAAAGTCCTGGAATATCATATCGAAAAGAAAGCAGATATCACGGTTGTCTGCAAGGACATGCCGGGCGATGTGGATGTGACCCGTTTCGGTATGATAAAGACGAACGCAGACGGACGGATCGTTGAGTTTGAGGAGAAGCCGATGGTGGCTGATTCCCACACGATCTCTTGCGGTATCTATGTTGTCCGCCGCCGCCAGCTGATCGAGCTTATTGAGCGCTGCGCGAACGAGGACAGATACGACTTCGTACAGGACATTCTGGTGCGCTATAAAGGTCTCAAGCGGATCTACGCGTACAAGTTAAATACATACTGGAGCAATATCGCATCCGTCGATGCTTACTACCAGACAAATATGGATTTCTTAAAACCGGAAGTCCGCAATTACTTCTTCAAGGAGTATCCGGATATCTACTCCAAGGTGGATGATCTTCCGCCGGCAAAATACAATCCGGGCGCGTCCGTGAAGAACAGCCTGGTATCCAGCGGCTGTATCTTAAACGGAACCGTTGAGAACTCTGTTCTCTTCAAGAAAGTCTATATCGGAAACAACTGTATCATCAAGAACTCGGTGATCTTAAATGACGTGTATATTGGGGATAATACCGTTATTGAGAACTGCATCGTTGAGAGCCGCGACACGATCCGTGCCAACACAACGTATATCGGCAAACCGGACGATGTGAAGATCGTCATCGAGAAGAACGAGAGATACACCCTGTAAAAAGGGAGCCGCAGGCCGGAAGCGGGATATTCCGGATGGCGCGGCAAAAGGCAGAAAAACAGGCATTCAAATATTGACTGGCCGGTGATTACATAAAATCTGCGGAGAGCGCAGATGGGGGAGGTTATTATGCAGGTAACAGATGTACGTGTGAGAAGAATTGAGAAAGAGGGAAAGATGAAGGCAATTGTGTCCATCACACTGGACAATGAGTTCGTGATCCACGATATTAAGGTCATTGAAGGGGAGAAAGGCCTGTTTATCGCGATGCCGAGCAGAAAAGCTGCTGATGGCGAATACCGCGATATCGCCCATCCGATCAATTCCGGAACACGGGACATGATCCAGAGAGTGATCCTCGACAAGTACGAGACGACCACACTGGAGGAAGCGCAGGCAGTTTAGTTCTCCGGGAAACTTGTCCGGAGTGATTTCCTGACGCAGGTCCTGCAAAAAAATATAGCCGCAGAGAGCGGCTTGTGAATGGGGAAATAGAAAGTCCGCCGAATCGAAAGGTTTGGCGGACTTTTTTTGCGAATTAGAATCGACAAAGTGTATGCAGGAACCGGTGTCGAGCTGCATTTGAGTTGAGCAGAATGATAAAAAAGACCTCCAGAAACCGGTATGATTCCGGAACTGGAGGTCGTAGATTTTTATGATTTCTTATATGATTACATAAGTCCCGGGATCAGAAGCGGAACATATACGATCATGAAGAATACGATGATCAGTCCGATCAGGTACGGGATAACAGATTTGGAGATCCGTTCGATCGGAAGTCCCGTGATACCGGAAGCAACGAACAGGTTGATGGCAACCGGCGGTGTGATCATGCCGATGGCGATACCAACTACGAAGAGGATTCCGAAATGTACGGTGCTGATGCCCATGGCCTTGACAAGCGGCAGGAACACCGGGGAAAGAATAATGATCGCGGAGGAGGTCTCCATGAAGACTCCGGCGAGCAGGATGATCAGGGAGATCAGGAACATGATCACATACTTGTTTGTGGAGATTCCCAATACTCCGCTTGCGATGGCTTCCGGGATCTTGTAGTTTGCGAGAACCCAGCCAAACGGACCGCTGCATGCGATGATGATCATGATGACAGCGGATGTCTTCGCACTTCCCTTCATGATCTCAATGAGACCCTTGAAGTCAAGGTCGCGGTAGATAAAGAAGGAAACAAAGATCGCGTAGATAACCGCTACGGCAGCCGCCTCAGACGGTGTGAAGTAACCGGAGAAGATTCCGCCGAGGATGATCAGCGGCATTAAGATTCCCCAGATCGCTTCCTTGAAGGTGTGGAGCACGTTTCCTACAGAGAACGCTTTTCCCTTCGGGTAGTTGAACTTGCGTGCCTGATAGAGGGAGATCGCAACGAGGATCACACCCATTAAAATTCCCGGGATAAATCCGTTTTTGAAAAGAGTGTTTACGCTGTCCTCAGAGATAACGGCGTATAATACCATTGGAACGGACGGCGGGATAACGACACCGATGGTTCCGGCAGCTGCGATCAGGGCAGCGGCGGAATCTTCACGGTATCCACGTTTCTTTAACTCCGGGATCAGTGTTGCACCGACAGCGGCTGTTGTGGCGGCACCGGAACCGGAGATCGCCGCGAAGAACATGCCTGCGAGGACGGATACGATGGAAAGACCACCCTTTAACATACCAAGTAAGGACTCGGCGAACTCAACGAGTACCTTGGAAACTTTTCCCTTTGCGAGAAGGTCGCCGGCAAAGATGAAGAACGGGACCGCGATCAGGGAGAAAGAGTCGGTGCTGGCGAACATACGCTGCACGAGGATCAGGAGCTTTACATCGCCTTTTAAGAGGACGAGGAGAGCTGCCGCCGCGATCGCGAATGCGACCGGAACGCCGATCAGAAGCAGAACGATAAAGGAAATGAATAATAATGCTGCCATGTTATGCCTCCTCCTTTCCAAATAAAAGTCCAAGAACCGCGTCAACCGCGTGTACGAGCATGAATCCGCATCCTACCGGAATGCAGAGGTAAATATATTTCATGGGAAGACGCATCGCTGCGGACAGCTGGTTTCCCTGTTTTCCGAAGTATTTCATACCATAGATGATCACGACAACAAAAAGAACTGTGCAGACCACATGGACGAGAAGTTTTAAGACTTTGCTTAATGCGGACGGAACCATATCCTGAACGAATGTGATGGAGATATGGCCGCTGTGCTTGTATACACAGCTTGCGCCTAAAAATGATGACCAGACTAAAAGGTAACGGGTCGCTTCCTCACTCCAGGAGAGTGCGGTGAATGCCATACGGCAGACGATCTGTGCGCCGGTGATGATGACCATGGCGCCGAGCATGACAACGATGATGTAGGAACATAAGGTGTCCAGGACATCGCTGAGTTTATGAAAACCTTTAACGAAAGCCAATGGTGTTTCCTCCTTTTTAAATCCTGAGCGGTTACTGCTCACGACAGGCGTTTTCCGCAGCCATGCGTCTGTAAGGGGACGCCGGCGGCAGGTCCTGCAGGTGTGGAAAATGCTTATCGTGAACAGTAACCATGAAATGTGTTTAAGATGGGACCGGCTGCACAGGAGATCCTGGGCAGCCGGGTCAGATCACATGCTGAAATTCCGACTGCGAAAGCAGTGCCAGCGGATATCAGCACAAAAAGTTACGATCCAGAAACCGGGATTACTTTAAAGCATCCTGGATTCTTGTGATGTAGTCAGCGTAATCCGGATATGCATCGTATACGCTCTGAACAGCAGCACGGAAGCTGTCAACATCCGGGTTTTCTACGACTTCCATACCATGATCCTTGATCTCCTGGAGCTGGTCAGCTTCCTGATCAGCAACCCACTGACGCTCGTACTCAGCAGCTTCCTGAGCGGATTCCTCGAAGATCGTCTGAACATCTTCCGGTAAGGATTTGAAGAGGTCATTGCTCATTGTGATGATCGCTGTGGAGTAGGAATGACGGTCAAGTGTTACATATTTCTGGGACTCCCAGAGTTTGTAGGAGTAGATAACGTTGATCGGGTTCTCCTCGCCGTCGATGGTGCCCTGCTGAAGAGCTGTTAAAGCGTCGGACCATGCCATCGGAACTGCGTTTACACCAAGAGCTTTGAATGTTGCTGTGTAAACATCGTTCTCCATGACACGGAGCTTTAAGCCTGCAACGTCTGCTGCGTTTGTGATCGGTTTCTTGCTGTTTGTGATGTTACGGAAACCACGCTCTGCGTAAGCAAGTCCCTTTAAGTCAGCATCCTCAAGTGTTCCAAGGAGCTCTTTACCGATCTCACCGTCGAGGATCTTGTAAGCTTCTTCGTTGTTTGCGAACAGGAACGGCATATCGAGAACACCCATAGCGCTGGAGAAGTTTACGAACGGACCGCTTGTGATGATACCCATATCAAGAGTACCCATCTGCATGCTCTCAAGCATGGTACGCTCATCGCCGAGAGCTCCGTTCGGATGGATCTCGATCTCGTAGGCGCCGTTTGTGCGCTCTTTTACGAGCTCAGCGAATTTCTCAGCACATACCTGGAAACTGTCCTGCTCGTTTACGGTCGTACCAAGCTTTATTACGGTTGCGTCTGTGTTTGAAGTCGCTTCCTTGCTTTCAGCAGCGGAAGAATCAGCAGCAGCGGCTGTTGTCTCAGCGGCAGCAGCAGTTGTCTCTGCAGAATTGCTGGAAGAGCCGCAGCCTGCCATGGAAAGAACCATAGCGCCTGCCATAACGGCGGATAATAATTTTGCACTTTTTTTCATAATGACCTCCTGAAATCTTTTAAGAATAGATGGATTATAAGTATATATCTTAACTGCCCCTCGCAGATAAGAAACTAAGGAATTGATGGTGGTGTTGGCAAAGTGCGCGAAAGGAAATTGCTCCGCACTGCGTGCTCCCGCAATCTCCGCAGGCATTCGTAATCTGGGCTTTCGCCCTGCTTACTCATGCCGGCTTGGTTGTCAAATGTCTGAACATCCTTGCGTGCGAGCACGCAGTCTGTTCATCCGTTTGACAACGCTTTCGGGGCAAAAAAAAACTCCTGTCTCTTATTTTTTAAGAGACAGAAGCGAAACTTCTGCGGTACCACTCTTATTGCTGTCAAAAAAACAGCCTCTCGATCCCGTCGTTTTTCAAATATGAAAAATTAACAGGCAACACGTTAACGGGTGTAAACCGAACCAGCCTACTTGGAACTCTTTCAGTGGTTAGCTCCGGGAGGATTGTCTGTAACGCGGTGTCTGCAGCTTTTCACCAGCCAGCTGCTCTCTGAAAGGCCTTCGTTAAGAGCGTTCCCATCATCGCAGGAAATATTTGAAACTGACCTTTATTATAGTCACAGATTTTCAAAAGTCAAGAGAATTAAAAAAAATAAATCGCGTATTGTGAGAAAAATATGATATGATAGATCGTATAGTAAATTTATTTCATAGGAGATATTCCAACAGGTTATTATAGAGAATGGAGGAGGAGAATGAAACCGACCGTCAGTATAATTGTTCCTGTCTACAATGCGGAAAAATTCCTGAACCGCTGTGTGGACAGTATTCTCGGACAGGAATATAGAGATTTTGAACTGATTCTCGTAGATGATGGGAGCAGAGATATGTCAGGCTCGATCTGTGATGCGTATGCGAAGACGGATGAGCGTGTGGTGGTGATCCACAAAGAAAATTCCGGGGTTTCAGACACGAGAAATCAGGGAATTGAAAGGGCAAAGGGAACATATCTCCAGTTTGTGGACAGTGATGACTGGCTGACGCCGGATGCGACAAAGCTTATGGTCCGGGCGGCAGAGGAACATGGCTGTGATATGGTGATCTCCGATTTTTACCGCGTCGTTGGGGATATGGTATCCAGAAAAGGGGACATCGAGTCAGACTGCGTGATCGACCGGGAAGAATTCGCGTCCTTTATGATGGAGAATCCGGCGGATTATTACTATGGAGTGCTGTGGAATAAGCTATACCGGCGCGATCTCGTAAACCGCTTCGGGATCCGGATGGATGCGGAGATCAGCTGGTGTGAGGATTTCATGTTCAATCTGGAATATGTCCGCTATGCAGAGACATTCTATGCGCTGAGGACACCGGTGTATTATTATGTAAAGACAAAAGGTTCGCTGGTGAACCAGAAGATCAGCATCACGAAGACTGTGAAGATGAAGCTTATGATGTTTGAGTACTACAACAACTTTTATAAGCATGTGCTGGACGAAGAGGATTATGAGAAAAACCGGCTTCAGGTGTACCATTTTCTGGTGGACGCAGCGAAGGACGGCTTTGTTTTTCCGGCATCGATCCCCGGAAACCGGAAGCTCGGAGAGGAGCGGAGCAGTGCGCTGCAGGAGGTGATCTCCGATGATGGGATCATTGTGGATAAATACCGGGACCGGAAACTTCTGGAGAGATATCTGGAGTCGGCGGCATTGAAGCATGATATGACAATGGAGGAACTTTCCCTGCTTTTATATCTGAAGGATGCAAGCCATGAACTGAGCAGAAAGAATCTTGCGGATCTTATGGATCTTAGCCGCGGAGACCTCGCGGTGGCGGTCCAGCGGTTGTCCGCGAAAAAGATGGTGGAGGTAACGGAGCTTCCGAGAAGGCGGGGAACAGAACGAAAGATCCGACTGGAACTTCTTCCGGCATCAGAAGTTGTGATCCCGGATCTTGAGGCGGCGGAGAACGATTACTATCAGGCGAAGTTTGGGAATTTTACAGAGGAAGAGATCAGACAGTATACGCTGCTGGCACGGAAAGTGCGGGAGAACGAGAGGAGTATTTTGCAGCGGGGATAGGAGAAGGCGCATTCGCGAGAAGCTGCGGACTGCGTCAGGCGGTCGTACTGGTGTGGAAATACAACGGATAAACATCAAAAATATGGAGATAAAGATGGAAAAAGATAAAACTTGCAAAATCGTATTCAGTGACATCGACGGCACGCTGCTGACGTCGGACGGACAGATCACGGAGGGGACGAAGGAGATGATCCTGAATCTTGAGAATAAGGGGATCCCGTTTATCCTGACTTCCGCGCGGTCACCGGAAGGCGTGCGGGTCATTAAGAGAATGCTGGGGAATCATGCACCGATCATTGCGTTCTGCGGCGGGTTGATCCTTGATGATGATGGAAATGAGATCTACAGTAAGAGGATCCCGCTTAAGCGGGCACTAGAACTGAAGGCGATACTGGATAAGGATTTTCCGGCTGTTGCCTGCAATACCTTCGGTGGCGAGAAGTGGATTGTGGATGACCGGGACGACTGGAGAGAGCAGCGGGAAGAGAAGATCGTGGGATTTCCGGCTGAAATTGGATCTATTAAAGATACATTTGAAACAGAAGGCGGAATTCATAAATTTCTCCTCATGGGAGATCCGGACGTGATGACAAAGCTGGCGGCGGTTCTGGCAAGAGATTTCTCTGATCTTCAGTCCGCGGCATCCAACCCGGAATATCTGGAGATCACGGCAGCGGGCGTGGAAAAGTCGGAAGGTTTGAAGACGCTCTGTGGAAAACTCGGAATTTCACCGGAAGAGGCAGCGGCCTTCGGTGACGGCGAGAGCGATCTTTCCATGATGCGTGCGGCAGGGTTCGGCGCGGCAATGGGAAATGCGCCGGAGAATGTGCGGAGACGGGCACCGATGGTGATCGGGAAGAATGATGAGGAAGGGCTGCTGAAGAGGCTGAAGGAGATATTTAAGGACTGAGAAAAATTGAAGAAATAATTAAAAAAACAGACCCATTTGATACAAATCCAGAAATCAAATGAGCCTGTTTTTTAACCGAATCAAGTAAGTCCCCTGCTTCAATTGCGAAAAGCAATAAGCAGTGGGTGGGGACTTGCTTGTATCAGGAGGAGTGCAAGCTCCTTCTGATAAACTGCGGAGCAGTTATTCGGTTATGAGCAAGTAGCGAAGCGGATTGCGAATATCTGCTTGACTTACCAATATCCGAGCGACAGAAGATGTTTCAAAAACTCAACCGTATTACTTCTGTTTCTTCACCGCATTCCTCACCGCATCCGTTGTCCACTGACAAAGCTCAGCGATCTTGAAATCCTGATACCGTCTCATAGTCGTGAGGATCCTATCCCCGATGGGCTTGATATAGCTGTCATCGATGACCTCCAGACCGATCATGATCGCCAGTGCGTTCAGTACCGGGGCTGCAGTACAGTCCGCATCCTGACCTTCCATGGCGATGATGTGGCAGGTCTCCTTAAAGTCCATATTTCCGAACCAGAGGGCAATAACTTCGGCGGCTGCGTTCGGATAGGCGTGGATCCAGTTGTACTCTTTGTAGCGCTCCTCGCAGGCCGTCCATACCGGCTCCCAGGAAGAATTTTCCTTGCAGAGATCCAGCGCATGCTTTACGACTGCGTAGTATTCGCTCTTATGCGGGATCATGTCCACCGCTTTCTCAACAACGGTCCGGATATGGTCCTCCGTGAAAGCGAGGGAGGTGAGCAGGGCGTTGAAGATCCCGCCCAGCATGCCATTGTTGGAGTGGGAGACGATCGAATCGTCCGCGGCGAGTCTCGCTGCGAGTTTCGGGTTTCCGGGTGCTAACATTCCGTGAAGCGGGGTGCGCATCTGCGCTCCGATCCAGTCATAAAAGTAGTTGTTTGTTGTGCCGCTCTCCGGCGGAAGAAGCCCGCGGCGGAGATTTTCGATGGCCGTCTTCTCGGCGGAATATCCGTCGGAGATCAGCTCCAGCCATTTGTAGGCAACGTCGGCAGGCGTGATGTCATAGCCTTTTTCGATGAATCCGTCGAGATAGGCGATCTCGTAGGTGATATCATCATTGTATGTCTCCGGACGGCGGAGATATCCGTAGACCTCGCCGAAGCGTCTGCGGATCTGTTCTGTCGTATAACCTTCGATTTGGGTTCCAAGGCAGCCGCCGATGAGCTGTCCCATCCATCCTGCGGTGACTTTCTTTGCAAAGTCATCGGAAAAGACGTCATAGGGCGCTGCAGGGCCGAAATCAGCTTCTTTTTCTACATCCGCGAAGGTGCGGTAGGTGTTGTAGCTCCAGTAAGGGGAGGCGGGATCCTTCGGCGCTTCATTCAGTGCGTGGAAGATCTTCGCGGTAGCCACCTGAATCGCGGCTCCGTCCTTTTCCTCGGACGCCTTCAGGCCTTCCTCCATGAATTTCTCAGCTTCCGTCACATCATATCCACGGTTGTGCATGCTCTGCACCGCGGCGATCACCACGTCGCAGGGCGCTTTGGATCCCGGAACTTTATTGTCCCAGTCGTGGAAAAGCTGTTTGTCGGAGGCGCGGCCGGCTTCCGTGTAGGCCATCCAGTCCGCCTCATTGTCGTCGTGAAGCTCCGGCGGAACGGCGTCCGCCGTCAGCTTATGTTCAAATTCCCATGCTTTCATAAAGAATCTCCCTCATTTCAGCTGTAAATGTTCCTTCTCGGTTCTGTCGCAGATAAAACCATCAACTTTTCTTTTTCCCCGACATACTTCTCTTCGAATAAATTCCGATCGCGATCATCGTAACCACGTAAGGAATCGTCTGAATAAGCTGGGATGGAAGATTTAACATCTGAAGTCGTACGGCCAGTGAATCTGCCATACCGAAGATCAGTACCGAGCAGGCGATCTTCCATGGAATACCGAGACCCATGGATTCCGCCGCCATTCCGATCCATCCGCGTCCGGCGATCATGTCTCTTGAGAAGAAGGAAACATAACCCATGGACAT
The DNA here is from genome assembly GCF_045062245.2 of Pilosibacter rotomagensis. Classification (NCBI taxonomy): domain Bacteria; kingdom Bacillati; phylum Bacillota; class Clostridia; order Eubacteriales; family Clostridiaceae; genus Pilosibacter; species Pilosibacter rotomagensis. The sequence goes on along the minus strand of NZ_CM170323.1, from coordinate 3,311,067 downwards.
GTATGCTCCGCCGATCCCGGCGAGACAGCCGGCGATGAGAAGGGCGATGTACTTATATTTCATGACGTTTAAGCCTACGGATTTTGCGGCACTCTCATTCTCACCGACAGCGCGGATCCGCAGCCCGACGGTAGTCTTCCAGAAAAAGACTGTGAGGACGACCACGAGGATCAGCCCGAGATAAGTCAGGACATTATGTCCGGAGATAATGGCACCGAGAACCGGGATGTCTTTGATAAGCGGAATCTTGATCTCCGGCATCACCGGACTCTTTAAACTCTGGGTGGAACCTTTATTTCCGGTCAGATAATAGGTCGTAAAGACTGTGAGACCGCCGGACAAAGTATTTAACGCAATTCCGGCGAGCACCGGGTTTGTATTCAGGATCAGTGTAAAGTAACCAAACACGAAAGCCAGCACCACGCCGACTGCCATTGCGAATATCACGCCGCCCAGAGCGCTGTGGGTAAAGTAACCGCCGACAGGTCCCGCAAGGGCACAGCTTAACATGATTCCCTCAGTTCCGATGGGATCGATGCCGCCTTTCACGAAGACCATGCAGGCCATGGCCGCGAACAGGATCGGAGTCATCACACGGATCGAGGTAAAGAGGAAGTCAGGGGAAAGAATCACACTCCAGATATTCATGCCTGTACCTCCTTTTTCGCTGCAGCTTCGAATTCTTTTGTCTCTTTGATGATGAGTTTCTTCTTATATCCGCTGAGGATCGCGGTGGCGGAGATCAGAAGGACCATGACTGCCTGAATGATGTTTACGATCTCAAACGGGATATCGGAATTTCTGGACATGATATCCGCGCCGATCCGCAGGTAAGATAAAAACAGTGCTGCGAACGGGACATACTGTACCTTCCGTCTGGCGACGATGGCGATCAGAACACCGTCCCAGCCATAGCCCGGGAGTGCGGAATACTGGAAGCGCTGGTACATGCCGAAAAGCTCCGCAGCGCCGCCGAGTCCCGCCAGCATACCACCCAGAATCTGGGTCAGGATGATTATGAGGCCGGAGTTGATGCCCGCGTAGTTTGCCATATTGAAGTTTTCGCCCACAAGGTTTGCCTTAAAGCCGAAGGGTGTCCGGTTTACGATGATCCAGATCACAAGGACAGTCACAAGGGCGATGATCGTACCGGAGTTGATACGCGTGCCGGTGATGATCTTGCTTAAAGCGCATCCTTCCGGAAATTTGTAGGAATAGTTGGAGTTCTGGGTCGGATCATAGAAGAAGGTGGTGATGATCCAGAGCCCGACGTACAGGCAGGTGTAATTGAGCATCAGGGAAGTTACAAGCTCATTGGAGCCGGTCTTTACTTTCATGATGCCCGGGATGAAGCAGATAAATCCGCCTGCGACCGCCGCAGCCGCCATGGCCACGATCAGTGCCGTTTTTCCGGAAAGTCCAAGTCCCAGGGAAGCCGCACAGGCAGCAACGGCGCCGATAAAGAACGCGCCTTCCATGGACAGATTGAAAAGCCCCGGTTTGAAGAGGATGATGACCGCAAGTCCTGTAAACATTAACGGTGTCATACCTTCGATGACGTTTCCGAAACGGCGGACGGAGGTCAGCGGTCCGAAAATAAAGTCTCCGAGAGCGGAGAGGGGCTGGCTGCTGATCAGGAGAATGATCGCGAAGACGATGATCAGGGAGATCAGGATGGCGATCATGGTCCGCAGCATTTCTACATAAGATGAGAGAGGTTTTTTCTGTTTCATGATTCCGATACCTCCTGATGTTTCAGCCCGAGCATGTAGTTTCCGAGCTCGAACTCATCTACTTTTTTCGCGTCCTCGAAGTAGGCGGCAGCCTGTCCGCCGCACATGACGAGAATGCTGTCGGAGAGCTCCATGATCTCGTTTAAGTCCGCGGAGATCAGGATAACGCCCTTTCCGGCATCGCGCTGTTCAATGATCTTTTTCCAGATAAACTCGTTGGCACCCACATCGATGCCCCGGGTCGGCTGGTTGGCGATCAGAAGCTTCGGGTCAGAGGAAAATTCCCTTGCGACTACGACCTTCTGCATATTTCCGCCGGACAGCATACCGATCGGCTGATCGTCATTCTGGCAGAGGACGCCGAAGTCGCTGATAAGTTTATCTGTCCGTTCATGGATATTTTTATAATTGAGAAGTCCGTGTTTTTTTAACAGCGGGCTGTCGATGATGTCTGCGATCATGTTGCCCCAGAGGCTGATGTTTCCGGCCGCTCCGGTTTTGATACGGTCCTCGGGGATATAGGAAATTCCGTCATCGCGGATCGCGCGGATGGATTTTCCAAGGATTTCTTTCCCATCAAAGAGGATACTGCCTTTGACACCGGAGTAGAAACCGAAGATCGCCTCGGCGAGTTCATTCTGTCCGTTTCCCTCAACTCCTGCGATACCTAAGATCTGGCCCTTTTTCAGTGAAAAGGAGACATGGTCCAGGAGCTTTCGTCCTTCTTTATTTTCATAGGTCAGATCAGTGACTTTTAAGAGCGTGTCACCGAATTCTGCCGGCTTTTTATTCATTTTCAGGATGACATCGCGGCCCACCATGAAGCGGGAGATATCTTCTTCTGTCGCGTTGGCGACCGGGATCGATCCCACTGTCCGTCCGGCACGGAGGACTGTGATATTGTCGCAGATCTGCATGACTTCGCGGATCTTGTGGGAGATGAAGATGATCGTGTGATCATTTTTCTTTAGTAAAAGAAGCTGTTCAAAGAGTTCGTCTGTCTCCTGTGGCGTCAAAACTGCGGTCGGCTCATCTAAGATCAGGAGCTTCGCCCCGCGGAGCAGGACTTTTAAGATCTCAACCTTCTGTTTCTGGCTGACGGAGAGCTCTCCAACGACAGCCATCGGATCGATCTTTAAGTTGTACTTTTTGGCGGTTTCTTCCACCGCCTGGATCGCTTTTTCCTTGTCGATCATGATCCCGTTTTTCGGTTCCATGCCGAGGATCACGTTCTCATATACCCGCAGAGAATCCACGAGCATAAAGTGCTGATGCACCATTCCGATTCCGAGACGGATCGTGTCAGCGGCACTTTTTGGCTGGATCTTGTTTCCCTCGAAGATGATATCGCCCTCAGTGGCGTCCTCGTCACCGAACAGGATCTTCATCAGGGTACTTTTTCCGGCACCGTTCTCACCCATCAGGGCATGGATCTCACCTTCCCGGACAGAAAAGCTGACATCCCTGTTGGCCATGACACCGTTGGGGTAGATCTTTGTGATATGTTCCATTTTCAGGATCTCTTTGCCCATACGGATCCTCCTTTCTTATAAAAGCCAAGGGGACTTGTTGACAAGTCCCCTGATGTACTCGATATTCTGGGAAAATCAATGGCCTTGGAAAGATTCCCCAGATGGTTTACATAAAATATCGCAGCAGGTTTTGAGTGGATCTGCCGGATAAAATTACGGAGCTACAGAGTCGATGAGAGCCTGAACTTCGTTCTGGTCAGCATCGCCGAGAGCAGTCGGGATCTCGATTTTTCCGTCGAGAACTTCCTGTTTCTTCTCCTCGATCGTCTTTTTGATCTCGTCCGGAACGTTCTTCTGGAAGTACTCGTTGTCAGCAAGACCCGCACCGTTTTCCTTTAAACCAAGGAATTCACATTTGCCGTAAGGAACCGTTCCCTCTTCTTCCATTTCAGCCATTCTCACGAGGGAATCGCCGACATTCTTTAATACGGAAGAAAGGATCACGTTTGCCTTTGCCTCATCGGAACCGGAGAACAGCATTGCCTGATCAGAGTCAACGCCGATGATGTATTTGCCCATCTCAGCAGCAGCCTCTACGCAGCCAAGTCCGGCCTGCTCAGCAGCCGGGAAGATAATATCAACGCCCTGATTGTACTGGGCGATAGCTGTCTCTTTACCCTTTGCGGTATCATCCCAGGAACCGATGTAGGAAACGTATACCTTGATATCCGGGTCAACAGATTTTGCGCCTGCGATGTATCCAACAAGGAAGTCAGTAATGATCGGGTGCTCGGAACCGCCGACGAAACCGATCTTCTTGTCTTCATTTGCGTTTGGCATGTCTTTGGATTCTGTTACAAGTGCTGCGAGAACGCCGGCAAGGTAGCTGCCCTCGTTCTGTTTGTAGCTGATCGCGTAAAGGTTCGGCCACTTGCCCTCTTCCATATCAGAGTCGAACATAACGAATTTCTGATCCGGGAATTCTTCCGCAACCTGCTCGATGACCTCAGCGGAGGAAGATCCGTTGGAAATGATAACATCGTATTTTCCTTCCTCAGCGAGATCCTGGAATGTCGGCTCCCACTTTGTCTGGTCACGGCCGATCTCGATAACCTTTATCTCGCAGCCAAGATCGGAAGCAATCTTTTCCATACCTGCGTTTGCAGAATCGTTGAAGGATTTATCACCTAACTGTCCTGTACATACGAATACAAAGGACGGCTTCTTTGCGTCTGTCTCAGCAGCGGCAGCAGTTGTCTCGGCATCAGCTTTTGCGCTTTCAGCGGCAGCAGTTGTAGCTGCAGTATCAGTTTTTCCTCCGCACGCGGTGAGCAGCAGTCCGGCTGCCAAGAATAATGCGGTAGCTTTCATGGTCTTTTTCATGTTTTCCTCCTGTTTTTCGGCTTGTTCTCCGGGAAATATGATCACCGGAGAACAGATTTGATTTTTTTCATGGGTATACTATACCAAATTTGTGCAAATTAGACAATGAATATAGTGAAAAAAGCGAAAGATCGTTAAGAAAATAACAATGACGACAGTTGTGCCTCATAAAGGCCGATGATATAATGAAAATGTGTGAAAAGGAACACAGACAGCATATGCAATATGGAAGACAGGATGGTAAGGCTATGAAAGGGAAGATTTTAACAGGCGCGGGGCTGCTGCTGATCGCGGCGGCTCTTCTTCTTACTGTTTATAATATAAGAGAATCAGACCGGGCCGGAGCAGAGTCAGAGGAGATGGTGGTCCGGATGGAGTCACTGACAGCAGCTCTGCCGGAGCGGCTGGAGACGGAGAAAAAGGAACCGGTGCCGGAATATAAGAAGAATCCGGAGATGGAAATGCCGACAGTGGAGGTAAACGGACAGGAATGTGTGGGGATGATCGAGATTCCGGCGCTGGGGCTCAAGCTTCCGGTCATTAGCGAGTGGAGCGACGCGAAGCTCAAGAAAGCCCCGTGCCGCTACAGTGGTTCCGCGTACTTAAAGAATATGATCATCGCCGGACATAATTACCGCACTCATTTTTCCGGCATCAAGCGCCTGAATCCGGGCGATTCCGTAGTATTCACAGATGCGGACGGAAATATATTTTCCTATGAAGTGGCGGAGATCGAGACGGTTGGCGGCTATGACATCGAAAAGATGGAAGCCGGGGACTGGGATCTGACACTGTTTACCTGCACGAATAAGGGGAAGGCGCGGGCTGCGGTGAGATGCAGGGAGATTGAGAAATAGAGAGGAGTATTTTTACTTGAAATGCTCTCAGGGAAACAAAGGGTCTGTGTACGGAAACAGGGAAAGTGCCTTCGGAGAGGGTGTACTTTCCCTGTTTTTTGCTGTTACATCTGGAAGAGATGACCGGCGGCAGATTTCGCAGATCAAATATTATTTTTTATAAAAACAGTTTCCGCCAACAATTTTATAGGAAGAATAACTGCCGGTTGAGGCGCGTTTGGCGGCTTTGAAGAAGAGGTAGTCGCCGATATTGTTGGAGCCGGCCAGAGCATCTTTGGTGGCCTTTATGCAGGACTTGGACGGGCCTTTTGCCAGGTATTTGTCCAACAGGCCGGAGGTCGCGCCGGGGAACTGGCCGTCGGCGTAGATCACGTCGGAGATCGTTTTGCCCCACTTTTTGGATTTTACACGGTTTACGATGCAGCTTGCCACGGCGAGCTGGTCCTCATAGCGGTCATCGCCAGTCTCCATCGCGACGCAGGCTGCCATCAGGTAGATCTCATCTGCGGTGGCGGAGATCACATAGGACGGTGCCGCAGAGGTTCCGTTTCCGGATGCGCTCAGCGCTGCGGACTCTTCCTTTGCGTCGACAGCGGCAGCAGGAACCGGGCCAATGGAGGCATATTTACTGGAAATATAGCCGTTTGTGTCGGCGGAGAGCTGAACCTTTGCCCAGCCGTCAGATTCACTTAAGACAGGGAAGGAATCGCCTTCAGCCGCCTGTTTTAAGATTGCGGAATCTGTGGTTGGGGTCTCGCGGACATTTAAGGTCGTTGCGGTGATCTTTGCGGATAAGAGACCGAGCTCTTTTGCTAACGGCTCGATATCTGCTCCAAAGAGCAGATACTTGTCGCTCATCCATCCTTCAATTTTTCCGGAACGGACCTTCGTCCAGCCATCTTTCTTCTCTAATACGGTTCCGCCCGCTCCACGGTAACACTTTCCGACGATCTCTCCGTCCGTGGACGGTTTCGTCCGCATATTTAACGGTTCACTTGTCACATTTGCCACGGCAAGATTGTCGTAGGCGGATGCGGCGAGAGATGGAAAAGCCGGGAATGCGGTGGAAAGGAACAGGACAGATGCGGCGGCAGCCGCTTTTAAAAGAAGCTTCTTTGAAAAGTCAGGAATCAGATTCTGTAATTTTCTCATGCAAAATTTCCTCATATCAGTTGAATATCCCGCTTGTATTACGGGAATTGTTTCAAATATTACAAAATTATTACAAAAACAATATATCAAAAATGAAGAAAATTGTCAAGTTAGTGTAGCAAACAGAGAACGGAAGCTGATTGTTGTTTAAAGCGGGCTGGAGTTTGAATAATCTAACCAAAACTTTTAACACCAATAAGGTGTGAATCGCATTTTAGGTATGGGAAGTCTTAGCAGTCTGAAAATACAGATTTACAAAGAGAGACAAATTCATTCATAGCGCTTGTAAGATACATTCCTTTTCGAAATGAGATGTATAAAGGGCAAATAACTCTATGCAAAGGCCTCAGGTACGTTATATTGAAAGAAGAACTTAAAGCTGCGATATTGGTGGATGTAAGTACGGAGCATCCCATTTCAGCTTGAATTAATTGAAGTATAGTATAATAGTCAAATACCTCAAAATATTTGCTTGGAAAAAAATTTTCACTTTGAAAAACAAGCTCACTAAGCTTTCTGCCGCCTTGAGAAGCATAATGGAGAATAAAGGTATCATTAGAAAAAGCGTGAAGTGAAACAGCAGGTGCTTCTCGCCAACTTTTCCCGGCAAATTTTTTTGCATAAGGATGAGAAGGAGGAAGTGCAAGTAATTCTTCGCCGGTACATAACTTGATTTGCTGAAGAGAAGGATAAAAGACACTGTTGATCATAAAATCAGCGGAACCATCAAGTACAAGTTGATACAGCTCTTCCCGATTGCTGCCATGAACCAGTTTAAAATCAACATTAGGAAGACGCTGCTTCATTTGAAGCATTAAAGGGACTAAAAATAGCTGGGTGCGCATGGGTGACATTGCAAGAGTAATACGTCCGGTATTATTTTGCTTAAGTTCGTATAGTTGATTTTTGAAATCTTTATCCATCAGAACAAATTTTTTCAGTTTGTCATAGTATAATTCTCCCTCAAAAGTTATTTTTAAAGGGGTGACATCACGATTGAATACAGGACAACCTATATTGGCCTCTATAGATGATAGCCGTTGACTGAGTGCAGGCTGCGATATAAATAAGGTTTTACAAGCAGCAGTAATATTACCTGTTTTTTTGATTGCGGATAGAGTTATATATTCCATGTGATAATCATTCATACTCGGTCCTCATTTCTATATAAGCATTTTCTTATCGGATATATAATATATATTTGATTTGTATTATACACTGTATTGCCGTATAATTCAATCATACAAATATATTTGTAAAAAAATAAACAGATAACTATCCAATAGAAAGAGATGGTGAAAAATAATGACATTAAATCTGCAAAAATACGTGGAAAGTATTATAAAAAAGAAAATTGAAACATATCATATTGTAGTGCGTCAACATAATCAGGAAATAGGGAGATTTGATTGGAGAGATAATCGTAGAGACAATATACATTCAGTCAGTAAAAGTTTTTTAAGCGTTGCAATCGGCATGGCTGTAGAAGAGGGAATTTTGTCTCTGGATGAAAAACCTGCTGTTATTTTTAAAGATAAACTTCCAGATCATCCATCAGACAATCTAATGAATATTACAATTAGAGATATGATAATGATGGCAACAGGGCATGATTATTTTGTACTTCAGGGATATTCAGGAGATCCTAAATATCCAGGACGTGATGAGCTTAGAGGAGAAGACTGGGTAAAATACGCATTGTCATTTGATGTGCCATATGCTCCAGGAACACATTGGAAGTATAATAATTTTGGACCATATCTTTGCTCGGTTATCATCCAGGATCGAACAGGTCAAAATTTGAGAGATTATCTTGTGCCTCGATTATTTGATCCGTTGGATATTATTAATCCGCAATGGTTTCAGTCTACCGCAGGATATACTCTTGGTTGTGGAGGACTTCATTTAAATACATATGAGCTTTCAAAATTTGGTCAGTTGCTTTTAAACAAGGGTAATTGGAATGGTAAACAACTTGTATCAGAAGCGTGGATCAATACAGCAACTTCTAATTTGATATCAAATGATATTCCGGGAGAAAAGCTTGGCGTGGATGAAAAAGCCGGATATGGATATTTTTTCTGGAGATGTGCTCGTGATAATGCATTTCGTGGCTATGGATGGGGAGGACAATACCTCATAGTAATTCCTGATCTTGACGCCTGCATTGCAATCATGTCTCATGATTTTAATAATCAGGCACTTTTAGACAGTGTATGGGATCATGTCATTCCTCTTTTGAAAGAGAGTATTTAATATTTGAACACAATTGATAACAAGTTTTATATACAGTTTGTTTGGGGGAAAATATATGAATAGTGAATCAAGAAAAAAAATTCAATTTCCGCATTCGTACGTTATTATCATCTGTGTATTGTTATTTGCATGTATTATGACTTATGTGATTCCCGCAGGAGAATATGCCCGCTATGAGAACTCTGCTGGCTTGACGGTAGTAGATCCAGATACATTTAAGTTTGTACCCAATACTCCGGTAGCTTTATGGCGTGTACCCGAACAGATTATGAACTCTGCGGCTAAAAATGCTACGGTTGTTTTTTCGATCTTTATAATCGGAGGGGCATTTGGCGTAATCTTGGCGACAGGAGCGTTTGAGGCTTTAACAGCCAAAATGGCAAAACGCTTTGCAGGCAAAGAAACCTGGCTGATTCCTGCATTTAGTTTGATTTTTGCATTGGCGACAACAACTATGGCTAATAACCAATTTATTGGTTTTGCACCGATAGGAGTAATGGTTGCACTTGCGTTTGGGTTTGATGCAGTTGTTGGATGCGGGATGATCTGCTTGGGAGGAGCAATTGGATTTTCTACGGGTACTTTTAATGTAAATACTACTGGAATCGCGCAGGAAATAGCGGAGCTTCCACTGTTCTCAGGTCTTTGGCTTCGCTGTATAAGCTTTGTGATCTTTCTGGTCGTTACAGACATTTATCTTATTTCCTATGCAAAAAAAATTAAGGCAGATCCCAGAAAAAGTGTTATGTATGGTTTACAGACAAACAATACAGATGAGGCAAAAACAATAGATGATTTTCAAAAAATGAATAAAAAACATGTAATTGTGTTGTTGACGATCCTTGCATTCTTTATTGTATTGATTTATGGCTGTGCGAACTATAAATGGGGGCTTGCAAAAGTTTCGGTTGTATTTATGTATATGTCAGTGGCTTCTGGGCTGTTGTATGGTTTTGGACCAAGCCGCATTGCTAAAGAGTACATAAAAGGAATGAAGGACATGACAGAGCCTGCAATTATTATTGCAATGGGATGTGCGACAACTTTGATTCTGTCAGAAGGTCATGTTCTGGATACCGTTGTACGTTCATTGGCACAGGGAATTGGATATCTTCCATATATTCTGCGTGCTCCGGGAATGTATATTCTTCAGACTGTCACCAATTTTTTTATTGTCGCGGGAAATGCACAGGCAGCCGTTGCCATGCCGATTATGGTTCCGGTTGCGGATATGGTAGGAGTCAGCAGACAGACAGCTGTTCTTGCATTTAACTTTGGAGATGGATTGAGCAACTATATTCTACCGCATTCATCAGCACTTATGGGATTTATTGGAATGGCCAATATACCATATGATCGTTGGATGAGATTTATGCTTAAACTATTTGCTATTTGGGCAGTAGTAGCAATGATAATTGTAGCTTTTGCGTCTGTGATTCAATATAGTTAGAAGCAGAATGGATCATGAACTATTAGCAGTAGGATCTTGTGAAGTCTATGACACATTCATTACATATAAACTTAGCAAGAACGTTGCCGATAAAGTTTTAAGCTTGCTGGTATTGCTGCTCGAAATACTAGAAACGAAAAATGGGAATGCTGACAGTCAAAAATCAGCATTCCCATTGATATTTTTTGAGGTCCACGTGCATCGCGTCCTTCAGCTCCACGCCTTCCTGTCGCAGCAGAAATGCCTGTTCCGGCCAGCCGGGGACGAGGCGGCCGGCGTGGTTTACGACGCGGTGGCAGGGAAAATCTCCGTAGTTTGAGGCGTGGGAGAGGACCCGGGCCACGAGGCGGGAGTTTTTGTCCCTGCCGATGAGACGGGCGATCTGGCCGTAGGTGGCGACGGTTCCCTCGGGAATCTCCGCGACTACGGACAGGACTTCGTATGCGAAATCTTCAGTGAAACGGGCGGATGCTGCCATATTACTGCGTCTCCTTCTGCTCTTCCCACATTTTCACCGGCATGCCGTTGACTTCCACGTTGTCCTCGACCGCTATCACAAGGCAGCGGCGGCCGCCGATGAACTTCGTTTCTACAAGATCTAACCGATCCGGATTGACCTTGATGTCTACGTCCGGTGTCTTCACGGCAAACTTTCCGGTTCCTGTGATGGCCGGGACGAGGATCGCGGTATTTTCTCCGGCAGCTTCCTCGTAGACTTTATCAAAGTGCTCCAGACGTTCCGGCTCCACACCACTCTTTTCGAGAAGATCTTTTACTTCCGGCTTTGTGAGAGTCAGCGGAACTTCGTCTTCCTTATGCTCCTCCGCAAGCTCCGTAAGGTTTTCGTGGATCTGGCGGACAGTCTCATAGTTGCATTCCTCTCCCAGCGTATCGGTCAGGATCTCCTGAAACGCTTCTTTCTGGGACTTAAAGGAGATCGGTGTCGGCGCACCGAGGCAGGCATCAATAAATTCAGAGTGGAGCTCCTCCGGGTTTTTTGAGAAATACAGGACGCTGTGAATATCGCTGCTGCGGTCATTAAATGCAGGGAACAGGAATCCGGTCATCGGGGTCTGTACCCACCAGTCCCGCGGGCGCTCCTCAATTGCATTGGTCGTTTCATTATAAGAAAGACCGGGCTCGGAGAGCTTTACCGGGCAGATGCAGCAGAGGATATGGTTGTAGACCTCCTCGGATGCGTCGAACATTTCCTCGTTGTCGGACGCTTTCCCCGGAACATCGTAGGCGCTGTGGATCAGGATGATATAGTAATTTTCTCCGTACTCATAATTTTCGATCACCTTATTATAGAAGCTATCCACAGTCTCGTCGTCCGCGAGTTTTTCATCACGGAGTTTCATGAGAAGCTCGTGGGCGCTGTCCGGACCTTCGTCGTGGATCGAGTACTCCAGATTATGGAGATTTTTTCCGATTCCCCCGGACAGGGATTTCTTGAAGATCTCGTAGTATTTAAAGATCTCCTCCTCGGACAGGGCGAAGAACGCCTCCTTTAAGGTCGTTTTGATCTGCTTTTCGGCATCAACGTAGCATCCGCAGATGCGGGTGATGGCGTTGTTGTCCTTCTTGAATTGCTTCTTTATTTCTGAAATTTCACGTTTATTCATAATATGTATCCTTTTCAAACAAATTCCAGTCATAAAGGATCTTACGTTTTGCTGTAAATGCAATGGAAGATGAAAGTATGGCTGGAGAAAAAATCATTGATGATCGATAAATCCTGATTGACAGCGATGTGCAGCTGTTGTGCCGAGCACAGGAGAATGAAAGGCAGCTGGCAAATAAATAGCTGTGAAGACATCTACTTATTTAATAGCTTCTCCGCATAATACATTGCAGCCACATGAACCGCCTGTACAAGCCCGCCGTTTGTCATCAGCTTTTTCGTTTCCTCGGCGGACATCACGACGATCTCCAGATCCTCGGTGGCATCGAGATGCTGTCCGCTGACCCTCTTACAGTCTGTGATCAGATAACAGTGGGCGAAATTGCTGATACACGCCGCGTTTGGCGCGACCTTGCAGAGAAATACCGGCTCGCTTCCGGCATAGCCGGTCTCCTCGAAGAGTTCCCTCGCAGCCCCGGCTGCGGGATCCGCATCTGTCGGCTCCATGCATCCGGCAGGAAGCTCCAAAAGGATCTGTCGCGTTCCATGGCGGTACTGGCGCACGAAGATAAAGTCCCCGTCAACGGTGACAGCGACCACGACAACAAAGTCCGGCACATCATTTACATAAAATGGAGAGATCTTCGTGCCGTCCGGCAGCGCACAGTCGTCGGCGTGAAGATCGATCCAGCGGTCCTTTATGATCGTTTTGGATCCGTTGCAGATCCACGGTTTAATCGACATAACCTTTTCCTCCTAAATCAGGACAAATATAACCTAAAATCCAGTCTGCGCAAGGGGACAGAACAATTTAACGAATTGCCGAACCGGCAAAATGTTCAGGCAGACAAAAGATGACGGAGAGCAGAATGCCATACTGCGATCAGCCTCACTATAATGCGATTAAGCTCTCATCATCCGGTACATAAATATTTCCGCTGTAATAGCGTTTTCCCTCACTCTTATAAAGACGTTCCCTTCCGGCAACATTGCTGTCCTCCGTGTGCCAGAGAACGAGGTTCGGGATCCCGAGAGACTCCGCAAGTTCACAGGCGTCCTTCACGGTGCTGTGATGCTTTTCATACGGCTTCCAGATATCGCGCTCCGCATAGAGGCAGAACGCCTCGTGGAGCAGCCAGTCACTGCCGCGCACATACTGTTCACAGTCCGGATTGTACGGCTCATCTCCGACACAGGTGAGTTTTCTTCCATTATTTAATGTCAGCGTAAAGCCGAACTGTTTTAATTTCGTGGAGTGGATATCGAAGAACGTCACATCATAGCTTAAAATATGGCGCGTCTCCCCGTCCTTCACTTCCTCCAGATGGATCCGGTCACCGATCATGTTGTAAAACTTATCCTGGATCGTCAGGCGGCAGAGTGTTTTGATCGTCTCGATCAACTCTGCGTGGCAGTAAATGTGGGCGTCCCCGATATACTGGTCCTTTTTCATCTTTGTTGCGATCATGCGGATCATCCAGACGATGCCGAGTACATGGTCTGTGTGGGCGTGGGTCACGAAAATGTGGTGGATCCGCTCTAAGGGAACCTGCATGTTGTCCAGGATCTTTAAGATCCCGTTTCCGCCGCCGGCATCCACCATAAAATATTCGTCCCCGTCGCGGAGCGCAAAGCATGTATTATAAAGGTTGGTAACCGTGGCATTTCCGGTACCAAAAACGTAGAGAAGCTCGCTGTCCATGAAAATCTCCTTTTCTTCCTGCTCATAAGTGCCGTGCCGTCCAGATCGGCGATCATCACTGTCTGCATCGGCCGGACACCAGATTCTTTGGTTGAGTTTTGAATATGAATATGTTACTATAAAATAAATGGAAAAGCAATTCCCGGGCGGTTAAATTTTTAACCTGTAAGGTGGAAGAAGAGCATGAAAAGCTCCGCAAAAACCAGAAAAAAGCTGTTGTTTTTCATGGCCGAAAGTTTCTAAAATGAAAATTCTCTACCATACAGTAATTAGTGCAGAGTTGGCCGATTTGGAATGCGAATCATCGGCAAAATTCCGCTGCGGAGCACAGACGGAGGTGCTGTGTACTGTAACAGGATTTAAATATCCGGGAAATCGCAGGGAGGAAAACAGAGACAATGAGAGATTTGGACTATCTGAAGCTGCTTGCAAAAGAGTATCCGACTGTGAAAGCGGCCTCCAGTGAGATCATCAACCTGATGGCGATCCGCGGACTTCCGAAAGGAACCGAGTATTTCTTCAGCGACCTGCACGGGGAATACGAAGCGTTTATTCACCTGCTCCGCAGTGCGTCCGGTATTATCCGCGAGAAGATCTCGGAGACCTTCGGGTATGTGATCTCGGACGAAGAGGAGATCGCTCTTGCAAACCTGATCTACTATCCGGAGCGGAATATCCGGAAGATCCAGAAAGCGGGAAAATTTACAGAAGACTGGCAGAGAATTACGATCTACCGTCTGGTGCGCATCTGTAAAGAGGTTTCCTCGAAATTTACGAGATCGAAAGTTCGTAAAAAAATGCCGCCGGCATTCGCTTATATCATCGATGAGCTCCTTCATGTGGACTACAATGATGATAATAAGAAAGTTTACTATGACGAGATCATCCACTCCATCATCGACATCGAGATGGGTGACCAGTTCATCATGGCACTCTGCAACCTGATCCAGAACCTGACAGTGGACAGCCTTCACATTATCGGTGATATCTTTGACCGTGGACCGCGCGCGGACATTATCATGAATGAGCTCATGCACTTCCACGACGTGGATATTCAGTGGGGCAACCATGATATCTCCTGGATGGGTGCGGCGACCGGCAACCTGGCGTGCATCTGCAACGTGCTCCGGATTGCGATCCGTTACAATGGATTCGATGTCCTGGAGGATGGATATGGGATCAACCTTCGCCCCTTATCCATGTTTGCGGCGAAAGTTTATAAGGATGATCCGTGTGAGCGGTTCATGCCGAAGATCCTGGATGAAAATATCTACGACGCAGTAGATCCGGGTCTTGCTGCGAAGATGCACAAAGCGATCACAGTGATCCAGTTCAAGGTGGAAGGTCAGATCACGAAACGCCATCCGGACTATCAGATCAATGACCGGATCCATCTGGAACATATCAACTTTGAAAAAGGAACAGTAAATATCCACGGAAAAGATTACAAGATGCTGGATATGAACTTCCCGACGATCGATCCGAAGGATCCGTTAAAATTCACAAAGGAAGAGCAGGAGCTGATCTACAATCTGGCGCTCTCGTTCCACCACAGTGAGACACTTCACCGTCATATCCGTTTCGTATATTCCCACGGCGCAATGTACAAGAGGTGCAACGGAAACCTGCTGTACCATGGCTGCATCCCGATGAAAGAGGACGGTACCTTCGAGGAGCTGAAGCTGAAAGGGATCATCTATTCCGGAAAACGTCTGCTCGACTATATCGAGGACGCGGTGAAGATGGCATATTTCCTGCCAGAGGATGACCCGACGAAAGACTGGTACCGTGACTTTATGTGGTATTTATGGTGCGGTCCGAAGTCCCCGGTATACGGAAAGGACAATATGGCAACCTTTGAGAACTACTTTGTCGCTGACAAGGCAGCTGCGAAGGAAAATATGAACCCGTATTATAAACTGAGTGAAAAAGAGGAATTCTGTAATAAGATTCTCAAGGAGTTCGGACTTCCGGTGGAAGGTTCCCACATTATCAATGGACATGTACCGGTAAAATTAAAGGATGGTGAGAGCCCGATCAAGGGAAACGGAAAACTCTTCGTCATCGACGGCGGACTTTCCAAGTCCTACCAGCCAAAGACGGGGATCGCAGGTTATACCCTGATCTTCAATTCCCATCATCTGGCGCTTGCGGAGCACAAACCGTTTGACAGGGATCATGAAAATACACCGAAGGTCACGATCGTAGAGAAAATGAAAAAACGTGTGATGGTCGCGGATACCGATACCGGAAAAGAACTTGCGGCAAAGATCGCGGACCTGAAGGAACTTGTGGCAGCATACAGAGGCGGCATCATTAAAGAAAAACTGGAGTAGAATTGCATGAACAAGGACGAATTTTTAAGACGCTTAGAGGACGCGCTTTCGGGTGAAGTCCCGGCGTCCGTGATCCGCGAGAACCTAAATTATTACGCGGATTATCTTTCCCAGGAACTCGGGAAAGGACGTACCATGGACGAGATCATAGAGGAGATCGGCGAGCCGAATATCGTGGCGCGCACGATCATCAATTCCGCGGAGGCTGCGGGAGAGACCGGAGATGGTCATGGAAGCTTTGAGGATGCGTCCTCGCGGGACGACGACAGAAGAAGCACTTACAGCCAGGGAAGTTATCAGAACGGCTCCGCGCCGAATATCCATTATTTCGATCTGAATAAGTGGTACTGGAAATTGGCCCTTGTTGTGATCCTGTTTCTTGTGATCTCCGTAGTGTTCAGCATTATGGGCGGCGTGTTCTATCTCCTGATCCGGTTTTCAGGACCGATCCTGATGTGCCTGATCATTTACTGGATCGTTAAGAATTTCCGGGGAAGATAGCAAAGTAAATATAATGAACAGGCAGTCGGAGCTGTGAGCTGCAGATGCAGGCACGGAAAACGGTGGACCGATTCATGAATTTAAAGCCGGAAATGTCTGAAAAGCCTTGATTTTACTGAAAGAATCAACAGATTACAGGATGTTACAATTGAAATAAGTTATGTAAACAGGTGCGGCGTTCTCTGTTGGGAGCGCCGCATTTTTGCCACAAAACTGGTGATTTTCGCCTAAATTATTAAGAGTTTATGAATTCCTTTGTTTTTATTGACAAAAGAGGCCATAGGAAATATAATTTGTTTGTAACAAAACGTAACATATTTGTAACAAACCTTACAAACTATGAAAGCTTTAAAATAAGAGGATTTCAATGACAAATAAACTTTTCAGAACTTTAAAGATCACCTGTTTATGTATGGCTTTAACCGCAGCGCTTCCGATCGTTTCCTTCGCGGATGAGCAGACTGCAGTGAATGAAAATAAAAAAGTAGTAACGATCATCCACCTCGATGAAAACGGAAATCCGTTAGAAAAGGACAAGCAGACAGAGACAACGACAGAGAGTTCTGAAGAGAATACCGATACAGCTTCCGAAGAGAAAAACACAGACGATACTGCAGCTGACAGTGCGGAGGCAGAAGAGGCAGACGCAGATGAGGAAAATGCGGATGACGAGGAAGTATTAGAGGCAGAGGTCGATGTTGAGGATGACCTCCGCTCCGAGATTGTTACATATGCACTTCAGTTTGTAGGAAACCGTTACAAATACGGTGGAACAAATCCGAATACCGGTGTTGACTGTTCCGGATTTACTTCCTATGTAATGCGTCACGCAGCAGGCGTAGAGCTCCCGCATTCTTCCGGCGGACAGTCCCGTATGGGTCGTGTGGTAAGCAGCTCCGAGATGCGCCCGGGTGATATTATCAGCTATGGTTCCGGAAAGAGGATCAACCACGTTGCCCTCTATATCGGAAATGGACAGATCGTACATGCCTCCACAGAGAAGACCGGAATTAAGGTTTCCAGATGGAACTACCGTACACCAGTGAGGATCGTGAATGTACTTGGTGACTAACCTGAAAATTGGATAAAGGATAAAAGGATAAAAAAACCTCCCTGACGAATAGAAAACGTCAGGGAGGTTTTTGCATCTATGGCGGTAAAACGGTGAAAGAAAGCTATTTTTTTCGGTACCCCGCGTGCAGGATCAGACGAAATACTCCGGCCCGTTCCAGCGTTTTCGCCACAAGGAAGAAGATCAGGGAATCCACCGGCCATTGGATCAGATTTTTGATCGCGCGGGCAGGCAGAAGTGCGAGAAAACCTTTTCCATTTAGAAGCGTCAGCCAGTAGGTCGCGAGGATGATGTTGCAGATGATGATCACAACGAGTTTGGCTGTGAGGATCCTCGGAAGCGAGAGCTTCTTTTTATAGAAGAACAATCCGTAGAGGAATGCGGCCAGCATGGCATCAAAGGTAAAACCGGGCATGAAGCCGCCGTCCGGTTTCAGCATGAATTTGATCACGTCCATCGCGCCTCCGAAGAGACAGCCGACGACCGGGCCGAAGAGGTAGTCCACGAGCATGTTCGGGATCGAGCCGAAGCCGATCTTTAAGTTGGGTGTGATCTTTAAGGAATAGTAGCCGAGAACAACGGCGAGGGCACCGAACATGGCGCAGGTGGTGATGGTTGTGACCTTTTTAAATTCGCGGGATGATTCATAGATCCTGGAAAAGAGGTCGTTCGAGCTGTTTTGCATAAAAAAATACCTCCTTTGCAGATTTTCGGACCACAACAGGAGATAATCGAACGGTCACAGACACAAAAGGTATCTGCAAACTATCTTCTGATGCAGCGGGATGCGATATGTGCACCGCGGGAAATTCCCTTCGTCCTGCCAGCAACTCCCTGTCTGGCGGGCACTTGACGCGCACACGTCTACTCTGCATGTTTGTTTGATTTTCAGGGCGGTTGGCGCTCTGATGCCATTACAGTATCATGAAATGGGAAGATTGTAAAGAAGAACTTTGACGGGTCGGGGAAAATGGGATAAGTCACCAGAAATGACGATTGTAATGGAGAGACTGTGAGTGCGGATATGAAAAAGAGGTGAGAAATGGGGATTTTTCTCACCTCTAAAAACTTAAACTACGGTGTCTGGAGGGAACCGTCAAAGTTTCTTGTCTGTGTCCATGTGGTTACCGGATGTGCCGGCGGGTATTTCTTAGCGGCTTCTTCGTCGATCTCTACGCCGAGACCCGGAAGATCATTTCCGTATACAAAGCCGTCATTTCCGTACTCCGGCATGTTTTTAAATACTTCATGCAGCGCTTCATCCGCGTCGTGGCCTTTACTCTGCTGAAGGAAGTCATATGTCCGGACTCCGCTCCACTCCTGAAGACCAAAGTTCGGGATCGCAAGATCAATATTGATAAGCGCGGAAGCTGCAACCGGAGACAGATCCGGCGGGCAGTGCCAGCAGGTACGAACGCCGAACTCTGCGGCGAACGCGGCCATGCGGAGCGCAGGAGTGATTCCTCCAATATCGGAAATGTGAGCGCGGAGGTAATCGACGCTTCGATCGATCACGGCATTGTGCCATTCATTGTTATTCACATACAGTTCGCCGTGGCTTAAAGGCGTTGTACAGTAGTTGTGGATCTCTCTCAGCCAGCTGATATTTTCCGGTGAAACGACATCTTCTAAGAAGAATAGTCGGAACTGATCCATTTCTTTACAAAAACGTCGTGCCTCGATCGGATTGATGCGTTCGTGGACATCATGGATGAACTCCAGAGAATCACCGAAGTGGGAACGAAGCTTTTCGAACATTTTAATTGTGTTCTGCATGTATTCCGGAGAATCAATGTAGGTGCCGATCTGAGCGCCTTTTGCTGCCTGCTTCGGAGGCTCGCCGAATGGAGTTCCACCGTAGATTCCGTTCTGGCATCGCACGTAGCGAAGCCCGATCTCCTGATACTTTTCAACATTATCAATCAGTTCTTCGATGGTTCCACCGTCAGCATGCTGGTATACCGGGATACCGTCTCGGAGTTTCCCGCCCAATAGCTGATAGACGGGCATATTTGCCATTTTTCCCTTGATGTCCCAGAGCGCCATGTCAACACCGGAGATCGCATTGTTTTCAATTGGACCAGATCTCCAGTATGCATTCTGATGCATAAGCTGCCAGAGATCGGAGATACGGTCTACATCACGACCGATCAGTAATGGTTCAATATACTGTTCAATCAGATTTTTAATAGTAGCTGTACGATATGAAAAGGTAGCACAGCCAAGACCGTATAAGCCTTGTTCGGTTGTTTCTACTTTTACAACGAGAAGATTGATACCGCCGGGAGCAGTTTCGATGACCTGGACGGAACGGATTTTTGGAAGCATAATATTTCCTCCTTATGAAGTCAAATGCAATATAGGTAATACAAGTTCACTATAAATGATTTTCGAATAAAAGACAAGCAAAAAACAAAAAAAGATAAAAATAGTGCATAATGTCCAAAAAAATGGGAGAATAATGCACTATATGCATAAAAATGCGCAGAGCGACGTTGGAATATTGACACACAACATGAGACGTGGTACTATTAACTTGTATTACAAATAAATGCAAAAACTCAATGGAGGGAATGTTATGAAAAGAAAATTGGCAATCGTTTTAGCAGCGGCAATGGCGGCAATGTCCATGACAGGATGTCTAAACAATGCGTCAACTACGACGACATCCCAGACAACTGTGGCAACTGCGGAAATCTCATCAGAAGCAGAAACCAATGAGACAAAGAAAACATCGGAGGGAGAAGACTACACATATCAGTTTGATGCATCAAATGTTGAAAAACATACATTTTCTTTATCAACAACAGCACCTAGCGGAAGCGCACTGGCAGATGTGACTCACCATTTTGCTGATAAAGTAGAAGAGCTTTCTGATGGAAGGATGAAAGTAGATGTATTTGAGGGCTCTGCACTGGGAACTGAGGCGCAGAATCTGGAGGCATTAACGGCCGGTACACTGGATATGGCAGTAATTGCAGTTGAATTCTATGTAAACTCTATTCCTCAGTTAGGCGCACTGATTCTTCCGTATATGTATGATGATTATGATCAGGTACAAAAAGTGCTTGAAAGCGAGGCGGGCGAATACGCGTCTGAACAGCTTCGCAACGTTGCGAAAGTACAGAACCTTGGATATTATGTAATGGCATTTCGTAATATGTACACAACAAAACCAATCAATAGTGTTGATGATTTAAAGGGATTCAAGATGAGAGTTCCGGAATCTTCCCTGTATGTAGATACATTCCGTATGTTAGGGGCAGCTCCAACTCCGTTAGCAACTGGTGAGATTTACACAGCAATAGATACTGGCGTCGTAGATGGCGTTGAGAATACTCCGGATGGCTGTTTACATTTGTCGTGGTTTGAGGTTGCACCATACTTCAATAAGACAAACCATCTGAACGCTCCTACAACATTCTCAATGTCGGCATCTGTTTTCGATAAATTAAACGATGATGAAAAGAACTTATTATTGCAGGCGGGTCTGGACGCCTCCCATTATGGTTTGGAATCTACCAAGACTTCTGATGCTGAAAACCGTAAGGCATTGGAAGAAAAGATGACATTCGTTGATTCTGATGTTGAATCCATGCGCGCGATGATTGATTACAACGCATATGATTTTATGCAGTCCGACGAGGCAAAGAAATTATTTGAGCTGGTACAGAAGAATAAGTGATTTTGGATAAAACTTGTGAATATTGATTCGCATGTACAGGTGGGCGGTGTCAAGTCTGCCCACCTGATTTTTTTAGGGATATTCTGTTTGATGTCAGTGGAGGAATTTCGCGATGGAAGTGTTGAAGAGGGTAAAGAAAGTCATAGATGAATTATTGTTATGGGTAATTATTTTTTTGTTTTTGATGATGTTTGGAATAACCAATCTGAATGTTATTATGCGTTATTTCTTTAATAGCCCGATTGTCTTTTCTGTGGAAATGGGACGTTATTGTTTCGTATCGATTATATTCTTGGGAGCAATCTTTACAACGAGGGAGGATCGTCATATTCATGTGGATTTTTTCACAGGCATGTTCCCTGAAAAGATACAGGAAATAATTGCACAATTTGGACGTTTTTTAATGGTGGTGTTTTTTGGAATCACCACAATATATACGTGTCGTATGGCAATACTGAATATTTCGGTTTCTTCATCGGCAATGAAAATTCCAATGGCGATTCCATACGGAATTATGGCATTTGGATGTGCGGGTATTGTATTAGAATCTGCTATTAACATAATAGAATTTCATTTGGGATTGAAAAAACATAAGAAAAATATTGAGGAGGAAATGTAAATATGTCAGTATTGTTGATATCTTTTTTTGCACTCCTTCTGATTGGAGTTCCGGTTGCAGCTGTTATGGGAATTTCTTCCATGCTGTATCTGCTAACGAGAGGAACTGATATCCTCACAATTCCGCAACGCATGTTTGCTGGCGCTGATTCTTTTACTTTGATGGCGATTCCGTTATATATTTTCGCAGGAGAAATTATGAACCGCTGTGGAATTACAAGAAGAATTTTTAAATTCGCCTCAGAAATTGTAGGATTCTTGCCAGGCGGTCTTGCTTTGGTAAATGTCCTCGCATCAACTATGTTTGCGGGAATTTCGGGTTCAACTTCTGCAGACGTTGCTTCTTTAGGCGTCATGGAGATTGGGGGGATGACGGAGGCAGGATACAGCAAATCATATTCGACAGCTATTACATGTGCGTCAGCGACGATTGGTTCCATTATCCCTCCGTCCATTCTAATGGTACTTTATTCTTCTATTACGGGGATTTCTTGTGGTAAATTGTTTGTGGCTGGAATGATTCCTGGAATTATGGTA
Organism: Pilosibacter rotomagensis; assembly: GCF_045062245.2. NCBI lineage: Bacteria > Bacillati > Bacillota > Clostridia > Eubacteriales > Clostridiaceae > Pilosibacter > Pilosibacter rotomagensis. The sequence goes on along the minus strand of NZ_CM170323.1, from coordinate 3,288,689 downwards.
TCCGTATCACAAATGATATATTGTCTTTATAAAGCAAAGACTGATCCGGAGAACTGCGATGGTAACTATCGGCCAAAGTTTAATTCCCATAATCTTCTTGTTGCAGCGAAGGATGCCATTCCGGCTATGATTATGCCAGTGATTATTATTGGCGGTACATTATCAGGTGTGTTTACCGCAACAGAGGCTGGTGCTGTCGCTGGTCTGTATGGCGTTATTATTGGTGTATTTTATTACAGAGAATTTCATTTTCATGATATGATCGAAACAATTAAATCTACAGCGTTTACAGTTGGACAGAGTTCTCTAATTTTTGCAGCAACAAGTGCTTTCAGCTATTGTATTGCGATTTTACAGCTTCCGAATAAGTTAAGCATATGGATTTCTGGACTTACAACAAACGTTTATATTATTATGTTCCTAATGATCCTCGCTATGATGATCATCGGCTGCTTTATGGATACGACTCCGGCGGCAATCATTATGGTACCAATCTTCCAGCCATTGGCGGCGAGCTTCGGATTTGACCCGATTCATTTTGGAATGGTTATGGTTCTGACATTTATTTTCGGTGGAATTACTCCGCCTGTCGGTGCGACTCTCTTTATTGCAAGTTCGGTTGGTCAGATCTCCTTGGCGAAGCTCGTAAAAGAAATGTGGCCGTTGATTCTTCTTTTCTTCATTGTAATGATGCTTGTGGCATATATTCCGGCAATATCAACATTTCTTCCAACGCTGGTAGCATAAGATAAGCATTTTTTCGTAAGGACTTGCGTTTTAGAATCTATACATTTAGAATAGAGACATAAAAACTCATTTAAAAGGAGTTATATATATGGACAAACCTGAAAATGTGATAGATCATATTATGCAATACATGAAGAGTAAAATTGATGATGGAAGTTGGGCGATTGGAGAAAAAATACCATCGGAAAATGAATTGTGTAGAGAATTGGGATATAGCCGTACCAGTATTCGCAGTGCAATTCAAAGATACAATGTTTTGGGAATACTTAAAAGTGAGCGGGGAAAAGGAACATTTGTATGCTTAGATCAGGTATATCTTCCGGATCAACGAATACTCAATGCAAGTGGGTCGGTAGAAAAAATTGAAATGAAAAATTATCTGACCTGGCTACAAGCGAGAAAACTCATAGAACCGGAGATTGCATATGCGGTAGCTCAAAATGCGACACCGGAGCTGGTTAAGAAACTTCGTCAGATTAACTATGAACAACATAACGCAATTGGGAACTCTTTGTTATATAATCAGAAGGAAATGGAATTTCATATAACGATTGCCGAGGCATATGGAAATCCGATTATTTCAAATATAATACATCAAATATTGGGAAATCCTAATATGCTGACATATGGAAATGATAAATTTGGATTTCTTGGTGGAATTTATTATCATTTTCTTATCACAGACGCAATTGCGCGACATGATGCAAAAGAGGCAAAGAAACTTATGGATGAACATGATGATGTTAAAAAAAGAGTAGAGAACTTTGTACAAACGGAATAGTGGATAATATAAAGGATGTTAAATCATTGTATGGTCTAACATCCTTTATGTTTAAAAGCGCTTTTGACGAATCTAAAAGTAAAATCGTACACTTTTTTGGTGCTTTGATGCATATACATTTTGTTATCACTGATTTATAATACATCAAAGTTTGACAAAATATGAAATTTTGATGCAGGATATTTCAAATTTGAGACACAGGAGAATTACATATGCAGAAAAGTGAGGTAAAGGATCTGACAGTCGGATCGCCAATGAAGCTGATCTTAAGTTTCGCGGTTCCGATGCTGCTGGGATTTCTTTTTCAGCAATTTTATAACATGGTAGACACGATCATTGTCGGAAAATGTCTGGGAGTATCGTCTCTGGCGGCGGTTGGATCGACGGGGTCGATCAACTTTATGATCATCGGTTTCTGTACCGGTGCCTGCAGCGGATTTGCAATCCCGGTGGCGCAGAAGTTCGGTGCGGGAGATTACAAGGGAATGAGAAAGTTCGTGGCGAACGCCGGATGGCTTTCGGCGGTGTTCGCGGTGGTCATGACGACGGTCGTGGGCGCATTCTGCATGAATATTTTACAGTGGATGAATACGCCGGAGGATATTATACAGGGTGCATATGATTATATTTTTGTGATCTTCCTTGGAATCCCGGTCACCTACCTTTATAATATGCTGGCGGGAATTATCCGAAGCCTTGGCGACAGCAAGACCCCGGTCTACTTTTTGCTGTTATCGTCCCTCCTGAACATCGGTCTTGATTTCTTTACGATCCTGGGACTCGGCATGGGTGTGGGCGGACCGGCTCTGGCTACGGTAATCTCGCAGGGAATTTCGGCAGTGCTCTGTCTGATCTACATGATCCGGCACTATCCGATCCTTCATATGAAAGACGAAGAGTGGAAGCCGGACGGACGCATGCTCGGCACACTCTGCAGCATGGGGATTCCTATGGGACTTCAGTATTCCATCACGGCCATCGGCAGCGTTGTGCTCCAGACTGCGGTAAATTCTCTGGGTTCTATGGCGGTTGCGGCCGTTTCTACGGGAAGCAAGGTCAGTATGTTCTTCTGCTGTCCGTTTGATGCTCTGGGTGGAACCATGGCGACTTACGCGGGACAGAACGTGGGTGCGAAGAAGCTTGACCGTGTGAAAGAGGGACTGAAGGCGGCAAGCCTGATCGGTATCGTCTACTCCCTGATCGCGTTTGTGATCCTGTTCTTTGGCGGAAAGTATATCGCGCTTCTCTTTATGGACGCGGATCAGACGGAGATCATCGGTCGTGTGGCGATGTTCCTGATCGGAAACAGTATGTTCTACATTCCACTGACGTTTGTGAATGTGGTCCGCTTTACGATCCAGGGAATGGGATTTTCGACGTTTGCGATCCTGGCCGGTGTCTGCGAGATGGCTGCACGGTCTCTCGTTGGCTTCTGCCTTGTTCCGGTGTTCGGATTCCTTCCGGCATGTTTTGCGAGTCCGCTTGCATGGATCTTTGCGGATGCGTTCCTGATCCCGGCTTTCTTTCATTGTATGAAAAAATTAAAAGTGCTTTTTGGGGAAACGGCATAAAAGATGTTGCCTGAAAAGATCATGGACAGCGGTGCATAAAAGTTCAGGTTCGGACCATACTAGAGAATGCAGGTGCGGCAGAGGATGCCGCAGCAAAATATTTCCGCCGGTGCGTCTTACAGGCGGCCGTGGAACAACAACTCCAGGAGGTACGAAAAAAATGGCAAGAAACAGCTATGATATGGACGACAACATGAAAAACAGTGGGTCTGAGACTTACGACAAGACAAAGAACCAGAGCAGAAACAGCCAGAACCGTTCGGAGAATAACAGTCAGAACCGTTCGAAGAACAGTTCTAAGGACTCTACGGACAATGGGAGAAACTGCAAAAGATAAAAAAGATGCGGCGGTCTGACTGTGCAGGAAGCTGTGTGGAAAGATTGCGTGGTCGAACAGTCAGATCTGATAAGAATGGCGGTGGGGTGATCCTGCCGCCATTTTTGCGGTTATTGCAGACGAAAGGTATATGATTTCAGACGTTATGCGGACACAGAACGGTTCACGGCAGCTGCATAAAGCATTGAAATGTGCTGGAATTGACTGTGCAGAAAGGAACCATGTCCGGGCCGCCCGGCATATTTTAAATTAAGGATATGTTTCAGGAGAAGGAATATGTTTCGGACGATCTCGATGCAGCAGCTGGAACAACTTCTGGACGGGGAGCGGACATTCACGTTGCTGGATGTGCGGGAACAGAAGGAATATGAGGCAGGGCATCTCCTGGGGGCTGTGAACCTGCCTTATGAACAGCTGGATGAAGTGGAGGCAGAGATCACAAAAGACCGTCCTGTGGTCATCTACTGCGCCTACGGAGGGCAGAGTCTGCTCGCGGCGAGAGAACTCGCGGGACGCGGGTATGATGCGGTGAATGCACTGGGAGGACTGCATTATTACAGGGGAAAATATTATGTGGGATGCCGGGAGTAAAAGTTCCGGAAGAAAAGAAAGTGATGATTTGGCAGGGTAGGACTGTCGATTATCGAAAAAAATTCCGTATGGAATGCTTGGCATGATATGGTCACGGTCACGGGTGCTTTGCATGGTCAGAAAACTCCTGTACCGTGGACAGGAAGCCTGGATTGTAGTTTTACAGGGATTGACAGGGTGACTGCGAACCCTTAAAATTAAATGGAATACAGCCATCCGGCGAACGATACGGATGGAATGAAACTATGAAAATAAAGTGGCTGCGAATTTAAAATGGATTTTTGCTCGTAAGTTGCCATGCATCCGAAGGGAAGCTCCGGGGGAGGTTGTTCCTGTAGGTGTGAGGGTACTGAACAGTTACGTGAGCAGCTGCGCGATACATCAGAACGGAGAAAATCAGATTGAATACATTTGAATTGATCGTCCCATGCCATTTCGGCCTGGAGGCAGTGATGAAAAAAGAAATCCTGGACCTTGGATATGAGGTCAGCCAGGTGGAAGACGGGCGTGTGACATTTATCGGCGACGCGGAGGCGATCTGCCGTGCCAATATTTTCCTCAGAACAACGGAGCGCGTACTTTTAAAGGTCGGCAGTTTCCATGCAGAGACTTTCGAGGAACTGTTCCAGGGGACCCGCGCGATCCCGTGGGAGGAATATCTCCCGAAGGATGCGAAATTCTGGGTCGCGAAAGCTTCCTCCATTAAGAGCAAGCTCTTCAGCCCGTCTGATATCCAGTCCATCATGAAAAAAGCCATGGTCGAGAGGATGAAAAAGGCATATGGGATCGAATGGTTCCCGGAGAGCGGTGCAAGCTTCCCGCTGCGCGTATTCCTTCACAAGGACACGGTGACGGTAGCGCTTGACACGACCGGAGAATCCCTGCATAAGCGCGGTTACAGGACCCTGACAAGTAAGGCGCCGATCACGGAGACGCTGGCGGCGGCACTCATCATGCTGACTCCGTGGAAGAGCGACCGGATCCTCGTGGATCCGTTCTGCGGAAGCGGAACCTTCCCGATCGAGGCGGCGATGATCGCAGCGAATATGGCGCCGGGCATGAACCGGGAATTCCTCTCCGAGGACTGGAAACATCTGATCCCGAGAAAATGCTGGTATGATGCGATGGACGAGGCGAACGATCTTGTGGATCTTTCTGTCCAGACGGATATCCAGGGCTACGACATTGACGGGGACATCATCCGTGCAGCGAGAGCGAACGCGAAGGCAGCAGGCGTGGACGAACTGATCCATTTCCAGCAGCGTCCGGTGAGTGGGCTCAGCCATCCGAAAAAATACGGATTCCTGATCACAAACCCGCCGTATGGGGAGCGAATCGAGGAGAAGAAGAACCTGCCGGAGTTATATAAGACGATCGGAGAGCGTTTCGCGGCGCTTGATTCCTGGTCAGCTTATATCATCACGGCGTATGAAGATACCGAGCGCTATTTCGGACGCAAGGCGGATAAGAACCGGAAGATCTATAATGGTATGATGAAGACGTATTTCTACCAGTTCCTGGGACCGAAGCCACCGGCAAGGAAACGTGAGGAGAGAAAAGAAGAGCAGTGATAACTGCTCAGCAGGTCTGCGCACTTGTTGCGCTGACCGTAATAAAGCACAGGCTTGAAGGTGAAAATCCCATCGGCGCAGCCGACCAGGAATGGATTTTTGATCGTAACCTGCCATGCAGGACAGGGAAAATGCCGATTGCAGGCGGAATGTGGGTAAGACGGAGAAGATGAGAAGCCGAAGAAGGAAAAGACGTGGGAGCGGTCTGTGGCCCGGAGCGGTCGCAGTGTTGGCAGCAGGCATGGTTTTTGCTGCGAGGACAGAAATCCTGGATCTGGCAAAGACAGGGATCGACCTCGTAGTGGACGATGACCATCAGGAAAACAGCGCAGAGAAGCCTGATCTGAGCGTCACGGAGAATTCTGACGCTGCAGCTGATGGGGAAGAAACACTGACGGATGCCGGAGCGAACAGTACAGATGAAACGGGAGCTGACCGGAAATACATGGATGCGGACAGTGAAATTTCCGCAGATGGATCCGGGGAGCAGGAGTTTATAGAACTCCCGTCATCCTACGATCTGAGGGAACACCGGGCGATCCGTGTTTCCGACCAGGGAGATCTCGGTACGTGCTGGGCATTCGCGGCATTAAAGGCGGTGGAGACGTCCATGCCGGAATCCATGGCAGTGCCGCTCTCGGCGGACCATATGTCGATCCACAACAGCTTCGGAATCAGTCAGAATTCCGGCGGGGATTACAGTATGGCGATGGCCTACCTTCTCGCCTGGCAGGGACCTGTCTCGGAGGCGGACGATCCATATGGGGACAGCACCTCACCGGACGGTCTTGCACCGGTCTGTCATGTCCAGGAGATCAGGATCCTGCAAGCGAAGGATTATGGCGCGGTAAAACGGGCGGTATTTTTATACGGAGGCGTCCAGACATCGCTCTATCTTCCGGCGGAAAACCGTGGGGGCGACGGAAATGTCTGTTATAAAGGCAGCGAGGAGCCGAACCATGACACCGTGATCATCGGCTGGGATGACGATTATCCGAAGGAAAAGTTCGCATCAGCTCCGGAGTCGGACGGGGCGTTTCTCTGCATCAACAGCTGGGGAGAAACCTTTGGGGATGGTGGATTTTTTCATGTCTCCTACGAGGACAGCCGGATCGCGGAGAGCAGTATCTCCTATCGCGGGATCGAGCCGTCGGATAATTATGACAGGAATTACCAGAGTGATCTCTGCGGATGGACCGGTCAGATGGGCTATGGAGAGCCGGACGCATGGATGGCGAACGTGTATACAGCAGAGTCGGAGGAGACGCTGGAGGCAGTGGGATTTTATGCCACGGCGCCGGACACGGAATACGAAGTGTATGTGTTTGACGGGGACAGTTTCCGTGAACATGTGGAAAACGGTGTGAAATTTCAGGTGGACAGTGGAAAAGTCCTGGCATTCGGCATGGTCACGGATGCAGGATTTTATACGGTCCGCCTGGCAAAACCGCAGACGGTGAATGCAGGAGAGCCGTTCGCTGTGGCAGTTAAGATCCACACGCCGGGGACAACGCAGCCGGTGGCGGTGGAGTATGCAGGCAGCGGGCGGACAGGAAATGTTGACATAAGTGACGGTGAGGGGTATATTAGTTTTGATGGCGGCACATGGGAGCGGACCGAAGAGTCAAAGGGATGCAACGTGTGCCTGAAAGCCTACAGCAGGATCATTGGAAAGTGAGAAGAACATGGAACATAAGATTGTTTTTGCAACATCAAATGCCGGAAAGATGCGGGAGATCCGTGAGATCTTAAAGGACCTCGGAGCGGAGATCCTGTCGATGAAGGAGGCAGGCGTGGATGTTGATATTGTGGAAGATGGAGATACATTCGCGGCAAATGCGTTAATTAAGGCAAAAGCTGTTTGGGAGAAGACCGGTGGGATCGTTCTCGCGGATGATTCCGGGCTTGTGATCGATGCCTTAAACGGGGAGCCGGGCGTCTACTCCGCGCGGTATATGGGGGAGAAGACTTCCTATGAGATCAAGAACTGGAATCTGATCCATCGTCTGGACGGTGTCCCGGAGGAGAAGCGCACGGCGCGCTTCGTCTGTGTGATCGCAGCGGTCCTTCCGGATGGAAGAACCTTGACAGCGGAGGGAACGATGGAAGGCGTGATTGCGCATGAACCGGCTGGTGCCGGCGGATTCGGCTATGATCCGATCCTGATGCTTCCGGAATACGGGAAGACATCGGCGGAGATCACTATGGATGAGAAGAATGCCATCAGCCACCGCGGTAAAGCGCTTCGGGCGATGAAAAAATGTCTTGCAGAAGAAATCGGAGAGTAAGGTATGAAAATTCTGATCGTGAGCGATACCCACAGAAGAGATGGAAATCTCAGGGCAATTATTGAAAAACAGTCCCCGTTCGATATGCTGATCCATCTGGGGGATACCGAGGGCAGCGAGATCTATTTTAAGGAATGGGTGAATAATGATAACTGCGTGATCCATGTTGTGCGCGGAAATAATGATTTTTTTTCCCAGACAGACAAGGAGAAGGAGATCTCCATCGGGAAATACCGGGCATTTCTGACTCACGGTCACATGTACGGCGTATCGTTTGAGCTGGAGACGATCAAGGAAGAGGCGAGAGCCAGAAAGGTGGATATTGTCATGTTTGGCCATACCCACAAGCCGCATCTGGAGTACTGTGAGGATGGGCTTGTGGTGCTGAATCCGGGAAGTCTTTCTTATCCGAGACAGGACGGGAGAAAACCATCGTATATGCTGATGGAGATCGACCGGAATGGGGAGGCGCATTATACGGTCTGTTATGTGGATCAGGATCGGGATGTTCCGTCGGGGTTGTATTAAGTGGATTCATATTGGCGAGGGGGACGCGGTGAGCTTCCGCCTAGGAGCGCCCAGGGATGCGGGGATGGTTCCGCTAAGCTCCCGGGAGACTGCTAAGGGCGGGACACAGATACCGCAAACTCGCTTCGCTCAGACAGTGCGGTCTCTGCGTCCCAACGCAGTCACCCGCGAGCTAAGAGGAACCAGATCCCCGGATCAAGGCACTCCTGGGCGGAAGCTCACCGCTGGTAGTGTCGAGAATACAGTCACCCTTTGCTGAAACAGTTATACCTGCGAGTTAAGAAAAAGTAGATGCCTGGATCGAGGTCCTTAGTCAGAAGCTTCCCGCTGACTGCAGTGACGGTCGCGGGTTTTAATGGCTTGGAGGGTAACGTGGACTGCAATTTTATTGGAAGATTTCAAAAAAATGGTTGACAATCTATCGCGTTCACGGTATAATTTTAAACGCATTTAGTGAACTTTTGCTTTTCAAATGCTTCGCAGAAATTCCGGGGTGTGGCTCAGCTTGGCTAGAGCACCTGGTTTGGGACCAGGGGGTCGCAGGTTCGAATCCTGTCACCCCGATTTTTATCGAAAAAAAGATAAAAAAGTTGTTGACAGATGAACGGATATGAGATATAATATTCAAGTCAGCGAAAATAAAACAAAGTTTTCCTGCGGGTGTAGTTCAATGGTAGAACACCAGCCTTCCAAGCTGGATACGTGGGTTCGATTCCCATCACCCGCTTTGCTTTTGCGAAAAAGCATAATGAGTCTGTAGCTCAGCTGGATAGAGCAACGGCCTTCTAAGCCGTGGGTCGGGGGTTCGAATCCCTTCAGGCTCATTTGAAATCAAGTGCGATTTCGAATTTTATATTATGGTGGGTATAGCGCAGCTGGTTAGCGCGCCAGATTGTGGCTCTGGAGGCCCAGGGTTCGAATCCCTGTATCCACCCGTATTTCCCTGGGAAGCAGTTCCCGGGGCTTTTTGTTTTGTTGGGGAAGCTGCTGTGTTAATAGGTTCTATGTCAATGGATGGGGCGGAGTTCATAAGAACTCTGCCCCATCGTTGGTTCTGGAATGGTTTGTGATAGCTATTAAAAACTTCCGGGAGCTTTAACCGCGTTCAGAGGTTAGATTTCCTGTTGCAAACAGATAAAAAAAGTGCTTATAATAAAAATTACAAGCACTGGATTTGCGAATCATTTCCTGGGCCAACGGGATTCGAACCCGTGGAATGCAGGAGTCAAAGTCCTGTGCCTTACCGCTTGGCGATGGCCCAGGAAATGATTCGCTGTCATATGAATGTGGCTGAATCTTTGATACAACCATAACGATATTATTTTACCATAAGACATGGAAAAATACAAGCAAAGGTTCTTCGGAACAGTGACAAAGAGAAAAGCGAGTTATTTTTCGCGAGTAGGGATTTTACGAACTGAAAATTCCGTATGATACCGCTGCGATCGAGGATTTTGCCGATTCGGAATGCGAAGCATTGGAAAATTTTGTTACACAGTATATGCTATGGTAACGGGAAAGATACGAAAGGGGTAGAAGGAATGGCAGAGAATAAGCCGATGGATATTGTGGAAAAACCAACAAAAAATGAAACAGTCTGTGAAAAAAGCCGCGGGGACCGCGCGCGGGAACTGTTCCGGGAAGGTTACAATTGCTCCCAGGCGGTGACGCTGGCATTTGCTGAGGAGCTGGAAGCACGGGGGATCAGCAGAGAGATGGCGGCAGGCCTGGCGTCCTCGTTTGGCGGCGGCCTCGGAAGACTTCGGGAGGTATGTGGCTGTGTCAGCGGAATGGCACTGGTCTGTGGGGCTCTGGAAGGCTATACAGACCCGAAGGCGGCAGCGGCGAAGCAGGATCACTATAAGAAAATTCAGGAGCTTGTAACGACGTTCAAGAACGAGAACGGAAGCTACATCTGCCGGGAGCTGCTGGCCGGGATTAATACGGATACGAATCCGGTGCCGGAGGCGAGAACGGAGAGCTACTATAAAAAGCGCCCGTGTGCAGAGCTCGCAGCCTGTGCAGCGGATATTCTGGAGAGACATCTGAAAGAGAACCAGAAATAATAAAATCAACTTCGGCGTGCTGCGGTGAACTGCTTGCAGCGGCAGTTCGGGCGAAGAATTGAATTTCCGGTTTTGAGAAGAAAAGAACTCATCTCTGAGGTATCAAGATGCCATGGAGGTGAGTTTTAAGCAAAAAACGACCCGCCGCAAAAGCGACGGGTCGTCCTGCCTTTATATTTTACACAATAAGCTTTGCAAGCTGCTATACTCTGAATTAGAGGATTCCAGCCGGAAGAGCAACGCCTACGCCCGGTCCGAACGGAAGTCCGATGGACATCCAGATAACAACTACGATGATCCATGCGATCTGAAGAACGATGGACATCGGGATCATGTTGGAGATCAGAGTACCGATCTTGAGATCCGGAACGTACTTTGTCTGAGCAACACTTAAGATCATCCAGATATATGCGGACATCGGTGTCCAGCAGTTGAACGGGGAGTCACCGATTCTGTAAAGTAACTGTGTGAAGCCCGGATGATAACCGAGGAGCATGAACATTGGAACGAAGATCGGAGCGAAAATAGCCCACTTCGCGGAACCGGAGGATACGAAGATGTTGACGAAGGAGCAGAGAAGGATGAAAGCTACACAGAGCGGAATGCCTGTGAAACCTGCAGCCTCGAGTCCGTCAGCACCTGCGATCGCAAGGAGTGTACCAAGCTTTGTCCAGTTGAATAAGCCCTGGAACTGTCCGCAGAAGAAGCAGAACAGAACGTAGGAACCCATGCCGGCCATCTGCTTTGACATTGCCTTGTTGACATCAACAGCGTTCTTGAAGGTACCTGCAGTGAAACCGTATGCAAGACCGCAGAGACAGAACAGAACGAAGAGGATCGGGATCAGGCCCTTTAAGAGCGGGGATCCGATAAACGCACCGTTCTCGCCGGAAAGAAGACCGGTGAAGAATCCGATTGCAATGATGATGATGTAGATGATCGCGGTAAGACCTGCAGCATTAAGACCTTTCTTCTGCTGCGGAGTAACTTCTTCAAGTTTTGCTTCTCCGGCACCCTCGTATTTTCCGAAACGCGGCTCGATCATATGTACGGAACAGAATCCGATAACTGCTGCGCAGAGCAAGGTGGAGAAGATCATGAAGAACCAGTTACAGGTCGGGTCAACCTGGAATGTTGTATCCGGGATGAATGCCTTGATCGCATCGTTTGTAAGACCCTGTAACAGAGTATCAGTACCGGCAACCATCAGGTTTGCTGTGAAACCGGCCTGAGCACCTGCGTAACCAACCATCATACCAACTACCGGGTGTTTGCCAACGCCCATGTAAACGATGGCAGCCATCGGCGGGATAACGACCATAGCTGTATCGGAAGCGATGTTTCCGACTGTACCGACGAATGCGATTACATACGGGATCATAGCTGCCGGAACGTTCTTTAAGGAACTGTTCAGCATGGAGATCAGCATTCCGGACTCCTCACAGAGACCGATACCGAGTGTCATTGTGATAACCAGACCTAACGGAGCGAAACCGGTAAAGTTCTTTACCATGTTGCCTAAGATCCAGTCAACGCCGTCTTTGGAGAACAGGTTCGCAGATGTTACGACCTCTCCGGAAGCCGGGTTTGTAAGGGCAACGCCCATTACACTGAAGATGCAGCCGATGATGGCTGTGATAAGGAAAAGCCAGCAGAACAGAATCGCTGGCGGCGGCAATTTGTTACAAACTTTTTCGATACCATCAATCAGTTTGTCCACGCCGGTTTTCTTAGCGGTAGTGTTTTCACTCATTTGAAAAACCTCCTGTAAACTTAATTTACGGGATCTAAACCCCCGAGATCCCGCTTACATGGATATTATACTATAAAGGGTTCGAAAAAGCTATATGTTTTTTATAAAGTGTTTATAATTTTTATTTTTAAATTAGAAAACTGGAAAAAAAGCCGGAGATTTCGCTAAATGGAATGATAAATATTTGGTAAAAATGCACAAATCAGGAAATGGCGAATATGAGAAGATTATTGCGTTTATAGTGGTTTCGTGTTAAGATAAAGTATCGTGCATGAAACGTGATGACAGATAATAAAGGAATCCTGCCTGACGGATTCAAAAAAGACTGTCAGTGGCAGCAAGTGCCAATGTGCGGTTAATTGAATACCTGGGAGGATAAAATATGTTTGGTGGAAACTTTCAGACATGGAAACTTCATTCGGCGCAGGACTATTTTATGTTCTTTGCCTACATTTTGGCCGGTGTGATGGTGTTTTGGCTGATCGCGAAACACATGAACAAACAGCGGAATCACGAAAAGGCTGTAGAAAAGGTCTCCGCGCGGCTGAAAAAGATCTGTGGAAAGCCCGGTGAGGTTTTAAAGAACGCGACTTTAAATCTGCCGGAAGGAAAAATGACGTTTGACGCGGTCCTTATGGATAAGAGAGGCGTTTACCTTGTAAGAACTTATGGCTGGGGAATTAAGATATACGGAACTCCGGACGGAGCAATGTGGCGGCGAGAGGACGCAAAAAGAAAAGAAGAATTTGAAAATCCGCTTCTTAATTTAAAGAAAGGTGCGGAGGAGATCGGAAAGATCATGGAAGAAAACGGAGTCCATAATTTAAAGGTTATGCCGATGGTCGTTTTTGCAGATAACTACCAGACTCCGGAACTGTATCTCGGATATGGTTCTTATTCCACGACTTATCAGGAACTGAAAAGCTGGTATAAAAAACAGTCCGGCGTGAAAGAAGTCCAGTATGACTATGATAAGGTTTCTTCTATTATAAAAGGACTTGTAAAGTAGGAGAGGACCGGAAAACAGAATAAAGGGTATGAGACAGGCGGTCTGGCAAGCGGATCACCTGTTTTTTATTTAACAGGAAACTCCGATGGAACTTCCTGTTAAATAAAAAGGCACTGCGTGCCTAACTCGCGCGAAGATGAAGGTTGTCGCAAGCGACCGCGCGAGATGCCGAATGTGCCGAGGCACCTTCTTTTTATGCATAGGGACATTCGGTGTTCCGGGGTGGCCGGAGACCGACATAGATGAGACAAAAAACGCCAGGGCACTTCACATGCCCTGGCGAAATAAACGTATTCAGTTATGTAATTCTGCAGGATCGGATAATTTACATGATTCCTGCCGGAAGAACGGAACCGACACCCGGACCGATCGGAAGACCGATGAGGTACCAGATGATAAAGAAGACAACCCAGATCACTTCGAGGATCACTGCGATCGGAAGAAGGTTGGAGATCAGGGTACCGATCTTTAAGTCCTTCATGTACTTGGTCTGAGCAGTTGCGAGAACCATCCAGATATACGGGGACATCGGAGTAACCGCGTTTGTCGGGGAATCACCGAGTCTGTAAAGTAACTGTGTAAAGCCCGGATGATAACCGAGGAGCATGAACATCGGAACGAAGATTGGAGCGAAGATCGCCCATTTTGCGGAACCGGATGACATGAAGATGTTTACACATGTTACAACGAGGATGAAGCATACAAATAACGGGATACCTGTGAATCCTGCGGACTGAAGAATGTCAGCGCCGCCGATTGCGAGGAGTGTACCGAGTTTTGTCCAGTTGAATAAGCCCTGGAACTGTCCGCAGAAGAAACAGAAGGAAATATAGGAGCCCATTGCTGCCATCTGTTTGTTCATAGCTTTACTGATGTCGCCGGATTTCTTAAAGGAACCGGAACCAAAACCAAATGCGATCGCACAGATCGAGAAGAATACGAACAGGATCGGGATCAGGCCTTTTAAGAGCGGAGAACCAACGAAGGCACCATTCTCACCTGCTAACGGACCAGTAAAGAATCCAACAATGAGGATGATAATGTAGATGATCGCTGTAATTCCTGCACAGCGGAGACCTTTACTCTCAGAAGCACTCAGTTTTTCGATCTTTTCATCGGAGGAACCTTCGTATTTTCCGAAACGCGGCTCTACAACCTTTGTACAAACAGCACCGATCACGATAGAGCAGAGGATTGTGGAGGCGATCATGAAGAACCAGTTACAGGTAACATCTACCTGGAAGGTAGTCTCCGGAAGGAAACCTTTGATTGCGTCATTTGTGAGACCCTGAAGCAGGGAGTCTGTACCTGCAACCATCAGGTTTGCAGTGAAGCCTGCATTTGCACCTGCATATCCGCAGATCATACCTACAACCGGATGCTTTCCGGCACCGATATAGAGAAGAGCGGCGATCGGAGGAACGATGATGTTCGCAGTATCAGAAGCGATATTTCCGATCGTGCCGACAAATGCGATAAGGTACGGAACGAGTGCCGGAGGAACATCGCTTAAGCAGCTCTTTAAGAGGGACATTACGAGACCGGACTCCTCGCAGAGACCGATGCCGAGGGTCATGGAGATTACCAGACCGAGCGGTGCGAAACCGGTAAAGTTCTTTACCATATTGTCAAGGAACCAGTGGAGTCCGTCTACCGAGAAGAAGTTCTGGGAAACAACGGCTTCATTTGTTGCCGGGTTGATCAGGCTCACACCAGCTACCGTTGCGATCGTACCGATGATCGCCGTGAAAAGGAAGAGCCAGCAGAACAGGATTACCGGGTCGGGAAGTTTGTTGCATACGTTTTCAACGACTGTTAACGCCTTGTCGAGCCAGGTTTGCTTAGTGGTACTAGTGGTGTTTTCGCTCATACAGAAACCTCCTGCAATAGTAAAAGTACGAAATAACTGAAAAAACAGGGAGATTTCCAGCAATTCCGCCGATTGAGAAAAAGTTAATTCTTTGTTAAGAATAAAGAATATAAACTTTTTATGAATTGATTATATATCTTTTGTAAACATCTGTCCACACCTTTTTTTATTTAGTGAAAAAGTTGTTACAGTTTATATTGTTAATAAAGAATAAATAATTCAGATAATTCAGACAATAATAAAGAGGTGAGTTCCGGCGCGCTGAAGGAGCGGATGAGGAAAAATCATGGATCTTCGGGGAATCGCGGAGAAAATATGAAGCGTGCCGGCATGGAAAAGCGCTGTATCAGGGCAGTGTGGATTCTTGCGGAGACAGCAGATCCATGTTAGAATAAAAACACAAAATTGTGATGCAAAAGAACGAAATGCCGGTATTTTGCATGTAAAACAGGAGGGGTAATGCCATGATAAATGAGAAGAGACTGCTCGACACATTCTTTGATTATGTTATGATCGACAGTGAGACAAAGAATGAAAAAGCGATGGGGGAAAAGCTGGTTGAGGATCTTAAAGTACTTGGACTGGAAGTAAAGACCGACAAAGCCGGGGAAGGTTTTGGCTCCAATGGATTTAATGTATGCGCATATCTTCCGGGAACGATCCCGGGTGATCCGACGATCATGTGTGCACATATGGATACGGTGACTCCGGGCAATGGCATCAGACCGCTTGTCGATGACGGGATCATCCATACAGACGGCTCCACGATCCTTGCGGGCGATGACAAATCCGGAATCGCAGCGATCATGGAAGCAATCAAGGTGATCAAAGAACAGAATATTCCGTGCCGCAATACAGAGATCTTATTTACGATCGGCGAAGAAGGTGGTATGAACGGTGTCAAGAATATGGATCTGTCCATGATTAAAGGAAAAGAAGCGATGGTATTTGACGCCAGCGGTGATATTGGAAAGATCTTAACCTGTGGACCGGGGCAGATCAAGATCTTCGCGACGATCATTGGAAAATCTTCCCATGCGGGTCTTGCACCGGAAGAGGGAATCAGTGCGATCCAGGTCGCAGCGAAGGGAATCGCAAAGATGAACCTGCTCAGAATCGATGAGGAGACTACCTGCAATATCGGAACCCTGAAGGCGGAATATGCGACCAATATCGTTCCGGAGAAGGCAGAATTTGTGGCAGAAGTCAGAAGCCGCAACCTCGATAAATTAAATGCCCAGGCTGCGCATATGCAGAAGTGCCTGCAGGATGCCTGCGACGAGATGGGAGCAAAGCTTGAGATCGAGCTGAAGACAAATTATGTAAGCTTTAACGTGGAAAATGATGATCCGATCGTGCAGAGAGTCTTTGAGTCTTGCAAACGTCTTGGATATCAGGCAGTGACCGCAAAAGGCGGCGGCGGAAGCGACGCGAATGTGATGGCACTTCACGGGATCAAGCCGATCGTACTCTCCACAGGTATGACAAAGGTACATACGACTGGAGAAACATTGAAGATCGATGATCTGAACAAGTGCGCAGAGCTGGTACTGGATCTTTTAACACACTAAATTTTAAGAAGAAATGATAAAAACGGGGCGGCCGGATTCAAAGGCTGTCCCGTTTTTTCACTTGTTACTCAGGAGAAAATCTCAATGAACTTTCTGCTGCACAACAGGCACGAAATACTGAATGATATACGCATGTGTGAAGATACAGAATGCTGCAAGTGAACGTGCGGGATGAGCGAACGGGTCAAGAGACATTTAATTGCAGACATGAAAAAACTCCGGTTCTGGCATACCGGAGTTTTTTCACACAAATACTAAAAAAGGGGGATGTATGAGTATCGAATATATGTCAATCCTGGATCACAGGGATCCGAGAATTATGTTTAGTCGAGTCCGGCATAAATGTGCGCGCATTTCATTTGCCTGCCGGCCCCATTTTTTATATATACCTGATCAGGCGCTACACGCCTCGTCTTTCGTCTTTTAAAAACGCTTCGTGATGTCTTTAACTGATTGGTATCTTTTATGATACAAAGTATACAGGAAGAATGTGACGGAAGTATGGAGAAACTCTAAAAGGAAAATAAAATAAATGGAGATTTTCTAACGAAAAAATAACCATTTCTTTAGAAATTGTTTATTGTCAGGAAAAAGAGGGCGTGGTATAGTTCTGATACAGTGAGACAGGTACATTTATGAATAGAAGGAAGCCCGGGTACCCGGTAAAAATCTGCCGGACACGGATCCGGATGGACCGGATAAGATCAGAGGAGGAATATTGTATTATGAAAAAACATGTATTGTTAGCAGTGGCACTCTGCGTGACAGCAGTGATGGCGACAGCATGCGGCTCAAAAAACACTCAGGAGACAACAGCGGCTGTGGAGGCTTCCGCAGCGGAGACATCCGCCGTTGATACAACAAAACCGGATCTCTCCAATGTAGACCCAAAGATGGCGGAAGGACCGGGAGCTTTTGAGACGGACGAGAGTTCTGAGGGCGTGCAGGTTGCAGAGATCTCTGATGAGGAGATGGCGAAGCTTCAGAGCCAGGCGGCTGCCCAGCTCGAGAAGACAGACTATAAGTCCTACGCAAAAGAGATCATCGCGATTGTAAAGAATAAAGATATGGAGGGGCTTGCGGACCACATCGATTTCCCAACCTTTGTCTCCTGTGTGAAGACGAACGGAGGCATGGTCGATACGAAGGAAGACTTTATGAAACTGGATCCGGCAGAGATCTTCTCCGATGAGATGGAGGCTGCGATCGAAAAGGTGGATGTCGATTCCCTGGAGCCGGTTATGGCCGGGATCGTCCTCGGTGACGGTGCTCCGAACATCATTCTTGGTGTCACTGCGGATGGAGAGCTCGCAATCACCGGAATGAACTACTAAAACAGAGACGGACTGTAAGGGAAAACATCTGACGGGTCCGTGAAACTGATACATAAGAAAATAAAGTAATAGGAAAAAATGAAGGGACATGGAAGTATCTGTGTCCCTTTTTCCTATATACAAATATAGGAGAAACATGAATCCTGTTGACTTTTATCCAGAAATACACCTGGTGATTTTTGGACAATTATCCATATGTGTCCAAATATACCATGTTATTGACAAAAGAATTTACGAAATATCTGTAAAGTCGATGCGTAGAAATGGACAAATCCGCAAATATTTAGTATAATGGCGGTATGCGTTACGCGGTAAGTGAGGTGGGAGAAAATGCGTCAGAAAAAAAACGGACTCGAAAACCTGGTGCTGATCACCCAGCTCGGACTCAATGTTGTGACACCGGTCCTTATCTGTGTGCTTTTCGGAAGCTGGATCGATAAAAAGACCGGACTTCATACCGTTCTGATCTTCCTGATCCTGGGTGTCCTCTCGGGCGGTCTGAGTGCATATAAGATGGCGAAGCATATCGTAGACAGAGAGAAAGAAGACGAAGACAGGGAAAAGAAAGAGCAGGTAAAGCAGTGGGAGAGCCGTTTCGGAACCGGAGACGGTGCTGACCGTCCCAAAAGATGGCGGTGACAGCCGAAGGGACGGCAAAGAAGATGGTACCCGTAAACGAAAGCGGAATATGAAGCAGCAGGGAACTGTCCGGCAGAAGACAGCCTCGGCAGGGTAATTGAAAGGGTGGAACAATCGTGAGTGATAAGACAAAGAGACAGGTAGTGGGAATGAGCATCGGGATTCTGATCCATAATATGATCTTGCTTCTCATCTGCCTTATTTTTTTCCGAACCGTTCCGGTGATCGCCGGAGTGCTGATCGGAGCCGCGGCGGCGGAGGTACTGCTCATCAGTATTGCGAGATCCACGGAACTCTGTGTGGAATCGGCTGATGGGGCGTACAGCAGCAAAAAGATGGTGATCCATTCGCTGATCCGCAGCTTGTGCGCGGTAATACTGGTGTGCCTTTTATGGAAATTTACGACGATCAACCTTTTAGCAGTCGTTCTCGGCGCACTGGGCTTGAAGACCGGAGCTTATGTGTATCCGGTACTTCAGAAACGAACCGACCGTATGGCCTGATCTTCAGGCTTGACGGATAGAGTCTTATACGCTGCTGTTGTGGAACAGACAGCAGTCTTTCAGGAGTTTTAAGGAAAGGAGGAAAAAGAATGAGTGGTGGCAGTGGTGCTGATTTCATGATTCACGGGATCGTGAAATACCATCTCTTCGGTCATGAACTCTGGCTGACGACAACAACGGTCGGAATGACGATCGTTACGATCGTTCTGCTGATTCTGGTGATAGCCGCGAACCGTGCATTAAAACATGCGACGGATGTACCTGGAACATTCCAGAATATCATCGAATTCGGTATGGA
Organism: Pilosibacter rotomagensis; assembly: GCF_045062245.2. Lineage (NCBI taxonomy): Bacteria > Bacillati > Bacillota > Clostridia > Eubacteriales > Clostridiaceae > Pilosibacter > Pilosibacter rotomagensis. Next base: position 3,269,232 of record NZ_CM170323.1, on the reverse strand, counting down.
AATGCTGGAAAATATGACCACAGGGATTCTTGGCAGTTCAGCGAACCGGTTTGCGAACTATATCGGAACGATTTTTCTGTTTATTTTGTTCTGCAACCTGAGCGGTCTGTTCGGCCTGAGAACGGTTACTGCCGACTTTGGTGTTACGTTCCTTCTTGGTCTGGTCACGTTTGCGATCGTACAGTACCAGGGAATCAAAAATCATGGTGTCGGACACTTTACGGGACTGTTTCAACCTCTCCCGGTGCTGTTCCCGATCAATCTGATCGGTGAATTTGCGAATCCGATCTCGATCTCCCTTCGTCTGTTCGCGAACATGCTGTCCGGAGTTATTATCATGGGTCTCTGGTACGGAATGATGCCGGTCTTATTAAAAATCGGTATTCCGGCCGCACTTCATGTGTATTGCGACCTGTTTTCCGGGTGTATCCAGACATACGTATTCTGCATGCTGACTATGGTCTATGTAAATGATAAACTGTAGGAACGCAGGGCGGAACAGGGAAGGCAGGACCCCATCGACGCAGTCGATCGGAAAGGATTTTGCCTGTAGCTGTGAATGACAGCTATAAAATTTTTTTACAGGAGGTTTTATCTATGAATATTACAGGACAGGATTTGATCCATGCTTGCTCAGCAATCGGCGCCGGTATCGCGATGATCGCCGGTATCGGACCTGGTGTTGGACAGGGTATCGCCGCTGGTTTCGGCGCATCTGCAGTCGGCCGCAACCCGGGCGCGAAATCTGATATTACATCGACCATGCTTCTTGGACAGGCCGTTGCCGAGACGACCGGTCTTTATGGTCTTGTTGTTGCCATTATCCTTATGTTCGTTAAGCCGTTCGGTTGATCCGGATATGGGAACAGGAAAAAACTTCCGGGTATGCGCGGAAGTTTGTAAAGGAGGCGAGATGAGACCTTGGAACGGTTAATAAATTTTGACCCTCAATGGATCAACGACATTGTGATCACGGGAATCAATATTTTTATCCTGTTCTTTGTAATGTCGTATTTCCTCTTTAATCCGGCGCGTGAAGTACTGGAAAAAAGAAGAAAACGGATCGCGGGTGATCTGGAAACGGCAAAGACAAGCCGCGAAGATGCGCTCGCGCTGAAAGCAGAGTATGAGGATAAAATAAAGTCCATCGACAAAGAGGCGCAGGAAATTCTCGATGCAGCGAGGAAAAAAGCGAAAAAGCAGGAAGCTGATATCTTAGCGGAAGCGAGAGAGGAAGCAAACCGCATCGTTGACCGGGCAAACCGGGAGATCGAGCTGGAGAAGAAGAAAGCGCTTGAGGACATGAAGACGGAGATCGTTTCCATTGCGTCCCTGATGGCAGAGAAGGCGGTTGCCGCTTCCATGGATGTAAAGATCCAGGATTCCCTGATCGAGGAGACTTTAAAGGAAATGGGTGAGAGCACATGGCAAAGTTAGTGTCAAAGGTCTACGGCGACGCGCTGTTTGAAGCTGCCATGGAGCGGGATATGCTGTCGCCCGTATATGAGGAAGTACAGTCACTGCAGACGATCCTCATGGAGAATGCAGACCTTGTACAATTTTTGAACCATCCGCAGATCATAAAAGAAGAGAAGTTAAAGGTCGTGGAAAATATCTTTAAAGGAAGAGCTTCCGATGACCTGATGGGATTTCTTGAGACCGTGATCGAAAAGGGACGGCAGAAGGAGCTCCCAAAGATCCTCGACTATTTTGTGAATCGTGTAAAGGAATATAAAAAGATCGGTATCGTAACTGTCACAAGCGCGGTAGAACTTTCTGCGGAGCAGAAAGCCCATACGGAGGCGAAGCTTTTGGAGACCACAGCTTTTGTGAGTCTGGAAGTTACCTATAGCGTCGATCCTGCGATCCTCGGCGGACTCGTGATCAGGATCGGTGACCGCGTGGTGGACAGCAGCATCAGGACAAGACTCGGGGAGATCCGGAGAGACTTAATGAAGCTGCAGCTGGCGTGATCCCGGCGGATCCGGGACCGGAAACAGCAGTCCGGCAGCAGAAATTATACTGAACAGTTACGTGATGAAATGGAAAAGAAAGAAGGTGCAGACCTCAAATGAATTTAAAACCAGAAGAGATCAGCTCGGTCATCAAAGAGCAGATCGAAAGATATTCGACGAAGCTGGAAGTCTCTGACGTGGGTACTGTCATCCAGGTAGCGGACGGCATTACACGAATCCACGGTCTTGAGAATGCCATGCAGGGAGAACTTCTGGAATTTCCGGGAGAGGTTTACGGCATGGTGTTAAACCTTGAGGAGGACAACGTCGGAGCGGTTCTGCTCGGTGATTCCTCAAGCATCAGTGAGGGAGACACCGTAAAGACGACAGGACGTGTCGTTGAGGTTCCTGTGGGCGATGCCATGACAGGACGTGTCGTGAATGCCTTAGGACAGCCTATCGATGGAAAAGGTCCGATCCTTACGGATAAATTCAGAAAGATCGAGCGTGTTGCCCACGGTGTTATCGAGAGAAAATCCGTAGATACCCCGCTTCAGACAGGTATCAAGGCGATCGATGCCATGGTTCCGATCGGACGCGGACAGCGTGAGCTTATTATCGGCGACCGTCAGACTGGTAAGACGGCGATCGCGATCGATACGATTATTAACCAGAAGGGACAGGGAGTTCACTGTATTTATGTTGCAATTGGACAGAAAGCATCAACAGTTGCGACAATCGTGAAAACTCTTGAGGAGTTCGGCGCGATGGATTACACGACACTTGTCGTATCCACAGCTTCTGACCTTGCCCCGTTACAGTATATTGCCCCGTATTCCGGCTGCGCAATCGGTGAAGAGTGGATGGAGAACGGCGAGGATGTGCTTGTCGTTTACGATGACTTAAGTAAGCATGCGGCGGCGTACCGTACCCTGTCCCTGCTTCTTAAGAGACCGCCGGGACGTGAGGCATATCCGGGCGATGTTTTCTATCTGCATTCCAGACTGTTGGAGCGCGCGTCCAGACTTTCCGATGACCTTGGCGGCGGTTCCCTTACCGCACTTCCGATCATTGAGACGCAGGCGGGTGACGTATCGGCCTACATTCCGACAAACGTCATCTCCATCACAGACGGACAGATCTACTTGGAGACCGAGATGTTCAACTCCGGTTTCCGTCCGGCGATCAACGCGGGTCTTTCTGTATCCCGAGTTGGCGGCGCGGCACAGATCAAGGCGATGAAGAAGATCGCTGCCCCGATCCGTGTGGAGCTTGCCCAGTACCGCGAGCTCGCTTCCTTCGCCCAGTTCGGTTCCGAGCTTGACGCCAGCACAAAGGAACAGCTTGCCCAGGGCGAACGCATCCGTGAAGTTTTAAAGCAGCCGCAGTATCAGCCGATGCCGGTCGAGTATCAGGTCATCATTATCTACGCGGCGACAAAGAAATATCTCCTCGATATTCCGACAAATCAGGTTCTTGATTTTGAGAAGGAGCTGTTTAAGTTTATCGATACAAAGTATCCGGAGATCCCGGCAAGCATCCGCGAGGCGAAGCAGATGACACCGGAGACTGAAGAATTGCTGAAAAAAGCTATTGAAGAGTGCAAGGCAGCAAGATAAGGCAGGTGATGTATCATGGCAACCATGAGAGATATTAAACGAAGGAAATCCAGTATTGAGAGTACCGAGCAGATTACCAAAGCCATGAAACTTGTTGCCACTGTAAAACTCCAGAAATCCAGAACGAAGGCGGAAAATTCGAGATTGTACTTCAATCTGATGTACCAGACGATCCAGGAGATGCTGAAGAAATCCACCGGGATCCGGCACCGCTATTTAAAGAGCGGGGATTCGAAGAAAAAGGCAGTTATCGTCGTTTCTTCCAATCGCGGACTTGCCGGCGGATATAACTCCAACATCATCCGTCTCGTGACGGAGAGCGGGATCCCGAAAGAGGACGCCCTCATCTTCGCGATCGGACGGAAAGGACGCGACGGACTCGCAAGGAAAGGCTATGAGATCAAAGCGGATTACTCCGATGTGATCGACGAGCCGCTCTACTCCGACGCGCAGCAGATCTCAAAAAAGCTTTTAGCCATGTTTGAGAAGAATGAGATCGGAGAGATCTATCTGGCGTACACGGCGTTCAAAAATACCGTAAGCCAGATCCCAACGTTCTTAAAGCTTCTTCCGGTGGATCTTGCGGCAGCAGGGCCAAAGGGCGAAGTAAAAGAAGAAAAGCCGGATCTTCTCATTATGAACTATGAGCCGGACGAGGACGAAGTTCTGGATGCAATTATTCCGAAGTATGTGAGCAGCCTGATCTATGGGGCATTCTTGGAGGCCGTTGCCAGTGAGAACGGCGCGCGAATGACCGCAATGGATTCGGCGACGAACAACGCGGAAGAGATGATCGGAAAACTGTCGCTGCAGTACAACCGTGCGCGTCAGGGATCTATCACTCAGGAGTTGACAGAGATCATCGCGGGCGCGAATGCCATCGATGGTTAAAAAGAAATATGAGTAATTATTTGGCAGACTTGCGTACTTGCGGTGCTGGAGGTAAAAGACAGCATACATGAGACAGAAATCAGTCGGCATGATGTGCTGGAATGGATTTTTACCGCTGGCCTGAGTGGCTGAATAGTTATGATAGAGACAAGGAGAAGTGAGATGGCAGAGAAAAACATTGGTAAAATTACTCAGGTCATCAGTGCCGTTCTGGATATCAAATTTCCCCAGGGCGGGCTGCCTGAGATCAATGACGCCATTGAGATCACCACAAAGGATGGCGGGGTCCTCACGGTTGAGGTTGCCCAGCATCTCGGTGATGATACGGTAAGATGCATCGCTCTCGGTCCCACCGACGGTCTTGTCCGCGGCATGGATGCCGTAGCGACCGGCGGACCGATCATGGTGCCGGTCGGTGAGCAGACACTTGGAAGAATTTTCAATGTTCTGGGACAGCCGATCGACAATAAAGAGGCTCCGAAGACGGAGAAAAAGCTCCCGATCCACCGCAAAGCCCCGAGCTTTGAGGAACAGTCCACAGAGACAGAGATCCTTGAGACAGGTATCAAGGTCGTTGACCTCCTCTGCCCGTACCAGAAAGGTGGAAAGATTGGTCTGTTCGGCGGTGCCGGTGTAGGTAAGACAGTCCTGATTCAGGAGCTGATCCGAAATATTGCGACAGAGCACGGCGGATATTCCGTATTTACAGGCGTTGGTGAGCGTACCCGTGAGGGAAATGACCTTTACTATGAAATGTCCGATTCGGGCGTTATCAATAAGACAACCATGGTGTTCGGCCAGATGAACGAACCGCCGGGATCCCGTATGCGTGTGGGACTTACCGGTCTTACCATGGCAGAGTATTTCCGTGACGAAGGCGGAAAGGATGTGTTGTTATTCATCGACAATATCTTCCGTTTCAGTCAGGCTGGTTCCGAGGTATCAGCGCTGCTCGGACGTATGCCGTCAGCCGTAGGTTACCAGCCGACCTTACAGACAGAGATGGGTGCCCTCCAGGAGCGGATCACTTCCACAAAGAACGGTTCCATCACATCTGTACAGGCAGTTTACGTTCCGGCCGATGACTTAACAGACCCGGCTCCGGCAAATACCTTTACCCATCTGGACGCGACGACCGTACTCAGCCGTTCTATCGTAGAGCTTGGTATTTACCCGGCTGTAGATCCGCTTGAGTCTACGTCCCGTATCCTTGATCCGCGTATTGTTGGTGAGGAGCATTATAAGGTTGCCCGCGGCGTACAGGAAGTGCTGCAGAGATATAAGGAGCTTCAGGATATTATCGCAATGCTCGGTATGGATGAGCTTTCCGAGGAAGATAAGCTTACCGTATCCCGTGCGAGAAAGATCCAGAGATTCTTATCCCAGCCGTTCTTCGTAGCTGGACAGTTTACCGGTCTGGAAGGCCGCTATGTTCCGCTTTCCGAGACGATCCAGGGCTTCAAGGAGATCCTCGAAGGCAAACATGACGATATACCGGAGAATCTGTTCCTCAACGCAGGAAATATTGATGATGTTCTCGCCCGCGTGAAATAGGGGGTGTGGACATGGCGGAAATGATGAGACTTCAGATCGTTACGCCGGATGAGGCGTTTTTCGACGGAGAGGTTTCGATGGTGGAGCTCAACACGGCAGACGGGGAAGCCGGAATCTATCCGAAGCATATCCCGATGGTCGTCGCGGTTGCACCGGGCGTTCTTAAGATCCACGGGGCAGACGGCGTGAAAAAAGCGGCGCTGCTTTCCGGATTTTTACAGATCCTGCCGGAGAAGGTAACGATCCTCGCGGAAGCCTGCGAGTGGCCGGAAAACATCGATGGCAAGAGAGCCAATGAAGCCAGGATCCGCGCAGAGAGACGTCTGGCGGAAAAGAATCCACAGACCGATATTGATCGCGCTGAAGCCGCTTTGAAGCGGGCGCTGGTGAGACTGTCGCTGGTGGATGGAAACTAAAGATAGAACTGTGAAACGCAGTGGAAAATAAAACAGCATGTCGGGAAGAACGCTTGTAAGCAGGACTTACAGGAGACTTTCCGGCATGCTGTTTTATATTATGATGTTGGAGACAAAAGGTATTTTGGCGCGGAGCTTATTTTTTCCGCCTGGAAAGCAGCGGCTCACTTACCCCATCGAGTCCCACAAGCGCGAAGATCGCCGCAAGGACTCTCTGAGATCCCTTATAGGCGTCTTTGCTGTCATACCACTCGTCAACAGAATGGCAGGCACCGCCTTTTCCGCCTCCGCCGACGCAGATCGCAGGGATTCCGAGGCTGATCGGGATATTTGCATCGGTACTTCCTGCGCTTTCGAATTCTACATCTTCGCCGCATGCCTGGAACGCAGAGGCTGTGGCGCTCACGATCTCACAGTCCTTCGGCTGGCTTCCTGCCGGACGGTTTCCGATCTGTTTTACTTCCACAGTGATACGTCCGTTGTGATCGAAGCTGTCCTTAGATTCTTCGTAGGAACGCTCGGTTTCCCAACGGTTATTTTCATCCTCAACTGCACGTTTGATGCACTCCTGAAGCTTTGCATCAAGCTCTTCAAGCTCCTTTAAGCCGTTGGAACGGATATCGACAAGCATGGAGCATTCATATGCGATGGCATTGATGGAGGTTCCGCCGTTTACGACACCGACGGAGAAGGTAGTCTTCGGTTCTCTCGGGGTGCGGAGCTCAGAGATATAGGAGATGGCGCGGCCCATGGCAAAGATCGGATTGACAAGGCCGAAGGCGCCGAAGGAATGTCCCCCCGGTCCGCGGAAGGTTACCTCGTAGCGGTGGCTTCCGGTGCCGCCGTGGCAGATCAGGCAGCCTGCACCGTCAACGGAGATAAAACCGTCAACCTTGTCGGCGTTTTTCGAGAAGAAGTGGCGCATGCCGCGGAGGTCTCCGAGACCTTCCTCACCGACATTGCCGCCGATAATGATATCTCCGACCGGTTTTAAGCCGGATTCTTTGATGGTTCTTGCCAGCGTAAGGATCTCAGCCAGTCCACGGGTATCATCGCCGATTCCGGGCGAGTAGATCTTTGTTCCTTCGCGTTTCACCGGGAGCGGAGTTTCCGGCGGGAATACGGTGTCCAGATGAGCGGAGACATAGAGAGTCGGACCATTACCGGTTCCATGGATATGGGCGTATACGTTGTGGACCTCATCCATCACCGGATCGAGACCTGCCTCGGTCAGAAGCTCTTTAAAACGGATCGCGCGCTTCTCCTCAAATGGGCTGAAGGAGGAGATCTGAACAAGCTCGATCTGCTGGTCGATGGTGTGCGCTTCATCCTGTTTCAGGTATTCGAAGGCGTGAGCCATCTTGTCGGACGTTATAAGTGTCTGAATCGCTTCTTTCATGTGGGAACCATCCTTTCGATTTGTATATGATAGAAATATCATAGCGCGAAAAAGAAAATTTGTAAATAAAACAGAGAAAACTAATAATTCTGTAAGTATAGTTTATATAGGAAATATCGTCAGATAACAAAAGGGAAAAGAGGGCAGAAAAAAAGTATCGGTTTGAATGAGCCGGGAGTAAAAAATAAAAAGGACGGGGAAATGTGTGCGGGGCAGGCTGTAGAAAAAATAAAAAGCAGGTTCTGAAACGATAGCGGAGATGAACCGCATACCGGAGCAGAACCTGCAAGTTTACGTTTTATTCCAGATGGTTACACTTTGTTACTTTTACTGATCATTTGTAAGCTTCATCTTATCAAAGAGATAGAAGATCAGGCTTAAAATCATGCCGACAACACATGCAAGGACCATACCTGTGAGCTGCACATTGCCGAAATTCACCTTGATCCCGGAGAGGCCGGTTACAAAGATCACGGCAGTCAGTGCCTGGTTTCTGTTTTTGCCGTAGTCGACTTTTGAGTCGACCAGAATGCGGAGGCCGGAGGTTCCGATCATACCGTAGAGCAGGAAGGAGATTCCGCCGATGACCGGACCCGGGATCGTCTGGATCAGGGTCGATAATTTCCCGATAAAGGAGCAGATGATGGAGATCACGGCTGCTCCGGCGATGACCTGAACACTGTAAACCTTTGTGACAGCCATAACGCCGATGTTCTCACCGTAGGTGGTCGTCGGTACGGAGCCGATGAGACCGGATACCATGGTGGAGAAGTTGTCACCAAAGATGCTGCGGTGAAGTCCCGGATCCTTTAAGAGGTCGCGGCCGACGATCTTACTTGTTACGACCTGATGTCCGATATGTTCGGAGGTGATGACAAGGATGACCGGCATGATGATCATGATCGCTTCCATATTAAATTTTGGAGCGGTGAAGTTCGGGATCGCAAAGATCGGGGCAGCGGCAACCGCAGAGAAATCAACGATCCCACATGCAACGGCAGCGATATATCCGGCGATCACGGCGATCAGGATCGGGATAACAGATAAAAATCCCCGGAACAGGACAGAACCGAAAACGGCAAAGCCAAGTGTTACGAGGAACACGATCAGATTCTTCGGATCAATGGTCTCGTCCAAGAGTCCCGCGTTGCTTGCTGCGCTGGAGGAGAGCTCCAGACCGATCAGGGCTACGACCGGACCCATGGCAGCCGGTGGAAGAACGATGTCGATCCATTTATAACCGATCTTGTAAATGATGAATGCGAGGATACATCCGACGAAACCGACGGCAACGAATCCGCCGAGGGCATATTCATATCCGAACTTTGCGATCACGATACCGGCAGGAGCGAGAAACGCGAAGCTGGAACCGAGATAGGCGGGAGCTTTTCCCTTTGTGATAAAGATAAACATGAGGGTGCCGACACCGTTCATGAAAAGAACGATGGCTGGATTAATTCCGAATAAGAACGGAACGAGAACAGATGCGCCGAACATGGCGAACATGTGCTGGATGCTCAGGGGGATCAGAAGGTTAAAGGGAACCTTTTCGTCCACCTGAATGATCTTATGGCTTTCCATACGGGACCTCCTTGAGAACAATTGGTTTTTCAGTACTTGCGCCTGCGCCGGACGTTCCCGGTTTCAGGCATTTTTTCTATTCTATCACATTCTTGTTATTTGTCCAGAAAAATCAGGGGGAAATTGCAGGAAAGGATATGAAGTTAACGAATTTCAGGGCTTCCGCTCTTGACAAAGCTTTGGAATCTCCATATAATGACCCATATAGCCGCGTTAAAGCATGCGGTATATAATGGAAAAGCGATGAAGGGAACAAGTAGGGAAATGACCTGCTCCGCACAGAAAGCTGCCGGTGGATGAGAGGCGCGCGGACTTCTTTTTCTGAATACATCCCGGAGCTGCACACCGAAAGAGGAGACCGGATATTCCGGCGGAACGCGAGTAGGCTGTGACGGAACTGGCACCCGTTAGAAATGCCGGGGTCTTTTATGATGAGGACTCCATGAGCCGGAGCGTGCGAGCGTTTCGGGAACATCAGGTGGTAACACGAGCGTATGCCTCGTCCTTTTGGGAAACAAGGGACGGGGCTTTTTTGTACCTGTAAGGAGAATGTTCAGTGCCGGAATTGGCGGGGTGGACAGAGACTGAAAGAGTCAGGCAGCAGGAGAAAGAGCGCTTCGTCCGGATAGCAGGTCTTCATATAGAGACCAACACAGGCGGAAGAAACGAATATCCGCAGAAAATTACAGAAAAGGAGTAAACAAAAATGGGAGTTTACGAAGAGTTACAGGCCCGCGGACTGATCGCGCAGGTCACAAACGAAGAAGAGATCCGTAAAATGGTAAACGAGGGAAGGGCCGTATTCTACATCGGCTTTGACCCGACCGCGGACAGCCTTCATGTTGGACATTTCATGGCACTCTGCTTAATGAAACGTTTACAGATGGCAGGAAACAAGCCGATCGCGCTGATCGGCGGCGGCACAGGCATGGTCGGCGATCCGTCCGGACGTACCGATATGAGAACCATGATGACGGTTGAGACGATCCAGCACAACTGCGACTGCTTTAAAAAGCAGATGAGCCGTTTCATCGACTTCTCCGAGGGAAAAGCCATGATGGTAAACAATGCTGAGTGGCTTATGAACTTAAACTACATCGATTTCTTAAGAGAGATCGGACCGCACTTCTCCGTCAACAACATGCTCCGCGCGGAGTGCTATAAGCAGAGAATGGAGAAGGGCTTAAGCTTCTTAGAGTTCAACTACATGCTGATGCAGAGCTACGACTTCTACGAGCTGTTCCAGAGATACGGCTGTAATATGCAGTTCGGCGGCGATGACCAGTGGAGCAACATGCTCGGCGGTACAGAGCTTATCAGAAGAAAACTCGGAAAAGACGCTCATGCAATGACGATCACACTGCTCTTAAACTCTGAGGGCAAGAAGATGGGTAAGACCCAGTCCGGCGCTGTATGGCTGGATCCGAATAAGACGACTCCGTTTGAGTTCTACCAGTACTGGAGAAACGTCGGCGACGCAGACGTATTAAAGTGCCTGCGGATGCTCACATTCCTTCCGCTTGAGCAGATCGATGAGATGGACAAATGGGAAGGCAGCCAGTTAAATCAGGCGAAGGAGATCCTCGCATACGAGCTCACAAGCCTTGTTCACGGCGAGGAGGAAGCAAAGAAAGCACAGGAGAGCGCACGTGCATTATTCGCAGGCGGCGCTGCGGCAGAGATGCCGACAGCAGAGCTTTCCGACGCGGATCTTTCTGATGGTTCGATCGACCTCCTTTCCATCGTACAGAAATCCGGCCTCTGCGCATCACGTTCTGAGGCGAGAAGAAACGTAGAGCAGGGCGGCGTTTCCGTAGATGGTGAGATCGTGAAGGACATTAAGGCTGTATACACGAAAGAGCAGCTTTCCGGTGAAGGAATCGTTGTAAAGCGTGGTAAGAAGAACTTCCGCCGCGTGGTTGTTAAATAATATATTGCAGAATGCATTCACGAATGCAGTATGATCCGGAAGATTGGGTGAAGCCAGAGTTTTTCGGTAAATATTTTATAAAAAATAAGCTGCGCAGGGGGCTGGAATAAGTTCCCTGCGCGTGCTAATATAGAGCTGTCTGGGAACAGACATGCGCAGACGTAACTGTGGAAAAACGAAACAGTTATTGTAAATCTCAAACAGAAACGACGGATCTTACATCTTACTGGAAACAGAGTGGAAATAGCTTTCCGCCAGAATGGAGAAAACATGGATATTTTAAACGAGGCTAAGAAAAATTTTGACTACATGGTAAGGATCAGAAGACATATGCACGAGTATCCGGAAAACAGCGGTGTGGAGTATGAGACAGTAAAATATATTGCCTCTGAGCTCGATGCGCTGGGAATCGAGTATGTAGTCGTTCCGGAAGGTGGTATTATCGGACAGATCCACGGCGGAAAACCGGGAAAAACAGTTCTTCTCCGTGCCGATATGGACGCGCTTCCGATCAAGGAGAGCAAGACAAACCTCACAAAGGAAAAGGTCTGCATCTCCAAGAACGATGGAATCTCCCACGCCTGCGGACATGACGCCCACACAGCGATGCTTCTCGCCGAGGCAAAGATCTTAAACGAGAATAAGGAAGACTTAAACGGCAATATCGTCCTCCTCTTTGAGCGCGGCGAGGAAGCTGGCGGAAATATCAGAAATTTACTTCCGTATGCCGTTGAGACAATGAAATTAAAGATCGATACCTGTATGGCAACACATGTAAAATGGGATGTTCCGACAGGAACGATCTCCGCGGAGCCGGGCGCGGTATTCTCCGGTGCATACGGATTTATCATCAAGCTTCATGGCCAGGCCGGTCACGGATCCCGTCCGGATCTTGCCCACAGTGTTTTAGACTGCTTCAACAATATCTATAACCATATCAATATGATCCGCATGAAATATGTGGCTCCGACGGATATCCTGACCTGCTCCGTTGGTTTCGTAAACTGCGGAACCGTCCGCAACATTATTCCGGACGAGCTGACCTTCGGCGGTACGATCCGTACCTTCAATGTTGACGGTGCAGGCGCTCCGTTTGTAAAACAGCTGATGGATGTAGTTGAGAAAGAGTGCGAGCTCTGCCAGTGTACATATGAAATTCTTCATATGCCGGATCCGCTGTTCGAGTGCCAGAACAACGCAGTCTGCAGCGAGATCGCGAAGAACGCAGTAAGAAAATATATCGGTGAGGATGCTGTTACGGTTGCACAGCCGTGGATGGCATCTGAGAGCATGCAGGCATGCTTAAAGCTCTGGCCGGGTATCATCACCTTCACAGGTATCCAGAGCGAGGAGGCCGGAACCGGTGCAAACCATCACACACCGGAATTCGATGTGGATGAGCGCGGCATGATCTACGGTGTTGCAGCAGCACTTGGATACGTGAAAGATTTCTTAAATTACGATAAGGAGATCCCGTTCAAACCGTTCGAGGGAACCTTAAAGAATCTGGTTGAGAGAAATCTGTAAAAGCAGCAGAAATGATAAAAAATTATCCATTAACGGGTAAAAAGTCCGAATAGCAATATAAAGACCGGTGTATCAAGAAGAAATTTGATATACCGGTCTTTTTGCGCATCCGCGTGGGTACCGAGTTAAAGTCTGTGTTTGAACGAGAGATTGGCAACTGTCAAGCGGATATTCGCAATCCGCTTCGCTACTTGCTCATAACCGAATAACTGCTCCGCAGTTTATCAGAAGGAGCTTGCACTCCTCCTGATACAAGCAAGTCCCCACCCACTGCTTATTGCTTTTCGCAATTGAAGCTAGGACTTACTTGATTCGGTTAAAAAGACAGGGGCAATAAAAGCTGATAATAAGCCCCGTGTTCCGGTACAGCGCGGTTTCCGGCGGTAATGGATCCGCCAAGATAGTGGATGCCGGTCCATACAATCGAAAGACCAATTCCATTTTTTCCACCATTACCCTTATAAAAACGTTCAAAAATATGAGGGAGATCTTTCTCCAGGAATCCCGGACCATCATCCTGTATCAGAAGGATCAGCGAGTTACCATCTGTACTCATACGGATCAGAATTTCGTGCTCGGCATATCGCAGACAGTTTGAAAGAATATTTTGTATCACCCGCTTCAACAATTCCGGATCCGTGTGGATCATTAGTGGACGTGCGGCTTCAAGATGTATCACGCAGTCCTTTCGGATCGTACTCATGATATCCACGCACTCATCAAGAAACTCCATTACTTCCAGATCTGTCGGATGAAGGTCAAATGTGTGACTGTCCATTTTTGAGAGAGAAAGAATGCTTTCTACAAGGTCAGTCATGCGCAGACTTTCAGAAAGAATGATACTGGCAGCTTTCTGATGATCCTTTATGACATTGGAAACGATCCCCTGGGAATACCCGGTTATAGACGCAAGCGGCGTTTTCAGATCATGGGAAGCGTTTTGAAAAAACTGTCTTTTTTCTTCCTCAGATCTTCGGATCATTTCTTCCATCTGGTTATAGGAGCGTTTTAAAGATTCCAGTTCATTTAAAGAATAGGAATCCTGGATCTGTGCGTCTGTTTCTCCATTGATCCTCTGGATCTGAAGACAAAGATGCTGGATCGGGACAGAGATGGTTCTAGCGATTCCCCATACTAAAAAAGATGATAAAAACACAGAAGCGATTAAAATCGCAATATACAATTTCCATGCATAATTCCAGAAAACAGATGAATCCGGAATTTGGACAACAGAAACAAAATACTTTGCCCGTACAGGTGTACTGGACGGAAACACATACATACTGATGTACCAGAAGTCTTCAGAAAGTAAAATCCGGGACGGTTTTCCCGAAATCAGTTCACCTGACTGGATCATCTGTCGGCACTGTTCCTCTAAGGCAGATATCGGATAAATATTCTGGTCATTACTGGATTGAGGGAAGACAAGTTTTTGCTTGGAATTAAAAATCAAAAATATACCATTATAAGGCTGATCTCTGAGCTGCCGCCGGACAGAACGAAGCAAAGCTTTTGAAGATTCGCGCGTATTTTCCTTAGAATCTGAGGAAGTGTAAGCCGGGTCAGTGCTCAAACGATCCGACTCCGATTGAACCATTCTGATCAGATGCTCTGTTTCTTTCCTGGCAGTGTACTGTACATACCAACGAGAAGAAAGGAAAAAGGTGATTCCGACTCCGAAAGTCATCATAAAAATCACGAGAAAAACTGCAGAAAATAAACGTGTTTGGATACTCTTTCCAATCATATTGATTCGATCCCTTCTGGCTTTCGTTCGCTCATCCGATAACCAAAGCCCCATACCGTCTCGATCAAGGCAGTAGAACCGAAAGATAGTAGTTTTTTTCGAAGCCGTTTAATAAAATCCTCCGGCATATCTGCTTCAGGATTAGGACCTTGAAAATGCCAGATCTGTTCGGCTAATTCTTTTTTAGAAACAGCATTATCTGCCCGTTGTATCATATACAGCAGAAAATCAAATTCTGTCGGAGTTACATTGAGATCACGTTCCTGAATTGTGACTCTGTGGCTGACAGGAAAAAGGACCAGATTTCCACATATAAACCGAGTGACAGGATCGGTCATGCCGGCATCGTAAAAGTGCGGATCAGACCGGCGGAATAATGCTTTTACCCGCGCAACGAACTCTAATGGAAGAAAGGGCTTTGTAATATAGTCATCGCTTCCGAGAGTGATTCCCATAACACGGTCGAGCGGCGTATCTTTGGCAGATACAAAAATAATGGGAACGTGGCTTTGACGACGGAAATAGGTACATAGACTGAGACCATCGATTCCGGGCATCATGATGTCGAGGATCAGCATATTGGGTTCTTTTGCGGAAAAGGCCTGACAGGCTTCCTGACCATCTTTAAACGTCTCTACTGTAAAGCCTTCATTTTCAAGAAATAGCTGCATCATTGTACGGATATTTGACTCATCATCTACTACATAGATTAGTTTTGACATGATAAATTACCTCGTTTGTATTTATGTTTTCATATTAACATGAAAGTTTAAAACCGTAAATGATTGCCGCATTCTTGCCACACAGATGAACTGGTAATGCACACAGGGATAACGGTATGATAAACATATAAAATAATCTAATGATGGAGGTAACAAGATGAAGAAAGGTTTAAAAATTTTATGCGCGGCGTTATCGCTTACTGCAATCATGTCCTTCTCTGCGTTTGCGGCTGAGACAAGAAAAGAATATAGGGCGGAAGCGGAACCGATCCGTACTGAGATGAAAGTGATGGAGGAGCAGATGGATGCTCTCAGGGAATCCAATAAAGATTTCATGGAACATTTCAAAAATATTCATCAGAACAAAAAGGAGACAGGAGAGCTTCCGGTTGATAAGAGTGTGTGGAAAGAGGCAAAAACACTTCGTGGGAAAATCAAAACGATCCGTGAGGAAAACGGGGATTCCCAGGTAAAGAATCTTCGCGCAGAAGCGAAGGCGGCTGCCGAGAACAAAGATTTTGATACAGCAATCTTAAAATTAAAAGAAGCAGAAAAAGAAAAGGAAAAACGTCTGGAAATGCTGAAAGAGATCAATAGCATTTGGAAACAGATTGATGATCTTCTTTCTTCCGGACAATAAGTGGAGGAAATTTGTCAGAGCTGAAAATTCCAAGTGCACACAATGGATACCTTATGGCAGAATGGCATTTTTATGCATCCGGGCCGGATAAGATAAACGAAAAGAAGCTGTGGACTACGGGAACGGATGCTGAGAAAAAGCTGATTACAGATAAGATCCAGACGGCGCTTGCATGGCAGCAGCAGACGGGGATTCCGACATGGGTCGGAGCCTGGATGCCGGGAAACTATAATAAAGGAAATACATACAATGTAGAAGAGCAGACAGTATTTGCAGGATTTATGACGAAAGCATTGAGTGATGCAGGAATTCCGTTTGCGGTAAATGCAGATACAAAGTATTATAATGCGGCAGAGAATACATGGATCTCGTCCATGCAGCCGGTTTTTAAAACAATATTCCAATAAAAGAAGAAACTGTTACGAGCAGCGGAATGCGATCCGCTGCTCGTAGTAAATTATCTGAACAAACCCGCCTTTTTTTAGCGGAATCTTAACCTCTCAAAACATACTTTTCTCACAATTCCCATGTTATACTAAACATAATTCGCCGGTTACAGGATCGTGGCGCTGAAAGCCCGCATATCCTGTAACGGCATCCCCTGTTCGTGAAATACCTGGCGGAGAGAACACGAATGTGGAAAGAAACCAAGTAACAGGGCGGATTTTGAGAGAATGGGAATGTCTGCCTCAAAAAGACAGGAGAGTGGAATATTGGGAATGACAAAAAAACTGCGGGAGAAGTGGAATGAGGCGCTGCAGGCGGTACTGCCGATCATCGCGATCGTGCTGGTGCTCTGCTTTGTGATCGCGCCCATCTCCTCCAGCATCCTGCTCTGTTTCCTTTTGGGAGCAGTCCTTTTGCTTGCGGGAATGATGCTTTTTACACTTGGCGCAGAGCTTGCCATGTCACCGATGGGCGAGCGAGTGGGAACGTGCCTGACGAAGAGCCGGAAGCTTCCGGTGGTGATCGGGCTGTCCTTTCTCTTAGGCTTCATCATTACGATCTCGGAGCCGGATCTTCAGGTTCTGGCGAATCAGGTTCCGGCTGTGCCGAACATGATGCTGATCTTGTCCGTAGCATGCGGAGTCGGCGCATTTCTTGTTGTGGCACTGCTGCGAATGCTGTTCTCCGTGGCACTTCCGCCGTTGCTGCTTGTCTTTTACGGCGTGGTGTTTGTACTGGCGATGTTCGTGCCGAAGGATTTTTTAAGTGTGGCCTTTGACTCCGGCGGCGTTACGACGGGACCGATGACCGTGCCGTTTATCATGGCTCTCGGTGTCGGAATTTCTGCAACGCGAAGCGACCGTCACGCGGCGGACGACAGCTTTGGCCTTGTGGCGCTCTGCTCCATCGGACCGATCCTCGCAGTCATGATCTTAAGTATGATCTTCAAGGCGGACAGCAGCGCCTACACACCGCCGGTGATCCCGGAGATCGGTGATTCAAAAGAACTGTTCCTGCTCTTTGCGAGGGAACTTCCAGCCTACATGAAGGAGATCGCGGTCTCCTTACTGCCTATTATCTTATTTTTCATGATTTTCCAGATTTTCATGTTAAAATTAACAACAAGAAAATTAAAGAAGATCGCGATCGGTCTCGTCTATACATATGCGGGGCTGGTACTGTTCCTGACGGGAGTGAACGTGGGCTTTATGCCGGCGGGAAATTATCTCGGACAGGTGCTTGCGAAGTCTGCCCACCCGCTGTTCCTTGTTCCCATCGCAATGATCATGGGATACTTCATCGTAAAGGCAGAGCCGGCCGTGTACGTTCTCAATAAACAGGTTGAGGAGATCACGGACGGAGCGATCTCCTCGAAGGCCATGGGAATGGGACTTTCCCTGGGTGTTGCGGTTTCTCTCGGACTTGCGATGGTGCGGGTACTCACAGGGATCTCGATCCTGTGGTTTCTCATTCCGGGATACGCGATCGCGTTGGGAATCTCGTTTTTTGTGCCGAAGATCTATACAGCAATCGCCTTCGACTCCGGCGGCGTGGCATCGGGACCGATGACGGCAGCGTTTCTGCTTCCGATGGCACAGGGAGCCTGCTCCGCTCTTGGAGGAAACATCGTCACAGATGCCTTCGGTGTGGTCGCGATGGTTGCCATGACACCGCTTATCACGATCCAGGTCATGGGGCTGGCTTCGAGAATAAGAGCGAAGCGCGGAGCGCAGGAAGGAATGTCCGCGGCTCATGGACAGTCCGAGGCATACGCGGCGTTTGAGCTGCTGGATGATGACGCGATTATTGAATTGTAGGAGGTTTTATGAGCGAATTATACTTGATGGCGACGATCAGTGACCGGAACCAGAGCCGGAGATTCCTCGCCTTCTATAAAGAATATGGGATTTCCGTCACATTCCTGACGTTAGGCAGGGGAACCGCGGCGTCGGAGGTGCTGGACGCCTTCGGGTTAGAGGCATCGGAAAAGGCCGTCCAGTTTGCAGTAGTGACGGCGGCGGAATGGAAAAAGGTAAAAAAGGGCCTGGAACAGGAGATCAAGATCGATATTCCGGGAACGGGGATCGCCTTTGTGACTCCCCTGAGCAGCATCGGCGGAAAGCGGCAGCTTCGCTTTTTGACCGAGGACCGTGGATTTGAGAAAGAGGAGGAAAGCAGCTTGAAAGGAACAGACTACGAGCTTCTTGTAGTGATCGCAAATCAGGGCTATACGGATGTGATCATGGACGCGGCGCGAAAGGCCAACGCTACCGGCGGAACCGTGATCCATGCGAAGGGAACGGGAATGGAGAAGGCGGAAAAGTTTTTAGGCGTTTCCCTTGCTCAGGAGAAAGAGATGATCTTTATGGTCACAAAGACAAAGGATAAAAACGGCATCATGCAGAGCATCATGAAGGAAGCCGGGATCGGAAGCAAGGCGGGGGCGATCGTCTTCTCTCTGCCGGTGACGGAGACAGCGGGGATGCGTCTGATCGAGAAGAATGAGGACGATTAAGCTCTGTCGCACTGACCGCAGCAGATCACAGGCCTGAACGAACGGAACGGTGCCATTAGTTACTTTTCATGGGTAGGAATTTTCTGAACTGAAAATTCCGTATGATACCGTTATGACCGCGGATTTTGCCGATTCGGAATGCGAAGCATCGGCAAAATCCAGTTACAGTGCGCGGGCATGGAGTGCCCGTGTACTGTAACTGCCATTAAAAAAACGCCGCGGAAACGCCCCGAAACCATTGACACGGCATATAGAGTATTGTACAATCATTCGTAAATCTTCGACCGGTCCGGACACAGAGCGGAGCGTGCGGGGAGACAAAACATGGACGAAGCCCCGGAAGAAACCGGGCGGCGTCAAATTTATAAAGATTTAGGAGTTGATTTTTTTGGATTCAGGGCAAGCCCTGCAGGGACTGATCGTAATTGGACTTCTGGCGTTATCCGCGTTTTTCTCATCGGCGGAGACGGCAATGATGACGGTAAATAAGATCCGTGTGCGGAATCTCGCGGAGGCGGGACTCAGCCATGCCGTTGTGCTGGAGAAGATCTTAAGCAATCAGCCCAAAATGCTCAGCGCAATTTTAATAGGAAACAATATTGTCAATATTTCAGCGTCTTCTCTGATGACTGTGCTGGTCACAGACGTGCTTGGAAATAAATATGTCGGTATCGGAACCGGTGTTTTGACGCTGTTAGTCCTGATCTTTGGTGAGATCACACCGAAGACTTCCGCGACGATCTATTCCGAGACCCTGTCACTCAAGTTCGCGAAACCGATCTATTTGATCATGCAGGTCCTGACCCCACTGATCGTGGTCGTCGATGTCCTCTCCAAGGGCGTTTTAAAGATGATCCATGTGGATCCGAACAAGAAACAGGACGCGATCACAGAGGATGAGCTCCGCACGATCGTGGAGGTCAGCCACGAAGAGGGTGTGATCGAGTCCGACGAGAAGAAGATGATCTACAACGTGTTCGATTTTGGGGATTCTGTCGCGAAGGATATTATGGTTCCGCGTATCGATATGACATTCCTCGATGTGAATGCCAGCTATCAGGAGATCATGGATATTTTCCGACAGGAGAAGTATACGAGATATCCGGTCTATGAGGAGACGACGGACAATGTCATTGGCATCGTGAATATCAAGGACCTGTTCCTGATCCCGAAAGACAAGGAATTTAAGCTGCGGGATTACCTGCGTGAGCCGTATTACACCTACGAGTTTAAAAAGACGACGGAGCTTATGGTGGAACTCCGCAAGACCATGAACAGCGTTGCCATCGTTCTTGATGAGTATGGCGCGACGGCCGGGCTTATCACATTGGAGGATATGCTTGAGGAGATCGTCGGAGAGATCCGCGACGAGTACGATGCGGATGAGGAAGACAGCATCAGGAAGATCAATCCGAAGGAATATGTGATCGAGGGTGCCATGAAACTTGATGATCTCGACGACCAGCTTGGTCTGGATCTCAAGTCAGAAGATTACGACTCCGTCGGCGGCTATATTATCGGCCTTTTAGACCATCTCCCGCAGGCGGGGGAGGAAGTCACAAGCGGAAATCTCCGGTTTGTGGTGGATACGGTGGAGAGAAACCGGATTGACAAGGTGCATCTGTATATTCTGGATGCGCCGCAGAAGAGTGAAGAAAGTGAGCAGGAGAGCAAACCCGAACGGTGAAGTTACTGAACCGCGACAAAATTAGCGAAAAATGTACAGCTTTCGGTCTTGACAATTTTTTTCAAACCAATTAATATGAAACTATCCAAAAGGGGAGTAGTTGAAATGCACTGTCAACAATCGCGGCGGAAACGTCTGGTGGTGCATACCGGTAAAATGGTAACGAGACTTTTTGCAGAGAGAAATTTCTGCAGAAAGTCTTTTTTTGTTGCTCTGAGGATCCGAGAGCGATCCGATATGGCGGCAAAAAAAGACGGTCTGTAAAATTTCATGGAATCCATTGGCAGGGAAAGAGAAAAACCTGCGCATACTATTTTCAAGGAGGAGTTTTTATGGACTTTTTATGGAGTGGATTACTATCGATCACCTGGCAGCAGGTCGTCATGTATGTGGTAGGGCTTTTACTGATCTACCTGGCAATTGAGAAAAATTATGAGCCGGCCCTTCTTCTGCCGATGGGCTTCGGTGCGATCCTTGTGAATCTCCCGGCCAGCGGTGTATTAAACCAGTTTATGGAGGGTGCCGGTGAGACTCACGGAATCATCCAGTGGCTCTTTGAATCCGGCATTGAGGCATCGGAGGCTTTCCCTCTGCTGCTCTTTATCGGTATCGGAGCTATGATCGACTTTGGACCGCTGCTTTCGAACCCGAAGATGTTCCTCTTTGGTGCAGCGTCCCAGTTCGGCATCTTTTTTACGATCTTTATGGCATCACTTCTCGGCTTTGACATCAAGGACGCTGCCTCTATCGGAATCATCGGAGCGGCAGATGGTCCGACTTCGATCTTGGTATCTCAGGTGTTAAAGTCAAACTACATCGGAGCGATCGCGGTGGCGGCATATTCCTATATGGCACTTGTGCCGATCATCCAGCCGATGGCGATCAAAGCGGTTACGACAAAGAAAGAACGTATGATCCGCATGCCGTATGAGCCGGGAAAAGTAAGCCGGTTCACAAGAATCGCTTTTCCGATCATTGTAACATTTGTCGCAGGACTTGTCGCTCCGGCATCGGTCGCTCTTGTTGGATTCCTGATGTTTGGAAATCTGATCCGTGAATGCGGCTGCTTAAACAGCCTTTCCGAAACAGCACAGACGACACTCGCGAACCTGATCACACTTGTTCTCGGAATCACGATCTCCTTCTCCATGAAAGCGGATCAGTTCGTAAGCTTACAGACACTGATGATCATGGGACTTGGACTTTTCGCTTTTATTTTTGACTCCATCGGCGGCGTCATGTTTGCAAAATTCTTAAATCTGTTCAGCAAGAACAAAGTGAACCCGATGGTGGGAGCAGCAGGAATCTCCGCATTCCCGATGTCTGCCCGTGTCATTGAGAAGATGGGAATCGCGGAGGACAAGACGAACCATCTTCTGATGCATGCCATCGGAGCAAATGTTTCCGGACAGGTCGCATCGGCGGTTGCCGGCGGAATCGTCCTTGGATTCTTTATGTAGGAGGTCTGGACTATGAATGCAAATACAATGCTTGCTTTAGGAATCATGTGGAAGGGAATGCTTGGAATCTTCGTTGTGATGGGGATTCTGGCGCTCGTTGTTTATCTCCTCACGAAGGTGGGAGACCGTTAGCTTACCATCCCGCCCGCCATTCCACTCAGCGTGCACATGGCGAGGACAGAGAGAAGCCTTTTCGTGTCTTCCGTGACACCGTCCTTCTGGGCGAGGGACATGAGATATAAAAACAGAAAATAGAGAGTTCCGAGGACCAGGCCCCAGAAAAAGCGCCTGGTCCTCATTGTTTTTCCTGCGAGGATGCCGCCGAAGAAGCAGGAAATGACGTAGACGGCACAGACGGCGACGTTTACCTGGTTTTCCGGGAGACGGAACTTAAAGAGGGCGAAGGAAAGCACCACCAGAAGAATGCCGGAGAGGATATAAGTTACGATCAGGGCGCGTACCATGCGCCATACCGGGTTTGTCTGCATGAGAAAGCTCCTTTCTTGAAGGATGTACTCCGGGAGTCTTTCCGGAACTCATAAAATCGGGAACAGAAAGATTCTGAGAGGACATCATGGTGTGGGCGTTTACTTTATACAGGATATGTGAGGAAAGGCCATGCATATGCATCGCGCGGCTGATCTTGTAACTGATGAGCCGATTTGGCTGAAAAAAGCACCCGGATATTTTTCCCTTGTGGCTGCCGGACACGATCAGGAAGCTGCCTGCGGCATGTTATGCGGATAAAAAGTGGATATCTGTACCGGATTTTCCTGCATCACGGCAATAAAATCCGTTGCATAATAGAAAATCGTATGGTATAATTTCATTTAAATTCGGGGTATTATGCCCACGATAAGAGAACAGGAGGAAATGATACCATGAAGCATGTAAAAACTTTAAGTTCCAACACTTTAAAGAACAGCATGAAGAAGGGCGGCTGCGGCGAATGCCAGACATCCTGCCAGTCTGCATGCAAGACATCCTGCACAGTAGGAAACCAGAGCTGTGAAAACAGCAACCGCTAATGCGGGGCTTCGAATAAACGGAAGTTTTTAAAGAGACCCCTACGGTCGTATGATTGTAGGGGCTATTTCTTGTCTGATCAAAGAATCTGCCGGTGACGGGTTTCCCGGACAGCGATGCCGGGAAAGCCGCCACTGACAGACCGTAAAGGGCAGGTAAGAAAGAAGCCAGGAGACCACCAGATCGTGACTGTAACCGGGAAGAGACGGAACAGTCACCTGAAAATTAAGACAGTAGGAGAAAGTTAGCTTTGATACATCAGTATATAAATAATGGATACCATATTGTTTTGGACGTAAACAGTGGATCGGTTCATTCCGTGGATGCGCTGCTCTACGATGCCGTGGAGGTTCTCGCGAAGATCGTCCCGGATATGGAAAAACCGATGCCTCTCACAGATGACCAGAAAAAAGCAGTGAGAGAAGCACTGGTCTGTAAGTACTCTGCAGAAGATATTGAGGATGCCCTCTCCGATATTCAGGAGCTCATCGACGCGGAGGAGCTGTTCGCTGCGGATATTTACAAAGATTATGTGATCGATTTCAAAAAACGCCAGACGGTCGTGAAGGCCCTCTGCCTTCATATTGCCCATGACTGCAACCTTGCCTGCAAGTACTGCTTCGCAGAGGAAGGCGAGTACCATGGACGCCGCGCCCTCATGAGCTTTGAGGTCGGAAAGAAGGCACTGGATTTCCTGATCGCAAACTCCGGAAACCGCATCAACCTTGAGGTTGATTTCTTCGGCGGCGAGCCGCTTATGAACTGGAACGTGGTAAAACAGCTTGTGGAATACGGACGTTCCCAGGAGAAGGAGCACAATAAGAAATTCCGTTTCACGCTGACAACAAACGGCGTACTCTTAAACGATGAGATCATGGAGTTCTGCAATAAAGAAATGAGCAACGTGGTCTTAAGCCTTGACGGACGTCCGGAGGTCAATGACCGGATGCGTCCGTTCAGAAATGGTAAGGGAAGCTACGAACTTATTGTTCCGAAATTCCAGAAATTCGCGAAATCACGCGGCGAGAAGGATTATTTCGTCCGCGGAACCTTCACAAGAAACAACCTGGATTTCGGAAACGATGTCCTCCACTATGCGGACCTCGGCTTTGAGAAGCTTTCCATGGAGCCGGTAGTTGCAGCTCCGGAAGAGCCGTACTCCATCCGTGAGGAAGACCTTCCGCAGATCATGGATGAGTATGACAGACTCGCAAAAGAGTTTGTAAAGCGTCAGAAAGAGGGAAGAGGATTCAAATTCTTCCACTTCATGCTTGATTTAAGTCAGGGACCGTGTGTTGCGAAACGTCTGTCCGGCTGCGGTTCAGGAACCGAGTATCTTGCAGTAACTCCTTGGGGAGACTTATATCCGTGCCACCAGTTCGTTGGAAATGAAGAGTTCCTGCTTGGAAACGTGGATACCGGCGTGGTCAACACGAAGGTGCGCGATGAATTCAAGCTCTGCAACGTATACGCGAAAGAAAAATGCAAAAACTGCTTTGCGAGATTCTACTGCAGCGGCGGCTGCGCGGCAAATTCCTTCAACTTCCACGGCAGCATTACGGATGCCTACGATATCGGCTGTGAGATGCAGAAAAAACGTATCGAGTGCGCGATTATGATCCGTGCTGCTTTAGCGGAGGACGAGGAAAACAACTAAATCGATCATAGCGGTCAGGGGAAGAAAACCCCGGATTGTTATTGTAAGGATGACGGAGGCGGTGATTACGGCGGACTCCGGAATCAAGAGGGACAAAAAGCCTTTTGAACCTCGAAATCATATCAAGAAGGAGATTTTATCATGAAGAGCAACAAAGGAAAGGGACTGCTCGGCCTCCTGGGACTGCTCGTTGTGCTCGGTATCTTCGGATTTTTCGGCTATGATACTCTTCAGAAGAGTAAGCTGGTCACCGATGAGAACGGAGTAACTTCCCAGAATGGCGGAATCAAGCTCGGTCTGGATCTGGCAGGCGGCGTCAGCATTACCTACCAGGCGAAGGAAGAGAATCCGAGCGCCGAGGATATGTCCGATACCCAGTACAAGCTGCAGCAGAGAGTACAGAACTACAGCTCTGAGGCGGAGGTTTATCAGGAAGGCGGAAACCGTATCAATGTTGATATTCCGGGTGTCACAGACGCGAACAAGATCCTGGAAGAGCTCGGTAAGCCGGGATCCTTACAGTTCTATGATGAGAACTGGAATGTTGTACTGGAAGGAACCGATGTAGCTTCTGCGAAAGCTGTGATCTATAAAGACCAGCAGACAGGAAACAATAACTATGAAGTAGCGCTTACATTTACGGATGAAGGTACTAAGAAATTCGCAGATGTGACAGCAGCGAACGTCGGCAAGAAGATCGCGATCGTTTACGATAACGTGATGTACTCCAACCCGACCGTACAGCAGGCGATCACAGGCGGACAGGCCTCCATCTCTGGCATGACTTCCTATGAAGAGGCTGAGAATCTTGCGTCCACGATCCGTATCGGTTCCCTTTCCCTGGAACTGGAGGAACTCCGTTCCAACGTGGTAGGCGCGAAGCTCGGTCAGGAAGCGATCACGACAAGCTTAAAGGCCGGCGCGATCGGTTTCGGAATCGTATGCGTATTCATGATCGCAGTTTACCTCGTCCCGGGTCTTGCGGCATCTCTTGCACTCTGCCTCTATGTGGCACTGATGCTGATCCTGCTCGCGGCCTTTGAGGTTACATTAACACTTCCGGGTATTGCCGGTATCATCCTTTCCATCGGTATGGCGGTTGATGCGAACGTCATCATCTTCACCCGTATCAAGGAGGAGATCGGTCTCGGAAAGACCGTTCATTCCGCGATCAAGACAGGTTTTGCGAAAGCGTTATCCGCCATCGTCGATGGTAACGTGACAACACTGATCGCAGCGGCTGTTCTTTACTGGAGAGGCTCCGGTACAGTTAAGGGCTTCGCTACAACACTTGCCCTTGGTATCGTTCTTTCCATGTTCACAGCACTTTTCGTTACAAAGTTCACACTGAACACCCTGTATAACCTTGGCTTCCAGGATCAGAAGTTCTACGGCATCAGAAAAGAGAAGAAGGCGATCAACTTCCTCGGAAAGAGAAATATCTGCTTTATCATCTCAGCTGTCATGATCCTCGCAGGTGTTGCGGGAATGGTAATGAACAAGTCCTCCATCGGAAACGCGTTCAATTACTCCCTTGACTTCCAGGGCGGTACCTCCACAAGCGTGACCTTCAATGAGGATATGTCTCTGGAGAGAATCTCAAGCGAGGTCGTTCCGGTAGTCGAATCCATCACTAACAGTGCGGATACGCAGACACAGAAGGTTGCGGGAACAAACGAGGTGATCATCAAGACAAGAACCTTAAGCGTGGAAGAGCGTCAGGCATTAGACGAGGCACTTGTTGAGAACTTCGGCGTTGACGAGTCCAAGATCACCGCAGAGAGCATCTCCGGTGCGGTAAGTGCTGAGATGAAGCGCGACGCGGTTATGGCTACAGCGATCGCTACCGTATTTATGCTTCTCTATATCTGGGTACGATTCAAGGATATCCGTTTCGCTGCAAGTGCTGTTTTAGCCCTTGTCCATGACGTATTGGTTGTAGTTGCATGCTATGCCCTCGCAAAGTGGTCCGTTGGTTCCACAGCGATCGCCTGCCTGCTTACTATCGTCGGATACTCTATCAACGCGACGATCGTTATCTTCGACCGTATCCGTGAGAACATCAATCTCATGGGACCGAAGGCATCCACTGTTGATATTGTAAATACAAGTATCACCCAGACCTTCACACGAAGCATCAATACATCCTTGACGACCTTTGTCATGGTATTTGTCCTGTTCATCATGGGCGTATCCTCCATCCGTGAGTTCGCACTCCCGTTAATGGCAGGTATCATCTGTGGTACCTACTCTTCCGTATGCCTGACAGGCGCTATGTGGTATGTAATGACCACAAAGAAGCAGAAGAAGGATGCGGTTGAAAAACAGGCAAAGAAGGATGCTGAGAAGGCAGCAAAGGAAGCGAAGAAATCCGGAAAATAACCGGAAGAACGTCGTTTCGAAAATAACGATAAGGCAAGAGAAATATGAAATATAAGATTCTGGCAAAAGACGGACGTGCCAAACGGGCTGACGTAGAGACAGTCCACGGCACGATCCACACGCCGGTATTCATGAATGTAGGAACTGTCGCCGCGATCAAGGGCGCTGTGTCCACCGATGACCTTCGCGGGATCGGGACACAGGTGGAGCTTTCCAACACCTACCATCTTCATGTCCGGACCGGCGACAAGCTGATCAAGGAGCTCGGCGGTCTCCACAGGTTTATGAACTGGGACCGTCCGATCCTCACCGATTCCGGCGGATTTCAGGTGTTTTCCCTCGCCGGACTCAGGAAGATCAAGGAAGAGGGCGTCTACTTCAACTCCCATATCGATGGTCATAAGATCTTCATGGGACCGGAGGAGAGCATGCAGATCCAGTCAAACCTTGGTTCCACGATTGCGATGGCATTCGATGAGTGCGCTCCGCATCCGTGTACCAGAGAATACATGGAGAATTCTGTCGCGAGAACTACAAGATGGCTGGCGAGATGTCAGGCGGAGATGGCGAGATTAAATTCCCTGCCGGATACCGTCAATAAGGAACAGCTTCTGTTCGGCATCAATCAGGGCGGAACCTTCGAGGATATCCGGATCGCGCATGCGGATACGATCTCGAAGATGAACTGCGACGGCTACGCGGTCGGCGGACTTGCAGTCGGTGAGAGCCACGAGGAGATGTACCGCATCCTCGATGCGGTGGTTCCGCATCTCCCGGAAGAGAAACCGACTTACCTGATGGGCGTCGGAACCCCGGCGAACATCCTTGAGGCGGTGGACCGCGGCGTTGATTTCTTCGACTGCGTTTACCCGACAAGAAATGGCCGTCATGGTCATGTATATACAAACCACGGAAAGATCAACCTGTTTAATGAGCAGTTTTCAAAGGATATGCGCCCCATCGAAGAGGGATGCCAGTGTCCGGCCTGCCGCTCATACAGCAGGGCCTATATCCGCCATCTTCTGAAGGCAAAAGAGATGCTCGGAATGCGCTTATGCGTGCTCCACAATCTTTACTTCTACAACACGATGATGACGGAGATCAGGGAAGCTATTGAGAACCACTGCTACGCCGAGTACAAAGAGAAAAAGTTGGAGGGCGTGACAGGGAACTATAAAGACAAGGTATAAGAAAAGGAGGTGCAACGGATATGACTAACAGCCCGGCATTTTTGATTGGATATATTGTTTTAATCTTTGCTTTCATGTACTTCATTGCGATCAGACCGCAGCAGAAGGAAAAGAAAAAAATGCAGGAACTGATGGCAAGCATCGCAGTCGGTGACAGCGTGCTGACATCCAGCGGATTCTACGGAGTGATCATTGATATGACAGACGATACTGTTATCGTTGAGTTTGGCAACAATAAGAACTGCCGTATCCCGATGCAGAAACAGGCGATCGTTCAGGTTGAAAAACCGGAGGCGTAAGACCTGAAAAACAGAAAAGAAAGAGGTTCATTTCCCGTTGGTGGGAGATGGACCTCTTTTTTTACTGCGGATTCGCGTTTCTTCCTTCATCCTCAAAATGCTTCTTTAATTCCTCGAATTCACGGGCATATTTCGGGGAAACGGCGGTCGGGTTGGAGCGGATCCTGTCTTTCCGGAATGGTCTGCGCTCTTTTAAGAGAGCGGAAAGCCGTGATTCGCGCTCCTTTAACATCTCAGCAAGCTGTTCCGGGGATTTTCCGCGGAGAGCTTCCAGATGGATCCCGGTAAGATCTTTCAGACTGTCGAGTTTTCCGCCGGCCTTTGCTTTCAGCTCATCAAGGCTGACATTGGAGAGATCGCGGAGAGAACCTGCGGCGGATCCTGCTTTTTCCCGGATCGCGGACATCCCGGCAGACGGTTTTTCTTTGAGCGCTTCGAGCTTGTTTCCTGCTTTCTCCTTGAGATCTTCCAGGTTCATCCCGGTGAGGGCAGCGGCCTGGACACGTTTTGCTTCGAGCTGATCCAGAAACTCTTCCTTCGCTTCCTGGATCCTGTCTTCGGCATTCATCTTTAAGAGAGCAGTCTGTACCTGAAGGTTATCGAGCTCTGCACGGACTTTTTTCATAGCTTCCAGTGATTTTCCGAAGGCAAGTGCTTCCTTCGTGCAGACGATGGAATCATAGATAAAGATCACGGTCACGAAGAACACGAAAAACAGGTTCCACATGAGCGGCATCGCAAGGACGGCACGCTCGATCGGTTTGTGGATCACATGCGTCATAAAGATCGTCAGAAAGCCCCAGGCGATGGATGAGGTGAGGCAGATATACCCGTGAACATTGAAGGGCTGGTTGCTGTAATCCCAGTAGCGGACCTTGAAAAGCTGTTCCATCACATACCCTGTGACATATTCGAGTGCGGTCGCGCCGATAACGCCGGAGATATAGGTGAGGATCAGACTGCTCCGGAACGGGAGTGATACCCACAACATCATGACAGCACCGCTTCCGTATAACGGCAGCATCGGGATCCGCAAAAAGCCGCGGTTGACAAAATGTCTTTGCTTTAAGGAAACATAGGTGGATTCGAAGATCCATCCGAAGAAACAGTACAGATAAAAAAATGTAAGCCATTGATACCAGGTGTAAGTGTACATAAGTCTCCTTTCGGTTGTAAATATCTGTTTTTGCCGGAAACAGAGCTGCTTATTCAGAAAACAGCGTCAGGCAGCAACTGAAACGGCATCGCAGAAGATTGAGATACGGCATATGTCCTGCCGAGATTATCCATATCATACGACAGGAGACCGGAAATGGCAAGGTGGAGCTTTGCGTCCCGGAGTGAAAAGTTCTGCAGCTGTGATGGCGCTTTGCGTGAGTGAAGATGCTGCAAGAGATCACATGAGGCGCCTGAATGTGCCGAGGCACATTCTTTTCAGAATTACTGAAGATTCTTATACACCTCAAAACTCGGCTTCTTATTGCCGTTCACATCGATCAGACCGAATGCATAATGGGCGGAAAGAAGTCCCTGCTCAGAAAGGATCAGATGGCGGACTTTTCCAGCCAGGGAGAGCATATCCGCCTTCTGCATGTAATCGGTCAGAATGTGAAGGTTTTTCAGGTTGATAATATAGGTATCGGCTTTCTCCTGGACATACTGGTCATCGGAAAATACCGGATCCTCAAAGGTCTCCGGATACGCGTGCCATGCGATGCCGTAATCGGTGTCTTTGAGGGCGTTGTTTAAAACGAACTGGGAAGCGCCGACTTCGAGGACGTCCGGGATCTGGGCATGCTCGTTGATCAGAACGCCCTTGATGGACTTTGGAGTCTGATAGTGGTCGGCATAGGCCGGGACAGCCATAGAAAAACAGAGTGCAGAGACAGCACCGGTGAACAGCGTCCTGCATCCGGGTCATGCTATTACATTTACTATACCGTGAGATGGAATGAAATTCAATGGAATGGGAAGCTTCGGCAAAAAAACAAAAGAATAGGAACCACAGCCGTTTCTGTGATTCCTAAGGGGAGTATGGAAAGTATCAATTTTTTTAGGGGGACCTGCCGAAGTCGCCTCCGACAGGTATGAGTATGAAAAAGCTTTGTGTGTTCAAGTGTAATACTTGAAACAAAGGCAGGTTATCCTTTCGGATAACGTAATTGTATTATAGAGGCAAAATGTGTCTAAAATGTGAGTAAAAAATTAAAAGAAAGTAAATTTACTTAACGATTTAGAAAGAATTATGTCGAAAACAGTCGATAGATTCCGTGACGCGGATTTACCAGAGATGTGCCGCAATTTTGCCGAAGTTTAACAGGAAATTTGAACATAAATCATTCATAAATTTCTGGTATAATATGGAATAATATAAGGGACGAAGGTTGAAGATCCGATGCAGTTTTCAGCAGGAGGATTTTTAAGCTACTGACCTGATAAAACTGAATATCCATGACAGGAAAACGGGAGGTTCACAATGAAGAAAGAAAAAATAGTTGCAATACCGGCAGCACTTCTTATGACTGCCCTGCTGGCATTTCCGGCAATAGCATCGGAAAAGATCGAGGAGGTCACGATCGACATCAATGCAGTCCTGACGGATTCGGACAACCTGGAAGTGGAGGCGGATGTGTCAGATGACGGCTGCTATGTGGATGAGATCTCCATTACCAACGAGCCGAACGGAGACTGGAATGATGATACGAAGCCGAAGGTTAAGATTACGATCGGTGCCGAGAGTGACTACGCGTTTTCGTCCGGACTGAGCAAATCAGATGTATATCTTGGAAATGATGAACAGAAGGTGACATCGGTGACAAGAAGTACATCAAAATTGTATGTATATGTGACACTTCAGCAGATCTCGGATATTGATTCGGAGTATGATGATGAAGATTATGATCTGGATGTCTATGATCTCTCCTGGGACGACAGCTATGGCGGAGTTGCATATTGGGAAGGAACAGAATATGCAAAGAAATATCAGGTCCGTTTATACCGCGACGGGGACAGCGTAGGTTCCGCATACACGACGACAAACAACTATTATAATTTCTGCGGATCATTCACAAAAGAAGGCAGTTATACATTTAAAGTCAAGGCAATCCGCGGAAGTGATGAGAGCAGCTGGAAAGAGTCTGAGCCGAAGGATGTAGACCGGGGCGGAGCCGCTGCGATCTATGCGAACCGGAACGCGGCGTCTGCGTACTATGGAAACGGTACTTCCGGTTCGGGGAGCCAGACAAGCGGAAGTACGACCGGTTCAGCGAATGGCGCATGGCTCCGCGACAGCAATGGCTGGTGGTGGTGCAATCCGGATAAGACATATCCGGTCGCAAACTGGAAGCAGATCAACAATGTCTGGTACTATTTTAACCAGTCCGGATATATGGTGGAGAACCAGTGGATCCTGAATAATAACCAGTGGTATTACTGCGGAGCCGGTGGCGCGATGGTGAAGAACCAGTGGGTACAGACGAACGGGACATGGTACTATTGCGGAACTGACGGCGCGATGCTTACGAGCCGGATGATCGACGGAAAGTATTATGTTGATAAGAACGGCGTGTGGGTACAGTAAAAAATTTCAAAAACCCCTTTAAAAACAAATGCCTTTCGTATATAATAAAAACTGATATTTCGCGCCCTGTATGTGCGGTCACTTTCGTGACCGGAAATACTGCGAGATCATGAAAGCTGCAGAAATATGCAGTACAATGCAGGATATATTTTGCGGGGACAGGGTTTTCTGATAGAGAGAAGCGAGGCGCGTCCTGTATCGGACGCGGAAATAGATTCAGGAGATTTTCAGTTAGAAAGACAGGAGGAAGACGACAATGATGATGTCAAACGACATTGGAATTGACTTGGGTACCGCCAGCATCCTTGTTTATATTAAAGGAAAAGGCGTTGTTTTAAAGGAACCGTCCGTAGTAGCACTGGACAGGGAAACAAATAAAGTAATTACTTTCGGTGAGGAGGCGCGTCTGATGATCGGACGTACTCCGGGTAATATCGTAGCGGTAAGACCGCTGAGAAAAGGTGTTATTTCCGATTATACCGTAACCGAGAAGATGTTAAAATATTTCATCAACAAAGCGGTCGGAAAGAGAACCTTGAGAAAACCGCGTATCGCAGTCTGCATCCCGAGCGGTGCAACGGAAGTTGAGAGAAAGGCCGTAGAGGATGCGACTTACCAGGCAGGTGCCCGTGAGGTCTGCATTATCGAGGAGCCGGTTGCAGCAGCAATCGGTGCCGGAATTGATATCTCCAAGGCATGCGGAAATATGATCGTAGATATCGGAGGCGGTACTGCGGATATCGCAGTCATCTCTCTCGGCGGTACTGTAGTCAGCACCTCGATCAAGACGGCCGGAGATGACTTCGATGAAGCCCTTGTCCGCTATATGAGAAAGAAACACAATCTTCTGATCGGTGAGAGAACCGCTGAGGAGATCAAGATCAATATCGGCGCAGCTTACCGCCGTCCGGAGCTTGTGACGATGGAAGTCCGCGGAAGAAACCTTGTGACAGGTCTTCCGAAGACGATCGTTGTTACATCCGACGAGACACTTGAGGCGTTAAGAGAGCCGGCGATGCAGATCGTAGACGCTGTACACAATGTATTGGAACGTACCCCACCGGAGCTCGCGGCCGATATCTTCGACCGCGGAATCGTTCTTACCGGCGGTGGATCCCTGATCTCCGGACTTGATGCCCTGATCGAGGAGAAGACCGGAATCACGACAATGATCGCGGAGGAGCCGCTTACAGCGGTTGCGATCGGAACCGGTAAGTTTATCGAGTTCGCACACGGCGGAAAAGGCGCAGAAAAATAAAAATGGCAACTGTAACAGGCTATGTGGAAAGAATCAAATACCGCAATGAGGATAACGGTTATTCGGTCTTAAGCGTGGCGGACGGGGGAGAAGAATATATCCTCGTCGGCACATTTCCCTACATCAGCGAGGGAGAGCGGATCGAGGCGACGGGCCGGATGGTGGAACACTCCATCTACGGTGAACAGCTTGCGGTGGAGAGCTATGAGATAAAGGCTCCCGAGGATACACTGGCAATTGAACGGTATCTCGGCTCCGGTGCTATCAAAGGCATCGGAGCTGCTTTAGCTAAAAGGATCGTAAAGAAGTTCAAGGCGGACACCTTCCGGATCATGGAGGAGGAGCCGGAACGTCTCGCTGAGGTCAAGGGTGTCAGCGAGCGCATGGCGATGGAGATCAGCAGCCAGGTGGAGGAAAAACGGGATATGCGTCAGGCGATGGTCTTCCTCCAGCAGTACGGGATTTCCATGAACCTTGCGGTGAAGATCTACCAGCATTACGGTCCGAAGATGTACTCGGTCATCCAGGAAAATCCTTATCAGCTCGCGGATGATATCCAGGGCGTAGGCTTTAAGATCGCGGATGAGATCGCGGCGAAAGTCGGTATCTTTACGGATTCCGATTACCGGATCCGCAGCGGACTCTTCTATGCACTGCTCCAGGCGACGGGAAACGGCCATACATATCTGCCGGAGGAGGAGCTGTTTGCCAACGCATCAGCGCTCTTAAATGTGGAACCGGAGCACATGGAAAAACACCTGGTGGATCTCCAGATGGAGAAGAAGCTGGTGGTGAAGGAGAAGGACGGAAAGCGGATCATCTATCCGGCACAGTTCTACTATATGGAACTCAATACGGCGAGAATGCTGCATGATCTGAATATCCACTCGAAGATCAATGAGGAGGACGTGAAAAAACGGCTCAAAAAGATCACGGAGGCGGAGAAGATCGAGCTGGATGAGCTCCAGGAGCAGGCGGTGATGGAGGCGGTGAGCAATGGTCTCCTTATTATCACCGGAGGACCTGGAACTGGTAAAACAACGACGATCAACACGATCATCCACTATTTTGACCAGGAAGATATGGAGATCCTTCTGGCGGCCCCGACGGGGCGTGCGGCAAAGCGCATGACGGAGGCGACCGGATATGAGGCAAAGACGATCCATCGCCTTCTGGAGCTGACCGGGGCGCCTGTCGCGGATCCGAAAAATAACGGGAATTCCGGAGAAAACCGGCTGGAGGGCATGCATTTTGAACGGAACGAGGAAAATCCTCTGGACGCGGATGTGATCATCATCGATGAAATGTCCATGGTGGATATCAGCCTGATTCACTCACTCTTAAAGGCGGTGAATGTAGGAACGAGGCTGATCCTTGTGGGCGATGTAAACCAGCTTCCCAGCGTGGGGCCGGGAAATGTTCTCCGGGACATGATCGCGTCGGAGGCGTTCCCTGTGGTGAAGCTCACAAAGATCTTCCGTCAGGCGGCCCAGAGCGACATTATCGTCAATGCCCATAAGATCAACGACGGGGAAACAGTTCCTTTAAATAAGAAGAGCCGTGACTTTCTGTTTATCCGGCGCGATTATCCGGCGGATATTGTGAAGGATATGATGGTCCTCGTGCAGGACAAGCTTCCGAACTATGTCCATGCCGAGATGTCAGATATCCAGATCATGACGCCGATGCGGAAAGGCGCTCTCGGAGTTGAAGCATTAAATAAGCAGCTCCAGGAGAAGTTTAACCCGCCTGCGCCGAATAAGCAGGAGAAAGAGTCCGGCGGGACGATCTTCCGCGTGGGCGATAAGGTCATGCAGATCAAGAACAATTACCAGATCGAGTGGGAGGTCCGCAACCGTTACGGAATCCCGGTGGATAAGGGCGAAGGCGTTTTCAACGGGGATACGGGGATCATCCGCTCCATCAACAGCTTCGCGGAGACGATGGAGGTGGAGTTTGATGAGCGCCGGATGGTGGAGTACAGCTTTAAGCAGTTGGAGGAGCTGGAACTCGCCTACGCGATCACGATCCACAAATCCCAGGGAAGCGAATATCCGGCAGTGGTGATCCCGGTCCATTCGGGACCGCGGATGCTGATGACGAGAAATCTGATCTACACGGCGGTTACGAGGGCGAAAGCCTGCGTCTGCCTCGTGGGAATCCCGGAGGTGTTCCAGGCGATGGTGGATAATGAAGTGGAGCAGAAACGGTATTCGGGGCTGAAAGACCGGATTCTGGAGATAACATGAAATTTAATAAAATTCTTGATATTCTATATCCCCGCCGCTGTCCTGTATGCGGGGATATCACAGGCGGCTTCGGGCGGATGATCTGCCCGGACTGCCTTCGGAAACTTTCGTTTGTAAAATCGCCGGTATGTAAAAAATGCGGAAAAGAAATTGAAGATGAGAGCATGGAGTTCTGTCCGGACTGCATGCGCCATCCGCGTGGCTTTGAGTACGGGATCGCCTTATTAAATTACGATGAGGCGGCGAGGCATTCCATGGCGCAGATCAAGTACAATAATAAAAGAGAGTATCTGGATTTTTACGGGACAGCCCTGACAGCACGGTACGGACGGACGATCCGCCGGATGCAGGCGGATGCCCTGGTCCCGGTGCCGGTCCATGCCACGAGGAAAAAGACCCGGGGATTCAATCAGGCAGAGATCCTGGCACGGGTCATCGGAAAGAAGCTGGGGATTCCGGTGATGCCGGAAATGCTGGTGAGAAATAAGAAGACGCTGCCGCAGAAGGATCTCTCGGCGGCAGAGCGGCTTAAGAACCTTTCCGGTGCCTTCGCGGCGGGGGAGATCCCGGAGGGGATCAGGAGCGTGATCCTTGTGGATGATATCTATACAACAGGCAGTACCATCGAGGCGTGCGCGAGAGTCCTGCGGGCATCGGGAATCAGCCGGGTCTATTTCGTTGTGATCTGTATGACCGGAGGAAGATAGGACAGGAAAAAAGTGATATGCATACAGGTTATAGAATGAGAGGGACTGCATAAATATGCAAAAATACATGTATAAACGCTTGCTTTTTGTATAGGCCTGTGGTATAGTGGGTCTCATCGAAAAAGTTGCAAATCCGTATTGGGTTAGAGGAGGAACATATTATGAAAAAGGCGATTGCATTATGTTTGACCGCTGCGATGGCAGCATCACTTCTTACAGGCTGCGGTGGCAAGACTACAGAGACAACGGCAGCAGCAGAGAATAAGACAGAGACAACAGCAGGTGAGGCTGCGGCAGAAAAGAAAGATGAGGCAGCAGGAGTTGTTAAAGTGATCGAATATGATCTTACAGATGAGCAGTATGCATTCGGCGTGGATAAAGACCAGCCGGAGTTGCTTGAGCAGGTAAATGCATTCATCGCAAAGATCCAGGAGGACGGAACCTTCGATGCGATCTGTGATAAATATTTCAGTGACGGCGAGCCGGCTGCAGTAGAATCTGCAGAGTATGATGCTTCCAAGGATCAGCTTGTGGTTGCGACAAACGCATCCTTTGAGCCGTTTGAGTATGTTGACGGTGACAGCTACAAGGGAATCGATATGGAAATCGCAGCTTTGTTCGCACAGGAGCTTGGCAAGGAGCTTGTAATTGAAAACATGGACTTTGATGCAGTATGCTTATCTGTTGGTCAGCACAAATGCGACATCGCAATGGCCGGCTTAACGATCAACGAGGAGAGAGAAGAATATGTAACTTTCTCCGATCCGTATTATAAAGCATCCCAGAGACTGGTTACACTGGCAGATGATACGGCTTTTGATGACTGTAAGGATGCAGCTTCCGTAGAAGAGGTTCTTAAGGGCTTAAGCGCGAGCGACAAGATTGGCGGACAGCAGGGAACCACAGCACAGTACTTTGTTGAGGGCAGTGATGACTGGGGCTTTGAAGGACTTCCGGCCGAGTGGGTACCGTATAAGAGTGCATCTCTTGCAGTTCAGGATATGATCAACGGCAATGTGAAGTACGTGATCATTGATGCGGCTCCGGCGGAAAGCATCACAAAGGCGATCAACGCAATGCAGTAAAACCATTGGAAACACCGGTCAGAAAAGCGGGGGCAGGATACGGTTCGCTCCCGCTTTTTGACTGTATTGGAACATGGCAGAAAACGCTGTGTTTTTGCTATCTGGAGGTATTATGGGAAAC
Source organism: Pilosibacter rotomagensis (assembly GCF_045062245.2). Classification (NCBI taxonomy): domain Bacteria; kingdom Bacillati; phylum Bacillota; class Clostridia; order Eubacteriales; family Clostridiaceae; genus Pilosibacter; species Pilosibacter rotomagensis. Next base: position 3,231,588 of record NZ_CM170323.1, on the reverse strand, counting down.
TTCGGGAACAAATGGAACAAGTTTGTACAGATATTTATTGAGAAAAACGGTTACGTCAAAGTTGTGCAGGGTCTGCAGAATACGCTTCTGATCGCGGTAGTCGGCATGATTATCGGTGTTTTGATCGGTACCATCATCGCGACGGTCCGCGTCCTGCCGAAATATAAGACACTTCCGCGGGCGTTGAACGCGGTTTGCAGCTTCTACGTAGGTCTCTTCCGCGGAACCCCGATGGTCGTGCAGCTTCTGATCTTCTACTACGTTATGCTGCCCCTTATGGGGATCAAGCTGCCGGGTGTCCGTGTTGCCATGGTGGTCTTTGGATTGAACAGCGGCGCGTATATTTCCGAGATCATGCGAAGCGGTATCCAGTCCGTTGATCCGGGACAGCTTGAGGCGGGACGTGCAGTCGGTCTTGGCTTTGGCCCTGCGATGATCCGGATCGTGATCCCGCAGGCAGTAAAAAATATTCTTCCGACTCTGGGCAATGAGTTTATTGCCCTGATCAAGGAAACCTCCGTTGTCAGCTTTGTCGGCGCGGCGGATCTTTATGTTGCCTTCAACTATATCGGAAGCAACAGCTACGAGTTCATGGTCCCGTATCTTGTCATGGCGGCGATCTACATCGTTCTCGTGCTGGTGATCTCAATTCTTGTTAAACTGATGGAAAGGAGCCTGAAGAAGAGTGATAGACGTCATTGATCTGAAAAAAACATTTGGTGATCTGGAAGTCCTGAAGGGAATCAATGTGACCATCAATAAAGGTGACATCGTTGTAGTCATTGGCCCGTCCGGCTCCGGAAAAAGTACATTTTTAAGATGCTTAAACTGTATGGAAGATCCGACCTCCGGCAGCATCATTTTTAACGGCGTAGATATCGCCGATATGCGCGTGGACATCAATATCCACCGCCGCCATATGGGTATGGTATTCCAGCACTTCAACCTGTTCAACAATATGACTGTGATCGAGAATATCATGATGGCACCGGTCTATGTGCGCTGTAAAGAGTTAAAGAAGGCAAAGAGAAAAGGAACGCTGGCACCTGATGCGCCGAAAACGAAGGCAGAGATCAAGGCACAGGCGAGAGAGGAAGCCCTTGAGCTGTTACGCCGCATCGGCCTTGAGGATAAAGCAGACGTTTATCCGTCCACTCTTTCCGGCGGACAGAAGCAGCGTGTGGCCATCGTCCGTGCTCTGGCGATGAAGCCGGATGTGATCCTCTTCGATGAACCGACGAGTGCTCTCGATCCGGAGATGGTAGGTGAGGTACTGGATCTCATGAAGGAGCTTGCAAACGAAGGAATGACCATGGTCGTTGTAACCCACGAGATGGGCTTTGCGAGAGAGGTCGCAAACCGCGTGCTGTTTATGGATCAGGGAAAAATTCTCGAAGAAGCTCCACCGGAAGAGTTCTTCGCACATCCGAAGAATGAGAGAACAAAGGAATTTTTATCAAAGGTATTGTAGATTTCAGAAGGCTTCCTGCTTTCCAATGTGTGGAAACAGGAAGTCTTTTTTTGTGTAATAGGAAATTCTGAGGAATTCCCTATTACACAAAAAAGGCACTAACGTGCCAATGATGCGCACTCGCGCGAAGATGTAGCTTGTCGCAAGCGACCGCGCGAGGCGCGAGAATGTGCCAAGGCACATTCTTTTTTACACAACCGCGCGAAGATGCGGATTGCCGCAGGCTGCTGCGCCTGGCGGGAGAATGTGCCAGAGTATATTTTTGTCTGCACCAGTGGGAGACGCCTGAGTGTGGTAGGATATATCTTTTTTATAAAAAAATCCGTGGAAAGACCGTGTTCTTAAAGGAAATACTTGACGAGCCGAAATTCTTATGGTATGATATTCGGGCGAATGGAAGATATAGGTCTTTTTTTTATGCTCAAAAAACGATAGCAATGAATAGAGAAAAGGCCGCCTTACAAAGAAATTAAACGGAGGTGGAAGTCGTGCGCACTAAGATTACACTGGCATGCACAGAATGCAAGCAGCGCAACTACAACATGACGAAGGATAAGAAGACTCATCCGGACCGCATGGAGACAAAGAAGTACTGCAGATTCTGCAAGAGACATACGATGCACAAAGAAACTAAGTAATCCGGTTTGCAAGAAGGACGTGAATTTATGGGAGAAACGGCAAGTAATGAGAAAGCCCCTAAAACGGACTTTATCAAAGGCTTAAAAGCTGAATTCAATAAGATCATCTGGCCGGATAAAGATACGCTTACAAAAGAGACCGTTGTTGTAGTCGTATCAACAGTAATTCTGGGGATTGTTATCGCAGCCCTTGACCTGATCATCAAATTTGGTCTCAATATTGTACTTGGTTAAGGATGAGGTGAAAATATGTCAGAAGCACAATGGTATGTTGTACACACTTATTCCGGATATGAGAATAAGGTAAAGGTTGACATTGAGAAAACAATCGAAAACAGAGGTCTTCAGGATCAGATCTTAGAGGTCTCCGTCCCGCTGGAAGAAGTCATCGAGCTTAAAAACGGTGCTCAGAAGCAGGTCGAGCGTAAGATGTTCCCGGGCTATGTGCTGATTCATATGATCATGAATGATGACACATGGTACGTTGTACGGAACACCAGAGGTGTGACCGGATTCGTAGGACCGGGATCCAAGCCGGTGCCGCTTTCAGAAGAAGAGATGATGAGCCTTGGCTTTAAGGCACCGGATGTCGTTGTAGATTTCGCCGTCGGAGATACCGTCGTTGTTACGGCCGGCGCATGGAAGGATACCGTCGGTGTCATTAGAACCGTCAATGAGTCCAAGCAGTCCATTACAATCAACGTCGAGATGTTCGGCCGTGAAACACCGGTGGAACTGAGCTTTTCTGAAATCAAGAAAATGTGACCGTAAACGGACTAAGATCCGGACCGGTCGTCCGTACCTTTTTTAGGAAAACGGACTTTGTGCCCGCGTGGGAGGGAAATCCCCGACATTACCACATTATTTAGGAGGTGCCTAATTATGGCAAAGAAAGTTACAGGTTATATTAAATTACAGATTCCTGCCGGCAAGGCAACACCGGCTCCGCCAGTTGGACCGGCTCTTGGACAGCACGGTGTAAACATCGTACAGTTCACAAAGGAGTTCAACGCTAAAACTGCTGACCAGGGCGATATGATCATCCCGGTTGTTATCACAGTTTACGCTGACAGAAGCTTCAGCTTCATCACAAAGACTCCGCCGGCTGCTGTATTATTAAAGAAGGCTGCAAAGATCAAATCCGGTTCTGCAACACCGAACAAAACAAAGGTAGCTACTCTTACAAGAGCAGAAGTACAGAAGATCGCTGAGCTCAAGATGCCAGACTTAAACGCTGCAAGCATCGAGGCTGCTACAAGCATGATCGCTGGTACTGCTCGTTCCATGGGTATCACCGTAACAGACTGATCGTAAGCAACTGAATGGAGGACGGACCTCCATATACAGCAACAATCACGTGGGAGGGAGGACTCCCGACACTACCACAGGAGGTTTTTTATAATGAAAAGAGGAAAAAGATACGTAGAAGCGGCAAAAGCTATCGACCGCGCTACTCTTTATGATACAGCAGATGCAATCGCATTAGTTAAAAAGTCTGCTGTTGCTAAATTTGATGAAACAATCGAGGCTCACTTAAGAACAGGCTGTGATGGCCGTCATGCTGATCAGCAGATCCGTGGTGCAGTAGTTCTGCCGCACGGAACAGGTAAGACTGTTCGTATCCTTGTATTCGCTAAAGGACCGAAGGCTGATGAGGCTCAGGCTGCAGGCGCTGACTTCGTTGGAGCAGAGGATTTAATCCCGAAGATCCAGAACGAAGGCTGGTTAGATTTCGATGTAGTTGTTGCTACACCGGATATGATGGGCGTTGTTGGACGTCTTGGTCGTGTACTTGGACCGAAGGGCTTAATGCCGAACCCGAAGGCTGGTACCGTAACAATGGACGTTACAAAAGCTATCAAAGAGATCAAAGCTGGTAAAATTGAGTACAGACTCGATAAGACAAACATCATCCACGTGCCAGTAGGTAAGGCTTCTTTCACAGAAGAACAGTTAGCGGACAACTTCCAGACGCTTATGGATGCAATCAACAAAGCTAAACCGAGCACAGTAAAGGGCGCTTACTTAAAGAGCGTTACTCTTACTTCCACAATGGGCCCGGGCGTTAAGTTAAACGTAGCTAAGTTAACAAACTAGTCGATTGTGTCATTTTAACTGTCAGACATTGATCTGGTTCTGCGCCCCAGCGGCGTACAGCCGGATTGACCGTCTGGCAGTATTTTAATGCAAAAAACTAAAAAAGTGATTGACAATCCAAATATATTATGATAGACTATTCGGGTATTGAATGCCGAAGACAGCAGGTGCCGTAAGGCGTAAGGTAAAAACACCTGCCGAGGGACGTACAAAACTCACACAGAATTTTGTAAACCTCTCGGTCTGCGGACAGAGAGGTTTTTCTGATAAGCGAAAAAATGCTGTGACGGCGAATCCAATACTAAATAAAACAGGAGGTAAACCATTCATGGCAAAAGTTGAATTAAAGCAGCCGGTAGTTGCTGAGATCGCTGAAGTCCTCAACGGAGCAAAGTCTGCTGTAGTCGTTGACTACCGTGGATTAACTGTTGAGCAGGATACTGCTCTTCGTAAACAGTTAAGAGAAGCTGGTGTTTCTTATAAAGTATATAAGAACACAATGATCCGCTTCGCTGCAAAGGGAACTGAGTTCGAAGCACTTGAGCCGAATCTTGAAGGACCGACAGCACTTGCTGTTTCTAAAGAAGATGCAACAGCTCCGGCCAGAGTATTAGCTGAGTTCGCAAAGAAAGCTGACAAGCTTGAATTAAAAGGCGGCGTTGTAGAGGGAACATACTACGATGCAGCAGGTATCGGTGTAATCGCAAGCATCCCGTCCAGAGATGTTCTTCTTGGAAGACTTCTTGGAAGCATGCAGTCTCCGATCACAAACTTCGCTCGTGTTCTCAACCAGATCGCAGAGAAGAACGGCGAAGGCGCAGAAGCTCCGGCAGAGGCTTAATCCTCATCCCGGTCCTGCAGGCGGAAACACGCATCGCGTGATCCCGTCAAAGGCAGCATAGATGCTGTATAAAAGTTGTGAAACAAACGTGAAATATAAATTATTATGGAGGTAAATTATAATGGCAAAGTTAACAACCGCTGAGTTTATCGAAGCTATCAAGGAATTATCCGTATTAGAGTTAAACGAATTAGTAAAGGCTTGTGAGGAAGAGTTCGGTGTATCCGCAGCAGCAGGCGTAGTAGTTGCAGCAGCAGGCGCTGGCGCAGCAGCAGAGGAAGAGAAGACTGAGTTCGACGTTGAGCTTACAGAAGTAGGCCCGAACAAGGTTAAAGTTATCAAAGTTGTTCGTGAAGTAACAGGTCTTGGCCTCAAGGAAGCTAAGGACGTTGTAGACGGCGCTCCGAAGGTTCTTAAGCAGGGTGCATCCAAAGACGAAGCTAACGACATCAAGACAAAACTTGAGGCTGAAGGCGCTAAGATTACTCTTAAGTAATTTGACGATAAAAGTTCCGGACAGCAGCTATGAGGCAGAATGTGCTTGCACATTGTGACTCAGAGATATTGGACGGATTAACCGCATGAGCAAGAGATCCGCAGGAAGGTGACTTCCTGCGGATTTTTTTGTTTAGCAGGAAGTCACCTTACTGCTAAACAAAAAGGCACCGCGTATCTAAGCTGCGCACCCGTGCGAAGATGAAGGTTGTCGCAAGAATGTAAAAACTCTGTAAGATTCTGTATTGTAATCAATTTGACGGTGGAAAGACCGGCGCTTATGTGTTAAAATGGATAGCATGAAAATGGCAATACCTGCCCATTATACAGGATCAGGCGGGTGAAAAGGAGAAAGAATGATTCAGGAATTAGTAAAGAGATATCCGGTCCTGGATGCCGTAAAGGACCAGATCGAAGAGGCATACAAGATCTTAGAGACATGCTATGAGAACGGCGGAAAACTTCTGATCGCAGGAAACGGCGGAAGTGCCGCAGATTCTGACCATATCGTCGGTGAGCTGATGAAAGGCTTCGTAAAACGCCGCCCGGTATCTGCGGAACTCGCAGAGGCTTTAAAACAGGCAGACCCGGAACGGGGAGCGGAACTCGCGAAGAAACTCCAGGGCGGACTTCCGGCCATCGCGCTCACAAACCATGCAGCGCTTTCCTCCGCATTCGCAAATGATGTGGACGGGATGCTTTCCTATGCCCAGCAGGTAAACGGCTATGGAAAAGCAGAGGATGTGTTCCTCGGGATCAGTACCTCCGGAAACGCGGAAAATGTGATGTATGCCGCAGTGACCGCAAAGGCGAAGGGAATGAAAGTGATCGGACTCACAGGAAAGACCGGCGGAAAACTTGCAAAGATCGCAGATGTCGCGATCATCGTACCGGAGCAGGAGACTTACAAGATCCAGGAACTCCACCTTCCGATCTACCATGCGCTCTGCCTGATGCTGGAAGACAGATTTTATGCGGAATAGTACCGATATGATAATACATGTCTGCATGATGTTGAAAAATCCTATGAATGCCTGCGGACGATATCCGGATGTGCGAATGGACAGACAGCAGGAATCATGCCGGAGAAGAACCGCAACCGGGGGGAAATTATGAAGAGACGGGAATGGGCCTCGTTAATTATTCTGGCGCTGGCGGCGGTGCCCGCGCTCTTAGTTGCGATCGGACAGGTTTATGTGACAGGAGTGGATGGGATCCGGCTTAGAAGACCGGAGACGATCGAACTTCTGGCAGAGATCATTGTGCTGTTTTTCCTATATCTGTTCGCGATATGGAAAATCGATCGAAACCGGCTCAGAGCAGGAGCAGCTCTCCTGATCACAGCCGGATTCCTCTGGATCCATCAGGCGTTCACGGCGATGTTCCTGTCCGGCGCCTATGTTCTGGTCCTTTTGATGTTCGGTGCGCGCCTTCGCAGAGGGATGGACAGAAATCATGTCTGGAGAGAGTACCATGTGATCACCGGACTTGCGGATTTCCTTCTGGGAAGCGGATGTATGATCTTTTTATTCTGTATAGGATCCCTACTTTTCGGGTGCGGGATCCGGAGCTTCCGCCTGCTCACGGTGATCATTGCCGGATTTCTGATCGGTTTCCGGTTTATGGAATTAAGGACGGCAGGAGATGACGGAAAGCCGTGGAGACAGATCCCGAAGGAGACGAAGATCTCTCTGGAAATGTCCGCCTGCATCGCGATCATTCTTGCGATGGTCCTCCTGCAGGCCGGAAGAATGAACATCTGCGCCGATTACGACTCGCTCCATTATGGCCTGCGGAGTGAGTATGTCCTGGATAACGGCGGCGGGATCTATGAAAATCTCGGAATGGTCAACGTGGTATACACGTACTCGAAGGGCCTGGAGACACTGCTTTTACCGATCTCCGGACTGCCGTCCTACGGCTTTTTCCTGAGTTTCCAGATCTGGATGACGCTTGGGACCCTGATCACCGCGGGCCAGATCGTGGAACTTTTTGTCGGAAGAAAGCATGCGGTGGGCTGTATGACGCTGCTCTCCTGCATACCCGGGATCATGAACATGTCCATCACTGCAAAGACAGACTCCATGACGGTATTTATGCAGCTTGTCATGCTTTTGTTTCTGCTGCTTTACATCAGGAGAAAGAAGGACGCTTATCTGGTACTGGCGGTGGATGCCTACCTGATGACACTCGTGTTAAAGCCGACGGCGCTTGTATTTTCCACAGCGGCGGCAGGAACCGCCGGACTTTACATCCTGCTCACAAAACAGCTGAGATTTAAGTTCCACGGAAGTTTCCTTCCATCCCTTGGCTTTATGATCCCGATGTGGCTTCTCATTTGGTACCGGACATGGCTGCACACGGGACTTCCGCTGACATCCGTGTTCAACTCGATCTGGGCGGCCCTCGGCTTTACCGTGCGGTATCCGTACCGGTTTGAGAGTCTGCCGTCAAACGGCGGGACACTGATCTCCCTGGCGGGGCTCAAGCACATTTTAAAGAGGATTTACGGCGTTCTCATGGCCCCGGTGGGCGAAGATATGGCGCATGTGCGGATCGCCTGGGGATCGCCGCTGCTCCTGATCTTTCTTCTGATGGTCTGTCTGCCGGTGCTGGCGGATGTGAAGAGATCGGGACGGAAAGAAAAAAGCTCCCTGATCTGCCTGGCGCTGGTCTTTGTGACGAATGGGATCGTGAGTCTCGCGGCGCTTTATCTTTTATGGCAGGTGGATGGAAACTATTTCCTGCTCCTCTATGCACTTTCAGCGATCCTGGCGGTGATCACAGCAGGAAAATTAAAGAGCGGTTTCCTCCGCGGAACGATCTGCAGGATGCTGGTCCCGTTCCTTCTTTTTAATGTGACGATCACAGCCGTGAGCAACTGGGGGGGAACGCTGGGACTGACACCGGTGAAAATCTTCCATAAAGGATATTATGATCATATGGAAGAATCCCATGAACTGCTCGTCTCATACGGAAATGAGAAGATCTGGGACGTGCTGGCGGAAAATCCGAGAAACCGCGTCGTCGTATTCGGGGAACAGCCGGAGATGCTGCGTTTCCCGTGCAGCACCCAGAGCTATACGGACATCGAGGGAAGCGGCGGAAACTTCAATCTGTCATCCAGCCCGGAGGCACTGGCAGAGTTCTTTACATTCGCGGGAGTGGATCATATCTATCTCGGAAGCGGATACTTAAAGCCCGGAACGGACGGATTCCGAAATGTGACAGGGCTTTTAAAACAGGGGTATCTCTCAGACCTCCTGTATGAAAATGGAAACGGGCTTGCAGTATTCTCGCCAGAACCGAGAGAACTCTCCGCGGAGGAGAGCGAGGCGCTTCTGGCGGAGTTTACCGAAAAATACTGGCCCGGAGAACAGCAGTAAGGGGATAAGACATGAATTTACAGGAGAAAACCTCAGAGGCGTGGAAGAGGTGGAGCCCGGAGCTTCTGATCTTTGCGCTCCTTCTGGGATTTGGATTTTGGATCAATCGTGGAGTGGAATTAAAGGGACTTTATATGGATGATCTGTACCTCTGGTCCTGTTATGGGGACCAGTCGTTTACAGAGTATGTATTCCCGATGGGCAGCAGCCGGTTCCGCTTCCTGTTTTACCTGGCATCCTGGCTGGAACTTTTCTTTATCGGGGGACATGTGGAATGGATGGTTCCGTTCAACATCATCCTAAACGCGGGGATCGCGTACAGCATTTATCGGATGGCAGTGTCATTCAGTGATGGGAGAAAGATCTTAAGCTTTGCAGCCGGCATTCTCTACCTGTCTTCGAGAATGGCATATTATCAGATCGGACAGTTCTACGGTCTGATGGAAAGCCTGGCACTCTGGGCGGCGCTCGGGATGCTGTGGTTTCTGTACCAGTACGTGAATGAGAAAAAGGCGGGGGCGTTTCTCGCAGCCAACGTTCTGTACTTTGTGGTCAGCTTCATTCACGAGCGGTATATGGTGCTGCTGCCGCTTCTTCTCTTAACGGTGATCCTCGGCTTTGGAAAAGGTCTGGGAACGGAAAATGTGGCCGCGGAACCGGAGAAAAAAAGCGAACCGGAGCGCGCGGCAGAGCCGGGACGCAGCCGTGGAAGAGGACAGAGCCGCGGAGCACAGGGTAAGAAAGATGCAGCAGCCCGCGCGGAAGCAGCAGACACAGAAAGCAGTTTCCGCCTGCCAGGGATCCTGCTCATCTTGCTCCCGATCGTGGTATTTGGAGTGATCCAGATGATCCGTCTCCGCACGATCGGAACGCTGTCACCGGCAGGAACCGGCGGAACGGATGTGGCAGATACCTTCCAGCTCACGGATGCGATCAACCAGGCGATCAGCCAGGTGGGATTTGTGTTCGGAAGAAACTCCGGACCGGATTATCTCTGCATTGAGCCGTTTGTGGACAGCCCGGACGGGATCCGGAACCTGATCCTGGCAGCGGAAGCCGTTCTCGGAGCCGGTGTGCTGGCGGCCGTTCTCGGTATGGTGAGAGATCGGGAAGAGATTGTCTGTCATTTAAAGAACACGATCCTGTTTCTTGGATTTATCGCGCTCTGCATCGGCAGCTCCAGCGTGACGATCCGTGTCGAGATGCGTTGGGTCTATGTGGCCTATGCAGCGGCGCTCCTGTTCTTTGCTTATCTGTCCCGTGTGATGGGAAAAGCGGGGATCCTGGTACTTTTATACGGCTGTCTGATATTCCCGGTTGAGACATATTACCGGGACAACTGGGATAACCTGTATTTATGGGCACCGCAGAGCCAGTACAATTCTCTGGCGGAAAAGACATACGGAACATACGGGGACGATATCTTCGACAAAGAGATCTATATCATCGGAAAAGATTTCGAGATCAGTGATTTTAATGCAGAAACATTCCTGAAAGTATACGCAAAAGGAAAAACAAAGGTTCCGAAACTTCAGTTTATCGACAGCGATATGGACCTCAAGGAGATCACGGACAATATGGTGATCCTGTGTGAGGACCCGGAGCACAATGCGTACAACGATGTGACGGAGATCGTGAAGCGGCAGCGATTCGACACGCCGTTCGGAAGCTATGCGGACGGGTGGATCGATGAGAACGCAAAGATCGTTCTGACAAACGGGGAGAGCAGCAAGCTGACCTTGAAATGCTATTACCCCGACAAACTTACAGGCGGCGAGACCTGTAAGATCAAAGTGAACGGACGGCAGATGGATGACCTTGTATTTACGGACAATACGATGTACTACGAAATCCCAGCCGCACCGTATCAGAGATTTACGCTGGAGTTTTCGTGCAACTTTTATGTGAAAGGTGCGCGGGAACACCGCGGGGAAGAAAATCTGGCAATGGTCGTGAAGGTAGTCGACCAGTAAGCAGCCGCGGCAGCAGCTGCGCGATATCCGAGGGAACCGCTTATCTGAAGGTTTCACGAAAAAAGTGCAGCGGCTGCCGGACATGATGATGCATGGCTGTTACGGAGAAAAAAGGAGAATCAGAAAATGAATGGACAGCAGTTGGCTCCCATGACCGTGGGATTTGCCATTGCAGTGGTCCTGATCCTCGTGATCGGATTTTTCCGGAGAAAGAGGAACATGATCGCCCATCTTGCTCCCGTAAAGCGGGAATTAAAGAAGGAAAAGCAATGGCTGCGGCGCGGGGAGTATAATGCGGCAATGGTAAAAGGCCGCCAGAATCTGGAATTGTTCTTAAAGCTTGTGGCAGAGTTTAACGGGATCGAGCTTGATAATTCCGCCCAGGCGATGGCGAATGCCCGGAGCAGTTCAGATGGAAGAGGACAGCGCGAGACTTACCGGATGAACGGAAGAAAGCGCCAGAGAGTCATGACATTCCAGCAATTTGGATGGTGGCTCGATGAGAACGGGTATCTGGACCGTGTCGGAAAGTGGGAATTAAATGAGATCCGCGTGATCGGAAACAAAGCGGTACATGAAAATTATGTTTCCAAGGAAGATGCCTGGAATCAGTATAACTACATGGAAGATCTTCTGCGGATCGTTGCGGACCGCCATGCGAACCGTCATAAAAAACGGGGGCCGGAGATCAAAAAGAGCCAGACAGGACATTATGGGACAAATGTGAGAAAAACATACGGAGCGCAGACGAAAGCACGCGGTCAGAATCAGTCACAGGGACGCGGACAGTCAAAAGGACATAGCCAGAATCAGACTGGACGAAGCCAGTCAAAGAACGGTGGACAGGGAAGGCCGGAACGAGATCAGGCGAAGAGCGGCGAAGGAAAACATGAGCACGTTCAGACGAAAAGCAACCGTCAGGAACAGGCTCAGAGACGCGAAAACGGAAAGCAGTCCAACACAAAGCAGTCCGCCGCTAAGAATGGACAGAATATCAGAACAGGTGGAAATGCAGACCGGGATGCGAAGGAAAATAGAAAAGCGGCAGATCAGCCGATGTCGAAAAAGGTTCCGGAAGAGCGGAAGGTAAAAAATCCACAGAAGAAAGAATCGCAAGTCGAAGCGAACAAACTTCAGCAGAGCAGGATTGTGAAGACCGAAGCGAACAAGCCTCAGCCAGGCAAAGAAGTGAAACCGGAAACAAATAAACGTCAGCAGAATGAGAAAGCTGAGGCTGCTGTGAGTATCAAAGTACAGACAGCTGGAAAGTCAGAAGAGAGAAAGCCGCGATCCATCGTGACAGTGCAGCCGGTACAGCCGGTGATCCCAGCGGAAAAGACTGCAGGAAAACCGCTTCCGTTGATGCCGTTGGAGAAAAAAACAGAGGATGTACAGCAGGAGAAGTTAAGCTCTTCCGCAAAGAGACGCCAGAGAAGAAAGCGGGCACAGGCGGCAAGAGAGGCAGCCGGGACGTCTGGAATGAATCGTGAGTCCCGTGAGACTGCAGCACCGCAGACAAAGCCTGTCAGACCGGCAGAATCCCGCCCGGCTCGTCAGGAAGGGAACAGGACAGAACGCAGACCCCGTCAGGCCGCACCGGCGACATCCATGAGGATCGTGACACTCAGCCAGCCGGTGAGCGGACGTACAGCAGCTGATCAGATCAGGAACGAAAGTACAAGATCAGCAGTATCAAAAGCAGATAAACAACCGCAGACGGAAACACAGAAGACACAGAGTGAGAACACGGCGAAACAGGCGGCAAGACGCCGCAGAGCGAGAAGAAGACCGGCAGCGAAGACCGCAGCAGGCGGAGGAGATCATGAAGAATAAGAAAAGTTATATCTACATCGGACTTCCGATCCTTGGGATCCTCTTTTATCTGGCATATTTAAAACGCTCCGCCATCGACATGGTGTATTCCGACTATATCCGGCTGATCAATTCCTATCTGCCGGACGTCTGGAATCCGGATAAGTTCTTTGTTGCGGATCTTCTCACGAGAATTCCGGTAAACTTTTTAGAACGCGGTCTGAATGTGATGATCTTCGGCTACAGCGTTACCGTGGACCGCGTGATGGGCGTTCTCGGATTTGGGCTTTCCGCACTGGTGATCGGCTGGTACAGCAGGAAAAAAGAACTCTGTCCGGTCTGGTATGCGGCTATGATGATCGTCATGTTCAGTCTGAATAAATGGGAGATGCTGTACAACGGAACCGGATGGGCGCATTTCCTGGCATTTGGATTGTTCTTCTGGAATTATGCGCTGCTTGACCGGGTATATGAAAAAGGCTTCAGGAATGCAAAGCGGTCGGAGCTGGTATTGCTCTTTGTGCTGCCTTTCGTGATCACGATCGGGGCAGCAGGTCCGTACTGCGCGATCTATACGGTGACGATCGTACTCGCATATCTTTTTATCTATGTGCGGGATGTCGTGTGTTTAAGACAGACCGGCAAACAGTCAGATCAGAAGAACAGAGCGGAAACAGGAAATGAAGAAAGCCGGAAAAAAGATAACGGAATCATCGCTGTAATATCTCCGAAACGTTCCGGGATCGGAACGGCCCGCATGATCGCCCTGATCGCGGCAGCAGTCATCCCGTTCCTCATCTATCTCTGGAGCAATTCCCAGGCGGTGTATGAGTATTCGGGTGCGGTGAATGTGCCGCTCTTTACGGCTTTCCGACAGGATCCGAAATTTTTTATTAAATTTCTGCTTAAGTCTTTTTCTTCCATGGTTTTTGGAGTAGAATTGATTGACAGGAACTTTGCGGGAATTCCGGGGAAAGTATGGTGTGCGGTCGGTGTGATCGTACTGGTTTCGTACTTCTTCGCACTGTGGATGAATTTTTATTACCGGATCGAGGAAAAGACGATCCTGCCGCTGATGCTTTTGGCGGGCGGCGGCATGAACCATCTGATGGTGCTCGTGAGCAGATATATCTTTATGCCGAACGATAAATATGGAATGAGCTCCAGATACGCATTGCAGTACCAGATCGGTATCATCGGGATCTTCCTGACGTTTGCCCTGGCGGCAAAGTGCGGATTTTGCAGGAAAAAAGCCACACGGGCCATGCCTGTAAAGACTGTATCTATCGCTCTCGCAGCCATGTTCCTCATTGGAAACGTGATGACGACGACTGAGGAGTTCCGCTTCGGAAAATACCGGAAAGAACATAACCGGGATGAAGTAAAACAGATCTTATTAAATTTTGAAAATGAGTCAGACAACACACTGGAGGATGCGCTGGAATATCACAAACCGGGATGCCGGTCAGCGCTTACGATCCTGAAAGAAAACGGTTGGAATATATGGAGGTAGACCTATGAAAGTAGTTATCCTGGCAGGAGGATTCGGAACAAGGATCAGCGAGGAGAGCCATTTAAAACCAAAGCCAATGATCGAGATCGGTGAGAAGCCGATCCTCTGGCATATCATGAAATATTACTCCCAGTTCGGATACAATGAGTTTATCATCTGCCTGGGATATAAGCAGTATGTGGTAAAGGAATTCTTTGCAGACTATTTCCTTCACACATCCGACGTGACCTTCGATCTCGCAAACAACAGCATGAAGGTCCACAACAATTACTCCGAGCCCTGGAAGGTGACCCTGATCGATACAGGATTAAATACCATGACCGGCGGACGTGTAAAGCGCATCAGAGACTATGTCGGAAATGAGCCGTTCATGCTGACCTACGGTGACGGCCTTGCGAATATCGACCTGAAAGCGCTCGAAGAGTTCCACAGAAGCCACGGAAAGATCGCAACGATCACAGCCGTCAATATCGGACAGCGTTTCGGCGTCCTTGACCTCGAGGAGAACGGAAAGATCAATTCCTTCCGCGAGAAGAATGATGACGACGGAAGTCTGATCAACGGCGGATACATGGTCATGAACCCGGGCGTATTCGACTACATCGAGGGCGATTCCACCGTATTCGAGCAGGAACCGTTAAGAAATCTTGCAAAGGACGGCGAGCTTATGGCATACCGCCATGAGGGATTCTGGAAGTGCATGGATACCCAGCGTGAGAAACAGCAGTTAGAGGCGATGTGGCAGTCCGGAAACGCGCCCTGGAAGATCTGGGAATAAGGAAATAAAGATCCGTAATTGGAGAAGATGAGATGAACTTAAAAGAAGTTTTTGACTTTTATAAAGGAAAAAATGTCCTGGTGACGGGACACACCGGTTTTAAGGGAACATGGCTTTCCAGGATCCTGGTAAATGCTGGAGCAAACGTCACAGGATATTCTTTAAATCCGCCGACAGATCCGGCGTTATTTGACATGGCCGGTCTTGATGGAAAGATGAATTCCGTCATCGGGGACATCCGGGACCTCGTCCATTTAAAACAGGTATTTGAGGAGACAAAGCCGGAGATCGTCCTGCATCTGGCTGCACAGCCGATCGTAAGGGATTCCTACAAGGATCCGGTCTACACCTATGAGACGAATGTCATGGGCACTGTCAATATTTTAGAGTGCGTCCGCCTGAACCCGTGTGTAAAGTCATTCCTGAACGTGACGACGGATAAGGTGTATGAGAACAGGGAGTGGGAGTACGGCTACCGCGAGGTGGACCGCCTGGACGGCTATGATCCGTATTCCAACAGCAAATCGTGCTCCGAGCTTGTGACACACAGCTATAAAAAGTCCTTCTTTGCGGACGGACACTGTGCGATCTCGACCTGCCGTGCCGGAAACGTGATCGGCGGAGGAGACTTTGCGAATGACCGGATCGTTCCGGACTGTGTCCGCGCAGCGATGGCGAAGAAGCCGATCATCGTCCGCAATCCGCATTCCACCCGCCCGTATCAGCATGTTTTAGAGCCGTTAGCGGCATATCTGATGGTCGCAAAGGCACAGTATGAGGACGGGAAATATGCCGGTTACTACAACGTGGGACCGGATGACAAGGACTGTGTGACGACCGGTGAGCTTGTGGACATGTTCTGCAATGCCTGGGGAAACGGACTTTCCTGGGAGAATAAGAGCGACGGAGGTCCCCATGAGGCGAACTTCTTAAAGCTCGACTGTTCGAAGTTAAAGACTACATTCGGCTGGCACCCGCGTTACGGCGTGAAGGAAGCGATCGGACTCACGGTGGAGTGGTGCCAGGAGTATGAGAAGAACGGCGATGTTGTCGCTGTGATGGACAGACAGATCGCAGAGATGTTTCAGTAGAGGAATAGACAGGAAAGGAAAAATTATGTTTGAGAATAAGACAGAAGCAGAGGCAAGAAAAGAGATTCTTGACCTCGTAGCTGAATATGCCGATAAATTCCATAACCAGAAAAAGGAGTTCCATGAGGGAGACCGCATCCCGTATGCGTCCCGCGTGTACGACAGCAAAGAGATGGTAAACCTTGTGGACAGTTCCCTGGAGTTCTGGCTCACATCCGGACGCTACACGGATGAGTTCGAGAAGAAGCTTGCGGAGTACCTCCATGTGCGCTACTGTGCCCTTGTAAACTCTGGCTCTTCCGCAAACCTGGTAGCATTCATGACCCTGACCTCCCCGCTGCTCGGCGACCGCCGCGTAAAGCGCGGAGACGAGATCATCACTGTTGCGGCAGGTTTCCCGACGACCGTTACCCCGGCGATCCAGTACGGCGCTGTTCCGGTCTTCGTTGACGTGACGATCCCGCAGTACAACATCGATGTTACAAAGCTCGAGGAAGCACTTTCCGAGAAGACAAAGGCAGTCATGATTGCCCATACACTCGGAAATCCGTTCGACCTTGCGGCAGTCAAAGCGTTCTGCGAGAAGCACAACTTATGGCTCATCGAGGACAACTGTGATGCACTGGGATCCAGATATACGATCAACGGCGAGGAGAAATTCACCGGAACAGTCGGCGATATCGGAACTTCCAGCTTCTACCCGCCGCACCACATGACGATGGGCGAGGGCGGAGCTGTCTATACGGACAACCCGCTGTTAAATAAGATCATCCGCTCTTTCCGCGACTGGGGCCGCGACTGCGTCTGCCCGTCCGGACATGACAATATGTGCGGACATCGTTTCGACAGACAGTACGGAGAACTTCCACTGGGCTATGACCACAAATATGTATACTCCCATTTCGGCTATAACCTGAAAGCGACAGACCTTCAGGCAGCGATCGGCTGCGCGCAGATCGAGAAATTCCCGACCTTCGTGGAGCGCAGAAGACACAACTTTGACCGTCTGAGAGCCGCTCTTGCGGAGACGGAAGACCGCCTGATCCTCCCGGTTCCGGCCGAGAACTCCAGACCGAGCTGGTTTGGTTTCCTGATCACATGCAAGAAGGGAACAGACCGGAATAAACTCGTCCAGTACATCGAGAGCAAAGGCATCCAAACGAGAATGCTGTTCGCCGGAAACCTGATCAAACATCCGTGCTTCGATGAAATGAGAGCGGAGAAAAAGGGCTACCGAGTTGTCGGCACACTCGAAAATACCGACCGGATCATGAGCGATACCTTCTGGGTAGGCGTTTATCCGGGAATGACAGACGAAAAGATCGACTATATGGCGAAAGTGATCAAAGAGGGGCTGTTACAGTGAGTGAAGAAAAATCCTTTGACCTGACGAAAGTCCATGAGGTCAATTTAAAACTTTTAAAGGAGATCGACCGGATCTGCAGAAAGTATAAGATCAAATATGCCCTGGACTCCGGTACACTCCTTGGCGCAGTCCGCCACGGCGGATTTATCCCGTGGGATGACGATGTGGATGTCATGTTCACGAGAAAGAACTATGAGATGTTCGCGAAGGTCGTAAGACGGGAACTGCCGGAGGACATGTCCTTCGTGGAGCCGAATGAATACCATGGAGGAAAGGCATTCTACGACTTTATCTCCCGAGTGACGTACAACAAGAGCCAGAAATTCGAGGACTCCGGAAAGATGGAGTTTTATGACGACAAGATCAGCCGCCTGAATGTGGATTTGTTCATCGTGGACGGACTCCCGGCAGGAAAGCTCGCAAAGAAGCTCACAAAGCTCTCCCACTGCGTTCTCTACGGATTCGCCCTGGGACACCGCTATGAGATCGATTACAGCGACTATAAGGGCGTTATGAAGCTCTTTGTGGCGGTCCTTGCCAATATCGGAAAGCTGATCCCATTCCCGGTGATCTGGAAGCTCTGGAATGCTCTGTGCTGCTTTGACAGCAGAAAAGAGCGCCCGCTGTATTTCTACACGGGCTATGCGCCAAACTGGTTCTATGTGGAAATGAAGCGCGAGTGGGACGACGAGGTTGTCGAGATGCCGTTTGAGGACACGAAGTTCTATGTGCCGTCCGGCTGGGACGAACTTCTGACACAGCTCTACGGCGATTACATGAAACTTCCGCCGAAGGAAAAACAGATTCCGGAACATTCCGATATGGAGATCAAGATTTATGACTAAACTGCTTTCGGTCGTTGTATCGGTATACAACGAGGAGCTGGCGCTTCGTGAATTTTACGCGGAGACGGGGAAGATCTTAAAAACGCTGCCGACGGACTGGGACTACGAGTTCCTGTTCGTGAACGACGGCAGCAGGGATCAGTCCCTTTCGATCCTCCGGGAGTTCGCGGCGTCGGACGAAAAAGTGAAGATCGTCAACTTTTCCAGGAACTTCGGGCATGAGGCAGCGATGATCGCGGGACTGGACTATGCGGGCGGTGACGGTATCGTCTGCATGGACGCGGACCTGCAGCATCCGCCGGAATGCCTGCCGGAGATTGTGGAAAAGTTTGATGAGGGATACGAAGTGATCAGCATGGTGCGCACGAAAAATAAGACGGCGGGTTTTGTAAAGAACTTTACATCCGCAGCGTTCTACAAGCTGATCAACCACCTCTCAGACGTGAAGTTTGAGGCCAATGCCTCAGACTTTTTCGCAGTGAGCAAAAATGCGGCGGAGGTCCTCCGGAACAACTACCGGGAGAAGGTCCGCTTCCTGCGCGGCTATGTGCAGAGCATCGGATTCGAGAAGACGACGATCGAGTACGAGGCGAGACCGCGGTTTGCGGGGGAGAGCAAGTACAGCATCAAAAGTCTGTTTAAATTTTCCATCAACACGATCCTCTGCTTTTCGGACCTGCCGTTAAAACTCGGGATCTATTCCGGTGTGATTACGGCGCTTTTCGGCCTGATCATGGTGATCTATACGGTCTATACCTGGGAACTGTACGGGGCGCCGAACGGTTATGCGACGATCGTTGTCCTGATCTCGTTCATGTTTTCCGTGCTGTTTGTGATCGTCGGGATCATCGGTGAGTATATCGCGATCCTGTTTGCTGAGATCAAGGACCGACCGGTCTATATCGTGAGAGATACTGCTAATTTCGGGAAAAAACGAAAACAGGATACGATTGGACAGGACCTTCAGTGAAAAAAGGAGATTTTCTCGGCCTGACAGGCGAAAAAGCCCCGGAAACACTGGAAAAACATTACAAAATCATGAATAATTTGTGTAAATTTGAGAAAAGGACTTCAAAAATAAAAAGGAATCGTATATAATACGTGAGTATGCCGATTTCCCGGGGGATTCTGTACAGCAGGATGAGAGACCCCGTTGAATTCAGAGGAGGAATTTTATTATGAAATTATTAAAGAGAATGGCTGTGCTGTCTTTAGTAGTTCTTGCCCTTGGCGGATGTACAAAGAGCAGCATTTCAACAGATGCACCGGTGTCCGGAAGTGAAGAGATCGATCCGGCAAAGACAGAGGCAGATGACGACGACGAGACACTGCCGAGAGACCAGAATTTCCTTGTAGAGGACGAGACAGTCGAGACAACAATGTACGACTGGGAGCAGGCACAGAGCGAGTGCGACGGACTGTTCAACGATACAACTGCATTCCCGCAGTCTGTAAAGATGGAGTTCACTTATGATGAGTCCGCTTTAAATATCGGTCTCACATGGACAGTTAAGAACGATACAACAAACGATGACGCGATGGATTACGCCGTAACTATGGTAAAACAGTTCAACGACATCATCGCAGCACAGAGCATGGATCTCGAGAACTCCAGCGCTGATTCCTTCGGAACACTCTGGAACCAGTTCTCCCTTGACGTGAAAGTCGTTACTGAGGGAGGAAAGACACTCGTAGATAAGAGCTACAAAGCCGGCGAGAAGATCGACCTCAAGAGTAGTGAGTCCGCAGCAGCAGGTCCGGAGGACGTTGCCGATGATTCACCGAAGAAGCTTGACGAGACAAAGGCTGCAAAATAATTGACCAAATAATTGAAATAATTACGAAAAGGTAATCAATTTAGGATCAGAAGACGGCGGAATGTTTTCTCACAAAGTCGGGGAAAACATTCTGCCATTTTTTATTTACACGAACAACGAGCCAAGGTCCGCGCTTGCGCGAGACTTTGGCGACTGTCGCGATAACAAGGGGAAATTCGCGAAGCGTGTTTTCGCTTGTTTAAGACATGAAAAAATGACAAAGCGCCGCAGTTCTCATCATGGGAACAGATACGGCACTTTTGGTGTGTTTGTACATTTATTTTGCACACTGCTTTACAAAATACTCGAACATCGGAAGAGAGTCCACGCACTCCTTCGGGTTCGTGACCGGACCGGTCATGCGCTCCGGATGCCACTGTACGGACCAGATCGGAAGAGATTCATGCTGGATCGCTTCTGTGAAGGTGTGACCGTTGGATTCGCCCCATGCGATCGCCTGGAAGCCGTCGCCGAGTTTGTCGAGTGCCTGATGGTGGTAGCTGTTTACTTCCATGGACTCTCCGTAGAGGTTTCCGAGAATGGAATCACTCTTGATGCGCACCGGATGGCAGACTCCCTTGGAGTGGTCGCCGCCGAGCTGAGTCGGGATATCCTGGGTGAGTGTGCCGCCGAAGTATACGTTTAAGATCTGGATTCCACGGCAGATGCCCCAGATTGGTTTTTTGCGGTCCACGAACGCTTTGATGATCTTGTATTCGAGGTCATCGCGCTGCGGATCTGTGATAACGAAGTCAAACATTTTCTCCTGGCCATAGAGCTTTGGCTCAACGTCCTTGCCGCCGCTTAAGAGAAGACCGTCAGCAAGATCCGCATACTCCTCAGCGCAGTCATTGTTGACAGCGAGGATCGGGATACCGCCTGCGCGGCGGATATTCTCCGCATAGTTCTGGTTTAATGCCCATGTCGGTGTTCCGTTGGCTGCTGCACCGGTTCCACCGGTCAGTAAGATCAATGGTTTCATAATCTAACTCTCCTTTTTTCGTATTGCCCGCCTGCCTGCCCCCCTGCAATGAAGATTTCCGGGAATATCCGGCTGTTTCATATACAGACAGGTCGGAAATTTGCTCTCCCGCAGTTGTAAAAAGTTCTGACAGTCGCGAGAAATATGATATCCGGGTCAAAGAAGTCTGGTCCCGGTATCATGAGTATATGATAATTCTGCCGGTTTGGACAGAGATCATCCGCATGTATCATAAAAATTCATATCATCACGTCCGCTCAGAGCCGCCGTGGGTATTTCGGATTATCCGACGTCGAGTCCGCTGTGGTACGAATAGTTTCCGAGCTCCGCGAGGAGCGCAGATATATCCGGCGGTCCGGCGGGGACATTCGCGATCAGGAATGCATTCAGGTAGTAGTAGACCGCATTGCATTTCTTTAAGGTCTGCTGGTACAGATCCGGGAAAGACGCCGTGGAGGCGATGGAGTGATCCCATGGATTCGTCCAGACTTCATGATCCAGGTTCAGGATCTCATGGACTTTTGCGGAGAGCTTATCGGTCACCAGCTTTTTGGATGCGATCGGATGCTTTAAAAAGATGGATTCCACGGATCCGATCAGATGCGTCTTGTGACCCGCGGGATCGGACAGGATCCGGCTTCCGAAGCGGATCGCAAAGATGGACCGGGCAACCATTCCCTCCGTCACCTGAAAATTGTTCTTTTCTGTGATCTGGTAGTAGGTGCGGTTGATGCACCTGCTCAGGTATCTTGAGACAAACTGGCTTTCCTGCGTGTTCAGACAGAGAGAAGCGGCCTGATTGAATTCAGACGGCTTTTTGTGTTTGAACTTCCACAACAGGATCGCGTCGATATCATTCTCGAGCGCGGCATGGAGTCCATGACATTCGGACTTTTTCTTATCGGTCCGGAACTGGATCCTTCCGTAGACGAACGGGTGACAGATCGAATCGGCGATATAGTGGCACATGAACCCGGCGAGAAACGCCGCTGCCTCCTCTTTCTGCTGTCTTGAGCGGATCTCAGAGAGTTCAAGAAGACTGTTCTTAAAAAAGTCGTTCACCTGATACTCGTGCATATGGGAGCCGACATTGCGGTAGTCTCTGTGACGGAGGATCGGGACATTATAGAAAAAGATATCCGGTCCCTGGAGTCCAAGCTGGTACAGCCAGCGGTATTTGGATATCACATGTTTTAAATAATTGTTCGGGAGGTCATTGTAGGCTTTCACACCGAACAGATAGTGGGTCGTAAATCCCGGCACAGGGATCATCTCCTTTGAAAGAAAATGCCAAGGTCTCACGCCAGCGCGGACTTTGGCTCGTTGCCTGTGTATAAATGCTGCCAACGGCAGACACTACAGTTATTATATCATACCTGTGTGAAAATGGGAATAAAACGTAGAGAGAAACTGAGAATGGCATGTGATGGGAATGGGAGCAGGGAAACGTCATATCGTCGGGGACGGAGCTTTGAGATGAACATGATCGGGAAAATTCATGGGATCGTCTGGGGACCGTGGACGCCGGTCCTGTTTTTGATGGTGGGCTTTGTATACAGTGTGCGGATCCGGTTCTTTCAGATCAGGAAGATCCCGGACTGGTGGAATGCGACGATCGGGAATCTTTTGCATGACAGGAGTGAGCACAGGGGATCATTCCGGTCGGCGTGTACGGCGCTGGCGGCCACGATCGGGACCGGGAATATCACCGGAGTCGCGGCGGCTGTGATCGCGGGCGGGCCTGGCGCCGTGTTCTGGATGTGGGTCTCCGCGTTCCTTGGAATGGCGACAGCCTACGGGGAGACAGTCCTGGGGATCCGGTACCGGGAAAAGGGTCGGGACGGCGGCTGGAGCGCGGGGCCGATGATGTATCTGGAAAAACGGCTGGGATGTTTATGGGCGGCAGTTCTGTACGGATCGTTCTGCATTCCGGCGGCATTCGGGATGGGCAGCATGGTGCAGGCCAACGCGATCGCGGAGACCGTATCCTATGTGTACGGGATCCCGGAGGCGGCGGTGGGCGTGATCGTTGTGACTCTTGCCGGGAGTGTGCTGGCGGGCGGCGGAAAGCGGATCTTTCTCGCGGCGGAGCGGCTTGTCCCATTGTCTGCCGGGATCTACACGGCGGCAGCGCTGGCGGTGATCGTTTTGTATGCAGGACGTATTCCGGGAGTCTTTTTGGCGATCATGGCGGATGCTTTTTCGTTCCGCAGTGCAGTGGGTGGGATCGCGGGGTACGGGATCTCGCAATGTGTCAGCTATGGGATCGCGCGGGGCGTGTTCTCAAATGAAGCCGGACTCGGAAGTCTTGCGGTCTTAAACGGAAGTGCGGAGACGGCGGCGGAGGAGATCCAGGGGCAGTGGGCGATCTTTGAGGTGTTTTTTGATACGATCGTGAGCTGCACACTGACGGCGCTCGTGATCCTCTGTGTGGCGGGCAGAGGGGCGGCTTCGGAGTCTGGCGCGGAAAACGGGGCGTCGCTCACGAGTCTCTGCTTCTTTACGGCGCTTGGAAGTCCGGGCGGGTATCTGGTGGCAGTCTGTGTGGTCCTGTTTGCATTTTCCACGATCATCGCCTGGTATTATATGGGGCGGCAGGCGGCGGAGTATCTTGGAGGGAAGATATCGGGCAGGATTCCGGCAATTTATACGGCGGGATATCTTCTGGCGGCGTTTCTGGGGTGCCTTGGGGCGATGGAGACGGTGTGGCAGGTGACAGATATCTTTAACGGGCTCATGGCGGTGCCAAATCTGGCGGCGCTGGTTTTGCTTGTTGGGGAGATCGATGCGCCGGGAGAGAAGGAGCGGGATACGGGAAAGCGTGAGACGGCGGAATAAATACCGTGGTCGGCCGTGGGGCACAGCGGGAGGAGATGCTTTGGGTGAAAATAAGGGATTTCAGGTGTTCATATCTTGTTCAAAAAGTTTTCAAATTTCTTTTACACAATTCACACGATTTCTTCATGTTTTATGGATATCATATAACCATAAACAGAAAGACATCTGATACAGATGCTGCTTATAAGATTTTTTTCATAATACTCGAGCTGATAAGTGATTATCAGCTCTCCTCCCTTTTTCAAATAATCATTTTGTAGAAGAAAAGCACTCGGCGGGGTGCTTTTTTTCGTGTGTCGGCAAATCTTGAAAAATCCCGGAAAGTTTTAGTATAATGAAAGCATATTTCGTAAGAAAAACAAGACATCATATGTTCATATAAAGGAGAACGGACCGAATGGAAGAAAAGGTTTATGAATATTTAAAGGCGCTTGTGGCAGTTCCAGGAATTTCTGATACGGATGATGAGAAGATGGCGGCGGAAAGGACCGGGGAGATCTTAAAAGCGCAGTCGTATTTTCAGGTTTATCCGGAGAATTTTGGAGAGATCATGATCCCGGGGGATGCGAAAAAGCGTCCGCTGGTGTATGGACTGGTGCGGGGGAATAAGAGTTCCGGGCGGACGGTCATTTTTACCGGTCATTATGATGTGGTCGGTGTGGAGGACTATGGTCCGTTGAAACCGCTGGCGTTTTCGATGGAGGAGCTGAAGGTGGCGTTTGAAAGGGAGTACAGTGAGCGGATGAGCCGCAGGATGGCTGAGGTCCGGAGTTGTGAAGATGCGGGCGAAATGCACGGGAGAGAGGGCAGCAGTGCTGCAACGCTGCGTGCGGGTTCAGCGCATGATCCGGAGGAGGGTTTCTGGAAGGATGTTGTGTCAGGGGAGTGGATCTTCGGGCGCGGTGCGGCGGATATGAAGGGCGGACTGGCGGCAGGTCTTGCAGTTCTTGACGAGATCGGAGAGCAGGTTCTTGACGGGACGGACAGATTGAATGGAAATATCCTGTTTCTGGCTGTGCCGGATGAGGAATCTTATTCGGCCGGTATGAGAGGTGCGGCAGGATTTCTCATGGATCTCAGGGAGCGGGAAGGACTTT
This sequence comes from Pilosibacter rotomagensis, assembly GCF_045062245.2. Taxonomy (NCBI): domain Bacteria; kingdom Bacillati; phylum Bacillota; class Clostridia; order Eubacteriales; family Clostridiaceae; genus Pilosibacter; species Pilosibacter rotomagensis. The sequence goes on along the minus strand of NZ_CM170323.1, from coordinate 3,206,548 downwards.
CCTATGATCTTCTGATCGATCTTGAGCCGATGAGCCGGGATGAGGAAGGTCAGGAGGTATTTCTCGGATCGGTCGGGAAATGTATGCCGGTGGTCCTTGTACAGGGCAGGACGGCCCATGTGAGCAGATGTTTTGATGGGATCAATGCGGTCGGCGTTTTGGGGCGGATGTTTGAGAAGACGGAGCTCTCAGCGGAGTTTGCCGAGACGTTCGACGGGGAGGTCTGCATGCCGCCCACATGGCTGAATTTCCGTGACAGGAAGCGGGAGTATGATGTGTCAGTCCCGGCCAGGGCCGCCGGATATCTGAACGTTCTGAGCTTTAGGTCGGGGCCGGAGGAGATCATCGAAAAGCTTCGGGAGTGCGGGTATGAAGCATTTTCCGGGTATATCGATAAGATGGAAGAAGAGCGGAAAAAACTGGAAGAGAAGCTGTGCGGAAGGCGAATCCTTAGAACAGAAAATGTTCCAGAAGATATTGAAAGGACAGCAGGCGGACAGGAAAAAAAGCAGGATTTTGAAGTGCTCTCTTTTGCGGAACTTGCGGAACGCTGCCGGGAAAAGGATTCTGATGGATTTGAAAGATTTTTCCGGGAACAGAAAACCCAGATGGAGCAGAAGATCCAAAACGGAGAAACAAATTATCCGCAGGCGACGATCGAGCTGATGACCGAAGTTCTGGACTGGTCGGGGATCACGACACCTTTGATGGTACTTGGGTTTGCGCCGCCACTTTATCCTGCCTACCACAGCGACCAGATGGCGGGAAAAGAGGGCGTCGGGAGTTTTCTGTTCCGGAAGATCAAAAAGGTATCGGAAAATGCCGGCTGCCCGGTGAAGAAAGTCCACTATTTTACGGGAATTTCCGATCTGAGCTATTGTGGTGTCTGCGGGGAAATGGATTTTTCCGGTTATGCGTCGGAGACTCCACTGTGGGGAGACGGTTACCGGGTCGATTTCAAGGAGATCGGGAAGTTGAATATCCCGGCGGTCCTCCTTGGCCCATGGGGAAAGGACATCCACAGACGGACAGAGCGCGTGAACCGAAAGAGTCTTCTTGTGGAGCTGCCGGAGATTTTGCTGGAGCTTACTGAGACAGCAGTGTGAACGGATCTGCAGATCAGAAACCTCCTGACTGCAGACTCGTGACAGAAGACCGGTGGAGAAAGACCAGGAAAAATAAAGGATTTGTCTAAAAACTGTAAGAGAAAAGATAAGATACTTCCATAGTTTTCTGCTATACTCCTTCATATAAGATGATACAGGGCAGGGAAGGTGAAACGGAGAGCTCCGGACCCCTGAGTAAGGACCATGTACATAAAAAGCCGGGAATTTATTCGTCAGGCGGACGTTTGGAGAAGAGGAGGAATCAGTATGAAAAAAAGAATGTTGACAGCGATCGGATTATCAGCCATGATGGCAGTTTCTCTTGCGGGATGCAGCACGAGTGTATCGGTGCCGGATACGGTGAGAGTTGAGAACGTGGGAGACAGCTCGGACGGAAAGATCACGATGGACAGCAGCGAGACCGTGAAGATCGTCCCGGACATGGCAAAGATCGTGTTCGCGGTGACGAGTGAGGCACAGAAGGCGGATGAGTGCCAGCAGAAGAATACGGAAGCTCTGAACTCTCTGACTGAATATCTGAAAGGACAGGGGATCGACGAAAAATCGATCACGACATCCGGGTACAGCTTGAATCCGCGGTATGACTGGAGTTCCGATACAAGAAAACTCATCGGATATGAGATGCAGACGGAAGTGACTGTCTCCGACGTGACGGTGGAGCAGGTTGGGACGCTGCTTTCTGGCGGAGTCAACGCCGGTGCAAATGAGATCTATTCCGTATCCTACTATTCCAGCGGATATGATGATGCGTATGCGGAAGCGTTAAAGAAAGCGGTCGAGCTGGCGAGAACAAAAGCACAGGCGCTCGCAGAGGCCAGCGGACGGACACTCGGAGATGTGGTCAGCATCGAGGAATATTCGGACAACCAGTACGGCAGATACATAGACGGCGGCGTGAACCTGCAGAAAGAAAGTGTGTCGATGGCAGCAGGAGCAGAGAATGCGGTTGAGGACATGAACGTGATGCCGGGAGAGATGGAAGTTGATGCGAATATCAAGATCGTGTTCTCCATGGTTGATTAAGAAGTAGTGTATTGGTGAGGGTACGCGGTGAGCATCCGATCAGGAGCACTCGGTAATTCAGGAAAGCTTCCGCTAAGCCTTCGTGTGACTGCTAAAGGCCGCGGGCTAAGAGAAACCAGATCCCTGAATTAAGGCGCTCCTGCTCGGAGTCTCACCGCTGCTGTATGGCATAGAGATAAAATGTTGCCATGAAAAATTGTGGACATCCGGGGCCATGCCCTGTATAATATAGGGTAATCGGCAGCCGGAAGATTCCTGGACGGCTGCAGCAAAAAAAGAATGAAGACGCAGCCAGCGGAAGAAGAAAATCTGTTTTCTGAGCCAGCGGTCGTGTCTGAGGAAAAAGGAGAAAGACAATGGCAGAAAAGAAAAATCCGGTCATTACCATCGAAATGACAAACGGCGATATCATCAAAGCTGAGCTTTACCCGGACGTTGCTCCGAATACGGTAAATAACTTTTTAAGTCTTGTAAATAAGGGATTCTATAACGGACTGATTTTCCACCGTGTGATCAAAGGCTTCATGATCCAGGGCGGATGCCCGGACGGCAACGGAATGGGCGGCCCGGGATACTGCATCAAGGGAGAGTTCTCCCACAACGGTTTCCAGAATGATCTGGCACATACCGAGGGCGTTCTCTCTATGGCCCGCGCGATGAACCCGAACTCCGCAGGTTCCCAGTTCTTCATCATGCACAAGGATGCTCCGTACTTAAACGGTGAGTATGCGGCATTCGGTCAGGTTATCGACGGTATGGACATCGTCAACAAGATCGCTGAGGTCCGCACCGATTACAGCGACCGCCCGATGAAGGAACAGAAAATCAAATCCATCACAGCAGAGACCTTCGGCGTAGAGTATCCGGAACCGGAGAAGTGCTGATAAAAAAGGAGTGAGGCCATGCAGGAGATCCGTTACGCAATGGTAGACGGTGAAAAAGTTCCTGTTCTGATCTCAGATGAAAACGAGGCTCTCCAGGCGGCGAAAGCTGCAAGGAGAGCCATTGTTGGATTATGGAGAGAAGACGGGAAGGAAAATGAATGGTGTGCGGACACATTGATCACAGATGTCGAGGATGCAGATGAAGAGTTTCTGGAGCGGATCGCAAGGCGCCATCTGGGACTGCCCTGGACGATCTGTGAGACGGAGCGGCTCATTCTCCGTGAGATCGCGGAGCGCGACTATGAGGAGATCGTGAAAAATCATGTCGATGACGGTCTGGATACGGCGGAGAAGATCGCCGGATACACGAAGCGCCACTACGAAGTGTTTGAGTTTGGATTCTGGGCGGTCGAGGAAAAAAAGAGCGGAAACCTCGCCGGTGTTGTGGGATTCCGGATCCCGCAGGATGATGCGGCCGGGGATGTGGAAGACTGGCTTTTGTCTTTTGACGATGAAAATATCCTGGATGACACGCTGGAACTCGGATACCATATCTTTCCGGAATATCGGAGACAGGGGTATGCGAAAGAGGCATGTCTGGCGGCTGTTGAATATGCGAAAGAGGAATTCGGAACAGTTCAGTTTCTCGCACGGATCGAAAAGGATAATATCGTGTCGAAGAAGGTGGCGGAGAGACTTGGATTCGTGAGGGCGGCGTGAGGAACCACGCCTGCGATTGAGGCATGCTGCGGATGAGCCGGGGCAGAAAATTCCGAATGAAATGGCAGGCGCCGTTCCTGCCGATCGTGAATTCGAAATATAGCGGCAAATAGGAAAAAAAGTCATTTATTTCTCTCAGATTTCTCTTGTCAAATGGTGTCATCATCGTGTATATTAAACATTGTATACAAACAACATAAATACAATGTGTAAGCCTGTTTCGGCAGAAATTTGATCCGGATGGCGCCTTTTTTGCGATGAATGGAGCGTAAGCGAAGATCTGCGAGTGTGAGAGGCGGCATGATCCGGATCACACACATGGAAAATAGAAGGTGACAAGATGAAAGACCATTTAGAGCTGAAAGCCTACGCAAAGATCAACCTTGGGCTGGATGTGGTCCGGAAGAGAGAGGACGGTTATCACGAAGTCCGCATGATCATGCAGACCGTGAACCTGTATGACCGGATCGACATGGACCGGACGGAGGACGGCGTGATCAAGACGGAGACGAACCTTCCGTTCGTGCCGGACGGGGAAGGAAACCTTGCGTGGCGCGCGGCAAAGCTTCTTTTAGATGAGGCAGGGATCAAAGACGGCGTGACCATCAGGATCCGCAAATATATCCCGGTGGCGGCGGGCATGGCCGGCGGAAGTACCGATGCGGCAGCTGTTTTAGTCGGCGTGAACCGGATGTTTGATCTCGGATTTACGAAGAAGGAACTCATGGAGCGGGGCGTAAAGCTCGGTGCGGATGTCCCGTACTGCATCATGCGCGGAACGGCGCTCTCCGAGGGGATCGGCGAGATCTTAACGGAGCTCCCGCCATCCCCGAAGTGCCATCTCGTGATCGCAAAGCCGCAGATTTCCGTCTCAACGAAAGCTGTGTACGGAAAACTGCGGGTAAATGAGCTTGCACCGGAGGAACATCCGGATATCGACGGAATGACTGAGGCGATCAGAAACGGCGACCTTGACGGCGTGATCAGCCGCCTTGGAAATGTCCTTGAGACGGTGACGATCCCGGATCACCCGGAGATCGCAAGGATCAAGAGTATGATGATGGAGAACGGCGCCTGCGGTTCCCTGATGAGCGGCAGCGGCCCTACCGTGTTCGGTATCTATAAGGACAGGGAACTCGCGGAAAAGACCTGCCAGGCGCTTAAAGAGGCGGATGACGGGCGTCTGACCCGCCAGGTGTACCTGACTGAATTCTACAACCGGAAGAAAGCCAGATAGAGGAGTAAAGACACGATGACAAATCATTTTGAAGTAAATATGGATGAATATCTGCCGCTCAGGGATGTCGTATTCAAGACCCTGCGTCAGGCAATCTTAAAAGGAGAACTGGAACCGGGCGAGCGCCTGATGGAGATCCAGCTTGCGGAGCGGCTTGGTGTGAGCCGTACCCCGATCCGAGAGGCGATCCGGAAACTGGAGCTGGAAGGTCTGGTCCTCATGATCCCGAGAAAGGGAGCGGAGGTTGCAAAGATCTCCGAGAGCAACCTTCGGGATGTTCTGGAGGTGCGCCGTTCCTTAGAGGAGCTTGCGATCGACCTCGCATGCCAGAGGATCACCGAGGAAGAGCTTGATGAGTTAAACAAAGCGGAAGTTGATTTCAAGGCTGCGATCGAGAACGGAGATGCGATGCAGATCGCCCAGACAGATGAGAGCTTCCATGAGATCATCTACAACAGCACGAAGAATCAGAAGCTGGTGCAGATCTTAAATAACCTGAGAGAGCAGATGTACCGCTACCGCCTGGAGTATATCAAGGATGCGGACAAGCGCCAGATCCTCATGGTGGAGCATGAACACATTTTAAAGGCACTGACACTGCGCCATATCCAGGAGGCGAAGATGGCTGTGCGGGAACACATCGATAATCAGGAGATCACGATTCTCAAGAATCTGAAGGAGCAGGAAAATGACATTCAAAGAAAAGTACCAGGCAGGAGAAATTGAATTTGAAGCGATCGACGACTATGTCGATGAGTGGAACAACAGCGATGACGAGAGAACGCTGGCGAAATTCCTCGGTCTCAACGCGGACGAAGAGGACGCGTGGATCGATGACGGGGATGAAGCGCTGAAGGAGATGCTGGACGCCGGAAAGCAGTAGGTAGCTGCGTGAAGCATGAAATAATGCTTTTTGACGGTATTTTGCCTGCTGTGAGGCGGAAAGTATTATAATCTGGAATATCATTTGCCCGCAGTTCAGAAATGGTTATTTTTCACGGGTAGGAATTTTCTGGACTGAAAATTCCGTATGATACCGTTATGGCCGCGGATTTTGCCAATTTGGAATGCGAAGCATCGGCAAAATCCTGTTACAGTGCGCGGGCATGGAGTGACCGTGTACTGTAACCAGAAATGTCAGCTGTCTGCGGGCAATTCATAAAGAAGACAGCATGTTCAGCTGTGAAAAAACATGATCAGGCCGCAGGGCCGTACAATATCGGGAAAGGGGATATCTTCATGACGACAGTTACACTTGGAAAGACCGGGATCACGGTCAACAAGAACGGATTCGGTGCGCTTCCGATCCAGAGGATCACGAAGGAAGAGGCGGCAAAGCTTTTAAGAAAGGCGTACGACGGCGGAATTACATATTTCGATACGGCGAGAGCTTACTCCGACAGTGAGGAGAAGATCGGTTATGCGCTCAGTGATGTCAGAAACCATATCTATCTCGCAACAAAGACCGCGGCAAAAACAGCGGATGAATTCTGGAAAGATCTTGAGACCAGCCTGCGTCTGTTAAAGACGGACTGCATCGATGTATATCAGTTCCACAACCCGGCAGTCTGTCCGAAGCCGGGCGATGAATCCGGCCTTTACGATGCGGCATTAAAAGCGAGAGAACAGGGAAAGATCCGTTTCATCAGTATCACGAACCATCGTCTCGCGGTCGCAAACGAGGCGGTCGATTCCGGCCTTTACGCGACCTTACAGTTCCCGTTCTGCTATCTCTGCAGCGACGCGGATCTGGCGCTCATGGAGAAATGTAAGAAGGCGGACATGGGCTTTATCGCGATGAAAGCGCTGTCTGGCGGTCTGATCAACAACTCGAAAGCGGCTTATGTATTCCAGGCACAGTACGACAGTGTGCTCCCGATCTGGGGTGTCCAGAAGGAGAGCGAACTCGATGAATTCTTAAGCTACATCGACAATCCGCCGGTGATGGATGACGAGATCCGCGCCCTGATCGAGAATGACAGAAAGCAGCTGTTCGGCAGCTTCTGCCGTGCCTGCGGCTACTGCATGCCATGCCCGGCCGGCATCGAGATCAACACCTGTGCGAGAATGTCTCTTCTTCTCAGAAGATCCCCGTCCCACCTCCAGCTCACACCGGAAGTCCAGGCGAAGATGATGAAGATCAAAGACTGTCTCCACTGCGGCCACTGCATGAGCAAATGCCCGTATGGACTGAATACACCGGAGTTGCTGCAGAGAAACCTGAAGGATTATGAGGAGATCCTTGCGGGAAAGGAGATTTTGCCGGGAAATTTCTAGGACAAATAAGAAATGATCTGCATATTCGGAACTTACATATGCAAATTTTGCACATTCGAAAAGTGAAATGTGCAAAAAAGAAAAAGGCTTTTTGGAGAACAATCTCTGAAAAGCCTTTTTTTGCAAAAAAATTGGAAATAATGACAATAAATGACATCGATGACAATTTTTGTCCATATAAGGTGCTATAATAACAGTATCATGATTCCTCGAATACAAGAAACTTCTGAGCCTCGACATGCAGGGCATCGGCGATATCGAAGAGGGTATCTAAAGACAGTGCCTTGGAAATATTCGGCGCTTCGAGGTGCCCGATGTAAGCGGGAGTCAGTCCGACCTGTTCAGCAAGCTCTTCCTGGGTGAGACCACGGAGCTTGCGGTAATAGGCGATCTTCAGGCCAATTTGGCGATATTTTTCAGTGTGAATCGATTTCATGAATTTTCCTCCGAATATATTTATGATAGCGAATCACGACAAAAATTGACATGAGCTGAAAAATATAATATTATAACTAACAGATAGTATTATATGATTATAAAGCCATAGAATGCATGGGAGGGAGTATGAACAGTACAACAGGTAAGTCAGACCGTCTGCTTCAGATCTATTCCAGACTTGTGAACGGAGAAGTCCTGTCAAAAAAGGAAATGGCGGACAAGTTTCATATCACTGAGCGCAGCGTTCAGCGAGACGTGGAAGCTCTGAGGTGCTTTTTTCAGGAACAGGGCCTAAACCAGAATGTCATCCACGACCGGAAAGCCGGCGGATACCGTCTGCAGCGGGAGGAAAAACCTCTGTTAAATAACGGGGAGATCCTGGCTGTGTGCAAGATCCTTCTGGAAAGCCGCTCCATGAGGAGAGAGGAAATGTTTCCGATCCTCGAAAAACTGACAGCAAGCTGTGTCCCGCAAAAGAGCAGGGCAGCAGTTGACTCACTCATATCTAACGAAAAATTTCACTACATCGAACCACATCACGGAAAATTCATCATCCCCGGCCTCTGGGACATCGCGCAGGCCGTACAGAATCACTATGTCATGGAGATCAAGTACGAGCGAATGAAAGAGCCCAGATTTGTCAAGAGGACCATCGAGCCGGTTGGGATCCTGTTCTCGGAGTACTATTTTTATCTGGCGGCATTCCTGCGGAATATCGACCGGGAAAAGGAATTCACTAATAAAGATGATATCTACCCAACCATCTACCGGATCGACCGCATCAAGTCCTTTAAAATCACCGACGAACATTTTAATGTGCCGTATAAAGACCGCTTCGAGGAAGGAGAATTCCGGAAACGGGTGCAGTTTATGTATGGCGGGAAGTTGAAGAAAATCCGGTTTAAGTATACGGGGATGTCGGTGGAGGCGATACTGGACCGGCTGCCGACGGCGAAGGTGATTAGAGATGGCGAGGGTGGCAAGGTGATTGAGGCGGAGGTGTTTGGTGGTGATGGGGTGGATATGTGGTTGAAGGGGCAGGGGAGTGCAGTGGAAATGATCAGCGAATAAAATGGCTGCGAGCAGAAAACGGGAGGAGAATTATAATGTTCTTTTCGGATGCAAAGAATCAGATGGAAGAGAAATTGGAGCAGGAGAGAAAAGAGTATCAGAAGGTCTTTCAGGAGACGTTGAGCCACTGTGAAGTGTTGTGCGAAGTCAGAAAAGGGGCGGTAGCAACGCTCCATAGTTGTGAAGAGTACATACAGGCTATATCGAATCGTCCATATGAGTACGATTTAAAAAGCAAAAAAATAAATCAGGATTATCAGAAATTTGAAAAACAGCTCAAAAAATATAAATACAAATCACCTCGGAATAAATCTGGAATGATGTTAGGAAGGAGTACTGCCGCAGGAGCAGGAGTTGCGCTGCTTGGACCTAATGTAGCATTGGCAGCAGCAACTACATTTGGTACAGCATCAACCGGAGCCGCAATCAGCTCTCTTAGTGGGGCTGCTGCTGCAAATGCTGCGCTTGCATGGCTGGGAGGTGGGGCATTGACAGTTGGTGGGGCTGGTGTCGTAGGTGGACAAGCACTTCTTGCGCTGGCAGGTCCAGTTGGTATTGCGATAGGAATCAGCGGTGCTGTAGCGGCGGGAGTTAAGATGGTTTCAGATAATAAAAAGAAAGCACAGAATGCAGAAGTGGAGATTACGAAGATGAGAATAGATATGACGCGGCTGCAGGGCATTCAGAAGAGAGTGGATGTGCTCAAAATTGAAACTGAAAAACTCGATCAGACGGTAAAAAGAGAATTAACTGAACTGCAAAAAATGAAAGCCCAGGATTATAGCAGATTTTCTAATCGGGAAGTTCTCAAATTGCAAACGATGATAAATAATTCACAGTCACTTGCAGTGAGAATAAATGAGTTAATTCCAATAAGCAGATAGGCAGAGTATATGGTGTAGAAGAGGTGATATGATGCAGAAACAGATTTCAGATTCACGTTATTGTACGAGTGTAGCGGAATTAAATGTACAGATGGACTGGTGTGATAAATATGAATTTGGTTTAGCAGCATTTTGCGGTGCGATGGCTGGATTCATTGATGTTTTCTTTGTGCAGATGCCGGGCAGAAAATCAGCGCTTAACCAGTTAACAGATCACCAGGTGGATACCTTGGTAAAGAAATTTGCGAAGTTCTCTGGGTGGAACCCCAAAGATGGGAATGAGAACAGTATAGCTTCCGCTATTGGTTTTCTGGAGAGGACATATAAAGTCAATTATGATCAGAAAAATATGGAAGAAGTGGGAAGAAAATTCCCGATTTCCCCTCAAAATCATCATCTCAAATCGTTGGCACATTCACCGGATATTGTGGGATTATTTTTCTCGATTTTAGATCAGTTTCAGAATAAAGCAAGTTATGTTTCAAATGGACGTCTGATTCGCATTGATACTCAGGACGGGAATTTTGAGTTACGAGGTGGAAATTTTGCCGCAAAGCTCTTTGCCGGTTTTACGAACTGGCTGGGACATATTATGTCAGATGCAGCAGGAAGTACAGGAAGCCGAGGCAGCGGAGGACGCGGAAGCGGCGTACCTATGCCGTTTATGGAACTGACTCAGTTTTGTAAATTTGGAAGATTTCAGGTAGGAAAGGATCGGCAGACATTCGCAGAAGTTATGGCTAGAACATTCCAGCAGGGATATGATGCAAGGTTTGGCGCTGCAACTGCGATTCCGGTAGTGTTCCAGCAATTAGCGACCAGTGCATGTTGGGCTATCAAACGCCATTTAGTGGATAAAAAACGATGGGAAGACTGCATACCATCTAATACATACGGCAGCTTCCGAATGATGCAGTTGGTTTCTAATGGAACACTTTGTCTGATTGACGTTGGGGATGCAGCGCTTAGAAGCGGTGGAAATGCATTGACATTCTGTCTGCATTTTAACTTTGCGGCGTCATTACGACTGTCTTATCTTGTACTGAGAGAAATTAATGTCCGTGTTGGAGCTGTGCTGGATCAGAAGATTGCTAAATTCTATAAGGACATTATGGCAGCTTCAAAAGGTGAAGAAAAAGAATATCTGCGCCAGATGGAGATACGCCTGCAGCAGAATCAGATCAGACTTAATGAAATATATGTGGCCTACTGTGAAAGTGTGGAGGCAGAGTATCGCTATTTTTTGGTACAGATGAGGACGATTGACAGTAGGATGGCGAGCCAGAAGAGAAAGGCAGATGCATCTACTAAACTGGTGGAGACAGATGGAGTGGAACATGATAAGATTATGCATTCACCTGAAGAGATGGATGAAACATTTGGAGAACGAGAAGGAAAAAATGGTTTGAAAAATTTTTTCAAAGGGAGAAATTAACATGGTGGATGATAAATTAGCACAACTGAATGTTTTAATTATTGGTAAGACTGGGGTTGGAAAAAGTACCTTAGTTAATAGCATATTCGGAGAAAGTATAACAGAAGAAGGGCTTGGAAAACCAGTCACACAAAAGATTCATAAGATTGAAAAAATGGGAATGCCAATTTCGATTTATGATACACCAGGTCTGGAATTAGGCGGAAATAATTCTGCAGATAATCTTCTTAAAGAAATGGTTAAATTGGTTAGGACATGTAACACTAGCGGTGATCAGAGTCAAATGATTCATTGTGTTTGCTATTGTATAAATACCCTTTTGAGTAAAATAGAACCGGCAGAACTTGAATTCTTGAAAAATTTTATAGAAAAAACTAAAAAATATAATATCCCGATAATTGTGGTTCTTACACAGGCACTTCAAAAAAATTGTGTAACAGAACTAAAGCGAGAAATTGAACAGGAAAAGCTTTCAATCGTACAGGTTATACCGGTTTTGGCGAAAGATTATCATGTTGATGGGCAAGGGATAATTAAAGCTTTTGGAGTAGATAAACTAATAGATATAATGTTTAGTGTTTTGCCAGATGATCAAAAGGATACGTTTGCAGCGATTCAGATGTCCAATCTAGATTTAAAACAAAAGGCGGCATATAAAGCAGTTAAAATCGCAGCTGCAGCAGCTGCTACGACAGGTGCGGTCCCAATTCCATTTTCAGACGCTGCACTTTTAATACCTACACAGGTAACAATGTTGATGCATATCACTACAATTTTTCATATTCCGATTCAAAAAGCAGCATTAACAACTATTGCAACAATGGCAATAGGTACAATGGGGACAACATTTATTGGAAAAACAGTGGTGTCTAATATTTTTAAAATGATTCCAGGAATAGGAACAGTGACTGGTGGTGCAATTTCTGCAACGACAGCAGCATTTTTAACTACAGCATTAGGAAATGCATATATTAAAATTTTGATAAAAATTAGTAAAGGTGAAATGCGGGTAAGTGATTTAACAACCAAAGAAGGACAGAAAATTTTGAAACAAGAACTAAATACACAATTAAGGGAAAAAAGAGATAGATAATATTGAAAAAGGAGAAAGAGACTTTGTTTAGAAAAAAGTTATTACTGGAGGAATTAGTATGGAAGACAAGGAGAAAGAATTTTTTGAAAATCTTATAAAAGCAGAGGTGGAAAACACTGTGAAGATATCTATGAATACACAGCTTATGCCCAAAATAGAAGAACTAAAAAATTTAATTCAAACGCAAAAAAGAAAGAGATTAGCAGAGAGAATAACCAACAGAGTGATATGTACCATAGGAATAATATTTGCAATACCTAGATTAATTTCAGTGTTATCTGAAAAGCTATATACAACATCTCTAAAAAAACCTATTTTTGATGAGGATTGGACATCTGAATATGTAAAAGTTAAAAGAACTAAAGGGAAGGAGCACAATGACAATGGCTGATTCATATGAGAATCTAGAGATACTGCAGGATATAGGAAATAAAATAAAGGATGAATATAGTAACTTTACGACTTTAAATATTGTGATAATTGGTAAAACAGGCGTTGGAAAGAGTACACTTATTAATACTATTTTTGGTCAGAAATTAGCAGAGACGGGCATAGGAAAACCTGTTACACAAGCTATTAGAAAAATTGAAAAGAAAGATATTCCATTAGTTCTTTACGATACACCAGGGATGGAATTAAAGGGAGATAATACGGCCCAAAATCTATTGGATGATGTTGTTGATTTGATTAATAATGGAACTGAGACAGGAGATGTAAATCAGGCAATCCATTGTGTATGGTATTGTATTAACGCATCATCCGGGCGTATTGAACCAACGGAAATTCAATTTTTGAGAGACCTTGCAATAAAAACAAAATACTGTAATGTTCCTCTTGTTGTTATTTTGACAAAATCCATTTTAAAGGAAAATGTGAAACAAATAAAGAAGAAATTGAAAAGGAAAATTTACCAATTAAAAAAATCATCCCGGTGCTATCGGAAAATTTTCCAACTGATGGTGGAATGGAAATAAAAGCACATGGCATAGAGCAACTCGCATGGGAAATGAATGATATTCTTCCTGACTATGTGAAAGCAACTTTTATATCCATTCAGGATGCTAGCATAGCGCTTAAACAAGAAAAAGCAAGGATAGTTATCAAAAGTACAGTCATAACGGTAATGGTGATAGGAGGTTTGCCTATACCTACTTCTGATGCTCCGCTTATTATGACCGTACAGATGGATATGATAGCAAAAATCACAGCAGCATTTGGCTTAAGAATTGAGAAAGAAAAGTATATGACTATTATCTATGCAATTCTTGGAACAACTGGAGCAACGAGTGCAGGAAAAAAATAGTGAGTAATATTTTTAAAATGATTCCGGGAGTTGGAACGATTGCAGGTGGTGCAATTTCAGCAGCAACAGCAGCAACGTTAACAACTGCTCTTGGTGAAACATATATTGTTATCTTAGGCCAAATCGCAAAGGGAAAAATTAGTCTTGCGGATTTATCTACTAAAAAAGTTCAGAGAGAAATGCAGCATGAATTTAAAGCTCAAATGAAAAAAGCATCAAAATTAGCTATATAAATAGCGATGGATAAAAACAAGAGAGCAATGATTATTTGATAGAGTTTGATCATTAGGGAATAGAGAGGAGATAAGTATGTCAGAATTCAATGTAGTTCTTGAAGGTGAATACAAAGGGAAAAAGATAAAAAAAGGATCATTTCTTGAGATCATTACTGAGGGGGAAAATTCGAAAATAAGCATCAATAAATCTAATGTGCAAGCTTATGATATTCTTGATGAGACAGATAAGAAAACTTACTCTGTCTGGAAAGGCATGTGGGGGAATATGATCGTTCCATTTTTAGGTTGGGCAGCAGGAATCGGCGGAAAGAAAAAAGAAGTTTATCTTGTTTCTATTAATTGGAGAGGTGGAAAAAAATCATTAATCTGTATCGAAAAAGGCTGGAAGGAAGCGTTAATTAGAGGCATGTTTTAGTAAAAATATGGTTTTAACAGAAAGAGATATAAGCTTTATTAAATAGCATGAAATATCTGCATAGAATGCTATGGAAGGAATAAATACCAGGGGGAATTGCTTATGAAAAAAGACAGCAAAAAATCCCGCAAACTCCAACGCGAAAAAGCAGAACGCTTGTCATTGGAAAGTGCAAAGGGAAAAGCATCACCGGATTCCAAGCGGGGCAGGAGAATCCATACATGTCCTCATTATACATTAGTTCCTAAGGCGTATGATTGCGAATGGGAATATTCCAAGGATCTTAGTCCTTATCCCTGGAACACACCGACACTAGATGGACCGTTGGAAGTTCCAAGATGCATAGGAGTAGTGCTTCCGGGAATGAATGCTATAGGAGGAACACTGATTCATGTAGAGATTCCTATGTTGCATTTGAAGTATGCGAAATTCCGCGGAGTCATGAACAACTACATACGTCCTATTTCAGACACCGAATGCCAGTGCTCCCAGTGCCAAAAGAAATTCCCGATCGAGACGATGGAAATCCTGAAAGAGATGAAGGAACTTCAGGTGCAGCGGTATAAGTACCGGGATCTGGATAATGGATTGTGGGAAAATTATGAGGATAAAGAGATTCGGGAAAAGATTGAGAAGTTAGAGAAGAAGATTCCGCTGGTGCGTTATAGGAAATTGTCACCGATAGATTTTATTTATGTAGATGAATAATAATGGGTGCCAGAGATCAGTGATTAGCTGCTGATCTCTGGCATTCTCGTTTTATTTTATAAAAATTTTATCCTTTTTTATACCGGACACGCTTGAGGTTGAAGCGCAAAAAATCCATAATGAAATAAAAGAGGGGATAAAGATATGTATTTTGAAATAATTGATAAGTTGATAGCAAAATGCTTAAAGAAACTGGTGGATTGGCAGGACAATCAACGTATAAAAGATATAAAAAAGTGTCTATTAATGGAATATAGCATTGAAGATCAGAGACGATTGGACCGGAGAGATGCGCGGGCAGAGGGAATAGAGATTGGAAAGCGAATGAAAATTCGTACAGAAGAGAATCGGTGGAAAGAAGAGGGACGAGAGATATATCGGATTTCCCTGATAATGAAGAAGGTAGAAAAAGACCAGTCATTGGAGCAGATTGCAGATGCGCTGGAGAGCTCTCCGAAAACGCTTGAGCCAATTTATAGTACTGTCTTATCAGCAATTCCGGATTATAATGATGCGGAAAAAATTTATGATTTTGTGAAGAGTAAAAGGAAAGAGAGGGCTTAGAAACAAGTATCCGAAAAGCGGAGCATATGATTAGACGTGCGATATGATAAATGGAGATGTTAAAAATGCCAACTTCGGGTATCACGAAAACCTTTATCGTATTAGGGAAAGAACAGACTGAAAAATTTGCGAATGCAATTGAAGATTCCTATCAGGAGTCTCTTCACCGTAAAGAAAGCCTCGATTTTGAAATCACATATTTACATGGAGCAGATGAGGTGAAAAGGTTCATGGAGAAGAGAAAGAAAAAATTATAATGCCAACAGCCGCTGTGGTCAAAGGAACTGACTATGGCGGCTGTTGACGTATAATAGAAATTTTTGGGTAAACTTTGAGAAATTGTTCAGCTTATAGCAGCATCGTCATATACACCGGCAAATAAAAAATCCCATTTTCTTCCTTCAGATCCCCAGTATGCAGCACATACGGAACAAGGAGCTGTTCATCATATTTGGCTTTAAATTTCTGAAGAGAAGAAATCGTATAATTTTTACTGGACTTCACCTCGATCGGTGAGATATTGTGGCGGTTGCTGGTCTTGCTTTTGGCGATCAGAAAGTCGATCTTCATACGGCTGGAGGCATCATCGCGGGATGCATTGTAGTAGAAATAGAGCTTATGACCGCTGGCGGCGAGCATCTGGGCGACGATATTTTCCATGAGGAGGGCTGTTCTGCCGTTTTCCTCTGTTTTCCACTGCATTAAAGAGTCATAGAGTTTTCTTTTCATATGGAAGCACCTCCGTAAACACGAAAACGAGATTTTTATATCAAGCATTATACACGAAAACAAGAATTTTCTAGAATTCAATTTACACAAAAACAAGATTTTAGATCAGCCGTGTGGAGATGTATTTATGGAACCATTAAAAAATTATACAGTCTATTTTGACAGCAAAAAGAGGATAAGAAAAATTCACTCTGAAAAAGAGTTTGAATGAACAAAGCCAATAAACTCCCCCCGCAGATCCTCGTAAAAAGGCTCTGCGGGGGGAGTTGCCTTAGCCGGATAATCTTCCCGGCACGTTCATATGGTGAATCATAACAGATTTATTTATACAGTAACTTTCTGATAGGCTTCTGTCATATCGGTTCCGTCTTTGCGGATTCCGGCAAATAATGAGCCTGATATATTGTGCCATACGCTGAAGATCGCTCCGGGAAGCGTAGCCAGTGGATTTGCTGCAAAATTAGCGGCTGCAAGGGAAATGGCAAGTCCGCTGTTCTGCATTCCGACTTCAATTGCAATCGCGGTGGCTTTATTATATTCGATATGTAAAAGTTTTGCGGCGCCAAGTCCGATCCCCATTCCGCAGAGATTGTGAAGTGCCACAACTCCAAGCACGAGCAGACCACAGCTTATAATCTTCTCTGAATTGACAGAGACGATTCCGCTGATGATCATGACGATCGACACAACAGAAATCAGAGGGAGTACTTCTGATATTTTCTGGATCTGCTTTCCGAAGCAGCAATTGATCAGAATACCAAGAAGAACCGGAACAAGTACAACCTTCACGACAGAAATTACCATTGCGAGGAAAGATACTTCTACCCAGGCATCGGCAAGCAGATACACGAGTAATGGTGTCATCAGTGGAGCTGCAAGCGTGGAAGTGATCGTCATTCCAACCGAAAGCGCTACATCACCTCCGGCAATATATGTAATGACGTTGCTTGCTGTTCCGCCGGGACAACATCCCACCAGAATAACGCCAAGTGCAAGATCGGTCGGAAGCTGCATCAGCCTGCATAAGCCCCATGCCACAACCGGCATGATCGTATATTGTGCAACAAATCCGATAACGATTTCTTTGGGTCTTGAAAAAACCCGTTTAAAATCTTCGATCTTAATGGTCAGTCCCATGCCGAACATGGCAACACCTAAAAAGGTGGAGGTATATTTGGTTGTCCATGCGAATCCGTCATGCCAGAAAAATGCGATCACAGAGAAACAGATAATGATAATTCCAATATGTTTTGTAAGGAAAGAGCTGGCTTTCCCTGCTTTTTTCATTAAGTGTTCCATCCCTTATACCTCGTAGCTGAAGTTATCGATCAGTCTGGTTTTTCCGATATAGACTGCCATAGCGACCAGAACATCTTTTTCTACGCTTTCTACCGGCTGCATATCCAGTGCATCTACCATAGATACATAATCGATCTTTGCCAGAGGCTCAGCTTCAATGATCCCACGCATTTTTGCTAATACTTCTTCTGCCTTGATTCCCTTACAGATAGTATCCTGACCGGCTTTTACGGCTCTTGAAAGACAAAGAGCGGCTGTTCTTTCTTTTTCACTTAAATATGTATTTCTGGATGATTTGGCAAGGCCGTCTTCTTCGCGGATGATCGGGCATCCTACGATCTGGATATCAAAATTCAGATCCTGTACCATTTTGCGGATGATCGCCAGCTGCTGTGCATCCTTCTGACCAAAATACGCTCTGTCCGGTGCTACAATGTTGAATAACTTGGAAACGACCGTACAAACACCTTTAAAATGAATGGGTCTTGTTTTACCGCACAGGGTATCGGATAAGGTATCAATGCTTACAAATGCATGCGGATCATGGTACATATCTGTTGGTTCCGGATGAAAGATGAGATCGGCTCCAAGGCTCTCGCAGAGTTCGCTGTCACGTTTGAAATCTCTTGGGTATGCTTCCAGATCTTCGGTCGGTCCAAACTGTGTTGGGTTTACAAAATCGGATACGACGACGATATCATTCTCTTCGCGGCACCGTTTGATCAGACTTGCATGTCCTTCGTGCAGGAAGCCCATTGTCGGCACAAGTCCGATTGTTTTTCCTTCTTTTTTCCAGTTCTTGATTAAAGCTCTTGTTTCCTGTACTGTTTTTGTTACCTGCATGATGTTCTCCTTTTAAAAAATAAATTAGGAGATAGTCTCTTGTCCTGAATTCAACAAATTTCGTTTTTATTGATAAGCTACAGTCAATCTTATCGTTATGCCATATCTTTCAGTAATCCGTGCTTTTCATAGTTTGTAACACGGCTGATCTTATTCGTATCATCTACAAACACAACCTGTGGTTTATGTTTTTTGGCTTCTTCGGCCTCATATTGTGCATAACACATGATAATGATCTTATCACCATTGCTTACGCATCTTGCCGCAGCACCATTCAGGCAGATCATTCCGCTTCCGCGCTTGCCGCAGATCGTATAAGTTTCAAACCGGCTTCCGTTGTTCACATCCACGATCTGAACTTTTTCATATTCCATAATTCCTGCTGCTTCCAGCAGCTCTTCATCGACAGTAATACTTCCGACATAATCCAGTTCGGCCTGTACTACGGTAGCACGATGAATTTTTCCTTTTAACATCTCAACAGTCATTTCTTATTGGTCTCCTTATAAAAAAAGCATTCGTCAAGGCATACTTGTCCCTGCAAATGCTTTTGCTATTCTTCGTATTCCCTGAGTCTTATTTTATGTCTTGATAAATATAAGCTTGATTTCCACCGGTTCCGGCGGGGTAACTTTTCAATATGAAATTGTTGTGATTCAGTCAGAGTATAGTTTTGTAGTATTCCAAATACTATCTCCGCGGGTATTATGACATTTTAGAAAAGGAATGTCAATACGAAGATGGAAATGAACGGTAACCAGTCAGCGCAGCAAGTGTACAGATCTGTTCACAGTTACAAAGAAGCTATCTTGTGATATAAGCCTTCAACAGCTCAAAGGTATTGTGAACTCCGTCCATATGGGAGCGTTCGTAATTATGGGAAGCATAGACTCCAGGACCGATGAGACCGTGACGGATATCATATCCGGCGCGCAGGGTAGTCTCCACATCGGAGCCATAATGCGGATAAACATCAATGGCATAATCCAACTTTTTCTCCTTCGCAAGGTTGGAAAGAGCCGTGATCAGATCATAGTTATAAGGGCCACCGGAATCTTTGGCACAGATCGAAACCATCCGTTCAGTGCAGCCAAGGTCGCTGCCGACACAACCCATATCGACAGAAATCATCTCCTCTGTATCATCCGGTACGACACTTCCGCCGTGCCCTACTTCTTCATATACTGTAAATAATAAAGAAACCTTGCGGTTCAGCTTCCAGGCATCTTCACGTACGGCTCTGGCGAGACCCAGCAGGATAGCTGCGGAAAGCTTGTCATCAAGAAAACGGCTTTTGATGTATCCGCTTTCTGTCACAACCGTGCGCGGGTCCATGGCGATGATGTCACCGGTCTGGATCCCAAGCGCCAGAGTATCCTGATCGGAAGCGACATTTTCATCCAGCAGGATCTCCATATTTTCTTCGATCAGCTCGGTCTTCTGATCAGCAACGTGGGAAGAAGGCTCCTTGTTCAGCACTACACCGGTGTAAACTCTGCCGTCACGGGTGTGAATGGTGCAGTTCTCGCCGTCCGCCGTGGACCACTGATGACCTCCGATGGTTGTGGGCCGCAGACGTCCGTTTTCCTTGATGGAGCGAACCATAGCCCCCAGTGTATCAACATGGGCTGCCAGTACCAGAGGAGAGCCGGAACCACCCAGGGTAACGAATACGTTCCCCTTATTGCTGCGCTCCGGGGAATACCCCAGAGAAGATAATTCGGACAACAGGTAATCAGTCACTTTTGCTGTAAAGCTGGACGGACTCGGGATAGAAGTTAAGGTGTATAACTGCTCTTTGATAAAATTCATATGAGAGTTCATGTCTACATTCCTCCTGAAGGATATTTCTGATTACTATTGTAGCGAACCGGAGAAGAAAGGTCAACAAAGGACCTGACGAAAAGAAGAACGATCCAGCTACCGGACGAAAACGATATTTTTGACAAGATACTTGTAAAAGAAATCACCGCCCCGTATAATAAAAGTCAGGAAATGGAAACATGATTTCCAGGAAAACATTTTAATGGAAAAGGTGAAAAAAGGTGCAGACAGACCAGAAAACAGGCGCACAGGCGGCGGACCCGATGACGGGGGAAGAAGTCCTGACCTGCGCGATCAATATCGGGGAGCAGCTCCTCGTGAGCGGGGCGGAGATCAGCCGTGTGGAGGATACGATCCGGAGGATCTGCAATGCCTACGGGATCCGGCAGAGCCATATTTTCTCGATCGCGTCGTGTATCATCGTGACGCTGGAGACGAAGGAGCGGAAGTGGATCACGCAGACGCGAAGAATTTTAAGTTACGGGACGGATATGTGGAAGCTGGACCGGCTGAATGACCTTTCGAGGCGGATCTGCGCGACGCAGCCGTCGTTTGCGGTGATCGATCAGGAATATGAAAAGATCTTAAAGGGACCGACATATTCCCCGGCGGTGCAGTGCGGGATCTATGCAATGACAGCCGGGGCGTTTGCCATTTTCTTTGGAGGAAATCTGTGGGATGGATTTGCGTCCCTGTTTGTCGGGGCGCTGATCCGCGTGACCTTATATGCGCTCTCCGCGATCAAGCTGAAGGCAATCTTCTCCAATATCCTCTGCTCTCTGATCTCAGGTATGGCATGTATTCTTGTCTGCTATCTCGGGATCGGACAGCATGTCGAGATGATCATGATCGGGAATATCATGCTCCTGATCCCGGGAGTCCTGATGACGAACTCATTCCGGGATTTCATCAGCGGGGACATGATCAGCGGACTTCTGCATTTTTCGGAGGCGATGATCACAGCCGTCTGTGTGGCAGCCGGGTTTATTCTTTCTAAAATACTTCTTGGAGGGATGTTATGAGTCAGGATGTTCTTTCAGTCATCGCATCGTTTTTCGGGTCGCTCGGATTTGCGATCATTTACAACATCCGCGGGCGCAGAGTCTGGATCCCGGCGATCGGCGGGGCAGTTTTCTGGGCAGTGTATCTTGTATTTTTACATTTTGTGAATAATGAATATCTGGGATTTTTCGTTGTGGCGATCCTGATCACGATCTACTCGGAGATCTGGGCGAGGATCTTAAAGACACCGGCAACGACGGTCCTGATGCCGACGGTCATCCCGCTGATCCCGGGAGGTTCCCTGTACTATGCGATGGACGCGGCTCTCCGGCGTGACATGCCGCAGTTTATCGTAAAGGGTCAGGCGGCGATCGGACTTGCGATCGCGCTTGCGGCGGGGATCATGATCGTGACGTCGTTAAGGCGGCCGATCGAGGCGCTGGTGCACATAGTAGCTAAGAAAAAACATTGGCGAACAAATATTCGAAATATATAATGAATTTATGGGAAAGCAGAATACATAAAAGGCGGCCTGCCCTCCATAAAAGGAGGGGCTTCCCCCTCCGGACGAAAGAAAGGAGGGCGATGCCAATGTATGTTACATATTCGGACTTGATCCAGATAGGTATCTTCATTGTAGCTCTCGTAGGATTGTGTTACACGATCTTCGGAAAAAGAAAATAGCCGCCACTACCCCAATAGTGACGGCTGTTATACTATAACAGATTACTTGTAAAGGGTAGGCCGTGTGTATCTGACTTTCCCTTTTTTGTATCTATAGTCTATCATATTCCCAAATCGAATTCAAGCACTATTTCCCTTCGGTCGTCACCGACAACCCCGGCGTTACTGCTTACGCTTTGCGTAAACAGTAACGGGATTTTGCCGATGCTTTGCATCCTAAATCGGCAAAATCCGCATCCCGGACATTATATTACAGTATTTTCGGTGCCGAAAATACCTACTTGGAATAGCTGGCTGGAATCATTTTTCCATCTGCAGCTTTCTTAAACATTTCTTCCATCGTATGCCACCCAAGGACCGCGCATTTGACACGCGCCGGCATATGGGAGACATCCTGGAGGATGGAGGCTTCTTCGAGCGGCTCGAGGTCATCGCCTTTGACATTTCCTTTGATCATCTCGAGGAAGAGGTTTGCGAGGCGGAGTGCCTCGTCTTTTTTCTTTCCGATGATCAGGTCCAGCATCATATCTGCGGAAGCCTGGGAGATGGCGCAGCCATCCCCGACGAACGCCCCGTCAACGATCTCATCGTTTTCAACTTTTAATTTCAGCCAGATATCATCGCCGCAGCTCGGGTTTACGCCCTCAAGGACGAGATTTGCATCCGGCAGATCATGCTTGTGGGTCGGATGAAGGTTGTGCTCGATTAAAATTTCATTATAAAATGTATTACTCATATCCCATTTTTCTCCTTAATCCGCCAAGACTTGTGAGGAACGCCCGGATCTCATCCTCAGTATTGTAGAATGCGAGACTCACACGGGTCGTAGAGGCGGTCCCAAGGTACTGTAAGAGCGGCTGCGCGCAGTGATGACCGGCGCGGACGCAGATATTATCGGCATTTAAGATCTCAGCGACATCATGCGGATGAACCCCGTCAACGGCGAAGGAGAGGATCCCGTGATGATTGTCTGGATCGGAACTTCCGAGAACACGGATCCCCGGGATCTTTGTCATGCCCTCATAAGCGATCCTTGTGAGCTTGTTTTCCTGTTCCTCGATCGCATCAAAACCGATCGTGTTCATGTAGCGGATCGCCTCGGCAAGTGCATAAGCGCCGCCGGCATTGACGGTTCCCGCCTCAAATTTATGTGGAACTTCTGCCCAGACAGCACCTTCTCTTGTGACGGATTCGATCATCTCGCCGCCGGTGAGAAATGGCGGGAGCTGCTCTAACAGCTCTTTCTTTCCGTAGAGAGCGCCGATCCCCATCGGAGCCAGCATCTTATGTCCGGAGAAGGAGAGAAAATCGACTCCGAGGTCCTGGACATCGACTTTGATGTGCGGAACGCTCTGTGCGCCGTCGCCGACCAGGATCACACCGTGGCGGTGGCAGATCTCAGCGAAGGTCTTTAAGTCATTCTTGCATCCGAGCACGTTGGAAATCTGGGTGATCGCCGCGATCTTTGTGTGCGGGGTGATCATGTTCTCGAGGCGCTCTGCCGGGATCGTGCCGTCCATGTCGCATTCCAGGTATTTCACGGTCGCACCGTAACGCTTTGCGGCCTGCTGCCATGGAAGAATGTTGCTGTGATGTTCCATGATGCTGACGATGATCTCGTCACCCGGTTTTAACAGGTACTCGGAGAGTGTGTAAGCGGCGAGATTCAAGCTCTCAGTCGCATTTCTCGTGAAAATGATCTCTTCCGGACAGGATGCGTGGAGAAAATCAGCGACCGTTTTTCTTGCTTCTTCATAACATTTCGTTGCTTCTTCGCTCAGCTCATAGAGACCGCGGAACGGGTTTGCATTGTATTTCTCATAAAACTGCTTTTCAGCATCCAGGACAGCTGCGGGCTTCTGTGAAGTTGCCGCATTGTCCAGGTAAATGATGTCACGGTTTTTGAGAAGCGGGAAATCTTCCCGGATCTTAGATACGTCCATTGGTGGCCTCACTTTCTAAATAAGAGGCAACATCTGCCTTTGTCTTTTCATCAGGTACCAGACGGAGAACGGCGTCGATCCGTGCCTTCGCCATCATCTTGTAGATCTTTGGAAGCTCCATGCCGCGGCTTTCCAGATAGAAGACCATGTCATCGTCAAGCTTTCCGATCGTTGCACCGTGGTTTCCTTCGACATCTTCCTCCGCGCAGAGGATCAGCGGAATCGTCTGGTTTACAACGTCATCGTCGAGAAGAAGAACGTCCTCTTTCTCGTTCCCGACAGCGCCTGCCGCGCCTTTCTTAAAATCGATCGTTCCGCGGAAGAGTTTCTTCGAATTTTCATGAAGCACGCCGTCGGTCTTGATCTCGCTGACGGATTTCTTTCCTTCGTGGAGAGCGACGTAGTTCATATCAAGGACTGCATCGTTTCCGACCGTGTAGGCGATGTCCGCGGTGAACGTACTCTTTTTGCCGACGAGATCTGCCTTACAGCCGTTGTATACATGACCACCGGAGAGGAAGAGGTGGATCACGGAGAATTTTGCTCCGTCAGCAACCTTCGCACCGATGTCGTTTAAGACGGTTTTTGCATTGTCATTGCGGATGATCTGGACGAGAGTCACTTCGGCGTCTTTTTCGAGGATCAGTTTTGTCTGGACGCCGGAGAGAGTAGTGTGGTCTGCACCCGAAGCACCGTCGGCCTCAGCCGCCATATCCATGATGACGGTCATCTTACTTCCTTCTTTTGCGAAGATTCCGAACGTATTTAAGCTATGCTCGGAAGCGCCGTATGTGAAGCCGATGCGCACCGGTGTCTCTGCGAGGTCTCCATCCGTCGAGAGCAGGACGGCACCGGCTGCGGACTCTCTGACGAGAACATCCATATCCGGTCCCATTCCGCCTGCGATCTCCCGGAACTGATCCGGAAGGCCGGCAGGGCAGTTTGTTTTTGAGATCCCCGCCGGGATCTCAGCGTTTATTTCATGCGCTCCGGAGACAGAAATCCCGGAGACCGCAGTTTCATTCATTTTCAGCCAGTTCCATGTCCTGGAAGGGAGCTGGTTGATCTTCATATTCTCCATCATCCAATACTTCCTTTCATTTCCAGATGGATCAGATTGTTCATCTCCACCGCGTATTCAAGCGGAAGCTCCTTCGAGACATTGTCGGCGAAGCCGCTGACGATCAGGGCTCTTGCGTCCTCCTCGGAGATCCCGCGGGACATCAGATAGAAGACGGCGTCATCGCTGATGCGGCCGATCTTTGCCTCGTGTCCGACATCGGCGTCCTTTGTGCGGATATCCATCGCCGGGATCGTGTCGGAACGGGAGATATCATCAAGCATCAGGGACTGGCAGGAGACAGCGGATTTGCTGCCCTTTGCCTTCGCGGATACGACAACGGAGCTCCGGAAGGTGCTGATTCCGCCGTCCTTGGAGATCGATCTCGTATTTACATAGGAAGAAGTTTTCGGAGCGTTGTGAACGACCTTACACCCGGTATCGAGGTTCTGTCCCTTACCGGCGAATGTGATTCCGGTGAACTCGGATCTTGCGCCCTCGCCGTTCAACACGCTCATCGGGTAGAGGTAAGAAACATGGGAACCGAAGGAACCGGATACCCACTCGATGACTCCGCCTTCCTCGACCTTCGCCCGTTTTGTGTTTAAATTGTACATATTTTTCGACCAGTTCTCGATCGTAGAGTAGCGGAGCTTTGCGTTTTTTCCGATGTAAAGCTCGACACAGCCGGCATGGAGGTTTGCCACATTGTACTTCGGAGCGGAACATCCCTCGATGAAATGTAAGGACGCGCCCTCATCGACGATGATCAGGGTGTGCTCAAACTGTCCGGCACCCGCCGCGTTTAAACGGAAGTAGGACTGCAGCGGGATCTCAACGGAAACTCCCTTCGGAACATAGACGAAGGAGCCGCCGGACCATACCGCACCGTGCAGAGCGGCAAATTTGTGGTCATGAGGCGTCACTAGCTTCATGAAGTGTTCTTTTACCATATCGGCGTATTCGCCGGTCAGGGCGCTCTCCATATCTGTGTAGATGACGCCCTGCTCCGCAACTTCCTTGCGGACGTTGTGGTAGACGAGCTCGGAGTCGTACTGGGCACCTACGCCTGCGAGAGAGGTGCGCTCCGCCTGCGGGATCCCGAGCTTTTCAAAGGTATCCTTGATCTCCTCCGGGACCTCGGACCAGTCCCCTTTCATCTTTGTGTTGGCACGGACGTAGGTCGCGATGTTGTCCATGTTTAAGCCTTCGATGGACGGGCCCCAGTCCGGAACCTTCATTTCATTATATACTTTTAAGGAATTTAACCGGAAATCATGCATCCACTCCGGGTCATGTTTCTCCTCGGAGATCTTTTCCACAATGTCCTCGGTAAGACCGGATCTGATGCGGTACGCATCTTTTTCCTCATTGCGGAAGTCGTACATGTTGCGGTCAACGTCCTCAACATACGTCTTTTCCTTCATTAGTTGTTCTCTCCCTTCTCGTTCGCGGAAACGATAAACTGTTCGAAGCCGTGCTCGTTGATCTCATCGACGAGAGAGCCGTCACCCTCTGCGACAAGATGTCCATCGACGAGGACATGGGTCTTGTCCACATGGAGAGATTCGAGAATTCTGGTGCTGTGGGTGATGATGAGAAGGGCGCCGTCCTTGCTCTTCTGGTATTCCTCGATTCCCTTGGAAACAGTGCGGACCGCATCGACATCAAGACCGGAGTCTGTCTCATCGAGGATCGCCAGGGACGGATTTAAGAGGAGAAGCTGTAAGATCTCGGCTTTCTTTTTCTCACCGCCGGAGAAGCCGACGTTCAGATCACGGAAACCGTAGGACGGATCCATATCGAGGACCTCCATGGCTTTCTGGAGTTCTTTATTGAAATCCCAGATGCGGACATTCTTTCCGGTTCTTGCGGAGAGAGCGCTGCGGATGAAGTTGGAGAGGGAGATTCCCGGAACTTCAAGCGGATTCTGGAAGGAGAGGAACATGCCGAGCTTTGCACGCTTGTCAGCGGCTTCTTTCGTGATGTTCTCGCCTCCGAAGAAGATCTCACCGTCTGTCACATGATAGTTCGGGTTCCCCATCAGGGTGCAGCCGAGTGTGGATTTTCCGGCACCGTTCGGTCCCATGAGTACGTGGGTCTCGCCTTTGTTGATCGTTAAGTTGATCCCGTGAAGAATGGATTTCTCTTCCACATCCACGGAGAGATTTTTTACATTTAATAATGGTTCTGACATATCGGATTCCTCCATGTATTTTATATAAGGTAAAAATGTAAGTTTCAGCAATTTCCGGACAGATATGAACCGGCACCGGAGCTGATCTCCGGGATACGTTCCGTCTGCCGGGACTAAACCTAGTCGCTTACTAGGTGATGCAATGATATTATACCTGTATTGAGAAAAATATGCAAGAAGCAATTCCTACAAACATGCTATGAATTGGTATTTATTCCTGTACAATCCGATATTTCCGGGAAAATATGCAGGATTCATGAAACTGCAACAATCGGAAAACAATTCTGAAACATGGGCATGGTAGGCTGAGCAAAACAGCGGAAATCACAGACGGGATCGGACCGGAGACAGGAGTTTCTATACAGAAATTTTGCAAACCTTACGAAAATATAAAATCATTATAAACTGGAAAAACAGATATTGACAGAATGACAGGGTGTCACTATAATGGTGACGGGTTGTCACTTTTCGAACCCGTTTTTATAGAAGAGGGGAGATGGAATTATGCCGACCGAACGGTTTATGCGGCTTCCGAAGGAAAAGATCGAAGCAATTCGGGCTGCGGCGGCAAAGGAATTTATGAGGGTAGCTCCGGAGGAAGTATCGATCAACCGGATCGTTCACGACGCGGATATATCGAGAGGAAGCTTTTACACATATTTTGAAGATAAACAGGATCTGTTAAAATGGCTGATCTGCAACCAGGCGGAACAGCATTTCACATCGTACATCACGATGCTGGACGAAAACGGCGGAGACCTCTGGGAGGTCCTGGAGCAGATCTTTGATCTCGGGATGGACCGGCTTGAGGATTCAGGGTTGTCAGCGATCTTTCACAACCTGGTCAACAGCGCAAGACTGGTAGAACTATTCAAAGGCGGATCGGATTCGAACCCGGAGGCGATGGAGGCAAACCGGAAATTTTTAAAACTGTTGTATGAACATGTCAACAAAGAGAAATGTGATCTGGATCATCAGGAGTTTTTCGAGCTGATC
This sequence comes from Pilosibacter rotomagensis, assembly GCF_045062245.2. NCBI lineage: Bacteria > Bacillati > Bacillota > Clostridia > Eubacteriales > Clostridiaceae > Pilosibacter > Pilosibacter rotomagensis. The sequence continues at coordinate 3,178,556 of NZ_CM170323.1, read as the reverse complement.
GAGATGCACATGATCGTATTCATCATGTCACTCAAACGTTTTTTCCGGGACGGCGAGTCGAGAACGGAAGCTTCCGAATATTACAAACGTCATATCCATATGCTCCATTATGGCATATGTGGATATAAAACAGAGGGCAGCAGGAAGAAAACAGACGAGGGACGTTCATAAAAACAGAACAACCGGAGTCGTACCACAGCAGCATGTTACAGAAAATGAGGAGGAACCATGAAGAAAGCAGGTAAGATCGTAATCGGACTTGTATGCGTCGGCGCATTTGGAGTCCTGATGTTCACAAGATTTACGAAAAAAGAAGAGCCGATCGAGGCCGTTCCGAACCCGACCGTCGTCGTCCAGACACCGGAGACAGGAAATATTGAACTTTCCACAGGACTGACAGGTACCGTGGAACCGGCAGATCAGGTATACATTATCCCGAAGGGAAGCGGAGAAGTACTGGAGGTTTATGTAAATCAGGGCGATACCGTACAGAAGGGACAGAAGCTGTTCCGCATCGACAACAAGCAGTTAGACGCGGCAAGGATCACGTTAAATACGACTCAGGTATCCTTAAATGATGCCCAGACATCTGTAAACAGGATGAAGGCGCTCTACGAGAGCGGGGATATTTCCGCTCAGGCCTACGAGCAGGCGGTAAGCGGTCTGTCCATGGCGAAGCTCCAGTATGATTCCGCAAAATTAAACTATGATACCCAGAGCGAGAACACGGTCGTTACCGCGCCGATCGCCGGTGTCTTAGAACAGTTTGGCGTGCAGGTACATGATATGTCTGCGGGCGGTTCTGTCGCAGGCGTTGTATCCGGTGCAGGCGGAAAAACACTGACCTTCAACGTGTCGGAGCGTGTCATGAAGGGATTAAATATCGGTGATCCTGTGACGGTGGAGAAGAACGGAACGGACTACAGCGGCGCGATCTCTGAGATCGGCAGCATGGTGGACGCGTCCACAGGACTTTTCAAGGTGAAAGCGACCCTGGGTGACGCGGACGGACTTGCCAGCGGAACGATGGTAAAGGTTTATGTGACAGCAGAGAAGGCGGACAACGTCATGGTCGTTCCGGCAGATTGTGTGAACTACAGCAATGGAGACGCTTACGTGTATACATATGATGCCGCGACAGCAACGGCGAAAAAGACTCCGGTGGAAGACGGACTCATCGATTCTGACAAGATTCAGATCGTTTCCGGACTTTCCTACGACGACGAGGTCATCACAAGCTGGTCCAAGGAGCTTTATGACGGCGCCGCGGTAAATATTCAGGGCAGTGATGACAGTGCGGAAACGACAGCCGACAGCAGTGAGACAACAGCAGAAGAGACTACAGAAGCCGCGGAAACGGCAGCAAAATAAGGAGGCACAAGGAACATGGGACTTACCAAAAAGGTCTTAAAACGGCCGGTCACAACCGTTCTTGTTGTGCTCTGCCTGATCGTATTCGGTCTCAGCTCGATCTTTTCATCCCAGCTTGAGCTGATCCCGGAAATGGAGATGCCGATGCTGATCGTCAGCGCGGTCTACCCGGGAGCAAGCCCGGATGACGTGGATCAGCTTGTGATCAGTAAGATAGAGGATGAGATCGGAACGCTTTCCGGTGTCGATTCCGTCACCAGCATGTCTTCGGAAAACTTCGGAATGGTCCTGGTCCAGTATGACTATGACCAGGATATCGATAAAGCTTACGATGACTTAAAGAAAAAGCTGGATGGGATCAAGTCGGATCTCCCGGATGATGTCGATACCCCGACGATCATCGAGATGGATATCAACAGTACGCCGTCCATCACCCTCGCGGTCAACAATGACAGCGTGGATAACCTCTATAACTACGTAAATGACGATATCGTTCCGGAAATCGAAAAGCTGACCTCCGTAGCCAGTGTCGATGTATCCGGTGGTCAGGAGGCTTATATCAAGGCGGAGCTGATCCCGGAAAAATTAAGCCAGTATCATGTGAACATGAATACCATCGTTGCGGCTTTAAAGTCTGCGGACTTTTCTATGCCGATCGGAAGTACCTCCGTTGGAAACAAGGATCTTTCCGTGACATCCGGAACATCCTTTGACACGATGGAGCTTTTAAAGAAGATCCCGATCACACTGGGTAACGGAAACATCATCTATATGGAAGATGTTGCCAATATCTACAATACCGTTGAGGCAAAGGACAGTATCGGACGTTACGACGGCAAGGACACGATGACGATCGGTGTCAAGAAAAATCAGGACAGCGACCACATTACCGTTTCCAGGGCAGTCCAGGAGACAATGGAAACGTTAAAAGCACAGGACCCGTCTCTGGAGTACGTCGTTGTCAACGATTACAGTGATCAGATCAGCAATTCCTTAAACAGCGTATTCCAGACCATGATCATGGCAGTCATTATTGCGATGTTCATCATCTGGCTGTTCTTCGGGGATATCAAGGCATCCCTGATCGTCGGAACTTCCATCCCGGTATCAATTTTAGCGGCCCTCATCCTCATGAAGACCATGGGCTTTACGTTAAACGTCATCACCCTGTCGAGTCTGGTCCTCGGTGTCGGAATGATGGTTGATAACTCGATCGTAGTTCTGGAGAGCTGCTTCCGCTTTACGGATAAGGGCGGCGGCTTTATTGAAACGAGAAAAGCCGCAATCGATGGTACGGCAGCCGTTCTGGAATCCATCATCGGTGGTACTGCTACGACCTGTGTCGTATTTATCCCGTTAGCGCTGATCTCCGGAATGAGCGGACAGATGTTCAAGCCGTTGGGCTTCACGATCGTATTCTGTATGATTGCGTCCCTGATTTCCGCGATGACGCTTGTACCGCTCTGCTACGTGTACTACCGTCCGAAGGAGAAGGAAAATACCCCGGCCTCCGGCATCATGAGAGCTCTGCAGAATGGATACCGTTCCCTGATGGAGAAGCTTTTAAAGAAAAAAGCGATGGTCATGGGAACCGCCGTTGTGCTTGTGATCTTCTCCCTGTTCCTTGCGACAAAGTTAAAGACAGAGCTTATGCCGGCAGATGATCAGGGAACGATCGCGGTGACGATCGAGACCCAGCCGGGTCTTAAGATCGAGGAGGTCGATAAGATCCTCCAGAGAGCAGAGGACTATGTGACACAGGATCCGGATCTTGATTCCTACATGCTTTCCTACGGAAGCTCCGGACTTTCCATGAATATGGGCGGAAGCGGAGCGACCCTGACGGCATATTTAAAGGATGACAGAAGCAGAAAGACGGATCAGGTGCTCAAGGAATGGAAACGCGATATGCAGAAATGGTCGGATTGTTCGGTCAGTCTGGAAAGCCAGAGCTCTCTGGGCAGTGGGATGTCCATGGGAAATGCGGAGGATCTCGAATATGTTCTTGTCAGCACACAGTACGATGACTTAAAGAAGGTATCGGATGAGATCGTTTCCGAGCTCCAGAAACGCCCGGAGGCGACAAACATCCACTCTTCCCTTGAAAACAGCGCTCCACTTGTAAAGATCAATGTAGATCCGGTCAAGGCGGCAGCGGAGGGACTTTCCCCGACCGCCGTTGCTTCCCAGGTATACATGATGGTCAGTGGAACGACGGCAACGACCCTGAATGTTGACGGAAATGATATCGATGTAAAGGTTGAGTACGCGGATGATGAGTACGATACGATCGATAAGCTCCAGGGAATCGTTCTTCCGACAGCGACCGGCGGATCCGTAGCTCTTATGGATATCGCGGATATCGGCTTCAAGGACAGCCCGCAGAGCATTACAAAGAGTGATAAGCAGTATCAGGTGACCATCACCGGTACTCTGACAGAGGGCGCGGACAGCACCACGAAGGATAAGATCCAGAAGGAGGTCATCGATAAGTACTTATCCGGCACGATCTCCATGCAGGAAAGCACATCCACAAAGATGATGAACGAAGAGTTTGCTTCCCTGGGACAGGCGATCGCCACAGCCGTATTCCTTGTATTTATTGTAATGGCTGCACAGTTCGAGTCGCCGAAGTTCTCCATCATGGTGATGACGACGATCCCGTTCGCCCTGATCGGTTCCTTCCTGTTCTTATGGTTAGTGGATTGCCCGATCAGCATGACCTCCCTGTTAGGCTTCTTAATGTTAGTCGGAACGGTAGTAAACAACGGTATTTTGTACGTTGATACGGCGAACCAGTACCGGGCAACAATGGACTTTAAGGAGGCAGTCATTGAAGCCGGCGCGACCCGTATGCGCCCTATGTTCATGACAACACTCACGACGATCGTGGCAATGATCCCGATGGCGGCGGCTTATGGAAATGCCGGTAAGACGATGCAGGGACTCGCCCTTGTGGATGTCGGTGGACTGATCGTCTCTACAGCGATGGCACTTCTTGTTCTTCCGGTCTTCTATGTGATCATGAGCGGAAAGAATCAGGATAAGAAAGAGATCATTGACGTAGATTAAAGCTTTGAACATTGAAAGCGGATCCCTGCAGAGTCTGCAAGAGACGGCCGCTGCCCGGTCGGGAGGCGGTCAGCCGGAATGCGGAATGCTCTGCGGGGCTTCCTGCTTTTGGAGGCGGCAGTCAGGGGATAAAAATTGCCACCGGATTGCCGTATTTGGAAAGAAAATGTAAGAGAAACGTTATTGCGTTTCTGCGATGAAATCGTTATGCTCATAGACGGAGGGAAACCTATGAGACGAAATAAATGGAAAAAAGCAGGTCTGATCATGCTCTCAGCCGTTTTTGTGGGAAGTCTTTCCATAGCGGCAGCGGATACCGGAATACCTGCGTTAGCTGCGACGAAGGACGTCGCGGTCACAGAATATGACGAAGCAGCGCTTGAAAAGTTTAAGGACAACACGCTGGAATACTGGGAACTCCCCGGACTCATTGAGCGCTACAATACCGATTATCAGAACCAGCTGCAGAAGTATTATTACAATCCGGGCGGATCCACGGGTCTTACGAAGGATCAGATGTTAGCGATGGCGGCGGATCTGCGCGCGGAGGCGGATGAAATGGAACGGGATGCGAATGATGTTCAGTATGACGAGACAGTATCCCGCGACGTGTATAAAGGATATAAAGCAAATATGCATGCTCTGCGGGCATATGCGCAGCAGCTGGAGGATGCCGCAAAGGGAAAGGGAGCCGGTGGTTCCTCTGCACTCCGCGGACTCCGCATCACGAGAAATGAGAAGACAAAGACCGCGAGGGAAGCAATGCGGACCTATGAGACCTTAAAGGACCAGTATGAGATCGCCCTTTTAAATCAGGAGATCGCAAAGCAGAATTACGAGGCGGCGTTAAAGAAAAAGGATCTTGGAATGATGTCGAAGGAGGATGTTCTGACCGTGGAGGACGCACTGAATTCCGCGAACGGAAGTGCTCTTCAGGCAGCGTCCGGCCTCAATACCCAGAAACAGACGCTGATCACAATGTTGGGCTGGGATTACAACGCTGATCCGGAGATCGCGAAGGTTCCGGAGCCGGATCTTTCCGTGATCGCGTCCTTTGATCCGAAGAAGGATGAGGCGAAGGCCATCGAGATGAACTACACTCTGTATGATACAAGGATGACGAGTTCCAAATCGGCGGGCGGAGCAGTCACGAAGGCAAGAAATATCAAGGATCAGGAAGATTCCGTCCGTTCTTCTCTGGATCTTATGTATAAGGACCTGAAACAGAAACAGAAAGCCTATGAGGCATCGGAAACGCTCTATGAGGCGGCAAAGGCCGATAAAGCGGCTGCTGACCGGAAGAATGAGCTGGGGATGTTGAGCCGTCAGGAATACCTTCAGGCAGAGTCTGCATGGCTTTCCAGTGAAGCATCCCACACGGCGGCGAAGCTGGACCTCACAGGAGCGATCGAAAATTATCAGTGGGCGCTTGAGGGACTTCTCGATATCGTTTCCTCATCACAGAGCTAAAGGAGAAGCAGAATGAAAAGAAATTTGACAGGACGTGTGATCCCGGCGGCACTTGCGCTTGCGCTTGCGGCAGCGCCTGTGACTTCGTTTGCAAAGACAAAGGCGGTCGAGGCGACCGGAGTCGCGGATGAGAATGGATTTGTATCCCAGCCGGGAAATGAGTACGATGACGCGACGATGAAGAAGCTCGCGGATAATGTGCTGGAATATGACGAGATCGGGAAGCTTGTTGAGGTGTACAGCCCGACGTTTAAGACGTTGAAGGAGACCTATTCCGACAAAAAGGATGCATCCAAGGATGTCGCAAAATTGAAATCCCAGTTATCAGATAAATCGGCATCGATCCTGGATGCCGCGGATCAGATGAACGGGATGACAGACCAGATGAAGGACCTGATCGGTATGCTCCCGACGGCTCCGACGACATATGCCCAGTTAGTCTACAATTCCGAGCTTCTGGACTATCAGGCGGAGCAGGTACTTTTAATGGGTGACAGTCTGACCCAGATCTCCCCGGAGCAGATGCATATCAAGGTGATCGATGCGAACCGTGCAGCGCTGGAGGCCGGCGCCCAGAGTGCCATGATCGGTTATAAGCAGCTGCTGCTTAATGAGGAGAGTTTAGAGAGTGGTCTTACGCTTCTTAACGCAGTGTATCAGTCTACCCAGAATCAGGCGGCCAACGGCCTTGCGACCCAGAGTCAGGTTCTTTCCGCGAGACAGCAGTTGGAGTCTACTCAGGCGACAAAGCTGACATTGACAGCGAATGAGCAGAAGCTGCGCCAGACACTCTGCACGATGCTTGGCTGGAAGTACGACGCAGTGCCGGAGATCAGGGATGTTCCGGCGGCAGATCTTGCAAGGATCGACGGAATGAATCCGGAGAAAGATAAGCAGGCGGCACAGGACAATAACTTCACGATCCGCTACAATGTGCTGGATCTCGATAATAAGGACGCCGGGTCCGTCGAGTACCAGAATTTACAGCGCACGATCAAGCAGGAGAAGGAAGAAGTCTCCTCCTCCCTCGTAAATCTCTATAACGATGTTCTCCAGAAGAGGAACGAGATTCAGACCGCAAAGGCAGCTTACGAGCTGGAAAAGACGAAGATGGAGACTGCCGAGAGAAAATGGCAGTTAGGAACCATCGGACGCCTTGAGTATATGCAGCAGCAGAACTCCTTAAAGACAAAGGAGATCGCAGTGAAAACAGGTGATCTCGCGCTGTTTCAGGCGATGGAGACCTATGACTGGGCGGTAAAAGGAAATTTAAAGCTCAGCCAGTGATCCGGGAGCGGCCAAAGAAGGCCGTCCTTTATGAAAACAGTTCGGCGATCCGGAAACGGATCTTTACAGTGGGCAGGGAAACAGTTTCCTGCTCACTTTTTTTTACAGACGATTCCTCATCAGATGGCGAGCGTTGTGGTCCGGAGCGCAGCAACGCTTCATAATCGTTCTCCGGGATCAGGCTTTTCAACGTCTCCTTCGATCCTTCCGGCATTGATGCATGAATGCTGTCCGTGTAGCATAGGGATGGATACAGGACGCACCAGAAGTTGTGCCCGGCACCGTTTCCGATGGTCACCCGGACGGCTTCATACATTCCGGCGGGAAATGTCATGTCCCCATAGGTGCGCACCGGAAACCTGCAGGTCTCAATCCCCACACGTACACCGTAATCATACCCGAAGCTGTGGATAAAGTCTTCTGCGGCGGTTTTCAGTGTGGAAGATTCAGACAGGATATATGCTTTCAGATCCTCTTTTCCGGCAATCTGATCTGCGGCGGCATCGTCCCGGATCTTTTTCAGCAGAAGATCCTTTACGCAGAGCTTTAACGCCTGATCTTCAGCAGAGTCACTGTTCGCAAGAACATGGAACCGCAGGATCTTCGGGGCAATATCCGCCGCCAGTGCCTCATCCCTTGCCCGGATTCCGGACATGGCGAGGAGAAAACAGATGAAAAAACATAAAATGGAGAGGGAAAATTGGTTGGTTCGATTCATGACACGCCCTTCTTTTTACTTTTATAAACATATATTTTCTGAACAGAAAATTCCTACCCGTGAAAAGTAACGTGAATTTTTCCGCTTCAGAATTGCTTTTATTTCCTATTTGTAATTATTCCCAGTTGTGCTATAATCTAAACGATAACATGAGAAAACTGCCCGTCCAGTGCCTGTACATCTGAAAACACATTCGGGTGCACAGGCGCTGACCGGGACTTTTAGAAATTTATTAGAAAATCAGAGAGGAATCAAATCATCATGGAAAAGAAAAATATCGTTGTCCTGTTTGGCGGACAGTCATCAGAACATGTAGTATCCTGTATGTCTGTACAGAATGTGGCAGCAAACATCGATCAGGAGAAATATAACGTCATCCTTGTCGGAATCACAGAGGATGGTCACTGGTTAAAGGTAGATTCTTTAGCTCAGATCAAGGACGATACCTGGAGAGAGGCAAAGGCGGGCGCAGTCCTGTCCCCGGACGCAAAGGAGAAATGTCTCATTGTCACAGAAAACGGAAAATTCGAGAAAGTTCCGGTTGATGTTGTATTCCCGGTCCTTCACGGACTTTACGGGGAAGACGGAACGGTTCAGGGAATCCTGGAACTTGCGAAGATCCCGTATGTCGGCTGCGGCGTTCTCGCTTCCGCAGTCTCCATGGATAAGCTTTCCACAAAGCGCATGGTAAACGGACTCGGAATCTGCCAGGCGGCATATGTTCCGGTATTGAAGGAAGAGTTAAAGGATATAGATGCTGTTGTCGCAAAGATCGAGAAAGAGATCCCGTATCCGGTATTCGTAAAACCGTCAAATGCAGGTTCTTCCAGAGGCGTGACCCGCGCGGATAACAGGGAAGAGTTGATCGCAGGCTTAAAGGAAGCAGCAGCAAATGACCGCAGAATGCTTGTCGAGGAGATGATCGTCGGCCGTGAGATCGAGTGCGGCGTATTCGGTGACGGCGCTTCCACTAAGGCATCCGGAGTCGGTGAGATTCTGGCTGCGGCTGAGTTCTATGATTTTGATGCAAAGTATTACAATGCAGAGTCCAAGACGGTTGTTGATCCGGAACTTCCGAACGGAGCAACCGAGCGCGTCCGTGAGGCGGCGGTCAAGATCTTCAATGCGGTGGACGGCTACGGCTTATCCCGCGTGGATTTCTTTGTGAAGGCAGACGGAACGGTCGTATTCAATGAGATCAACACGCTTCCGGGCTTCACCGCCATCAGTATGTACCCGATGTTATGGGAGGCAAGAGGCGTAAATAAGAAGCAGCTGATCGATGATCTGATCAACCATGCTTTTAAGAGATACGAGAGATAAAACGACTGGATCATTCAGAAAGTCCAGATGTTATCAGTCACGCAGACGATTCCGGATCATGGTGAGATCTGCGAAAACAATATATCAGGGGAGTTTTATATGACAAAGGATATTCTTGTCCGTGTCCGGGGAACTCAGACGATCGGTGAGGAAGAGGACACGGTCGAGATGATCACTCCGGGGACGTATTATGAGAAGAACGGCAAGCAGTATTTCATCTACGATGAATCGCTTGACGAGACGGGGGAGCCGACCCACAATACGGTGAAGATCATGGAAAACCGGATCGAAGTGACAAAAAGGGGACTTGTGGACAGCCACATGATCTTTGAGCCGGGAAAACGGACGACGGCAAATTACCGGACTCCGATGGGACTGTTTCTGATGGGGATCACAACTTCGTTTCTCGAGATTGCGGAGGACGAGGAATCAATCCTTCTGAAGATCAAATATTCGATGGAGATGAACGGGCAGTACGCATTTGACTGCAGTACGGAGATCTTGGCATCTTCAAAAAAGGATGAGGTTCTGGGAATCGTGGTAAAAGACTAAGAACGTTATTTGTTACTTTTCACGGATAGGAATTTCCTGAAAAGAAGTTCTTTGCATATTGCGGTTTGCACAGCGGTCCGGTATTCTGGCATCGTGCCGGACCGGAAAGGAAATGGGGGTTGCAGCTATAGCGGATGGAACGGCGCGGAAGATGAGATCCGGGCTGTTCACACAAATAAATAAGAAAGGGCGCAGCTGACTAGCGATCTGTATGCTCGCAGATCCAACAGTACAGTCCGGCTGTGAGAGGATTCAAAAGAGGTATGGAGAGTTTTTTAGTCGCGGTCAACGCAGTCATCCCGTTTTTCTGTTATCTGGCTCTTGGATACACGATGAAGATCAAAGGTGTTGTATCGGAAGAATTTCTGCAGAAGCTGAACCAGATGGTTTTCCGGGTATTTTATCCGTTCATGACTTTCTACAATATCTATAAGGCGGATGCGGAATCTCTGCCGCGTCCGCTGCTGCTGATCTTTACAGGTGCCAGCATCCTGATCGTGGAGGCGATCCTGATCGTGATCGTTCCGAAGATCGTAAAGGAGAACCCGAGAAGAGGCGTTATCATTCAGGCAATCTTCCGAAGCAACTTCGTATTGTTCGGACTCCCGCTCACGATCGCAGTATTCGGAGACTCCGCGGCATCTATCGCCGCGATGATGGTAACCGTTGTCGTATCGATCTACAACACGACTTCCGTGTTTATTCTTGAGATGTTCAACGGAGAGGGAAAATCGGATATCAAAAAGACCCTGAAGGCGGTGGTGACAAACCCGTTGCTGCAGGGTGCGGTTGTCGGACTGATCTTCTTTTTCCTTGGGATCAAGCTTCCGGGAAGTCTTGTGACTCCGATCGCAGCATTTTCCAATATGACTTCCCCACTGGCGATCTATGTACTCGGCGGAACGCTGCAGTTCCGTGCGATCCGGAAGAACCTCAAGTACCTGGTTCCGACGCTTACCTGCAAGCTGTTTTTTCTTCCGGCGATCATTATTGCGATCGCATACGCATTTGGCCTTCGTGGTCTTGAGTTATTCCTTCTGATCGCAGTCTACGCGACACCGGTCGCTGCGGCTTCCTATCCGATGGCCCAGAACATGGGCGGAGACGGAGAACTCGCCGGACAGTTTGTCGTGATCAGTACGGCGGTGTCCATGTTTACATTATTCCTGTGGATCTTCTTTATGAAGTCGGTAGGACTGATCTAAGTAAATGATAAGATGTATGAAATACCCGATGAAACATGAGCTTTTTACGCTCGTGTCTCACCGGGTATTTTGCTGTCGGTATGTCTGAAAGGCAGGGGAAGGAAGAAGCCGGCAGATAGAAAAAGATCCGCCCATCGGATGGCTTGTCCAGCCATTCCGTGAGCGGATCTTTTGTTTCGTCTGTTCTTGTCGATTTAGTCTTTTTTGAAAATTCCTTTGATACGCTGACCGAGAGTTTTCTTTTTCGGAAGCGGGATCAGTCCTCCGCGCGGAACGGATTTGATCTCTGTGATATAGAGACCGCTGATCACAACTTTGACCTCAGTCTTTAACGGGAGCTGAAGGAAAACTTTCTCATCGGCGATCATGGTCATGATCTTTGTGCCGATCTTTGCTTTTACTACCGGAACCTTCATCCGCTTTGCATACCATGGAGTCTGCTCATAAACGATCGGCGGGAGTCCGGCTTCCTTTATTTTCAACTTTTTCTTGTCGATCGCCATCAGACTCACGGTCTGCTTAGCGGCATCGATCGCGCTCTGCTGTTCTACCTGGCGCTTTTCCATCTTACGTCCGAGGAAGTAAAGCACAGCGAGGACAACGACAAGGATCAGGAGAATGACAAGAATGACATTTGCTACGATACTCCAGTTCATGTGGATACCTCCAGTGTGTTCACGTTCGCCCTGTATCACAGGGCATTACCTATGAATTATACCATCGCAGGTATAAAAGCGCAAGCAGTTTTCAAGAAGAGGATGTGCCAACAGTAAGAAGCCCCACCTGCAAAATTAAATTCCACCCCTCTTCGCGCAGTCAGAACAGAAAATATGTGCGGCAGGGAAAGCTGAGAAAACCAAAATAAATAGAGGGAAAATTTGCGGACATCCGAAATGATACATTTACTTTAGGCACAAAACATGAAAAAGGTTGCGCATTGACGGATGCGATAGTATAATTATTGATAACTGGTTGGGATTTATATAAAAATTCAGAACAACTCGAAAATTAAATTTTGAGAGCTGCCTGATCGGAAAATGAAAGGGCAGCGTGGACAACGGCCGGAAATCATGTACAAGAAAGGTGATATGGAGATGGGAAAACAGACAGCTTGGGAAGAAATTGATAAGAAATCCAGCGAGATCTTTACCGCCAGCGACGAGATCTGGGGCTGCGCGGAGACTGCCTTCACGGAAGAAAAGTCGATGAAGATCCTCTGCGATGTTCTGAAAGCAGAAGGTTTTACAGTTGAGACAGGTCTTGCGGACGTAAAGACAGCATTTAAGGGCACATTCGGTTCCGGAAAACCTGTGATCGGTATCTTAGGCGAGTTCGATGCCCTGTCCGGACTGGATCAGGAAGCGGGAGCTACCGAGAAGATCGTTGTGCATGATGGCGCCAGCGGACACGGCTGCGGACATAACATGCTCGGCACAGCGTCTCTCTCTGCGGCGATCGGAATCAAAAAGTATCTGGAAGAAAGCGGAAAACCGGGAACCGTGATCTATTTTGGCTGCCCGGGTGAGGAAGGCGGATCCGGAAAGGCATTTATGGCGAAAGGCGGAGTGTTCGCAAACCTTGACGCCGCGATCACATGGCATCCGGGAGATTTAACGCAGGCCGACACGGGAAGCTCCCTCGCAAACTATCAGGTAGCGTATAAATTCTATGGAAAGAGCGCCCACGCAGGCGGCGCACCGCATCTTGGACGAAGCGCCCTTGACGCGCTGGAGCTTATGAACATGGGTGTACAGTTCTTAAGAGAGCATGTGGTTCCGGAGGCGAGAATCCACTACGCGATCACAAACACCGGCGGATACTCCCCGAACGTTGTACAGCCGTACGCGGAGGTTCTGTATCTGATCCGTGCACCGAAGAACAGCCAGGTGGAGGAGATCTATCAGCGTGTCAACAAGATCGCTGAGGGCGCTGCCCATATGACAGAGACCCGTGTGGAAATCGATTTCGTAAAGGGCTGCTCGAACCTCATGAGCAACAAGGTGATCGCGAAGGAACTCTGGGACAACCTTGTGGAGCTTGGCGCTCCGGAGTACACGGAAGAGGAGATGAAGTTTGCCAAAGCCATCAGTGAGGGCGTTGGCGACAGCCGTTTTGAGTCCTTAGAGAAGATCGCAAAGAACTGCAAGGACAAAGCAGCTAAGGCGGAAGTCCTTTCTCATAAGGGCGAGAGCATGTACCGCTTTGTCGCTCCGTTCAACCCGGACGGAATCATGTCCTTCGGTTCCACGGACGTCGGTGATGTGAGCTGGAATTGTCCGACTGCTCAGGCCTACGTTGCTACATGGGCGGCTGGAACACCTGGTCACTCCTGGCAGGTCGTTTCCCAGGGCAAGAGCGGACTGGCACACAAGGGACTGATCTACGCGGCGAAGGCAATGGCAGGCGCAGCGATCGATATGTATGAGGATCCGGAGATCATCGCGAAGGCGAAAGCGGAGATGGAGGAGGAGCTGGATGGCGACACCTATCACTGCCCGATCCCGGACGGCTGCAAGCCGAGAGCGCTTGGAATGAAGATGTAAAAAATTGATGGATGCGATTGAGCGTGAATAGATCTTTCCGGCGAACGTGAAAGGAATGACGCATTGTAATCGTACATAAAAAGTGGGGAGAAGTTCCGTAAAATGGAACTTCTCCCCATTTTTTATGAAAAATCCCGATCAGATCCGTTTCAGCTCATACTGTCTTGTGCCGAGACCGATCTTTTCCGCCTGATCGAGAGTTGCCTGCCATTCGATATTCGGATTGGAATCCTTGAAGTGATCGTGGTGGCAGTGCCATCCCGGCTGGGAGAGATGTTCCCCGAGCTGGCTATTGGCGATTGGAGCTGCCTTCAGACAGGCATCCGCGCAGGCCTGGTCCAGAGCCACCGGATCGAAGCTCGCGAACATTCCGATATCCGGAAGGATCGGGGCATCATTTTCAACGTGGCAGTCACAGTTCGGGCTGATATCCTGCACAAGGGAAATATGGAAGCACGGGCGGTCATAACAGACAGCCTGCGCGTACTCTGCCATCTTGCGGTCTAAAAGCTCGTTGGCATTGTAGTTCGGGTTGTAGATAGCATCAAAGCTGCAGGCACCGATACAGCGGCCGCAACCTTTACACTTGTCATAATCGATGACGGCTTTCTTATTTACATATGTAATAGCATCGCTTCCGCACTCCTTCGCACAGCGTCTGCAGCCGCGGCAGAGCTTCTCACGGACGGACGGCTTTCCGCTTGCATGCTGCTGCATTTTTCCGGCACGGCTTCCGCAGCCCATACCGATGTTTTTGATGGCACCACCGAAACCGGTGGATTCATGACCTTTGAAATGGGTCAGGCTGATAAAGACGTCGGCATCCATAACCGCGTGGCCGATGAAGGCCGTCTTGCAGTATTCTCCGTTCACGACCGGAACCTCCACCTCGTCAGTTCCGCGAAGACCGTCACCGATGATGATCTGGCAGCCGGTGGAGATCGGGTTGAAGCCATTGAGGTTTGCACAGTCTAAATGATCCAGAGCATTTTTTCTGCTGCCCGGATACAGGGTGTTGCAGTCGGTCAGAAACGGCATGCCGCCCTGTTCCTTACAGAGATCTGCTACCGCTTTTGCGTAGTTCGGACGAAGGAAGGCGAGGTTTCCAAGTTCACCGAAATGCATTTTGATCGCGACGAATTTTCCGTCCATGTCAATGTTTTTGATCCCTGCAGTAACGCAGAGCTTTTTCAGCTTGTCCAACTGGCTGGTTCCAACCGAACACCGGAAATCGGTAAAATAAACCGTTGATTTTTCCATGCTTATAAGGTCCTCCTTTAATAAATACTTCGCAACGCTCCAGTACCGTAAAGTCTGCGTTTTACTGCGGCGAGTACGGCCGGCGCGACCAGTGCGGTCAGCGCGCAGCTTGCTGAACCGTTACGATCTTTCTAATGAAAGTATCCCCGTAAGTCTTAAATTAGTCAAGGATAAATTTTGCGGAATTTTTTTAAGGATAAATTTTGCAGAAATTTTTACATTGTGGTATAGTAAACGGGAATCGGTGTGTGCCGATGCATACCAGAAACAAAAAAGGAAGCTGTGAAGAACAGTTATAAAAGGTGATCGTATGAACATAAGAAAACTGGCAAGACCAGCGGCAGCGCTTTTGGCCGCCGCAGCCCTGATGGCGGGGATCCCTGAACTTCGGATGGAAGCGCAGGCGGCGTTTCCGGAATACTTAAAATCCGTGACCTACTTCGGTGATGCCTGGCCGATCAACTACTGGGGAACTGAAGATGATAACATGGGGGCAAATTTTGCCCGCATCAAGGCGGACGGCTTCAACAGCATCATTCTCGTGATCCCGTGGAGAGAGTTTCAGCCGGGGGATATGGGAAATATGTACAATGAGGCTGCTTTCGCCAAGCTCGATCAGGTCATGAAGTGTGCGGATGACCACGGACTTATGGTGACGCTGCGGATCGGTTACTGCTGGGATTACAGCGGTGAAGCGTCCCTTCCGGAGCGATATGCCGGTGTGGTGCAGGACGGAAGCAATGACAGGAAGATGTGGATAGATTACTGTAAGACGATCTATGACCGGGTATCCGACTACGGGAACTTTCAGGGTGGATTTATTACCTGGGAGGACTTCTGGGACTATACGTCAAACATGGACCGGGATCTCACAAGAGCCCTCAGTATCCGTCTGGCATCCAGATGCGGATATCAGGATTACCTGAAGGCCCACTATTCCCTTGCGGAGGTCGGCGCGGTCTACGGAAAGACATTCCAGGATTATTCCGAGATCTGGATCCCGGAGAGAAAGCGCCCGGAGGCGAAGCTGTTTTTTGAGTTCTATGACAGCTTTTTAAATAAGCTCCTTTCCGAGAGTCAGGAAGTGTTCCCCGGACTATCCATGGAGGTCCGGTCCGACGGAGACCCGATCTACCAGCTGGACGGAAGCTATACCTACTATTCCCACTCCGCCACGTATCCGTGTGCCGATGCCGAGTACTCCGCTCTTATGTACAGCGTGTCCCTCGGACAGCAGAACGTAGGAGACCATATTTCCGCGGAAACAGCGCTGGCATCCATGCAGAACAGCATGAACGGTCTGGTGGAAAAGAGCGGAAAGAAGTATTTTATGGAGCAGTTCCTCTATATGGATTCCACAGAGGCATTCTCCTACAATACCCAGATCGAGGAGTCCCAGGTGGCGGACTTTGTGAAGAATACCGCTCCGATCTTAAAGGATACTACCTGCGGCTACGGTCTCTGGGTATACCGGAATTATGTAAATGATTGTGTATACAATGGCCAGTTCGCTCTGGGACTGACAGGCTGGGATACCACCGGAAAGGTTGAGAAAACGGAACATGACGGATCAAAGGCAGTCACTCTGGCAAAAGACAGTGTGCTCAGCCAGAATGTTCATGGACGTCTTGGAAAAAGGGACAAGATCTATGTAAAATTCTGGGCGGCACCGAAGAACGGTGCAGCGAAGGTCACCTTCCAGATCGGTGACGCTAAAAAGTCGGTCCAGGTGACGGAAGCGGGAAATTATGAGTGTTCCATCCCGTGGCAGGAAAACTACAATCTCTCGATCACGACAGACCGAAGCGTGACACTGGACAATATTAAAATGTATTCCCACGAGCAGTACGGCAGGATCTATGACACAGACGGCAACGAGCAGGATCTCGCGGCGGCGTTCCGGGAGTTAAATGCGGCACTGGATCAGACACAGACTTTGGAGCCTGTTCCGGCAGCCGATTCCAGTAAATAAAATTTCTGTAAAAAAAACATAAAGAAATTTGAAATTCCTACTTGCGGAATTGCTCAGACTACGATATAATCTCCGGGATAGTTTGACAGGGATCGAGAAAAACCTGTCAGTGTCCCGGAGATTTTTATGCGGGCAATGAGTCTAAGCCTGTATCCGCATATCAGGAATGTTTTGGAGAGCCGCCCCAAAGCTTATGTTTCCGGGTGTGTTGCGCGGTAAAAAAAGGAGGATTACATGGAGAAAAAGAAAAGTTCACTCGCTGTCAGAATGAGTATTTCCCTCGTCTGCGGTCTGGTAGCAGGTCTTCTGTTAATGTTCTTAAGAGAAAACCTCAACAGCACAGGCAAGGAAGCCGTATGGGCAACGATCAACAGCATCCTGTTCCAGGATATCACAGCTGCAGGCGCTGAAAAGGCACTCGGTATCTTCTATATTATCGGTCAGTTGTTTATCCGTTCTTTACAGCTTGTCATCGTACCGATGGTATTCACATCCATCACACTTGCGATCGGACAGATTTCCGATACAAGAACTCTCGGCAGAATTTCCGTAAAAACGATCGCAGGTTTCCTGATCTGCTCTTTCTTCGCATTACTTATGGCATGCGTAGTCGGAATCATGATCTACAATGCAGGTGTATTCAATATTCAGGTGGAGGGTCTTGAAGGTTCCGCCGGATCTACCGGTTCCAACCCGTTAAATGTGATCCTTAACATTGTTCCGTCCAATATCACAGCGGTATTCAGCACAAACACTTCCGTTCTCGCGATCGTGTTCTTAGCGGTTTCCCTCGGTCTCTGCATGAAGGCAGTCGGCGACGAGAAGAGCGCAACATTAAAGAAGCTCATCACAGAAGTAAACGATATCGTTGTTGTATTCTTAAACTACGTTGTTACAAAGTTCGGTCCGTTCGCAATTTTCGTTCTCCTTGCAAGAACATTCGCGACATACGGAATCAATCACTTAAAACCGGCTCTGGCATACGTTGTCGTAACCGTTATCCTGCTTCTCTTATTCCTCTTCGTAGGATACCCGATCTTTGTAGCAGTTACAACAAAGCAGAATCCGGTGAAGTTCGCAAAGAAGATCTTCCGTGTAGCAGTATTCGGATTCTCCACTTCCTCCAGTGCGGCTGCTCTTCCGCTTAACGTGAAGACGACCACAGAGGAGCTCGGTGTTGATGAGAAGATCGCTTCCTTCGTACTTCCGCTCGGTATGACCATCAACATGAACGGTACCGCGATCATGCAGGTCGTTGCGACTCTGTTCATCGCAGGCTGCGCAGGCTACAATGTAACCCTGTCCCAGCTCATTGTGATCGCTCTCTTAGCCCTGATCGCATCCGCCGGTACACCGGCAGCTCCGGGCGCAGGCGCGATCATCCTGTTCACGATCCTTTCCGGTCTTGGCTACATCAACGACGGTGCACTCTTAGCATACAGCCTGATCCTTGCGATCAACCGCCCGATCGAGATGTTAGTAACGGCGCTTAACGTTGTCGGCGACTCCGCAACTGCAATCTACGTTGCGAAATCCGAGGGAATGTTAAACGAGGATATCTACAATTCATAAGGAAAATACCGGCCTGGTTTACGGTCGGTGTGCAAAGCTCCGGAAGACCTGAGGGAAGAAGCCCAGGTCTTCCGGAGTTTTTTTATGTAACAGGAAATCCCGGGGAATTCCCTGTTACATAAAAAGGCACTGACGTGCCAAAGATGCGCACTCGCGCGAAGATGTAGACTGTCGCAAGCGACCACGCTTCACATTTTCTGAACAAATAAACAGAAAAATGTGATATGATAAAAACATGTGAAAGAGGCAGACAAGAACATTCAGTCTGCGGGGACAGGGGGAGCTTTATGACAGGAACCATGTTTTTCAACATGCTTTTAAATATCGGACTGCTGGTGCTTCTGGCAACGCTGCTCACCAATATGGCATCGGTGCGGAAGCTGTTCCGGGGAGAGAGCAGCACGATCATCCAGAAGATGGCGTTGGCAGTGATCTTCGGTGCCATCAGCATCGTGTCGACCTACACAGGGACAAAGACCGGCGGGGCCATCGTCAATACCCGCGTCATCGGCGTCCTGACAGCAGGGATCCTGGGAGGACCGTTTGTCGGAATGATGACGGCACTCATCGCCGGAGCCCACCGGTTCCTGTTTGATATTGGCGGCTTTACAGCAGCTTCCTGCGCGGTCTCGACCCTGGTGGAAGGCGTGCTGGGAAGTCTGGTCTATAAAAAGTACAAGGCAGGAGAGATGGACAGCATTGATCTGTTTTTCCTGACTGCCGAGGCGGAGATCCTGCAGATGTTGATCATTCTGATGATCTCGAAGCCTCTCGGCGCGGCCATGGAGCTTGTGGGAAAGATTGCCGTCCCGATGATCGTCATGAATTCTGTGGGAATGGTGCTCTTTTTCAAGACCTTTGATATGGTATATATGCGAGAGGACAGTCTGTTTGCGGAGCGGATGCGTCTTTCCATGGGGATCGCGGACAAGAGTCTCGTCTATCTGAGAAAAGGTTTCGGAAAGCGGGAAAATATGGAAGCTGTGACTGATATCATTTTTGGTGAGATCCCATGTCAGGCGGTGATCATCACGGATGAAAAGGAAGTTCTGGCGGTGAGTTCCCTGATCGATGACAGCCGTTTCCGCCGGGAAAAGTTTCTGGAACATCTGACAGGACCGGCAAAAGGAATGAAAGCAGAATGTATCTGGGAGGAAGATCTCGATGAGGATATACGGTCGCTGTTTCACTCCCTCGTGACGGTGACAGTTCCGGTCATGACCGGAGATGAGAAGATCGGAAGTCTGTCCATTGTCGTGAAAAAGAGACGCCGTGTGGAACGAAGCATCGGGGATTTTCTGGAGGAACTCGCGAAGATGTTTTCCACACAGTTAGGGGTCTACAATGTGGAATATCAGAAAAAATTACGGAAAAAAGCGGAGTTTAAGGCGCTGCAGTCTCAGGTAAACCCGCATTTTCTTTACAACGCGCTGAATACGATCTCCTGCATCTGCGATGAGGATGCGGGAAAGGCCAGTGACCTGATCTTAACGTTAGCGTCCTACTACCGTCAGACTCTGGAGAACGACCAGTACATGCTGGATATCGATACGGAGATCAACCATGTCCGGACGTATCTGGAGATCGAGAAGGCGAGATTTGAGGAGAAGCTCCGGGTGGAGATCAACGTGGAAGACGGTCTCTCCTGTCAGGTCCCGTCCTTTATCCTGCAGCCCATCGTGGAGAATGCTGTCCGGTATGGAAACAGCGCGGACGGGGTGCGCAGAGTGGAGATCTCAGCAAAACGGGTGCAAAGCGGGCCCGGGGAGGAGCTGGTGAGGATCGGAGTCAGGGATCATGGAAAAGGTTTTGAACCGGAAGAGGCAGAGAGGATCCTGACCGGAAACAAGACCGGCAGCGTGGGATTAAAAAATGTGAATGAGCGTTTGAAGAGTACATACGGAAAGCGTTATGGGCTGGAGATCCGGAATACGGATGACGGGGCGGATGTTTCGTTCTGTATTCCGTATCAGGCAGAGAGCTGACAGGAAAATACTGTGACCGGACGTAACTATTCAGTACCTTCATAGTTACGTGCAAAAATCCATTCCAGATCAGCTTCGCTGATGGGATTTTTGCCTTCCAGCCTATGTTTTCTTACGGTCAGCGCAGCAAGTGCGCAGACCTACTGAACAGTTACGACCGGACTATTTTATACATTGGGGAAATTATGAGAGACAGGGGGAGATGTTTTGAAGATCGCAGTGATCGATGATGAGAGACCGGCAAGAAAAATGTTGATCCGCAGGGTGAAGGAAGTGCGTCCGGACTGTGAGATCACGGAAGCAGAGAGCGGATCGGACGCCTTAAAGATGTTTAATGAGGCGGATTCGTTTGATCTGATCTTTGTGGATATGGACCTCGGGGACATGGAGGGGACGACGCTGGCGGCCACGGCAAAAAGACTGTTTCCCGGGGCGAAGATCGTCTTTGCCACCGCCTATTCCCAGTATGCTGCGAAAGCATACGAGATGGAGATCGATGATTATATTTTAAAACCGTTCGATCCGGAGCGGGTGCACCATGTTGTGAAAAAATGCATTGGGGAAGGAAAACGTGATTCCGCGGGGAAAATGGAGGAGCAGGAGGAAAAAACGGAACCGGCAGCAGCAGAAAAACAGGGGGCAGAGCAGGAAAACGCAGGTGTGGAAGAGAGGCGCGAAGCAACGGTATTCGGCAAGATCCCTGCGACGGCCAGCCACGGAATCCTGTTTCTGGAGATCGCCCAGATCGTGTATGCGGAGACCGACGGACACGGGTGTGTGGTCCATACCACATCGAGATCCTATGAGGTCAACCAGCTTTTGGGAGAACTTGAGAAAAAGCTGGCGGACTTCGGATTCTTCCGGATCCATAAGAGCTATCTTATAAATCTGTCATTTATTTCGGAACTTTTCGCAGGCAGCGGAAACGGACTTTCCGTACATATGAAGGGGTATGAGAGCCGGGAACTCCCGGTGGGAAGAGAAAAACTGAAAACATTAAAACAGCTGTTGAAGATCAGCTGACAGAAAGAGAAGCTGCGGCACTCCGTTCATGACGAATGGAGTGCCGTTTGTGCAGATAACCATGCTGTTCATGCAGACCACCTTTAAATATTGTGCAAAATATACTATAATGCATTTGCTTGAAGAAAAAGAACTAAGCATAATGTATGTTCAAGGAGGGATTTGTATGATTAGTTTTCTCGTCTGTCTGGCACTTTTGATCGGAGGTTACTTTGTTTACGGCAACCTCGTAAATAACATTTTCAGTCCGGATGACAGAGAGACACCGGCAGTCAGAATCAACGATGGTGTCGACTACGTAGTCATGCCCCAATGGAAGCTCTTCCTGATCCAGCTTCTTAATATCGCTGGTCTGGGCCCGATCTTCGGAGCCATGCAGGGTGCATTGTGGGGACCGATCGTATTCCTGTGGATCACCTTCGGTACGATCTTTGCCGGCGGTGTTCATGACTTCTTCTCCGGCATGATGTCCGAGAGAAATGATGGTGCTTCGATCTCAGAGGTATGCGGAATCTACCTCGGCGGCCTGATGCAGAACGTGATGCGTGTATTCAGTGTTGTACTTCTTGTCATGGTCGGTACTGTTTTCGCAGTTGGTCCGGCCGGTCTGATCGTAACTCTGTTCAGCAATGGCGGAGCACAGGGTCTGGTCGTAAACAAAGAGATGTGGCTCTGGATCATTCTGGCTTACTACTTTATCGCGACCTTTATTTCTATCGACAAGATCATCGGTAAGGTCTATCCGATCTTTGGTATTTGCCTGATCATCATGGCACTCGGTGTTGCTTTTGGTATCTTCACAAAACCGGAATATGTGATCCCGGAGATCTGGAGCAATTTCAGAAACATGCATCCGAGCGGAACACCGGTATGGAGCTTCATGTTCATCACCGTTGCCTGCGGCGCGATCTCCGGTTTCCACGCAACACAGTCACCTCTTATGGCGCGTTGTATGAAGTCTGAGAAACAGGGTCATTTCGTATTCTACGGCGCAATGGTATGTGAAGGTATTATCGCCCTGATCTGGGCAGCAGCAGGATGCTCTCTCTACGAAGTGACAGGTGGTTTAAACACAGGTCTCGCAGAGATCATGAAGAACGGTCAGTCCGCAGCCATCTATGATGTCTGCCAGAAGACCATGGGCGGTGTCGGCATTGCTCTTGCTATGTTAGGTGTTATCGCCTGCCCGATCACTTCCGGTGATACAGCATTCAGAAGCGCACGTTTAACACTTGCTGACTGGTTCAAGGTTGACCAGAAGAACTGGAAGAACCGTCTGATTCTCTGCGTACCGTTACTTGGAATCGGCGCTATCGTTGGACATATGGATTACAGCATCGTATGGAGATACTTCAGCTGGACAAACCAGACACTGGCTATGATCGTTCTCTGGACAGCAAGCATGTACCTCTACAAGGCAAAGAAGAACTACTGGCTCACAGCAGTTCCGGCAACCTTCATGAGCGCTGTTTCCATGACATATTTCTTCTGTGCAAAAGAGTGCTTAAACCTCGGTACTGCAGTTGCGTACCCGGTAGGTATCGTACTTGCGGTCGTATTCCTTGGAATCTTCATCCGCGCAACGAAGAAACAGACAGCATAATGTAAGATTATAATGACACGAAAGACAGGCTGCAAAGCTGGGAGTGTCTGACTGCAGATGATGCAGAAAGTATAAGCTGCCCCGGTGAAAGGCTGAGGGCAGCTTATACTGGTTATTCAGTATTTGGGAGGCGAGAGTTATGTTCTTAAAACCGGCAAAACTTGGAGAAAAAGAGATTCCGGAGAGTATTCTTTCAGAGGACAAAAAGCACTGTAAGAAGATCGGTCCCTGCGGAATCGGAAAAGAGGCATTATACCTCAACAGTTTTTATCTGGAGCGGCGCTTCTACATCCCGGTATCTTCCGTCTCCCGTGTCTTTAAGCGCGTGGCGATGAGCAAAGGTGGATTTACCGGAAAAGGCCTGTTTGCCACCATCCCGTATCTGGTGGTTGTCTATGAGGACGGTAAGGAAAAGCAGTGCAACTTTAAATATGAGGATCAGGTTGACGCTTTCGTGGCATCCGTGAAGGAGCGGTTCCCGCAGATAAAGATCGTGAGTGAAGCGGCGGAAAAGCGCCTTGCGGAAGCTGAGAAAAAACAGGCGGAGAAATGTCTCATTCCGCTTTCTGAGCAGGCGAAGGAGACGGTAAATGTTCTGGAGCAGGCAAAAGCAGCCCTCACGAAGCGTCTGTCCCTGTTCACAGAGCTCACCAACGCGGCAAAGAAAAAGAGAACGTATGAGAAGACAAAGCCGTTTTACAAATGGCTCGCTTTATTCATGGTGGTCATGGGGGCGGCGGCGCTTGCATACGGCGTATTCTCCTTTATGAATCACGACGCGTTTGCCGTATACTTTGTCCTCTTTGGAATGGCGGCGATCTTTCTGTTCTCCGGAGCGAATGTCATGCCGACGAGTACGAATAACCGGAAAGCTATCGAAAAACGTCTTGCGGCGGCGGAAGAAGCCGTTACGGGTTATGTGGACAGTCTCCATCTCGGACTTCCGGTTCCGGCCTGTTACCTTCATCCGGTGACTGTAGAGCGGATGCAGCGTGCTGTCCGTGAGGGGCGCGCTGAGTCTGTGGAGGACGCGTTTGACGTTGTAAAAAATGATCTGAAAAAGACCAACGCGGATGTATCCGTCACTCAGGAGGAATTCGATGAGATCATGGCGATCAAGCCGGTCTTTTTGGTCAGAGATTACGTGTAGATGAAAAAATTGACTGCCGTATCAGTAGGCTTATGCTGGACGGCAGTCTTATTTTATGTAACAGGAAATTCCGAGGAATTCCAAAGATGCGCACTCACGCGAAGATGTAGATTGTCGCAAGCGACCGCGCGAGGTGCGAGAATGTGCCAAGGCACGTTTTTTATAAAAAACAAGGATTCATGGTATTATATGAAAACCGGGATGCTGCGCAGATAGGCGGCATCCCGGTTTTCTTCATGCGATTTTGATAGATTTCTGCTATTTTCCTGCAGCCATCTGATAGATCTTAAGCATATCTTCCGCTTCCAGCTTCTTCGCGGATCCCTTCGGGCCGCCTGCAGCGATTCTCGCGTTTTTCGCCATGGTCTCAAGCTGTTCTTCTGTCGGATCGATCCCGAGTTCCTTTAAGTTTGTCGGCATACTGATGGCACGGTAGAAGTCTTCCATGGCCTCGATCCCCTTTAAACCCGTCTCCATATCATCTTTTCCAGGTTCAACACCCATGACATTCACTGCGAATTTCGCAAAACGCGGAGTGCAGCTGTCGATCACATATCTCGCCCAGCTGCCCCAGATCGCCGCCAGTCCCGCACCGTGGGCAACGTCGAACATTCCGCCGATCTCATGCTCTAAGAGGTGGGAGGCGAAGTCTCCGCCGTCGTTTCCGCAGCCGGTGAGGCCATTGTGAGAGAGACTTCCGGACCACATCACCTCGGCTCTCGCGTTATAGTTGTCTGGATCGTCCACAAGGATCTTCGCGTTCGTGATCACGGTGCGCATAAGACCTTCCGCAATGGCGTCGGTGATCTCCATATTTCCGCCGTTTGTGAAATAGCGCTCCATGGTATGCATCAGAATATCGGTGCAGCCGCAGGCTGTCTGGTACGGCGGGAGAGTCATTGTGATCTCCGGATTCATGACAGCGAATACAGGGCGGGAGATATCATTGTTGTAGCCGCGTTTTTCCAGTGTTTCATCGTTTGTGATAACAGAGCTGTTGCTCATCTCACTTCCGGAAGCCGCGATGGTCAGAACAACGCCGATCGGAAGGCATGCGGATGCCTGACGGGTGTGCTCATAGAAATCCCAGACATCACCGTCGTTCGCGAGACCGTAACCGATGGCTTTCGCGGAGTCGATGACACTGCCGCCGCCTACCGCAAGGAGAAAATCAACGCCCTCCTTTCGGCAGAGCTCGATCCCCTTGCGGACTAAGGAAAGACGTGGGTTTGGGACAACACCGCCAAGCTCCACATAGGTGACTCCGGACGCGTCCAGGGACTCTTTGATCCGTCCGAGAAGACCGGAGCGGATCACACTGCCGCTTCCGTAGTGGAGCAGGACTTTTTTACAGTTGACATTTTTTACAAGCTTTCCGATCCGGTATTCGGTTTCTTTTCCGAATACGACGCGGGTCGGGGTATAGAAATTAAAATTAAACATAAGACACCCTCCTGATAGATCAAGTATACTAAGAATTGCAGTGATCTGCAAGAAATACCTCTGGAACTTTCCGGATTTTCGGAAGCATACCTGACACAGATTTTACACAGGCTTTAGGTGATGACGGCACCAGATTTTACAGAGGACGCATAGGATAAAGACAGAAACTGACAGACAGGCATAAAAGAAAAAGGCAGAGACGATCTGCAGGAGGAAACACATTATGAAAAAAATAAGACTGACAGCACTTACCATGGCGGGACTGATGGCGGCGGCATCCATGACCGGCTGCGGTGCGAAAACAGCGGAGACCACAGCGGCTTCGGAGACAACGACAGCAGCAGGGACGATGGCGGCAGAGACAACAACTGTGGCGGAGACGGCTGGGAAGGTGTCCCAGACCAAACCGCTTGTAGTATATTTAAACGACTTCGATGATATTATTCCGGAGATGTTTAAAAAGGCGACCGGATATGACGTGGAAGTCGTAGCAGGAAACGGTGCGGAGACACTTGCAAGGATCGAGACGGAGGGCGACAACCCACAGTGGGATATCGTATGGCTGGATTCCATGCCAAGTATCAACTCTCTCGGAAAGAAGGGAATGCTTCTCACGGACTGGGAACCATCTAATGCGGGAAACCTCACCGATTTCTTTAAGGAGATCGTTCCGGCGGACAAGGCATACTATCCGACCGGGGCACACGCGGCAGGCGTGATCGCGTACAGGAATGATGTTTTCACAGAAGAAACAGCTCCGAAGACCTGGGAAGACTTCGCAAAACCGGAATATAAAGATAAGATCGGAATCGCAGATCCGAGCGTAGCGGCTCCGGCATATCCCTTCGTGTCATACTTCTTCAACTCGAAGGGAATGGATAGCGGAAAAGAGTACTTCGGCTCATTATTCGAAAATGGCTTAAAGGTCTACCCAAAGAACCCGCAGGTGGTTCAGGCGCTTGCCAGCGGTGAGATCGCGGTGGCAGGACTTCAGGAGAGCAACGCATACGGCATGATCGCTTCCGGAGAGCCGATCAGCATCATCTGGCCGGAAGAAGGCGCACCGGCATCTGTACGTGTGGCAGCGATCAGCGCGAAGACGGATCAGCCGGAGGTTGCGAAGAAATTCATCGAATTCCTTTTACAGCCGGAGACACAGCAGCAGCTGGTGGATGCGGGAGATGAAGGATATTTTGAACCGTCCGTTGCAGGCGTAAACGAAAAAGAAGATCGCGAGAAAGATGGAAAGCTTGTCTATGCAGAGGCATCCTGGGCATCTGAACACGAAGCAGAGATCAAGGAGTGGTTTGCAGATGAGTCCGCGAAATAGTGGAAAATTAAGAAGCGCAGCACATAGAGGACAGGCAGAAGGGGCGATCGGCTGGATCATCCTTTCCGTGCTTGCTGTTTTAATTATCTTGCCGCTAGGGGCCGTTCTTTTACAGATCGTAAGTCCCGGATTTTTTGGAAATACGGAAAAAGCAGATGGAATGAGCCTGCTCTTTGAGGTCTTTGAAAAACCGCTCTGGTATAAGGCACTCGGAAATTCCATGTCTCTTGGCATCTGGACAACATTTTTTGGCACGGTGTTTGGGGCGTTTCTTGCAAATTTCCGGGTAAAATGGGAGTTTAAGACAGCGAAACTTTTAGACATCGCGGCGTGGATCCTGATGATCATGCCGTCCTTCATCATTGCCCAGGGCTGGGTCTATTTCGCTTCCGGAAACGGGATCGCGAGGTCCTGGCTTCACTGGAACAACATAAACAGTCTGGTATTCAGCTTTCCGGGGCTGGTGTTTATCATGGTACTCAACAAGTTCCCCTTTGCTTATGTGACGATCAAGGCGGCCCTGGAGTGGAAACCGGAACGGCTGTCTCTGGCAGCAAGAATGAATGGGGCATCTCCGTGGGAAGAGTGGAAGACTGTGCAGGCACCTTTATGCATTCCGGCCTATTGTTCCGCGGCGATCTTGATCTTTATGGATACGATCGGTGATTTCGGACTTCCGGCAGCGATCTCCGGAGTATATCGCTTCCCGACATTGCCATACGCGATCTATACGGCGCTTTACAGTTCCCCGATCCGCCTGGATATGGCAGGTGTGTTATCCTTCTATCTGGTACTGATCATCATCGCAGCCATGATCGTCCAGTACAGGATCATTGGTAAAAAGCGGTACGATTTCTTTGATACGGGAACCGTGAAGGCGGTGCCGGTCCGCCCTGCATTTGGAGTCGGGATCATCCTCGATTTCTTAGGGGCATTTCTGGCATTTATCACACTGTTTGTGCCGCTTGGTTCCACAGTGGTCATGTCCTTCTCCGACTCGATCTCCGTTGCAAATTTCAGTTTCACGTTAAAGAATTATGAGAAGGTCATCGTAGACAGCAAAGAGCTCTTAAATGGTCTGGAACACTCCTTGATGATTGCCTTTGCGGCAGCCATCATTGGGCTGGTTCTCGGATTTTTCGTTTCCTATGTGCTGAACTATTCAGACTTCGTTTTAAAGCGCGTGATCGATGTGCTGTCCCTGGTTGCGTTAGCAGTGCCGGGAGTCGTTTTAGGTATCGGCTATATCTTTGTATGGAACCAGCGATGGATCGAATCCATGGGGGTTAAGATGTACGGAACGCCCAGGATCATTGTCCTTGCCAGCGTTGCGGCGGCGATTCCGGTCATCACGAGAGTTCTGACCGGCGGTATGGCAAAGATCCCGAGACCGATCCTGTTTGCGGCCCGGCTTTCCGGCGCCGGTCTTATCACGCGGATTCGGACGATTCTCTGGCCGCTCTTAAAAGCAACCGTTTTGTCCGCATTTTTATCCGCATTTGGCGGAAGCGTGTTCAACCTTGCGATCAATACGATCCTCTATCCGCCGAACTATCAGACACTGCCGGTCTACATCAGCAAAGGAGTGGAAAATCTGAAATTCGGATATTCTGCGGCGGCAACGGTGTTTGGCGGCGGAATCGTGGTCCTTCTCATTTTACTGATGGAGCTTTTACCGCTTTATTCTCAGCTGTTCCAGAGAAGAAGAGCAGCCGGATCTGTGGTGAAGCTCTTCCGGGGGCAGAAAGAAAATAAGCGGGTAACGATGAAGGTACAGAATAGTTAGACGATCAGGAAATAAAGCAGATACAGTGGGAGACTTTATAGGGTACACGCTAACTGCTTTTGGAGGAATATATGGAGATTCAGAAACAGGAAGTCATCTTAAAAATAGAAGATCTGACAAAAAGCTTTGGAAAGACGGAAGTGCTTAAGGGAATCAGCATGGAAGTCCATAAAAACGAGATCATCAGCGTATTGGGTCCGTCCGGCTGCGGAAAGTCCACCTTGCTGAACATTATCGCAGGCATGCTGGCTCCCGATGGCGGACGCGTGACTATGAACGGGCAGATGATCTCTGAGGCGGGAAAAGTCCTACCGCCGGAGAAACGCCATATGAACATGGTGTTTCAGGATTTTGCACTGTGGCCACATATGACAGCGTATGATAACATCGCTTACGGCTTAAAGCGGAGCAAAACCGGAAAAGAGGAGATCGAGGAGCGGGTACAGGAGCTCTTAAAGCTTCTGCATCTGGAGGGACTGGAAAAACGGTATCCGGCGGAGCTTTCCGGCGGTCAGCAGCAGAGAGTCGCGATCGCCCGGGCACTGATCACGAAGCCGGATATTCTCCTGATGGATGAGCCGCTCTGCAATCTGGATGTCCAGCTCCGTGTGGAGATGAGAACCGAAATGGCGTTCTTGTTCCGGAAGCTTGGGACGACCGTCTTTCACGTCACCCATGACCCGTCGGAGGCGTTCGCGATGGCGGACCGGATCGTGATCATGAACAAGGGAAATATCGACCAGATCGATTCCCCGAAAAACTGTTACAGGAATCCGGGAACGGAGTCGGTGGCGGCTCTTTTAGGTGCCGGAAACCGGGTACATGGATACGCGAGGAAGGATGGCGGCACGCAGATCGATCTCGGTGGCAGTGTCTGCGGAACACTCGGAAGAAACGGAATCCGCAAAGATGACATGGTGACTGTCCGCTTCCGCGCGGAGAACACGGTGTGGACCGGAAGCGAGCGGCAGGAGAACAGTTTTCCGGTGGCGGTCGAGTATTCCTCCTTCGAGGGGGATTATTACCGCGTTATGGCGAAGATGGGAATGGGAGAACCGCTCTGCTTCTTAAGCCGTAACTATCTGGAAAAAGGCACGGAAGGCTACGTGAATGTGGAAGGGGACCGTCTCTATGTGTACGGCCCGGAGACAGCGGCATGAGCGGGAACCTGTATCTGATGAGTGACATTCATGGATATTTTATTCCCTTTCTGCAAATACTGAAAAAGATCCGGTTTACGGATGCGAATCGGATGGTGATCCTGGGGGATCTTGTGGCGAAAGGACCGGATTCCCTGGGACTTTTGTGCTTTGTGATGGAACATAAGAATATTCTGGCGCTGAGAGGGAATCATGAACAGCGGCTCTTACAGTATTTTGGAACAGACCGCGCGGCCGGGATCCCGGATTCCACGATGCGGCCCTGGGTGGCCGGAGACGGGGCGGGGATCATCAGGCAGATGAATATGCTGTCAGAGACAGGACGCAGGAAGGTTCTGGAGTTTATCGAAACGATGCCGCTCTGGGCAGCCATGGAGATCTGCGGCAGAAAGTATGTGTTGATTCACGGAGCGCCGGATGATGAAATGAAAAAAGAACTTCTAGCAGTGCAAAAAGATCCGGGTGGGAAAAGAAAAACAGCGGATTATGATGTCCTCATAAACCGATATGAATCACCAGACGCGGATAACCGGCTTCCAGCGGGAATGACTGCCATAGTGGGACACACGCCGACATTCAAATATGGAACACAGTACGCGGGAGATATGATCATAAGGGACGATAAGATCTTTCTGGACTGCGGAGCCGGTCAGGGATATGGATTGGGCTGTCTGGAAATATTGTCTGGCAATGACAAAAATTCCTATCGAAAATACTTTACAAATACGGAGAACGGGAGTATATTGTAAACAACCGCTGATGGAAATGACGGTCAGCGATAGGACAATTCAATAATAAGTCTTCAGGGCAGGGTGCAAGTCCCTACCGGCGGTAAAGCCCGCGAGCCGAGAGGCATGATCCGGTGAGATTCCGGGGCCGACAGTATAGTCTGGATGAAAGAAGAATTTCAGGTTTGTTTGTGATATGCGGAAGCGATCCGGTGTTCGAAAAAGAGGACAGGATCGAGAGATTCCGTATCGCGGAAGATCGGATCAGTAGCTCTGAAATAGGAAACTGTTTCAGGGCTTTTTTAATGAAAAGGATCCGGGAAAAGCTGGGAATAACGGAAATTTATATTTCCGGATGAAACAACGGACCGAATATGGAAAACCCTGTAGGCATCTACTTTACAGGTTTTTTTAACAGAAAATTCCTATGGAACTTTCTGATTGTGCCTGTAAGGCAGGTTTGCGGAAAGAGGAGTGAAAAAGATGACGGACCGGGATTATATGCTGCGGGCCATTGAGCTTGCAAAGGGGGGACTTGGCTGGACGAGCCCGAATCCCCTCGTGGGAGCTGTGATCGTGAAAGACGGAAGGATCATAGGGGAAGGTTATCATGAGCGGTGCGGAAAACTCCACGCGGAGCGAAATGCCATTGCGTCGCTCACGGAAAGCGCGGAGGGCGCGACACTCTATGTGACGTTGGAGCCGTGCTGCCATTACGGAAAGACACCTCCCTGCACGGAGGCGATCCTCGAGCAGAAGATCGCAAGAGTTGTGATCGGTTCAAGAGATCCGAATCCCCTGGTGGCAGGAAAAGGCGCGGCGATCTTAAGAGCAGCGGGAGTCCGGGTGGAAGAGGACTTTATGCGGGAGGAATGCGATGCGTTAAATCCGGTGTTCTTCCACTATATCACAAAGAAAACGCCCTATGTGGTCATGAAATACGCCATGACGGCGGACGGAAAGATCGCTGCGCGGACCGGTGACTCCAAGTGGATCACAGGAGAGAGTGCAAGGAAAAAGGTGCAGGAGCTGCGCCACCAGTATATGGGGATCATGGCGGGGATCGGCACGGTCCTGGCAGACGATCCGATGTTGAACGTCCGGATCCCCGGGCTGAAGAGCCCGGTGCGGATCATCTGCGACAGCGGACTCAGGATCCCGATGGATTCACAGATCGTGAAGACGGCAAAGGAGTACCGGACCATCGTAGCGTATGCGGGGGAGCATTCCGGGGAAGGCTGTAAAGAAGCGGAAGAGAAAGAGGAACAGCTTCACGCGGCCGGCGTGGAGACTGTGTCGGTCCCGGACGCAGACGGGCGTGTGGATCTTGGAAAGCTCATGGAATATCTCGGAAGCCAGGGTATCGACAGTGTACTTTTAGAGGGCGGCGGTACCTTAAATGACGCGGCGCTGTCAGCCGGGATCGTAAACGAGATCTGCGCGTTTATCGCACCGAAGATCTTCGGCGGTGCCGGTGCGAAGACTCCGGTTTCCGGGATCGGTGTGGCGCATCCGGCGGAAGCCGTGATGTTGACGTTAAAACAGATGGAGACGATCGGGGATGATCTGATGCTCAGATATTCGGTAGATTGAAAATGGGAAAGGAAATGAGAGCATGTTTACAGGGATTGTAGAAGAACTCGGACAGGTGAAGGCACTTTCCCTGCGCGGAAATTCCGGTACGCTGACGGTAAAAGCGAAAAAAGTTCTGGAAGGAACAAAAATCGGTGACAGCATCGCGGTCAATGGTGTCTGCCTTACGGTCACGAATATGAAAAATAACGAGTTTTCCGCCGATGTGATGGCGGAGACGGTGAGGAGAAGCAGCCTTGGAGCACTGCGTGATGGAAGTTATGTAAACCTGGAGCGGGCCATGGCGGCGGACGGCAGATTCGGCGGTCATATTGTTTCCGGTCACATTGACGGAACCGGTCAGATCGAATCGATGAGACGGGAAGAGAATGCAGTCTGGGTCACGATCGCATGTACAGATAAGATCCTGGATCTGATCGTGGAAAAAGGTTCAATCTGCATCGACGGGATCAGCCTCACGGTGGCGGCGGTGACAAAGCGGAACTTTTCAGTGTCGGTGATCCCACATACCGGCGAGGAGACAACGCTTTTGAAGAAAAAAGCAGGAGATGCGGTCAATCTGGAAAACGACATTGTGGGGAAATATATTCAGAAATTTGTGGATATCGGAAGAAATTCCGGTGCGGACAGGGGAAAAGCGGAGGACGGCAAGGATGCCGGGGACAGCACGAAAGGAAACTCCGGTCTCAGCATGGAGTTCCTTCAGAAATATGGATTTTAAAACAGATGCTTTGAAGATATTTAGAAACATCCAGAAAATATGAGATCAGAGCAGTTAAAGTTTCAGCAGTAGGAATCCTGCTGAAAGAAAAACTTTTAATAAAAGGCTCTGGAAAGGCAGGAAAATATGAACGAGCAATACAACACAATCGAAGAAGCGATCGAAGATCTGCGGGCGGGAAAGATCATTCTCGTGACAGATGACCCGGACCGGGAGAATGAGGGAGATATGATCTGCGCGGCAGAGTTCGCGACACAGGCAAATATCAATTTCATGGCAAGCCACGCAAAGGGACTGATCTGTACG
Source organism: Pilosibacter rotomagensis (assembly GCF_045062245.2). NCBI lineage: Bacteria > Bacillati > Bacillota > Clostridia > Eubacteriales > Clostridiaceae > Pilosibacter > Pilosibacter rotomagensis. The sequence continues at coordinate 3,145,383 of NZ_CM170323.1, read as the reverse complement.
CCGATGAGCGCGGCAGTGGCAGAGCGGCTGGGACTTCCGCAGATGGTATCCGAGAACACGGATAACCACTGCACGGCATTCACGGTCTCCATTGACCATGTGGACACGACAACAGGAATTTCTGCGGCGGAGCGCTCTTACACGATGATGAAGTGTGTGGATCCGGCGACAAAGCCCCAGGATCTCAGAAGACCGGGACACGTATTCCCACTTGTAGCAAGACGGGGCGGAGTGCTCGTGAGAAATGGCCACACCGAGGCAACTGTGGACCTCATGCGTCTGGCGGGACTTTCCGAGTGCGGCGTGTGCTGTGAGATCATGGAGGAAGACGGAACCATGATGCGGACCACAAACCTGTGGAAGCTGGCGAAGGAGTACGGACTGAAATTTATCACGATCAAGGAACTGCAGGATTACTGCCGTGTCCATGAAAAACATGTGGTGCAGGAGGCCTGCGCGGACATGCCGACCCAGTATGGACACTTTAAGATCTACGGCTATGTGAACGATATTACCGGCGAGCACCATGTGGCTCTTGTGAAAGGTGATATCGGGGACGGCGAGGATGTGCTCTGCCGCGTGCATTCCGAGTGCCTGACCGGAGATGTGTTCGGTTCCATGCGCTGTGACTGCGGAAAACAGCTCCAGACCGCGATGCGCCAGGTGGAGGCGGAAGGCCGTGGCATCATCCTCTACATGCGCCAGGAAGGCCGCGGCATCGGTCTGATCAACAAATTGAAGACGTATGTACTTCAGGAGCAGGGCTTTGACACTGTGGAGGCCAATATCAAGCTTGGTTTTGCTCCGGATCTTAGGGAATACTGGATCGGGGCACAGATCTTAAGGGATCTCGGCGTGAAGTCCTTAAGACTTCTCACGAACAATCCGGAGAAGATCTACGGACTTTCCGGCTTCGGACTTGAGATCCATGAGCGCGTGCCGATCGAGATCGATCCGCAGCAGTACGACAGCTTCTATCTGAAGACGAAGCAGGACAAGATGGGACATATCTTTACAAAAATTAAAGTGTGATAGGATGGAACGTCCATTGCTGAAAGTCCTGTACACCGGCGGCATGCATCCCGCACGGACGGAAGTGATGAGATGATTACAGCTGCGCAGGCGGCACAGATCTACGGGCATGCATCCCGCACGGATGGAAGTGATGGGCAATTGGAAATAGAATTTTGCATGTAATTATGAAGACTTCTGAATAGCAGTAAGCATAAGAAAAGGAGAAACATCATGAAAGAGATCAAAGTATTAGAAGGAAAAGTTGTAGCACCAGAAGGCATGAAAGTGGGGATCGTAGCTTCCCGTTTCAACGAGATCATCGTAAATAAGCTTTTAGGCGGAGCAGTTGACGGACTTGTCCGCCACGGTGTGGAGGAAGAAAATATCACGGCGGCCTGGGTTCCGGGGGCGTTCGAGATCCCGGTTGCGGCATCTGCCATGGCAAAGTCCGGCAAGTACGACGCGATCATCTGCGTCGGCGCTGTGATCCGCGGTGATACCACACACTACGATTATGTGTGCAGTGAGGTCTCCAAGGGAATCGCGCAGGTGGGACTGGCAGAGAAGATGCCGGTACTCTTCGGCGTCCTGACAACCGAGAACATTGAGCAGGCCATCGCCCGTGCCGGAAGCAAAGGTGGAAATAAGGGATATGACTGTGCACTTTCCGCGATCGAGATGGTAAATCTTATGAGACAGTTCTAATTTCAGATCATATAGACGTAAAAGATCAGCGCCTGAAAACATTTTTCAGAGGCGCTGATTTTTGCGTAATAGGGATTCCTCGGAATTTCCTATTACACAAAAGGCACATTCTGCTTTAGCAGAGCTTATAAGGTTTTCGTCTCTTCCGTGAATTTAGCCGCGAAATCCCGGTTCAGTTTCATGAAGAGCTGCTGCTCCTCGGGAGACCAGCTCTCAAAAATCGCATTTTCGATGGCGATCAGGCGATGGGCGGTATTTTTCATGAGTTCCTCTCCTTTTTCCGTGAGAAAAACGCAGGTGTTCCTCCCGGTTCCGGGTTTCAGGTACAGATAACCGGCCTGTTCCATCCTGCGTACTGCAGAGTTGATCGTGGATTTTGTGGTGCCGGTCTCTTTGTAAAAAATACTTTGATTGCAGCCGGAGCCGTGTTCATTGAGGGAGTAGAGAATATCAAGCTCGCTGTCCGTGAGACCGAGCTTTAATGCAGCGTCATGGTAGGCACTGTCGACCTGGCTGAGCAGGTTGTAGAATTCTTTAAATGCAGAGTACATGGCAGATCTCCTGAAAATATAAGTGTATGGGGGCAGTGCAGGGCTTTGCATCCGCCTGCACGGGTTATCAGTCTATGTGTATCCGTACTTCTTTGCCTTCCGGATCAGGAAGAAGAGCGACAGGCATACCGCCATAAATTCCGCCGCGATGATGGAATACCAGATCCCGGAGACACCGAGGAAAAACGGCAGGATGATAACGGCCCCCGTTTCAAAGATCATGGTACGGCAGAAGGAGATCACAGCGGAGACGAATCCGTCGTTGAGTGCCGTAAAGAAGGACGATGCGTAGATGCTGAAGCCCATGAACAGGAAAGAGATCGAGTATGAGCGGAATGCATGGACCGTCATGTCTAAGAGGTTCGTGTTATAGCGGACGAAAATTCCCGCAAGAAACGGGGCACCCGCTTCTGCCACGATCGTCAGGATGATCTGGAAGGTCAGGATCAGCAGGAAGCTTTTTCCGAGCAGATTCTTTAACTCGCTCTTATTTCCTGCACCGCAGTGATAGCCCACGATCGGGGCACTTCCCATAGAGTAGCCGATAAAGAGCGCCGCAAAGATAAAGCTCACGTACATGATGACGCCGTATACGGCAACACCGTCGGAACCGGCAAGGCGCATGAGCTGCCAGTTGTAGAGCATGTTTACGATGGACATGGAGATGTTCGTCATAAACTCGGAAGCGCCGTTTGTACAGGTCTTCAACAGGGCACTAAAGTCCATATGGGTCCTTCCGAGACGGAGTCGGCTCCTGTTTGGAAAGATAAAGTAGAGCAGGGGGATCAGTCCACCGATGGACTGACTGATCGCCGTTGCGGCGGCAGCTCCCACAACGCCGAGACGCAGAACAGCGATAAAATAAGCATCGAGGATCATATTTGTAAGTCCTGACGCGATGGTGATCAGGAGTCCGAGCTGCGGGCGTTCCGCAACAACTAAAAAGCTCTGGAATACATTCTGCAGCATAAAGGGGATCAGAGCCAGCAGGATGATCCGGCCGTAACGGACGCAGTAGGGGAGAAGGATCTCATCAGCACCTAAGAGTCTTGCCATCGGGGCTAAAAGAATCTCACCGCCTACCGTAAAGAGGAAGCCCACCGCGATCAGAACGTAGACGAGGAGGGAAAAGATCTCCTTTGCCTTTTTTTCATTCCCGGTTCCGAAGGTCAGAGCCACCAGGGCACTGCCGCCGGTGCCGGTCATAAAGCCGATGGCACCGAGGATCATGAGAAACGGCATAATGATATTGATGGAGGCGAAGGCCTCGGAACCCACAAAGTTCGAGACGAAAACACCGTCCACAACACCGTAGATGGACGTTAAAATCATCATGACGATAGACGGAAACGTGAACCGCAGGAGTTTTTTGTAGGTAAAGTGGTCGGAAAGCGAAATATTCATCGTGTGCCCTTTCAGTTTTTTTACTGTGTCTGCCCGCGGGGGAAAATCGTGTCTTTTCTATCGGACAGTTTTACAGTTATGAATGTACGAAATCGTACGTAGAATCATAGTACGATTTCGTACATATGTCAAGAAGAACTTTACATACTGTCTCACGGTATGAACTTCGTATCCAGCCTCACAGATATGAACTTTGCATCCTGTCCCACGGAAGAACTTCGCATCCAGTCTCACAGATATGAACTTTGCGTCCTGCCTCACGGAGGTTCGCCTCGAATTAAGATGGAAATCTCACAGAATGAGTTTTTACACAGATTTTACATTCTTTTACCGGAGCGTGATTGTTCGTTTCTTTTTTCTGCTATATGATATAGAAGTGAAAATGAGAGAAAAAAGAAAGAGCAGTCACGAGCTGGGTCGACTGCGGCAGAGGAAAAAGAATATGACATATAAGGAAATCAAGAAAAACGAGGAAGTTTTAGCTTACCTGAAAAAAGGAAACGACAATCTGGGGACTATGGGATTTACAGATCATTCGGACGCGCACTGCGCGATGGTTGCGGAGCGGGCAGCAATGATCTTAAAGAAATTCGGTTACTCAGATCACGATATCGAGCTGGTGAAGATCGCCGGTTTCATGCATGATATGGGAAATGCGATCAACCGGCATGCCCATGCGGAGTATGGTGCCCTTCTGGCATCCCAGATCCTGGAAAAGACGGATCTTCCGATCACAGACCGCGCGATCATCGTCTCCGCGATCGGAAACCATGATGAGTCAACGGGCGGAGCTGTAGATCCGATCTCCGCGGCGCTCATCATCGCCGACAAGACGGATGTACGCAGAAACCGCGTCCGCCAGAAGGAGATGGCATCATTTGATATCCACGACCGCGTAAACTATGCGGTTACAGAGGCAAAATTAAAGGTAAATGAGGAAAAGAAAGTGATCACCCTGAACTTAAAGATCGACGAAAACATCTGCTCCATGCTGGAGTACTTCGAGATCTTCTTACAGCGCATGCTCATGTGCCGTCGTGCGTGTGAAATGCTCGGAGCGAAATTCAAGATGACGGCGAACGGAAGCAAGATCGTATAAAATAAAATATGGAATATGCATCAGAGACACTCTTGGAACAGACCGTAATTGGCCTGTGCTGAGAGTGTTTTTTGTAACAGGAAATTCGGGGGGAGTTCTCCGATGAAAAAAGCACGAATGTGCCAATGATGTGCATTCACGCGAGGCTGTAGGTTATCGCAAGCGACTGCACGAGACACCCGAATGTGCCAGGGCATATTCTTTTTGAGCATTTTAATTCTGATATTCGAAAAAATATTTTTTACCGCAACATTTTCGTTCGGCTGGTTGTATATAGGGTAGAAAGGCAAAAATGCCGGAGTCAAAATGAAGAATTGTGAGGGAATCAATATGTATAAGAAGAATTTAGTAATGCTTGCAACAGTAGTTATGATGGCGGCTTTCGTGAGCGCCTGCGGAAATGGAAAACAGGAAATAAAGGAGACTGCAGTAATCGAGACAATGAAAGACTCACAGGAGGCATCTGAAAATGCTCAGATTGCGAATCCATGGATCGAGGTAAAAACGATGGAGGAGGCGAAAAATATGGCTGGTTTTGACTTAAAACTTCCGGAAATTCCGGCAGAATACGGAAAGAAGATGATCCAGGTGCTGGACTCTGCTGATGCTCTGACGATCGAAGTGATCTTCTGGAATAATGAGGATAAGGAAATACGAATCCGGAAAGCACCGGGAACCGGGGATATCAGCGGAGATTACACTGCTTATGCGCAGAAGCAGAAAGTTCAGGCGGAAAATCGTGAACTGACCTTAAAGGGAGAGGAAGATAAGGTATTCCTTGCCACCTGGACGGAGGATGGTTATACTTATTCTATGTATGTAGAAGCCGGAATTTCAGCGGATGAGATGACTGGAATGGCGGGACAGGTCTGCTGAGAATGGATATCGGAGCGGACTGCTCGGACTACGGATAGAGCTTCATATGACAGGATACGATAAAACAGGGAGAAAAACGGGAATGGGAATATGGACAGCATGGGAGCTGCCGGGATTTCGCCTGCTCCGGTGGCTGCAAGCCCTTATCTGGGCCTTTATGCCGGGGGTAAAGGACGAAAACCGGCAGAATATGGTCGAAAAAGAAGAATGGGAAGCGCGGATGCGTCAGGCGGAGACGAACGGCCGGGCGGAAATGATTCTGACTAGGTTTGGAGACAGCATCCTGCGCTATGCTTATACATATCTTCATAATATGAGCGATGCAGAGGAAGTCCTTCAGGACACGTTGATGCAGTTTTTAAAGACAGCACCGGAATTTGAAAGTGAGAATCATGAAAAAGCCTGGCTTCTGCGAGTCGCTGCGAACTTGAGCAAAAACAGGATCAGGTATAATAAACTTCGGGAGACGGATGAATTGAATGATGAGCTTGTCGCGGAAGAGCGTGAGGATCTGTCCTTTGTGTGGGAGGCGGTAAAGAGTCTGCCGGTAAAATACCGGGAGGTGATCCACCTGTTTTACCATGAAGGTTACCAGACAGCTCAGATCGCGAAGGTTCTCGGAAGAAATGAATCGACAGTCCGTTCTGATCTTCGCCGGGGCAGGGAGAAGCTTAAGGAAGTTCTGAAGGGAGAGTACGATTTTGAAGAAATATGATGAGATCATGAACAAAATCGAGGTAGACGAGGCGATGCGCAAACGGATCCTCAGCTATGTGGAGAACTTGAATCTGGAAACGGAAAAGCCGGCAAAAAGCAGAGAAGAGTCAAAGATCCGCCAGTTCCGCAGACGAACGGTGAGAAATATAACAGCTGCGGCTGCCTGTATCGCGATCCTTCTGGTATGTATCTTCGCCTGGCCGAAGCTCACGGGACCGGGAGAACTGGAAACGAAAGAAAGCGTAAGCATCGCGAACGGCATGGTGGAAGTAAAATCTATCGATGAGCTTTCCGCGGCAGTGGGTTTCCCGGTAAACGAAGTGGAGGGACTCCCGTTTACTGTTGAAAAAGAGGTATACATCTCCTACTGGGGAGAGATGGCGCAGATCGAGTATACCGGAGAAGGCGAGACAGCCGTATTCCGAAAGGGCACGGGAACGGATGATGTCTCTGGAGATTATAATGTGTATTCCAGCGTAAAAGAAATTATGGCTGGAGCGAATCCTGTGACATTGAAAGGCGAGAATAATGTATTCACGCTGGCTGTCTGGACAGATGGGAATTACTCGTACTCTTTGGATATTTCCAAAGGATTAAGTGAAGATGAATGGAGTGAAATGATTCAACTTGCATTGTAAATGCCAGTGATTTTTCAGGTGCCTGCAGCAGTCTTATAAAAATTATGAATGCAGAGACGAGGCGGGCATTTATTTCCATGGATAGCCAGAAACTCAGTGATGTCGACAAAAAGCTGTTTGAGGAATTAATGGACCGTGGTATGACGCAGGATACACTTGTATACAGCTTAAAAGAACTTTCAGAATTGCTCGAACGAGTCTATGGCAGAAAAGTCATTGTCCTTATTGATGAGTATGATGTTCCGCTGGCAAAGGCAAATGAAAATGGATATTATGACGAGATGGCATTGCTGATTAGGAGAGAATGCCTGCAGAGCTCTCAAATTTGTAGGAAATCTCAAAGAAATTTCCTGTGAATAAAAATTAATGTTTCTGTTCATTGCCTTATTAAGGCGGATATGTTATCGTAGATGCAGAAATTAAGATTCATAGTTTTAAGCAGAGACCGGATATCATTGTGAAAAAACGTGCATGTGAGGCTGCATGAATGTGAAACTATGATATCCGTAAGAAGGAGTCAGGACCATGATATTTACTCCGGTTGATCTGGATAGCTGGGAGAGAAGATCCCATTACGAGTATTATACAAAGCTGTTAAAATGCGGGTACAGTGTGACGGTGTCTCTTGATATCACCAAGCTGCACCGTCAGGTAAAGGAAAAAGGATTGAGATTTTATCCGGTGTTTGTGTACTGTGTGTCGAGGCAGATCGCGGCAACGAAGGAATTTCGAATGGGACGGGACAAAGACGGGAATCCGGGATATTATGATGTCCTTCATCCGAACTATACGATCTTTCATGAGGATGACCACACCTTTTCCGATGTGTGGACCGCCTATACGGAAGATTTTTCGGTGTTTTATAAAAATATGTGCAGTGACATGGAGACATACCGGCATGTAAAGGCGGTAAAAGCAAAGCCCGGACAGCCGCAGAACTTTTATTGTATTTCCATGGTGCCATGGCTTGATTTTACCGGATATTCTGCGTATACGGAGAGCGGAACACCGATGCTGTTCCCGATTATTACCTGCGGAAAATTTACGGAGCGGGATGGACGGCTGACGATGCCGTTCTGTGTGAATATAGCTCATGCAGCGGCAGACGGATATCATACATCCATGTTTATTAACGAATTACAGAAACAGCTTGATACGATCACACTGAAAGAGCTGTGATCAGATCATTGTCCGGATATGCCAGGGAAGAAACAGGAGGCGGGAATTGATGGGGACACAGACGAAAACACTTGCGGAGCAGGTTGCGGACGGAATCATGAATCTGATCCAGGAGACACCATACAAAGCAGGAGACAAGCTTCCGACGGAAAAGGAACTCTGTGAGAGTACGGGAGCAGGAAGAAATACGGTCCGTGAGGCCTTAAAGATCCTTGCATCCAGAAATGTCCTAGAGATCCGTCAGGGAGCAGGAACCTTTGTGTCTGAAAAACAGGGGATCCCGGATGATCCTCTTGGATTTTCAATGGTGAATGACCACGTAAAGCTTACAAGGGATCTGCTCCAGGTGAGGATCATGCTGGAGCCGCAGATAGCGGCACTTGCGGCCCAGTGTGCGAAGGAGCATGAGATCAAAGAGCTGGAAGAAATTCTGGAAGAGATGGAAGCGGCAATGAAAAAGAGGGAGGATTATTCGGAGCTGGATACGAAATTCCACACGAAGATTGCCCAGTGTACGCATAATATCGTGATGGAAAATCTTCTTCCGGTGATCGGAAAAGGTGTGGCTGTTTTTGCAAAGGAGGTTGCACAGACAGAATATGACCGGACATGGATCTCGCACCGAAAGATCTTTTGCTATATCCGTGATCACAAGCCCTTTGAGGCAGAGATGGAGATGCAGTATCATCTCCTGTATAACACGAGCCGGTATGAGGAAGAGCAGAGCGGACTTTAAACGATGACGGCTTTGTGTCTGCCTGGCTGTTTTAAACATGAAAAGTCTTCGAAAATTTGTAGGATAAATTTTCGGAGACTTTTTTCATAAAGGGAAAGGGAAATCGAAAATGCCTGCGTGCCGCTCTCCTTTGAGATACTGCGAAAAAACAATGAAAAAATATGAGAAAAATCAAGAAAAATCCTTGTAAAAAGCCGGGATCTGTGGTAAGATTCAAACATAAAATAGGTAGGACGAATTTTGACCTGACCATTGTAGAAAATAATAGCAACGAGATAAAATATCCAAAAAGGAGAAAAGTTATGGGACGATTTGATGTGCTTATCATTGGCGGCGGTGTTGTCGGCAGTGCAATCGCAAGAGAGCTTACAAGATATCAGCTCCGGATCGGTGTGCTGGAAAAGAATCTGGATGTCTGTTATGAGACGAGCGGACGAAATTCCGGAGTGGTCCATGGTGGATTCGCATATGATGTAGGAACACTGAAAGCAAAGCTTTGTGTGGAAGGCAATCAGGGGATGGATGAACTGTCCAGGGAGCTTGGCTTTGTATTCAAACGCTGTGGAAAGGTTCTTGTAGGAAAAACTCCGGAGGATCTGGAGACATTAAAACGGACGATCGCTCAGGGCGAAAAGAACGGAGCAACAAAGCTTCGTCTGCTGAATAAAGAAGAGCTTCATGAGCTGGTTCCGACAGCAGTTGGAGAGTTTGCCATGTTCTCGGAAAATTCCGGAATCGTAGATCCCTTTAACTATACGATCGCACTGGCGGAGAATGCAGCTCAGAACGGAGCGGAATATTTCTTCGATCATGAAGTGACAGGAATCAGCCGTGGAACAAGCGAGGCAGGAGAAGATCTTTATACGGTAACGACAACGCACGGAACCTTTGAGTCCCGTTGGGTGGTCAACAGTGCCGGACTTGGCTGCGGAAAGATTTCTGATATGCTTGGTATCAAAGGATATCGCGTGATCGGCTCCAAGGGAGATTACATCATTCTGGATCGCAGGACCGGAGAGCTTCTTCCGATGCCGATCTATCCGGTTCCGAGTAATACATATATGGGAATCCATGTTACCAATACGACGGATGGAAATGTAATTATCGGACCGAATGCAGAGATGACAGAGAATTTCACGTACTATGGAGTGCCGCAGGAGAACATGGATTACCTTGCAAGGAGTGCATCTGAGATCTGGCCGTATATTAAAAAGTCAGATTATATCCGCAACTACTCCGGAATCCTGCCGAAGTGGGTGGATGAGAACGGAACGATCCAGGATTTCAAGATCGAGATCCGTCCGGAGCTTGCGCCGCATGCGGTGAACCTTGTAGGAATCGAGTCTCCGGGACTTACGGCAGCAGTTCCGATCGGACGTATGGTGGCACGGATGATGCAGGAATACGAAGCATTTAAAGAAAATCCGGAATTTAACCCGAAACGGGAGGGAATTATCCGGTTTGATGAGCAGGATGACGAGACAAAAGCAAAGCTGATCGCAGAAGATCCGGATTACGGTGAGGTGATCTGCCGCTGTGAGAAGGTAACAAAGGCGGAGATCCTCAAGGCGGTCCACAATCCGCTCGGAGTTCATACGATGACAGGAATTAAGTACCGTACAAGATCCATGATGGGGCGCTGTCAGGGCGGTTACTGCCAGATGAGAATTGAAAAAATGATCGAGGATGAGCTCGGTGTGAAGGATACGGATATCCGGTATGCAAGACAGAATTCCTGGATGTTTACCGGAGAAGTGAGAAAGGAGGAACAGTAGGATGGAAACACGTGATGTGGTAATTGTCGGCGGAGGTCCGGCCGGACTTGCGGCAGCCGTAGAGCTTTATAAAAAAGGGATTAGGAATGTTCTGATCGTAGAACGTGAAAAGACCATGGGCGGTATTTTACGTCAGTGTATTCATGACGGTTTCGGTCTGACGAGATTTGGAGAGACCTTGAGCGGACCGGAATATGCACAGAAATTTATTGACGAGGTCATGGAATTAAAGATACCGTATGTGACCGATACGACTGTTCTTTCTGTATCTCCGGACAAGGTTGTAACCCTTGCTTCTTCGAATGGTTTAAAGAAGATTCAGGCAAAAGCTGTGATCCTCACCATGGGCTGCAGAGAGAGGACAAGAGGTGCTCTGGGAATCCCGGGCGAACGTCCGACGGGAGTATTCACAGCAGGTGTTGCACAGGCTTACATCAATCTTTATAACCGCATGGTCGGAAAAGAGGTCGTGATCCTTGGTTCCGGAGATATCGGAATGATCATGGCGAGACGTTTAACCTTAGAGGGCGCTCATGTACAGGCTGTGTTTGAGATCCAGCCGATCCCGAGCGGACTTCCGAGAAACATCGAACAGTGCCTGAATGATTACGGAATCCCGCTGTATCTGAGCCACACGATCACAGACATCCACGGAAATGAGCGTGTGACAGGCGTTACCGTTGCACAGGTGGATGAGCACATGAAGCCGATTCCGGGAACGGAGAAGGAATACAACTGTGATACGGTGATCCTCTCGGTCGGTCTGATTCCGGAAAACGAGCTTTCCATCGATGCCGGTGTTACGCTTGATGCAAGAACAAAGGGGGCGGTGGTCGATGAATATTTCCAGACAGAAAAATCCGGCTTCTTTGCAGCAGGCAATGTCCTCCATGTTCATGATCTGGTAGACTTTGTGTCCATGGAAGCAGAAAAGCTGGCAGACGGTGTTGCGGAATATGTGGAAAACGGCAGTCTGCCGGAGTGCACGATCCCGGTGAAAGCAGCTTCCGGCATCAATCATACGGTGCCGATGAAGGTCAGCGGAAAGAAAGATGTGACGATCTCCATGCGTGTCGGACGGAAATTCGAAAATTGCACGATCGAGGTCAGACAGGGAGAAAAGGTTCTTGCGAAAAAGCATTTAAAGAAGGCACTTCCGGCAGAGATGATCCAGATCCCGGTTAAGAAAGAGACGTTTGAAGGTGAGCAGGAAGTGGAGGTGTGCATCTTATGATTAGAAAAATGACATGTATCGTATGTCCGAATGGCTGTGAGCTTGAGGCGGAGATCGTGGATGGAAAATGCATCTCCGTGAGTGGAAATTTATGCCCGAAGGGAGCTCAGTATGCGGCGCAGGAGGTCGAAGCGCCGAAGCGTACGATCGCAAGCTCCGTGGCTGTGAAAAACGGAGTTCTCCCACTTGTCAGCGTGCGGTTAAACCGTGCGGTGCCGAAGGAGAAGCTGTTTGAGGTGATGGCGGAGATCCGCAAGCTGTCCTTAAATGCACCGGTCCATACCGGTGATCTGATCGTAGAAAATATTTTAGGTCTTGGAAGCGATCTGATCGCGACGAAAAATGTAGAGAAACAGTAGTATAGAAGATTATTTGGAAGAGTCCGGTGGTTCTCTCAGAAGATGCGAAGGAAGTGACTGCTTTTTGGCAGAAATTCCTACGAATTTCTTAAAAGAGTGCAGCCGGACTCTTTGTCTGATTGAAAAGAATCTGAATCTGTGTTATGATACCTCCATATGAGTGTGAAAGAATCTGCAGAAAAAAGGAGGACTGTTACATGAAAAAGACATCTCTTGTCATCATGGCAGCAGGAATTGGAAGCCGTTTTGGCGGCGGAATCAAGCAGCTTGCCCCGGTTGGTCCGAGCGGTGAGATCATTATGGACTATTCGATCCATGATGCTCTGGAAGCGGGTTTTGATAAAATTATTTTTATCATCAGAAAAGATCTGGAGAAAGATTTTAAGGAGATCATCGGAAACAGGATCGAGAAGATCGCTCCGGTCGAGTATGCGTACCAGGAGATGGATGATCTCCCGGAAGGTTTTTCTGTTCCGGAAGGTAGAAAAAAACCGTGGGGAACCGGTCAGGCGATTCTTGCGGCGAGAGATCTGATCAAGGAACCGTTCCTTGTCATCAATGCCGATGACTACTACGGAAAAGAAGGCTTTAAGATCGTCCATGACTATATGGTAAATGAGATGGATGATACGAAGGCTACATTCGATATGTGTATGGCTGGTTTTATCCTCTCCAACACGTTAAGCGAAAATGGTCCGGTGACCCGCGGCGTGTGCACGGTGGATGCCAATGGATATCTCTCCAAGGTCACAGAGACATACGACGTCTACAAAGCGGAAGACGGCATGCATGCGGCTGACCACGATGGCAACCCGGTTATCGTAAAAGAAGACCAGCATGTTTCCATGAATATGTTCGGACTGCCGGCATCTTTCGTAAAAGAACTGGAAAAAGGATTCCCGGAATTCCTCTCCGGCGTGAAAGAGGGGGATCTGAAAGCGGAATACCTTCTCCCAGCGGTGATCGACAGCTGTATTCATAACGGAAAAGGTACAGTCCGCGTCCTTGAGACAAAGGATAAATGGTTTGGTGTGACCTACAAAGAGGACAAACCGGCAGTTGTCGCGTCGATCCAGAAGCTGGTCGATGCGGGTGTTTATCCGAAAAAACTGTTTTAGCCGGTCCGGCGCCGACATGTCAGACTTCATGAAATTGCCGGCTGTGGATCGAAATTATCATAAAATGAGATGGTAGCTTTCCCGCTCCTTTTTGCATATGATAATCCTGTATAGGGATCAGCAAAGGAGCGGGAACGTTTTTATGGAGAAGAGATACCGGGGATACCCCCCGGAAGTGAAAAAAGTGCCCTGGATGCTTTATCGGAGAGAGGAACAGAGCGCAGGACCGGTCCTGACCGGAAATGAGCTCCGGTCGGAGATGGACTATCTGAGAGGACTCTATCCTTCAGCAGCGAAGAGAAAACAGGTTTTGGCCGAGGAGGCGTGTGACCTTTTGGAATACCCCGGGAGTCCGATGTATGACGAATATCCGGACCGGGAATTCTTATACCGGGAACTGTTAAAAGTCAGAGAACGCCACCCGGAGGAGACTATGGGCGGAACAGAAGAACAGGATCTGCTGCAGGTTCTGTTTGTGAATGAGATTTACCGGAGAAGAATTTTAAACAGAGTTGAAAATTGATAACTGTTCAGCAGGTCTGCGCACTTGCTGCGTTGACTGTAATAAAGCACGGGTTTGAAGGTACTGAACAGTTACGGAAATTGAAAAATTCTGCCGACAGGCAGTGACAGATAGACAGAGTGAGGAAACAGTGAGATGAAGACCGGAAAGAAAGTCATGATCCTGCTGCTTGTTTTTGTAGCGGCGGCAGTGGTATATTTTGTACACCCAGTAGGGAAGAAAGAAGAGCACGGAGTCACGGAGTACACGGCGATGGAAAAAGCAAAATTCCCGGTGCTCTATGCGACGATGGGAGAACGGGAGATGGCACCCGTGTTCGGACAGACGGAGGAGCGCGGCGTGACCGCAGGGCGTGACAGCCTGATCCTGCTTCCGGAGGACCGGAAACTAAAGCTCCGGTTTGCAGGGACTACGAAGATCCAGGGAGTGCATTATGAAATCCGCAGTCTCGATACGGAGGATCTGATCGAGAGAACGAGAATTGGATCGTTTGAAACGTCATTAAACGGGGACAGTGAGAACGCCTTGAGTACAGAGCTTCCGATCCAGAACCTTCTGGATGCAGGAAAGGAATATCTGCTCGGGGTATGTGCAGAACTCTCTGATGGATCCGAGGCCTGGTACTATATGCGGATCACGGAACAGGACCAGGGACATGCGAATGAGATGCTGTCGCTGGCGGAGGACTTTTCTTCAAAAACTTATAAGTATAGTGATGCCCAGAGTCTGACCATGTATATGGAGACATCCCCGACCGCAGGCAGCACATCCCTGGGGACGGTGACACTGAAGGACACATTTACCCAGCTCACCTGGGGATCGCTCGGTGTGGAGCGGTCCGGAGAGGCATACACGAAGCTGAAGGAACTTTCCGGCAATCTCGCGAATGTGGAGATCACGTCGAGAGTGACGGCGAAAAATGGTGAAAAGACAGAAAACTATGAAGTGACAGAAAACTTCACGATGAAATGGTCATCCCAGAGGATCTACATGATGGATTACGAGCGCACGATGACGGAACTTTTCACCGGAGACACGGAACTGTTTTCCGGAAAGAGGATCCTTCTGGGGATCGGAAACGGTGACGGAGTTCACGCCGTAAAGAGCACAGGTGGCCAGTATACGGCATTTGTGACAGACCGGGAACTGTGGGCTTACGACAGCGGTGAGAACGTGGGGGCGCGGGTGTTCGCGTTCGGCGGAGCAGCGTCCGATGATATCAGGGACAATGTGCCGGAGCATGGCGTCGAGATCCTCGCTGTCGATGAGGACGGCGGGATCGATTTTATCGTTTACGGGAGAATGAACCGCGGAACACATGAAGGAAGCACGGGGATCGCGTACTATCATTATGATATGGGACAGAATGCGCTGGAAGAAAAATTCTTTATTCCATCGTCGGAACCTTATCAGGAGTTAAAAGATGATCTCTCGGTACTTGCCCATCGCGGAACGAATGGAATCTTCTACTTCTATATGGATCACGGGATCTATGGGATCGACTTAAAGAGTCTGGAGTATGTGGCACTTGCCTCCGGACTTACAAAAGAGCAGTTCGCGGTCAGCGCGGACCATTCCCGGGCGGCATGGCAGGAGAATACCGGGATCTGGGATTCACAGACGATCCAGATCATGGACCTCGACACCGGGGACAAGACTCAGGTGGGCGGACAGAGTGGTTCTGTAACGAGGATCCTTGGTTTTGTCGGAAACGACTGCATTTATGGAACCGGGGACAGCGGAGACTATCTGATGTCCAACGGCCGTGTGATGGGGACTTATCTGAACAGCATCGATATCGTTGACCGGGAGATGAAGTCGGTCATGCATTATGAGAAGCCGGGTTCCTGGATTCGTGAGGTGTCTGTGGATGACAGCAGGATCCATATGAAGACTGTGAACAGCCGGGACGGATTTTTCGGAGCATATTCTGAGGACACGCTTGTCTGCAATGCGGAGATCCTTCCAGGAAAGACGGATGATATCGGCTGGTACGCATCAGACCAGAAAGGTCAGATCATGTTTGTACAGCTTGACCGTGATGTCGATGCGTCAAAGAAAAAGATCCGCCAGACATCTCCGAAGCTTGCGGAGAGCAGTTCGACAGTCAAACCGATCGCAGCGGCAGCTTGTAAGACTACGGAATTTTATGCGTATGGACGAGGACGATTCCTCGGACGTTTTGTGGACTTTGCCGATGCGGCGCAGGCAGCATACGATCATATGGGATTCGTGACCGCGGGACGTGACCGGACCATCTGGGTCCGCGGAAACCGCGCGAGCGCCTTCTATATCAGGGATCTCACCGCGGGTTCCGCTCTGCTGGAGCGCTATCGGGATTCCTTTGAGAAGAACCAGACAATGGAAGACGGAACCTTCCTTCTGGATGCGTCGGGCAGCAGTATCGTTCAGGTCCTGTACTTTGTGGGACAGAATATCCCGGTACTGGCGTATACCGGAGAGGGAACCTGCATGTACCTGACCGGCTATGACCAGACGCATGTCCGCGTGTACCATCCGGAAAGCGGGGCAACGGAAGTCCTGTCCATGGAGACGGCGAACCAGATGTTCGGCGCAGCGGGGTATGATTTTATCTGCTGTGTACCGGTATAGGGGAGTATCTTAAGAAAAACTTTACATTTTTCCCAGATATGTTATAATCATAACGAAAACGAGCTGGGACGGATGCAGGATAGCTATGTCCTTTTTTAGATATATAGATAGAGGTGCGTAATGGAACAGTACATTATGAAGGGCGGAAACCCGCTTGTAGGTGAAGTGACTATAAGCGGCGCGAAGAATGCGGCTCTGGGAATCTTAGCGGCGGCGATCATGACGGATGACGATGTTGTGATCGATAATCTCCCGGATGTCAGCGATATCAATGCTCTCCTGGATGCGATCAGTCATCTTGGAGCGAAAGTTGACCGGATCGACCGCCATACCGTAAGGATCAATGCCGCAAATATCCACGCCGTGACCGTGGAAGATGAGCATATGAGAAAGATCCGCGCGTCATATTATTTTATCGGCGCGCTTCTCGGAAAATATAAGAGTGCAGAAGTTCCGCTTCCGGGCGGATGTACGATCGGAAGCCGTCCGATCGACCAGCATTTAAAGGGTTTCCGTGCCCTGGGATCCGATGTGAAGATCGTCCGCGGAGCAGTTGTAGCCCACGCGATCGATCTTGTCGCAAGCCATATCTACCTTGATGTGGTTTCCGTCGGAGCAACCATCAATATCATGATGGCGGCAACGATGGCCGAGGGCGAGACGATTCTTGAGAACGTTGCAAAAGAGCCGCATGTCGTTGATGTTGCGAACTTCTTAAACAGCATGGGTGCGAACATCAAAGGCGCAGGTACGGATGTGATCAGGATCAAAGGAGTGAGACGTCTTCACGGAACAAATTATTCGATCATCCCGGATCAGATCGAGGCCGGAACCTTCATGTGTGCGGCGGCGATTACCCGCGGTGATATCACCGTAAAGAATGTGATCCCGAAACATCTGGAGGCAATCTCCGCAAAACTGATGGAAATGGGCTGTGAAGTGGTCGAGTTCGATGAGGAGATCCGCGTAGTCGGAAAACCGAAACAGCGCCACATGAACTTTAAGACTCTGCCGTACCCGGGATTCCCGACCGATATGCAGCCGCAGATGACGGTGGCACTTGCTCTGGCGGACGGAACAAGCGTGGTGACAGAGAGTATTTTTGAGAACCGCTTCAAATATGTGGATGAGCTTTCCCGCATGGGAGCAAACATCAAGGTAGAAGGCAGTGTTGCCATTGTTGACGGTGTCACAAACTTCACAGGTGCCCAGGTCGTCGCACCGGATCTCCGCGCGGGCGCAGCTCTTGTGCTTGCAGGACTGGCTGCAGACGGATATACGACTGTTGATGAGATCGGCTATGTCGAGCGCGGATACGAAAATTTTGAAGAGAAACTTCGTTCTCTCGGTGCTGTGATCGAGCGTGTAGATTCCGAGAAGGAAGCACAGAAATTCAGACTGAGAGTCGGCTGAGAATAAAGAAACGGTCCGAAACCCCGGAATTTATGGGAATTTTTTCCGATTTTCCAGGTTTTCGGGCTTTTTTTATGATTCCCGCTTGACATTCTGTTCTGAATCGTATAAGATACAGTCCGTGAGTCATTCATGGGATGGCTTACGGCCATAATGTGAAAAAGTTCGCAATATCCCTTATTCAGAGTGATGGAGGTACATAGGACCGGTGAAGTCACGGCAACCCCTGTTAATCGCGTTCGCGAGAGGGCAGGAAGGTGCCAACCTGAGCGAGTAATCGAGCAATAAGAGGATTTGACCGATGATAAGTTTGTCAAGTCCGCTTAGCATGAGCGGACTTTTGTTTTGTTTAAAATCGAAAGGAGTTACAATGGAAAAGAGATTATTTACTTCCGAGTCCGTAACTGAAGGACATCCGGATAAGATGTGCGACGCGATCTCCGATGCGATCCTCGACGCTTTAATGGAGCAGGATCCGATGAGCCGTGTTGCGTGTGAGACATGCACAACAACAGGTCTTGTTATGGTAATGGGTGAGATCACAACAAAGGCATACGTGGATATCCAGAAGATCGTCCGTGAGACAGTCCGCGAGATCGGCTATGACCGTGCAAAATATGGTTTTGACTGCGATACCTGCGGTGTTCTCACTGCGATCGATGAGCAGTCTACCGATATCGCGATGGGAGTTGACAAAGCACTCGAGGCCAAAGAGAACAACATGACCGATGACGAGTTAGACGCGATCGGCGCCGGTGACCAGGGTATGATGTTCGGCTTCGCTACAAACGAGACACCGGAGTACATGCCGTACCCGATCGCTCTTGCACATAAGCTTGCAAGACGTCTCACAGAGGTAAGAAAGAACGGAACTCTTCCGTACTTAAGACCGGATGGAAAGACCCAGGTTACTGTTGAGTACGATGAGAACGGAAAGCCGTTCCGCCTCGATGCAGTCGTTCTCTCCACACAGCATGATGAGAATGTGACTCAGGAGCAGATCCATGAGGATATCAAAAAATATGTATTCGATGAGATCCTTCCGCAGGAGATGGTAGATGCAGATACCAAATTCTTCATCAACCCGACCGGACGTTTCGTGATCGGCGGACCGCACGGAGACAGTGGACTTACAGGAAGAAAGATCATCGTTGACACCTACGGCGGATATGCACGTCACGGCGGCGGAGCTTTCTCCGGAAAGGACTGCACAAAGGTAGACCGTTCCGCAGCATACGCAGCCCGTTATGTTGCAAAGAACATTGTAGCAGCAGGACTTGCAGATCAGTGTGAGATCCAGCTTTCCTATGCGATCGGTGTTGCTCATCCGACTTCCATCATGGTCGAGACAGAGGGAACCGGAAAGGTATCCGACGAGAAGTTAGTTGAGATCATCCGTGACAACTTTGACCTTCGCCCGGCAGGAATCATCAAGATGCTTGATCTCCGCCGTCCGATCTACAAGCAGACCGCAGCATACGGTCACTTCGGAAGAACCGATGTAGATCTTCCGTGGGAGAAGCTCGACAAGGTTGAGGATTTAAAGAAATATCTGTAGGATAAAAGAACAGAAAGATCATGGACATATATCATGAAAATGATCGGAAGCAGCGGCACAGTCCCCGGGGTGTTCGGGAAACTGTGCCGTTGTTTCTATATTACGCGAACAATGAGCCAAAGTCCGCGATTCCGTAAGACTCTGGCGACTGTCGCGATAACAACGTGAAGATTCCACATTTTAGAATACTTTTATAAACACCACCCCTGAGTTGTGCTATACTTATCATATGTCGGTTTTCTGTATACAGACAGGAGTCCTGACAACGGATGAATGACCGGAAGACCGGATGAAAAATAAGAAGGGAGCGCGCGGACGCTCATGAAAATACGAACAAAATTACTGGTAACCTTTTGTACGATCACGGTGGTGCCGATCATCCTGATCTATATCGCGATCATGGGACTCAGCACATATCAGAACCGGGTATTTAGTGAGACATATGGAGTCGGCCAGGTGGATCTCTCGGCAGGCGCGTCGATCCGCGTGTTCAGCCATCTGACAGAGAGTATCCAGAAAGAGATCGAGGAGGAGATCAAAAATGATCCGTCTGACTTCGAGGACCTGACTTATCTGGCAACGCTGAATGACCAGATGAAATTAAAGCATTCCT
The DNA here is from genome assembly GCF_045062245.2 of Pilosibacter rotomagensis. Classification (NCBI taxonomy): domain Bacteria; kingdom Bacillati; phylum Bacillota; class Clostridia; order Eubacteriales; family Clostridiaceae; genus Pilosibacter; species Pilosibacter rotomagensis. Next base: position 3,125,258 of record NZ_CM170323.1, on the reverse strand, counting down.
TTTTGATGGTGACAAAGAATGGAAAACTCTTCTATTCGGGAAATGAGGAAGCGGCATCGGCGCTCGAGAGCCAGATCTCGGATTATGCGGAGATCAATGATGTGGATTCGTGGGGAAATTATCTGGATAAGAATACGGAACACCTGATCAAACAGCGTGAATTTGAACTTTCGGATGGATGCCGGATCGGGATCTATCTCGTGACAAACGTGGTGGATGTGATCCCGGAGGTAAAATCCCTGATCACGGAGATGTTCCTCAGCAGTGCGATGATCCTTTTTATCACCGGAGGTATGCTGACGGCGTGGGTATACCGGTCGATCTTATGGCCGATCGGAAAGCTCCAGGAGGCGACAAAACAGATCCGTGACGGCAATCTGGACTTTACTCTTGACGTTGAGGATGATGATGAGATCGGGCAGCTCTGCCAGAACTTTGAGGAGATGAGGATCCGGCTGAAGGAATCCACGGAGGAGAAGATCCAGTACGACAAAGAGAGCAAGGAACTGATCAGCAACATCTCCCACGACTTAAAGACCCCGATCACAGCGATCAAGGGATACGCGGAAGGACTGATGGAAGGTGTCGCGTCCTCGCCGGAGAAACGGGACAAATATATCCGGACGATCTACAATAAGGCGAATGATATGGACCGTCTGATCAATGAGCTGACATTCTACTCAAAGATCGACACAAATAAGATCCCGTACACATTTTCAAAGATCAATGTGGCAAACTATTTCCGTGACTGTGTGGAGGAAGTCGGCCTGGAGCTTGAAGCGAGAGGAATCGAGCTCGGCTACTTTAACTTTGTGGATGAGGACGTGATGGTAATCGCCGACGCGGAGCAGATGAAGCGCGTGATCAACAACATCATCGGAAATTCATTGAAATATATGGACAAAAAGCATGGGATCATCAATATCCGGATTCTTGATGTCGGTGATTTTGTCCAGATCGAGATCGAGGATAATGGAAAGGGGATCGGCCAGAAGGAGCTTCCGTACATCTTTGACAGGTTCTACCGGACTGATTCTTCGAGAAATTCCAGCAAGGGCGGAAGCGGCATCGGACTTTCCATCGTAAAGAAGATCATCGAGGATCACGGCGGAAAGATCTGGGCGACGAGCAAGGAAGGGATCGGAACAGAGATCCATTTTGTGCTGAGAAAGACGACAGCAGATTAATAGGAGGAAACAACAATATGAGCAAAATTCTGATCGTGGAAGATGAGGAAAGTATTGCAGAGCTCGAGAAAGACTATCTGGAATTATCGGGCTTTGAAGTTGAAATAGAAAATGATGGGGAAGCAGGCTTAAAGAGAGCCATGTCGGAAGAATTTGATCTTTTTATCCTGGATCTGATGCTTCCGGGCGTTGATGGATTTGAAATCTGCAAAAAGATCAGGGAGACAAAAAACACCCCGATCATCATGATCTCCGCGAAAAAAGACGATATCGACAAGATCCGCGGTCTCGGCCTTGGCGCGGATGATTATATCACCAAGCCGTTCAGCCCGAGTGAGATGGTAGCGAGAGTCAAAGCCCATCTTTCCCGTTACGAGAGACTGATCGGAAGCGGAACCCCGGCAAACGACATTATCGAGATCCGTGGCTTAAAGATCGATAAGACCGCCCGCCGCGTCTATGTAAACGGCGAGGAGAAGAACTTTACGACAAAGGAATTCGACCTTCTGGCGTTCCTCGCCCAGAACCCGAACCATGTATTTACAAAGGAAGAACTCTTCTCAAAGATCTGGGATATGGAATCCATCGGCGATATTGCGACCGTCACAGTCCACATTAAGAAGATCCGTGAAAAGATCGAGATGAATACGGCAAAACCGCAGTATATCGAGACGATCTGGGGAGTCGGCTACCGGTTTAAAGTCTGATCTGCAGGAGACGAAGATGGGCAGAAGAAAACTTTTAGAAAAGATGCCGTGAAATCCCGCTCAGACGCATGGGAAACATGATATGTGAGAAGATACCTCTGAAGCAGACTGGTTGAAAAAACAGATCTGCTTCAGAGGTATTTTTTATTTAACAGCAGTGGTCACCGCGATGTTTTGCGCTTGACATTTCGACTGTATCCGTTTAAACTTGAATTATGCGAATTTTCTGTAAAAAGTGAAGTAAATACAGAAAAGATAGAACAGTTCTTGATGGATAAACGCATCCGGATTGCAATATGGCTCTGTGTGCCATGATGCAGGCAATGTTGCCGACTGGAAATGCCTGCCCGGCAGAAATTGAATAAAGACAAAGGAAGACACCGCCTATGAAGTACAAAATGAGATTTTTCGCCTTTTTCGCCGCCATGGTCGTATTCAACCTGGCAGCGAACTTTGCCCATCCGGTAACGCCGACGGTGATCCAGGAACTCCACCTCCACGACTATATGTTTGGCGTGGCGCTGGCAGTCATGCTGATCACGAATTTCCTGCTGTCGCCGTTCTGGGGAAAGATCAATAACTATATTTCCTCGCGACTTTCCTTATTGATCTGCTGTCTTGGATACGGCGTGGCACAGATCTGGTTCGCCTACGCGACTACGGAACTCATGATCATCCTCGCGAGAATGTTCGCGGGACTCTTTACCGGTGGGATCTTTGTAAGCTTCCTGACTTACATCGTAAACAAGTCAAACCCGGAAGACCAGGGAAAATATCTGACTTACAGCGCGACGATCAAGAGTGTGGCCAGCGCGTTCGGCTATATGATCGGCGGCTTCTTAGGCGAGTCTTCCGTTCGGCTGGCATTCCTGGTGCAGGCGGGAACCCTGATCGCGGTCGCAGTTGCGTTCTTTATGATCTGCGAGCCGGACAGTACCGCAAATTTAAAGGATATTCCGGCAAAACAGCTCATGAAAGAGGCAAATCCGTTCCAGGCGTTCATCGACAGCAAAAACTTTATGTGCATGGCGTTTGTGTTCCTGTTCGCGATCAATATCTTTATCAACTTCGGAAATACCGGTTTTGACCAGGCTTTCAACTATTACTTAAAGGCACAGCTTGGTCTGACTTCCTCCTACAACGGAATTATCAAGGCAGGCGTTGGTTTCGTATCCTTTATCGCAAATATGAGTCTCTGCATCTGGATCATCAAAAAGACGAATGTCAAAAAGTCCATGGTCGTCCTCACCGCCTTCTGTGCGCTGGCGGCGATCGGAACGTTGATCTCCGTGAATATCGGAATCTTCATCTTCTTCAGCATCCTTGTCTATGCGGGTTACTCCGTCAGCGTCCCGGTCCTCCAGAACATGGTGGCGAATCAGGCGGATCCGAAACAGAAAAACCTTGTCATGGGATTCTTCAACGCGACCCAGTCCCTGGGAAGTATCGCGGGTTCCCTGACAGCCGGATTTATCTATTCTGTAAATGCAAAGCTTCCGTTTGCATGCACCTTCGTGATCTACTCGGTTGGCGTTGCGGCGGCGTTCGGATATCTGTGCTACCATAAAAAAGAGGTGTAGAGGATGTTCATTTACCGTGTATAGCGGAAAGAATCATACACGGTTATAAAAAGAATCATTTTATGACATGATACAGGCAGTTGTTCAGATTATTTCACGTATGACCGAAACACTGCAAATCAGGCAGTTTCCCCGGAAAACATGGCGTCAAAAACATGTTTTCCGGGGTTTTCTGTTTCCTTGCAGGCTTTTGCTTGACTTTTTTCTTTCTATGTTATAAGATATTTTACATTTGCACCCCGCACGGCTGGAAATCAAAAGGCAGCCGTCAGCATTGTATATAGAATTCTGTGACCGGTATGGAAATCCGGGAATCCGGGTGAATCGTTATAGAAAAGTAAGGAAGAAATATCGGGACTTTTCACGGGCAGGAATTTTCTGAATGGAAAATTCCATATGATATAGGAATATATCCGAGGCATGGAATCGTTATGCAGACAAAACAGAAAGGATATTGAATGGAAACAATCAGATTTGATGAACTTAATTTAGACCCGCGGATCCTCCGCGCAGTTACCGATATGGGATTTGAGGCAGCGTCCCCGATCCAGGCCCAGGCGATCCCGGTTGAGATGGAAGGCCACGATATGATCGGTCAGGCCCAGACAGGAACCGGTAAGACAGCAGCGTTTGGAATCCCGCTTCTTATGAAGATGGATCCGGAAAACAGAAAGACACAGGCAATGATCCTCTGCCCGACAAGAGAACTTGCGATCCAGGTAGCGGAAGAACTTCGCCGTCTTGCGAAATATATGTCCGGGATCAAGATCCTCCCGGTATACGGCGGACAGGAAATCGTAAAGCAGATCCGTTCCTTAAAGGGCGGAGTCCAGATCATCGTCGGAACCCCGGGACGTGTGATGGACCACATGAGAAGAAAGACGATCCGCACCGATGCGATCCACACGGTCGTTCTCGATGAGGCGGATGAGATGTTAAACATGGGATTCCTTGAGGACATGGAGACGATCCTCGGTGAACTTCCGGAGGAGCGCCAGACCGTGATGTTCTCCGCGACGATGCCGCACGCGATCGCCCAGATTGCCCAGAAGTTCCAGAAAGACCCGAAGATGGTCCAGGTCGTAAAGAAGGAACTGACGGTTCCGAAGGTAACCCAGTATTATTATGAAGTAAAACCGAGAAACAAAGTGGAAGTAATGTGCCGTCTGTTGGACCTCTATTCCCCGAAGCTCTCTGTTGCATTCTGCAACACGAAAAAGCAGGTAGATGAGCTGGTACAGGCGCTTCAGGGACGCGGATATTTCGCGGAAGGTCTTCACGGAGACTTAAAGCAGGAGCAGCGAGACCGCGTTATGAGCAGCTTCCGGAACGGAGCGACCGAGATCCTTGTTGCAACGGATGTCGCTGCACGAGGAATCGATGTGGACGACGTGGAAGCGGTATTCAACTACGATATCCCGCAGGATGACGAGTATTATGTACACAGAATCGGGCGTACCGGACGTGCCGGAAGAGAGGGACGTGCGTTCAGCCTTGCAGTCGGAAGCGAAGTCTACAAACTCCGTGACATCCAGAGATTCTGTAAGACAAAGATCGTTCCGCAGCCGATCCCGTCCTTAGATGACGTCACAGCGATCAAGGCGGAGAAAATCTTGGACGATGTGCAGCAGCATATCGGTGAGGACAGCGACCTCGAGCGCATGACAGATATTATCGAAAAGCGCCTGCTCGCGGAGGATTATACTTCCTTAGAGCTCGCAGCAGCGTTCTTAAAGATGGCGATGGGAGATGACTACGAGGATATCGTGGATGAGGGAAGACCGCTCCGCGACCTTGATGATCTCGACCGCCGCGGCGGCAGAAATGACCGCGGAAGAAACGGACGCAGACGCGGCAGAGGCGATGACGAGGAATATGTGGACAGAAAGAATGCCAGAGGCGGCATGACGAGACTGTTCATCAACCTCGGAAAGAACCAGAATGTGAAGCCGGGAGACATTTTAGGCGCGATCGCCGGAGAATCCGGAATCCCGGGCCGTCTTGTCGGCAGCATCGATATGTACGACAAATACACCTTCGTCGAAGTACCGAAGGACCAGGCCGATATCGTCATGGATGCGATGAACCATGTGAAGATCAAAGGTAAGAGCATTCATGTGGAGAAGGCGAACAGAAGATAAAACAAAACCCCCGAAGTCTGGTACACTTCGGGGGTTTTTATCGTCAATTACTTATTCTCAATATCCATGATCATATCCACACGTCTCTGGTGGCGGCCGCCCTCAAAGCTTGCGTTCAGCCACTCGTCAACGATCATCTTTGCGAGCTCACTTCCGACAACGCGTGCACCAAACGCGAGAATGTTGGAGTTGTTATGCATTCTGGAAAGCTTTGCGGTGTACGGCTCGCTGCAGACACATGCGCGGATGCCTTTTACCTTGTTGGCAGCTAAAGAGATGCCGACGCCGGTTCCGCAGATGGCAATTCCGAGATCTGCTTCGCCGTCAGCGACTGCGCGGCCAACCTTCTCACCGTATACCGGGTAATCACAGCTCTCTGTGGAGTCTGTTCCGAGGTTTAATACTTCGTAGCCATTGCTCTCGAGGTGCTCCTTGATGATGTTTTTCAGCTCTACAGCTGAGTGGTCGTTAGCGATTGCGATTTTCATTTCTTTCTTCTCCTGTTATTTACTATTATTCCATGAACAGAGAGCAGACTCTCTGCCATGTGGGAATCGGATCAATATTACTGTTCCGGTGAATCATCGACATTCTCCACCTGGAAGAACATCTGGATCAGGTCAAGTCTGGAAGTCATGGACATTAAGAGCATATCCATCGCGGTGATCGCAGCCATAGATTCGACTACAACAACAGCTCTCGGAACAACCACCGGGTCGTGACGACCGTGGATCACGAGATCGATATTCTCGCCGTCCTTTGTCACTGTCTCCTGGGATTTTGCGATCGATGGAGTCGGCTTGAATGCGGCGCGGAAGATCACATCACTTCCGTCGCTGATGCCGCCGAGAACGCCGCCGGCATGGTTCGTCTCCTTCACGATCTTATCTCCATCCATACGGAATTCATCGTTATTTTCCGATCCGCACGCTTTCGTCGCGGCAAATCCGTCTCCGATCTCAAAACCTTTGACAGCACCGATCGAGAGGATCGCTTTTGCGAGGTTGGCATCCAGCTTTTCGAAGACCGGCTCACCGAGACCGGCCGGAAGACCGGAGATCACACACTCAACGACTCCGCCGACGGAGTCACATTCTGCGATCTTCTGGTCAAGATAGTGCTCCGCCTCCTTTGCGGAGTCCGCATCCGGGAGACAGAACCGGTTATTCGGGATCGCTGAAAGGTCCATGCGCTCCGGGGATACCTCAACCGGACCGATCGATTTCGCATAGGCAGTCACAGAAATATTTAACTGTTTTAAGAACTTTTCAGCGATCGCACCCGCCGCAACACGGCCGATCGTCTCACGGGCGGAGGAACGTCCGCCGCCGCGGTAATCGCGGAATCCGTATTTTTCCTCAAACGTGTAGTCGGCATGTCCCGGGCGGAAACAGGAAGCGATATTGGAGTAGTCTTTGGAACGCTGGTCTGTGTTCCGCACGATCATGGAGATCGGGGTTCCGGTTGTCTTTCCCTCGAAAACGCCGGAGAGGATCTCGACCTCATCTCCCTCTTTTCGCTGGGTCGTAAAGCGGCTCTGTCCCGGTTTCCTTCGGTCTAAAAGTTTCTGGATATCGGATTCCTCTAAAGGAAGTCCCGCCGGGCAGCCGTCAACGACAACGCCGATGGCTTTTCCGTGGGATTCTCCCCAGGTTGTTACTTTAAATATTGTGCCGATGGTAGAACCTGCTGCCATGTTATTTTAATCTCCAATCTTTACAATTTCACAGCAGTTCGGCTCATTGACCTTGATGCTGCGGTCGCTCATGACAAGAAGACCTTTTTCATAGTCGATCTTAAAGAAGGAAATACTTCCCTCGTGGTTGATAGAAGCGAGATGTTCTCCGCCCGGGAAGATCGCGATATCCTTCGGATAATCCCCGCTGATCGGAAGACAGAAGCGCAGGGTCAGCATTCCGGTCTCATCATCGCGGTCGTACATGGACACCGTATTGTCGCCGGCATTGCTGCAGAATACATGTTTCTCATCCGGGGAGAAATGCATCGCACAGGCAGCGGTCAGCTGGTTCGGTTTGCTTCCTGTGGATGAGATCGTCTGGATCTTCTCGACGATCGGAACACGTTCGCCTTCTTTATAGGAATAAACCTCGATCACATTTTTCATCTCATACAGGACATAGAAGAAACGGCCGTCGGAGCTGAACATGAAATATTTCGGGGCGGATTCGAGCTCACAGCGGATCGTGTCCACGAGAGCGATCTTTCCGTCCTTATGGTCAAAACGGTAAACTTTGATCTGGTCGATCCCGAGGTCTGCGACCATTAAGAAGCGCTCGTCCGGAGTCAGGCGGCTGCAGCTCACATGCGGACGGAAGCTTCGCTCAGCGACGGAGCCAAGTCCCTTGTGGAAGACACCGTCGGCGATATCTCCGACCGATCCGTCCTCGTTCAGATGAAGGACCGTGATCTTTCCATCGTGGAAACCGGAGATAAAGATATAGTCATCTGCTTTGCTCGTAGAAAGGTGGCATCCGCGCATGCCCTTGATCTTAGCACTGTTTAAACGTGCGAGACTTCCATTTGGAAGAACGCGGAACGCGACAACGCCCTCATCGGCGATAGAGTACAGGATTTTTCCGTTCTGGGATGATTTCAGATAGGAAGAGTTGTCCACTTCCACTTCGCAGCGGTAGATGAATTTTCCTGCCTCCACATCAACATCATATACGGTGATCCCTTTTGCCTTTCCCGTATAGGAATAAGAGCCAACATAGGCCATGTATTTTCCAGTCATAGGTAAATTCCCCTTTGCTTTCGATGTCCGGAGACGCAAAACTGCCGATTTTGCCAACCTCCTCCGGAGATTCATAGATATACTCATTTTATCATAATCTGACCGGTTTGTTAACTGAAATCTGAAAATTGTATGGATGCGATCATGTACAAACAACAGGAAAAAGAAACAAGAGAAATCTATTGACAGAACGGGAAAACCATGCGTAAATATACTATGATAGGCATTTTGCCGTTTTCGTATATCTGAAGAAAACCATGTATAAAAATACATTCAAGCCGAACACAAAAACAGTGGAATCTATCGTATGAAATCTGTTTACATCAGGAGGAAAAAGGAATGGAGCATCCGCTCATTGATTTGTCCCATATTTTTAAGAGTTATGACGGGGATCTGATCCTCGACGATCTGAGCCTTTCCGTAAAGGAAAACTCCTTCGTGACGCTGCTTGGTCCGAGCGGCTGCGGAAAGACAACGACCTTAAGAATCATCGGTGGGTTTGAAAAACCGGATAAAGGTCAGGTGATCTTTGATGGGGAAGACATCACAAATATGCCGCCGAACAAGCGCCAGTTAAATACAGTGTTTCAGAAGTACGCCCTGTTCACGCACATGAGTATTGCGGAGAATATCGCGTTCGGTCTGAAGATCAAAGGCAAATCGAAGAGCTATATTGATGATAAGATCAAATATGCATTGAAACTTGTAAACCTTGACGGATTTGAGAACCGGAGCGTGGATTCTTTAAGCGGCGGCCAGCAGCAGCGGATTGCCATCGCCCGCGCGATCGTAAACGAGCCGAAGCTTCTGCTTCTCGACGAGCCGCTCGGCGCTCTCGACCTGAAGCTCCGCCAGGACATGCAATATGAGCTGATCCGCCTGAAAAATGAGCTGGGAATCACCTTTATCTATGTCACCCACGACCAGGAAGAGGCGCTCACGATGTCCGACACGATCGTTGTCATGAACCAGGGCTATATCCAGCAGATGGGAACGCCGGAGCAGATCTACAATGAGCCGGAAAATGCCTTTGTCGCGGACTTTATCGGCGAGAGCAATATCGTGGGTGGAACGATGATCCACGACGAGCTTGTGGAGATCTTCGGCGCGAAATTCGCCTGTGTGGATAAAGGATTCGGAAACAACAAGCCGGTCGACGTGGTGATCCGGCCGGAGGATATCGATCTTGTGAAGCCGGAGAACGGCACTCTCCAGGGCGTTGTTACACACCTGATCTTCAAAGGCGTACACTACGAGATGGAAGTTACGACCCCGGACGGCTACGAGTGGCTGGTCCACAGCACGGACATGTTCCCGGTCGGACAGAAAGTCGGCATTCATGTGGATCCGTTCGATATCCAGATCATGAACAAGCCGGAGTCCGAGGACGAGGAGGCCGTTGGAGTCAATGAATAGAAAAGCATCCAGATTTCTGGCTTATCCTTATATCATATGGATGGCGGGATTTACCGTGATCCCGCTGCTCATGGTATTTTACTATGGTCTGACGGACCGCAGCGGCGCGTTCACGCTGGCAAATATCCTGGCGATCGGTTCCTCCGAGCATTTAAAGGCGCTGTGGCTGTCCTTACTTCTCGCGGGTGTCAGCACGGTGATCTGTCTGATCCTCGCATATCCGCTGGCGCTGATCTTAAGAAAGCGCCATATCGGAAAAGGAAGCTTTGTGGTGTTTATCTTTATCCTTCCGATGTGGATGAACTTCCTTTTAAGAACCATGGCGTGGCAGACCCTGCTTGAGAAGAACGGTGTGATCAATACCTTCCTCACGCTGCTGCATCTGCCGAATGTTGCGATCATCAATACTCCGGCGGCGATCATTCTCGGCATGGTCTACAATTTCCTGCCGTTCATGGTCCTGCCGATCTACAACACACTCGTGAAGATCGATGATAATGTGATCAATGCTGCGCGGGACCTCGGAGCGGATAATTACCAGACACTCACAAAGATCCTGATCCCGTTGAGCGTTCCGGGCATTGTCAGCGGGATCACGATGGTGTTTGTCCCGGCGCTCACGACGTTCGTTATTTCAAACCTCCTGGGCGGCAGCAAGATCCTGCTCATCGGAAACGTCATCGAGCAGGAATTTACAAAGGGAAGCAACTGGAACCTCGGTGCCGGACTTTCCATGGTGCTCATGATCTTCATCCTTCTCAGCATGACCATGATCGCAAAATACGATAAGAATGGGGAGGGCACTGCATTCTGATGAAAACCGTAAGAGAAAGACTGAAGAAATTTTTTGAGGATTTTTATCTGGTGCTGGTACTGATCTTCTTATATGCACCGATCCTCGTCATGATGGTCCTGTCCTTCAACAGCTCGAAATCGAGATCCCAGTGGGGCGGGTTCACGTTACAGTGGTATAAACAGATGTTTGAGAGCGCGTCGATCATGGACGCCCTCTATAATACGCTGCTGATTGCCTTCCTGTCGGCGCTGATCGCGACGATCCTCGGAACGGCCGCGGCGATCGGGATCTCCTCGATGAAGAAGCTCCCGAGAACGATCTGCATGGGACTCAACAACATCCCGATGTTAAACTCCGATATCGTGACCGGTATCTCCCTGATGCTGATGTTCATCGCGTTCGGTATCTCCCTGGGATTCAAGACGATCCTTTTTGCGCACATCACGTTCAACGTGCCGTATGTGATGTTAAGCGTTATGCCGAAGCTAAAACAGACGAGCCGGAACACTTACGAGGCGGCCATGGACCTCGGAGCAGGCCCTGTAAAGGCGTTTTTCAAGGTTGTCTTCCCTGATATCCTTCCGGGCGTGTTATCGGGCTTCCTGATGGCGTTTACGATGTCTCTGGATGATTTTATCATCACCCACTTCACAAAAGGCGCCGGGATCAACACCCTGTCCACGCTGATCTACAGTGAGGTGCGCCGCGGCATCAAGCCGTCCATGTACGCGCTCTCCACAGTGATCTTTGTGACTGTGCTCGCGCTGCTGCTCATTACAAACTTTGCTCCGGCAAAACCGCAGGCGAAGGCGGGAGCGGGCAGCTTTGGACCGAACGCAGCACCGGACCGTGGAAAGAAACCGGCATGGACCGGAAAGGCAGCGATCGTGTTTGCCTCCTTCCTGATCGTTGGAAGCGTGGCATATACCAGCTACCTGCACTTTTCTTCCTCCCACTCGGATGAGCTCTATGTATACAACTGGGGCGAATACATCGATGAGAGCGTGATAGACGAATTTGAGGCGGAGACCGGGATCCATGTGACCTATGACCTTTTCGAGACGAACGAGGAGATGTACCCGGTCATCGAGGCCGGCGGCGTGAATTACGACGTCGTATGTCCATCCGACTATATGATCCAGAAGATGGCGGAGAACGGACTTCTTGCGGAGATCAATTTTGACAATGTTCCGAACATCAAAAACATCGACCAGGTTTACCTTGAAAAGTCGAAGGCATTTGACCCGGATAACCGCTATTCTGTTCCGTATACATGGGGAACCGTCGGGATCATCTACAATGTCCAGAAACTGGAAGAACTCGGAGTTCCGGCACCGACGAAATGGTCGGATCTCTGGGATGAGCGCTTAAAGGGCGAGATCCTGATGCAGGACAGCGTCCGCGACGCCTTTATGGTGGCGCTCAAGGAACTCGGCTATTCGATGAATACGACCGATGAGGCGGAGCTCCAGGAGGCGAAGAAGCTGCTTCTCGCACAGAAACCGCTCGTACAGGCCTATGTCGTGGATCAGGTCCGCGACAAGATGTTGAACGGTGAGGCGGCGGTAGGAGTCATCTATTCCGGTGAGCTGCTCTATCTGCAGGAGGAGGCGGAGACGCTGAATCTTGATTATGATCTGGAGTATGTACTTCCGGAAGAGGGAACAAACATCTGGATCGATTCCTGGGTGATCCCGTACAATGCGAAGAACAAAGAGAATGCGGAGAAGTGGATCAACTTCCTCTGCCGTCCGGATATCGCGGTGAAGAACTTCGAGTACATCACCTACGCGACGCCGAACAAGGCTGCGTTCGACCTTCTGGATCCGGAATATCAGGAGAACAAAGCTGTATTCCCGGATACCGATAAGCTGGAAAACTCTGAGGTATACAGTTATCTCGGAACCGAGGCGGATGACCTCTACAGTGCGCTGTGGAAGGAAGTCAAGTCGGAATAAAGAATTGAAAAGTGACAAGAAAAGCTCCCTGTACCGGAGGACATGACCGGTGTGGGGAGTTTTATTTTACGCGAACAACGAGTCAAAGTCCGCGCTTGCGCGAGAACTTGGCGACTGTAGCGATAACAAGTGGAAACTCGCGAAGCTTGTTTTCGCTTGTTTAGAAAATTTTTTATTCAATAAAGAGGCACTGCGTGTCTGAGATGTACACTCGTGCGAAGATGATTCATTAAAAAAATCCCCACACACCGCTATGAAACATTCACCGGTGCATGGGGATTTTTAAGAATTTATGGAATTGCGATCCCTTATAACTCTGTCTTTACAAAAATATCATAGATCGCGCGGATCGCCGGCTCGAAATCGTCATCTGCGACACCGATGATGATGTTCAGTTCACTGGATCCCTGGTCGATCATCTTAACGTTGATCTTTGCGTGTGCAAGTGCTGCGAAGATTCTTGCAGCAGTCCCGCGCATTGCTTTCATGCCGCGTCCTACGACTGCGATCACTGCGAGATCGGACTCGAGAGTCACGATATCCGGGTGAACTGCACGCTGGATTCCTGCAAGAACGGACTGCTCTCTCTCCTGGAACTCATCCTGATGGACGAGAACGGACATCGTATCGATCCCGGACGGCATATGTTCGAAGGAGATGCCGTTCTTCTCAAAGACCTCAAGGACTTTTCTCCCAAAACCGACTTCGGAGTTCATCATCGCCTTGTCGATGTTCATTGCGCAGAAGCCTTTCTTTCCTGCAACGCCTGTGATCGTGTAGCGCGGGCGTTTGCTGGTGTTCTCAACGATCATGGTACCCGGATCTTCCGGACGGTTTGTGTTGCGGATGTTGATCGGGATTCCCTCTTTTCTTACCGGGAAGATCGCATCCTCGTGGAGAACGCTTGCGCCCATGTAGGAGAGCTCACGGAGCTCTGTGTAAGTGATCGTTTCGATCGGAGCCGGATTGTCGACGATCCTCGGGTCAGCGACAAGGAAACCGGAGACATCGGTCCAGTTCTCATAGAGATCAGCCTGGATCGCACGGGCAACGATGGAACCTGTGATATCGGAGCCGCCGCGGGAGAAGGTGTGGATTGTTCCATCCGGCTTAGCACCGTAGAATCCCGGGATGACAGCCTGCTTTAAGGAAGCGAGGTGTTCTCTCATCTCCTCGTTTGTTTCCTCAGAGAGGAAGTTTCCGTCTGCATCGAAACGGATCACGTCAGCCGCGTCCACGAAGGTGAATCCGAGGTAGTTTGCCATGATGAGACCGTTTAAATATTCTCCTCTGGAAGCCGCATAGTCGCGTCCGACTTTATTTAAGAAATTTTCTTCGATCTTTGAAAATTCAAAGTCAAGGTTTAAGTTGAGCTCAAGACCGTCGATGATGTCTGTGTAGCGCTTTTTGATCTGGTCGAGAATGCGCTTGTAGCTCTGTCCTGTGCTGGCTGCATCGTAGCACTGGTATAACATGTCAGTTACTTTTGTGTCTTTGCTGTCTCTCTTTCCCGGAGCGGACGGAACGACATAGCAGCGTGTCTTATCGGCGTCGATGATCGCCTTTACTTTTTTAAACTGACGTGCACTCGCGAGAGAGCTGCCGCCGAACTTTACAACCTTTTTCATAATTTGTCTCCTGTGTAAGTGAAATATTTGTTACTTTTCATGGGTAGGAATTTTCTGAACTGAAAATTCCGTATGATACCGTTGTGGTCGCGGATTTTGCCGATTAGTGGATTACCTTCGGTGTCGGGAAGTATTCGAAGAATACCTTTGCAACCATCTTGTCTCTGGAAATGTAGTGATTCTGCCAGTAGCGGGCATCCAGAGAATAATTTCGGTTGTCGCCCATCATAAAGTAGCAGTTTTCCGGAACTTCAAAATGGTAAGTTTCATGCTGGTTCATTGGTTCTGCCAGATACGGCTCGTCGAGCGGAGTGTCGGAACCGTTCAGATAGACCTTATCGTCGATGATATCGATGACATCACCCGGCATACCGATCACACGCTTTACATAGTAGATCGTATGACCACGTTTTCCAACTTCGGAACCGCAGGCCGGGCAGGTATCCTGCTTGTCGCCTTCGATGATGGCGTTGCATTCCGGGCATTGCCAGCCAAAGACGAAGATCGCGACATCTCCGCGTTCCGGATCTGCGAATTTGTAGTGCAGCCTGGAGCCGATGACGCGGCTTCCTGCCATGATGGTGTTTTCCATGGAACCGGTCGGGATCTCACTGTTTGCGATGACAAAAGTCGTGAGAACGAAGGCAATGACGGCGGCGGATACAAGAACCTGGACCCAGCTGATCAGCTCCGCTACCCAGCCTGTTTTTTCTTTCTTTTCTTTTCCGTTATTTTCCATATAAAGATGATAACCTCGTTTGACTAATATACTCAAAAACATTCCTGTTTTTGGCAGATCCCAGATTCAAAAATCTTCCTGCAGGCAAGCCGGCATCGGATTTCCGGACTTTTGACCCTGGCATCACAACATACAATAAAGAGTTTATGATAAATTGTCAAGTTTCGCAAGAGAATTTCGAAAAAGGTAAGGAATTTTTTAATGGGAAAATATGCGGGAGCGCCATGAGGATGGAAAAACGGATATTTGCCGATACTGCCACTTGTATCAGAGAGATGATGATGCTAAAATATTGTTAAGAAAAAAATGGCTTCGGACATCAGGAAACAGATATCCGCAGCCGCAGAAAATTCCAGAAATGGACAGGTCTTTGTGGACCATGCCGGAAAACGGCATTGGAACACGATAGGGGGAGTGCTTATGGAAAAAATCTTATATGATCTGATGGACTGGGCCGGGATCGAGGAACTCGTATATTCTGAGGCGAGCGATCCGGGACGGCTTTTAGGGGAACATGTAATAAAGGAAGGACTTCTGATCCAGGCGTTCCTTCCGAATGCGGCGAAAGTCTCCGTAAAGATCGGGGAAGAAAGCTTTCCGATGGAGATGGCGGATGAGAACGGATTCTTCGCAGTCCTTCTTGAGGACCGTCTGGAGTTAGTGCCGTACCATTTTCTCGTGACTTACGAGGACGGGGACAGTGAGGAGATCGTGGATCCCTACAGTTACCAGTTCTACACCGCGTTTACCGAGGAGGAAGTAAAGAAATTCGGCGCCGGGATCTATTATGATTCCTATCAAAAGTTTGGCGCGCACCCGACCGTGGAAGCCGGGATCTCCGGAGTGCACTTTGCAGTCTGGGCGCCGGATGCGATGCGTGTCAGTGTTGTGGGCGACTTCAACTTCTGGGACGGAAGACGCCACCAGATGAAAAAACGCGGACCGTCTGGGATCTATGAGATCTTTATTCCGGGACTGAAGCCGGGTGCGATCTATAAATATGAGATCAAGACAAAAGCGGGAGATCCGATGTTAAAGGCGGATCCGTATGCGAATTTCTCAGAGCTCCGACCGAATACGGCATCCGTGATCTGGGATATGACTGATTATCAGTGGAACGATGGCGAGTGGATCGAAAAGAGAAAAGCGGCAAAAGACCGGCTGAAGGACTCGCCGATGTCGATCTATGAGGTCCATCTCGGCTCCTGGATGCAGAAACCGGTAGCTCAGGATGAAAATGGGGATGACATCAACGGCAGCCAGTTTTATAATTACAGGGAGATCGCGGAAAAACTTGCTGCTTACGTCAAGGAGATGGGCTACACCCATGTGGAGCTTCTCCCGGTGATGGAGCACCCGCTCGATGAGTCCTGGGGTTACCAGGTGACCGGTTACTATGCGCCGACGAGTCGTTTCGGGACTCCGGACGATTTTAAGGCGTTTATGGACTATATGCATAAAGAGGGGATCGGCGTCATCCTCGACTGGGTTCCGGCCCATTTCCCGCGTGATGCGCATGGTCTCGCGGCCTTTGACGGGACCTGTCTCTACGAGCACAAGGACCCGCGCCAGGGATCACATCCGCACTGGGGAACGCTGATCTACAATTACGGCCGTCCGCAGGTATCGAACTTCCTGATCTCCAACGCTTTATACTGGGCGAGGGAGTTTCACGCCGACGGGATCCGGATGGACGCTGTGGCATCCATGCTGTATCTTGATTATGGAAAGAACGCGGGCGAGTGGATCGCGAACATGTACGGCGGAAATGAGAACCTGGAGGCGGTGGAATTCCTGAAACACCTGAATTCCATCTTTGCACGGGACACAGAGGGCGCAGTTCTGATCGCGGAGGAATCCACAGCATGGCCGAAGGTTTCCGGCGATGAGAATGACGGAGGACTCGGCTTTGACTTCAAGTGGAATATGGGCTGGATGAATGATTTCCTCGATTACATGCAGTGCGACCCGTATTTCCGCCATGACCATTATGGAGAGCTGACTTTCAGCATGCTGTACGCATACAGTGAGAAGTTTGTTCTCGTATTCTCACACGATGAGGTGGTCCACGGAAAAGGTTCCATGGCCGGAAAAATGCCGGGGGACACCCAGGAGAAAAAGTTCGCAAACCTCCGTACCGCCTATGGGTTCATGATGGGGCATCCTGGTAAGAAACTGCTCTTTATGGGCCAGGATTTCGGTCAGATGGACGAGTGGAACGAGAAGGAGAGTCTGGAATGGGGACTCTTGAAGTACGATATCCACAGCCAGATGAGGGATTATGTGAAGGCGTTAAACCACCTGTACCGCACACAGCCGGCTCTCTATAAAATGGACTATGAGCCGGAAGGCTTCGAGTGGATCAACTGCACTTACAATGACGAGAATATCGTGATCTTCGAGAGAAAGACGGACAAACTGGAGGAGACACTGCTCTTTGTCTGTAACTTTGTCTCGGTGGAACATGAGAAATTCCGCCTCGGAGTTCCGTTTGCCGGAAAGTACAAGGAGATCCTGAACAGCGACGCGAAGCAGTTCGGCGGCAGTGGCATGGTAAATCCGAGAGTCAAGATGTCGAAGAAAGAGGAGTGGGACGCGAGAGAAAACTCGATCGTGATCAACCTGGCTCCGATGTCCGTGGCGGTATTCTCCTGTACCCCGTATGAGGAAGAACCTGTGACGGGAAAGAAGAAACCGGCGGAAAAGAAAAAACGTCCGGCGAAGCAGCCGTCCGTAAAGATACCGGCGAGTCCGCTGGATGTGATCTCTGAGAAAGTCGGGCAGATCATAAAGACGGCGCGGGAGAGCCAGACGGGAAAAAGAAACAAAGGCTAGACAGAAAAATACAGGGCATGAAAATGTCCGAAAAACAGCAGGGAAACAGACATGAAAGAATACACACTGGATTTTCTTACTACGACGGCCATCAAATACGGGACCAGGATCTTCTGGACCGCGGTGATCGTATTTGTCGGTCTCCGCGTGATTCGGATGGTCCGGACCGCAGCAGGGCAGATCATGGACCGCGCCGGCGTGGAGATCACGTTAAAGAAGTTTCTGGATATGCTGCTGCACGCCGTCCTCTTCGGAGTCATGGTGTTCATGGCAGCGGACCAGCTGGGGATCAAGACAACGTCCTTCGTTGCGGTTATCGGTACCGTAACGCTGGCATTCAGCCTTGCGATGCAGAATACACTCTCAAATTTCGCAGGCGGAACGCTGATCCTGCTCTTAAAACCGTTTAAGGTCGGGGATTATATCAGCACATCGGCAGGTGAGGGAACGGTCGAGACGATCGGTCTTGTATACACGACACTTTTGACGATCGACAACCGCGTGATCACGATCCCGAACAGCTCGGTATCGAGCGCACCGCTCACAAACCTCACGAGAATGGGAAAACGCCGCCTGATCATCAACGTCGGGATCGGATATTCCTCGGATCTCTTAAAGGCGAAAAACGTTCTGAAACAGATCTTTGAGGAGAATCCATATATCATGAAAGACCAGGATATCCAGGTGATCGTGGACAGCCTCGGAGACAGCAGCGTGAACTTGAGCGCGAGAGGCTGGGTGCTCTGTGAGGACTATTGGAAAACAAAATGGGCGATCACGGAGGAGATCAAACTCACATTTGACCGGGAAGGGATCGAGATCCCGTATCAGTATATGAACGTGACACTGACGAAGGAGTCACAGTAGAGAAGATACCCATCAGTATGATGTGGGAATAATGTTCCTGGCTCGTGCACAGACCGTATAAAAAAGTTCTGTCAGCTGAATACAAGGCTGATGGAACTTTTTTGTTTAGCAGGAAATTCCATGATACAAAAGAGATTCCACAATATGAAACATAGAAAAAACAAATCGCATACTGTGATACAGTACCTGATCACCACGGTATTTTTCGCGAAACAAGCCAAAAAATGCTTGCATTTTCCCGGGAATCTGATAGAATCAATGTTAAAATGTTTCTGCGTTGCGGACAAATGTTTGCGGAAAAGAGACGTGTTTTTTGTCTGAACGGACATGGTACAGGTACATGATTTCAGCAAAAGTGAAACATGCAGAGGCGAAAAAGGGTAGTTGTTGGATTTCGATGCGGCTGCCGAAAAAGAAAAGGAGGGATTGAATATGAAAGAGCATATGGCTGACTGGCGTATCCATGCACTTGCTTTCGTACTCACCGTAATTGCCGAATTTATCGGCACCAAAAAATTCAGTTTCGGGCCTTTGTCCTTCTCACTGTTTCCGATGCTGTATGTACTGATCCTTGGAGCAATCCTTGGAATCGCGAAAATGATTCCACAGAAGATGATGACAGAAGCATCACCGTATATTGGAATCAGCGTTATGATGCTGACAGCAAAGATCGCATCCACGATCGGACCGAACCTCGGCGCGGTTGTCAAAGCCGGACCGGCGCTGATCCTTCAGGAATTCGGAAATCTGGGAACTGCGGTTTTAGCGCTCCCGATCGCCGTATTTGTATTCCATATGGGACGCGCTGCAATTGGAACTTCCTTCTCTATTTCAAGAGAGAGCTCCCTTGCGGTCGTTGCCGATAAATACGGTCTTGATTCAGATGAAGGAATCGGTGTTATGGGTGGATATATCACAGGTACTGTATTCGGAACCATGTTCAACGGTATCTTTGTTTCCCTCCTCTGCTCCTTAAATATCTTCCATCCGTACGCGCTTGGAATGGCGTGTGGAACAGGTTCCGCATCCATGCTTTCTGCCAGCCTTGCGGCAGTCGTTGAGGCATATCCGGATATGGAAGCGGAGATCACTGCTTATGCGGCGACCTCAAATATGCTGAGCAGTGTGGATGGCCTTTATATGAGTCTTTTCATCGCACTTCCAATGTGTGAATTCATGTATAAGCTGTTTACAAAGAACAACAGGCATTATAAAGACGGACTCCCGATCGGCGCTAAGGTAAAAGTTAAAGCAGCCGGGGAAGAATAGGAGGGATCCATATGGACGCAGCAGTATGGTTTAAAAGAATCAAATGTCTTGTCCTTGTATGCATCTTCGCATCCATCGGCAATTTTATCAGTACATCAAAGGCCGGAAACCCGGTAACCCCGCTTGAGGCAGTGCCCGGGCTCGTGCTTCTTCTTTTATGCACGCTGGTGGGCTGTATCATTTATGAGCTGATCAATAAGGTTTCACCGAAGAATCTTCCGGCGATCGCTTATATCTCATTTATCGCGATCCTGATCACGATCCCGGGTGTCAGCCCGATCGCAGATTATGCGATCGAACAGATTGGAAAGATCGGACTTCTTCCGCTCTGCACTCCGATCCTTGCATATGCGGGAATTTCCATTGGCAAGGATGTGGATACCTTCAAGGAACAGGGACTTGCGATCGTGATCGTAGCGATCTTTACTTTCGCAGGAACATTCCTGGGCTCCACGATCATCGCACAGATCATTCTGAAGATGACTGGTGTGATCTAAGCAACATAAAAATAGCAGAAGGCAGAATCGAGCTGGTGTGGATTCTGCCTTCTTTTTGTTTACGCGAACAACGAGCCAAAGTCTGCGCCTGCGTAAAGGGCGGTGCTGATAAGGTACATGGCTGTGAGTGACCGGTCTATATGAAAACGCGGCGGAAGCTGACAGGACTTTGACTGTGGGGATCACCTTGTAAAAGAACAGGAATCATGCTATGATGGAAGAACTGTACGGTGCAGTGAAATATCTGTGCAGTACGTTTATAAATCTGTGATAACGGAGTGAGTTTCCATGTACCATGATCTTACAAAGGGGAGCATCTCACGCTCCCTTCTTTTATTTGCCCTGCCCATGATGGCAGGAAATCTTTTACAGCAGTTCTACAATATTGCGGATACCCTGATCATCGGGAGAGTGCTCGGAAAAAATGCGCTGGCGGCGGTCGGCTCGTCGTATACGCTGATGACATTCCTGACCTCGATCTTTCTGGGACTCAGTATGGGCTCCGGCGCGCTGTTTTCCATCTACCGGGGAAAGGGAGATGAGAGGGCACTGAAGTCCTCCATCGCCCACGCCTGCGGCCTGATCCTCGCTGTAACGCTTGTTTTGAACGCAGTTGTCTATATTTTCATTGATCCGATCTTAAACTTCTTACGGGTTCCTGAGGAGGTCTGGGGCGGTATGAGGGAGTATCTGCTGATCATTTTCGCAGGTCTGCTCGCCACGTCCCTCTATAATTTCTTCTCCTGCCTGTTAAGGGCGCTGGGAAACTCTACGGTTCCGCTGGTGTTTCTTGCGGTATCCGCGATCTTGAACATCGCGTGGGATCTTTTATTTGTGGCGGTCTTCCATTGGGGAATCGCCGGTGCGGCCTATGCGACGATCTTTGCCCAGTATGTATCCGGAATCGGGATCCTGCTCTATGTTCTTTTCCGATGCAGAAGCCTTCTTCCGGAGAGAAAGGATCTTTGCTTTGACGGCGGAATCTTAAAGGAGATCGCGGGCCTTTCCTCCCTGACCTGCCTGCAGCAGTCGGTTATGAACTTCGGAATCCTCATGGTGCAGGGGCTTGTAAACAGCTTTGGCGCCACCACCATGGCGGCTTTCGCGGCGGCAGTAAAGATCGACACCTTCGCGTATCTGCCGGTTCAGGACTTTGGAAATGCCTATTCGACCTTCGTTGCCCAGAACTACGGCGCGGGAAATAAAGAACGGATCCGCCGCGGCACAAAGGAATCCTTTGCCATCAGCACGGCATTCAGCCTTGTGATCTCAGCGCTGGTCTTTGCCTTCGCGGCACCGCTCATGCAGATCTTCGTGAGCTCCGCAGAGACGGCGGTCATCGCCTCCGGCGTCCGTTATCTCAGGATCGAGGGCGCGTTCTATTTTGGAATCGGCTGCCTGTTCCTGCTTTACGGATATTACAGGGCGATCAAGAGGGCGGAGATGTCGGTGGTGCTTACAGTGATCTCCCTCGGAATCCGTGTGTTACTGGCCTACGTGCTCTCTGCCACATCCCTCAGCGAGACAGGAATCTGGATGGCGATCCCGATCGGCTGGGTGCTGGCAGACCTGGCAGGACTTTTATACATGAGGAAGACCTGGTAAAAAGAAAAGGTAACTATTCAGTACCTTCATAGTTACGTGCAAAAATCCATTCCAGATCAGCTTCGCTGATGGGATTTTTGCCTTCCAGCCTATGTTTTCTTACGGTCAGCGCAGCAAGTGCGCAGACCTACTGAACAGTTACAAGAAAAGTTACAAAGAAAGAACTTTTGCAAAATAAGAATTAAAAAATGTTGAATCTAAAAAATACGCTGTACAAGAGAATGAACCCCATGTACAGCGTATTTTGTTGCCGCGTGCCCAGATCTATCGTTTGATCTGCGCTATCCTGCGGTCAGCGCAGCAGACATATTTAAACCAGCTTGCTCAACAGCTTCTCTTTCCTATCGATCATCTCATCGATCCTCTCGATATAGGAAGCCACATCCTTCACATTTTCTGCGCGCTCCAGCCGGTTTTCCGCCGGGAACGTGACTTTCGTGGTGGTTCCGGCACCGCAGGCCACGATGGTCTGCTTTTCCTCCATGATGAGGATATTGTAGATACATGCTTTTCCGGGTGCCGCATAGCCGACATTCTCGAAATTTCCGGCCATATTTTTCTGACGGTACAGGTAATACGGCTCAAGACCCATCTCGCGGGCGTACTTCGCGGTGAGATCGATCATCTCCTGAGTGTTCTGGATCTTTAAGTTCGCGTAGCGCTCCTTGAAGATATTGAGTCTTGCCGCACGCTTGATGGCGAGAGAGTGGACCGTCACGCTGTCCGGGGCAAGCTCTCTGACCTGCTCCATGGTGCTGCGGACGTCATCGATATCTTCCTCCGGAAGTCCGATGATGAGGTCCATATTGATATTGTCAAAGCCAAGATCTCTTGCCATGCGGAATTTTTCCTTTACCATATCCACGGTGTGGTGGCGTCCGATCAGATCCAGAGTTGCCTGCTTCATCGTCTGCGGATTGATGGAGATCCTGGAGATATTGTGGGCACGGAGAACTTTGAACTTGTCTTCGGTGATGCTGTCCGGACGTCCGGCTTCCACAGTGAATTCCTGTACCTTTGAGAGGTCAAAGGTATTTTCGATCTTTGTGAGCAGGGCGTCCAGTTCCTCGGCCTTTAAGGATGTCGGAGTTCCGCCGCCAAAGTAAACCGTGTCGAGAGTACGTCCCTTCATCTTTTCTGCCACATAGTCTAATTCTTTAAACAGCGCTTCAAGATAGAGATGAACCTTCTTTTCCCACGCGCCGATCGGGTAGGAGGTGAAGGAACAGTAGAGGCAGGTGGTCGGACAGAACGGAATTCCCACATAGAGGCTGTATCCCGTCTCATAGTCGATATGGCTTAAGAGCTCCCGCTCCCGTTTTGCGACCTCCACACTTAAGTCGATCTTCTCTTTGCTTGTCAGGTACATGTTCCGCATGAAGGAACGGATGCTCTCCTCATCCTCACCCTGATCAAGTCTCGTCATGGCGATCTTTGTTGGGCGGATACCGGTCAGAGTCCCCCAGGGGAGTTCTTTTCCCGTCCGCTTTTTTAACATGCCGTAAAGCTCTTTCTTGATCGTTGTCTTTGCGTTTAACCGCACATCGTAGTCGATCGGAAATACGGCCTCATCTGCGACGGTGCCCGCCGGATCCGTGATCTTCAAGCCAAATTTTGTCTCATCCGCATTCTGCGAGCAGGTTCCCTCCACGTAAAAATCCACGTCGTCCTGTTTCTCATGGACAAAAGTCTCACCCGGATAAAACGCCATCAAAAGCTCCCGGATATCCTGCTCATAAGCAGTATCGTTCAATAAAATTCCAATCATTCCATTGCCCCCGAAAGAGGATTATACTTCTTTTCAAAACCGATGGTAGTCGTGTCCATATGCCCCGGATAGACCATGGTGTCGTCCGGCAGTGTGGAGAGTAGACGTCTTACAGACTCGGCGATCTGGCGTCCGCTTCCCGTCGGGAAATCTGTGCGGCCGTAGGAGCCTGCAAACAGGGTATCTCCGGAGAAGAGAACAGATTCTTTTTCGATATAGTAACAGCAGGAACCGATGGTGTGTCCCGGTGTTTCAAATACTTTCCATGTAAATCCGGCGATGGAAAGCTCGTCGCCTTCTTTCACCGTAATATCCGGTGTCAGCGTATATGGTTCCCTGTAGTAGCTGGATACAAGGCTTTTTCTGCTGTCTGAAAGCACCTCGATCTCCTTTTCGCATGCGTAGATCGGCACATGCCATGCTTCTTTCAATTCCTTTGCGGCCATCATGTGGTCGAAGTGACCGTGGGTCAGAAGGATCGCCTCCGGCTTTAAACCCAGGGATACCGCCATATTGACGATCTTGTCGGCGCTGTCGCCCGGGTCCACGACGGCAGCTTTTTTTGTCTCATGATCATAGACCAGGTAGCAGTTCGTTCCGACCATGCCGACTACCAGAGTCTTGATGCGAATTTCGCTCATATCTTACTTTTCCTCCATTTTTCCTGGCACAAAGCAGGGACTCCGGCCCTGTGCCGTGTACAGTAACGGAAATGTTTCTTTAAAATCCATGTATAAAAAGGTCTACCGTCCGTAATACCTCCGGCAGACCTTTTTCCGACTGCATTCGACCTGTTCTGTTTCAGAACAGCCGACGGCAGACATTCATTTGAAATTGTAGTTATCAGCCCGTGGTTCTCTCAATATCCAGCACGCCGTCGATCTGGCGCAGCTTTGCCATCAGGTTGTTTAATTCTTCGATTCCATGGATATCGAAGCTCATGGTGATCGTCGCCTTGCCCTGCTTATTCACGCGGGAGTTCATCGTTTTGATGTCGATCTCGCGCTCTGTAAAGATCTTGGAGATATCCACGAACATTCCGATCCGGTTGTTTGCGAAGATCGAGATCTCTGTGGAGTAGGTTGCGGCACTGTTGTCCTCCTCAACGCCCTGCCACTCTGCGTCGATCAGGCGGCTTCTCTCGATCTCCGGGAGATTTAAGACGTTGATACAGTCCGTTCTGTGGATCGTAATTCCGCGGCCTCTCGTCACGAAACCAACGATCTCGTCGCCTGGAACCGGGCTGCAGCACTTGGAGAAACGAACCGCAAGATCATGGATTCCCTTTACGGTAATGCCGCTCTTTGATTTGCTGCCCTTGATCGGAACCACAGCAGGTTTGTTGTTGTCACCGATGGCATCAAGGATCGTCGCATCGGTTACTTCGCGTTTCAGCTTCTTTGTGCGCTCCTCGATCATCTTGTTGATGACCTGACCTTCTTTTAATCCGCCGTGTCCGACGGATGCCAGAACAGAATCCCAGTCCTGGAACGCGTAGCGTTTTAAAACCTTATCTACGAATTCCGGCTTATTGATATCGGAGAAATTGATCCCCTTTGCCTTACAGTAGCGGTCGATCATTTCGCGGCCTTTTAAGATATTGTCAGCTTTCCGCTCCTGCTTGAACCAGGCGTTGATCTTGTTTCTCGCCTGGCTGCTCTTGATGATATTTAACCAGTCACGGCTTGGTCCCTTGGAATTCTGGGATGTCATGATCTCGATCCGGTCACCGTTCTGGATCACATAGTCAATATTTACGAGCTTTCCGTTGACTCTCGCGCCCACCATCTTGTTTCCGACAGCCGTGTGGATCGAGTAAGCGAAGTCGATCGGCGTGGAGCCGCTTGGCAGTGCCTTTACGTCTCCAGTCGGTGTAAAACAGTACACGCTGTCGGAGAACATATCGAGGTCGCTCTTGATGGCATTTAAGAATTCCTTGTTGTCGGACATATCCTGCTGCCACTCAAGGATCTGGCGCAGCCAGCTTAACTTCTTCGCCTCATCACCGGCAGCAACCTGTCCGCTGCCGCTCTCTTTATATTTCCAGTGGGCGGCGATACCATATTCCGCTGTACGGTGCATCTCGAAGGTACGGATCTGGATCTCAAAGGGCTGGCCGTTTGTGCCGATCAGTGTCGTATGTAAGGACTGATACATATTCGGCTTCGGCATCGCGATATAATCTTTAAAACGGCCGGGGATCGGTTTGTACATCTCGTGGATCACACCCAGAGCCGCGTAACAGTCTTTTACGGAGTCCACGATGATGCGGACCGCGAAGATATCGTAGATCTGGTCCAGCGTCTTGTGCTGGTTTAACATCTTTTTATAAATACTGAAGAAGTGCTTGACGCGTCCGTTGACCTCGCACCTGATCTCAGCATTTTCCATGTGGGTCTTGATCTCGGCGATAATGTCATCGATGAATTTCTGGCGCGCTTCGCTTGTCAGGGCGATCTTTTCTTCCAGTTCTTTGTATACATTTGGCTCGAGATACCGTAACGCAAGGTCATCCAGTTCGATCTTGATCTTGGAAATACCGAGTCTGTCAGCAAGAGGAGAGTAGATCTCGATGGTCTCTCTCGCCTTCTCCTTCTGTTTTTCAGGGCGCATATACTGAAGCGTCCGCATATTGTGGAGACGGTCCGCAAGCTTGATGATAATGACGCGGATATCTTTTGCCATGGCGAGGAACATTTTTCTTAAGTTCTCCGCCTGCATTTCCACCTTATCCGCCGACCAGGATAACTGGGTCAGCTTTGTAACACCGTCGACTAAGAGGGCAACCTCTTTTCCGAATATCTCGGCGAGCTGTTCCTCTGTATATACGGTATCTTCCACCACGTCGTGGAGAAGTCCGGCTGCGATCGTCTCTTTATCCATCTCGAGATCCGCGAGGATGATCGCCACACAGAGCGGATGGATAATGTACGGTTCCCCGGATTTTCGCTTCTGGTCTTTATGGGCATTATCCGCAAGCTGATATGCCTTCTCGATCATGCTCAGATCATCGGACGGATGGTACTTTCTGATACTGGCAACAAGATCCCGGTAAAGAACATCAGGACTTGTGAAATCAGCAGGCGCTTCCAGCTCGCTTTCGATCGTTTTCAGTTTGTTTTCTTCCATAAAATCTCCCACCTTCATTTTTAGCGTACCATCCGGTCATGTCCGCCGCATAAATCCGCCGTTTTCCCGGTATTTTCGACAAAAGCAGACACTCCTGAAATATACCAATCATTATAAAATTTTTTGGCATAAATTGCAATCGTTTTGTTGCGGTTTTAGACCGCTGCTTTCCGGAAGGATTCCCTGATCCGGGGACTCTTATACGGGGCGTTCCTGATTCAGAATATAAAATGTCTATGACAGACATATCTTATTCTTATAGTGCTACCGAATTAAAGTGGTTAAACTTTAAAGAACAATGTATTATAATAAAAATGTTAAAATTTTATAAATAAATTGGAAAGGGGTACTTCAATATGGATACAATGAGTCTCACAGCAAAGTATGAAGATGAAATGATTGCCATTCGCAGGCATATTCATAGACATCCGGAACTCAGCAACAAGGAATATAAGACAACGGAGTTCATCCGCGAAAAACTGACGGAATACGGTGTGGAGATCGCTGAGATCGGGATGAAGACCGGCGTTGTTGCCGTTATCCGCGGCGGAAAACCGGGAAAAACCGTTGCGATCCGCGAGGATATCGACGCACTTCCGATGAAGGAACTCACAGGACTTCCGTTCGCCTCCGAGAATGATGGTGCCTGCCATTCCTGCGGACATGATATCCACACAACCGTGCTTCTCTACTGCGCGAAGGTATTATCAGAGATCCGTGAGGAGCTTGCCGGAACGGTCATGCTGATCTTCCAGCCGGCAGAAGAGCATATGGGAGCCGGAGAGCTTGTCGACTGCAATTTCACGCAGGTTGCGAAACCGGACGCATTTATCGGTCTCCACGTATCACCGGAGATCGATGCCGGAAGCATCGGATTAAAAAAGGGACCGGCAAACGCGTCCAATGATTTCTTTAATATCAAGATCAAAGGAAAGGGCGGACATGGCGCTCATCCGGAAAACTGCATCGATCCGGTCGTAATCTCCGGTTATGTGATCACACAGCTTCAGACCGTGATCTCCCGTGAAAACTATCCGGTATATCCGGGCGTTCTTACCATCGGCAGCATCCACGGCGGAACAGTAAACAATATCATCCCGGATTATGTGGAGATGCATGGAACACTGAGAAGCCTTGATCCGGACTGCCGCAAAAAAATGATGGCTGCCATCGACCGCGTCGTAAAAGGCTGCGCCGAGTCCATGAGAGGAACTGCGGAGGTTGAATGGGAAATCGGAGTTCCGCCGCTCGTAAATGACGATTCCATCATCGAGGCAGTTGCTGAGGCCGCTGCAAAGACCATCGGTGCTGACCATGTTTCCTACGTGAAGAATCCGTCAATGGGTTCCGAGGACTTTTCTGTTCTTTTCCCGAAGTTCGGACCGGGCGCACAGTTCCGCTTAGGATCCGGAAATAACGAGGATCCGAATTCCAGACATGGTCTTCATAACTCTAAAAACGTATTCGATGAGAAGTGCATCCGCACAGGCGCATCCGTAATCATCCAGTACGCGAGAGATTTCTTAAGATAAAGGAGAATACTTATGGAAAACAACAAGAAAAAGCTGCAGATCCCAAGTACATGTGCACTGTTATTCATGCTCATGATCGTCTGCGCCATCCTGACCTGGATCGTTCCGGCAGGTGAATTCGATACAGAGAAAGTGGGCGACTTAAACAAGGTTATCGCAGGTACCTATCACACCGTAGAAGCTTCCCCGGTCGGTCCGTGGGCAACTATCATGGCAGTCGTACAGGGATTCTACAAAGCCGCAAAGTTAATGGTCATGGTCATGTTTGTCGGCGGTGCCGTTGAGGTCCTTGAAAAGACAGGAGCGATCCACGCTGCGTTCGGAAAACTTGCTTCCAAGCAGAACTTAAATGTAAACGTACTTGTATTCTTAGTAATGGCATTCATGTCCATCGGCGGCGCAGCAGGCGTTTTCGCAAACGCGGTCGTTGCCCTGATCCCGATCGGAATCATCCTTGCAACAAACTTAGGGTATGATGCCTTCACAGGCTTCCTGCTTGTATATATAGGCGCTTATTCCGGATTCAACGTAGGTTGGGCGAACGCCTCCACTATCGGTACTGCACAGCCGATCGCGGAGCTCCCGATCTTCTCCGGTTTCAGTGTCCGTGTCGTATTAAACATCATCAACTTCGCGATCTGCTATTTCTTTACGATCCGTTACATGAAAACCATCAAGGCGGATCCGAAGAAGAGCTTAAACTATGAAGCTGGTATGAGTGCATCTGACAGCATGGGCGCAGGAAAAGATGGAGCGAAGGCGATCGAAGCACATTTAACAACGAAGCACCTGATCAGCCTGATCGGTCTTGTCGTAGCGGTTGCGGCAATCCTGGTTGGCTCTGTAAAATATAAATGGAGCTATGATCAGATCGCAGCTACATTCTTTACACTTGCGGTTGTTGTTGGCCTTCTCAATGGTATGGGTATCAACGGAACAACGAAGGTATTTATCGGTGGCTGTTCCAAGATGGTAAACGCCGCGTTCATTGTTGGCTTCGCAAATGGTATTTCTGTGATCCTTGCAAGCGGAAACATCTTAAATACGATCGTTTACTGGCTGTCCATCCCGATGTCCGGAATGGGTTCCATCCTCGGAGCGAACTTCATGTTCGTCGCAAACCTGATTATCAACCTTTTCATTCCGTCCGGTTCCGGACAGGCTGTAGCAGTTATGCCGCTTATGGTTCCGGTTGCTGATCTTGCAGGCATCACAAGACAGGTTGCTGTACAGGCATTCCAGTTCGGTGACGGCTTCTCCAACTGCCTCTTCCCGACAGCAGGTACTCTGATGGGTTCCCTTGCAATCGCAAAGACAGACTGGACAAAATACGCAAAGTGGCTTATGCCGCTCCTCGGATGTCAGGTGATCCTCTCATTCGCATCTTTAACGATCTTACAGAGCATCGGCTGGACCGGACTGTAGGAAGACGTATAATATAAGGAAAAAGGACTTCCGTTTCCTGGCGGAGGTCCTTTTTCTATGCAGGCGACTGATCCCGCCGCTCTTTTGTTACTGTTCACGCCTTGCGCAAACAGTAACTGATTTTGCCGATGCTTCGCATTCCAAATCGGCAAAATCCACTACCACCACTGTACTGTACGGAATTTTCAGTTCAGAAAATTCCTACCCGTGTATAGTAACGATCTTTTCGCTGAGGGATGGGAAAAACTCACAAAATAAGTTGACTTATCATAGCCTGAAAAATATAATACTTTTATTAAGGAAAGAAAAAACCCTTGAAAACCTAAGGCAATCAGCGTATTATGGTGAACGTAGGCGTGAAATTGCGCGATAAAGAGAGAAACAGAGGTACCTTTATGGCATTAAAGAAAAAGCCGGTTACCGGCATGAAAGATATTCTCCCGGCAGAGATGCAGATCCGGGATTATGTGCTGAACCAGATCAAAGAGACTTACCGCGGCTTCGGATTTTCCGCGATCGAGACTCCGTGCGTGGAGCACATTGAGAACCTCCTTAGCAAACAGGGCGGCGACAATGAGAAGCTGATCTTCAAGATCTTAAAGCGCGGTGAGAAATTAAATATCGAGACAGCAGAGACGGAGAACGATCTGGCAGACGGCGGACTCCGCTACGATCTGACACTTCCGTTATCCAGATATTATTCCAATAACTCTGCAAACCTGCCGTCCCCGTTCAAGGCACTCCAGGTCGGCAGCGTATGGCGTGCAGACCGTCCGCAGAAAGGCCGTTTCAGACAGTTCGTCCAGTGCGATATCGATATTCTCGGTGATGCGACGAACCAGGCTGAGATCGAGCTGATCCTTGCGACGACGACAGCGTTAAAGAAGATCTGCCCGGACAACAGCTTCGAGGTACGCGTCAACGACAGAAAGCTTCTCCGTGCGATGGCTGTATACAGCGGATTCCCGGAGGAAGATATCGATAAGGTATTCATCACCGTCGATAAAATGGACAAGATCGGTACGGATGGTGTAAAGGCAGAGCTTATGGAAAACGGCTACTCCGAGGAGACGGCCGATAAATACTTAGAGCTTATGGGGCAGGCAACAAACGATGCCTCAGGTGTCCGCCGTATGGGAGAGATCCTTGCGGGTGTGTTGGAGGACGGTGCAGCTGAGAATCTTGCACAGATCATGGAGACAGTCGGCGATGTTTCTGACGGAAGCTTCAAACTTGCATTTGACCCGACTTTAGTCCGCGGAATGGGCTACTACACAGGAACCATCTTCGAGGTTTCCATGGAAGGCTTCGGAGGTTCCGTAGCCGGTGGCGGAAGATATGACAAGATGATCGGAAAATTCACAGGCATGGACACACCGGCCTGCGGTTTCTCCATCGGATTTGAGCGAATCGTTACGATCCTTTTAGACAACGGATTTACAGTTCCGGGCGGAAATGAGAAGGAAGCGTGGCTCTTCGAAAAGGGAATGAGCTCCGAGAAGCTTGCTTCTATTATGAAAGAGGCGATGACTGCCCGCAAGGAGGGAAAGATCGTCCTTGTAGCCCAGATGAACAAAAATAAGAAGTTCCAGAAGGAACAGCTCGGAAAAGAAGGTTACAGTGAGTTTAAGGAATTCTATAAAGAGGACTTAAAGCACTAAGCCCGGGAAAAGGACAGCTTTATCTCAGTCGAGAAGACTCCCACCTCTTTTAAGTGGTGAGTAATCTCACGGATGTTCGACTTGAAATTATAATAACATTCAGCGGGTATGTTTTTAAATATTCCAGCTGTATCAGGAGGAAAATCATGGCAGAATCAATGGCAGGCTTAAAGCGTTCCTGCCGCTGTGCTGAAGTCACAGAGGCAAACGTAGGCCAGGAAATGACACTTATGGGATGGGTCCAGAAGAGCAGAAACAAAGGCGGTATTATCTTCACCGACCTTCGTGACCGTTCCGGAATCATCCAGATCATCTTTGAGGAGAGCGACTGCGGCGCTGAGAGCTTCGCAAAAGCTGAAAAATTAAGAAGTGAGTTTACAGTAGCGGTTGTCGGAACCATCGAAAAACGTTCCGGCGCGGCAAACCCGAATTTAAAGACAGGTACCATCGAGATGAGAGCGAAATCCTTAAGAATCCTCTCCGAGTCCGAGGTACCGCCGTTCCCGATCGAGGAGAACAGCAAGACAAAAGAAGATCTCCGCTTAAAATATCGTTATCTTGACCTCCGCCGTCCGGATCTCCAGAGAAACATCATGACAAGAAGCCGCGTGGCAACTATGGTCCGCCAGTTCCTTGCAGATGAAGGTTTCCTTGAGATCGAGACACCGACTCTTATTAAGAGTACACCGGAAGGCGCGAGAGACTACCTCGTACCGAGCCGTGTACATCCGGGCGAGTTCTATGCTCTTCCGCAGTCTCCGCAGTTATTAAAACAGTTATTAATGTGTTCCGGCATGGACCGTTACTTCCAGCTCGCAAGATGCTACCGTGACGAGGACCTCCGTGCAGACCGTCAGCCGGAGTTCACACAGATCGATATGGAGTTATCCTTCGTTGACGTGGAAGACGTTCTCGAAGTCAATGAGAGACTCTTAAAGAAACTCTTCAAGGAGATCTGCAACGTGGATGTCCAGACTCCGATCCTTCGTATGACATGGCGCGAGGCGATGGACCGTTTCGGTTCCGATAAGCCGGATATGCGTTTTGGCATGGAATTAAAGAATGTATCTGACGTCGTAAAAGACTGTGAGTTCGTTGTATTCAAGAGCGCTCTTGAGAACGGCGGTTCTGTCCGCGGTATCAACGCAAACGGACAGGCTGGAATGCCGAGAAAGAAGATCGATGCTCTCGTTGAGTACGCAAAGGGCTTCGGTGCAAAGGGACTTGCATACCTCGCAATTCACGAGGATGGTTCCTACAAGTGCTCCTTCGGCAAGTTCATGAAGCCGGAAGAGTTAGATGCTCTTGTAAAGGCTATGGATGGACAGCCGGGCGACCTTCTGTTCTTCGCAGCAGACAAGAATAAAGTTGTATTCGATGTTCTTGGAAATCTCCGTCTCGAGATCGCAAGACAGTTAGACCTCTTAAAGAAAGACGACTTCAAGTTCCTGTGGGTAACCGAGTTCCCGCTCTTAGAGTACTCTGAGGAAGAGGGACGTTATGTTGCAATGCACCACCCATTCACAATGCCGATGGAGGAAGACCTTCCACTTATCGACACCGATCCGGGTGCAGTCCGCGCGAAAGCATACGATATCGTATTAAACGGTACCGAGCTCGGCGGCGGATCCGTCCGTATCCACCAGGATGACATCCAGGAGAAGATGTTCGAAGTTCTCGGCTTCACAAAAGAGAGAGCAAGAGAGCAGTTCGGTTTCCTTCTTGACGCGTTCAAGTACGGAGTACCGCCG
Organism: Pilosibacter rotomagensis; assembly: GCF_045062245.2. Lineage (NCBI taxonomy): Bacteria > Bacillati > Bacillota > Clostridia > Eubacteriales > Clostridiaceae > Pilosibacter > Pilosibacter rotomagensis. The sequence goes on along the minus strand of NZ_CM170323.1, from coordinate 3,092,012 downwards.
CACGCTGGTCTCGCATACGGTCTCGACCGTGTCGTTATGCTCATGGTAGGCGCAGACAGCATCCGTGACGTCATCGCCTTCCCGAAGGTAAAAGACGCATCCTGCCTCATGATGGAAGCTCCGGCTCCGGTAGATCCGAAGCAGCTTGAGGATCTCGATATCGCGATCGTTGAGAAGAGGGACGAAGAATAAAGATAATAAAGAGACGCTGAATAATGGAAGCGCTGTGCAGAAAAACTGCGCGGATGCTTCCATTTGCTATATTGGAAACAAAGGGAGAGAAATATGAAAAAGGTATTGAAAATAACAGCAGTGACCACACTGCTGAGCCTGGGACTGGCATTTTCCTCATATGCCGGACAGTGGAAACAGGGAACTGGAGCAAATGCCGGTAAATGGTGGTATGACGAGGACAATGGCACCTACGCAACAAATGGATGGCGCTGGATCGATGGAGACGGGGATGGAATTGCGGAGAATTACTGCTTTGACCAGAGTGGCTGGCTGTATGTGTCTACGGAGACACCAGATAAGAAGACGGTGGATGCCAATGGTGCACGAACACAGGATGGAAAAGTTGTTACGATGAATGTAAATTCCGGGGATACGACTTATACTGTGGATGGAACAGGGACACTGGAACCTAAAACATATAACGGAATAGAATTTAGTCTGGATAATTTAGGTTATAGTAACATGGCGATTGGAAGTATTATGTATCCGAAAGCGAACTCTGTTACAGCTGAACATATTTTGGAATACAAAAGATATTATGAAACCGGAACTGACAATTATTGGTTGGGAGCTAAGCAAAAGGAGCGCGTAAATGCTTTTATTTTAGAATGGAAAAGTAAAAATATTAATAATTCAATGACGGAGGATCAAAAGGCACGAAAGATTTACGATTGGCTTGTTGACAATGTGATATATGATGCGCAAGAACCGTATAATCAGTCATCTTATGGTGCGTTTATAGATAGACGATGTGTCTGTGGAGGTTTCGCAAATGCGTTTATGTCATTAGGAAAAGCTTGTGGACTTGATGTAAAATATGTATTTGAAATTGAGCATGCATTCAATATTGTTAAATTAGATGGGAAATGGTATGCAGTGGATGCAACAAAAAAATATTATAAAAATAAGGATACGTCGTCAGCTTACTATTATAAAGATATACCAGAAGGTGATAGATCTATAGAGGAAAAGGTGCAGAAAAGGGAAAATAAGGAATCTAAACGAATAGAAGAAATAAAAACGAGTAATGAAAAAAATATGGAGAGAGCTAAGAAAAACTTTGAAAGCGGAGCGGTATTCCAAGCAGATGATGAAAAGCTGATTCCATCGCTGTTACAATACATCAATGAACAGGTGAATACAAATGTAAAATCGAGTCAGCCTATTACTGCTGTTATATATACAGGGGGAAGAAATTTTCAGGAATTCAATAAACAGAGATTTTCGTATAATGGTTTTACAGGAAAACTTGATGAAGTTATAGAACATGAAATAATCGGTAAAACGATTAATGGCTATTACATAGGAAATTATTCCAATTGTGTAATTGATTATCAGAAAAATAAGGGAACAGATGGAACATCTATATTCGTGACAACATGGAAAGACAAAGACGGAAAAGATTATATAATCTTCAGAGTAGCACTCAATCCTAGAGACAGAGTGACGGCTTCAAAAGGAGAATAATACAGTTCTCCCGCCTTCATGAAACTGCCTTTGTGAAATGTTCGTGAACTTATAGAAATCCCACTTATTATCTGCTAAAATATAGCTGATGATAAGTGGGATTTTTATGCACACATGTATGATGCCGGTAGCACCGAATCGACTGGTTAATATCTCAAGTGTGTTGGAATACGCTTCTGTTCTTATCGGAGTGCATCAGGTAAAATATATGGAGGTACAGACAATGGATGCAGTAAAAATACTTATGGTCGACGACGAGGAGAGAATGAGAAAGCTCGTCAAAGACTTTTTAACGATTAAAGGATATCGCGTTTTAGAGGCGGGAGATGGCGAGCAGGCTATTGATATTTTCTTTAAGGAGAAAGATATCAGTCTTGTGATCTTAGACGTCATGATGCCGAAGATGGACGGTTGGGAGACATGCAAGACGATCCGACGCTACTCTCAGGTTCCGATCATCATGCTGACGGCGAGAAGCGAGGAGCGGGATGAGCTTCTTGGATTCGAACTCGGCGTTGACGAGTATATCACAAAACCGTTCAGCCCGAAGATCCTTGTGGCGAGAATTGAGGCGATCCTGCGCCGTGGCAGCGGTACATCAACGGGAGAGATTCTGGAGGCAGATGGAATCCGCGTGGATAAGGATGCCCACGAGGTGACTGTGGATGGGAAGCCGGTGGATCTCAGCAACAAGGAATTTGAACTTCTTACCTATTTTATGGAAAACAAAGGAATCGCCCTCTCAAGAGAAAAGATTCTGAATAATGTCTGGAATTACGACTATTTCGGAGATGCGAGGACTATAGACACCCACGTAAAGAAGCTGAGAAGCAAACTTGGCCCGAAAGGTGACAATATTAAAACCATCTGGGGCATGGGATATAAACTCGAGGTGGATGGATGATGAAATCGATACGATCCAGACTGACGGTCACGTTTATTGGTCTGATTGCTGTGATTCTCGCAGTGATCTGGGGCGTCAATAAGTGGTATCTGGAAGATTTCTATGTAACAAAGAAGGTACAGGCGTTAAATAGTGCCTACGAGGCCATCGACTCCCAGATCGAGGAGAACAGGGACTACGGGATTTCCATCGAAGACGCCATGAGGAGAGAAAGGGATGCTGACGGAAATATCACGGAAGGAAATTTGCAGCGCCTGATCCGGAATTTCAGCGACAGCGCCAATGTTTCTGTCCTGATCATCGACAACAGCACGGAGGATGCGACGGTCTATTCAACATCCCGTGATACGAAGTTTTTAAAAGACCGCATTGACCGCTATATTTTCGGCTGGACAAAGGCCAAGTACACGATTCTGGAGGAAAATGACCAGTATAAGATCCAGAAGACATACGATCCTCAGCGGGAGAGCATGTACCTGGAGAGCTGGGGATTCTTCTCCGACAACAGCACTGCCTTTATCATGAGCGCACCGCTGTCAAGTATCGGCGAGAGTGTCCGCCTCGCGAATCAGTTTCTGCTCTATGTGGGAATGATCGCTGTATTGATCGGTGCTCTGGTCATATATCTGGTGGCAAAACAGATCACAATGCCGATCTATAAGCTGTCGAACCTCTCAGAGCGCATGTCGGATCTCGATTTTAATGCGAAATATGAGTCTGGAAAACATGATATGGAAGAGATACAGGTTTTAGGAAACAGTATGAACACACTGTCGGAGCGCCTGGAGGAAACGATCTCGGAGCTAAAGTCGGCAAATAACCAGCTCACGAAGGACATCGAAGAGAAGACAAAGATCGACGAGATGCGTAAGGATTTTATCGCAAATGTCTCCCATGAGCTAAAGACACCGATCGCCCTGATTCAGGGATATGCGGAAGGTCTTCAGGAAGGGATGGGCGAGGAGAAGGAAAGCCGCGACTACTATTGTGATGTTATTGTTGATGAGGCCAACAAGATGAACAAGATGGTCAAGCAGCTTCTGACATTGTCTTCTCTGGAGAGCGGAAACGATAAGCCGGTGATGGACCGTTTCAATTTAACGGAACTGGTTCGCGGCGTTGTGAACGCGTCGAAGATCCTGCTCGAACAGAATGAGATTCAGGTGGATTTTGATGCTCAGACGCCGGTTTATGTATGGGCGGATGAATTTAAAATCGAGCAGGTAGTCACAAACTACCTGAGCAATGCAATCCACCATATCGATGGAGAGAAAAAGATCATTATCAAAATGCTTCCGGAAAACAACATCGTCCGTGTATCTGTCTTTAATACCGGAACCCCGATCCCTGAGGATGCGATCCCGAATCTCTGGACGAAGTTCTATAAGGTAGATAAGGCGAGAACCCGTGCCTACGGCGGAACCGGAATTGGTCTTTCCATTGTAAAAGCGATCATGGATGCCCACAACCAGCAGTATGGCGTGAAGAACTGGGAGAATGGCGTGGAGTTCTGGTTTACGCTGGATGGGAGCAATTCATAATATTATGGTAGGAACCCATATGGAATCTGGCAGGAGCAGCTTTTGGCTGCTCCTGTATTTGCTCTTGGCGATCAGGATGATACATCATATTGTATCAATTGAATATATAATATACAATATATAGCATTCTTGGGCTGGACTTGTAATGATATCGCAAAACATGTAAAAAGAAATGAAAAAAATGTAAAAAACAGTTGACTTTTGTCCGGGGATTTGATATTATAATACTCGCCTTGAGCGACAGGGCAAAACTTATTAAGAGTCATTAAGAAAACTTCTTAATCTCTCAAAAAAAGTTTTAAAAAGTTCTTGACAAACCGGAAACGGTATGATAGAATAAACGAGTTGTTGCCGAGAACGAAAGCG
>NZ_CM170323.1:3032500-3085000 GCF_045062245.2 Pilosibacter rotomagensis | reverse complement strand
CATACGCCGGGAACCCGGTGAACTGAAACATCTAAGTAGCCGGAGGAAGAGAAAGAAACATCGATTCCGAAAGTAGCGGCGAGCGAAATTGGAAGAGCCCAAACCGGAATGCGTGCATTCCGGGGTTATGGACCACGACATGTGACCTGTATGGTAATGGAACAGTCTGGGAAGTCAGACCAGAGAGGGTGAAAGTCCCGTACATGAAACCAGAAGGGAGCTAGTGGGATCCAGAGTACTGCGAGACACGTGGAACCTTGCAGGAAGTCGGGGGGACCACCCCCCAAGGCTAAATACTCCTTAGTGACCGATAGCGCATAGTACTGTGAAGGAAAGGTGAAAAGGACCCCGGGAGGGGAGTGAAAGAGAACCTGAAACCCTGTGTTTACAAGCTGTGGAAGCACGTTAAGGTGCGACCGCGTACTTTTTGTAGAACGGTCCGGCGAGTTGCGGATGCTGGCAAGGTTAAGCACTTTAGGTGCGGAGCCGAAGCGAGAGCAAGTCTGAATAGGGCGTCAAGTCAGCATGTGCAGACCCGAAACCGGGTGATCTATCCATGTCCAGGTTGAAGCGAAAGTAAAATTTCGTGGAGGACCGAACGCACATCCGTTGAAAAGGGTGGCGATGAGGTGTGGATAGGGGAGAAATTCCAATCGAACCCGGAGATAGCTGGTTCTCCTCGAAATAGCTTTAGGGCTAGCCTCGTATTAGTCTGGTGGAGGTAGAGCACTGAATTTCCTAGGGGGCGTCAAAGCCTACCGAAGAATATCAAACTCCGAATGCCATACAGATGATGTACGGGAGTCAGACGGCACGAGATAAGTTGGGTCGTCAAAAGGGAAAGAGCCCAGACCTGCAGCTAAGGTCCCAAAGTGTGTGTTAAGTGGAAAAGGATGTGGGATTTCAAAGACAACTAGGATGTTGGCTCAGAAGCAGCCACACATTCAAAGAGTGCGTAATAGCTCACTAGTCGAGAGGTCCTGCGCCGAAAATGTCCGGGGCTGAAACACAACACCGAAGCTCAGGAATGACTTAGGTCATTGGTAGAGGAGCATTCTTAAAGGGGCGAAGCAGTACCGATAAGGAGCTGTGGACTTTTAAGAAGAGAGAATGCCGGAATGAGTAGCGAGATGGAGGTGGGAATCCTCCAGGCCGAATATCTAAGGTTTCCAGGGTAAAGCTGATCTGCCCTGGGTAAGTCGGGGCCTAAGGCAAGGCTGAGAAGCGTAGCTGATGGACAACAGGTTTAGATTCCTGTACCACATGATATCAGAACTGTGGGGACGCAGAGGGATAAGATGACCGGGGAACAGAACTCCGGGCAAGCGTAGGAGGTGTCAGGCAGGCAAATCCGCCTGACAAGCCAAAGGCGTGACGCGGACCGAACTCAAGTAGGGAAGCATCCGATTCCAGCTGCCGAGAAAAGCCGCTATTGTGTATCATGTGCCCGTACCGTAAACCGACACAGGTGGATGAGGAGAGAATCCTAAGGCCGGCGGGAGAAGCATTGTTAAGGAACTCGGCAAAATGACCCCGTAACTTCGGGATAAGGGGTGCCAGAGAGATCTGGCCGCAGAGAATAGGCTCAAGCAACTGTTTAGCAAAAACACAGGTCTATGCGAAACCGTAAGGTGATGTATATGGGCTGACGCCTGCCCGGTGCTGGAAGGTTAAGAGGAGAGGTTAGAGCAATCGAAGCTTTGAATTGAAGCCCCAGTAAACGGCGGCCGTAACTATAACGGTCCTAAGGTAGCGAAATTCCTTGTCGGGTAAGTTCCGACCCGCACGAAAGGCGTAATGATTTGAGCGCTGTCTCGACAATGCACCCGGTGAAATTGAAATACCAGTGAAGATGCTGGTTACCTGCGCCAGGACGGAAAGACCCCATGGAGCTTTACTCCAGCTTGATACTGGGATTCGGTAATGCATGCACAGGATAGGTGGGAGGCTACGAGTACGGAACTCCGGTTTCGTATGAGCCGCTGTTGGGATACCACCCTTGCGTTACTGGGTTTCTAACCATGGTCCATGATCTGGATCGGGGACAATGTCAGGTGGGGAGTTTGACTGGGGCGGTCGCCTCCGAAAGGGTATCGGAGGCGCTCAAAGGTTCCCTCAGAATGGTTGGAAACCATTCGAAGAGTGCAAAGGCAGAAGGGAGCTTGACTGCGAGACCGACGGGTCGAGCAGGTAGGAAACTAGGACTTAGTGATCCGGTGGTATGAAAGTGGGATTGCCATCGCTCAACGGATAAAAGCTACCCTGGGGATAACAGGCTTATCACTCCCAAGAGTTCACATCGACGGAGTGGTTTGGCACCTCGATGTCGGCTCATCGCATCCTGGGGCTGAAGTAGGTCCCAAGGGTTGGGCTGTTCGCCCATTAAAGCGGTACGCGAGCTGGGTTCAGAACGTCGTGAGACAGTTCGGTCCCTATCCGGCGCAGGCGGAGGATATTTGAGAGGAGCTGTCCTTAGTACGAGAGGACCGGGATGGACGGACCGCTGGTGTACCGGTTGAGCTGCTAAGCTCATGGCCGGGTAGCCAAGTCTGGCAGGGATAAACGCTGAAGGCATCTAAGCGTGAAGCCCCCCTCAAGATGAGATATCCCATTCGAAAGAAGTAAGACCCCTTGAAGACGACGAGGTAGATAGGGCAGAGGTGGAAGTGCAGTAATGTATGGAGCTGACTGTTACTAATCGGTCGAGGGCTTATCCAGGAAGGTCAAGTGAAGATTCGAAGGTTGCTGATGTTCAATATGTGGTTTTGAAGGTATGTTACCTATGCACGAGTGGCTCAGTGGTGGAGTATCGCCTTGCCAAGGCGAGGGTCGCGGGTTCGAATCCCGTCTCGTGCTCGCTTTTTGAGGATATCCAGTGTGGGTATCCTCTTTTTTTGTGGAAAAAGAGTTTGCGATGCCTCGTGCTCTTTTTTATAAGGATATCCAGTGTGGATGTCCTTTTTTTGTGAAAAAATCATTTACCAGCGGTGTCTATTATAAAAAGTTGCTTGAAAAAGTTTGCACTTTATCGAAAAAGTCACTTGAAAAAGTTTATATTTTATCAAAAAGTCGTTTAAAAAAGTTTGTTATATCTTATATAACTCCCTTGAAAAAATGAATATTCCGTTGTACTCTATAGAAAAGAGGTGAAATCATTATGCTGAAAAGAAAAATTGAAAAAAAATTAATCGCTTGGAAAAACACAGAAAATCGAAAACCATTGATTATTAAGGGGTGCAGGCAATGTGGCAAAACATTTTCTGTTCTTGATTTCGCAAAGAAAAATTATAAAAATGTTGTGTATTTGAATTTTTTTGAAAATCCAGACTATGTTGCTGTATTCTCAGGCTCTCTGGAAGTAGATACGATTGTTATGATGCTCTCGGCCTTACTTGGTAAGGAAGCAGTCTTTGAAAGTGGCAATACTGTTTTAGTCCTGGATGAAATTCAGGAGTGCCCAGAAGCTCGAACAGCTTTGAAATTTTTTCGCATGGATGGGCGTTACGATGTGATAGGTACGGGATCACTTTTGGGTGTAAAAGGATATGGAAAAGAACCAAAATCGGTCCCAGTTGGGTCGGAAACGGTAATTGATATGTATCCACTGGATTTTGAAGAATTCCTGTGGGCAAATGGAATTGAAACTCCGGTGATTGAACTGTTGAAAACATGTTTGCAGAATGAAAAAACAGTTCCGGAAGCATTGCACAAGCGTATGAAACAGTTGCTCTTGCAGTATACAGTTGTTGGCGGCATGCCGGATGTGGTACAGACATTTGTAAGCACAAAACAGATGGACGAAGTTCTACAGATTCAACGAGATATTGTTCGGTCATATGAAGATGATATGATAAAATACGCAGAAAAAAAAGATAAATCAAGGATCAAAGAATGTTTTCAGTCTATTCCTAAACAACTCAGTAAAGAAAATAAGAAATTTCAGTATTCAATTGTCAAAAAGGGATCTACCGCTTCAAAGTATGCTGGAAGCTTGCAATGGATCGAGGATGCAGGTATTATTGTGCGCTGTTATAATCTTAGTATTACGGAACTGCCTTTAGACGGAAATGCAGAAGAAAATACATTTAAAGTGTATATGCGCGATTGTGGTCTGTTTGTCAGCATGTTGGAGGATGGTACGCAATACGATATTCTTCAAGGAAATCTTCATGCTTATAAAGGAGCAGTTTTCGAAAATCTGATTGCTGATATTTTCAGTAAAATGGGAAGAAAACTTTACTATTTCCATAAAGACAGTGGACTTGAGGTGGATTTTGTGATCCGTTATAAAGGTGAATGCACATTGGTAGAGGTAAAAGCATCTACAGGTAATACAAAAAGCACCAGAACAATCCTGAATCATCCTGAAAAATACCATGTCAGTCATGCAATCAAACTTGGAGACTATAATGTTGGACGTGCGGAACAGATACTTACACTTCCACTCTATATGGCATTTTTGCTAAAAGAAATATAAAAGTGTGCATCTTTTTCAGGGAGCTACGTAGCACTGACTTTATCTAGATATTATACTTCGCAATATATCAAAATAAAGCTGATATATTGCGAAGTGATTGTCTCATCATTCTGCTATTCGATCTGTTTACTTCTCCTTTTATGTCTTTCTGTGTTTGGGAATCTCAAAAATCCAAATTTCGACATCTTGTGCAGGTAGAATTGATTCTGCTGTGAAATCCACTTATAATTTCAGATATAAAAGCTTCAATAAAATATAAAATCTTACGGAGGAACTGTTTCATGCCAGAAGAAAGATACATAACGATCGTCTCGGCGAGGAAAACGATCGCTTTAAGAGTGAGTACGATCTTATATGTTCTGATGAATGGAAAATACGCAAATATCCATGTGCTGGGAGACCAGGTGTATCGGACGACGATGACGCTTGGGGAGATCGAGGAGAAGATCGGGGACGGATTTTTGCGGGTGCATCGCGGCTGCCTTGTGGCTGTCATGGCAATTCACAACGTCACGGATACCATCAATCTCAGTAATGGGGAATCTCTGGGGTATACGGCCCGTAAGAAAGGGGAGATCATGAAAACACTCCGGAATGTCCAGCAGGGCATGATCCGGGAATTTCAGAATCATGGGGTCCCGATGACGAATGATGAGTACCATGACTATTACCGCAGTTTCGATCAACTCCCATTCGCATTTACGGATATCGAGATGGTATTTGATGAGGAGAAACGAGCAGTTGACTGGATCTTCCGCTATGGAAATCCGGAACTTGCGAGGCTGGAAAAACTGCCGTTAGACCGGCTGATCGGAAATTCATTCGGAAGTCTTTTCAGCAATATGGATTCCAAATGGCTTCGAAGCTATGAACGGGCCGTCCTTTACGGGGAGAAACTGGAGCTCATCGACTACAGCCCGGAAATCGATGTGAATCTGAAGGTCACATGCTTCCCGACTTTTCCGGGGCACTGCGGCTGCATCCTGTTCAATATTTCGGAGATCGAATTTGTGAACAGCAGATAGCAACTATTCGTTCCTGTTGCAAGTCTATTCGTTCCAAGTCTATTGATTGGCAAATGAAAAATAGTAGAATAAAGTCTGATATTTGAGCTGGTGAAAAGTTCGATATATTAGGAAAAAAGTCTTATGATGACAACACAAAGGAGATGGCAGTATGAGAAAACGACTTCAAAGAGCAGCCGCGATCGGAATGGCGGCAATTCTATGTATACAGAATGCGTAGTTCGGTCTGACAACATTTGCGGATGAGCTTTCCGACTTCGCGAGGATGGAAGGAATTATGAATGCACAGGCAATGCGCATGACACCGGCAAATGCTGTTAAAAATTTGTCAGGGGGTGCTTGCTGAGGATAGTGATAAAGGAGAAAACGGAGAGATAAAAGAAAATCTGGATGGAAGCAGAGTCTACGATGGAACTTCTGTGGATCTCACACCATCGACAGATGGAGACGGTGCAAGAAGTTATATCGTTGAAAATACAGAGACGGGTGATGTTCTGACAACGGATCCGGTCAATGTGGGAACCTATAAGGCTACGTATTCGGTCGCAGAGGGAACCAATTATCAGGCAGGTTTAATTTCGTATGAATTTGCAATCACAGAAGCCGAGATGAAAAACGTCACGGCGAAGGGATATGATGGAATCTATGATGGTCATTCACATGTGATCGAGGTTTCTGTACAGGATGAGCTTGTAAAAGATGAGGTGGTAGAGTACGGACTGGAGCTGGATACTTATACCGGAACAGATGCACCGGAACTTATCGATGCCGGAACTTATACGGTTTACTATCGGATCACAGCACCGAACTACAAACCTTACACAGGAAGCGCGATTGTAACGATCACGCAGAAAGAGATTCAGGTTGTGACAGCAGATCAGGAGACAACCTATCTGGAAGAAGCTCCGAAGTTTACTGTTGATTCGGTAAAGGGCATGGTAGGAGAAGAAACTCTTGAAAATCAGCATGCTGTTTTATCATTTGTGACTGCATATACAAAAGGCTATGATGTCGGGGAGTATGCGGTTCAGGCAGTGGTAGATGGTCTGAAGAACTATAAGGTAGAGATTGTACCGGGTACATTGAAAGTACAGCACAGAACCCCGGTCTTCACTGATTCCGCAAATCTGTATACAATTCGTGTCTATGACGGAAAAGCTGTGGATCTGACTCCGGCAACGGACGGGGACGGTACGATGAGCCGCGTGATCACGAACCGGGAGACGAATGAGGTCTTAACGTCTGATCCGGTCGATGTGGGAGAGTACCGTGTGGTTTACAGTGTTTCGGAAGGAAAGAATTACACGGAGGGAAGTGTTTCCTACGACTTTGCGATCACACAGGCTCCGCTTGTGATCACTGCAGAGGATAAGAATGTTGTATTCGGAGCAAAAGCACCGGAGTATACAGTTGTTTATGATGGATTTGTAAACGGCGAGACGGAAGCTGTTCTTACAGGAACGCTGGTTGTAACCTGCGATTACACAGTGGAAAGCCGTGAGTATACTTATGAGATCGTTCCGTCCGGACTTTCTGCAAAGAACTATGCGATTACCTGGAAGAATGGCGTTCTGACAGCACGCTATCCGGAGAGTGACAGTGACGATTATGAGGAAACTTCCAAACCGGCGAACAGCAAGATGCCGAAATCCGGAACCAACAACCCGGGACTGGGAGCAACCGCGAAGGATGCGAAAAAAGGCTATGTGAATGAAAATTCCGGTATTGTTTCCGGAAAGACACTTACCGAAGAGATGTTAAAGAATGACAACGGAAGCCTGAATGATGGCTACAGTCACTGGATACAGACAAACACAGGCTGGTGGTTCCGTTACGCAGACGGAAGTTATCCGAAGGCAGCGGGAGCAGTAAATTCCGGATCCGGCAATTCTTCTGCAGCTCAGAGTTATGAGTGGATTCAGATCGATGGAAACTGGTGGGCATTTGATACAGATGGCTATCTGGCTACCGGATGGATCTTTGATCCGGTTTACGGAAACTGGTTCTACGTGGATGCCAACACCGGAATGAAGACCGGCTGGGTCCAGATCGACGGAAAGTGGTATTACTTTAATCCGGTTTCCGACGGAACAAAGGGAATCATGTTCGCGAACCGCATGACACCGGACGGCTGGTTTGTCCGGGAGGACGGAAGCTGGGATGAGAAGCGGTAATGATACCGAAATCAGGATCCCATGAAAATTGAAGAAAGACAGGAAAAGGTCGGCACGGGAAATGTGCCGACCTTTTTTCGGACACAAATCCCTGGAAAACACTTGCAATCCGGCCATTTTCTGATATACTAAACTACATTAACGCTTTATTAAACTAATATAGCAGACTAAAATGAGAGGAAGTATGAAAAATGAATGGAGCAATCATCGGTGTTTTTCTTGTGATCATTGCCTATCTGGTGATGATGCTGGCAATTGGTTTCTTTTATTCTAAGGGAAATAATGACTCCAGTGATTTCTATCTTGGCGGAAGAAAATTAGGTCCTTTTGTGACTGCAATGAGTGCGGAGGCATCGGATATGAGCAGCTGGCTGCTGATGGGACTGCCGGGAGTGGCTTATCTCAGCGGTATCTGTGATGCATCCTGGACTGCGATCGGACTTGCCATCGGTACCTATTTAAACTGGCTGATCGTGGCGAAACGTATTAGGAGATACAGCGCAAAGACGAATTCGATCACACTGCCGGATTTCTTTGCAAACAGGTATCGCGATGACTCGAAACTGTTATTGGGAATTTCCGCAATTTTTATTATTATCTTTTTTGTCCCGTATACAGCGTCCGGATTCGCGGCATGTGGAAAACTGTTCTCCACATTATTCGGAATTCCGTATACGGCGGCTATGCTGATCAGTGCTGTCGTTATTGTCGGTTACACAGCACTCGGTGGATTCATGGCGGCGAGCTTTACGGATCTGATCCAGAGTATTGTTATGACGATCGCGCTTGTCCTTGTGGTATGCTTTGGCGTATCCATGAGCGGCGGTGTCAGCACAGTTCTTGCAAATGCGAGAGAACTTCCGGGATTTTTATCATTAACAGCTACATATAACAGCGAGGCAGGAACCGCTTCCTCTTATGGAACCATAACAACCGTCTCTACTCTTGCCTGGGGGCTTGGTTACTTTGGAGTTCCGCATGTGCTTCTCCGCTTTATGGCGACGGAAAGCGAGGAGAATATATCACTTTCCAGACGGATCGCGACGGTATGGGTCGTAATCTCTATGGCAGTTGCGATCTTTATCGGCGTTGTCGGTTACAGCCTCTCAAAGAATGGCGTGATGGCAGAGTTAAAGGGCTCCGCTTCTGAGACGATCATCATTCAGGTTGCGACACTCTTAAGCCAGCATGGATTCCTCGCGATCGTGGGTGCGGGAATCACACTTGCCGGAATCTTAGCCTGCACGATGTCCACCGCAGATTCCCAGCTTCTTGCGGCATCCTCCGCTGTTTCTGAGAACCTGTTAAAGGGGATGTTCGGCGTAAACCTTACTGAGAAGAGAACGATCCATGTTGCCCGGGCGACGGTTCTCTTTATCGCAGTGATCGCAGTATTTTTAGCGGGAAATCCTGACAGCTCCGTATTTGGAATCGTGTCCTTCGCTTGGGCTGGATTCGGTGCAGTGTTTGGACCTGTCGTTCTTGCGGCATTATTCTGGAAACGTTCCAACAGGAACGGTGCGCTTGCTGGTATGATCGCAGGCGGAGTCATGGTATTTGTATGGAAATACTGCGTTCGTCCGTTAGGCGGTGCATGGAATGTGTATGAGCTTCTTCCGGCGTTTATCGTTGCAATGGTCGTTCTGATCGCGGTCAGTCTTGCGACCGGTGAGCCGTCGAAGGAGATTCAGGATGAATTTGATGCGGTGAGAGAAGGAAAGTAAGCTTCTTAGCGGCTGAGAAGAAAAAATGCGCACTATATTCTCATTACTTGCGTGATGAGGCTGGTGCGCTTTTTTTAGTGCGGAGTGTATTGAAAAGAAAGAGAAAAAGAACTATAATGCACATTAAGAGACCTGACAAGTGGGTTTTTGCCAGAACTTAAAAAAATATTGTGGTGACTGCTGAAGCTGAACAGAGCGTCAGATTTATTTATGCGACGGAACGGCTATGATCCGTCCTATACACCGCAGAAGATAAATGAAAAGGAGATTGTGGACAATGGATGAATTACAGCAGAAAATTGTGGATTATGTAGAAGCAAACGGAAAAACATACCAGCAGATCGCGCTGGAGATCCATGAGAAGCCGGAGGTCAGCAATTATGAGTTCTTCGCTTCCAAACGCCTTGCAGATCAGATTAAGAGTGTCGGGTTCGAGGTGGAGATGCCGGCGGCCGGTCACAGAACGGGATTTGCGGCGAGCTATAAATCAGGGAAACCGGGTCCGGTCATGGTGTTCCTCGCAGAGTATGACGCTCTTGTGGGACTTGGACATGGCTGCGGACATAACCTGTTTGGCGCAACTTCTTCTCTTGCGGCGGCTGCGTTAAAAAGCGTGATCGATGAGGTCGGCGGTGAGGTCCGTCTCTACGGAACACCTGGTGAGGAAGGCGGAGAGAACGGAAGCGCGAAGGGAAGCTTCGTCCGTGAGGGATATTTTAAGGACGTCGATGCGGCTCTTTCCGCACATCCGGGCGTCGGTCATCATCTGACAGAGAAGACACTCGGCTGCGTGCCGATCGATATCGAGTTCTGGGGGAAAGCGTCCCACGCGGCAGCAGCACCGGAAAAAGGGATCAATGCCCTGGATGCCCTGATCCAGACATACAACTCCATCAATGCGCTTCGCCAGCACCTGAGTGATGATGTGCGGATCCATGGGATCATCGTAAACGGCGGTCAGGCGCCGAACACAGTTCCGGATTATGCGGCGGCGAAGTTCTACCTGAGAGCGGCAGCAGCAGACACTCTGAAGGACGTCTACGCGAAGGTTGAGCGGATCGTGGAAGCTTCCGCGATGGCAATGGGCGCAAAGGGCAGCATGAAGCCGTACCAGAACTGGGTTGAGAACATGGTTCCGACTCCGTCCTTCGATGCAGTGTATGCGAAGAATTTGAGTCTGTTCGGGGAGACTGCGGAACCGGCAGGGGAGCGCCTCATGGGTTCCACCGACATCGGAAATGTTTCCCAGGTCGTTCCGGCGATCCAGCCGACGATCAACATCAGCGACGAGCCGATCAAGGGTCACAGCAAGGAGATGGTTGCGGCGGCATGCTCCCAGAAGGGACTTGATTCCATCCTGCTCGGAGCGAAGGTGCTCGCATTCACAGCCCTGGATCTGATCCGGGAGCCGGAGACCTTGAAGAAGATCAAGGAAGAGCATAAGTACGAGGTTGAGCATCAGGCAGACTGATATCGGTCAGAGAATGTGAAAAACGGGGGATAAAAAGACAGTCTATTCTTATGTGCTGATTTCCTCCAAAATATGGAAAATTGAGATTTTAGAGTTGTGCGCGCATTTTTGCAGATTCCGCAGATGCGCGCACTTGTTTACATCAATCATGCAGCAGAATTACATGGAATCCGGAGTGAAAAATACTGATAAAATTACAAGAAAAGGAAAGCAGGTATATTGCAGAAACAAAATGCCTGCAGATTGCCTGGCGAAGTAGTCATCTGCACAACGCAAACGAAAAAGAAACAGAAGAGGAGAACATCATCATGAAATACGTCATCATCGGTGCCGGCGGTACCGGAGGAATTCTTGGATTTTACATGACAAAGGCGGGAAAAGACGTGACACTGATCGCAAGAAACGCCCACCTTGCCGCGATGAAGGAGCAAGGACTTACTGTCCGCCATCTCTGGGATGGAACGACGGAGACAGTCCCTGTCAAGGCGGAGAACATGGAGACTTATGAGAGCATGATCGCCTCCGCCGGGGAAGCTGCGAAGCCGGACGTGATCCTCGTGTGCGTGAAGGGATACTCTCTTGACAATACAGTTCCGTTTGTTCAGAAAATTGCAAAAAAGAGCACAATTGTGATCCCGATCCTCAACATCTACGGGACAGGAAGCCGCCTGCAGAAGAAGCTTCCGGAGCTTCTCGTGACGGACGGGTGTATCTATGTCTCCGCGAATATCGAAGGTCCGGGGGCCCTTGTCCAGCATGGAAAGATCCTGCGGGTCGTATTCGGCGTGCGGGAGAAAAGCGAGTTCCGGGAAGAATTAAAGGAGATCGCAAAGGACTTTTCCGACAGCGGGATCTCCGGCGAACTTTCTGAAAACATCCGCCGGGATGCGCTGGAGAAATTCTCCTACGTCTCTCCGATCGGGGCAGCAGGTCTCTATTATCATGCGACGGCGGCCGATTTCCAGAGAGAGGGCGAGGAGCGCGAGACATTCAAGGCGATGATCCGCGAGATCATGGCGCTGGCGGACGCGATGGGCGTCCCGTTTGAGAAAGATTATGTGAAGGTGAACCTGGAGATCCTGTCCCACCTGGCTCCGGAATCCACGACTTCCATGCAGAGGGATGTCATGGACGGAAAACAGTCGGAGATCGACGGACTCGTCTACGAGGTCGTCCGCATGGGAGAGGAGTACCATGTTCCGACACCGGAATATAAAAAGATAGCGGAAAAATTAAAAACTACAATATAAAATCTGGCAGAAATATTTATGGGAAAATACAGACAGAAGGAAACTTATTAGCAGCCATTCTGTGCAAGTTAGAAAAGTGCAGCTGACTTATTTTTGATAGCTCTGATTATAGCTCAGGGTCATCAAAGAGAGTCAGCTGCACTTTTGATTTACGCGAACAACGAGCTAAAGTCCGCTCTTGCGCGAGACCTTGCGACTGTAGTGATATAATCAGGTTTTGTCTGCCTGCAAAGAAGGTTCGGGCGGGGCAGAAACGGTGACATCAAACCAGAACACGGTTTCCGTGTCATCGGACGATACCCCGTACTTCATGCCGTGGGCGTCGAGAATCGTGCTGACGATCGAGAGACCGATGCCGGTTCCCATGCGGCGGCCGCTCTGGTGCTGGCTTCGCTGGTAGCGCTCCCAGATGATCTCCTGGTCCTCTTTGGAGATCGGGGTTCCGGGGTTTTTGACGGAGAGACGGACCGTTTTTCCGGTCTGTTTCAGGGCGACGGTGATGAGTTCGCCCTCCGGGGTGTGGTTGATCGCGTTGTAGAGGAGATTCCGGAGAACCTGACTCAGCTTTAGCGGATCTGCCGTGATGAATACAGACTCAGGATCTGACTCAAAATGGATCCGGATCCCGTAGGTTTCGGCGGCTGCGGCGCAGTGCGAAGTCTCGGATTCCGCGAGTCCCGCAAGGTCAAAGAATTCCGGATGGAGCCGGATATAGCCGGACTGGAGCTGGGAGTAGTCGAGAATGTCGTTGACCATCTCGCTCATCCGGTTGGATTCCTCGATGATGAGGTCGAGATCTTCATTTCTGGCGTCCTCGTCTTTCCAGTGGATGTCGCGGACGAGCTCCGCATATCCGGAGATCACGGAGAGCGGGGAGCGGAGTTCATGGGAGACATTCGCGATGACTTCTTTCCTGAGGACATCGACTCTCGCGAGTGCCTGGCCGAGAAGTCCGACCGATTCCGCGAGTTCGCCGAGCTCATCATGACGTTTTACATCGGCGCGGGCGGAAAAGTCGTTCGCGGCGAGCTGATCGACCGTGTGCTTGATCGCGAAGATCGGCTTTGTGAAATACCGGGAGCAGACGGCCGCGAGGACGGCTGCGGCGATCGTTAAGAGGATGGTCAGGAGAATGAGCTGGTAGCGGTTGTAGTTAAAAACGGTGTCAGTCCGGATCATGTTTTCGATCAGGAGATAGGCGTCCTCCCCTGCGTAGGTAATCGGAACGCCGATGTGGATGGAAATCGTTCCGTGGTCGCCGTTTAAGACTTTCTGGTAGGAAAGACGGTTTCTGACGTTGGCAAATTCGTCCGTATCCCGGATAAACTCCCAGACATGGTACTCCGGCTCCTGTTCCACGTCAAAGAGAAGATGGCCGTAGCTGAAAATTTCATTGAGTTCCCCCGCATCGTCGGCGAGAAAGATCGTTCCGTCGATCAGGCGGCTGAGGAACGGAAGGAGCTTGTCATCCTCCGCGAGATCGCGGTCAGTCAGATCGTTCATGATCGGCTGCATCTGTTTCAGGGAGGTCGAGAGCGCCGCCTCCGCGTAGGTGTGCTCAAACAGGAAGACCTGGACGAGCCACATAAAGACGGCGGTGAGCGCAACGAGTCCCATCATCATGCCCCAGAGCTGGAAGACTAGACCGGGGGCTTTTTTTTTGTGTGCTCTGTGAAATGACGATTTTGTTTGATTATTCTGATTTGATATATTTTTCATGTTTATTAAATAAATTGATAATATAATCCGGCAGCTGCTTTTCTATGCCTCTGATATTGAGTTTCGTGTATTGTGCGGTGCGTGTCATTCCGTCTGCGCATTTTTCCGTTAAAACGGGATCCATAATGCACAGCGGATTCAAAAAATCGTGATCCGCTACAGATTTTCAATCTTCACGTCCGGATCAAACTTATACCCGACTCCCCACACGGTCTGGATCATGGCGCGGTACGGACCAAGGCGGTCGCGGACGGATTTTACATGGGTATCGACGGTGCGGCCGTCCCCGAAGTAGCTGTAGCCCCAGACATCCTGGAGGAGCTTGTCGCGCCGCAGGACGGTACCGGGATTTTTTGCAAGCTCTAAGAGCAGATCAAATTCCTTTGGAGCCAGGACGAGCTCTTTCCCGGCGACGGAGGCGATGCGGGAATCCGGCCGGATCTCGAGTTCTCCGTATGTAAAGGAATTGCGGACGGGAGTCTTCCGGTTACGTTTTAAGACGGCGCCGACCCGCGCCATCAATTCCTTCGGGCTGAACGGTTTTGAGACGTAGTCGTCCACGCCGAGGTCGAAGCCGGTCAGCTTGTCATATTCCTCGCTCCGGGCGGTCAGCATGATGACCGGGATCTCGCTTGTTTTCCGGATCCGCTCTAACGTCTCAAAGCCGTCGAGTCCCGGCATCATGACATCAAGGATGACGAGGTCAAAATCCGCATCCTGTAATTTCTCGAGTGCGGAAAGTCCGTCCGCGGCTTCCTCACACTCATAATGTTCCACTTCTCCGTAGGTTCTTACGAGTTTTCTCAGACGGATATCATCGTCCACAATTAAAAGTTTTGCCATGCCGGTAAACCTTCTTTCTTAATATTAAAAATCTGCAAATGCTCTTAAATAAGATATATCATAAAATTCCGATCCGGAAAAGCTTCCTCACAAAGTCCTCACAAATTCCTGAAATTTTTCTCACAAAGTGTTCACAATTGACTTTTATAGTAAAACGCGATAATGAAACAAATTCCTGCTTATGGAATGAAACTTTAAGGAAAATTCTGTGGTGCAGGAGTTGACAGGAATGTTATAGGAACTGCAGGAAAGTGAGAGATAGAAGGGAGTATCAGATCATCATGAAGAAAAAGAACATCATCCTGTGCGCGGCGGCTGGTGTCGTTGTCGTTGCGGCAGCGGCCGGCGTGACGGCCATGAAAGGTTCATCCGGCGGTGATAAACAGGGCATGGGCGGTGGTCCGGGAGGCGGACCGGGCGGAATGGGCGAGATGGAACAGCAGACCCAGACGACCGTGGTCCGCGCCGAGGAGCCGGAGACGGGAAACATCTACCTGACAACGGAGCTCACCGGGACTGTGGAGCCGGATGATGTGGTCCATGTCTACGCGAAGGCATCCGGGGACATCACGGCGGTCAATGTCAAGGCGGGCGATACCGTGACGAAAGGCCAGGTGCTCTTTACGATCGACACGGAGCAGGTCGATACGGCGAAGAACTCCGTGGATTCTGCGACGGTCAATCTCCAGAAAGCGCAGAGCGACCTCGCGAGAATGCAGATCCTTTATGATGGCGGCGACCTCTCGGATCAGGAATATGAGCAGTATACAAATTCCGTAAAGACCGCGCAGCTCCAGTATAATTCGGCAAAGACCGCCTACGACCAGCAGGTCGGTTACAGCAGTGTGACGGCTCCGATCTCCGGAAAGGTGGAGAGCTGCAGCGCGGAGGTCTATGACCGGGCGAACATGAACGGGGAACTCTGTGTGATCTCCGGGGAAGGAGAGAAGAAGGTGACATTTTATGTCACCCAGAGAATGCTGGAAAACCTCTCAGTCGGCGATACGCTGACGGTCGAGAAGAGCGGAAAGACCTACGATGCCGTGATCAACGAGATCAACACGATGGTCGATGATGCGACGGGACTTTTTAAGATCGAGGCGCAGCTCGCTGATGCAGATGATGCGGCGACTGGAAGTACCGTAAAGCTCACGGTCACGACCGGAAAAGCCGAGAATGTCATGACGATCCCGGTGGATGCGGTGTATTACAGCGGCGGAAAGGCGTATGTATACCTCTATGAGGACGGAAAGGCGAAGAAAGCTTCGATTGAGGTCGGAATCAACGATGACGATTATGTGGAGGTCACAGACGGACTTTCCGCGGACGATCTCGTCGTGAGCACCTGGAGCAACAACCTGTATGAAGGAGCGGATATCCAGCTTGCGGGAAGCAGCGAGAGCGCGGGTGGCCAGAATGCCCCGACCGGAAATGATAACAGCGCAGCCGGCAGCAGTGCCGCGCAGGAGGGCTGATCATGGGACTTACGAGATATGTATTAAAACGTCCGGTCACGACGATCCTGGCACTCCTCTGTATCCTGGTTTTCGGTATCTCCTCGGTGTTCAGCGCGACGCTGGAGCAGATGCCCGACACGGATCAGCCGATGCTCATCATCCGTGCTTCCTACCAGGGCGCGACGCCGGAGGACATGGATGAGCTTGTGACAAAGCCCATCGAGGACCAGGTCAGCCGTCTGGAGGGCGTAAAGAGCATGTCCTCGACCTCGAACGAGGGAAATGCGATGATCATGCTGGAGTATGATTACGACGCGGACATGGATGACGCCTACAACGAACTGACAAGATCCTTAAACAGCATGCGGGGACTCCCGGATGACTGTACGACGAGCGTCATGGAGATGAACATGAACGGCGGAAACGACATCATGCTCTCCATCTCCCACGACACGCAGGAAGATCTCTACGATTACGTCAACCAGAACATCACGCCGGTGTTCGAGCAGCTCTCCACGGTGGCTCAGGTGGAATCCATGGGCGGTTCCTCCGAGTACGTGAAGGTGGAGCTCGATCCGGTAAAGATGAAGCAGTACAAGGTGACGGTGAACCAGATCACGAGTGCCATGGCGGCAGCGGACCTCTCTTACCCGTCCGGTGACGCGCAGTACGGTGATCTTTCCCTCTCCGTAACGACCTCCGCAAAGGCAGACACGCTCGATGACCTGAAGAAGGTGCCGATCACGACCCAGAGCGGAAAGATCGTCTATCTGGAAGATATCGCGGATGTGTACACGACGGAAGAACAGATGGGCGGCGTGTCCCGCTACAACGGACAGGAGACGATCTCCCTCTCCGTATCCAAGAAGCAGGACAGCTCCGCAATGAAACTTTCTTCCGATGTAAAATCGGCGGTTGAATCCCTGGAAGCGGCAGATTCCGGGCTTCACATCGAGATCGCCCGCGACAGCGCCGACAGCATCAAGTCATCCCTCATGGACGTTGCGCAGACGATGGTCCTTGCGGTCGTGATCTCGATGGTCATCATCTGGCTGTTCTTCGGTGATATCAAGGCATCCCTGATCGTCGGAAGCTCGATCCCGACCTCCATCCTGGTGTCCCTGATCCTGATGACGCGAGTGGGATTCTCCTTAAACGTCATCACGATGAGCGCCCTGGTCCTCGGCGTCGGCATGATGGTCGATAACTCGATCGTTGTCCTCGAGAGCTGTTTCCGTGCGATGGACAAAATGGACGAAAAAGGCTTTGTGGAGTACGCGAAGGCGGCTCTGGAAGGTTCCGGACTCGTTGCCATGTCCGTCCTCGGATCGACTCTCACGACCTGCGTCGTATTTATCCCGCTGACGACTTTAAACGGCATGAGTGGACAGATGTTTACCCCGCTCGGCTGGACGATCGTATTCTGTATGAGTGCATCCCTGCTCTCCGCGGTCACGGTCGTTCCGTTGACGTACATGTTATATAAGCCGAAGGAGCGGGAAAAAGCGCCGCTTTCCGGTCTGATGAAACTGTTGCAGGCACTTTACAGACATGTGCTTCCGACAGTATTAAAGCACAAGGCGATCGTCATGTTAGGCTCTGTCGGACTTGTCGTCCTGACCTTGTTCCTCGCGAGCGGAATGCAGAGCGAGCTCATGACGGCGGATGACAACGGAACGATCTCCGTGACGATCACGACGAGACCGGGACTTCTCGATGAGAAGGCGGATGATATTTTAAATCAGGTGGAATCGATCGTGAGCAGCCATGAGGACGTGGATTCCTACATGCTCCGCTATAACGGCAGCAGCGGTACGGTCAGCGCCTACTTAAAAGATGACCGGAAGATGAGCACGGATGAGATCGTTTCCCAGTGGGAGGACGAAATGTCCGGTCTTGAAAACTGTACGATCGAAGTCGAGGCGTCCTCGTCCATGAGTTTCATGGGACGGAGCCGCGGATATGAGGTCATTTTAAACGGTTCCGATTACGATACGGTAAAAGATACCGCCGACAAGATCGTAAATGAGATGGTTGCCCGCGATGATGTGAAGAATGTCCACTCCGACGTGGAGAACACGGCCCCGGTCGTATCGATCAATGTCGATCAGGTTGCAGCGTCCGCGGAGGGACTGACGGCGGCATCCATCGGACAGCAGGTAAAGACGATGCTCGATGGCACCGAGATCGCGACCCTGACGATCGACGGAAATGAGGTCAGCGTCAAGGCTGAGTATCCAGACGGCATGTACCGGACGGTCGAGCAGGTGAAGAACATGCTGATCACGACGGGAAGCGGCGGAAGTGTCGCACTCTCCGACGTGGCGGATGTCGTGTTCAAGGATAACCCGTCCTCGATCTCCAAGACGGATAAGTCTTACGAGGTTACGATCACGGCCGATTATACCGGTCAGAATGTCAAGAATCTGATCGACAGCGAGGTCGTACAGCCGAATCTTCCGAACGGCGTGACGATCGGAACAAACTCCATGAACCGGATGATGGCGGAAGAGTTCTCCGCCCTGTATCAGGCGATCGCAGTCGCAGTATTCCTGGTATTCGTGGTCATGGCGGCGCAGTTCGAGTCACCGAAGTTCTCCTTCATGGTCATGACGACGATCCCGTTCAGCCTTGTCGGTTCCTTCGGACTCTTAAAACTTACCGGAACGACGATCAGTATGACTTCCATCCTGGGATTCCTGATCCTCATCGGTACCGTCGTAAACAACGGTATCCTCTATGTGGATACAGTCAACCAGTACCGGATGACGATGGACCTCAGGACAGCGCTTGTCGAAGCGGGTGCGACGCGTCTCCGCCCGATCCTGATGACGAGCTCGACGACGATCCTCTCCATGATCCCGATGGTACTTTCCACGGGAAGCAGCGCATCGACGACAAAAGGTCTCGCGATCGTAAACATTGGCGGTCTGACGGCTGGTATTCTTGTCGCGCTGTTCATTCTTCCTGTTTACTATGCGATCATGAATGGCAAGAAGGAGAGAAAGGTACTGGATATTTAAATTGGGGTTTAAAATAAAAGGTCATAAAAAAGGATTAAATTAAGGATTAAATTTAAAGGTTTCATTAAAAAAGGTTTAAAAGGATAAAAAGGTTTTGGGAACACCCTGGGGGAATTTATCCCCAGGGCGGACCTGTATCTGCCGCAGAAAGGAATGGATATCAGCATGAAGAAATGGAAGATTGCAGGCTTGTTCGCTATGGCACTTATGATGAGTGTGACGCCGCTCCAGGCGTTCGCGACCAGCCCGGAATTTGCATATACAGCGGAAAAATGGGCGTCTCTCCAGGATAACAAGCTGGAATACGGGGAGATTGCGGACTTGATCCACGAGTACAACACGACAGTCCGCC
This sequence comes from Pilosibacter rotomagensis, assembly GCF_045062245.2. NCBI lineage: Bacteria > Bacillati > Bacillota > Clostridia > Eubacteriales > Clostridiaceae > Pilosibacter > Pilosibacter rotomagensis. Next base: position 3,065,485 of record NZ_CM170323.1, on the reverse strand, counting down.
AGAATGAGCTGGACTACCAGAAATATAAGGGAAAGACCAGCACGGATATCGCAAAGGAGTATTATGATTCCGCAAGCGAGGTATCCGAGCGGATCAGCTACCCGGACGATGACAGCGCAAACTACGCGGGACAGATCTCCCAGGCGTTAAACAGCGAGATCTCCGTGGATAACCTGACGGAGCAGGGAGATAACAACGTGGATGACGGTGAGATAAAGCGCCTTGGATATGAACAGGCGGAGAAAAGCATCGTGCAGCAGGCACAGAAGCTGATGATCTCCTATTATAGTGGGAAGGCATCCCTGGATACCTTAGAGGATGCAGTGACCCAGGCGGAGACCACATACACCCAGGCGCAGACGAGAAAATCCGCGGGAATGACCCTGCAGTCGGAGGTCGACAACGCGGCGGAGGCGGTTACAAATGTGAAGGCGTCCCTGCAAGCCGCGAAGAGCAGTTTAGAGCAGACGAGACAGCAGCTCATTATCATGTCAGGCTGGAACTACAATGATTCCGTGGAGATCGGAAGTCTGCCGGATGTGGACACCTCCGCAGTTTCCTCCATTAATGTGGATTCAGATATCCAGACAGCTATTGCGAACAACTACAGCATTAAAATTACGGAGCGCAGACTTGCGAACTCCCAGTCGGAGAACAACAGAGCGACTTATACAAGCACACTGTCGAATCAGAAAGACACGGTTTCCACAAACGTGAAGAACGCCTACAACAGCCTGGTACTCGCAAAGGACAGTTACGAACAGGCGAAGACGAACTATGAGCTTGCGGAGAAGGAACGGGCAGCAGCAGAGCTAAGACTCTCCGCCGGAACCATCACAAAGAAGACATACGCAAAGCAGGAATCTGCCTGCCTTTCTGCGAAAACTTCCATGGAATCTGCAAGGTTAAGCTTTCTCACCGCGAAGGTCACATATGACTGGGCTGTGGCAGGACTGGCGTCGGCGTCATAAGTTCCTTTTTGCCGGGAATGATTCCTGTCACAGCAGAAAAACGCAAAATGGCATGGAATGTAGTTTGGGAATGAGTTGATGTGAGGTGAAAGAATGAAAACATATAAAAAATGGATGGGCGGTCTGCTATTCGGCGCGGCAATTTTCGCGGCAGCCGGAGGTGGGAACAACGCGGACAGTATCCTCGGAAATATGCATGGATTGATTGCCGGAGCGTTCTCATCCTGCAAAATCATATCTTACGCAGCGGAATCCGATTCCGTAGATTCAAGCCAGATCACGAAGATCGAGTACAGCGATCTGCGGGAATTGATCAAAGCGGGAAACTTTTCCTATCTGCAGAGTCAGGACAGCCAGAACCGCCAGAGTGCGCCCTATGAAAAGATGCACGAGACGTTAAAGGAAGAGTACAACTACCTGAAAAAGATGGCGGACTCCTATAAGGATGACGGCGATACAGAAATGCAGGCACTCTACGAGAATAACGCGAAGAATATCCGCACTTCCATGGCGCAGGTGCAGTCTACGATCAACCGAATGAATTCCGCAAGTCAGGAGAAGACCATGGAGGATCTGGCGGATACCCTGGCGGCATCGGCACAGAACCTGATGAACTCCTACAACCAGATGGCAGCCAATGTGGCGGCGATGGAAAAAAATGTGGAGGCGGCGCAGAGTTCCTACGACGCGGCGGTGAAGAAACGGTCGGCTGGTCTCATCAAGGATACGGAGCTGGAGTCGGAGAAGAGCAGCCTGGAACGGCAGCAGAACTCCCTGGCATCCCTGAAAGAGCAGCAGAGTGAATTGAAGGAAAGTCTTCTGACGCTGCTCGGACTTTCCGGGCGTACCGATGTGGAGATCGGCACAGTCCCGGATCCGGATATGACGGCGATCCGTGCAGTTTCTGTGGAGAATGACCTTCAGACAGCCATCAGCAACGATCCCACCTGGGTCAGCGAGATGAAATCAAAGGTCACCGGAACGGATAACCGGGAGCTCAGAAAGCAGCGGATCAGCGAGGCATCCCAGAACGCGGAGATCAGCCTGAGATCCACATACGAGAATCTCCAGAATGCCGTATCCCAGTATGAGGCAGCGGAGAGCGCCTATTCCGCCGCAAAACAGGCATGGGATACGGTGCAGAAGAAGCAGGCAGCAGGCATGCTCTCAAAGAACGCCTATCTTTCCGGTGAATCCGCATGGCTCTCCGGCGAGGCAGCGATGAATACGGCAAAACTGAATCTCGTCTCCGCCTACGAGTCCTATGTATGGCAGGTGGCCGGTGTTGAGACCGGCGCATCCGCCGGAGCTTCCGGCGGTGGCGGGGCACCGGCCGGAAGATAGAAAAACGTAGCAAAAAGAGTACATGTAAAAGTGTGCTCTTTTTTGCGCTTTTCAGAAAAAATACCGGGGCCGATTTTGGATGTAATAAAGGTGGTATATTTAGTTTATAAATTTTAGAAAATATTCAAATAACTTGTTTTGGTAAAAATTAGTGCTATAATATACCCCGTATGTAAATTGTAAAAATTCTTAAATCAAGCGGAAGTTATAAGGACTTACTTTGGCATGACCACACAAGATAAGAGAATATAATACTGATTTGCAAATAAAAAGAAGGAGAGACTGCACATGAAACAACGATGCTTATCGTTGGTATTGGCAATTAGTATGATCATGGCCTCGGCAAGTCCATTTTCATACGCAAAAGATACCCTGGGGGGGGTATTGCAAAATACTAGAACGACTACTACAGATGAAACAGAAGAGATACTGCCGATAAAGGCAACAGATTCAGAGGCATCTGATATACAGAAATACCCGTTGGATGACAAAGAACACATAGCAAGCGCTTCTAACCCAGCTCTTTTTGCCACAAAAAAGACCAAACAGAAGGCTGATTTGCCCGATGGTATTTATTTATCCCAGTCAGATGGCGATGATGGAAACACGGGACTAGACAGGGAAAACGCAGTCAAAACGTTTGAGCAGGCTAAGAGCTTGATGGAAGAAAACTCATTTGAACATGTATATCTCTGTGGAAATTATGTGATAGACGGAACAGAAGAATGGGATCTGGACGGAAAAACATTGAACCGTTACGGATTTATAAGCTATATGATCGACCTGAAGGGTGAGAACTCAAATCTTACGCTCAGCAATATCGTGATCGATGCGGAGAACACCATTAAGAATCCGGACGAGAGCGAAACAGGAGATTCGATCATTCAGGCATTTCATGGAGGAAGCCTGACACTGAATGATGGCGCGATCCTGGAAAACAATAATGCCCAGATGATGGGAACAGCTGTATTCGGAATCAATGGATTCAATATGACGATGAATGATGGTGCGGTTATTCAAAACAATACCAACCATAACGTGCATTATGGTGGAGCAGTGACAATCGCAAATAATAGTACATTCACGATGAACGGTGGTCTGATCACTGGAAACACGGCGAACCGCGGTGGTGGTGTAGCGGTTATTGGATCCTCAATGGTCATGAATGGGGGTTCCATTGAGAAAAACAAAACCTACACGATAGGCAGCCAGTTCGGCTATGGCGGAGGAATTTATCTTGCGGACTGGCAGGATATGTCAGGAGTAGGTGAAAATCACAATCAGCTGCTTACTTCATTACCGGCTTCGTTTGTTATGAATGGTGGCGAGATTTCAGAAAATGTGGCTCAAACCTATGGCGGCGGTCTTGTAACGTTCCCCCAGTCAGGAAACAATAGTCCGGAGGTTTCGGTTGAAATCAATAACGGCATAATTGCGGATAATGAGGTGACAGACGGAAGCGGTGGAGCGCTTGCGATGTTTTTCAATAGTACAAAATTCCGTATGAATGGTGGAAAGCTGATAGGAAATAAAGTATCAGACTTTGGCGGTGGGATTTTTATGTACAGTATGAAGGGAACCGGCGAGATCTCAGATGGTCTGCTTTCAGAAAATAAGGCAGCCTTTGGTGGTGGAATCATGGTACAAGATAATACCGAACTTTTCATAAAAGGCGGTACAATTTCCCAAAACCAGGCGAGCGGTACAGGTGGAGGCTATTATATCTGGCGTGGGTCACAGCTACGTCAGACAGGCGGTTCCTGTCAGAAAAATAAAGCAGAAAATGCCGGGGGCGCATATATCTCCCCAAATTGTACATTTACCATGACAGGCGGCGATGTATCTGGCAATAATCCGGGCGATCAGAAAAATACTACGGGTGATGGAATATATGTAAACGGCTTTTTTGAAATGGGAGATTCCGCACAGGTCGCTTCCGACAATGATGTGTATCTTCCGACGGATCATTATATAAAGATGATATCGGAATATACAGGAACAACCAGTGAAGCACCAATCATGATTACGAGTGAGGAAGATCATGTCGAGAACCTCAGCGCAATTGGTACAAAATTAGTATTATATACAAATGAAGCCGGTGGAGCGGAGGCAGCGAAAACGGCTGATCTCGACAGAATCTTTGTTCCAAGTAAAAAAATGCATTCAGGGCTGGCGATAGGAGAAAGCCAGCATGAAACGGACTGGATGACATATATTCCAGGGATAAGAATCCATTATGAGTGGGTAGGAACATGCACGCCGTCTGACGCAAAGCCTCCAGTGGATGATGCGGTTCGCGTTAACAGCGCATATACGGCAAAATCGCAGGAGGAATCAGAAGAGGGATATAAATTTGATGGCTGGTATCTGGATCAGGAACTCACTCAGAAATATGTGGATGGAACGACATTGAGCACAGATACGGTTCTTTATGGAGAGTGGAAAGAAGATCCGGATTCCGCATACGCGATCACGATCACACCGATGGATATTACGGTCTATGTTGGCGGCAATGGATACAAAGGCGTAATCGGATCGGATAACCAATTTGCTTCCAATGATCTGCCTGAGATGGGATATTACCTGACTCTTCCGGCAAACATCAGTCAGGCTCTTCAGGATGAGGGAGCGGGCAGTGATGTGAGCGATCATATCGAACTGACCTACGATGATGGAAATGGAACGACAATAGTATGGAATCTGAAGCTTTATGGAGATGAGGAACACAGCTCCTCAACGCTGAATGGAACAGAGCACCGGATTTATCGGATCCTTCCAGGTAAGGTAAACGGCACGGATGAGACCATTCCGGTCGGTCTGAAATTTATGGCACCGGATGGATCTGTCATTGTCAGCTCTGATTTCCCGGTCAAGGAAAATGATACATTCCGCGACTACAAGGTAGATATTTATTCCGTTAACCTGAATGCGTCTCTTATCCGCGCAAAGATCAAAGTGGGAAATAAGACACTCACGCGGACGGTACGTGCGGGAACTGGAAATTTAAAAGTTCGAGGGAATGTGGAAGAAAAGTTTTCTGACGTGACATATGGAGGACCGAAGCTCGAGCTCGATGCTCCTGAGCGGATTCTCGCAAGTGCCGCACAGCCAGATACGATGTACTTTATTAATAAGGGAAATGTCAAAGTGACAGATCCGTCCGGCGTTCGCCTACTGGTGGATCAGAGTCTGGGCGATGGTTCCCTGGCAGAGTATCTTGATAAGAACGTCAATACAGATGGAAGATTTTCGTATATTTTCAAATACCTTGATCTAGTGGACACCCATAATGGAGACGCGTATGTGACAATGGCAGAGGGACAGAAAATGAATGTCTACTGGCCAGTACCGAAAGACGCGTCCAGAGATTCGGAATTTCGGATCATCCATTTTGAGACGCTTCATCGTGAAAGCAACGTGGATACAGGTGAGCAGTTGAGACAGAATCCACCAACCGAGATTTCATGTGAAAAAATTGTGATTGCTGGAAAGGAGTTTATCACTTTTACGACACATTCATTTTCGCCGTTCGCGCTGCTGTATGAAAAAGGCGGCTCTGGATCCACAGATCAGCCGGTTGATCCGAAACCGGATCCATCGAATCCGGGAACTCCGGTTAAATCACCGAGCAACGCGAACCGATCGGATTCCTCCGATGATTCTGATGACTCTGGTTCTTCAACAACAACGAGAAAGAATCAGACGGTAACTACAAATACCACTACATCGACGAATACAACGGAGACAGATCAGACAGCAGGAGGCACGGATGAGACCAATCTTCCGGGTACTACGGGGGAAAATAACGAGTCTACCTCTGAGACGGTAGAAACAGATGAAACAAAGCTTCCGCAGACAGGACAAACCTGGTGGCCGGTATGGTTGTTGATGATGGCTGGCGGCGCACTGATTTTTGCGGGTCGGTCATTGAAGAAACGCGAGAAATAAATAAAATGCAGAGAGGGAGATCGCATATTTGAGATACTATGCGATCTCCCTTTTTACAGAAAAGAAAACATAAAAAAAGGCTATCATGAAAAGCAAATTTTTGGTAGGAACCGGCCTTATCATGATTGCGGCGGCCTTATGTCACAGGCTAAGTGAGTCAAAGAAATTTCTTCATATGATTTCTGAGATTTTCTTCCATCCCGGTGAGCTCGTCCGCGAGTTCCATGGCGGCCTTTGAGGCACCGGAATACTGATTTTTATAACCGCATATGGTCTTGATCCCCATATTACAGCCGTCAGTGACAATACTGGCGGCTTCTTTGTCTCCGCCTTTTGCCATCATCCTCATTTCTGTGGACATCCAGGACCAGGCGGATGCCATTTTGCCCGGCTCTTTTCCCTGTTCTTCCATGGCACGCAATGTCTTTTTGATCCTCAGATCGAGATCCTGGTGCTTTTCATAGCTCGCAGTGATCTCATTCCATAATCCCTGATCGGAAACAAAATCCCGGATCTGTTCCAGACTCTCCGCCGCCATCGCGCATCCGGAATCGCATTCCCGGAGCAGATCGACTGTGTGTTCTTCCATTGTGATCATCCTTTCTATTAAGAAGGTTTTACAGGTCAGCTTCCGTGTGACGGATGATAAAAAATCCGTCATGGATCAGGCTGATCCGTATATATGAAAAGTATGGGAAAGACAGAAGAAAAATATACATTTTGTTATGGGCAGGAAGTGAAAGCGGATCGGGAATCTCTTTGAAAAATGCAGACGGAATTTCGGACATGCGACTTTGTGCGGAGAAATTTACGGATCGGGCTCCGGTATGGACAGAAAAATTTAAGAAAATTAAAAATAAAGAGAAAAATGGATCAGTTGAATCAAGAACCTATTTATGTTATGATGGTAACGGTCGACAAAAAATGGCAGAAAATAGAAATACAGCGCGAAAAAGAAGTGCCGGTCCGGCGGAGCGCAGTTTCTGCCAGATATTGGAGGAAACATTTGGAAAAGACAGAAGCAGAGAAGATCCTGAGGGAAAAACTGGGATCCGCGGAGAAGATCCTTGTCGGGATCGGCTCTGAATGGAAGAAGAAAGAAGGCGCGGAGGAAGAGGAAATCCTCCATGCGGCTGAACAATTAAAGAAGTTTCTGGATGGAAAAGACTACTATATGATCACGTCCCTGGCAGACGAGGACGCAAAAAGACTCCCGTTTGATGCCGGACATATCGCGGTCCCGCACAGCGTATCCTTTACGGAAGAAAACTGGAAATCGTACACGCTGTGGCTTTCCTGCACCTTAAACAGGAATACGGTGCTTCTGGAGCTCGGGGAGAATTATAAAGATCCGTCCCTGATCCGCTGGCCGTTTGAGAAGACGGCGATGTTAAACAATAAGGCGTATCTGTTCCGTGTCCATAAGATCTTTTCGCAGGTTCCGGAAGAACTGGCCGGAAAATCATGTCCGGTGGCGGAATCATCCGTGAAATTTGCGGAAGAGTTTTTCGACTGATGTATCAATACTACAAGGAGGAAATATGGCTGCGATCGCAAATGACTGGTTAGCCCCGATGAGCGGGGAATTCAAAAAGCCGTATTACAGAAAATTGTATGAGACCGTAAAGAACGAGTACGAGACAAAGGAGGTCTACCCGGCGCCGGATGACATCTTCAACGCGTTCGCGTTCACGCCTCTCGCCAAAGTAAAAGTCGTGATCCTGGGACAGGACCCGTACCATGAGCCGGGGCAGGCCCACGGGCTGAGCTTCTCCGTGAAGCCGTCGGTGGAGATCCCGCCGTCTCTCATAAACATTTATAAAGAGCTTCATGAGGACTGCGGCTGTTATATCCCGAATAACGGGTATTTAAAGAAGTGGGCCGACCAGGGCGTCATGCTCCTGAACACGGTCCTCACAGTCCGCGCCCATGCGGCAAACTCCCACAAGAATATCGGCTGGGAGGAATTCACGGACGCCGCGATTCGCATCTTAAATGAACAGGACCGCCCGATGGTGTTCATCCTCTGGGGACGCCCGGCGCAGATGAAAAAACCGATGCTGACGAACCCGAAGCACCTGATCCTCGAGTCACCGCACCCGAGCCCGCTGTCCGCCTACCGCGGATTTTTCGGCAGCCGTCCGTTCAGCAAGACAAATAAGTTCTTAAAAGAACACGGCCTGGAGCCGATCGACTGGCAGATCGAAAACGCCAACTAGCAATCTGGCGTGCGTCAGCGGGTTCGGAAAAATGCGCCGCAAGCTTGCTTGCAGAAGCATTTTTTTGAACCTGTTGACATAGGGCGGATGCCCGAAGCTTCTTGTTTTCATGACAATGAAAACAAGAAGACCGCACGCTATATTCAAAATATAAAGCATAGGAGTGAATATGAGTAATTTTATTGAATTTCTGAAGATCATCGTATTCGGTGTCGTAGAAGGTTTCACCGAATGGCTTCCGATCAGCAGTACCGGACACCTGATCCTGGTGGAAAATATCGTCCACCTCAACGTCTCTGAGGACTTTATGAACGTGTTCCGCGTTGTGATCCAGTTAGGTGCGATCCTGGCCGTCCTGGTCCTGTATTTCAGACGGCTGAACCCGTTTGATCCGGGAAAGAAATCGGCACAGAAACGTGCAACCTGGCACTTATGGTTCAAGATCGTGATCGCGTGTCTCCCGGCGGCTGTCATCGGAATCCTGTTTGATGATGTTCTGGATAAGTACCTCTACAATCCGTATGTCGTAGCGGCAATGCTGATCATCTACGGTGTGATCTTCATCGCATTTGAGAACCACAATCAGTATGCGGAGGCGCGGGTAAAGAAGGTCTCCCAGATCAGCTACCAGACCGCCTTCTATATCGGTTTATTCCAGCTTCTCGCCCTGGTCCCGGGTACATCGCGATCCGGCGCGACGATCCTCGGCGCGATGATGCTCGGCTGCTCCAGAACAGTAGCATCCGAGTTCACCTTCTTCCTTGGAATTCCGGTCATGTTCGGCGCCAGCCTCTTAAAGATTGTTCACTACGGACTCGCATTCTCCGCGATGGAACTCTTCTTCATGGTGGCAGCGATGGTGATCGCGTTCATCGTTTCCATGTATTCGATCCAGTTTTTACTTGGATATGTCAAGAAACATGACTTCAAGTTCTTCGGATATTACCGTATCGTCCTTGGCGTGATCGTCCTGATCTACTTCGGACTGACTGCGATCCTTGCAAAATAGATCCTGTATTGTTAAAAAAAACATTCATATGAAATCCCGGGCTGTATGAGGAATGGCTGATCTCCTCATATAGCCCGGGATTTCCTGTTTCATAGGAAATTCCTATAGAACGTCCGGTTAAACGAAAAGACACTGTGTACAGAAATGTGATTCCATTTCACAGAACTATCCATGATTCATCACACTTTCATCACAATTCACTGGTACACTATGTCATGTAGTTGAGGGGAAGGAAAAAAGAGATCCCTTAAATACGAAAGACAAGATCTGAAAGCATCTGGCAGACAGGTTTTCCGAAGAAAGGCTGATCCGGATGCAGAAGAAATGATCAGAAATATCACTCGTTACAGAAAGGAGATACCTGTTATGTATGATGAAAATAAATGGAACGAAATGAACAATGAAAATGAAAAGAAGGACGGCGGGGAGCCGGTAAATGCGCAGAACGCTCAGAACGCACAGCAGCCGCAGAACCGCCCGCAGGATGCACAGCAGTCCCAGGGACAGAGCGAACACACCGGAAGACAGATCTACGGAAGACTCGGCGGTGCTCAGAGCGGTCAGCCATATAACGGAAATGCCCAGAATCAGAACCAGAACGGTTCCTACTACGGCGGACAGCAGCATCAGCAGTATTACGGAAACCAGAACCAGTACACAAACCCGTATCAGCAGTATGATTACTACCAGGGACATGGACAGAATCCGAATCAGAACGGAAACAGCCACCATGCTCCGAAGAAGAACCAGCATATGAAGACAGCGGCTCTCGTCACAGCGGCGGCACTTCTCTTCGGTGTTGTCTCCGGAGGTACGATGTACGGAGTCAACCGTGCGGCGAACACCCTGTTCCCGTACCAGAGTTCCCAGGCGAGCGCTTCCAGCGAGACGATCGGTCAGACTTCCCAGGTCCCGGCGGCGAACACCTCCACATCATCCAGCAACGGTGTTGTTATTGAGGATGTATCCGCGATCGTGGATGCGACACTTCCGTCCGTTGTATCGATCACGAATACCCAGCTCTACCAGAGCAACAGCTGGTTCGGACCGTCCCAGACTTACGAAGTTCCGAGCAGCGGTTCCGGCATCATCGTCGGACAGAATGACTCAGAGCTTCTGATCGTCACAAACAACCACGTTGTCAGCGACACCGAAGGTCTTACGGTCACATTCGCAGATGAGAGTACCGCAGATGCAGCGATCAAGGGAACCGATTCTGAGGCAGACCTCGCAGTGATCGCTGTTCCGCTCGACAGCATCTCCGCTGACACAAAGAGCAAGATCAAAGCGGCAACACTCGGTGATTCCGACTCCTTAAAGATGGGCCAGGGCGTGATCGCGATCGGCAATGCACTTGGACTTGGCCAGAGCGTCACAGTCGGACATGTCAGTGCATTAAACAGAGAGATCAAAGTTGACGATACCACAAAGACCGTGATCCAGACAGATGCAGCCATCAACCCGGGCAACAGCGGCGGAGCTCTTTTAAACTCCAAAGGTGAGGTCATCGGTATCAATGAAGCAAAGTATGCAGATACAAGTGTTGAGGGCGTCGGCTATGCGATCCCGATCTCCAAAGCAAAAGCGATCATCGATGATCTGATGACAAGAACCACAAAGATCGCTGTTTCCGAATCAGAACAGGGCTATCTCGGGATCCAGTTACAGAACATCGACGAGTCCATGGCAAAGATGTACGGAATGCCGCAGGGCGTCTATGTTTACAAGATCATGGAAGACTCCGCAGCAGCAGGATCTGACCTTCATGAGAAAGACATCATCACAAAGTTAGACGGTGAGAAGATCTCCAACTATGCAGACCTTGCAAAGCTTTTAACTTACTATAAATCCGGTGATACTGTAACTCTTACCGTACAGTCTCTTGTCAACGGCAGCTACCAGGAGAGAGAAGTCCAGGTAACCTTAAAGAACCGTCCGGCAGAAGCTGACAATGGAAACAGCCAGGATCAGAGCCAGAGCCAGGATCAGAGCCAGAGCCAGGATCAGAGCCAGAGCCAGGATCAGAAACCGGCACAGAGCCAGTCAAAGATCGGCAAATAAAACAGAAACAGAACAGGATCTGCAGCCCGCAGATTAAGGCGGGAGGCAGAAAGAAAAGATAAAAAGCAGGAGCGCCATCCGGATCCATCCGGACAGGCGCTCCTGCTTTTTGCTATCCGGTCTGGGAACCGGCAGCGGGGAAGGTTTGGTATAGAGGTTTTTCCCTGCACGGTGAAAACACAGGAGCCGCGGCAGGAATCTATCAGAAATTCCTGAAGATGGAATTTACAGGAAATTCATGAATGTCGTCAGTACCATGGAGTTGAAGAAGTCTACAAACAGACTTCCGACAAGCGGTACGATGAAGAATGCTCTCGGAGCTGCACCGTAGCGCTCAACGAGTGCTCTCATGTTTGCCATCGCGTTCGGGGTAGCGCCCATGCCGAAGCCGCAGAAAGCGGTGGTCATAGCAGCTGCTTCGTAGTCACGTCCCATCACGTTGAATACAACGAAGTTTGCGTACAGGAACATGACAACGGTCTGGACAAGAAGAATGACGATCATCGGAAGAGCGAGCGCTGCTAACTGCCAGAGCTTTAAGCTCATCATTGCCATGGAAAGGAACAGGTTTAAGGAAAGTCCGCCCAGGGCGTCGATCTCGACCATCGGAAGTTCTTTGTTCTGGACATCCCAGATATTGCGGATCGCTGCTGCTGCGAGCATGGCGCCGATGTAAGTCGGGAATGTCAGGTGGCATACATCTTTGAAGAATGTGAAAATAAGAGTACCGAGACCGATGGCAACCGCTAAAAACATTGCGGATGTTGTGAATTTCTGACCATCAACGGCTGGCATAACCTCAGCTGTCTCGTTGCCTTCCTCAGCTGCTGTGGATTTCAAGTGGAGTTTTTCAACACGGGCGCGGGCGATCGGGCCGCCCATCATGCTTCCGGATACAAGTCCGTATGTAGCTGCCGCGAGAGCAACAGTGGTAGCGCCGACAACGGCATAATCCGTCTCAAGAAGCGGTCCGAAGGAACCGGATGTTCCGTGTCCTCCTACTAACGGCATGGAACCCATACATAAACCGAGCAGCGGGTTTAAACCAAAGGCTGCTGCGAGTCCGCTGCCGACTGCGTCCTGGATGACACAGATCGCGACCGCGAGACCGAGGAACATGAATACCTGGATGCCGCCTTTCTTTAAGAGACGGAAGCAGGCTGTGAATCCGACGCTGCAGAAGAAGATCGTCATGAAGACACTCTGTAATGTCGTGTCAAAGGAAAGTTCCAGGATCCCGGCTGCATATAATGCCAGATGAGCCAGCGCAAATACGATACCGCCGGCAACCGGTGCCGGGATGCAGTACTTGCTTAAGAATGAAAGTTTGTTGACCATGAGTCGTCCGAGACAATAGACGAGTGCGCCGAGAGCGCAGGCCTGATACATGTCGAGCTGTAAAGTAATCATAAGATACCCCCTCTTATTTTTTGGTAATTGTTCAATTATGCAAAAATCTGTGCAGGGAGACGAACGGAAAATTTGCATCCATAAACATCTCTGTGTACAAGCTGCACAAAAACCTGAACTTATCACCAATTTTTTGCTACAATTTCATCATAAAACCTCACTACAAAAAAATTCAAAAAAATACAGGGGGGAAGATTCAGATAGCGCTAAGCAAAAAAGCACATCTGTCTGGAACTTTGCGGCAGGCTTTTTGTTGCGAGTCCTGCGGATTTGCATTATAATAGTGGATAATTCGTAATCATTCAGTAGGTCTGTGCACTTGCTGCGCTGACCGTAATAAAACACAGGCTTGAAGGCAAAAATCCCATCGGCGAAGCCGATTTAAAATGGATTTTTGCTCGTAACTTGCCATGCATCCGAAAGGAAGCTCCGGGGGAGGTTCCTGTAGGTGTGAGGGCACTGAACAGTTACGGTAATTCTGAAAAATTCAGAAAGAAAAAAGATTCCGTGGATTTTGAGCGCATTTTGCAGAAAAAAGAGCGTATGTGGTGGCTGCGAAAATACGGGATATTTGCAACGATAGAAAGATCAGGAGAAATACATTGGAAGACAACAGAAATAACGGATATGAAAAAGTCTGCTGCATGTGCAGACGGACGGAGAACCAGGCGGGAAAGATGATCACACTGCCGGGCGGACTGAACGTGTGCAGGGACTGCATGCAGAGATCGTTTGACATGATGATGGGAAGCGGTATGGACTGGACAAAGATGTCTGGGTTTACGCCGGAGATGCTGAAAAATATGTATCTGGATCCGGAAAAAGCTAAAGATGTGATCGGACATACCGGTGACGGCGAAAAAGAGGAAGAGCAGACTGCTGCAAATACAGCTGATCCTGCAGACAATGCGGATGAGGACAAAACCCAGACTGTGGAGGACGCGGATGAGTCTGATGACAATGAAGATTTCGAAGAAGATGGCGAAGAGATGGAAGGAATCCCGCTCGGAAACATCTTCGGGATCCCGGTCGGTCAGATCGACCTCGGAGCCCTGATGGGACAGGGACATAAACGCTCAAAGAAAAAGAAGAAAAAAGTGAAGAAAGAGCTGTTCAAGCTCAGCGAGATCCCGGCTCCCCACGCGATCAAGGCGCAGCTCGACGAATATGTGATCGGACAGGAACAGGCGAAAAAGGTGATTTCCGTCGCGGTTTATAACCATTATAAACGTGTATTCTCAAAGACATCCCCGGATGCGGAGAAGTACGGAACAGATATTGAGATCGAAAAATCGAATATCCTGATGATCGGACCGACCGGAAGTGGTAAGACGTATCTTGTAAAGACACTTGCGAAACTTCTCGATGTGCCGCTCGCGATCGCGGACGCGACTTCGCTGACGGAAGCCGGATATATCGGTGATGATATCGAGAGCGTTCTCACAAAGCTTCTCGCGGCGGCGGGCGGCGATATCCAGAAGGCGGAGATGGGGATCGTATTCATCGATGAGATCGATAAGATCGCGAAGAAGAAGTCCACGAATACCCGCGATGTCAGCGGTGAGTCTGTTCAGCAGGAGCTCTTAAAGCTTCTTGAGGGAGCGGATGTGGAAGTCCCGGTCGGAACAGGGCAGAAGAATGCCATGACTCCGATGGAAATGGTCAACACGGACAATATCCTCTTTATCTGCGGAGGTGCGTTCCCGGATCTTGAAACGATCATCAAGGAGCGCCTGACGAACACAACGTCCATCGGATTCGGCTCCGACCCGAAAGACAAGTACGATAAGGATCCGGACATTCTCTCAAAGGTCACAAACCAGGATCTCAGGGAGTTCGGAATGATCCCGGAGTTCCTCGGAAGACTTCCGGTGACAGTGACACTCCAGGGACTCACGAAGGACTTCCTGGTGCGGATCTTAAAGGAGCCGAAGAATGCGATCTTAAAGCAGTACCGGAAGCTTCTCGCAATGGATGAAGTCAACTTAAACTTTGATGATGACGCATTGGAATGGATCGCGGAACAGGCTTTAAAGAAAGACACCGGCGCGAGAGCGCTCCGTGCGATCATCGAGGAATTTATGCTCGATATCATGTTCGAGATCCCGAAGGACTCGGAGATCGGTGCTGTGACGATCACCCGCGCGTATCTGGAAAAACACGGCGGCCCGCGGATCGAGATGCGGGAGTATTCTACGGCGGACAAGAAGGCGGCTGCTCTGCCGGGGCCGACGGAAGCCTGTTACAAAGCTGAATAAATATGAATCCTGCTGATAGTGTCTGCACGGCATCGGATGTTATAAATTAAAGGTTTCTGAGATGTAAAAAAGCTTCATACAGATTCAGCGTTCCATATCCGAACTCACGGTTCGGGTATGTGAGCGCTGGATTTCTTTGTGCCCCACGGACGAAGATGGACTTTAGCACCGGCGTGTTGAGATACGGATAATTTGCATTGAGGACGCCCCAGTTCAACAGGATCGCCGCGGCACCGGCGAGGTGGGCGGCGGAGACGGAGGTGCCGGACATTCTTGTGAGACGTCTTCCTGAGACGGACGCGCCTAAGATGTTGACACCCGGGGCAGCGAGGTCCGGCTTTATCCGGCCGGACAGGCTGTAGCCGCGGCTGGCGTGGATGTAGATGCTGTTTTTGGTGTGGTCGTAGGCGGTGACAGTGATGGGATACCGGGCATTTCCGGGATCTGTGATGATCGTATCGGGATCCGGGCGGAGAAAATAGGTCTCATCGGTGATAAAGCCCCGGACCGGCAGCCAGAGATGAAAGGTCTCACGGATGTCCAGAGAGTTCCGTATCAGGATCCGCCAGATCCCGGACATGGGGTTTTCGAAGCGCATAAAGATAAACTGGCTTCCGGCGCTCACATCGGCGATCTGGGTGTAGACTGTGATCTGGGTCTGTTCCAGGAGAAAGGACACCGTGTTCTCGCCCCGGAGCGGAACGGAAATCTCCCGCGCAACTTCGCCGGTCGGTGAGATAAAGCCTACCGTGTAGACACCCATGTTCTCTGCCCAAAGTTCCATGGAAAAACCGGCTTCCCGTTCCCCCACCCGCAGCTCCGCGGTGACTTCATCCGTGCTTGCGTCCATGACAGCCCGGAAGTGATGTCTTGCCCCGGTCTCGTTCCCGGCAGCGGTGATGACGGCGGAACCGTTAGAAAGGCTGACCTGGTTTAAATACTGCCCGAGGCGGCTCATTCCCATGTGGCTTCCTATATTGGTGCCGAGAGGAATGCAGACGACGAGGGGCATGGAGTATTTTCTGGCGAGAAAATAGAGATAGGAGACGCCCATCATGATATCGTTTTCCTGGTAGGCCTCTGCCCCGTCCCGGATCAGGTAGAAGTCACGGAGATACTGCTTGGCGGGTTTTAATTTCACCATGGCGATGGATGCCTGCGGTGCCGCCCCGGAAAATCCCGCCCGTTCATCCCGGTTCCCGGCGGCAATGGAAGCGAGAAATGTTCCATGTCCGTTTTCGTCCCGGGTGGGGACGATGGAGGCGGGATTGTCGGAGTTCAGGGCTAGGTTGATCTCCTCGGCAGTGTATTGCGTGCCGTAGAGAGCTGAGAAGGCAGAAAATGGTTTTACAGTTTCATTCTCTATATTGTTAGAATTATCTGAATTATTTGTCTGGTCCCATATCCCAATAATTCTTGTACTTCCATCTACATTCCGAAACAGCGAATCTGTATAATTGATCCCCGTATCCACAAATCCCACAATAACTCCCGCGCCCTGATTGTTCAGCACCGGAAGCTCCCCCGCTGGCGTGATCCCGGCAGCATCCATACTTGTGACATCCAGAAGACTATATAGCTTCGGAACTGCCGAATATGTATAGGAAGTATAAGTAGAAGGTGTCACCGTGGAGAGCGGAACATAGACGACCGCCAGTGTAGAATTCACAAAATCAATGCAGTCTGTCCCCTGTGAACGAATAAACTCTTCAGGTGTAGTAAAATAAGGCGCGATAAAATCCGCAAAATCTTCCGACGCGACAGAATTTGTACATGACATGGCTGATACTCCGCAGAAAATGGTTCATACTATATATGTATATGAGGGACAAGGGCACATGTTCCCAAAAAAAATTACAGGATCAGAAAACGGGAAGAGGAACGAGAGGCGTAAATGAAATGGGTAAGAAAACGTGTGAAAATGGCGCCGCGGTCTGACCGTGAAATAAGAAATATATGGACGGACCCTTTAAAATGTTGTAATATAAGGATATCTGTGAAAGTATGCAATCATGTAAGATAGAAAAGAAAGGGGAATCGCAATGTTTGGATTTTTGACATTCGGAACGACGCTTGCGCTTACAGATCTGGCTGTGAAAAAAGAGATCGAAGCCAGACCCGATGAAGAATTCCCGAAAACCGTGAAAGAATCAGGCGGCCTGATCCGCCTCTACAAAAACCACAATCCGGGCTTTTCCTTCGGATTCATGAAGGAATACCCGAAACTTGTGGAGATGGTCCCGGTCTGCATGCTGTCGGCGGTAGCCGGTGCATGGGCGTATGTGATCGGAAAGAAGGGACGCGTGCTGGAGAAGACGGCGCTGACCCTGGTGCTGGCCGGCGGAGCGAGCAACCTTTATGACCGGCTCAAACGCGGATATGTGGTGGACTATTTCAGCATCCAGTGGAAGAAACTGAAAAAAGTGGTCTTCAACCTGGGTGATATCTTTATTTTTGCCGGATCTGCCCTGTTTGCGGCAGTCCAGCTCGTGGAGGAGGTCCGCGAAATTCTTCCGAAAGAAAAAATCTTTGTTAAGGAAGAAGAGTAATTCAGGCAGCAGGACACAAAATCCAGCTCACCCATGCTGCAAAATACATCGGCGCAGAAAAGCCGGGACAATGAGGAGAACAGTCTATATGAAGAAACAATATGATTACCTGTTAGTGGGCAGCGGACTTTTCGCCGGAGTTTTCGCGTACTACGCAAAAAAAGCCGGAAAGACCTGCCTCGTTCTTGAGAAGAGAGGACATGCAGGCGGAAACATCTACTGCGAAAATATCGAGGGCATCAACGTACACCGCTACGGCGCCCATATCTTCCATACCAGTAACAAGGAAGTCTGGAACTTTGTGAACAGCCTCGTGGA
This sequence comes from Pilosibacter rotomagensis, assembly GCF_045062245.2. Taxonomy (NCBI): domain Bacteria; kingdom Bacillati; phylum Bacillota; class Clostridia; order Eubacteriales; family Clostridiaceae; genus Pilosibacter; species Pilosibacter rotomagensis. The sequence continues at coordinate 3,047,398 of NZ_CM170323.1, read as the reverse complement.
ATTCAACCGCTACACAAACAGCCCGGTTGCGAACTACAAGGGCGAGATGTACAACATGCCGTTCAATATGAATACCTTCAGCCGCATGTGGGGAATCTCCACTCCGGAGGAGGCAAAAAAGATCATCAACGAGCAGAGAAAGGTCATCAAGGGCGAGCCGAAGAACCTGGAAGAGCAGGCCATCAGCCTTGTGGGAACCCACATCTACCAGAAGCTTGTCAAGGGCTACACTGAGAAACAGTGGGGCAGAGACTGCAAGGAGCTCCCGGCTTTCATCATCAAACGTCTTCCGGTGCGCTACACCTATGACAACAACTACTTTAACGATCTCTATCAGGGGATCCCGATCGGCGGCTACAATAAGATCACAGAAAAGCTCTTTGAGGGCTGTGAGATCCGCCTTGGAACCGACTATCTGGCGGATAAAGCGAAATATGATGCGCTTGCGGACAAGGTCGTGTATACAGGAACCATTGACAGCTATTTTGACTACTGCTTCGGAAAACTCCAGTACCGCAGCCTGCGGTTCGAGACGGAGGTCTTAGACTGCGACAATTATCAGGGCAATGCGGTCATCAACTACACCGACCGCGAGACTCCGTACACGAGGATCATTGAGCACAAACACTTCGAGTTCGGAACCCAGGAGAAGACAGTCATCACGAGAGAGTACCCAGCGGAGTGGACCGAGGGTATGGAGCCATACTATCCGGTAAACGATGAGAGAAACCAGGAATTATATAAGAAATACGCGGAACTTGCTGGAAAAGAGAAGAGTGTGATCTTCGGCGGAAGACTTGCGGAATACCGCTACTATGATATGGATAAGGTCATCGAATCCGCACTTTCCTGCGTAAAGAAGGAATTCGGAAATGAATAACCGGCCAAAGGTGCCCCACGGATTTGCAGGACTCATCATCGGTGACGGATCCGCGGTATCGGAGCAGAAGAACATTATCTGGAATATGATCGGAAGCTTCCTCTACGCCTTTGCGTCCATGGTGCTCTCTATCGCGGTGGTCCAGCTTGCGGGCGAGGACGCGGGCGGAGTGTTCACCTTCGCCTTTACCACCTTCGGACAGCACATGTTCATGGCGGCGTACTTCGGGATCCGTCCGTTCCAGATCACGGATACCGGGGAGAAGTACACCTTCGGTGACTATCTCGGGCTGCGTCTCATCACCTGCGGCCTCGCGATCCTTGTGGGCTTTAGCTATGTGATGGTCAGCGGCTATACCTTTGAGAAAGCGGCCATCGTATTCCTGATGGTGGTCTACAAGGTCATCGATGCTCTGGCAGATACATACGAGGCGGAATTCCAGCGCGGCGGAAGACTGTATCTGACAGGAAAATCCAATGCATTCCGGACGATCCTCTCCGTGGCATGTTTCCTCGGAAGCCTCGCACTGACGGGAGAACTTCTGACGGCCAGTATCTGGGCGGTGGGCGCGCAGATCGTGGGATTTTTCCTGTTTGACTTCCTCGTGATCCGGGAACTCCCGAATGTGACATGGAAGTCGGCGCGAGGAAAGAAATTCCAGCTCTTTCGGGATAATATCCTGTTGTTTTTCTCGGTGGTTCTGGACTTCTATATCTTTTCCGCATCGAAATATGCCATTGAGGCCAATATGGCGGACCGTGATCTCGCAGTCTACGGCGCGATCTTTATGCCGACCAGCGTGATCAATCTGGTTGCCGGTTTCGTGATCCGCCCGTACCTCACAAAGCTCGCGGTGGACTGGGAGACCGGACACTTAAAAGCATTCCGGAAGATCATCAGGAATCTTGCCCTGATCATTGCGGCGCTGACAGTCCTCGCAGTGGGCGGCGCATGGCTGCTCGGCATTCCGGTGATTAGCCTGCTGTACCCGAACCTGCGGGAGGGGCTTTCCACCTGCCGTGCGGCACTGGTACTCATCATCCTTGGAGGAGCACTGAATGCGTTCATGAACCTGTTTTATTATTCGCTCATAATTATGCAGAAACAGAAGTTCATCATTCTTGGATATGCTTTCGTCAGTGTGCTGGCGGTCCTTTCCTCCGGCTGGTTTGTCCGGACGGGCGGGATTCAGGGCGGTTCCTTTGTATACATGCTTTTGATGGCGGCACTGATGGTATTTTTCGGAATCTTTTCGGCAGGCTTTATGAAACAGAAAGAGAGAGCACAAAAACATAATGAAGGTTGATGTGATCATCCCGGTCTACGGTCCGGGAAACAGATTGTTGGAATTATTTGACCAGTTGGGACACCAGACCGTACCGGTGGATCGGCTGATCGTCATGAATACAGAAAAGTCCCTGTGGGATAAGTGGACGGAGACTCTGGAACCGGGAAAACTTCCGGAAAATCTCTCCGTGTACCATGTGACGAAGGAAGAATTTGACCACGGTGCCACGAGAAATGCAGGGATCGAACATTCCGACGCGGATGTCTGTGTCTGCATGACTCACGACGCGCTTCCGGCGGACACGGGGCTCTTAAAAGCCCTGACGGACGCGCTTTTTGCAGAGAAGGATATCGCCGTGGCATATGCGAGACAGCTTCCCGCAAAGGACTGCAATATCATCGAGCGCCACACGAGAGAGTTCAACTATCCGGACAAAAGCCGGATAAAGAGGCTCTCGGATCTCGACACGCTTGGAATCAAGACATACTTCTGTTCCAATGTCTGTGCGGCATATAAGCGGGAGATCTATATGGAGCTGGGGGGATTTATCCGGAAGACGATCTTCAATGAGGACATGATCTTCGCGGCGAAGGCCATGAAGAACGGATATGCGGTCTGCTATGCGGCAGACGCAAGAGTGATCCACTCCCACAACTACACGGCGGTGGAGCAGTTCCACAGAAATTTCGATCTTGCGGTCTCTCAGGCGGATCATCCCGATGTATTCTCCGGGATCCGGTCTGAGGGCGAGGGGATCCGCATGGTAAAGGACACCGTGCGCTGGCTGGTAAAAACGGGGCATACATACCTCGTGCCGAAGCTTGTGGTGGACAGCGGGTTTAAATATATGGGATATCTCGCAGGAAAGCGGTATAAAAAGCTGCCGAAGGCATTGGTAGTTAAGTTATCTATGAACCGGAATTACTGGAAATAGAGTTGAAAATTATGTAAAACTGTTCAGTAGGTCTGCGCACTTGCTGCGCTGACCGTAAGAAAACATAGGATAGGAGGCAAAAATCCCATCAGCGAAGCTGATCTGGAATGGATTTTTGCGTGTAACTATGAAGGTACTGAATAGTTACAATTATGTAAACTGATTTGCTGCATATTCCTCTATATCAATGGCTGTGTGGCAGGTCAGAGCAGAAAAATATTGTCATTCTGCACTCCGGGTGGTATGATGTAGTGCGGAAATGCCGAAAAATGGCGGAAATACAGCGGCTGATCCGAAAAAGCATATGCTTTTACTCCGGAAATGAAACGGACATATGCCGAAAGAGAAAACAAGCACAGCCGTAAATTTATAAAAAGGTGAGGTAAAAGACTATGGGAAAGATTAAAGTTTCTTCCTGTGAAACAGATGGAATGGTAATCGAAGGCCTTCATGTGATCGAGCCGACCGTATTCAACGACGAGCGCGGATACTTTATGGAGACATACAACCAGAATGATTTTAAAGAGGCAGGACTCAATATGGTTTTCGTACAGGATAACCAGTCGATGTCCGTAAAGGGTGTACTCCGCGGCCTTCACTTCCAGAAACAGTTCCCGCAGGGCAAGCTTGTCCGTGCGGTACGCGGAACTGTGTTCGATGTAGCGGTTGACTTAAGAACACACTCTAAGACATACGGCAAGTGGTTCGGCGTTGAGCTTTCTGCGGAGAATAAGAAACAGTTCTATATTCCGGAAGGCTTTGCCCACGGCTTTGTCGTTCTTTCCGATGAAGCAGAGTTTGCTTACAAGTGTACCGATTTCTATCATCCGGGTGACGAGGGCGGACTTGCATGGAACGATGAGACCATCGGCGTAAAGTGGCCGATCACGCCGGATATGCAGCTCATCATCTCTGAGAAAGACCAGAAATGGCCGGGATTTAAAGAGATATTCAAGTTTGATCGTTAGTAATTAGCAGTGCGGCGCCAAATGCGGCAAGATGTGTCGCAAACTTGTTTGCGTAGGCATCTTTCCGCATTTAGCGACATAGGGCGCTGCCAGGAACTGCATCAATAGAAAGGTTGTAAAAGCGTGAATTATTTGACTTCATTACTGAAGGAGCTGGTGGCAAAAAGAAAACTGATCTGGGAGCTTTCCAAGGCAGATTTCAGAAAACGTTTTGTCGGCTCCTATTTTGGCGTTGTCTGGATGTTCATCCAGCCGATCGTCACCGTCCTGATCTACTGGCTCATCTTCGGTCCGATCGGATTCAAGAGTGCGCCGCCGGTGCCGAACGCCTCATACGTCCAGTGGCTGATTCCGGGCATCGCCCCGTGGTTCTTCTTCTCTGAAGCCTTGAACTGCGGAACGGGATGCCTTCAGGAGTACAATTATCTGGTAAAAAAAGTAGTATTCAAAGTGGAGATCCTGCCGGTGATCAAGCTGATCTCCTGTCTGTTTGTGCATGTATTTTTCGTCCTGATCATGTTCTTCGTGTTCCTGATCAGCGGCAAAAAACCGGAACTTTCCTGGATCCAGATCATTTATTACTCCTTTGCCACATCCATGTACGCTCTGGCGCTCACGTACCTTACGAGTGCGATCCAGGTATTCTTTAAGGATATGGCACAGATCGTCAGCATCTGCCTGCAGTTCGGCATGTGGCTGACCCCGATCATGTACAGTGAACAGTTATTCTTAGATAAGGGCTTGACGATGGCTCCGATGATCCTGAAACTGAACCCGTTTTATTATATCGCGGCGGGATACCGTGACAGCATGCTGACGGGAGACTGGTTCTTCATGCGTCCGACACTGACCGTGTATTTCTGGGCAGTGACCCTGATCACCATGTTAGTGGGACTCAAAGTATTCAAGCGGCTCCGTCCGCATTTCTCAGATGTATTGTAGGAGGGAACCATGTCTGCCAATGCGATTACAGTAAAAGACGTGACGAAGGTGTACAGACTCTACGACAAGCCGATCGATCGACTGAAAGAGTCCTTAAGCCCGACACATAAAAGCTATCACAAGGATTTCTATGCCTTAAATGGTCTCTCCTTCAATGTAGAAAAGGGTCAGACCGTGGGCATTATCGGAACGAACGGTTCCGGAAAATCAACGATCTTAAAGATCATCACCGGCGTCCTCACACCGACCACCGGCCAGGTGGACGTGGAGGGAAAGATCTCCGCGCTTCTGGAACTTGGAGCCGGGTTCAATATGGACTACACCGGAATTGAAAATATCTATATGAACGGCACCATGATGGGGTATTCCCGGAAAGAGATGGATGAAAAGCTGCAGGATATTCTGGATTTTGCGGATATCGGCGATTTTGTCTATCAGCCGGTGAAGACATACTCCAGCGGTATGTTCGTCCGTTTGGCATTTGCGCTTAACATTAACGTGGAGCCGGAGATCCTGATCGTCGACGAGGCACTGTCCGTCGGAGACGTATTCTTTCAGGCAAAATGTTACCGGAAGATGGAGGAGATCAAGCAGAGGGGAACAACGATCCTCATGGTTACCCACGATATGGGCAGTATCATCAAATACTGCGATAAGGTCGTTCTCTTAAACAAGGGCGAGTTCATCGCGGAAGGTGAGCCGGGCCATATGGTGGATCTCTATAAGAAGATCCTGGCAAACCAGCTGGATTCCTTAAAGGAAGAGCTGGAGAGCGACTATTCCGGCGGTATGCTGGGCGAAGAAAAGAACGTGAAGGCTGAGAAAGTCCATTCCGATGGATCTCTCATGAAGGATAAGATCACCATCAACACCGACCGAACCGAGTACGGAGACGGACGGGCAGAGATCTTTGATCTGGGGCTTTTTGACGCGAGAGGAAACCTCACAAATCTCCTGCTAAAGGGAGAGATGTTCACGATCAGGGAGCGGATCCGCTTCCATGCGCCGATCAAGTGTCCGATCTTTACCTATACGATCCGTGACAAGAAGGGAACGGATCTCACCGGAACGAACACCATGTATGAGGGCTGTGACATCAAACCGGTGGGAGACGGCGATGTCTACGATGTTTCCTTTACTCAGAAGATGACACTGCAGGGCGGCGAGTATCTTCTCTCCATGAGCTGTACAGGCTTTGAGGGTGAGGAACATGTGGTATACCACCGTCTGTACAATATCGCAAACCTTACGGTGATCTCCAATAAGAATACGGTCGGTGTGTATGACATGGAATCGGAAGTGGAGACATCGTTGACAAAAGCATAAGACCAGAACATGGCATTTTGACAGCAGGATCTGTCTGAAAAGACCGGCAGGATCCGGGAAAAATGTCTGTGACACATAGCGGGAGAAAAAGATGAAGGATTACAGTTATGAACTTCTTGACCTGCTCGAAAAGTATAAAGGAGATGCGGAGGCGGCACTGCGGGGAGAAACAAGCCCGTGGTGTCTCTACGCATTTTCTCCGTTAAGGGAAAATCTTTTCGAGTGGCTGGAAATGAAAAAAAATGACCGGGTTCTCCAGGTCGGATCCGACTACGGTTCCTGTACCGGACTTTTTACAGAGCGTGCCGGTGAGGTGGTCGTTCTGGATCAGCGGGATGAGAATCTGGAGGTGAACCGGAGAAGGCATGGAGAAAAGGAAAATCTCTTCCTGATCCGCGGGGAACTTCCGAAGGCAGATGCAGAGTCTCTTGGGTGGAAAGAGTACAAGGGAAAAGAACGTGCAGCAGAGGAGCTGGACGCGCTCTATAAAGCTGGATTCGACTATGTGATCCTGCCGTCCATGCTTTCCGCGACAGAGAAAAGCGGGGCAGCGGATCTGCTGGAAAGAGCGGCATCCCTTGTGAGACCGGGAGGAAAACTCTTAGCAGCGGCAGAGAATGAGTCCGGCGTCCGCTATTTCATGGGAGCGGAACCATTTGAGCACTCCTTCCTAGAGGTGGAGTTCCGCGGCCTGTTTGAGGACTTAAAAGAGAAATTTGGCGGAACCGCAATGCTCTACTATCCGGTTCCGGACTACCGTTACCCGGTGACTATCTACTCCGACGACTATCTCCCGCAGACCGGCGATGTGACGAACATTTCCGCCCGTCTTGACGGACCGGGACTCTGGTTCGGAAACGAGGAGAAAGCCATGGCGAATGCATGCAGAAATGGAGATTTCGCGAAGTTCACGAACTCATTTCTTGGCATGTGGGAAAAGGGGAAGGCATGAGACAGATTTTATTTGTAAAATACAATCGGACCAGAGCGGAGCAGTTCCAGCTGAAAACGGAGATCGTGAGGGAGGACGGAGTTCTCACTGTCGAGAAGACAGCTCTCACGAAAGCCGGCGAGGCGCATATCCGCTCATTCGGGGAAAAATATGAGAAGATCCGCGATCTGAATCCGGCCGTTCGCTTTTTAAAACCGGAGTGGAAAAAGGATCAGAAGACGGTTTCTTTCCAGTACTTAAACGGTAAGACCGTAGGGGACGCCCTGGGCGAGGCGATCGTCATGGGGGAAGTTCCGTATCAGGAACTTGAGAAGGTGATGAACGTCCTGTTCCCGGAAGACCCTGACGAGAAGAAATTTGAGGCAACGCCGGAATTTGAGGCGGTATTCGGGAAAGTCCCGGAGATCAGCGATCAGGCGGTTTCCGTGTCCAACGTGGACGGACTCTTCGAGAACCTTATGGTCCCGGAAAATGAGAACTGTATCTACGGGATCGACTACGAGTGGGTATTTGACTTCCCTATCCCGGAGAAATTCTTAAAATACCGCAATCTCTTATATTTCTACAGACGTTATGAGAAGGTGCTGAACGTTAAAGAAGAGGACCTATACGCGCATTTTGGGATTACAGCGGAAGAGCAGGCTGTTTTTGACGGAATGGAAAAGGCGTTCCAGTCCTATGTCCATGATGCCGGTTCCTTCGGTTACATGAAGCAGTATGAGCAGCCGACAAAGACGGTCGAGTTCCTTTTAGACCGTGAGAGCGAGCTCTACAAGGTAAAAGACTGGTGTGAGAATTTAAAGCAGGAGATCTCCGAGAAAGATGTCACGATCATGAAACAGCAGGAGGTCCAGCGCCTCACCAACAATCATGTGACGAATCTTGAGAACATCATCACAAGTCTCAGAAGCGAGAATGCGAGAATGGCGGGAGACCTGCAGTATCTGTCGAAACATGAGGCGATCATGTGGAAAATTCTCCGGAAATGCCATCACGCTGTGGATAAAGTCATGCCGAAGGGCACGAGAAAGAGAAAGATCGCTGGATATTTCAAGAATACCGTCTTCCATCCGGGAAAATACGGAAAGCTGTATTTCACGAAGGACGGACGAAACAGGATCCGTGGAGATTTCAAGATCGGCGCCGGTTACCTGGAACACGGAAAGCTGCACTTTGACTATGTGGAGCATCCGACCGTTTCCATCGTGATCCCGGTCTACAACCAGATCCACTACACATATGCCTGCCTGCTCTCGATCCTGGAGAACACGAAGGATGTGACTTACGAGATCATCATTGCGGATGACGTGTCCACGGATGCGACAAAGGAACTCTCCCTGTACGCGGAGAATCTCGTGATCTGCAGAAACAAGACAAACCAGGGATTTTTAAGAAACTGCAACCAGGCTGCGAAGGCGGCCCGCGGCAAGTATGTCATGTTCTTAAACAATGACACCCAGGTAACACAGGGCTGGCTTTCCTCCCTTGTGAACCTGATCGAGTCGAATCCGACGATCGGAATGGTCGGTTCCAAGCTTGTGTACCCGGACGGACGTCTTCAGGAAGCTGGAGGAATTATCTGGAGCGATGGTTCCGGCTGGAATTATGGCCGTCTCGATGATCCGGAGAAACCGGAGTACAACTACGTGAAGGATGTGGACTACATCTCCGGCGCGGCGATCCTGCTCTCGACGGATCTCTGGAAGCAGATCGGTGGCTTTGATGAGCTGTTTGCACCGGCATACTGTGAGGACTCCGATCTTGCATTTGAGGTGAGAAAAGCCGGATACCGCGTGGTCTACCAGCCGTTATCGAAGGTCATCCACTTTGAGGGCGTCTCCAACGGTACCGATGTCAACGGAACCGGTCTGAAGCGCTACCAGGTGGAGAACAGCAGAAAATTAAAAGAGAAGTGGGCGGAGGAGTTCAAAAAGCAGTCTGTCAACACAGGCAATCCGAACCCGTTCCGTGCCCGTGAGAGAAGCCAGAAGAAGCCGGTGATCCTTGTTGTGGACCATTATGTCCCGACGTTTGACAAGGATGCGGGTTCCAAGACGACCTATCAGTACCTGAAAATGTTCGTGAAGATGGGATATTCCGTGAAATTCCTCGGAGACAACTTCCTTCACGAGGAGCCGTACTCGACGACACTCCAGCAGATGGGCGTGGAGATCTTATACGGACCGGGATACCAGGCAGGAATCTGGGACTGGCTGACAAAGAATAAGGACGAGATCGATTTTGCGTACCTGAACCGTCCGCATATCGCGATCAAATATATTGACTTTATCAAGAAGAACACCAATATCAAGGTGATCTACTACGGACATGACCTGCATTTCTTAAGAGAATACCGGGAGTATGAGCTCACCGGCGATATCCAGAAAAAGCGGGAGTCCGATTACTGGAAATCCATCGAGTTCTCCCTGATGGAGAAGGCGGCGGTATCCTACTATCCGTCTTACGTGGAGGAAGAAGCAATCCATGCGATCCATCCGGAGTACAAGATCAGGGCGATCACTGCCTATGTCTACGAGAAGTTCCTGGAGAATATCGACAAGGACTTCGAAAAGAGGGAAGGACTGCTGTTTGTCGGTGGATTCGCGCATCCGCCGAATGCTGACGCGGTTCTCTGGTTCGCAAAGGAGATCTTCCCGCTGATCAGACAGAAGCTTGATGTGAACTTCTATGTTGTCGGATCCAAGGTGACGGATGAGATCAAGGCGCTTGAGCAGCCGGGAAGCGGCATCATCGTCAAGGGCTTCGTCACAGAGGAAGAGCTTGCATCTCTCTATGCGACATCCCGGATCGTTGTGGTTCCGCTGCGTTACGGTGCCGGAGTCAAGGGAAAGGTTGTCGAGGCGGTCTATAATGGATCGGCCATCGTCACTACTTCCATCGGTTCCGAGGGAATCCCGGAGGCGGAACGCGTCATGAAGGTCGCTGACGGACCGGAGGCGTTTGCCGATGAGGTTGTCAAGATGTACCAGGATCCGGCGGAGTGTCGCAGAATGTGCGAGGAGACGCAGAAGTATATTCGTGAGTATTTCAGTGTCGAGGCGGCGTGGAAGGTCATTGAAGGAGATTTTACGCCGGAGAAGAAACGGTAAGAGTTTTCTGATCGCACGAATGTGGAAGTGTTTCATGATTTCTGCGTTTACAATTCTGAAAAACATGGATAGGAAGGAAAAAATCCCATCGGCAAAGCCGATTCGGAATGCATTTTTGCTCGTAACTTGCCATACATCTGAAGGGAAGCTCCGTGGGGAGGCTCTTGTAGGTGTGAGGGTACTGAACAGTTACGTTTATTCATGAATCGAATATTGCATCATACGATTCTGCCGGGACTTTCGTTCCCGGCAGTCTGTATATGCAGAGAAATTTTCCGGCGAAGCGATCTGGGCGGGATGCAGATGGACCGATCATTGGGAATGACTGCAATGCAGCAAAAAAGGAGAATATAGTGGAAATAAACAATATTCATGAAAATTCTAATAATTACAACAAATATACAAAGGATAGTAGCGATGAGGCGAAGTCCGCGGGAAAGGCGGAGACGATTCTTCGTGCGATGACTGCGGATGATCTTCCGGCGGTGGAACGGATCGAACAGACTTGTTTTTCCGATGCATGGTCGGAGAAGCTTCTCTCCGATATGCTGGAGAGCGAGTGGGACGAGGCCTGGGTGCTTGCGGACAAGAAGAATTCCGTGATCGGGTATGCGAATTTCCGGTTTCTCGCAGGGGAAGGGGAGCTTATGAGGATCGCTGTGCTTCCGGAATACAGGGGACATGGGGAGTCAAAGAAACTCATGGATCGTCTGGAAATCTCTTCAAGGGAGAAGGAGGCACCGGATTTGACTCTGGAGGTGCGTGCCGGGAACACGCCTGCGATAAACCTTTATAAATTCTATGGTTTTCAGGCGGAGGCTGTTCGGAAGAATTATTATCATGATCCGGTGGAGGACGCGCTCATCATGTGGAGACGGCCGGTTCCATCGATTCCCACTTAAAATCATGATTTTTTCCGCTATACTGTAGGGGACTCCGGGGGAACCGGGGATGATGAAGGCGGAGGAAAAGAGAAATATGAGAAAATACGGAAAAGACGGTCGGTTGGAGAGCGTGATCTGCAACAGGTGCGGAAGGAAGTTGGCAGTGAGGAATGGGATCGTGCGGGAAGGCGTGTTTTCGTCGGATCATGCGTGGGATTTCTTTTCGGAGAAGGATGGGGAGGTTCACCATTTTGATCTGTGTGAGGAGTGCTATGATGAGGTGACGGGGGAGTTCCGGGTTGCGGTGGAGGTGGAGGAGGAAATCGAGATGCTGTAAAAGGATCAAGGCGGGCGGCTGGAGAGGTTGCCTGCCTTTTTTGTTGGCGGGGGGTACGCGGTGAGCTTCCGCTCAGGAGTGCTGGGGATGCGGGGATGGTTCCACTAAGCTTGCGGATGGCTGCTAAGGGCGGAGGACAGGGACACAACTCGCTGCGCTCAGACAAGTGTCCCCTGTCCTCCAACGCATCCGTCCGCGAGCCAAGTGGAACCAGATCCCCGGATCAATGCACTCCTGATCGGAAGCTCACCGCTGTGTATTGCAGATGGGACGCTCGTGGCGGGCACATCGATGGGAGTATAAGGTGTCTTTCGATGGTTTCTTTCCTGAGGAATAAGGGCTGCATCTCTTGCATATGACTGGCGCTTTATGGTATGATACGTGCAGACTTGATAAATTTAGTATCAAAGGGGACAAAAGTTTTTTTGACCCCGCCATTATGATAGAATGCAGAGGAAATTACATGTTAGATATCTGTTTACTGGGGACCGGGGGCATGCAGCCGCTGCCGTATCGTTGGCTGACGTCTATGATGGCGCGCTGTGACGGCAGTAATCTGTTGATTGACTGCGGCGAGGGGACCCAGATTGCTTTGAAGGAAAAGGGATGGAGTCCGAAACCGGTGGACGTGATCTGTTTTACGCATTATCATGCGGACCATATCAGTGGGCTTCCGGGTTTCCTTTTGACGATGGGAAATGCGGAGCGGACGGAGCCGGTGCTTCTTGTGGGTCCGAAGGGGCTGGAGCGGGTTGTCGGCGCGCTCCGGACGATCGCGCCGGAGCTTCCGTTTCCGCTTGTGTTTAAGGAGCTCACGGAGCCGAGGGAAAAGTTCCAGGCGGGGCCGTATGTGGTCGATGCGTTTCGTGTGAATCACCGTGTTACCTGCTACGGCTACCGTATCACGATCCCGAGGAACGGCAAGTTTGATGTGGAGCGGGCGAGAGCGCAGGAGATCCCGCAGAAGTTCTGGAGCAGACTCCAGAAGGGCGAGACGATCGAGCATGAGGGACGGACCCTGACGCCGGATATGGTGTTGGGCGAGAAGCGCCGCGGGATTTCTGTGACTTACACGACTGACACGCGCCCGGTCCCGGCGATCGCGGAATATGCTGCGGATAATGATCTTTTTATCTGTGAGGGCATGTACGGCGAGAAGGAGAAGATCGCGAATGCGCGGGAGAATAAGCACATGATGTTCCAGGAGGCAGCGAAGCTCGGAAAGGAAGCGAATCCGAGGGAGATGTGGCTGACGCATTACAGCCCGTCGTTGATGCATCCGGAGGAATATTTGAATGAGATCAGGGAGATTTTCCCGAAGATCAAGACCGCCCGCGATGGCTGGTCTGCAGAACTTGGATTTGACGAGGATTAGAAAATGAAGATACACAGTGTTGAAGAAGACGTATATATACTTGCAATCGAGAGCTCCTGTGACGAGACGGCAGCTTCCGTCGTAAAGAATGGACGTGAGGTGCTGTCCAACGTGATCTCATCCCAGATCGCGCTCCACACGCTCTATGGCGGCGTAGTGCCGGAGATCGCATCGAGAAAGCATATTGAGAAGGTAAACCAGGTGGTTCAGGTTGCCCTTGATGAGGCGCATATGACTCTGGGCGAGATCACGGCGATCGCGGTGACTTACGGTCCGGGTCTTGTGGGTGCTCTTCTTGTCGGAGTTGCGGCTGCGAAGGCGATCGCCTATGCGGCAAAGAAACCGCTGGTCCCGGTCCATCACATCGAGGGACATGTTTCCGCGAACTTTATCGAGCATCCGGATCTGGAGCCGCCGTTTGTCTGCGAGATCGTGTCCGGCGGACATACCCACCTTGTGATCGTAAAGGATTACGGCGAGTTTGAGATCATCGGACGCACGATGGATGACGCGGCCGGAGAGGCTTTCGATAAGGTTGCCCGCGCGGTCGGACTCGGATATCCGGGCGGACCGAAGGTTGACAAGGCGGCAAAAGAGGGAAATCCGCATGCCATGGAGTTCCCGCGTGCGAAGGTTGGCGGATCCCAGTATGATTTCAGCTTCAGCGGTATGAAATCCGCTGTCTTAAACTATATCAACCAGGCGGAGATGAAGGGCGAGACGATCAATGTCCCGGATCTCTGTGCTTCGTTCCAGAACGCAGTGGTGGACGTCCTTGTGAGCCGTGCGATCGCTGCGACAAAGGAATTTGGCTATAAGAAGCTTGCGATCGCGGGTGGTGTCGCATCGAACTCTGCCCTCCGTGCCGGGATGAAAGCGGCATGTGAGAAAGCCGGGATCGAGTTTTATTATCCGTCACCGATCTTCTGTACCGACAATGCGGCGATGATCGGCGCGGCCGGATACTATGAATACATCAACGGAGTGCGCGCAGGCTGGGATCTGAACGCGGTTCCGAACCTGAAACTGGGAGAACGGTAATGGAACAGGTAAAAAAGGCTGCGATCGTTCTGGCGGCCGGTCATGGAAAACGGATGCACAGCAAGGTGGCGAAACAGTATCTGCTCTTAAACGGAGAGCCGGTGCTGGTCCATGCCCTGCGTGCGTTTGAGATGAGCGGAATGGATACGATCATCCTGGTGACCGGGGCGGACGAGGTGGAATTCTGCAGGAAGGATATCGTGGAGGCCTATGGGTTTTCCAGCGTGAAACAGGTCGTGCCGGGCGGAAAAGAGCGGTATGACTCTGTCTGGAACGGTCTCTGCGCTTTGAAGGCAGCAGGATTCCCGGAAGATGGGATCGTCCTGATTCATGATGGGGCGAGACCGCTTGTGGACGGGGAGATCATTGCGCACGCAGTGGATGGCGCCTGCAGCTATTCTGCCTGCGTGGCAGCGATGCCGGTAAAGGATACGATCAAAGTGGCGGACGCGGACGGATTTTCCGAGAGCACCCCGGACCGCAGCACCCTGTGGCAGATCCAGACCCCGCAGGCATTCCAGTTTGAGCTGATCTATCGTGCGTATGAGAAGATCTTCGCACCGGGGGCAGACCGCAGCCATATCACGGACGACGCAATGGTGGTAGAGCTGATGACGGATACAAAGGTAAAATTCGTGGAAGGCAGCTATTCTAATATTAAAGTGACGACTCCGGAGGATATGGTGATCGCGGAGGCACTTCTGTACAAGGGAGAAAAACATGTCAGTTTTTGATTTTAATGCGGAAGCAAAAGAAGAGAGAAAGAACGCGAAATGCACATTTACGTTATTTCGTTCCAATGAGACCACGGCAACTCCGGAACATCCGATCCTGGTCCTGGACAACCGGGAAAAACAGTGG
>NZ_CM170323.1:1002500-3027500 GCF_045062245.2 Pilosibacter rotomagensis | reverse complement strand
GGTGCGACCGCGTACTTTTTGTAGAACGGTCCGGCGAGTTGCGGATGCTGGCAAGGTTAAGCACTAAAGGTGCGGAGCCGAAGCGAGAGCAAGTCTGAATAGGGCGTCAAGTCAGCATGTGCAGACCCGAAACCGGGTGATCTATCCATGTCCAGGTTGAAGCGAAAGTAAAATTTCGTGGAGGACCGAACGCACATCCGTTGAAAAGGGTGGCGATGAGGTGTGGATAGGGGAGAAATTCCAATCGAACCCGGAGATAGCTGGTTCTCCTCGAAATAGCTTTAGGGCTAGCCTCGTATTAGTCTGGTGGAGGTAGAGCACTGAATTTCCTAGGGGGCGTCAAAGCCTACCGAAGAATATCAAACTCCGAATGCCATACAGATGATGTACGGGAGTCAGACGGCACGAGATAAGTTGGGTCGTCAAAAGGGAAAGAGCCCAGACCTGCAGCTAAGGTCCCAAAGTGTGTGTTAAGTGGAAAAGGATGTGGGATTTCAAAGACAACTAGGATGTTGGCTCAGAAGCAGCCACACATTCAAAGAGTGCGTAATAGCTCACTAGTCGAGAGGTCCTGCGCCGAAAATGTCCGGGGCTGAAACACAACACCGAAGCTCAGGAATGACTTAGGTCATTGGTAGAGGAGCATTCTTAAAGGGGCGAAGCAGTACCGATAAGGAGCTGTGGACTTTTAAGAAGAGAGAATGCCGGAATGAGTAGCGAGATGGAGGTGGGAATCCTCCAGGCCGAATATCTAAGGTTTCCAGGGTAAAGCTGATCTGCCCTGGGTAAGTCGGGGCCTAAGGCAAGGCTGAGAAGCGTAGCTGATGGACAACAGGTTTAGATTCCTGTACCACATGGTATCAGAACTGTGGGGACGCAGAGGGATAAGATGACCGGGGAACAGAACCCCGGGCAAGCGTAGGAGGTGTCAGGCAGGCAAATCCGCCTGATAAGCCAAAGACGTGACGCGGACCGAACCAAAGTAGGGAAGCATCCGATTCCAGCTGCCGAGAAAAGCCGCTATTGTGTATCATGTGCCCGTACCGTAAACCGACACAGGTGGATGAGGAGAGAATCCTAAGGCCGGCGGGAGAAGCATTGTTAAGGAACTCGGCAAAATGACCCCGTAACTTCGGGATAAGGGGTGCCAGAGAGATCTGGCCGCAGAGAATAGGCTCAAGCAACTGTTTAGCAAAAACACAGGTCTATGCGAAACCGTAAGGTGATGTATATGGGCTGACGCCTGCCCGGTGCTGGAAGGTTAAGAGGAGAGGTTAGAGCAATCGAAGCTTTGAATTGAAGCCCCAGTAAACGGCGGCCGTAACTATAACGGTCCTAAGGTAGCGAAATTCCTTGTCGGGTAAGTTCCGACCCGCACGAAAGGCGTAATGATTTGAGCGCTGTCTCGACAATGCACCCGGTGAAATTGAAATACCAGTGAAGATGCTGGTTACCTGCGCCAGGACGGAAAGACCCCATGGAGCTTTACTCCAGCTTGATACTGGGATTCGGTAATGCATGCACAGGATAGGTGGGAGGCTATGAGTATGGAACTCCGGTTTCATATGAGCCGCTGTTGGGATACCACCCTTGCGTTACTGGGTTTCTAACCATGGTCCATGATCTGGATCGGGGACAATGTCAGGTGGGGAGTTTGACTGGGGCGGTCGCCTCCGAAAGGGTATCGGAGGCGCTCAAAGGTTCCCTCAGAATGGTTGGAAACCATTCGAAGAGTGCAAAGGCAGAAGGGAGCTTGACTGCGAGACCGACGGGTCGAGCAGGTAGGAAACTAGGACTTAGTGATCCGGTGGTATGAAAGTGGGATTGCCATCGCTCAACGGATAAAAGCTACCCTGGGGATAACAGGCTTATCACTCCCAAGAGTTCACATCGACGGAGTGGTTTGGCACCTCGATGTCGGCTCATCGCATCCTGGGGCTGAAGTAGGTCCCAAGGGTTGGGCTGTTCGCCCATTAAAGCGGTACGCGAGCTGGGTTCAGAACGTCGTGAGACAGTTCGGTCCCTATCCGGCGCAGGCGGAGGATATTTGAGAGGAGCTGTCCTTAGTACGAGAGGACCGGGATGGACGGACCGCTGGTGTACCGGTTGAGCTGCTAAGCTCATGGCCGGGTAGCCAAGTCTGGCAGGGATAAACGCTGAAGGCATCTAAGCGTGAAGCCCCCCTCAAGATGAGATATCCCATTCGTTAAGAAGTAAGACCCCTTGAAGACGACGAGGTAGATAGGGCAGAGGTGGAAGTGCAGTAATGCATGGAGCTGACTGTTACTAATCGGTCGAGGGCTTATCCAGGAAGGTCAAGTGAAGATTCAAAGGTTGATGAAGTTCAATATGTGGTTTTGAAGGTATGTGTGAGTAGACCAGGCAGAGATGTCTGGTCTTTTTATTTTGCGCGAACAACGAGCTAAAGTCCGCGCCTACGCGAGACCTTGGCGACTGTCGCGATATGACAAGAGGAAACTTGCAAAGTGTGTTTTCATTTTTTTATCAGGAAGGTCTTCGATACTTTCTGTTAAATAAAAAAAGCACGATGTGCTAATGATGTGCACTCGTGCAAAAATGAAGTTTGTCGGAAAAATGAAGATTATTGGAATCGACCGTGTGAGGCATCCATGAGATCAGCGGCATCAATAGACATCCGACAGCAGCAAAAACCACAGAGGCAGAGGGGATGCACTGAGCAGATTTACATGCTGTCTGGATATCTGGAAATTATTTCTGGATAAATCCTTTTTGGATCGCATCCTGGATCATCTGATCGGCAAGCTCGTACAGGCGCTCAGAGCCGAGTTTTGTCTTTGCATGGCGGCCATAAACCTGTGCGGAAGTGGTCTGGTGCTGCTTCCAGTCATCGCCGTTGTTACTGTGGTTTAGGAGGAGCGGCTGGATATTATCCATGGCGTGAGCGTATCTGGACTCTGGAGTTTCGCAGTATTCAAACTCATCAAAGAGTGCGGTGAGATCCTTTTTCTGGTCGTCCGGCAGAATAGAAAAGATCCGTTCCTTTGCGGCATCTTCGCGGGCTTTTTGGGACTTTAATCCTTCTTCGTCGTATGCGAAAGTATCTCCGGCATCGATCTCGACGATATCGTGGATCAGGCACATCAGCATGACTTTTGCAATATCAACGGGTTCATTTGCATATTCGCGCAAAAGATATGCCATGATCGCCATATGCCAGGCATGTTCAGCATCATTTTCACGTCGGCCGTGACCGGAAAGATGCGTCTGGCGGAAAATATTTTTCTCCTTATCGATCTCCAGTGTAAAGTCGAGCTGCTGCTTTAAACGTTCATCCATGATTGATCTCCTCCATATATGTATATAGAATTGCTGTTGAGAATGACCGGTAAACCTGGAATGCTTACCGGTAAGTTCCTTTTATGATATCAGTATATCCGAAAAATGTACAGCATGAAATCATGTACTTTAGTGGGAATGGTTCGCGACCAAAGCAGAGTACAGTAATTCTGAGAAGAATTGGTGAACTTATGCCGATTGAAATTACACATCGGATTTCATGTGTGTTCAGCGTGAATTCCAGGCAGGAGAGGAGCAGCGAGCTGATGATCCGGGGCTGGAAAGCTGCAAAAAGAAAGTGTAGAAATTTTTCAAAAAATATGAAAAAATGGGTTGACAGATGCGAAATCATATTATATAATAGCACTGTTCTTAAGGAACAGCTCAAGAACAAAGGAAATATTCCTCGATAGCTCAGTCGGTAGAGCACGCGGCTGTTAACCGCGCTGTCGTAGGTTCGAGTCCTACTCGGGGAGTTTTTATTTTGCCAGTTTCAATATTGAGCTGCTGGTACAAATAATGAGAACGCGGCCCCATGGTCAAGCGGTTAAGACATCGCCCTTTCACGGCGGTAACAGGGGTCCGAATCCCCTTGGGGTCATTGATGTGCCGATGTGGCTCAATTGGCAGAGCAGCTGATTTGTAATCAGCAGGTTATCGGTTCGAGTCCGATCATCGGCTTTCAGTCCTAAACTTATGGACCTTTAGCTCAGTTGGTTAGAGCAACCGGCTCATAACCGGTCGGTCCCGGGTTCAAGTCCCTGAAGGTCCACTCTACCTGGTAAAAGGTTCATACTATTGATAAAAATATTTTGGCCCGGTGGCTCAGCTGGTTAGAGCGCCGCCCTGTCACGGCGGAGGTCGTGGGTTCGAATCCCATCCGGGTCGCTTCCTTAGAAATAAGGATTTTAAATTTCATATCTGGGATCTTAGCTCAGCTGGGAGAGCATCTGCCTTACAAGCAGAGGGTCATAGGTTCGAGCCCTATAGGTCCCACTCGATGGGAAACCATCATCGACATATTTATATGTCTGCCGGTGTGGCGGAATAGGCAGACGCAAGGGACTTAAAATCCCTCGGGGGCAACCCCGTACCGGTTCAAGTCCGGTCACCGGCATGAAAGAAGCTTGTATTTACAGGCTTCTTTTTTTTATTTAATAGATCAATCCCTCTTTCCTTTTACACATGGAAAGAAGGACTTTTTGTGCATCGGATGAGGGTGTGAGGTTAAAAAGAGACAGGGAGCGTTGTCGGAGGCAATCTGTTTTTAACGCATATTCTTAAGTCTGGCGATATCCGCATCGGTGCAGTTTCCGTGAATCGTGATTTCGGAGAGTGCCTCCTCGATCCGCTTAAATTCCTGATCGGTCAGTTCCACATCGGCGAGATTTTCGATGATGCGCTCCATCATCGAATATTCACTTTGAACGGCGGTCAGCGGAGTAACGGCGTGAGCACGGCGGATCACGATCGGCACACTCACTGCTTCGTCCGTGTAAAACAATTGTTGACCTGTGGTCGTCTGTCAGCAGGGACTATCCGGGGATCCAGCTTCAGATCGTTCCCTTTGATGACACTTATCCGGAGTGGCTGAATGTGTTAGAAAATCTGGGAAAAGATCTTGATATTGTGGCGGGGATCTATCCATCTACCAGATGGAAGCGCCGCTGCCAGATCTTACCGTTGACGGAGATCCCGCTCTGCTGTGCGGTTCCCAGGCAAAATCCGCTGTCCTCCAGGAAAAAACTCCGTCTGCCGGATCTCTACGGCGAAAATCTTCTGATGGTAGAGCGCGGAGACACGAAATTTATAGATGCACTGAGGGATGAGATCGAAAAAAATCATCCGCAGATCCACATTCAGGATGTTGCATCTTATGGCACCGGAGTATTCAATCAGTGCGACCGGACCAACAGTGTCATGGTCACGATCGGAACCTGGGCAGAGCTTCACCCATCGTTAGTCACGATTCTCTGTGAATGGGATTACACAGTGCCATATGGGATCGTGTATGCGGAGAATCCATCAGCACTGGTTCTGGAATTTATCGGTATTATGAAGAAATTTTCAAAGATCGGATAGATTATAGTTGCATTTTACAATGGACGGAGTTATAAAAATTACAGAAAATTCCGATAACTGTCATGCCGGCTGATAGAGGGAAAACGGACAGACGTGATTGTGAGATAAAACAGGAGAAGAAAGATGACATTTCGGTATGCATGGAAGCGGTCGATCCCGGTCATGGCGGGCTATATCGTCCTGGGAATGGGATTCGGAATGCTGCTCGGGGCAAAAGGATACGGCGTTTTCTGGGCGATCGCCATGAGCGTGTTTATTTACGCCGGATCGATGCAGTATGTGGCGATCGATCTGATAACGGGAGGTGCGTCCCTGATCTCGGCGGCGCTTATGACACTTATGGTCAATGCGCGGCATTTATTCTACGGGATCTCCATGGTGGAACGGTACAAAGATACGAAGCCGTATAAGCCGTATCTGATCTTTGCGCTGACAGATGAGACGTATTCGCTGGTGTGCAGCGGGGATGTGCCGGAAGGCGTGGAGGAGAAAAAATACTTCTTTCTGGTATCGCTGCTGGATCAGATCTACTGGGTATTCGGAACGGTGCTTGGCTCAGTACTCGGAAGCGTGCTGAACATTAATACGGAGGGAATCGACTTTTCCATGACGGCGCTGTTTCTTGTGGTGTTTACCGAACAGTGGAAGAGTACAAAGGATCACAGAAGCGCAATTGCCGGAGTGGCAGCATCGGCACTCTGCCTGCTGGTGTTCGGACCGTCCTCGTTCCTGATCCCGTCGATGATCTCGATCACGGTGATCCTGACGGTGATGCGAGGGAGAAGGAGAACAGAAAGTGCTCAGAGAACAGCATGATTCTGATACGCTTCTGAAAAATTTGCATATGAAAGAACGAAAACTCTGACTGGGTGGGAAACATATGAAACTGGTCTGGCAGGAAAATGTCCAGTCAGGAAGGAGAGAGGATAACGGATGATAGATTTGAGAGCGGCAGCGCTGATCGCAGTGTGCGCCGGTGTGACGATGCTTTTGAGGTTTCTGCCGTTTCTGGTGTTTGGCGGCAAGAAGGAGGTTCCGGGATATATCACATATCTGTCCGGAGTTCTTCCGTATGCGATCATGGGAATGCTGGTGGTGTACTGCCTGAAAAATATGAATCTGTTCGCGGGAACGCACGGGATCCCGGAAATTCTGGCGTCTGCTGCTGTTGTCAGACTCCATGTCTGGAAACGGAATACGCTGCTCAGCATCGCGGTTGGGACAGTGTTCTATATGTTTCTGGTCCAGGTGGTATTTTAAACGATCGTATACTGCTTGTGGGATAAAAAAATTTATGATATGATAGTCTCATCTTACGGAAAGTCTGGCGGATCGTGCTTTTTCTGCAATATAGTCTGAATATATCTGAAAGAAGCAGACAGGGAAAGTGCGGTATCCGGCGGCTGGAATGGAGGTCTGGATGAGAAGAAAAGACAGAGAATTGAAGGACATGGCTGATATCGTGTCGATCGCAAAGCGGGAAACTGTGTGTACCGTTGCGTTCCACGATGAGCCATGTCCTTATTTGATTCCGCTGAATTACGGAGCGGAAGTGGAAGACGGGAAGCTGATCCTGTACTTCCATGGAGCGAAAGAGGGAACAAAACTCGACAGGATCAGAGAAAATCCCAATGTCTCATATTGCATTTACGGGGCGAATGTCCTGACGATCAATTATGATACAGCCTGCAAGTCTACGACGAGTTTTGAGAGTATCTGTGGAAACGGAACTGCTTGTCTGGTGGAAGATACCGCGGAAAAGAAAAAAGCGCTGGCAGTCCTCATGAACCAGGTAAGTCCGAAGAAGGCCTTTGATGAGAATTCGTTCGCGGAGCCGATGGTAAATGCAGTTACCGTCTGGAAAATCATAACCGAAACCGTAACAGGGAAGAGACACGAATGACACGAGCGAAAGTGAGCCAGAAACGTGCTTGCACGGTTGTGGCGAACGGCGAGTGTGCGCATGAACGATAAGTTCATGCGAATCAAGAGAGCGAAAGTGAGCCAGAAACGTGCTTGCACGATTATGGCGAACGGCGAGTGTGCGCATGAACGATAAGTTCATGCGAATCAAGAGAGCGAAAGTGAGCCAGAAACGTGCTTGCACGGTTGTGGCGAACGGCAAGTGTGCGAATGAATAAGGCAGACAATAGAAAGGAGTACATATATATGGGAACAGATTTCAGAAAAGAGATCGGAGCGACGATCGATCAGAGGAGCAGCGAATACACAAAGATTAGCGACGCGATCTGGGGCTTTGCGGAGCCGAGATTTCAGGAATATGAGTCCTCAAAACTTCAGCAGGAGTTTTTGAAATCCAGAGGATTCTCTGTCAAATCGGATCTTGCAGGGGAAGAGACCGCATTTATCGCTGAATGGGGAAACGGAAAGCCGATCCTCGCATTCCTGGGTGAGTTTGATGCACTTTCCAGTCTTCAGCAGGAAGCAGACAACCTGGAACGCTGCCCGATCCCGGGAAAGACGAACGGACATGGCTGCGGTCATCATCTGCTCGGAACAGCTTCCGTGGCTGCGGTGGATTCCTTAAAAACGTATATGGAAGAGAACCATATGAGCGGAACGATCCGTTACTATGGCTGCCCGGCAGAAGAGAATGCAGGCGGAAAAGCATATCTGGTCCGCGACGGCTACTTTGATGACTGTGATATCGCGATCACATGGCATCCGTATACCATGAATAAAGCAATGAAGGGCGGTTATCATCTGGCAAACTTCCGTGCATTCTTTACTTTCCATGGAATTTCCTCCCATGCGGCAGGTGCTCCGGAGCTTGGGCGTTCTGCGCTGGACGCAGTTGAGATCATGGATATCGGTGTCAACTATATGAGAGAGCACATGATCGATGCGGCGAGAGTTCACGGCGCTATCACAAACTCCGGCGGAATCGCTCCGAACGTGATCCCGGCGGAAGCCCAGATCCTCTATGCGATCCGCGCACCGAAGGTAACCCAGGTGAAGAAGCTCTATGAACGGATGTGCGACATTGCGAAGGGCGCTGCGCTGATCACAGGAACAACGGTGGATATCAAACAGGTTGCGGCCTATTCCAACCTGATCAATAATGACACTCTTGCGGATCTTGTCCAGGAGAACCTGGAGCATGTTATCCCGGTCGGCTACACAGAGGAAGAGCTTGCCTATGCGAAGAAGTTCCAGGGCGTCATCACGGAACTTGATAAAGAAGGATTAAAAGATCAGGCATCCGCGATCGGAGGAAAAGAGCACCGTCAGGAGCTTTTAGAGAGCCCGATGTGGGATTTCATTGTTGATAAGAATACTTCTTACGGCGGAGGCGGATCCACGGATGTCGGAGATGTCAGCTGGGTCGTTCCGACAGGACAGGTCTACACGAGCTGTTTCCCGGCAGGTACTGCGCTCCACTCCTGGGTAGCGGTTGCCCAAGGTAAATCATCGATCGCCCATAAGGGAATGCTGGCGGCAGCGAAAGTCATGGCTTATGTCGGCGCTGAGCTTCTCCTGAATCCGGAGCTGATCGAAAAAGCAAAGGCAGACTGGAAGGAAGAGCTGGACGGAGAGACATATCCGAATCCGCTTCCGGCAGATCTGAAACCGTCGATCTGGTAAGGAGATCGTACTGCGGGTGATCCTGCATAGGAATTGGATTGTTTGAACCATGATTGCGGTGCGCGGCTGAGCTGTTTTTGCGCACCGCGATCGGTAAAACAAAAAATTGAATAAAAATTTCAAAAAGTGTTGACAGAAACGAAAATATGTAGTAGAATACTTTTCGTTGAGTGAGTTGCGGTTCACCAAGACTTCTCAAATGTGCGTCAGTAGCTCAGCTGGATAGAGCATACGGCTACGGACCGTAGTGTCGGGAGTTCGAATCTTCTCTGGCGCGCTGATTAAGGCATCTGCATTAGCAGGTGCCTTTTTTCGTATCATAGGAGACAGCATATGAAGAGAAAGACAGAACATTTTACATATGAACTGATCCGGGCGAAGCGCAGGTCCATGTCCTTAAAAGTGGATCTCGACGGGACGATCACGGTCCGGGCGCCTTACCGGACGCCGGTGCAGACAGCGGACTGGTTTGTCGAGGGACACCGGGACTGGATCGAGGTGCGCCTGAAAGCCGGAGAGCGGATCATGGCGGAGCGTCCGTCCTACACGGATCAAGAACGGGCGGAAGGCAGAAAACGGGCAGCAGAGGCGATCAGAGCCCGATGCAGCCATTATGCTCCGCTCATGGGCGTCTCTTACGGGACGATCACGATCAGGGAGCAGAAGACCCGCTGGGGAAGCTGCAGTGCGAAGGGAAACTTGAATTTTAACTGGAAGCTGGTGCTGATGCCTCCGGAGATCCTGGACTATGTGGTGGTGCACGAGCTCGCCCACAGACTCCAGATGAACCACAGCGCGGCATTCTGGGCGGAAGTCGGGAAAATCCTGCCGGATTACAGGGAACGGCGGCAGTGGCTGAAAGTAAATGGACAGAAATACTGATGGAAAACTTTTATCTGGCAGAAAAACGGTAAAAAATAACGGGAGAAAAACATGGAGGAAAAGAAAGAACTCTGGATGGTGCAGACGAAGCGGGCGGATTTTTCCGGTCTCGCCATGCGGCTGGGAGTCAGCCCGGTCGCGGTGCGGGTCATGAGAAACCGCGGACTGACGGAAGAAGCGGAGATGAGAAAATATCTTTATGGGACGCTGGACGATCTCTATGATCCGCGTCTGATGAAGGGGATGGAGCAGGCGGCGGAGCTGATCGCAAGAAAGCTGAAAGAGGGAAAGCATGTCCGGATCATCGGGGATTACGATATCGACGGCGTGTGCTCGACATATATTTTGTTAAAGGGATTTCAGCGGGCGGCAAAAGAACTATCGCAGCGGTGCTCATTGGAGGCAGGCCGATACAGCGTCGAGAAAGAAAATGATACTCAGATCGATTACGAGATCCCGGACCGCATCAAGGACGGATATGGGATCAACGAGTCGATTATCCGCCAGGCGTCCGCAGACGGAGTGGATACGCTCGTGACCTGCGACAACGGGATTGCGGCACTCCGTGAGATCAGCATCGCGAAACAGCTGGGAATGACGGTCGTGGTGACGGACCACCACGAAGTTCCGGTCGATGAGTATGGTCAGATCCTGCCTCCGGCGGACGCTGTGGTCGATCCGAAGCAGGACGGGGAGACTTACCCGTTCCACGAGATCTGCGGCGCTGTGGTCGCCTGGAAGCTCATCCGGGTGCTGTATGAGAAGCTTGGGATCCCGGAGAGTGAGTGGATGGACCTGTTGGAATTCGCCGCCATCGCTACGGTGGGGGATGTCATGAAGCTCCAGGACGAGAACCGGCTGATTGTAAAATATGGTCTCAAAAAGATCGGATCGACGAAGAATACCGGACTCCGGAAACTTATAGAAAAAAATAACCTGGATATCGAAAATTTAAGCGCGTACCATATCGGCTTTGTGATCGGTCCCTGCTTAAACGCCGGAGGCCGGTTAAAGAGCGCGAAGGTCGCACTGCGGATGCTTTTGGCGGAAGATCCGGAACGGGCCGGCGAGATGGCGGATGAGCTTAAAGAACTCAACGATATGCGGAAGGACATGACCGCGAAAGGGGAGGCGGAAGCGATCGAGCAGGTGGAAAAACAGTACATGGACGATAAGGTACTCGTTGTATTTCTTCCGGAGTGCCATGAATCGTTAGCCGGGATCATCGCCGGAAGACTCCGGGAACATTTCCACAAGCCGTCCTTTGTGCTGACCCGCGGAGAGACCACGGCGAAAGGTTCCGGCCGCTCCATCGAGCAGTATCACATGTACCAGGGACTCTGCAAAGTCTCGGATCTCCTCGTGAAGTTCGGCGGACATCCGATGGCAGCAGGACTTTCCCTGGAAGAAAAGGATATCGATGAGTTCCGGAGGCGGTTAAACGCGGACGCAGAGCTCACGGAGGAAGATTTTGTGCCAAAGATCTGGATCGACGTCCCGATGCCGTTCGAGTATGTGAACGAGAAGATCGTCCAGGAGTTAAAGGACCTGGAGCCGTTCGGACAGGGAAATGAAAAACCGCTGTTCGCGCAGAAAAGTCTGGTGATCCGGAATGCGAGAGTTCTCGGAAAGAACCGGAATGTCGTAAAGCTGAATCTCGTGACGGAGACGGGGCAGCCGGTGGACGGACTTTTGTTTGCCGACGGGGACCGGTTCCTTGAGGAGCAGGCGGGAAGAAATATGATCGATATGATCTACTACCCGGATGTAAATGAATATAATGGAACAAGGACATTGCAGGCCGTGATCAGAAATTATAAATTTCATTGAGAGACGCGGCCGGGTATGTTTTTCCCTCCATCCTCATAAACTTGCTAAAAGCAGGAGAGGATGGGGGGATTTTTTGTTTGAAGAAAAAACAGTCTTTGACGTAAAACGGGAGTTGGATGCCGGGGATCCAGGCGGTCTGTCCGACAGGGAGGCAAAACAGCGGCTGTCCATATATGGAAAAAATGAACTGCAGGAGAAGAAGCCTCCGTCTGTCCTGAAACGGCTGATCGGGCAGTTCATGGATCCGCTGATCTATGTACTGTTAGCTGCCGGTGTGATCTCAGTCCTTTTAGGGGAACAGGGCGACGCGGCGATCATCGCGGCAGTCGTGCTCTTAAATGCGGCGGTGGGAGTGGCACAGGAAGGAAAGGCGCAGAAAGCGCTGGATTCCTTAAAGAAGATGACGAGGCTCACGGCCGTGGTGCGGCGGGACGGGAGAATCCTTGAGGTGGATTCCGCCGTGCTGGTCCCCGGGGATCTCGTGCTGCTCAGTGCCGGGCAGCAGGTTCCGGCAGACATCCGGCTGATCACTGCGGAGAACTTAAAAACGCAGGAATCGTCACTCACGGGGGAGTCGGTTCCCGTGGAGAAAGACGCAGGATTTCTGGCAGGGGCGCATACCCCGCTGGGGGACCGGAAAAATATGGCGTACATGTCCACATTTGTGACAGCCGGGAGCGGCGAGGGGATCGTCACAGCGACGGGAATGGAGACGGAGATCGGCGGGATCGCAAAGCTGATCCACGAGACGCCGGAGGAGATCACCCCGCTGCAGAAGCGGTTAGGAGACCTCGGAACGATGTTAAGCATCCTGGCGGTGGGACTCTGCGCTGTTTTATTTTTGATGGCGATCTTCCAGAAGCGGGATGCGGGGGAGATGTTCCTGACGGCGATCTCCCTGGCGGTGGCGGCGGTCCCGGAAGGACTTCCGGCGGTCGTCACGATCGTTCTCGCACTCTCAGTCTCCAGGATGGCAAAAGTAAACACGATCGTACGGAGGCTGCCGTCGGTGGAGACGCTTGGAGCTGTCAATGTGGTCTGCTCGGATAAGACGGGTACGCTGACAAAAAACGAGATGACGGTGCAGGCGCTGGACGGGGATCCGGAACTCCTTCTGACGGCATTTCTTCTCTGCAATGATGCAAAATGGGGAAAACGGGAGGTGATCGGGGACCCCACGGAGGCGGCATTTTTACTCTATGCGGACAGAGAAAGCGAAGATCAGAAAAAGACGGACGTCAGAGACAGAAAGAAGAGAGGCCGGGAAAACGAAAGATGGTCAGAGAAGCTGAGAAGGGAGTGGGTCAGGAGCGCAGCACTGCCGTTTGACTCGGAGCGGAAGCGGATGACAACGGTATGCCGGAGACAGGACAGGATCGTCTCATTCACGAAAGGGGCGCCGGATGTGATCCTGGAACGGTGTGACCACTATAAGGACGAGACGGGGATCCATCCCATGACGGAGCAGCGGAGACAAAAATATGAAAAAAAGGTTTCCGCTTATTCCTCGTCAGGCGGACGCGTCCTGGGGGCAGCCATGAAGAACGGGAATGACATGTCCGAGCGAGGGATGACATTCCTGGGGCTGGCAGTCCTGGAAGATCCGGTGCGCCCGGAGGCCGCGGAGGCAGTAAGGGAATTTCGCCGCGCCGGGGTCACAACGGTGATGATCACGGGGGACCATAAAAATACGGCCCTGGCAGTGGCAAAAAAGCTTGGGATCGCGGATTCCCCGGCCCAGTGCGTGACCGGGGAGGAATTAGACAGGATGGGTGACAACGGGCTTGAGAAACGGATCGGATCGATCCGGGTGTTCGCGCGGGTCTCCTCGGATCACAAAGTCAGGATCGTTCAGGCATTTAAGAAGGCGGACGGGATCGTCGCTATGACCGGGGACGGGGTAAACGACGCTCCGTCTTTAAGGGCGGCTGATGTGGGGATCGCCATGGGAAAGAACGGGACTGATGTGGCAAAACAGGCGGCGGACATCGTTCTGACGGATGACAATTTCGCCACGATCCGGAATGCCATTGAGGAAGGAAGAGAGATCTATGAAAACATCAAAAAGACGGTGATATTTCTGCTTTCTTCGAACTTTGGGGAGATCATGACCATGTTTTTCGCGATCCTGTTTTCGCTGCCAGCCCCGCTCAAGGCAAGCCACATCCTTTGGATCAACCTGATCACGGATTCTCTGCCGGCACTGGCACTGGGGACGGATGTGTGCGACGGAATGGAGCTGATGGAAAAGGAGCCGCGAAGACCGGGAGAGAGCCTGTTTGCCCACGGAGGCGGGATCTGCACGGTGTTTTACGGATTTCTTATCGCACTGATCAGCCTGACCGCTTTTCTGGTCGTTCCGACAGCTCTTCTTGTCGGGAGCGGAAGACCGGCTGCACTTGCCGGGATCAGAAAAGTGCTGGAAGATCCCATGATCCTGGCGCACTGCCAGACGTATGCCTTTACCGTCCTGGGACTGTCCCAGCTTTTCCACGCGATCGGGATGCGGGATGTGGAAAAGTCTGTTTTCCGGATGGATCCTGTGAATAACCGGCTGATGATTCTGGCGCTGGCGGTCGGATTCTCCCTGCAGTTTGTGGTGACGGAACAGACGTCGCTCGTTGCGGCGTTCCAGACCGTGCGGCTCACGAAGACAGAATGGGCAAGACTTATCATCCTCTCCGCCATGCCGCTGTTTGCTCATGAGCTTTTACTCCTGCTGTCGCATTTTGGGAGAGGAACGGGGCAGGACGGAGATCCATCGGGGAAAGTCCGGTGATGGAAACGAGCACTGCAGAGGGACAGAAGCAGGATAAAATGGGGAAAATTTGAGGAAAAGATAAAAAAACAGGAACTGGGTATTCCCAACAAAGAGAAAAATTGGTAGAATAGTGGTGAAAATTGGTCCTGTTCATCTGGCAAAGAAAAGGAACAGGCACAAAAAAATCTGCGAAGAGCAGTCACCAGGAGGTCTTTCAATGAGTAAGCTACTGAAAGAATTCCGTGAATTTGCCGTTCAGGGCAATATGATCGACATGGCAGTCGGCATGATCATCGGTGCTGCATTTAAGGATCTTGTAAATTCCTTAGTCAGCGACATGGTGATGCCTGTGATCGGACTTTTCACGGGAAAGCTGGATTTCAGCAATATGTTTATCTCACTGAACGGAGAGCACTACGCGACTCTGGCTGAGGCACAGGCGGCAGCGGCTCCGACCGTAAACTACGGTCTGTTTATCACAGAGATCATCAACTTCATTATCATGGCGTTCGTGATCTTCATGGTAGTCAAACAGCTGAACCGCGCAAAGAAAATGTTCGAGAAACCGGCAGCTCCGGCTCCTGCTACGGAGAAGGAATGCCCGTACTGCAAAACAAAAATCAATATCCATGCGACACGCTGTCCGCATTGTACATCCGTGCTGGAAGACAAATAGTCTTTTCCGGGCGGTAACAGGCAGATGAGCCAGAAATTCCCGGCGGATCAAGGAAGAAAATTCTGCCGGGAATTTTTGTTTACCGGGAAAAGCCGGAACGGGTCCGCTTTGAGATCAGGAAGGAACAACAATGAAGAATAATATTCGCATTACGCTGGAATATGACGGAAGCCGGTATGACGGCTGGCAGAAACAGGGAAATACGGAGAATACGATCCAGGGGAAACTGGAGGCAGTGCTTTTAAAAATGGCGGGAGAGGAAGTGGAGGTCCACGGGTCCGGAAGAACAGACGCGGGAGTCCATGCAAAAGGCCAGGTGGCAAATTTCCATGTGGACGCGAAGATCTGCCCGGACGGAGAGACTGCGAAAGAATACTTAAACAGGTATCTGCCGGAGGATATCCGGGTGCTTGAGGCTGATCCCGCACCGGAACGCTTCCACAGCCGTTTGTCCGCCTCCTCAAAAACATACGGATATTATGTGGAGACCGGGGATAAGAAGAATGTGTTTGAGCGAAAATATGTTTACGGATTTGGAAAAAAACTGGATCTGGAGGCCATGAGGCGCGCGGCAGGCTTCCTCATCGGGGAGCATGATTTCAAAAGTTTCTGTGCGAACCGCAGGATGAAAAAGAGCACGGTGCGCCGGATCGATGAGATAAAGATCGTGGAACACGGAACGAAGATCGAACTTCTGTATACAGGAAACGGCTTTCTCTACAACATGGTGCGGATCCTGACGGGAACGCTCCTGGAGATCGGCAGCGGAATGCGGAAACCGGAGGAAATGAAGGTGATCCTGGAGGCAAAGAACCGGGACATGGCGGGGAGAACTGCTCCGCCGGAAGGCTTATTCCTTCTTCACGTGGCTTATGAAGGCGAGAGGAAAACGGTATGATGAATCAGAATGAAGAACATGAGGACATACTCTTTGAGGAGAAGAAAAAGCAGACGGACCGAAGGGAAGCGGGAATGGGAGCTGACGGAGAATTCTCCGCGGAATCCCTGAAAAAGTGGTTTACGAGGGCAGGAGGAGCGCTGGCGGCCTGCGCAGCTGCCGTCTGCCTGATGACGGTCCTGATGGCTGGAAAGAATCAGAAAGAGTCCCTGATCATGGAAGTAAATTCCGATATCCTGATGGAATTTACCATGAACCGGAGGGGCGCAGTGCTGTCGGCATCCGGAAAGATGGCGAGGACAAATGAAACAGTCTCCATGGATGCGTTTGACGGAAAAAGTCTTGGGATCACTGTGGGGAAAATTTTTGACCGGCTCGCTGAGAATAACAGTCTGGGCGAGGACGGAGGAATCCTGATCTCTGTCCGGAGATCTGATCCGGACAGTAAGGCGTCGCCGGAGAAGATCGTAAAAGAAGTTCAGAAGGAGACAGAGTCCGAGCTCCAAAAAAAGGAGTCCAGGGCGAAGGTCTACGTGTTTGAGGCGGATGAGGACGCAGACACGAAAAAACTTGTGACGGAATATGGGATCACGGTGACGAAGGCGGAGTTCTTAAAGCGTCTGTTTGCGGAAAATCCGGAGATCACAGTGCCGGAAAAGGAAGAACTCGCCGGGTATTCCTCGAAACGTCTGGTCCGTGAGATCGAAAAACATGAATATCAGCTGTCGCTGGAGCCGGTGATCGTAAAGACGACGTTTGAGAAGGCCAGCGAGGAGAGTACAGAGGAGGAGACAACTGCTCAGGAGAGCATGGAAGATGTCTTAAAGCAGGAAACAGAGACTACGGATGAGTCTGCTGCGGGTGAAGAGACAGAGACTACGGAGAACGATGGCCTTTCGGAGATGCAGAGACGCCGGAAAGCCCTGGAAGCCGGAGAGAGCGTGGACTGGGTGGACCAGGATACAGGAAGCTACCGGAAAGACGGGGATGACGAGGACGATGAGTCTGAGCGCGATGAATATGGAAGTTCTGAACGGAGACGGAATCGGAATACCTGGGAGTATGGAACTTCTCATGAGACGACCGGCGTTCCGGAAACTTCTCCGGCGGAGACGGCTCCTGCTGTAACTGCAGCGCCGGAAACTGTGCCGCCGGAGACAGCCGCGCCGACAGCCTCGGAGACAACGGCTGCGGTCCCGGAGACCACCGCGGCGTCCGGAATGCTGACACCGGAAACAAAGACTCCGGCATACATGCAGGGCCCTGGTTTCGAAGATCCGGACAATCCGCGGAATCATTAAGACAGGTGAGGGAAAATGTTCATCCACAGGCAGTAATTTTCCGGACTGGAAAGCCTGCAGCAGGATCCAGTAAATAAAAAATAAAAAAATTAAAAAAAATAGTTGACGGATCAGAGTCGTTGCGCTATAATATGTCTCGTTGATGCATTGGGCTATCGCCAAATGGTAAGGCAACGGACTCTGACTCCGTCATTTTCAAGGTTCGAATCCTTGTAGCCCAGTTTATAAACTAAATATTGTCGAAGTGCTTTAAGCACATATTATTATTGGGCTATCGCCAAATGGTAAGGCAACGGACTCTGACTCCGTCATTTTCAAGGTTCGAATCCTTGTAGCCCAGCTGATAAAAGGCTGTTAATCTTTGTGAATGCAAGGCTTAATGGTCTTTTTTGTTACTGTACACCTTTTTCTTGCGCTTGACATCCATTTGTGTTAATGTAAAGGCGAAGCTAACTGTTCAGTAGGTCTGCGCATTTACTGCGCTGACCGTACGAAAACATGGGCTGGCAGGCAAAAATCCCATTGCCGCAGGCAATTTTTAATGGATTTTTGCTCGTGACTGTGAAGGTACTGAACAGTTACAGGCGAAGTCGGAAAAAGAGAGCGTGTTTCGCGGGAATGGATTTTTGAGTCGGAATACGGATCTTGCCGATCGGTGAGGTAGATTATGTATGAATTAAACAGCCGGGTCCGGTACAGCGAGACGGATATTGACGCGAAGCTGTCCCTGACCGGGATCATGAATTATATGCAGGACTGTTCGACAATGCAGTCGGAAGACGCGGGAGTTGGGATCGGATATCTGGAGCAGGAGAAGAAAGCATGGCTGTTATCATCCTGGCAGATCATGATCGAAAGACGCCCGGCGCTGGGTGAAAAGATCCGCGTGGTCACATGGCCGTATGGGGTAAAAGGACTTTACGCCCTGAGAAACTTCGCGATCCTAGATGAAAAGAACGAATATCTCGTGAAGGCAAATTCCTACTGGTTTCTCCTGAATACGGAGACGGGACGCCCGATGCGGATCATGGAGTCGGACACAGCTCCTTACGGGGAGTTCAGCCCGAAACTCGAGATGGAGGATGCGGGAAGAAAGATCCAGGTGCCGAAGAAGATGGGGGAGACGGGCCGGATGGTGGTCATGAAACACCTTCTCGACACGAACCTTCATGTAAACAATGCCCAGTATGTGGACATTGCGAGAGAACTTCTTCCGGCCGGGACGGAAATTTCGGAGATCAGGGCTGAATACAGGAAAGCGGCTGTGCTCGGGGATGAGATCGTGATCAGGAGCGCGCGGGAAGGAAAATCCTATCTTGTATCGCTCTGCAATCCGGACGGCGATGTGTTTGCAAATATCGAGTTGAAAGAGATGTAACCGGATCCTGCTGATGGTTGGCAGGATCATGACAGTGAAAATAAAAAGAGAGGACGCAGCGGAAAGATCCTGGTTGCTGTTTGCATGGAACGTGAACAATGCCGGGGATGCAGCTGCGGGAGGACGAAAGACATGATGGAAATCGGAAAAATTCAGAAACTGAAAGTGATCAAAGAGAAGGACTTCGGAATTTATCTCTCTGACGGAGATAAGGCGGATGCCCAGGGCGTCCTTCTCCCGAAGAAGCAGGTACCGGCGGGAACGAAGATCGGGGATGAGCTGGAGGTGTTCCTCTACAAGGATTCTGAGGACCGCCTGATCGCGACGACATCCCGCCCGAAGGTCACTCTGGGTGAGACGGCGGTCCTTGAGGTGAAAGAAGTCTCAAAGATCGGCGCGTTTCTCGATATGGGACTGGAGAAAGATCTCCTGCTCCCGTTTAAGGAGCAGACCCACCAGGTCCGCAAAGGGGAGAAATGCCTGGTTGCCCTCTACGTGGATAAGAGCAAACGTCTCGCGGCGACCATGAAGGCGTACCAGTATCTGAGATGCGATTCCCCGTACCACACCGGAGACGAGGCGGATGGATTTGTATTTGAGATCAATCCGGATATGGGCGCATTCGTTGCGGTGGATGGGATCTACCAGGGAATGATCCCGAAAAAGGAACTGTTTTCCGGCTACAAGGTAGGAGATGAGATCCGTGTCCGTGTGACGAGAGTCCGTGCGGACGGAAAGCTTGACCTCACAACGAGAGACAAGGCGGGAAGCCAGATCTTTTCTGACGCCGATCTTGTCATGAAGGTCATTGAAGAGTTTGACGGAGTCCTGCCGTTTAATGATAAGGCAGCTCCGGAAGTCATCGCGCGCGAGTTCAAACTCAGCAAGAACGCATTCAAGCGTGCGGTGGGACATCTGTTAAAAGAAGGAAAGATCGAGATCACGGAGAAAAGCATCCGGAAAATCGATAAATAAGGAATCATGGAGGAAAATCACATGAAGAAAGTTATCAGCACAACAAACGCACCGGCAGCGATCGGACCGTATTCCCAGGCAATCGAGGCAAATGGTTTTGTATTTGCATCCGGACAGATCCCGGTAAACCCGGAGACAGGTGAGATCCCGGAGGGGATCGAGGCTCAGGCAGAGCAGGTCATGAAAAATGTGAAGAATCTTCTCGAGGCAGCAGGGACATCTGTTGACCAGGTTGTAAAAACAGGCGTATTCATCAAAAACATGGATGATTTCGCAACGATCAACGGCATCTATGCAAAATATTTCGCAAAAGACTGCCCGGCACGTTCCTGCGTGGAGGTTGCAAGACTTCCGAAGGACGTCCTTCTTGAGATGGAAGCGATCGCAGTAAAATAAGAATGATCGCGACAGTCGCCAGGGTCTCGTACAAGCGCGGACTTTGGCTCGTTGTTTGCGTAAATAAAAAAGGCGGAGACTGTGAGTGAAAACAGTCTCCGCCTTTTTGGTAATTTTGATAAGAAATTAACTAACCGTCTGTCTGTTTTTATGGAAAAAGGGCATATTTTTCAAAAAGTCTGAGTGGTCCTATGGAATATGCATGGAAAAAACGCATTTTTTTTGTGGAATAACCATATGGAAAAACATGTACTGTTTGTGTATGATGGATACAATAGATATAACAATAGGTTAAGTCTGCAATCCTGCAGATGAATATATCATACAGATCAGGAGGAAATTGATGTCTGGTTTAGTGTTAAAAAATATCAACAAGACGTTTCCGGGTGACCAGCAGGCAATCCGGGATTTCAATCTGGAAGTGAAGGATAGGGAATTTCTGATCTTGGTGGGACCGACGGCGTGCGGAAAATCGACGCTGCTTCGGATGATCGGCGGACTTGAGGAGATCACTTCAGGCAGCCTGCTGATCGATGGGATCGACATGACGGACGCGGATCCGAAAGAGAGAAACGTCGCGATGCTTTTTAAGAACAGTGTACTCTATCCGGGAATGAGCGTGGAGGAAAATCTCATGTTTTCACTCCGGATGGCAAAAATGAACCCGGCGGAGATCGAGAGAAGAGTGGAAGAGACTGCAAAGATCTTAAATCTTGGGGAGACTCTTGACAAGATGCCGGAAGAACTCTCAGCCGCTGATACATATCGTGTCCTTCTCGGACGTGCCCTGATGCGCCGCCCGGGGATCCTGCTCCTGGACCGCACGATCGCGGAGGCGGATCCGGATGTTCAGGAAGTGATGAGAAAAGAATTTGCAAACATCAACCGTGAGCTCGGGATCACAGTGATCTACGCGACAGACAGCCAGAAAACGGCAATGGCGCTGGGGACAAGGATGATCGTGATGAACGAAGGCGTGATCTGCCAGGAAGACTCCGCACAGAATATCTATAACCACCCGGGCAGCCTGTTTGTTGCCGGATTTTTCGGAACACCGCGGATGAACTTATCCATCGCGAAGGTGACGGAGGAGAACGGCAGTGTTGTCCTGAAGTTTTCATCAGGAACAATCCCGCTCTCAGAGAAAAAAGGAAATTTCCTCAGAGAGCTCGGCTATGTGGGCAAGGAGGTCTTAACAGGTGTCCGCCCGGATAAAGTCGCTCCGGCAAAGAACGGAGAGAACGGTGAGATCACAGGGGAACTCATCGGAGGCGAGGAGATCGATGATGCGCCGTATATCCGCTTCCGTGTCGGTGAGAATGAATTCCTGGCAAAGGCGGAAGGCGGAGAAAATCTCACCGGAAAGAAGATGTCCTTCAAAATTTCCGGCGACAATGTGTACCTCTTCGACAAAGAAACAGAAAAAATCATTGCAGAATAACCAAAATATCAGGCAGGCCGGTCCTTTTACGGGGATCCGGTCTGTTTTTTTAGTGAAAAATACAAAAAAATTCTTTTCTTTTTTGTGATTTTGCATTAGAATAAATGTGAATATGTCCATGCCTGCAACGATTGCCATTCATCCCGAAAGGAACTGCAAACCGTGGAACCTGAGGAGAAAGGTACTGGATCGTCGCGATACTGTGAAAAGGAGAGGACGCTATGATTTCAAATCAGATTTTACAGTCGAATATCGAAGGACTGAAAGAGATTACAAGAATTGACCTTTGCGTCTGTGATGTGGAGGGAAAGGTCCTGGCTTCCACATTCGAGCATGCGGAAGAGTATGAAAGCTCCATACTCGCGTTTGTGGATTCTCCGGCGGACAGCCAGGTGATTTCCGGTTATCAGTTCTTTAAAGTGTTTGATGAGCACCAGCTTGAGTACATCCTGCTCGCAAAAGGCGGCAGCGATGATGTTTATATGGTAGGCAAACTGGCAGCGTTTCAGATCCAGAATCTTCTGGTGGCCTACAAGGAAAGATTCGATAAAGATAACTTCATCAAGAACCTTCTTCTCGACAACCTTCTTCTCGTTGATATCTACAACCGCGCGAAGAAGCTCCATATCGAGACGAATGTAAAACGAGTAGTATATCTGATCGAAACAAAGAATGAAAAAGACAACAATGCTCTGGAGACGATGCGGAGCCTGTTCTCTACAAAGACAAAAGATTTCATCACGGCTGTCGATGAAAAGAATATCATCCTCGTCCGCGAGGTAAAGCCGGGTGAGACTTACGAGGATCTTGAGAAGGTCGCGAACACGATTCTGGATATGCTGAACACGGAGGCAATGTCCAAGGTGCGCATCGCGTTCGGTACGATCGTCGGCGAGATCAAGGATGTCTCCCGCTCCTACAAAGAGGCGAAGATGGCTCTCGACGTCGGAAAGATCTTCTACAACAGCAAGAATGTAGTTGCTTACTCGAACCTTGGTATCGGACGTCTGATCTATCAGCTTCCGCTTCCGCTCTGCCGGATGTTTATCAAGGAGATCTTTGACGGGAAGAACCCGGATGAGTTCGATGAGGAAACACTCACAACGATCAATAAGTTCTTTGAGAACAGCCTGAATGTCTCCGAGACATCAAGACAGCTCTACATCCACAGAAATACGCTTGTTTAC
The DNA here is from genome assembly GCF_045062245.2 of Pilosibacter rotomagensis. Classification (NCBI taxonomy): domain Bacteria; kingdom Bacillati; phylum Bacillota; class Clostridia; order Eubacteriales; family Clostridiaceae; genus Pilosibacter; species Pilosibacter rotomagensis. Next base: position 3,004,769 of record NZ_CM170323.1, on the reverse strand, counting down.
CGTCTGGATAAGCTCCAGAAGAGCACCGGCCTGGATCTGCGCGTATTTGAGGACGCGATCACCTTCAAGATCGCCCTGATGGTTGTAAAGTACATGAAGTACATGGAGAATTTGGACTACTAAATTATGATAGAAATTTCAAAACTGACAAAGACCTATGACAGGGGTACGAAAGCCCTGCGGGATGTGAACATCACGATCGACGATGGGGAATTTGTCTTTATAACCGGCCGGAGCGGCTCCGGAAAATCCACATTGATCAAGATCCTCTTGAAGGAAGTGGAGCCGACTTCCGGCCGTGTTGTCGTTAATGACATGGACCTCGTGAAAATGCCGAGAAGATATGTTCCGAAATACCGCAGACGCCTTGGTGTCGTATTCCAGGATTTCCGTCTTTTAAAAGATAAGACAGTTTATGAGAATGTGGCATTTGCCCAGAGAGTGATCGGAGAGTCCAGCCGGACGATCCGGGAATCTGTTCCGCATATGTTGAAGATGGTAGGTCTTTCTTCCAAATATAAGTTTTTCCCGCACCAGCTTTCCGGCGGAGAACAGCAGCGAGTGGCGATCGCCAGGGCTCTGATCAACCGTCCGGAGATCCTGCTTGCCGATGAGCCGACAGGAAACCTGGATCCCCACAATGCGATGGAGATCATGGGACTTCTGGAAAAGATCAACAGGCGTGGGACAACCGTGATCGTTGTCACGCACAGCCATGAGATCGTGGACATGATGAAAAAACGTGTTATTACGATCGACCGTGGTATGGTGATCCGTGATGAGGAGGAAAGTGGGTACCGTTATGAGGATTAGCACATTCTGGTTCTGCATGAAGCAGGGACTGGTGAATATATGCAGAAATATCTGGTTTTCCCTTGCGTCGACCGCGATCATTTCTGCATGTATTTTTTTATTCTGCGTATTTTTTTCTGTGATCACCAACATCGAGTACATGGTCCGCACGGCGGAGACAACGATGGGGATCACGGTATTTTTCGATGAGAACCTGACGGAGGACGAGATCAAAGACATCGGGGCAAAGATCGAGTCGGATAAGTCGGGAATCATAAAAGAGATCAAATTTGTCTCCGCTGAGGAGGCGTGGGACAGCTTTAAGAGCGAGTATTTCGGGGACGAGGAGGCACTTGCGGAAGGATTTGCGGACGATAATCCTCTTGCGGGATCTTCTTCCTATGAGATCCGCTTAAACAACATCACGGATCAGGACGGGATGGTGGCTTACCTGGAAGGACTTTCCGGAGTCCGCAAGGTAAACTATTCCAACAGTGCGGCAACCGGCCTCGCGAGCTTTAATAAGATCATGGGACTCCTGTTCGGCGTCCTGATCGCCATGCTGCTCGCCGTTGCGGTGTTCCTGATTAGCAATACGATCTCTGTCGCCGCTGAATTCCGCAAGAACGAGAACAGGATCATGCGGCTCATCGGAGCGACAAATTTCATGATCCGGGCACCGTTTGTGGTGGAGGGAACGATCCTGGGGCTGATCGGAGCGGCGATCCCGCTGGGAGTCATGCTGTTCGTTTACCGCCAGACCGTGGAATATGTGATGAACCGGTTTGAGCTGCTCTCGGGGATCATCCAGTTCCTGCCGATCGGAACCTTCTATCCGACGATGGCGGCGATCGCCCTCGCACTTGGCGGCGGACTTGGATTTTTCGTAAGTTTCTTTACGATCCGCAGAGAGCTGCGCGTGTAGGAGGGAGAGACAAATGAGAAGATCAGGAAAATTTCTGGCTGCGGCCTTGTCTTTTGCCCTCGTTCTCGCGACGCCGCTTTCCGTCCAGGCGACGAAGAGCGGACTGAGTGACGCGAAGAGCAAAAAAACGGCGTTGGAAGCGGAAAAAAAGAAAACAGAACAGGAATTAAAGAACCTGGAAGGACTGAAAAGCGACACGACCGCCTATGTCAAAAAGCTGGATTCCAGCCTGGAATCCATTGGAAATGAGCTTTCAAAGCTGAATGATGACATCGACGCGAAGGAAAAGCAGATCGATACGACAAAGCAGGAACTCTCCGAGGCGAAGGAGACGGAGAAAAGCCAGTATGAATCCATGAAGCTCCGGATAAAATATATGTACGAGAAGGGAGACAGCACCTACGTGGATCTTCTCATGGAGGCGGGTTCCCTCTCAGAGCTTTTAAACAGGGCGGAGTATATCACAAAAATCTCTTCCTATGACCGGCAAAAACTCGATGAGTATGCCGCAACGAAGGAGAAGATCGCAGAGAAAGAGAAAGCTCTGGAAGGAGAGCATGCTGAACTATTAACTCTTCAGGATGAGACGGAGGCAAAACAGGCGTCCGTGGAGAAGCTTCTCGCCGCGAAACAGACGGAGCTCCAGAACTACGAGACGAAGATCGCTTCCGCAGAAGGTCAGATCTCCGAATATGCGAAGGCGATCGAGGCGCAGGAAAACCAGATCAAGTCCATCGAGGCGGAAATCAAACGGAAGGAAGAGGAAGCGAGAAAGAAAGCCGAGGAAGAGAAGAAAAAAGCTGCTGCGGCAAACAAGGCGGCACAGACGTATAAAACCGTGAGCCTTGGGGACATTAGCTTTACATGGCCGTGTCCGGCGAGCGGACGGATCACTTCGGGATTCGGAAGCCGGAAATCCCCGACAAAGGGAGCTTCTTCGAACCACCAGGGAATCGATATCAGCGCGCCGACAGGAACTTCCATCGTCGCGGCTGCAGCGGGTGAGGTCGTGATCGCGACTTACAGCTCTTCCGCTGGAAATTATGTGATGATCAGCCATGGAGGCGGCGTCTATACGGTTTATATGCACGCGTCCAGTCTTCTGGTATCACAGGGACAAAGTGTGAAAAAGGGACAGACGATCGCGAAAGTCGGCTCAACGGGCTATTCCACCGGATCCCATCTCCATTTCGGAGTCCGGGTGAACGGTTCCTATGTGAATCCGACGAAGTATGTAAGTCCATAGCGGACTTTGACAGAGCTGCGCAGATCATGCGGACAATTCGGATCGTGATAGGCTTTGCTGTACATAATGGATTTCAGACAGCAATGGAAGAGAAAAATCTCCAGACAAAAACAGCTGCAGAAGGATGAAGGAGAGAAGACATTGGAAGAGAAAGAGACGAAAAATAAATTCTGGAAAGGCGTCCTGGTGGGCGCACTTGTGACGGCTTTTGCGGGATTTGCAGTGGTTGGATTTGCAACCGGAATATGGATCATCGGGCGTCGGACTTCGGAGAGTCAGAGCGCACAGACGACCGGAGCGGATGCCAACAAGCTGGATATGAAAAAGATCGAGCCGAAGCTTCAGTACATGGAGGCACTGATCGACAAGTACTTCCTGTTTGATGAGAACATGACGGAGGAAGAACAGAAGAAGAACGGGACAGCGGAGGACTGGATCTATCGTGGGTACATGTATTCTCTGAACGATCCGTATTCTGTGTATTATGATAAGGACGAATATACCAGTCTGAACGAGGAAAATTCCGGTACCTACTGCGGGATCGGCGTTCAGGTCAGCCAGAATGTATATACCGGGATTATCACGGCTGTGAAGGTGTTTAAGGATTCCCCTGCACAGGAAGCCGGAATGCTTCCCGGAGATATCCTCTACAAAGTGGAAGATATCGAGGCGACCGGTGAGGACCTCTCTCTTCTCGTGAGCGATCACATCCGCGGTGAGGAAGGAACGAAGGTCCATCTGACTGTTTACCGTCAGTCCACGGATGAATATGTGGAGATGGATGTGGAGCGGCGCATGGTGGAGAACCCGACGGTGGAGTATGAGATGGTGGAAAACAAAGCCGGATATATCTCACTTTCTTCCTTTGAGGAGGTAAGCTCCGAACAGTTTAAGAAAGCTGTGGATGACCTTACAGCTCAGGGAATGGAAAAGCTGATCGTCGATCTTCGAAACAACGGCGGCGGTGTTGTCCAGGCGGCGAAGGAAATCGCAGATTATCTTCTTCCGGATGGAAAGACCATCGTAAGCTTTAAGGGAAAAGGAATCGATGACAGCACCTACTCTTCCGATGACGGACATGAAGTGGATGTCCCGATCATTCTTCTTGTAAACGGCGAGAGCGCCAGCGCCTCCGAGGTACTGACGGGTGCCTTAAAGGATAACAACTGGGCAACGATCGTCGGAGAGAAGACCTTCGGAAAAGGAATCGCCCAGGGAGTGTTCAATCTCCCGGACGGCAGTGGCCTGAAACTCACAACGGCATACTACTATACCCCGTCCGGTGAGTGCATCCACAAACTCGGCATCGAGCCGGATGTGACAGTCACACTCGACGAGGATTTGAAGTCAAAGATCGAGATCCCGAAGGATGAGGACAATCAGCTGCAGACAGCACTTGAAGTTTTCGATGAAGGCGTCGATGCGGTAAAAGCGAAGATCTCCGCGGAGACCGGGGAGACAGAAGCTGCGAATGATGACTTTGAGGCGAAGGTAAAGGAGAATCTGGAGATCGAGAAAGAGACAGGGGCTGAGAAGTAGGACCTGCGCATTAGATTCTGAGAAATTGATAACGGGGAAAATTGAATATCTACTATATTATATAGAAGAAACAGGATGCTCCCTGAAGCGAAAAGAGGAAAAAGTCACATGAGAATGGATCTGATGCGACCTTTTTCCTCTTTGCTGTTTCAATCTGTGCATGGAAAACTTCGATTTGAACATGCTCCTGCCGATTATCCACAAATTGAAAAAACCCTTAAAAAATAAGCAAAAAAGGCTTGATTTTTAGATTACGATGTGTTATTCTTATCTGGCTGTGACATGATAGCGTAGAAGCGAGAGGTTGCTGCCTGAGAATGGCAGGTGTTCCGTGGAGCGAATGTCAAGTTAGGAAACTGGCGACAAGTCACTGTACCAAATTAACAGCTGCTCAGGGTAAGGGGCAGTAACAACGTGTGAATCGGCATGATACACACGAGACCGTGTACAGTCACCGCTTGTCGTACTTCGATTAAAAGTGCGAAAAGGAGGCGACTTTTTTTATGGCAAGTCAGGTTATGAGAATCACATTAAAGGCTTACGACCATCAGCTGATCGACCAGTCCGCTGGAAAGATCATCGAGACAGTAAAGAAAACAGGAGCACAGGTGAGTGGTCCGGTTCCGCTGCCGACAAAGAAAGAGGTTGTAACAATCTTAAGAGCTGTTCATAAGTACAAAGATTCCAGAGAGCAGTTCGAGCAGAGAACTCATAAGAGACTCATCGATATCGCAAGCCCGAGCCAGAAGACAGTAGATGCACTGTCCAGACTGGAAATGCCGGCTGGTGTTTATATCGACATCAAAATGAAAAACAAATAATTGAAAAATATTTATTTTTCATGCTACTGAAATGTAGCCACTAAAATTAGAAATCCTGAATGGTTCTGATATAAAAGCAACACTACTCATCCTGAAAGGGAATCAACATCATTACAATATGTAATGTCATAGTGTTCCACCTATGTTGGGCTGCTCTAGGATGAACGCACAGAAAATTCTGTTTTGCGTTCCGCTGTAGATTAGTAACAGGAGGTAAAAACAATGAAGAAAGCGATTTTAGCTACAAAAGTCGGAATGACTCAGATCTTCAACGATGAAGGCGTTCTTGTTCCGGTAACTGTTCTTCAGGCTGGTCCGTGTGTAGTAACACAGGTTAAGACAGAGGAGAACGATGGATACAAAGCTGTACAGGTTGGCTTTGTAGATAAGAGAGAGAAACTTGTAAACAAGCCGGTAAAGGGTCACTTCGACAAGGCTGGCGTATCTTACAAGAGATTCGTTAGAGAGTTCCGTTTTGAGAATTCTGAAGAGTATAACGTAAAAGACGAAATCAAAGCTGATATCTTCGCTGCTGGCGATAAGGTTGATGCAACTGCTATCTCCAAAGGTAAAGGTTTCCAGGGCGCTATTAAGAGACTTGGACAGAGCAGAGGACCGATGGCTCATGGTTCTAAATTCCATCGTCATCAGGGTTCCAATGGTTCCGCAACAACTCCGGGCCGCGTATTCAAGGGCAAAGGCATGCCGGGTCAGATGGGTAACAAGAAGATTACCACTCAGAACCTCGAGATTGTCAAGGTTGACGTTGAGAACAACCTGATCCTTGTTAAAGGCGCTGTACCGGGACCGAAGAAGTCCTTAGTAACATTAAAGGAAACAGTAAAGGCTAACAAATAAGCTTTTACAGGAAAGGAGGAAACAGAAATGGCAAACGTATCCGTATACAATATGGAAGGTAAAGAAGTTGGCACAATCGAGCTGAACGACGCTGTATTTGGCGTTGAAGTGAACGAGCATCTCGTACACATGGCTGTTGTTGCACAGCTTGCAAATAAACGTCAGGGAACACAGAAAGCAAAAACACGTTCTGAGGTTTCCGGTGGCGGCAGAAAGCCGTGGAGACAGAAAGGAACAGGTCACGCTAGACAGGGTTCCACAAGATCTCCGCAGTGGACAGGCGGCGGAATGGTATTCGCTCCGACTCCGAGAGATTACACAATCACTCTTAACAAGAAAGAGAAGAGAGCTGCTCTTAAGTCCGCTCTTACAAGCAGAGTAAACGAGAACAAGTTCGTAGTTGTTGACGAGTTAAAGTTCGACGAGATCAAGACAAAGAACTTCAAGGCTGTTATGAACAACCTCAAAGTTTCCAAGGCTCTTGTTGTTCTTGCTGACAACGATCAGAACACAGTTCTTTCCGCAAGAAATATCCCGGAAGTTAAGACTTCCCTTGTTAATACAATCAATGTATTCGACATTCTGAAATACAACACTGTAGTAGCTACTAAGGCTGCTGTAGCATCTATCGAGGAGGTATACGCATAATGGCAAACGTACAGTACTACGACGTAATCCTCAAACCGGTTGTAACTGAGAAGAGCATGAACGCTATGAGCGAGAAGAAATACACATTCCTCGTACATCCGGAAGCAAACAAGACCATGATCAAAGAAGCTGTTGAGAAAATGTTCCCGGGAACAAAGGTTGACAGCGTAAACACAATGAACGCTGACGGTAAGAACCGCAGACGTGGCATGGTAGTAGGCAAGACTGCTAAGACAAAGAAAGCAATCGTTAAGCTTACAGCAGACAGCAAAGATATCGAAATCTTCCAGGGTCTGTAATTTTTGAAACTATGCGGCAACCAAAGCCGCGATACGAAAAATAGAAACGCCAGAAGGCGTTGAAAGGAGTCAGAAATGGGAATCAAAACCTATAACCCATATACACCTTCCAGAAGAAATATGACAGGTTCTGATTTCTCCGAGATCACAAAGACAACTCCGGAGAAGTCCTTAGTAGTTTCTTTAAAGAAGAACGCTGGTCGTAACAACCAGGGTAAGATCACCGTTAGACATCAGGGCGGTGGAAACAGACAGAAATATAGAATGGTTGACTTCAAGAGAAATTCCAAAGACGGAATTCAGGCAACTGTAATCGGTATCGAGTACGATCCGAACAGAAGCGCTAACATCGCTTTAATCTGCTACGCAGATGGTGAGAAGTCCTACATCCTTGCACCGCAGGGCCTTACAAACGGCATGAAGGTTATGAGCGGCGAGCACGCAGAGGCTAAGGTCGGCAACTGCTTACCGTTATCCTTAATTCCGGTTGGTGCACAGGTTCACAATATCGAGCTTTTCCCGGGCAAGGGCGGCCAGATGGTTCGTTCTGCAGGAAACGCTGCACAGTTAATGGCTAAAGAAGGAAAATACGCTACACTTCGTTTACCGTCCGGCGAGATGAGAATGGTTCCGATCGAGTGCCGCGCAACAATCGGTGTTGTAGGCAACGGCGACCATAACCTTGTTAAGATTGGTAAAGCAGGTAGAAAACGTCACATGGGTATCCGCCCGACAGTCCGTGGTTCCGTTATGAACCCGAATGACCATCCGCATGGTGGTGGTGAAGGTAAGACTGGTATCGGCCGTCCGGGTCCGTGCACACCGTGGGGCAAGCCTGCTCTTGGTCTTAAGACTAGAAAGAAAAACAAACAGTCTAACAAGTTAATCGTAAGAAGAAGAAATGGTAAGGCGATTTCATAATCGATAGGAGGTAAAACGATGGCTCGTTCACTTAAAAAAGGACCATTTGCAGACGCTAGCTTACTGAAGAAGGTAGACGCTATGAACGAGGCAGGACAGAAACAGGTTATCAAGACCTGGTCCCGCCGTTCTACAATCTTCCCGCAGATGGTTGGTCATACAATCGCTGTACATGACGGCAGAAAGCATGTACCGGTATACGTAACAGAAGATATGGTTGGTCACAAACTTGGTGAGTTCGTTGCTACAAGAACTTACAGAGGCCACGGCAAAGACGAGAAAAAGTCCGGACGTAAATAATAGATACGCTTTGAAAGGAGGTTCCAGTAATGGCTAAGGGACATAGAAGTCAGATTAAGAGAGAGAGAAATGCCCAGAAGGATACAAGACCGTCTGCAAAGCTGTCTTACGCAAGAGTATCCGTTCAGAAGGCTTGTTTCGTATTAGATGCCATCAGAGGCAAAGATGTTCAGACAGCACTTGGTATTGTAACTTACAATCCTAGATATGCTTCCAGCTTAATCGAGAAATTATTAAAATCTGCAATCGCAAACGCTGAGAACAACAACGGAATGAACGCAGAGAACCTGTATGTGGAGGAGTGCTACGCATCTCAGGGACCGATTATGAAGAGAGTAAAACCGAGAGCACAGGGTAGAGCTTACAGAATCGAAAAGAGAATGAGCCACATCACTATCGTGCTGAACGAGAAATAATAGGAGGCAGTTATGGGACAGAAAGTTAATCCACACGGCATGAGAGTCGGCGTTATCAAAGACTGGGATTCCAGATGGTACGCTGAAGCTGATTTCGCTGACAACCTCATCGAGGATCACAAAATCAGAACTTACCTGAAGAAGAGATTATACAGCGCCGGCGTTTCCAAGATCGAAATCGAGCGCGCATCTGATAGAGTAAAAATTATCGTTTTCACAGCAAAACCGGGCGTAGTTATCGGTAAGGGCGGATCTGAGATCGAGAAGGTCAAAGCTGAAGTTCAGAAGATGACTGCTAAGAAGGTATTTGTAGACATCAAGGAAGTTAAGAGACCGGACCGTGAAGCTCAGCTCGTTGCAGAGTCCATCGCTCAGCAGCTTGAGAACCGTGTTTCCTTCCGTCGTGCTATGAAGTCCACAATGTCCAGATCCATGAAGGCTGGCGTTCTTGGTATCAAGACAGCAGTTGGCGGACGTCTTGGCGGCGCTGATATCGCACGTACAGAGTTCTACAGCGAGGGAACAATCCCGCTTCAGACATTAAGAGCAGATATTGACTATGGTTTCGCAGAGGCAGATACAACTTACGGCAAACTTGGCGTTAAAGTTTGGATCTACAAAGGCGAGGTTCTTCCGACTAAGGGAAATAAGGAAGGGAGCGATAAATAATGTTAATGCCGAAAAGAGTAAAGCGCCGCAAACAGTTCCGTGGAACTATGGCCGGTAAAGCTTTAAGAGGAAATACAATCTCCAACGGTGAGTATGGCCTTGTTGCCCTTGAGCCGTGCTGGATCAAATCTAATCAGATCGAGGCAGCCCGTGTTGCCATGACTCGTTATATCAAACGTGGTGGTAAAGTTTGGATCAAGATCTTCCCGGACAAACCGGTAACAGCTAAACCGGCTGAGACTCGTATGGGTTCCGGTAAGGGCGCTCTTGAGTACTGGGTAGCAGTAGTTAAACCGGGCCGTGTTATGTTCGAAATCGCTGGCGTTCCGGAGGAGACAGCAAAGGAAGCTCTTCGTCTTGCTATGCACAAACTCCCGTGTAAGTGTAAAATTGCTTCCAAGGCAGATTTAGAAGGCGGTGATAACAGTGAAAACTAATAAGTATGTAGAAGAATTAAAAGCGAAAACCGCTGCAGAGTTAAATGAAGAATTAGTTGCAGCAAAGAAGGAGCTCTTCAACCTGAGATTCCAGAACGCAACCAACCAGTTAGATAACACAAGCAGAATCAAAGAGGTTCGCAAGAACATCGCAAGAATTCAGACTGTTATCACAGAGAAGGCAAGAGTTGCTAACTAATCCCGTATCGGTGAAGAACCCCCAAGGCATACTTGCGGGTTGAACAGCTGTCGTTATGACACACGCCGATGCGTGTAACAAATCGATTTTGAAAGGAGATTATCCGTCGTGGAAAGAAATCTTAGAAAAACACGTACTGGTAAGGTAGTTAGCAACAAGATGGACAAGACAATCGTCGTTGCTATCGAGAACCACGTAAAACATCCGTTAATCGGAAAGATCGTTAAAAAGACATATAAATTAAAAGCTCATGATGAGAAAAATGAGTGCAATATCGGCGATACAGTTAAAGTGATGGAGACAAGACCGTTATCCAAGGATAAGAGATGGAGACTTGTTGAAATCGTCGAGAAAGCAAGATAATTGATTCGAGGAAGGAGTAACAGGCATGATTCAGCAGGAATCCAGATTAAAGGTTGCCGATAATACAGGTGCAAGAGAACTGCTTTGTATCCGCGTTATGGGCGGTTCTACAAGAAGATATGCTAACATCGGTGATGTAATCGTAGCCTCCGTTAAAGAAGCAACACCAGGCGGCGTTGTAAAGAAGGGCGATGTAGTCAAAGCCGTTGTAGTTCGTTCTGTAAAAGGCGCACGTCGTAAAGACGGTTCTTATATTAAATTTGATGAGAACGCAGCAGTTATCATCAAAGATGACAAGACTCCAAAAGGAACCCGTATTTTTGGGCCGGTTGCAAGAGAGCTTCGTGAGAAACAGTTCATGAAGATCGTATCTCTGGCTCCGGAAGTATTATAAGGAGGTGCCAGATAATGCATAAAATCAAAAAAGATGATATGGTAAAGATCATCGCAGGTAAAGATAAAGATAAAACCGGTAAGGTTCTGAGTGTAGACAGCAAGAAGAACGAAGTTGTTGTTGAAGGCTGCAACATGGTAACAAAGCATACCAAACCGAGCCAGACAAACCAGAATGGCGGAATCGTTCATCAGGAAGCTCCGATCGACATCTCCAACGTAATGCTGTTCGTTGACGGAAAAGCTACAAGAGTTGGCTTTGAAGTTAAAGACGGTAAGAAAGTCCGCGTTGCTAAGGCAACCGGTAAAGTAATTGACTAATAGCAGAGAGGAGGAAACACAAGTTGGCTAGATTAAAAGAAATGTACCAGAACGAGATCGTTGAAGCAATGATCAAGAAATTTGGTTATAAGAATATCATGGAAGTGCCGAAGCTCGACAAGATCGTTATCAACATGGGCGTAGGCGAAGCAAAAGACAACGCGAAAGTCCTTGACTCTGCAGTTCGTGACCTTGAGATCATCTCCGGTCAGAAGGCAGTTCTTACAAAGGCTAAGAAGTCTGTCGCAAACTTCAAACTCAGAGAGGGCATGGCTATTGGATGCAAAGTTACTCTTCGCGGCGAGAAGATGTACGAGTTCGCTGATCGTCTGATCAACCTCGCTCTTCCGCGTGTACGTGACTTCCGCGGCGTAAACGCTAACGCGTTCGACGGCAGAGGTAACTACGCACTCGGCATCAAGGAACAGTTAATTTTCCCGGAAATTGAATATGATAAAGTTGACAAGGTTAGAGGTATGGACATCATCTTCGTTACTACCGCTAAGACTGACGAGGAAGCTCGTGAACTTTTAACATTATTCAACATGCCGTTTGCAAAGTAATTAGGAGGAGTAACCATGGCAAAGACTTCAATGAAGATTAAACAGCAGCGTCCGGCAAAGTTCTCCACAAGAGAATACAACCGCTGCAGAATCTGTGGTCGTCCACATGCATATCTGAGAAAATATGGCATTTGCCGTATCTGCTTCCGTGAGCTCGCTTACAAGGGCGAGATCCCGGGCGTAAAGAAGGCAAGCTGGTAGGATTTAGCTGCTTAAAAGGCGTCAGAAGTCAGGTGGGAAACGGCGAGTTCCCCCGCCTGACCGTGCAGTGAAGCGCCTGGCAAGCTGACTGGTCCCGTTCTTCGACCACAGGGAAAAGAACTTCCCTATTCATCGTAACAACGCCTATACGGAAAACTTGTTTTCCCCAGGCCGAACAACATTCCTGTGCAGCGCGAATGATTCGCGAACCACAGTGATAAACCAACAACCCATTAGGAGGAAATATAATCATGACTATGAGCGATCCGATTGCAGATATGCTTACAAGAATTCGTAACGCAAACACTGCTAAACACGATACAGTAGATGTTCCGGCTTCCAAGATGAAATTAGCTATCGCTGATATCCTTGTAAGAGAAGGCTACATCAAGAAATATGACATCGTTGAGGACGGTGCATTCCAGACAATCCGCATCTCCTTAAAGTATGGCGCAGACAAGAACGAGAAGATCATCTCCGGTATCAAGAAGATCTCCAAGCCGGGCTTACGTGTATACGCTGGCAAGGAAGATATGCCGAAGGTACTTGGCGGACTTGGTATCGCTATCGTATCCACAAACCAGGGAATCATCACTGACAAGCAGGCTAGACAGCTTGGTGTCGGCGGAGAAGTTCTTGCGTTCGTTTGGTAATTATTGATGTTATCGCACCCCGCCTGCAAAGCCGGATTTAAGATCTGGAAGGGCGGAGTTTGCGTGCGTCTGGAGATAACTTCAGACTATATATAACATAGAAACTGAAAACAGAGAGTGTTAAAGCACTTTCCGAGAATCTAAGTAGGAGGTAAAAGGCATGTCACGTATTGGTAGAATGCCGGTAGCGATTCCAGCAGGCGTAACTGTAACAATCGCAGAGAACAACAATGTGACCGTTAAAGGTCCGAAGGGAACACTGGTAAGAGATTTACCGGTAGAGATGGAAATCAAAGAAGAAGATGGACACATCGTCGTAACAAGACCGAACGATTTAAAGAAGATGAAATCTTTACACGGTCTTACAAGAACGCTAATCCATAACATGATCCAGGGTGTTACTGAAGGCTACGAGAAGAAGCTTGAGGTAAACGGTGTTGGTTACAGAGCTCAGAAGCAGGGCAAGAAGCTCACACTTTCCCTTGGTTACTCCCATCCGGTAGAGATGGAAGATCCGGAAGGTATCGAGACTGTTCTTGATGGACAGAACATCATCATCGTTAAGGGCATCAGCAAAGAGAAAGTCGGCCAGTATGCAGCTGAAATCAGAGAGAAGAGAAGACCGGAGCCGTATAAGGGCAAAGGTATCAAGTACGCTGATGAGGTTATCAGACGCAAAGTTGGTAAGACTGGTAAGAAATAATTTAAGGAGAGTGTAAAAATGGTTAGCAAGCAGTCAAGAAGCGAAATCCGCAGAAAAAAACACTATAGATTACGCAATCGCTTTGCTGGTACAGCAGAGAGACCGCGTTTAGCAGTGTTCAGAAGCAATAATCATATGTATGCTCAGATCATCGACGATTCCGTTGGACATACTTTAGTATCTGCTTCTACTCTTGAGAAAGAGATCAAAGCAGAGTTAGAGAACACAGATACCGTTGATGCAGCTGCATATATCGGAACCGTAGTAGCAAAGAGAGCAATCGAGAAAGGCATCAAAGAGGTCGTTTTCGATAGAGGCGGTTTCATTTATCAGGGTAAGATTCAGGCATTAGCAGATGCAGCCCGCGAGGCTGGTCTCGTATTCTAATAGAGAGGAGAAAACAGCATGAAGCGTACAATCATTGACGCAAGTCAGTTAGAGTTAAATGACAAAGTTGTTGCCATTAAGCGCGTATCCAAGACTGTTAAAGGTGGACGTACCATGAGATTTTCCGCTCTGGTAGTAGTAGGAGACGGCAATGGTCACGTAGGCGCAGGCCTTGGTAAAGCAGGTGAGGTTCCGGAAGCTATCCGTAAGGGTAAAGAGGCTGCTATGAAGAACCTTGTAGAGATCCCGATGGATGAGAACAATAGTATCCCGCATGACTTCCTTGGAGAGTTCGGAAGTGCTTCCGTACTTCTTAAGAGAGCTCCGGAAGGTACTGGTATCATCGCTGGTGGTCCGGTTCGTTCCGTAGTAGAGCTTGCAGGCATCAAGAACATCCGTACAAAGTCTTTAGGTTCCAACAACAAGACAAACGTAGTTCTCGCAACAATCGAGGGTCTTACAAAATTAAAGACTCCGGAAGAGGTTGCTAAGAACCGCGGCAAATCTGTTGAAGACGTTGTTTGCTAATAGGAGGATAATAAAATGGCAGAGAAGTTAAAAATCACATTAGTAAAATCCCCTATCGGCGCTGTTCCGAAGCAGAGAGCAACAATCGAGGCACTTGGTTTAAAGAAGATGCACAAGACTGTTGAGATGCCGGATAATGGTGCAGTTAGAGGCATGATCCAGAATGTCAGACATCTGGTAAAAGTTGAAGAGATCTAATAGATATAAGTAAGGAGGTGCAGTGATGAACTTATCTAATTTACATCCTGCTGAAGGATCTAAACACAGTGATAGTTTCAGAAGAGGTCGTGGACACGCTTCTGGAAATGGTAAGACAGCTGGTAAGGGACATAAGGGCCAGAAGGCACGTTCCGGCGCACCGAGACCTGGTTTCGAGGGCGGCCAGATGCCGTTATACAGACGTCTTCCGAAGAGAGGATTTACAAACATCAACTCCAAGGAGATCGTTGGAATTAATGTAAGCGCATTAGAGAGATTTGAGAATGACTCCGTAGTATCCGTTGAGACATTACTGGAGACAGGTGTGATCAAAAACCCGCAGGACGGCGTTAAGATTCTTGGTAACGGAGAGTTAACAAAGAAACTTGTCGTTAAAGCCAATGCTTTCAGTGAAGGCGCAAAAGCTAAAATTGAGGCAGTAGGTGGAACCTGCGAGGTGATCTAATATGCTAAAATCCTTACAGAAGGCATTTAAGGTGAAAGAAGTCCGCGACAGACTTCTTTACACCTTCATGATGCTTGTAGTCATCCGAATCGGCTGTTGTCTTCCGATTCCGGGCGTTGATCCCAGCTATCTGCATGATTTCTTTTCCAATCTCCAGTCATCTGGAATGGGATTTTTCAATGCGATCACAGGAGGATCTTTCTCCTCCATGTCGATCTTTGCGCTGAGCATCACCCCGTATATCACATCGTCCATCATCATGCAGTTGCTTACCATTGCAATTCCGAAACTTGAGGAAATGCAGAAGGATGGTGAGGACGGAAGAAAGAAGATCGCAGAGTACACCAGATATCTTACCGTTGGCCTGGCTCTTTTCGAGTCCTGTGCAATGGCAGTCGGCCTTGGCGGTAAAGGACTTCTTCTCGAAGATCACCGCAATGTCTGGGGATACCTCACGGTTGTAGCAGCTATGACCGCAGGTTCCGCTCTTCTGATGTGGATTGGCGAGAGGATTACAGACAATGGAGTCGGAAACGGTATTTCCATCGTACTTCTGATCAATATCGTATCTGGTACTCCACAGGATATGATGACATTATATGAGCGATTTATGGCAGGCAAATCAGTTGCAGTTGCAACAGTAGCATGCATTATTGTACTGGCGATCATCATTGCGATCTTTGTCTTCGTTATCATCTTAAATGATGCGGAGCGCAGAATTCCGGTACAGTACAGCAAGAAGATGCAGGGCCGCAGAATGATCGGCGGACAGTCTACCTACATTCCGTTGAAGGTAAACACCGCAAACGTTATTCCGGTCATCTTTGCTTCTTCCATCATGTCCATGCCGGTCATGATCGCTCAGTTCTTCCACGTAGATTATTCAACAATCGGTGGAAAGATCCTGTTAGCGCTGAGCTCATCCAACTGGTTTAAACCGGAAGCTCCGGCTTACTCCATTGGTTTGCTCGTATATATCGTATTAGTCGTACTGTTCGCGTATTTCTATACGTCCATTACGTTTAACCCGCTGGAAGTTGCTAATAATATGAAGAAATCCGGCGGCTTTATCCCGGGCATCCGCCCAGGTAAGCCAACTTCGGACTACCTTAACAATATCTTAAACTATATTGTATTTATTGGAGCCTGCGGTCTGGTGATCGTGTGCATTATCCCGATCATCGCATCCGGTCTCTTCTCCGTTGGTAATCTTTCCTTCGGCGGCACATCCCTGATCATTATTGCAGGTGTTATCCTCGAGACGATCAAGGCTGTGGAGTCTTTAATGCTTGTAAGAAATTACAAGGGATTCTTAAATGACTGATTTGACAGAGAAATAGCAGCAGCTGCGTGCTGAAAATCGGAGCGGGCGGAAAGATGCTTTTCGCCCGCTTTTTCGGTTTTTTAGGACGAGTGGAGGAAATAACAATTATGAAGATCATTATGTTGGGCGCGCCGGGTGCCGGAAAAGGAACCCAGGCACAGAGAATCGCGGAAAAGTACGGAATCCCGCACATTTCTACCGGAGATATCTTCCGGGCTAATATCAAGAACGGAACAGAACTTGGAAAGAAAGCGAAAGCATTCATGGACCAGGGACTTCTTGTTCCGGATGAACTGACTGTTGACCTTGTTATGGACAGGATCAGCCAGCCGGACTGCAAAGAGGGATACATCCTCGATGGATTCCCACGTACGATCCCGCAGGCAGAGGCTCTCACAGAGGCTCTTGCGAAAAAGGGAGAGGCGATCGATTTCGCGATCGATGTCGACGTACCGGATGAGAAGATCGTTACCCGTATGGCAGGCCGCCGTGCATGCGTAAAGTGCGGAATGACCTATCACATCGTATATGCTGCTCCGAAGAAGGAAGGCATCTGCGATAAGTGCGGCGCTGAACTCATTTTAAGAGATGATGATAAGCCGGAGACTGTTACAAAACGTCTTTCTGTTTATCATGAGCAGACGCGCCCGCTCATCAGCTTCTATGCGGATAAGCACGTCCTCTACACCGTAGACGGAACGCAGAATATGGAACAGGTATTTGAGGCTATCACAAAGATTTTAGGAGCTTAAAAGAATGGCAGTAACAATTAAATCGCCGAGAGAGATCGAACTGATGCGAAAAGCCGGAGAAATTCTGGCGCAGGTACACGAGGAGCTGCATGCAGCCGTTCATCCGGGAATGTCCACGATGGACATCGACAAGCTGGGAGAGCGCCTGATCCGCAGCCATGGGTGCATTCCGTCCTTTAAGAATTATAATGGATATCCGGCATCCATCTGCGTGTCCGTAAACGATGAGATCGTACATGGTATCCCGAATAAGCACCGCATTTTAAAGGAAGGCGATATCGTCAGCCTTGACGCGGGAACGATCTATAAAGGATACCATTCCGACGCAGCCCGCACCTGGGCAGTAGGAAACGTCTCCCCGGAAGCACAGAAACTGATGGATGTGACAAAACAGTGCTTTTACGAAGGTATTAAATTTGCAAAAGCAGGCAATCATCTGAATGACATCTCCACGGCAATCCAGGCATATGCCGAGAAATTCGGCTATGGCGTTGTCCGCGAGCTGGTTGGACATGGAATTGGTACCCACCTTCATGAAGATCCGGAGGTCCCGAACTTCGCAACGAAGAGAAAGGGGATCCTTCTGCAGCCGGGCATGACACTGGCGATCGAGCCGATGATCAATGCAGGTACACCGGATGTAATCTGGATGGACGATGACTGGACCGTTGTTACAGCAGATCATGCCCTGTCCGCTCACTATGAGAATACGATCCTCATCACCG
The DNA here is from genome assembly GCF_045062245.2 of Pilosibacter rotomagensis. Classification (NCBI taxonomy): domain Bacteria; kingdom Bacillati; phylum Bacillota; class Clostridia; order Eubacteriales; family Clostridiaceae; genus Pilosibacter; species Pilosibacter rotomagensis. Next base: position 2,987,122 of record NZ_CM170323.1, on the reverse strand, counting down.
AGGGCGAGCCGGAGATCCTCTCCCTGCGTCCGGGCCTTGAATAGGAGGCCCCGCATGGAGATGACCCCGGGATTCCTGGCGAGATCACTTGCCGGAAATGACAAGGATAAAATCTATGTCATAACGGAGGACCTTGGAACATACGTTTCTCTGCTTGCAGAGAACGGCCGGGTCCTCCGGAAAAATAAAAAACATGTCCAGATCATTAAGAAAGCAAACAGGAGGTAAATTTTATGTCTAAGGCTGACGTAATCGAGATCGAAGGCGTTGTTGTAGAGAAACTGCCGAATGCCATGTTCCAGGTTGAACTTGAAAATGGCCACAAGGTTTTAGCAACCATCAGCGGAAAACTGCGTATGAACTACATCCGTATTCTTCCGGGAGACAAGGTAACATTAGAGATGTCCCCATACGATTTATCCAAGGGACGTATCATTTGGAGAGATAAATAGTATCTTTGAGGACGGGCAGAAAAAAGTTGAAGAAAACCAGCAAAAATGCTTGATTTTCCTGTAAGGAAGTGTTATAATGCTCAAGCGAACTTTGTTGGAACGCTTGTATTATGCCCATTTTCAGGTGCTTTTTATACAGGTATAGCAACCCGTAATGCCGTTTCCAGATGGCACGGAATCGGTGTGTTTCCGGCAGTAAGGGAAGCGGACTACGAAGGAAAGGAGAATTACTGTGAAAGTAAGATCATCAGTAAAACCGATTTGCGAGAAGTGCAAGGTTATTAAGAGAAAAGGCAGTATCAGAATTATCTGTGAAAATCCTAAGCACAAACAGAGACAGGGCTGATGCCGCATATTTGCCTGTATTTTTTCGCGCGGCTTTGACATGAAACGCGAGAGTGCGTTGTCGTGTCGGCAATAACTATTTCTACAATATTTAAATGGAGGTACCACTCATGGCTCGTATTTCAGGTGTTGATTTACCAAGGGAAAAACGTGTCGAAATCGGCTTAACTTATATCTACGGTATCGGTAGAGCAAGTGCAGACCGTATTCTTGCTGCGGCTGGTGTAAATCCTGACACTCGTGTAAAGGATTTAACCGATGACGAAGTAAAGAACATTGCAGCAGTAATCGCTGAGACTCAGACTGTTGAAGGTGACTTACGTCGTGAGATCGCTTTAAACATCAAGAGACTTCAGGAGATCGGATGCTACAGAGGTATTCGTCACAGAAAGAGTCTTCCTTGCCGTGGTCAGAAGACCAAGACAAACGCAAGAACATGCAAGGGTCCGAGAAAGACTGTTGCAAACAAGAAGAAATAATAATCAGTAACAAATGTTATGAATCACGTTGCATGTTTTAAAGACAGGAAACAGGGTTCAGTAAATGAGAAAGTAGGTTAGTTTAAAATGGCTAAAAAAGTGTCCACTGCTAAAAAAGTGACAAAAAAGCGTGTAAAGAAAAACGTTGAACGCGGACAGGCGCACATCCAGTCATCTTTTAACAACACAATCGTGACATTAACAGATGCACAGGGTAATGCCTTATCTTGGGCAAGTGCAGGCGGTTTGGGATTTAGAGGTTCAAGGAAATCTACTCCATATGCAGCACAGATGGCTGCAGAAACTGCAACTAAGGCAGCTCTTGTACATGGTTTAAAATCCGTAGACGTTATGGTTAAAGGACCGGGATCAGGCCGTGAGGCTGCTATCCGTGCCCTTCAGGCATGTGGTCTTGAAGTAACAAGCATTAAGGACGTAACACCGGTTCCGCACAACGGATGCCGTCCGCCAAAGCGTAGAAGAGTCTAATTAGGAGGAAATAAAATGGCAGTTGATAGAGTTCCTGTTCTTAAAAGATGCAGATCCCTTGACCTTGATCCCATTTATTTAGGAATAGATAAAAAATCCAACAGAGAATCTAAGAGAGCAAACAAGAAGATCAGTGAGTATGGTCTTCAGTTAAGAGAAAAACAGAAAGCTAAGTTCATCTATGGCGTTCTGGAGAAGCCGTTCCGTAACTACTACGATAAGGCTGAGCGTTTAAACGGACAGACAGGTGAAAACCTTATGATCCTTCTTGAGCGCAGACTTGACAACGTTATCTTCCGTCTTGGTTTCGCAAGAACAAGAAAGGAAGCTAGACAGATCGTTGACCACAAGCACGTTCTTGTAAACGGTAAGTGCGTAAACATCCCGTCCTACCTTGTAAAGGCTGGCGATGTTGTTGAGATCAGAGAAAAGAACAAAGGCGACAACCACTACAAGCTGGTTCTCGAGACCACAGCTGGCCGTCTTGTTCCGGCATGGTTAGAGTCTGACCATGAGAACTTAAAGGGCGAGATCAAAACTCTTCCGACAAGAGAAGAAATCGACGTTCCTGTAAACGAGATGCTCATCGTCGAGTTATACTCCAAATAATTCACCGGAGCGGTTTTTACAAAGTATCTGGCCTTTTTTCGGCCGGATGCTTTGTGTTCTAAAATGCTCCGTGGCATTTGTCAAAGCATACCCAAAAGGAGGGGCTTTTTGTGTTCGATTTTGAGAAACCAAACATTGAGATTGCTGAGATTTCCGAAGATAAAAGATACGGAAAGTTTGTCGTAGAACCGCTTGAGAGGGGTTACGGCACAACTCTGGGAAATTCCCTGAGAAGAATCATGCTTTCTTCTTTACCGGGTTCTGCTGTCAGCCAGGTGAAAATTGATGGTGTACTTCATGAGTTCAGCTCCATCTCCGGCGTTAAGGAAGATGTAACTGAGATCATCATGAACATCAAGAGCTTAGCAATTAAGAACAACAGCGATACAAACGAGCCGAAGACTGCGTACATCGAGTTCGAGGGCGAGGGCGTGATCCACGCATCTGACATTCAGACAGATGCTGACATCGAGATCCTCAACCCGGATCAGGTGATCGCAACATTGAGCGGCGGTGCAGACAGCAAGTTCTACATGGAACTTACGATCACCAACGGCCGTGGCTACGTGAGCGCTGATAAGAACAAGAGCGACGATCTTCCGATCGGAGTCCTCGCTGTAGATTCCATTTACACACCGGTTGAGCGTGTCAACATGTCCGTTGAGAACACCCGTGTTGGTCAGCAGACAGACTACGATAAGCTCACACTTGAGATCTACACAAACGGAACACTTGATCCGGACGAGGCAGTCAGCCTTGCTGCTAAAGTTTTAAGCGAGCATCTGAATCTCTTCATCGACCTCTCTGAGAATGCAAAGACTGCAGAGGTTATGGTTGAAAAGGAGAACAACGAGAAAGAGAAAGTTCTTGAGATGAACATTGACGAGCTGGAGTTATCCGTTCGTTCCTACAACTGTCTCAAGAGAGCCGGTATCAATACCGTTGAAGAGCTTTGCAGCCGTACATCTGAGGATATGATGAAGGTTAGAAACCTTGGTCGTAAGTCCCTCGAGGAAGTACTTGCAAAGTTAAAAGAACTGGGCTTACAGCTCAATTCAAGTGACGAACAGTAAAATTTAGTTGTGATACACACCCGGATGGTAAGTCCAGAGAAGCACGGACGGGCGTAGAGCGACTCATTATGGAGAAAAAGGCGGCAGTCCAGTAAGTCCAAAGATGCGTGGGCGGCTGTTCCACAAATGGAGGAGAATTAAATCATGGCAGGTTATAGAAAACTCGGAAGAACTTCCAGTCAGAGAAAAGCATTACTTAGAATCCAGGCTACAAACCTTTTATATCATGGAAAGATCGTTACAACTGAGGCTAGAGCTAAAGAAGTAAGAAAGATCGTTGAGAGCCTGATCGCTCTTGCAGTAAAAGAGAAAGATAACTTCGAGACTGTAAAAGTTACTGCTAAAGTTGCCCGCAAGGACGCTAACGGCAAGAGAGTAAAAGAAGTTGTTGACGGTAAGAAAGTTACTGTATACGACGAAGTTGAGAAGGAAATCAAGAAGGACATGCCGTCCAGACTTCATGCAAGAAGACAGATGGTAAAAGCTCTTTATGACGTAACAGAAGTTCCGACAGCAGCAGCTGGTAAGAAGAAAAACACAAAAAAAGTTGATCTTACAAACAAGCTGTTCAACGAGATCGCTCCGAAGTACGCTTCCCGTAACGGTGGTTACACAAGAATCATCAAGATCGGTCAGCGTAAGGGCGACGGTGCTATGGCAGTTCTGATCGAGCTCGTTTAATTCTGTATAGCAATTAGCCGTACGGCAGAACTTAAGACCGGTGGAATACGTTTTATGCGTGTTCTGCCGGTTTTTTTGCGTCATATGGAAAAAAGGAAAGCCACTGTTCTTCTTCCGCGATCTTTTTGTGATCGATGGAAGGGAACAGTGGCTTTTCGATTGCCATAAAAGGTGATCAACCGGCTTTTGAAACAAAAGATTAATTGATCCCGAACTGCTGCTGAAACTGTTCAAAGAACTGGTTGAAAGCTGCCGCGTTGGCCGGGTCCTTCATCAAGTTGGTGATCGTCAGAGCATAAAAGAATTCACCGACACCGAGGAGAATGGCGATCACACCGAGAATGATGCCTGCGATGGCTGTTCCGCGGAATGCCTGCCCGCGTTTGGAGATGATCGCGAAACAGATCGCGCCGACTCCGCAGATGATCGCAACCGGGAATGCGAAACAGCAGAGCGTCAGGATCGCGAAGATACCGCTGATCAGGGACATCGCTGCGAATGAGTTTTTCTCGCGTCTTGGGCGCTGCGGCTGATCCTGCCAGTAGGGCGGCTGCCCGTTATGCTGAGGAGGGATCTGCTGGTTGTTTGGGTTCTGCCAGTAAGGATTCTGTCCGTTGTTCTGAGGAGGGATCTGCTGGTTATTTGGGTTCTGCCAGTAAGGATTCTGTCCGTTGTTCTGAGGAGGGATCTGCTGGTTGTTTGGGTTCTGCCAGTAAGGATTCTGTCCGTTGTTCTGAGGAGGGATCTGCTGGTTATTTGGGTTCTGCCAGTAAGGATCCTGTCCATTATTCTGAGGAGGCATCTGCCTATTGTCCGGGGACTGCTGGTTTGTATCCTGTCCGTCTGCCGGGGATGAAATCTGCTGACCGGTCTGTTCTGCAGGAGCTGTTTCAGTGGTTTGGTCTTTATATTCAGATGAATTCTGATCGTCGTAATCTGTCATGAAAATTCCTCCTAAATGTATGTGAAACTTGTCCGCGCCGCGGAAAAATGACACGGAACAGTTACCGTATAGTTTAACATGAAACGCCGCGCATGTCCACATTTAAGTTGCATAAGAGGATGGATTGAATTATAATGGAGATTGACATCTCCGGCAGCCTGGAGCCGTCCGGGGAAGAACCAGAAGGAGAAACAACATGGACATTTTAGGCGTACTGACAGCGGAATTAGGGGTAAAACGGAGCCAGATCGAGGCAGCCGTAAATCTGATCGACGAGGGAAACACGATTCCGTTTATTGCCAGATACCGGAAAGAAGTAACCGGTTCCTTAAACGATGAGGTATTAAGGAACCTGGATGAACGATTAAAATATCTGCGCGGACTGGAAGAACGTAAGACCCAGGTCCTCGCGGCGATCGAAGATCAGGGAAAACTTACCGCTGATCTGAAGAAAAAGATCGAGGATGCTGAGACGATGGTGGCGGTCGAGGACTTATATCTTCCGTTCCGCCCGAAGAGAAAGACGAGAGCAAGCGTTGCAAAGGAAAGAGGACTTGAGCCGCTTGCCGATACGATTATGCTGCAGATGGCGAAGGAGCCGATCGAGACTCTTGCGGCCCCGTATGTATCAGAGGAAAAAGGTGTTGCGAACGTGAAAGCAGCGATCGACGGCGCAAAGGATATCCTCGCGGAGCGGATCTCCGAGGTTGCGAAATACCGCGCCTATATCCGAAACGTGACGAAGGAAGAGGGATCGATCGTCTCCGAGGCAAAGGATGAGAAGACAGAATCTGTCTATGAGATGTACTATCACCACGAGGAGCTCGTGAGAAAGTGTGCAGGACACAGGATCCTCGCCTTAAACCGCGGCGAGAAGGAAAAGATCCTGACTGTAAAGATCGTGGCTCCGGAGGAGAAAATCCTGCGCTATCTGAACAAGATGGTGATCACGAGAGAAAACCCGGTGACAACTCCGATCCTGCAGGAAGTGATCGCGGACAGCTATAACCGTCTGATCGCTCCGGCGATCGAGCGTGAGGTCAGAAATCTTATGACGGAAAAGGCGGAGGACGGCGCGATCCAGGTATTCGGAAAGAACCTGGAACAGCTTCTCATGCAGCCTCCGATCGCCGGACGCGTTGTTCTTGGATGGGACCCGGCGTTCCGTACCGGCTGTAAGCTGGCTGTCGTTGATGCGACCGGAAAAGTCCTCGATACCGTTGTGATCTATCCGACCGCACCGCAGAATAAGGTCGAGGACGCGAAAAAGACCTTAAAGAAGCTGATCGAGAAATATCAGATCTCCCTGATCTCCGTCGGAAACGGAACTGCTTCCAGAGAGTCTGAGCAGATCATCGCGGAGTTTATCAAGGAGATCCCGGAACACGTCCAGTATGTGATCGTAAACGAGGCGGGAGCTTCCGTATATTCTGCCAGCAAGCTTGCGACAGAGGAATTCCCGAAATTTGATGTAGGTCAGAGAAGTGCTGTCTCCATCGCGAGACGTCTCCAGGACCCGCTTGCAGAGCTTGTAAAGATCGATCCGAAGGCCATCGGCGTCGGTCAGTATCAGCATGATATGAACCAGAAACACCTCGGTGAGGCGCTCGGGAATGTTGTGGAGGACTGCGTAAACAAGGTTGGAGTTGACCTGAACACAGCATCGGCATCCCTTTTGGAGTACATCTCCGGCGTGTCAAAGATGATCGCGAAAAATATTGTCGCTTACCGTGAGGAGAACGGTGCATTCACAAACCGCCGCCAGCTCTTAAAGGTCGCAAAGCTCGGCCCGAAGGCGTTCGAGCAGTGCGCCGGATTTATGAGGATCGCGGGCGGGGATAACCCGCTTGACGGAACGTCTGTGCATCCAGAGTCCTACAAGGCGGCGATGGAATTGTTAAAACGTGTCCATGTGGAGCCGGAGGAGATCACAAAAGGCGGAGCTGCCGGGATCTCAAAGAAGATCATGGATTATAAAAAGCTCTCAGAGGAACTGGAAGTCGGTGAGGAGACCTTAAAGGATATCGTAAAGGAACTGGAAAAACCAGCGAGAGACCCGCGTGAGGAGATGCAGAAACCGATCCTCAGAACGGATGTCCTCGATATGAAGGACTTAAAACCGGGAATGATCTTAAAGGGAACCGTCAGAAACGTCATTGATTTCGGCGCTTTCGTAGACATCGGTGTCCATCAGGACGGTCTTGTGCACATTTCCCAGCTTTCCAAGAAGTACATCAAGCATCCGCTTGAGGCGGTCAGCGTAGGGGATATCGTTGAGGTGAAGGTTCTCGGAGTGGATATGGCGAAGAAAAGAATTTCCTTATCTATGATATTGGACGAGGAATAAATTCTAAATTGTCGATATGAAGGAATATTTAATTGACGGAAAAGTCCTGAAATCCCTGCGGCAGGAAGAAACTGATTTTAGCGTAGGAATGCCAGAGATATAAGGCTTTTAAGGAGACGAACCAGATAAAAAGGAATACACGGGACAGACGGAGAATATTCCGGCGAGCCGAAGAAATGGAGGAGTCAGTCATGAAGTATAATTTTGATGAAGTGATCGACCGTAAGGGAACCCATGCAATGAAAGTTGAACGTCTGCCGAAGGGAGCTGACAAAGATTCCCTCGCCCTCTGGGTGGCAGATATGGACTTTGCCTGCGCAGAACCGATCTTAAAGGCTCTCCATGAGCGGATCGACCGGAAGATCTTTGGCTATACCATGTACGATGCGGACGAGTGCATGGATGCTGTGACAGGCTGGATGAAGAAGCGCTATGGCTGGGAGGAGAGCAGGGAGAATCTGTTCTTCTGTCCGGGCGTTGTGGCGGCTTATGCAGCGCTCATCAACCTCCTCACGGAACCGGGGGACGGGATCGTCCTCCAGCGCCCAATCTACTATCCATTTACAAATAAAGCCAACAGCAATGGCCGTGTTCCGGTGGATAACGCGCTGATCTATGAGAACGGTGCTTACCGGATCGACTTTGAGGATCTCGATAAGAAGATGGAGGACCCGGCAAACAAGGTTCTCGTGGTGTGCAGTCCGCATAACCCGACAGGCCGTGTCTGGACGGAGGACGAACTTAAAAAGACGGTTGAGATCTGTAAAAAGTACGACAAATGGATCATCTGCGATGAGATCCACTGCGACCTGATCCGCCGTGGCGTGACGTTCATACCGATCATGAATGTGGCTCCGGAGTATGCGGACCGGATCGTTGTCTGCACGGCGCCGAGCAAGACCTTCAACCTTGCCGGAATGAAGACCTCCAATATCGTGATCCACAATAAGGAACTTCAGAAAAAATGGAAAGACTATGTGAATGGCAGCCTGTCCATGGATGGCGCTTCCGCTCTGGGCATGACGGCGATGATCGCGGCCTACACAGAGGGGGAAGAGTGGCTGGAGCAGCTGAAGGACTATCTGGATGGAAACTTCGCGTATATCGACGAATATTTAAAGAAATATCTTCCGAAGGCTCATCTCGTCAAGGCGGAGGGAACCTACCTCGCGTGGCTTGATCTCAACGGATACGTTGACCGGGATGAGAAAAAACTGGAAGAACTGATGCAGAAGAAAGCAAAGGTCGCTCTGGATGAGGGATATATCTTCGGTGAGGAGGGACGCGGATTTGAGCGCATCAACGTCGCTTCCCCGCGCAGCGTCATCGAGGAGTGTATGAACCGGATCCGGACGGCATTTGAAGAGGAAAAAATGGTATGAAAATTCAGGTAAAAATGACAGCGAGAGATATTTTTGATTTCTCCATGTACAGCGCGTATTCGGGATTTGCCGGGATCTTTACATTTGTGTTCCTGATCCTGGTCATCGGGATTCTCGGATACGCATGGAGCTCAGTGGCAGTGATGCAGAGAGTCATGCTTTTGGGCTGTATCATCCTTTTTGTGTTTGTCCAGCCGATCATGATCTGGATGAAGGCAAAGGCGCATGCGAAAACGACCGGATACTCAACGCCGATCAATCTTGACGTTTCGGATGAGCAGATCGGGGTCGAACAGGCCGGTGTGACCGGAGAGTTGAAATGGGATCAGATCTGGAAAGTCGTTCGGATCCCGAATATGTATATCATCAAGGTCGGACCGACAAACGGATATCTTGTGCCATTCCGGTCCATTGAAGGGAGAAAGCAGGAGTTTGTTGATTTCTGCAAGCGGAATCTTCCGCCGAAGAAGACGAAAGGATTAAAGGCATGATAAAGGAAACAAATGCACCGGAGGAGACCTTCGCCTTTGGAAAAATGCTTGGGGAACAGGCAAAGCCGGGCGAAGTGATCTGTCTGAACGGCGATCTTGGCGTCGGGAAAACAGTTTTTACGAAGGGCTTTGCTGAGGGACTCGGAATCACGGAGCCGGTAAACAGCCCGACCTTCACGATCGTCCAGCAGTATGACAGCGGAAGAATGCCGCTGTACCATTTCGATGTGTACCGGATCGGTGATATCAGCGAGATGGATGAAGTCGGATACGAAGACTGCTTCTACGGGGATGGTGTGACGCTCATCGAGTGGTCCAACATGATCGAGGAGATCCTGCCGGAACATGTGAAGACCGTCACGATCGAAAAGAACCTGGAGAAAGGTTTTGATTACAGAAAGATCACGGTGGAGGACAAATAGATGCGGATTTTAGGAATTGAGAGCTCCTCACTGGTGGCATCGACGGCCATCTATGAGGATGGGATCACGATGGCGGAATATACGGTGGATTTCAAGATGACCCATTCACAGACTCTGCTGCCGATGATCGATGAGATGGTAAAACTTGTCGGGATCGATCTGAACACGATCGATGCGATCGCGGTGTCAGGCGGTCCGGGATCCTTTACGGGACTCAGGATCGGCTCTGCGACTGCGAAGGGACTTGGACTGGCATTAAATAAGCCGCTGATCCATGTTCCGACGCTTGACGCGACAGCGTACAACCTGTTCGGTGCATCCGGACTGATCTGTCCGATCATGGATGCGAGAAGAAACCAGGTCTACACGGGAATCTATCGCTTTGAGAAGAAATTTGAGACCGTGATGGATCAGGATGCGATGGATATGGGCGAGCTGATCGAAAAACTGAACGCGATGGGCGAGCGCGTGATCTTCTTAGGTGACGGTGTGCCTGTTTACGAGAAGCAGATCGCGGAGAAGATGACCGTGCCTTATGATCTTGCCCCGGCGCATGTAAACCGCCAGAGAGCCGCATCTGTGGCCGCTCTCGGTGCTGTCTATTTTGCGGAGGGAAAGACAGAGACCGCCATGGAGCATAAGCCGGACTATCTGAGAAAATCCCAGGCAGAGCGGGAGCGTGAGGAGAGAGAGGCTAAGAACGCTTGATCATTCATTATCCAGGTTATTATAAAAAGTTTCGCTGTCTTGCGGGGGAATGTCCGGATACCTGCTGTATCGGATGGGAGATCACCGTGGACAGGGAGACGGAAAAAACATATCAGAAACTCCGGAAGGGGAAAAGTGAGCTGGCAGAGCGCCTGAGAAGATCAGTCCGCCGCCGTCTCATTATCCCGGACGGAGACAGATGCCCGTTCCTTGCTGGGGACGGGCTTTGTGATCTCTGCAGAGAATACGGGGAAGCGGCGATGACGAGGACCTGCAGGCGCTATCCGAGACATGTGGAGGATTTTGGAGATATCCACGAGGTGGAGCTTTTATGTTCCTGCCCGGAGGCGGCGAGACTGATCCTGTCGGAGGATTTCCGGCTTATCACGAGGAACATGCCGGAGCGAAAAGGAAATACGGACGGGATCGATGAGGAGCGCCTGGCGCTTTGGTTTTCCGTCAGGGAGCAGGTGTTCGCGATGGCGGGAGACCGCAGAATGCCGCTTTGGGCTCGCATGAGGCGGATCCTGGCATTTTGTCATGACGTGCAGGGAAGACTGAGAAGAGAAGATACGGCTGGCGTGGAGGCGCTTGTGGAGCGGGCGAAAGAAAGCGTGCCGGGAAGATTGAAAGAAGCCGATCACAGGGAAAAAGATTGGGAAAGAACTAACGATGTATACACACCAGGGAAGGCAGACATGCATAACCTGGAAGAGCGTTTTTCTCTCATGGCGGATTTTTTCGCCGAGTTTGCATCCCTCTCCCCGATCGGACACGGATTCCCGGAACTTTTGGAGCGCAGCAGGACGTTTTTGTATCATTCGGAGGACAGCCGCAGCCGGTATGAGGAACGGCAGCAGGAGTTCCGCCGGAATATGCCGGAGGCGGAAGTCTGTACGGAACGGCTCCTGTTCTATTTCCTGTATTCGTTTGTGATGCCGGGGTTCTACGATGGGGATCTTTATATGAAAGCGAAGATGGCCGTGTTCGGTGCTGTGGCAGCAGAAGAGCTGGAGATGGCGGAGTATTTCAGAGATCCCGGGAAGTATGGGAAGAGAACCGGAGAGGGCAGAGGGAAAGATGCAGAGCCTGTAACGTCTCTGGAAAATGATGAAATGGTCACAGAAAGATCTGCGAAAGAACGGATTTCAGCACTCTCCCGCACCGCGTATCTCTTTGTGAGACAGATAGAAAATTCAGCGGAAAACAGGGATCTGCTGGAACAATTATTAAAACAGCCGGAATTTGGGATCCGGCGGATTATAGAAACGAAAAGTTGGTTTTAATAGCTAAGAAAAGGTCCATGCAAGTATCGAGACAGATATTTGCATGGACCTTTTTACTATAGAGGAAGCGAAGAAATCTCGCGAGAAATTTTTTTGAGTTTTTCTGTCATCTTATTTAAAAGTTCTTCCTGAGCTCTTTGAACTGGAATACTTACACATATGGCTGCGATCGGACGTCCGGTATATTTATAAATTGGAACAGCTATATTTACGACACCTTCTTCATATTCTTCCTGTTCCAGGCAGATTCCGGAAGTATGTATTTTTTCCAATTTTTCTTTTAATGAGGAAAAATCAGAATCGCTGAGTGAAGAATGTCCCTCTGAAATCAAAATCTCTTTCAATACATCACTGGAAAGACTGGATAAGAAGATATAGCCAGAAGCAGTGTGCATCAAAGGAAGCCATTTTCCGACAGCAACAGAAACACGCACTGGATGAGTGGATTCAACGTAGCTGGTACATAGAACCTGAGTGAGACCATTGATTTTTGAGTAGTGATAGACTCCGACCGTTTCATTAAACTCGGAAACCAATTGCTCAAGGTATGGCTGGCAAATGGTGGTGAGATTAATATTCTGATATGCCTTTGATGCGAGTTCGAAGACCTTTCCGCCTGTTTTATATGAAAGCGTATCAGGGCTTTGTTCCAGATACCCGCGTGCTTCCAGGGTTTTAATCAAATGAAAAGCAGTTGTTTTATTGAGATGACAATGTTCGGTAATTGTTGAAAGCTTTTGACCATTCCCACTGAAAACTGCGAATTCCAGGATATCAAGAGCGCGATGAACCGACTGAATTGTTTTTACGTTTTTTTCCAAATTATCCATAAGAATACCTCCGGATTAATCATAACATATCACAGAATGTTTTACAATATAAAACATAATAAAAAATAAGTTCCTATTGTGAAAAAATATTTGACAGACAGAAAAAGTGTTCTTATAATAAAAATGAGCTCAATTATAAAACCTGGTTTTATATTATAAAACACAAAGCAACTAATAAAGGAGGAAGATTATGACAGGATCACAGATTGATGTATTATTGAAAACAATGGCATTAGTTGGTACCTTGCTGTTGATTGGCACTTTTTTGCGTGCAAAAGTTAGTTTGTTTCAAAACCTTTTTCTTCCGGCTTGTGTGATCGGCGGGATTATCGGACTGATTTTAGGGCCGAGAATGCTGGGAGTGTTGCCGATTTCAGACGAGATCATGACAACTGCCTCTAATATGCCAGGTCGTTTTTTTGCACTGATCATTGCGGCATTACCGATGTGCAGTCAGAAATTAAAAAAGGGTGAATTGTTTCAACGGATCGATGCAATCAAGCTGGGAATTATCATTTCTTTGATCAGTGCGTTACAATTTGCAATTGGATTTCTAACCAATATTGTTTTTACAAAGCTTGGTCTTGAGATGTACTCCGGATATGGACTGGAAATGATGCTCGGCTTTTGCGGAGGACATGGAACAGCGGCTACAGTCGGAGGAATCCTGCAGAATCTTGGTCAGGACTATTGGGAAGTTGCCCAGGGTATGGCGATGACGTTTTCTACGATCGGTATGGTCGGTGGAATCATGATCGGAATCACGGTAATCAATATCGTCTCCAGAAAAGGATTAACCAATTATGTCAAAGATCCAGGTGCGCTTCCGAAAGAGATGAAAACAGGATTATACAGTACAGTAGATGAATGTCCTTCAGCAGGCCGCATTACAACTGCAGGAGGAAGCATTGATACACTTGGACTGCATTTAGCACTTATTTTCCTCTCTGTTGGTGCTGGATATGTCATTAACTACATGATCAATAAGTATCAAATCCCTGGTCTGACGTATTTAAGCTCATGGTTCTGGATGTTAATGTCGATGTATGTGATCTGGTTTGCAGTGCGCAAGTTAAATTGCGAACAGTATTTTGATGCAAATATAAAAAGCAGAATTCAGGGATGTGTCACAGATTTTATTGTAACAGCGGCTATTTTCAGTATGCCGATCGAAATGATCGCTGAATATTGGCTGCCGCTGCTTACAACTTCTGTTTTAGGATTTGTTGTGACAGTGAGTGTACTTTTATTCCTTGATAAAATGTATCTGAGCAAAGACTGGATCGAAAAATCGATGGGACCGTTGGGAATGCTCACTGGTGATTTTATTACCGGCGTTTTATTAACGAGAATGGTCGATCCGGACTTCAAGTCAGAGGCAATGGGAGATTTCTCTATTGCATATTCAATCAATACATTTTATTGTGTTGCAATGCTCGCAATTCTGTTCCCATTTGTTGTGAAACGCGGAGCGATGGCAGCGATGATCTTTACGGTAATTCATGCGGTTATTTTTATGGTAGCTTTATGTCTTGTCAATCTGAAAAAGAAGGGGTAAGGTGGGATTAGAAATATGAGAAAACTAAATGGATTATCAATTATCGAAAATGAATATTGCTATAACGAATGGAGATTCGATACGAGCACCAAAGAAAGAAAACGGATCCTGTCATCGATACGGGAGTACAGAGATCCAAGGGATACTACTTATTATAAAGAGTCTGGAACTTACCAAAAAGCGGGAGTTGATTATAAAGTCTTCAAAACAGACTTTGAAAGAAGGGAAAAATGTGAGCCCTATGAAGGAGTATTGAAAAATCTTTCGGATTTGGTTTGCAAAGAAATAAAAGAGGGAAACGGAATTCTGATGTCCAGTGGATACTGCGCGCATGCGCCTGCGATTGCCGGAGGAATTGAACGTGCAGTTGGTCCGGATAAGAAAATCGGAGTGATATGGATCGATGCTCATGCAGACAATCGAATTGCAGAAACTACAGAATCGTTAGATATCAGATTGGTTGGCGTTCCTGTTTCTGTCATGGTGGGACAGACAGCTGAAGATTATAGAAAAAAAGTTTGTGGTTTAACAGTCCCGATTGCAGGAGAGCATATCCTGGTTAGTGATGGTCGAATGAACATCCCGGAATTTGATGAGAATCTGAAAAATGCTGGTAGTAAAAAAGTTTCTGGAGAAATATTTGATGATCCGGAAAAATGGAAAGAAGAAATACAAAAACTTGCGGATCAGACAGATCTTTTATATTTGTCTGTGGATGCAGATATTCTTGCAGCTGAATGGATTCCAGCTTATGCGAAATATGTTCCGGACGGACATAGCTTAGAGACCGTGAAACAGAATGTACAGATCGTGATGGAAACAGGGAAAGTGATCGCATTTTCATTATTTTGCGTGGATTTTGACCGGTACGATATGGGAGGAGAAAAGACCTATAGCAGTGGAAAAGAAATTTTAGAGGCAGGATTGACATCCTGGAAACAGCTGCCGGATCTTGTATAAAAATAAGAAAGTTAAAACAATGGGGGCGGATTAGATCCAGCCCCCATCCATTTTAATGATCTGACCGGTCAGATATTCCGGTGCTTCGACGAGTTTCATGACGAGGTCAGCGACTTCCTCGGGTTTTCCCATGCGTCCGGCCGGGATCTCATCCAAAAGCATCGCATGTTCTTCCTCGGAGAGAAAACCGTTCATCTCGGTGTCGATCGCGCCGCAGGCGATCGCGTTGACCTGGATATTCGACGGGGCGAGTTCTTTTGCGAGAGCCATTGTGAGTCCGTTGACGCCGCCTTTTGTCGCGGAATATGCCGCTTCACAGGACGCGCCGCAGACTCCCCAGACGGAGGAGATATTGATGATCTTGCCACTGTGGTTGTGGATCATGCCTGGGATCGCGAGTTTTGTACAGTGGAAGACGGAGGAGAGATTCGCGGAGACGATCCGGTTCCAGTCTTCAAAGCTCAAGTCCTGTAAGAGCCCGATGATGGAGATCCCGGCGTTGTTTACGAGGACATCTACATGACCGAAGCGGGACTCGATCTCCTGAAACAGGCGCTTACAGTCTTCCGGATTTCCGACATCCGCCTGTACCGCCAGGCACTCTGCACCGAGCGTCTCCACTTCTTTTTTCACTTCTTCCATCCGGTCCGCACTTCTGGCGCAGTTGATCACGACCCGGTATCCGCAGGAAGCAAATTTTAAAGCCACCGCCCGCCCGATCCCGCGGGAGGAGCCGGTGACGAGAACTGTTTTTTTCATAGAGAGACACCTCATTTTTTATTTCTCCCTTTCATGTGTGGGAGAGATGTATAATTGCTCTTCAATCGAAGAGGGGAAAGTCGTCCGGCTTTCCGATGTGCGAAGTATAACATATCAGGTTAAATCATACAATGGTAACGATGAAAATCCCCCCGAAATATTTCGGAGAGATTTTGTGTAAGTTTATTTCTGCTGTCTCGCCTCATTCAGGCTCATTCCGCCGCGGACGAGGTCTTCGATCCGGTCTTCCTTTGCTTTGATCTTTTTGGCTTCTTCGAGAACTTCCTTTAAATGTGCACTTGGAACGACGGCAACGCCGGTGCGGTCCATAAGGATGAGGTCTTCCGGGCAGATCTGGACGCCGCCGATGAATACCGGGACATCGGTGTCAACCGTCTCCATGAAACGGGCGCTTTTTACCGGGCTTGTGCTGCCCAGATAGACCGGGAATTTCAGGTCTGCGATCTCGTCGATGTCGCGGAGACTTCCGTTTGTGAGTTCCCCCATAACGCCGCGCATCTGGGCTCTTGTGGCTAACATGGCGCCGCCTGTGGCGATATCGGTAAGACCGGTCGCCTCGATGACGAGAAGATCGCCGTATTCGGTCTGGGTGTCGATGATGGATGCCTGTTTTGTCAGCGCTTTTCCGTCGAATGCAGTCTTTCTGCGCATCTGGCGGATCGTTTTCGCAAAGCCTGCAGTACGCGGCTGGTAGACATCCAGAGCGTGAAGTCCGAGTACAACTCCGGAGCGGAGTCCGAGATTGTCCATGGCATCGGAGATGTTTGCAGTCGGAAATTTTTTGTAGTTTTCGATCCAGTAGGTTCGTTCTTCTTTATTGAACATGGTCATTTGTATCACAGCGTTTCTGCATTCATACAGCTGTGATTCTCCTTTCTAAATAATGATAGATCATTTCTGGAAGAACCATTTGAATTCTTCCCAGGCGGTCATAATTTGATTTTAGTATATCAGAAAAACAGCAGGGATTTTATGAATTTGGCGCAATTCATCATGCCAAAATGTCATGAAGATTCATTCCTTAAATTTATTACTTTTTAAGAAAAATGCCCGATGAAGATTCACCAGGCATTCCAAAGGATGTATTTGGGACCTTCAGTCCCTGAATGAACAAAAAAAATGGAATAATCGAAATTATTTAGCAAATTAGCATATTCATGCAATAATCTTATAAATTCCAATAAAAGCGAATACTGCCAACACCGCAAGCGCGATGAAGGATACCGCGAACAGCTCGACAAACAGTCTGTTCTGCGGGAATTTTTCATCTGCATCCTCCTGCTGCGCAACACCTGCCATGATGAGAGCACCGGTGGTGGAGATCGGTGTGAAGCCGGAAACAGTTCCGCCGATAACGATTACGGAGACAAGCTCTAACGCTGTCACGCCGCCGATGCTCGCAGCGAGCCCGCTGGCTGTCGGGATCAAGGTCGGGAATACGACACCGAGACCGGAACTGAAGAAGGACATGAGACCTGCTGCGATCGCCATGATCGTTGCGGCTGTCTTCGGACCCATAACGGATTCCAGACCGTCGACCATGATGTCGATACCACCGGAGAGGGAGATGACATTCATTAAGATGCCGACACCGAGAACCATGATGATCACGTTCCATGGGATCATCTTGAATGCAGTCTTTTCATCGCCGCATCCGAGAACGATCAGAACAGAACCGACGGTAAATCCTGTGAGACCGACATTCCATGAAAAGAACAGGGCACCGATGGCGAGAGCGGCAAGTCCCGCGAGGGAGAGCCACTGATTTTTGCTGAATTTCGGAAGAACGTCCTCATGAGCTGTGTGCGGAGCGACCTTCCATCCTTTGTAGTAGATGTACACGAGAACAGCCACGACAAGAGCTGTCACAGTGAGGCACATCATGATCGGAACGGTATTTCCTGCGAGTCCCTGTGCTTCCATAAGCTCACGGACAACGGCACTCTCCGGAGTCAGCGGGCTCATACGTCCGGACATAACGCCGAGATCGCCGATGATTGCCGTCATGATCGGGTTCACACCTGCGGATATCGCAACCGGGATCGCGATGACCGGAACGATCGCGAGAGACGGGATAGCTCCCGGTCCCACCGCACAGATCAGGAATCCGAGCAGGTACATGACGAACGGGATCAGCGCCTTGTGCGGTCCGACAAGCGCTACCATTTTTTTTGCGAGAAGCTCCAGAGTTCCGTTTTCGTTGATGATGGCAAAGAGATAAGTGATACCGATCATCTGCATGCAGAGGGAGGAACTGAAGCCTTTGATGATGTCTCCAGCCTTGATCCCGTAGACGAGGCCGAGGATCATGGAGAAGCCGATACATAAGATTCCGACGTTCGCCTTGCGGACGAAGCCGATGACGATGGCTGCTAAAAGAGCGATCAGTGAAATAAGACCAAGATTCATATGTGTACCTCCCTATCGGAATGTGATGCAGACCGGAC
This sequence comes from Pilosibacter rotomagensis, assembly GCF_045062245.2. Lineage (NCBI taxonomy): Bacteria > Bacillati > Bacillota > Clostridia > Eubacteriales > Clostridiaceae > Pilosibacter > Pilosibacter rotomagensis. Next base: position 2,968,840 of record NZ_CM170323.1, on the reverse strand, counting down.
TTTCGGCTGCGATCACGCGGCCGGTGTATTCCATGCGGCCCTGTTCAGAGTCAAGCTTCATCTCGATAATGGTATCGCTGTCCTCATTTGCCATATAGAAACGGCTGTAATCCGGATTGAAGGTAATGAAACGTGGGGTGAGACCCATTGCCGGGTAGTAGCCGAGCTCCTTCATATAACCGGTCTCCTGATCGATGTGGTAGAGAACGATGGACTCGTGGATGCGGTTGGAACCGATGAGGATCTCGCCGTTTTTATCAAGGAGAGAGGCGCTGGCCTGTCCTTCGCCGGTGTATGTCTCGGGAAGTGTCGGCAGGTTCTGGCGCGGAAGAAGCTTTCCGTTCACGTCATCAAAGCCGAAGTATGTCATCTTGTTGCCCTTTTCATTGATCAGGTACGCATACCGGTTGTTCGGATGGATCGCGATGTGGCGCGGCTCATCGTACTCTCTGGAGCGGAAGCAGTCGGTCTCGGTGAGAGTCCCGTTTTCTGCGTCGAAGCGGTATACGAGAACCTGTCCGTATCCCTGAATCCTTCCCTGGGTCACAACGAAGAGGAAGGTCTTTGTCTGATCCCAGATGCACTGGTGCGCGAAGGAGACGGATCCCTCTTTTTTGCCAGGAAGATGAGTCTCAGAGACGATCTCGCCGAGGCTTCCGTCTTCATTTCTCTTAATGACATAGACAGCGCCGCCCTGGAGAGCAGCAACGACTAAAAAGCGGTTTGTTCTGTCAGCAGTGATGAACACCGGATTTTTTCCGCCGATATCGATCATATTTAACGGAGATAAAGTTCCGTCTTCAAGAATTTTATAGCTGGAGACTTTTGTCTTGTCTCCGTGTACGGAATAGAGAAAATTTCCCTCATTGTCGAGTGTCTGGTAGGATGGATTTTCCTCCTCCGTTTTTAAACACTGGATCAGGTTCCAGTCTCCGGTCTTGTCGTTGATCTCGAAAACTTTTAAGCCTTTTCCGCGTGCATTTCGTTCTTTTGTTGTTCTGCAGCCCACATAAGCGTAGCTCATTTCCTTTTCCTCCTGAGATGAATATAGATCATATAAAAGATACCCACTTGATCACGTTACGGGATTCCCAGATCCGATGCCGGATTTCCTGCAGCCGGAGTGATGGCTTCAGGGAAAGATCGGAGGGATCCTGTCTTGTGATATCTTTATGATAAATTATTAACATGTCAAATGGAAATTCAGGAAAAGAATAGGCGCGGTATTCCATTATGGAATATCACGCCGGATTACAAACAGGTTTCAGACAGCCGGATCCAATTTCAGTTTACTCCGTAATAGTTTTCCACAAACCGGATAAAATCTGAGATTCCCTCACTTTTATAGCAGCGGTCCGAGATCAGCATGGAGACTTTTCTGGAAACAGGATTTCCGTCCCGGTCATAAGCAGGGATCAGCTGTAGTTTTTCCTCGTCGATCTTCCAGTCATCTCCGAACACGAAACAGATCCCGAGCCCGTTTTCTGCCATTTCGATGGCGATGTCAAAGTAGGGAACCTGCTGTTTCTCATGGGGACTGCTTCCGAACTGACTTTTCCACCATTGATTGATGATCATGCGGACCATCGGATTATAGAAGGTCTCGATGAGTGGCATATGTTCGATGGAATCCATGGTTGCTGTTTTCGGGGCAACGATGTAGAGCTCTTCCTGAAACAGGCATACCTGGTCACCGAGATACGGGAAATCGCCGCAGACGAGACCGATATCGATCGTATCGTCGATCAGATCCTTTAAGATCACGTCGCTGGAGTTGGAAATTGTCTTGATATAGAGATTGGCTCCGCTTTTCTGGTATACGGCGAGGAGTTTCGGAAGATGGCGCTTTGCAAACGAGTTCGGGACGCCGAGTTTTAAGGATTCCATCTTTGTATGGCGGTCTGCAAAGTGGTCCCCGATCTCCTGGAGAAAATCCAGCATGATGTTTGCCTTCTGTACCAGATATTTTCCGTCTTCTGTGAAAGTTACGCCGCGGCTTGTCCGTTCCACGAGCTGGCGGCCCCACTCGCTCTCGATCGACTGCAGCCGCTTTGTCAGGGCGGACTGGGTCATAAAGAGGGCGTCGGCGGCCTTTGTGATGCTGCGCTTTTCATATAATACTTTTAAAATTTTCCAGTCAATGTTTTTCATAGAAGTTCCTTCTTAAAAATAAGCAGATGAAGATGAAAATGAAGCAGCAAGCGATTCCGTATATTTTATAAAATCGGCAAGCTTTTCCGGCAGTCGTTTCTCCTTTGGGTACACAAACCATGTTTTTCTCGTCACCGGTGTTCCGTCCGGCCATGTAAGCGGCGTGAGCGTCAGCTGATACCGGTTCTCAAAGTTTTCCGGCAGAAAACTCAGGGCATATCCCATCCCCTCATCGATCAGCTTCCATGCCCCGTCAATGTGCCCGACCATCATTCCGGACGGGTAAGCGCTCTCAAAGCACATTTCCCACCATCTGTTCAGGATCCTGGTCGTCTTTTCGTTCGTTTTATAGTCCAGCCGGTGCATTCCGGGAAGCGCAGACACTTCCACGGCTCCTTTCGTGACAAGGAAACCGCGGGTCTCCCCTAACAGAGTCCTGTTTACCGGTCCCTCATAATCCCCGCGCAGAAATCCTACATCCACGGATCCGTCCAGGACCTGGCGGTAAAGAGCATCACTGGAATCATTGACGATCCGGAATTTTATATTTGGATGCGCGATCTGGTACGGAACAAGAACATCTGCGAGAGAGTATTTGCTGTAAGTGTAGGAAGCGCCGATCACGATCTCCGTCAGTGCGGCATCCTGCAGTTTTTTTAATTCTTCCTTTGTGTCATGGAACAGCTCCAGATATTTTTCTGCCTGTGCGGCAAGAAAATTTCCTTCTGCGGTGAATGTCAGGCCTTTTGGCGTCCGGTCCACAATGGTACATCCCCATTCGGTCTTCATTTGTTTTAATACCCCAAGTGAATTGATCAGGATGTAGAAAAACGCAGTCGTACTCCCTCGTATGGCTGCGTTTTTCTGTATTTTGCCACAGGAATGCCACTTAAATTTCAGTGAAACTGATTGTATAATAGATATATATGGTGCTATACTATACAAGGCGTATTTTTGTGTTTTGTGACCGCCTGGTGCGGACATGAAGAACAGGATGTGCGGAAAATGTATCACATATATCGATTCTGAGATTGGAGGCATCATGGAACAGATTTATGATCTGATCATTATCGGTTCCGGTCCGGCGGGACTCGGGGCTGCGATCTACGCAAAACGCGCGGAGCTTGAGACACTCGTGATCGAAAAAGAGATGATGAGCGGCGGACAGGTGCTTACAACATATGAGGTAGACAATTATGCCGGACTTCCGGGGATCGGCGGCTTTGATCTCGGAATGAAATTCCGGGAACATGCCGATAAGCTCGGGGTGGAATTCGCAAAAGATACCGTACAGAAGATCGAAAGTGCGGAGTCCGCAGACGCATCCGGGAAGGAAGAGGAGCAGGAACTCCTGACGGCAGCAGAAGCCGGGGCGGAGCGCCCGCCTGTGATCTATCAGGTTGTCTGCAAAAAGGAGACGAGACTTGCGAGAGCGGTCATCATCGCTTCCGGGGCGCATCACAGAAAGCTTGAGATCCTGGGAGAGGCGGAGTTTACGGGAAAAGGTGTTTCCTACTGCGCGACCTGTGACGGTGCGTTTTTCCGGAAAAAGACGACTGCGGTGATCGGCGGCGGGGATGTTGCCCTTGAGGATGCGATCTTCCTCGCGAGACTCTGCGAGAAAGTCTATGTGATCCACAGAAGAGACGAGTTCCGGGGAGCGAAGAGTTTACAGAAGCGTCTGATGGAGCTTCCGAATGTGGAGATCTTATGGGATACAGTCCCGGAAGAAATTGTCGGAACAGATAAGGTGGAAACACTCAGAATTTTAAATAAGAAGACCGGGGAGAAGAATGACCTGGCTGTGGACGGCGTGTTCGTCGCGGTCGGGATCACCCCGAACAGTGAGATATTCAGAGGATCCGTGGAGATGGATCCGGCGGGATATATCGCAGCCGGCGAGGACGGAAGGACAAATGTTCCGGGAATTTTCGCGGCCGGGGATGTCCGTACAAAGGCGCTCCGCCAGATCGTGACGGCGGTGGCGGACGGCGCGAACTGCGTCGCATCGGTGGAAGCTTATCTGAACGGGCAGAATTAAGTATATCGACAGCTTTTGACAGGATGCAGAATTAAGACGGGATTGCCGGTAATTGACAGGAGAAAAGAAAAAGAATGAACAGAGCAGGAAGAATCATCGCAGTCTGCGGGCTGAGCATGGCGCTCATGATGCCGCAGGCTGCTTATGCGGCTGAGACGCTTTCGGTGCAGGTGAGCGCCAGAGAGGGGATCACGACCGTTGGAAATAAACAGTCGGCTTACGATAATGTGGCGATCTCCCACGTGAGCAACTATGTAAATATCCGTTCTGAGGCGAACACCTCCAGCAGTATTGTCGGAAAGATCTACAATAACTGTGCGGCGACGATCCTTGCAACGGTGGACGGAGAGGGAGGAACCTGGTATCAGATCCAGTCCGGTTCCGTTAAAGGTTACATAAAATCAGAATATTTTATTACCGGTGCTGAGGCTGAGAAGATCGCAAAGAATGTGGGAACTGTATATGTCACAGTCAGCGCGGACGGTTTAAATCTCCGCGAACAGCCGAATATGAACAGCGCGGTCCTCACAACACTTTCCAAAGATTCGGAATATCTGGAAGTGAAGGAAGACGGCGATTTTATCGAGATCCAGGTCGATGAATCCCTGAGCGGATATGTTCATAAGGATTATGTCACACAGAGGGTAGAGTTCAAACAGGCGGTCAGCGTTGAGGAAGAAAAGCAGAAAGCTGAGGAGGCTGCCCGGATCAAGAAAGAGGCGGACGATGCGATCGCAAAGGTTGAGGAGCTGAAAAAGGAATCCGGACAGAGCACGGAAAATAAGGACACTCCGTCAACCTCGATCGGTATGATCGCGCAGAATCCGAATGCGGACAACGGAACGACGAAGGAGCAGACGAACCAGAGCAGCCAGGGCAGCACAAGCCAGAATACCGGCAATACGGCAGGTCCGGGCGGTGACGGCAGTAATACTTCCACAGGCAGCAGTACGGGAACCTCCGGAAGTTACCAGGATACCCAGAACGGACCGGGAAGTGCGGTATATGATTCTGCAGTCCGCACAGCGATCGTGGCTTATGCGAAACAGTTCCTCGGAAATCCGTATGTATACGGTGGGACAAGCCTGACAAACGGAGCGGACTGTTCCGGATTTACGATGCGGATCTTTGAGCATTTTGGAGTTTCCACCGGACGTACTTCGAGAGATCAGGCATCGAACGGAAAGCAGATCTCCCTGTCTGAGATCCAGCCGGGTGACCTTCTGTTCTATGCGAGCGGAAAGACGATCAACCACGTTGCGCTCTATATCGGCGATGGAAAGATCATTCACGCCAGCACGTCAAAGACCGGTATTATTATTTCCAACGCGTATTACAGAACGCCGGCGAAGGCGGTTACGTTCCTGAATTAAGGTTTGGTGAAAGATACGCGGCAAGTCTCCGGTCAGGAGTACTCGGTAATTCAGGGAAGGTTCCTCTAAGCTCCCGGGAGACTGCTAAAGGCGGAGAAGAGGAGACACAACTCGCTTCGCTCAGACAAGTGTCTCCTCTTCTCCAACGCAGTCACCCGCAAGCTAAGAGGAAGCCAGATTCCTGAATTAAGGCACTCCTGCCCGGAGACTTGCCGCTGGGAGTTGTCGGGAATAGAGAGAAGAACAAGCGAAGAATTACAGCAGGAACTATAAAAAAGAAACGATAAGGAGCTGTGGAAAAACAGCTCCTTTTTGTGTATAATAGTGGATAGTGTAGTATGTAGAAAAAAAAGCAAAACGGCAGCTGCGTTTTATAATCCAGCGCTGCGTATTTTCCATGCAGCATCATGGCCGTTTTGCGAAAAATACAGGAAATGAGGAAACAGGTATGAATGAGATCGGAACGTTCGATATTCTCGGACCGAATATGATCGGACCGTCAAGCTCTCACACGGCGGGAGCGCTGAGGATCGCCTTTATCGCCGGAAAAATGGTGGAGAAACCGGTGTCGGTGCGCTTTGTTCTCTATGGCTCTTTTGCGCGCACGTACCATGGGCACGGCACGGACCGGGCGCTGGTCGGCGGTATCTTAGGGTACCATCCGGATGATGAGAGGATCCGCGATTCGTTTGAGTACGCGAAGGAGGCGGGACTCCAGTTCAGTTTTGAGGAGAATTTTACGGACAAGGAGATCTATCCGAACACGGTGGACATCTATGTGAAGGATGAGAACGGGAATGAGATGTCCCTGCGCGGAAAGTCCATCGGCGGCGGAAATGCGGTCATTACGCGGTTAAATGGCGTTGATGTGGATCTCACCGGAAATTACAGTACGATCGTAGTCCAGCATATCGACAAGAAGGGAACGCTTGCATTCGTGACGGCAGTTTTAAGTGCATACGACTTAAATATCGGCTCCCTGCGCCTCTACAGGGAGAGCAAGGGCAAGATGGCCTATGCGATCATTGAAGTGGACACGACGGTCTCAAACCAGGTGGTAAACGCTCTGCGCGGCTTTGAGGCGGTCAAAAATGTACTTTTGGTTCCGGCGATCAATCTGGACTGACGGGAGGGAAAACGATGAATTTTACAAATGGAGCAGAACTTTTAGAGTACTGTGAGAAAGAAAAGAAAACGATCTCCGAGGCGATGTTTGAGCGGGAGACGACCTTCCTGGAGCAGGATCCGGAAAAGACGAAGGAAAAGATGAAAAAGGCATGGTCGATCATGCAGGCGTCGGCGAAAAAGCCGTTGAAGGAGAACATCGTCAGCATGGGCGGCATGATCGGCGGGGAGAGCCGGAAGCTGCACACACTCCGGGAGAACGGAAAGAATATCTGCGGGGATGTAGTGTCGAAGGCGATCGCTTACGCGGTGGGAGTTCTCGAGGTCAATGCCTCCATGGGACTTATCGTGGCGGCACCGACCGCAGGATCTTCGGGAGTGATCCCGGGAGTTTTCTGTTCGCTGCAGGAAAATTTCGGATTTACGGATGAGGAGATCTGCAAGGTGCTGTTCAATGCGGCGGCAGTCGGCTACCTGATCACGAGAAATGCAACAACGGCAGGAGCGGAGGGCGGCTGTCAGGCGGAGGTCGGAGCGGCGAGTGCGATGGCGGCGTCCGCGGCCGTGGAGCTTCTCGGAGGAACTCCGGCACAGTGTCTCGATGCGGCATCCTTTGCGATCGTGAATATCTTAGGACTCGTCTGTGATCCGATCGGAGGACTGGTTGAAAATCCATGCCAGAACCGGAATGCGATGGGCGCTTCGAATGCGCTGATCTCAGCAGAACTCTCCATGGCCGGGATCCGGAGCATCACCCCGATCGATGAGACGATCGGAGTCATGTATGCGGTCGGACGTTCGATCCCGTCGGAGCTTCGCGAGACATCCCTCGGCGGGATGGCAGTCGCGAAGAGCGCATGTGAGGCGTGCGCGGCGTGTGCAAAAAAGAAGAGATAAAAGAAGACAAAGAACAGGCGATAACCGATTTCAGATCAGGTACCGCCTGTTTTTCTACTGATCCGGAGAACCGGTCACTGTACGATGATCCGTATCGGTGCCGCTATCCGGTGATTCATTCTTATGAAATTTCAGAACACTTAGAACTCCGGCTCGATCAGTCCGTAGGAGTTGCCTTTTCTCTTGTAAACAACGTTTACTTCGTTTGTATCTGCGTTGAGGAACATAAAGAAATTGTGTCCTAAAAGTTCCATCTGTACGCATGCCTCTTCAGCATCCATCGGTTTCATCGCGAAGCGTTTTGTCTTTACGATATTAACGGTTTCTTCCTGCTCTGCTTCTTCCTGAAGGAAAGCTTCGCTGAAAGCTAATGCGCTCTGTTTCTTATCGACGATCTTGGTTTTATATTTCTTGATCTGGCGCTCGATGATCTCTTCTACAAGATCAACGGATACGTACATATCGCTGGAATCCTGTTCAGCACGGATAATGCTGCCTTTGACAGGAATCGTAACCTCTATTTTCTGACGTCCTTTCTCTACGCTTAATGTTACCTGTACTTCTGTATCAGGAGAAAAATAGCGCTCCAGTTTTCCTAATTTACTTTCCACGGCATCTTTTAAGCCTGGTGTAATGTTGATATTTTTTCCGCTGATTGTGTAACGCATAAAATCAACTCCTTTGTTTGGGATGGCTTAAGTATAACACAAAATTCTGTAAAAGACAACTAAAATACACAAAAAATGAGAAAATTTCAAAAGGTAAAAAAAGGTGTATAAAAGCTCAAAAGCTAGATAAAGTCTTCCGGGTTTGTCAATGGGATCGGGCAAAAAAGTTGTCGGAAATGTAAATTTTATGAGATGTTCACAAAAATAAAACAAATATAAAGAGAGTGTAAAATCCACCGGTGGGGAGGAAAAAACCTGTGGATAATGTGGATAACTTGGTGTATAACTGCGAAATAGCGTGAAATCGGCATTTTTCGAGGTGGACAACTTTCCACATAATTTTGGTGGATTAGTGTGGATAAAGTGGATAACCGGAGAATCGAATGTATGGTTTGTGCAAGTTGTACAGTCTGGGGGAAATGGGGGAATCATGGAGGAAAAGCTGCGGGAAGAGGATGCCGGAAGGGGAGAAGATGGGAAAAATGAGAGGGGAGGAAAATATCTGAATTTTTGGAAGTGTGTGGGAAAGGGGCACAGTTTTTAAGTGGAAAATGGTTTGGCAGGAATTTGGGGAGAAGAGATTGCGGGCGCTGGGGAGTATCTGCGGGCCGGTGAGATTCCGGGCAGAAGCACCGGCGATCCAGGGAGGGTTCCTCTAAGCTTGCGTGCGACTGCTAAGGGCGGAGAACGAGGAACACAACTCGCTTCGCTCAGACAAGTGTTCCTTGTTCTCCAATGCAGTCACCCGCGAGCTTAGAGAAGCCATCTCCCCGGATCAATGTGCTCCCGCCCGGAATCTCACCGGTCCGCTGCCACAGTGGTAGTAAACCGCGGCGAGTGCATGTGCTGGTACGGTTTCGGGAGCTCGTTGGTCTGCTGCCCGTAGAGGTGTTCAGCCGCGACAACATGCTTGGGAGTCGCGCTTGTTTGCTGGAGGCGACATTAATTTGTAAATTTATAAAGTACCGTCCTTAAAAATAAGAGATTTATGTACGAATTGTTAAAATTAAATGAAGTCATTGAATAAAAGCCCGGAAGGTGTTAAAATATTAAGGATTGTACGATGCAGTCGTATGCGGTCATGTGAAAAGTGCCGCAACATAGAAGAAAAGGCATCGGATAGAGATTGAAACAGTGTATGTGGCTGGATTTTCAGTTGAAAGCCTGGGGGTAGCCGCATGTGGATATTTATTTATATAGGAGAACAAGCAGAATGAATTTTGTTGAAAAAATATTTGGTACGCACAGTGACCGGGAATTAAAGTATATTTACCCGATCATCGATAAGATCGAGAAACTGCGCCCGACCATGCAGGCGATGTCTGATGACGAGTTAAAGGATCAGACGAGAAAGTTCAAAGAGCGCCTTGCTGCAGGAGAAACGCTCGACGATATTCTGCCGGAGGCATTTGCAACTGTCAGAGAGGCAGCAAAGAGAGTCTTAAATATGGAGCATTACCCGGTACAGCTCATCGGTGGTATCGTCCTTCATCAGGGACGTATCGCAGAGATGAAGACAGGTGAAGGTAAAACTCTTGTTTCCACCTGTCCGGCATATTTAAATGCCCTCTCCGGTAAAGGCGTCCAGATCGTAACGGTCAATGATTACCTTGCAAAGCGTGATGCTGAGTGGATGGGACAGGTTCATGAGTTCCTCGGCTTAAAGGTCGGAGTGGTATTAAACTCCATGACTTCCGAGGAGAGAAAAGCAGCTTACCAGTGCGATATCACTTATGTGACGAACAATGAGCTCGGTTTCGATTATCTTCGTGACAATATGGCGATCTACAAAGATCAGATGGTACTCCGTGACCTGGACTACTGCATCATCGATGAGGTCGACTCCGTATTGATCGATGAGGCGAGAACCCCGCTTATTATTTCCGGACAGAGCGGAAAGTCCACAAAGCTCTATGAGGTTTGCGATGTCCTTGCAAAGCAGCTGGTCCGCGGTGAGGAATCCGGTGAGTTTAATAAACTCAACGCCATCATGGGCGAGGAGATCACTGAGACCGGTGATTTCATCGTAAATGAGAAGGAGAAAGTCGTAAACCTGACAGAACAGGGTGTGAAGAAGGTCGAGGCATTCTTCCACATCGACAACCTTGCAGATGCGGAGAACCTTGAGATCCAGCACAACATTATCCTCGCACTCCGTGCACACAACCTCATGTTCCGCGATAAGGACTATGTGGTCAAGGATGATGAGGTCCTGATCGTCGATGAGTTCACAGGACGTATCATGCCGGGCCGTCGTTACTCCGACGGTCTCCATCAGGCCATCGAGGCGAAGGAGCATGTAAACGTCAAGAGAGAGTCCAGAACTCTTGCAACGATCACATTCCAGAACTTCTTTAACAAGTACGCGAAAAAAGGCGGCATGACCGGTACAGCCCAGACTGAGGAGAAAGAGTTCCGTAATATCTACGGCATGGACGTTATCGTGATCCCGACAAACCGTCCGGTAATCCGTAAGGATCTTGATGACGCTGTATATAAGACAAAGAAAGAGAAATTCCACGCAGTTGTCGAGGAGATCGTAAAGGCACACGAGAAAGGACAGCCGGTCCTTGTCGGTACGATCACGATCGAGACATCTGAGATGCTGAGCCAGATGTTAAAGAAGCGCGGAGTTCCGCATAAAGTATTAAACGCGAAGTATCATGAGCTGGAAGCTGAGATCGTAGCGGACGCAGGTGTTCACGGTGCGGTAACGATCGCGACGAACATGGCAGGCCGTGGTACCGATATCAAGCTTGACGATGAGTCCAAAGCACTCGGCGGCTTAAAGATCATCGGTACAGAGCGCCACGAGTCCAGACGTATCGATAACCAGCTCCGCGGACGTGCAGGACGTCAGGGTGACCCGGGTGAGTCCCGCTTCTATATCTCCCTTGAGGATGACCTGATGCGTCTCTTCGGTTCCGACAAGCTGATGAGCATGTTCAATGCCCTCGGTGTTCCGGAGAACGAGCAGATCGAGCACAAGATGCTGTCTTCCGCGATCGAGAAGGCACAGCAGAAGATCGAGACAAACAACTACGGTATCCGTGAGAACCTCTTAAAGTATGATGAGGTCAATAATGAGCAGCGTGAAGTCGTATACGCTGAGCGCCGCCAGGTACTTGACGGTGAGAACATGCGTGAAGTGATCATGAAGATGCTCAACGACGTTGTCGAGGGCGCTGTGGACATGTCCATCAGCGACGAGCAGACTCCGGAGAACTGGGGATTCAAGGAATTAAATGATCTTCTTCTTCCGATCATTCCGTTAAAGCCGATCGAGCTGACAGAAGAGATCAAGAAGATGAACAAAGATGAGTTCAAGCACATGTTAAAAGAGCTTGCGACGAAGTTCTATGAGTCCAAGGAAGCAGAATTCCCGGATGCAGAGCAGGTTCGTGAGATCGAGCGTGTCGTACTCTTAAAGGTTATCGACAACAAGTGGATGTCCCATATCGACGATATGGATCAGCTCCGTGAGGGAATCGGCTTACAGGCATACGGCAACCGTGACCCGCTCGTTGAGTACAAGATGAGCGCATACGAGATGTTCGATGATATGACTGCGGCGATCCGTGAGGACACGCTCCGTATTCTCTGCCATATCCGTGTAGAGGAGAAGGTCGAGAGAGAGCCGGCAGCCAAGGTTACAGGTACAAACCGTGACGATTCCGCGGCAAAAGCTCCGCAGAGACGCCAGACCCAGAAAATCTACCCGAATGATCCGTGTCCGTGCGGATCCGGTAAGAAATATAAGCAGTGTCACGGAAGAAAACCGCTGGCATAGAGACGGCAGCCGGAAAGATACTGAAATGTTACTGGTCAGCGCAAATTCTTGCGCTGACCTTGTTAAATCATTATTAAGAAAGGGCAGAGTCAATGGTTGAGTTAGACCAGTTTAAATACACCTTGTCCACATATGAAACTCCGTTAAAGGAGGTTCGTGATTCCCTGAATCTGGAGGCAAAGATCAGAAGGATCGATGAGTTGGACAAGACCATGGAAGAGCCGAGCTTCTGGGAGGATGCAGAGAAATCTACGAGACTCGTGAAAGAAGCGAAAAACTTAAAGGACACGGTCGCAGAGTACAACAAGCTCCAGAATCAGTATGAGGAGATCGGACTGATGATCGAGATGGGGTACGAGGAGAATGACCCGGCGATCATTCCGGAGATCCAGGAGATGCTCGACGAGTTCACTTCTGAGCTCGATGCGCTTCGTCTGCGCACACTTCTGACCGGAGAATATGACAATAACAATGCGATCTTAAGACTGAATGCCGGAGCGGGCGGAACCGAGTCCTGCGACTGGTGCAGCATGTTATACCGCATGTACTGCCGCTGGGCAGAGAGAAAAGGCTATCAGGTCGAGGTCCTCGATTTCCTCGACGGTGAGGAAGCCGGTATTAAGTCGGTAACGATCCAGATTAACGGTGAGAATGCTTTCGGCTACTTAAAGTCCGAGCGCGGCGTTCATCGTCTCGTAAGAATTTCTCCGTTCAACGCGAACGGAAAGAGACAGACCTCCTTCGTATCCTGTGATGTTATGCCGGATATCGAGGAAGATCTGGATATCGAGATCAACCCGGATGACCTGCGGATCGATACCTACCGTTCCAGCGGTGCCGGCGGACAGCACATCAACAAGACGTCATCTGCAGTCCGTATCACCCATATCCCGACCGGCGTTGTTGTCCAGTGTCAGAATGAGCGTTCCCAGTTCCAGAATAAGGACAAGGCAATGCAGATGCTGAAAGCGAAACTGTATATGTTAAAGCAGCAGGCAAATGCAGAGAAGCTCTCCGACATCCGCGGCGATATCAAAGATATCGGATGGGGCAGCCAGATCCGTTCCTATGTACTCCAGCCATACACGATGGTAAAAGACCACCGGACCGGATTTGAGAGCGGAAACGTAAATGCGGTGCTCGACGGCGGACTCGACGGATTTATCAGCGCCTACCTGAAGTGGGAGAGCCTTGGACGGCCGCAGGTGAAGGGCGGACAGGACGTAGAATAGATCCGGAAGAATGACGGATGGACGGAAACAGATCCATACGAAACGATGGAATGGCCGGGCAGCCGGTGATAGATCAAAAAGGAATCAGATAAAGAAAATTAAGAAAGTGCGTCAGATGATGGAGAAATTCATTGTCTGGCGTACTTTTTTTAGGAAATTCCCTGGAGGTTCCTGTAAAGTGACATACTCCCACCACTTAGCTCACGCTTGAAGTGGGGGCTTCTCGTTCGATTCCCCCGTTGGGCAAAGCATTCACGAGCGATCCCCGTGTGTCCCACGGTTCTTTTGGACTGATATCTTTTTATGATGCTTTTTCGCTCTTTTCCAATATGATCCCGGATATTCTCAGCCCTTCCCGGCAGATGTTGACCGCCGCATTTTCATCACGGTCCATCCGGTTTCCGCAGCTGCAAAGATATACCCGCTCTTCCAGTTTCAGATCATGTTTTATTTTTCCACAACAGCTGCATGTTCTGGAACTGGGATACCAGCGGTCGATGCGGACAAGCTTCTTCCCTTCCCGTTCCAGTTTATACTGCAAAAAATCTGTGAACATTCTCCAACCGTTGTCATGAACACTTTTTCCAAAATGATGTTCCCCGCTCATCGTCTTCAGATCCAGATCTTCGATACATACGATATCATAGAAATTGGTTATCTTTCTTGATTCTTTATGCAAGTAATCTTTTCTCTGGTGAGCGATATGTGTATGGATCCGCGCCACTTTTTTCTGTTGTTTTTTGTAACGATTGCTCCCCTTCCGGCAATGACTCAGTTTTCTCTGCGCTTTCGCCAGTTTTTCCTCGCTGTTTCTGAAATAGTGCGGATAACCTGCATGTTTTCCATTGGAATCTACATATAGTTCTTTCATGGAAAAATCGAGTCCGACGGCCTGCCTTATGTTCCTTATTTCCACTGGCTTTTCTTCACAAAAATACAGAAGGGAAACATAATACCGCCCATCAGCTTCCAGACAGATGGATGCACCTTTCAGGCAGGCATCTTTCCGGATCTTACGATGCTGCCGGATCCGGATCCAGCCTGCCTTTGGGAGCTTCAGCTTCCCATCTTTTAACAGGATATTTCCATTTACACTGTTTGTGGTATAGCTTTTAACAGGATTCTTTTTTGACTTGAATTTTGGAAATCCAAACGATGGATCCCGGAAAAAGTTTTTATAAGCAGTCTGCAGATGCAGCTGGGCATTGCACAGAGCAAGGCTGTCCACTTCTTTTAGCCATGGAAATTCTGCCTTATATTTTGCCGGAGTGACCTTCAGGTTTTTTCCGGTCTTTTCATAGCATTCCTTCTTTTCTGCCAGCATTCGGTTATATACAAACCTGACACATCCAAATGTTTTTGCAAACAGTTCCTGCTGTATTTTATTGGGATAGATCCGAAACCGGTATACTACGTTCATGTTTTTTCTCCCCCTGTGTCTCGATGTACTGACGGATCACTTCGATCGGAGCTCCGCCGGCACTCAGGAGGCAGAAGCTCTGACTCCAGAACATTTCCTTCCAGAGCTTCTGCCGGATCTCCGGATACTCTTTTTTGATCAGACGGCTGCTGGCACTTTTATAGGCATTGATAAATTTACTGAGTTCCGACTTCGGATGGGCACGGAACATGATATGGATATGGTCCTCATCGTGATTCCACTCTTCCAGGGTGATATGATATTTGGGCGCGATATATTCAAAGATTTCTCGTGCGCGACCCGAGATCGGATCATTCAGGACCTTTTTCCGGTACTTTACAACCAGGATCAGATGATAACAGAGTAAAAATACTGAATGTGCATTATTGTCGAGTTCTCTCATATTTATCAGCCTTTCTTTCTATTTCGACTGATTTAATTATATCACAAATGAGATCATTTGTCTATTATATTTCAGAACATTTGTTCTGTTTGATCTGCAATCTATTTTTCCTTCAGGCTTATTCATTGTATGCAGGATTGATGATATAGCACGACTACAAAAATCAATATATGAGAAGTTTACAATACACAGCACAGCTATGTGCAATAATCTGATATTTACATGCCAACTATGGCACTATGCAAGAGATAGCAATTCATCTCACCACCTATGGAGGTGGGAGAATTCTTGCTGATTATTGTTAAAAAAGGCACTTATAGGAGAAATATAAAACGTAAAAAGCCGGCTCAGGATCTGAACCGGATTTTTGGGGGTATGAAATTTTTATGAAGGTATCCAAATAGTGGTAGGATTATTCTCTGATGTAGGTCTTATCGTTTACAATAATAGTATCGTAGTCCACGATCGTCATATTGCGGGAATTGGAGGAGTCACGATATTTTGTATCACTGGATTTCGCAAAATTGTAGATATGGGTGTCACCGTCGTTGTCATAGTAGAAAGCTGCGATGGAATCGCCTGCACCGACCATGAGCTCGAAGTAATCTTCTCTGTTCTCGTCATTTGTCATGAAGGTTCCGACCATATCCTCGTTTGTGTAGACGGTGGAATCGCCAGAGGAAGTGCTTTGGTTGTTATCAGAAGTGTTGCCGGAGTTATTCTGGCTGTCCATATCTTTCTGGTACTTTAACTGTACAGAGTTGCCGATCGTCCAGGCACCGTCCGCATTGACGGTGTAGCCATCCGGAGTTGTTGTATTTGTATAGATATATCCGTTGGAATCGAAAGCATAGCACTCGTAGATCCCGTCCTTATTTCCGTCAAGCCATTTCCACTGGGATACCGGGTAGGAACCATTGTCTTCCTGCCACCACCAGCCGGTCGTGTTCTGAACCCACTGTCCTGCAAAAGCGGTCATTCCCATGGAAGCAGCCATAGCTGCGGTAAGTGCGAGAGTCATAAATTTCTTTTTCATCATGAAACCTCCTGTATTTGATGATTTTGATCCGGTAGAACTGCGGTACCCGTGAATATTACGGACAGTTACAAAATGTGAATGTGAGTATTTTAAAGAGTGCCGGTCAGTTTTCCGTTGGTTTTTATTTCCTTTTGACATATTAAGTATATCAGGGAAATGTGATTAACATGTGAAGACTTTGCGGTGAAACGTGAGGAAAGTGTGGCAGAGGTGAGTCAAAAGAATGGTTTATTTTATGAAAATATAATCAAAAACAGGTGATGCAATTACCGGATCGTAATCGCATCACCTGTGCTTTTTTTGTTATGAAGGACTAGGAAAAATCAGAAGATCATGATTTCTTATCTGCTTCCGGTCCGTAGGTTACGATACCGGATTTATCGGTGCAGTAGTAGTTGTCATCTGCGTCTTTGATGTTTTTCTTGTTCTTCTGGATCGTACCTTTTTCATTGACGAGGTACTGGGCATCTTTGTAAGTTACAACTCCATATTTAGAATCTTCATCAGCAGTCAGACGGAGACCATTTACATAAATGTATCCATCGGAAATACCTGTTTCGCCGACGCCTCTCGGAGAACCGTTGGATCTGAAGCTGAAGGTGTAGGAAGTACCATCAAGGGAGATCGTGGTTGTTCCTGTCTTTGCAGCACCACTGGATTCGAAGTAAACAAGCTTCTGAGTGTTGGAATTCATATTCTTAATAGTATCAACAGAATCTACTTCACCGGAGTAGGAAGTATATTTACCATCTTCATAGTATAAGATCCTGAGACCGGTTACCATCTCACCTTCATTATTGAAGAGGTAGGATTTTCCGTCGATCGTCTTGCACTCTTTTCTTGTAATCTCGCCTTTGGAGTTTGCATAGTACCAATGTGTGGTGTCGCTTTCATGATCACTACTGTTTAAATCCTTCGGCGGAACTGCTTCGAACCAACCAGTATGAAGCTTCGGTTCGTCTTCGTTGCCGTAGTATTTCCAGGTGTCTTTATTGCTGTCATGTACCCAGGAATCCTGTGCAACGCCTCTGTCGTCAAAGGTGTACTTCACGTTGCCGATCGTTTTCTCTGTGCTTACCGTCTTTTTACCGTTGGAAGCAAAGTAGAAGTGGTAAGTCGGCTCTTCATCGTCTTCATTGTCGTCATCTTTTACGCTGATGTATACCCATGCGTTTGTAACGAGGCTTCCGTCGCCTTCTGCGTCACCGTAGTATGTAGCCGTTGCCCAGTCGGAATCATCGGAGATATTCTCACCTGCAGCTGTGATCCAGCCTGTGAGCATTCTTCCATACATATCAAACGCATACTTCTTTCCGCCGATATCAGCGATCTTTACGCTGTCACCGGTCGTGCGGAGCGCACGTCCATTGTTATCGAAGTAGTACCAGCTTGCGTCGCCGACTTTATCGTCGCCCTGCCAGCTCGGGTTCTCAAGGAAGCGCCAGCCGTTCTTTAACATCTGGCCGCCGTTTCTTAAGTAGTAGTAGTTTCCGTTGTCCTCAAGAAGAGTGTTGCGGATCATATAGCCGTCCTCACCGAGGTAATAGGATTCGCCGTTGTCGGTTCTCCATGCGCTTGTCACGTTGTTGCCGTTATTGTCAGTATAGACCCATTCACTGTTTATGGACTTCCAGGCAGCAAAAGAACTGAATGAAGCACCCAGAGCGAGAATTGCGGATGCGGAAAGTACTGCCAGGCAGAAATTTTTCTTTCTCATTTAATTTTCCTCCTCATGGAAATTGTAACAGCAGCCAGATCGTTGTTTTCACGGCTGCTGAAAATTTTTAAATTGTTTACATATTCTATTATATCAGAATTCCGATTTATGACAATGGTATTTTCCCTTCAACTTGTGGTAAATGTGTGGCAGGGGAATTACAAATTGTTTAAGAAAAAAGTACGGATCAAACTTTATGATGAAAGTGATCGATCCGTACGTTTCGTAGTTCTTATTTTATGATTTCAGGTAATCCGACGCGTCCTTTAAGAAGCTGGCGATGATCAGCAGGATCACGAACGCTACCGGAAACGCTGCAATGATGGAGACACTCTGCAGGTTTGCCATGGAGCTGTCGGAAAATACAAGTGCCATGGGCAGCAGGATCAACAGGATCGCCCAGAAGGCTTTTACTGCATTGTGCGGCTCCTCGTCACCGGTGATCTGGCGGTATGTGTAGGAGGAGGCTACAAGGGCGATGGAGTCAAAGCTGGTAGCATAGAAGGCCACCATGGCAACGATTAAAAGCACAAGGACAAACGGTGCAAGCGGCAGTGTCTGGATAATGGCGATGATCGTTGTGTAGAGATCGCTGCCGGCGGCATAGATCGCCATAACGTCAAGCTTTCCGCTTACCTGGAGTCCGAGACTGTAGTTTCCTAAAATGATAAAGCTTAAGAATGTAGCGCTGACGCTGCAGGCATATCCGCCGAGGATCGTCTGCCGCACCGTTCTTCCGCGGGAGATGGATCCGATAAAGAACGGAGATGCCACGCACCACACCATCCAGTAGGCCCAGTAGAAGATCGTCCATGTCTGCGGAAAGGAAGTGGTCCGCTGCGGATCTGTGAAGGTTGCGAGGCCGAGGAAATTCTGAGCAAGATTTCCGACAGCCGCAAAGCCTGTCTCCAGAATATACCGTGTCTCTCCGCCAAGGAACAGCACATATGCGAGCAGGGCAAAGAACAGATACATGCAGGACTTTGCAAGCAGGGAGATCCCCTTCATGCCGTGCAGCAGGGCGTATGTATAAAAGACGCAGGTGACGGCCAGGATCGCGATCGTGATCCATTTCGAGGACGGAAGATGGAACAGGGTCGTGAGGACCTGGGACATTAACGGAGTTGCCAGTGCGAAGGTCGTCGTTGTCCCCGCGAGCAGGGCGAAGAGGGCGAGGAGATCGATCAGTTTTCCCGGGAGTCCATCGACTTTGTTTCCGAGAAGTGCGCGGCATGCCTCAGAGTATTTCTGCTTATGGCATCCGCGGACATGAAGCATGAAGCCGAAGCACACGGCGAGCACCAGGTAGAACGCCCACGGGATCGGACCCCAGTGGAAGAGCGGGTAGGTGCTGGACCAGGTCTGCATAGAGCCCATCTCGGAGATATGCGGGTCGTTGGCGTAGAGGATCCACTCACAGAAGGAGTAGAACAGGATGTCAGCGGCGAGGCCGGAGGTGAACATCATGCTGGCCCACACGAAGAGCGGGTATTTCGGCTTCTCATCCGGCTTTCCGAGGCGGATATTTCCAAACCTGGAGAAAGCCAGAAACAGGGAGAGCAGGAAGACGAAGAGGCCGACTGCCAGGTAGAACAGGCCGAAGGTGTCGCCTAGGATAAAGCGGATCGTGTCGAGAACGCTCTTTGACGCGTCCGGCATCAGGATGAAGCAGACGCAGAGCGCCAGGATCGCAAGAAACGGTACGATCACAGTGATCCAGTCGATCCGATCTTTTAATGGTGTTTCGGAATTTTTGGAACTCATAATTTGAAACCTCCTATGATGTTCAAAAATTAAATATTTATCAAGATATTGAACATTATAGCACTGCAGGAGAGAGAATGCAAGGGGGAAATGATATGATTCTGCCACGGCCACTGTATTATACAACATTTTCAGTTCAGAACTTGCCTGCCTCCCTGCACGGGAACAAGGACTCAGCGTCAGTTCGGATCATGGGAGGATGGAATGTTTGAGTTTTGCCCTGCGATCCGGATAAAATTGACCGTCAGGAATGTCACACAGAGTATCCAGCCGAGACCGGAAAAGAGAGCAACCGCGGTGAGCCCCATCTTTCCGATCATGATGGCGGAACAGATCGCACGGAAAATAATGTGTAGGGTTGTTCCGCAGAAGGCGATGACCATGTAGCCCTGTCCTTTAAAGTATCCCATGTAAGCACTTCCTGTAAAGCAGAATATATAGAAAACAGAGATCAGCCTTATATAACTATTTCCGTAATAGAGAGCCAGTTCGTCTGAAGAACTCAAAAACAGCCGGAGTGCAGGATCGGAACCAAAGAACATGAAAAGGGAGATTACCACACAGACCGTCCAGTTTAACATCAGCCCCCAAAATAGACTTTTTTTCACCCGGTCATGATTTCCGGCCCCAAGATTCTGGGAGACCATGACGGAGACCGCATTTCCTCCGCTGTCACCGAAGGAATTCGCGAACCCCTCAATGCGGGTCGCTGCCGTATAGGCGGCGATTCCCGGTGTTCCGAGTGTATTGACACTGCCCTGAACGAGAATCTTTCCGATATACAGGCTGGAGGCCTGAAGCGCTGAGATGAGACCGTAGCGCAGAGTGTGGATCATAAGATCCTTATGAGCTCCAATATCTTCTCTGCGGCAGAGCAGTCCCGGATAAGTATCCCGCAGATACAGAAAACAGCAGATTGCGGAGAAAAACTGTGACAGGATCGTGGCCGCGGCAGCACCGCCGGTTCCAAGTCTCAGAATGCCGATAAAGAGAAAGTCCAGAGCAATGTTCATTGTGATGGCGGCAGCGAGAAAAGACAGGGCAACTCTGGTGTTGCCGATAGACCGCAGGATTCCGGATAAAAGGTTATAAAGACAGGTAAAAGGAAGCCCTGCGAGGATAATGAAAAGGTAGGATTCAGCGTAAGGAATGAGTTCGTCCGGGGTGTGGATCAGGTTTAAGATCGGATTCAGAAAGACGGTACACACACCGCTGATGATAAGGGCGATAATCATGCCGAGAAGAAGGGCGGTGAAGACTTCCTCGCGGTATTTTTTTCTGTCACCGCTTCCGTAGAACTGACCGAGGATTACCGTGATCCCGGTGCAGAAGCCGTCGAGAATGAAGATAAAAAGGTTCATAAGACTGCCGGATATTCCCACAGAGGCAAAGGCATTGGTGCCGAGAAATCTGCCCACGATCAGTGAGTCGGCAGTGTTGTAAAGCTGTTGTAAAATGTTTCCAAGCAGCAGTGGAACAGCGAGGGTTAAGATCTGCTGCCGGATATTGCCGGAAAGCAAAGAGGTCTGGTTCATGGTTATGTACTCCTGAAATATAATCTTCTGATACCGGATATTCCGCACTGCGTACTCCAAATTCTATGCGCTGCTCCGGCTGGTACCAAATCTGATGGTTCAGTACCTTCACAGAAATCAGTGTATCACAGAAAATATTAATTGAAAAATGAATAATTAAAAAGTAAAATATAATCAAAATGATATATTTTGAACAGGATAAAATATTTGCAGTAAAGAAAATCGGAGAAAACGGAGATCATTATGACAAAAACAGAGTTGGAGGCATTCCTGGCAGTTCTCCAGTATGGCAGTATCTCAGCAGCGGCAGAACGGCTTTTTATCACACAGCCGGCTATGAGCCGCAGAATGAAATCGATGGAAGAGGAACTGGGATACAGCCTTTTTGAACGTGGACGCGGTCAGAGAAGTGTGGAACTTACAGAGAATGGAAAAGAATTCGTTCCGGTCGCGGAACGCCTGTTGACACTTTACAGGGAGGCGGAGGAGATACCGAGAAGAAAGAAAAGTCCGCTTCTGCGGGTCAGCACAGTGAACAGCATTGCTTTTTATCTGATGCCAGCTGTATTAAAAAAAATGATGTCCGATCGGGACACCTGCAGCATTGAATTTAAGACGGGGCGTTCTTCTGACATTTATGGGTATGTGGAAAATGGAAGTGTTGATGTGGCTCTGGTCTCGGATCTTTTAAATTCCAGAAGAATAGTTCCGTTCCCTGTGTTCAGGGAGCCGTTTGTGTTTGCCGGTGGTGAGAGCTGGAGAGAAACAGGGAGAGTGACTCCGGATATGCTGGATCCGGAAGAACAGATCCGGCTGCCGTGGAATCCGGAATATGATATCTGGCACAGCCGATGGTTTCTGCCGGATGCAAATCCGAGTCTCACAGCGGATAAGATGGAATTTCTGGAATATTTTCTGAATGGAAAAAAATGGGCGGTGATCCCACTTCTTGTTGCAAGGCGATTCAAGAGACAAGACGTGTGGATCTGTCCGATGGAAGGCGGACCGGAGGACATGACGATCTATGGACTCACAAAAGAGAACCGGATGGATGATCAGATCCGAAGATTTTTTCAGTGTGTGAGAGAAGAACTGCAGATGATCGATGGGATAGAGTTGTTTTCAGGAAGATAAGAAGAGATCCTGGTCTCTCAGAAAAATTTATAATTAAATTTCAGACAGGAAAAAGGGCCCAGCCATCGGAACATACCCCAAGATTCCGGTGCGGGCCCTTTTTCAAGAGTTACAATTTATAATCCAAAATTGGATCTTACAGGAAGTTCATAAATGTCGTAATGATAAGCGCATTGAAGAAGTCGATGAACAAGCTTCCTACTAACGGCACTACGAAGTATGCGGTCGGAGCCGGACCATACTTTGCGGTGATCGCCTGCATGTTTGCCATAGCGTTCGGTGTAGCACCCATACCAAATCCACAGAAGCCGGATGTCATAACGGCTGCGTCGTAGCTCTTTCCGAGAAGGTTGAATACTACGAAGTAAGCGAAGAATGCCATGAGAACTGTCTGTGCCGCAAGCATTACGATCATCGGAAGTGCAAGCTCTGCAAGCTGCCATAACTTTAATCCCATCATTGCGAGACCAAGGAATAAGGAAAGAGAGAAGCTTCCGATCGTGCTGATCTCTTCCATCGGCATATCTTTGTGGGTTGCGTCAACAACGTTACGGATGATAGCAGCAACAACCATTGCTCCGATGTAGCTCGGGAATGTCATTAACTTGTTAAGGAATAAAGAAACGATCGTGCCGGCACCGATTGCGATTGCAAGGTATAATGCGCCGTCCAGGAATCTTCTGGAATCGATCGCGCCGGTAACTTCGTTCTTATCAACTTTAACCTCATCACTGCCGGTAGCAGTCTCTGTGGACTTTAAGTTCAGGGAATGGATACGACGGTAAGCGAGCGGTCCGCCGATCACACAGCCGGCAACAAGACCGAAGGTTGCGGATGCGATCGCAACCGCGTTAGCGCCTACGACACCGGCTTCCTCAAGAACCGGTCCGAATGCGCCTGCGGTACCATGTCCGCCGACCATCGGGATGGAACCAACCGCAAGACCAAGTCTCGGGTCGAGATGGAAAGCACCGGCAAGTACAGCGCCAAGACCATTCTGAAGAGCAACCATGATAATGGAAACTAACAGGAATAAGAGTACCTGAACGCCGCCCTTCTTTAAGAGACGGAAACATGCGGTGTAACCAACGCTACAGAAGAATACAGTCATGAAGAAGGACTGTAATGTGTTGTCGAAAGAGATTTCGAGGATCCCTGCGGATCTTAAAATCAGGTGAACAACAGCGTAAACAACGCCGCCGACAACCGGTTCAGGAATACAGTATTTTGTTAAGAATGGGATCTTGCTTACAAGGAAACGTCCAAGAAGCAGAACCAGTGCAGCAACTGCAACTGCTTGATACATGTTGAGCTCGATTTGTAACATAGTTTTTATACCTCCATACCTTTTATGTACAGAGTATAAGCATGTCCCTTCAAAAAACTTCACAAAGTTACAAAAAGTTACAAAAATTACTTAACAAAATTTGTAATTCCTTAACAATATTTTTATACACAACAAGGTAAAATATGTGAAAAATTCCAATATAAGGAATGTGAAGATGGAAAGGGAATTGTTCCGGATGTGGATTTCCGAGGAATGAAGAGACGCATCAGAAATAGAAAAAACCAGGTACGATCCGTTTTTGCGGAAGATGTACCTGGATCATGAAAAACTATCGTTCGGCTTCCAGCATCAGCCCGTCGATGAATTTTTTGATGCTGACCTTGCCGCCGGATGTGCGTTTTCCCCGGAGATAGTCCATCTCCGCTTTTACGTCCTCGAAGGAGAATAAAGTTCCGGAGTAGAGAGTGTAGGTCTCGTTCATGAAATCCTCGATCCCCATGTGGGCAATGTTGGACATTCCGGCCGCGATCGTCCTGCGGACGCGCTGCTCCATGTTTTTCGGCGAGTCGCTGACAGCCTCACACATCTGGGCAACGCTCAGGTTGGAGACTGGAATGTGGTTGTCGTGGAGATATTCGCAGATCTTTATGATATCCGGGCATCCTTTTTCGCCGGACATGCCGATGCGGTTTAAGATGTACTTTAATTTCCGGCCGTAGTTGTCGGCTTTCGGCTTGTCATCTTTGGCAGGATGTTCGATCTCGTTCATGAACATGCGGCGGATGTTTGCGAGTGTACGTTCGTTGGTGATCTGCTGTTCTACATTTTTTAAGACGGAACGGACTTCAATGAGATTGATCGGTTTGCTGATAAAGAAGTCGACTCCCGCGCTGTAGGCTTTGCTGATCAGCTCTTTGGCAGATACCTGGGAGATCATGATGCACTTGATCGAGGTGTTGACGGCGCGCAGTTCCTTTACGAATTCTACACCGTCCTTAACGGGCATGAAAAAGTCAACGAGGATGACATCCGGCTTGGCGCGCAGCACGTCTGCGAGATTTGCCGGTTCCCCGCCGCAGTCTCCGCAGATTTCCCCGAGATCCTGTGTCTCGATGAT
Source organism: Pilosibacter rotomagensis (assembly GCF_045062245.2). Lineage (NCBI taxonomy): Bacteria > Bacillati > Bacillota > Clostridia > Eubacteriales > Clostridiaceae > Pilosibacter > Pilosibacter rotomagensis. The sequence goes on along the minus strand of NZ_CM170323.1, from coordinate 2,944,146 downwards.
GTCCTCTAAAATATTGATGACGGACAGGTCATCCTCTACAATATAGATTCTCATAATGTTTCCTCCACAAGGGAAGTGGCCGGAATCGTGATGGTGAAGGAGGTTCCGATCCCCTGCTCCGATTCAACGTCGATGCTTCCTTTAAATTGTTCTTCCACGGTCATTTTTACGCCATAGAGGCCGACACCGCGGAAAATGTTCCCTGTTTTCTGGTCAAATTTTGTCGAGTAGCCCATCTTGAAGATGTTCGGAAGATGACGGGGGGAGATTCCCGGACCATCATCGGTGACGCGGAAAACATAATTTCCGTCGGTCAGATGTTCCTCAATGTAGATCATTCCGAATTTCCGGTCAGATTCGATCGCCTCGATGGCGTTATTCACGAGATTTTTGAGAACGGCCATCAGCTCATAGTGTTCTTCGGTCATAAAATTATCGGAACACTGGAATTCCAGCTGAATATGGACATTCTTATTTTCCAGAATATGGTAAGTTGTGTCTTCAAGGATCTTTAAGATATCCTGAAAGCTCATCTGCTTTTCGTCATATTCTTCGGAAATTTCTTCCTCGATGCCCTGGATGATGCGGATATAATCCTTTTTGATCTCGTGGACATCGCGGGCGATAGCAAGAGACATATGTTTCATGTCTTCCGGCACATCCATTTCATTTAATTTCTCATACAATTTATATGCGTTTGCCATAACGGATTCGATCTCTTCAGAATTTTTCCGCATGAAGTAGATCTCATTTTTCAGTCCTGTTGTCATAAGGAAAAGACGGCGGTAACGGTTCTCGTGCTCTTCGTTTTTTAAGAGTGTCCGGTAGTGACCTTCCGCCATCAGGATCAGACCGGCAAGAAAGGTACGGAACAGTGCGATCAGGAAGAGATATCCTGCCTTGTCCGGAGTCATGGAGTGTGACATACTCTCGGAAATGCACAGTTCTACCAGGTTGGAACCGAAATCAGCAAAAAAAACGGCCGGAAACAGGCGGCTGTAGGAGACGGTATGTTTTCCCGGGACCATGGCTGCGAAAATAATACCGTAGCAGAAATAGAAGATCGCATTCGGAAAAACACTTTTCGCTGAGACGAGGAGACTGGTCCCGCTGTGGAGCGCTGGAAACAGGCGGAAGAAGAACACGATGACTGCGGTCACGGCGCAGGTGAGCGGTGTGGAAAGACTTTTTCCAAGTGTCATCAGAAGAACGGGCAGTATGATCACGGAAGAAGAGATCCGGAAATTATTTATAAAGATATTCCAGTAAAGCTGGGACACGAGAGCAACGATCAGTCCGATCAGGATCATTCGCCGGATATCGCGCGTCCGCATATTATTTGTCATAAAGCCATTCTCCTTTTCAGAATTCGAAGCAGATGGAATCATCATCCTATATCTTATTATAATACGTTATTGTTAAAGAAAAGTCAATGAGACGGTCAGGAGTTGCTTCGCGGAGCGCGGACCGAAGCACGGAAAGAGCTGAAGACGGGGAACAGGGAGCTGCTGCAGGCGGCAATGACTAAGATTTTTATGGGGTCAGGTTCAAAAAAATAAAAAAACAGAAGCAAAACTTTATTTTATAAGTTGAAATATTGGTTTTAATGAATTATAATAAGTGCTCAGGGAAAAGATAATCTGAAATATATCGTTGAATCATGAGGAGGAAACTGACATGAAACCATATCGCGAAATGTCAAAACAGGAACTTGCGTCTTTAAAGGAGCAGCTGGAAGCGCTGTATAAGGAGTATCAGGGAAAAAATCTTAGCCTGAATATGGCGCGGGGAAAGCCATGCAAAGAGCAGCTGGACCTTTCTCTTCCTATGATGGACGTTTTAAACAGCAGCAGTGATTATATGACATCGGACGGTGATGTGAGAAACTACGGAGTCCTGACCGGGATCCAGGAGGCGAAAGAGCTCATGGGTGCGATGATGGACTCGCCGGCCGAGAATATCGTGATGTACGGAAACGCGAGTCTGACACTGATGTTCGATACCGTGAGCCGTTCCTGGACGCACGGGGTATGCGGAAGTACGCCGTGGTGCAGACTTGACAAGGTGAAATTCCTCTGCCCGGTCCCGGGATATGACAGACATTTCGCGATCACGGAATACTTCGGGATCGAGATGATCAACATTCCGATGACAGGTGAAGGTCCGGATATGGATCTTGTTGAAAAATATGTAAATAATGACGAGAGTGTGAAGGGAATCTGGTGCGTTCCGCTCTATGCGAACCCGAGCGGTGAGTCTTACTCAGATGAGACTGTGAGAAGATTTGCAAACCTGAAACCGGCTGCGAAAGATTTCCGTATCTACTGGGACAACGCATACTGTGTTCATCATCTGCACCCGGATCACCCGGATCATGTCCTCGACATTCTTTCTGAGTGTGAAAAAGCAGGAAATCCGGACATGGTATATAAATTCGGTTCGACTTCAAAGATCAGCTTCCCAGGCTCTGGAATCTCCGCGATCGCTACTTCAAAGGCAAATATCGATGCGCTGAAGAAGCAGATGAATGTCCAGATGATCAGCCATGACAAGATCAACCAGCTCCGTCATGTCCGCTTCTTTAAAAATATCGATGGTTTAAAAGCGCAGATGGCTAAGCACGCTGAGATCCTCAGACCAAAATTTGAGGCAGTCGATGAGATCTTAAATGAGGAACTTGGCGGTCTGGAGATCGGGAAGTGGACAAAACCGAACGGCGGATATTTTGTCTCCTTCGACTCTCTTGACGGATGCGCGAAAGCGATCGTTGCGAAGTGCAAAGAGGCCGGTGTTGTGATGACCGGTGCCGGAGCGACTTACCCATACGGAAAAGATCCGCACGACTCCAATATCAGGATCGCGCCGTCCTTCCCATCCCTGGATGACCTCAGACAGGCGGCAGAGATCTTCTGCGTGTGCGTAAAACTTGTGAGTGTTGAGAAGCTGCTCGCAGAATAAAACGTCGTAACTGTTCAGCAGCCGGATACCTACAGGAACCTCCCACGGAGCTTCCATTCGGATGCATGGCAAGTTACGAGCAAAATCCATTCCAAATCGCTTTAAAAGAAGGTTACAGTACACGGGCACTCCATGCCCGCGCCCTGTAACAGGATTTTGCCGATGCTTCGCATTCCGAATCGGCAAAATCCGCAACCATAACGGTATCATACGGAATTTTCAGTTCAGAAAATTCCTACCCGTGAAAAGTAACAAAAGAAGGACTGACAGCTAGAAATTCGGCTGTCAGTCCTTTACTTTTTTGCGTTGGTATACTAAAATGAAAAAGACTATCGAATATGATAGGGAAATCCTGAAAAAATCGGAGGAACGTTTTGAAAACGATGATTCCGGAAAAGGACGGAAATATTTATGAATGAAAAAAATGAGAAGCCGGAGAGCGGACAGAAAACGGGGACAAAAAAGTCCGGTCTCGCCAGGGAAGGGATCGCTTATCTGATCTTCGGAGTCCTGACGACGGTGATCGACTACGCGATCTCGAATCTTCTATATTATATGTGGAAGATGGATCCGGTCCCGGCCCAGACAATCGCCTGGGTGGCAGCCGTATTGTTCGCATTTGTGACGAACAAATGGTGGGTGTTTGAAAGCCACACCTTAAACCCGGCGAAGGTATGGAAGGAATTTGTCTCGTTCATTTTATGCCGGATCGCGACATTTTTATTTAACCTGGCAGCGCTGTTTATCATGGTGGATCTCATGAAGATGGAGTTTTTTATCTGCAAGCTGCTGATCTCCGTGGTGGTCGTTGTTCTGAATTATGTGTTCAGCAAGATCCTGATCTTTACAGGAGATAAAAAGAAATGATCTACGATGTCTGCCCGGCGGATGTTGGGAGTATGAAAAAGCAAAAATGATTACAGGCTGATGAAGCCGGAGGAGTTTTTACTTTATGACAGAAATAAAAGAAATCGATACGATCCCGGATGAGCCAACTGCGGATCGTCCGGAAAATCGAAGGAAAAAGCGGCAGACAACGCCGTTTTTAAAGCCGAGGGATGGTCTTCTGATCGCCTTCTTTGTCCCGGTGCTCGTCATGATCTGCATTTTCGTTCAGAGGGGGATCTTTCCATTCGGGGAGAGGTGCTTTCTGAGAACAGATATGTATCACCAGTACGCCCCGTTCTTTTCGGAGTTCCAGTATAAGCTGCGGACCGGCGGAAGTCTCCTTTACAGCTGGGATGTGGGAATGGGCGTCAATTTCGCGGCGCTGTATGCCTACTACCTGGCCAGCCCGTTAAACTGGCTGATCCTGCTCTGCCCGAAGAAGTTTATCATCGAATTTATGACGATCATGATTGTTCTGAAGATCGGACTTTCGGGGCTGAGCTTTGCCTGGTATTTAAAGAAACACAGCCAGAACTGTATCCTGGGGGTTGGGTTCTTCGGGATCTTTTATGCCCTGTCCGGATACATGGCGGCGTACAGCTGGAACATCATGTGGCTGGACTGCATTCTTCTGTTCCCACTGATCGTATACGGCCTTGAGAGACTCGTGAAAGAGCAGAAAGGCATGCTTTACTGTGTGACGCTCGGACTTTCGATCCTCTCAAACTACTATATCTCGATCATGACCTGCCTGTTCCTGGTGCTTTATTTTATCGCACTGCTGATCATGGAAAAGCCGGGGCCGGTGAGAAAATACGTGGACAGCTGCGTCCGGTTTGGAATTTACTCGCTGCTCTCAGGCGGACTGGCAGCAGGAATCCTGCTTCCGGAGATCTATGCGCTGCAGAGCACGGCGTCCGGTGATTTTGACTTCCCGAAGGCGTGGAGCTCGTATTTCCCGATCTTTGACATGATCGCCCGCCATATCGGAAATGTGGAGACGGAGATCGGTCTTGACCACTGGCCGAATATCTACTGCGGTGTCGCGGTATTCCTCTTCTTTTTGATGTATCTCGCATGTAAGAAGATCGCAGTGAAGGAGAAAGCCGTCTACTGCGGACTGCTCCTGATCTTTTTTGCGAGCTTTTCCATCAATGCGCTGAATTTTATCTGGCATGGATTCCACTATCCGAACAGCCTTCCATGCAGACAGTCCTTCATCTACATCTTCCTGATGCTGTTTATCTGCTTCCGGGCGTATATGTATCTGGATGAGACGCCGAAAAAGCATATCGCGATCGCCTTCTGGGGGAGCGCGTGCTTTGTCCTGCTGGCGGAAAAGCTGGTGACACAGGAACATTTCCACTTTATCGTCTACTATGTGGCAATCATCTTCCTGGCGGCTTATGCCGGACTGATGTATCTCTATAAGGACGGAAAGCGGACGGTGTGCGGATTCCTGGCACTGACGCTGGTCGCAGTTGAGGCTTCGATCAACATGTCGGTGACGAGTGTGACGACAACGAGCCGTGAGTCCTACACCAGCGACAATGAGGAGGTACGGATCTTAAAGGATTCCCTGCAGCCGGCATCGGATTTCTACCGGGTGGAGAAAAAGACGAGAAAGACGAAGAATGACGGGGCATGGATGAACTTTCCGTCAGTATCCCTGTTTTCCTCAACGGCGAACGCGGATCTCTCGAAGTTTTTTAAGAAGCTTGGATGTGAATCGTCCACAAATGCTTACAGCATCACTGGAAGCACGCCGCTTGTCGACAGCATTTTTTCTGTGAAATATGCACTCTGTTCCGAGGCAGTCTCCAACACGGAGCTCATGATGTATCTGAGGGAGAGCGGCGGAACATATCTCTATGAAAATCTCTACACACTGCCGCTCGGCTTTGTCCTTCCTTCAGATATCGAGGAAAACTGGCAGTATGAGATGGATAATCCTGCGGAGGTCCAGAATGATCTCTGCCTGGTTTCCGGGGCGGATGAAGTTCTGGTGGATGCCGGCGGAACGGTGAATAAAAACACCTTCACATTCACACCGGATGAGACGGGCGAATATTATGTGTTCGTCATGAACAAGAAGGTAAAGACTGTGAAGGCGGAACTGCCGACCGGACAGAAATCCTTCAGCAACGTGGACCGCGGATATCTTCTGGAGCTTGGAACTCTGGCTCCGGGCGCAGAAGTGAAGCTCACGGCGGATGAGGCCGGCGAACAGTTAAATGCGATCGCCTACCGGTTCTCAGAGAACGCGATGATCCAGGTCTATGACCGGCTGAACCAGTCCCCGATGCATCTGACGAGCTGGAAAGATACGAAACTTTCCGGAACCGTGAGTGCGGCGAAAGCGGGAATGCTTTTCACCTCGATCCCGTTTGATAAGGGATGGACCGTAAAAGTGGATGGTGAGAAGGTGGAGACGAGAAAGGCGTTCGGTGCATTCCTGGCTATCGATGTGAGCGCCGGCGATCATGTGATCAACTTCTCCTATTTCCCGGAGGGCTTAAAGACCGGCGGTCTGATCTCAGGCGGATCCATCGTGATCCTGATCCTTCTGTGGTTTTTGCGCAGGGAGATGGATCGCCGGGAAGCGAGAAAGAGAATGAAACAGATCCGGAACATGCAGCAGGAAGAGGAAGAAGATCCTGATGAAGAACCGGAATTTGAAGAGATTCCGGATCTCGATGATGAAGATCTGACAGACACTATAAATAATAGAAAAGAGACAACGGAGGAACAGCTATGAAACTTTGGGGCGGAAGATTTACGAAGAAAGAAAACCAGTTAGTACATAACTTTAATGAGTCCATCTCCTTCGATCAGAAATTTTACAGACAGGATATCGCGGGCAGCATCGCGCATGTGACGATGCTCGCAAAACAGGGGATCCTCACAGAAGAGGACCGTGACGCGATCATCGCAGGCTTAAAGAGCATCCGCGAGGACATCGACAACGGAACCTTAAAGATCACAACGGAGTCCGAGGATATCCACTCTTTCGTTGAGGCGAACCTGATCGAGCGGATCGGGGATGCAGGAAAGAGACTCCACACCGGCCGCAGCAGAAACGACCAGGTTGCTCTCGATATGAAGCTCTACACGCGAGACGAGATCGACGAGATGGACGGACTTTTAAAGGGACTTCTTGAGGTCCTCTTAAAGCTCATGGAGGACAATCTTCATACTTACATGCCGGGCTTTACCCACCTTCAGAAGGCACAGCCGGTAACACTGGCGCACCATGTCGGCGCATATTATGAGATGTTCCGCCGTGACAGAGGACGCCTCGCTGATATCAGAAAGCGCATGAATTACTGCCCGCTGGGATCCGGCGCTCTTGCAGGGACAACTTATCCGCTGGACCGTGAGTACACTGCAGAGCTTCTCGGCTTTGACGGACCGACCTTAAACAGCATGGATTCCGTATCCGACCGTGATTACCTGATCGAGCTCCTGGCTGCGCTCTCCACGATCGCAATGCATCTGAGCCGTTTCTCCGAGGAGATCATCATCTGGAACAGCAATGAGTACCGCTTCGTGGAGATGGATGATTCCTACAGCACCGGAAGCAGCATCATGCCGCAGAAGAAGAATCCGGATATCGCTGAGCTGATTCGCGGAAAGGCCGGGCGTGTCTACGGCGCTCTGATGTCCATGCTGACGGTCATGAAGGGAATCCCGCTGGCTTACGATAAAGACCTCCAGGAGGACAAGGAGCTGACCTTCGACGCGATCGATACCGTAAAGGGTTGCCTCTTACTCTTCACAGGAATGGTATCCACGATGACCTTCCGCAAGGATGTGATGGAGGCGAGCGCAAAGAACGGCTTCACAAACGCGACAGACGCTGCGGACTACCTTGTAAACCACGGTGTTCCGTTCCGCGATGCACATGGAATTATCGGACAGCTGGTCCTTCTCTGCATCGATGAGAACAAGGCGCTTGACGATCTGACTTTAGAGCAGTTCAAGTCGATCAGCCCGGTATTTGAGGAAGATATCTACGATGCGATCTCCATGAAGACCTGCGTGGAGAAACGTGTGACAATCGGAGCTCCGGGTGCGGATGCGATGAAGAAAGTCATTGAGGTCTATAAGAAAGAACTGAACGGAGAGAAATAAAAAAAGAAAGGCCCTGGCTGTTCCTGCAAAATGGGATCATTCAGGGTCTTTGTATACATAGAAAATGTCGGCTATATCTTTATACGAACACAGCCGCCACGGACGATACCCCAATTATCGTTCCGGGCGGCTGTGTTTCTTTTATATCGCGTTGTAAAATATAATGAGAAGAAAGTTTTTGGGAGAAGTTGGTGCGGCTTCTCCGTTCATTTGATTATTATAGCATGAATCATGCGGAATGTAAAATGATTGTTGTCGAATGAAAAATAACAAATTTTACCATTAAATGTTAATAATACATTATATTTATTCTGTTACAGCGCATGGGAGAGGCTCATATACTGTCGTGAAAAATGTGAAAATTTGTATAGCGGCAGGGAGACCGGCGCTCATAGACAAGTGAAAACATGCTTCGTGAGTGTTCTCTTGTTATCGCGGCAGTCGCCAAGGTCTCGCGTAAGCGCAGACTTTGGCCTGTTGTTCGCGTAAATGAAAAAAGCCTGCATTCACAGGCTTTTTTCAGGGATTTTTCATCACATATATTGTTTCAATCCACAGTCGGTAATTTCACGGAGACTGACTGTGCTTTGCTTCGTGTCAGTAGGAGAATCCTTGCTGTTGTTCGTTGAATATATGGGAAGAAAGCTAAGTTTGATCTGTCCTTATCACCGCCGGAGCGGGAGAGTTTTACGAATATGGAAGGTTGTCAGATCAGCCAAGTTTCTTTAAAGCTGCTTCCATACGGTTCATACCTTCGATCAGGCTTTCCATGGAGTTGGAGTAAGCGATACGGATGTTGTCCGGAGACTCGAATGCACCGCCCGGAACAACCGCGATCTTTGCCTCGGCAAGGAGGTAATCTGCCATTCCGAAGGAATCAGCGATCTTCTTTCCGTTCCACTCTTTATCATAGAAAACAGTCATATTCGGCATTAAGTAGAAAGCGCCGTCTGCGTTGTTGCAGGTGATGCCATCCATGGAATTTAAGCGCTCTACCAGGAATTTACGGCGTTTGTCGAATTCAACTCTCATGGATTCCACGCTGTCCTGCGGTCCGCTGATCGCTTCGAGAGCTGCGTACTGGGCGATCGAGCAGGTGTTGGATGTTGTATGACCCTGAAGAGAAGTCATTCCTTTGATGAGAGCTGCATTTCCGGCTGCGTAACCAACTCTCCATCCGGTCATGGAGTAAGCTTTGGAAACACCATTGATGACAACGGTACGATCCTTTACTTCCTCGGAGATCGAAGCAACGCAGAAGTGTTTCTTTCCTTCATAGATCAGCTTCTCGTAAACTTCATCGGAAATAATATAGAAGTCATGTTTGCAGGCAAGTTCTGCGAGCTCTGTGAGCTGTTCTTTTGTATATACAGCACCGGTCGGGTTGTTCGGTGTGTTGATCATGATCGCTTTTGTTTTCGGTGTGATGGCTTTCTTGATACCTTCCACGTTGAGGGCGAAACCGTCTTCCTCACGGTTCTGTACGAGGACCGGAGTAGCACCGGAAAGTTTTACCATCTCGATGTAGCTGACCCAGCACGGAGTCGGGATGATAACCTCGTCACCTTCTTCACAGAGGGCAAGAACTGCATTGACGAGCGGCTGTTTTGCGCCGGTTCCGATACAGATCTCGTTCGGTTTGTAAACGACATTGTTGTCTTTTAAGAATTTTGCACAGATCGCTTCTTTTAAGTCCATGATACCGGAGACAACCGTGTATTTTGTTTTCTGGGCATCGATCGCTGCCTTTGCCGCATCACAGATATTCTGCGGAGTACCGAAATCCGGTTCGCCGAGGTTGAAGGCGATCACATCGATTCCCTGTTTTCTTAATTCAGCGACCTTTCCGGTCAGTGCAAGTGTAGCGGCCGGTTTAATGTTCTGGATCCTCTTTGTAAGCATCATAATGATTTCCTCCCTGTATGTTTTGATATTCCCCTGAGATTCGAACAATTCGTTCTTGTTTATGCTTAAATGATACCATAAGTGAATATAATTGTAAAATGTTTCTTTTTTTGATATAATATTCATAAATATTAACATTTAACTGAAAAGAATGTTACTATAAATATAGAAGAAACAGAAATGGAAAATGGTAGCTGTCAAACTTTTAGTTTTCAGAATTGAACTATTTTCAAATAATATTTCTGGACAAAAATGAAATCCTGTGGTAAAAAAGCAGAAGAGAGATGAGCGTTATAAAAAAACATGTGTGAAAGCAGGATCGAAATAGAAAACTGCCGGTCCCGGCAGAAAGGAGAACGTGATGACATTTCTGGAAATTGAAGCATTTTTAAAGATCGCTCAGTGCGGAAGTTTTTCCGCGGCGGCAGAAAAATTATATATCACACAGCCGGCTCTTGGACGAAGGATCCGGGCGCTGGAGGAAGAACTTGGATATTCCCTGTTTATCCGGAATAAAGGAGTCCGCCATGTGGAACTCACGAGACAGGGACGTGCCTTTGTCGGGATCGCTCATCGCTGGCAGGCTCTCTGGAACGAGACACAGGAAGAATCGCTCCTTGGAAATGAGAAGAGTTTCTATGTTGCGAGTGTAGGAAGTCTCCTGGCATTCATGCTTCCGACCGTGTTTCAGGAGTTCATGAAAGATACGCCGGAGTGCAGCCTGCATGTGACGACACTCCATTCCAGTGATGCCTATGGGTATGTGAACAATAAGACGGTGGATATCGCATTTATCACGGATCCGATGTACTCTTCCCAGGTAAAGACGGAGATCCTGTTTAAAGAAAAGCTCTGCCTGGTCGTCGGGACGGAGCTGAAACTTCCGAAGCGGATCAGCATTTCGGACCTCGATCCTCGCAAGGAGATCCGGACGCAGTGGGATCAGAATTTTGACAGTTGGCACAACTACTATTTCAGTAGTGCGGCCGTTCCGAGTGTTTATCTCGATGAAATGGGCTTTTTACAGTACTTTACGCAGAATGGTGACAACTGGGCGTTTCTACCTGTGTCGGTTGCAAAGAGCATCTTAAAAAGCACCCCGGTTTCCATCCATGAACTGGATGTGGAGCTCCCGAACCGGACCCTGTACTATCTGTACCGGGCAGGGGATGAATCTCCATATCAGGAACATCTTCTCGAGATCTGCAGGCAGAAATTAGCCGGGGAGAGCGGGATCACGCTGATGGAGCCGATTCTGAATCTGTGAGTGGAGAAAAAATTCAGATTTAGCGGATCGTTTAGAGAAAGAGATCATTTGCAGAAATAAAAAGCAGCAGCATTTTCTGGAGAGAATGTCAGAAAATGCTGCTGCTTTTTTGCGGACAACGAGCCAAAGTCCGCGCTTGCGCGAGACCTTGGCGACTGTCGCGATAACAAGGGGAAACTCGCGAAGCGTGTTTTCACTTGTTTACAGGAAATTCCGATGGAACTTCCCGTCAAAAAAATGGACACAAGTGATACGCAAAATACATATCTGAAAATAGTGTAGCAGGAGATTGGCTTATGATACAAAAATGTGAAGCTTTGCGATCGCATCTGCAACCTTCGGACTTGTTGCCGGATGTGCGATCGGCGGTCCGATCGCGACACGCCGGATCAAACAGTTTAATCTTCATTCAACGGAAAAAGCAGAGGGCGAGACAAAGAAAGAAGAAGGAGAGCCTTCCTAAAATGAAAGCTCTCCTGAAAAAACGGGAAAATACTATCTCTTGTTGCTTGCTCTCCAGATATGCATCTTCTCAGCCTCTGCGATCAGCTGGTCGCGGAACTGCGGATGTGCTACGGAGATGATCGCTTCAGTCTTCTGCCATGTGGAGAGACCTTTTAAGTTTACTTTACCGTACTCAGTAACGAGATAGTGGATATTCGCACGGGTATCGGTAACGATGGAGCCAGGAGCCAGAGTCGGAACGATCCTGGACTCTAAGGTGCCGTCTTTCTTCTTGAAGGTAGAAGAGCAGCAGATGAAGCTCTTTCCGCCCTTGGAAAGATAAGCGCCCAGAACGAAGTCGAGCTGTCCGCCGGCTCCGCTGATGTGCTTGATTCCTGCGGACTCAGCATTTACCTGGCCAAAGAGGTCAAGGTCAACTGCGTTGTTGATGGACATGAAGTTGTCGAGAGACGCAATCGTGCGGACATCGTTTGTGTAGTCGACCGGTGCGGACATGCACTCCGGATTCTTATTTAAGTAGTCGTATAATTTCTTTGTACCTGCGCCGAATGCATAAACCTGACGGCCTTTGTCGATATTCTTTCTCGCGCCGGTGATCTTTCCTGCGTTTGCGATATCAACGAAAGCGTCAACGTACATCTCTGTGTGCACACCGAGATCCTTTAAGTCGGATTTTGCGATCAGAGCACCGACTGCGTTCGGCATTCCGCCGATACCGAGCTGTAAGCATGCTCCGTCCGGGATCTCCTCAAGGATCAGTTTTGCAACTGCTTCATCGACATCGCTTGCAGCTGCAGCGCCGCCCATCTCAGCGATCGCCGGGTTGTCACCTTCTACGATCATGTCAACGTGGGAGATATGAACACCTTCCTCAGTACCGCCGAAGCATACCGGCATATTTTCATTTACTTCCACGATAACGACCTTGGAGGTCTCGCAGACAGCAGCCATATGGGATGCGTTCGGTCCGAAGTTGAAGAAACCGTGCTCGTCCATCGGGGAAACCTGGAAGACAGCGACATCCGGCTTGTTCTGGGATTCTCTGTAATATCTCGGAAGCTCGGAGTAACGGAGCGGAGCGTAGTAGCAGAAGCCCTGTGCGATCGCTTTTCTCTCGATCCCGCTCATATGCCAGGAGTTCCATGTCATATGTTCAGCCGGGTTCTCGATCTTGAAGATCTCCGGTACCCACATTAAGATACCGCCGCGGAAGTTTACGTCAGTTAATTCCGGAAGTCTTTTTGCGATTTCCTTATCGACTGCGATCGGAGTTGCTGTTGTCCAGCCGTAATCGACCCAGTCACCGGATTTGATAACGGAAGCTGCTTTCTCAGCGGAAACCAGCTTTTCCTGATACATCTGTTTGAAATCCATTTTAATACCCTCTCTTTGTAACCATAAAAATATTACTGCATCTCAGAACTTTGCCGGGATCATAGGATCCGGGGCCAAACTCTGACATTATTTTATCATTATCTGCCGGCAAGGTCAAGAAATCCGGTGAAAAAGGAATAGAAAGAAATGGTAAAACATGACAAAAGCAGAAAGTGACGCGTCAGAGCATAAAAGTAACTTTTGTACGAAATGAAGAGTAAAGTTCCTAATTTGTTTAGAAAAAATATATAAAAAGCTTTTGATAATGATTTGACAGCAAAACGGTTTGGTGATATGATTAGTTATACATAATATACTGCCTTGCTTATGGAAAAATATATGGTGTAGAGCTTGGCAGCGGTATGATGAGGAGGAAAAGAAAATGGCAAAGAAAGTTGTACTTGCAGGTGCATGCCGTACGGCAATCGGAACAATGGGTGGCGAATTAAGCACAGTACCGGCTCCGGAACTTGGCGCAATCGTAATCAAAGAGGCTTTAAAGAGAGCAGGAGTTGCTCCGGAAGCTGTTGACCAGGTTTACATGGGCTGCGTAATCCAGGCTGGTCAGGGACAGAACGTAGCACGTCAGGCTACATTAAAAGCTGGTCTCCCGATCGAGGTTCCGGCTGTTACGATCAATGTTGTATGCGGTTCCGGTCTTGAGGCTGTCAACATGGCTGCTGAGATGATCCTTTCCGGTGACGCTGATATCGTTGTTGCAGGTGGTATGGAGAACATGTCCATGGCTCCGTATGCAATGATGAAAGGCCGTTACGGATACCGTATGGGCAATGCTACTTTAGTTGATACAATGGTAAATGATGCTCTCTGGGATGCATTCAACAACTACCACATGGGTATCACAGCTGAGAACATCTGCGATCAGTGGGGTCTTACAAGAGAACAGCTTGATGTATTCGCTGAGGCAAGCCAGAAGAAGGCTGAGGCTGCTCAGAAGGCAGGCGCATTCAAAGATGAGATCGTTCCGGTAGAAGTTAAGAAGAAAAAAGAGACAGTTATCGTAGATACAGACGAAGGTCCGCGTCACGGAACAACTGTTGAGACTCTTGCTAAATTAAAACCGGCATTCAAGAAAGACGGCGGAAAAGTTACAGCTGGTAACTCTTCAGGAATCAACGACGGTGCAGCAGCAGTTGTTGTTATGAGCGAAGAGAAAGCAAAAGAGCTCGGTGTTAAGCCGATGGCTACATGGGTTGCTGGTGCTCTTGGCGGCGTAGATCCGAAGATCATGGGTATCGGACCGGTTGCAGCTACAAAGAAAGTTCTTAAGAGAACTGGCTTAGAGATCAAAGACTTCGACATCATCGAGGCTAACGAGGCATTCGCTGCACAGTCTGTAGCAGTAGGCAAAGAGCTTGGCTTTGACCTTAACAAGTTAAACCCGAATGGCGGCGCGATCGCTCTCGGACACCCGGTAGGAGCTTCCGGATGCCGTATCCTTGTTACACTTCTTCATGAGATGGAGAAAGCAGATGCTAAGAAGGGTCTTGCAACTCTTTGCATCGGCGGCGGAATGGGCTGCGCTACAATCGTAGAGAGAGACTAATCTGGGACTTTGGCAAAATCTGAGGAGAACTACATATGGGTTTTGTAAAATATGAGCAGGACGGTTTTGTTGGTGTTATCACCATCAACCGTCCGGAGGCATTAAACGCTTTAAATACAGAGGTTATTCAGGATTTAGACGCTGTTCTTGACAGCATCGATCTTGGTACAACAAGAGTGCTGGTTGTGACCGGCGCGGGTGAGAAATCCTTTGTTGCCGGCGCAGATATCGCTGCAATGAGCACAATGACTGTACAGGAGGCACGTGAGTTCAGTAAAGCTGGAAACGATGTTTTCCGTAAGCTGGAGACACTTCCGATCCCGTCGATCGCAGCTGTCAACGGTTTCGCGCTTGGCGGTGGAAATGAACTTGCAATGAGCTGTGATATCCGTTACTGCTCCGAAAACGCTATGTTCGGACAGCCGGAGGTTGGTCTTGGCATCACTCCGGGATTCGGTGGAACGCAGCGTCTCGCAAGACTGATTGGAACCGGAAAAGCAAAGGAAATGGTATATGCTGCTGTCAATATCAAAGCAGACGAAGCATACCGGATCGGTCTTGTAAACGGTGTGTGCACGAAGGAAGAACTTATGCCGACAGTTATGAAACTGGCAAAGAAGATCGCCTCCAACGCACCGATCGCTGTCAGAAATTCCAAGGAGTCCCTGACAGATGGTTATCTTTCCGACCTTGACCACGCAATCTCCATCGAAGAGAAATATTTCTCCGAGTGCTTCGAGACCGAGGACCAGAAGGAAGGAATGAAGGCGTTCCTCGAAAAGAGAAAAGTGGACGGCTTCAAAAACAAATAAATGGAACTGTTCAGTCTGAACAGCGATCAGTAAGTCTACATCATATGTTTGCATAAAGGAGATAAAATCATGAAAGTTGGTATTATCGGCGCTGGAACCATGGGTTCCGGTATTGCACAGGCATTCGCACAGACAGAAGGCTATGAGGTAATGCTCTGCGACATCAATGAGACATTTGCAGCGAACGGAAAGAAGAAAATTGCCGCTGGATTCGAGAAGAGAATCGCAAAAGGCAAAATGACTCAGGAAGAGGCTGACAAGATCCTGAACAAGATCACAACAGGCGTAAAAGATATCTGTGGTGACTGCGACCTCGTTGTTGAGGCTGCAATCGAGAACATGGAGATCAAGAAGCAGACATTCAAAGAGCTCGACGCAATCTGCAAACCGAGCTGTATCTTTGCTACAAACACTTCTTCCCTTTCCATCACAGAGATCGGCGGCGCAGTTGAGAGACATGTAATCGGTATGCATTTCTTCAACCCGGCTCCGGTTATGAAGCTGGTTGAGGTTATTGCTGGTTTAAACACAAAACCGGAAGATGTTGAAGCAGTTAAGAAGATCTCCGAGGAGATCGGCAAGACTCCGGTACAGGTAGAAGAGGCTGCTGGTTTCGTTGTAAACAGAATTCTTATTCCGATGGTCAACGAAGCAGTCGGCATTTACGCTGATGGCGTTGCTTCCGTAGAGGGTATCGATACTGCCATGAAGCTTGGCGCTAACCATCCGATGGGACCGTTAGCTCTCGGTGATCTGATCGGTCTTGATGTTGTTCTTGCAATCATGAACGTTCTTGAGACAGAGACAGGCGATCCGAAGTATCGTCCGCATCCGCTTCTTAAGAAGATGGTTCGCGGTGGCCTTCTTGGAAGAAAGACCGGCAAGGGCTTCTACGATTACAGCAAATAATAATGTAAGGGTTGCCTGACGGTGATCTTATCCCGTCAGGCAATATGCCTTTTATAACAGAAGAGTAAATTTCGAATTATTTTTTTATTACGATTGTTTATTTTTTCACAATATGTTATAATGAAAAGGCATGTACTAAATTAGGTACATCGGGGGAGTGAAGCATCCACATTTCCCCATGTTATACATGATACAATTCACAAGGAGGAACTAAAAACATGGATTTTACATTAGGTAAAGAGCATGAGATGGCGAGAACACTGTTCCATGATTTCGCCGAGAAGGAAGTCAAACCCCTTGCTCAGGAGGTTGATGAGGAAGAGAGATTCCCGGTTGAAACCGTAGAGAAGATGGCTAAAAACGGTTTCCTCGGTATTCCGGTACCGAAGGAGTATGGTGGACAGGGCTGTGATCCGCTTACATACGCTATGTGCGTTGAGGAGCTTTCCAAAGTTTGCGGTACTACAGGCGTTATCGTTTCCGCACATACATCCCTTTGCATGGATCCGATCATGACATTCGGAACAGAAGAGCAGAAGCAGAAATTCCTCGTTCCGCTTGCAAAAGGCGAGAAGTTAGGCGCATTCGGTTTAACTGAGCCGGGCGCTGGTACAGACGCTCAGGGTCAGCAGACAAAAGCTGTTTTAGACGGCGACGAGTGGGTATTAAACGGTTCCAAGTGCTTCATCACTAACGGTAAGTATGCTGATACATACATCGTTATCGCTGTAACAGGCACTGTTGAGAAACGTGGCAAAATGCAGAAAGAGATTTCCGCATTTATCGTAGAGAAAGGTACACCGGGCTTCACTTTTGGTACAAAAGAGAAGAAGATGGGTATCCGCGGATCTGCAACATATGAACTTATTTTCACAGACTGCCGCATCCCGAAGGACAACCTCTTAGGTAAGAAGGGTGAGGGCTTCAAGATCGCTATGCATACTCTTGACGGCGGACGTATCGGTATCGCTGCTCAGGCTCTTGGTCTTGCAGAGGGCGCTCTTGACAGAACAGTTGCTTACGTAAAAGAGAGAAAGCAGTTCGGCCGCACAATCGGTCAGTTCCAGAACACACAGTTCCAGCTTGCTGATATGGCAACAAAGGTAAAAGCTGCTCAGATGATGGTTTACCGTGCAGCAATGGCTAAGGCTACTCAGAAGTCCTACGGCGTAGAGGCAGCAATGGCTAAACTGTATGCAGCAGAGGTTGCTATGGAAGTAACAACAAAGGCTGTACAGCTCCATGGTGGTTATGGTTACATCAGAGAGTACGACGTAGAGCGTATGATGCGTGATGCTAAGATCACCGAGATCTACGAAGGAACAAGTGAAGTTCAGAGAATGGTTATCTCCGGCGCACTGTTAAAATAATAATTTAACAGCTGGAAGATCATAACTATAAATGAAAATAAGGAGTGAAATACAGTGAAAATCGTTGTTTGTGTAAAACAGGTGCCGGATACTAAGGGCGGCGTAAAGTTCAAACCGGATGGAACACTTGACAGAGCAGCTATGCTCACAATCATGAACCCGGATGATAAAGCTGGTCTGGAGGCAGCTCTTCGCTTAAAAGATCAGTATGGTGCAGAAGTTACAGTAGTTACAATGGGTCTTCCGAAGGCTGAGGAAGTTCTTCGTGAGGCTATGGCTATGGGCGCTGATAACGGTATCCTTGTTACAGACCGTGTTCTCGGCGGTGCTGATACATGGGCTACATCCCAGACAATCGCTGGTGCTTTAAGAAACCTTGACTATGACCTCATCATCACAGGCCGTCAGGCTATCGATGGTGATACAGCTCAGGTAGGTCCGCAGATCTCTGAGCACCTTGGTCTTCCGGTAATCAGCTATGCTGAGGGCATCGAGATCGATGGCGATTCCGTAATCGTTAAGCGTCAGTTTGATGATAGATACATGATGTTAAAGGCTAAAATGCCGTGCTTAATTACAGCACTTTCTGAATTAAATGAGCCGCGTTACATGACTCCGGGCGGAATCTTCGATGCATACAAGAAAGAGATCACCGTTTGGGGCAGAAAAGATCTGAAAGATGTCCTTGATTCCAACCTTGGTCTTAAGGGATCCCCGACTCAGATCGCTAAGGCTTCCGACAAAGTAAGAAAGGGTGCAGGCGTTAAGGAGACAAACCTTGATCCGTCCGCAGCTGCAAATTACATTGTTGAGAAACTTACTGAGAAACATGTACTTTAATTCAAAAAAAGAAAAGTGTGGTGAAAAGTGATGAATTTAGCAGAATATAAGGGTGTATATGTCTTTGCACAGCAGGTAGACAATCAGATCAGCAGCATCGCTCTGGAGCTGATCGGTAAAGGTAAAGACCTGGCAAAAGATTTAGGAACAACTGTAACAGCAGTTTTAGTTGGTTCCAACGTAAAAGGTCTTGCAGACGAACTCGGTGAGTACGGTGCAGACAAAGTTATCGTTGTTGACGATCCGGAATTAAAAGATTACAGAACTGAGCCGTATACTCATGCGATCACATCTGTTATCAACGAGTTCAAGCCGGACATCTTCTTAATCGGTGCTACAGCAATCGGTCGTGACCTTGGCCCGCGTGTTTGCGCACGTATCCATACAGGTCTTACAGCAGACTGCACACAGCTCGATATCGGAGATTTCCCGCTCGTAGCTATGCCGGGTAAAGAGCAGAAACATGGTCAGCTCCTTATGACCCGTCCGGCATTCGGCGGCAACACGATCGCTACAATCGCATGCCCGGAATTCCGTCCGCAGATGGCTACAGTACGTCCAGGCGTTATGCAGAAGCTTGACCGTGAGGCTGGCAGAAAAGCTGAAATTATCGAATTCAACCCGGGCTTCACTCCGGACAACAAGTACGTTGAGATTCTCGAGATCGTTAAGGCAGTATCCGACGTAGCTGATATCATGGATGCAAAGATCCTTGTTTCCGGTGGCCGTGGAGTTGGCAGCGCAGAGAACTTCAAACTGCTTGATGACCTCGCTGAGGCTATTGGCGGTACAGTAAGCTGCTCTCGTGCAGTTGTAGATTCCGGCTGGAAGCCGAAAGATCTTCAGGTAGGACAGACTGGTAAGACTGTTCGTCCGCACGTATACTTCGCAATCGGTATTTCCGGTGCTATCCAGCACGTAGCTGGTATGGAAGAGTCTGACATCATCATTGCGATCAACAAAGATGAGTCCGCTCCGATCTTCGATGTAGCTGACTACGGTATCGTAGGCGACTTAAACAAGATCGTTCCGATGCTGACAGAGAAGATCAAAGAAGCAAAGGCTGCAGCAGCTAAATAATTTACGTGAATTGTAAATGTATATAAAGTAGGCAGAGTGATTCTGCCGGTAGTGTCACAACAGGTGATGATCCCCGTCCGGGTTTCCGGGCGGGGATTTTTGCGTTATGGTGTCCTTGGTTTATCCTTCGTTTGTTGGTTATAATGATAGAAGACTGATAAATGGAGGATTTTTTATGTTATGTATGAGTGAACTTAGAGAGTACGGGGAATACCTGAGGGACAGGGAGATGAGTGAGAATACGGTGGAAAAGTATCTGCGGGATGCGGAGAACTTTCTGCGTTTTTCGAACGGAAGAGAGATCAGCAGGGAGCTGATGATGGAGTATAAATCATATATTTTGAATGCATGGAAGATATCGAGTGTAAATTCCATGATCACGGCAGTGAATTCATATCTGAAATGGGCAGGACAGGCGGAATTCTCTATCCACACCTGTCGGGTACAGAAGCAGATCTTTCGGGAGAAGAGCAGGGAGCTTGGAAAGGAAGAATATTACAGGCTGTTAAATGCAGCCGCTTCGGAAAAGAGAGAGCGGCTTTCCGGAATTTTGAGGACAATCGCGGCGACAGGAATGCGGATTGGTGAACTTCGGTATCTGACGGTGGAGACACTATCGAGACAGAAAATAGAGATCCATTTTAAAGGAAAACAGAGAGTGATTCTTATGGCGAGGTCTCTTGTGATATTTCTACGGGATTATTGCCGGAGAAACAGGATCACAAGCGGGATAATATTTGCCACAAAGAATGGAAATCCGGTAGATTGGAGAAATATCTGGGCGGAGATGAAGGAATTATGCGAACCGGCGAGAGTACTGCCGTCAAAGGTGTTTCCACACAATCTGAGACACCTGTTTGCGAGATGCTTTTATGAGAGAGAACGGGATCTCGTGAGACTGGCAGATTATCTGGGACACAGCAGTATCGAGACGACGAGACGGTATACGATGATCACTAGTGAGGAGGCGTGTGCGCGAGAGCTGGAACTGGGACTCGCAGGGAACGAATCATGGGGCGGGGCAGAAAAAATAAGACGGAAGAGATTAAAAAAGGAGAACAGCCGTTATGACATAATGGGTATTATGTCATGCGGTGGCGCTGAGATCTTCGGAATTTTTATCTCCATTTCTTCGTTGCCGTAATGACGCATTAACTAAATATGCCAAAAAGAGCTCGGATTCACTGAAATTTATTGTATTTCGAGACCGTTCGTGATAGGATAACTTATGTACACATATGAATTTTTAATCATTTGGTATTCTGATTACACCTCAGATACTGGATGATTAAAAAAAGTAGAACTTCCAATACGACATAATACCCATTATGTCATGAATAGAGGCGAATGGATGATGCAGGATACCTTGGTCGGGAAAAAGTTTGGGAATCTGGTGGTTCAGAAGCTGGCTTACCGGGGAAAAGATTCAAAGAAATACTGGGAATGCCAGTGTGGCTGTGGCAGAGTCTGTCTTGTCCAGGAATCCCATCTGAAAAACGGTCATACGAAGAGTTGTGGCTGTCTGCGAAAAAAAAGGATGACGAACCGCTGGCTGGATCTTACCGGGCAGAGGTACGGGAGACTTGTGGTCCAGCGGCTGGCGAATCAGGATGAGATTTCAGCCTATGGTACTGGCAAAGAAGGAGAACCTGGAAAAATAGCAGAAGAAAATGCTGGGGTTTTGGGCAGACTGCAGGATCTGTGGCTTTGCAGGTGTGATTGCGGAAATGTATGCGTCTGTCAGAAGGAAAATCTCAGGGACGGAAAGACAAAGAGCTGCGGCTGTTTCCGCAATGAAACCCGACAGAAAAATATGCGCAAGGCAATTCACATTGTGGACGGAACCTGCGTGGAGCGCATCGCGTGCCGAAAGACCTGCGTCAACAACACCAGCGGTCACCGCGGTGTATATCGGAGATCCAACGGAACCTGGCGGGCCAGCATCGGATTTCAGGGAAAAGTCTACAATCTTGGGACCTTCACTGCGTTTAATGAGGCGGTGCAGGCGAGGGTGAAGGCGGAGAAAGAGTTGTATGATCCGTTTATCAGAAGCTTTCAGGCACAGAAAAAGAAGACTTCAGGCAATGAAATTCCTTCATGTGCCGTAGGAGCAGAAAAGCAGATGGAAGAAGTTCTTGCAGAATGATTCACCCAAAGGTATGTGTACAAGTAATTGATCAATGTGTGGATAGGATACAAAGGTATCAATTAGAAAGAAGGTACAGTATGAAGAAGATGAAGTTGATCAAATCAAAGAAAATGCTGACAGTGCTGCTTACCGCAACGGCGGCGATGGCAGTGACTCCGATGGCGGGGTATGCGGAGACAGTACAGACAAAGCAGATCGTAAATCAATCTTCAGAGGCAACGGTTGAAGTTTTAAGTGGAAACTGCGGACCTGTTGATGAGGAGGGTAATTTTACGGAGTCAACCAAATGGAGTCTGGAAAAGAATTCAGAAGCGGAGGAATTCTATACTCTAAGAATTAGTGGAAATGGCCGTATGGCTGATTTTACAATAAATAACACAGAAGATAACAGACCGTGGAAGGACTATTTGGACTCCATCAAAAAAGTAGAAATGGAATCTGGCATAACTTCGATTGGATCATGGGCATTCAGCAATATGATAAATTTAGAGGAAGCAAATATTCCTCTTAGTGTAGAGAGTTTGGGAGATTGTATTTTCCGTAATGACACAGCGCTTACAACAGTTACATGGCCGGAAAATTTCGAAGCCCCTGAGTTGGTTGATTCAGATTCAAATACAAACATATATAAGGGAAGATATGTGCCGACGAGCATGTTTGATGGATGTACAAGTCTTGGAGAAGGTATAGATCTGGAGAAATGGCTTCCGTCCAGCTTTGAAGGTGTTGGCTGTGCTGCATTTCGCAAAACTATGTTTTCAGTAAATTTTGATGAGTGGTCGAATCTTAAATATATTGGCGCATATGGATTTGCAGAGATACCGAATCTTGACAGTGTCACAATTAAGGACAGCTGGGAGTTTGGAATGCGTGGTGCAAACTCTAATGCATTTAATGGATCTGGTTTAAGAGAAGTAGTAGTAGAAGACAAACGAACAGAAATTCCGAATGCAATGTTTTGTAGATGTAACGCACTGGAATCTATAACATTGGGTAAATCGATTGAAAAGATCGGTACGAATGCATTTTCGGGCACATCAAGTTTGAAAAACATTGATTTAAAGAATGTAACACAGATTTCTGGGTATGCATTCTATGATTCAGGATTAAGGGAGTTAATACTGCCGAAGAAAGTGAGATTAGTGGATGGAAGAGCGTTTGGACGCTGCGCCGAGTTGGAAAAAATATATATAGATTCCGATAATGTGACATTAAATGGTAATTCATTTACTGGGTGCAGCAGTCTTTCTTATATTGAAACGGCAGAAAACACAAGTGTTGCAATGAATAATTCGTTTAAAAAGACTGGGCAGCCAGAGGAAACAGCAGCAGTAAATCTTGAGGAGATCAACGCAAAGGGCACTATAAGCGGAAGTATTATTGAGCTGACCGGGTTAAAAAAACTGTCCATGGATGGGGATAGCGAGATCGCTAAAAATATTAATCGAATTGCAACAAACTCACTGCAGACATTGACCATCAGTGGAAATAGCTATGAATTTGATGGGTATTGCTTCGCTAAGAACAATGTGCCGGAAAATTTGATTGTAACGGCAAAAAATACAAAGGCTTCTGACAAAAAAGAGGCAGCATTCCGTTCCAATCTTGGTATTAAGAATGCCAAATTTACTGGAAAAAATGTTGAGCTTCAGAGCAAGATGTTCGCAGGTTGCGCAAACCTTGATAGACTTGATTTGTCAAAAGCTGAGAATGTTACATTTGGATCCCAGTGTTTTGGAGATGATACTAATACAGGTTATACTGGTGGATCTGTAAATAAATTTAATAAAAATTGTGTAATTTACGTTGCCAATAACAGGGATGCCCAAAAAGCAAGATCTGATTCGGGAATAAGCAATGACGCAGGAATTATTCTTGTTGCAAACGGCGGAATCGTTTTGGATCAGGCAAATGGCATAGACGCTGTTGTAAAAGATGGATATTGTGCAGAGTGGTATGATAATGCTGAATTTAATGGGCATGCAGTAACAACAACGGAGTCAGGGCATACATATTATGCAAAGTGGATCAAGAGCAGTTATAAAGTAACACCGGATTCCGTTGCGTTTGGCAGTGTTGAATATAAAGAAGATGCAGAGCCTAAGACTGTGATCGCGACCAGCAGCAACGCGGAAGAGTTCTCTATCACGGCATTTTGTTCAGATGATACGATTTTTGATATTGGTGTGACAGGTAGGGAAGTTACGATTACACCTAAAACAGATAATGCAGTTGGAAAATATAGTGAAAAGGTGTACATTACCTTAAATAATGGAACGGCCTTTATCGTTCCGGTGACAATGATGATCAAGCAGGCAGAGCCGGCCTATGAAGAGATGCTTCCTACGGGACTGATTGCTGACCAGTGGCAGAAACTTTCTGAGGTAAAAGGCTTACCAAAGGAGTTTAAGTGGAAGAATCCTAAAACCATTTTAAAGGAATATGGGCTCCAGAAGTTTGAGGCAGTATACACACCGGATGATAAAAATTACCATTCTGTAGATTGCATGGTTGAAGTAGATGTCATGCCGGAAGCGCTGGTAATGAATTCCGTACCGGTAATTACTGCAGAGGACATAACCTTAACGGTAGAGGATAAGTTCGACCCGAAGGATGGAGTCACTGCCTGGGATGAGGAAGATGAGGATCTTACAGACAAAATCGAGATCACCTATAATGATGTGGATACCAAGAAAGCGGGACTTTATAAAGTAATCTATAAAGTAACGGACAGTGATGGAGCGACTGTGACGAAGACCATCACGGTTACAGTCAACCCGAAGATGGAGACATTAAATGCCATTCCGACAATCAGCGCAAAGGACGTAACCCTGACCGCAGGCGACAGCTTTGATGCAAAGAAGAATGTGGCAGCTGCGGATGCGGAAGATGGAGATCTGACAGCAAAGATCGAGGTGATTGCAAACGATGTCGATACCACAAAGGCTGGCACTTATCATGTAATGTATAAGGTAACTGACAGCCAGGGCGCTTCCGTGACGAAGACAATCACAGTAACAGTTAAGGAAAAGGCACAGGACGCAAAGCCGTCCAACAACTACAGCAGCTCTTCCGACAGCGATGATGGCGGCGAACCGGCATCCAGTACGACGAGGAAGACGAGCCTGGCATCAACCTTCACATTGGAAGGATTCTGGAAGCGGAATGAAAAAGGCTGGTGGTTTGAGGCGAAGGACGGAAGCTATCCGAAGTCTTCCTGGAAACTGATCGGCTGGAATGGAAAACAGCAGTGGTATCACTTCGATGAGAACGGCTACATGCAGACTGGCTGGATCAAAGACAATGGAATCTGGTATTACCTGCATAATCAGGCTGACGGAAGTCAGGGACATATGTACACTGGCTGGCATCTGATCGACGGAAAGTGGTACTACTTCAGTGAAGGTATGAAGCAGCCGCAGGGCGCAATGCTTGCAAACACGACTACACCGGATGGATATGAAGTTGGTCCGGATGGGGCATGGACTGGTAAATAAAAATGCAGAATTCATTGAATGGTTTTGCTGAGATGAATTCATAAAAAGCAGATGTAGAGGACAGAACCTGGTATTCTCTGAAAAGGGGATATCTGGTTCTGTTTCTCTATATGGAGAACGCGTAGGAAAAGCTGAACGTGGTCCGGCAGCAGGTGCTGTGTTCGATTGGGGGACTTTTTTGAAATTCGAATAAAAAACAGATAAATAGCTGTGTACTTCACCGAATGAAACAGTTATACAAAGAAACATGACCGTGCTATGATAGATTTAAGAAACATGCAGGGGCAGTGAGAAGACTTCTATAAAGTTGCTGCAAAAATTTATTTACATCAGAAAGAGGCGGGAGGCATATACATGAATTTACTCGATCTATTCAGTCTTCAGGGAACCTTGTTTGCAACGAGATGTGTGGTTATGACGACGCTAATGTCCATGCTGACCCTGCCAGTCTGGTGTTATCTGGCAGGGTGAGAGGCCCCAGGCAGGTTGATCGTGTTCAGTTGGGAGAAGCGATAGAAATTTTTATTCATTTGAAAAACGGCACACCGCATGCGATAGAGAACGGAAAGCTAGGTGGTTGTGCCGGTTCTGGTGAGTGCAGCGTTCGCGGCATCCATAAAGTTCCGGATCGCCTTCCACTGGTAAGGCTGTTCCAGAGAACCGAAGCGGATCTTATATTTTGCGGATCGTCCGAGATGGATGATCCGCATTTTTTTGCGCTGCTCAGGGGAGAGGGAGCTCATGGCAAGGTTCAGTGGGGAGATGCAGGCGCCTTTTCCGGCGGCGCAGAGTTCCAGAAGCATTCCCATATTGTCGGACTGGGTCTTTACGATCGGTTTGAAGTTGCCCATGGTGATGAAGTGTCTTCCGAGCTGACCGGCGATGTCTGTGGCGTAGTTTAGAAGGAATGGGCAGTGTTCGAAGATCGAGAAGTCTTCCGGGCTTCTTAACATTAACGGTTCTGGCTGTGAATCTGTCAGTGCAGGGAGATCCTGGACAGAAAAGGAGAGAGTGCCAGCGGTGCCATGAGTGAAATCAGAGCCGGAGCAGCAGATAGTCTTTGGAAGATGTAAAAAAAAGGCATCTGCTGGGGCGGCATCGGAAATGACCTCATGAAACAGAGAATCAGCAAGCAGAAGGACGACCTCCTCCTCATAGAAATCGCTCAGAGTGATCCCTGGCAGAAAATCCGGGAACTTCGCGATGGCGAGATCGATCTTATGTTCCATCAGGTCTTTTTGTAGTCCAGTGTTCGCATTTTCGATGACCTGGATCTCCATATGCGGGTAGCGGCGCTGGTATTCCGTGATGATCGCGGGCATGATGGCGTGGCAGCGGGTAAAGGAGATGCCGATCCGCAGGATGCCCTGCTCATTTTTAGTCAGGTCGGCAAATTCGTGCTGCATTGCCCGGTATTTTTTCTGGAAGTCTGCGGCGTACTGCCAAAAGATCTCTCCGGCATAGGTGAGCTCCAGGGGAACATGGCGGACGAAGAGCTTGCAGTCCAGCTCCTGTTCCAGATTGGCGATGTGGGTGCTCAGGGTCTGCTGGGTGATGTGGAGAGCATCGGCGGCTTTTGTGAAGCTGCGCTTCTCGGCGGTCATGAGAAAGTAGTCCATGGAAAGAAAGTTCATATAAAACCTCCTCGTATAATAAGTTCGTAGGCAAGAAATATCGCTTATGAACTTATTCTTTTTATGGGTATAGATGGTAAGGACATCCAAGAGGAACTCCCCTCATCCTGAATCCCATCCATACGGTCAACAGTTACTTTTTATATGATTCATCCTGTGTTATGATATCAGGCAGAGTCTGATGTCCGAAGGCACTGCTTTTCCTCCTTTCAGCCGGCTTTGGCCGTGACTGCTTTTTTAGCATTCAGCCTGGCACATATGGCACATTCCGCTAACACAGAATTTTCGTCCCCCGCCGTAGCTCCAGCAAGAAAGGCTGGCCGGGTGCATGCTCATTGCGCGAGGCTTCGGTCACCATATGCAGCACAGGATAAACCTTTTACTTCAGGCTCCACAAATCCAGATCGGAAAGGATGTGATATCTTGTTAAAGATCAACTATATGTCCACCTTGTTTGTAGGTATTGATGTAAGCTCAAAATCCAATGCGGTCTATGCCATGGATTTTGAAGAAAACAAGTACATCTCATCCTCATTTGGCAACAATCAGCCCGGCGCTGATGAACTTGCCGATATGATCGCTAAATGCATGCAGAAACATAAAAACCTTGATACAATCATCGTTGCTTTAGAGTCTACCTCTGTTTACAGCGTCCATATCGCAAATTTTCTTTCTACATGTGAGACGCTTATGCCGTACAAGCCCTATGTTTTCTGTGTCAACCCCAAGGCTACATCCAATTACCGTAAATCCTATATCGGAATGGAAAAGACGGATCCTATCGATGCTTTTCTCATTGCTGACTTCGCAAGGGTCGGCAGGACGAAAAAGCTTGAGCCTTGGCGCGGCGGCCAGTTTATCGCCCTGAAGCGTCTTACCAGGCATCGCATGCACCTGTCAGAATGCATTACCAGGGAAAAGACCTACATGGTTTCAAACCTGTATCTGAAGTTCAGCGAACTGCAGCTTCTTGAGGGTGATAACAAGCCGTTCAGCAATATTTACGGCGCAACATCTTCTGCCATACTGACGGAGTTCCTGTCCCCCCAGGAGATCATCGACCTCTCAGAGGAAGAACTCCTTTCGTTCCTCGCTGAAAAAAGCAGGAACCGTATTTCTGACATATCCAGGACATCCGAGCTTTTGCGGAAAGCCGCAAGGGACTCGTACCGTTTGGATCAATGCATGTATGAACCACTGAATATTTCACTTGCAAGCTCATTTAACTGCATCCAGGCCTATCAAAAAGAAATAAAACTGATAGAGCAGGCAATTGAAAAGTGCATCAATGGGATGAACCCGAATGCGTTTCTTATCCTGAAGTCCATTCCCGGTATCGGACCGGTATGGGCCTCCGGCATGCTGTCCGAAATAGGCGACATAACTGCGTTCCACTCATCCGATGCACTTGCAAAGTATGCCGGTTTGTACTGGCTGAAAAACGATTCCGGCGATTTTATTTCCGAGGACAATCAAGTCTCAAAAGTCGGGAATCCGTATCTGCGCTATTATCTGGGAGAAGCGGCTAACAGCGTCAGGAAGCATGTGCCAGAATACACTGAGTATTATGCAAAAAAATATGCTGAAGTTACCAAGCATCAGCACAAAAGAGCACTCGCGCTTACATCTCGTAAACTTGTACGGCTTGTTTTTGGATTGCTGGTCAAAAACCAACTGTACACCGGCGAAAAGCTGGACACTCAATCAAATATCAACAAGAACTGATGTTCGCCTTTGGATTTTCCGCCGAAGGTCTATTAAAGTTACCCTTTTTCCTGAAAAATATATCAAAATCTTTTTTAAAAACTCTTGACATATCACCAGAATGCTGAATATAAAAAAGAAAGGTAACTGTTCAGTAGGTCTGCGCACTTGCTGCGCTGACCGTAAGAAAACCTAGGCTAAAAGGCAAAAATCCATCGGCGTAGCCGATTTGGAATGGATTTTTGCATGTAACTGTGAAGGTACTGAACAGTTACAAAGAAAGTTTAATTGTAAGTGTCGTGCAGAGTCTCGGATCAGCTGTGCTGACCATAAAGGATACGGGACAGCCAGAATGAACTGGGAAAATCGTGGAAAAGAATGAAAGCTGTAACTTATATACAGTTTTTTAGCTGTATTATATATCGGAAAATACAGTTAGACAAGTGGAAAATCCAGGCGTATACTATAATCATAAAGGTGGATCAGGATATCTGAACAGGGAACGGCTGGCTGAGGGAATGGTTCACGAAAGAAAACAGGGAAGAGGTAAAAATTATGAAGGTACAAACCAGTGAGACGGCTGTTCTGGTCGTGTTCGCGGTGACGCTGATCGGGTGCATCCTTGCGGGAATCCCGATCCTGGCAGCGTTGGCACTTGGATATCTGATCTTTTTCGCGTACACTTTGAGCCGCGGTTATACGGTCAGAGATATTCTCGGGATGTCCTGGAAGGGAATCAAGACGGCGAAAAATATTTTAATTACGTTTTTACTCATCGGGATGCTGACGGCGCTCTGGCGGGCGGCGGGAACGATCCCGGCGATCGTCTCCTACTGCGCAGGGCTTATGAATCCGTCGGTAATGATTTTGATGGCATTCCTTTTAAACTGTCTGGTGTCCGTCCTTACAGGAACAGCATTCGGAACGGCGGCGACCATGGGCGTGATCTGCATGACCATGGCGAAGGCGATGGGGTGCAATGAGATCCTGACGGGAGGCGCGATCCTCTCCGGCGTGTTCTTCGGGGACCGGTGTTCGCCGGTATCCACCAGCGCGCTGCTGGTCTCGGAGCTGACCCACACAAATATTTTTGACAATATCCGTCTGATGGTGAGGACGGCCATCGTGCCGCTAATTTTAACCTGTGCCTTTTACGGTGTCTGCGGAATCGCATTTCCGGCGGCGGAAGCCGGAAATTTGTCGCTGACGGAGAGTTTTTCTGGCGTATTCCATCTGGGACTGATCCCAATTCTTCCGGCGGTGGTGATCATGGTATTATCACTTTTCCGTGTACAGGTGCGGATGGCGATGCTGGCAAGTATCATGACGGCACTCGGCGTGTGCCTTTTCTGGCAGCACACGGACTTGTTCCTGATCGTTGGAATTCTGGTCAACGGTTATAAATCTCCGGATCCATCAATCTCGTCCATGATCGACGGCGGCGGAATCATGTCCATGGTGCGGGTGGCACTGATCATCACGATTTCGTCCTCCTATTCGGGTATCTTTGAGGGAACCGGACTTTTAAATGGTTTAAAATCGAAGATGGGCTCGGTGAGCAGAAAAATCACCGTATTTGGTACGATCCTTATGACGTCCATGGTGGCGGGGATGGTGGCCTGCAACCAGACACTGGCAACGATGCTGGTGGACCAGGTCTGCAAGGATCTGGAGCCGGATCAGCAGAGATTTGCGATAGATATGGAAAACTCGGTAATCGTTACGGCTCCGCTCATTCCGTGGTCCATCGCGGGTGCGGTTCCGCTGGCGTCTGTGTCGGCGCCGCTTGTGTCGATAGGGGCGGCGGTGTTCCTGTATCTGCTTCCAATCTGGCATCTTATTGTGAGAGCCAGAAAGGCTGTTTGATAAATTTTAACTTTTCCAGTTTTGGATGAAAAGGGCAGGGCTGGACAACAGAAATAAATAGGATAAAAATGTGGATGATCGTCCGGGGAGATAGATTATGAAAACAGCAGAAAAATTAACAGATGAAGCAAATAAGAAAATATGTTCAGGGAAGATACTGCAGAATCTGAAACAAGCGGAAGGGAAAGAATTTTCTGACCTGCCGTGGGAAGAGAGCGAGGATATGAAAGAGATCTGCGATAACTTCCGTATCATTGAAAGGCAGCGGAACCTGTACCGGGAGCGCTGCACCAGACTTCAGAAAGAAAATGAGAATCTTAAGCGATTGCTTGATAAGATCCAGATCGTTGTGTGTCAATAGTCTAACTGCTGACTACCTTCAGCCTTTTAGCCGCGGCACCGCCGGTCCTTTTTTGGGACCTGGCGGTGCCGCATTTCACACCCGTGTGTATATTATTTAGCCTTTGTCACGGAAAGAATGGTTCCATCAAAAGCGTCTACTTCATTGACCGTTCCGGTGTAAGTTACAGTAACTTTATCGCCGTCCTTGACTTCGGAGAGACCTTCCGGTTTTTTATCGGCTTCGAAGGTGAACGCGTAATCCTTTCCATCAGCACTTACCGTGAACATGAAATCTTTTATGTCACTGATGGTACCAGTCATTGTAGACTCTTTTGATTCGTCGCTTTTTTCACTGCTGTTTTCGGAAGCTTTGGAATCAGCCTCTTTCTTGCCTTCTGCTTTTTCAGCGGCAGTTGTCTCCTTTTCAGCAGCAGTTGTATTCTCCTTCACAGCAGCCGCTGTTGTCTCAGCCGTTGTAGAAGCAGCGGTCGTTGCGGTGGTTGTGCTCTGGGAAGAGCATGCGGTTGCTAATGCGAGAACGCCTGCTAAAGCAGCAGTCAATAATAAGTTCTTTTTCATAATCAAAGCTTCCTTCCTGTACTTGAAATTGTAGTTGCAAGGAAAGAGAATTTGGAAACAGATGTTTCAGATCTCTTTCTTACGTCTACTATTGAACCATAAAGTTGTGTCTAAAGTGTCAATAAAACATGAAATTTAAAGGACAAATCTGAAAGATTTTCTTCAAGCAAGAAAGAAAAACGTAAGAGGTTTAAGAAAAATGTTTCGTCAAAGATACTTTGAGTAAGATGAATGTTGGATATGAAAAATTAGAGAGGTTTGTGTGAGCCGATAGAGCTTTATTCGAAGAAAACACATTCGAAACAGAGGCACCGCAAGGAAAATTTACATAACCATGGCAAAGATATCAGATAGAAAGATTTGAAAGGATTTGTATTTGGATTTTGAAAATTGCAGTCGTTAGGGAGATTGTGTAATGGTCACGGTATCTGCACTCCACCAAGGGGAGCGGAAATACCGTGACTTTTTGAAATTCGCATAATATGGTCGGTGAATAACAGTTACCGCTCCGGCGTGGTTTTCCAGATTCTACCCAGTGTGCGAGTATAGGAATTGGAGAGATGGTGCTGCATTGCCAGAGCTGCTTTTTCAGGCTGATTTTTGAAGATTGCTTCACCGATAGCCAAATGTTCTTTATATACGAGCTTTCCATCAATGGAATTGTTGTAGACAGATTTGACTTCAAAACGCAGATAATGATCCAGGATCAGACTGGTCTGTCGGGAAAACCATCCATTATGGGAAGCATCCGCAACAAGACGATGAAACTGATGATCAATCCGGTAAAGAAGACGACTGTCAAGCGAGGAGAGATTCTGCTTTAATTCGGACAGGCAATCCATGATTGCCAGCTTTTCCTTGTCGGTACCTCGCTCGGCAGCAAGTTTTGCGTTGTGAGATTCCAGAAAAATTCGTGCCTCCAGAATATCTCCGGCATCCTGTTCTGTTACGGGGACAACTTTTACTCCCTTTCCGCGGGCGAAACTGACATAACCTTCCTTTTGAAGCTCAAGAAGAGCCTCACGGACAGGTGTTCTGCTGATACCGAGTTCGGTGCAGATCGCCTCCTGAGAATAGATCGCATCAACGCGGAAACGGTTGTAGAGAATTGCATTTTTGATCAGATCATATGCCTGATTTTTATATGTCTCAGTATGTATTTTTCGAGTCCCAAGAAGACTCTGCTGATTGTCATCCATAAAAACCTCCATTTGGATTTGGTATAGGAACGAAAATGTAATATAAATCAGTTCATTGTCGATGGTGATGTTAGTCGAAACAGGAAACCATGAAATGAAACAAAATGTTTTGGAAAAGCATTACAAAAAGTTCTGTATTTTAATCGAGACAGTAATTTTTTTCAAAAATATCGTATATTTCTTTTAGTATATAAGGAATTTGGCTGAAAATCAACCGCTTTGCCGTGAACTCTTGACAATTACCTATAAAGTTTGTATGATGAGAGCAAGAGATATGTAATGTGTAATATATTTCTGACAAGGAGGCAGAACAGTTTAACACGATCATATCAGTACGGTGTAACATAAAGAAAGCAAAATGTCTGCGTGGCAGTCAACAGATCTTCGGCAGAAAATCAGGGAGCACCAGATAAGAGTTTGAAAAGCGGAAGATCAGCAATTTTAGCAGGAGGGATATGTATGTTAGTAGCGGTATGGATCATTACATTCTGTCTTATCATCGGCATAGGTATTTATGCAGGAACCAAAATTAAGTCTGCAAACCAGTGGTCCGGCGGGGATAAAACAATGGGCGCATTATCACTGGGGTGTGTATTTGCAGCATGGCAGATCGGAGGCATGGCAGTTGTAGGAGCAGCCCAGAATGGATATAATCTGGGAATATCAGGTGCATGGTATTCGATTGCAGGTTCTTTTTATTTCATCGCGCTTGCGGTATTTGCAAAGATCATTCGCGAAAGGATGCCAGGAGAATCGGTTCCGGTCTATCTTCAGACAAAATATGATGTAAGAACGACAAGACTTTATTCATATGCGTGGATCGTGTACGGATTTTTGTATATTCCGATCCAGCTGAAGACTGTATCCAGTATCATTCAGATCGTGCTTCCTGGATTGAATCTTATGGTGGCAATGTTTATTGGTGTCACGATTGCAGTTATTTATACAAGCTTTTCCGGTATGAAAGGTGCATCTGCTGTCGGTCGTGTTGTATGTATTGGTATCTATGTTCTCTTGATCTGTTTTGTATTTACAACACTTCCGAAATTTGGAGGATTCAGTGGTCTTTTAGGCGAGCTTCCTGAGAAGTATGATTCCATGGGAAATATGCCGACACAGCGTATTGTTGCATGGATCGTAGGTGGCTGCATCAGTACGGCGGTTATGCAGGCTGTTCTTCAGCCGCTTCTTTCTGCAAAGAGCCCGGAGGCAGCAAGAGTTGGCTCTATCCTTGGTTATGTAATTGCCGCTCCGATTTGTTTCTTTACTGCAATCTGTGGTATGCTTTCCAAGGCAAGTGGTGCCGATCTCGGTGATGGATCCACTGCATTCGCATATGCTATCAAAACCTTCAGCAGTCCAGTATTTGCAGGTATTATTTTTGCATTTGCAACTATGATCATTGCAGCGACAATGGCAACTATGATGTTGGCAACGGGAACCATTATTACAAACGTATATAAAACAGAAATCAATCCGGACGTCGATGATGCGAAAGTTCTGAAGCTTTCAAAAACGATTACGTTTGTATTCGCATATCTGACATTGATCCCGGCATTTCTGATTCCAAGCAAGTCCTTAACAAACCTGTTCCTGACATTACAGCACGTTGCGGCAGCACCGGTGAGCTTCTCGATCCTGGCAGGATTACTTTGGAAAAAGACAACAAAACAAGGTGCATTCTGGAGCATGCTGACAGGAATGATCACAGGTGTGGCATGGATGCTTCTGGGACTTACTGATATTGTTGAAGCAGTATATCCGGTTGTAGTTGTTACTTACGGTGTAGGAATTATTGTTTCGCTCATGACTTATAAGGAAAAAAATTAATTTAGAAAGTGTGAGAATATGGCACAGAATATGAAAAAACAGATTTATATGTGGCCATCCTACTGGGGGAAACCGGTAGCGCATGGAAGCATGGGAGCGGTCAGCTGTAATAATATATATGCAACGAGAGCAGGACTTGAAATTTTAAATAAAGGCGGAAACGCGTTTGATGCGGCAGTAGCGGTGTCACTGACGTTATCTGTGGTAGAACCCCATCATTCTGGTATTGGCGGCGGATGCTTTTCCTTACTGTACGATGCGAAAACTGGGAAAACAGAAGGAATTGACGGAAGAGGGATCGCACCGGCAAAGGCAACAGCTGATCTCTTTATAAAAGATGGTGAAGTGCAGGATGAGTGGAAAGATCTTGGTGGTCAGTCAGTGGCGCTTCCCGGACTTTTAAAGACCATGGATATCGTATTGAAGAAATATGGAACTATGACTTTAAAAGATGTGGCAGCTCCGGCAATTCGTTGTGCTCGTAATGGATTTGGAACAAGCTATACAGGTGCTCTGACGATGTATGACAATTCGGTTGAGCGTAAAATGCGCCTTTCAGAAGCATTTCGAAAACTGTATCTGAAGGAAGATGGGAGTTTCTATCGATTCGGTGAGATCCAGAAGAACCAGGAGATTGCTGATCTTCTGGAGAATATT
The DNA here is from genome assembly GCF_045062245.2 of Pilosibacter rotomagensis. NCBI lineage: Bacteria > Bacillati > Bacillota > Clostridia > Eubacteriales > Clostridiaceae > Pilosibacter > Pilosibacter rotomagensis. The sequence continues at coordinate 2,909,120 of NZ_CM170323.1, read as the reverse complement.
GCGGAACAGGGAGTTGATTATTTCTATAAAGGAAAAGTTGCAAAACAGATTGTAGATCTGATTAATGATCGTGGTGGTTGTTTTGATGTTTCTGACATGGAGAGTTATGAACCAAAATTCCGCGAACCAGTGAAAACAACATATCGGGGATATGAGGTTGCCGCATTTGCACCGCCGAGCGGAGGCTGTGCACTGGTTGAAATGCTGAACATTTTGGAAAACTATGATGTTCGTTCCATGGGACATAATACAGCAGCCAGTATCCATGCATTGACAGAGTCTATGAAACTGGGATTTGCTGACAGAAGTGTAGCACTTGGTGATCCGGATTTTGTGAATGTCGATGTAGAACGTTTGACAAGCAAGAAATTTGCTCATGAGCGTTTTACATTGGCGGGAGAAAAGGCGGGAGAGTTTGCATCGGCCGATGGAATCGAAGCAAAACAGTATCCTGGAAATACATCCCATTTCGTGGTAATGGATAAAGACGGAAATGCTTTTTCGCAGACACAGACGATTCGAGACTGGTTTGGATGTGGAATTGTTGTCGATGGCCTTGGATTTGTACTGAATAACGCAATGTCCGATTTCTCGGCGGCAGTAGGAGCAATGACAAGTCAGGGACTTGCATATGGAAGTGCCAATGCGATTCAGGGTGGAAAAACGCCGCTTTCCAGTATGTCTCCGAGTATGGTATTTAAAGATGGAAAACCATTCCTTGCAATCGGGGCAGCAGGTGGACCGAGAATTATTACGGGAACTCTTCAGGGAATCGTGAATGCAATTGATTTCGACATGACTCCGGAGCAGCTGGTGAATGCTCCATATATCAATTGCCTTACGAGGGCCCAGGGACTTGAAGTGGAGTATGGAATTTCCGGAGATACAAGAAAAATACTGGAAGAGATGGGGCATAAGATTGTTCCTGTTCCGGTGGATCAGGCGATGAGTACGATGCTAAACAGCGTAATGTGCATTGATGGTGAATTCTATGCGGCAGGTACGAAACGAGTAGATGGCTGTGGCGGTGCGCTTTTACCTGGAGGCCATATTGTACTGGAGGGAGTAAGCCAGGAAGAATTATAAAAAAGATGCGAAGTAATTGACAGAACGCACAGATAGGAGCGGCATGTATCGCGCATCCATAGAAAGAAGACCGGGAGCAGGAAAAATGTTCCCGGTCTTTTTGTAGAAACTTCTGGTAAACAGATATTAACAGCCCCGGCGGGAAATCCCTGCCGGGGCTGTCTGCCTAAGTTCTTATGAGAGAACGGGATTAGTTCTGGTTCTGATTTTTCTCGATCTCTGCCTTCTTCATCGCGCGAACCTTTGTGGAAAGGCCATAGAGGTTGATGAAGCCGGAAGCGTCGTGGTGGTCGTAGAGATCGCCGGTTGTGAAGGACGCGATGCTCTCGTTGTATAAGGAGTACGGGGAGGTTGTACCCTGTTTGATGATGTTGCCCTTGTAGAGTTTCATCTTGCACTCACCGGTTACATATTCCTGTGTGGACTCAACGAATGCCTGTAATGCCTCGCGTAACGGGCTGAACCATTTTGCAGAGTAAACAGCATCAGCGAATTCGTTGTCGATGTTCTTCTTGAATTTTAAGGTCTCCTTGTCCAGGATCAGCTCCTCTAACTGCTTGTGAGCTTCGAGAAGGATGGTTCCGCCAGGAGTCTCATAGACACCACGGGACTTCATGCCGACCATACGGTTCTCAACGATATCTGTGATACCGATACCGTTCTTGCCGCCGAGCTCGTTTAACTTTGTGAGGATCTCGGAGAATTTCATCTTCTCGCCGTTTAATGCGACCGGAACACCTTTTTCGAATGTGATGGAGATCTCTGTATCTTTATCAGGAGCTTTTTCCGGTGTTACGCCGAGTACGAGCATGTGGTCGTAGTTCGGAGCCAGGGACGGATCCTCGAGCTCAAGACCTTCATGGCTGATGTGCCAGATATTGCGGTCACGGCTGTAGCTGTCATTTTTCTTGAACGGAAGCTCGATGTTGTGTTTTGCACAGTATTCCAGCTCATCTTCACGGGATTTGATATCCCAGATTCTCCACGGAGCGATGATCTTCATATCCGGAGCAAGGGCTTTGATACCGAGCTCGAAACGAACCTGGTCGTTTCCTTTACCGGTAGCACCGTGGCAGATCGCAACAGCGCCTTCTTTTTTTGCAATATCAACGAGGATCTTTGCGATCAGCGGGCGGGCCATTGCAGTACCGAGAAGGTATTTGTTCTCGTATGTCGCATTTGCCTTTACGCACGGAGCGATATAATTGTCGCAGAATTCGTCAACAACGTGTTCGATATATAATTTGGAAGCGCCGCAGTATTTTGCTCTTTCTTCCAGACCGTCAAGCTCGTTTCCCTGTCCAACGTCGATGCAGACGCAGATAACGTCGTAGTTGTAAGTTTCCTTTAACCACGGGATCAGTACGGTGGTATCAAGACCGCCGGAATATGCTAAAACAACTTTCTCTTTCATAATCAAGTCCTCCGATTTATTTCAGACGTTTTATTTTCGTTGTGCTTCATAAATATACAACTGAATATACGGTATGTCAAGCATAAAATGTATTTTTATAAAGAAATTTTGCATATTATGCATATCAAGCGTATAAATGCAGGCGACAGAGAAGCAGGATGACGAGGTTTGACGATATGAAATATAAAATGTCAGGAAAAGGCGACTGTATATGGAAGAATATTGCAGATGGCTGATATCAGATTCAGCAGGCAGAGACCGGTCACAATGACGATTCGGAGACAGATTTATGCATAAAAGTGCCTGAATCATCCTATAGAAACGATAGGAAAAAGCGTTCCAGGATTGACAAGAATCGCAAAATCATGGATAATAATCCGAAGAACGCTGTTGGGTGCGTGCAGGAATTTTCTGAACAGAAGATTCCGTAAACGATTCCGCACAATACAGCAACGGCCGCAGCGTTTGCCGGTTTAGAACGCAAAGCAAAACTGCGGAGAGAAAATCTGGAAGGAAATATGTCATGGGACAGTGGAATGAATACCTGGAAGTTCTGGCATCCAAGGCACCGACTCCGGGAGGCGGAAGCGCAGCGGCGGTTTACGGCGCTGTCGGAACAGCCCTCGGCGAGATGGTGGGAAACCTGACGACAGGGAAAAAGAAATTTGCAATATATGAGGAAGAGATCCAGAAGATCCTTGTACGATTACAGGAAGCGAGAATGGATTTCATCCGTCTCGAGAAGGCGGACGAGCAGGCGTTTGAGCCGCTTTCGGAGGTTTACCGCATGAAGGCGGAGACGGACGAGGAGAAAAAAGCAAAGGAAGAGCGGATGGAAGAGTGCCTGAAAGCTGCTGCGCAGGTTCCGATGGAAGTCATGGAGCGGGCGGTCAGCGTGATGGATGATATCGAGTTCCTGGCATTGAACGGCAGCCGGCTTGCGGTCAGCGACGCCGGAGTCGGGATCCAGGGAATCCGTTCGGCGCTTCTCGGCGCGGTCATGAGCGTGTATATCAATACGAAGATGATGAAGGACCGGGAGTATGCCGAAGCAGTGAAACAGCAGGCGGAACTTCTTATAAAGAAGGGAACGGAACAGGCAGACCGGATCTACGAGATTGTGTTAAAGGCGGTAAGAGGATGATTACATTAAAGGGAGCAGAGGTTTCTGCAAAGATCAAGGAACAGGTTCTTTCCATGAACCAGGAATTAAACGGATATGTGCCGACAGCGGCCATCGTCCGGATCGGGGAGCGCCCGGATGACCTCTCCTACGAGAGAAATGTCATGAAACGCATTGCGGCATATGGAATGGAATCGAAGTCTTTTGCATATCCGGCGGATATCAGCGAGGAAGAGTTCTTTGCGGAATTCCAGAAGATCAATGATGATGAGACGATCGACGGGATCCTGTTATTCCGTCCGCTTCCGAAGCACATCAATGAAAAGCGCGCCGAGGCGATGATCCGTCCGGAAAAGGATCTCGACGGGATCTGCGCGGTCAATACGGCAAAGGTGTTTGCCGGTGAGAAAGATGGATTTGCTCCGTGTACGGCGGAGGCGGTTATTGAGGTCCTGAAGGCATTCGACCTTCCGATCACCGGAAAACGCGCGGTGATCGTGGGACGCAGCATGGTAGTCGGACGTCCGCTGTCCATGCTGATGTTAAAGGAAAATGCGACGGTGACGATCTGCCATACGAAGACCGAGAATCTGAAGGCTGTCTGCAAGGAGGCGGATATCCTCGTTGCGGCAGCAGGAAAGGCGAAGATGCTGGATGCGTCATTCTTAAAAGAGGGAGCTGTCCTCATCGATGTCGGGATCAATGTGGATGAGAACGGAAAACTCTGCGGAGACGTCCTCTGGGATGGTCTGGAAGAAAAGGCATCCGCGGCGACACCGGTGCCGGGCGGCGTCGGTGCTGTGACGACGGCAGTGCTGGCGAAACATCTGGCGCAGGCGGCGTGCAGGAAGAGAAAATAAACGTAGGACCGACAGCACGAGGTCTCGCGCAGGCGCGGACTTTGGCTCGTTGTTCGTGTAAATAAAAAATGGAAAAAATTCTCATTTTTCCGCATAAAGCGGCATAAATAAAGGAAAGAGGACCACCGACCCAGCACATCGGCGGTCCTCTTTTCTTGACAGAATTTTGGATAAGAGGTAGGATATTACTACAAAAGGGTTAGCAATAACTAACCATGTGCTTGTTCAAAAAGCAAATTGCATTTTCTGCACGGCAGAATGAAACAAAAGGTGTGCTGAGGCAGATCGTATTTCATGCACGCGAATCTCACAAATTCTTTTCTGACAGATAGGATAGGCAGGGGAGAAGATCTGCGAACGAATGGATAAAGGACAGTGTGTGCAATCCGAAATGCAGTTATGAAAACATGGGTTAGCTGAAACTAATTTCAATACCAGGGATGGTGCGGAAAGGAGAAAGGTCATGAAAAAGCAGAAAACGCTTGCAGTTCTGTTAAGTGCGGCGATGGTTGCCGGAGCGATTCCGACAGCAGCGCTTGCGGAAGTGGTGGGAAGTAATTCTGATTCCGGTGTGAAGGCAGCGGAGATGAGTGAAGATCAGGAGATTGAGGAACAGAATGAAAATTCTGAGGATGAAACTGGTCCCAGATATGTATTGATGAATGTGCCGTATGATGAGGTATATAGGAATGACATTAAAAATGATAAAAAAGTAGATGCTGTCTCATCTGCGACAATGAAAAAAACGAAAAAAAAGACTGTAGTAAATGGCACTTATCATTCAAATGATGGAAGCGAGATCAAAGGAGCGATCATTCCGGTAAAGGTAGATAATTTGTCTCTTTTAAATGGATTTAAGAGGGTTTCAGCGTCCAATGCGGAAAAGGTTACTGTCGCCTCGGCAAGTGATTCTACCTATAATGATAATCTGTTTGATGAGGAAGATGACTATACATATGCTGTACTTCCGAAAGGTTATACGCCGAAGGTTTATAAGGAACTAATAGAGTTTGATGAGAATGGAAAGCCGGAATTCAGTAAGTTCCAGGGTGAGGAACAGGAAGTCGATACTACTGCAACGATCGTTGCCTGCTCCGGACGGTACCAGCCTGGAAAGAAAGAAAACAAGTCATATCATGGCGACTATGAGATTACGATTCAGGATTATCAGGAGCTGATTGCGTCTTCCAGCAACGCAGTCTATGAGGTGGTTTTAGATACGGATAAGGGGGACAGCTACGGGCTTCGCCTTCTTGAAAACACATTCCTTAGAAAAGGAGAGTTGGGATTCTCAACCGGTTTCACAACAAAGAGCAAAGGCTGCGATTTGAAGCCGGATCATTATAAATCGCTTATCGGAAAAACGATCACCGGAATCCGCTTCGTAACGGAAAATGGAATTTTTGTGATCCAGACAGAACTGAAGGTCGAGGAACAGGAAATTTATGCGCTGATGAATATTCCGTATGACGAGCTTTACAAGAATGATCTGAAGCAGAATGAGATTCCGGTGGATGCGATGACATCTGCAACGTATCAGAAGACACGTACAAAATCACTATCGAATGGATCTTACCATAAGAATTCAGACGGATCAAAGATCGACGGAGTTACATTCCCGGTTAAACTGAAGGTAAATTCTGATGCGGACCTTGAGGGACTGACCCACGTGGGAGATTATAGTAAGGAACTGACGATCACGACAACCCTTCGCGGAAAACAGCAGACAAACACATACAAAGGAAGAGACACCTTATTTGAGAACGATACCTATGCGTATTATGTTTTAAGCCCGGAGGAAAAACCGGACTTTTATAAAGAAGTTACCGTTGGAAAAGATGGAAATTTTGAGTTCTCTGAGACAAAATTCCAGGATGGAAAGTCCGCTGAAAAATCAAAAGCAACCGCAGAGATCACGACAAAGACGACACGCGGAGATTACCAGATCAATGTGAGCGGACTTGACGAGTCTGTGACAAACAGTTCGATCTATGAAGTGATTCTTGAGACAAAGGACGGAAAGAGCTATGGTCTCCGCCATCTCGAAAATATCTGGCGCGGAAACGAGCTTGGAATTTACACCGGATATACAAAAGAGAGCCATGGCGTCGATGCCAGCGTGGAGCCGTACAAGGATATCATGGGAAAGACCATCGATAAGATCACATACCTCACAAGCGCAGGCGCTTATGAGATCGACACGGATCTTTATGTACCGATGAAGGATGGCACACAGGCTGAAGTGGCTGACGGAAAGTCTGGAAACGGATCTGTCGCTGTTACGGTGAAACTTCCGGAAAGATTTGATCCGGAGTATCAGGTCACGGGACTGAAGACATCCTTTGCAGACGGAGCGCTCACTTATACAGACGCAATGCCTGGAAAGTATACCCTTACAATCTCTGATAAGAATAAAAAGTGGGCCGATATCGAGGCAGATTTTGTACTCAGCAGCGATACGAATCCTGCATACTATAACAGGGATTACAGTGCACCGGCAGTCATCAAAAAAGGCTCTGCAGATGCAGCTGATTTCGCGAACTACTTAAAGAATATCACAAAGGTATCGGTCAACGGTAAGGAATATGCGGCATCCGGAAAAGGCGCTGCGGTGATCGTAAAGAGTGACGGAACGATCGATCTTGCAAACAGCAGTGTATTTGATGGCAAAGAGCCGTATACGGTCGTTGTAACATCCACAGGATATCCGGATCTGACTTTCGAGATCAAGCAAGTGACTTACGACAGCAGTGATTCGGATAGCGGAGAATCAGGAGAACCGGCAGGCTCTTCTTCAAAGAAGAAAAATACATCTGCTTCTGATGGAATGACGGCAGGAAGCTGGAGCCAGGATGCAGCGGGAAACTGGTACTTTAAGAATGCCGCAAACGGAAAGAATCTTGTATCTGCATGGGCACATATTGAGAATCCATATGCAGGCGCAGGACAGCCGAAGGATTCCTGGTTCCATTTCGATGCAAATGGTGTCATGCAGACAGGCTGGTTTAAAGATAGCGATGGAAGATGGTACTTCTTTTATCCGGTTTCTGACAGCACACTTGGAAGAATGATGACCGGATGGAACTGGATCAAAGGAAATGACGGCAAGCTTCGCTGCTATTATTTCGAGGAGATCTCCAACGGACACCGCGGAGCCATGTATTCCGGAACGACAACTCCGGACGGTTATACGGTTGATGCGGACGGTGCATGGACAGTAAACGGAATCGTTGTGACAAGATAAAAATTGGCATGTAAAAGCCGGTATAAAAACCTCCTGATCATGGAATCCTAAGGGAAACATGGTTTCAGGAGGTTTTTTATATGTGGGGAATTCTGGTGGCACTGCTTTCGGGAGCGCTTATGAGTCTGCAGGGGATTTTTAACACGGAGGTGACGAAGCAGAGCAGCATCTGGGCGGCAGCAGGATGGGTGCAGATGACGGCGCTTGTGACCTGCGTGGTCTTATATTTCGTTACCGGACGCGGGGAAATCTGGGGGATGTTTTCCATTGACCGGAAGTACATGCTGCTTGGCGGTGTCATGGGCGCATTTATTACCTGGACCGTGATCAAAAGTATGGACGGCCTGGGTCCGGCAAAGGCGACACTGCTCATCGTTGTGACCCAGATCCTGGTCTCCTATGTGGCGGAGGTATTTGGTCTCTTCGGTGTCGAGAAAGCGGCGTTTGAGTGGAGAAAACTTATCGGTGCTGTTCTGGCGATTGCGGGGATCGTGGTGTTTCGGTGGTAGCGCGACGCAAGATATCCTGAAAACAATATGAAAATTTTAAAACGATAGCGCGAGAAGTTTAAAAAAATTAAATATATGGTTTAAAAATTATAAAAACATATTGACAAAATAGGAAATGAAGGGTATGATAGCGCCATCGGATTTGAACAGGAAGTTCAGACGATGAGGAAACACAGGACTGCGGGATGACGGCGGTCGGAAAGGAGATACAGGTATGGGAAATGCTGGAAGAATTGATATGAACAATATGTGTTGTTGCTGTTGCATGTGTATTTCCGGGCGTTTTTTACGGCCAGGAGCTTTGCTGTGCGGTCATGTACCTGTATACAGAAAATAGTTTCCTGTTAATGCCAGAAAATGCGCCCGGAAGTGTAAACGCTTCCGGGTTTTTTATTTGGGAGGAAGAAACATTGATCCAGATCGAACATGTAAGCAAAACCTTTTCAGGGAAATACGGAACCGTCCACGCGCTGGACGATGTGAGTATCCATGTGGAAAAAGGTGATATCTGCGGCATCATCGGATTTTCCGGAGCCGGAAAGTCTACGCTGATCCGCCTGGTAAATGGCCTTGAAACGGCAGACAGCGGAAAAGTCACAGTCTGTGGAAAGGAGCTTTCCACACTGAAAAAGCCGGAACTCAGAACATTAAGAAGAAAGATCGGAATGGTTTTCCAGCAGTTTAATCTCCTGGAGTCTAAGACGGTATACCATAACATTGCACTTCCGCTGATCTTAGCAAAAACTCCGAAAGCGGAGATCGATAAGAAGGTCATGGAAGTATTAAAGATCGTTGAACTGGAAGATAAGAAAGATACCTATATCAGCCAGCTGTCCGGCGGACAGAAACAGCGTGTCGGGATTGCGAGAGCGCTGACGACCGACCCGGAGCTTCTCCTTTGCGACGAGGCGACAAGTGCCCTGGATCCGCAGACGACAGAGTCGATCTTAAAGCTTTTAAAGCGGATCAACCGGGAGATGGGCGTCACGATCCTTCTCATCACACACCAGATGCAGGTCGTTCAGATGATCTGCAACAAGGTAGCCGTCATGGAGAGCGGAAAGATCGTGGAATCCGGAAGTGTTATTGAGGTATTCGGATCTCCTAAGATGCCGGTCACAAAGCGGTTTGTCCAGACGGTCATCCGTGACCAGATCCCGGACAGTATCGTGAGTCTCGTAAAGGAACAGAAAGAAAATTTCCGCATCGAACGCCTGAAATTCATCGGTTCCAGCGTGAAACGTCCGGTGATCTCCGATATCTGCAAGACGGACGGCGTCGTGGTCAATATCCTCGGCGCAGCGGTCCAGGAACTGGAAGACAGCGTTATGTGCGTCTTTATCTTACAGCTCATCGGTGACGATGAGAGTATCCGGAAAGCGGAAGAGCAGATCGATAAAAACGGCGTCTTAAGAGAACGGATGGAGGTGGAGTAAGATGGAAGAACTCATGAAAACAAAGATCTTTAAGGTCACAGTGGAACGTCTCCTGTTAAATGGAGGACAGACTCTCTACATGGTCGGCTGGTCGCTCCTTGTTGGAACGATCATCGGTATGATCCTGGCCCTGATCCTGGTCCTCTGCAGAAAAGGCGGACTTGCGGAGAACCGGCCGTTATACTGGATCGTGAGCGCTTATATCAATGTGGTGCGAAGCATTCCGTTCGTAATTTTGCTTGTAACGATCATGCCGATCACACGCGCGATCGTCGGAACAACGATCGGAAGTACGGCGGCGCTGGTCCCGTTAGTTGTTTACATAAGTCCGTATCTTGCAAGACTGATGGAAAACAGCCTGCTTGAGATCAATCCGGGAATCCTGGAGGCGGCTGAGGCCATGGGTGCGACAACCTGGCAGGTCATCCGCTATTTCCTGGTTCCGGAAACCCTGGGTTCCATGGTGCTTGCACTTACAACAGGAACCATCGGACTTCTCGGAGCATCCGCGATGGCTGGTTATGTCGGCGGAGGTGGAGTCGGTGACCTGGCGCTGACATATGGTTATGAGAAGATGAACACCCCGCTCATGATCCTCACGGTCGTGATCCTGGTCGTTCTGGTACAGCTGTTGCAGATTCTTGGAAATACGATTTCCGGAAAGTTAAGACAACATAAATAAAAGAAGAGGAGAGAAAGAATTATGAGAAAAGTGATTGCAGGAGTACTGATGGGAGCGGCAGTTTTAAGCCTTGCCGCATGCGGAAAGACAGAGACAGCAGCTACAACAGCGGCACAGGCTGCTGAGAGCCAGGACACACAGGCAGACAGCACAGAGGCAGCAGCGGACACCACCGGCGACAAGAAAGAGATCGTCTATGGTAAGTCCCAGGGACCGTACACAGAGCTTTTTGAGGCGGCGATCGTTCCGATCCTCGAGAAAGAGGGATATACCGTAAATGGAGTTGACTTCTCCGACCTTCAGACAGCAGATATCGGACTGAATGACGGCGACGTCGATGTCAACGTAGAGCAGCACATTGCATATATGGAAAACTTCAACGCGAACTATAATGCGGATCTCGTTGCATTAAGCCCGATCCCGACAGTACCGGCAGGCGTATATTCCGCAAAATATAAGTCTGTCGATGAGATCCCGGACGGAGCAAAGGTTGCAGTTCCGAATGACGCATCCAACACCGCAAGATGCTACCTGATGCTTCAGAAGATCGGCTGGATCAAGCTTGCTGATGATGTGGATCCGTCCGCAGTAACCCAGGATGACATCGTTGAGAACCCGCACAACATCGAGTTCACAGAGATGAAGAGCTTAACGATCCCGGCAGCAATTCAGGACTTTGACTATGTAGCGATCACCGGCAGCGTTGTATATAACGCAGGCATCGACCCGTCCACAGCACTTGCAACTGAGGATATCCAGGATCATCTTGTTCTTCAGGTTGTTGTAAAGGAAGAGAACAGGGATGCTGAGTGGGCAAAAGCGATCGTGGATGCTTATCATTCCGACGAGTTCAAGCAGTACATGGAAGAGAACAACGATGGATTATGGTGGATCCCGGACGAGTTAAAGTAAGATTTAAGTTTGGAATTGATCGAGAAAAACTGATAGGGTGAGAATGAGCCAGGGGCGCATGTGAATGTGGTTCCTGGTTCATTTGTTTACGAAAAAATATCTCCGACACGGAAAAAATCTGGTGTCGGAGATATTTTTGTTTAAGGAAAATTCTGATGGAACATCCTGATAATCAAAGAAAATTATGTGTCAATGCGCACTCGCGTAAAGCTTGAGATTGTCGCAAACGACTGCTCCAGAAACCTGGATGTGTCAATATTTTTAGTTACCTTCTGTGGTCTGCAGCATCCGTGTGACTTTTTTCACACAATAGAAGCAGGTCGGAGCGATATAGCAGCAGGCAGCAACCCAGGCGGTCTGGTCGGCAAAGCAGATCGCGTTATAGCCGAATTGACCGACAAAGCAGAGGCTGACGATTGTGCGGGCGAACATCTCTGTCACTCCGGAGAAAAATGCTCTTCCGGAATATCCGAGTCCCTGCGTCACCATTCTGGTGATGTTTAAGATCCCGAGTGTCCAGTAAAAGAATCCCATGCAGCGCAGATACTGGGCGGAGGCGTCGAGAACACCTGCGGCATCTTTGCTCACAAAGATCATGGAGAGCGGACGTCCGAAGAAGATCAGGATCAATCCTGCGAAGACTCCGTAGCCAATCCCGAGGGCGATTCCCTCTTTCAGACCTTTTTTGATGCGGGCTGACTGACCGGCGCCGAGGTTCTGGCTGCAGAAGACGGAAACAGCGGTTCCGATCGCGTCGAACGGACACAGGGTGAACTGTTTTAGCTTCACACCTGCGGTAAAGCCGGAGACATAGTCACCGCCGAGTCCGTTGTTTGCGGACTGCATGACCATGCTGCCGATCGCCGTGATGGAAAACTGGAGCCCGGTCGGGAGTCCCATCTGGAGAAGTTCTGTGATCGCGTCTTTTTTGATCACACGGTTTTCTTTCGAAAGCCATAAGATCTTCATGCGCCGGATAATGACGAACAGGCAGAGAATTCCGCTGATCGCTTGGGATGCGATCGTTGCGAAGGCAGCTCCGGCACATCCCCACTTTGCGACAACGATGAAAAAGAGATCCAGAAAGATATTGAGCACCGCGGAGAATGCCAGGAAGATGAACGGTGTACGGCTGTCACCGACTGCGCGCAGGATACTCGATAAGTAATTGTAGAGCAGGGTGAACGGGATCCCGAGGAAAATGATCATCAGATAGATATATGCGTTTGCGTAGATATCGCTCTGGACAGAAAGCATGTGCAGGATCCACGGACACAGAACAGCGCAGAGCGTGGTCACGATGACTGCAATCACTGCGGTGAGGATTGCTCCGTTGAAGATAAAATCTTTCATGCGTTTGTGGTCGCCGGCGCCGAAATATTTTGCGACCGGAATGCCGAAACCGGTACAGCTTCCCATACAGAAGCCGAGGACGAGGAACTGGACGCTGGTGCTGGCCCCGACACTCGCGAGTGCCTGTGCGCCGAGTAACTGTCCGACGATCGCGGCGTCGATGATGTTGTATGTCTGCTGCAGGAGGTTGCCGACTAAGAGGGGCAGTGCGAACTGCAGCATGGACTTTAGAGGACTGCCCTTGATCATGGAAGTTGCCATGTAGAGATTACCTTCTTTCGAAATGGGAAATTTTTTGATAAAACGAACGTGAATTATCTTATCATAGAGAGGAAAAATTGTATACAGGCATATGCGACAAAATGTAGGTGGAATTTGGGTGGGGATTTTTGCTGTTTTTTAGAGGAACCAGATTCTCGAATCAAGGCACTCCTGTTCGGCTCCTCACCGCTAGGGATTGGTGGGACGAATAGTAAACTTTAACGTGAAAATGGTTGACATCTGGCAGAATCTACCATATAATTGTAAACTATAACGTAACAAAAGAGTTTACAATCAAACTTGGGCAGATGTGAGAGAAATGAGAAAAATCCTACAAAAAAAGTGGGAAAATCTGCTCTGGAATTACAACGAAATAATACATCTGCTGACTGTAAAAGAGGTTTGCGGCAGGCAGGATAAGATCAGGAAAAGGAGAACATTATGGACGCACTGACACTGGCACAGGAGATTATCGACGGAAGAAGAATCACAAGAGAGGATGACCTGAATTTCTTTCTGACATGCGATCTGAAGGAGCTCTGTGAGGGAGCAGACCGGATCCGCAAGGCATGTGTGGGAGATAAGGTAGACCTTTGTTCTATTATCAACGGACGGAGCGGACGATGTCCAGAGGATTGCAAGTACTGCGCACAGTCTGCTCATCATCATACAAACTGCGAAGTTTATGATTTCCTTCCGGAGGAAGAGATCGTGAAGATGTGCCGTGTCAATGAGGCGGAAGGTGTTGACCGTTTCTCTATCGTGACATCCGGAAAGGCACTGACCGGAGAAGAGTTTGAGAAAGCGATCCATGCTTATGAGACGATGAAGAAGGAATGTAAGATCGACCTCTGCGCATCCATGGGATTTGTGAGTGCGGAGCAGCTCCACAGACTTCACGAGGCTGGTGTTACAAGCTATCATCACAATATTGAGACATCCAGAAGAAATTTCCCGAACATCTGCACGACGCATACTTATGATATGAAGATCAATACTTTAAAGATGATCAAGGCGGAAGGAATGTGTGCATGTTCCGGCGGTATCATCGGAATGGGAGAGACCTGGGAGGACCGTCTCGACATGGCGGTAAGCCTTGCAGAGCTTGGAATCGATTCCATCCCGTTAAATGCACTGATGCCGATCTCGGGAACTCCGCTTGAGCATTTGGAGCGCATCTCCGAGGATGATATTCTCCGCACGGTTGCGTTCTTCCGCTACATCAACCCGGAGGCAAACATCCGTCTTGGAGCAGGCCGCGCACTTCTCACAAACGACGGCGAGACCGCATTCAAGTCCGGAGCATCCGCGACGATCACAGGAAATATGCTGACAACGGTTGCATGTGCGACGATCCGCAGTGACAAGAAGATGTTAGAGGATCTTGGAAGAAATGTGACACCGGAGTATATGAAATAATACCGGGATCAGGAGATTGGAATCATACGTTGTCCAAAAGTAGAAAGTACAGATTAGAAAAGGCTGCCCTGCATTATGTGCGGGCAGCCTTTTGAGCTATCAAGGAAAGTTCTTTTTCACAGCACCAGTAATCCACACCATGATATACACATTCACCGACCATGGAAAACTGCAGCTTTCGGTACGCGCGGAGCGCCTTTTCGTTCGTCTTTGCGACGAGATAATGGGCGGAACGAAAACCACGCCTTTTGGCTTCCTCCATAGCGCAGGTAAAAAGCCTTCCGGCAATCCCGCGGCCCTGATAATCCAGGGAAACAGCGACCCGGGCAAATTCAACGGACGGAACGAGTTCTTTCGACCAGCAGTCCAGGATATCGGTCTCCGGATCGGCGTCGAAGGAGATCACTCCGGCGAGATCATGCCCGGTCGTTGTCTTTAAACAGAACAGGGAATTTCTGGCGAGATCGAAACGGATCGTATCAGCAGACGGATAGTCATCCGTCCAGGCGCAGAATTCTCTGCCGATGTGGGACCGGTAGAGGGAAAGGATCGCGGATGCATCATCCGGGAGCGCAGGTGAAAAGAAAAATTGTTTCACAATTCCGTTTACGGAGATCAGAATCTCCTGATCCTGGATCAAATTCATGGACAATGCTCCTTTACCCTGCCATGATCTCACTCAGTGTTTTCACAAAGAAGATCATGAGGACCACCAGCATCAGCGGTTTTACGAATTTTGCACCGCCTTTATCGAAACACTTTGCACCGAGATAGTTTCCTGCGATACTGAACAGGCCGGCGGTAAGACCGAGGAGAAAAATCACCTTGCCATTCATCAGGTAGACCGCCAGCGCAGTCAGATTTGTTGTCAGGTTGATCGCTTTTGTGATCCCGTTCGCCTCCTTGAGGCCCATGTGGGCGACTCCTGTGAGGAGAAGCAGAAGGAATGTTCCTGTTCCAGGACCGTAAAAGCCGTCATAGATGCCGATGACAAAGGCGATAAATGCGCTGAAGAGGATCATTTTGCGGAGCGGGAATGCCTCTTTTTCTCCGATGAACGGTTTTCCGAACATGAGGTAGAGAGCGGTACACGGCAGGATCACAAGGATCAGGCGTTTAAAGTAGTAATCATCTAACCGAAGGGCAAGCTTTGCGCCGATAGAAGAGCCGATCAGAGCAGTGATGATACAGAGAACTGCGTTCTTCCAGGCAATGTAGCCGTTTTTTGCATATTTTGCAGTTGCGATCAGAGTTCCCATGCCGGAGCTCAGCTTATTCGTTCCAATCGCGAAGTGGACCGGAAAACCTGCGATCAGATAGGCAGGAAGCGAGATCAGACCGCCGCCTCCGGCTACCGCGTCGACAAATCCGGCGAGAAATACGAGCGGGCAGATGATCAGAAAGTGGATCAGATGTAATTCCATAGCAGTAATTCCCCTTAGAAAGTAAATATTGTAGATCTTTCGCCAAATATAGCATAAAATGTCTTGAAATGCAATGAAGGAAAATGACAGAAGAAAACCCTCTTGCTTTTGCCTTTATGATTCGGTAAAATAGAATCAGGCAGAACGATCCCCCCTGAAGATTCAGGAGGGAAACATATGAAAGATAATAAGAAGAAAATTCTGGCGGCTGCGGCTTTCCTGATCGCAGCCGGACTTGTGTTTGGCATGTCTAAAAAGGAGAACGGGATTCGGGAGCTGGATGATTCCGGGGCGGTCGTCATGAGCGGGTCAATGCAGGAACTTATGGGATCCGAAGGGAAACGCGATGCTGAGAAAAATACGAAGTTGAGCACGGATTCATCAATCCCTGACGGAGAAAAAAATCCGCAGACTGAAAGTGAGAGCGGCGTCGGGGAATCCCGGGAAGCCGGAAATGAAACCGGGACGGGGAAAAGTCCTTCAGAAACGCAGGTGGAAGTGGATAACTCGAAGGCAGCAGGGATCTATGTGTATATCTGCGGAGAGGTTGCAAATCCCGGCGTGTATGAGCTTTCCGAGGACAGCCGGATCTACGAGGCGGTGGATGCCGCAGGCGGATTTACGGAGAATGCGGCGCGTGAGAGCATCAACCTCGCGTCGAAGGTCAGTGACGGGATGCAGATCACGATCTATAATAAGGAAGAAGCTGCATCGCTTCCGGCAGGCGGTACGTCAGCAGGTAAAAATTCCGGGCAGGATCAGATGTCGGGATCTTCTTCACTTGTCAACCTGAATACAGCGACGAAAGAGGAACTGATGACCTTAAAGGGCATCGGGGAGTCGAAGGCGGAGGATATCATCCGCTACCGCGAAAAGAGCGGGGGATTTAAGAAGATCGAAGATATCATGAAGATCTCCGGGATCAAGGAAGCTGGATTCCAGAAGATCAAAGACAGTATTACAGTATAGTATAACTGAAAAAACATCATAAAGAGAGACAGCAGATCAGAAAAACAGGTTTGCGGATCCTGCATTGGGAAGGGAAAAATGGCAGATCCGGTTACAGGGATTGATGAGAGCTGTTATCGATCACAGCATAACATGGAGGAGTAAGATGGCAAGAGTTCTGGTAGTTGATGATGAAAAACTGATCGTGAAGGGAATCCGCTTCAGTCTGGAACAGGATGGATATGAGGTGGACTGCGCCTACGACGGCGATGAGGCGATCGAGAGGGCAAAAGAGCGGGAGTACGATGTGGTACTTCTGGACGTCATGCTTCCGGGACACGATGGATTTGAGGTCTGCCAGACGATCCGGGAATTTTCCGAGATGCCGATCATCATGCTGACGGCAAAGGGAGACGATATGGATAAGATCCTGGGTCTGGAGTACGGAGCGGATGATTATATCACGAAACCGTTCAATATTCTTGAGGTAAAAGCGCGGATCAAGGCGATCATCCGGAGAAATAATAAGAAGAACGGCGGCGCGAAACGCCAGGAATCGAGTGTGGTGACAGAAGGCGACTTAAAGCTCGACAGAGAGAGCCGCAGAGTCTTCATCAAGGACAAGGAGATCAACCTGACTGCGAAGGAATTCGATCTTCTGGAACTTCTTGTCACGAATCCGAACAAGGTCTACAGCCGTGAGACGCTGTTAGAGTACGTATGGGGCAATAAGGCCATGGTAAACGGAGATGTTCGCACCGTGGACGTACATGTGAGAAGACTCCGCGAAAAGATCGAACCAAGCCCGAGCGACCCCAAATACGTCCACACCAAGTGGGGCGTGGGGTACTTCTTTCGCGCATAGCGATGTCCGTGCATAGCAATGAGCAGTGCAGGGACAGCTCGTATAATTTTTGCGTTGTGCTTGCACAAAAGCAAAAATTATACGAGCTGGACCTATAGGGCGAATGCCCGCGAGCCCTGAGTCGGGGCTTGCCCCGATTCAGGGCTCCCACTGCGGAGTAAGCAGCAAGAAAGCGTTGTGCTTGCACAAAAGCAAAAATTATACGAGCTGGACCTATAGGGCGAATGCCCGCGAGCCCTGAGTCGGGGCTTGCCCCGATTCAGGGCTCCCACTGCGGAGTAAGCAGCAAGAAAGCGTTGTGCTTGCACGAAAATTATGCGGCCCAGCCAACAAATTTAAGTTGTATCAAAAAGGAGAAAAACATCTATGACATACACAATTCGCCCGGTCCGTCCGTCGGACCTTGCGGCAGTCACCGAGGTGGAGGCGATCTGCTTTCCTGCCGCGGAGGCAGCGACCGGAGAATCTTTTAAAGCCCGTATTGTGGCATTCCCGGAATGCTTTTTCGTTGCGGAATCAGAGGGAAAGATCATCGGCTTCATCAACGGCTGTGCCACGGATTCTAAAACGATCTGTGACGAGATGTACGAAAATTCCGCCTGCCACAAGACGGATGGAGCATACCAGTCCATCTTCGGTCTGGACGTGCTCCCGGATTACCAGCGTCAGGGGATCGCGGCAGATCTCATGAACCACATGATCGGGGATGCGAAAAATAAGGGAAGAAAAGGTCTGATCCTCACATGCAAGGACCGCCTGATCCACTATTATGCGAAATTCGGATATAAAAATATGGGCGTGTCCGAGTCTGTCCACGGCGGGGCAGTCTGGTATGACATGATCCTGGAATTCGGAGCGCAGGAATCATGAAGATCACACTGATCACGGTCGGAAAGATCAAGGAAAAATTCTTCCAGGATGCGATTGCGGAATATTCCAAACGCTTGAGCCGGTACTGCAAGCTGGAGATCATCCAGGTTGCGGATGAGAAGACGCCGGACGGTGCCAGCGAGGCAGTGGAGACGCAGATCAAAGAAAAAGAAGGCGAACGGATCCTTTCCAATATCAAGGACGGAAGTTTTGTCGTTGCTCTCGCGATCAATGGAAATATGCTGGATTCTGAGGAGCTTGCGGCAAAAATAGAAAAATGGGGTGTGTCCGGGATCAGTCAGATCGTGTTTATCATCGGCGGATCGTTGGGTCTTTCAAACCAGGTCCTGGTACGGGCCGATTACAAGCTGAGCTTTTCAAAGATGACATTCCCGCACCAGCTCATGCGGGTCATTCTTCTGGAGCAGATCTACCGGAGTTACCGGATCATTCAGGGAGAACCTTACCATAAATAGCGTGTATTTGTTACTTTTCACGGGGAGGATATTCCGAACCGAAAATTCCGCATGAGACAGCAGTGATTGCGGATTGAAACAAGGAGGCAAAAACGAGTGACAGAGGAACAGAACGCAGGGAAGATCCTTCTTTTCTGTAAGGAACCTTCACCGGAGCAGATCATGAAATGCCTGCGGGACGCATTTGACGTTCCGGGCAGTGTTCATGATGCGGACCTGAAACTTCATAACGGGGATCTGGACGTGACGATCCGGGTATATTGTGAGAGTGCGGGCGGCGAAGAACAGGAGCTTGTCCGTGGCTGGTCAGACCGGTCGCGTGGGCATTTTTCCAGAGTTGAGACTGCCGCGGTGGATGTGAAGACGAATCTTCTTTATCAGTTGGAGGGAACCGAGAGCATCGTTTCGGTGGATTATACATTTGAGGGGGAGGAGTCCGAATTCCTGACAGAGGAAGAGGAGTCTGCAAAGAGAAATATGGAGCAGACGCTGTTCGGCGTTCTTTCTACTCTTCGGGCTGTCATGGCGTTTCGGGGTGAAAAGAGAGGATTTTACTGTCTGGACACATCCGGGATGGAGAAGCTGATCCTGGATGGAAACGGAAACAGTGAGATGGAACGGTTTCTGCCCTACAAGTCGGTTGGATATGTCCCGGGAAATGATATCGAGGCAGAGCAGTTGAACAGGAGAGAGGGAAACCGCAGGGAATTTGAGGCTCATGGAGTGTATGTTCCGGTATTTTATCCACTTCTGGAAACAGAGGCGGAGGCGGACTGCCGGACACCTTATGAGATCGCGGCCCGTGCGGTAGCACTTCTTCTCGTGGCGGCATTCTCCGAAGCGATGCTTGCTGCGAAGATGGACCAGAAAGAGGCGCTTGAATTTATTGGAAAAAGGATCCGTGAGTTCGGTGCGGAGGACTTTTTCTCGCCGAAAGAATGGAAATATCTGCATGATGAGGAGCCGAAGGAATCGGAGAAGATCTCTTACTCCTGGCAGTACGAAAATCTGCATGTGATGGAGTGGGCGCTGGGGCTGATCGAGGGACCGCTTGATTTCCCGGATCATTTCTGTGACGTGGCGGAAGCTGCGCGGATCCTGACATCGTTCCATTCAATGCGGGAGATCCTGGATGCGGCAAAACCGAGATCTCCGAAGGAGCTTCTCGATGCCTGTGACATGATCTTCTGCCTGGACTGGGCCTGCACCGATACGCGGATGCGGGATCTTCCGACGCCGGCAGGGATGGACGGCGGCGTGGTCTTTGAGCGCCATAAAGCTTTGAACTGGCTCGTGGGGGTCGGGGAAAAGGCGGACTGGGATCATGTGCCGGTGGATACATGATAAAGAGAGCGAACTGTGGGCGTGAAAAGTAACGAAGCGAGGTTACAGTACACGGGCTCTCCATGCCCGCGCACTGTAACAGGATTTTGCCGATGCTCCGCATTTCGAATCGGCAAAATCCGCGACCAAAACTGTATCATACGGAATTTTCAGTTCAGAAAATTCCTACCCGTGAAAAGTAACAAAGCGAGTGCATTGCAGGGCAGGAAACTGTGATGCGCTTTTTTTCTTGCTTTTTTTAGCACGTTGTAGTATAATTACGGCACTGCGATAAAGACAAATGTCCACGCTGCACGGTCATGAAGCAGAAGCGAAACAGAAACGCTGTCGATACCGGATCCTGTATCCGGACCGGAGAAAGATGTGGAAAGAAAACCGGAGACTTTTCTGATCGCTGGTCAGGGAAAGGAAGACCGGGATAAAGGAGAAAAATACCATGGGAGAGAAAAAGGTGATCAAAGCGGCGCTCCTCGGTGCCGGAACGGTTGGAAGCGGAGTGTATGCGCTCTCTGAGATGTTAAAGGATGAGATGTTTCAGAAAACGGGAGCTAATCTGGAGATCAAGAAGGTCCTGGTGAGGAACACAAAAAAAGAGCGCCCGGGAATCCCGAAGGAGGTCCTGACGGACAACTGGAAGGAAATCCTGGAAGATGATGAAATCCAGCTGGTCATCGAACTGATGGGCGGCGTGGAGCCGGCGAGAACTTATATCGTGGAGGCGCTTGAGATAGGAAAACAGGTTGTCACGGCAAACAAGGATGTGCTCGCGGAGTACGGACAGGAGATCCTGACACTTGCGGAAAATAATGGATGCGATATCCAGTTTGAGGCTGCCGTTGCCGGTGCGATCCCGATCATCCGGCCGTTAAAGCAGAGTCTTGCAGGAAGTATGCTGACGGAGATCATGGGAATCGTCAACGGGACCACGAACTACATTCTGACGAAAATGTCGGAAGAGGGAATGGATTATCAGGAAGCGCTCGCGAAGGCGACGGAACTTGGCTACGCGGAGGCGGATCCGACGGCTGATGTGGAAGGTTACGATGCGGGCCGAAAGATCGCGATCATGTCCTCCCTGGCATTCAACTCCAAGGTGACATTCAAAGATGTCTACATGGAAGGGATCACAAAGATCACCTCCGATGACATCCGCTATGCAAAGGAATTCGGCTATGTGATCAAACTTCTCGGTGTCACAAAGCTGGTGAACAATGAGATCGAGGTCAAGGTTCACCCGATGCTGATCCCGGAGCAGCATCCGCTCGCGACAGTCCGCGATTCGTTCAACGCAGTGTTTGTCCATGGTGAGGCCTGCGATGACGCGATGTTCATGGGACGCGGTGCAGGAAAGATGCCGACGGCCAGCGCTGTCATGGGTGATATCATCATTGTCATGAGAAATATCGTCCATGACAACTGTGGATGGAACGGCGGCGTTGCATATAAGAATTATCCGGTAAAACCGATCGAGGAGACGAGATCGAGATATTTCCTCCGCCTTCAGGTTGCGAACAAGCCGGGCGCTCTGGCGAATATCGCGGGAGTTCTCGGAAACAACGATGTAAGCATCGCCCAGGTCGTACAGAAACGTGCGAGAGACGGAGTTGCGGAGCTCGTTGTGATCACGGATTCCGTGCTGGAGAGACATTTCAACGATGCGCTGATGATCGTGAAAGGAATGTCTGTATTGCGGGAGGTTTCCGGGATCATTCGTGTATACGGAGATTAAGAAAGAACAGGATGTTAATTGTAAAAAGGCAGATCTGCCTGGTTGGAAATACTTCTGACCGGTAGATCTGCTTTTTTTATCAGAAGACAGTAATTTTCTCCCCAAAACTGCGGACTTTTAGAGCAAAACGCAATTTCCTTCCCCAAATTGCGGACTTTCAGAACAAGATCGACCAAGTCATATTTCCGGACTTGTCTCATATGATGTATCACAGAATGGAAGGGAGGATGGCGGATTGAAGGCTGAAATGGTCCAGAGATTTCTGGAGCAGGTGATCACGGAGAAAGAACCAATACGGGAAATCAGGATACGGATTGGAAAGCCGGTGTTCGTTCTGGATTCGGAGGGGGAAAAAATCCTGAATTTTGATGAAAAAAGAGGAAATCCAGAATTACTGCGGATAGAAGATGAGAAAGAAAATTCAGGAATCGAGAATGGGAGCATGGCGGATTCCGAGCTGATCCGAGCTCTCATGGAAATCTTTGCAAGACATTCCCTCTATGCCTACGAGCGGGAGATCAGCCAGGGATTTCTCACGATCCGCGGCGGACATCGGATCGGGATCACGGGAAAAGCAGTGGTGGAGTCCGGACATGTAAAAACAGTCCGGGATATCTCATCCTTAAACATCCGCATCGCCCACGAGATAAAAGGATGCGCGAAATCCGTGCTGCCGCATCTTCTGTCAGGGGAAGAGTTTCTTGATACGCTGGTGATCTCCCCGCCGGGAGCCGGAAAGACTACCCTTTTGCGTGATCTGATCCGGGAACTTTCCAGCGGGGGATCATGGGGATCCGGGAAAAACGTGTCCGTGGTGGACGAGCGTTCGGAGATCGCAGCCTGTTTTGGCGGGGTCCCGCAGTGTGACCTCGGTCCCCGGACGGATGTGATGGACGGCTGTCCGAAAGCCGTGGGCATGCTCATGATGCTGCGCTCCATGGCACCGCAGGTACTGGCGGTCGACGAAGCGGGCGGGGAGGAGGAGATCCGGGCGATGAAATACGCGATGAAATGCGGGTGCCGGATCCTCGCCACGGTCCATGGAGCGGACATGGAGGACATCATGAAACGTCCGGCGTGGAGAGACATCGTGGGCGAAAAGATATTTTCCCGATATGTGGTCCTCACTGGGGTACCGACACCTGGAACTGTGGCGGAGATCTATGATGAATCTGTATGTCAATGCAGAGAGAAAAGCACCTGTGAAGACAGGTATGCAGCGGCAGCATTCAGTTACCGATCTCAGCTGAGGATGACCGGAAAATGGGAGAATGAAAAGATATGAAATATGTGGGACTTTTATGCATGGCGGCAGCGGTGGTGGCGGGCGGTTTTCTGATGGCGGGGGAGTGGGAAGCGCGGGTGAAGATCTTGCTGCTCTTCCGTCAGATGATGGTCTATCTGAAGAGCCGGATCCTCTACTCGAATGAGACGCTTCCGGAGGCTCTGAAGGAAGTCGGAACACGATTTGCGGACGAGAAAAGCGGGATGGAAGCGGAAGCAGGGCTTTTTTTCCTGAGAGTGGAAAAACGGATGGAGGAAGAACGCGGAAAATCATTTTCTGAGATATGGAAAGAGGAGCTGGACAGACTTCCGGAGGATCTGCCGATGAGAAACGAGGATCTTCAGGCACTCCGGTCGCTGGGGGAAAATCTCGGATATGCGGACAAAACGACCCAGGAGCGGACGATCCTTTTCTATCTGGAACAGGCGGATGACTCGCTTGCTTTCCTGAAAAAGGAGACGGAGAGCCGGACGAAGCTTTACCGGTCGCTTGGAATGGCAGCGGGACTTTTCATTCTGGTGCTCTTTGCGTAAAGGAGGGGAAACATGGGGGTAAATCTGATCTTTAAGATCGCGGCGGTGGGGATCCTGGTTTCGGTGATGTGCCAGGTTTTAAAGCACAGCGGGCGGGAGGACCAGGCATTTCTCACGAGTCTCGCGGGTCTGATTCTGGTCCTGTTCTGGATCGTACCGTATATCTATGAATTGTTTGAGACGATCAAAAACCTGTTTTCACTGTGAGGGGGAATGACTATGTCTGTGGTACAGGCGGCGCTTTTGGGGCTTACGGCGATCCTGTTTGCGGCTCAGCTGAAGCCGTTGAAGCCGGAGTACGCGGTCTATCTCGTTCTGGCGGCATCCATCGGGATCGGATTTCTGGGACTTGCAAAGCTCGGAGTCCTTCTCGAGACTTTGCGGGAGATCGGAAACGGGATCCGGATCCGGCATGTGTATTTGACAACACTTCTCCGGATGGCGGGGATCGCTTACATCGCGGAGTTCACGTCTGGGATCTGTAAGGATGCGGGATATTCGGCGGTGGGGACACAGGTGGAGATGGTGGGAAAACTCGCGATCCTGGCGGTGAGCGCACCGGTTGTTCTGTCACTCGTGGAGTCATTGAAGGTGTTTATGGAATGAAAAGATCGGGAAAACGTAGGGGATCTGCGGTGCTGATCCGGTTCATGCTCATGATCATGGGGCTTTTTGCGGGGAACTTTTTTAGGACAATTCCCGCATTTGCGGCGGAGCCGGGGGATCCCGGGCAGGAAGTATGGACACAGGATGCGGGGAGTACGGCTCTTGATCTTTCAGAGATCGAGAATTATCTGGACCGGATCGGGGAACAGAAAACGGCGGGAATGACATTTGGGGAACTGATGAACATGATCCAGGCAGGGGACATGGAGAAAATCTTTTTGTATGGAAGAGACCGGATCGCCTCCGCGTTATTTTCGGAAATCAGGACAAACGCATCATTTCTCGCGGAGATCCTGATCCTGTCCCTGTGCGGGGCGGCCTGCTCCGGTTTCTTTGGGATCTTTGGCTCCGGCCAGCTGTCGGAGACGGGATTTTATGTGATCTGCATCTGTGTGCAGACTTTTCTGGCGGCTGGCTTTTTTTCCAGCATCCGGATCGCGGAGGAGACGACGGGGGAGATCCTGGGATTCATGAAAGTGATGCTCCCGGCCTACTTTCTTGCAGTGACGATGGCGGGCGGGGCGGTGACATCCGCCTCGGTCTGCGGGTTTACGATCGGAGCCATCGGAGTGATCCAGACGGTAGTCTCCGGATTCCTTCTGCCGGTCATGAAACTTTACATGGTGATTTCCCTGGTCGGAAATCTGTTCCGGGAGGAGATGTTCTCGGTGATGACGGAGCTTCTGGGAAAGGTTGTGGGGTGGACGGTGAAGACCATGTTCGGGATCGTTGTGGGATTTCATCTGATCCAGGGGCTGGTACTTCCACAGGCGGATGCCATGAAAAACGCGGCGGTCATGCGGGCGGTCGAGGCAGTCCCCGGGGTCGGCGCAGGGGCCGGAGTGGTTTCTGATCTTCTTCTGGGATCGGCGGTCCTGATCAAGAATACAGCCGGAGCAGCGGCAGTGGCAGTCCTGCTTTTTCTGGCAGCAGTTCCGATGGTGAAGCTTACAGTCCTTATGGTGCTTTACTATCTGGCGGCAGCCGTGATGCAGCCCGTGTGCGACAAACGGCTGACGGCATGTATAACGCAGAATGCCGCCGGACATGGGATGCTGCTGAAGATCGTGGGGTACTCGCTGGCGCTGTTCGTCGTGACGATCGCGGTGATCAGCTATTCGACGAACGCGGTGTATTATGCTGGATGAACAAAATGAGAATGTGCAGTTTTGAAGATGCGGAGCGGGTATGGAAGTCTGAAAAATCAGACGGATGTTTTGGAAGTGGTGTGAGCAGCGGTGGAAAAGTGAGGTGAACGGCATGAAAGCAGTGGAAAACTGGGTGCGTGACATCGTATTTTACATGATCTTTGTGACGATGGTCATGAACCTTCTGCCGGATCCGAAATATGAGAAATATCTGCGGCTGTTTGCTGGCGCGGTCATGATCCTTCTGGCGTTTGGACCGGTATTACGGATCACGGGGATGGAGACGGCGATGGCGGGGATCTTTGAAAAGATCACATTTGAGAATGATGTCCGGACGCTGAAGGAAGAGCTGGGGGCGGCAGATGAGCGCCGGATCAGGGAATTTTATGGGCGATACCGAGCTGCGGCGGAGGCGGATATCCGGTCGATGGCGGAGCATGACGGGCTGGAATGTGAGAGCGTTTCGGTCGATGTGGCGGAAGCCGGGAATATCAGCTATGTGAAGCTGGTGGTCAGGGGCAGGCAGGATCAGACCGGAGCGGGGATCGCCTCGGTGAGAAGAAAGATAGGAGCGTATTATGGAGTGGAAGAACAGGACATTGAGGTCGATGTTAAAAGGAAATAAGGAGAAAGTGCTCTTTTTATTCTGTTCCGGACTGCTTTTGTTTGTGATCTCGCTTCTGGACAGCGGAAAGACGGATCCCGGGTGGAATAATCGTGCGGCGGAGGTCCTGGCCGATGTGGGGGATGAGAGTGCGGCGGATCCCAGCGCCGGTTCGGAGACGGCAGCAAAGGCGGAGAGTGTTTCCTACGAGGCGGAGCTGGAGCGGCGGATCCGGGAACTTTTAAGGAGTGTGGACGGCGTCGGGGAGGCGGATGTGATGGTAGTCTTAAAATCCTCGGAGGAGAGAGTCTGGCATGTGGATAAGAGCAGCACCTCCTCGGTGACGGAGGAGAGCGGGGCGGATTCCGGGAGTTCCAGGATCATACGGGAGGAAGATCAGTCGGAGAGCACGGTGCTTGACGGGAAGAGCCAGTCGCCGGTGATGGAAAAGGAGGTGAAGCCGGAACTCTCAGGGATCATCATCAGCGCGGACGGGGGAGGAAGCGCGGTGATCCGGGCGGAGATCACGGAGGCCATGGAGGCGCTCCTCGGGCTTCCGGCAAACAAGATCAAGGTGATGAAGCGGGCGGCAGGGGAATCCTGAGAAGAAATTCTCCGGGGCGGGATCCTGCTGTGGAACTTTCGGATGTCCGGAATGAGTGTATGGTGCCGGGAAAATAGATAGGTATTCTGCCGGGACTGCATATTTTAGGCGTGGAATCATAGAATGGAAGTATGAAAGTATGGGAAAGAAGGAGTTTTGCGATGAAACGGATCTTCAGAAGGAATCAGATCATTATCACGACACTGGCAGTCATGATTGCGGCGGCGGGATACCTGAATTACTCGTCGAAGAAGGAAGTGGCGGGGGCAGAGGTGTACGAGGCGGGGATGATGGACATTTCCGATTCGGACATTCTGGCGGAGAATCAGGCGAAGAGCGGAGTGGATGATGGAAGTCTCACGGAGATCGCAAGTCTGGACGGAGACGGCGAAGAGAAGCTTCCGGATGGAAATGAGGTGGCTGCGGTGCCGGAGAGTGCGGAGGTTTCTGGATCTGAGGCTGCAGGGGAGGAGACCGCGGCAGCGGGGATCGAGAATCCGGGCGAGGCGGTGCTCACAGGCGGAACGGGGATCTCTGAGTACATAGCGGGGGTTCAGCTTGGAAGGGAGCAGATCCGGGCGAAGAACAAGGAGACGTTGATGCAGATCATCAACAGTGACCAGATCTCGGAGGAGGAGAAGCAGACGGCGATCCAGAACCTGATCGGTCTGACGGAGGTTTCGGAGAAGGAGAATGCGGCGGAGACGCTTCTCAAGGCGAAGGGCTTTGTGGACCCGGTGGTCAGCATTACGGACGGGAAGGCGGACGTTGTTGTGAACGCGGCATCGCTCACGGACCAGGAGCGGGCGCAGATCGAGGATATCGTGAAGAGAAAGACGGAGATCGGGGCGGACGGGATCGTGATCACGCTGCTGGATGCGGAGGAGTGATGGGAACATGGCAGAGGATGAGAAAAAGAGCTATGCAACAGGGGGAGAAAATGGTATAATAACAGTATCTTTGATATACAGGAGGTAATTATTGTGGCAGCGGAAACAGAGAGAAGCAGTCATAAGGTTTATGAGAAGGACAAAATCGGAGAGGTCCGGATTGCGGATGAAGTCGTGGCAATTATTGCCGGCCTGGCAGCAACTGAGGTCGAGGGTGTGGATTCCATGGCTGGAAATATCACAAATGAGCTGGTTGGAAAGCTTGGAATGAAGAATCTTTCCAAGGGCGTGAAGGTAGAAGTGACAGAGGAACATGTGAGTGTGAATATGGCGCTGAACCTGAAGTATGGATATAGTATTCCGGATGTCTGCGAGAAGGTGCAGGAGAAGGTTAAGAGTGCGATCGAGAACATGACGGGGCTTACGGTGCTTGATGTAAATATTAAGATTGCCGGGGTCAGCATGGAGGAAAAGTAAAGATTATGACTGCGTGAGGGCAGAATCCCCAGAAGACTGGGGATCCTGCCCTTTTTGGCAAACTTATTCTATTTCGATGGTGTAGTTATAGCTGTAGGTATGGACGTAAAGCATATGATCTTGATACACGAGGAGATCAGGCTGTTTTTTTAGTTTCAGGCGGGAGAGGATTTCGCCGGTGTGAAGATCAAGCTGATAGAGGTAGTCGTCCTCGGAGGTGAAGCCGTATCCGCAGAGGATGACATTGTCTTTTAAGATAAAGTTCATGGAGTTATAAGTCTGGTCAGCGCTTCGCCAGAGGAGTTTATTATCTTCCAGATCATAGGCGAACATGAAACAGGTATCCGGCTGGGCATAGCCGTTTGTCACGCTGGCTCCATAGAAGATTCCGTCCCTTAGACAGGCGTTATTTCCGTTGATGTACCATTTGTCGGTGGGATAGGTTAAGACATACAGGCAGTTTCCGGTACCGTTCTCAAAAATATAAAGTTCTTCGCCGGACCAGAGGTACTGGTAGTTGTCATCATAAAAGTTGTTCCAGTCGGTGCCGATCATGGGGAGGGATAATTCTTTACTGTCGTACCATTCGTTTGCAAAATCGATACCGTTTTCTTCTTCGGATACGATTTTTAAATCAAAAGAAGCGGCGGCATCACTGGTGGGATGTGTCTCCTTGACTGTGGACAAGTCGATGGTAATGTATTTTGTCTCAGATTCAGAGCTGCTTTCTGCCGTTGTTTCTGTAGCATTTTTAGAACTGTCTTTCGTCTCTGTTTTTAATTCGATTTCAGAAGTTTGTATCGCTGTTTCTGTGGGAGTATCTGTTGAAATCGTGTTTTTCTCAGCGCCGCATCCTGATAATAGCATGCACAGGATGATGAACGGCATACATTTTACTTTGTCCATTGTATTATTTTCCTTTCTGAGGGGAATTTGGAATTCTGAAGGGATCAGAAAGAGTATACCATATTATAAGGATAAAAAAAACATCTCTCACATAAGGACTTGTGAAAGTATACATTTTCATGTATAATCCTAAATTAGGAGTACTCTGTTCTGCGCTCACATCTGCAGAAGCTGCAAAAGGCAGTTTTTCGGGATACATGGCGGCAAAAAGAGCAGTTCAGAGAGAATGACAATCAGAGCAGCACGGACTGTCGGAAAAGACCGTCGGTCCGTTCAGATAAACGGAGGTAGAAAAGTGACCAGAAGGGAAGCCAGAGAACATTGTTTTAAAATGCTGTTCTGCCAGGATTTTTACCCGGCAGAGGAGAAGGAAGAGCAGTTAGAGAGATATTTTGAAGCGCCGAAGGAGGACGTGACCGGCGAAGACGGAAAAGATGAGATCCTTCATGATCCGTTTGAGAAAGAAGAGGATCGCGCATACCTCGAAAAACGCGTCGAGAAGATCATGGAGCTGATCCCGGAGATCGATGAGAAGATCAACGAGATCGCGGAAGGCTGGAGAACAAGACGTATGGGTAAAGTTGAGCTCACGATTTTACGTCTTGCAGTGTTCGAGATGAAATATGATGAGGAGATCCCGGAGAAGGTTGCCATCAACGAAGCGGTTGAACTCGCAAAGAAATTCGGCGGAGATGAAGCCCCGGCATTTGTAAACGGTATCCTTGCAAAACTGATCCAGAAAGGCAATTAAACGATGGCAGGTGTTTACTCTGTTACACAGGTAAATTCATACATCAAAAATATGTTTGCACAGGACTTCCTTCTTCGCCGCCTGTCGGTGAAGGGGGAAGTTTCCAACTGTAAGTATCACAGTTCCGGACATATCTATTTCACGCTGAAAGACGGAGGCGGAACACTTCAGGCTGTCATGTTCGCAAGCCAGCGACGCGGTCTCAACTTCAAGTTAGCCGAGGGACAGCAGGTTGTCGTAAAAGGAACCGTGGATGTCTACGAGCGCGACGGAAAATACCAGCTCTACGCGTCAGAAATCGAACTTTCCGGGCGCGGGGACCTGTATCTGAGATTTGAAAAACTCTTAAAAGAGCTGGAAGAGATGGGAATGTTCGACCCGCAGTATAAGCGGCCGATCCCACGGTTTGCGAAGACGGTCGGGATCGTGACGGCTCCGACGGGGGCGGCGATCCGTGATATCATGAACATCGCGCACCGGAGAAATCCGTATGTCCAGCTGATCTTATACCCGGCTCTGGTTCAGGGAGACGGGGCGAAGGACAGTATCGTGAAGGGGATCCGGACGCTCGATGCGATGGGACTGGACGTCCTGATCGTCGGGCGCGGCGGCGGTTCGATCGAGGATCTGTGGGCGTTTAACGAGGAGGAGGTCGCGAGAGCGATCTTTGCGTGCAATACGCCTGTGATCTCGGCGGTCGGTCACGAGACGGATGTGACGATCGCGGACTATGCGGCGGATCTTCGGGCGCCGACACCATCGGCGGCGGCTGAGCTTGCGGTGTTTGACTATTTCCAGTTCCAGATGGATCTGAACGCGAGAAAGCAGCGTCTGATGAAGGAGATGGCGACATGTCTGGACCGGACGAAGAGCAGGCTGAGGCAGGATATGCTGACGCTTCGGTTTTATGATCCGAAGAGCCAGTTAAATGAGAAGAAAAAGCGGTTGGCAGATGCGGAGGATACATTGCTCCGGCTGATCGCGCAGAGGCAGCAGGAGGCAAGAAGAGATCTTCAGAATGCTGAGACGCTGCTTCAGAGAGAGATGAAGGACCGACTTGCCGCGGACAAGAGAAATCTTGCGGTGAAGAGTGCCAGACTCTGGGGACTTTCCCCGTTAAAGAAGATCAGCGATGGTTTTGGATTTATCACGGACGGAGACGGAAAGCGTCTGGAGACCGTGGAACAGGCAGTACCTGGAAGCCGGATCACAGTCCGTGTGAAAGACGGACGGATCGGAGCGACCGTGAACAACGTGGAAAACTATGACATCAGGACATCAGGACAGGAAAAACTGTCGCAGTGAGGAAAGACTATGGATGACGAGACAAGAAAAAAGATGAATGTAGAGGAGACGTTTGCGGCGATCGATAAGATCATCGGAAGGCTGGAAAAGGGAGACGGATCCCTGGAAGAAGCTTTTGCGGACTATGAAGAAGGTATGAAGCTCGTAAAGAGCTGCAATGAAAAGATCGAAATGATCGAGAAGAGGATCCTTGTTTTGAGCGGAGATCAGGCGGAGGGAACGAAAGATGACGGACAGTTTTAAGGAAAAGTTCAGACAGGCGGTCGCAGAGACCGAGGCAGTCGTATATTCTTATCTTCCGGAGGAGACCGGGCACCAGAAGACGATCTTTGAGGCGATGAATTACAGCGTGAAGGCGGGCGGAAAGCGTTTGAGACCGCTGCTGATGCGGGAAGTATACCGTTTATTCGGCGGGAACGGACCGGAGATCGGGCCGTTCATGGCGGCGATGGAGATGATCCACACGTCCTCACTGATCCACGATGATCTTCCGTGTATGGACAATGACGAGTACCGCCGCGGAAAGCTGACGACCTGGAAAGCGTACGGATATGATATGGCGGTCCTCGCGGGCGATGCACTGATGATCTACGCGTTTGAGGTGGCTTCAAAGGCATTCACGATGGGAGCGGACCCTGCGAAGGTCGGACGTGCGATCGGGATCCTTGCGGAGAAGACCGGGATCTACGGTATGATCGGTGGACAGACCGTAGATGTGGAGCTGACCGGAAAGGCGGTCCCGAGGGAGAAACTTGATTTTATCTACCGCTTAAAGACAGGAGCTCTTTTAGAGGCCTCCATGATGATCGGCGCAGTCCTTGCCGGTGCATCCGATGAGGAGATCCGGGAAGTCGAGACAATGGCGTCCGAGGTTGGACTTGCATTCCAGATCCAGGATGACATCCTCGATGTGACGAGCACCCAGGAAGAGCTTGGAAAGCCTGTTTTAAGCGATGAGAAGAATCAGAAGACCACATATGTGACGCTGGAAGGTCTTGAGAAGGCAAAACAGGATGTCAAAGAGATTTCCGACCGGGCAGCGGGAAGACTTGCCGGTCTGCCGGGAAAGAATGAATTTCTGTATGACATTATTGAAATGCTCGTAAACAGGAAAAACTAAGGAAGAAAAATATGTAAGGGAGTAGTCTGGAAACATGCTGCTTGATCATATAAAACAGTCTTCGGACATCAAAAAACTGAAAGAAGACCAGTATCCGGAGCTTGCGCGGGAGATCCGCCAGTTCCTGATCGAAAAGATAAGTAAGACCGGAGGTCATCTCGCCTCAAACCTTGGCGTTGTGGAGCTTACGATGGCGCTGCATCTGGCGTTCGATCTGCCGAAGGACAAGATCGTCTGGGATGTGGGACATCAGGCTTACACGCACAAGCTTTTAAGCGGAAGAAAGGCCGGATTCGACGATCTGCGCCAGTTCGGCGGGATGAGCGGGTTCCCGAAGCGAAAAGAGAGCCCGTACGATGCGTTCGACACGGGACACAGTTCCACTTCGATTTCCGCAGGGCTTGGGATCGCCCAGGCACGGGAGATCACGGGCGAAGAATATTCGGTGATCTCTGTGATCGGAGACGGCGCGCTGACCGGCGGAATGGCCTACGAGGCATTAAATAATGCTGCCCAGATCAAAAAGAACTTTATCATCGTGCTGAACGACAACGAGATGTCGATCTCTAAGAACGTCGGCGGTATGTCACGGTATCTGAGCAGTGTCCGCACGAAGGAAGGTTATGCGGAGCTGAAACTCAAGGTGGAACGGGGACTTTCCTCGATCCCGGTGATCGGAAAGCCGATGGCATATGGGCTTTACCAGTTAAAGAACGGGATCAAGCAGTTTCTCGTCCCGGGAATGCTGTTTGAGGATATGGGGATCACCTACCTTGGACCTGTTGACGGACATGATGTGAAAGCGATGATCCGCGTGTTTAAGGAAGCAAAGCGGGTCCAGCATGCAGTCCTGGTCCATGTGATCACGAAAAAGGGAAAAGGTTACAAGCCGGCGGAGGAAAATCCGGCGAGATTCCACGGTGTGGAGCCGTTCGATATCAAGACCGGAAAGCCGCTTAAGAAAAAAGAATTCCCGAGTTATACCGATATCTTTTCTGAGAAGATCTGTGAACTTGCGAAGAAGAACGAGAAGCTCGTTGCGCTGACGGCGGCAATGCCTGACGGAACGGGACTCACGAAGTTTTCGAAGGAATTCCCGAAGCGGTTCTTTGACGTGGGGATCGCGGAGGCACATGAGGTGACGTCCGCGGCTGGTATGGCGTCGGCCGGGCTGAAACCGGTTGTCGCTGTGTATTCCTCGTTTTTACAGCGCGGTTATGATCAGGTGCTCCATGACGTCTGTATCCAGAACCTTCCGGTCTTATTCGCGATCGACCGGGCCGGTCTTGTGGGAAGCGACGGGGAGACCCACCAGGGAATCTTTGATATCTCGTTTCTGAGTCTTGTTCCGGGGATGAACATCATGGCGCCGAAGAATCTCTGGGAGCTTCAGGACATGCTGGAGTTCGGCGTGAAGTTCAACGCACCGCTCGCGATCCGCTATCCGAGAGGTCAGGCGTACCGCGGACTGGAGGAGTTCCGGGCGCCGATCGAGTACGGAAAGGCGGAGATGCTCTATGAGGAGTGTGACATTGCTCTTTTTGCTCTCGGAAGCATGGTGAGCACCGGAGAGCATGTCCGGGAAAAACTGAAGGCAAAAGGACATGCATGTACCCTGGTAAATGCGCGGTTTGTGAAGCCACTCGACACCGATATGATCGATCATCTGTGCAAAGATCATAAGCTCATCGTCACGATGGAGGAAAATGTGCTCCGCGGCGGCATGGGCATGTATGTCACAAAGTATATTCATGAATTTTATCCGGAGATCCGGGTGATCCAGATCGCACTTCCGGATGCATATGTGGAACACGGAAATGTGTCCGTCCTTCGGGAAATGCTGGGGATCGACAGCGATTCGGTCCTGAAGCGGATCGAGAAGGAACTGGATTCCTGGAAATAAAGACAGTCTGGGAGGCGAAGATCCCGGGAAGGAGAAAAAGCCCATGAAGGAACGTTTGGATGTTCTTCTGGTAAAGAGAAACCTGGCGGAGTCCAGGGAGAAGGCGAAGGCGGTCATCATGTCCGGCATCGTCTATGTAGATGGACAGAAAGAAGACAAGGCGGGTTCCATGTTCGATGAGACTGCGAACGTGGAGGTGCGCGGAACGACTTTAAAATATGTGAGCCGCGGAGGTCTGAAATTAGAGAAGGCGATGACGCACTTTGGTGTGACACTGGCCGGAAAGATCTGTATGGATGTCGGTGCGTCCACCGGCGGATTTACGGACTGTATGCTCCAGAACGGAGCGGTGAAGGTTTACTCCGTCGATGTTGGACATGGACAGCTCGCATGGAAACTCCGAAACGATGAGCGCGTGGTCTGCATGGAAAAGACGAATATCCGCTATGTGACTCCGGAGGAGATCCCGGACCGGATCCAGTTTGTATCCATTGATGTATCCTTTATCTCCCTGACGAAAGTTCTGGGACCTGTGAAGGCGCTCATGGAGCCGGATGGTGAGGTTGTCTGCCTGATCAAGCCGCAGTTTGAGGCCGGACGTGAGAAGGTTGGAAAGAAGGGGGTTGTCCGTGAAAAATCAGTCCATCTCGAGGTCATCGAGATGGTAGCATCATTTGCCGGAAGCATCGGTTTTGAGGCGCTGCATCTGGAATTTTCACCGATCAAAGGACCGGAAGGAAACATCGAGTACCTGCTTCATTTAAGAAACTGTACTGATGGCAGCACCTTCACAAACGACGCGATCGGAGCTTCCGGGATCGTCGACAAGGCACACGAGACACTGGATAAATAGGACAGAATATATGAAGAAATTTTACATCGTTGCGAATCCTGACAAAGAAAATACGAAGAACATGCAGACAGCGGTCGAGGAGTATCTGACGACCCGCGGCGCAAAAGTCTCCGCCGGAAAAAGTGCTTCCGGACATGGAAATCCCTATACGGATCCTGAGGATGTTCCGGGAGATACGGAATGTGTCATCACACTCGGCGGCGACGGAACCCTGATCCAGGCGGCGCGGGATCTCGCAGGGCGTGATCTTCCGATGATCGGGATCAACCTCGGCGGTCTCGGGTATCTCACTCAGATCGGGCGGGAAGGCGATGTGAAGGAGCTTCTGGATGCGCTTTTGGAGGATTCTTACCAGATCCAGGAGCGCATGATGTTAAAGGGCTGCGTTTACCGGGACGGAAGACCTGTGAAGGATAGTATCGCGTTAAATGATATCGTCCTGACAAGGGACGGGGATCCGCGCGTTCTGAAATTAAAGCTGTACGTGGACGGACAGTTTTTAAACGAATTCAGCGCCGATGGCATGATCGTTGCGACACCTACGGGATCGACAGCCTACAATCTGTCGGCGGGCGGGCCGATCGCACAGCCGGACGGACAGCTCATGATCCTGACGCCGATCTGCCCGCACACGCTGACATCGAGAACGATCGTTTTCGGTGCCGGAAGCCGGATCCGGATCGAGATCCCGGCGACGAACCGCGGCAGCCAGGTGGCGGCGTTTGACGGTGACACGCTGGTTCGCCTGGAAAACGGGGATTATATTGAGATCACAAAGGCAGAGACAGTGACAAGAGTTGTGAAGCTTGATCACCGGTCATTCCTTGATATTTTAAAGATGAAGATGTACGACGCGTGAATTTACAGCGGAATAGCGCTGCAGGACACGCAGGGCGGTGTGCGGATCACTTCAAAAGAAGTGAAATGGACACTGATACAGGACGAGATCAGAAAGGGGCAGCAGACATGAAGGTTGACAGACACAGTAAGATCGTGGAGCTGATCGGAAAATATCAGATCGAGACGCAGGAGGAGCTTGCGGAGTATCTGAAAAAGGCCGGATATCATGTGACACAGGCGACAGTATCGAGAGATATCCGTGAACTGAAGCTCACGAAAGCTCCTGGAAAAAATGGCCGCCAGTGCTATGCAGTCATGCAGCATCAGAAAGATTTTGGCGAGAAATATATCCGTATTTTCAGGGACTGCTATGTGTCCATGGACATGGCACAGAATATTCTTGTGATCAAGACGGTTTCCGGTATGGCGATGGCAGTCGCTGAGGCACTGGATGTGATCGGTTTTCATGAGATCGTCGGCTGTGTGGCCGGAGACAATACGATCATGTGCGCGGTGCGGACCGTGGATGACACGATCATTCTGATGGATAAGCTGAAGAAGATCATTGAAGGAAAGTAACTGTTCAGTAGGTCTGCGCATTTACTGCGCTGACCGTAAGAAAACTTAGAATAGAAGGCAAAAATCCTATCGGCACAGCCGATTTGGAATGGATTTTTGCGCGTAACTGTTTACTGAACAGTTACGGAGGAAAATAGGCTTTGGACCTTTTGGTTTAAGGCAGAATATTGCAGAAATATTGAGCCCTGCGGAGCAGAAACGGGATAATTACCTTGTTTTGCTATGCAGGGATTTTTTTAGGAAACAGAACAGAAAAAAGAGAACAACTGTTCGAAAAATACTGGACAATCGAATGTATGTGTGCTATACTCGTTTTACAAAATCGAACAAATGTTTTATTTTCATAGAGGGAAAGCGAGGGAACAGGATGCTTGTTGGTTTACATGTAAAAAATCTTGCTCTGATTGAGCAGGCTGACGTGGAGTTTGGAAACGGTTTAAATATCCTGACCGGTGAGACCGGAGCTGGAAAGTCGATTATCATTGGCTCTGTTGCCCTGGCGCTGGGCGCGAAAGCGTCAAGGGATATGATCAGATGTGGGGAAGAGTATGCGTATATTGAGCTTATTTTTTCGGTTGATGACGAGAAAAAACGGGAAGAATTAAAGAAAATGGATGTGTATCCGGATGAAGATGGTCTTTTGATCATCTCAAAAAAGATCACCCAGACGAGAAGCATCAGCCGGATCAATGACGAGACAGTGACGACGGCGCGCTTAAAAGCCGTGACCGGAAAGCTTCTCGATATCCATGGACAGCATGAACATCAGTCTCTCCTTCATAAGCAGAAACATCTGGAGATTCTTGATGAATATTCCTGGAGAGAGACAGGAAGCTTAAAAAGAAATGTGGCAGAGAGTTACCGGAGATATCTGGAATTAAAGGGAAAGCTTGACGGATTCTCTCTGGATGAGGAAAGCCGGAAGCGGGAACTTGATTTCGTGAGATTCGAGATCGATGAGATTGAGGATTCTGCATTAAAACCGGGCGAAGAGGAAGAACTTGCGGCGAAATTCCGTAAATTTTCCCATAGTCAAAAAATTATGGAAAGCTTACAGGGAGCTTATCAGGCGGTAGATGGGGACGCGATCGGGCGTGCGTACCGTGAGATGGAAAGTGTGGCATCCTACGATGAAAGACTGTCCGGGATCGCTGCGGGGCTTTCTGACGCGGAAAGTATTTTATCGGATATCTGCAGGTCGATCTCAGACTATATGGATGAGATGGAGTTTTCAGGGGAAGATTTTAAAAAGACGGAAGAACGTCTGGATCTTGTCCGTGGAATTATGGCAAAATACGGAAACAGCGAGGAAGCTGTCTTAAAGAGTCTGGAAGAAAAGAAAAAACGACTTGAGGAACTGGAAAACTATGAGGAACTGGCGTTTACCGCAAAAGCCGAGTTTGAGGAGCAGAAGCGGGTTCTGGGACTTCTCTGCGGACGGCTCTCGAAGGAGAGAGAAAAAGCAGCAAAGATTCTGGAGAACCGGATCACGGAGGAGCTTGAGGATCTGAACTTTCTTCATGTGGAATTTCGGGTAGATGTACACCGGACCGATCACTTTACGGCAGCCGGCTCCGACGAGGTGGAATTTTTGATCTCCACAAATCCGGGAAGTATTCCGCCAAGGCCGCTGGGGGAAGTTGCTTCCGGCGGTGAACTTTCAAGAATTATGCTGGCGATCAAGACGGTCCTTGCGGACACGGACGATATTCCAACTCTGATCTTCGATGAGATCGATACGGGTATCAGTGGACGGACTGCCCAGAAGGTATCGGAGCGCCTGTCCTATATCGGAAAAAAGCATCAGGTACTCTGCATTACCCACCTTCCGCAGATCGCGGCAATGGCGGATACGCACTTTGAAATAAAAAAATCTGTGGAGAATGGTGTGACTGCGACGAAAATCAGAAAACTAACAGAGAAGGATGAGGTGGATGAACTCGCAAGACTCTTAGGCGGAGCTGAGATTACGGAAAAAGTACGGGAAAATGCCGAGGAGATGAAACGTCTGGCAGAGGAGACGAAGAATCACAGAGCTGTACTTCAAACAGCGGGATGAATCGGCAGAATGAGAAAAAACTGACAGGGTGAAAATAAGAAAGCATCACATAATAGGAGAGGAGCAAAAAAGCTGCCTCTCCTTTTTTTATAACAGTTTCTGTGACGGCTGGGAATGACTGTCTGACAAAGTGGAAACGATAAAAGGGAAGCGGCAGCTTCGGAAAACTGCAGTGCAGGCGCGACAGCGGCGTTGCAGATAAAGAACGAATAAAGGAGGAGCTGCCATGATGAAAAAAGAATCGTTTCGACGGATCCTGATCCGGATATTCTGGATTTCTCTCGTCTTTACAATCGGATTTTCCTGGGTCTATATCCGGTATGCAGTGCCGGATCGGCTGAATCTGGTGGTCAATGAGGAAGAAGTCTTTCATTTCGCTCTTCCTCCCGGAGTGACCTTTGAGAGTGACAGCGAGGAGGTTGTCCTGAAGAATGCTTCAGAAATCCCGCAAGGAATGATCCGGATCGAACGCCCGGATGCAGTCTCTATGTATGGGAAAAATGAGGGAAGCTACCGGGTCGGAATGAAGTTTCTGGGACTTATTCGGATGAAAGACATTCAGGTGGAGGTGGTGGATGGATCTTATGCGATCCCCTGTGGAATGCCGGTGGGAATCTATTTAAAATCAAAGGGCGTTATGGTGATCGGGACAGGGCAGATCACAAATGATACGGGAAACGTTGTGGAACCTGCTTACGGGCTCTTAAAGTCCGGAGACTATATCCAGACGGTGGACGGAGAAGATCTGGAAGATAAAAATGATCTGGTGGACGCGGTGAGCGCGTCAGACGGAAAGACGCTGGCGCTCGGAATCCGGCGTGATGGTCGCAGGATTGAGGTCGATATGACACCGGTTCTTGCGGAAGACGGAAGCTATAAGCTTGGTGCCTGGGTCAGGGATGATACTCAGGGAATCGGAACCATGACTTATGTGGATATGAACGGAAATTTTGGTGCTCTTGGGCATGGAATCAGTGACAGTGATACCGGGGAACTGGTGGATATTGAAGGTGGGGAACTCTATGAGACCCAGATCCTCGGGATCGAAAAAGGCCAGACCGGAAAGCCGGGAGTCATGTCGGGAGTAATCTATTACGGAAAAGGAACAAAACTGGGGGAAGTGAAGGAGAATACGACAGAAGGAATATACGGAACCGTAAACCAGCATTTTCTGGATTCAATAAAAACCGATGCGATTCCCGTCGGCTTCCGGCAGGATACTCACAAGGGAACTGCGTACATCCGAAGCAATGTGTCCGGGGAAGTAAAAGATTATGAGATCGAAATTCAGAAGGTGGATTACGGCAGCATTCAGAAAAATAAAGGCCTGGTTCTCCGTGTTGTAGATGAGGAACTTTTAAATTTGACAAGCGGCATTGTTCAAGGTATGAGCGGTTCACCAATTATCCAGGACGGAAAACTTATCGGGGCTGTGACCCATGTGTTTATCAACGATCCGACGAGGGGGTATGGGATCTTTATCGAAAATATGTTGGGACGATGAGTCACGGCAAAAAATAGCAGACAGCATGAGATCTCTCATAAGCTGTTCTGCTATTTTTTACTGTTCATCCTTATTTATTTTATATACAACAGTTACTGTTAACATGCTAAGAGCAGATTTACTATTTTTCTTTAATCATGTTTTTCATTTGGGAACCTGCCATTCATCAAAACAATTGTCACACTTATTATGAGTACATAGGGGAAATCAGGTATATATAGGCGATTGCTTTGCTTCGGAAATCGAATTTTTTAAAACATTCCAAAGCACAATAGCGCATACTGAGCTACATAAATCCTAACATGCAGACAGATTTTGTGAATTATGCATAATATAAATCGGTAAAATGCTGAAAAATAAAAATAGAATTGACAAAAAAGAGATGACGAGTTATTGTTGTATTACAACAGACAACATACAACGAATATCAAGTAATTTTTACGGATTCTTGACGTATATGGGGCGGGGAGAATCTAATGAGGAGGAGCAATGATGCAACCAATTGCGAATACAAGGAGAGATGATATTGTCTATAAACAATTGTTGGACAATATAAAGGCAGGTGTTTGGAAGAGTGGAGATAAACTTCCAACAGAAAATGAATTAAGTAAAGAACTTAATGTGAGTCGCGTAACGATTCGAGCTGCATTACAACGACTTCGTTCTATTGGATTAGTGGAATCAAAGCATGGTAAAGGGACATTTGTGTGTCCGAATGAAGATTTGTTTGACTATACGGGCTTTTCAGATACAATCAATCTGACAGCAAAAGAATATAAGGAAATTTGTCAATTGAGAGAGGCAATTGAAAAAACGGCAGTTCAAAATATTGTCGAGAATGGAATGGTGGGAGATTGCGAAGCGATTTTTACTGCATATCGTGGCATGGAAGAAGCAGCGAGTCAATTAGATTATAAAAAACTAACTCAATATGATATGATGTTTCATACTGCGATAATTGTAGCTAGTAATAATACACATTTTGTACAAATAATGAGAATCTTTCAAGAAGAATATTATCGAGTACTTCTTGAGACAAATAAACTGTTGATGAGGGATTACCCAGACACTGTTAAAGTTAAAATGCATTTTGATGAATGCTTATTAGGTCATAAAAAATTATTAGATGCATTGTTTGAAAAACGAGGAGATGCTATGGAGGAACAGAATAAGTTCCTACAGAGAAACAAGGAAAGAATCGAATATTTTTTCCAAAAACACCAAGAAAATGAAAAACAATTAGCAGATTATTAGTGCGGTTCGAGTGGCCATAGATACACGCATAATAATAAATA
The DNA here is from genome assembly GCF_045062245.2 of Pilosibacter rotomagensis. Lineage (NCBI taxonomy): Bacteria > Bacillati > Bacillota > Clostridia > Eubacteriales > Clostridiaceae > Pilosibacter > Pilosibacter rotomagensis. Next base: position 2,867,843 of record NZ_CM170323.1, on the reverse strand, counting down.
TAATTAAAGAGGTGGTTAAATTGATTAAAATTACGAATATCAATACTTATATCACATGTCCAGATGGAATTAATCTGATTGTTGTGCGCGTTGATACAAATCAGCCGGGGCTCTATGGCTTGGGATGTGCAACTTATACTCAAAGATGTAAAGCGGTTGTCACGGTCATCGAAGAATATATAAAGCCATTGATTTTGGGTAGAAATGTTATGGAAACTCAGGAACTTTGGAATTTGATGAATAACAATGGATACTGGAGAAATGGCCCGGTGGTAAATAATGCTGTAAGTGGAGTAGATATGGCATTATGGGATATTAAAGGAAAAATTGCAAATCTTCCGGTATATGATTTGATTGGAGGAAAGTCCCGTGAAGCAGTGGCTCTATATTGCTATGCGAATGGTGAAAGCAGAGATGATATTCTAGAAAAAGCGTCAAAACGAATAGAAGAGGGATTTCATTATATTAGATTACAGTATTTTCCAATGCAAGGATATTCACAGTGTCAGCGTGATTGGAGACCTGATGGAGCCAAAAAGGGATTTTATCAGGATCCGCACGCTTATATACAAGAAATAATAGGACTGTTTGGAGACGCAAGAAGCAAATTGGGATTTGAACCAGAACTAATTCATGATGTACATGAACGCATTCCGGTATCAGATGCAATTAGTCTTGCAAAGGAATTGGAACCGATGAAATTATTCTTTTTGGAGGATTTATTATCTCCGGAATATAGTGATTATTATAAAATAATTAAAAATGTATGCACAACACCAATTGCTCATGGTGAACTGTGTACGAATCCTTTAGAGTGGAAACGTTTAATTTCTGAGCATTTGATCGATTTTATTAGAGTGCATTTTAGTATGATTGGTGGGTTCACACCTGCAATAAAACTTGCTCATTTTAGCGAAGCTTTTGGTGTTCGTACTGCTTGGCATGGTCCGACAGATATGAATCCAGTTGGACATGTTGCTCAGATGCATATGGATTTGGTTAGTCCTAATTTTGGAATCCAGGAATGGTCAGAATTTGCAGATTCTGTGCATGAAGTATTTGAAGGAATACCGAAGGTAAAAAATGGTTATGCATATGTAAATGATAAGCCAGGATTCGGAATAGAATTTAATGAAGTAAATGCAAAAAAATATCCACATCAGGATGGTATTGTAGAATGGACTCAGTTTCGCCATACAGATGGAAGTCTTTTTACTCCGTAAGTAAGAAATACAATTGAATCATAAAATTTTGGAGGAGGTACCGCATGAAGAAGAAAATTACAGTAGCAGCTTTATTAACAATTGCATTAATTACAGCAGGTTGTGGAAAAAATACAGAAGAAACAACTGCATCTGCCGTAAAAGAAGAAACAAATAATGGAGAAACTGTGAAATTGCGAGTTGGTATTGGAGCAACTGCAGATTCTGCTCTTGGACAGGGGGTTGAATACTTCGGCAAGCTATTAGATGAGAAAAGTGATGGGAAGATTCAAGTAGAGTTATGCGCTGGAGGCGTACTTGGTGGTGACAGAGAGACAATTGAAGGAGTAGGGCTTGGCACATTTGAAATGTGTAATATTGCAACAGGACCGATTGCTAATTTTTCAGATAAATTTATGGCATTAGATCTTCCATATGTTGTAACGGATCGTGAAACTGCATATCAAGTGTTGGATAGTGAGATGGGACGTGAAGTATTAGACAGTTTGGAAAATTCTGGAATTTATGCAATAAGCTTTTGGGAATTAGGTTTCAGAGATCTTTATAACACAAAAAAAATTATTAAGCATCCGGAAGATCTAAAAGGACTTAAAATTCGAGTCATGGAAAACGACGTATATATTTCGCTCTTTAATGGATTAGGTGCTTACGCAACTCCGATGTCAATAGGTGAAGTTTTTACAGCTTTACAGCAGGGAACAATTGATGGACATGACAATCCAATTGGTCCTACTGTTACAGGAAAATACTATGAAGCAGATAAAAATTGTACCAAAACTCATCATGTATATAGCGCAACAGTAAGTATGATCAATCGCAATTTCTTTGATAAGCTGCCAGATGAATATCAGCAGTGGATTTTGGAAGCTGATGCTGAAGCAAGAGATTATGAACGGAAACTTGTTTTGGAAGAAGAGGAGGCTTCTTATGAAGATTGGATTGAAAATGGAGGAACTGTAACGGAAGTAGATATGAATGAATGGGCAGAAGCTTGTAAATTTGTTGTGGATGATTATGAGAATAAGCTTAACATGGAATTTGTAAATGCGCTTCGCGGGCAATAAAGTGGGAGGCGAGTATATGAAGCGTTTAAACAAATGGATTTTTCAGATAGAAAAATGGATAGGCGGCGGATTGCTACTTCTAATGCTGTGTCTGGTATTTTTTGCTACGATTGGACGATATACAAAATTGTATAATATGGCATGGAGTGATGAGGCTTCTAGATATTGCTTGATTTGGTCAGTTTTTCTCTTGGCAGGTCTTAGTGCATATCGAGGTCAAATGTTTAGCATCGACATTGTCAGTGAGAAACTCTCATTAAGAGGACAAAGAATTTTTGCAATCATTCGTCTGAGCTTAGTTGTGTTATTTTGTATTTTTGCAGTTATTTATGGATGGGATTTAATGATGCGTCAAATGCAGATGGGACAGACTAGTCCCTCTCTAAAACTACCAATGTGGTTTATGTATAGTTGTGTACCGATTGGCTGCATTCTGCTTCTGTTACATTATATAGCACTTTTTTGGAAGCAAATGTCAGAAATTCATAAAAAAATGGAAACAGGAGGGAATTAGCATGTTCTTTGGGATTGTGTTATTTGGGACGCTTGTTTTCTTCTTGGTTTTTGGAACCCCCATTGCTGTAGCAGTAGGTTTGGCAACAATTTTAGGTATGTTAACAGCTGGAGACGTGAATGCTCTTCCAGCGATTACACAAAAAATGTTTACGTCTCTTGACAGTTTTCCACTATTGGCATTGCCGTTGTTTACTTTATCTGGTGAACTAATGGAAATTAGCGGAATTTCGAAAAGATTAGTCAAATTTATGAGAATGTGTTTCAGAAAGTTGCCAGCTGCATCTGCGTGTATAACAACTATTTCGAGCGCCTTTTTTGGAGCAATTTCTGGTTCAGCGCCTGCAACAGCAGCTGCAATTGGTGGAATCATGACTGAGTCAATGAAAGAGGTAGGATACAAAGGCGAAGATGCAGCAGCAATTAACGCTTCGTCAGCTTCCTTAGGAATTATAATTCCACCTAGCATTCCGATGGTTGTGTTTGCAACGACGGCATCTGTTTCGGTTGGCTCATTGTTTATGGGAGGAGTAATTCCGGGAATTCTTATGGCAATATGTTTTTGCTTCATGCATGCATTCCGCTATGGGAAAACAGAAATTAGCTCTGTCGAAAAATTATCTTTTAAAGAAGCAATAGCGACATTTTGGGAAGCAATATTTGCGCTGGGAATGCCGGTGATAATTTTAGGTGGAATTTATGGTGGATTCTTTACTCCAACGGAGGCTGCAGCTGTAGCATGCGTATATTCTTTGGTAGTTGGTTGTTTGATTTATAGAACATTGACATGGAAACAGATTTGGAAAAGCATGTGTGAGATCAGTATTAGGATAAGTTCTATGCTTACAATTGTCTGCTTAGCAACTGCTATGGCTTGGTTTGTATCTAGCAGTGGATTAGCACAGAGAATTTCAGCAGCTGTTTTGGCCGGTTTTAGTAGTAAATTTGCAATTTTAACAATTATTAATATATTACTGTTTGCGTTAGGATGTGTAATTGATCCAACATCGATCATACTTCTTACGTGCCCGATTATTATACCAATTACAAAATCTCTAGGGATGAGTACAGTTGCAGTTGGTGTATTTATGATCATGAACATTGCAGTGGGAATGGTTACCCCACCATTTGCTGGAACATTGTATATAGCCAGCCAGATTGCGGGTGAGAAATCTATTGGTCCAACGACAAAAAAATTGATGCCATATATTGCTTTAATGTTCATCGTAACTTTGGTAGTAGCATATGTACCAGCCATCAGTATTACACTTCCCAAAATACTTGGAATGACAATTTAATGCCCTCAAAAGACAAATCCCATAGTTTGTCTTTTAGGAGAGTCCAGACAACAGGTTGCAGTTGTCTGGACTTGATTTTTTATCGGTTGACTTATTTTAGAGTAAATTAAGCTGGAATTATCTATATGTTCGTATATTCTACCTGGGATGGTATGTAGATCTGTTCACACTCCTTATTGCGGCTTTTTAAAATCCTTCTTATTTTCTATTTGCAGATGTTTTTCAAGTATAGATTGTTTTGCAAGAATTGCATTGACCTTATCGTACAGATCCTCAATCATGATCTCGGTTTTCAAATTGACCTTGTAATCGTTTTCAGCTCTTCGGCGATCCTTTTCCTCCTGACGGTTCTGACTCATCATGATAAGCGGTGCCTGAATTGCTGCTACACAGGAAAGTACCAGATTCAGTAAAATAAACGGGTAGGGATCAAATGCTTTAGATGCCAAAACAGTATTGATGACCATCCAGAGAATGAGTATACCCGTAAAGCAAAAGATGAATGCCCAGCTGCCGGCGAATTTTGCAATGGTATCCGCTGCGCGCTGACCAAGTGTATATTTTTCCTTTGCGCTTTCAGGGTTAACAGAAATCTTACTGTCCGCCAGCAGATTTAGTACTTCATCGTCGGTCATATCGTGTCGGATGTCTTTGAGCACTTCTTTTAAAAGCTTTCTGTTTTCTTTCATAACAGTTCCTCCTCCTCTTTGCGATAGACAAACAGACGGTTCATACCTTCTTGCCACGGATATTCAAATTCCAGATAAATAAGTTCTTTTCCAAAGCGGGCAAATTTGTTTTTCCAATAAGTGGTTGTTGCCTGTCACAATTTCATAACATGGTCTTCTTCATAAATGTTATGACCTGCATTTCTATAGCCAAAGCTTTCCAGCTCTTCTTTGGAATAGTAAGGATTCATCTTAATAAACCAATATCCACCTGGTTTTAATACTCGTTCCAGCTCATCGACCACGGTCGTTGATACATGCTTATATCTTTACAGACGTAGGCTGGAACAAGAATGGTGTTGCCCAGCAGTTTGATATCACTGTACCGGGAACGATCCACCATACCTCCGGTCTCGCGAATATGGGCTTTGGCGCATCCGCAGTCCTTGGCGGAAAGCTCGGTGTTCCGGATAAGATCTGCCTGACACTGACAGGTGACGGCGGATTCGGCGTACAGCCTTCCTGCCTTGCGACAGCCGTTCAGGATGGAATCCCGTGTACATGGGTCGTTATGAACAACTCCGCCTTCGGAACCATTGCCGGTCTTGAGAACGCAAACTATCATCATAAATTCGGCACGGTATTCCACACACCGAACGGAGATTCCTATACACCAAGATGGTCAGCCGTTGCACAGGCTTATGGAATGGAATCCATCTGTGTGCAGTCCGCGGAAGAGTTCAAGGGAGCTCTTGAGAAAGCGCTTCAGACAAACAAAGAGGGCAGACCGTTCCTCGTAGAGGCACCGATGGAGAACATCGTCGTTCCGACACCGGGATGCTGGAACATCAACGATATCTACAGCCCGAACGGGCTTGTAAAAGAAGGTAAGCTGGTACGGAAAGAGAACGGACGCTACGTTGCTCCGAGCCACTCCAAGTCCCACAATACGAAATAATCGGCAACTGTTGATACCCTCACAGTTACGGTTATGACAAATGTCCAGTTGCGCAAAGAAATGCGCGGAAGACGGGACAGAAAAATTTCATCCTCATAGTTGAGTACCCACCTATAGATAAATAACCCCATTTAAAAAATCTGAGAAAAACTCCCAATCGCCGGATGTGCCATGATCCGGTGAGAGGGAGTTTTTCGTTTAATATTATAAGCATAAAAAAACAGCCTGTGTCCAGTGGAATAGGTTGCTGTTCACGTATTGCGCAAACAGTAACTGGAATAGATACAGGCTGCGAAAAATCAAGGGATAAGGTCGCGGACTGCTGACCTTACGCCAGAGTCTTTAAGAACGTGCTTAACAGGTTTGCCGGAATCTGTCCCGGCGCAGATGCTTTTCCGGCGGTTCCGAAGGTCACGCAGGAGCCGACGAGCTGACCGCAGATACGGCTGATGACGCCGGTGGGGCTCATGGACATGGTGATCACCGGGGTATCACTGTGCTCCTCCTTCATGGTCAGTGTGGCATCAAGCAGTGTCAGGACATCCCGCTCACACTGCGGCATCACTGCGAATTTCACGATATCAGCGCCCAGGGACTGCATCAGGCAGAGGTTGCTTATGATGATGTTCTTATCCGGCGTTGCGGTAAAGTCGTGGCGGGAAGCGACGACCTTCACACCGACCCGGTGGGCTGCCGCAACGATCGTTTTCATCGTCTCTTCCCCGCGGGAGAGTTCCACGTCAACGAGGTCGATGAGACCGCTGTCGATCACAGCGAGGATCGTCTTTGTGTAGGTCTCCGTATCAATCTCCATCATTCCGCCTTCCACGCTGGTACGGATCGTGAAGAGCACCGGAATATTCCCTAAAGCATTTCGAAATAAAGTCATTGCCTTGATCCGGACTTCGGGATCTTCCATACCGGTGTAGAAGTCCGCGCGCCATTCGATCAGGTCGAACGGAGTATTCCGGATCAGATTTACAGATTTTTTCAGGTCATCAAGATTTGTATCCGTAACCGGAATGCAGATCTTCGGCATTCCGTCTCCCAATTTTACATTTCTTACTTTTACAATTGCTCCCATAAGCGGTTACTCCCCTGTTTCTATATGATTGATGTAATATCCGGTCATGCATTATATAACGCGCATCTCGCAGAAAGAATGCCGGTGCTTTGCATTCCAAATCGGCAAAGCCTGCGAAGCGTGATCAGCTATGTCCATAGTATAAAGACAGGAGAGAAAAAAGTCAACACTTACGCGCGTTAAAGTTTAAAAATTTAAAGCGATATATTAACGGGAACGATCAATTCCTGCCGGTCAAGCGAATTCATCGATCAATCGCAAAGGCGCACAAAGGATTGTTAAAATAATATCATATAGATTCACAGGAAAACAGTCTTATTCCTGCATTTCACACATCAATTTTTACCATTCATACACGATTTTGTGCAGTTTGCACGAACCCCATTGTATCAGGGTTACGTTTACGTTAAAATTTAGACATGAAATGTGAAATATTTATAAAGAATATGAAGCATTTGAAAAGTGGGTATGTAATGATCCGGGTGGGACCGGATCGTTACGGGTAAACAAAAAGAAGGAGAGGTAAACAGTATGAGATTAGTGAAAAGAATCACAGCAGCAGCTATGGCACTTACAATGACAGCAGCTCTTGCAGGATGCGGCAGCAGCTCCGGCAGTACATCTACAACAGCAGCTGCTGACACAACAGCGGCAGCCGTAACTGAGAAAGCGGCGGATGGTTCCAGCGCAGAGGCAGGCAGCACGTCCGTGAGCATTGACAGGGCGAAAGAGTTTGTCACAGTCGCAACCGGTCCTACGAGTGGTATCTACTACCCGATCGGCGGCGCATTTGCAACCGCATTAGGAAATGCAGGATATAAGACATCCGCACAGGCAACCGGCGCTTCCGTTGAGAACATCAACCTGATCTTAAACGGTGAGGCAGAGCTTGCGATCGCAATGCAGGACTCCGTCGTACAGGCTTATGAGGGCTTTGGTGCGTTTGAGAAGGCAGAGCCGGATCTGAGAGCCATGATGAGACTCTGGCCGAACTACGTACAGCTCGTAACCGTGGCAAGCACAGGCATCAAGAGCGTTGAGGACTTAAAGGGCAAGAGAGTCGGTATCGGTGCTCCGAACTCCGGTGTTGAGTTAAATGCGAGAATGATCTATGAAGCATACGGCATGACATATGAGGATAGTGATGTTGACTACTTATCCTACGGTGAAGCGATCGACCAGATGAAAAACGGTCAGTGCGACGCGGCATTCGTTACCTCCGGTCTTCCGAACGCAACCGTCAGCGAGCTGGCATTCAGCTACGATATGGTGATTGTTCCAATCGACGGCGAAGGCAGAGACAACCTGATCGAGAAGTATCCGTTCTTCTCCGCAAGCACGATCCCGGCCAATACATACAACAACAAAGAGGACGTGGAGAGCGTATTCGTTTACAATATCATGCTTGTAAATAAGGACGTATCCGATGACATGGTCTACGATATGCTTGACTGTATCTTCTCCGACGATGGAATCGCTACCATCAAGGCATCCCACAACACAGCAGACAAGAACATCGATGTTTCCTTCGGTGTTGACGATGTAAAGATCCCGCTTCATGACGGTGCTGCGAAGTGGTGGCAGGATCACGGTTATGAGACTCCTGAGAACTAAATTAAAAATCCTGATTCCGGTTCTTCTGGTAATCACAGCAATCTCTGCTGCCGTGTTCGCACGGCAGCAGAAAAAAATTCTGGTGATCGAAGAGCTTGAAACCGGAAATGTTTACCGGGAGATTCCGGTAAAGACCGGTGACGAGCTTTCCTTCCAGTGGGAACATTCCTTTGAGCATATTCCGTGGTACGAGTATTACGAGATACAGAAAGACGGAAGCTTCATTCTCCACACCATCGCGGTCGCGGGCTTCGGTGCCGGAATTCCGGCAGAGATGGACTGCAAATACCGCTACGAAGACGGACTCGTCTACATGGATGAGATCGAAAGCGTCTTTCCGCAGTTCAACTGGATCAATTCCCAGACAGCCCTGAAGAACATCAAGGTGAATGGCGAGCTCCTGATTCAGGGTTCTGACATGCCGCATCACGTAAAAATGGTGCTGAGGATCCGGAATGGTTTTGAAAAATAAGAAAAGGAAACTGCTGAAGAAACACCGACAACAACTCTGACAACGAAGGAAGGGAAATCTGTATGAGCGAAAAAGAGAAAAACATCGTCCCCAGTACAGCGGAAGCAGAGATGAGCGAGGAAGAAAAACAGAAACTCCTCGAGCAGTTTGATAAAGAGAGCAAGACGAGAAAGTTCGGGTCCCCGGTATTAAAGAAAGCTTACCGGGTATTCGCGATCATCGTTACCTTATATCATCTGGTTTTCGCATCCGGTCTTTACATGCCGGAAACATTAAAACATCGTTCCATCCATGTCGGCATGATCCTGATTCTTGCCTTCATGCTTTATCCGGCTACGAAAAAAGCGAGCCGCAAAGTGATCGCATGGTATGATTATGTATTTATCGCATTGTCAGCCGCAGTTCCGATCTATATGTGCGTAGATTATGTAAACATCATCAACCGTGCCGGAAAGCCGGACATGATGGATGTCGTGATCGGTACCCTGTTAACCCTGGTCGTTCTGGAGGCAACGAGACGTGTCTGCGGCATGGCTCTCCCGATCATCTCCATTATCTTTATGATCTACAGCTTAATGGGCACGAAGCAGGGACTCATCCCGATCGATGTCCCGGGCATCTTCCTCCACAGAGGATATACATGGCAGAAGTTAATGAGCCACTTCTTCTCGAACACGGAAGGTATTTACGGATCGTCGGTCAACGTCGCGTCCACCTACATCTTCCTCTTTATCGCCTTCGGTGAAGTCATGAACAAGTGTGGCATGGGTCAGTTCTTCAACGACTTCGCGAACGCCATCGCGGGCGGCACAAAGGGCGGCCCGGCAAAGGTAGCAGTCGTTGCTTCCGGTCTTCTCGGAATGATCAACGGTGCAGCCGTAGCCGTCGTTGTTACGACCGGTTCCTTCACGATCCCGCTTATGAAAAAATCCGGCTATGACGACGAATTCGCAGGCGCCGTTGTTGCGACCGGTTCTGTCGGCGGACAGCTGATGCCGCCGGTTATGGGTGCTGCCGCATTTATCATGGCAGATACTCTTGGCATGAAGTACAACGAACTTCTTTTATCCGCGATTATCCCGGCAGTCATCTACTACATGGGCATCCTGTTCCAGATCCAGATGAGGGCTGAGAAGATGGGAATGCAGGGAACCCCGAAGGATCAGCTTCCGAAGATGTCCCAGGTCATGAAGGAGTACGGTCATCTGGCACTCCCGATCATCTTCCTCGTTTACATGCTGTTCTTCTCCGGAAAGACGGTTATCATGGCTGCGTTCTATACGATCGTATTCACGATCATCGTGGCGCAGTGCAGAAAGAATACGAGAATGACCTTCCAGGATATTCTTGATGCGATGGTAGCGAGCGCGAAGTCTACCGTATCCGTAGCGATCGCCTGCGCCTGCGTTGGTATCATCGTTGGTTCCTGCTCAATCACAGGTTTCGCCCTGAATATGGCAAATACCATCATCAGCATCGGCGGAAAGAGCCTGATGTTCACACTGGTATTCACAATGATCACCTGCATGATCTTAGGTATGGGTCTTCCGAGTATCCCGTCCTATATCATTACCTCCACGATCGCAGCTCCGGCTCTGGTACAGCTTGGTATCCCGGCCCTGGTTGCCCACATGTTCTGTTTCTACTTCGCAATGTTCGCAAACCTGACACCGCCGGTTGCCCTTGCAGCCTTTGCGGCAGCAGGTATCGCAGGCGGAAGTCCGATGAAGACAGGATGGGCATCCGTAAAGCTTGCGCTTGCAGGATTCATTCTTCCGTACATGTTTGTATACAATACAGACCTTCTGCTGCTTGATACTCCGCTTGCAAAAGCGATTCAGGTTGCAGTAACTGCTGCAGTTGGTGTATTCTTAATCAGTACAGCAGTCGAAGGTTTCCTGTTCACAAAGGTCAACATCGTATTGAGAATTGCCAGCATCATTGGCGCTTATCTCCTGATCGACAGCGGTCTTGTGACAGATATCGCAGGTATCGTGATCTGTGCAGTTGTATTCGTATTCCAGAAAGCAGCTGCAAAGAAGAGTGCACCGGCGGCAGCGTAGACCTTCATAGATAACCGGTGAACACACAGGGACTGCTGCAGATAATTTACTGCGGCGGTCCCTGTTTTTCTATATGTGTCTGTTAGAATACGCCAGGTCAGGCGTCAGACAGTTGTGATCCATGCCATGCGCAGATGGAAGCGCAGACATTCCGAAATGGAGGTTTTGCGCAGATTGCAATAACAACTGCGGACAGATATAGAAAAACAGGGATCGTCAGAGACAGGAGGAAACAACATGCTGCTTGATGTTATTTACAGTATCTGCTTTAACATCTGCCTATTGGTAGTGCTCGCCTTCATGATGACGAAGATGGACTTTGTCCAGAGACTTCTCTTAAATGAAGAGGGCGGAAGTGAGGAAGGAAGAGGGGAGAGTGTCTGGCAGAGGATCTGGGAAAAGGTGCTTCTCGGCGTGATCTTCGGCGTCTTCTGCATCATCTCTGATTACATCGGGATCCAGGTGACAGGGGCGCTGCCGAATGCCCGGGTGATCGGTGTTCTGTCCGCCGGATTTCTTGGCGGTCCTGTCTCCGGCTTTATCACGACAGTGATCGCGGCGGCCCATCGGTATCTGATCTTTCCAGAAAGGATCTCCACGGTGGCCTGTGTGCTCTCCGCGATCATCCACGGGATCATCGGTTCCTTTATCGGCTGGAAGAAGAAGGAAAACCGCCAGAACTCGAATACATTTCTGCTGGGAGTCACGTTCATTTCCGAGATGATCCATATTGTTCTGATCCTGCTGCTCACCCGACCGTTTGATGCGGCCGTTGAGATCGTAAAGATCGTGATCGTTCCGATGGTGATCATCAATTCCGTCGGCATGGTGATCTTCTTTAATGTTTTTAAATCGATCTTCAACACGGAGGACTTGAAGGTTGCGTCCAAGGTCTCCCTCGCAATGAGAACCGCCGAGCGGTGTACCCCGTATCTTGGCTCTGTGGAGAATGACCGGAAGACGGCGGGAAAGATCATCGACATTATTATGGAAGAGTACCACTGTCAGGGTGCGGCACTGATCGATGACATGAAATTTCTGGCAAGGAGCGGGGCATTTTCCAGTATCGTTCTCACAGAGAACAATTATCCGAGACTTTTATCCGCGACAAAGACCTTCAAGACGACGAGGATCAGCCGCGTGCCTTTACCGGAGGACGGATTTTATCCTCTTTATAAGGAGAATGTGATCATCTCCGCACCGATTCTCCTCGATGAAGGAAAGGTTCTGGCGCTTGTGATGCTGGTGAAGAAAAATGCCTATTCCTATCGGGCGGATATTGAATTTGTCACGGGACTGGCGAATCACTTCGCGATGCAGATCAAGCTCTCGGAGATGGAGAAACAGAAGGAAGAGCTGAGAAAAGCGGAGCTTCGGACCCTGCAGTCCCAGATCAATCCGCACTTCCTGTTCAATTCTTTAAATACGATCTCCTACTTCTGCCGGGAAAAGCCGGAGAAGGCGAGGGAGCTCTTGCTGGCACTGAGCTCCTATTTCCGCAGCATGCTGGAGGATACCGATTATATGGTAACGCTGGACACGGAGTTAGAGCATGTAAAAGCCTATACGATGCTTGAGGAGGCGCGGTTTGAAAAACGTCTCTCGATCGAGATCAATGCGGATCCGGAGGCGCTGCGAAGCTGCGTGCCGAACCTGATCTTACAGCCCATCGTGGAGAATGCGGTCCATCACGGGGCAATGCAGAGGGAAAAAGGAGTCGGAAAGGTCATCGTAAACGTAAAACGGGAGGAACGGTCCACGAGGATCGACGTGATCGACAACGGACCGGGAATGGACTACCGGATCGTCCAGAGCCTGTACGGCGGGGAAAAAGTGGAACATACAGGAATCGGAATGATGAACGTGCAGCAGAGACTGATCTCCTTATACGGAAAGTCCTACGGACTCCAGATCGTGACAAGTGAAGAAGGGACGGACGTGCGGATGAACATTCCGGACAGCGCGGCTGGAAGCGCGCAGCAGGAGAAAACGCCAGGCTGACGATCTTCTGAAAGAACAGATGACAGCAGCCTGCTGTTTGGAACAGCGGCGTTTTTGACAGAACAAGGGAGGCATGAGGTATGAGAATAGCAGTAGTTGACGATGAGCGCCCGGCAAGAAGCGAACTTAAATATCTGGTGGAGCAGTGTGAGCCGGATGCGGAGATCGCGGAGGCCGACGGGAGCGAAGAATTTCTTGCAATGCTGGAGAATGAGACCTTTGATGTGTGTTTTGTGGATATCAATCTGGGCGGCATGAACGGCACTACGCTGGCATCCATGATAAAGAGAAAGCAGCCGGACACGCTGATCATCTTTGCCACTGCGTTCCAGGAATACGCGGTAAAGGCCTTTGAGATCGGGGCGGTGGATTATCTCTTAAAACCCTTTGACTATGAACGCGTCAAACGGGCGATGGAGCGGGTTCATGAACACATAAAGGAAAAGGCCGCCGGTCCCGGATATGAAATCGGAAAGATCATGGTGAACACGGGCTCCAGCTTTCAGGTCGTTGATGTGGCAGATATCGTATTCATTGAGACGGAAAAGCGTTCCTGCAAGATCCATATGAGGGACGGATCCTTCTATCTGCAGAACGAGTCACTGAACAATTATGAGACTCACCTGAAAAAGAGCCGGTTCTTCCGGATCCACAAGAGCTACCTGATCAATCTGGATTATGTGAAGGAGATGCAGGTGAGCTACAATAACGGGTACTGTGTAAAAATGAAATTTTATGATGCTGAGGCACTGCCCATCGGACGGACCCAGGTAAAGGAATTCCGGCAGATTTTTGAAAAGTAGGAATAATCAGAACAGTAAAGCAAATATTGAAAAATAAAGATCCCGCCAAAAGCCAGAACGTACAGATATTGTACGGAGGAAGGTTTCGGCGGGATCTTTAAATATCACAAAAAATTCACATACCTCCCTTGACATTGAATATTTGATGTGTTACATTACATATAGAACAGCGAGGTGGTGAATATGTCATCGACAAAGAGAGATTATTATGATGTGCTGGGCATCTCGAGAGACGCGGATGCTGCGGCAATTAAACGTGCATATAGAAAATTGGCAAAGAAGTATCATCCAGACTCCAATCCTGGCGATAAGACGGCGGAGCAGATGTTTAAGGATGTAAATGAGGCTTACGACGTTTTGAGTGATCCGAAGAAGAAGAAGCTTTATGACCAGTTTGGACATGCTGCTTTTGATGAGACGGCAGGTTACGGACAGGGCGCCGGAGCAGGTGCCGGTGGTTTTGGCGGATTCGGCGGCTTCGGAAACGGTGCCGGCGGAGCATACCGGTCCGGATCCTTCCGCTCCGGGGATGGAACGTATCATGAGTTCCATTTTGAGGGCGGTGACGGGGATGATATCTTCGGCGATCTGTTTGGAAATATGTTTGGCGGCAAAGGAAGAACTGGCAGCGCTGGATTTGGCGGTTCCGGCTTCCATGGCTTTGGCGGCGGAAATGGATTTTCCGGTTCTGGATTTTCTGACCGCGGCAGCGATCTGAATGCGGAGGTCCAGATAACCTTCGATGAGGCCGTTCATGGCTGCGAAAAGACCATCACGATCCAGAATCCGAACCAGCCGGGCAGCAGGCCGCAGACGTTGAAGGTTAAGATCCCGGCAGGTATCGAGACCGGAAAGAGCATCCGTCTTGCAGGCAAAGGAATGCCGGGAACCGGCGGTGGTGCCGCAGGTGATCTGCTTCTTAAGATCACAGTCGGCGAAAAGGCGGGCTGGACGAGAAAAGGCATGGACGTCTACAGCGATGTGGAAGTTCCGTTCACCACGGCCGTCTTCGGCGGTGAGACTCTTGTCCACACGTTATATGGAGATGTGGTCTGCAAGATCAAAGCCGGAACCCACTCCGGCACAAAGATCCGTCTCCGCGGCAAAGGTATCGTTTCCTTAAAAGATCCGTCCATCCACGGCGACCAGTACGCCGTCGTAAGGATCCAGGTTCCGGATGACTTAAGTCCGGAGGCAAAGCAGAAGCTTAAGGAGTTTGAGGAGATCTGCAGGCGGGATGGGAGATTCCATGCGGCATAAATAAAGAAAAATAAAAGATCCGGGATTCCATCATGCATGGATGGTCTCCCGGATCTTTTTGATGAATATGGATAATTATTTCCCAAAAGAATCAATGTATTCTCTCGCAGTGATCTGATCCAGATCAAAATTTTTACATATTTGTTCCAGAATAGTATCATCGCTTAAATGGAATTCTCTTCCCATGCGAATCATTGCTAAAGAAAAAAGAAGCAGGACTCCCCCAAAGGAATCCTGCTCTGATACAATTCACACGGTTAATTATTTGATCACATGGATCCAGCCTTCCGGTGCCTCGATGTGGCCCATCTGGATGCCTGTTAATGTGTCGTAGAGCTTCTGGATCACCGGACCCATCTTCTCCATTCCGCTCGGGAAGCAGATCTCGTTGCCGTGGTCTACGATCTTGCCGACCGGAGAGATAACAGCAGCGGTACCGCAGAGACCGCACTCGGCGAAGTCTTTAACCTCAGAGAACGGAACCGGACGCTCCTCAGCCTTTAAGCCGAGATAGTGCTCAGCAACGTAAAGGATGGAGCGGCGTGTGATGGACGGAAGGATAGAGTTGGACTTCGGTGTTACGACTGTGCCGTCTTTTGTAACGAAGATGAAGTTTGCTCCGCCTGTCTCCTCAACATATGTTCTTGTAGCAGCGTCGAGATACATATTCTCAGCAAAGCCCTGGTTGTGAGCATCAACGATTGCATGTAAGCTCATCGCATAGTTTAAACCAGCTTTTACGTGACCTGTTCCGTGAGGTGCTGCACGGTCAAAGTCTGAAACGCGGATCGTGATCGGCTTAGCGCCGCCCTTGAAGTACGGACCGACCGGTGTACAGAAAGCACGGAACTGATACTCGGTTGCCGGTTTTACACCGATTACCGGGTTTGTACCGAACATATACGGACGGATATAAAGAGTTGCGCCGGAACCATACGGCGGAACATAGTCTGCATTTGCTGCGACAACCTTTGTGATCGCGTCAATGAAGCGCTCCTTCGGGAACTGCGGCATCTCAAGTCTTGCTGCAGAGTTCATCATACGCTCAGCGTTTAAGTCCGGGCGGAAGGTTACGATGTGGCCGTCCTCCGTTGTGTATGCCTTTAAGCCCTCGAAGCAGGTCTGTGCATACTGGAATACACATGCACACTCGTTTAAGGTGATCATATCATCAGTTGTAAGAGTTCCCTCATCCCAGGAACCATCTTTGAAGTTGGATACATATCTGTAATCAGTTTTGATGTAACCGAATCCGATATTGGACCAGTCGATCTCTTTCTTTGCCATTGGAAATTCCTCCATTCTGCCGTCAGACCGGCATTGTATTTTTTGCCGCCGGGGTCGGGCGGTAATGTCTTTTTACTGCGGTACTGTTTCGATGTAATGAACAGTTACCGTGTATTCTATTATAAATACTTAAGATTTATCCTGCAAGTTCTTTATGGTAAAAAGATGAAAAAAATATGGGAAAATGGGAGAAATAATGCTACAATATAACCTTAAGGAATAAAGAATATTCCGCAGATTTATTCAGCATGTCCGCAGAGGCCAGGCGCCTGCCATAAGAGTGAGTGACGGAGATGGAACCGGGTGGATATGTGGCCGGAAGTTTTCGGGGCGGACAGCCGGATACCGGCGATATGCGGAAAAGAAAAAAGCTGGGGAAAGGCAGAAATAACAATGGAACAAAAGAAAAACAGACTGCACTATGCCTGGTTCATCCTTGCGGGCTGTTGCATCCTGCAGGGGGCGACTCTGGGACTCATCAACAACTGTGCCGGTGTCTTTTACTCCCCGATCTGCAAAGAGCTGGGATTTGAGCTGGGAAAACTTACGATGTACCGGATGCTCTACTGCATCAGTTCTGCTTTGGCGCTGCCATTTGTGGCGACAAGCTTTCGGAAACATGATGTGCGGATCGTGATCAGCATTGCAGCTGTCATATACGGAGGCTGCGCGGCCCTCATGGGTACCTTCCATGAACTGTGGCAGTGGCATTTGACAGGCATCATTCAGGGAATTGCCTCGTCCTTCGTCTGCATGATCCCGGCGCCGATCATTCTTGGAAACTGGTTTAAGAAAAAGACCGGAATGGCGGTGGGAATCTCCGCGGCGTTCTCCGGTCTCGTCGGCATGATCGGCAGCAGCTTTCTTGGAATGGCGATCCCGGCATTCGGATGGAGGGTGAGCTATGTGGCGGTTGGAATCGTCAGTATCGCGCTGGTCCTCCCGATCTCCCTGTTCGTTCTCCGCTGCAAGCCGGAAGAGATGGGACTTCTGCCTTACGGGGCAGAGGATGTGGAGCGAAGGGCTGTATCAGACGCATCAGCGCCCGCATCCGGGGAAAACGGGATTACGTTAAAAGAATTGCTGCGTCAGCCGGAATTTTATATTGCCGTGGGTGCATACTGGACCAGTGTGTCATGCGCGTACCTGAATTCCTTCCTGACGCCCTGTGGGATCGCAGCCGGCCTGACGCTGCAGGCGGCGGCCATGATGACGAGTATCTCCCTTCTTGGAAATATGTCCAGCAAACTGATCCTCGGAAAGGTCAGTGACAGTCTTGGGATCATAAAGACCTTCGAATTTTCCATTGCGCTGGCGTTCTTTGGTCATGTGCTGTTGTTCATAGGTTCCCCGAAGACGGTGATGGCAGGTTCCCTGTTCTTCGGCGTGACATTGCCGCTTTCCTCGGTCATGATGCCGTTATTCTGCAGGATCTTCTGGAAGGGCGAGACATACAGCACGGCGTACGCTTACTCCACTATGGTGGGAACGCTTCTGGGAGCACCCTTCAACATGTGGTTTGGAACCTTTTATGATATAACGGGAGATTACAGGCTGACCATTGGAGTGAGCGCGGCGATGCTTGTTATGTTGACCTTCCTTATCATTCTTGAGGGTGTTCGTCTGAAACGGGCGAAGTCCGGAAAGTCTCCTTCGCAAGCTCGATAAAGGCGTCCATCTCACCGGTGTGCCATTTGTCTTTGTGATAGAGGACCTGACGGTAGAGCTCCATGTGGAAATCCTTTACCGGCAGGATCGAGAGAATACCGGATTCCACTTCATGCCTTACGGCAAACTCCGGGAGAAATGAGATCCCGGCATTCTGTTTTAACATATTGATAATGAATTCAGTGTTTCCTATTTCCAGGAAAGGCTTGATCTCCTTTCCGAGAGATGCCAGATACCGGTCAAGAACGAACCGGTAGCTGGCATTTTTTTCGGTCAGGAGGAATGGGTGGCTGATGACCGAGGCAAGGTCTGTGGAATCGTTTTTTGCCAGCGTGTGGACGGAGGAAGAGACAAAGGAGATATTTTCCGGCGCTTCCAGAACTTTTATAAAACGCTTGTCGTCAATGGGCTGGTCGAGGAGATAGACCAAATCGATAGAGTTCTTGTTCATGCGGTCCAAAAGAACATCCGGGGAGTCCAGAACGATGCTCACGGAGACGTTCGGGTAAAGCTGATGGAATTTCTTTAAAAGATCCGGAAAGATGGATTCACAGATGGATTCAATGGTTCCGATGGTGAGGTCACCGGAGAGCTCTGTGGAGGCGGAAACAGCTTTTTTCGCGTCGGCGACGGTGCCAAGGATCGTCACGGCATAGCGGTAAAAGATTTCCCCGTGATGAGTCAGGACCGTCTTTTTTCCGAGGCGGTCAAAGAGATGGATGCTGAGTTCCTCCTCTAACTGCTTGATCTGGACCGTGACGGCGGCCTGGGAATAGCCTAACGCCTCGGCGGCTTTTGAAAAACTTTGCTTTTGCGCGATCTGTAGAAACGTGCGGATCTCTCGAAGTTCCATGGCGGATTCCTCTCTTCTCTATAAAAATTTATAAACGATCTGTTTAAAACGTTCAATTTTACTTTTAATACTTCTTATGATACGCTAAGAATATAGAAATTGCAAGAAAATAGCAGGATAGAATGCGAATTTTCAGGATGTGAGACTCGGAGTCATGAATGGCGGGCGGAAAAAGTGATCCGATCGGCAGAAAAGAACGGAGAAAGGGCGGATACAATGGAGAAAAGCGATATCAGATATCAGGCATATGTGAGTATTCTGGAAGAGGAGCTGAAGCCGGCGATGGGATGTACAGAGCCGATCGCCATCGCTTACTGCGCGGCAGTCGCGAGAGAAGTGCTCGGCGGACTCCCGGAGAAGGTGAAGGTAGGAGCCAGCGGCAGCATGATCAAGAACGTAAAATCCGTGATCGTCCCGAATACGGATCATTTAAAGGGAATCCCGGCGGCGGCAGCAGCAGGAATCGTTGCAGGTGATCCAAAAAAGGAACTTGAGGTCATAGCGTCTGTTACAAAAGAGCAGATCACGGCGATGAAGGAATTCCTTCAGACGACCCCGGTGGAAGTGGAACATATTGATAACGGCATCACCTTTGATATTATTGTGACACTGACACGCGGAACAGATACCAGCATGGTCCGCATCGCAAATTATCACACGAATGTGGTACATATTGAAAAGAACGGAGAAGTCATCAGGGATATCCCGGTGAATGGTGAGGAGGAGGAAGGTCTTACGGACCGCTCACTGCTCGATATGGAGCATATCTGGGACTTTATCCATACGGTGGATGTGAATGATATCAGAGAGGTTCTGGAGCGCCAGAAAACTTACAATATGGCGATCGCCAGAGAGGGAATGCGTGGGAAGTATGGATCCAACATCGGCGCACTTCTTCTTGATATGAATGGAAATGATGTCCGTACACGGGCGAGAGCCATGGCGGCAGCTGGATCTGACGCACGAATGAACGGATGTGAACTTCCGGTTATCATCAACTCCGGCAGTGGAAATCAGGGAATCACGGCTTCTGTTCCGGTCATCGTATACGCAACGGAGCTGGGAGTCGATGAAGATACCATGTACCGGGCGATGGCACTCTCAGATCTCACGACGATCCACCAGAAGACGCCCATCGGAAGACTATCCGCTTACTGCGGCGCAGTCAGCGCGGGCGCGGGTTCCGGAGCAGGGATCGCGTATCTCTCCGGAGAGTCCTATGATGAGGTGGTCCACACCGTGATCAATGCGGTTGCCATTATTTCCGGTATGGTCTGTGATGGCGCGAAAGCGTCCTGCGCGGCAAAGATCGCTGAGGCGGTGGACGCGGGGATCATCGGCTACTATATGGCAAAGCGTGGTCAGAACTTTGATGACGGCGACGGAATCGTGACGGCCGGGATCGAGGCGACGATCCGCAACGTGGGACGTCTCGCAAAAGAGGGAATGAAGGAGACGAATGATGAGATCATCAACATTATGATCGGGAGCTGAGGTATGTCTCCCGTGCGAATTAAGATATGAAAGTATGGTTGCGGAGTGTTGTCCAGGTGACGGCACTCCGCTTTTGATGTATAAGGTTTTTTCTGCGAGAAATAACCTTAGTTTGATAAAGAATAACAAAGAAGTAGAAAGATATAGCAAAAAATGATACATTATATACAAGAAAAGCCGCAGGAATGTGCGGCTTTCAGAAACTCTTTTCAGCAGCGATGCGCGGGAAGAGAGATAGAAAAATGAGGGAGGGAAGAACATGAGCTATGATATCAATCTGAAACATCTGGAATACTTCATCAAGGTGGCGAGACTTGGTTCCATCAACAAGGCGGCCCAGATGCTCTATGTTTCCCAGTCCCATCTCGGAAAGATCATTCATGACCTGGAGGGGACCGTTGGGGCGCCGCTCTTAAACAGGAGCCGTCAGGGCGTGACGCTGACTCCCGAGGGAAATGAGTTTTTGGAACGGTCAGTGCGGATCTTAAAGGAAATGGAAGGAATGCATCTGCGGCCATTAAAGGAGATGGAGAAGACAGAGCCCCTGGCGGTGTCCATGACAAAGTTCTCCCATGTGATGGAGAGCTTTATCACTATCGTGCGACGGTACCAGGATCAGCCGGAATTCACCCACCGCCTGTATGAGGGGCAGCTGGAGGATGTCATCGAGGATGTGGTCTCCGGGCGGGCCGACATCGGAATTTTCCATTTCGACAGCCAGAGACATGAGGAAATCCAGGTGATGGCGGCGGCGAAAGGCCTTACATACCGGTTCCTCTCTTATGTGGAACCGCAGATCGTGATCTCAAAGGATCATCCGCTCGTCCGGGAGAAGAAGCCGATGACGAGGGAGAATCTTGCGAATTACGGATTTATCCGCTATATGGGGCTGTATGACGATATTCTCTCCAATATCCTCGGACCAAACGAGGATGGGGGAAGTACGGGAAAGAAGAAGGAGATTTATGTGACAGGGCGTGCGACGCTCATGAACCTGATCTCACAGACGGATTTTTACAGCATCGGGATCCATGACTTCGACAAGCAGCTGTCGGATTTCCGGGCAGTTTCCGTGCCGATTCCGGGGTGCGAGGTGAAGCTGGAATTCGGGTATGTGACACTTGCGGATGTGCCGATCTCCGGGATTGGGGAAGAGTTTTTGAAGGAAGTAAGAGAGCGGCTTGAGAGGGGACAGGACGTTTAAAATATGAGAAAATGCACGGAAAATGTGCTGATAAGAGTTTCCTGCAAAGTATGGAAAGTGCGGCAGCAGGAGTGGAAGGTCATAGAGGAAAGGAGTAAACAAAAGTTATGTTTCAGGATCTGATCAATGAGGCACTGGAAACGGGACGCCCATACATCAAAGAGGGAGAGGTTGCGACCTATATTCCGGAGCTTGGAAGAGCGGACAAGAATAAGCTCGGAATCAGCATCTTCTGCCGGGATGGAAGCCGGTTCTCCTGCGGGGATACGAAGGACCGGTTCAGCATCCAGAGTATTTCGAAGGTTATCAGCCTTGCAGTAGCACTTGAGGTATGCGGGTTTGACATGGTGTTTGAGAATGTGGGAATGGAGCCGTCGGGGGACGCGTTCAACTCCCTGATCAAGCTTGAGGGATCCAACAGTCATCCATACAATCCGATGATCAACTCCGGTGCCATCGCGGTGGCGAGCTTTATCGAGCCGAAGGTATCGTTTGGGGAGATGCTGGAGCTTGCTAGGTGTTTCTGTCAGGATGACGGGATCGTTCTGGATGAGAAGGTCTACCGCTCGGAGATGTCGACGGTGGCGAGAAACCGCGCCATCGCCTACCTTTTAGAGAGCAAGGGCGTGATCAATGGAAATGTGGAGGAAGCGCTGGATTTCTATGTGAAAATGTGCTCGCTGAGCGTCACGGCGGAAAGCCTTGCGGGATTGGGACTTCTGCTCGCGAATGACGGAGTGGATCCGTCCGGAAAGCGGCTGTTGAATTCCGATACCGTGAGAGTCGTGAAGACGATCATGCTGACCTGCGGCATGTATGACGGGTCCGGGGAATTTGCGGTCCGCGTGGGAATTCCTTCTAAGAGCGGTGTCGGTGGCGGACTGCTGTCTGTTGTTGACGGGAAGATGGGAATCGGAATCTATGGTCCGTCTCTGGACGCAAAGGGAAACAGCATTGCTGGGAGAAAAATCCTGCAGTTCCTTTCCTCACAGATGAAATTGCATATTTTTGCGAAGAAGGACTGAGCAGTTTTTTGATGAAGGGTAACAGTTCATTAGGTTACGATGAAAGTATGAAAGTGGTACGGGACCCAGGGGAAAATGGGCGGACGGAAACTTTCTTC
Organism: Pilosibacter rotomagensis; assembly: GCF_045062245.2. NCBI lineage: Bacteria > Bacillati > Bacillota > Clostridia > Eubacteriales > Clostridiaceae > Pilosibacter > Pilosibacter rotomagensis. The sequence continues at coordinate 2,845,193 of NZ_CM170323.1, read as the reverse complement.
TTTAGAGAAAAATTAGGAAGGGGAGGTATTAAGAGAGAAAATCAGGCAGAAGTTTGGGCTGATGATCACACAAAGATGTAGGTTGTCGCAAGCGACCGCGCTCGGCACGAGAATGTGTCGAGGCACATTCTTCTTCGGGGATAATGAAATGTGCGGTCCTGGCAAAATTTTCTGAAAAAATGATTGTAAATACGGATAACTTACAGTAAAATTTTGGGGTAACAAAAAAGAAAAAAGAGGGGTAACAACACATGTACGATTTGTATGGGGCACTGATCGGGAATCTCAGTAATTATCTTTACACATACATCCTGATCATTTTACTTGTTGCAGGCGGAATTTACTTTACGGTCCGCACAAAGTTTGTTCAGTTCCGCTATTTAAAGGAATCCTTGCGGGTCGTTCTCGCACCGAGTGAGGATGACAAGGCGATCTCGTCTTTTCAGGCACTTATGGTTTCGACGGCATCCCGTGTGGGAACCGGAAATATCGCAGGCGTATCTACTGCGATTTGTCTCGGCGGACTCGGATCATTATTCTGGATGTGGCTTACAGCGCTTCTGGGAATGTCCACTGCTTTCGTGGAGGGAACTCTGGCTCAGATCTACAAACGCCGTTCCGATGACGGCGGATGCTATGGCGGCCCGTCCTACTATATCGATCAGGCGATCGGAAAGCACTGGCTTGGGATCCTGTTCGCAGTATTTATGATCCTGACCTACATGGTTGGCTTTAATCTGGTTGCGTCCTTTAACATTGCGGATGCGCTCCGGGTAGTTCCGGGATATGCGGAGCATGAGAATCTTGCAAAGTGGATCATCGGCGCTGTGCTTGCGGTCCTGTTCTTTATATGCATCAGCGGCGGCGGAAAGCAGATCGCGGGGATTACAGAGAAGGTTGTTCCATTTATGGGATTCTTCTACATTGCGGTTGCAATGTTCGTGATCGTGACCCATATCACACTTCTCCCAGGAGTGTTCGCAGAGATCTTCCGCAACGCGTTTGATGTGAAAGCAATTTTCGGCGGATTTACGGGGTCTGCGGTCATGCTTGGTATCAAGAGAGGTCTTTTCTCTAACGAAGCCGGTGTCGGCGCTGCTGCGTGTGCGGCTGGTTCCGCGGGTGTTTCCCATCCGGTAAAGCAGGGACTTGTTCAGGTGCTTTCTGTATTCCTTGATACCTGTATGATCTGTACAGCGACTGCGATGCTGCTGCTCTGCTCCGGTGTGGAGCCGGATGCGGATATGGCCGGAATGGCCTATGTGCAGGCGGCTATGAACAGCACACTCGGCAAGTTTGGTGTTGTGTTTATTACAGTTTCCCTGTTCCTGTTTGCATTTACGACCCTGCTTGGAAACTTCTATTATGCGGAGACAGGGCTTGCGTATCTTTGCGGCATGACTCCATCTAATGGGGCAAAGTGGGGCATGAGGATCGTTGCTGCGGTGGTTGTGTGCGTCGGCGCTACGATGAAGCTTGGTATTGTCTGGGATACAGCGGATGTGCTGATGGGCTTCATGGCGCTGATCAATGTGCCGGTGATCGTTATTCTCCTGAAGCCGGTACTGCGGTGTCTTGAGGATTATACAGAGCAGAAAAAGGCCGGAAAGAATCCGGTGTTTAAGGCGGAGCATATTGGACTGAAGGAGAAGGTGGACTTCTGGAATTAGGGACGATATTTCCGGGAATGGAATTGGATATGGAAATGGATGAAGGGCAGCCGCAAGGCTGTCCTTTGTTTTTGGGATGGGAGCGACGATTTTGGAGAGAGTACGCTGCCGGTCTGCCTCCAGTCCCAGACGCCGGGTATTTCCCAGGCGGTTCCTCTAAGCTTGCGGAAGAATGCTAAGGGCGGTGGTCAGTCGGCACAACTCGCCTTCGGCTCAGACAAGTGCCGCCTGTCCACCAACGCATTCTCCCACGAGCTAAGAGGAAACCATGCCCGGAAAATAATGCGTCTGAGCCTGGAGGCAGACCGGCAGTGCGAGAGTGTTAAATTACATAGTCGTCCCCGGGCTGGCCGTTCTGCACGAGGTCGGCGATGGTGACGCCATCTAAGTATTCGTTGACGACTTTGTCGAGACCCTGCCAGAGAGGGAGAGTTTTGCAGCTTCCCATTCTGGGGCAGTCGGTGCTGCCGGGCTCTAAGCAGGCTACCGGAGCCATGGAGTTTTCAGTGAGGCGAAGAATGCTGCCGACTGTGTACTGTTCCGGTGCTTTTGTGAGGCGATATCCACCGCCTTTACCGCGGACCCCCTCTAAGAGTTTTGCTTTTACGAGGACCTTGATGATGCCCTCGAGGTATTTTTCAGAGATTTCCTGTCTTGCTGCTGTATCTTTTAATGGAATATAGCCGTCGGTCTGGTGTTCCGCAAGATCGATCAGGACGCGGAGAGCGTAGCGGCCTTTTGTTGAAACCATCATAATCTGTATCCTCCCATGCTGCTGCGTGTTGCTGAATATTTTTGATCGTAATGTAAGTTTAACATTATTCCTATTATAATACAAGGTTTAAGGGAAAAAAAGGGAATAAATACAACGCCGTTGTGCAATATGCAGAGAAAATGAGAAAAAATGCCATAAATAGTTTAAAGATTGACATACTTTATAGATATGTGTAAAATCGGATTAGTCATAACTAACTTAGCTGTAACTAACTAAAATAATCTGGAGGCAATATGAAAAAGAAAATCAATCGAGTATCTGTTTGTGCAATGGCTGCAGCAGCCAGCCTGTTTACAACGAGCTTTAGTGCAATGGGTGCTGGAGCAGGTGTCGGCGGATGGCGACAGGAGAATGAGAAGTGGAAATATTATGATGCATCCGGGATCTTGCTGACCGGATGGGTCAAAAACGGAAATGACTGGTATTATATTGATCCGTCAACTGGAGAGATGGTAACAGGATGGCTCCATACGGCGGATGGACATTGGTACTTCCTGAATAATCTAAGTGATGGATTTAAGGGGCGTATGGTAACAGGCTGGCAGTGGATCGATGGACGATGCTACTATTTTGAAACAGGCACCAACGGTCAGGGCAGTCTTTATATGGGCGGAAAGACACCGGATGGATACTTGGTCAATGCGGATGGCCAGTGGATCGATAAGAATGGAGAGATTCATGTTTCTGTAAATAAAGGATTTAAGACAAAAGAGGAGTCAGTAAAGGCAAGCACCGTGAAAACGAGATATAGCGGCAGTTCTGGACGTTCCAACAGCGGATGGTCTGACAGCGATGACGATGACAGTGATGACAGTGATGACAGAGATACTAGGCCAGTACAAACGGGAAGCAATGCGACCCCGGACAAGCCGGAGATTCCCAATAAACCGGATACCCCGGATCAGCCAGATACTCCAAGTAAGCCGGATACCCCAGATCAGCCGGGAATTCCGGATCAGCCGGATACCCCAGACAAGCCAGACACCCCGGATAAACCGGATACTCCAGACAAGCCAGACACCCCGGATAAACCGGATACTCCAGACAGACCAGACACCCCGGATAAACCGGATACTCCAGACAAACCAGACACCCCGGATAAACCGGATACTCCAGACAAACCAGACACCCCAGATCAGCCGGGTACCCCAGAAGAAATAACAGTAGTGGGATACGAAAATCTGAAGGAAGTTAATGCGGAATATGGTGAAGATTGGAGCCAGGTCTTAGAACGCCTTCCGAAGCAGCTCACGCTGAAATTAAGTAACGGGGAAACGAGAGACGTGGATGTAACATGGCCGTCATACCTGAACACATATCGTCCGGGAGAAGTAAAAATATATGGAAGATATGACCTGCCGGAAGATGTAAGGGGAGATAAACCGGAAGTTTCACTCACGATTATCGTAGCAGAAAAGCCGGAGGTGCCGGAGATCATCACGGCAGTGGGATACAAAGCAATCGACTCTGTAACTGTAAAATATGGGGAAAGCCGAACTGGTATTTTAGAGGCGCTTCCAAATACGATCACATTGCTGCTGAGCAACGAGAAAAGCATTGATGTGAATGTTGAGGATTGGATGACCTCGAAAGTGAATACATGGGCAGCAGGTACATATTACGCTGAGGCACAGTACGAACTTCCGGAGAATGTTACAGGAGATAAGCCGGAAGTAAAGGCTAAGGTCATTGTAGAGGAAAAGAAAACTCCGGACATGACACTGGATCAGCAAGATTACTACTATGACGAAAATCCGGTCATTACTTTAAAAAATATGAATTTCCCGGAAAAAGTGACAGTGACATATCTCGGCTATTATTCTGATAAAGAATATACAGATGGAGTGGAGTACCGTTATGATAAGGAGAATGGAACGATTACTCTGTTTACACAGCAGATCTTAAAGAGAGACAGCGGAAGCTTATCTTCAGCTGAGAGGGTAGATCTGGAAGTAAATGCAGGAGATCATTCAAAGTATATTACAGTAAGTTATAAAGCGAGCAAATCCGTATATGCTTATCCGACTGCATATGAAGATATCGAGACTGGTGCAACAGTAAAAGCAGAAGTGATCGGTCTTGAAAAAGCAGATTATGATGCTCTGAAGCTGTATGCAGGTGATCAGGAACTTACAGGAATTGAAGTAACAGAAGAGCGTGTGGATGGTGAAATGTGCACATATATCAATATTCCGTATGCTGCTGTCAAAGACCATCTGGAAGAAAATGGTTCTGTTGCCCTGACAGGAAAGGTTCCTGGAGCAAAGGCATTTACACTTACTTTATCCTACAAGCAGGAAACAGAAGCAAAAACATTAAATGCTGAAATTCCGGAGACAGACGATGGTCCGAAGTATGGTTATCCGATTTATCCGTACGATGAGTACAGCAGCATAAAGATCAATATTAACGACAGTGAACTGACACTTGACAAGATCAAAAATGAACTTCAGATCGATATGCAGAGCGAAGGGGAAAAGCGTTTTACAGTGCCGTCACCGATCGACAAGGAGACAGATTCTTCTAAGTATGGATATTGGAGTGTACAGAAAACAGCAGATGGTTTTCGGGTTCTTCGCCCGACAGATCAGTCAGAGGGAACGTTAAAATGGCAGATCAAGCCGGGAACAGATTATGACCGGTATGTGACAACGATCTATCTGAAACTTCCGGGGTATACAGAGACAGAACTGCATGTTGTACTGATGCCGTAAGTAGGGGAACAATAACAAAAAAGAGGGCTATTATGATAAAAAAGATAAAAGAGCTGACGTGCAAAGCACTTGTACTTTCTATGCTTGCATCTACAGTACTTCCGGGATTCTCCGGAAGTGCTTACGGTGCATACGGGGAAAAAGCTGCAGCTGATTCCGAGAAAACAGAGTATGTACTGTCAGAAATTGAAAGCCTGCTGAAGGGCAGTGCACCGTACGATATACTGATCAAGTGTACATATTCCGATGATGGTACGGGGCTTTCCAGAAAGGAAAAGGCAAACAAAGCACAGAGGGAGCTACTGGAACTACTGGAACAGAAAACAAAGGATCAGTCTGTGACAGAGTATCAATCCTATTACATTGTAAATGCGGTTCATGCGATCATCACATCGAAGGAATTGATAAAGCAGATCGCAGAACTTCCGAATGTGGAAAAGATCACACCGAACAATAAAATTGAATTGGTCGAGCCGGTCGAAGATGACGAGGAACCTGAAACGGCATCATATTCAGTTCGGAATTCAATTTTTGAACCGGATGAAAAGAACATTGAATGGGGAGTATCTATGGTCCACGCGGATAAAGTGTGGGACGATTTCCATATCAATGGAGAAGGCGTTACCGTAGGAATCATCGATACCGGTGTTAATTACAATCTTCCAGCAATTCAAAAGGCGTTTAAAGGTTATGATGAATCGACGGGAAAGATCGATAACCGCTACTATAAGGATTTTATAGACGATCTCCCGGAACCGGAGGCATCTTCTGTCAACGATCATGGAACGCATGTAGCCGGAACGATCTGCGGACGTGAAGGCGACAACCTGAACCAGATCGGTGTAGCGCCCGGGGCCAAATATATCAGTGCGAGAGCTTTGAATGATGAAGGCGGAGAAGTCGCGAATCTTCTGGAAGCAGCAGAGTGGATGCTGGAGCAAAAGCCGGACGTTATCAATAACTCCTGGGGGGGAGACAATGATGACGATGACTGGTTTTCTGAGATCACAGAAGCATGGATCGAAGAAGGAATCGTTCCGGTATTTGCTGCCGGAAACCAGTCTTCTGGAGATCCGGCACCCGGATCGATCGCAAACCCGGGAAATCTTCTGGAGGTACTTTCTGTAGGTGCTGTGGACAGAAATAAGAATCTTGGAAAGTTTTCCCTGGTGGGACCGTCGGCGTTTGATGAGACAGGAAAAATTATTAAACCGGAGATTGTAGCACCTGGTGTACAGGTCAGAAGTGTGGATGCAACAGGAAATTATGTAAGCTGGAATGGTACAAGTATGGCAACACCGCATGTGACTGGTGTAGTTGCACTTCTGAAACAGGCTGCTCCGGGACTTTCTGTCCGGGAAATCAAAAATGTGATCACGGAGACTGCAGAGCCGCTGACAGATCGGAAATATCAGGAAACACCCAATATGGGGTATGGATATGGTCTGATCAATGCATATGATGCAGTTGCACGTTTGAAGGGAAAGACGATCGGTTCTATTTCTGGAACAGTAAAGAAGCTGGGTACGGATACAGGAGCCAGCAGTGCAGAGTTCATTGGCGATGATTCTGGATATCTGGGAAGAGATGTCGAAGTGTCTGTAAAGGTAAAAGAGGATGTTTCTATTAAGAAGGCAGCCCTGTATTATCAGATTGGACAAGACGGTGATGAGATAGAAATTTCCCTGAAACTGACAGACGGAGAACAGAATGATGGAATCTATGGAGCAGTTCTGGACGCAGATATCCTGGAAGAAGGAGAATTGAATCTCAGAGCTGAGATTACGGATTATGCGGATAATATCACAAAAATCGAAAAGACGATGCAGATTCTTCCCGGCATTAAAGTTCCGTGGAAACAGGATTGTGAGGAAGATATGCAGGGATTTCTGATCGAAGGAAACTGGAAGTTATCCCATCGCGAGTCAGCAGCTGAACCGGAAATGCCGGATGATGGAAATACATATATTGGAATTGACGGCGGACAGAGTACGTTTGAAAAGCGTGTGGACAGCTATTTATATCTTCCGCCGGTTGACCTTTCTGATATGAATGAGGGGGATCCGGTATTCCTCTCAGCAGATATGTATGTGGGATTTACGGGAATCAGCCTTTCTGAGATCCAGGCATCTTATACAGGAGATGAGGATGACTGGGAAGTTGTCTATAATCTGACAAAACGACCGGATATTACGGAACGGAAATGGGAGCACAATACATATTCCCTTTCTAAATATGCTGGAAATTCCAAACCGTTATTGTTGAGATTTTATTTCTTTGGACATGATGCGGACAGTGGTGTGGGCTGGTATCTGGATAATCTGGAACTTGACACCGCTGGAAGTGAGATTCCGGAGAAAGTTACCGGACTGAAAGCTGTGGTAGATCAGAAGGGACTTTGCATAAGCTTTGTAAAAGTAGAAGAACCGGATGTAGAGAATTACCGGATCGAGCGAAGAAGCGCAGACAGCGAATTTGAAGAAGTCGCAATGCTGGACAAAGATGCAAAAGAAGAATTCATCAATAACGGAGTAGATAAAACTCACTACCGGATCCTCTGGTATGATGATACCGCAGAGGCAGGAGAAACATATTGGTATCGTGTCCAGGCTGTCGACCTTGGTGGGCAGGAAGGGCCATGGTCAGATGAGATAAAAGTGAAGGTATCATCATATGAAACATCTGTATCATATGAGTTTGATGAGAATGACGGGGGATTTACCTCCGAGATCCTTTCTGGGGAAGCAGATGACTGGGAATGGAGCCATCCGGAAAGACCGGACGATGAATACATGGATTTCATTCTAAAACAGGTATGGGAAAACCTGGAAAAGAACGGCTCCGGAATGTGGGGAACCACAGCGAATGGACTCCTTTCCAAAAAGCAGGATTCCTGCCTGCTTATGCCGGAATTTGAAGTTTCTGAAGGGGATTATTTCTATTTTGATTCTCTTACCACGGAAAGTATTGTGGGTTCCAACCGCATGACGGTGGAAATCAGGGAAGCTGATACGGATGAGTGGTTTACTTTGTTTACAAGAGAAGAGGTGCAGAAAAAAGAGCAGCAGCATGAATGGCAGACACTTTCAAAGAATCTGTCAAAGTATGCAGGCAAAACTGTACAGGTAAGATTCCGCGTGTCAACAGGCACAGATCTTGTTTCTTCTTACGATCTTGGCTGGTTTATTGACAACATTTTTGTGAGCAAAGCGCGTTCAGAATTTTCAGGAAGCAAAGCGTCAAAGTTGATTGCAACAGGTGGAAATGCTGTAAGAAAATATAATACGGCAACCAGATCAAATGCAATCAGAAAAAAAACTGCTGTTTTCGGTGGACAAGAAAATATCTCTGTGCAGGGAGAAGTGACAGAAATTCCGCTGAAGGCAAAAGTGACAGTACTGGAGACAGGAAAGTACACATATGCCAGTGAGATCGATGGAACTTATCATCTGGATCATGCGGTAAATGTGGAGAAACCATATACACTGGAAGTTTCGGCATATGGGTTTGAAACTCAGAGGATCTCTGTAGATCTGAATCAGGATCCGCATACAAATATTGACTTTGTTCTCAAAGAAGCACCAAAGGCAGTCATTAATGGTATTGTTGAGGATGAAGCAGGAAATCCGTTGGAAAACGCAAAAGTCCGCGTCCTGGAAAATGACAGTATTCCGCTCTTTGAGACAGATAAAAATGGATCCTATACCGGAAATGGTGTATATGCCGGAAACTGTACACTTCGTGTGTTTAAAACAGGCTATATTCCGCAGGAAGTGAAGGTAAACTTGACTGAAGGTGAAAATCAGGTGGATCCAGTACGCTTAAAAGAAATCGGAGACTTTGCCGAAGAAGAAGCGGATTACGGTTTTGTAGTGGAAGAAACCGAAGGAAGCTATCAAACTGTACACTTTACAAGTGGAATGAAAGGCGCAGCTGTATGGTTCCAGTCACCGCATAAAGGAGGAATTCTAAAGAGTGCTGATATTTTCCTCGTTAATAATAATTATTATGGTGGGGATCATGTGGAGATTGGGGTTCTTGGATATGATAAGCAGGGACGTTTAAGAGAACTTGCACCGTTCAGAGAATATGAAAATCTTGTTCCGAATGAATGGAATAAGATTGATCTGACAGAATATTGGATCCAGAGGGATGAACCGGTTTATATTGCAGTTCAGTATGAAAAGGAACTGGCTTCCTGCATGGGTGTATTTTACGACGTGAAAGCTTCAGATAAGGCGAAAGAAAGATCGTTTGTCTATGATGGGGCGTTCACAAAGACAACGGCACTTTCTGTTCCGGGAGCTTATGCGATGAAAGCATCCTGGTATTATCCGAAAAATGCGGAAAAGAATCCAGAATCCAGTGTAGATGGAGGAAACTCTGGTGGGGATACAGGAAATGTTAAACCGACGGATGAAGAAGAGTTTGTATTTGATCCGGAAACCCAGACGATCACAGAGTACAAGGGGGAGAAAACTTCTGTTGTTGTACCAGCCAAGATTAAGGGTGTTCCGGTGAAGAGAATCGGAAATGAGGCATTTAAAGGAGACGGAAAGGATGCTGATAAGCGGCTCCGTACTGTTCGAATTTCTGAGGGAATCGAAGAAATCGGTAAGGATGCCTTTAAAAATAATAATCTTCAGAAAATCTATCTTCCGGATAGCCTGAATGTTCTGGAAGAGGGGGCATTTAAATATCAGTGGAAGACAGGTATGGATGACGATTCTTTGACAGTACGTCTGCCGGAGAACATTCATATTGTAGAGAAATCCGTATTTGAAAGTGCAGGAAGCCCGCTTAAAGTAGAAATGCCCGGAGTTCTAACAATCAGGACAGGAGCGTTTGCAGGAAATAAGTCAGTGGAAGTACAGGCGGATGTTCTGGAAGAGATTGAAGATGGAGCATTCGGAAATACCTCCAGTGTACAGTTTGAATATGCAAAGGTGTATACAGGAGAAAACTCCGTGCTTGAATCAAAAGATGGACAGTATCTGATCAATCCGGCAGTCGTGGAACTGAATATGATCAATGCTAAGGATAAGGAGGATGTCATTAAAATCGGATTAAAGTATGGAACAGAAAATCCATATGGAATGACAAGAAATTATCCGGCATCTGATTTCTATAGAATCGGGCAGACGGTCACAGTAAATGCACCTTCGTTCAGAGATAACGGAAAAGTATATGTAAGTAAAGACAAATCGCAGACGTTAACTCTGAAAGAGAAAAATACGCTTGACTTTTACTATTATCTTCTTGAAGCACAGATTAGAATGCCGGTTCTGGAAGGAGATAAGGAAACTGTTGGATTTGTACTTCCGGGTGCTGAGGTGCAGGTGACAGCAGGAGGCTACACCGGAAAAACAGTGGCAGATGAAGCAGGATACTTTTATCTGGAACTTCCGGCAATAAAAGAGGGCGATACGCTCTCCTTCACAGTCAATGGACAGGAAGCAGGAAGTACAGCCGCAGAGAAGGCCGGAAATGGTCGCTTCGTTGTAAAAGATCATGTTCTTCTTCGGTATGTCGGCGCGGATGAGAATGTAGAGATCCCGAACTCAATTGGAAACAGCGGAGCAATCACAAAGATTGGCGATTTTGCCTTTTTCGGTAAAAAAATTAATAAAGTAACTCTGCCGGATCAGGTTGAGACTGTTGGTGCCGGTGCATTTATGGGAACAGGACTTCAGGAATTTGGTTGGAATTTAAATGATATCAACAAGGCAGGTTTAAGGATCATTGAGGAGTATGCATTTAAAGATAACGAACTTTCTTCTGTGAAGTTCCCTGAATTAATGCATGCGGTGAGAACTGGTGCGTTTGAAAATAATCAGATCAAAACTCTGGAACTTGGAAAATACACTGGACATATCGGTGACCGCGCATTCAAGAACAACCAGCTGAAGAATCTTATTCTGACAGGCAAGACAGAAGAGATCGGAAAAGAAGCATTTATGAACAATCAGCTGGAGACCCTGGAATTTGCGGCGAGAGTAGCAGGAGCGGAAGAGACATTTGAACTTCCGGAATACAGCTTTGCTGGAAATCGTCTGAGTGAAATTACTCTTCCAGAACTTGTGTCAGGAGTAGAAGAGAGTGCTTTTGCAGATAATGAAGGAGGAAAAGTAACACTCAGGACAGATGTTGAAAGCATTCAGCCGACAAAGACATATGATGTTTTGAGAAGCGATGGAACAAGGCTGACACTGGATCCAGAAACAGACAAACCAGGAACAGACAAACCAGGAACAGACAAACCAGGAACAGACAAACCAGGAACAGATGATCCGGGGTCAGACAAACCAGGAACAGATGATCCGAGCACAGATAAGCCAGATCCCGGAAATGGAGGCAATACTGGAGGCGGCGGACATTCCGGCAGCAGAGGAAACAGCTATTCCAGACAAAGTGCAAAATCGGCAGTTCCAGCTGGATATACCGGAGCAGTGCAGACGATACACGGATACATCCTTCCTGCAGGTGTGATGGAAGGAACGTGGCGAAAAGAAAGTGGAACACCATACTGGAACTTAATGGATCAGTTCGGCAATCAGTGTGTCGGAGGCTGGAGACTTGTATATCTGCCTGAGGCATCTGCAAATGGTCAGACAATGCCGTATGGATGGTTCTGGTTTGATGGAAATGGAAGAATGGCAACAGGCTGGATGACAGATGCGTCAGGAAATACATTTTATTTGAATACAGAACAAAATTCCTTAGAGGGCATGATGATAACTGGCTGGCAGAAAATCGGAGAAAACTGGTATTACTTTAAGACAGAGTTTGGTCCGGATATGGGAAAACTTTTGAAGAATACAGTGACTCCGGATGGCTATACAGTGACCTCTGATGGACGATGGAACGGTATGCCGGCAGTGCATTAAGTATTGAAAGACTTCGTGAGTCATAAAACTTATGGCGCGCGGAGTCTTTTTAGTATTGACAAATCCGTATATTTACAATATAATCCTATTAACATATGTGAAAGGTAGGTAATAACTTATGGCAAACATATATACATCCGCAGACCAGCTGATCGGAAAGACTCCGCTCTTAGAGCTTACACAGATTGAAAAATCCGAGGGACTTAACGCGAAGATCCTTGCGAAGCTGGAATATTTCAATCCGGCCGGATCGGTAAAGGACAGGATCGCGAAGGCGATGATCGATGACGCTGAGGCGAAGGGAATCTTAAAGACTGGTTCTACGATCATCGAGCCGACTTCCGGAAACACAGGAATCGGTCTTGCGTCGGTTGCAGCTGCCCGCGGTTACCGGATCATTATCGTAATGCCGGAGACAATGAGCGTGGAGAGACGCCAGCTTATGAAAGCTTACGGCGCAGAGCTTGTCCTGACTGAGGGAGCGAAGGGAATGAAAGGTGCGATCGCGAAAGCGGAGGAACTCGCGAAAGAGATTCCTGGAAGCTTTATCCCGGGTCAGTTCGTAAACCCGGCAAACCCGGATATTCATGAGAAGACAACAGGACCGGAGATCTGGGAAGATACCGATGGAAAGGTTGATATTTTCGTTGCAGGTGTCGGCACCGGCGGAACGATCACAGGCACCGGCAGATACTTAAAGAAACAGAACCCGAACGTGAAGGTTGTTGCAGTTGAGCCGGCAAGCTCCCCGGTACTCAGCAAAGGCGTTGCAGGTTCCCATAAGATCCAGGGAATCGGAGCCGGATTTGTGCCGGATGTCCTCGACACGAAGGTTTACGATGAAATTATCGCGGTTGAGAATGACGACGCGTTTGCAGCAGGAAAGTTAGTCGGAAAAAAGGAGGGCGTCCTTGTCGGGATTTCCTCCGGAGCGGCGATCTGGGCTGCCCTTGAGCTTGCAAAGAGACCGGAAAATGCAGGAAAGACGATCGTGGCACTTCTTCCGGATACCGGTGACAGATACCTGTCCACACCGTTATTTGCAGACTAGTACGTTAAAAAATTGTATCATGGATGAAGAAAAGACTGCAGGATCATGCGAAAAGGCGCGCGATCCCGCAGTTTTTTGCGTTGCCATGCATCTGTAAAGAGTTACCGGCGGCAGGTTCTGCAGGTGACTGAAAATAAGGAGAAATGCTTTGGCACATGCCAGGCGGATATCGCTAAGAAGGTTGTGACAGGTTGAAAGCCGGAGACAGTGGGGGAGGCCGGAATGTCGTATCCGTGCGGACCAAAAGAATCATACTTGTAAAGTAAAGAAAATATAAAATAGTAATAATTACTATTATTGACTTTTGAGAAGAGATGTGGTAGAATACAGACATGAGGAAAACAACGGATGACCGTTGAAAAAAAGTACGGATAAACAGAAGAAAAGAAAGGCAGACTGAATACGGGAATGCCGAAAATAAAAATTAAGATCTGAAAGGAGACCAGTTTTATGAGCAAATACGCAGGAACAAAAACAGAGAAAAACCTTGAGGCCGCTTTCGCCGGAGAATCCCAGGCAAGAAACAAATATACCTACTTTGCATCCGTAGCAAAGAAAGAGGGATATGAGCAGATCTCCGCATTATTCTTAAAGACTGCTGACAACGAGAAAGAGCACGCAAAAATGTGGTTCAAGGAATTAGAAGGGATTGGCGATACCGCAGCAAACCTTGCGGCAGCAGCAGACGGCGAAAACTACGAGTGGACCGATATGTATGATGAGTTCGCAAAGACCGCTGATGAGGAAGGTTTCCATGCACTGGCAGCAAAATTCCGTATGGTCGGCGAGATCGAGAAACATCACGAAGAGCGTTATCGTGCTCTCCTGAAAAATGTAGAGACAGCTTCCGTATTCGAGAAGAGCGAAGTAAAGGTATGGGAGTGCCGCAACTGCGGACATATCGTGATCGGAACAAAAGCACCGCAGGTATGTCCGGTCTGCAATCACCCGCAGAGCTATTTTGAGGTTCACGCAGAGAACTATTAAAAGTACGGACCAGTTGAAAATAAAAGTCGAAAAAAAGTGGCCTTCATCCCAGAATCGGGATGAAGACCACTTTTTATGTAACAGGAAATTCCGGGGAATTTCCTGTTACATAAAAAGGCACATTCTTTTATCGTTGGGGAATTCCCATGGAATTTTTGCCTTCAAGTCAATGTCATCTTGCGGTCAGCGCAGTAAATGCACAGGCTTGCTGAATAGTTACATCATTTTTATAACTTCTATTTCTGGTAAGCAGCCCGCTCTCCGCCGATATATTTGAGTCTCGTTCTCGCGCATACAACATGGGCGGAGCCGATGGACTGGATCTTCGTGCGGACCGGAACGGCAACATGGCGAAGGTGCATGCCGATCAGGGTATCGCCAATATCGATCCCGGCGTGTGCCTGGATGTATTCCACGGCGCACGGAGATTCAAAACCGTTCCATGCGGCGGTGGAGAAGGAACCGCCGGCCTTTAACTGCGGTTTTACATTCACCATCTCAAGGCCATATTTCTCAGCACATTCTTCCTCGACGATCAGAGCGCGGTTTAAGTGCTCACAGCACTGGGCGGCGAGGTAGAGACCGTGTTTCTTTGTCACATGGGAAAGGGCGGTAAAGACAGCCTGTCCGACTTCGCTGCTGGAGTAGCAGCCGATCGCGTGGGCAGCGATCTCGCTGGATGAGCAGCCCACCACCAGGATCTGCCCCGGTTTCATTGCGGCGGTATTGATCAGCTCCTCGGCGATCGCTTTTGTCTGTTCATAAATTAAGTCAAGGTCCACATCGACGGATGTGGCGATATCTGTTGCGCTCATAGTATTTCCCTCTTTTTGCAGAATGCCCGGAGACTGAAAATACTCCGGGCGGTATATGGTTTCATGGTTAAATGGATCCGGCGGTGCATGCCGCTGTCATGAGGAACGTGTGAACTGGAAATTACTCGAAATGATATTTGTCGAGCAGCTCATGTTTCATATCCCAAAGAGGCTTGGAGAGATCCACATGGACCTCATGCGGGTTTACGAGACGTTTTGTCTCATCCCACAAGGTATTCAGTTCCTCTTTGCAGTACTTCTGGATGTCCATGACCTTCGGGGAGTGGTAAATACACTCGCCGTTCTTAAATACCTGGACCGGAAGTTCCCGCATCGTGTAGGTTCCCGGAGCGAGGAGTGTCTTTTTCCATGTCGCGATCGGGTCAAAGAGCAACAGCGGTTCGTCCTCGTTGAAGGTCTCACCGACGAGACAGATAATGTCCGCGATGACCTTGTGGCTGTCCTTGCCATAAATGCGGTAGGTCGTCTTGTTGCCCGGGTTTGTGATCTTCTCCTCGTTCTCGGAAAGCTTGATCTTCGGGATAAATTTGCCGGTCTTCTTGTCCATGATCGCAGCGAGCTTATAAACGCCGCCGAAGGACGGGCAGTCTTTGGAGGTGATCAGGTTTGTTCCGACACCCCAGGAGTTGATGGTCGCGCCCTGATTCTTTAAGCTTGTGATCAGGGTCTCATCGAGATCGTTGGATGCGGAGATCACAGCGTCCGTGAAGCCTTCCGCATCGAGCATTTTTTTCGCCTCTTTGGAGAGATAAGCGAGGTCTCCGCTGTCCATACGGATTCCGTAGAAGGTAAGCGGGATTCCCTCGGCGCGCATCTCCTTGAATACCTGGATCGCGTGCGGGATACCGGAATTTAATGTATCGTATGTATCAACTAACAGGATACATGCAGTCGGATAGAGTCTCGCGTAGGTGCGGAAGGCGGTGAGCTCATCCGGGAAACTCATGATCCAGCTGTGGGCATGGGTTCCTTTTACCGGAACGTCGAACATCTGGCCGCAGAGAACATTGGAGGTACCGATACAGCCGGCGATCATAGCGGCTCTCGCACCGTAGATTCCGGCATCCGGACCCTGGGCACGTCTTAAACCGAACTCCATAACTCCGTCTCCGCGGGCTGCATGGACGATCCGGGAAGTCTTTGTTGCGATCAGGCTCTGGTGGTTGATGATATTTAAGATCGCGGTCTCAACGAGCTGGGCCTGCATGATCGGAGCGATGACTTTTACGAGAGGTTCCCGCGGGAACACAACGGTTCCTTCCGGGATCGCGTAGATATCGCCCGTGAATTTGAAGTCTGCCAGATATTCCAGGAAATCTTCCCCGAAGAGTCCTGTGGTGCGGAGATAATCGATATCTTCCTTATCAAAGTGTAAATTTTCGATGTATTCGACAACCTGCTCTAAGCCGGCCGCGATCGCAAATCCGTTTCCGTCCGGATTTGTGCGGTAGAATGCGTCGAAGATAACTGTCTCGTTCGCATCCTTTGCATGAAAATAACCCTGCATCATGGTCAGCTCGTAGAGATCTGTAAGCAGCGTCAGGTTTCGTTCGCTCATAATATTTCTCCTTCATGTTTCTCCGCGTCGGATACCGCGCGGAATATTGAACGCAGCGATCCGGCATAGCATCGGACAGGAACTCATACCGGATGATAGCGACAGCGTGAGCACGGTTCACCCCAAAAGAAACGCGCGGCTGTCAAACGTATTGAAGTTGATTATATCAGCTCTTGTGCGAAAAGGCAAATTTTACGTTAAAAAAGTAACGATCAATTAAAAAGAACGTAAAATATGACTAAAAACCTTAGAAAGAAAACCGAACAAAGAGAAAATATGGAAAGAATTCGCAACAGTCGGGGGATTCCCTTGACTTTTAAATACCTTATATTTATAATTGATTTGTCTGTATATCTAAGATGCAGGCGATCATAGAAAAAAGCCATGACGGAGACAGTAGGTTCACAAGCAGAAAGCCAAAGCGAGCCGGGGACGATGGAAGCCCGGTGCTTTTTCGTGAAAGGAAGATCACTCCCGAGCTGGAAGCTGAACCCCGGGTGCGGACCGTGTTCCCGGAAAGTAAGTGTCCCCGGCCTTTTCCGCCGTTAACGGAAACTCATATGTCAGTATGCAGTAATAGGTGGTTAAAAGCGTTATTTCGCCCTGTTCTCATTGGAACAGGGCTTTTTTATTTCTTTATTACCAACCGACGGCACCGGAAAGGCGCCGGGCGGACCTGACATACGACACACAAAAACACGAAGAGCGCGGCAGGGGACCGTCTGCGGAGAGTGCAGAGGGAAGCCGAGGCAACGAGAAAGCCCCGCGCGAAAAAAAGAATTGGAGGAAATGTGTCATGTACGAGAAAGTATCAACAGACCTGAACTTTGTGGACAGGGAAAAAAAGGTTGAGAAATTCTGGAAAGACGAAAAAATCTTTGAAAAAAGTATCGACAGCCGCAGAAAAGGAACCCCATACGTGTTCTATGACGGACCGCCTACCGCAAACGGCAAGCCGCATATCGGACACGTACTTACCCGTGTCATCAAAGACATGATCCCGAGATACCGCACCATGAAAGGATACATGGTTCCGCGTAAAGCCGGCTGGGATACCCACGGACTTCCGGTAGAGCTTGAGGTCGAGAAGCTTCTTGGTCTCGACGGAAAAGAGCAGATCGAGCAGTACGGTGTTGAGCCGTTCATCGAGAAATGTAAAGAGAGCGTCTGGAAATACAAAGGAATGTGGGAGGATTTCTCCAGCACCGTTGGTTTCTGGGCTGATATGGATAATCCGTATGTTACCTACCATGATGACTATATCGAATCTGAATGGTGGGCATTAAAACAGATCTGGGACAAAGGACTCCTCTACAAGGGATTCAAGATCGTTCCATACTGCCCGCGCTGCGGAACACCGCTTTCCAGCCATGAGGTTGCCCAGGGATATAAGGATGTAAAGGAAAAATCTGCCATCGCCCGCTTCAAAGTAAAAGGCGAGGACGCATATTTCCTTGCATGGACCACAACACCGTGGACTCTTCCGAGCAACGTGGCACTCTGCGTAAACCCGAAAGAGACATACGCAAAAGTAAAGGCCGCAGACGGTTATACCTACTATATGGCAGAAGCCCTGCTTGATGCCGTTCTCGGAAAGCTTGCGGATAAGGAAAACGGAACTCCGGCATATGAGGTTCTTGAGACATGCACCGGTAAGGACCTTGAGTACAAGGAATATGAGCCGTTATTTGACTGCGCAGTTGAGATCTGCGAGAAACAGCACAAGAAAGCATACTTCGTGACATGCGCGGATTATGTTACCCTGACAGACGGTACCGGCGTGGTACACATTGCACCGGCTTTTGGTGAGGACGATGCCCAGGTAGGCCGTCGTTATGATCTCCCGTTTGTACAGCTTGTAGATGCAAAGGGCGACATGACAAAGGAAACTCCGTATGCAGGCGTATTCGTGAAGAAAGCGGATCCGATGGTCTTAAAAGACTTAAAGGAAAAAGGTCTGTTATTCGAGGCACCGGCATTCGAGCACAGCTACCCGTTCTGCTGGCGCTGTGACACACCGTTGATCTACTATGCGAGAGAGTCCTGGTTCATCAAGATGACAGCGGTGAAGGATGACCTGATCCGCAACAACAATAAGATTAACTGGATTCCGGAATCCATCGGTAAAGGACGCTTCGGCGACTGGCTGGAGAACGTTCAGGACTGGGGAATCTCCAGAAACCGTTACTGGGGCACACCTCTTCCGGTATGGCAGTGTGAGTGCGGAAAGATGCACTGCATCGGCAGCCGTGAAGAATTAAAGAAGATGAGCCCGAACTATCAGGATGTTGTAAAGAAATACAGCAAAGAGATGGACGGAGACAAGGGAGAGGTTGAGCTTCACCGTCCGTTTATCGATGATGTAGTGATCACCTGCCCGGACTGCGGAAAAGAAATGCACCGTGTACCGGAGGTTATCGACTGCTGGTTCGACTCCGGTGCAATGCCGTTCGCACAGCATCACTATCCGTTTGAGAACCAGGAGCTTTTCCACAAACAGTTCCCGGCACAGTTCATCTCCGAGGCCGTTGACCAGACAAGAGGATGGTTCTACTCCCTCCTTGCCGAGTCCACGCTGCTCTTTAATGAGCCGCCGTACCAGAACGTTATCGTTCTCGGTCACGTTCAGGATGAGAACGGACAGAAGATGAGTAAGTCCAAGGGAAATGCCGTTGATCCGTTCGACGCATTAAAGACATACGGCGCTGACGCGATCCGCTGGTACTTCTACATCAACAGTGCACCGTGGCTGCCGAACCGTTTCCACGGAAAGGCCGTTATGGAAGGACAGAGAAAGTTCATGGGTACTCTCTGGAATACCTACGCATTCTTCGTTCTCTACGCAAATATCGACAACTTCGACGCAACCAAGTATACACTGGAATACGATAAACTTCCGGTCATGGACAAATGGCTGTTATCCAAGTTAAATTCTACTGTTAAGGCAGTGGATGACGACCTTGCGAACTACCGCATCCCGGAGGCTGCAAGAGCACTCCAGGAGTTCGTGGATGACATGAGCAACTGGTATGTAAGAAGAAGCCGTGAGCGTTTCTGGGCAAAGGGCATGGAGCAGGATAAGATCAACGCTTACATGACTCTCTACACAGCACTCGTGACGATTAGTAAGGCAGCAGCTCCGATGATCCCGTTCATGACAGAGGAAATCTACCAGAACCTGGTAAGATCCATCGATAAGACGGCTCCGGAGAGCATCCACCTCTGCGACTTCCCGACCGTTGATGAGGCACATATCGATGCCGAGCTGGAAGCAAAGATGGATGAAGTCTTAAAGATCGTTGTGATGGGACGTGCGGCAAGAAATACCGCAAACATCAAGAACCGTCAGCCGATCGCCAGAATGTTCGTAAAGGCACCGGAGAAGCTTCCGGAGTTCTACCAGGAGATCATCGAGGACGAGTTAAATGTGAAGTCCGTAGAGTTCACAGATGACGTCAGAAACTTCACATCCTACACCTTCAAGCCGCAGCTTAAGACCGTAGGACCGAAGTACGGCAAACAGCTCGGAAACATCAAGAAAGCTCTCGCTGAGTTAGACGGAAACGCTGCAATGGATACCTTAAACGAGAAGGGCGCTCTGACCTTCAACTTTGACGGAAATGAAGTCGTTCTCACAAAGGATGACCTTCTGATCGATATGGCGCAGACAGAAGGTTATGTATCCGAGGCAGACAACACCGTGACCGTTGTTCTCGATACAACATTGACACCGGAGCTTCTCGAGGAAGGTTTCTACCGCGAGATCGTCAGCAAGATCCAGACGATGCGTAAAGAGGCCGGATTCGAGGTTATGGACCACATCTACGTTTACGTTGACAAGAATGAGAAGATCGCAGATCTGATCAAGAAGTACGCAGACGAGTTAAAGAGCGAAGTCATGGCCGACAGCATCACGCTCGGCGAGATGACTGGATATACAAAAGAGTGGAACATCAACGGTGAAGATGTTGTACTCGGTGTCGCGAAAGTGACAAAATAGACGGATGACAACAGGAAAAAGTTCCGCAGCGCGGGGATTTCATGAACAATATTTATGGACAGACCCGCAATGCGGAACCTTCCTGTAAATAAGGGGTTCACATGGACCGGATCACAGACGCGGCCTGAAGAGGCATGGCGCGGGATCCGGCCATTAAGAGAGTATAAAGGAGGACTTTAGGGGTGAGTCAGACAATTAACAAGGATGAACTGAAGAAGACCATTGTGTTCAATGTAAAGAGCATCTACCGCAAAACGATCGACGAGGCGACTCCGGCTATGGTTTACCAGGCTGTCGCACTTGCAGTCAAGGACATGATCATCGACCGTTGGATCGCGACTCATAAAGAGTACGACAAGCAGGATGCGAAGATCGTTTACTACATGTCCATGGAGTTCCTGACCGGTCGTTTCCTCGGAAACAACATCATCAGTCTCTGTGAGCAGAAGGAGATCGAGGAGGCACTCTCTGAACTGGGATTTGACCTGAATTCCATTGAGGATCAGGAACGGGATCCGGCACTCGGAAACGGCGGTCTTGGACGTCTTGCGGCATGCTTTTTGGATTCCCTTGCATCTTTAGGCTATCCGGCATATGGCTGCGGCATTCGTTATCGTTATGGAATGTTCAAACAGCAGATCCGTGACGGATATCAGATTGAGGTTCCGGATGAGTGGTTAAAGGATGGCTATCCGTTTGAGATCCGCCGCGCAGAGTACGCGACGGAGGTCAAGTTCGGCGGTTATGTGGAGACCGAGTGGGACGGAAAGAGAAATCATTTTGTACAGAAGGGCTACCAGTCTGTTATGGCAGTTCCATATGATATTCCGATCGTGGGATACGGCAACAATGTCGTAAACTCCTTGAGAATCTGGGATGCACAGCCTGTGAACACCTTCAACTTAAGCGAGTTCGACAAAGGTGACTACCAGAAAGCCGTTGAGCAGGAGAATCTGGCAAAGACCATCGTTGAAGTCCTTTATCCGAATGATAACCATTATTCCGGAAAAGAGCTTCGCTTAAAACAGCAGTATTTCTTTATTTCTGCCAGTGTTCAGCGTGCCATCAAAAAGTACAAGGAAAAGCATGACGATATCCATAAATTCTATGAGAAGGCATCCTTCCAGTTAAACGATACACATCCGACCGTTGCTGTTGCTGAGCTTATGCGTATCTTACTTGACGAGGAGAACTTAGAGTGGGATGAGGCCTGGGAGATCACCACAAAGACCTGTGCCTACACAAACCACACGATCATGGCGGAAGCTCTTGAAAAATGGCCAATCGAGCTCTTCTCCCGCCTTCTTCCGCGTGTTTACCAGATCGTTGAGGAGATCAACCGCCGCTTCGTTGCCCAGATCCAGCAGAGATATCCGGGCGACAACGATAAGATCCGCAGAATGGCGATCATCTACGACGGACAGGTCCGCATGGCTTACCTTGCGATCGTCGGCAGCTTCTCCGTAAACGGCGTTGCGAAGCTCCACACAGAGATCCTTGAGAAACAGGAGCTTCGTGACTTCTATGAGATGATGCCGGAGAAGTTCAACAACAAGACGAACGGTATCACCCAGAGACGTTTCCTTCTTCACGGAAACCCGCTGCTTGCAGACTGGGTAACCGACAAGATTGGAAACGAGTGGATCACCGACCTCTCCAATATCAAAAAACTCTCTGTTTATGTGGATGACGAGAAGTGCCAGCAGGAGTTCATGAACATCAAGTACCAGAACAAGATCCGTCTTGCGAAGTACATCAAGGAACACAACGGAATCGACGTTGACCCGCGTTCCATCTTCGATGTTCAGGTAAAACGTCTGCATGAGTACAAGAGACAGCTCATGAACATCCTTCATGTGATGTATCTCTACAACCAGTTAAAAGATAACCCGAATATGGATATCGTTCCGAGAACCTTCATCTTCGGCGCAAAGGCAGCTGCCGGATATAAGCGCGCAAAGCTGACCATCAAGCTCATCAACAATGTAGCAAACGTGATCAACAACGATAAGTCCATCGGCGGCAAGTTAAAGGTCGTATTCATTGAAGATTACCGTGTATCCAACGCAGAGCTGATCTTCTCCGCCGCTGATGTCAGCGAGCAGATCTCCACAGCAAGTAAGGAAGCGTCCGGTACCGGAAACATGAAGTTCATGTTAAACGGCGCTCTGACGATCGGAACCATGGATGGTGCGAACGTCGAGATGGCGGAGGAAGTCGGCAAGGACAACATGTTCATCTTCGGAGCGTCCGCAGATGAGATCATCAACCTTGAGAACAACGGTGGCTACAACCCGATGGATATCTTCAACAATGATCAGGATATCCGCCGTGTTCTGATGCAGCTGATCAACGGTTACTATTCTCCGCAGGATCCGGAGCTGTTCCGTGATATCTACAATTCCCTGCTCAACACACAGAGCAGTGATCGCGCAGATACCTACTTTATCTTAAAGGACTTCCGTTCCTATGCGGAAGCTCATAAGAAGATCGACCAGGCATACCGCGATGAGAAGTGGTGGGCAAGAACCGCAATGCTCAATACCGCATCCGCAGGAAAGTTCTCCTCTGACCGTACGATCGAAGAGTATGTAAGGGATATCTGGCATCTGAAGAAGATCAAGGTAGAGCTGTAATCCGACACTTAAAATATTACGTAACTGTTCAGTACCCTC
The DNA here is from genome assembly GCF_045062245.2 of Pilosibacter rotomagensis. NCBI lineage: Bacteria > Bacillati > Bacillota > Clostridia > Eubacteriales > Clostridiaceae > Pilosibacter > Pilosibacter rotomagensis. The sequence goes on along the minus strand of NZ_CM170323.1, from coordinate 2,822,040 downwards.
ACACCTACAGAAACCTCCCCCGGAGATTTCCTTCGGATGCATGGCAGGTTACGAGCAAAAATCCATTCCAGATCGGCTTCGCCGATGGGATTTTTGCCTTCCGTCCCATGTTTTATTACGGTCAGCGCAGCAAGTGCGCAGACCTACTGAATAGTTACAATATTACTAACATAAAAGAATCACCCGCTTCATACACTGGAAATATCACGGTGTATGAGGCGGGTATTTTTTATGAAACGATTTTTTATGCTCCTGTTCGCGATGGTCATGATCCCCTATGTGACGACTCTCGCGTGGACAGGCAGGATCCGGACGGATGTGGGGGAGAGCATTCCGACAGAGGAGTTTCTCGTGGGGATGGTGGCGGCGGAGATCCCGGCGGAATATGGGATCGAGACAATGAAGGCGCAGGCCGTGCTCGCAAGGACGTATGTGTACCGGATCGTGGATCCCGGGATCGGTGGGGAAAACACGGACGATCCGGGAAGTGCGGATCCGGGAACAGACAGCGGCGCCGGAGCTGCGGGATGGGGAAAACGGAGCAGGACTCTGGACCGGGACCTTATGGAGGAAGAGTTGGACATCGACTGCCTGAGTGTACGGGAGATGGAGAAAAAGTGGGGAAACGAACATTTTGAGGAGTACTATGAGAAGGTCCGCAGGGCGGTCCGGGAGACGGAAGGACTTGTCGCGGAGTATGACGGGGAACTGATCGAGCCGTTCTACTGTCTCGCGTCGGCAGGAAAGACGAGAGAGCTGGCGGCGTATCCGTATCTTTCTTCTGTGGAGAGTCCGGGGGATCTGGAAACGGAAGGATTTTTATATGTCCGGACGTTCACGGAAAGCGAGTTTGCGGACAGGATCGGGCGGATCGGCGGACCGCAGCCGGCTGCGGACGGGATCGCGGAGAAGATCCAGATCATCGAGCGGGACAGTGCCGGATATGTAAAAAGGGCGCAGATCGGAAATATGGACTATACGGGAGATGAGGTCCGGGATTCCCTGGGACTTTCGTCATCATGCTTTTATTTTTCCTCCGCGGACGGAAAGATCCGGGTATCCTCGAAAGGGATCGGCAGCGGATACGGATTTTCGCAGGCTGGGGCGGACGCCATGGAGAGAGAGCAGGGGAGTGCGTTTCAGGAACTGCTGAAATATTATTTCCGGGGGATCGAAATCGTGAAGATCGCGGAGTAGAGGATCTGGCATGAATGACTCTGCTCCTTTTTTATCAGGATTGCGTGCTGCTGGCACGATGTGCTAATGATGCGCGTTTGCGCGAAGCTGAAGAATGCTGCAAACGACTGTGCCCAGTGCAGGAATGTGCCGGGGCATATGTTCTGTTGTGAGCTTTGTGCGGTCTGTCCGGCAAATGTGCAGACTTGCTGAATTATCGCAGAATTTTTTGCTTTTGTGAATAACTTTATCATCACGGGTAAAAATATAACCGAGGTGATAAACGTGAAAGAAAAAGGAAATCAGCTGTTCAGGGACAAATTTGTCCTTGTCATGCTCGTGCTCGGCCTGCTGACTATTGTTGCGGCAGCAGGAGTTGTGAGGATCCAGAAGGGGAGAGAAAATATCGAAAAGAGTCCCTATCTGGAGATCGAAGATCCGGACCATGTGATCGCGGGGGATTCCAACGCAGGCGCAGAGTCCGGAGGGGATACTTTGGCCGGGGAACTGGCGGCATCAAAAGATGAAACCAGAAACGTGGAAAATACCGGAGATGGCAGAAATGCTGCGCTTGCGGAAAATGAGGCGGGAACAGGCACGGATCCTGCTGCCGCTGCCCCGGGCATTTCTGAGGATACCGGTCTTGCGGATGCGGCAGGCGGAGCCGGGGCTGCATCGGATCGTTCCATGGCGGAAGCCGGAGCTGCCGTCACGGAGTCCCTGGTGCTCGACTTTGCCGATACGGACAAGCTCGCCTGGCCTGTAAACGGGAACATCGTTCTCGGCTACAGCATGGACACCACGACATATTTTCCGACGCTGGACCAGTATAAAGTCAACCCGGCAAATGTGATCCAGAGCGAGGTGAGCACCCCGGTATCGGCCCCTGCGGACGCCAGGATCGTCTCTGTGGGGACGAATGAGGAGATCGGAAACTATGTCGATCTCGACTTTGGAAACGGCTACACAGCCGTCTGCGGTCAGTTAAAGGAGATCCCGGTCGTGGAAAACGAGTATGTCCACCGGGGCGACCTTTTAGGCTATGTCGCGGAGCCGACGAAATACTATACGGTGGAAGGAACGAATGTGTTCTTCGAATTCTTAAAAGACGGCGTTCCGGTGGATGCGCTGGATTTTCTGGAGTGAGCGGGATGGATCACCCCGGTCAGTGTCATACCTGTGCCCACGAATCAATCCGGTTATGGATGCGCAGGGAAGAGACAGTGTGCGGCAATAAAATAAAGAGGAGTTTTGTGGAAGAGCTTTCAGGGAGAAATTTCTGAAGGCTCTTTTTCGCAGTGGAAAGATCCCATTTTTGATTTTGTGCATACCATAATATCAGAACAAAGAAAGGAGACATCCGCATATGAATTGCAGAAATTCTGATCTGCCGGATACCGCCCGGACTTCTCCCTGCGGCTGCGGCAGACTTCCATCTGATATTTCCGGCCCGGGACCTGTCGTCCGCCCGGTGTCCCGTGCCTGCTTTGACGGCAATGATCCGATATTTCCGGTAGGAATGGGCTACGTCCCGATGCAGATGTGGGGAACCACATATCCGTTAGCCAGAGGCTTTGTCCGGGGGACGATCTTCCCGACTCTGGATCTTCCATTCGCGATGGGGAGGTGCAGAAGATGAAAGAATTCTATCGATGCAGTATGATGCCGGGAATGCCGGCAGAACCGATCCGTGATCCGCGCCTGTCTGCTCAGAATGTCGTGCCGGCGTGCGGCAGCTGTCAGGGCGGTGGAGACATGATATTTCAGGATAAAGAGGCACTGATGCGCCAGATCATGGAGGCAGGATTTGCGATGGATGATGTGGTCCTGTTCCTGGACACTCATCCGGAAAATCAGGATGCACTCCGCTATTACCAGGCTGTCCGCGACATGCGAAATCAGGCCATTGCCGCCTATGAAAGCCAGTTTGGACCATTGAGATATGCCGATGTGATATCCTCATCCTGGGACTGGGTAACTGAAAAATGGCCGTGGGAAGGAGGATGTTAAGATGTGGGTCTATGAAAAAAGACTGCAGTTTCCGGTGAATATTAAGGAGCCGAATGCGAAGATGGCACAGTTTATCATGAGCCAGTACGGTGGGCCTGACGGCGAGATGGGTGCGTCCATGCGCTATCTCTCCCAGCGCTACTCAATGCCGTATGGGGAGCAGAAAGCGGTTCTGACGGATATCGGAACGGAGGAACTCGCCCACCTGGAGATCGTCGCGGCGATCGTTCACCAGCTCACGAGAAACTTAACAGCGGAGGAGCTGGAAGCGCAGGGATTCGGCCCGTACTATATCGACCATACCACGGGGATCTGGCCCCAGGCAGCCGGCGGCGTGCCGTTTAATGCCTGCGAATTCCAGTCGAAGGGTGATCCGATCACCGATCTGTTTGAGGACCTTGCTGCAGATGGTACGACTGCGTATGTGCAACATAGAAGTGTTAAGTAGAAGTTCTATATAATCTGGTGTGCCAGACACCAGATTTTACAGAACTTAGAAATTCCAATGTATTTCAATCGGGACATTTCTTGTCCCTGGAATCCGTTTTCCTACTAATATATAATCAATTAGTGTTTCAACGGTTTCTCTGTCTAAATGTTCAAGATTTGTGTATTGCTCAATAAGCTGGCGGCGATTATCGCCTGTTTGGATTTTTCTCTCAATTACATCAAGCTGTTTTTGCGTTTCAATCACCAGCTTTTCAAGCCGTTCTCTGTCATTCGTGAAATCTTTTGACAAATTCAGGAAATCATTTTCGGAAAGAATCCCTTTTACTTTATCAAGATAAAGTTCTCTGATTACCTTTGCGTCTTCTTCAATCTTTTTTTGATAGGTAGTAAGTTGTGTTTCTAAAGAAGTTTTTTTCTCCTTTACGTTGGAGTGAAATTCCACGTTCTGTTCCAATTCATCTTTATCAAGATATTCTTGTGATAACTTGTTCAGTTCAGAAATAACTGCCTGCTCCAACTTCTTCACAGAAATAAATGAACCTATGCAAGCGTCCTTTGCAACATGGCGATTTGAACATTGTAAATAATGTCTTCCATCTGTCTGCTTATTAGAACGCATGGTATAGCCACAGTTCATGCAGCGAGCTTTTCTGGCAAACAGCCCTATGGTTCCTACTGTAAATGGTTTTGCTTTTTCAGCTACCATAGATTGTACTCTATCCCAAAGTTCACGGTCAATAATCGGTTCGTGTGTTCCCTCTACTCTGTACCATTCCTCTTTAGGTCTGGGCTTATTTTGTTTTGTCTTATACGAAACACTGCCGTATTTTCCTTGAACCATATTTCCGATATAAATTTCATTTGTCAGCATATCGGAAATAGCAAAATATTTCCATAAGGTACTATTTTTTCTGGTAGGCTGCTTATAGCGTAAACCATGAAGCCGTTTATACTCCGTAGGGTTTGGAATCCCACGGTCATTCAGCATACGGGCAATCGCTGTTTTGCCATATCCCTGTGAAAATAAAGTGAAAACTTCTCTTACAACAGCAGCAGCTTCTTCATCAATAATCAGGTGTCCCTTTTGCTCAGGGTCTTTTTTATAACCATAAAGAGCAAATGCACCAATATGAAATCCATTCTTCCGGCGGTCAGTCAATACGCTGCGGATGTTTTCCGACATATCCTCCAAATACCACTCATTAACCAGACCATTGATTTGTCTTGATTTTTTGTTTCCTTTATTAGCGGTATCTGCATTATCTACAATACTGATAAAACGAATCCCCCAGATAGGAAACAATCCGTGTATATATTTTTCTACCAACTCTAACTCTCTGGTAAATCTGGATTGTGTTTTACAGAGGATAATATCAAATTTTCGGTGTTCAGCGTCATTTAACAGTTTGTTAAATTCTGGTCTTCGTCTATCTGAACCAGTATAATCATCATCACTGTATATATTGTAGACTTCCCAGCCTTGTTCCAATACATATTGAATCAGCATGGATTTTTGATTTTGAATACTGTTACTATCATCAGTTTCATGTTGTTTGTTTCTATCTTCTTCTGATAAGCGGCAATAAATAGCAACTTTTGACTTTGTGTTCATCATATTTTATCTCCTTTAAAGAGAAGATAAAACAAACATTCCACCTACACTTATTATACCGTGTTGGGAAATGTTTGTCTATCATTTTACAGGTAATACCTGCCCTTTGGATTTTTCTAATTGATTGATAAGTGCTATCCATTTTTGATTGAACTCTTTTTTTAATGCCGACTTATCTTCACACTTAAATACATTTTTGCAGGAAATTTCTGCTTCTTTTGGCATAATTCCACCTCACAGTCTTTACTATGTTTACAGACTATGCAAAAATGCTTGTTCATTATGAAAGAATCATCCTTAGCAAACCGAACAGCTTTCGCTAAAGCTCATGGGAATCTCACCCCTGCATGGTTCTCATCCAGCCGTACCCTTTGTCAGCGGTGCTACATCATCACACAGACTAAGGCTGTACGGAAGTATCATTATCACGATAGAAAGGTCATGGCGGCAGCTTTTGCGGTAAGCTGCTTATGGAACGCTGGCAGGAATCGCTATCCGGTTTCATCCCTCCTTTTGTGGGTTACGGCGTGCCAGCCCAACGGCTCTCTTTCTATCAAAACGTATTCGGCTGCTTTATGCTGCGTTGATTAGACGCTTTCTTTTTCAAGGAACAATCCGGCTTTGTCAGCCTGTTAAAATGCACTGGTGATAATGCACTTTAATAGACTGGCAAGCTCTGTCTGGGAAGCATGGGCTTGTCCATGCTTCCACAGGAGAGCGTTATTTCTAGTTGGGTTCCCTGATTTCAAAAGATAAAATCTTTGCAATCAGACGTGTTTCCATCCGGCGGCGTAGGGTTTCATCTACAACCATGTGGGTATTCCCGTATTCGTCTTTCATGGGACGCATGGAACGGCTGGCAATAAAACCGCTGTAATGGCGTACAATCTGGTTGACTGCTTCAATGTCACCATCCGCAGCCCTTACAATCACAGGAAACGGAATCATAGGGTGCTTTGCTGTCATGCTTCTTCCTCCATAAATTTTTTGATAAATTCCAGTCCGGCGTGTCTTCTTCTCTGGATGGTAGAACGGTTGACTTCCAGAATTTTTGAAATTTCTGTATCGTCAAATCCGAGGAAATAATATCTCAGGATAACGTCACGTTTCTTTCCATCCAGATTTTCCAACGCTTCTGCTAACAGGCTGTTTTCAACATGGACAGTAAATCCGTCCATTTCAAAAGTATGGAAGTGGGATGGATAGGTGTCTTCGGAAGAAAACAAGTTGACGGTGTAATCGTCCATATCACAGAACAGGTTTTCCCGTTTACACTGTCTGGACAACGCTTTGAGATAGTCTTTGCGTTCATCCTCCATAGCGACTTTACAGATGTAATCAAACTGGTTCTCTATGGTTGTCTGAAATTCAGATGGCTTCATCATTGCTCACCCCCTTTCCAGCCTTGAAAGGGAGCGAGTTGATAGGAATTCTGCTTCTTTCCCCCTTTTCGCTCTTAGTCCCGACAGGACAGGGGGTGCAGTTGCGTTTTTGAATAAAAAAATACACCCATTTTAAAATAAAAATGAGTGCATGAGAAATAACAGTAGAATAAATATGACTTGTCAGTTCATATTCAAAGTCGGACTTCCACAGTGGAGGAGCTATACTTTTTTTAATGAATGTAACCTATGTATGCTGTACAGCAACAAAGAAATCCCCATAGTGGCAATCCTCCTAAATGCCACTACTCATCATTCTGTGTTATTATTGGTTCAAGAATAGACAAAAAGAAGCGGCAGCTCTAAAAATCAAAGCCACCGCTTCAAAGGCGCGTGAAAATCTATCTGCGATACGACGGCTTTTTTTCTTTTGCCGTCGTCTGGCAGAAAATTATTCAATATTCATTTCTATTTTTCCGGTAAAATCTTCACATTCAATACCGATATAATTTCCACCATCGGGAAGTGTAATAGTATCGCTGTATGTTCCCGTTGTTTCAAGTAAAGTTACTGCTTCGTCAGCTCCCGAAATCCAAAATACTTTTGCAGTACCACTTGAAACTTCCAACGTACAAGTAACTGATATATCTTTTCCGGCTTTCCTTTTTATTGAAGTTCCTCCGAACAAATACTCCGTATTTGAAAAATTTTCATAGTCAGCTTGATAGCTTCCTGTATAATCATCAATCCCTTTTTCTTTTTTACCTTGTAGAGAGAGTTTTCCTGTAAGTTCTATGGAACCCGCAGATTGAACAACATTATTATAATGATTGAGAATTTCATCTTTTGTACAGCCGGAAAGCGTGGATACTCCAATAAGAATTAGTATCAATGATAAAAATATTTTTTTCATAAAATTTTACCACCCTTTCTTTGGCGTCACCTTTTTCGCTTTTTTCTTTGCCTGTTTGGGTTCTGTTTCTTTCATGCAAATAATCAAGACAGCGGAAATGACAACAATAACTGCAAGACTACAAATACAAGTTAATATGTTCCAGTTGACTGCGGTATCATAGCTGCGGTAGCCAATCATTCCAAGACTTGCCGTAATCGGATAAAGATTTGCTAATGTCATGTTTCCTGCGGCAAACATACCTCCATATCCGTAAACAAAGGCAATAATAACACCGATTAAAAAGCTGCCTGCTTTACGACAGGTAATTATAATAATCGGCAGAACAGCAAGATATAAAAAGAAATTGACTGCGGTTATTTGTAATGTCGCTTTTAAGGCTAAGGATATTTGAAAACCTGGAAATCCTACAATCATTTCTGCGATAACTGTAAACAGACTGCATATCAAACCGAAGATAATAGATAGTACACCACATACAATCAATTTTCCGGTCAACAACCGCTTAAATGAAATCGGTACAGTTAAAATATTTTTTAAGGTATCATCCGTTTGTTCGCGAGAAATCATATACCCAGCAATCAAACTAATACACATAGGGAAAATCATGGACATATTGTTTTTGATAACCTGTTCTGTGAGGTAAGCAAAATCCCATACTGAACCATCATTTGCCATAGACGTAAATAAAGTCAGTAAAACAGATAAAAGCATGAGGGCAACCCCAGCCCAAAGGATATGATACCTTTTTAGTTTATAAAACTCTGTTTTTACAATGCGAATCATAGTTATTCCCCCCTTTGTTTGTATAATCGGTCAATCAACCCAAATGAAATAATCGCCATAATTCCAAGTATCATTACAACTTGAAATGTTGAGGGGATAAGTCCTGTCATTTGTTCCAAGTCCATTTTTATTCCATGCGCTGCCATATCTCCAGCACTCCAAAATGTAGTTAATGGTGTAGGTAGGAACCACAATATTGTTTTTGGAAGTGCGTCAAACAATGCGGTTGCACTCATATTCAATACACTATAAAAAACACATAGCAAAATTGAAAATACATAGGTCTTACTAAAAAAGACTACAAGCACAATCAGCGGCAATGTACCTGCTGTAATAAAAATTCCTGTTTCAATGGCTAAAAATAATTTGTAACCAAGTCCATAAACTTCCAATGTTCCAAAACCACAAAGAATTGTCGCAATAGTGGACGCAACGCAAAAGATAATTCCAAATAGAAATAGTACAAAAATCTTAGCAAGTACCATTTGGGTACTGGTTACAGGAATAGTACGCAAATTTTTGAATGTATCATTGTCTCGTTCCATAAAAAACAACATAGCTGCAATGACACCAATAATACAAGGAAGTAAAAATTGTATTCCGTACCCAAGTACCATATTAAAAAGTCCATCAAATGCGTCTGCTTTATCTGTGTATCGCTCCATCATAGAGGGAGTTGTCATTAAATAAGTCAGTGGGATAGGGAACATAAAAGCTGATAAGATAATCAGTGGAATAAATTTTTTCCGTTTTAATTTCAAAAATTCACACTTTATTAGTTTAAGCAATTCCCTCGCCTCCCGTCACTCGCTTGAAGTAATCTTCAAGGCTTTCTTCGCAGGTATGCGCTTCTGATACTTCCAAGCCATTTTCTACAAAGGCAGTTACAATTTTTCCTACGGATAAGTCAAGGTTATGCAGGCGTAAGTTATGGTCGTCCTGTATAGAAAAATGGCTTTCGTGGAAAGTACGTTCTAAAATTCTTGCTGCCTGTGCAGTATCAGAAAGAGTAAAACGAATATGTTTACTGCTTTTTTGTTCTAGTTCTGAAAGACTTTCTTCTTCCAATAGTATGCCGTGGTCGATAATTCCAATATCATCAGCCAGTAGCGAAATTTCTGAAAGAATATGACTGGAAATTAAAATTGTTTTTCCTCTTGCGTCACAAAGTTCACGAATAAAAGAACGAACTTCTGCAATTCCAATCGGGTCAAGCCCATTGATAGGCTCATCTAAAATTAAAAGTTCTGGGTCGTGCATAACAGCAAGTGCAATAGCAAGACGTTGTTTCATACCAAGTGAATATTGAGAAAATAGTTTTTTGTCCTTATAAGGCAGTCCTACTAAATCTAAAGCGTCTTTAATCGCATGGTTATTTGGCACACCTCGTAAAGCTGCAAAGATACGCAAATTTTCTGTAGCTGTCAGATTAGGGTAAAAACCTGGGGACTCAATCAAGCTACCGATACGGGGTAAGAGTTTCTTTTCATTTTCCTGTAAAGGCTTTCCCCATATTTTAACTTCACCAGAAGTAGGCTTTGTCAATCCAAGAAGCATTTTCATAGTGGTTGTTTTTCCGGCTCCGTTTCTTCCAAGCAGTCCGTAAATTCTTCCTCTCTGTACATGGATATTTAAGTCAGCGACACTCTTTTGTGAGCCGTACTGCTTTGTAAGATTTTTTGTTTCAATGATATAATTTTTGTCCATATTCAAACCTCCTGTTCTGTAAAGTATTTTATCACTCCAATCTTGCATTAACCTTGCCGCAACCTTGCATTAACCTTGCAATTTCAAGTACAGCTTCTGAAAGCAATTAAGGCTCCTGCCATAAAGACAGAAAAGCCTTAATCTACCAAAGGAAAAAGCAAAATAAATTCAGTTCCTTTTCCATGCACACTTTTTGCTGTTATTGTACCATTCATTTTTTCTACGAGTTGGTGAGTAATAGACAGTCCAAGACCACTGCCTTTTTCAGAACGACCTTTATCGCATTTATAAAGTCGCTCAAAAATATGCTTCAAATCTTCTTTTTCAATGCCTATTCCATTATCTGATAATCGGATTTGCATATTTTTTTCCTGCTTTGACAGGATTATTTCTATTTTATCCGCATGACTATGAGAAATTACATTCTGAATAAGATTGTTCAATATTCGCATATAGCCATCCATATCAAGTTTTACATGAAAAGGCTGTTCGGGAATATCAATGTTGTAATCTATTTGCTTATCTTCAAATATGGGTATCCAGTCAATCAAGATATTTCGTGTTAGTTCCGCAGCTTCAATAGTATTTATATCCATAACAAACTCATTAGAGTTTAATTTGAACCAGTCAAAAAGAACATCTATATATTCTTTCAAATCGTGAGCTTTGCGGCGGGCAGTTTCAATATAGTCGTCTTTGTCTTTTCCTGTAACAATTCCTTTATGTGCGGCGTCAAGATACCCAATAAGCGTTGTAAGTGGCGTCCGAACATCATGGGAAAGGCTTGTCATAAGCTGCCGATTTGTTTCTTCTGTCTGCCGGATAGCAGATAGCCTTTTCTCATAAGACACAATAATTTCATTGATTTCATAGGCAAGAGGAGCTACCAGTTCATTTGTTGCTGATAAAATCCGCCTGTTTCCATTCCCATTTTTTACATCAGCCAATGCGTCTGTTATTTCTGCTATCTGCTTTTTGACACGCCGGATAACAAGGTAGGAAATAAAAATAGAAAAAAGTGCAATAATGATTGATAGAAAAATAATCGCTTCCATGGAAAATCAAACCTCCTTATTAAAACGATAGCCAATCCCTTTAATAGTCTGAATGTATTTGGGGTTTCCTGAATCAACTTCTAATTTTTTACGAAGCCGGCTGATAATCGCCATAATGTTACTGTCATCATAAAAATATTCTTCCCCCCATACTTCCTCATAAATCTGTTGCTTTGTCAAAATTTTTCCTTGGTGTTTCGCACAGTATAAAAGCAAGTCAAATTCCTTTGGTGGCAGTTCAAATGTTCCGTTTTCCGTAGTAATAGAGCGATTTTCAATGTCTATATGCAATCCGTCAAATTCAAGCTTCTGTGTCATACCGTCTGATTGATTGAAACGGGTATAACGGCGTATAAGAGAAATAATACGGGCTATCAATTCGTCCATATCAAAAGGCTTTGTCAAATAATCATCGGCTCCTGCACGTAAGCCGCATACTTTGGAAGCATTGTCATTTTTAGATGTAAACATCAAAATCGGCAAACTGTTTTCTTTTCTGATTTCTTTCATCGTTTCAAAGCCATCCATACCAGGCATCATAACATCCAATATTACAAGTTGATATTCTTTTTCTTTTAATTTTTGCAAGCCCTCTTTTCCTGTATTACAAAAATCAGCTTCTATATCTTCCGATAAAACACTTCGTTTAATCAGCACACAAAGTTCTTTATCATCATCTATAATTAAAATTTTATTCATAGTGCAACTTCCTTCCTTGCTTTGTTCTTCCATCAATAGGTTTTTCTGCGTCTTTTGGTATCAGCCACATATACCCAAGTTTTGAAACACCTTGTATGCGGTTCTCTCTGCATAGTATCTGTACACGCCGTTCAGAAATCCCCCATTTCTTCGCTGCTTCGGGGCAAGACATATATTCCATAACACCCAAGTCCTTTCTATAAATCATATCAGTATAATTATAGTCGTACATACGAATAATAGCAAGTGCAAGCATATGAATTATTATGGCTATAAATAGGAACTGTGTAGACGTATTCAGACAGTGAGAGGAACAGTAAAATGCAAGTGGGTGAATAAATATGGCAAAAAGACCAGTAGCAAAATATGATTTTAAGGCTTTTGGACAAGCTATCAAAGCAGCGAGAACCGAACGAAAAGAGAGCCGCAAAAAAGTAAGTGATGAAATGTATATCTCACCACGTTATCTTGCTAATATTGAAAATAAAGGGCAACAGCCTAGTTTACAAATTTTTTATGAGCTTGTAACACGTTATGATATATCTGTAGACCAATTCTTTTTCCCAGATAAATCGGCGGAAAAAGATACACAACGTAGGCAGCTTGATACATTGCTTGATAGTATGAGCGAGAAAGGAATACGGGTAGTCACTGCCACAGCAAAAGAGATAGCCGAAGTCGAAACAGAGGACAGGTAAATGTCCAGAACAGAATTTTAACGAGAAGACACATTGTAATCTTTCAAGAAATACAATGTGTCTTCTGCTGTATATAGCTCTATTTCACAATCTTCCAGTTTTCTCCGTTCTTTTCCAGCACAAGGTCAAACTGTGATACCTGTGTTGTCATGGTCTGGTTATCTAGATATTTCACTGCAAGGGAAGCTGTCACCTGATTTCCGTTTCGGTTGTAGACCGGATTTACCAGTTCTGAGAAGATATATTCTTTTCCCACAGGTTTCAGCACACCCTCATTTACATAATAGGTCAGCTCCTTTGCGGTTGCCGTAGGGTACAGCTTGAAAAAGGTAGTGAGAAATTCGTTGATTTCCTCCGTGGTGATGGAATCCACCGTACCGTCACTTTGTACTGCTTTTGGGGTGTAGCCGGATTTTATGGGAACGCTGGTGATGGTTGGGTTCTGGATAATCGTCAGGTTTCCAGAGCCGTCCACATAGACCGTCACCTGATAGGCGGAACGGACGTTTTTACTGGATTCCCCCTCTGTGATACGCTGTTCCACCGTATAGGTCACTTGATAGTGCTGCTCCTTTTCTTCTGTGATTTCCCATATCTGAAAATCGGTCAGGGCAGACGATACGGGGATGTCTTTTCGGACAGTATCTACATTCAGGGCTTGTAGTTCTCCGGTGAGATAGCCTTTTAAAGCGTTTGTCCGGTTATCAATGGAAGCAGCGGACTGTTCCCATGAATAGTAGACTTCTGCGAAATTCTCCACAAAGTTTTCTATCTTGTGGGTGTCGAGGATGGTTTCCTCAATCACTTTGGTTTCATGGACAGTATGAATGTCTATCGCCGTGAAATTCTTATAGACAGCAAACAGGAAGCTCACTGCCAGCAGCACCCACAGGGCAATCACGGTTTTTTTATGGGTATTGACTTTGTAGACTTTCAGTTTCTTTTCTTTCTGCTTTTTCTGGTTATCCTCTTTTCTAATCTGAATCATATCGGTTCATCCTTTCTTATTGTTTGATTCGTCCGGCTCCGGCAAGGTGCTGTTGCCAGTAGGAGCCTGTCAGGTCTGCGTAACCAATGGGATTTCCGGCATGGTACATCCGATTATTTCCCACATACAGTCCCACATGGGTGATGTAGGTTCCGGCGTTGTAGGTGGAGTGGAAAAAGACCAAATCCCCTGCTTTTGCTTCGGACAGGGGGATGTGCTGCGTTACATTGTACTGTTCCTGTGCTGTCCGTGGCAGAGCGATTCCTGCCTTGCCATAGCACCACTGCACCAGTCCCGAACAGTCAAAGGAAGTGGAGGGGGAATCACCCCCGTACACATACGTCCAGCCCTCATACTTTAAGGCTTCCTCCATGATAGCCTGCACCGTTTCATCATCAAACTGTGCCACGGTCAGATATTGCGATACCAATAGGACATAGAACATATTCCCGTAGGAATACCGCCAGCCCCCGTTTTTCTCTACCGCAACAGGGTTAGTGTAGGTGACTTTCTTTCCGCCGGATTTGTCCCTTGCGAAGCTCTCTGCCAGTTCAAAGGTGTATTTTTTTCCGTGTCCTGCCACATAGTCTAGGAAACCGCCGCCGTAATTATAGGATTGAATCATGCTGTTTAAGTCACAGCCCTTTGTTTCTGCCGCTGCGAGCAGTTCCGAGAAATACTTGCAGCCCTGTTTGATGGATTCCTCTGTACTAAGGGAGTTCGGGGGAAGACCCAGAGATTCCGAGGACTGCATAACGTCTTCCAGTGTGCCGCCGGATTCCACCTGAATGATGGCGAGCAGCACGTTTAAGTATTCCTCTATGTCATATTCCCTTGCATACTTTTCCAGCATAGGTTTATGGGCGAGGACTTCCTGTGATACGCTCACGCCCCCATAGATAAGATTTCCGCCGCTTCCTCCGTCTTCCTCATCCGAGAAAACAATCACCACCAAAAGGAGCAGGGAGAACATCATCACGAACACGCCGGAACAGGCGAAGAAAAGGTGTCTTAACTTCATGGTTTCTCCCCTTTCTTCTGTTTGGAAGCCGCTGTTATCGTTTTTGTCCACTCCTTTCTGGCGGTGGTACGCCGGATGGTAAAGTTCGATTCTTTTACCACAGGGGCAGCCCGTTTTCTTTCCGATATCACAGGAGCCGTATCGTTCTGGACAGGTCTTGCCGGACGGGGAGCAGCAGGTGTAGTAGTTGCCTTTTGTCTTTCCTCTGGTTTGTCTGGGGAAGCAGATGGGACTATCTGGCGTTCTGCCCTTACAGGCGGTATCTGTTTATGGTGGATGGAAGCCGCTTTTACCACCGGAACCGAAGCCCGTTCTGCCACAGTTCCCCCATAAGGAACCTGTCCCCGTTCCCTGATGGATGGGGAAGCTGGCTGTATGGCTGGTTTTCCTGTATGAGTGGTATCTGCATGGTTTTGGAAATCTTCCGGCTGCTTTGCAGTAACAGGGCGTTCATGGACGGGAGACGCCCCTTTGGGGGATTCGGAAGCTGTCTGTTGCGGCTGTTTTGCCTGTTCCAGTTCCGCCCTGCGTTCTGCAATGGTCTGTCTGCGGCTTTCTGCCTGTGCGTTCCGCTGTTCGGCTCTGGCAGTTCGGGTCTGGGTCACGCTGGAAGTAAAGTCCCGTACTCCCTCTGATACCTGTGTTTTCCCGTGGTAAAGGGCGTACTTTGCATTGACAGGCAAATCCTTTGCCTGCTCCCGAAGCTGTCCGGCAGTATCGGCTATCTTATCTTTGGTATCTGCCACCGCACCTACCGCAGAGCCAGCCCGTTTCCACGCAGATTCCTTTTCCGGTGCTGCCTGCCCGTCTGGTCTGCTGTGGTCTGCCTGTGTCCGTTTGGAAGAACCAGATGTTGAAGCAGTTCTCTGGTCTGAGCCAGCCTGCTTCCCTGCGTGGTAGGCAGCCGTTCCAGCCCCAAGAGCTGCCACAGAACGTCCCAACTTATGCTGTAAACGGTGCATATGGGCGTGCATGAGCATACGGGGTCTTCGCATGATACGGCTCCCCATGCTTTGGGAATCCCCACTCTGTAAGGAGAACATCCCCATCAAATCCCCCAGCTTGAAATAAATTCCGGCAAAGGTCACTATCTGCAAGAACGCCGTCAGGAAGAACGGATAGTCCCCAGACAGGTTGTAGAGCATGGTGGAAATGCTGAACGCTACCGTGATAATCAGGGTGATTCCGGCTCTGGTAAGGATGGTATTGAACAGTTTTGTAATGGCACGTTTGGACATCCCCTCAAAAGAGGGAACCATGCTAAGGAGGAAGCTCACAGGCAGGAACATGGCGTAGATAATAAAAAGTACCTGTGAGAAAATCATTATCCCTGTGAGCAGGAATACAAAAATGGAGATACCGATATTGAACATGAACAGGAAGAAGACGGTTCCCAAGCGGTTGATGGTCTTTGTGATGGTAAGGTTGGTGTTTTCCCTGTCTTCGATTTCCTCCACTACGATTTCTTCCCTGTCCTGCCCGTTGTTTTCGTCTGGGCTGGTTGAGAGCAGGCGTTCCACACGGTCAGCCCCAAGGCTTTCCACATCCGAGTTGCCGTATTGCAGCAGGAGCCACGGCTGCTTGACCTGTATGGAAAACAGGCTGTCCCGTATCAAATCCACGCTGTCTTTTCCCTGGCTTTCCGAGTTCGGCAGCACAATCTTTGTACCAAGGGTCAGGCTGGCATTGCTGATGTCTGCGGAAAATTCATTGATTTTCCCGATATAATCAGGAGCATAAGCGATAAAGGCAGCGGACAGCACGAACACCACCACGAAATTCACAACGGCATGGATGGTTTTTGTGGTTTCCCGTTTGATAAGCCCTGTGTAGGCAACATAAAGCCCCACCACCAGAATGAGAATCAGCAGGAACCCGATATAAAATCCCTCCGAGGACAAGCCGCCTGTGGTAACGCCTGCAAGGGTCTGCATATTTTTCCCAATGGAATCCGCCGTAGAGGAAATGAAGTCCAGCGAGTAGGCTTCCTGAATCAGATACCCCGTGGCGTTGGAAAGGTACAGGCTGATTGTCCAGATAAAATTTGTGATGGCATACAGCCCGTACATCACCTGTTTTCCGATACCGTCCAGCCAGTTCCACGGGAGCCAGTCCCATCCGCTGTCCACATAAAAATCAAGCTGGTAGTTGTCCAGAGGATATTTGCTGTATTCGTTGGCAGCGTCCACCGTATCATCCACCAGTCCGGCAGCGTGGGCGGCTGTGCCGAAGACTGCCAGCAGTAGGAGGATGAGCAGGAGTGCCAGAAGCACTTTTCCTGCTATACTCCCGATTTTTTTAAAAGAGTTTTCTCCCTTTGTCCGGCAAGGGACAAGAGCTGTCCCCTGCTGGATGGGCTTTCTTATCTTCATTCCTCCACCTCTTTTCTTACGGGCGGTCTGGTATCAAAGGCATGGAACAGGTCTTCAAAGATAGGATGGAACTGTATCACGCCCACACGTCCGTACAAATCGCTGATAAGGCACTGTCCGTTTTCCAAGTCACGTAGCCGCTTCTGGTTGTTTTCATCTTCGGAATCCACCCCGAAAAAGGCGAGGGTCTTCTTGATTTCGTTGATGTCTGTGGAACGGAACGCAAACTTTAAGCCCAGATTATTTTTCAGCTTTTCATCCAGCAAATCGTCCGTGTTCTGTGTCACAAAGTAAACGCCTGCGTTCATGGCACGTCCGGCACGAACCAGCTTCATAGAGAGGGTCTTGCCCTGTGCCACCTGTAAGAAGCTCCATGCTTCATCCAAATCCACAATCTTAAACACGCTGCGGTCGGTATGGATGAAGTCGAGGGCAAAGGTACTGATTACAATGAGCATTGCCACGGAAAGCAGCTCCATTGTGGTGTATTCTTCAAACGAAGTTTCCTTATCCGGCAGCACCAAATCCGCCACCTGAATGATATTGAGCTGCTTTTCAAGGCTGATGGACTGTGTGACATCCCCATCCGAAAAGAGCAGGTGTGCAAAGTCATAGTCCGTAAAGGATTCGATATGGTCGGCTATGCTGGTGCTGATGGCGGTTCCCTCCGCCCGAAGCTCTTCAATCACCTTGAAAAGCCCCCGTTCCTCACTGTTTGTTACTGCACGGATGGCTTTCCGAAGAACAGGGAACTTTTCCCCATCACGGCTGGAAATGCCTGTTAAAAAGGTCAGGATGTCGATTGCCAGTGATTCGGAATCCTTTGGGTTCTCCATAATCACATAGGGGTCGAGCAAGCCCCTGTTCTGTTCCTCTGAGGTCAGATTTACGATATTGATTTCATGGGCGATTTCCGGCAGGGTTTCTTTCCAGCGTCCCCGTTCCGCTTTCGGGTCAACAATGAGTGCCTGTGCCCCAAATAATACGGAATAATAGACTATCATGTTGTTGCTGAATGATTTTCCACCGCCGAGGGAGCCGACAAAAGCGGCAGCAAGGGCGTTGGTGACGGAGCCTTTCACTCCTTGACTGGCAAGGGCAGGCTTTAAGTACACGTTTCTTCCTGTATCAAGGCTGTACCCGATATAAATACCCTCCGATTCCCCTAACATCTGGGTTGCCCCGAAGCCAAGACCAGCGAGGAAGTCGCTGGTGACATACTGGATGTAATCGTTCAGATACCGCTTGCTGGCAGGGAGAAATTCCCCATGCAGCCCCAGCATATCCCCAAAGGGGCGAACCAGCTTCACGTTCAAATCGTCATAAAAATCTTTCACCTCATTGCAGCGGCGTTTCAGTTCTTCCAAGTCGGGAGCTGTCACACGCACCACATAGGACAGCTTATACATGGATTCCTTGCTCTGGTCTAAGGTGGATTCCAGCTCATTTACGCTGTCTAAAGCGTCCACCACGTTTGTGCTGGTTTCACTGTCATTCTGCCATGCGTGGTTGTCCAAATCTTTCAGCTCTTTTTTCTTGTTCCGCACCGTGGAGAGGGCTTTCCGGTTTGTCACAATCTCTACATTCATAGAGGTATCAATGGGAAAGGTAAATTGCTGCTGCTGATAGTAAAAGATTTCCGAGGATGGGAAGTCCAGTTCCCCCACAATGCTGTTGATGGTGAAGTAGGCGGCATACACTGTCCCGTCTTCCTGTTCGATTTTCAGATACCGCTGGTTTTCCTCTATCAGACAACGGGTGGGTTTGATAAGGTCATAGTATTTCACCAGCGTTTCCTCCTGAAACCGTTTCTTCGGCAGGTAATACTCATAATCTTCGTAGGCGGTTCCGGTCTGCCCGTATAAATGCTCAATCAGATAGCCAAAATCGTCCTTGTTAAGCCGCCGGACTTTGAAGCGGCGTGAGATTTTACTTTCCAGCAGCTTTTCCATCTTCTGAAACCGCCAGATTTCTTCATTGCTCATGGAAACAAAATCCCCCATGAGTTTGTGGTTGACTTCATGGAGGAAATCGGAAACAGCGGTCTTTGCTTCCCTGCGAAACTGCTTCATGGTGACTTCCTGCTCATTGACAAGCAGCTTGAAGCCGATAAAAAAGCGGTAGTCCACCTGATTTTCCCCTATCATGGAAATCAGGGCTTCGGTCTGTGCGTCAATCTTTGTACAGGCAACGTCCTTTAACTTGCCTGTCACTTCTTGTTTGGAGCGTTCCTGTGCTGCCCGTATGCTGGATTCGGTGCTGATTTGCAGGGCGTGAATCTTCCCGTCCCTGTTCTGGGCGATAAGCTGCCGGAACGAATCGTGTACCTGATATTTCTGTTCAGGGCTTAAAAAGGAATAGTTATAGGGAAGCAGCTCATAGTAAGCGAAGCACTCCCCGTCATGGTTGAACACAAGGTTATTTTCGATATACTTAATCGGATATGCCATAAATATCACTCCTTACTGCCGTGATGGGCTGTGCCGGATATTCCTTTTCCAGCTTCACGGGCTTTCCTGCATAGGTCAGTTTCGGGCGTACCAGATATGCCAGTACGGATTTCAGGAAGCCGTAAGGCTTTTTCCCGTCAAAGGTCTTCTGGCACATGAACCAAGTGAGGGCAAAGGGTACGCCGAAATATTTCAAAAATGCCCCGTCAATGAACGAAAGGGGAGGGAGGTTCCCCAAGAGCATAACTGCAAACACCGATACCACGAACCACGCCATCTGTGTGAACGTGATGGGGAATGGCAGCTTAAAATCATTGATGGAATAGAGTACCTTTTCCACCGACCAGATACTGGTATAGCTTCGTATTTTCTTCATGTTGTCCGTCCTTTCTAAAAGATGGGGACAGCAAAAGAGCCGCCCCTGAATAAAAAATCCGCCTGTATTTCCTGAAAGAGATACAGACGGGTCTACCGTAAGATTTCATATACGCCGTGGTTCGTGACAACAAAGGTTCCCTCCAATTCCATGTCACGCCCATAGGCTGCATAGTCGATATAGTTTTGTAAGTGTGCCGGAAGTTCTCCAAGCTGTCCGCTTTCTTCCAGATAGCAGCGAGCCACATCCGCCATATCGTCACAGCCGGAATGGCAGATAATATCGTCTTCATGCTCACAGAGTTCTTCGATACTGCCAAAGTAGGATTGCAGCTCTGATAGTTCCTCCTGAATGTACTCCGGTAAGTCCTCCACCATTTCACACAGGCGGTTGACTTCCTCAATGGGGGTATATTCGTCAATCTCAAAGGGCAGCTCATAATCATGGATGGCGTATTCCTCATACTCATCATTCAAGCCGATACGTTCCTTGACTTCCTCAAAATCCACAGGCGGCGTGAACCATGCCCCTACCAGTTCGCCCTCATTGTATTTGCCTAAGTTGGCAATGTAAATCCGCATTTCTTCCAAGTTCCTCCACCTCCTTTTAGCGGTAAAAAAAGATACCATTGTCCGTAAACAGGTAGTTTTCGCTGGTTTCCAGTTCCCGACCAATGGCAGCGTAGTCGATATGGTTCAACAGGTCTGGATGTACTTCTCCAAATAGCTGTACCTCCTGCACCAGATAACGGGCGAGGGATTCCCCGTCCTGTACCGGATAATAGCGTATCTGGTCTTTGTGGTCGATAAATTCCGTAAAGCTGGGAAACCACCGCTTTTGTACCACATCCATTTCATAATAGAGGGGCGTTCCCTGCATTTCCTGTATCATCCGGCAAAGGGCGTTGATTTCCCAGAGCCTTGTGTTGCCCTCCAATGGAAAGGGCAGCTCATAGTCTTCAATTTCGATTTCTTCCTCACTCTGAACCCCAAGACGTTCCCTGATTTCTTCAAAATCCACAGGGCAGGAAAACCATGCCCCAGGATATTCCTCAAAATCTTCATGGTAAAGCCGTGTGGTGTTCAGGATGTAGATTTTCATTTCTTCAATCGGTATCACATCCTTTCTGATTTAAGGTATATAAAAAACAGCTAATTCAAATAAGAATGAGCTGTTTCAAATATATCCACTATAAAATCACCATTTTTCAGGTATTGTAAAAGTTACAACCACATTAGTTTCTTTTGACAGATTTTCAATGGATTTCTTAAATCCACTTCGAAACTGTTTCATAGCTGAATCAAAATTCAAATCAGCCCATCTATCATTTTCTTTGTAGATAATGTGTGGCAGATTGAGTTTATTCAAATTATCCAGATATTTATTACATGTTTGTATCAGTTGACGTAGTTCTTTTTTTACATTAGAGCTAAAATCAAAGTCTTTGGCTATATTAACTAATTCAGCTTTTATTTCTAATACTGAATGTACGCATTGGTCTGGTAATTCCATTTCAATCGGATTTGTTAATATGCGTTTTGACTCTAAATAAAAAAACAAATATTCAATTCTATCTTTTTCAGTCGTGTACTGTTCCCAAGATATGCCACCAAAAGGAACACTTATACTATTTATTCTATATTTCAATGTGATTACCTCTTTCTTAATTTTTTGAAATTATAACACATTTAAAATATAGATACAATTTGTTTTTGGGGAGTTACGCTCCCCAAGCCCCTAGTGGACTTCCGCCATGAAGCAATCAGAGCTTGCTCCATAACGGAAGTGTAACAAGGGTTTCCTATGCACCGATAATCTTATTGAACAGTTCCAGTAAGATGTCCTTTACACCGTCCGCATTGAAAACCAGACCGACCGCTACAAGGGAAACTACTAAAAAGCCGATAAGTTTGGAAAATTCCCTCTTAAATCCTAGGTACAGTCCAATCACCACGATTGCCAGCAGCACAAGGGACTGGGCGTTGGATAAAAACCAGTTGTAAAGATTCTGTCCGAAATTCATAAAAGCTCCTTTCTTTCCTGTAAGATTTCTTAGGTTCTAAAATTGCCGCTGTTAAAGCACCACCTCCTTTGCAGCGGCGGCTTGCTGCTTCAGGATTTTTTCGTGTTTCTCCGTCAGCTTTGCATGGGTGATAATGTCATGGACAATCTGGGTGTGGTTCAGCTTATCCAGACGGAGAGCCAGTTTTAACGTGGGGGCTACCTGATGGGAGAGCCAGTGCAGGGTACGTTCAAAGGAATAGGGTTCCGGTTTGGTTGTCAGTTTCAGGCTTCCCCTATGTTCCCCTATAAACCACGCCCATTCCTCACTGATACGCCAGTCAGAACGGGGCTTCGTATCGTCCCTGTCCACGAACCGGACATAGCGGTTGATGATTTGAAAGGCTGTCCGTTCTGGATTGTCATGTTCTAACAGGTCACGGATGGCATAAAAGGCACGCTCATTTTTCAGCCGGATTTCAAAGCGGTTCTTTACCTCTGCGTCCGCAATGGGAATATCGTGCTTTTTGTACTGCTCATAGTCTTTTTCATAAATGCAGAAGTACACCTCACTTTGGAGGGAGCCGATATACAGGGTGTTCCCCATACATTCTTTTTCCCCACGCCGTACCAGTTCGCCGCTGCGGTAGCTTTTGAAGCTGCGGAAGACCGAGATACATTCCTCATGCCGGCACTTCTCTGTCAGATGGGGAATGTTCAGGATTCCCGTTTTGTCATTGATGGCAAGGTCAAGCCGTTTCATCACGCCGTCCTCCATGAGAACGTCCATAAAAAACTCATACCAACTCCGTTCCTGTGCCAGCAGATAGCTTTCAAACTGGCGGCAGCCACGCCCTTTCAGTTCCAGCAGCACCCCTTTTTCCAGTTCCGGTGATACCAGAACGAAAATATCACCCAGATAGTAATGCTCTGTGTAAGAGTAAAAGCCGTAGTCTTCATGGCTAAAGTAGGGGAGTTTTAGCCGCAGCACGTCTTCCACGATATGCTTCACATCCGTAGTGGGGAAGCGAATCCGCACATAGTCAAAGAGCATTTCAAGGGGATTGTCTGGATTGAAGCGTTCCAGAGCTTCCGTGATGGTTTCCTGTAATGCTTCGGATGGGTGAGCCTTGCCCGTTTCAATATCGCTCAGGTACGGGCGGGTGATTCCGGCAGCTAGGGCAAGTTTCTGTTGTGAGATACCGTAAACTTCCCGTTTTTCTTTGATGTCCCGTACCCATGTTTCTTCATTCAGTGAAAATCCCTCCTGTCTAAAAAAGCGTATGTCAACTTTCAGAGCCTTGTTGACACACGCCGGATATGGGAAAATCCCTTGTGTACCGTGGGATTCTGCCCTGTTGTTTGATTGTTGCCTGTCGATTTGTACCCCTCTGTTAGATACGAGGGGTTCATGCTGGCGTGCCTTGCGGCACACCAACCACAGCAGGTCAGTCCGTTTCTGCGGCTTTTGCTTCGCACGCCGCCTGCACTCCCTGCCTGCTGTCTGTCAGTTTTTTTATTTCTTTGAGGAAATCGTGTCCTTTTGGTACAAGGGGCGTGTAAAACTCCGAGATAACGCTGGTTCCCACATCCACATAGCCACGCCCCTTTATCTGCTTTAGGAAGAAGTCCTTTGTGGTTTCCCCGAACATCATCCCATAGCCCATTTCCGACATCCGCCCCAGAGCCACACGGAAATTAAACTGGTCACGGATTCCGTCCCCCAGATACTTGGCGTCTGGACGCTGGCAGGCGAGAATCAGGAAGAAGCCTGCCTGCCGTCCAAGCATAACGATTTGCTTTAATTTGTTGAGGACGGCGGCATTTTCTTTTGTGCCGAGCATTTCCATAAATGCCACATATTCATCAAAGATAAGGAAATGTGCCGGAAGTCCCAAGTAAGCATAGTTTTCCCCTGTCCGGTAATTCTCCATGAGCTTCATGTCTTCGCTGCGTTTCATCATTTCTTCATAGAAACGGTCAATGCAGGCGAGCATATCTTCCTTTTTGTAATACACATCCGGCATAACCGCCTGTAAATCCGCAAGGTCGGCGTTCTTCGGGTCTAACACGAACAGGACGGCGTTGGTGCGGAGCAGGGCTTCAATGAGGGTCAGGATAAAGTAGGTCTTTCCGCCGCCGGTTCCTCCGGCAATGAGCATATGGGGGAGCTTGTCATACTCCCACCAGACATTTTCCATAAGACGGAGCCTGCCGTCCTTTGCCTGTACATCCTCAATGGAAATACGGTTGGCAATGGTATCATAAAGCAGGGTGTACTCCACATAGGAATCCTTTAATTCCTTATCCGTCAGCTCACAGTACAAGCCGCTTTCCAGCTTTTTTTCCAAGTGTAAGAGCTGCTCCTGATATTTCCCCAAGGTGATTTCCACACGGATATGGAGCAAGCCCTGTTTCATCCGGTAGTAGATTTTGGGAAAATAAGTGATGGTTTCTTTGGAACGGCTGGAAGACAAGTCCTTGAAAAAAGCGTCTTCCTTTCTCTGCTCCGATTCATACCACTTGTTTTCCAACACCATCCTTGCCAGCTTTTGGCGGTGGATGAGCTGCTTTACTTCATCCCTGCGGTATCGCCAGAACAGAAGAACTGCTGTAAGACACACCAGCCCTGCCACGCCCATGCTGAATAACAGGTAAGGGATATTTATGTCCTGTGCTATCTGGGAAAGGGACACTTCCTGCCAGTTGGTTCCGGCAATTTGCCGGATATGAAACAGCAGGACAACCAGCAGGAAGACAGGGAACAGGGTGGCAAGGGCAGTATGGAACACAAGGTCTTTATCCGTGGGACGGATACGTTTTCCACGGGGGAAAAGCTGCTTCATGGGAATAATCCTCCTTTCGCTTTCTTCTTATATTCCTGTTATTTTACAGGGGGAGCGTCTTTCTTCGGCGGCTGAGGATTCATGGCAGCCCCTTTTTTCAGGACAATATCATCCGCCTTGATGTACCAGTCCACCTCTGCCCCCTGAAAGGTAGCCGTTGCCACGGTGTCTGCCACAGGATTGATGATTTCCACCTCTGCATTGTAATCAAATTCCTTTAATGGCACGCTGGCAGGAATGGAAACCTGAATCATACGCCCCTGTCCTCTGGATTTTAAGTCATAGGTACGCTCCTTGATTTCTTCTGATACCGAGCCGTCTTCATTCTGGAGGTGAACCTCACGGCGGAGGGCAGAAAATTTCAATGCCCCGAAAGTTGCTTCCTTGTCAATCACGATTCCGTTTGCTAATCTCATAGTCTGATGTCCTCCTTTTCCTTACGCTTTTACCATATCGTCAGCGTGCAAAATGTAGTTGGTAAAGCCCCTTGTGCCGATTTTATAGCCCTCTGCGGTGATACGGGGATTGACGAGCTTCACACGTTCCTCAAAATCAAAATGTTTCTCTCCGGCTTCGGCAGGGAGGATAACCACAATATCATCCGCCCTCTGTACGTCTGAATAAAGGTTGAAGCTGCGAGAGAGTACCGCCATGCGTCCGTTGATTCTTCTCTGTTCTGTTTTGTCTTCTCCGGCAAACTCCAAGTTGCCGAATGTCTTTTCCATGTTGGGGATAACGAATTTTAATTCCATATAGATGTACCTGTCCTTTCTGAATGTTGTGTTTGATGGTTGGTTTCGGGTTACGGTCTGGAAGCGGAGGGGAACGCTCCGGCGGTGGTGATTTCTTCGTGGTATCACGTCCTTTCTGGTTTTAGGGTAAAAAAATAGACGCTCATTTCTGAACGTCTGAATTGATACACTGGAAAGGCGGAATATCTGCTTTACCCTCTATATTTTTGTATATGTTGTACTTACAGGGTCGCCCCAGAACAGAAAGCCCGGAGCACCTACGACAACATCCTTCGTGTCGTGACGGATCCAGATGTCTGCGAACCGATCCGTTTCCTCAGAAAACGCGAGATCGTCCATTTCCAGCGCTTCGGCGAAGCACTCCGCGGCCTCCAGGACCGGCTCGATTCCAGAAATTTCTATGCGTTCAATCCGAGCTTCGATCCGGCACCGGTGAGGGCAGAAAATTCACGGTAGAAGAATAGAAAAAGAGATCCCGTTCCTTTTCCATAAAATTTATGGGAGGAAGGGATCTCTTTTCTCGTCAAGGGTCAGACAGGACTACATCTTGCACTGGAAGGAATCACAGTCGGTACATTCCTTTTTTGTAGGATTGAGCTCATGCGTTCCTACATGGATGCGGTCTAAGGTGCAGTAATCCACATTTTCCGCATGATGCACGCAGTTATGGATCGAGCACTGGATGCTGTCGTTCTTTTCCTGATTCATCATTTCTCACCACCTTTTTCTGGGATGGTATCAGTATAACCGGACGGCAGAAAATGATGCTGGAAGAAAATGACAGGAATTTATGCGACAGTCTGGAAAAAGCCATTTGAACCGGAATCCAATAACTTAAGCATTTCCTGTTTTCTTATAGGAACCGGAAAAATATTTCATGATATCACGTCTCGTGATAATTCCGATAAAGGATTTATTGTCATCGAGTACCGGGACAAAGTTCTGCTGCATCGCCTTGTCCAGCAGATCTTCCATTTTCGCACCGGCATTTACCGGGCTGTTGTCCTGACGGCGCTTTACTTCCATGATGGAGATCAGCTCCATATCCTTTAAACTCTGGTTCATATGGCTCTTCATGTACCAGAGCAGATCACCTTCCGTCAGCGTTCCGGCATACCGTCCTTGTTTCGTAAGGATCGGCAGGGCGGAGTAGCGGTGCGCTTCCATCAGGTCGATCGCTTCTCTCAGGTTCGCATCAGAATAGATAAATGCCACATCACTCTTTGGTGTCAGAAAAAACAGAATATTCATGTGTCTCTCCTTTAATATCCAAGATCTTCATTGATAAATACCATTTCAACTTCCATTCCGGTACAGGGGCGTTCTAAGATCAGGATCGCGTTACAGATCCTCTCCGGACTGTTGCAGTCATAGCACTTTTTGTCATCGGACACGACGCAAGGAGTCTTCTTGTTAAAACGCGCCGCGTTCTTTGGACAGGCGATATTTCGCGCGCGATCCATTGCGGAGGACAGATCCGGCGCGATTTTATTTTTCCCGATCACATAGTATACTCGTTTCGGTCCAAATAAGCTCTCGGAAAGACGGTTTCCGGTCCCGTCGATGTTGATGATCTGGCCGGTCGCGGCAGCGGCGTTGGCACTCAGGATATATACGGTGGAATCTTTCGCCTTGATCCTTGCATCCGGTCCCTGTTCCCAGTGCCAGATCACTTCGTTGTCTTTTCCGAGGATCTCAAAGAGATTCATCTCTTTTGCGGTGATAGAGCCGCCAAAGCCGACCTTCTCGCCCTTGATCTGGTTACTCAGATAAGCGGCAGCTTCCTCCTTTGTCTCGAAATATGATGTATGAAAACGATGGTTTTCAAAGTTCTTTTTTAATACTGCGTAATCCATAGGTTCTCGATGTTCCTCCTTCGGGTACAGGCGGCAGCCGCCGCCGGGTCAGTGGCGCAAAAACCGGTCCAAAAGAAGCAGCGGATCAGCTTTTTCTTGCGTAAATAGAGTCATGATACTTCACCATGACTCATCTATAGACAGTATAGCATAAATTGTAACAAAAAGAGGGAAGAAAACATGAATTATTTGTGAAAAAATTCGAAAAGAGTCATAGTATATGAAAAAAAGGTTCCTGCCTGGAGTTCTTTGGATGGGTGATTTTGATATCATATTGACATTAAAAAAAATAGAATATGATGTAGGCAGCTAAGAAATGTGGTGAACTTTTCTCATGCGACGCAAAAACCCCAGAGGCTGCCACCTCTGGGGTTTTCTTGTATTAATGAAAACTATGATAGATATAAAAAAAGAAGCTGTATGGAATTCCATACAGCTTCATGACCTGTCCGGGAATCGAACCCGGGTTTACGCCGTGAGAGGGCGTCGTCTTGACCGCTTGACCAACAGGCCGGAATCGAGGCGACAAGATTCGAACTTGCGACCTCTGCGTCCCGAACGCAGCGCTCTACCAAACTGAGCCACGCCTCGATGTCTTTAAGGCTTTGTGTTTTGTGCTGTTCACCAGCGACTCGTATATAATAGCATGACCTTGAAAAAAATGCAAGCGTTTTTTTGAAAAAATTTCAATTTTTTGAAAAAAAGTTTTTTCGGCGAATCTTCCGGGATCAAGAAAAACCTCACAAAGCCTTATTTTATAAGGAAAAACAGCAATCGATGGGTATGGGAATCATGCGCTGCGAGCAGGAAGAAAAATGTCCGGAAAGTTCACAGAAACCAAAAAAATCGAAAAGAAACATGAAAATTCAATTCAAAGATCGATAAGAACACTATGACCCTGACGGCAGATCCTAAATGCAAGCAATATGAAGATGCATGAATCATATTTCAGTACAGTCTGTTATACAGAACTGTATTTCAAGCGATTGACGGAATGAATAAAAAGACTGCCGCATTTCTACTCCTGCGGCAGTCCCAAAAAGAGGGGATTTATATTGTAAATGTTTTTAAAACAAAAGGGAGGGACCGGCAGAACGCTCTGCCGGTCAAGTATGAAAAAGTATATTTTGTTCCAGGCTTGCTGTCCTGTTACGCTTTACAGGATACTGGAAAAATGTGTCGAAATATTGTGTTTGATGTGAAAAAATTGTGAAATCGCTGTAGGATAGAATGCTCACCTGGAAGGAAGCTCCTTTTTCGGGCATGAGTTTTCTGGAGTGGAAATTACGGAGAGAAAGAAGGCGGGGAGGATCGTGCAGATCAAGACTGATAAAATTATAACAATTTCTACTCCGAAACGGTTGCAGGAACGTTCTAATTGGTATAAAATATAGATGTTTCTGCGATGATAGTACCGATATCAAAGCGTTGGACGGAAAGCTCCGTTCCGACCGCAGAAATATGATTGCATTTATAAAGAGCGCAGGAAGCTGCCGTTTGGAGCTGGCTCCTGCAGTCACGCAATAAAGGAGAAAAAATCATGAGCAAAAAGCCAGTAGTGTTAATGATCCTCGATGGTTACGGACTGAATAAAACACATGAAGGAAATGCGGTATATGAGGCGAAGAAGCCGGTGATGGACCGCTTAATGAAGGAGTGCCCGTTTGTGGAAGGTCAGGCCAGCGGACTCGCTGTCGGACTTCCGGAGGGCCAGATGGGAAACTCTGAGGTCGGACACCTGAACATGGGCGCAGGACGCATCGTTTACCAGGAGCTGACAAGAATCACAAAATCCATTCAGGATGGAGATTTCTTCAAGAACGAAGAGTTCCTCGCAGCTGTTGAAAACTGTAAAAAGAACAATTCCGCACTGCACCTGTTCGGACTCTTATCCGACGGCGGCGTGCACAGCCATATCACTCATGTCTACGGACTCTTAGAGCTTGCAAAGAGAAACGGACTCGACAAGGTATTCGTTCACTGCTTCCTTGATGGACGTGATACACCGCCGGCATCCGGAAAGGATTTTGTTGCGGCTCTGGAAGAGAAGATGAAAGAACTCGGCGTCGGCAAGGTTGCATCTGTGATGGGACGTTATTATGCGATGGACCGTGACAACCGCTGGGATCGTGTGGAGCTTGCGTATAAGGCACTGACAGCAGGTGAGGGCAATAAGGGAACATCAGCGACGGCCCTGATTCAGGCGTCCTACGATGACGGAAAGACAGATGAGTTCGTTGTTCCGGCTGTTGTGACAGGGGAAGATGGAAATGCAATCGGAACGATCAGGGACAACGATTCCGTGATCTTCTTCAATTTCCGTCCGGACCGCGCAAGAGAGATGACCCGCGCATTCTGTGATGACGAGTTTACAGGATTTGCGAGAGCGAAGAGGATCAAGACCACATATGTATGCTTTGTTGATTACGATGAGACGATCCCGAACAAACTTGTCGCATTCAAGAAAGAGACGATCAAGAATACTCTCGGTGAGTTCCTTGCTGCCCACGGGAAGACTCAGGCGAGAATTGCTGAGACAGAGAAATATGCCCACGTTACCTTCTTCTTCAACGGCGGCGTTGAGGAACCGAATCCGGGTGAGGACCGTATCCTCGTGAAGTCCCCGAAGGTCGCAACCTATGACCTTCAGCCGGAGATGAGCGCACCGGCTGTTTGTGAGAAGCTGACAGACGCGATCCGCTCCGGAAAATATGATGTTATTATCGTAAACTTCGCAAATCCGGATATGGTAGGCCACACAGGCGTTGAGAACGCGGCGGTCAAGGCCATCGAGGCTGTCGACGAGTGTGTTGGAAAAGCAGTTGAGGCAATCAAAGAGGTTGACGGCGTGATGTTCATCTGTGCTGACCATGGAAACGCAGAGCAGCTGATCGACTACAAGACAGGAGAGCCGTGGACCGCTCACACAACGAATCCGGTTCCGTTTATCCTCGTAAACGCAGGCGAGGGCTATGGTCTCAGAGAGGGCGGCTGTCTTGCAGATATCGCTCCGACCCTGATTGAACTTATGGGAATGGAACAGCCGAAAGAGATGACTGGTAAGTCTCTGCTTGTGAGAAAGTAATAAAGGCTGGTGTGTTGTAAAACAGCGGCAGAAAATATGAAGAATAGTTCCGGCAGTGTGGACGCAGAGAGTCTGTATGCCGGGACTATTTTTTTGTGCACACTTGACATAAGGATTCCCGGCGCATTAAGATGAAGGAAATGATTTCGGACAGGACAGAAGGAGAGCAGTATGGAACAGGAAACAAGAATCGCGGTAGTGGGAATTATTGTGGAAGATAAAGAGGCTGTGGAGGAGATCAACAGAATCCTTCACGATTACAGCCCGTATATTATCGGAAGAATGGGACTTCCGTACGAGAAGAAACAAGTGAACATCATCAGCGTCATCGTTGACGCCCCGTCTGACCGGATCAGTGCGCTTTCAGGGAAGCTTGGAAAGATCAAGGGGATCAGTGCGAAGGTGATGTATTCGAAGAACGGGCAGTAGGGAGAAACTATGATCGAAAAAATCAAGATCCGCGGCGCACGGGTCCATAACTTGAAAAATATTGATGTGGACGTTCCTTTAAACAAGATCGTCGCCATCGGCGGAGTCTCGGGTTCAGGAAAATCATCTCTGGCTCTGGGTGTCCTCTACGCGGAAGGCTCCAGGCGCTACTTAGAGGCTCTCTCCACCTACACGAGACGCCGCATGACCCAGGCGGCGAAGGCACAGGTGGATGAGGCACTCTATGTCCCAGCGGCGCTGGCGCTTCACCAGAGGCCTGGAATCCCGGGGATCCGCAGTACCTTCGGAACAGGAACGGAGCTTTTAAACAGCCTGCGTCTCATGGTGTCGAGACTGGCGAGCCACCGATGTCCGAACGGACATTATATCGAACCAACCCTTCTTGTGGCGGCGGGAAAGGAACTCTCCTGTCCGAAGTGCGGGGAAAAATTCTACGCCCCGTCGGCGGAGGAACTGGCCTTCAACAGCCAAGGCGCCTGCAGGACATGCGACGGAACGGGAATCGTACGCACTGTTAACCGTGCGGCCCTGGTGCCGGATGAATCCCTTACCATCGATGAGGGCGCGGTAGCTCCGTGGAATTCCCTTATGTGGTCCCTGATGACGGACGTCTGCCGGGAGATGGGGGTGCGGACGGACGTGCCATTTAAGGATCTCACGGAGAAGGAAAAGAACATTGTATACAACGGACCGGCGGAGAAAAAGCACATCTTTTACCATGCCAAGAACAGCAATCAGGCGGGTGAGCTTGATTTTACTTATTATAATGCGGTCTACACGGTGGAGAATGCCCTGGCGAAGGTAAAAGACGAAAAGGGCATGAAGCGAGTGGAAAAGTTCTTAAAACAGGACATCTGCCCGGATTGCGGCGGTTCCAGACTCTCGGAGGCAGCGAGAGCGCCGAGGCTCCGGGGAATCTCCCTGGATGAAATGTGCCGAATGCCATTAAATGACCTCACGGAGTGGGTCCGCAGTGTGCCGTGGTCTCTTCCGAAGGAGATGCGCCCGATGGCGGAGAATATCTGCGCGTCGTTTCTAGAGGTGGCAAAGCGGTTATTAGACCTTGGGTTGGGATATCTCTCCCTGGACCGCGCCGCATCTACACTCTCCACTGGGGAACGCCAGAGAATGCAGCTCGCGAGAGCCGTGAGAAACCGCACGACGGGTGTCCTCTATGTGCTGGACGAGCCGTCTATCGGTCTTCACCCGTCGAATATCGAGGGACTCACCGGTGTCATGCATGACCTGATTGCAGACGGAAACTCCGTAGTTCTCGTGGATCATGACGTCCAGATCTTAAAGGAGTCTGACTGGATGATCGAGATGGGACCGGAAGCCGGGGCTGGCGGCGGAACCGTCATTGCGGAGGGGACCATCGGGGAGATCGAAGAATCGGGAAAGTCGGTATTGGGACCGTTCCTATCCGGAAAAGCGGATACCTGCACGAGAGTCCGGGCGAATCGGGAGAATATGTTTGAGTATGGAAAAATCCATATCTCCACCGGAAATATCCACACGGTAAAACCTTTGTCTGCGGATATCCCGAAAGGTCGGATGACCGTGGTCACAGGAGTTTCCGGTTCCGGAAAGACGACTTTCGTCTTAGAGAGTCTGATCCCGGCGTTATCCGCCATGATTCACGGCGAAAAACGTCCGGAACACGTCCATGAGATCCAGGCGGAGGGGATCCGTCAAGTGAAGCTCATCGACGCGGCACCCATCGGCACGAATGTCCGCTCCACGGTGGCGACCTATGCGAATGTCCATGATGAGCTGCGAAAGATCTTTGCGAGAACACCGGACGCGAAACGTCTTGGGTATAAGACCGGGGATTTCTCCTACAATACGGGAAAACTCCGCTGCCCTGGATGTGACGGAACAGGCGTGATCAGCCTGGATGTCCAGTTCCTGCCGGACGTGGAGATCCCGTGCCCGGACTGCCGCGGATCGAGATATTCGAAAGAGGCGGATCTTGTAAAGCACACGGACAAAAGGGGAGTTTCCCATTCCCTGCCGGAACTTATGGATATGGATATCAATACGGCGCTGGAGAATTGCAGGGATATGAAGATTGTCTCCCAGAGACTGCAGGTATTAAGGGATTTAGGACTTGGCTACTTGACTCTGGGCGAGGAGACCCCGAGCCTCTCCGGCGGCGAGGCCCAGCGACTGAAACTTGCAAGCGAGATGGGAAAAGCCCAGGAGGACACGGTCTTCGTCTTCGATGAGCCGACGATCGGTCTTCACCCGGCGGATGTCCAGGTGCTCCTCGGTGTATTCCAGACGCTGATTGAAAACGGAGCCACCGTCCTTGTCATCGAACACGACCTGGATGTGATTAAAAATGCCGACTATATCATCGACATGGGCCCTGGCGGCGGAGAACAGGGTGGCCGGATTGTTGCGTGTGGGACGCCGGAGGAGATCAAAAATGTGAAAGAAAGTGTGACGGGGAGATACCTGTAAGGTGGAGTACATATAATACAAGATATTTAGACGAAGTTACTTGTAAATAAAAATATATCCGCTATAATATACTCAATGAGTATATTATAGCGGAGGATCAATGGAAAACAAAGAAATATTAAAAGAACTTAGAAGCATTATGGGACTAAATCGCCGGGAATTTGCGGAGTATTTTTGCATCCCATACAGGACAGTGCAGGAATGGGAACTTGCACATCGGAATATGCCGGATTATCTGTTAAGATTGATGTTGTATAGTGAGAAGCTGCGGAGTGAGAATAAATTTTATAGTGCCAGTAAAAATGTTTCTATTATTCAAGATGAATTCGGGAAAAATATCGTAATTATAAACGATATACGGTTTAAGGGAAAAAGAAATATCGATTGGGAAGAAGTTGAAAAATATTTAAAAGAATATATTGGAGAGTGTTACGAGATAGCAGAGTCATCAGAAAAAATATATATTGGAAAAGAATTCCCTGATGAATTTGCAAACGCAAAAGATGCTCGTGGTTTAAAGGGGGCAAATGCAAAGGCAAAAGCTAACGCGGCACAGGCAATTAAGGAATTAATACAAATAGCAGAGAATAAATCAGAATTTCCAGATTATGGAGATAGACATGGAAATAGAGCTAAAAATGGTTGGTATCGTTATGATGTACGATTTGGTCTGCCTGTTTACGAAGAAAATGGCACCTTGATTCGCTATAATATTTTCTCAGCAAGAATGCTTGTGCGGCACGATGCAGATGGAAAAATGTATCTTTATGATATTTTGCGCACAAAAAAAGAAGCGAGCAACCCGCTTGAGTAATAATACTGTACGGTCGCAAAACCCGCTTCTTTTTGTCATTCTAACATTGAATAAAAAAAATGTCAAGGATTTATACATCTTGAGTTTCCGTACTTTTATCCACTCTCCCCTGCTTTCACAGGCTCTGCTATAAACAACTTTCAAAAAATACCAAAACATAAGGAAGACGGAAGCTGGGACGGCACGGACAGCTGGCGCGGGCAATAAGGGAACAGCCGAAAAAGATGACTGGTAAGTCTCTGTTGGTAAGAGAGTAAGAGAACTTTGGCGCAATAAGATCATGTAAAAATAAAAACAGTTCCGGCGATATGGACAGAAGTGTCTGTATGCCGGGACTGTTTTTATGTAACAGGAAATTAAGATAAAAGAAATCTTGCATGGCATTATTCCCGTATGATATCAAGCAGGGTGTCATCTCTGGTTTCGAACCATTTCATAAAGGCATACCATTTTTTGCCATAAGGCGTATGCTTCCGAACAAAAAATGTATAGACGATCATGATTACCGCCATCTCGATCATTCCGAAAACAAGTCCAAATGCGAATATATCGGTTATTTTGTTGGATTCATCATTAGAAATCACGCCTTTCAGCTGGTTTTGGTCATCTAATAATAAGGTTAATGCTCTCTGATGCGGAAAGTCTGTATCAAGATTTAAGCCAAGCCCGGCGACATCATATTGATAGGAGCTGCCTTCTGTATACATTACCGTGGTCGGACTGGTTCGCACTCCTCCTTTAAAAGTCGTTGCATTATAAGCTGTCAGCAATTCATTTGTCTTCAGGTTCTGGATGTGATGGCTTAACAGTACAGTGCCACAACAGATGATTATGGATATAAAGATCCAGAGAAGGCAGTGAAATATCATTTTCTTAAAGGCGTTTGTTACCTTTGCATAGGTTGCGTGATCTAAAGTTCTTTGCCCATAATCTAAAGCCGCTGCAACTTCATCAAAATTAATAGTGGTATGTAGAAATAAGCCTGCATTACTCATCAGCTATTCCTCCGTAGGATTTATTTTCGCTATCTGATACTCCCGGTTTTTGGTCTAAAATATTTTATGAAATCATTCCCTTCCGCATATAGGTAAAAAGGTATTCCATAAATGCTTCCTTTGTCTCTTTTTTCTTTCGACGGCTGCAGAAAAGGCAGGAACCATTTTTTAGACGGACAGAACCATCCTCCTCCACAGAGATCACCTGCGAAAAATTGAGGAGGAGACTGCGGCCGCTCATATAAAAACGTCCGCCCTTTGGCAGCAGCGCCATTAGATCCGAAAAAGAGAGGCGCGTGGCAACGTCCCCTTTTAAGGTGTGGATGATCAGGCGGTGATTCTGCGTTTCCGCGTATAAAAAATCATCCAGAAGAATCCGCTGGCAGGATGACTGCCCCTGTCCAAGGACAGCCTGAATCTCAATGTAAGCCGGTTCGGAAAGAAAGGTGCGGATCTCATTGAGGCACCAGTCCAGAGCGTCTGCATCCACCGGCTTTAAGAGATAGTCAAGCGGATGTACCCGGTATCCCTCAAGGGAATAATCCCGCTCATTGCTCACAAAGATAAGAGGGATCCGTGCGGCAACAGCTCGAAGCTTTTCGGCTGTTTCAATCCCGTTCAGACCGTTTTTTGCAAGCATAATATCCATAAATACAGCGTTGAAAAGACCGGGGCGGAAAGCCTTTAAAAAGGCTTCACCGCTCTCATAGCAGGTAAAATCAGCCATTTCTCCATGCTCCTCGAAATTCTTCTGTATTAAATCGATCAGATGCTTCTGATCGAAAACGAAATCTTCCACAATAGCAATATGCATCATAATTTCAGCACTCCCTTCACCACGATGCTTCTGAACCAAATAGGTCGAGGTTTGACCATTTGCGTCGAGGTGGTTTTCAGAAAAACACGTAATTGATATACTATTAGTATAGAAGATTATGCGAAAAATGTAAATATTGCGGGAACCTGATGTTTATCTCAGTCGAGAAGACTCCCACCTCTTTCGGGTGGTGAGTAATAGCAAATTTGTCTCAGTGGGAGGAAAATTGTATGAGAAAAAAATCGAAACGAATTTTAGCAGCTGCATTGTCAGCTATATTAATATGGAATACATGTGAATGGCAGCCGCAGGCATTGGCGGCCGGTTCACTGCGGCGGATCGGGGCTGAAACGGAGTCAGATGATACTGCGGAAACAGCAGAAAAAGAAGCTGCATTAAAAAAATCTGCGTTAAAAGCCTCTCCGTCGGATGCTTCTCCGTCGAATGCGGAAGTAAAAGATAACAGCGGCGAGTCAGGTGCAAACGGAGCACCAAACGGCGCAGCAACAGGAGCAGAGACAAAAGCAGAGATAAAAGCGTTTCTGGAGCTGGATGAGGCCATTGCAGTGCAGAAGCTCTCTCTGGGTGCCAAAGAAAGCGATATCGTTCTTCCGGATACTCTGGAGGTTCGGATGAAGCGGGAAACTTTAGAGGATGCTCAAAAAGCAGAAGGCGAACAGCAGATAGATGCGGAAGCTGACACCGAAAAAGAAAGCTCGGAGACGGATGCAGATGAGGATATCAGAAGAATTTCCGGCGTGACATGGAAGCTGGATATCAATGAAAGCGACTATCCGGAATTTCACGGCGGGATCTCCCCGCAGGAATATTTTGAAGAATTTGACGAGGACGGAGAGCCTATCGAAACCTCCGATAAGACTTGGAATGGCTATTATGAGGCGAATCAGGACTACAACGGCTGTGCCTATGTCTACACACCGGTTCTGCCGGAGGAATATTCACTGGGAGAGGAGGCAGAACTTCCGGAAATCTGCGTTCTCGTAGGAGAGATGCAGTTGATGACTCTGGCAGGCGAGGAATGTAACCTGAATAATAGCCCTCTGGTCATTAATAGCCGTAATGTAGATCAGTTTAATGGAAAAACCATTACCGGCTCCTATTGCCCGAGCATCCGGCCGAGGGATTTTTTAGACATTAAGGGCGGTATCACAATTGATAATGTTACGGTCGATCTGACCATTAAAGATGTAACGATCCAATCCGGTGGCGCCGGTGCCGGAGGATGGGATCTGGCTGGTATTTACCTGAAAGGCAATGCCCAGCTGAATCTGACCTTAAAAGGAGACAATACACTTTTGGGGCTGGAGCATGGAGCCGGAATTGAGGTGGAAAAAGGGGCAACACTGGTTATTACGGAGAATAGTAACGGAAGCCTGAGGGCAGTGGGAGGTGCCTATGGGGCCGCCGGTATCGGAGGAAATGCCGATGCGGTCTCCTATTTCCATGGAGCTCTCGAAACAAAAGATTTCGACGGTACGAAATATGGGACAGGAACGATTATAATCAAGGGTGGAACCATTGCAGCTGAAGGTGGAGTTTATTGGGTTTCCGGAGTGACGGATTATCAAGGAGGAGCCGGAATCGGAACCGGTACCTATGGAATCGGCGGAACCATTAAAATACTGGGTGGAACGATAACCGCAGAAGGAGGAAAGAATACAGGAGCCGGAATCGGAGGCGGAACTGGTGGAGGTGTAGACACGATCGTGATCGACGGGGCGAATGGCGAAGCTCCCGATATAACCGTATCTTCTTATAATAGTGCGTGGGGATATCTGGGAGCAGCCATCGGCAGCGGATGGAATGGAGTGAGTGATTTAAAATTATCCTGTGGTGAGATCCAGATATTAAGTGGATCTGTGAAGGTAAAGGGCGGAAATATTGGTTATGGAGTGTTAAGGGATGTTAATGGAAATAGCATGAAAGGCGGCAGTGTCACTATTTCCGAGAAGGTGCAGCTGGAGCTGCCGCTTGAAAGCAAGATTGCTCCCCGGGGAGAATGCACCTACGGGAAAAAAACATTCCGGATCACCGCTTATGATAACCAGCTATCAGGTGGAACCTATCAGGCTGACATATCCCTGTATCGGGAGAATGATACAGAAAGAACAAACCCGGTTTATCAGACAAAGGCAGAAATGACCGTCTCCGGATTCATGGGAACGATACCGGATATAACCCAGTGGATAGGCCATTCCGGAAATATGCAGATGGTTGTAGCGCTGGAGCCTTCCGGTGGTGGGACAGGTAAGACGATGGAGGGAAGGGTTGCTTTAAACAAAGGAATGGATGAAACCATCTCCGTCACACTTGGAAAAACCGCCTACCAGAAGACAATGGATCTGACCATCCATGATGGCCGTTTGAGGGATGGTAAGAAATATACACTGACAGCTCAAATCGGGGAAGAAGCAAGCGAAGGCGGCACTGCACCGGATGTAGTAACCTATTCATCTCAAAAAGCTTCCGGTTATCAGA
This sequence comes from Pilosibacter rotomagensis, assembly GCF_045062245.2. Taxonomy (NCBI): domain Bacteria; kingdom Bacillati; phylum Bacillota; class Clostridia; order Eubacteriales; family Clostridiaceae; genus Pilosibacter; species Pilosibacter rotomagensis. Next base: position 2,783,764 of record NZ_CM170323.1, on the reverse strand, counting down.
TAAAGACTGGTAATGTCAGCTGGTATACGCCTCTGTTCGGAGAGGTTCCGGTATCGGTTCAGGTACAGGAAGAAGGAGGGGAAGGAGAAAATACGAATAGCTTTACAGTAACAGGATCCCTCTCGATGAAGTCAAAGGAGGAAACGAATCTTTCCCTTACCATCGGAAAACCCCTGTATCCTGTCCGGTTCCACTTCTATTCATCAAAGGTGCAGGCGGCAGAGGAAGTATCCCTGACAGCCGGACGGCTGGCTGGAGCCTTAGAAGCTCCGGTGGAATTAAAGCAGAACGAAGGCCAGTTCGCCTTTGACGGGAAACTGACAATCGATGCAGAAGCAGGCAATCATGCATATGCTCTGGCATATCTTCCGGCCGGAAATTACCGGTTTGTGATAAATACGGGTATTGCAGGTTTAGGCAGCTCCGGAGGAAGCTTTACTCTGGACAGCGAAACGGTAGAAGCAAAGGCTGCTGGAACGGATATTACCGTATTAAATGCGGCAGAGGCGCTGGAGGGAGAACTGGATCTTTCCCTTGGAGATATATCTTTTTCCGAAGAAAATGGTCAGCTGACCATTTTATATTCTAAAAGAGATGATTCCGGCCAAGTGGTTAAAGCAAAGCTAATAGACCAGCCCTACGATAAATGTTATCGGATCACTTCATCTGAGCTGGTAGAGAAGTATCATCTCTCTGTGAATACCCAAGCTTCCGGGGAATTAAAGCTCGTATTAAAGAACCTTACGATTACACCGGCAGAGGCTATCGCACCGATTCAGATAAACGGAGCGTCCCAGGTGATCACCTATCTGGAGGGGGAAAACAAGATTTCGATTAATAAATCAGAGAATTCTTCTTCACCTGCCGGCATCAGCGTGGCGAAAGGTGCAAAGCTTACGATTGACAGTGAGCCGGAACAGCAGGGTTCTATAGAGGTGCTCAATGAAACAACAGCAACCAGAAATGGTGCAGCAATTGGAGGAAATGGAGGAGAGGATGCAGGAACCATTCACATCAAGGGGGGGACTGTAATTGCAAAAATGACAAATTCCCGTTCTATGGGAGCTGCCATCGGTGCTTCGGTAGGAAAAAGTGTAACAGAAATACAAATCAGCGGAGGAACGGTTACTGCAGAAACAACATGGAATGGTGCCGGAATCGGAACAGGAAGTGCTTCTGGCAATAATAGAACCGGTAAAATCGTGATAGAAGGCGGAACGGTGAATGCAAGCTCGTGGAGTGGTGCAGGAATTGGAAGCGGTTATGGACATGCTCCTGGAAACCCAGCGATAACTGCTGAGATTGAGATTCATGGCGGAATGATTACAGCTTATTCTGAAGTGGGAGCCTGCATCGGAAGTGGTAAAGATAGTTCATCGAAGGTGCTGATTGACGGTGGTACCATATGTCTGGATAAAAAAACGACAGGGTATAGGAAAGTAGCACATATTGGGATGGGAGAAAGTAGTAATACACAGGTACAAACTGATGTGACGATTACGGGTGGAACGATCTGTTTGAAGGAGGCGGATGGATTTATACCGCGACCGATCATTTATGGCTGGGAACAGGTAGGCAAAACGTGGCAGAAGAATACACCAAAAGACGGGAAGGATGACCCGGTTTATTACACCACAGCGGATCTGACCGGTATCTATGAGAATAATACACTGGTTGAAAAAGCAGGCATTGAAGGAAGCTCCTACGGCTTTAAGGATGTCCGGACAGATTCCAACGGAAAGCTCTATATGTACCTTCCGGCTTCGGAGGCAGTGAAAGCCTCCTTTGGCGGTGTGGAATTTACCGGAAAGGTTGAGGCAGGCAAGGATGAGAATGTATTAGAGCGTGAACAGACTTCTATTGATTATCAACGGGAAGTCCTGAAAAATACGGCTCTGTATGAGCTCGAATATGCACAATCCAGGGATTCTGAATTTTGGACAAAGATCCCGGCAGGTGACGAGGCGTCTCTGACGGAAATTCTGGATAAACAGCTGGGGAACGCGAACGAGATTACCCTGTATGTGCGAAAAGCAGCTACAGGTTCCACAGCAGGAGGTTCCGCAGCAGGCGAAGCAGCCGCAATAATGATTCCGGTAAGACCGGCAAAACCGGATAAGATAACAAAGGTAACGAAAACCAGCTACTCTATCAAAATTGTCGAGCCGATTGATGCCAAGTATGAGTATGGAATTGCTGAATCTGAGTCGGGTGCGCTTCAATGGCAGATGGAGAGGACGTTTACGTCACCGAAGCCGGCTAACACCTATTATATAACCCTTCGTGTGAAAGCAACAGATAGCAGTTTTGCATCGAAGCCGGCTGAACGCTTGTCGGTGACAACACCGGATGCATTACTGATTGACGGTCCCGCCGGTAAAGTATCCTTTGAAACGACGGGAACCTATGGACAGACGCTGGATCAGATTTCGGTACAGCTGGCAGCGGGATTTCAGGTCGTTAATTATAAGAGATTACCGGTTTCAGGAACATGGAGGTTCAGCGAAAATCAGAAAGAAACGCCTGCTTCCTCCATTTATCCGGAGGTAAAGGGAACAACTGCATATCAGGTAGAATTTATCCCGGATGGAGCGTCAGAAGGGCAGTATGGAAATAGTTTGGAAAGAGATGTGATTCCGGAGATATCACCGAAAGAGTTGCATGCAGTTCTTACGACACCTATTGAAAAAAACTATGATGGAAGTACCGATATTACGTTAGAGGCAACGGTGAAGATAGGTGCTTTGGGTCAGAGCTATACCATCAGTGGCCTGAAAGGAAGCTTTGCAGATGCCAATGCCGGAACCGGTAAGCCGGTAACCGTTGATTCCTCAGAGGCAAGGGTTGAGACGGGCGAGAGTGCAGTGAATCTGCAGAATTACCTGATCACATATCCAGCCCAGACCGGAACGATCCATCGGAGACAGGGTTCGGTTTCCATCGATACGGAAGCATGGATTGGAGAAAAAACCTATGGAGACGACAGCTTTCCACTGACAGGTGTGAAGAAAGTGGGAGATGGAGTTCTGAACTATACAAGCTCTGATGAAAAGGTTCTCACCGTGGACGCACAGGGACAGGTGACCATTAAAGGTACCGGTTCCGCAGATGTAATCATCACCATGGCAGAGGGAACGAATTACCTTGGCACAAGCACACCGGCAGAGGGAAGGATCACCATTGAAAAAGGAACACTCATCCTTACCTTAACCGCTGTAAACCGGAATACCGGAGCGCAGCAGCCGGAAGGGATTCTCGGAACCTACGAGGATGATTTTGATATCATTGCAGGTATTCAGGGAGCGTATGGTGACAAGCCGCAGGGTATGATCCGCTTCCATGATAATGGAATTCAGAATCCTGATACGATCTCTGTAGGGGAAGCTGGATCTGCGGTTCTCAACCTGACAAAGCCGGGAGTCGCATCCGTAGGAACGCACCGGATGACAGCCGAGTTTGATTTTGACACTTATGATGAGTGGGCGGCCAAATACAACACGCCTGCTTCGGCTGCATTTACATTTACGATCGGAAAGGTGGCTGCACCGCAGATCACCTGGCCAACGGCAGCGTCGGTGAAGGCGGGAAGTCCTCTAAGTGACTCTGCCTTATCAGGAGGAAGCACCGAATACGGAAGCTTTGCCTGGAAGAATCCGGCCCAGACGGCACAGGCGGGCACCCATAGTTACGAGGTGATATTTACACCGAATGAATGGGCATCCGCTCGTTATGAGATTGCAGCAATGACCGGTACGGCAGAAGTGACAGCAACGGAAGATAAGCCGGACGAAACGGAAAAGCCGGACGAAACGGAAAAACCGGGCGAAACGGAAAAGCCGGGTGAAACGGAAAAGCCGGGTGAAACGGAAAAGCCGGGTGAATCAGGCAAACCGAACGAATCGAACAGAACGGATGATTCAGATGATTCGGATGAGCCGGAAAGACCGAACCGCAACAGCCCGTCCTCCGGTAAGGATAAAACCTCCGGCAGCGGTGTAGTCAGCCACGATTCAGTCAAAGGAACGGTCGACAGTATGGCAGGAATTACCACAGGAGAAACAAACAGCTTTGTCAATGACGGAAAGAGCCATTGGATGATGGATGAGCATGGCTGGTGGTTACGCTTTGCAGATAATACCTACCCGAAGGGAAGCGTGCGTGATTCCGGTGGTGTTTCGCATTGCTGGGAGAAGATCAACGGAAAATGGTGGGCCTTTGATGAAACGGGTTATGCTAAGACAGGCTGGTTAAGAGATGAGGATTACGGCGGCTGGTTCTATATGGATCTGGAACACGGCATGCAGACCGGCTGGGTGCTTCTCGATGGAGTCTGGTACTATTTTAACCCGATTTCCGATGGAAAGAGAGGGATTATGTGCGCCGGACAAAGGACACCGGATGGATACTATGTAGATAAAAACGGTGTCTGGGACGGAAGAAACAAGCAGTAAAGCGAGTTTCAAGCCGAACCTCCGTGAGACTTGGCGCGTGATTCTGGTAAGAGAAGCTGACATATTCCTGCCAGAATCACTGCGCATCTTCCGCGGAGCGATGCTCTTGCACTAAGTATAGAATAATCCGGAAGGGATCCATAGGCTTTGGGAATCCTTCCGGATTTCTATTTGCTTATTTTTATTTTCTTATTTTTCGCGGGAAAAAATCCGCTAAAATTAAGCTTGTCAAGCGTTTTGGTGAACGCTATAATAAAAAAGCATTAATCGGCATCGGAAACAGGACTATACTGTTTTCGCTGTCATTGCTGCGTGTCAGGCGAAAGCCTGTGAGTTGAAAAATATTGTTATATATTTATAAAAAGGCAATTGAATTGAAATGATTCGATTGCTTTTTTAAGTTTGTCATCCCCATTCCATAATAAATTCATATTATTATAAATTTATATATTACATTGACTTTTTGAGATGAAGGGACTATGATGAAATTACAGTAAATAAAAGGCAGATAAACGGAGAGATGCAAAATGAAAAGTGCGAAGATCAAGCTTTCTGAGCAGCAAAATCAGCAGCAGGATCAGTTGCGGGATCAAAATTCGGCTTATCAAAATCCAGCTTATGTTAAGCTGGCACATGTGGATCATAAATCCCAAAGATGCCAGTCCATGCAGGAGCATTCGGGGAATGTGGCTTGCTTTTCCTCTCGGATATGTGAGCTTCCGGAGCTGAAAAGTATTGTAGAGCTGGCAGGATTTCTTCACGATGCGGGAAAGCTCGGTACGGAAAATCAGGCGGATTTTAAAAATATCCTTGCGCGAGGGGACGAGGCTCATCAGTATGGATTGGATCATTCCACCGCCGGAGGAAGAATCGCATTAGAGCTGTTAAGGGGAAACCCGGTTTCGGAATTTATCAGCACGTTGATCTACTTCCATCATGGGCTGGAGGATTGTATTAATTTAGAAAATGGCCAGATGCTGCAGGAACGGCGCTTGAAAAAAGAGATCGAGTATTCCCGTATCAAAGAAAGCTTTTTTAAGCTTTATGATAGAGAACTGTTAGAGAAGATCGGAGAGCAGGCAGATCAGTCATACCGGATCATGCTTCAAAAGATAGGGGATTTTGTTAAGAATTGTGATTCCAAAGGAAAAAAATACGGGAGCAGATATTTTTATCTGGGAATGTATCTGAGGGTCGCATTATCGCTGCTGATCGATGGGGATTGGACAGATACGGGCTGTTTTTTTCAGGATATCCCTATTGAGATTGAGAAAAGATTTTCGCAGGAAGAAACGCAGAGAATATGGAAGGAATGTATCTGCAATTTTGAGCAGTATATGGAAAATGAGGTTCGGAAAAATCCGGATCAGGGAAATAAACTCAATGATGTTCGGCAGGAGATATCGGATTCCTGCAGAGCGGCTGCAGAATCAGAGGAAAAACGATATCGTTTGACCGTACCGACTGCTGCCGGAAAAACCTTGAGCAGTCTTCGTTTTGCTCTATATCATGCCGAAAAACAGAAAAAGCAGAGGATTATTTATATAGCGCCCTATAATTCCATACTGGAACAGAATGCGGAAGAAATAAGAAATGCGGTAGGAATGCCCTCGGTTGTTTTGGAGCATCATTGCAACGTGATCTGCGAGGCTGGTGAGGAAGAACGATATCGCGATCTCACGGAAACCTGGGACACACCGATCATCGTAACAACAGCAGTACAGATCCTGAATACATTGTTTTCCGATCGCAAGTCCTGCATTCGCAGAATGCATAATTTATGCAATAGTATTATCATATTTGATGAGGTGCAGGCATTTCCGGTAAAATGTACGGAGCTTTTTAATCTGGCGGTAAATTTCCTTACGCAGTTTGGCGATTCAACGGTTGTATTATGTTCTGCGACACAGCCGACGCTGGCTCCTCTTAAGGAAAATAATATATGTGAATGCAGGGAAATGTCAAGGGAAACTGAAAAATATGCGGAGATTTTCAAACGGGCAGAAATCATCGATGAAACAGAACGTTATCCGGGCAGGATGAAAACCGAAGATCTGAAGGAGTTTATACTTGAGAAAACCGAAGAATACCGGAGTACTTTAGCGATCGTAAATACTACCGCATGTGCATTTCAGGTATTCCGAAGGCTGGAGGAGAGCTGTTCGGATGAATATGAGATCTTTCATCTCAGCAATAATATGTGTCCGCAGCACAAGCTGGATACGTTGAAGGAAATAAAGCTTGCATTGAAAAAAAGAGAAAATAAGATCATTTGTGTCAGCACACAGGTGGTGGAAGCGGGCGTTAATTTTTCCTTTGGCTGTGTGATCCGGTCAAAGGCGGGATTAGATAACGTGATCCAGGCTGCCGGAAGATGCAATCGTCATAAGGAGCTTGGAAAAATGGGAGCGGTCTATATTGTTCAGATGTCTGATGATGCGGAGCATCTGGAGCACTTGCGGGAAATCAGAGATGCACAGGCAGCCCTGCAGAAGGTTTTGCATAGTTTTGATCTTGATGAGGGCGCCCTCGATTCGGAGGCGGCCATAAAATTCTATTATTCTGCTTATTACTCACAATTACGAGAGCTGGAAACGAAATATCCGGTCGAGGTGAGCGGAGTGACGATGACCTTGACCGATCTGCTTGGGAAAAATCAGACAGGACAAAACCAATATTATCGAAAATATGAAAGAAAGATCCATACAAAGCTTCCACAGGCATTTTTAACGGCCGGACATGAGTTTGAGGTCATCACTGATACCCACAAAATCAGTGTCGTAGTTCCCTATGGAAATGAACCGAAGCGGCTGCTTGAGGAGCTGTCGCAAACACAGACGGAAGCAGAAAAGAAAAAAATATTGAGAAAATTACAGAGATATACCGTTGGCATCTCAGAAAACAGGAAAAATAAGCTGGGGAATGCCATATACGAAAATGAGGAAGGGCTTCTGGTATTATGTGATGGATATTATGACAAGAAAGCGGGTGTTGTGGATGAGCCTGAAATGGGATTTTGTGAAATTTAAAGGAGGTGAGAGCGGTGAAAAAATACAGAAATACGATCGAATTTGAAGTATATGGTCCGTATGCGCTTTTTTCAGATCCTGTACTTCGTGTCGGCGGCGAGAAAACCAGCTATCATATCCCAACGTATGAGGCGCTGCGGGGGATCGTAGAAAGCATTTTCTGGAAGCCAACCATCTTATGGATCATCGATGCCGTCAGAGTGATGAATCCGATCCAGACAGAAACAAAAGGGATCCGTCCGATCGCATATAATGGCGGCAATGAGCTTGCATATTATACCTACTTAAAAGATGTACGATATCAGGTGCGGGCACATTTCGAGATGAATTATAATCATCCGGAGCTGGCGGAGGACAGAAATGAGAACAAGTACCACAATATGGCGAAGCGAATGGTAAATCGAGGCGGGCGCAGAGATATTTTCCTTGGAACAAGGGAGTGTCAGGCTTTCGAGGAGCCGTGTGTATTCGGCGAGGGAGAGAGCTATTATGATACCATGACCGGAGAAGTGGATTATGGTTTCATGTATCATGGGATCACCTACGCAGAGGAAGCAATCTTGGAAGAAGATAAGGGAAAGATGACGGTTCGCTTCTGGAAACCGGTAATGAAGAAAGGCGGGATCATTGAATTTTTAAGACCCGAGGAGTGTACTCAGAAAAGACATATCAGGGAAATGCAGCGCAAGGTCTTCGGAAAAGGCAGTTTTACCGGATTAGAAGAATTTACCGGTGAGGAGGTGGAGGAGTGAGCTGGGTAAATGAACTGATCGATCTGTATGAAATAAACAGTGATAAAGTAGGGGTCATTGAATATCGGGGAGATATGCCTTATGTTCTTCTGCCGCCGTTCCATACGACAGTAACCGCACAGATCGAGGTAACCATCGACCGGAATGGAAACTTTAAGGAGGCAAAGCTTGTAAGTCCGGAGGACAAGCTGACAGTGATACCGGTCACAGAAAAATCCGGAAGCCGTACAGCGGGAAAGGAGCCTCATCCTTTGTGCGATAATCTGAGGTATCTTGCGGAAGATTACACGAAGTATTATAAGGATGACGGGGTCTGTTACCAATTATATATTTCCCAGCTGAAGGAATGGGCGGAATCAGAATTCAGCCATGAGAAGGTTTTGGCCGTTTATCAGTACCTGAAAAAGAACAGCCTGATCCGGGATCTTTCGGATCAGAAGATCATCAAGCTGAATGAACAGGGAAAGATCGATGATAAGGAAAAGCTTCAGGGGATCGAGCAGGCAAAGGCATTTGTGCGTTTTATTATCCGGCCGGAAAGCTCAGGCGTGTTTGAAACATGCCCGGATGAGTGCTGGAAAGACAGAAGCCTGCAGGAGCGTTATATAAGCTATGCTCGTTCGCGGGAAAAAGAACAGGGACTTTGTTATCTTACCGGAAATACAGAGGCTATTTCATATCTCCACTCCAGAAAGATCCGCAATGAAGGGGATGGCGCAAAGCTGATCTCTGCAAATGACAGTCAAAATTTTACTTATCGGGGACGCTTTGTCTGTAAAGAGGAAGCCTTTGCAGTAGGAAATGAAACATCCCAGAAGATACATAATGCCCTGAAGTGGATCATCCGTAAGCAGGGAACCTTTTTCGATACGCTGGTCATCGTTACATGGGAATCCAATCGATCAAGCATGCCGAGATGGAATGCGGATACGGAAGATATCGCATCTGAGTATGACGAAGAACAGGATGACTGGGATGACGAGGAAAATGATGAGAGTGCAGTATCCGATGGGAATGCGATCACCGCAGAAAAATTCTATAAGGCGATCAGGGGATATGGGCAGAAGATCGAGAATACGTCATCAATGATCCTGCTCAGCTTTGATGCAGCGACCCCGGGAAGATTGTCGATGGTGGAGGAGGCAACTCTGGATTCTGCAAAATATCTGGAGAATATTAAAAAGTGGCATGAAAGCTGTGGCTGGATCCACACGAAATGGAAAGACAAAAAAAGAGTACAGTTTTACGGTATGATCGGAGTTAAGGATATCGCAGATATTTTATTTGGTATCGAAAGTAAAGGAACGCTTACGATCGTGGACGCAAACGGAAAAAAAATGTATGCAGAGGTTGCGAAAAGACTGCTTCCCTGTATCTGGAGCGGACACAGGATCCCTTACGATTATGTGAACCGCGCGGTGCAGAAGGCCTCAACGCCGCTGGCCTATAAGGATCGAAATAACTGGGAACGGGTTTTGACTTTGGCCTGTTCGCTGGTAAAAAAATGGAAAAAAGAAAATGAACAGGAGGAATGGACTGTGGCATTAGATAAGGAAGAAACGAACAGAAGTTATTTATACGGACGCTTGCTGGCAGTTGCGGACAGGATCGAATACCGCACGTATGATGAGAAGGATAAGGCGAGAATGACGAATGCAAAGAGATATATGAGCACTTTTTCGCAGAGACCCTTTGAAACATGGAAAATAATCGAGGAAAATATCCAGCCCTATATGAATAAACTGGAATTTCCGGAGCGACGTTTTTATGAAAACCTGCTGCATGAGATCAATGGCTTATTCGACGTGGACAGCTTTGGTGATAACAGCAAGCTGGATGGATTATATTTGCTAGGCTTTCATCATCAGGCCTATGAGCTGACATCAAAAAAGACAAAGTTTAATGAAAAAGAGGAGGAATAATGATGAGCGAGTTAAAGGGAAAAATCGATTTTACGTTATTTGTAAGTGTTGATAATGCCAATCCCAATGGCGATCCGTTAAATGGAAACCGTCCGAGGATCAGCATGGACGGCTATGGTGAAATATCAGATGTCTGCATCAAAAGGAAAATAAGAAACCGCTTTCAGGATCTCGGACAGAAGATTTTTGTGCAGTCCGATGACCGGGCGGACGATTCCTACAGTAGCTTGAAAGACCGTGCCGACGGATGTGCGGAGCTGAAGGCCCAGATCGCTGACCCAAAAAAAGCCAATCGTGATGTCTGTGCAGCAATCGCCTGCAAGGAATGGCTGGATGTAAGAGCTTTTGGACAGGTTTTTGCGTTTAAAGGGAGTTCGGTGTCCTTTGGAGTAAGGGGCCCTGTTTCCATCCATCAGGCAATCAGCCTTTCCCCCATCGACATTATCAGCATGCAGATCACAAAGAGCGTGAACAGTGAATCCGGAAAAGAGAGTAAGGCTTCCGATACGATGGGTACAAAACACAGAGTGGGTTTTGCAGTATATAAAGTGATGGGAAGCGTCAATGTTCAGCTTGCGGAAAAGACAGGATTCAGTCAGGAGGATGCAGAAGTGCTGAAGGAGGCATTGAAAACCTTATTTGAAAATGATGCTTCTTCTGCGAGACCGGAAGGAAGTGTGGAGGTCTGCAGGATGTACTGGTGGCAGCATGATGCTAAGACACCGGAAATCTCCAGCGGCAGGATTCAGAGAGGCTTTGACATTAAGGCCAAAAAGGAGCGTCCGAAAGAGTTTTCAGATTATGAGATCACATGGCATGTAGACGGATGTAAAGAACCGGAGGTATTTTAGCTTTGTTTCAGGAGGAGGATTTCCTCCAGCTATCCGGAATTCAGCACTTTGAGTTCTGCAGAAGACAGTGGGCATTGAGAAATATAAGCCTTTCTTTTATGTCTGGGAACGGAAGATTTCTTGCAAGAGTTATGGGTGAAGTCAAGGGAAATGTAACACTGTTTCTGGCACGAGTATGGAAAACGAAGCAGTCATTATGACAGAGGAAGGAAGCAAACGTTTGCGTCAGGTGGCGAAGAAATGCCCCAAATATGGGCAGAGAGTGCAGAATTCTGTATTTGAATGTCAGATGGATGCAGCAAAATGCAGACAGGTGAAAAACATACTTGAAAATCTCATCGACAAAGACGTAGACAGTCTGAGATTCTATTATCTGGGCGAGAAATACAAAAATAAGGTAGAACATATTGGCGCTAAGCCGGGATTTGATGTCACGGAAACGCTGCTATTTATAGTGCGAGAAGTATGTATACAGAAAAACCTCGGGACATTCGCACCGAAAAAACAGGGAAATCTTAGCCCAAAGACCATGGAAATCCTGAAGATGCGAGGGAAATTTAGCAGAAATATGTGAAATAAGTACAAAAAACAATTTTAGTCAGGCAATATTTTGACTAAAATTGCTGTCAGCCCCCTTGCGGGGCTGTGAGTTGAAATACAAGCCCCATCGCCCTCGCGTAATAGCTTGTCGTCAGCCCCCTTGCGGGGCTGTGAGTTGAAACACAGCACTTTCGATCGGATCATTATAATCGGTGGTCAGCCACCTCGTGAGGCTGACAGAAGATTCCACGTAAAGAATTTTTTACTTGACAGTTCTATGTTTTTTCATGTATGATAGAAATAGTGTGAAGAGACATTTATCGTTTTCATGCAAATGTATGTAATGACCACTCCCGCAGAACAGACTACGGAAGTTAAGCCCATCGGACAGGCGGGTCAAGCGCCGCGTGGGGTTAAGCCCACATTATTGATTGAGTTAAAAGCTCAAATTTATAAGTTGATTACTTTATAATCAGTGTTTGAAAAACACATCATCTTGTGAATCGGTCAATAAGTGCAGGGACAATATATTTGCGATTGCAGACTTGGAAGAAAAAACGATAAAGCTCAGAGGCAGACGGGAGCGGAGTGACGCGCCCCAGACCCCAATGGAATAGAATCGTTTTGAGCAGATGATGGTTTTGGCGTCATCTGCTTTTTTTATTATTCAGATGATGCGCAATCAATAAAATGCGTGAGGAACAAAACCATGGACAGAGAGAGACAAAAGAAAGCCCCGATCTATGAAGCGCTCGAGGCATTTAAAAAGAAGAGAGTTGTCCCGTTTGATGTACCGGGACATAAGAGAGGACGCGGAAATCCGGAACTGGTACAGCTTTTAGGCGAAAAATGTGTATCTTTGGACGTAAACTCGATGAAGCCGCTTGACAACCTCTGTCATCCGGTCTCCGTGATCCGTGAGGCGGAAGAGCTTGCGGCGGAGGCATTCGGAGCGGCCAGTGCCTATCTGATGGTAGGCGGAACGACATCTGCGGTCCAGAGCATGATCCTCTCGGTGGTAAAAGCCGGAGATAAGATCATCCTGCCGCGAAACGTACATAAGAGCGTCATCAACGCTCTGGTGCTCTGCGGCGGAATCCCGATCTACGTAAATCCGGAGATGAACCAGAGACTCGGTATTTCGCTGGGAATGCAGGTCGAAAAAGTAAAACAGGCCATCGAGGATAATCCGGACGCGGTTGCGGTGTTCGTCAACAACCCGACCTATTACGGTATCTGCTCTGATATAAAAACAATCGTACAGCTTGCCCATGCGAGGGGCATGAAGGTCCTCGCGGACGAGGCTCATGGAACCCACCTGTATTTCGGAAAGAATCTTCCGATCTCCGCAATGGCAGCGGGAGCTGATATGGCGGCGGTATCCATGCACAAGTCCGGCGGAAGCCTGACCCAGAGTTCGCTTCTTCTTTTAAATAAGGGAGTGAACACCGATTATGTGCGCCAGATTATCAACCTGACCCAGACCACAAGCGCATCCTACCTGCTTCTTTCCAGCCTTGATATCTCAAGACGAAATCTGGCTCTCCGCGGCGAGGAATCCTTCGCGAAGGTCGTTGAGATGGCAGAATACGCGAGACGGGAGATCAACTCCATCGGCGGCTATTATGCTTATGGAAAAGAACTGGTGAACGGTGACAGCATTTTCGATTACGATGTAACGAAGCTCTCCGTCTATACAAGAGACATCGGACTTGCGGGAATCGAGGTCTATGATCTTCTGCGCGACGAGTATGATATCCAGATCGAATTCGGTGATATCAGCAACATTCTGGCTTACATCTCCATCGGAGATCGTATCCAGGACATCGAGCGCCTTGTGGGGGCTCTCGATGATGTGGAACGTCTCTACAAAAAGGACAGCGCGGGACTTCTCTCCGGTGAGTATATCTCCCCGAAGGTCGTGATGTCCCCGCAGAAAGCGTTCTACTCCGAGAAGGTCTCTGTTCCGGTGGAAGCGTCTTCAGGAAGAGTCTGTGCGGAGTTTGTGATGTGTTATCCGCCGGGAATCCCGATCCTGGCGCCGGGGGAGATGATCACGGACGACGTGGTCCAGTATATCCTGTATGCGAAGAAAAAGGGATGCTCCATGCAGGGAACAGAAGATCCGGCTGTGGACCATCTGATGGTGCTGGCAAACATATAGCATGAATTTTTTAGGTGCCGGACCTGGCTGCAGGCAAACAGGCTGTCTGCCTGCAAACAGGCTTTGGCCAATACGATACAAGGAGTCACGAGATATGGAATTCTGGTTTTCAGAACTGCACACCGGAAACGTCAAGCTGTCCATCAAGATCGAAAAGCAGCTGTTTTCCGGGGAGAGTGAATATCAGCGGATCGACGTGTTCGATTCCGAGGAATTTGGAAAATTTATCTCTCTGGACGGGGAGATCGTATTCTCCGAGAAGGACGAGTTTATTTATGACGAGATGGTGACCCATGTGCCGATGGCGGTCCATCCGTGTGTGAAGGACGTACTGATCATCGGCGGCGGCGACGGCGGTGTCGCGAAAGAGCTTTTGCAGTATGACTGCGTGGAACATATCGATGTCGTGGAGACGGATGAGATGTTTGTGGAGGTTTCAAGAAAATTTTTCCCGGAGGTAGCCTGTGCCTTAGATGATCCGCGTGTCGAGGTCCACTATGATGACGGTCTGAGATTTTTAAGAAACAAGAAGGCAAAGTATGACCTTATCATCAACGATTCCACAGACCCCTTCGGCCATACTGAGGGACTGTTCACGAAGGAATTTTACGGTAGCTGTTACAGCGCCTTAAAGGAAGATGGAATCATGGTCTACCAGCATGGAAGCCCATTCTACGATGAGGACGAGCTGGCCTGCCGCAGTATGCACCGAAAGGCATTCCGCTCCTTCCCGATCAGCCGTGTGTATCAGGCGCATATTCCAACCTGTCCGTCCGGATACTGGCTCTTCGGCTTCGCTTCAAAGAAATATCATCCCATCAAGGATTTCAAGCCCCGGGAATGGGATGCATTAAATATCGAAACCTGGTATTACACGACACATCTTCACATGGGCGCGTTCATGCTGCCGAAGTATGTTGAGGATCTTTTAAAAGAGGAGGAAAAATAAACATGAGCAGATTAATGATCATCGGCTGCGGAGGTGTTGCGTCCGTAGCGATCCACAAGTGCTGTCAGAACAGTGATGTATTCACAGAAATCATGATCGCAAGCCGTACCGTATCCAAGTGCGATGCCTTAAAGGAGAAACTTCAGGGAACTACAAAGACGAAGATCACGACCGCGAAAGTGGATGCTGACAACGTGGACGAGCTGGTGGCTTTAATGGAAAGCTACAAGCCGGATGCAGTGTTAAACGTTGCACTCCCGTATCAGGACCTGACGATCATGGATGCATGCTTAAAGGCCGGCGTGAACTATATCGATACCGCAAACTACGAGCCGGAGGACACCGACGATCCGACATGGCGCGCGATCTATGAGAAACGCTGCAAGGAAGAGGGCTTCACCGCATACTTTGATTATTCCTGGCAGTGGGCATATCAGGAGAAATTCAAAGAGGCTGGACTTATGGCACTCTTAGGAACAGGTTTTGACCCGGGCGTCACAAGCGTCTTCTCCGCGTATGCGTTAAAGCACTATTTCGATGAGATCCACACCATCGACATCTTAGACTGCAACGGCGGCGACCATGGTTATCCGTTCGCTACAAACTTCAACCCGGAGATCAACCTCCGTGAGGTATCCGCAAACGGCTCCTACTGGGAGAACGGCCACTGGGTAGAGACAAAGCCGATGGAGATCAAGCGCGAGTACAACTTCCCGCAGGTCGGCGAGAAGGACATGTACCTTTTACATCATGAGGAGATCGAGTCTCTCGCTAAGAACATTCCGGGTGTAAAGCGCATCCGTTTCTTCATGACCTTCGGACAGAGCTACCTGACCCACATGAAATGCTTAGAGAACGTTGGAATGCTTTCCACTTCCCCGGTAAACTTTAACGGACAGGAGATCGTTCCGATCCAGTTCTTAAAGGCTCTTCTTCCGGATCCGGCATCCTTAGGTCCGAGAACCGTCGGAAAGACAAACATCGGCTGTATCTTTACCGGTGTGAAGGACGGAAAAGAGAAGACGATCTATATTTATAACGTATGTGACCATCAGGAGTGTTACAAGGAAGTCGGCTCCCAGGCCATCTCCTACACGACAGGCGTACCGGCTATGATCGGTTCCATGATGGTCGTTGACGGAACCTGGAAGGGCGCAGGCGTATTCAACGTCGAAGAGTTCGATCCGGATCCGTATATGGAAGCGCTGAATAAGTGGGGACTTCCGTGGGTTGTGGATGAAAATCCGGAGATTGTAGAATAAATGAAAATTAATGAATTACCCACTCCATGTTATGTAATTGATGAAAGAAAGCTTCGGAAAAATCTGGAAATCTTAAAGAAAGTAAAGGATGACACCGGCTGCAAGATCCTCCTTGCCCAGAAGGCATTCTCGAACTTCTTTGAGTACCCGCTGATCGGGCAGTATCTGGACGGAACCACAGCCAGCGGTCTTTTCGAGGCAAAGCTTGGATATGAAAAAATGGGAAAAGAAAATCACGTATTCGCTCCGGCCTTCAAGGAATCGGAGATCGGGGAACTCACTGATATCTGCGAACATCTGGTATTCAATTCCTTTTCCCAGCTTGAAAAATACGCGGACTTCTGTAAGGAAAAAGGCGTCAGCATCGGCATCCGCGTAAACCCGGAGTGCTCCACTCAGGGCGACCACGCGATCTACGATCCCTGTGCGCCGGGCTCCAGACTCGGCGTGACCCTGGCTAATTTCCGGGAAGATCTTGTGGAAAAGCTTGACGGGATCCACTTCCATACCCTCTGTGAGCAGAACTCGGATGATCTGGAGACGACTCTGAAGGCGGTGGAGGAAAAATTCGGAAAGTACCTGAAGCTTCCGAATATCAAATGGCTCAACATGGGCGGCGGACACCATATCACGAGAAAAGATTACGACATCGACCGCCTGGAGCGCTGTATCCGCCATATGCAGGATACATATGATGTCACTGTCTATGTGGAACCTGGGGAAGCCGTGGCATTAAATGCGGGATATCTCGTGACGGAAGTCATGGACATTGTGGATAACGGCATCAGGACTCTGATTTTGGATGCCTCCGCCGCCTGCCATATGCCGGACGTGCTGGAGATGCCCTACCGTCCGCCGTTAAAAGACTCCGGAGAAGCGGACGAAAAGCAGTACACCTACCGTCTCTCATCAATGACCTGCCTTGCGGGTGACGTGATCGGCGACTATTCCTTCGACCACGAGATTCAGATCGGCGATAAACTCTATTTCGAGGACATGGCGATCTACTCCATGGTAAAAAACAACACCTTCAACGGCATGTGCCTGCCGTCCATCGCGCGAATGGATGAGAATGGGGAGTGTAGTGTGGTGAAAACCTTTGGGTATGAGGAATTTGTGAGAAGACTGGGATAAAAAAGAAACATGATTATAGAAAACGGGGCTGCCGCTTGCCAAAATTGGTGCGGCAGCCCCTTCTCATTATTTTCGTTTCACAACGGCTGTTTTTCCACGAAAAGCAATCCCGATTTTTATGATCGGCCGGACACCTGTATCCCGCAATTCCGTGTCATATTTTTTCACATCTATTTGTTGGAGGGCGCGATCTGCCAGCGCATCCAGATCCACATGATCATCATTTGTGTGTTTGAATTCAAACAGGAATCCCGGAATTCCTTTTACTAATGGATTCAGTTGAATATCAAATCGGCCAAGCCCCGATTCTCGATTGGAACGAATCTGGTATCTGTTTCCAAGGATCGCACATAATCCAAGCATCATGCCATGATAAAAACTTTCATTTGCCCCATCCATAGAAGAAATACTCTGCAGCATAAAACTCTCCAGCAAAGACTGAAGCTTTTTTGCATTTCCGGAGAATATCGCCTGATTGATAGAAATCGCGACGCTGTTCTGATTCGTCCGATTTAAAATTTCTTTTTCATAAACACAGGCAATCTCTTTATTTGGAATTGCAACATCACACATGAAATTCCCATCATTCTGTGGATAAACTTCTGCAACTTTTAAGTAACCCGCAACAAGAAGAAAACTATAGATCGTGTATGGATTATTCTGTATCTCCGGATAGATCACGCTGGTGTCTATATAAGTAGTGATTTTTTCACCGCAGAGCAGTTTATGAAGTCCTTCCGTTATCTCGGGAGTAGATGTCGCGATAATCTCACCAATGATTTCGTTGCTGCCGGTAGACTGCCAGAATGCCTTTGGGAAGCATTGATCGGTAATGTAATTGATCACAGACCATGGATTAAAGATTTCTGTATGACCAAATCGGTATCCGTCATACCAGCTGCAGATCTCCTGATATTTGTCCTCTTTCCCATAGTAGTGCAGAATATCTTTTACTTCCTCAGTTGTAAAGCCGAAATATTCACTGTAACTGTCGTCCAAAATTGAATTGGTTTTCAAATTATTCATGCCGCTGAAAATGCTTTCTTTCGCCACACGGAGAATTCCCGTGAGAAAGCCAAAAGCCAGATGTGGATTATCCTTCAGGCCGCCGGAAAAGAAATTACGCATGAAATTCACGATTTCAGGATAAAAATTGCAATGATGTCCCTGCTGGATCGGTGTATCGTATTCATCAATAATGATAATACATTCTTGTCCATAATGCTTGTGCAGCAACAGAGATAAGATTTGTAATCCCATCTGGCAGTCTACTTCATTCGCATTGTCACTGGCAAGGCGATGGTACTGTTCTTTTTCATAGATTCCAAGTGCAGTACTTTCCTCAAGTTCACTGTGCCGTATAAATTCCAGTGAAATCAGCTTACGGATCTTCTGAAATGTCTCCTGCCATGTCAGACATTTTACATCCTTAAATGTCAGGAATATGACCGGATACTTTCCCTGATGCCGGGTATAATCAGAACCACACTGCCATATCTGCTTATCCTTGAAATAAATGGAGGTGTCCTCCTGTGTTTTTTCAAAAAAGACCCGAACCATATCCATATTCAATGTTTTACCAAAACGTCTCGGACGGGTAAACAACGATACCATAGGTTTCGTATCCAGAAAATCACGGATCAGCAAGGTTTTATCTACATAATAATAGCTTGTGGTCGCCGTCTTGAAATCAGAAATCCCAATGGGCATCGGCTTTTTCTTTTCGCCTGAATCTGGCCAAACTGCATTTTCTGGAATCAGCCAGGAATGTCCCTTTTTCACAGCTCCGGAAATTTCGCCCTGCTTGCACATCTGCTGGACTCTGCGCACTGTGATTCCCATTGCTTTTGCCGCTTCCATGCTGGATAAATAGTTCATAGAACACCTCCAAACGTAATTCTATCATAAGTATATCCCATTAAACGAAATATTACAACTCTGCATTTCGTTTATATTTCGTTTCAAACGAAATGTATAGACAGCAACAGTCGGGAGGACAATTCTGAATAAAAAAGCCGAATGAACGTTAATTTCATTCGGCAGTGAAGCTTTACGCGTCTTTTGTTTCTGTATTTTGTCTGTACAGGATCATCAGTCCGCGGAGCAGAAGATCCGGGTCATAGGTGATCTTGTGGGTGCAGAGCGGTGTGATGAATCTTGCCATACCGCCGGTAGCAATAAGGGTTGCCGGTTCGCCGAGCTCTGCGGTCATGCGGTCGATAAGACCGTCAAGCATTGCGGCATTGCCGAGCATGATACCATTTCTCATACATTCGATGGTGTTCTTTCCGATCGTACGTTTCGGAACATCGAAGCTGATCCTCGGAAGCTGGGCTGTATTGGAAACGAGGGAGTTTAAGGCAACCTTTACACCGGGGAGAATCACACCGCCGATGTAATTTCCATCGTGGTCCACCACATCGAGCGTTGTCGCGGTTCCCATATCCGCGATGATGATCGGTCCTTCATATTTGGCATTTGCAGCGACAGCGGCCACGATCCGGTCACCGCCGACGGTCTTAGGGTTATCCATCTTGATGTTTAAGCCCGTCTTCATTCCGGAACCGACAAGAAGCGGTTTCTTTCCGGTGATCTTCTTCACAGCGGAAGAGATCGGCGCATTTAACGGCGGGACAACGGACGCCATAATGGAACCTTCGATATCATTTTTCTTTACTTTATGGATCTCCAGAATATTCTTTAAAAGGATCGCGTATTCGAGACTCGTTTTCCGGTCATCGGTGGTGATGCGCTCCTCAAAATATGTTTTATTGTCGTCAAGGCCTCCGACAACGATATTACTGTTTCCCATGTCGATCGCTAAAATCATTGAGAAAACTCCTTCCACAAATCTAAGTAACGTGTTATACTGTTTTTACGTGTGCAGTTGATCAAGGGTTCCGTATTTGCGGGATTTGTCAACCGTTACTGTGAATATGAGAAACGTGTGAGACAGGTTCCTCATAATTTTAAAGTTCGAATTATCTTACCATAAATTGACTAAAATTACAACGGAGGATTCCAAATGTTAGCAGGAAAAACCGTACTTTTATGCGTGAGCGGCAGTATCGCTGCCTATAAAATCGCATATCTCGCCAGCGCACTGAAAAAACTGAAGGCAGATGTCCATGTGCTTATGACCCGGAATGCGACAAATTTCATTAACCCGATTACATTCGAGACACTGACCGGAAATAAATGCCTGGTGGATACGTTTGACCGGAACTTTGAGTTTTCCGTTGAACATGTTTCCCTTGCGAAGGCGGCGGACGTTGTCCTCGTTGCCCCGGCTTCCGCAAATGTGATCGCGAAGCTGGCCCATGGTCTTGCGGACGATATGTTGACGACCACGGTTCTCGCATGTACCTGCAGGAAGATCATCAGCCCGGCGATGAATACGAGAATGTTCGAGAATCCGATCACACAGGACAACTTAAAGATCTGCGAACACTACGGAATGGAAGTGATCAGTCCGGCAAGCGGGTATCTCGCCTGCGGCGATACCGGAGCCGGAAAGATGCCGGAGCCGGAGGTGCTGCTCCAGTATATCTTAAAGGAAGTCCAGTACGAGAAAGACTTAAAAGGAAAGAAAATCCTCGTGACCGCAGGCCCGACGAGAGAGGCCATCGACCCGGTGCGCTATATTACAAACCACAGTACCGGAAAGATGGGATATGCCATCGCGAAGACGGCAGCTCTCCGCGGCGCTGAGGTGACTCTTGTTTCAGGACCGGCAGAGGTGGAGCCGCCGATGTTCGTAAACTTTGTTCCGGTGGTTACCGCCAAAGATATGTTTGAGGCCGTGACAAGCCGCAGTGATGAGATGGACGCGGTGATCAAGGCCGCGGCTGTCGCTGACTACCGCCCGAAGTTCGTGAATACCGAGAAGACAAAGAAGAAAGACGGAGATATGGCGATCGAACTGGAGCGCACCGACGATATCTTAAAATGGCTCGGAGAACATAAAAAAGACAGCCAGTTCCTTTGCGGATTTTCTATGGAGACAGAACATATGCTGGAGAATTCCAGGGCAAAATTAAAGAAGAAGAACCTCGATATGATCGTTGCCAACAATCTGAAGGTTGCCGGTGCCGGTTTCGGAACGGACACGAATGTAGTGACGATGATCCGCGAGAATAAGGAGACGGAGCTTCCGATCATGTCGAAGGAAGAGGTTGCAGGGGCGATCTTAGACGAGATCTTTGAAATTAAAAGATAGAAAATTCCAATCTTTACCAGAAAATAGAAGATTCGACTACTCAGATGCCTTTACAGGTGAAAAACGCAAAGCAGGCACAGAGTGGTGAAGATTGCTATAAATATAACGAATTTTAGGGCTTTCTTCTTGACGAAACTCTTAAATACTGGTAAAAATTAATTGGAATAAGAGCAGCAGAAAAAAACGGCAGTCAATGAAGGACCGCGGTTCTTTTGTGCTGTCAGCAGGAAAATATTGTTAGACGAAACACAAGATAGATTTGGAGGAAAATTTTTTGGCTTCATTAAATGATGAAATAAAGAGACGACGGACATTCGCGATCATTTCTCACCCGGATGCCGGTAAAACGACACTGACCGAGAAATTCCTGTTATACGGAGGCGCGATCAACCTTGCCGGAACCGTAAAGGGACGCAAAGCGACAAAGCACGCAGTCTCCGACTGGATGGAGATCGAGAAGGAGAGAGGTATCTCCGTAACATCTTCCGTACTCCAGTTCAATTACGAGGGATACTGCATCAATATTCTTGATACCCCAGGACATCAGGACTTCTCCGAGGATACCTACCGTACCCTGATGGCAGCGGACTCCGCGGTCATGGTCATCGACGGATCCAAAGGTGTTGAGGCGCAGACCATCAAACTGTTCAAGGTCTGTGTGATGCGCCATATCCCGATTTTTACCTTTGTAAACAAGATGGACCGTGAGGCGAGAGACCCGTTCGAGCTCATGAGCGAGATCGAGGAGGTTCTCGGAATCAATACTTGCCCGATCAACTGGCCGATCGGCTGCGGAAAGAGCTTCAAGGGCGTTTATGACCGCCAGACAAAGAAGATCACGACCTTCACGGCTGCCATGGGCGGACAGAAGGAAGTTGCCACAGAGACTTTCGACGTGGAGGGAACAGACGTGGATTCCGTCATCGGTTCCGATTTCCACGCTCAGTTAAGGGACGATATTGAGCTTCTCGACGGGGCAAGCGATGAGTTTGATCAGGAGCTTGTCAGTGCCGGAAAGCTTTCACCGGTGTTCTTCGGATCTGCTCTCACAAACTTCGGTGTTGAGACATTTCTGGAGCATTTCTTAAATATGACGACTTCTCCGCTTCCGAGAAAGACAACGACAGGCGTGATCGACCCGTTCCGGGAAGATTTCTCCGCGTTCGTATTTAAGATCCAGGCAAACATGAACAAGGCACACCGTGACCGTATCGCGTTCATGCGCATCTGCTCCGGTAAGTTCGAGGCCGGAATGGAAGTCAACCATGTCCAGGGAGGCAAAAAGATCCGTCTGACCCAGCCGCAGCAGCTGATGGCTGAGAGCCGTAAGATCATTGAGGAGGCTTATGCCGGAGATATCATCGGCGTTTTCGATCCGGGTATTTTCTCCATCGGTGACACGCTCTGTACGTCCAACGAGAAGTTCCAGTTTGAGGGTATCCCGACCTTTGCACCGGAGCATTTCGCGAGAGTCCGCCAGATCGATACCATGAAGAGAAAACAGTTCTTAAAGGGGGTCAACCAGATCGCTCAGGAAGGTGCGATCCAGATCTTCCAGGAGTTCAATACTGGTATGGAGGAGATCATCGTCGGCGTTGTCGGGGTCCTGCAGTTTGAGGTCCTGACCTACCGCTTAAAGAACGAGTACAATGTCGATGTCCGTCTGGAACAGCTTCCGTTCGAGTATATCCGCTGGGTTGAGAATCCGGAGGAAGTGGATGTGGCGAAGATCCAGGGTACATCCGATATGAAGCGTATCTGCGACCTCAAGGGCAATCCGTTATTGTTATTCATCAACAGCTGGAGTGTCGGCATGGTCGAGGAGAGAAATCCGAACTTGAAACTCAGTGAGTTCGGAAAGAACTAATCAAGTTTACAAAATATATCATCACAGGAACATGTGGAACCAGTCGTTTTGACTGGGAATACTGCATAGACAGGAGGAATATAAGATGAGTAAGATCGATGTTGTAAGAGCAGCTATGGTCGAGGCGATGAAAGCAAAAGATAAAGAGAGAAAGGATTCCCTTTCCATGCTTCTCTCCGCATTAAAGAACGCGCAGATCGATAAGCGCGAAGCTCCGCTCACCGAGGATGAGGAGAACGCGATCGTAAAGAAAGAGATCAAGCAGGTCAAAGAGACGATCGATACCGCTCCGGCAGACCGCGCTGATATCATCGAAGAGGCAAAGAAGAGACTGGCTGTATATCAGGAGTTCGCTCCGGCAGATATGACCGAGGACCAGATCAGAGAGACGATCCAGAAAGTTCTCGCAGAGCTCGGAATCGAAGCTCCGACCGCAAAGGACAAAGGAAAGATCATGAAATCCCTAATGCCGCTTGTAAAGGGAAAGGCAGACGGTAAGATCGTAAACGAGATCCTGGCAGGATTCATGAAGTAATGAGCGCGGATCCGTGAGTCTAAACAAAATTATCAGCGGGGCTGGCTTTATATCCTGGAAACGCCCGGGACGAGGCGGCCCCGTCTGTCTTTCCTTACGCGAAGCGTGTTTTCACTTGTTGGGAAAATGGTATATAGAGAATAATGGAGGCAGAAATTATGTACAAAGAGAAGATCAGCCGGTATATTGATGCACATAAGAAAGAGATGCTGGAAGATATCGAGGAGCTTTGCCGGATCAACAGCGTGAAAGGCTCTTACCGGATCGGAAAACCGTATGGGGAGGGATGTTCCGAGGCACTGCGCACAGCGCTGCATATCGCGGAATGTTACGACTTTTCCATCAACAATTATGACAATTATGTCGGCACCGTGGACATGAACAACAAGGACGCCCAGCTGGATATTTTAGCGCACCTCGATGTCGTTCCGGCCGGAGATGGATGGACGGTCACAAAGCCGTTTGAGCCGGTCGTGAAGGACGGAAAGATCTACGGGCGCGGAACTGCGGACGATAAGGGACCGGCAGTCGCGGCTCTCTATGCGATGCGTGCGGTCAACGAGCTCGGGATCCCACTGAAAAAGAATGTCCGGCTGATTCTCGGAACGGATGAGGAGTGCGGAAGCTCCGATATCACCCACTACTACAGTGTGGAGAAGGAAGCACCGATGACCTTCTCACCGGATGCATCCTTCCCGGTCATCAACATCGAAAAAGGCCGGATCGAAGGCAATTTTACGGCAGAATTTGAGCCGTCCGACAAGCTCCCGAAGATGGTCTCCTTCAAGTGCGGGACAAAGGTCAACGTCGTTCCGGCGGCAGCGGAAGCTCTCTTTGAGGGACTTGACGGGGATGAGACGGAAGCTCTTGCAAAGAGCATGGAGGAAGAACTCGGGATTACATTTACCGTTTCTTCCGAAGACGGATGCTTAAAGATCGCAGCGTCCGGAGAAAATGGACATGCATCAACTCCGTGGAAGGGAAAAAATGCCCTGACAGGTCTTCTGGCGCTGATCGAGCGTCTGCCGCTCGCAGAGTGCGGACAACTCAAAGCTGTCCGTGCGTTAAATCATCTGATGCCGCACGGTGACTGGTTTGGCGCCGGACTGGGGATCCAGATAAGCGATGAGGAGTCCGGAGAACTGACACTCGCATTCAGCATGCTGGACATCTCCGAAAAGAGCCTAGAAGGCGAATTTGACAGCCGCTGCCCGATCTGTGCTACAAAGGAGAACACGATCGACGTGATCCGGAAAAATATGGAGGCAGAGGGGATTTCCTTCAATACCGAGGAACTGGAACCGCCGCACCATGTGCCGGCAGATTCCGACTTCGTAAAGACTCTTCTTTCTGCTTACGAGTCCTATTCCGGAAGAAAGGGCGAGTGCATCGCGATCGGAGGCGGAACATATGTCCACCACTTAAAGAACGGTGTCGCATTCGGTGCCTGCCTTCCGGAGACCGAAAATCACATGCATGGTCCGGATGAGTTCGCGGTGGTCGACGAGCTCTTGATGAGCGCGAAGATCTTTGCACAGGTGATCGTGGATCTCTGCAGCTGACCGGAAGACACATGATCATGTGAAAGAAAGGACAGGATACGGATGAACTGTAAGATCATCGATATCCACACCCATATTTATCCGGTCGCGCTGGCGAGGCGGGCGATGGAAGTCACCGGACAGGAGCATGATGATTTCAAAAATCTCCCGATCCGGGAGAATCTCCTGACACGGATGCAGGATGCCGGGGTGACACTCTCCGTCAATCTGCCGGTCGTCTCAAAACCGCAGAATCAGGCGGAGGTAAACAGGTTTGCGAAGGAGTCTGCCCGGAAAAACATCATTCCGTTCGGCGGACTTCATCCGGACTGTGAAAATGTGGTGGAGGAGCTGGAAAAACTGAAGGACATGGGAATGGCGGGGATCAAGTTTCATCCGCCGTTCCAGAAAGTCCATCTCGAAGATCCGAAATATGAGGAAATGTGGCGGCGGATCAATGCGCTGGGATTTCCGGTGCTGATCCACTGCGGAACTGCGAAGATCGCGCGCCCGTATGACCTCTATCCGTCCGGAGTCCGGAAAATCTTAAAATATGCCCCGGATATCCCGATCATCATGGCACATATGGGGAGCTTCTGCATGATGAAAAATCCGGAGGAGACGCTGGATGATCTTCCAGAAAATGTCTTTATCGACACGGCGATGAGCGCGGAGCTCGAGGATTCCGGGGAGTTCGAGGAGATCATCCGGAAATTCGGGCCGGAGCGGACCATGTACGGCTGCGATTTCCCGTACGGGAGCCAGAAAGCCGCGATCGCAAGGATCAGGGACAGCAGCTTTTCCGACAGCGAGAAAGAGGAGATGCTGTGGAAAAACGCTGCGAAAATATTAAAGTCGGTGAGGAAACTGCCGGAGAATTTTTAGAGAGCATTTCTGGGGGAATATGTCAGAACTTGTGAAAATACCGGTTTTGGATGAAAACGAATCAAATATGGCGCGTTCTGCATATCATAGACTGATTACATAAAAAATGTCCGGGAGATGATCGGATGCGGATGAGCGAGCTGAAAAAGCGCGAAGTGATTAACGTCTGTGACTGCAGGAGACTGGGATTTGTGGGCGATCTCGATATTGACCCGTGTTCGGGAAAGATCCTTGCGATCATTGTGCCGGGACCGGGCTGCGTCTGCGGATTTTTAGGGCGCGAGAAAGATTTTGTGATCCCGTTTGGCGATATCTGTCAGATCGGGGACGATATCATCCTGGTCCGTCTGGAAGAAAAGAAAGAAAAACCTCCGAAGCCGCCAAAACCGGGACCACCGCCGGGACCGCCCTGCCGACCGTGCCCGTGTCCGCCGCCATGCGAACCGGAATGCGGCTGCGGCGACCCAAAGAAATGGGAAAACGGGCGGTGCGGGAGAGAAAAATTCTGGTGAGAGAATAAAACAAAAATCCCATCGGCGAAGCTGAATTGGAATGGATTTTTGCCCGTAATTTGCCATGCATCCGAAGGGAAGCTCCGGGGGAGGTTCCTGCAGGTGTGAGGGTACTGAACAGTTACTAATAAAGACAGAAAGAGGAAACGGAACATGAAGAAACTTCACACACTCCCGGCCGCGGATGGATTCCGCATGCCCGGGGAATTTGAACCTCACCGGGGCTGCATCATGATCTGGCCGAAGCGTCCGGGAAGCTGGAACTACGGCGCAAAGAAGGCTAGAGAGGCATTTAAGCGTGTGGCATGGGCGATCGCCGAGAGCGAGGAAGTCTTTATGCTGGCGGAAGCGGATGTGGAAGAGAACGCGAGAGAAATGCTGACCGGAAATCCGGGACATGAGATCCATGTGATCCGGATGGAGTCTGATGACGCCTGGGCGAGAGATGTAGCTCCGACGTTTGTGGTGAACGATGAAAAAAATGTCCGCGGGATCGATTGGGAGTTCAATGCCTGGGGAGGCGATGTGGACGGACTCTACGCACACTGGGAAAAGGATGATCAGGTTGCGGAGAAGGTCTGCGAGGAACTCTATTATGACTGCTATGAGGCGCATCCGTTTGTTCTGGAAGGCGGCTCGATCCATTCGGACGGTGAGGGAACGGTCCTCGTGACAGCAGCCTGTCTTTTGAGTGCGGGAAGAAATCCAAAGCTTTCAAAGCAGGAGATCGAACAGAAGCTCTGCGATTATCTCGGAGCGCAGAAAGTGATCTGGCTGGAGCGCGGGATCTACAACGATGAGACGAACGAGCATGTGGACAATATCTGCGCTTTCGTGAGACCGGGGGAGGTCGTCCTCGCCTGGACGGATGACGAGACGGACCCGCAGTATGCGATGTCAAAGAGCTGTCTGGAGATCCTGGAGCGCGAGACGGACGCGATGGGACGAAAGATCAAGGTTCATAAGCTTCCGATTCCGAAAACACCGATCTGCGTCACAGAGGAGGATCTCGGCGGCTATGAGTTCGAGGACGGAGAGGACACGAGAGAAGTCGGAGAGCGGCTGGCGGCAAGTTATGTAAACTTCTATATTTCAAACGGCGGAGTGATCGTCCCGCAGTTTGGGGATGAGCATGATGAGGCGGCAGTGGAGATCTTAAAAGCGGCATTCCCGGAGCGGACTGTCTATCCGGTGCCGGCGCGGGATATCCTGCTCGGAGGCGGAAACATCCACTGCATCACGCAGCAGATCCCGGAAGGAAAGAGCAGAGAGTCACAAGCCTGAATAACATCAGAGTACCGGAAATGGGAAAATGAGATTTCTATGTCCGGAAAATTTTTAAATATCTGAAACTGAAATCTGGAGTCATGAGGGTACAGCTGAGTTTCAGGAACCCAAAACAAAGTCTGCGCAGGCAAAAAAAGAGCAGATGCGCAGAGAAAAAATAAGATCACTGGCAGGAGGAAGAAGAATGCGAAAGGTGAAAGTTGCGGCGGTACAGATGCGCTGCACGAGAGATGTAAATGAAAATATCGCGAACGCGGAACGGCTTGTAAGAAAAGCGGCGGCGGACGGTGCGCAGATCATCCTGCTGCCGGAGCTCTTTGAACGCCAGTATTTCTGCCAGGAGCGCCAGTACGAATACTATGAGTTTGCGAAGCCGGTGGAGGAGAATGATGCGGTAAAGCACTTTGCGAAAGTCGCAGAGGAGCTTTCTGTCGTCCTTCCGATCAGCTTCTATGAAAAGGACGGGAAACGCCTGTTCAACACGGTGGCGATCCTTGATGCGGACGGAACGAACCTAGGGATCTACAGAAAGACCCACATCCCGGACGACCACTATTATCAGGAAAAATTCTATTTCACACCGGGAGATACCGGATTTAAAGCATTTAAGACCCGCTACGGGACGATCGGCGTCGGCATCTGCTGGGACCAGTGGTTTCCGGAGACCGCACGATTCATGGCGGTAAAGGGCGCGGAGCTTTTATTCTACCCGACCGCGATCGGAAGCGAGCCGATCCTCTCCGTGGACAGCATGCCGCACTGGAGACGCTGCATGCAGGGACATTCCGCCTCGAACCTGATGCCGGTGATCGCGGCAAACCGTGTGGGCCTGGAAGAGGTAGAACCTTGTGAGCCGAACGGAAACCAGAAATCCGCCCTGAAATTCTACGGTTCCTCCTTCATCACGGACGGAGCCGGAGAGGTGATCGAGTCCATGGACCGCGACAGCGAGGGCGTGATCACAGCGGAGTTCGACCTGGACGAGCTGGAGCGCGAGCGCTTCTCCTGGGGACTTTTCCGTGACCGCAGACCGGAGATGTACCACGAATAAAGAAAAAGAGAACAAAGGCAGATACCGATGGATTTTTCCGGGGTATCTGCCTTTCTTTATCTTGGCCGGATAGGACTAACTTTTTTAAAGATGTCGAATCATTTTTGAGGAACAATCAGAATATAACCCTGATTCATACAACAGATAGAAAACATGTATGCCGGTAATTTCTCCCGATTTCTTGAAAAATAAGAAAATTTAGAGTATGATTACATGGAAAAGAATGGGTCGGGATGGATCCGGAATATAAAAAGAAGATCCCTGGATTCAAGTCCATGGGATCATGGAGGGTAAAAGAGATGGAATACACGATCGCAGCGATCTCCGGCGACGGGATCGGTCCGGAAATTGTAAGAGAGGCAAAAAAAGTTTTAGATAAAATTGGACAGAAATACGGCCATAAATTCAACTACGAGGACGTCCTCATGGGCGGAATCTCCATCGACACCTACGGGGTGCCGCTGACAGATGAGGCGCTTGAGACTGCAAAGAAGAGCGATGCCGTTCTTTTAGGCGCAGTCGGCGGAAATGTCGGAAACTCCCGCTGGTATGATGTGGCTCCGAACCTGAGACCGGAGGCAGGTCTTCTTGCGATCCGCAAAGGCTTAAATCTGTTTGCAAACATCCGCCCGGCGTACCTCTACAATGACCTTGCCGGTGCATGCCCGTTAAAGAAAGAGATCATCGGGGACGGCTTTGACATGGTCATCGTCCGCGAGCTTACAGGTGGTCTGTATTTCGGCGAGCGCCACACAGAGACGGTAGACGGTGTGGAGCAGGCAACAGATACTCTTGTATACAGTGAGAAGGAGATCCGCCGCGTAGCGATCAAGGCCTTCGAGATCGCAATGAAGAGAAAAAAGAAAGTGACGAGTGTCGATAAGGCAAACGTTCTTGATTCCTCCAGACTCTGGAGAAAAGTTGTAGCGGAAGTCGCAAAGGACTATCCGGAAGTTACACTTGAGAACATGTTAGTCGATAACTGCGCAATGCAGCTTGTCATGAATCCGCGCCAGTTCGACGTCATTTTAACTGAGAACATGTTCGGCGATATCTTATCTGACGAGGCGAGCATGATCACAGGTTCCATCGGAATGCTGTCCTCCGCAAGCTTAAACGAGAGCAAATTCGGTCTCTACGAGCCGAGCCACGGTTCCGCACCGGATATCGCAGGCAAGGACATCGCAAACCCGATCGCGACGATCCTCTCCGCAGCGATGATGCTCCGCTTCTCCTTCGACCTTGATAAGGAAGCAGATGCGATCGAAGACGCAGTGAGAAAAGTCCTTGCGGACGGTTACCGCACTGTGGATATCATGGATGAGGGCATGAAGCAGGTTGGAACGACCGAGATGGGCAACCTGATCTGCGAGAGGATCTGAGAATGACCGGGCCCGGATTTCTCAGTGAGAGAAAAAAGGGAGAGATCACGCAGATACAGAAAGTAAAATAGAAAGAATACAGGTAACTGTTCAGTAGGTCTGGGCACTTGCTGCGCTGACCGTAATAAAACACAGGCTTGAAGGCAAAAATCCCATCGGCGAAGCCGATTTGAAATGGATTTTTGCTCGTAACTGTGAGGGTACTGAGCAGTTACGAATACAGAAAGACAGAGTACATATAAAACATATGCAGTCTGTCTTTCTTTTTTTTACGCCAAAGTCCGCTGCTTGCGCGAGACCTTGGCGACTGTCGCGATAACAAGGGGAAACTCGCGAAGCGTGTTTTCACTTGTTACCGAATCAGGGAAGTCCGCTGCTTCTATTGAGTAAAGATATAACTGACGTACCATAATCTTACACGATAGGGAAATGAAAATCTAACATGGTTTATCTGCTTGAGATAAAATCCGATTTTCCCAGAGAAATCTAATAAAATTCGGAACTGTCTCATCGAAATTGTAAAAAAAGAGACTAAAAAAAGAAGAAAGTTTACATAATTCCCGAAAATAAAAAATTTTATCATTGATTTGCCGGGTGACTTGTGCTAGGATATATGACAAATCAGCCCGATTCGAGACTTCACATTGGTAGAGAAGAGACAAGGTGAAGTAATACAACGGATCATGCGACTGGGCTGGATTCGTGGCCGCCCCTGAGAGGAGAGACCATAGAGCAATCAGAGAGGGGAACAAAATTTATGAGCAGAGTTTACAACTTTTCCGCAGGTCCGGCTGTGTTGCCGGAAGAAGTATTAAAAGAAGCAGCAGCAGAAATGCTGGATTATAACGGAACCGGAATGTCCGTTATGGAGATGAGCCACCGCTCAAAAGCGTTCGAGGAGATCATCCAGACGGCAGAGCAGGATATCCGTGATCTTTTAAAGATCCCGGACAATTACAAAGTCCTGTTCTTACAGGGCGGCGCACACCAGCAGTTCGCTGCAGTTCCGTTAAACCTGTTTAAGAATCGTGTCGGCGATTACATCATCACTGGACAGTGGGCAAAGAAAGCATGGAAGGAAGCAAAGCTTTACGGAACCGCAAATGCCATCGCATCCAGCGAAGACAAGACATTCAGCTATATTCCGGACTGCTCCGATCTTCCGATCGACGAGAATGCTGACTATGTCTACATCTGCGAGAACAATACGATTTACGGAACAAAATTCCACACACTCCCGAATACAAAAGGAAAAACACTTGTCTCTGATGTCTCCTCATGTTTCCTCTCAGAACCGATGGATGTCACAAAATACGGCGTGATCTACGGAGGCGTCCAGAAAAATATCGGACCGGCCGGCGTTGTCATCGTGATCATCCGGGAAGACCTGATCCGCGAGGACGTTCTTCCGGAGACACCGACGATCATGCGCTACGATGTACAGGCGAAGGCAGGCTCTCTCTTCAATACTCCGCCGTGCTACGGAATCTATATCTGCGGCAAGGTATTCAAATGGCTGAAGAAACAGGGCGGTCTGGAAGCCATGAAAGTGAGAAATGAAAGAAAGGCAAAGATCCTCTACGATTACCTGGATCAGAGCAAAATGTTCCATGGAACAGTAAGAAAAGAGGATCGCTCGATCATGAACGTACCGTTCGTGACAGGTGACAAAGACCTCGATGCCCTGTTCGTAAAAGAGGCAGAAAAGGCCGGATTCGTGAACTTAAAAGGTCATCGCACCGTCGGCGGTATGAGAGCCAGCATCTACAATGCAATGCCGGAAGAGGGCGTTGTAAAGCTTGTAGAATTCATGAAAAAATTTGAGGCGGAGCACGCGAACGCGTAAGGCTGCCGGATCGAAAAGATTACAGGAGAGACATTATGAGAAAGATTTGCTGTTTAAATCAGATCTCCCACTACGGTACAGACCGCCTCACAGGAGATTATACATTTGTAGATGACATCAAAGATGCGGAAGGAGTCATGGTCCGCAGCGCATCCCTTCATGAGACAGAATTCCCGGAGAGACTTCAGGCGATCGCGAGAGCCGGAGCCGGAGTCAACAACATCCCGCTCGATGAGTGCGCGAAAAAGGGAATCGTCGTATTCAACACACCGGGTGCAAATAAGAACGGTGTAAAAGAGCTTGTACTTGCAGGCCTGTTCCTGACATCCAGAGACGTCATCGGCGGCGTGGAATGGTGCAGAGAGCATGCAGGTGAGGAAGATATCGCAAAGAAGATGGAAAAGAGCAAGAAAGCCTTTGCAGGAAATGAGATCAAGGGCAAAAAGCTCGGTGTCATCGGACTCGGCGCGATCGGCTGCGAGGTAGCGAATGCGGCTGCAGCTCTCGGAATGGAAGTATACGGATACGACCCGTTCATCTCCGTCAACGCGGCATGGATGCTGTCCCGCTCCGTAAAGCACATCATGGACGTCAACACGATCTACCAGGAGTGCGATTACATCACTGTTCATGTTCCGCTTCTGGATTCCACGAAATATATGATCAACAAGGACGCTTTCGATCAGATGAAGGACGGCGTTGTGATCTTAAACTACGCGAGAGATCTTCTTGTCAATGACGATGACATGGAAGCAGCATTAAAGGCAGGAAAAGTAAAGAAATATATCACAGACTTCCCGAACGCAAAGACATCCGCGATGGAAGGCGTGATCGCAACTCCGCATCTCGGCGCTTCCACAGAGGAATCTGAGGACAACTGTGCGGTGATGGCTGCGGATGAGTTAAAGGATTACCTGGAAAACGGAAATATCAAGAATTCCGTAAACTACCCGGCATGCGACATGGGGGTATGCCAGGTTGCAGGAAGAATCGCCCTGCTCCACGCAAATGTTCCGAACATGATCGGCCAGATCACCTCGATCCTTGCGGCTGAGGGGATCAACATCGCGAACATGACAAACAAGAGCCGCGACAAATACGCCTACACACTTCTGGATCTTGAGGACCCGGCAAAGGCAGAGGCGGTGAGCCATCTGGAGAAGATCAGCGGAATGTATAAAGTCCGCGTGATTAAAGGATGAAAACAGATTTACAGGCCCGATGTGTACGGATAAAAACGGAAAACGGTCTGTGATCTCATAATACTGAAAATGATAGAAAGGTCCGGTCATGGTGAGAAAACTCATCGTGACCGGATCTTTACTTGTTACGCGAACAACGAGCCAAAGTCCGTAGAATCCTGCAAAAAGAGCGGTTATGCTTGCAAAAGAGGCGAATCCGCTTTATAATTCTATCATAACGCCTCCGGGTGCCGTGACCACGATCAGATGGATCAGGGCGCTTTGGAATAAAAGAGAAAGATCCAGGCCGCAGGAAGGTCTAAATGACCGGAATGGCTGCCTGATAACACAGAACAGAAAGGAATATTGTTGTGGGAAAAGTAATTTTAACAGGAGATCGCCCGACCGGACGTCTTCATGTAGGACATTATGTAGGATCTTTGAGAAGAAGAGTGGAGCTTCAGAACTCCGGAGAGTACAGCGATATCTATATCATGATCGCTGATTCCCAGGCACTTACAGACAACGCGGATAACCCGGAGAAGGTCCGCCAGAATATTCTGGAGGTTGCCCTGGATTACCTGTCCGCAGGTCTTGATCCGGAGAAATCCACGATCTTTATCCAGTCCATGGTGCCGGAGCTCTATGAGATGACCGCTTACTATATGGATATCGTTACCGTTTCCAGATTACAGAGAAACCCTACTGTAAAGAGCGAGATCCAGATGAGAAACTTCGAGGCGAGCATCCCGGTCGGTTTCTTCACCTACCCGATTAGCCAGGCTGCCGATATCACCGCATTTAAGGCAAACGTGGTCCCGGCCGGTGAGGACCAGATGCCGATGGTTGAGCAGACAAGAGAGATCGTTCACAAATTCAATACGGTATACAATACAGACGCACTCGTGATGCCGGAGATTCTTCTTCCGAGCAACGACGCATGCCGCCGTCTTCCGGGAATCGATGGAAAGGCGAAGATGAGCAAATCCTTAGGAAACTGCATCTATCTTTCCGATCCGGAGGAGGAAGTAAAGAAGAAAGTCATGTCCATGTACACAGATCCGAATCACTTAAAAGTCAGCGATCCGGGACAGGTGGAAGGAAATACCGTCTTCACATATCTCGATGCATTCTGCAAGGACGAGTACTTTGCAGAGTTCTGGCCGGATTACAAGAATCTCGACGAGGTGAAGGAACACTACTCCCGCGGCGGACTCGGCGATGTAAAGGTGAAAAAGTTCTTAAACCGTGTGCTTGAGGAAGAGCTTCGCCCGATCCGTGAGAGAAGAAAGAAATGGGAGCAGGACATCCCGGCTGTATACGAGATCTTAAAGAGCGGAAGCGAGAAGGCAGAGCGCGTGGCTGCCCAGACCTTAAAAGAGATGCGCGAGGCGATGAAGATCAACTACTTCGATGATGCGGCGCTGATCGCGGAGCAGAGCCAGAAATATAATGGCTGATCGGAGAAAAAGGAAATGAATAATGCAGATCAGCTCCACATATATTGTACCCATGGCAAAGCGGGGGTGCGTATATGCGGGAGCTGGTACTGGAACTGATGGGGGAATACGGAAATCTTGCCGTATTCCTCTTTATTTTAGTGGAAAATCTGTTTCCTCCGATCCCTTCGGAGGTGATCCTGACATTTGGAGGTGTCATGACGACCTGCACGGACATGACGCCCGGCGGGGTGATCCTCTTCTCAACGGCCGGGTCCATGGCGGGAGCAGTCATTCTTTACGGAGCCGGGAGATTCCTTCCGGATGAGATATTTCGGAAACTGCTCTGTGGAAAGGCCGGACAGCTGCTCCATTTCAGACCGGAGGATGTCGACCTCGCGAAAGACTGGTTCCGGGATCGCGGGAAGTCTGCAGTCTTTTTGTGCAGACTGGTCCCGATCGTCCGGAGCCTGATTTCCATTCCCGCAGGGATCGCCAGGATGCCGGTCGTCCCGTTTCTTGCTTTCACGGCGGCGGGGAGTTTTCTGTGGAATACGGTTCTCGTCTATGCAGGCAGGATCGCCGGAGATTCCTGGGAGAAGGTGTCAGCTGCGTTCGGGGTGTACTCAGATCTCTTTCTGATGGTGGCGGGAATCTCTGTCACATTTGCAGTATTGTTCCGGGGATGCGGGGAGAGAAAAAGAAGGGGATAACCCAGGGGATTTAAGACGAATGCAGATGAACGTTGGTGCATCCTCTTAGTCAGCGCAAGCTGGTAGATGCGGTATTCTTGCAGAGTAAAAATCCGGGGCGGAGAAATCCAGTAATATACAGAGAATACTGACAGATAAAATTATTTGAATAATTATACACAATACAACAATTAACTAACAATAATAAAATAAATAAAAATATTTCTAAAAACATGTTGACAAAATGGGACTTATCGCATATAATAAAGACATCAAAAAGAAAGAGAGAACAAAGCAAAGAAGACGAAAAGGTTCGTACTTAAAAGATTCTAAGTAAAGGAGGTACAGTCCACCGAACACATAAGTCTCGTTCCATTTTTCAAATCTGAAAAATCCGGAACAAAGGAAACACACAAAACCGGGTAATTGATCGAAAAAAGATTATTTGAAATCCTTCGAGATATGACGAGAAAGTATCGAAAAGAGAAATACAATGATCGATATGAGAACAAAAAATATAAACTTTCGGAAAAAGCCGGCGGAGTGAACAAGAAAAACTTCATATAGAAACAAAATCTAATGAAAACGAGGTAAGATCCATTGGATAACGCAGAACATTAAGGTGGGTATCGAAACAGAAAAATTGATTCGGTACCCACCTTTTATGATGTTTGTATCCAGGAAGCTGCCGGTGCTGACGTTGTCATCATCAATCCTGTCGGTCTGAACTTCTACCGGCTCTCAGATCCCCTCACAGTCAAACGGCGGCGTATATTCTTCTTTGGCGCTGCTTCTTTCCTGCATGAAGCCCTCGGTGAGACCGAGATCGATGGCGGTATCAACGACCTTGTTATACTCGTATGAGGTGATCCGGCGGTTGATTTCTGGGTAGTCCGCGCTCCTGTAAAACGGCGTGTACTGGCTCATGATACTGATGAGATACTGGTGCTCCGGGAGGTTCTCTTTGATCCAGTGCAGGAGCCGGATCGAATCATCCTTTGCTCCCGGAAGGACCATATGGCGGATGACGACGCCGCGGTCCAGCATGGACGGGCTCTTTTGATTCCAGGTAAGTCCGCCGGTGAGGCGGATCATTTCTTTTATCGCGGCGGAAGCTTTCTCAAAATAGTCCGGAGCGGCAGAGTATTTTTTTGAGAGACCGTTGTCCATGTATTTGAGGTCCGGAAGCCAGATATCGACGTAGTCGGCGAGATCCCGGATCGTCTCGATCTTTTCATATCCCCCGCAGTTGAAAACAACCGGGATCTGAAGCTTTGGCTTTGCGAGATCCAGGGCACGGATGATCGACGGAGCGAACTGCGTCCCGGTCACGAGATTGATGTTTGCGGCGCCTTTTTCCTGAAGCTCCAGGAAGATATCAGAGAGCCGGGAAGCGGAGATCGTCTTTCCGTAGTTTTCATGGCTTAACTGGAAATTCTGGCAGAACACACAGCGCAGTGTACAGCCGGAGAAAAAGACGGTCCCGCTTCCGGTCGTACCGCTGATGCATGGTTCTTCCCACATATGTAAGGCGGCTCTGGCGGCGCGCAGTTCATGTCCGGCGCCGCAGAAGCCTGTGGATACTGTCCGGTCAACATGACATTCCCTCGGACAGAGGGTGCATGACCGGTAGATGGATTCATTTAACATAATCGTTGTACTTCTTTCTTTATTTGATCATATTTGGCTTGCAAGTTTCCGGTGCATCGAGAGAAGTTTCCGGATGCACGGATGAGTAGAAAAAATGGTTCCTGCACCACAGAGCGAAAATATCTAAACGAAAAATCCCGTATGATGCAGTTGTGAATGCATATTTTGCAGATATGGTCCGTGAAAGTCGGACTCATTTTTTTTCGTCAGGCAGATAATGGTAGAGATCCTGATAATGCTCAAGCTCTGCGTCACTTTCCGGGAGCGCCGGGATCAGACCGGTACAGTCGGTGGCGGAGCAGGACTGGATGTCGATCTCCCAGTCGGTATCAGCTGACTTATTTTTTGATGGTTCTTTCATACGATCACCTCCTGGCTGATAGTTTTCGATGGTGAGAGGGAAAACATGCAGGAAAGTAATTCATAAAAAATTTTATCATGAAAAATGCCGGCAGAACAGACGATGCTGGAGCAAATGAGTGCAGGAACCTTCTGTTACAGTGCGCGGGCATGGCGCGTGTCCTGTAAACATTCATACCGGGGCAGCGTGCATTATCTGATATACGGAAGGATCACATTCCATGCACCCTTTAATTTTTCGAGCGACCACGCTGCATTCGCCGGACTCGTGGACGGCAGGGAGACGGCGGGGATCCCGGTCACGGCTTCCTGATATTTCCTGTAATAATTCCAGGAAGTCTTTCCGTTGCAGAAGATCGCCCGGATATCGGCGGTGGACAGGATCACGGAGAGGTCGTTCGGCACGACATCGCGGATCGAACTGTCGCTGGAACCTTCGATCGAGCAGGAGGCAATCACATCCCAGAGCGCGATGCGGTGGGAGAGGAGAAAAGCCTTTTTCTCATCGATCGTGTCCGGAACCGGAACGTCCAGGACTCCGGCCAGGGTTTTCCAGAAGCGGTTCTGCGGATGATGGTAGAAAAAATGTCCTTCCCTGGATTTGACGGACGGGAAAGATCCGAGGATCAGGATCTTTGAATTCCGGTCAAATACGGGCGGGATCGGATGAATCACAGTGTTCATGATCATTTGCCTTTCAGATATGATAAAACTTTCGGACGGAACGTACATCTTGTATTGTAGCCTTTCTGAAAATTCTTGTAAACACGTAAATTTCATACTTTTTTTATTGCCTTATGGGGAAACTCAAATTATAATGATTAGGTATAACTATTTGAACAGTTACAATAGTTATAATTTTATATCACAGAATGCGGGCAATGTCCCCAAAAGGTGATATATGCGCTAAAGAAGTGGAGAAGATAAATGGACAACAACAATCAGAACAGAAAGCGGCCCAGCGGACAGAATATCGGGGTTCTCGCCCTGATCCTCGTGATCACGCTGATCGCTGTGACCGTCATGAACAACATGGTCCGCAAAAACCAGACCCAGGAACTCGGGTATGAGGAGTTTGTGGAATACTTGAAAGAGGGAGAGATCGATACGGCGAAGATCTCCGGCAACAGGATCTATTTAACGCCAAAGACTTCTTCCACAAAGCTTTCACGTTTTATCCAGTATTATACAGTGAGAATTCCGGACTCTGAACTTGCGGAGCGTCTTTTAGACTCCAACGGAGTCCATGTGGTGGCAGAAGATACGAGTACGAGTGCCAGCATCCTGAAATTCCTGATGGGATGGGTACTTCCGTCGGCACTGATGATCGGACTTCTCTATATGATGTACAGCCGGATGGGCGGCGGAGGAATGATGGGCGTCGGAAAGAGCAACGCCAAGGTCTACGTCCAGAAGGAGACCGGAGTCACGTTCGCGGATGTTGCAGGTGAGGATGAGGCGAAGGAATCCCTTGTGGAGATCGTCGATTTCCTGCACAACCCGCAGAAATATACAAAGATCGGTGCAAAACTGCCGAAGGGAGCGCTCCTCGTGGGTCCTCCTGGAACCGGTAAAACACTGCTCGCAAAGGCGGTAGCCGGTGAGGCGCACGTTCCGTTCTACTCCCTCTCCGGTTCCGATTTCGTTGAGATGTTCGTCGGCGTGGGTGCGTCCCGTGTCCGCGACCTCTTCAAACAGGCACAGCAGTCCGCCCCGTGTATCATCTTTATCGATGAGATCGATGCGATCGGACGCAGCCGTGACAGCCGTTTCGGTGGAAATGATGAGAGAGAACAGACCTTAAACCAGCTCCTCTCCGAGATGGATGGATTTGATTCCTCCAAGGGACTTCTCGTCCTCGGAGCGACAAACCGTCCGGAGATCCTGGATCCGGCGCTTTTAAGACCGGGTCGTTTTGACCGGCGTGTCATCGTCGATAAGCCGGACCTGAAAGGTCGTGTGAGCATCCTGAAAGTACATTCGAAGGATGTGCGTCTGGATGAGACGGTAGACTTCGAGGAGATCGCCCTTGCGACTTCCGGCGCCGTCGGTGCGGACCTTGCGAATATGATGAACGAGGCAGCGATCAATGCGGTCAAGAACGGTCGTCAGGCTGTCTCCCAGAAAGATCTCTTCGAGGCAGTGGAACTTGTCCTTGTCGGTAAAGAGAAGAAAGACCGGATCCTGAGCAAAGAGGAGCGCCGGATCGTCTCCTACCATGAGGTCGGACACGCGCTTGTAACCGCTCTCCAGAAGGATGCAGAGCCGGTCCAGAAGATCACGATCGTTCCGCGAACAATGGGCGCGCTGGGATATGTGATGCAGGTTCCGGAAGAAGAGAAATTCTTAAATACGAAGAAAGAGCTCAAGGCAATGCTCGTTGTCTCTCTTGCCGGACGTGCGGCGGAGGAGATCGTCTTTGATACCGTGACGACCGGAGCGGCAAATGATATTGAACAGGCGACAAGAGTCGCAAGAGCGATGGTTACCCAGTACGGAATGTCGGATAAATTCGGTCTGATGGGTCTTGAGACGCAGGAAAACCAGTATCTGACCGGACGCACCGTGATGAACTGCGGTGATGCGACAGCTGCCGAGATCGATACGGAAGTCATGAAGATGTTAAAAGAGGCCTATGCGGAGGCGAAACGTCTTCTCTCTGAAAACAGGGATGTGATGGATAAGATCGCAGCATTCCTGATCGAGAAAGAGACGATCACCGGCAAGGAATTCATGAAGATCTTCCGTGAGGTCAAGGGAATCCCGGAGCCGGAGGAAGGCCAGAAGGACGATCACAGCCGGATGGGCGGCGAGAGCGCTGAGACTGTTGAGTCTGCAGAGAACGGAAACAGGCAGCCGGAGATAGCAGCGGGATCTGAACAGCCGGCAGCTGAGCAGGTTCAGAATCCGGTGCAGGATGGAAACAGCGTGATGCCGCAGGATCCGGAGCAGAAGACAGCAGAAACTCAGAACGGTCAGCAGGGATCGGACAATGGTCAGGGACCGGCGGAGCTGTAACAGCCTGATCCGGATCGACAGGATTCCGCGAAATTGCAGTCGGTGGATCGAGACAACCGGAAAATGAAATACAGAGGTAGAATGATATCGGAAGATGTTGTTCTGCCTTTTCTTTTTAGACCGTATTTGGCGCTGCATTTACCTAAAAACAAAAAAGTTCATAGAAAATACAAGAATATCTGGTAGAATAAACATTGGTTTGAGTATGATAACGTTGTGACCGCGGATGTTGCTGAGCCGGAATGGGAAGGGAAGCAACGGCAAGATCCTGTTACAGTGTGCGGGCATGGAGTGTCTGTGTACTGTGACCAGAAAAGAGAGTGGATATGCAGCAGAAATATTTGAAAAAGAAAAGAGAAATTTCTAAAATCGCGGCGGGAATCCTGGCGACAGCCCTGCTCGCCTCATCGGGGCAGCCGCTTATGGCTTTCGCCTCGGAAAAGATTCAGACGAATGACCCGTCCGCCTTGGAACAGTGGGCTTTTTTCAATGACGGTTCCTTTGCAGCGGAGGAGATGAGGAAGTATCCGGTGTATTCGGATCCGTTCGGACAGCCGACGGAGAATGCGGAGCTTCTGGGAACTCTTGTGGAGGTGAAAAAGCGCCAGGCGGTATCCGGCGTGGATATCAACCTGGAGCAGGCATGGAAGACGTACGGAAACGGAAATCATGATACGATCGTCGCGATGATCGATACGGGCATCGACTACACGCATGAAGATCTGAAGGATACCCTGTGGGTGAACACGGATGAGATCCCGGGAAATGGAATCGATGACGATGGGAACGGATATGTGGACGATGTCTACGGATGGAATTTTTATAATAACAACAACCAGATCTTCACCGGGGAAGAGGACAGCCACGGGACCCACGGAGCCGGGACGATCAGTGCCGGGACGGGAAACGGGATCGGAATTGCCGGGATCGTTCCCGGAAACCGGGTGCGCGTGATGGCGCTGAAGGCACTAGGAGGCACGGACGGCGGAGGGAGCACGGCAGCAGTCATCAAGGCGATCAGGTATGCGGAGGACAATGGAGCCGTGATCTGCAACCTGAGCCTGACATCGACGGTGGATGACAAGGCGCTGTATGAGGCGATGAAGAATTCCAGTATGCTCTTTGTTGTGGCGACAGGAAACGGAAATCCGAAGACCGGAAAGGGAGTTGACACGGATGCGATCCCGTTTTATCCGGCGGCTTATGATCTCGACAATATCATTTCTGTCGCGAATCTAAGTATCGACGGAATGCTCTCCGCAAGTTCGAACTATGGAAAGAAAACGGTGGATCTCGCGGCTCCGGGAAGCTATATCCTGAGCACAACGCCGGGAAATACATATGGTTACATGAGCGGTACTTCCATGGCGGCGCCGATGGTATCCGGTGCAGCGGCGATGGTCTATTCCTATTTTGACGGGATCGGAGTCGCAGACGTGAAGGAGATCCTGATGTCCACGGTGACGCCGATGGAGAGCCTGAAAGACGTGACGGTTTCCGGCGGAATGCTGAATGTCGGAGCGGCATTATCCTACGATATCAGCACGCTCTCAAGAAAGGGATTCCAGAACGGCGGAACGAGACCGGAAAATGGGACGGCACCTCATATCGAGATGCAGACCTCGAGCAGGAATGGAGGAAATTATCTGACCGTGCGCGTTATCGACATCGATGGGGATCTCGACAAACTTCTCTATGCAAAGGGAGAGCACACGGCGGAGGAATTTGCGAACGGGACGGTGGAAGGAACGCCGTTTACGGTGAATGACAAAGATACCGCGGCATTTCAGATCACGGAAAAAGGAACCTATACCTTTTATGCGGTCGACAAAAAAGGAAACGGAGCCGTAAAACTCGCCAGATTCGTGTCGGAGAGCGATGGGCCGGGGGCGTTTCAATAAAACTCGCCATACAAGGATGCAGGTAAGATCCTGTGGGGGAATATCTGCAAATCCCACTGCGTTATTGCAGGAAATTTTGCCGGACAGGAATGTGAAAACGAAGGAAATGAGTCAGAAAAAAATTATGGGATATGAAAAAGGAGAGAGACAGATGAGAACAAGGAGATTGGGGAAAACAGGTCTGATGGTGAGCGAGATCGGCTTTGGCGGCGAGTGGCTTGAGCGCCATCCGGAGGAAGAGAGCATCGAGCTGATCAAATATGCATCGAAAAAGGGGATCAACATCCTGGACTGCTGGATGGCGGACCCGAAATCAAGAAATATCATCGGTGAAGGGATTAAAGAGAACCGCAGCCAGTGGTTCATTCAGGGACATATCGGATCAACCTGGAAGGACAACCAGTATTTCCGCACGAGAGACATGAAATACGTTCGCCCGGCTTTTGAGGACCTTTTAAAGAGACTGCAGACCGATTACATCGATCTCGGCATGATCCACTACGTGGACTCTGAGGAAGAATGGGAGAAGATCCAGCATTCTGACTACCTGGACTATGTGATGGAATTAAAGGAAAAAGGCATCATCCGCCATATCGGAATGAGCTCCCACAACCCGAAGGTTGCGATGAAAGCGGCGGAATCCGGCTATGTGGAGATGATCCTCTTCAGCATCAATCCGGCGTTTGACATGCTGCCGGCGAGTGAAAATATCGACACAATGTTCGCGGATGAGTTTGATGCAAGGCTGAAAGGGACAGATCCGGACCGTGCAAAACTCTACAAGACATGTGAGGAGCACGATGTAGGGATCACGGTCATGAAAGGATTTGCGGGCGGAAGACTCTTCGATGCGAAACGTTCCCCGTTCGGCGTCTGTCTGACTCCGGTGCAGTGTATTCACTATGCGCTCACAAGACCGGGTGTCTGTTCCATCATGTGCGGGTATGACACGAAGGAACAGGTGGATGCGGCAGCAGGATACGAGACGGCTTCTGAGGAAGAGAAAGACTATGCGTCCGTGCTTGCGAACGCGCCGTTTCACTCCTACCGCGGGGAGTGCACCTACTGCGGACACTGCAAGCCGTGTGTCGCAAATCTGGACATTGCCATGATCAACAAATTTTATGATCTGGCGACCATGCAGCCGGAGGTCCCGGCGACGATCCAGTCCCACTATGAACTCCTGGACCATAAGGCATCTGAGTGCATCGGCTGTCATGCCTGCGAATCCCGCTGTCCGTTCGGAGTTCCGATCGCGGAGCGGATGGAGAAGACTGCGAAGTTATTTGGGTGTTAAGTGCTGACAAAACCTCTCAGGTAATTCCCTTGCGCGAACCGGGAATCGGATATATAATAAGCAGGTCCATTTCGGGCAAATACGAAAAGAGGGAAGAAAAAGCATATGTGGTTTTGGCTTGCACTGACAGCACTGTTGTGCTGGAGTGGCTCGGATCTGTTTTCAAAGATCGGTTGCCGCGGAAATGATAA
Source organism: Pilosibacter rotomagensis (assembly GCF_045062245.2). NCBI lineage: Bacteria > Bacillati > Bacillota > Clostridia > Eubacteriales > Clostridiaceae > Pilosibacter > Pilosibacter rotomagensis. The sequence continues at coordinate 2,739,856 of NZ_CM170323.1, read as the reverse complement.
GTACGCCCACTTAAAGATGGTTATTGCCGTCGGAATTGTGATGGGAGTACATGCACTTTATACGATCTTTGTAGGAGGTACGGTGGTAACATGGCATATCGCCATGGTGTATCTGCCGGTATCCCTGCTCTATATCTCGTCTATGACGCTTGGTTACATCGGTCTGAGGTACATTGAGCTTTCGATCTCCTCACCGATCTGCAACTCCTCAGGCGCTCTCGTTGCGGTGCTCTGCTTCTTAACGGGTACCCTGGACGATGCGATCGAGGGGAACATGCGTCTTGCGGTGATCGGAGCGGTGGCTCTCGTGTGCATCGGCGTGATCGGGCTTGGTATTGTTGAGTCGAGGGAAGATGATGAACTGCGCCGGGAGCGCCAGGCTGCGTCCAATTATAAGTATGCGAAGTCCTGGCTGGCGCTGTTTCTGCCGGTGGCGTACTGTCTGCTCGATGCGGCCGGTACCTTCGCGGACACCATGGTGCTCGACAAGCTCGCAGGAGAGGCGGAGGCGGCCGGAATGTTCGCAACGGCAGAGGAATGCTCTTCCTACGCTGCGTCCGCGGCAAACAGCGCCTACGAGCTGACATTCCTGTTTGCGGCTTTCTGCTGCATCATCTACGTCGGTTTCATTAAGAAACAGAAGTTCACAGCTGCCCAGGAAGGTCCGAAATATCTCGGAGCTCTCTGCGAGACAGCCGGTCAGTTCGCGTATATCTTCGCACTCTCCGACACGGTCCACGCAGCGATCTCCGCGCCGATCATCTCCGCATACTGCGTCGCGTCAGTCGTATGGAGCCGGATCTTCCTGAAAGAGAAGCTTTCCTGGAAACACTATGCGATGATCGCACTGGTTGTGGTCGGGATCGTGATGCTCGGGGTGTTTGATATCTGATCGATGTGTATGTAAGAAAGACTGCTGTTGGTGACAGATCATATGCTGCCATCGACGGCAGTTTTTTTCACCATTTTCGGTGAAACGTGGTAGAATAGGGACAGCTTGCAAAGGAGGAAACACATCATGTCATTAGAAAAAGCAAAAGCAGATCTTGATAAAAAAGGTTTTCTGGATCATGTGATCGAACTTGCAGATTCGACAGCAACGGTCGCAGAGGCGGCGGAGGCGCTTGGCGTAGAACCGGGAATGATCGCGAAGACGATGTCATTTTTACAGGGAGACGCGCCGGTCCTGATCCTGACGGAAGGAACCGCAAAGATTGATAACCATAAATACAAAGAAACCTTTCATGTGAAGGCGAAGATGATCCCGTTTGATGAAGTGGAAGAAAAGATCGGCCATGCGCCGGGCGGCGTGTGCCCGTTCGGGATCAATGACGGGATCACGGTGTATCTGGACGAGAGTTTAAAGCAGTTTACGGCCGTTTACCCGGCAGCCGGAAACGACCACAGCGCGGTAAAACTCACGATCCCGGAGCTGGAGAAAGTCGCCGGTGCGAAAGGCTGGGTGGATGTATGTAAGGAGCCGGAGGAGTAGGGAAAACGGATAGTCCGGAAATCTGTACATCATGTTCAGGAAATTCATTGGAAGGCGATGAAATGCAGTTTCGCAAAAAATTCACGGAAAAAGAATTTCGCGGAATGTCAGAAAAATATAGAAAAAGAAAGAGTCATGTCATCCGACGAGAATGGCACGGCTCTTTCTTTTTACGGTTACATCGAGATCCACCCAAACGCATTCGCCACGGAGCTCACAAGAATGATCGCGGCAAAGATCGGGCAGAGGTATTTGATCATGAACTGGAAGATGGCTTTCCGCTTGAACGGGTGGCCGCCCTCGGTAACTTCGTTCTCGATCTTTTCCACACCGATGACTCTCGATACGAGCAGGCAGGTCGCGATCGCCGCGATCGGCATCATGACGGAGTTGGTCAGAAAATCAAAGAAATCAAGGAACTGCATTCCGATCACGGTAATGTCCGCCAGCGGACCATATCCGAGGCAGGAGAGTGTTCCGAGAAAGATCATGACAACGGTCATAAAGACGGTCGCTTTTTTCCGGCTCCAGTGCAGCTCATCCTCGAAGGTGGATACGGCGCTCTCGGTCAGGGCGATGGAGCTTGTGACCGCCGCAAACAGGACGAGGAGAAAGAACAGGATCCCTGTGCCTGTTCCGAATCCCATGCCCGCAAATACCTTCGGAAGTGTGATGAACATGAGGGAAGGTCCAGCCTGGAGAGTATCCGGGTCGCCGCCGGAGAAGGCAAAGACGGCCGGAATGATCATGAGTCCGGCCATGATCGCGATCGCAGTGTCAAAGATCTCAACATTTTTCGTCGAATCCTCGATCGAGGTGTCCTTTTTCATATAGGAGCCGAACGTGACGAGGATTCCCATCGCGATCGACAGGGAGTAGAACATCTGCCCCATCGCGGAGACGACGGTCATCCAGGAGAAGTTTTCGAGGTTTGGAACCAGGAAATATTTCACGCCTGCCATCGCGCCCGGTCTTGTCACGGAGTAGACCGCGATGATCACGGAGAGGATCACGAGGATCGGCATCATAAATTTTGAGACGCGCTCGATCCCGTTCCGGACACCCATGTAGATGATCACAACTGTGAACATGGTGAAGATCAGGAAGCAGATCTCCGCGGAAAATCCGTTGGAGATAAAGCCGGAGAAATAGTCGTCAGCCGCGAGTGCCTGTCCGTGTCCCAGAAGATACTCAAACAGGTATTTGATGACCCAGCCGCCGATCACGGAATAGTACGGCACGATCAGGATCGGGATCACGGCGTTGATCCAGCCGCCGGCGGACAGGAGTTTTGACTTTCCAAAGGATTCGTAGGCTCCAACCGGGCTTTTTTTCGTCATGCGCCCTAAGGAGGTCTCCGCCATGATCATCGTGTAGCCGAAGGTCAGCGCCAGGATGATATAGATCAGTAAGAAGATCCCGCCTCCGTATTTCGCGGCGAGATACGGGAAACGCCAGATGTTTCCCAGTCCCACGGATGCGCCCGCCGCCGATAAGACGAAACCGAGTTTTCCGGAGAACGAACTGCGTTTATGATTCATAATATAGTCTCCTCGTGTTTTTTTCACAAATACATTTGTGCGTGTAAGAGACAGTCTATCATAGAACATGCGAAAAAGCAATTTGATCTGCGGGAGACGGTGAAAATGGAATAGAGAGGCCGCCTGTCATAGTTTCAGCACATGGAATGACAGCGGATGTGGCAAATATCAGAGGAAGGTCGGGATAACAAATTTTGGAATCTGGAATGAAAAAATTCCGTGAAACAGAACATGTATAAAAAGAGGAACATCCGGAGAATCCTATAATTTGATGGCGAAATTGATAATTTTGCGCTATAATACACTCATACCTACCGGAAAATAGAATTTAACAAAACTCAGCGGTATTCGTGACTGGAGAAAAATGAGAGATTGTCAGAGTACGGGAGCATAGATACAGAGAGGTGAAATTGTGTTAAAAGCAGAAAATTTAGTCCTCCATGTGGAGGATAACGGGACGAAAAAATGTCTCCTGGATCATATTTCTTTCCAGGTGGACGATGGAGAAATGCTGGTGATCACGGGACCGAACGGCGGCGGTAAGTCTACGCTGGCGAAGGTCCTGATCGGGATCGAGAAGGCGGAGAGCGGAAAGATCTTTTTAAACGGGGAGGATATCACGGATTACGATATCAACCACCGTGCGAATGCCGGGATCGGCTATGCGTTCCAGCAGCCGCCGAGATTTAAGGGAATGACGGTGCAGAGACTTCTCGCACTGGCAGCAGGAAGAGAAATGTCAGACGTCGAGTGCTGTAAGTTATTATCGGATGTCGGACTCTGCGCGGAGGAATATTTAAACCGCCAGATCGATGGAACGCTCTCCGGCGGCGAGATGAAACGGATCGAGATCGCGACAGTTCTTGCGAAGGAACATACCTTATGTATTTTTGATGAGCCGGAAGCCGGGATCGACCTCTGGAGCTTTTCCATGCTGATCCATAAATTCGAGGAGATCCACAAAGAGAAAAAACAGAGTCTGATCGTGATCTCCCACCAGGAGAAGATCATCAGCATGGCGGACCGGATCATGGTGATCGATGATGGAAAGATCAAGGCGGAAGGTCTCAGAGAAGATGTCCTTCCGTGCCTGAACGGTCTCGATAAATGTCATACATGTGCAGGAAAAGCGGGGGTGAGAGCGTAATGGTAGAGCTGGATCATGTAGTAGAAGAAGTATTGAAAGTCATCAATGACAATGGATTTTCCCAGAAAGGCGCTTTCAACCTGCGTCAGAACGGAACTTCCATCTGCCACGGGGACAGTGAGCACATCAAGATCAAAAAGAAGACGGACAAGCCGGGGATCGATATCTATATCGACAGCGAGACAAAGGGCGAGAAGGTCTATATTCCGGTCGTTGTCAGCGTTTCCGGCATGACGGATCTTGTATATAATGATTTTTACATCGCAGATGGCGCGGACGTGACGATCGTTGCGGGATGCGGGATCCACAACAGCGGCTGCAATGAGAGCCGTCATGACGGGATCCATACCTTCCATGTCGGAAAGAACGCGAATGTCTGTTATCAGGAAAAGCATTACGGAGAGGGAAACGGAACCGGCGGTCGTGTGCTGAATCCGGTGACGAATATCTATGTGGGAGAAAACTCCGTATTTACGCTGGATACGGCGCAGATCAAGGGCGTTGACTCTACGGTCCGCGAGACGCTTGTCGAGATGGAGAAAAACTCCAGACTGTATGTGACTGAACGCCTGATGACCGAGGGAGAGCAGACGGCGGAGTCCAACATCGAGGTCCGCTTAAACGGGGAGGAGAGCTCCGCACAGATCATCTCCAGATCCGTCGGAAAGGGAAATTCCGTCCAGACGTTCCACCCGAAGGCGGTCGGCAACAACAAGTGCCAGGCGCATATCCAGTGTGACTCGATCATCATGGACCATGCGGAGATCGGCTCGATCCCGGAGATCCGCGCGCGTGATCTCAACGCGGCAATCATCCATGAGGCGGCGATCGGAAGGATCAACGATGAGCAGTTATTAAAGCTCCGGACTCTGGGACTTACCGAGGAAGAAGCGGAGAACGTGATCATCGAGAATTTCCTGAATTAAACGGGAAGCTGAAGACGGGAATTTTATATAGAAAGATTTCGCACAAATCCAGATTGATAAAAAACAGGTCCGCAGGTGAAGATCACCGGTGCGGACCTGTTTGATTTACGCGAACAACGAGCCAAAGTCTGCGCTTGTGCGAGAACTTGGCGACTGTCGCGATAATAAGGGAAATATTGGTTTTTTTAGAAGTACGTCCGTCTCTTCGGCGTATTCCAGCTTCCGACAACGCGCTTTACGTTGGAGATCGTGACAAACGCGTTAGGATCTTTTGACTGGACATAGTCCATAAACTGACCATATTCCTTCTTTGTGAGGATCGCCAGGATCTCGCTCTTCTGGGCATCGCTGTAGCCGCCGGTGGCCGTGTAGACAGTGATGCCGCGCTGGAGATTCTCGATCACATAGCGGCGGAATTCATCGTTGTGTTCGGAGATCACGCACACCCGGATCTTTCCGGTGAACTCATCGATAAAGTAGTCCAGCACGAGACCGCTGAAGTAGGTCGCCAGAGCACCGATGATCACGGTCTGAAGATCGTAGGCGAAATAGGAGCTCGCGACCGTCACCATGCCGGCGATGATGATCGCCTGTCCGAGATCCAGATGGAGATATTTGTTCATGATCTTCGCGATAATATCGAGACCGCCGGATGCCGCGTTGGCGTTGAAGAGGATCGCCTGTCCGAAACAGATCACAACGATCATACCAACCACATCCAGGGCGATGTTCCCCGTCGGAGATCCCGGATCCGGGAAGGCGGTTTCAAATACGAAGAGAAGTACCGGGAGCAGGATGGAGATAAAGATGATCTTTGTCCCGAAAGTCTTATCGATAAAGAGAAACGCCAGGATGATGCAGATGATGTTTAAGATCAGAGTCATGACGGAGAGCGACAGCGGAATGAAATTTACGAGGACTACTGCGAGTCCGGTGATGCTTCCGCTGACAATGTGGTTCGGATTCATGAAAAAATAGACTCCCACGGCGATGATGAAAGTACCGAAGAAGATCGTGGAGAAATATTTTAGTTTTTCGAACATACTGTACGTCCTTTTTCTGTCAGATTTTTGCAGAGTTTCCAAAAACAGGAGACACTGTCTGCGTGTAAATCATAGAGAAAAAAGAGCGGATTGTCAAACAGGCGCTTTGCAGTGTGAGCGCTTGTATGCGGCAAAGTGCGGGATCATCCTATTTCAGTTTCCCGTACTCCTCATCAGAAACGGTCTCACACCATTCGTTGGAGTTCTCTTCGCCCGGAACTTCGATGGCGAGATGGGAGAACCAGGAATCCGGAGCGGCACCGTGCCAGTGTTTGACTTCCGCCGGAATATTGATGCAGTCGCCCGGCTTCATCTCGATGGCTTCTTTGCCTTCCTCCTGATAGTAGCCGCGTCCGGCCACGCATACAAGGATCTGTCCGCCGCCGCTCTTTGCGTGGTGGATATGCCAGTTGTTGCGGCAGCCGGGTTCGAAGGTCACATTGAACACACCGACCTGTTTGGTGGATACCGGTGCGAGATAGCTCTGACCGACGAAGTATTTTGCGAAGGCGTCATTCGGGGCGCCGATCGGGAAGATCATGGACTTTGCATGGGCTCTCATGGCCTCGTCCTTGTAAGGAAGATCGCCTTCATTCATCTGCCATACTTCTTTTGCAAGGTTGAAGACGGCCCAGCCCTTCGGCCAGCCGACGTAGAATGCCACATGGGTGATGATCGCAGCGATCTCTTTCTGGGTGACACCGTGTGCGTTTGCGTTCTTTAAGTGGAACACGAGGGAAGAATCCGTGATCCCGGAGGACATGAGTGCCACAACGGTGATGATACTTCTCGTCTTTACATCGATGTCCTGGTTGTTCCAGTTTTCTCCGAAGAGGACATCGTCATTAAAATGTGCGAACTGGGGAGCAAATTCACCCAGTGCGTTTCTTCCTGCTGTCTGTACAATTTTTGCCATGTTTTTTCTCCATTTCCAGATCGACTGCAGGCTGCATGATCCTGGATCATGTCAGTCTGCAGCCGGTTTTTGCTTTATTATAAGGATTTTACCCAATCAGCGATCTCCTGTCTGGAAGCTCTGTTTAAAAGCTTTCCTTCCACGATCTCTGCATCAGGTGCGGACGGTTTTAATTCTTTTACTGTGTTGCCGAATCCGCTGCCGCCGGATGTCGCGAAGAGGACGATCTTCTTGCCTGTAAAGTCGTAGGACTCAAGGAAGGTGTTCACGATTGTCGGAGCGACATACCACCAGATCGGGAAGCCGAGGATCACGGTATCATAAGCGCTCATATCGATATCTGCCTTTACGATCTCCGGTCTGAATTTCTTGTCATTCATCTCCACGCTGCTTCTGGATTTTTTGTCCATCCAGTTTAAATCTGCTGTTGTATATGCCACCTTCGGTGTGATCTCGCAGAGATCAGCGTTTCCTGCTTCTGCGATCTGCTCTGCAATTTTCTTTGTTGTTCCGCCTGCACTGAAATATGCGACCAATTTTTTTGCCATTTGAATTACCTCCTGTGAAAACAAGTTCGCGTAAATAAAAAGGATGCAGAAAGAAGATATGGATCTTCTTATGCATCCATTGTAGGTCTAAGATTTTTGAATGTCCAATACCTATATCAAATCATGATTTATGCCTTGCAGGCATTTAACGAAATCAGAGAAGTTCCTGCATCATGAGTGGCCACGGAACTGATGATCTCGATAAATTTGTTGACCGCATGGGAGTTCGGTAGATTTCTCTGCCATGCGATCACGGTACTAGAGGTGATCTCTGGGAAGAGTTTCCGCTGAACGAGCAGGTCAGGCCGCCAGTATCTTGCCGCACCGGCGACAGATACCGGGTATCCCAGCCCGTAAAAGGCCATGACTCCGGCATTTGTTCCGAGATTGCTGGTGAATGCGATCTGGAGCTTATTGAAGTCTTTTCCGAACCAGTTTGCGATCTCACTCTGGACTCCGGTGCGCTCCGGGAGGATCAGCGGTTTCCCGAGGAGATCCTGCTTTGTGATGAATTCTTTCCCGGCGAGCGGATCGTCCGGGCGCATCCCGACGACCCAGTGGTCACTTTCCGGGATCCGGATGTAGTCGAGACCTTCCGTATCCACAGGTTCCAGGAACATCCCGATGTCCACGAGACCTTTTTTCATCATCTCGTAGACCGTATCCGCCGTGGCGGTGTGGATCGCGATCTGTACGAGCGGATATTTTTCACGGCAGACTTTGCAGATTTCTGCCAGGATCTCGACGGCTGCGAATTCCCCGCAGCCGATCGTGACGCTGCCGTCGATGACTTCCTCGGTCCCTTTCAGCTCCTCCAGAGTCCGCTTTTCGAGATCCAGCATTTCGAGAGCGCGGCGCTTTAGGAGAATCCCCTCGTCGGTCAGGGTGATCGTCCGCCCGTTCCGGTTAAAGAGAGAAATGCCGAGCTCTTCCTCGAACGCGGCTAACTGCCTGGAGAGAGTCGGCTGGGTGATATGAAGCTGTTCGGCGGCTTTTGTGAAGCTTTGTTCTTTGGCTACTGTGAGAAAGTAGCGGAGTATTCTGAGATCCATATAGAAATTCCTTTTTTGAGTCGGATGATTTTCAGTAATCGTGAAGATGCGGAACAATTTCGATTTTTAGAGGGCCGTAACTGGGAGAGTACGGAGTAGTTCCGATAATTCTATATTAACTGGAATTTCAGAATTTGTCATCCGGGTTTTTTGATAATTGTTGTCAGGGCGGTAATGTGGTAAAATGAGGAAAATATGTTTTATGGAAACAATCATGACTTTTTGCAGATATGTACAGGAAAGTCTGATGAGACTGAAAATGGAAAAAAGAGATTATTCGGGAGATGGAGGAGAGAGATGTTCAGGGAAATTCGGAAAAAGAAAAATGCAATTACGGCTGATGCGGCAGAATCACTTCTGGAGAAGAGCAGACGCGGTGTTCTCGCGGTAAACGGGGATGACGGTTATCCGTATGCGATCCCGGTCAACTATTTTTACGACAGAAACGAGCAGAAGATCTATTTCCATGGCGCGCGCGCAGGACACAAGGTCGATGCGCTGCGGGCTTCGGACAAGGTGTGCTTCACGGTTTATGGAAATGAAACGATCCGGGAGGAAGCATGGGCGCCGTATATGCAGAGCACGGTCGTCTTCGGCAGATGCCGCCTGCTTGAGACGGGGGAGGAGACGCTTGCCCTGTTGAAACGGTTTGCGATGAAATATTACCCGGATGAGAAACTGGCGGATGAGGAGATCGCGCAGGCGGGAAGAGCGGCACAGGTCTTTGAGATCGAGATCGAACATCTCAGCGGGAAAGAAGTTCAGGAACGATAAAACTTACGGAGGCAGAGTTTGAAAGTAGAACAGGATGTGATGGCTTACGGAGTGGAGCAGGACAATGCGGGCTGCTATTTTATTGAAGATGAAATCATCCTGAGAAAGCCTGAAAAGATCGAAAACAACAAAGAATTCTGCGACTGCAGCTTCCGTTGGAAGTTTACGGAGAACGATGCGCACGGCGTCAGCATCGGAAAGACACTCCCTGCCTATCCGACAGATGTAAAAAACGTGTATCCGAAGGAAGCGTTTACCGCAGAAAATGCGGCAAAGATCCCGTGTGAGCAGGTGCTGGGGACGTATTGGGTTGTGTTTGAGAGATAGAAAAGTATTATAAAGAACCGGGAGAGGAAGATTAACATGGCATATACGGTAGGAGAAACGGCGAGGATGCTTCATGTTCCGGCATCCACGCTCCGATATTATGATAAAGAGGGACTTCTTCCATCTGTAGAGCGGACGTCCGGTGGAATCCGGATGTTCAAGGATGATGATATTGAGTGGCTCAGGATCATCGACTGTCTGAAAAAGTCCGGGATGTCGATCCGGGATATCCGCGAGTACATTGCGCTCGTAGCGCAGGGAGATTCGACGATCAATGAGAGACTGCAGCTTTTTTACCGTCAGCGCGAGATCTTAAAGGCGCAGATGCGGGAACTGCAGAAAACGCTGGACACACTCGACTATAAATGCTGGTTTTATGAGACCGCAAAAGAGGCAGGAACCGTTGAAGTCCCGCAGCAGATGGCGGCAGAGGAATTGCCGGAAAGGTTCCGGAGTGTGCGTGCACAGCTGCAGGAACTTTAAGGGAGAAAGAACATGAATAATACAGGAACAATGTGATATATATATGACATAATTCCGAAACAAAATTGACAAAGTTCTTTTTGCAAGGTATGCTGTAGCTATAAAAGATGTTAGGAGGTGTTGCGAAGTGACGGAAATGATCCCGGTCAGAGAAGCGGCAAAACGCTGGAATATAACAGAACGAAGAGTTTCAACTCTGTGCAAAAACGGAAAAATTGATGGAGCAGAAAAGCAGGGAAAACGCTGGATGATCCCGAAAGACGCGCAGAAACCGGCAGATCAGCGGATAAGGACGGGCGTTTACCGGAAAGCGGAACGGCCAGCAAAGCTGCCTCTGCCGATCGGAGTTTCCGATTATTGTCTTGCATCATCGGAATACTACTACATCGACAAGACGATGATGATCAAAGATTTTATCGATGAGCGTCCAATGGTAACCTTGTTTACCCGTCCTCGCCGCTTTGGCAAGACTCTCAATATGGATATGCTGCGCACCTATTTTGAAAAGAGCGACAGGGATACATCCATCTACTTCAACAACAAAAAAATATGGACCTGCGGACAGAAATATAGAGATTATCAAGGAAAATACCCGGTGATCTTTCTCACGTTTAAGGATGTAAAATTCAATACCTGGGAAGAAACATTTGCGGCTATCCGCGATATTTTTGCTAAAGAAACCAGACGCCATAAAGAACTGCAGACCAGTGAAAAATGCGATGAATATAGCAGACAGATCTATGCGAACTTAGCGGCCGGAAAGACGGGGGAGGTGGAACTGGCTTCTGCACTTCTGGATCTGTCAGCAATGCTTCACAGCCATTACGGCATAGCCCCCATTATCATTATCGATGAATATGATACTCCGATCCAGCAGGGATATATGAAAGGCTTTTATGATAAGGTCATTCAGTTTATGCGAAACCTGTTTTTAGGTGGCTTCAAGGATAATAAACATCTTTCGTTCGGCTTCCTTACTGGAATTTTAAGGGTTGCAAGAGAAAGCATTTTCAGTGGGATGAATAACCTGGCGATTAACTCGGTGCTGGACAATAAATACAGTTCCTATTTTGGATTTACAGCAGATGAAGTGAGAGAGATGGCGGAATATTATGGAGCTGCAGACCAATATGATGAGATCTGTCAATGGTATGATGGCTACCGGTTTGGCAGGACTGAGATCTTTAATCCATGGTCAGTAGTCAGCTATTTCAGCAGCGAATGTGAGCCGAGACCGTACTGGGTATCCACTGGCAGCAATGACATTATCGGGGAGATCCTGGCGGAGGCGGATAAGGAGATCTATAGTCGTCTGACTTCGCTAATCAATGGGGAAACTTTCACCACCTATATTGATACAGGAGTGATTTATCCGCAGATCAGGAGCAATCCATCGACCATTTACAGTTTCCTTTTGATGACCGGATACCTGAAAGTCCTGAAAACTATGACGTCGTTCAGTGGAGATATTATGTGCGAAGTTGCCTTGCCAAACCGTGAGATCGCACTTGTGTATAATAAAGAGATTCTTCAGCGGCTTGGGAACATGATTCCTCAATCTACGGCGATTGCGATTCAGGAAGCTATTTTCTCTGGAGACAATCACAGACTGAAAACGCAGATACAGATGCTGTTGACCCAGTCCGTGAGCTCTTTTGATACGGCAGGAGAAAATTTTTATCATGGATTTATGCTGGGATTGTGTGCTTTGATGAACGGCGCTTTTGCAACATCCAATAGAGAATCCGGAGATGGACGTTACGATATTCAGTTAAAACCGATCCGAAAAGGTCTTCCTGGAATTCTGATCGAACTGAAGGCGGAGAAAAACTGCAGCGCTGAAAAACTGAAAAAACTGTCAGAGACCGCTTTGAAACAGATTGAAGACAAGAAATATGATACAGAACTGCTTTCCGCCGGCGTTACAGGGATCTACAAGTATGGTGTAGCTTTCAGTGGAAAAAAGGTTGAAGTGACAGCAGGATAAAGAAGGAGAAAGGGGATCACACCTTAGTGGGTGGATCCCCTTTTTGAAAAATGTTTAAGTTTTCTGTGAAACTGCTAAAAAAACTGGCGGCGCCGCCCACAGGGGAGCAGTACCGCCAGTTTTGATTTTATTTGATAAATTATTCGATCCCAGAGCAATTACTTGGTCTCTTTGTCATCTGCAGCTGCTGTGCCAGGAGCTGTTGTCACTTCAGTAGCCGGAACAACGTTGTGAACCGGGATGACGGAGAGTACAACTGCCTCCGGATCAGTCTTTAAGTCGATGTCTTTGTTCTTTGCGATCTCGAGATCTTTCACGTGGACAGTATCGCCGACCTTCAGGCCAGCGGCATCCAGAGTCGTTGTCTCAACAAGAGCGGACGGGAATGCCTTATAAGCAACCTCGCTTAAGTCTTCCTGAAGAACACCGCCGATAACGGCTTCACGGTTCAGGATCACGATCTCAGCAGTAGAAGAAACTTTCTCATCGCTTACCAGTGCCTGGAAATCGATCTCATCGATCTTTCTGGTCATGGAATTGTAATCAACTTCCTTGATCAGGACATCGTAAACCTGACCTTCGACATCAAGATTGATCTGGCCGCCTTTATGCTCTGTCTTTAAAAGACGATCAACATCCATTGCATTCATCTTTACCGGGATAGAACCTTCGATGGCATGTCCGAAAACATTGCCTGTAACAAATCCTTCTCTTCTTAATCTCTTTGCCTTAACATCCATGCTTCTTTTTTCAGCTTTTAAAGTAGTCATTTATCTTTTCCTCCAAAAATCTGATTGCCGGCAAACAACTTCTTTTGTTCTGCCGGATTCGCTTAGCAGCCCTCAGCTTTGAAAAGGGGGTTTTGTTAAGTTTGGTTGAACATTTGCTGTTCTCTTTGTTACAGCGTTAGTATAGCAGCATTTTGCAAAACAGATTAACCAAAAATGAAAAATATTTTGACAAAAATCTTAAAAATTGCACAAAAAGCGAAAGTGGGGAGGCTGTGGATGGTCAAGCGGAGGAAAATGTGGTAAGATGGATGAAAGATGGAAAATCCAGTAACAGTGGAGAGGATTGAAAAAGCAGACTCCGCAGATATGAGGGAATACCATGTTGATATTGCGCCAACAGAGCGGACTCCCTGAAAGAAGCGATGGGAGAATTGCGGCAGGAGATTCAGCGATACGGAAGCTCTGGCAGGCAGAGTGATATAGAAGAACAGAAAAACGGTGAGGTGACAGAAAAATGAGTACAGACAATCGCCCGATTGGCGTTTTGGATTCCGGACTTGGCGGGATCAGCGTGTTAAGAGAGCTGGTCAAACTGATGCCGGGAGAAGATTTTATTTATTATGGAGATTCGGCGAATGCCCCATACGGAACAAGAACGCCGGAGGAGGTCATCGACCTGACAAAAAAAGATGTGGAATTTCTGCTGGAGCGGGGCGCGAAAGCAATCGTCGTGGCCTGCAATACAGCGACAAGTGTGGCGATCAAAGAACTTCGAGCCGCATATGAGGAGGTTCTCCCGGTGATCGGGATCGAACCGGCGTTAAAACCTGCGGTCAAGGCAAAGGAACATTCCAAAGTCGTCGTCATGGCAACCCCGATGACGCTGTCACAGACGAAATTTAATTCGATGATGCATATTTATGAGGACGATGCGAACATCATCAAGATGCCGTGTCCGGGACTTGTGGAATATATTGAAAGCGGCGTGCTCGATGGACCGGTTCTCGATGCTTATCTGGAAAAACAGTTTGCACCGTACGACAAAGCAGAGATCGATGCGGTCGTTCTCGGATGTACGCATTATCCGCTGATCCGTGAGGTGATCCAGAAACATCTGCCGGGAGTTTTCGTTTACGACGGCGGATTCGGGACCGCAAAGCAGACGAAAAGGCGTCTTGAGGAGCGCGGACTTCTCTCGGACCGGGAATCCGGCGGAAAAGTTGAGATCTTCAACAGCAGGAACACGGAGGAGATTCTGGAGCTGTCGAGACAGCTGCTGAATATGTGACAGCCAAAGGAAAATCTGTGATAAAGACGGTCTGAAATGTGTGTAGAAACAGTGAAATTGCTTTTGGCTTCATGATAAGTGTAAAAGCTGGATCAATATAGCAGAATCAGGTGCATGGGTAAAACATAAACAGGGAGATCAGCAATGAAAAAGTTATTATTCATCGATGCCTGCGTCAACCGCGGCATCTCAAGGACGGAACAGCTCGCACAGGCGTTATTAAAGGAAATGAATCAGAACGGGGAGTATGAGATCGAGACTTTAAATCTTGAGGATGAAGATCTGAAACTCTTCACGGGTAAGGAGAGCGCACTCCGGGAATCGCTTACAAGAGCAGGAAATTTTGAGGGACCGCTTTTCACTTACGCGAAGCAGTTCGCGGCTGCGGACCGGATCGTTGTTGCAGCTCCGTACTGGGATTTCTCATTCCCGGCGCGGATGAAATGTTATCTGGAGCAGATCTGCGTGACAGGTCTGACGTTTACATTCTCCTCCAAGGGCATTCCGGGCGGTCTGTGCCATGCAGACAGTCTCCACTATGTGACGACCAGCGGCGGATCCATCGGGGAGCTGAACCTCGGATATGAGTATCTGGAGAAGCTCTGCAAAGTCTATTACGGGATCCATGAGACCGTATGCTATACCGCTGAGGGACTCGACATCGAAGGGAACTCGGTGGAGGAGATCATGAAAGAGGCGGAAGAAAAGGCAGTTCAGAAGTACAGGGAGTTTACAAGCAGGAGCAAACTGTGACGAATCATATTCAGGAAAACGAAAAGCAGAAAGTCAGGAAATTTACGCTTGATGGCAAGCTGTGACTGAGAGAATATGAGTCTGGCATGTGTGGAGTCCCTGAAAAAGAACGATCGGTCTGTACGGGGCAGGATCGCGGACTGGATGTGCATGCGTGTAAACTAAATAAACGGATCATGATACAGGACAGTGCGTCGACAGAAATGTGGAGCACTGTCCTGTTTTGTCTGGCAGGAAATTCCGATGAAATTTCCTGATAAAATAAGAAGGTACGATGTATCAATGATGCGTACTTATGCGAAGGTGCGGATTGCTGCAGACAACTTAGCGTTAAGACTGAATGTGACGAAGCCAATTTTTTGTCTTTTTTATATAAATTATTAGAAAAAATGAACTTTCCTCAAGGTTCCTGTCTCTATAAGACAGATGCATCAAAAAAGAGAGGAGGCAGGACATGGATGAAGAGAATATCGTGAGACGGATGATCGATGGCGACATGGAGGCATTCGGAACGTTGATGGAGCGATATGAGAAGCCGGCGCTCAGAGCCGCATGGCTGATATCCGGAAATGCTGCGGACAGTGAGGACATTGTCCAGGAGACATTTACCGCCTGCTATTTAAACAGAAAGAAGCTCAGAGAGCCGGCGGCCTTTAAGACATGGTTTTACCGGATCCTCACGAGGTCGGCATGGAAGATCTGCAAAAAGACAGGGCGGGAGTGTCCGGAGGAGGAACCGGCATCCGGGCAGGAGGACACAAAACGGTCGGTCCTGGAAACCTGCATCATGAAGGAGGAGGAACGGATCCTTTTTGAGGCGGTGGAGAAGCTGCCGCCGAAACAGAAAACGGTTCTGATCCTTTACTATTATAATGACATGCCGATCCGCGAGATCGCGAAGGTCTGCGGAGTGTTCGAGGGCACGGTGAAATCAAGACTGTACCATGCGAAGGAGCAGTTAAAGAAGGTCCTCACGCAGGAGGAAGGAGGAAAAACATGGACGATCCTATCTTAGAAGAAAGACTGAAAAAAATGTTTGAGAGCCGCGCAGGCGAATTTCCGGATGAATCCCTGCGGGAGGTGCGGATCAGGAAACGTGTACATGAACAGATAGAAAGAGAGGAAACTCATATGAAGAGAGGATTTATGAAAAAGGCAGTGATCGCGGTGGCAGCGATCTGTGTATTTGGCAGCATGACAGCATTTGCGATCGGGAACATTGCGGGAGTGACATCGCACAGTGACCGGAGAGATGAGGTGCATACTTATGAACAGGCGTTAAAGCTTCAGGAGGAACATGGCCCGAAGGTAAATTTCCCGGAACAGTTTTCCAATGGATATACGTTCGAGAGTGCTGTCCCGGTGAACTATGAGACGAGTGACAAGGATGGAAATAAGCTGGGCAAGGGGATCCATCTCGACATTACTTACGGAAAAGAGGGGATGGAACCGATCACATTTTCTGCGGAAGTCGGTCTGGACGGCGGGAGCGCTCCGACGGATGTAAAGACGTGCGGGGATGGCACGGAACTTCGATTCTATAAGACGGTCAACAAATTTGTGCCGGCCAATTATGAACTCACCGAGGAGGACAAAAAGGCCCAGGAAGCGGGCAACTTTGACCTTGCTTACGGCAGTGATGAGATCGAGATCACAACCTCCTGTATGGTCGAGTGGGACATGGACGGTCAGGGGTACAGCCTGTTCAAGTTTGGCGAGGAGCTGAGCGCGGAGGAGATGTTCGCGATGGCGGAGGAGATCATCGATGCACAGTAAAGCGGTATATTTACAAATAAGGAGCGATTCGGGCAGCTTTTCATGGGTAGGGATGTTCTGAACGGAAAATGAGGTATTGAGGAAAATAAAAGAATCAGATCAACAAGTGAAAACACGCTTCGCGAGTTTCCCCTTGTTATCGCGACAGTCGCCAAGGTCTCGCGCAAGCGCGGACTTTGGCTCGTTGTTCGCGTAAATGAAAAAGCCGGTGAAATCGGGTGGAGCTACCCTGATTTCATCGGCTTTTTGTGAAATCCGGCATATCCGGGATGCAGGATCAAAAACTTGCAGACTGTCTTATCTGGAGAAAAACTCACGTTTGATCTGCTCCACCGGCATCTCTTTTCCGGTCCAGAGGCGGAACGCCTCGGCGCCCTGGTAGAGGAGCATGTAGGAACCGTTGAAGAACGGGTTTCCCTGATGTTTTGCCATGGAGAGGAGTCTTGTCTCACGCGGATTGTAGATGATGTCGGATACGATGAGACCGTCCGGGAAGACGAGATCTTCCGGGACCGGGCAGGTATCCTCGTGCGGGGCCATGCCGACGGAGGTTCCGTTTGTGAGGATGGCGCTGTCTGCGAGTTCCTGTTTTAAGAGTTCAGCGTCGGAAAAATCGCAGATTTTGATCTTGCAGTCGGTGATCTTTGTGAGTTCGTCCACAGTATGTACCAGGCGGTCATAGAATCGGCTGGTCGGTCTCACGAAGACAGAGATTTCCTTTAAGCCGTCGAGTGCCGCCTGGACCAGGATCGCGGTCGCGGCGCCGCCGGCTCCGAGAAGAGTCATTTTTTTGCCGATGATGTCATAACCGGCATCTTTTACGGACTGCATGTAGCCGATGCCGTCGGTGTTATGGCCGATAAGGCGTCCGTTTTCGTTTACGACCGTGTTGACAGCGCCGATGATCCGGGCAGCGGTGGAGAGTTCGTCGCAGAGGGAGACCATGAGGTTTTTATCCGGCATGGTCAGGTTGAAACCGCGGGCACCGAGGACTTTTAAGCCGGCGACAGCGGTTGGAAGTGTTGCTTCATTTACGTCAAAGGCGAGATAGCGGTAGTCGAGACCGAGTGCTTCAAAGGATGCGTTGTGCATCATTGGGGAGATGCTGTGGGCGCAGGGACTGCCGAGAAGGCAGATCAGGGCGGTGTGGCCGGTGATCGGGGTGGGTGTATGATGTTCCATTTTATGGGTACCTCCGGGGATTATTTTCATTTTTTTATTATAGCAGTGGGGGTGGGGGAATGCAATGGAGAGATGAAATGCAGAATATGTTGGCGAGTGGTACGCGGTGAGTTTCCGGGCAGGAGTGCGGGGATGCGGGGAGGGTTCCTCTAAGCCCCCGGGAGACTGCTAAGAACGGAGAATCGGGGACACAACTCGCTGCGCTCAGACAAGTGTCCCCGATTCTCCAACGCAGTCACCCGCGAGCTAAGAGGAAGCCAGCTCCCCGCATCATGCACTCCTGCCCGGAAGCTCACCGCTGGGAGATATTGGGTGCTAAGAAGGATGCGCTGGCGGAAGCTTACTGCAGGGCCTGCGGTAATCCCCGGCTTGCAGTTCTTTTTTATATCTGCTATACTTTTCTTAATGATACCTGTGAGGACAGAACGGAAATTCTGTGTGGCACGGGCGGCGAAAGAGGAGAATGTAAGGATGGCAGGACTGAAGGAACATATTTTTCTGATCGGATTTATGGGATGTGGAAAGAGTACGAATGCGGCGCGTCTGGCGGAGATGACCGGGGCGGAGCAGGTGGAGATGGATCAGGAGATCGTGAACGGGGAACAGATGGAGATCGCGGAAATCTTTAAAGAGAAAGGTGAGCCATATTTCCGGTCACTTGAGACAGCGCTGATCCGCAGTTTTTCAGACCGGGATCCGGCGGTGATTTCGTGCGGGGGCGGAGCCGTGCTGAAGGAGGAGAATGTCCGTCTTATGAAGAAATGCGGAAAGATCGTCCTTCTCACAGCGACACCGGAGACGATCTATGGGAGAGTCAAGGACAGCACAGAGCGCCCAGTCCTGAATGGAAATATGAATCTTTCTTACATTGAGGATCTGATGGAAAAGCGTCGTTCGAAGTATGAGGCGGCCGCAGATATCACCGTTGCGACGGATGGAAAGACAGCGGAGGAGATCTGTGGGGAGATCCTTGGTAAGTGCGGAAAATAAAGAAGGGAGGATTTCACATGGGAAGTTACCTGAATCCGGGAAGCAAGGGATTTCAGGAGAGACTGAATTCTGAAATTTATGTAGATAAGACAGGTCTGATCGAAAAAACGAATGCAGTTTTGGATACAAGACAAAAGTTCCTGTGTGTAAGCCGACCAAGACGTTTTGGAAAATCAATGGCAGCAGATATGCTTGCTGCTTATTATGAGCGTGGGGAAGATGCAGATTTATTGTTTCGTTCGCTGAAGATCAGCAAAGCGGAATCCTATCGTGCTCATTTGAATCAATATGATGTGATCAAGGTAAACATACAGGAATTCCTCAGCATGACAGGAAGTATGGATGAGATGCTTTCGATGTTGAAAAAATATCTGGTGTTTGATCTCATGGAACATTTTGATGATGTTCGTTTTCGGGATGAGAGTAATCTGATCCAGGTAATGAAAGATATTTATGCAAAGACGAAACGAGCATTTGTGATCCTGATCGATGAATGGGACTGCCTGTTCCGGGAATACCAGCAGGATCAGGATTCACAGAAGAAATATCTGGATTTTCTGCGGGCATGGCTGAAGGATAAAGAGTATGTTGCTCTTGCGTATATGACAGGCATTCTTCCGATAAAAAAATACGGATCACATTCTGCGTTAAATATGTTTACAGAGTATTCCATGACAGATCCGGGGGAGCTTGCGGAGTATTTTGGATTTACCGGACAGGAAGTGGCACAGCTCTGTCAGAAATATGAGATGGATTTTGACGAAGCAAAGGCATGGTATGATGGATATGGGCTTGTCGCACACCGGCAGTCCGGGGATCAGTATTATTCCATGTACAGCCCGAAATCTGTTGTAGAGGCCATGCTCAGACATAAGTTTGGAACATACTGGAATCAGACGGAAACTTATGAAGCACTGAAGATCTATATCCAGATGAATATGGATGGGCTGCAGGATTCAGTCGTCAGAATGCTTGCAGGCGAGGAAGTGTACGTCAATATTGGTACATTCAGTAACGACATGACGACTTTTGCGACAAAGGATGATGTCCTTACGCTCTTGGTACATCTTGGATATCTGGCTTACAATAGTACGAATGGGACAGTGGAAATTCCCAATAAGGAAGTTTCGAAAGAATATGTCAATGCGATCAGTACCATGAGCTGGCATGGAGTTGCGGATTCGGTGGAAGCATCCCGCAGATTACTGGATGCACTGTGGAAAATGGATGCTGATGCAGTGGCAGCAGGAATCGATAAGGCACATGAAGAGATTTCTATTCTTCAGTATAATGATGAAAATTCACTTAGCTGTACGGTCAGTCTTGCATTTTATTTTGCGAGAGAATATTATGCGATCGTGCGTGAACTGCCATCAGGAAAAGGATTTACTGATATCTGTATGATCCCACGGAAACATCATCTGGATAAACCGGCAATTATCATAGAATTAAAGTGGGATAAAGGTGCGGATGCCGCGCTGGCACAGATAAAAGAAAAGCAGTATGGGAATGCATTGAAAGATTACCATGGAAATTTACTGCTGGTGGGGATCAATTATGATAAGAGTACAAAGAAACATGAATGCGTAATCGAATCCATGAAAAAATAATGGATCGGATAAGATAAAAAAGAGACCTTCACGGTCATCCCCAAATTTTCAGAAGCTGAATATGTCAGCGGCAGAAAATTGGGAAGACAGGTGAAGGTCTCTTTTTTTGTTCTCCGGGAAAATTAGATGAAACTTTCCGGAAAAAGGCAGTATGTTCCAGGAATGTGCACTTGCGAGAAGCCTGAGAATGCCGCAGGCAACCGCGCAAGGCAGAAAAATGAGAAATTCCGCCATTTGCGAAAAATGACTACGGCATCTCCGGTTTCTTCCCCAGCCGCACATCTTCCAGATATTTTCTCGTCTCCTCATCGGCGTGCAGGAAGAGGTAATTCTTCGCACTGCCGGTATGTTTTCCTTTCTCCTCGGAGATCAGCTTGCCGACGCGTTCGATCTCTTCACGGAAATCTCTTGCGGACCAGAGGATGCAGCCCTGGCTGCGGATGATGAGCTGGATCACGCCGTCGGAGGTTGCTACGGTGGTGCGGTAACGCCTGCCGATACGGATCGCGACTTTTTCGATGTACTGGTCTGCGGTCTCCGCTTCTTTTGTATACACAACGTGAATGTTGTGATATTTCTGGACTTTCTCGACACCGCCCGGAACCTTGTAGGCATCGAAGACAACGATGACGCAGATCTTCCGGAATCCCTGATAATTGCTCAAGATGTCCATGAGCTTGTAGCGGGCCGCATCGATATTGACGGCGGCAAGCTCACTCAGCTCGTCCCATGCAAAGATGATGTTGTAGCCGTCGACGAGAAGATATTCGTCTTCCGGCTCCTCTTTCTCTTTTGACGGTTTTACAGGAGCTGTATTTTTGGCCCGGATCACGGTGCGGGAGTCATAGTCCGAGGCGAGTTTTCGCTTCGGTTCGCCGTATGTACGGGTGAAGATCGCCTGGAGTTCCTTATCATCATAGAAGGAGAGGGAGCCGTCTCCGCGGCCGCGGGAAGAGCCGGAACCTGTATTTGCAGCAACCGCTGCCTCAGAAACAGCACCAGAGGGACTGCCGGAACGAAACTTTGCACTGCCGCCGGCTGCTCCGGCCGGAACTTTCCCGGCCGCCACATCGGCCTCCATCGCCTGGAGCCGTTCATTTGCCTCTCTTAAATCCCGCTCCTGCGCTTCCTTCGCAAGCTGCTTTGCGAGCGGACTCTCCACATGCATATAGTTTTTCACTTCGTTCCACGGAACGACAAAGCCGGCGCCGTGGGAGCAGAAAACAGATCCTGCCGGGTCCTGAAGGTCAAAATCGAAATCATATCCGGAAGCAGCGATGACTTCCTCCGCGTTGTGGCACGGTTCATACCCGGAAAGGCTGAGCGTCAGTCTTCCGCGTCCTTTCGTGTAGGAGATCACATCCCGCTGGTAGTTCCGCATCGTGGAAACCGGCGCGGTCCCGGTGAGCAGAGCCATTGCGCCGTCCTGCTCCGGTGCGGAAAATTCACCCTGCATCCGGTCGAGGTCCGCCATCGCGCGTCCGAGATTCTCGGACGGAACCTCCAGACGGAATGCGTAGTAAGGCTCTAAGAGCACACACCCCGCCTCGCAGAGTCCCTGACGGACAGCGCGGTAGGTTGCCTGACGGAAATCCCCACCCTCAGTGTGCTTCTGGTGGGCACGTCCGGCGATCAGAGTGAGCTTCATATCGGTGATCTCAGAGCCCGTTAAAATCCCGCGAAATCTCTTTTCTTCGAGATGCGTTAAAATCAGTCTCTGCCAGTTCTTATCCAGCATATCCTCGCTGCAGTTGGTATCAAAGACGAGTCCGCTTCCCTGCTCTCCGGGTTCCATTAAAAGATGGACTTCCGCGTAGTGGCGCAGCGGTTCGAAATGTCCGACGCCCTCGACGGTCTTAGCGATCGTTTCCTTGTAGACAATATTTCCTTCTCCAAAACCGATCTCCACGCCGAAACGGTCCAGAACCTGGCTCTTTAAGATCTCCATCTGCACATCGCCCATGACCTGTGCCTGAATTTCGCCAAGCGCCTCGTTCCAGACAATGTGGAGCTGCGGGTCTTCCTCCTCCAGCATGCGCATATTTTTGAGCATGGTGTGGGAGTCTGTTCCGAATGGCAGTAGGATCCGGTATGTGAGGACCGGCTCCAGGAGTGGAAGAACACTGTCGGAGGCAGTTCCGAAGACCTGTCCCGGCTTCGTGTCGGAAATCCCTGTGACAGCCACCACCATGCCGGGTTCCGCCTCCTTTAACGCCTCGAACTTTGAGCCGGAATAGAGCCGGATCTGGTTGATCTTCTCATCTGAATCAAGTGACAGCGAATCACGGATCTTCAAATTTCCGCCCGTGATCTTCAAATGCGTCATCCGTACACCTGTCTCGTCGCGGGAGATCTTAAACACCTTTGCACCGAAGTCCTTCGTATAGTCCGGGCATGACGCAAATTCCCCGAGGGCGGTCAGAAATTCCCGGACGCCGGTGAGCTTTAACGCGGAGCCGAAAAAGCAGGGAAAGAGCTTCCGGTTCTGGATTGCGTTCCGAACGTCCTCCGTCTTTAAGCTGCCGTCTGCCAGATAAGCTTCCAGAAGTGCTTCATCGCAGGTGGCAATCTCCTCAGCGGTTTTATCAGAAGTTCCAAGAATATCACGGTTTCCGGACACCCCGCTGAAATCCACGATCCCGTGATCCAGCCGTTCCTTCAGTGATGCCAGCACCGCCTCTCGATCCGTCCCCTTCTGATCCATCTTATTCACAAAGAGAAATACCGGGATCCGATACCGTTTTAAAAGTCTCCACAGTGTCTCCGTATGTCCCTGAACCCCATCAGCTCCGCTGACGATCAATACCGCATAGTCAAGGACCTGCAGTGTCCGCTCCATCTCCGCCGAAAAGTCCACATGACCCGGCGTGTCGAGGAGTGTCACGAAAGTATCGCCCAACGGAAAGACCGCCTGCTTTGAAAAGATCGTGATGCCCCGGGCGCGTTCAAGCGCGAAGGTATCAAGAAAGGCGTCACGATTGTCCACACGCCCCATTTTCTTTAGTTTTCCTGTCTCGTATAAAATTGCCTCGGACATCGTTGTCTTTCCGGCATCGACATGCGCGAGGATTCCGATCACAAATCGTTTCATATATTAAGTCCGCTTTCTGAAAATTTCCATAACGGTCCACTGAACCAGTATTTAGACACAGTATATCAGAAAAAAGAACCTTATGCAACGATACAGTGGCGTATCAATGGGCGGCCCCTGTCAACAGGGATCCGGTCGGAAGAACGGACGCGCAATGCAGATGAGATGTTCCCAGTCTACCAGGTCCTGATAGATAAAGAACAAGGCAGCCTGTCTGATCTCAGAAAGGACAGATGTGGGCAGGACACAGAGAAACCCGTCGAAGGAAAATACATGACGGCCCTGTTCTGTGCGCAGCTCACAAAGATAAGATCCATGGATATCAGGGGGCGTCAGTCCCGGCTCTAAACGGATATAGAGCCGTTCCCGGTCCGCAAACCAGTCTGCGACCGGTCCGCGGGTGACGCAGGTTTCCGTATTTTTGATACAGTGTTCCAACTGATCCTTCAGAGAGCGGTGGAGGAACGGATCAGAGATCCGGAGGAATGTTGTAAACAAATGGTCCGGAAGCTGTGGCTGATGCAGATCAAGTCCGGATGTGGCCGCGATATGGTATCCCTGAAAGATCAGATCCTCCCACCATAAGATCGCGTTTTTGTTGTCAGGGATCATCGGGTGGGCATTGTTTATGATCTCAATGAAATCGATCAGACTGTGGTCATGGATCCTCATGGACCAGCGCATCCCGGTAGAAAACGGAAAAGGAATGGAACAGGGGTGGGCAGGACCGGCCAGTCCGCCGGCCTCATGGACTCTCTGAAATAAAGGATCCGCACAGCCAGCATTGATATCGTCCCAGGGAATATAGGAATCGATGTTCTGGCACAGCATATGCCCGAAGTACGAGGTCAGTTCATAGCCACAGATAAATTCGGAATCCGGGGAGATTTCACGGACAGATTCCGGGAGCTGTCTCCAGCCCGATATCGTATTATGATCCGTGAGAGAAAAGGAACGGATATGTTTTGAAGTAAGAAAGCGCACGAGCTCGGTGACGGTCATACTGCCGTCAGATTCTACGGTATGATTGTGAAGTTCAATTCTTTTCCACATGTTCATTTGTCTCCTTCCCGATTTTTGCAGGATCGCGGGATTCTCCGAAAATCTCAAGCTGGTAGGGTGTCTCATCTTCCGCTGCATGAAAGATGTTTATGATGATTTTTGCCATGCCGGAGAGATCCTTACAGGGGATACAGCCGTGGCTGGCAGAATTTCCCGAAATTGTCATTTCCTTTACTTCCCCCGGCATATGGATGTTTCCGACGAAGACGGAATTTAACATGAAGCAGAGCTGGATCTCTGTTTTTATAGCGTTGATTTCCCTGCGGAGCAGATCTTCAGAAACCGGTTGTTCCATATATTGTTCCAGAATTGGGGCAAGCTCCGTCCTACGCCTGTTGAAATAACTGTCAGGATCGGAAGGATGTTCTTTCTGATAAGTAAGAACAACAGAGAGGGAAGAAAGATCAGAAGGAAGAAAAAAATTGTAAATGATATTCCCGTGATACCCCTGATGGAGCACACCGGAAAAACGCTGGATCATTTCCATAAATCGTTGGCCTCCTTAATAAGTACATTGAATTGGATTTTTTTAATGTAACCCATCATTTTAAAATGAAAGAATAAAAAAGGTAAAGCACCTGTAAATGTTTTTTAAATTCATACAATTAAATGTACTTTACTGAAAATTATGGATTTATTTACCTGCAAATGCAGTTACATTTTACAATTAACTGATAGAGTGACGGGGTAAAAATCAAAAAGGAGAGAAAACAATGGGAATCATAACAGCTCATTCAGGATGTGACGGAACAGAAGACAATTCCCTTGAATTTGTCACGTATGCTCTCAGATCCGAGGCAGGTTGTCTGGAAGTCGATGTCCGGAAGGGACAGGATGGAGATCTGATCCTTTCACATGATGACAATGGCGGCGAGGGTGTTTTTTTAAGAAACGTGTTTGAACGGATGGCACAGGTGCCTGAAAAGATGATCAACTGTGACCTGAAGGAAAGAGATCTGGAAATCCCGGTGTACCGAATGGCATGTCACTTCCATATGGAAGAACGGCTGATCTATTCCGGTGAGGTGGATCCGGTCCATCTGGAGGAGAACAAGAAAAATTTTGAAAAAGCCAGAATCTTTTTAAATATTGAAAATCTTTATCCGGATATTTATAAGGAAGAAGAGCAGGACAGGGAAAGAAAGCTGAAAGAGGCGATCGAAAAGGCGGCAAGTCTTCCGGTTACCTGCATCAACGCTGAGTACCATATCCTGACAGATGAGATCATAACCTTTATCAAAGGAAAAGGACTTGGATGCTCTGCCTGGACAGTCAATGATGAAAAGGAACTTAAACGGCTCATGATAAGGAAAGCGGAAAATATCACGACCAGAAATTTAAAGGGAGCGATCCTGGTGAAGAAGGAGATGGAGCTGTAATGATGACGCCGAGAGCATTTTATCACATGATGGGGAAAAGGAACTTTTTGCAGTACATCTTCTTTGCGGCATTTCTCTTTTTCTTCTACGTTCCGCTTATGAATCTGTGTATGCTGGCTTTTGCGGATAAATATGAAGTCCCGGCGATCATACCACAGAAATTTGGCTTTAAGTGGTGGGAATTTGTTCTGGACCAGAACAGTCTTATGGGGTCGATCACGACCTCCTTCGCGCTGGCAATCGTCGTAACAGCAGTCTCCATGCTGATCTGCATCCCGGCCGCTTACGCTCTTGCCAGATATAATTTCAGAGGAAAACGAATCTTCCTCCTGTCCTTTCTGCTCAGCAACGCATATCCGAGAATGGGACTCTACATTTCGATCGGAATCCTGTTTTATAAATTAAACCTGATGGGAACCTTCCTTGGTGTTGTGATCATTCATGTAGTCAATTCCCTGATGTTTATGACCTGGATCCCGAGCGGTTCCTTTAAAAGCGTTTACCGGCAGCAGGAGGAGTCAGCGAGAGACGCAGGAGCAGGACCCCTCAGAACATTTTTCAGCATTACCCTTCCGTTAGCGATGCCGGGGATCGCGGTTGGCGGCGTGTTTACCTTCCTTGGTTCTTTGGAAGAGGCACAGGGAACCCTTCTTGTCGGTTTCCCGGAGGTAAAAACCATGCCGGTAGAGCTTTACGGGGTGATCATGGAATATCCTCTGACTGCAGGACCGGTATTATCGTTGATCTTGATCATTCCGACGATTCTGATCCTGCTCGCAATGAAAAAATACCTGAGTGCAGATACGATCTCGAAAGGTTATGGAATGTAAAAAGGAGCAAGTTATGGAAGAAAAAGTAAAACTTCAGATCAGAAACATGAAAAAGCATTATAAAAACGGGGACGGAGTGGAAAACATCAACATGGATGTCAGGGAAGGTGAATTTCTCACGATGCTGGGACCATCCGGATGTGGAAAATCCACGATCCTCAGAACGATCGGAGGTTTCCTTGATATTGATGACGGAGACATTCTGATCGATGGCTGCTCCGTGAAGGATCTGGCACCGGAGAACCGGCCGACGGCGATGGTATTCCAGAGCTATAATCTGTGGCCGCATATGACGGTGTATGAGAATCTGGCGTTTGGTCTTAAGATAAAAAAATATTCAAAAGAAGAGATCAGCCGAAGCGTGAAGCGTGGGCTTGAGCTTGTAAATATGCAGGGCTTTGAAAAGAAATATCCGGGACAGTTATCCGGAGGCCAGCAGCAGCGGGTGGCGATCGCGAGGGCTCTTCTTTTAAAACCATCGGTCCTTCTTCTGGATGAGCCGTTTTCCGCACTGGATGCCAAGATCCGTGCGCAGATGAGGGAAGAATTAAAGAAAATTCAGGAAGAACTGAAGATCACGGTTGTTTTTGTCACACATGATCAGGAAGAGGCCATGGCTCTTTCCCATCGGATCGTTGTAATGAACAAGGGAGTGATCGAGCAGATCGGAACTCCGACCGAAATCTATGATCATCCGGCAAGCCGGTTCGTGGCATCCTTCATTGGGGAAATGAATTTCCTGCCGGATGGAGGAGTGAAGACACTGGCTGTGCGTCCGGAGGATGTGATCGTGACAAAAGGTGATGTATCCGGTGAGAAAAAGGGATATGTCCGGACAGTCATGGTCCTTGGACATTATGTCGAGGTCAATGTAGAGTCCGATGGTCAGATCATAAAAACATATGTACCAAAAGGCGCGGAGGAAGAATTTAAGCCGCGCGATCTGGTATCAATGAAATTTATAAAGACATACGAGTATTGTGCCTGAATATAAGTTCAGACGATGAGATCCCTTTTGTTCCCAACATCATTCATATATTAAAGGAGAAATTGAAAATGAAGTGCAATGGAAAGAAAATTACTGCGGTTATCATGTCTCTGGCAATGGGAGCGGCGTTTATGACGGGCTGCTCCGGGGCAGGAAATACAACTGCACAAAAAGCAGGAAACGGAAAGTCCGTCGTTACCGTGTGGGCCGGTGGATCGGATAATGTCCGTGTACAGTTTGAAAAGCAGATCGAAACATTTAATGCTTCTCAGGACAAGTATGAAGCAAAGTTGGAGTTTATCACATCCGGTACAGGAGCGGAAGGCCTTTTTGACCGTGTAGTGGCGGCAAAAAAGGCGGGTCAGACGAAAACAAACTTTGATGTGATCGAGCTTGGCGGAGACGAAGTGACAAAGTACATCTCGGAAGGAGGAGAAGACTTCTTTGTAACGCTGGATCGTTCTAAGATCCCGAATGCAGAGAATCTTAAAGTGGAATCCACCTACAGAAATGATCTGGTAATCCCATATCGCGGAACAACCGTGGTCCTTGCGTATAATTCCGATGTTGTGAAGGAACCGCCGAAAACAGCAGAGGAGCTGTATCAGTGGATCAAGGATCATCCGGGCCGTTTTGCATACAATACTCCATCCTCCGGTGGAGCCGGCGGTTCCTTTGTTGTGACCAGTATTTACAACTATCTCCCGGAGGAGGCGCTTACCTCTTCTGATGAGTCCTGGAAGGAAAAGTGGGGAGAGGGCTTTGATCTTTTGAAAGAGCTCCATCCGTATATGTACCAGTCCTCCGGCAAAGTTGTATACCCGAACAAAAACCAGGGAACACTGGATCTGCTTGCAAATAAAGAGGTTGATATGGTTCCTGCATGGGCAGATATGGCGCTGACCCAGATGAAACAGGGAACGCTTCCGGAATCCATCCGCATCAGTCAGATCGACCCATCCTTTACAGGAAATCCGGTGGTTCTCGGAATCCCATCGATCGGATCCAATGAGGATGGTGCATACGCCTTTATCGATTACATGCTGAGCGCAGATGCGCAGAATATCGCTCTTGATTCCATGGCGGCAATTCCGGTTATCGATTACAGCCTTCTTGATCCAGAGCTCACAAAGACGATCGAGACCCTGAAGGTCGATTCCTTCCGTATGAGCAGCCTTGGAACTCTCGGAACAGAGTTATATGAGGAATGGGATAAAGAGATCGGAACTCTTCAGTAGGAGAAGTGAGAGAATATGAAAAAAACGACCGTTCAAAAGATATTGCCATATCTTCTCATTTTCCCGTCGATCATGATCATGGTAACGGTGATCTTTTACCCGATCGCAGTCAGTCTTCTTCGCAGCTTCCAGCTGGAGGAAGGCGGCTGGGGTCCTGACAATTACATATTTTTCTTTACAGACCGCATTCAGCGCGGGAACATTCTTTATACACTTGAGATCGTGATGGCTACCGTAGTGCTGGCGATCGGGATCTCCTATTTCCTGGCGATCTATCTCAGATTTTCGGACTCTGTTGTCAGCAGGGCGATCGGTCATCTGTATCTGCTCCCGAGATTTATTCCGGGAATGGTGGCAGTGAACGGCATGATCACGGTTATCCGGGATTCCGGACTGATTAACCGGATCTCACAGCTCTTTGGACTGAATATCAAGCTTGGTCTTATGTATAACGGAAAAGGAATCGTGCTGATGAATCTCTGGTTCAACATACCATTCGCTACAATGCTCCTTGCGGCAGCGATGTCCAAGATCCATAATCCGGTCATTGAAGCGGCAAGGGACGCCGGTGCCGGAAAACTGAGGATCTTAAAAGACATGATCATTCCGATGACTTACCGGGATGTGTTCGTAGCAGCTACGTTTGTATTTATGAGCAACATCAGTTCATTTACAACCCCATATCTTATGGATGGAACAAATCCCCAGATGATGGGAATCGCTCTTTATAACCAGTTTAACAATATGCATTATGAGAAGGCAGCGGCCCTTTCTGTGATCATGTTCCTGTTTTCTGTTTTGTCGGCAGCAGTCTATGTCTATACGAACATGAAAGAAAACGACTGGGAAAAACAGGCGGGATAACAGGATGGAGGAATTGATATGACAGAGGGAACACCATGGAAAGTGATCTTACGGTTTTCGATTCCTGTGCTGATGGGAAATCTGTTTCAGCAGCTGTACAGTCTGGCAGATGCCATGATCATTGGCAGGCTGGTCGGTGTATATCCGTTGGCGGGAGTCGGAGCAGCGGCTGCCATGAGTTTCCTCGTCCTTGGGTTTGCCACCGGTTTGACCGGTGGTTTTTCTGTTGTTACAGCCCAGAGGGCGGGGCAGGGAGATCCTGAAAAAATAAAAGAATCCGCCGCAGCATCAATGGTATTGTGCGTTGTGACGGCAGTACTGCTGACGGTGCTCAGCGTTGCGACGGCAGTACCACTTTTGAAATTTATGAATACGCCGGAGGAAATCTTTCCTTATGCGCGTACCTATATCCGGATCACATATCTGGGACTCGGAGCCGTTTTATATTATAATCTGATGGCCGGTCTTTTGCGCGCATTGGGAGACAGCCGGACGCCCCTCTATTTTCTGATCATTTCATCTGTTCTGAATGTGGTTCTCGATGTGATCATGATTCGTGGTTTCCACAGTGGGGTGGGAGGTGCCGCACTTGCCACCGTGATATCCCAGCTTGTCTCAGCGGTCGCATGCCATCTATATGCAGTGAAGCGGTATCCGGTATTGAGACCGGAAAAAAGATATTTGAAGGTGGAGTGCAGGGAAGCGTTCGCCCATCTGCGGATCGGAGTTCCGATGGCACTTCAGTTTTCCGTGACAGCAGTCGGTATCATGATCCTGCAGGCGTATCTGAATGAACACGGGGCGCTTGTGGTGGCGGGGTATACTGCCGCGGGAAAGGTAGAGAATCTTGTAACCCAGCCGTTTAACGCGTTGGCGTTGGCAATGGAAGTGTACTGCGGGCAGAATATGGGAGCCGGAAAGAGAGAAAGGATCCGGTGTGGGATCCGGCAATGTATTGCTCTCGGCACGGTCTGTGTGATCCTGTCTTCGGCCGTCAATGTATGTCTGGGGCGTCCATTCATTGGTCTGTTCATGGAAACTTGTGATCCAAAGATTGTGGAGTACGGATATGTGTATCTGGTCATCATTGCAGTCTTTTTCTGGCTATTGTGTACCATGCAGATCATGAGGAGCTCCCTTCAGGGAATCGGGGAAGCAGCAGTTCCGATGGCGGGAGGAATTCTGGAATTATTTTCGAGATGGGCAGGCTGTGCCGCTTTTTCGGGGATATCAGGATACACAGGGGTATATCTCTCAACACCTCTCGCCTGGGGGATGGCGCTTCTTCTTTTGACGATCCGGTATCGGTGGCTGGCAGGCAGAGGATTTTTTGATGACAGGCAACAGGGGCAGACCTGAGAGGAGACCATTATGCCGATATTTCTATGATTTCCCGGTAAAACCCTTGATTTTTCTGGCTTTCTATGCTATGATGCTAATTGATAACATAAGTAACCGGTCAAAAGAGTGGACGAAACGTCCACTCTTTCGTTTTGCATAACCGGAAAGATCCGGCAGAGAGGCGGTGGAAACCCATGGCAAGAAGAGAGGAATATGAATCCAGGGTCGAGAAGTTTTTAACCCCGATCATGGAAGAGAACAATTATGAACTGGTCGACGTGGAGTACGTGAAGGAAGCTGGTACCTGGTACCTGAGAGCGTACATCGACAAAGAGGGCGGTTTTACAGTGGATGACTGTGAGATGGTATCGAGACGTCTGAGCGACTGGCTCGATAAAGAGGACTTTATCGATGACAGCTATATCCTAGAGGTGAGCTCCCCGGGACTCGGAAGACCGTTAAAGAAAGAGAAAGACTTTAAGAGAAGTCTCGGTGAGGCGGTCGACATCAAGCTGTACCGCGCGATCGACAGACAGAAAGACTTTTCAGGGATCCTCACAGCATATGACGCGGACACCGTGACGATCCGCTACGAGGATGGTTCCGAGAGTACATTCAATAGAAAAGACATTGCCTTAATTCGTCTGGCATTCGATTTTTAATAAGGAGGATAAAAAATGAACAAGGAACTGATGGAATCGATGAACATACTCGAAAAAGAGTACAACATCAGTAAGGACACATTGCTGGAGGCCATCGAGAACTCCCTTCTCACAGCCTGCAAGAACCATTTCGGCAAGGCCGACAATGTGAAAGTCATCATTGATCCGGATGGCTGCGATTATTCCGTATATATGGAAAAAGAGGTCGTTGAGAACGTGGAGGATCCGATCACACAGATCAGCCTCGCCGACGCAAGAATGATCGCTCCGAGACATGTCCTTGGCGACATCGTCCAGATCCCCATTGATTCCCATGATTTCGGCCGTATCGCGACCCAGAACGCGAAGAACGTGATCTTACAGAAGATCCGCGAGGAGAGCCGGAAATCCCAGTTAAGCGAGTGGCAGTGCAAGGAGAAAGAGGTCGTTACCGGTATCGTTCAGCGTTACATCGGCCGCAATGTCAGCGTAGATCTCGGAAAGATCGATGCGATCCTCCCGGAGGCTGAGCAGGTCAAAGGCGAGACCTTCCAGAGAACCGAGCGTATCAAGGTTTATATCCTGGAAGTCAAGGACAGCCCGAAAGGACCGAGAATCTCTGTATCCAGAACCCATCCGGACCTTGTGAGACGTCTGTTTGAGGCCGAGATCGCAGAGGTTCGTGACGGTACCGTTGAGATCCGCGCGATCGCCCGTGAGGCAGGTTCCAGAACAAAGATCGCAGTCAGCTCTACAGATCCGAACGTAGATCCGGTAGGCGCATGTGTCGGCTTAAACGGCGCGAGAGTCAACGCGATCGTAAATGAGCTCCGCGGTGAGAAGATCGATATCATCAACTGGGATGACAACCCGGCATTCCTGATCGAGAACGCACTGAGTCCTGCAAAGGTCATCTCCGTTGTTGCGGATGAGGACGAGAAAGAGGCACAGGTCATCGTTCCGGATTACCAGTTATCCTTAGCGATCGGCAAAGAAGGACAGAACGCAAGACTGGCTGCAAGACTGACCACCTACAAGATCGATATCAAGAGCGAGACACAGGCGAGAGAGCTTGGACTCTTCGATGATATGGACTTCGGCGAGGAAGGTTTTGAGGGCGAGTACGAGAAAGATGTAGAGCCGGCAGGAGAAGAAGCTCCGGCAGAAAATGAAGCTCCGGCAGAGGAGACTTCCGAAGCACAGGCCGAGACAGAAGAATAGGAGAGAAGGGAACGACGACAGTGAGTACAGTAAAGAAGGTTCCGCAGAGACAGTGCATCGGCTGCGGTGAAATGAAAAACAAGCGGGAGCTGATCCGGGTTTTAAAAGGTACTGACGACGTGATTTCCATCGACGCGACCGGGAGAAAAAACGGACGCGGCGCATACATCTGCCCATCCATGGCATGCTTTGAAAAGGCAGTGAAGAGCCGTGGACTGGAACGCTCCTTTAAAATGGCAATTCCAAAAGAAGTTTACGAAAGTCTGAAAAAGGAGATGGAACAGATCGATGAACAGAAATAAGATCCTTGGACTTTTAGGACTCGCGGAGAAGGCCGGAAAGGTCAGAAGCGGCGAGTTTTCCACAGAAAAAGCGGTAAAGTCCGGAAAAGCCGGGCTGGTGATCGTGTCGGAAGAATCTTCGGACAACACGAAGAAAATGTTCCGGAACATGTGTACTTACTATAAAGTCCCGTACTTTGAGTTCGGAAACAAGGAAGAACTCGGCCACATCCTGGGAAAGCAGATGAGAGCGTCCCTGGCGGTGATCGATCCGAATTTTTCCGAGGCACTGTTGAAGCATTTTGCCGATTAGGAATGTGAAGCATCGGCAAGATCCAGTTGCGGTACACGGGCGAAAAGTGGCTGTGCACTGTAACGTGATTTGGAGGTAGCGAGCGTGAGTGAGTTTGAAAAGGATTTAGGAAAGAAAAAAGAGGGAACAGATACATTGAATCAGAATCAGGAGAATTCCACAAAGCCGGCAGTTCCGGCTGAGGGAGAAAATAATGCGCCGGCAGCACCGGCAAAGAAGAAATTTGCTGCGGTTTATCGTCCGCAGAACAGTACACAGAAGCGCCCGGCGGGAAAACGTACACAGGGCGGACAGAGACCGGCAAGACCGAACAACGGTTCCGGCATGCAGGTAAGACCGATGACAGGAAACGCACCGGCAGAAGCACCGGCAAAGACAGCCGAGACACCGGCAGCACCTGCACAGAAACAGGAGACAAAATCTGAGGCACCTGCAAAGGATCTCAGAGAGAATGTCCGTCCGCTCCCGAACCAGGGAAGAACAGACGGTCAGTCCCAGCAGAGAGAGAGCCGTCCGTTCCCGAACCGCGACGGCAATCGTGACAACCGTCAGGGCGGCTATCAGGGCAATCGCGACAATCGTCAGGGCGGTTACCAGGGCAGCAGAGACGGCAATCGTCAGGGCGGCTATCAGGGCAGCAGAGACGGCAATCGTCAGGGCGGCTACCAGGGAAGAAACGATGGAAACCGCCAGGGCGGCTACCAGGGAAGAAACGACGGAAACCGCCAGGGCGGCGGCTACCAGGGAAGAAACGACGGAAACCGCCAGGGCGGCTACCAGGGAAGAAACGACGGAAACCGCCAGGGCGGCGGCTACCAGGGAAGAAATGATGGAAACCGCCAGGGCGGCTACCAGGGAAGAAACGACGGAAACCGTCAGGGCGGCTATCAGGGAAGAAACGACGGAAACCGTCAGGGTGGCTTCCAGGGCAGAAATGACAACCGTCAGGGTGGAAACCGCGGCGGAATGGGCATGTCCAAACCGTCCTTCGATACTCCGCTTGCACAGAAGCAGCAGAATACGAAGCAGAGCAAGAATGCTTACAAGAAAGAGCATGACGCAAAGAAAGACCGCGACATGGAGATGAAAGGCAAACCAGGAAAGGGCCAGAAGGGCGTAAAAGCTCCGGTTATGCCGCAGCCGAAGAAGGAGGAGGCGAAGGTCGAGGAGATCAAGACCATCGTGATCCCGGAGGTTATCACCATCAAGGAACTCGCGGAAAAGATGAAATTACGTCCGGCTGATATCGTTAAGAAGCTCTTCTTACAGGGCACGATCGTGACGATCAACCAGGAGATCGACTTTGAGAAAGCCGAAGAGATCGCAATGGAATATGACGTTCTCTGCGAGAAAGAGAAGAAAGTCAATGTCATCGAGGAACTCTTAAAAGAGGATGAAGAGGACGAGAAGGACATGGTTCCGAGACCGCCGGTCATCTGCGTAATGGGTCATGTCGATCACGGTAAAACTTCTCTTCTCGATGCGATCCGCCAGACAAACGTTACCTCCAGAGAGGCAGGCGGCATCACACAGCACATCGGTGCTTATGTTGTAGATTACAACGGCCAGAAGATCACATTCCTCGATACACCTGGTCATGAGGCGTTCACAGCCATGCGTATGCGCGGTGCCCAGGCAACCGATATCGCGATCCTCGTAGTAGCAGCGGACGACGGTGTTATGCCGCAGACCGTTGAGGCGATCAACCATGCGAAAGCCGCAGGCGTTGAGATCATCGTTGCGATCAACAAGATCGATAAGCCGAGCGCAAACGTAGAGAGAGTAAAACAGGAATTATCCGAGTATGAGCTGATCCCTGAGGACTGGGGCGGAAATACCGTATTCGTACCGGTTTCCGCACATACAAAAGAGGGAATCCCGGAACTTCTCGAGATGATCCTTTTAACAGCAGAAGTAAAAGAGCTAAAGGCAAACCCGAACCGCCGCGCAAGAGGTCTTGTGATCGAGGCGCAGCTTGATAAGGGAAGAGGACCGGTCGCAACTGTTCTCGTACAGAAAGGTACGTTAAGAGTCGGCGACGCAGTAGCGGCAGGCTGCTGCTACGGTAAAGTCCGCGCGATGATGGACGACAAGGGCAACCGTGTCAAAGAGGCAGGCCCGTCCACTCCGGTCGAGATCCTCGGTCTCAATGACGTTCCGAACGCAGGCGAGATCTTCATCGCCCACCAGAACGAGAAAGAGGCGAGAAGCTTCGCTGAGACATTCATCGCTGAGAGCAAGAACAAGCTGATCGAAGATACAAAGGCAAAACTTTCCTTAGACGACCTGTTCTCCCAGATCAAGGCCGGAAATGTCAAGGAACTTCCGATCATCGTAAAAGCCGATGTACAGGGTTCCGTAGAGGCTGTAAAACAGAGTCTCGTAAAACTTTCCAACGAGGAAGTTGTTGTCAAAGTCATCCATGGCGGCGTCGGCGCGATAAACGAGTCCGATGTTTCCCTTGCATCCGCTTCCAACGCGATCATCATCGGTTTCAACGTTCGTCCGGACGCACAGGCGAAGTCCATCGCAGACCGCGAGAAAGTCGATATGCGTCTGTACCGTGTCATCTACCAGGCGATCGAGGATGTCGAGGCAGCCATGAAGGGTATGCTCGACCCGGTATACGAGGAGCAGGTAACCGGTCATGCGGTTGTCCGCCAGACATTCAAGGCATCCGGAGTCGGCACGATCGCTGGTTCCTATGTGCTTGACGGTAAGATCACCCGCGGAAGCAAGGCACGCATCACAAGAGACGGTGAGCAGATTTTCGAGGGACCGCTTGCATCCTTAAAGCGTTTCAAGGACGATGTGAAGGAAGTTGCAGCAGGTTACGAGTGCGGTCTTGTATTCGAGGGATTCAACGATCTCCAGGAAGACGATATGATCGAAGTTTACATCATGGTAGAGGTACCGAGATAGGTTTTAAAGAAGAGGTAATATCATGAGAAAAAACAGTGTTAAAAATATCCGGATCAACGGCGAGGTTCAGAAAGCTCTGAGCGAGATCATCCGCTTCGAGCTCAAGGATCCGCGCATTTATCCGATGACAAGCGTGGTCCAGGTCTCGGTCACACCGGACCTCAAGATCTGCAAGGCGTATATCAGCGTCCTTGCGGATGAGGAGCAGGCAAAAGATACGATCCGCGGCTTAAAGAGCGCGGAGGGCTTTATCAGGACCCAGCTCGCGAAGAAGATCAACCTCCGGAATACTCCGGAGATCTTCTTCGTGCTGGATCAGTCCATCGAGTACGGCGTCCGCATGTCAAAACTCATCGATGAGGTGACAAAGGATCTGCCGGATGAGGATGATAAGAAAGAAAACGACGACCAGTAGAAAATCTGGTGAATGATCGGAGCGGTCCGGAGGAGTATCCGAGAGCCGGAACGATCGGAACAGAAGACGCACCGCGGCTGCGGAAATGAAGCAGCCGCGGAGGATCATATGGAGGAATCCGGTCAGACGCGCGCGGCGCGGATTCTGCCGGATTTTTCTGATTACGAGGAGGCGAAAGCATTGGGAATTCTTGATGAGATGCTGGAGGGAAAGAAGAGCATCGTGATCTTAGGACATGTAAACCCGGATGGGGACTGTATCGGATCCTGCCTGGGACTTTATAATTATCTGAAGGAAAATTATGAGGGACTTGAGGTTTCGGTCTATCTGGAGAAAATGGGAGTGAAATTTTCCTATCTTTCCGGTTATAATGATGTACACACAGAATATGACGGAACAAAAACATTCGATCTTTGCATCACATCGGATGCCAGCGATGTTCCGCGCCTCGGTGCGTTCGCACCTTACCGGGAGACGGCAAAGGACACGTTCTGTATCGACCATCATATCACAAACAAAGGTCTCTGCAGGGTCAATGTGATCGAAAGCGGGGCGAGCTCCGCGAGCGAAGTGCTGTTTGGTCTCCTCGATCAGGACAAGATCAGCAAAGCGGTCGCAGAGTGCCTGTATACAGGGATTGCCCATGACACAGGCGTCTTCAAGTATTCCAACACCTCCAGGAAGACCATGGATATCGCGGGGTTCCTGATGGAGAAAGGGATCGATTTCCCGAAGATCATCGATGAGAGCTTTTTCGCAAAGACATACGGTCAGGCAAAACTTCACGGACGTGCGCTCCTCGACAGTGTCAGGATCCTCGACGACCGCTGCATCTATACTGTGGTGACAACGGATGAGTTAAAGGAATACGGATGCACGGTCAAGGCGACGGACGGGATCGTGGACCAGCTGCGAGTCATTGAGGGCGCAGAGGTCGTATTCCTGCTCTATGAGACGGGAAATTCGGACGAATATAAGGTGAGCCTCAGGACGAACTCGGAGGTTGATGTGAGCAGGATTGCCCAGAGCTTCGGCGGCGGCGGTCATGTAAAGGCTGCAGGCTGCACGATGACAGGAAAGCCGGAGGAGATCGCAGAGAAGATCAGCGGAAAGATCAAAGAGCAGTGGGATGAAAATGCTGCTTTTCACGGGTGAAAATTTTCTGGAATGAAAATTCCGGGACCGTGTGTCCATAAGAGCGGAGGAAAGAATGTACGACGGAATTATTAACGTATATAAAGAAAAAGGATTCACCTCCCACGATGTCGTGGCGAAAATGAGAGGGATCCTCGGACAGAGAAAGATCGGTCATACAGGGACTCTTGACCCGGCGGCGGAAGGCGTTCTTCCGGTGTGTGCCGGAAAAGGAACAAAACTCTGCGATATGCTGACCGATCATGATAAGACATACCGGGCTGTTCTTCTTCTGGGAACGGAGACGGACACGGAGGATACAACGGGGACAGTGATCGGGACAAAGGACACGTCAGGACTTACAGAAAGTCAGGTCCGTGAGGCAGTCCTCTCCTTTACCGGGGATTATGACCAGGTTCCTCCGATGTATTCGGCGTTAAAAGTCGATGGAAAGAAATTATATGAACTTGCAAGAGAGGGAAAGACCGTGGAGCGGAAGGCGCGCCCGGTAAAGATCTTCGATATTCAGATCGAGACGATGGATCTCCCGGAGGTCACAATGACCGTGTCCTGCTCAAAGGGAACGTATATCCGGACCCTGTGCCATGATATCGGCGCGAAGCTTTCCGTCGGCGGATGCATGAAGGAACTGCTTCGCACGAAAGTGGGGAGATTTGAGATCAAAGACAGCCTGAAACTGGATGATCTTCAGAAGCTGAAGGAGGAAGGGCGCCTCGGTGAGGTGGTACTTCCGGTGGAGGAAGTCTTTAAAGATCTTCCGGAGATCCGATCGGAGACGGAGGAGCTGGATAAGCTCTTAAAGAACGGAAATCCGTTCCGCAGCCGCGCGGTGAAGAATGTAACAGACGGGGACATGTTCCGCGTTTACCATTCGGATGGAACGTTTATCGGCGTATTTCGGTATGACGCGGAAAAACGGATGTACTATCCGGAGAAAATCTTTCTGGGAGGAAATTGACATGCAGTACATCGCAGAAACCAGAGAGTTTCAGATCAAAGAGAAGACAGTTGTCAGCATCGGAAAGTTTGACGGACTTCACAGAGGTCACCAGAAGCTGATGCACGAGATGCTGAAATGGAAGGAACAGGGATTTAAGATCGCCGTGTTCACGTTCGCGACGCCTCCGTGGACGCTCGTGAAGGGAAAAATGCAGACCATGATCATGACGAACCCGGAGCGCGAGATGCTCCTGGAGCAGGTCGGCGTGGATTATATCGTGGAGTACCCGTTTGACGAGGAAGTCTGCCATATGGCACCGGAACAATTTATCTCCGATATTCTTGTCGGGCGGATGAACGCCGGAGTCATTGTCTCCGGACCGGACTGCCATTTCGGATACAAAGCGGCC
The DNA here is from genome assembly GCF_045062245.2 of Pilosibacter rotomagensis. Lineage (NCBI taxonomy): Bacteria > Bacillati > Bacillota > Clostridia > Eubacteriales > Clostridiaceae > Pilosibacter > Pilosibacter rotomagensis. Next base: position 2,700,200 of record NZ_CM170323.1, on the reverse strand, counting down.
GGGGACTGTGCGATGCTGGAGCGGCTTTCCGGAGAGTATGGTTATCGCTATTTTATCGTGGATAAAGAGCGCGATGAGGAAGGAAAGATCATCAGCAGCACCTATATCCGGGAAATGCTGGCGGATGGAAATATCCGGAAGGCGAATGACCTGCTGGGATATTGTTATTTTGTCACCGGAAAAGTGGAGCATGGAAATGCGATCGGGCATACAAAGCTGTATCCGACGGCGAATCTGATCCCGCCGGCTGTGAAGCATCTTCCGAAGTTCGGCGTCTATGTGACGCGGGTGACTGTGGACGGAAAGGTTTACGGAGGCCTTACGAATGTAGGAGCGAAACCGACGATCTCCGGGGATAATCCGATCGGTGTGGAGACATATCTCTATGATTTTTCGGGGGATCTCTACGGAAAAGAGATGAAAGTGGAGCTCCTCGATTTTGTGAGACCGGAGATGAAGTTTGCATCGATCGACGCGCTGAAAGCGCAGCTGGATCATGATATCAGGGAGTGCAGGGAACGCTATCACTCTTTTCAGAAAAGCCAGCTTGGCTGAATACAGATAAAACAGAGTCAGAAAAGGATGCGCCTGGATCTTGAAAGAAAAAAGGCGGCAGAATGACTGGAAAAGTGGAGAAGGAAAATTGGAGTTAGAAAATAAGCCGGATGGCGAGGAAAAAGGAACGTCCGGGCAGAAGCCGACGATGACATATGCGGAATTCAAAGCCCAGAAAGGAAGAAAACGGGGAAGAGACCGCGGACCTGGAATAAATAAGGATCTTGCAGTGAAGATCGCTGCCGTGTGCGGCGGCGTGGTCGTCCTCGTCGGAGCCGTTGGCGGCGGACTTTACTGGCATGAATCTTTAAAATACAAGACATGTTTTCTGCCGGGAACCATCGTTGACGGGATGGATGTGACAGGAAAGACGGCGGCGGAAGTGGAAGACGCGATCATGGAGCAGTTAAAGGGCTACAAACTCACGATCAACGGGCGTGAGGATCTCTCCGAGTCGATCACCGGGGAAGAAGTGGGACTCTACGCGGAGTTTGACGATACCCTGGCGAAGGCGATCGCGGCCCAGAAACCGATGGAGTGGGGAAAATACCGCTTCGGAAAATCCGTGAATGAGGTGAATACGGACGCGCTGATCCGATACAATGATGAGATGCTGGGCGAAGCGGTGGACAGTCTTTCCTGCATGGATAAGGAAAATATGAGAGAACCGCAGGACGCGAAGATCTCTGATTATACGTCCGGGGGCTACACGATCATCAAAGAAGATGAGGGAACGGAGCTTCTGGAGGACAAGGTGAAAGAGGCAGTGGCCGCTGCGGTCATGTCTCTGGCGGAGAGCGTGGATCTGGAGGAACAGGGATGTTATGTGTCTCCGTCCATCACTTCCGAGGACGAGGCGTTAAAGACGGCTTGTGAGACGATGAACAAGTATGTCGGGGCAAGGATCACTTATCAATTCGGTGACAAGTCTGAGACTTTGAGCGGAGATGAGATCCACAACTGGCTGACTGTGAACGGAACGAGTGTCAGAATCAATGAGGGAAAGGCGACTGAGTATGTCAAGAAGCTGGCTGCCTCTTATGATACTGCGTATAAAGCGAAGAGTCTGAAGACATCCTACGGGAAGACGGTTTCCATCACCGGCGGAAGCTACGGTTATAAGATCAATCAGGCGAAGGAGGCAGCGACGCTTGTGAGCCTGATCAAAAACGGGGAACAGACCTCGAGGGAGCCGGAGTATTCCCAGAAGGGCGCGAGCCGGACGGGGAATGATTACGGGAATACATATGTGGAGATCAACCTTACGGCACAGCATCTTTATTTCTACGTGAAGGGAAAGCTGGTGGTCCAGTCGGATTTCGTATCGGGAAATGCGGCGAAGGGCTGGAGTACTCCTGCAGGAGCATATTCGATCACTTATAAGCAGCGGAATGCGACTTTAAAGGGACAGGGATATGCGACGCCGGTATCTTACTGGATGCCGTTTAACGGAGGGATCGGTCTTCATGACGCGAACTGGAGAAAGACGTTCGGTGGGACGATCTACAAGACGAACGGTTCTCATGGATGTGTCAATCTGCCTCCGGCGGTCGCAAAGACGATCTACGAGAATATTTCGGCGGGCGATCCGGTCCTGTGCTACCATTTAGACGGTACGGAGAGTGCTTCGACGAGCGGCACGAAGAAGGATGAGACGGCGGCGACTACGGCTGCTGCGACGACGGCAGCACCGGAGACGACAGTAGCGCCGACAACGGCAGCACCGGAGACAACGGCGGCTCCTACAACAGCGGCACCGACTACGGAAGCGCCGACAACGCCTGCGGCGGGCGGTGATCAGGAAAGTGTCGGACCGGGGTTTGCGCCGGAGACGGAAGGGACGACGGAGCAGGAGGTTGGACCGGGATTTTGATGAAATAGAAAGTTTTGGCGGGAGTACGCGGTGAGCTTCCGGGCCGGGGCGCCCGGGATGCGGGGATGGTTCCTCTAAGCCTGCATGAGAATGCTAAGTGCGGAGAAAAGAGGACACAACTCGCTGCGCTCAGACAAGTGTCCTCTTTCCTCCAACGCATTCTCCTGCGGGCTAAGAGGAACCAGATCCCCGGATCAAGGCGCCTCAGCCCGGAAGCTCACCGCTGGGAATCGTCGGTAAGAGGGGAAGGCGCTTCGCGCTTCCTGGTGGGAGATTACCAATGAAAGTAGCGGAGAGTTACTAAAATAAGCCTGAAAAAGTAGTGCAAAGCTACAAAAAGTGATTTACTTTTGCAGACAGGTATGATATACTGTCGGAGTATGCGAAAAGCGCCGACGCTCGGTCTGCGGATAACTCCAACCGGGACCTGGTGATCGGTAAGTTTTAAGAATTTTAAGGAGGAAATCACAATGATTTCAAAGGAAAAGAAAGCAGCTATTATCGCTGAGTATGGCAGAAAACCGGGCGACACAGGTTCACCGGAGGTTCAGATCGCAATTCTTACAGAGAGAATCGCTGAGCTCACAGAGCATTTAAAAGTTAACCCGAAAGATCATCACTCCAGACGTGGTCTTCTTATGATGGTTGGTCAGAGACGTGGTCTTCTTGCATACCTGAAGAAGAAAGATCTTGAAGGATACCGTGCTCTTATTGAGAAGTTAGGCATCAGAAAGTAATAGCAAACTTATGGGTGGAGCGCATGTTTTTCGTGTACTCCACCTTTGTGTTATCTAAGTAAACAAAATATTGGCAGAAGAAACGTCCGAGACCGCTAAAGTGTGCATGAGAAACATCGGAAAAATCCTGCTGCAGTGCAGGGGCATGGAGTGCCCATGGATTGTAACTCGTGTCCAGTTTAGTAGTTTCGGATGGATGTCCGGCAGGTCCCGGCCTGTTGACGGACAGATCCATTTCGGCTTCTTCTGTCGCAAATGAATGAAAAGGAGACGAAGCCATGTTTAAGAGTTTTTCCATGGAACTTGCAGGACGTACCCTTACCGTTGAGGTAGGCCGCGTTGCAAAGCAGGCAAATGGTGCAGCTTTCATGCACTACGGCGATACTGTTGTTCTTTCTACCGCAACAGCATCTGACAAGCCGAGAGACGGGATCGATTTCTTCCCGTTAAGTGTAGAGTACGAAGAGAAATTATACTCTGTAGGTAAGATCCCGGGCGGATTCACAAAGAGAGAGGGAAAGGCATCCGAAAATGCAACCCTTACTTCCCGTGTTATCGACCGTCCGATGCGTCCGTTATTCCCGAAGGATTACAGAAACGACGTAACTCTTGACAACATTGTTATGTCTGTTGACCCGGACTGCAGCCCGGAGCTTACAGCAATGCTCGGTTCTGCGATCGCTACCTGCATTTCTGATATCCCGTTCGACGGCCCGTGCGCAATGACACAGGTTGGTTTAATTGACGGTGAGTTCATCATCAACCCGACTTCTGCACAGAAGAAGGTATCTGATCTTGCACTTACTGTTGCTTCCACAAGAGAGAAAGTAATCATGATCGAGGCCGGTGCAAAGGAAGTTCCGGAGCAGACCATGATCGATGCGATCTTCAAGGCACATGAAGTAAACCAGGAGATCATCAAGTTCATCGACCGCATCGTTGCTGAGTGCGGCAAGGAGAAGCACACTTACGAGAGCTGCGCGATCCCGGATGAGCTGTTTGCTGCGATCAAAGAGATCGTTCCGCCGGCTGAGATGGAAGAGGCTGTATTCACAGACGAGAAGCAGAAACGTGAGGAGAACATCCGCCAGATCACAGAGCGTCTCGAAGAGGCTTTCGCTGAAAACGAAGAGTGGCTTCCGCTGATCGGACAGGCTGTCTACCAGTATCAGAAGAAGACCGTAAGAAAGATGATCTTAAAAGACCACAAGCGTCCGGATGGCCGCCGCATCGACGAGATCCGCCCGTTAGCTGCTGAGATCGACATCCTTCCGCGTGTACATGGATCCGGTATGTTCACCCGTGGACAGACTCAGATCTTAAATGCCTGCACACTGGCTCCGCTTTCCGAGGCACAGCGTCTTGACGGTCTTGATGAGAATGAGACAACTAAGAGATATATGCACCACTACAACTTCCCGTCCTTCTCCGTAGGTGAGACAAAGCCGTCCAGAGGACCGGGACGCCGTGAGATCGGTCATGGCGCTCTTGCTGAGCGTGCTCTTGTACCGGTACTTCCGAGCGAGGAAGAGTTCCCGTACGCGATCCGTACTGTATCTGAGACAATGGAGTCCAACGGTTCCACATCCCAGGCAAGCATCTGTGCATCTACCCTGTCCCTTATGGCAGCAGGTGTTCCGATCAAGACAATGGTAGCCGGTATCTCCTGCGGTCTTGTAACAGGCGAGACAGACGACGATTACATCGTTCTTACCGATATCCAGGGTCTTGAGGATTTCTTCGGAGACATGGACTTCAAGGTAGGCGGTACTCACGAAGGTATCACAGCGATCCAGATGGATATCAAGATCCACGGTTTAACACGCCCGATCATCGAGGAGGCGATCAGACGCTGCCGTGAAGCAAGACTTTACATCATGGATAACATTATGGCTCCGGTTATCAGCGAGCCGAGAAAGACTCTGTCCAAGTACGCTCCGAAGATCACGCAGATCACCATCGATCCGGCTAAGATTGGCGATGTAGTCGGCAAGCAGGGTAAAGTGATCAATAAGATCATCGAGGAGACAGGAGTTAAGATCGACATCACAGATGACGGTGCAGTCAATGTCTGCGGTACTGATCAGGAGATGATCGACAAGGCGATCGCTACGATCAAGAACATCGTGACAGATGTTGAGCCGGGCATGATCTACACAGGTAAGGTTGTCCGCATCATGGAATTCGGCGCATTTGTAGAGCTTGCTCCGAACAAGGATGGCATGGTTCATATTTCCAAGCTCTCTGACAAGCGTGTAGCAAAGGTTGAGGATGTTGTCAACATCGGCGATGAGGTTACCGTCAGAGTCGTTGAGGTAGACCGCATGGGTAGAATCAACCTGACCATGAGACCGGAAGATATGACAGCAGACCTTGAGAAGTTAACACGTCCGGAAAGACGCGAGAGAAGCGACCGCCCGGAGAGACGTGACGACAGAAGAGGCGGACGCCGCGACGACAGACGCGAGCGTTCTGAGAAGAAGGAAGATAACGAGTAAGACATGTCAGAGTTCGGTTATGTGCCAGTTTTGGTTACTGCATGACTGAACGGTGCTGCTTACGATAAATACATGGGCCGCAGCCTGCAGCGATTATGCTTTGCAGCCTGCGGCTTGTGTTGGTTTAAAATAGATCGGAGAGGAGAACATCATGACATTTACATATCCTGCCGTATTTACAAAGAAGGAAGAGGGAGACGGTTATCACGCATTTTTCCCGGATCTGGAGATGTGCGAGGCAGACGGTGCTGACCTGGAGGATGCCATCGAGAATGCCAGGGATGCAGCCCAGAACTGGATCAGCGTGGAGCTGGAGGAATTTGAGGGTGACCTGCCTTTTGCGACCCATATGGACGATATTGAATTGGCGGAGAATCAGGTTGCAAAGCAGATCATGGTGAAGATTAAGTTTTTGCCGGACAGCGACTGATGGGAGGAACCTGTTTCAGACAGCGATTCCGTTTCCGGTATTCATGACAAAAGACATATAAATAAGATCCCCGGAATAGGATTGTAACAAAATCCATGACGGGGATCTTATTTTATGTTCAGACGTTTGCCAAGGCGCGCGAGAAAGGTGCTTACGGTGCTGGGAGTCCTGACGGTGATCTTAGGCGGGATCGCGGCATTTACCGGATGTCAGTCCGGAAATTCAGAGGAAACACAGGGGGAGGATCTGGAGTTCACAGTCACCGGGGAGGCGGATATTCCGGCGGCACTTAAGGAGCTGATCGACAAAAAGCGGGAAAAACCATTCAAGCTGACATACGCTGACGGGCAGGAGATGTATATCGTCATCGGTGAGGGCCCCCAGAAGGGCGGTGGCTATAGCGTGGCGGTGAAAGTGCTCTATGAGACGGATAATTCCATCGTGATCCGCACGGAACTTATGGGACCGGAAGCCGGGGAGGCGAAAGGAACGGAAAATTCCTATCCGGTGCTGATCGTGAAAACGGAATACCGGGATAAGCCGGTAGTTTTCCGGTAACATAGTATAAAAAATGGACCAATGCAATACTTTAACACTTTACTTTAATGATAGTTTCTGTTAGAATACTTGTAATTGACGGGAAGAGATTACATCGGGATGACAGGAGGAGAGGAAAACATGTTGTTAAAAGATATATGGCTTGATGTGAAGGCAGTTCAGGAGAGGGATCCGGCGGCGAGAAGTGCTCTGGAGGTACTGCTTTTATATCAGGGCGTCCATGCCCTGATCTGGCACCGGATCGCCCACTGGTTCTGGATTCACAATATGCGATTCCTCGGGCGTCTGATCTCCCAGATCGCCAGATTTTTTACCTTGATCGAGATCCATCCGGGGGCTGTTCTGGGACATGGGATCCTCATTGACCATGGCTGCGGCATCGTCATCGGTGAGACTACAGTGGTGGGTGACAACTGCACGATCTATCAGGGCGTGACACTGGGCGGTGTCGGAACAAAGAAGGGAAAACGTCATCCGACGATCGGAAACAATGTGCTGATCGGTGCAGGTGCGAAGATCCTTGGCGCCTTCGAGGTGGGCGACAACTGTCAGATCGCGGCGAATGCGGTTCTCTTAAAACCCCTCGAAGAGAACAGTACGGCGGTCGGGATCCCGGCGAGACAGGTCAAAAAGGACGGTGTGCCGGTGAATGACCCGGCGAAGAAAGTCAATATGGGGCACATCTGTAAGATCCAGGACACGATCGATGAGCTGGAGCGCCGGGTGCGGGAGCTTGAAAAAGAGCTGGAAGAGGCGAAGAAGGAGCTGTAAACAGCAGGTATAAAATGTTAAACGTCATCATACAATTTCCTGAAGCATAAACTGGAAAGGTATGGTGGCGTTTTTATGATGGAACTTTTGAAGAAGCATATCCACATGAATCGTCGCCGGGGGAACGTCACGTCCCAGATGACCCTGGATGACGATTTTAATGTGCCGGATTCCATGGATGATGTGGAGGAGCTGATCATGGAAAACGGGGAGGTAAAGATCGACTCGGTGAAAAATCCCGGTGAGAAGGCGGAGGTGAGTGGAAAGCTGGAGTTTCGGATCCTGTACCGGCGTCCCGGCGGGGAACTCACGGCGCTCGCGGGCAGCATTCCGTTTACGGAGACGGTACATATGCCGGGACTTTCGGAAAATGATTATGTTCAGGCGGGGTGGGAGCTGGACGATCTGAACGTGAGTCTCATCAATTCGAGAAAGCTGAATGTCAAGGCACTCGTGACGCTGAACCTCAGGGCAGACGAGATCCGGGACATGGAGGCGGCGTCCGATGCGAAGTTTGACGGTGAGGTCGAGGTGTTAAAGAAGACGCTGACCGTGGCGGCGATCGCTGTGCGGCGGCGGGATACGTTCCGGGTGCGGGAGGTACTTTCAATACCGGGAAATAATCCGGATGCGGAGACTCTTTTGTGGCAGGATATGCGCCTTCAGGATGTGGAGACGAAGCCGCTCGACGGGAAGATCCATATCAACGGAGATCTTCTCGTGTTCGCAGTCTACTCGGCAGGCGGCGGGCAGATGCCGGTGCAGTGTTTTGAGGAGACTGTTCCGTTTTCCGGGGACGTGGAGCTTACGGAGTCGGCGGAGGACATGATCCCGTTTATCACGGTAAAGCTGGTGCACCGGGATCTGGAGCTACAGCCGGATGCCGACGGGGAGATGCGGGAGATCGCCGTGGACGCGGTCATGGAGCTGGATATCAGGCTCTATGAGGAGGAAGAGGTGGAGCTTTTGAGCGACCTCTATGCGTTGGACCGGGAAGTGATCCCGGAGACAGGCACTGCATGTTTTGATACGCTGGCGGTCCGGAACCAGGTGCGGACAAAGATCCAGGAGAAGATACAGCTCACCGGGCGACAGAGGATCCTTCAGATGTGCCATGCTGACGGGGATGTGAAGATCGACGAGGTGCAGATCAGGGAGGACGGGATCCACATGGACGGGGTGCTGGAGGTCCGGCTTCTGTACCTGACGGCGGATGATCAGGCGCCTGTCGGTGCGGCGTCGGAGGTCCTGCCGTTTCATCTGATGGCAGCCGCGGACGGACTGCCGCAGGATGCGGTCTACGAGATCGCGCCGGGGATTTCCGGACTTTCCGCGGTCATGGCAGGCGGGGATGCCGTTGAGGTGAAGGCGCAGATCACGGCGGATGTGCTGGTGCTGACTCCTGTGTGTGTGCAGACTGTGGCAGCGGTGACGGAGGAGCCGCTTGATACAGAGAAGTTAAAGAAGATGCCGGGGATCATCGGATATGTGGTGAAGCCGGGAGATACGCTCTGGAAGATCGCAAGGATGTTCCACACCAGCGTGGAGCGGATCATGGAACTGAATCATCTGACGGACAGCACGATCCGGTCCGGTGACAGGCTGATCCTGGTAAAAACGGTACAGGGCTGAAATTTTTATTTTCCCCGAATGTCTGGTTGCAATTCGGGGAAAATTTTATATAATGGTATAAGTGGGATTTTTGTTACTTTTCGCGGGTAGGAATTTTCTGAACTGAAAATTCCGTATGATACCTTTATGGTCGCGGATTTTGCCGATTTGGAATGCGAAGCATCGGCAAAATCCTGTTACAGTATGCGGGCATGGAGAGCCCGTGTACTGTAACGGATTTTTTGCGCACGCCGGAAAGAGAAAAAAATTGCTTCCGGAGCTTCCGGAACCTTTCTGATGACGCCGCATAAAATAACAGTATCACAACAGAACAGGGCATCCCGATGCTTTCATATAGATTCCGCAGGCGCTGGCTTTCGGAGGACGGTAATGGATTCCATGGTCCCATTGCCGTTTACATAATATGTAAAAAGACGGAACGCGAAGCATCGGAAGATCGCGCTGCGGTGCACGGGCAGGGAGTGCCTGGGTACCGGAACCTGAGAAAGAGAGAACGGCAGATGAACTACACATATCTTCTGGAGTGTTCGGACGGAACGCTTTACTGCGGATGGACGAATGATCTGGAAAAGCGGGTGAACGCGCACAATTCCGGGCGCGGCGCAAAATATACGAAACCGCGGCGGCCGGTGCGGCTGGTGTGGTATGAGACGTTCGAGACGAAGGAAGAGGCGATGAGCCGGGAAGCAAAGGTAAAACAGCTTTCCCGGAAACAGAAAGAGGAGCTGGTGGCCCAGGGGCCGAATAACCGGAACACAGGGAGAAAAGATTTATGATTCATACGTTAAAAAAGAAACTGGCAAAGGTACTCTGCGGCGTGCTCGTATTTGCCCAGATGGGGACGATACAGGCGTTCGCGAGACCGGACTGGCCGTCCGATACGGGGATCGAGGCGGAAGCCGGAGCTGTCATGGACGTGGACACGGGAACGATGCTCTTCGGACAGAACAGCCATGTGGAATATTATCCGGCGAGTATCACAAAGATCCTCACGGCGCTTGTAGTGCTGGAGCATGCGGACCTTACCGATACGGTTACTTACTCGGACAAAGCGATGAACTCCGTGGAGGCGGACAGCGGAAATAAGTTAAGCCTCGTGGCTGGCGATACGATGACGGTTGAGGACTGTCTCTATGCGCTGCTTTTGGCGTCCGTGAACCAGGCGGCCAACGCGCTGGCGGAACATGTCGCGGGCAGCATCCCGGATTTCGTGGATATGATGAATGCGAAGATCGCGGAGCTTGGATGCACGGAGAGCCATTTTGCGAATCCGTCAGGACTCAACAATGATGATCAGGTCGTCACTGCGTTCGACATGACAAAGATCGCAGCTGCGGCGTACAGCAATCCGAAGCTTTTAGAGATCAGCTCCGCGAAATCATGGAAGGTCGGTGCGACCACGAACAACCCGGACGGGGTGAGTGTGAGAAATGAGCACCGCCTTGTGATCACGGAGGATACCGAGAGCCCGTACTACTGTCCGGAGGCGGTTGCCGGAAAGACAGGGTATCTTTTAAAAGCGGGAAACACACTCGTTACATACGGAGAGAAGGACGGTAGACGTGTCGTATCTGTTATCTTAAAGGGAAGTCCGAGACAGTATTTTGTAGACGGAAAGAATCTCCTGCAGTTTGGACTGAACCGTTTCCAGAACGTGGACATCGCGGAGAATGAGACAAGATATGTCACAGGCGATGACCAGGTGGATGTCAACGGGACAAGCTATGCACCGTCTGATCTGGCGGTCCAGGCGGGAAAGAAGATCACACTCCCGAAGGATGCGAGCTTTGCGGACGCGGAGCTGAGTCTCGGTGCGGTTCCGGACGGAGCGCCGGAGGGAACGGTCGGCGTCCTGAACTATATTTATAACGAGAGAAAGATCGGATCCGCGTACCTGATGACGAAGGCGGGGGCGGAGGCGCTCGCGGCTGCGGAGGCAGCAGGCGGGACGGAGACCACGGCTGCGGAAGAACCGTCCGAAGAAAGTGCGGACGCAGCGGATCCTTCGTCCGATGACGGAAACACCGATGACCAGACAGAGACGGAGACCATGGGAGAAACGGATGTGACGACTGCGGCAGACAGTGAAGACGCGTCGGACCAGGCCGGAAGCGGAGATGTAAGAGCTGCATTCCCGGTGAAGATCGTCCTGATCATTGTGGGGATCCTTGCGGCAGTAGCCCTGATCGGCGGCGGTATCTGGTTCAGGATCCAGAGCAACAAGAAAGAGGCGGAAGCGGAAGCACTCCGGCGTGAAAAGAGAAGGCAGCGTCTCATGGCGGAAGGCGGCGACGCGGAAGCCGAATTCAACCGGCTGCTCGAGGAGAAGCGGAAGCGGGACGAAAAGAGATGGAAACGATAAAAAGACAGGCAGGATCCGGAATATGGATCTTGTGAGGAAAAGCGCCCGGGGTAAGAATCCGGTCATGCATAAGAACAATAATAAAGGAGCAGAGCTTGCTGGCGAAATGCTGGCAGGCTCTGCTTTTTCTGTTTACGCGAACAACGAGCCAAAGCCCGCGCTTGCGCGAGACCTTGGCCGACTGTCGCGATAACAAGGGGAAACTCGCGAAGCGTGTTTTCACTTGTTTCATTTCACAGGAAATGCCGATGGAACTTTCTATGAAACCAGGCAGGATAACCGCCAAAACAGTTCAGAATGACAAAGCAGCCGAAGTCTGCTATACTGAAAAAGGCGCGGTTTTTAGCCGCGCCGGAAATGAAAACAATAGAAATTGGTGTAGTTGGAAAGTTTGTAACTGTTCAGTAGGTCTGCGCATTTACTGCGCTGACCGTAAGAAAACATGGGTTTGAAGGCAAAAATCCCATCGGCGCAGCCGATCTGGAATGTATTTTTGCGTGTAACTTGCCATGCATCCGAAGGGAAGCTCCGGGGGAGGTTCCTGTAGGTGTGAAGGTACTGAACAGTTACGAAAATTTTATGCAGCTGCCACATATCCGTACATCATCATATAGTGGCAGAAGCTTCCGCCCATGACGAAGAGGTGGAAGATCTCGTGGGAGCCGAAGTTTTTGTGCTTTGAGTTGAAGATCGGCAGTTTCAGAGCGTAGATCACGCCGCCGATCGTGTAGATGATCCCGCCGGCGAGGAGCCAGGCGAAAGCGGCAGGAGTCAGGGCTGCGACGATCTGACGGATCGCCATGACGCACACCCAGCCCATCGCGATATAGATCACGGAGGAGAACCACTTCGGGCAGTTGATCCAGAGGGCGTTGATGATGATTCCCACGATCGCGATGCCCCAGACGAGGGACAGCATCCGGTATCCGGAACGGTTTCCGAGGACGATGAGGCATACCGGAGTGTAAGTTCCGGCGATCAGGATGAAGATCATCATGTGATCGATCTTTCGGAGAAGTTTATTGACATGCTCCGAGATATCGAAGGTGTGGTAGACCGTACTTGCGGCGTAGAGCAGGATCATACTGACGATGAACACGCTGAGCGCCTTTAAATGCATCGTCCCGGGGACGGATGCGGCTTTTACGAGAAGCGGCGCTGCGGCAGCCATAGCGGCCAGCATTGCGATAAAGTGAGTCAGCGCGCTTCCGGGATCTTTTATTTTCAGTTCCATAATCATTCCTCCAATCATGTGAATGAGTAACCTGTATTAAATACCAGAAACATGATATGTAGTTTTGAAAACTACATATCATGTTTGAATATACTATACCACTTACGATAAAAATATGCAAGGGGAAATATTTTGATGTTAAAAGTATTATACGAGGATGACGAGATCATCGTCGTCGTAAAGCCGGCGGGAGTGGAATCCCAGGCGGCAAAACGATTCGCGCCGGATATGGTGAGTGAGGTAAAAAAACACCTGGTTATCAACAAATCATGCACACCGGGGAAGGAACCGTATGTGGGAGTTATCCACAGACTGGACAAGCCGGTTTCCGGTGTAATGGTGTACGCGAAGACGAAACGGGCAGCAGCGGCTTTGAGTGAGCAGGTTCAGAGCCATAAGATGAAAAAAATCTACACGGCAGTTGTCTACGGAAAGCCTGTGAATACGGTGGATAACTATGTGGATTATCTGGTGAAAACACCGGACGGGAATTATTCACAGGTTGTGGATAAGGGGATAACCGGAGCAAAGAAGGCGGAGCTCTCCTATGAGGTGTTAAAAACGATCGATGGGGAAGAGAATGGGATGCCCGGAAAAGGGCTGAGTCTCGTAAAAGTTGCATTAAAGACCGGAAGACATCACCAGATCCGTGTGCAGATGGCGTATCATGGAACGCCGCTTTATGGGGATATGAAGTATGGCATGGCGGCAGAAAAAAGAACATCAGCCGGAAATTTTTGCGGACAGAGAGAGTCGATCGCCCTTTGCGCATCATCGCTGACTTTTTTCCATCCGGTGACAAAAAAAGAAATGACGTTTGCGATGGAACCGGCGGGCGGTGTGTTCCAGCTTTTCAGGTGATGTGACCGCCCGGGGAATGCGATTCATGGAAAAAATGGAACAGGGAACCTGTTATCAGCGCGCATAGCAGGCGGATTTTGGACCATACTATGAGCAGTACAAAGGAAGTACAGAACAGAAAACAGGTGATTCCATGGTAAGCCCTGGGAAAGACTGAAGAAATATTTTAACAAGAGCAAGTAAGTCTCACGCTTTTGCTGCGTAAAGTAATAAGCAGTGGCAGGAAACTTGCACTGAGGATCACAGGGCGGGATGCAAAGGATCCCGGTGGATTTTCCTCCCTGTGGTCCTTACGCAAAAAATGACAGATTGTCTTGTAAAATATGCTGTGATACAATGATGAAAACAGGCCAGTGAAAAATATACATATGCAGGAGGATGAAATCCATGACAGAAGATACCTTTACGATCAGAAAAGCAGCTCCGGCCGATCTTCCGAGAATCCATGAAATCTACGCGGCCGCCCGCCAGTTCATGCGTGACCACGGGAATTTCAGCCAGTGGGACGGCGAAGATGCTCCGGAGCGTCTGCTTCCGGGGGATATTGAAGCAGGAAATCTGTACGTTCTCGAGGAAGCAGGCGAGATCCATGCGGCCTTTGCTTTTATCATCGGCGCAGACCCATGCTACGCGGTGATTGAGCAGGGCGAGTGGAAATCCGATGCCACATACGCCGCGGTACATCGTGTCGCGAGCGACGGAACCCTTCACAATGTCATCGGGCGGATCATGGATTTTGCAAAATCCAACATCTCCCATATCAGGATCGATACCCACGAACATAATAAAGTCATGCAGAAAGCCCTGGAAAAACAGGGATTTGAGAGATGCGGGATCATTTACGTTCCGGATGGAACACCGCGGATCGCGTTTGAGTGGATGAAGTGAGATTGTTCGAAGAGCGCGGGAACAGGAACGATAAAACGTAATGATACCAGGATACCGAGTAGGCCATAGAGCTTAGTCGGTATCTTTTTAATATAATTGTCAACCATATAAAAACAATAGGTTGACAATACGAAAATTCTGTGATAAGCTCCTTCTCAGTTCTTCTCTGTGATACCACCCGGGATCTGAGGATGGCGGCGGCTGTCTCAGAAGGTATGGGAGAGACGGGAAAAGCATGCGCATGTGCAGAAAGCTGAGACGCTCCGGATCGCTGGAGATTTCAGACATTTCAAGGGAAAATGTTCCGGATTGCCGGGACGTTCATGTATTTGAGGAGGAAATCATTTTGAAGCGTATGAAAACAAAAGACCTTGTGCTGTGCGCGATGTTTGTCGCGCTGATCGCAGTCGGGGCATTTATCAAGGTTCCTGTTCCGGTCGTTCCGTTTACCCTGCAGTTTCTGTTCACTATGCTGGCCGGGCTTCTTCTCGGCCCCGGAAACGGGGCGCTGGCGGTCGTGATCTACATCGTGCTGGGCCTGGCGGGACTCCCAATCTTTACGCAGGGCGGCGGGCCTGGCTACATCTTTCAGCCGAGCTTCGGGTACATCATCGGATTTGCGGCGGCCGCTTATGTGACCGGACGGATCGCGAATGAGAAAAGTCATCCCGGCTACGGACGGCTTCTGGCAGCAAATTTCATCGGCCTTTTTATCGTCTATGCGTTCGGCATGGTCTACTATTATGTGATCAGTAATTTCGTGCTGAACACGCCGATCGGTCTGTGGCCGCTGTTTTTATACTGCTTCTTGCTGGCAGTTCCGGGGGATATCGCGCTGTGCATTCTGGCTGCGGCGATCGGAAAACGGATGATCCCGATGATCAGGGAAGGGAGACTTGGATAAGAGATGAGCAGAAATATTTTTATCACAGGCACGGGAACCGATGTCGGAAAGACGTATGTGACCGGTTTGATCGTGAAAAAGCTGAAGGAGAGCGGAGCGGACGCGGCCTACTATAAGGCGGCAATGAGCGGGAATGAGAGGCGCCCGGACGGCAGTCTGATCCCGGGGGATGCTCTTCAGGTAAAAACAATGTCGGGGATCCGTCAGCCGCTGGAGGAGATGTGTCCGTACGTCTATGAGACGGCAGTCTCCCCGCATCTGGCATCGCGGCTGGAGGGAAATCCGGTCCGGATGGAAACGGTACTGGAAAAGTTCCATGAAGTCTGTGAAAAATACGAATATGTGACCGTGGAGGGAAGCGGCGGGATCCTGTGTCCGCTCTGCTTCGATGAGGCAGATCTCCGCCTTCCGGATGTTGTAAAAGCCTGTGACCTTGGCTGTCTGATCGTCGCGGACGCGGGTCTTGGAACAATCAACGGCGTGGCTCTGACCGCATATTACCTCAAAGAACAGGGGATCGCTCTGAAGGGGATCATTTTAAACCACTACAGACAGGGAGACGTGCTCTGTGAGGACAACCGGAAAATGTGTGAATTTTATACAGGAGTTCCGGTCATCGCCTGCGTGGCGGATGGTGACACGGAGCTTTCCATCAGGGCGGAGGAATTGAAGAACTTATATGACGATGGGAAATCATGCAGCGCGAAACAGGCGGAGCAGGAAACAAAGATGAGATAAGGAGAAGAGAAAAATGATCTGGTATCCATATGAACAATTAAAGACAATGAAGGCACCGTACGAGATCGTGGACGCAAACGGGGTGTACCTGTATACAAAGGATCAGAAAATGATCGATTCCGTTTCCTCCTGGTGGAGCGTGATCCATGGATATAAGAATCCCGTCATCAACCGGGCGATCATCTCCCAGGTAGAAAAGTTTTCCCACGTCATGCTCGGCGGACTGACCCATGAGCCGGCGAGAAAACTTTCGGAAAAGCTGGCATCCTGGCTGCCGGGAGATCTGGACTACTGTTTCTTCTCTGATTCCGGCAGTGTGGCAGTCGAGGTTGCACTGAAAATGGCGCTTCAGTACTACATGAACCGCGGGGATGAAAAGAGAACGATGATCCTGGCGCTGGAGCATGCCTACCATGGAGACACTTTTAAGACGATGGAAGCTGGGGATGATGAAGATTATCATTTCGTGCTGAAGGCGTACGGGGCAAGCCCATATGTCGTCCATATCCCGACGGAGATCACGGCGCTGGAGCAGGCGTTTGAGACATACCATGAACGGCTGAACTGTGTATTGGTGGAGCCGCTCCTCCAGGGGGCCGGAGGCATGCGGATGTACGATGTCTCATTCTTAAAAAAGGCGCGGGAGCTCTGTGACCGGTACGGTGTGCTCCTGATCTTTGATGAGGTGGCGACCGGATTCGGGCGGACCGGAAACCGCTTCGTGGCGGATCTTGTCCTTCCGGACATCCTGGTTCTCGGAAAGGCTCTGACAGGCGGATATATCGGCCATGCCGCTACCGTGGCGAACCGGAAAGTATTTGAAGGCTTTTACGATGACGTTCCGGAACATGCCCTGATGCATGGACCGACCTTCATGGGAAATGCGCTGGCCTGCAGCGCGGCTCTTGCATCGATCGAGCTGTTTGAGACGCAGAATTACATGGAAAAGATCAGAAAGATCGAGGAGATCACACGCCGCGAGATGGCAGGTTTTACAGACCCGAGGATCCGGGAAGTCCGGATCATGGGCGGATGTGTCTGCGTTGAGGTCTACGATCCGGCCGTTCTGAAAGGATATCAGGAGTATGCTTACCAGAGAGGTGTATTCAGCCGTCCATTTTTAAATTACCTCTACGCGATGGTTCCGTATGTGATCAAAGAGGAGGAACTGGTACAGGTCCTTCAGTGCATGAAGGATTGGTTTGCAAGGTAGACATGTGAGGCAGTGCGGCAGTCATGCAAAAAATTCCTGTTAAGATTTACAAAGCAGGGCCCTTATGCTATAATTTATAGTCGCGATGGACTTTTTTGCCGGAAAGCGGGAGTTACATCGAAAAAGTAAAAATTATGTACAGGAAAATTAAAGAAAGGCGAAGAGCCCTGCATGGAAAGGTTCTTCGAACAGGGATTAAAATAAAATGAAGCTTGGCATCGTCGGTCTGCCGAACGTAGGAAAAAGTACCTTATTTAACTCATTGACAAAGGCGGGTGCAGAATCCGCGAACTATCCGTTCTGTACTATCGACCCGAACGTGGGCGTTGTACCGGTACCGGATTTCCGTTTAAAACTTTTAACAGACCTCTATCACTCTGAG
Organism: Pilosibacter rotomagensis; assembly: GCF_045062245.2. NCBI lineage: Bacteria > Bacillati > Bacillota > Clostridia > Eubacteriales > Clostridiaceae > Pilosibacter > Pilosibacter rotomagensis. The sequence goes on along the minus strand of NZ_CM170323.1, from coordinate 2,682,564 downwards.
AAGACAACACCGGCTGTAATCGAGTTCGTTGATATCGCCGGCCTCGTAAAGGGCGCGTCCAAAGGTGAGGGACTTGGAAACCAGTTTCTTGCAAATATCCGTGAGGTTGACGCGATCGTTCATGTTGTCCGCTGCTTTGAGGACCCGAACGTCATCCATGTAGACGGAAGCGTTGACCCGCTCCGCGACATCGAGACGATCAACCTGGAGCTGATCTTCTCAGATATCGAGCTCATCGACCGCCGGATCGCGAAGATGGGAAAAGGCGCAGCTTCCAACAAGGCACTCGCGAAGGAATTAAATATCTTAAAGGCCGTAAAGGAACATCTTGAGAACGGCAACCTTGCAAAGAGCTTCGAGTGCGAGGACGAGGAAGAGCAGGCATTTGTCGCATCTCTCGACCTTCTCACCTGGAAACCGGTGATCTTCGCAGCGAACGTAGGTGAGGATGATCTCACAGATGACGGTGCTTCCAACCCGCATGTACAGGCTGTCCGCAAGTTCGCGGCAGAAAACGACAGTGAGGTATTTGTCGTATGTGCCCAGATCGAGGAAGAGATTTCTGAACTCGACGATGATGAGAAGAAGATGTTCTTAGACGACCTCGGATTAAAAGAGTCCGGTCTTGACAAGCTGATCGCTGCAAGCTACCGTCTCCTTGGCCTGATCAGCTATCTGACAGCAGGAGAGAAGGAGACACGTGCATGGACCATCAAGGTTGGCACAAAAGCTCCGCAGGCAGCAGGAAAGATCCACTCCGACTTCGAGCGCGGATTCATCAAGGCAGAGGTTGTCAACTACAAGGATCTTTTAGACTGCGGTTCCTACAACGGTGCGAAGGAGAAAGGTCTTGTCCGCATGGAAGGTAAGGATTACGTGATGAAGGATGGAGATGTTGTTCTCTTCCGCTTTAACGTATAATTTTCGGCTGGATGACAGGCTTGTTATAACAGATGGAGCAGCTGCGGAAAGTCCGAAAGTTTCCTGTGCGGATCGCAAGATCACAGGAACTGAACAGTTGTTATAAAGAAATATAAGAAAAGCCATGGAATGCGTATCATGTACGATTCCATGGCTTTTTTTGATCAAAATTTGTCTCAGTCAGATAAAACTCCCACATCTTTTGGATGTTAGGTAACACCAATTTGTCTCAGCTGCGTCCAATCTCCGGCTGAGATAAACACTCCTCGAAGGCGCATATGTCTGGAAGACAATGGGGTGCGCCGATCGAAACGGAGCGCAGAGCGCAATGTTCTGAAAGAAAGTTGTTGGCTTTCACTAACTGAAATAGAGAGGAGTCTGTGCTGCCTTCTTCTATCTGTGCATGATCTCCCACACGGTGGAGACATAAAGCCGCAGCCCCGTGAGCAGGGACGACTCATCAAAATTAAAATGATCATTGTGGTGCGGAGCAGCAATATTGGAGCCGATGCACATATAAGCAGCCTTTCTGCCGTGGGACTGGACTTTTGCCATCAGGTAGGTGGCATCCTCAGACCCGGAGAAAGCGGCTTCCTTTACATAATTGGTGATCTCCGGGACTCTCGCGGCTCCGGCCCTGATGAACGGTTCCAGCTCTGCACTGCTGTCGGCACTCGAAGCGCTGCCCATGATCTTTGTATCCACGGAGCAGTCGAACATTTCAGCGGCCCCGTTTACCGCGTTCATCGCCTTTTTCAGGACAAGCTCCTGAATATCGGCGGTCTCCCCGCGTGTCTCAAAGCGGATCATGGCGTCCGCCGGGACCACATTCCGTCCGCTTCCGCCCTGGATCGTTCCGACGTTGATCCGGGATGCGCCTCTGGAGTCCTGGCAGGCGGTGTGCATGGCGAGAGTTGCCGAGCATGCCGCAAGGATTGCATTTTTTCCGTCCTGCGGGGACATTCCGGCATGAGCGGAGACTCCCTTAAATTCGGCATCGACCTTCGTTGTGGAGAGAAATCCTTTTGAGAGGGCGACGAGGGAACCGGTATTCCATCCCATCCCGAGGTGTCCGGTGAGAAGATAGTCCACATCATCGAGGATCCCGCCTTCCGCGATCGACTGTGCGCCGCGGACTCCTTCCTCGGCGGGCTGGAAGATGACTTTGATGGTCCCGCAAAGATCATTTTTGATCTCATTCAACGCGATACAGGTGTGGAGTCCCAGGGATGCGTGTCCATCATGACCGCACGCATGCATGGAGCCGTCATGGATCGAGCAGAATCCGTCTTTCACAGGTTGGCGGTCCGCATCGGTGCTCTCGGTGACATCGTTGCAGTCGATATCAAAGCGGAGTGCGAGGACAGGTCCCGGCGTTCCGGTCTCGATCACGGCGCAGAGACCGGTGAAACCGTCCATTTTTTCGATGATTTCCGGGTCGGCGCCCTCTGCAAGCGCCCGGTCGATGGCGCTTTTCCGAACGCTTTCAGACGGGTAAGCCCAGAGATAATCCTTGTTGATGATCTCTTTTCCGTATTTCACCGGGATCCCGTGTTCCTTTAACTTCTTAATAAGAAGCGCGGTGGTGCGGTATTCGAGCCAGCCGGTCTCCGCGTGTCTGTGAAGATCGCGGCGCGTCCGGATCATGGAAGGTTCATATGATTTCAGTGTATCGAGATAGGATTGAATGTCCATGGCTGTTCCTCCTTGTAAGGGATAAATTCAGATGAATGTTTTCGAGTATTGTGGGAGCACGAAGTGCGGAACAATACGGTATCACAAGGGGTCAAAACCTTTTGACCCCAACATCTTATGGTTTCAGTATAAAAACTTATAAAATTGATGTCAATGGAAAGTATAAAATATACCGTAACAGGATTTTGCCGATGCTTCGCATTCCGAATCGGCAAAACCCGCGGCCACAACGGTATCATACGGAATTTTCAGTTCAGAAAATTCCTGCCCGCGAAAAGTAACCGGAAAGTTCCACAGGAATCGTCAACTTTTGTCGAATAAACATGAGGAGTGTCTGGCGAATCTGTTTGCTTTTTGCATGTTTTCGGAGTAAAATAAAACTCACCAAAGAAATAAAGGAGAAAAAATACGATATGACAGGAGCAGATGTAAGCTTCGTTCACCTCGGGATCACGATCCCGCATATGGTGAAGAGCTTTTCGATCGGAGGGATCTCCTTCGCATACTACGGGCTGATCATCGGGATCGGTATGATCATGGGACTTCTGGTCGCCCAGTCCGACGCGAAGCGCAGGGGACAGGATCCGGATATTTATGTTGATTTCGCACTCTACGGGATTATCTTTTCCATCATCGGAGCGCGGATCTACTATGTTTTCTTTCAGTGGGGATATTACAAAGACCACCTGCTGGAGATCGTGAATTTAAGGAAAGGCGGACTTGCGATCTACGGGGGAGTGATCGCCGGGATCCTGACGCTGCTCGTATTTACGAAAAAACGCCATCTTTCCTTTTTGTCCATGGCAGACAGCGCCTGCCTCGGACTTGTAACCGGACAGATGATCGGACGATGGGGAAACTTTGTGAACTGCGAGGCCTTTGGCCGTTATACGGACTGTCTGTTTGCCATGCGGCTCAAACGTAGTATCGTGAATGAAAGCATGATCTCACAGAACCTCCTCGACCATCTGATCCTTGACAACGGGATCGAGTACATTCAGGTCCATCCGACGTTCCTCTATGAATCACTGTGGAATTTCGGACTTCTGATGTTTATGCTCTGGTTCCGCAAACGGAAAACGTTCACGGGGGAAATGCTTTGTATCTATCTTGCCGGATACGGGATCGGAAGAACATGGATCGAAGGCCTGCGGACGGATTCTCTCCTGATACCGGGTACCGGGATTGCGGTATCCCAGGCGTTATCTGTTGTGCTGGCGACGGTATCTCTTGTGGTACTGATCTACCACAGGAGAAAAGCGTTCGCCCAGAGAAAGGGAGCAAACTGATATGGAGAGCAGGGAAGAACTGGTAAATCGGATCGAAGAGGCGAGAAAACGCCTGAACGGAAGCATTGATGGAAAAGAGGCATATGATCTGATCTACCGGTATAGTGTGGAGCTTGACCGGCTGATCGAAGAGTATATGGATGCGGGATATTAAAGTCCGCAGTACATAAAAATCGAATATACACCTGATGAAATGAAAAAAGCTGTCCGGATGGGCAGCTTTTTTCATTTCATCAGGAAAATTCCTTTGCCTAGGTGTGAAATCAGTCACAGGCAGAGGGATCCGGCGCAGTTATATCCGGCACATATGGGATCTTTTCTGTGGAAAACTCTGAAAATATCCGGTTTTACACCGTTTCCCCGGCATGTGGATAACTAAAAAAGCGCACCTCCTTTTATACATGAAAAAGTGAAAAATTCCTTGCTATTTTAAAGTAAATGTACTAAGATTACATTAGAAGTGGTGGAAAGTGGATAAAAGTGGTTTAAAATGGTGGATCGGTGGATAAAAAACAGTCGCCGTCCAACGGGGAGAGTCATGTTCATAGGGGAGTACAGTCACACAATCGATGCAAAAGGTCGTCTGATCGTCCCTTCCAAATTCCGTGAGCAGCTGGGCGATGAGTTCGTTGTGACAAAGGGATTGGACGGGTGTCTCTTCGTGTACGAAAATTCCGAATGGAAATCCTTTGAAGAAAAACTCCACGCACTTCCTCTTACGAATGCCAATGCCAGAAAGTTTTCAAGATTTTTCCTGGCAGGAGCCTGCGCCTGCGAGGTGGACAGGCAGGGAAGGATCCTGATCCCTTCTGTTTTAAGAGAATTCGCACATCTGGAAAAAGACGTTGTCTTAGTTGGCGTCGGAAGCCGGATCGAGATCTGGAATAAGGCAGTCTGGAACGAGAAGAATGTCTATGATGACATGGAAGAAATTGCAGAAAATATGGAAGGTCTTGGCATATGATTTTTGAACACAAATCAGTCCTGCTGATGGAGACCGTCGACAGTCTGAACGTAAAACCGGACGGTATTTACGTGGACGGAACACTGGGCGGCGGCGGACATGCATACGAAGTATCGAGGAGACTTGGCGAAAACGGACGCCTGATCGGGATCGATCAGGACGCGGACGCGATCGCGGCTGCGACAGAGCGCCTTCTCCCATTTAAAGATAAAGTGACGATCGTCAGAAGCAACTACAAAAATATCCGGGAAGTGCTCTTTAACCTTGGAATCGAAAAGGTGGACGGCATTTACCTGGATCTTGGCGTGTCTTCCTACCAGTTAGACACGGCGGACCGTGGATTCTCCTACCGGGAGGATGCCCCGTTGGACATGAGAATGGACCAGAGAAACGATAAGACAGCGGCGGACATCGTAAACGGATACAGCGAGATGGAGTTGTATAAGATCATCCGCGATTACGGTGAGGACCGCTTTGCGAAGAATATCGCGAAGCATATCGTGAGAGAGCGGGAGATCCACCCGATCGAGACGACACTGCAGCTCGCGGAGATCATCCGCGGTGCGATCCCTGCAAAGATCCGCGCAGAGGGCGGACATCCGGCAAAACGGACATTCCAGGCGATCCGCATCGAACTGAACCATGAGCTGGATGTGTTGAACGATTCCATTGACACGATGATTGATCTCTTAAATCCGGGTGGACGCCTCTCGATTATTACGTTCCACTCTCTGGAGGACAGGATCGTAAAGACGAGATTCCGGACCAATGAAAATCCATGTATCTGCCCGCCGGACTTCCCGGTGTGCGTGTGCGGAAGAAAGAGCAAAGGCCGTGTCGTGACGAGAAAACCGATCGTCCCGTCGGAAGAGGAACTGGAAGAGAACAGAAGATCAAAGAGCTCGAAGCTTCGTGTGTTTGAGAGAAGCTAGAGAGCATCGCAAAAGAAGAATCCTATATAACTGTGAAGATACTGAGCAGTTACAGCCATTTTTAGAAAGGAAGTGATGGTATGGCAGCAAGGAGACGGAGAAGAGCCCCACAGGCAACCGAATATGTAGAGGGAAATACTGTCCGCAAGATCGAGCGTGCTCCGCAGTATGAGGGGCAGGAAAGAAGAAAGCAGAAGAAACGGAATTCATCCCATACCGTTACAGTTCGGAGAAATCAGGAAAAAGCGCTTCAGATGAATCTTTTTTCCGTATTACTGCTGACAGCGGCTATGATCTGCACGCTGTATATCTGTGTGAGCTATTTAAAGCTCCAGTCTTCCGTGACGGCGAGACTGAATCACATTGAAAGCCTGGAGGAGAGTATTGAAAAGCTGAAAGGGGACAACGACGCCCTTCTTACAAGGATCAACACGTCGGTGGACCTGGATTATGTGTATAAGGTAGCAACAGAGGAGCTGGGAATGGTTTATGCCAATAAGGACCAGGTCCGCTTATACAATAAGACGGAAAGCGAGTATGTAAGACAGTATGAAGACATCCCGGAACGGTAATAATAAAAGAGTTTTTACCATGAGTATGAAAGAAAAGCTGGCGGTTACGGTTCTCGTAACGACGCTGGCTTTGTTTGGTCTTGTCGTTGTTTTATACCGGATGATCAAGGATAAAAACGCAGACTACACCCAGATCGTATTGAACCAGCATTCCTCCTACGACAGCCGGACGATCCCGTACCGCCGCGGTGATATCGTGGACAGAAACGGAACGTATCTGGCGACGAGCGAGAAGGTCTACAACCTGATCCTCGACCCGAATCAGATCAACCAGGATAAGGATAACTATCTGGAGCCGACGGTGTCCGCCCTCTGCGAGGTGTTCGGGTACGACCGGGCGGACCTGATGGCTGTGATCTCCGCAAACGAGAATTCCTACTATGTGCCGTATGAGAAGCAGATCTCTGCGGATAAGAAGGAAGAATTCGAGGCAAAGAAGAAGGAACTGAACGATGCCTACGCAAAGTCGAAGGATGACAGCGGAAAGAAGGTCAAAGGTGTCTGGTTTGAGGATGAGTACCGGAGATTTTACCCGTACAACACGCTGGCCTGCAATGTGATCGGCTTTTCCTATGATAACGGAAAACAGGGAAGCGGCGGGATCGAGCAGTATTACAACGACCAGCTGACAGGAACAAACGGAAGAGAGTACGGCTATCTGGATGATGAGGCCAACATGGAGAAGGTCATCAAGTCCGCCGAGAACGGAAACACGATCGTTTCCACCATCGACGTGAACATCCAGCGCATCGTGGAAAAATATATCGATGAGTGGATGAGCGGGATCGGAAGCAAGACCGCGGCTGTCATCGCCATGGACCCGAGAAACGGCGAGATCCTTGCCATGTCCTCCAACAGGAGATTCGACCTGAATAATCCGAGAGATCTGAGCAGCGCCTACTCCCAGGAGGAGATCGCTGCCATGACGGATGAAGGCAGGATGGATGCCTGGAACCAGATGTGGAGAAACTACTGTGTAAACGATACCTACGAGCCGGGTTCCCCGGCGAAGCCGATGACAGTTGCAGCCGGTCTGGAGGAGGGCGTGATCGGACAAAACGATACATTCCTCTGTGACGGCGGACAGGATGTCGGCGGATACAGGATCAAATGTGTCAGCATCTATGGACACGGGATCCTCACGGTAGAGCAGTCCCTGATGAAATCCTGCAACGATGTCATGATGCAGATCGCGGCAAAACTCGGGATCCAGCGCTTTGCGAAATATCAGAAATTATTCGGTATGGGTCAGAAGACCGGGATTGATCTTCCGGGTGAGGCGTACGGACTGATCTACAATTCCGACAATATGGGACCGACGGACCTTGCGGTAAACTCTTTTGGACAGAGTTATAACTGCACGATGATCCAGATGGCAGCGGCATTCGCCTCTGTCATCAATGGCGGTTCCTACTATGAACCGCATGTGGTAAAACAGATCGTGAATGATCAGGGATCAGTCGTCAGAAAGATCGAGCCGAACCTGGTTCGGGAGACGGTATCCGAGTCCACCAGCGAATTTATCCGTCATGCACTGTTCATGACCGTCGATGACGAGGAAGGAACCGGAAAAGCGGGACGTGTTGCCGGATATAAGGTTGGCGGAAAGACAGGAACAGCGGAGAAGCTTCCGCGTTCCGCACACAACTATCTCGTATCTTTCTGCGGCTTTGCACCGGCGGATGATCCGCAGCTTCTTGTATATGTGGTCATCGATACCCCGAACCTTCCGGGAAAAGAGCAGGCGCACAGTACATTCGCTACAGAGATTTTCCAGAAGATCATGACGGAGGCTCTTCCTTACCTGAATGTGTTCCCGGATACGGATACCGCGGCGGAGGACGCAAGTCTCGCGGACCAGAGTGAGGGGATCACGAACAACAATGAAGGCGGACTGGAGCCCGGAACAGGAGAGACTGAGGCGGAGACAGAAGCGCCGACGGACGCTGACGGAAATGTGATCCCGCAGGAGACAACACCGCAGGATGAAGTGGTCCCGTTTGATGACGGTCTCGGGCTGCCGGATGATATGCCGGCGGACACTTCCGATGGTTCAGATGCGGGCACAGCGGAAGCCCAGAGCATGGAAGCCGTTCAGGAGACGGAGACTGTGCAGGACGGAGCGGAAGAGACGATGGAGACGACGCAGGCTGCACAGTAATTCCGGTGAAGACCGGTCAGCTTATGCCTGCTGCATGGAATTACGCAAACGATAAGCCGGAGTCCGCGCAATGCGCAGGGCTCTGGCTGCTGTCACAATAATGGGGAAATGCGCGGAGCGTGTTTTGCCACGTGGGGAGAAGACGATGAACAGAGAGATGGATATGGCAGAGGTTTCCGACGGAAAACTCTATGGCCTGGATGATATGGTGAAGGCGGACTGCGCCGGGTGCGAGGGCTGCCACGCCTGCTGTACCGGGATGGGGACCTCCGTGGTCCTCGATCCTTTTGACGCGTACCGCATGACAGCCGGGACCGGAAAAACGTTTGAGGCGCTTTTGGCGGGACCGCTGGAGTTAAATGTGGTGGACGGGATCATTCTCCCGAACCTTAAAATGAGCGGTGAGGAAGAGACCTGTTCTTTTCTGGACGCAAATGGACGATGCACGATCCATGCGTGCCGTCCGGGGATCTGCCGACTGTTTCCTCTCGGAAGGATCTATGAGGACGGCGGATTCCGCTATTTTTTACAGGTCTACGAGTGTGCGAAGGAGACCCGCGCCAAAGTAAAAGTCAGGAAATGGATCGATATGCCGGAGCCAAAGCGCTATGACGCTTTTGTCTGTACCTGGCATTATTTTTTAAAGGATCTGGAGCGCGTGATCGGGAAAGATACGTCCGGACAGGCTGCGAAGACGATCAGCCTGTATCTGATCCGGCAGTTTTACCTGTCTCCTTATAAAAAAGAAGAGGATTTTTATCCGCAGTTTGAGGAGAGACTTACCGGGGCGAAACGGGCTCTGGCCGGATTCCTTGCGATGTAGCGGATCGAACGGGAAAGAGGAAAATGCAGACCGGAAGCTGAGAACATGGATTTTTGCGCATGATAAAACGGGAAGTCCCGTATATTAGTTACCAAGACTTTTTATTGAAAGTTTTGGAGATGGCGGAATTTCTGACATATCACAGGAAAAAAATCCTGGTCGTTTTTGTGATCTCGGCACTCCTGATGACAGGCTTATGCGGACAGCTGGGGTTCCTGATGATCGCAAGATCGGATCATTACAGCAAAATGGCGGATGCGCTCCATGAGCGGGAGCGGACCATCAAGGCCGCCAGGGGTGAGATCGTGGACCGGACCGGGACCGTGATCGCGGCGAACCGGACGGTCTGCACGGTGTCCGTGATCTACAATCAGGTGAAGGAGCCGGAGAAAGTGATCCGGGAGCTTGCGCGGATACTGGATCTTTCCGAGGAGGAAGTCCGGAAAAAAGTGGAAAAGTGGTCTTCCAGGGAGATCATCCGGACGAATGTGGAAAAGTCGGTGGGGGACGAGATCATGAATCTCGGACTTTCCGGCGTAAAAGTCGATGAGGACTACAGGCGCTATTATCCTTACGGAAGTCTCGCATCCAAAGTTCTTGGATTTACAGGGGCGGACAATCAGGGGATCATCGGTCTGGAAGTCATGTACGAGAAATATCTGAAGGGACAGGACGGTCTGATTCTGGCACTCTCAGACGCGAAAGGGACAGAACTTCAAAATGCCGCGGAGGAGCGGGTGGAACCGATCCCCGGAAATACCCTGACCGTGAGTCTGGATGTGAATATCCAGAAGTACGCGGAGCAGGCTGCATACCAGGTCATGGAGAAAAAAGGTGCAAAGGCGGTCTCCATCATCATCATGAATCCTCAGAACGGAGAGATCTACGCGATGGTGAATGCGCCGGAATTTGACCTGAACGCCCCGTTTTCATTGAGCGGGGAAAGCAGCGGACTCACAGGGGCAGAGCTTCAGGATGCGCGGAACAAAATGTGGAGGAACCGCTGTATCAACGATACGTATGAGCCGGGATCCACATTTAAGATCATCACAGCCGCTGCCGGACTTGAGGCCGGAGTGGTCCATCTGGACGATAAATTTTCCTGTCCGGGATTCCGGATCGTGGAGGACCGGAAGATCCGCTGCCATAAAGTCGGCGGACATGGTGCGGAGACATTCCTCCAGGGCGCGATGAATTCCTGCAATCCGGTATTCATCGACGTGGGACAGAGACTCGGCGTGGATTCGTTCTACCACTATTTTGAACAGTTCGGACTTCTCGGAAAGACCGGGATCGATCTTCCGGGCGAGGCGGCGACGATCATGCATAAAAAGGAAAATATGGGGTTAGTCGAACTTGCGACGGTTTCCTTCGGTCAGTCTTTCCAGATCACACCCATCCAGCTCATCACGACGGCCTCCTCCATCATAAACGGGGGAAGGCGGATCACACCGCACTTCGCGGTCAGTGCGGAGAGCACGGACGGGATGTTTTACAGGACATTTTCTTACCCGGAAAGGACCGGCGTCGTATCGGGATCCACGAGTGAGACCATGCGCTATATTTTAGAGCAGGTGGTAGCGGAGGGTAGCGGAAAACGAGCAAAGCTCCCGGAATACCGGATCGGCGGAAAGACGGCGACATCCGAAAAGCTCCCGAGAAGCTTAAAGAAGTATATTTCTTCTTTCCTGGGTTTCGCGCCGGCGGATGATCCTCAGGTGATCGCCCTGATCACGATCGATGAGCCGGTGGGGATCTATTACGGCGGCACGATCGCGGCTCCGGTGATCGCGGATATCTTTTCAAATATCCTGCCGTATCTGGATGTGGAAAGAGTGGATCCTGCCGATCCGGAATGAATTTTTGCGCGTGGGCGTGAAGGTACGGAACAGATACAAATTTCGATTGATTATTAAGAGAAAAGGACGTATACTATTTACGCGGCAGACCGGAAAATGTGATGAAAAACAGGCCGGTCCCGCGATATTTACATAGGAAGTATGAGGTGCAACTGGAAATATGAGGTTCAGTATGGTAAATGAGACAATCCTGGCGATCATTATCGCCTTTGCGATCAGCGCGGCGCTCTGCCCGGTGGTGATCCCTTTCCTTCACCGCCTGAAATTCGGGCAGCAGGTCCGCGATGACGGCCCGCAGAGCCATTTAAAGAAACAGGGAACTCCGACAATGGGAGGACTCATTATTCTCACGGCGACCGTGATCACATCCTTATTCTATATCAAGAGCTATCCGAGGATCATTCCGATCCTGTTCGTGACAGTCGGATTCGGGATCATCGGTTTCCTGGACGACTACATCAAAATCGTCATGAAGCGGTCGGAAGGACTGAATCCGATCCAGAAACTCATCGGTCAGTTTATCATTACCGGGATCTTCACCTATTATCTGATGACCTCCGGGGATGTGGGAACAGGAATGCTGATCCCGTTCACCGGCGGATTTGAGAACGGATATTATCTGAATCTCGGCTGGCTGTTTGTCCCGGCGGTATTCTTTATCGTTCTCGGTACAGACAACGGCGTAAACTTTACGGATGGACTCGACGGACTCTGCACGAGCGTGACGATCCTCGTAGCGACCTTCTTTACAGTGGTCGCGATCGGCGAGGACAGCGGGATCAGCCCGATCACCGGTGCGGTAGTCGGAAGTCTGTTGGGATTTTTACTGTTCAACGTATATCCGGCGAAGGTCTTTATGGGAGATACAGGTTCCCTGGCTCTCGGCGGTTTCGTGGCATCCAGCGCGTTTATGATGCAGATGCCGATCTTTATCGCACTTGTCGGTCTGATCTACCTGGTGGAGGTCCTTTCCGTGATCATCCAGGTCACATACTTTAAAAAGACCGGCGGAAAGAGGATCTTCAAGATGGCTCCGATCCACCATCACTTTGAGCTCTGCGGATGGTCCGAGACGAGAGTTGTCGCAGTATTCTCGATCATTACGGCAATCCTTTGCCTGGTTGCCTATCTGGGATTATAAACATATAGGAGGAGAAACCATGTCACAGAAAGTATTAGTTGCAGGAACAGGGATCAGCGGTATTTCCGCAGCAAAACTTCTGCTTGCCCAGGGCGGCGAAGTGATCCTTTATGATGGAAATGAGAAACTTTCCGAAGAAAAACTGAAAGCAAAATTTGACGAAGGCGCGAAAGTGACCATCGTTCTCGGAGAACTGAAAAAGACAGACCTTGCAGGGGTAGAGTTATGCGTGATCAGCCCGGGCATCCCGCTTGAGGCACCGTTCGTTGCGGTGATCGACGAGGCGAAGATCCCGATCTGGAGTGAGATCGAGCTCGCTTACCACTGCTCAAAGGGAAAACTTGCCGCGATCACCGGTACAAACGGAAAGACAACGACGACAGCGCTCACCGGAGAGATCATGAAGAAGTTTTATAAGAGCGTATTCGTAGTAGGAAATATCGGAGATCCGTATACTGCCCACGCACTCGAGACAACTGATGAGTCCGTGACAGTCGCTGAGGTTTCCAGCTTCCAGCTCGAGACGATCATGGACTTCCATCCGAACGTGTCCGCGATCACAAACATCACTCCGGACCACCTGGACCGCCATAAGACGATGGAATGCTATATTCAGGTAAAGGAAGGAATTACAAGAAATCAGACAGAGGAAGATACCTGCGTATTAAACTACGAGGATCCGGTCCTCAGAGAGTTCGGAAAGACCTTAAAGTGCAAGGTCCTCTACTTCAGCAGCAAGGAGAAGCTCGACGAGGGCATCTTCATGGACGGCGATCTCATCATCTACCGTCATGACGGAAAGAGCGAGAAAGTCCTTGACGTCAACGAATTAAATATCATCGGAAGACATAACCATGAGAATGTGATGACAGCTGTTGCGATCGCGATCCGTTTAGGTGTCCCGATGGATATGATCCGCGAGGCGTGCAAGGAATTCAAGGCAGTCGAGCACAGGATTGAGTATGTGAGAGAACGTTTCGGCGTTACTTATTATAACGACTCCAAGGGAACAAACCCGGATGCAGCGATCCAGGCTATCAAGGCGATGCCGGGACCGACACTTCTGATCGCGGGCGGATATGATAAGCATTCCGAGTACGACGAGTGGATCGAGAGTTTTGACGGAAAAGTCCGCTATCTCGTTCTCATCGGTCAGACGAGAGATAAGATCGCTGAGTGCGCGAAGAAACATGGTATCACCGATATCATGTACGCGGAAGATATGCAGGAAGCTGTTCAGGTATGTGCTTCCTACGCAAATGCAGGCGATTATGTGCTGCTCTCCCCGGCATGCGCCAGCTGGGGAATGTTCAAGAACTTTGAGGAGCGTGGACGGATCTTTAAGGAATGCGTCAACGCCCTGTAATGGAGGCTTAGCGTGGCTCGAAAAAAGGTTCGAAAAGCCGGCGGCAGGGCACAGGCACAGAGACAGGCGGTACAGCGCCAGCAGGCAAAACGTCAGCAAATGCAGCGCCAGCAGATGTCCGGAAAGCAGGTGGAGCGCCAGCAGATCGAAAGAGAACGGGCGAAACGCCAGCAGGAAGGACAGCGCCGGGAACAGCTTCTGATGCAGCAGCGCCAGGAAATGCAGGAGAGGCAGGAGATGCTCCGCAGACAGCAGATGCAGATGCGGGGAGAGCCCGAACAGGAAGAGGAAAGACGGAAAAAGAAAGCCCGCCGCTTCTATGATTATGACCTTCTTGTGGTCATCATCTTCCTGACGGCATTCGGACTGATCATGATCTACAGCTCCAGTGCGTACAATGCGCAGGTGAGCGGGCAGCCGTCCACCTACTATATGATACGTCAGGGAGGAATCGCCGTTGTGGGATTCATCATGATGCTCATCATCTCAAAGATCGACTACCACTTTTTTGCGAAGTTTGCCGTTCCGGCAGTGGTCGTATCCTACATCTGCGAATTCCTCGTAACCTTTACTCCGCTGGGAATCGCAGTAAACGGTAAAAAAAGATGGCTGGGAACAAGATCTCTGCGTTTCCAGCCTGCAGAGCTCGTAAAGATCGTGATGATCCTGTTTCTTGCGGTCGTCATCACGAGACTTGGAAAACGGATCAATGAATGGCGCGTGTGGGGAATGCTTGCGGTGCTGCTCGGACCGCTGGCACTCTTTGTCATGCTGAACAACCTGAGTTCCGGTATCATCATCTGCGGGATCGCTTTTGTGATGATGTTTGTCGCATGCAAGAGAAAATGGCCGTTTATATTGGTCGTGGTGGTGCTGATCGTCGTGATCGTATTCGCCCCCCCTGTGGCCATCGCCATGGAGAAAGCGGGAATCCTTCACTCCTACCAGCTGAGCAGAATCCTGGTATGGAAAAATCCGGAGGCATACCCGAAGTCCGGCGGATATCAGGTCTTACAGGGACTTTATGCGATCGGTTCCGGCGGACTTCTCGGAAAGGGGCTCGGACAGAGTATCCAGAAATTAAGTTTCCTTCCGGAGCCGCAGAATGATATGATCTTTGCGGTGATCTGTGAGGAGCTGGGACTTTTCGGCGCGATCGCCGTGATCTTCATGTTCCTCTTCATGCTGTACCGTTTCCTTGTCATTGCGGGAAACGCGCCGGATCTGTTCGGTGCGATGCTGGTGACAGGCGTCCTGGCGCATATCGCGATCCAGGTTGTCTTAAACATCGCCGTTGTTACCAACGTGATCCCGAACACAGGTATCACACTTCCGTTTATCAGTTACGGAGGTACGTCGGTCCTGTTTTTGATGGTGGAAATGGGAATGGTCCTGAGCGTGTCCAACCGGATCCGGCTGGAACAGGCGTAAGCGTCCTGAAAATGTAAGGCGCAGAACAGGAACAAAAAATATTTTTCCGCATATACTGTTTTATAGCGGCATATGCGGGGGAATCGGTTTGCAGGTATATAAAGTTCAGGGGCTCAGGCCTCTGCGTGGAAAAATAAAGATCCAGGGTTCAAAAAATGCAGTACTGCCGATGATGGCGGCGAGTCTCCTCACGGAAGGATGCACCGAGATCCGGAATGTTCCGAGAATCTCGGACGTGTTCCTCATGGCGGAGATCATCAGAGACCTGGGATGCCGGGTGATCTTTGAGGATGATGTTCTTATGATCGATGCCTCAGGGCTTTCGGGGACAGTGATCCCGAAGGAGACAGTGGGGAAGATGAGGTCTTCCAGTCTGCTCTTAGGACCGCTGCTTTCCAGAGGCGGGGAGGTGACGACCTGGTATCCGGGCGGCTGCGTGATCGGAAAACGTCCGATCGATTTTCATCTGGATGTGCTCCGGGCAATGGGAGCAGAGATACTTGATGATGGCGGAATGCTGATTGCAAAGGCGGAAACGTTTTGCGGAACAACATTCCGTTTTCCATATCCGAGTGTCGGGGCGACGGAGAATGCGGTGATGGCTGCTGTGTTGGCGTCCGGTACGACGAAACTCCTCAACTGTGCGCGGGAGCCGGAGATCGCGGAACTCTGCGGATTTTTGCGGTCCATGGGAGCGAAGATCAGCGGGGAGCGGACCGGGACCATCACGGTGACTGGAGTGGAAAAGCTCTTTCCGACAAACCATGTGACAGCGGGAGACAGGATCTGCGCCGGGACATACCTGGCGGCGGCAGCGGCATCCGGCGGCGAGATCGAGATCACCGGAGTGGAGCCGGTCGTCCTGGTGGAACCGTTAAAGGCACTCCGGAAAATGGGGGCCGGACTCCGGATCTTCGGGGCAGCCGGTCCGAAGGCGAGGATCCGCATGGTGATGGAACGGCGCCCGGCCGGGATCACGATCGATACCGGACCGTATCCGGGATTTCCGACGGATCTGCAGTCGGTCTTTCTCGCGGCGGAGGCGTCGGGAACCGGGGAGAGCCAGATCCGGGAGACCGTATACGAGGCGAGATTCGAGGCGGCGGTGCGTCTTGCGTCTTTTGGAGCCGATGTATCGGTTCACGGAGATACAGCTATAATAAAAGGAAGATATCCGCTTCTTCCCGGAGTTGTCGAGACACCGGATCTTCGCGGCGGAGCAGCGCTTCTCGTCGCAGCTCTGTCGGCAGACGGACTCAGCGTGGTCTCGGACCGGGGACACTTAAAGCGCGGATATGAAGATATCGGAAGAGATCTCAGAATACTGGGAGCGGACATTGAAGAGAATATTCTTTAAGAAAAAGAGATCATGCGGCGGTTGTGTACCGGAAATACTTCCCGGTACAGCAGGTTGCGATCAGGCAGATAACGGGTGAGAGGAATGTTATTTAGAAGAAGAGGACTTGGTTTTGGAAGGCGCGGCTTCGGGATCCATTTCGGGAGAAGGAGCAGCAGCGGTTTTGGAATGTATCATAGGAGAGGCGGAAGAAAGAAGGGGATCATTCTCGGGGTGATTCTGGGAATCCTCATCATTCTTCTCGTCCTCATCTTTTCGGTCCGCATCAAGGATGTGGAAGTGAGCGGCAACAAACAATATACAAAGGAACAGATCGAGTCGCTTTTGTTTGACGGGAAATGGTCGAGAAATTCTGCGTTCTGCTACTATCAGAACCGGTTTAAGGAACATAAGTCCATTCCGTTCATCGAGGAATACAAGATCAATTTCAAGAGTCCCACGAAGGTGGAGGTCGTTGTTTTCGAGAAGAGCGTTGTGGGCTGCGTTTCCTATATGAGCAGCTATATGTACTTTGATAAGGACGGGATCATCGTTGAGAGTTCTTCTGAACAGCTTCCGGGAGTTCCGGTGATCACCGGGCTGGAGTTCGGACATATCGTCCTGCACCAGCCGCTTCCTGTGGCGGATCAGGATATCTTCGGAGAGATCTTAAATCTGACGCAGGTACTGAACGTCAGCGGCATCCAGGTGGACAGGATCAATTACAGCAGCTACAAAGAGGCGGAGCTTGTGATGGGAGATATTACGGTGGAACTCGGGAACTCTGACAGCCTCGACGGAAAGATCGCGGAACTTCATGATATCATGCCGGAACTTTCCGGTCTCTCCGGTACTTTGTATCTGGATACTTACGATGAGACGAATTCCAGCCCGACATACCGTTTCGTGAAGAAAAACTAAAAAAAACCATCAAAAAACCATAAATTAAAGGTTGATATTTTTCAAAAAATCAAATATGATATATGTTAGATTAACTTGGGATTTTTATGCCATGCTAATGAAAATATAATAGATTGATAGATATTAAAGGAGGAGACATTCTTGTTAGAGATTAAGATAAACGAGGCAGAGAATGCCGCAAGAATTCTTGTGATCGGTGTCGGCGGCGCCGGAAATAACGCGGTAAACCGCATGGTAGAAGAAAATATTATGGGCGTTGAGTTTATCGGTATCAACACAGATAAACAGGCGCTTCAGTTCTGTAAAGCTCCGACTGCTATGCAGATCGGTGAGAAGCTCACAAAAGGACTTGGCGCCGGTGCAAAACCGGAGATCGGTGAGAAGGCAGCCGAGGAGAGCCAGGAGGAGATCTCCCAGGCATTAAAGGGAGCCGATATGGTATTCGTTACCTGTGGTATGGGCGGCGGAACCGGTACCGGTGCAGCTCCGGTGATCGCTCAGATCGCGAAAGATATGGGAATTCTGACAGTCGGCGTTGTAACAAAGCCGTTCCGTTTTGAAGCAAGACAGAGAATGAACAACGCGTTAAAGGGAATCGAGAACTTAAAGAACGCAGTTGACACTCTGATCGTAATCCCGAACGACCGTCTCCTTGAGATCGTTGACAGACGGACAACCATGCCGGATGCATTAAAGAAAGCCGATGAGGTCCTTCTTCAGGCTGTACAGGGAATCACAGATCTGATCAACGTTCCGGGTCTTATCAATCTTGACTTCGCAGATGTTCAGACTGTAATGACAGACAAGGGCATCGCACATATCGGTATCGGCAAGGCGAAGGGCGACGAGAAGGCACTCGAGGCTGTAAAACAGGCTGTATCCAGCCCGCTTCTTGAGACAACGATCGAGGGCGCTTCCCACGTG
The DNA here is from genome assembly GCF_045062245.2 of Pilosibacter rotomagensis. Lineage (NCBI taxonomy): Bacteria > Bacillati > Bacillota > Clostridia > Eubacteriales > Clostridiaceae > Pilosibacter > Pilosibacter rotomagensis. The sequence goes on along the minus strand of NZ_CM170323.1, from coordinate 2,664,229 downwards.
ATCATCAACATTTCCGGTGATATCAGCCTGATCGAGGCAAACGAGGCTGCCGGTTATGTTCAGGAGCTCGCAGGTGATGATGCAAACATCATCTTTGGTGCAATGTACGATGAGAACGCAGAGGACGAGGTAACGATCACTGTTATCGCGACAGGTCTTGACGCTCACGGCGCAAACACACCGGTTGAGCGCGCAATGAAGGACTTTACAAACTATAAGACAAAAGTTCCGGCTCAGCAGGCTCCGATCCAGAGAACTGCTCCGACCGTAAAAGTTCCGTCTGAGGCAGCAGCTACAACAGAGTCTGCTCCGAAGTACAATATTCCGACCGGAAACGCACCGGTTTACCGTCCGGCACAGCGCGGCGAGACTCAGATCAACATCCCGGATTTCTTAAAGAACCGCAGATAAGATCCTGAGAATGGACAAGCTGCTTAAAAACAGTAAGGATGAACATATGAGGACCCAGGGAGAGAAATCTTCCCGGGTCTTTTTGGTTTCATAGAAAATTCCGATGGAACTTCCTGTGAAACTAAAAGGCACAGCATGGCTGAGATTTTATACATCACTTCTATAAAAATTCATCGCGGATCCCGACAGGAAAATGTCTGGATCCGCATTTTTTTTTCTTCTGTTTTCACAGATCCTGCAAATATCAGCGAAAATTTCCAATTTTTACGAAAAAACAGGGAAGAACCTGTTGGAAGAACCCGATGAGTTTCCAGGGTTCGCGTCCCCGCTTTGACAAATTCCGGATAGGAAGACAGGTATACTGTTGGAAAACGATATCAGGATTTCGGGGACGGATGATCGGAACTGAAAATCCTGTCTGACGCAGTATGGGCGGTCTTTGACGGTCCGGAATGCGGAAAGGGGGAATCCCGGTGGAATATGAATGGTACGCCGATCTCTTTTTTCTGGAAGAGGCGTACCGGGATGTCTTGATCCTGTGGCTGGCGGCGGTGCTCGGGAGAAAGAAGATTTCTGTTTTCCGGCTTTTGGCGGCGGGAATTGCAGGCGGACTTTGCGGGACCGCAGTTTCCTGCCTTGAGCTGTCAGGAATCGCAGCACGGATTACGGGAAGAAGCCTGGCGGTCTGGATTTTCTGGGAAAGCGGAAAAGTTCTGATAAACGGTTTTTTGATTATAACGGCTGCGCTTCCCCCAAAAAGAGTGTCCGGATGGAAAAAAGCGTTCTTTCAAAGGGGAAAGGAGCTTGGGCTGCTGGTCTTGTCAGCGGGGATCCTGCAGAGCGGTCTTGCGGTCTTGCGGGAGCGCTGCTTTCTCACCGGGTGGAAAAGTCTTCTGTTTATGGGATTTTTCTGTGCGGGAGTCCGCTTCTTTGCGGAGGCGCTCGTGAAGCGGCCGGTGATCGGAAAAATGAGGTATCAGGTCCGACTTTTTCTGAACGGACGATCAAAGGAGTTTACCGCGATGGAGGATTCCGGGAATCGTCTCGTGGAACCTGTGACGGGAAAGCCGGTCAGCATTATCGCAGCGGCAGATGCGAAAGAGTTTGGGAGCGAGCCGGCAGGCGTCCTGATGATCCCGTACCGGGCGGTAGGGACAAAAAGCGGAATGCTTCCGGGGATCCTGTTCGACCGGATGGAGATCATGGACGGAGAAAACAGGAGTGTCCGGATTGACAGACCGGTCGTGGCTGTCTCGAAGGAACCGCTGTTTTTCAGAAAAGATTTTACGATGATCCTGCCGGAAAGTCTTTTCACTGATAAGTTATGAAAGGGAGAAAATGAGTATGATCATGAGAATTTCTATGCCAAACCGGTTTCGGTTAAAAAAAGTGATGGGATTCCGGACAATGATCCGGCCGGAGCGCGGGGAAATCCATTATATCGGAGGCGCGGATATCCTCCCGGCACCGCTGTCCTTGAAGGAGGAGACGGAGGCGTTAAATAAGTTTGGAACGGAGGAGGAAAAAGAGGCAAAATCAGAGCTGATCGAACACAATCTCCGTCTGGTCGTTTACATAGCAAAGAAATTTGACAACACGAGCGTCGGGGTCGAAGACCTGATCTCTATCGGGACGATCGGTCTCATCAAGGCGATCAATACGTTCAATCCGACGAAGAATATCAAGCTGGCGACTTACGCGTCCAGATGCATCGAGAATGAGATCCTCATGTATCTCAGGAGAACCAGCAAGATGAAGCTGGAGGTCTCCATCGATGAGCCGTTAAACGTGGACTGGGATGGAAATGAGCTGCTCTTATCGGATATCCTTGGCACCGATGAGGATGTGATCTACAAGGACATGGAGGACGAGGTGGAAAAGGATCTCCTGAAAAATGCGGTGAGCCGGCTGAGTCCGAGAGAGCGGAAGATCGTGGAGCTGCGCTACGGCCTAAAGCGCCAGGACGGGGCGGAGATGACCCAGAAGGAGGTGGCGGATCTCATGGGAATCTCGCAGTCCTATATTTCGCGGCTCGAGAAGAAGATCATGATGAGGTTAAAGAAGGAAATCGTGAAATTTGAGTAGAGCAGAGCGTGTGACGAGTCATATCCGAAATGGTGAAAAAGACAGGTAGGAAATCCGCGGCCAGAACTGTATCATACAGAATTTTCAGTTCAGAAAATTCCTACCATGAAAAGTATCAAATAAAAGAACTGTCTGACTGAAAAATTATCAGCCAGACAGTCCTTTTTGTCTAATGGAAAATTACTCATCATACAGCTTCGCGTACAGCATCTCACACAGCGAATCTGCGTAGGCCTGGTCCGGAATATCGCGGCCGGTGATCAGGAAATCCTGGATCAGCTCGAAGCGCTTGAGACTCAGCTCTTCACCGGAAAGATCCGGATCTTCCATCAAGAGCTGCTCATCGAGTTCTTTTGCGGAATAATTCTTTAAGAACCAGTCGATGATCTCCTGAGTCTCCCGTTTTTCGTCGTCGGCTTCCACTTTTAACTCGGCGGCGCGTTTCCTTGAGGAGACGGCGACGACAAGGCTGGCGACGGCGAGAATGACAAGTGCCCCCTCAAAGATGTATTTCTGGAATCCCTCCATCGGGAGATGGAAGACGCCGAGAAGGCAGAGCGCTGCTCCCACGGCGAGAACCCCGCCGACCAGGAAAAATGCGGATGCGGAGGAGCTCATGTCCTCGTAGCGCTGCCCTTTATCGACGTAGGCATGGACGATCTCGTCAGCCGGCTTCTTTTTGGCGGAAGAGATTTCGTCGGGATCCGCGTCTTCTGTTTTGGCCATCTCACCGGAGAACGGGTCCATCTCCTGCGCCATGACGGCAAGCTGTTCTTCTTTTTCTTTCTGTTTCATCGCGTCAGCGACTTCTTTTGATTCCACGAGAGGACCGCCGCAGTCGCTGCAGACCTTGATCCCCTCAACAAATTCCATATCACATTTCGGACAATAAGGCATAACCTTTCCCTCCAGAATTTAAAATAAAGTGCCAAACATGCAAGCATGTTTTTCACTCACTTACTGCTCAAACATATTACGGCTCGCACTTCGTGCTAAGCGCTGCTGCGCAGCTGCCGTAATCGGCTTCGCCGCTCGTGCCAAACATGCAAGCATGTTTGGCACTCGCTTACTGCTCAGCATATCATATTTTTGAATATTCGTCCACAGTTTGGGTAGTTTTGGACTTCCATTTATATAGGAAATCGGTTAAAATAAGAAGAAGGTCTGTCTGCGTGGAAGAAAAGAAAAAACGCAGCGGGACAGGGTTACTTTTCAAAGGTAGGAATTTTCTGAATGGAAAAATCCGTATGATATAGTAACGGGCGAAGAGAAACAGAAAGGGGAAATTTTGTATGAAGATCGCAGTTGTTACAGACAGCAACAGCGGGATCACCCAGGCACAGGCAAAAGAGATGGGGATCACGGTCCTGCCGATGCCGTTTATGATAGATGGAGAAACGTATTATGAGGATATTACACTGACCCAGGAGCAGTTTTATCAGAGGCTGAAGGACAATTCCGATATCTCGACCTCACAGCCGACACCGGACTCCATCATGAAACTGTGGGATGAACTGTTAAAAGAGTATGATCAGATCGTCCACATCCCGATGTCCGCCGGACTTTCCGGATCCTGCGCGACTGCAATGATGCTGGCGGGAGAGGACGAGTACGAGGGAAATGTATTTGTCGTTGATAATCACCGGATCTCCGTGACCCAGTATCAGTCCGTGAAGGACGCGATGATGCTGGCAGATATGGGAATGGACGGCGCGCAGATCAAAAAGCGCCTGGAGGAGACAGTGGCTGATTCCGTGATCTTTGTCACGGTGGACACCCTGAAATACCTGAAAAAAGGCGGACGCATCACACCGGCGGCCGCGGCTCTCGGCACACTTTTAAGGATCAAGCCGGTCCTGATTATCCTGGGAGAAAAGCTGGATTCCTTTGCAAAGGCCCGCACGATGAAGCAGGCGAAGACACTGATGATGAATGCGATCCAGAAAGAGCTGGATGAGAGACTTCATGACAGTGAGTGCAAAGACTGCCACCTTGCGATCGCCCATTCGGACAACGAGGAGGCGGCTCTGGAGTTTAAGAAGGAAGTGGAAGAGCGATTCCCGGACGCAGATATCTATCTGGCACCGCTTTCCCTGAGCATTGCCTGCCATATCGGACCGGGCAGCCTTGCGCTGACGGCAACAAGAAAGATGGAAGAGGAACATGAGAAAAATTAGGGAACGGATCCGGGAGATCTACCGGAAACATACGCCGAGCGTCAAACTTCCTCTGATCATCCTGACTGTTTTATTCTGTATGATCCCGCTCCTCGTGGAGAGCCGGATTCTCGCCCGCTCCTCGCGGCAGGAGCAGGTGGAGCGCAGAATCATCGATGTCCAGAACCAGTGTCAGATCCTGAGCAATAAGATGTCGAGAAGCGGATATCTCACAAACTCCGCGCTGGATAATGCGGCCATCGACACAGAATTATCGCTCCTGTCGGATATCTTCAGCGGGCGGATCCTGATCGTAAATTCCGGCTTTAAGATCGTTGAGGATACGTTCGCGATCTCTGACGGAAAGACGCTGATCTCGGACGAGGTGATCCGGTGTTTCCAGGGAGAGAACACGAGCCGGTACGACAGTCTGAAACATTACTTCGTCCTGGCGATCCCGATCCCGGAATTTGAGCAGGAGACGGGAACGATCACGACGGGAAAGACAGCCGGAGTGATGATCGTTACCGCGTCCACGGAGAGCATGTACAGCCTGGAGGAGAGCCTGAAAGATAAGGCATCCCTGTACGAGATGATGATCTTCGTCATCGTACTGATCGTGACAATCCTGTCAGTTCACCTGATCATGAAGCCGTTCGGAACGCTGATCGCGTCGATCCGGCGCGCGGGTGACGGAAATCTGGATGAGGATGTCAACGAGGAAGCATACCGGGAGACGAAGCAGATCTCCGGGACGATCAATAAGACGCTGGAGAAGCTAAAGGCTGTGGATCAGTCGAGGCAGGAATTTGTTTCCAATGTCTCCCATGAGCTCAAGACTCCGATCACGTCGATCCGTGTCCTGGCGGATTCCCTGATGGGAATGGAGGACGCGCCGAAGGAGCTTTACCAGGAATTTATGCATGATATTTCGGACGAAATCGACCGGGAGAGCAAGATCATCGATGATCTTCTGACTCTTGTGCGGATGGACAAGGCATCCTCGGAGCTTTCCTGCACGCAGGTCCAGATCAACGGACTGATCGAGATGGTCTTAAAGCGCCTGCGCCCGATCGCCAGAAAACGGAACATTGAGCTGATCTTTGAGAGTAAGCGCGATGTCACGGCGGATATCGATGAGGTGAAGTTCTCACTGGCGATAAACAATCTTGTGGAGAATGCGGTCAAGTATAACAAAGAAGATGGCTGGGTCCGGGTAACGCTGGATGCTGACCATAAGTTCTTCTATCTGAAAGTGGCAGATTCCGGGATCGGGATCCCTGCGGAATTTAAGGAAAGAGTTTTTGAGCGTTTTTACCGCGTGGACAAGGCGCGGTCCCGGGAGACCGGAGGTACCGGCCTCGGACTCGCGATCACGAGAAGCGTGGTCCTGATGCATCACGGCGCGATCCGGGTGGACAGCGTCGAGGGAGAGGGAAGCACCTTCATGGTGCGGATCCCGCTCATCTATATTCCGTAGGAGGGAAAAATGAAGAAATTGTTGAAGATTCGGGCATTTTTTCTCCTCTTCGCACTTCTGTTTGCTTTGAGCGGCTGTACAGGGGAAAAAGCTGTGGAGCAGAGCGGAAATGCCTATACGATCTACTATTTAAACGCATCCGGGATCCAGCTTGTCGGGAGTGAGTACCGGACGGAAACGGCGGATACAGACGCGCTGGTGCGGGAGCTGCTCGATAAGATGGGAAATGTTCCGGCGGATCTCGATTGTCAGAGAGCGCTGCCGGAGCGGATCGAAAAGATCACCTATCGGATCGAAGGAAATGTTCTGTACCTGTACGCGGATGCCAATTATGCGCTGATGAATTCCGTGCAGGAGATCCTGTGCCGGGCGGCTCTCACAAAGACGCTGACCCAGATCCCGGGGATCGAGTATCTGAGCATCTACTGTGCAGAGCAGCCGATCACGGATGCAGCCGGAAACCCGGTCGGGATGTTGTCGGCGTCAGATTTCGTGGACAGTATCCGGGATGTCAACTCCTTCGAGCGGACCGAGCTGACGCTGTATTTTGCCAACGAGACAGGGGATCAGCTGGTGGAAGAAAAACGGGAAGTCATGCAAAACAGCAATACTTCTCTGGAACGTCTGATCGTGGAGCAGCTGATCGAGGGACCGCAGGAGCTCGGCCATTACGCGACGATCCCGTCGGATGTAAAGCTTTTGAATGTGTCCGTCAACGATTCCGTCTGCTCGATCAACTTTAATGCGGCGTTCCTGAACAACAGTCTGGATGTGGCGGCATACATTCCGATCTATTCCATCGTGGATTCCCTCGCGGAACTTTCCACGGTGAGCCGTGTGCAGATCCGGATCAACGGGTCCCAGGACGATGTGTTCCGGGACCAGATCCCGTTGAGCACGGTGTTTGAACGAAACTACGATTATATCGCAGGAGGAAAAAACGATTAAAAGACCTTTGCTGTGTGTGACAGGGGGATTGGTACTTGGAGAGGCACTGAACCTGTGGATCCCGGCAGAGCAGATCATTTTTGGACTGGCAGTCTGGCTGCTCTTTTTGGTGTGCGCATTTGCGCGCCGGAAGAGCAGATACAGGCTGCCAGTCCTTCTTTTTATGGCGGGACTGGCTGTGGGGAGTCTCAGGATGGAGGCGGAACAGGCGGCATTTTTGCGGGAAGAGGGATTTTTTCTGGAGGAACAGGAGGATGGAGTGGTTTTAAACGGGACCGTCCGGTCGGTGAAGGAGAAGGACGGGACGCTGGAGGTTGTTCTCGGGGACTGTACCTCGGAAGAGGAAAACGGCGGACTGGTGGGGAGATTCCGGAGAGTTTTATGTTACCTTGAGATCGTGGAAGCAGAAACAAATGAAAGTGAAAGTGTGGGATGGAATTCAGAGTCACTTTCTGCAGGAAAAAGGATCCGTGTCTTTGGAGAGGGAAAGGCTGCGGATCCGGCGAGAAATCCGGGCGGGTTCGATTACCGTCTGTACTGCAGGTCCCGGGGGATCTCCGGGATCGTCTACGCGGACGGATATGCGGTGACCGGAGGAAAAACACGGATCATCGCCGATCGCCTGTACCGGATCCGCCGATCTCTTTCGGAACGCTTAAAGACGATTGCACTCCCGGAGGATGCCGGGATCCTGTCGGCGGTCCTGTTCGGGGAGAAAGAGGATCTGGACAGTGCCGTCTATGAACTTTACCGGAAAAACGGGATTTCCCACCTTCTGGCGATCAGCGGACTTCATGTCTCCATCGTCGGACTCGGAATCTGGAAAATATTCCGGAAAGGCGGGGCAGGATTCTGGTTTGCGGGAGTGGGTGCAGGCGGCTTTCTCTGCGTCTACGGGATGATGGTGGGCTCCGGTGCCTCTGTGGTACGGGCGGTCTCGATGGCGCTGCTCTCCTTTCTGGCGGCGGCTGTTGGGAGGACCTACGATCTTCCGACGGCGATGTGCATTCCGGCTGTGGGACTCCTGCTCGCTCATCCTTTTCTTTTGACGCAGGCCTCATTTCAGCTCTCTTTTCTCGCTGTCACATCGTTAGTCTACCCGGGACGATTGTTTTCGGTTCGCGGGGAAAAGATTTTTGCGGGGGAACGGTCTTCTGCGGCGGCGTCCGCCTTTTTTACAAGTCTTTCACTCCAGATGGTGACGGCACCCGTCATTCTCTGGCATTCTTTTGGAATCCCGCTCTACGGGGTGTTCTTAAATCTTATCGTGATCCCGCTGATGACGTATGTGATCATATCGGGATTTCTTGGACTTGGTCTGTCCTTTTTATCAATATCGGTGGGGAGCGCCATGCTCGGAGGCGCACATTATATTTTGCGTTTTTATGAATTCGTCTGCAGCAGCACCGGAAAGCTTCCGGGGGCGGAGCTCGTTTTTGGGCAGCCGGAGGTGTGGAAGATCGGTTTTTATTACGGATGTCTGATCCTGGGAGCGGTTATCTATGAGCGGGGAGAGAAAACCTGGGAAAAATTTGGGAAAATGATGGCAGAAAACGGTTGGGAGAGAGGAGAAAAAGACAGAGGAAAGATTGGAAAAAAAGATGTAGAAATGGCGGACGGACAAAAAACAGAAAATTCAGAAAAAAACATGATCAGAAAGAGAGTCTGTAAATCAGTCAGACAATTGGAACATCAGAGAAAATGCAGAATGCAGTTCGATAAAAGGAAGCGCCTGTTCGGTCTTACTGTCTGCTGGCTCGCCGCATTCTGTTTCCTTATCCCATCCCGCTCCGCAGGTCTTTCCGTCACATTCCTCGACGTCGGGCAGGGCGACGGGATCGTTCTGCGTTCATCCGACAAAGCAGTCCTTGTGGACTGCGGCAGCAGCCAGCAGAAGACGGTCGGGGAGAAGACGCTGGTCCCGTATCTCAAGAGTCAGGGTGTGGCGCACCTGGATCTTGCCGTCATGACCCATGGAGACCAGGACCACATCAACGGGATCCGGTATCTTTTAGAACACCCGGAATCGGGGATTACGGTGGGCGGTCTTATGATGCCGGAAGCAGGAACAGATGAGATCTACGGGACGATGGCGGAGCTGGCAAAAAAGCAGGGGATTCCTGTGTTTTATGCCGAACGCGGCGATATATGGAAAGATTTTCCGGGAAAAGGAATGAAGCTGGAATGCCTGTCCCCGGACGGGGAGAGGGAATTCGCAGACCGGAATGAGGAATCCCTGGTATTTCGCCTGACGCTTAAACGGTTTTCGCTGCTTCTCACGGGAGATATGGAAGAAAGCGGGGAGGAAATACTTCTGGATTCCGGGATCCTGACTCCTGTGACGGTCTTAAAAGCCGGTCACCATGGTTCTGCGACATCCTCAGGGGAAAGGTTTATAGAAACCCTGTCCCCGTCGATCACAGTGCTCTCCTATGGAAGAAAGAACCGCTACGGCCATCCGGCACCGGAAGTGAAGGAACGACTGAAAGAAGCCAGTTCTGAGATCCTCGAGACCGGAAAATCCGGCGCCGTCATGATCCGGACGGATGGAAAGAAGATCCGGGTGCGGACGATGATCCGGGAGAAATGATAAGCCGGCCGCGACGATAAGCCGGCCGCGGCGGGAGCAAAGACGCTGCAGGGAATCCATGTGAAGAGGAACCAAGGTACGGCATATACGAAAAGAAATTACATAAGTCACATATGTCCGATTGACCGTATGATGGATCATGGATGTATTTAACTTGAAAAAAGCTCACTGTCTTCTTGTCATTTCAGGGATGAGACCGAGTTAAAAAGGTAATTCGTAACTTATATCGAAATCATGACGTTCCTTGACACAAAATGACAGGACTTTACATCCGCAAAAAAGATTTTGGTTTTCGCTTACCGAAATTTTACAAAGTAATCCTTTTGAATTTTACATCCTGTTTCTATAATTCTGTTTGTCTGGAGGAAAGAAACAGAATGAAAGGATTTTATTTTTCATCGACGCTCATGTGGGACGCCGATGCAGAGACGCTCATGAGGACAGCGGCAGAGAATGGCTTTGACGGGATCGAATTGTGGGCGCAGCATGCGGAGACGAAAAAGCTGGATCTGGAAACGATCCACAGGCTGAAAAAAGAGCTGGGCCTGAACACCGTAGTCCACGCAAAGAGCTGGGATCTGAACTACGCGGCATTAAACGATGCGGTCCGGAGGGCATCCGTGGAGGAGATCAAGTCATCGGTGGATCTGGCTGTGGAGCTTGGAGCTGACGAGGTGACGGTTCATCCGCCGAGATACACATTAAAAGAGGACGAGACGGCCAGAGACCGGGCCTACGAAAGCATTCGGGAATTTTACGGATACGCGAAGGAGCGGGGCGTGGATATCTCCATGGAGATCATGGAACACATTCCGAAGGAGATGGCGACGACGCCGGACGGCATGTTCGGGATCGTGAGGGATTTGAGAGGAAAGCTGACCTACACGATCGATCTGGCACACAGCCTGACGGAGGAGGAATTTTTCGAGAACATCCGTATCATGGGACGCGTCTCAAAGGTTCATCTGACAAACAAGAAAGGCACAAAACTTCACACGCCGATCCCGGACGGTGATTTTGATTTTGAGGAGATCTACCCGAGACTTCTGGCATATGGCTTTCCGATGGTCATCGAGGGCTATGAGGAGGGAGATCGTTACGAAGCGCTTACAGAAAACATTCAATATATACAAACACTGAAGGAGAAAAGAAATGAAGAAATTAAACGTACTTTTAACAACAGCGGCTATCCTGGCACTTACAGGCTGCAGTTCCAACAGTAAACCGGCGGAGACAACGGCTGCACAGACAACAGCGGCAGCGACAACGGCAGCAGAAACAACGGCGGCGGAGACAACGGCTGCAGAGAAGAAGGACGCATCAGGAACCCTGACCGTCTACACCTCCCAGCCGGAGGCAGACATCCAGGCGCTGGTGGAAGAGTACAATAAATCCTGCCCGGATGTAAAGGTTGAGATCTTCAGAAGCGGAACTGAAGAAGTTGTCAGCAAGGTCCTCGCAGAGAAAGAGGCCGGTTCCGTTCTCGCAGATATCCTTCTCGTATCCGATGCGGCGACGTTCGAGTCCTTAAAGGCGAAAGACATCCTGATGAGCTATGAGTCCCCGGAACTCTCCGAGATCGATCCGAGCTTCTATGACGCGGATCACACCTACACAGGAACAAAGATCATCAGCACCGGTATCGCGGTCAATACCGATGTGATCTCCAACATTCCGGAGTCTTTAGCGGACCTCACAAAGGCAGAGTACAAGGACGAGCTGATCATGCCGAGCCCGCTTTATTCCGGAGCAGCTGCATATAACCTCGGAGTCATCACGAGAACAGACGGTCTTGGATGGGAGTTCTATCAGGGCTTAAAGGACAACGGCGTGAAGGTCGACAAGGGCAACGGAGCTGTCCAGAAGGCAGTTGTTGCAGGAGAGAATGGTCTCGGTCTTCTCGTAGACTACATGGCGATCCGCTCCAAAAATGACGGAGCTCCGATCGAATTCGTGTACCCGTCCGAAGGTTCCCTCTGTGTCACAGAGCCGATCGGTATCGTTGCCGGAACAAAGAACGAGGCTGCAGCTGAATCCTTCGTAGACTTTATCCTCTCCGAGGACGGCCAGAAAGCGACAGCCGAGATCGGTTACACCCCGATCAGAAAAGGAGTTGCGGCTCCGGAGGGCTTAAAGAGCGCAGATGAGATCACAAACCTGACTTACGATCTTCCGACTCTGGTCGAGACAAGAGATTCCGACAAGGAAGCATTCTCCAAGATGTTTGAATAATCAGAAAAATAATGGCTCGGCAAGTCTGCTCATCCGGTCCATCAGAGTGACATGGACGAACCGCTATTTGTACACAATAAGAGGAAAAATCATGAAATCCAGTAATATTAAAACAATTGCAGGCCGGATCCTCTTTTTCCTCGCAGTATGCTTCATATTTATTATGCCGATTTTAAGCCTCCTTCGGATGAGTCTGACGACCGACGGAGGCTTTGGTCTGCAAAACTATGTGGACATGCTGCATGAGGAGAGGACGGCAAAAGCGATCCGGAACACGCTGATCATATCGGTATCTTCGACGGCGATCGCGGTGGCGGCGGGAAGTTTCTTCGCATTCTTAAACGCCTACACGAATGTGAAGAGGAAAAAGCTCCTGGAGCTCCTCGTCCTTGCCCCGTACATCATCCCTTCCTACATCATCACCTTGTCCTGGAGCAGTCTGCTCCTGAAACGCGGGTTTGTGAACACGACATTGAAAAATATCGGACTTCCGGTCATCGATATCTACACGCTTCCGGGGATCATCCTTGTGATGGGGATCTGCAACATCCCGGTCGTCTATCTCCTTGTAGTGGGAATGCTCAGAAAGATCCCGCGCGACATGGAGTGGGCAGGGCGGACTTCCGGCTATACGCCTTTTCAGACGATCCGGAAGATCACCATGGTCCAGGCGATGCCGGCGATCGCGGGCGGCGGCATGCTGGCGTTTCTTGCATCCATCGACAATTTCAGCATCCCGGCATTCTTAGGGATCTCCTCCGGAATTCCGGTGCTCAGCACTTACATTTATGAGAAAGCGATCAGCTTCGGACCGGATTCCTTCCATAAAGCGGCATCCCTCTCCGTGATCCTCTCGTTCATTGCGATCGGCGGCACCCTGATCCAGGGAAAGCTGATCCGGAAGAATTCAAACCTGGAGAGCGTGAAGGAAGATACTTCCGTCCGCTATGAGCTTCCGACGAAGTGGAGACGGATCCTCGAGTGGGGAAGCCTCGGAGTCCTGGCGGGATTTACGGTGGTTCCTGTGATTTCCATGATCATGAGCGCTTTTTTAAAGAATTACGGCACGAAATTCCGCCCGGAGAACCTGTCGCTCAAGAACTTCCAGTTCGTATTTACGAATGCAGGAGTCCGTCAGGCAGTGTTCAACAGCATCCTGCTTGCCATTGTCACCTGTATCATCTGTATCATCGCAGGTACGGCGACTGCGTACCTCAAGGTGCGGAAACACTCGAAGGCGGCCATGATGTTTGAGCCCGCGGCCTCACTGACATATGCGCTTCCGGGAATCGTCCTGGCACTCGCCATGATCTTCCACTGGACCATCGTTCCCGGTGTCTACGGAACCGTAAAGATTCTGATGATCGCCTATGCGACAAGATACGTGGTCTTACAGATCAAGGGAAGTACGACGGCGATGCTCTCCGTGGAACCAGCGCTCGAGGAGGCGGGAAGAGTGTTCGGAGCCGGAAAAGTGACGATCTGGAGAAAGATCATGATCCCGGTCATGGCGAAGCAGATCCTCTCGAGTTCCTTCCTGATCTTTGTCTCATCGCTGACGGAGCTGACGCTGTCGTCCATGCTCGCGAGTGCCGGGACAAAGACGATCGGTCTTACGATCTTCAACCTGCAGCAGGGCGGAGATTACAGTCTGTCCGCGGCAATGTCCGCAGTGATCGTGTTCATCGTATTCTTTGTGTACAGCCTGGTGGCTCTCGTAAAGAAGAAGGATGAGGAGGACGCAAAGCGCCCGAAGGTACAGGAGGGCAGTGCGGAAGAAGTCGGAGACCATGCGGTCGGACAGGGAGCGTAAGGAAACAAGAACGAGGAGAAATGAGAATAAAATGAGCCTTAAAATTGATCATATTACTAAAAAATTCGGAAATTTCACAGCATTAGATGATATTTCCCTGGAGATCCGTGACGGAGAATTTCTGGCGATCCTGGGGCCGTCCGGATGCGGAAAGACAACACTTCTCCGGATCATCGGCGGATTTGAGGCGCCGACCGAGGGGAGCATCCTGAAGGACGGGGAGATCTTTTCTTCCCAGAATGAAAATGTTCCTGTGGAGAAGAGAAATCTCGGAATGGTATTCCAGTCGTTTGCTCTCTGGCCGCACATGACCGTGCGGGAGCATGTGGAGTTTCCGTTAAACAGTAAGCGCTGTACCATGACGGAGGACGAAAAACGGAAAGCCGTGGACCAGGCGATCGAGGCGGTGGGACTTTCCACGATGGAAAAGCGGTATCCGGGGGAGCTCTCAGGCGGACAGAAACAGCGCGTCTCCCTGGCGCGCGCCATTGTCGCGAAGCCGTCGATCCTTCTGATGGATGAGCCGCTCAGCGCTCTTGACGCGGAGTTAAAGATCAGCATGCGCCGGGAGATCCAGAACATTCACAAGCTCACGGGGGCAACGATCATCTATGTGACGCACGATCAGAGTGAGGCGCTCGCCATGGCGGACCGGATCCTGATCATGAAGAGCGGAAAGATCGAGCAGCTTGACACGCCGGAGCAGGTTTACTGCAATCCGCAGACGGAATTTGCGGCGACGTTTGTCAGCAAATGCAATCTCGTGAAGGGAAAGTGGCTCGGAAACATGTTCAAGGTGGAGAACCAGGACGTTGTCTTCGAGACAGAACCGGCGGCGAAGGAATTTCTTGTCAAGGGACTCTGTCCGGTGCGCCCGGAGGAGTTCGAGATCAGCCGTGACGGAAACGGGATCCGCGGGGATATCGTGAACCGACAGTACAACGGCCGTGAGATCCACTACGCGGTCCGGACAACGGATGCGGTCTATAACGTCTACACCGGACAGGGACAGCTCTACAACGAAGGCGAGACGATCTATTTAAGAAAGAAGGCAGGCTGATATGGAACTGAGAGCACTGATGGATCTGCACACGCACACGCTGGCCAGCGGACATGCGTACAGTACGCTGAAGGAGAACCTGGAAGAGGCGAAAAAGATGGGGCTTGAGGTCCTTGGAACGAGTGAGCACGCGCGGATGATGCCGGGAACGGCACCGCTCATCTATTTCCAAAATTTTAAGGTGATTCCGAAGGAGGTGGATGGGGTCCGCCTGGTGAACGGGATCGAGGCGAATATTTTTGATGAACACGGCTCAATCGATGTGGAAGAGCCGATCCTCTCAAAGATGGATTACATCATTGCAAGTCTTCATACACCGTGTATCGCAAATCTTGGGATCGTGAAGAATACGGCGGCGCTCGTGGGCGCTGCCGAGAACCTGAATGTGACGGTCATCGGTCATCCGGATGATGACCGGTATCCGATCGATCCGGATGAGGTTGCGGCTGCAGCTGCGGAAAACCATACGGCCATCGAGCTCAACAACGGGTCGTTAAATCCGCTTTCGACGAGGATCAACGGACCGAAAAATATCAGGAAGGTCCTGGAGGCATGCAAAAAGTATCACACCATGGTGCTCATGGGGACAGACAGCCATATCTGCTATGAGATCGGACATTTTGAGGATTCGATGGTGCTGTTAGAGGAACTTGATTTTCCGGCGGAGCAGGTGATCAATTTCGATGTGGACAGGCTGGGGTATGTGCTGAGAAAGCATTGAGAACAGGTTGGGAATAGAGCAACGAAAAAGGGCGATCATATTGTAACAATATGGTCGCTTTTCGTATATCAAGCGACAGGGGCCAGTGACAGGGGAAAAGGCGCAGCTTGACCAGCAGTGGCATCTCTGATAGAATGGATGGCAGAAAATGATCAAATGTACAGTTCACGGAGGCGGTTATGCAGACATTAAACCAGGATATCAAAGAGAAAACATTTAAGCGGGTCTATCTGCTGTTTGGGGATGAACCGTTTCTTGTGAACAGTTATAAAAAGCGTCTCCGGGAGGCGATTGCCGGGGATGACACGATGAATTACAACTATTTTGAGGGCAAGGGGCCGGACGTGAAGGAGATCATAAGTCTCGCGGACACCATGCCTTTTTTTGCTGAGCGGCGGCTTGTGATGGTCGACGGCAGCGGATTTTTCAAGAACAGTGCGCCGGAGGAGCTTGTGAATTATATCGCGGAGATCCCGGAATCGACCTGCATGGTCTTTGTGGAAAGCGAGGTCGATAAGAGGAACAAGCTTTATAAGAAGGTCAAGGACAATGGATATGCGGCAGAGTTAAAGAAGCAGGATGCGGATCAGCTCATGCGCTGGGCGGCGGGGATCCTCGCAAAGGACGGGAAGAAGATCACTCGCCAGGTCATGGAGTATTTTATGGAGCGGACCGGGGATGATATGGAGAATATCCGGATGGAGCTGGAGAAGCTGATCTGCTACACGATGGGGCGCGAGGTGATCACGAAGGAGGACGTCGAGGCGGTCGGGACGGTTCATGTCACGAACCGGATCTTTGAGATGGTGACGGCGATCGTCGCGGGGAATACGAGGAAGGCAATGGATCTCTATGAGGATCTTCTGACTTTGAAGGAGCCGCCGATGAGGATCATGTTTCTGATCGCGAAGCAGTTTAACCAGCTTCTGCAGGTGAAGGAGCTTGCGGGGAAGGGCGCCCAGAAGGGGGAGATCGCTTCGAAGGTGAAGGTGCCGCCGTTTGTGGCGGGGAAGCTGATCGCGCAGGCGAGGGCGTTTTCGCGGGAGCAGATCCTTTCTTATGTGGAGTTTTGCGTGGAATCGGAGGAAGCGGTGAAGACGGGGAGGTTGTCGGATCGGTTGGCGGTGGAGTTGTTGATCGCTAGGAAGTACCGGTAGGTATGGCGGAAAGTTAGCTTTAGAAACTTGGCGAAAGGTACGCGCCGGCCTGCCTTCAGACTCAGGCGCGAGTGGATTCCGGGGGCGGTTCCTCTAGGCTTGCGAAAAAATGCTAAGGGCGGAGAACAGAGGGCACAACTCGCTGCGCTCAGACAAGTGCCCTCTGTTCTCCAACGCATTTTCCCGCGAGCCAAGAGGAAGCCAGAGCCCCTGGAATCAGGCGTCTGAGTCTGAAGGCAGACCGGCGCTGGGTGTTGGATTGGCGAGGGGACGCGCAGGTATGGCTTCAGCCACAGGCGCGAGTGGATTTCTGGGGCGGTTCCTCTAGGCTTGCGAAAAAATGCTAAGGGCGGAGAACAGAGGGCACAACTCGCTGCGCTCAGACAAGTGCCCTCTGTTCTCCAACGCATTTTCCCGCGAGCCAAGAGGAAGCCAAAGCCCCCGGAATCAGGCGCCTGAGTCTGAAGCCATACCTGCGCTGTGTAGTGGCGGGAGTGAAAAAAAGAACCGCCGGTTCCGACACACCCTCGGAATCAGCGATTCTTTTTTATTTATGCGTAATAATCCAGTTCGATGATAATTAAGCCATTGCGCTTACAGCTTTAGCCAAACGGGATACTTTTCTGGAAGCGGTATTCTTGTGATATACGCCCTTGGAAGTAGCCTTGTCGATCTCGCTTGTAGCAGCAAGAAGTGCAGCCTGTGCAGCAGCCTTGTCGCCAGCAGTAATTGCAGCTTCTACCTTCTTAACGAAAGTTTTCACTTTGGATCTGATTGCTTTGTTTCTAGCAGCTCTTGTCTCTGCTACTACGATTCTTTTCTTTGCAGATTTGATGTTAGCCAATCTGTACACCTCCATATTATTTTAAAAATTATCTCTGTTTGTTTTGCATCAAAGCCTGGACACGGACAGTTCAATGTAAACATACTATTACATTCTAGCGAATATTTCCCAGGATGTCAATACATAAATTGCTTTTTTCGAGAGAAAAATAGGAGAGAATGGTTACTTTTCTTTGATAGGAATTTTCAGAACTGAAAATTCCGTATGATACAGTGGAGGTCGTGGATTTTGCCGATTTGGAATGCGAAGCATCGGCAAAATCGAGTTATAGTGCGCGGGCACTATAACTGAGTCTGGTTACTTTTCGTGGGTAGGAAGGAGAAGATGCTATGAGGCAGGCGGATGTTGATTTTGTGGTGCGGACGGATCTGGCGATCGAGGAGCGGGAGCGGGTCTGGGAGAGCGGGAGTGAGATCGCGGGGGTCCGGATGCGGGAGTGGGAAGCGGCGGACGCAGGGATCCGGGTGACGGAGGTCTTGGTGTGTGATGAGAGAGGGGAAGAGGCGCTCGGAAAGCCGGTCGGTGTGTATCTGACGCTGGATGCGCCGTCGCTTGCGAAGAAGGACGAGGATTACCACAGGGAGGTCTCGGAGGAGTTATCGGGGCTTTTGCGGGGGATGTTTGTGGATCATGGGCTTGAGGCGGAGCGGATGGAGCGGCCGGTGAGGACGCTGGTCGTGGGGCTTGGAAATCCGGAGGCGACGCCGGATGCGCTGGGACCGAAGGTGCTGGAGCATCTCCAGGCGACGCGGCATCTGGCGATGGAGTACGGGACGGATTTTTGCTGGAAGCATGGATATCCGATCCTGAGTGGGATCACACCGGGAGTCATGGCGCAGACGGGGATGGAGACGGCGGAGATCGTAAAGGGGATCGTGCGGGAGACAGAGCCGGATGCCGTTATCGTTGTGGATGCGCTGGCGGCTAGGAGTGCGGGGAGACTCGGAGTCACGGTGCAGCTTGCCGATACGGGGATCCGACCGGGATCCGGGGTCGGAAATCACCGGAGCGGGCTGACGGAGGAGACGCTGGGGATCCCGGTCTTTGCGATCGGGATTCCGATGGTTGTCGGGGCGGCGGCGATCGTGTACGACACGGTCGGGGCGATGACGGAGATGCTGAGAGAGCGGGTGGAATGCGGATCCGGTGATGAGGAGAAAGGAACAAAGAAAGAAAAAACGAAGAAAGAAGCAATCAAGACCGAAGAAACAGAGGAAGATAAGGAAACGCGAAAAAACGGTGGAAAATGGACGAAGGAAGAGCCCCGGAGAAGAGAGGAAAAGCGGATGATACCGGAAATGCTCCGGGTTGAGGAGGCTTTTGAACTCGTCAAGGAACTTTTAAAACCGGATCTTGGTCCCATGTATGTGACTCCGCACGATATTGATGAGCGGGTGGATTTTCTGAGCTATACGATATCGGAGGCAATCCATGGGGCGCTGTTTTACAATAAATGAAAAAGGGTAACTGTTCAGCAGATCTGTGCACTTGCTGCGCTGAACATAATAAATCTGCCATGCATCCGAAGGGAAACTCCAGGGGAACTTTCTGTAGGCGTGTAATGAACAGTTACGAAAAATGATTCCGTTACAGGAGCTGATGGAAAGTGTGTGCGAAATTTATCCGAAATGAGATAAGAAAAATCCAGCGAAGAAAATGCGATTTCTTCAGCAGCGATAGCGTGATGTACTCGAAAAAAGCAGCAGACTTGATTGGTATCCGGCGATCGGGCGTAAAGGTACTGAATCACCGCTCTTGCACATAAAATGTAAGGAAACGGCGGGCCGGGCGGTAAGGATGAGGCGGAGATGGTACTATTTTAAGCGGATGCTTCAGGCGGACCGCCGGTTTGTCGTGCAGATGTTCGGGAATTTACTGGGAGTCCTCCGGTATGCCGGGCTGTGGATCGGGATCGCGGCGGTATGTGCGGCAGTTTTATATCTGGGGAGAAAAGTTTTTTCGGTTTCGCTGGGTAAATTTTATGAGGATCATGCGGTACAGATCGCTGACGATATTGTGCGGGGATTTCTTCCTGCGTGGAAAGAAGATGAAGGCGTATCGTTTTTCCGGGAAAGTCGGAAAAATGAAAACAGCGGGCTGAATGCGGAGTATGAAGAAATCTTCGGGATCGAAAATGAGAACGAGGCGATGCGGGCGGAATGGATCGCAGGCAGGGAGGCTGGAGAGGAAGAATACAGGGACGAAAGCGGGAAAATGATACAGGAAAACGGGGACGAAAGCGGGCAAACAATACAGGAAGGCGGAAATGCGAACGAGGGAATAAAAGAGGGGATGAACGGAGGACTAGACGAAAGCAGTCTGTCAGAACAAACCGAAAGCGGGCAGCTTCATGAGGAAAGAGCTGCATCGGATGACAATCTCCTGGCATCCGGAATTTTCAACACCGGAAATTCCGGCATTATATTAGAAAAACTGAATGATTACGACTATCTGATGAAAAAATTCTATAATGTCCATCCGACCACGACGGCGAGCCGTGATCTGATGCAGGCAGAAACATTTCTGTCCACCGATCTTTCCATCGAAAAGAATGCGGACAGTCCGCAGATCCTGATCTACCACACCCACTCCCAGGAGACTTACGCGGATTATCCGGAAAATCCGGAGGCGGATGTGATCCATCTGGGGGAGGAACTGGCGGTCCTTTTGCGGGAACGCGGTTACAACGTGTTTCATGATGAGAGTGTTTACGATTATCGGGACGGAAAGCTGGACCGGAGTGCGGCGTATACCTATGCGCTTGATGGGATCACGGGACTTTTACAGAAATATCCGTCCATCGAAGTGGTTTTAGATATCCACAGGGACGGCGTTGCGGATGGGACGAGACTTGTGACGGAACTCGGCGGGAGAGAGACGGCAAAACTCATGTTTTTCAATGGGACGTCCATGAGCCCGGACGGACCGATCGAATATCTTCCGAATCCGAATCTCAGAGAAAACCTGGCATTCAGCTTCCAGATGCAGCTTCTGGCGGATGGAAAATATCCGGGACTGATGAGAAAGATCTATTTAAAAGGCCTCCGCTATAATGAGCATGTCCGGGCGCGCTCCGCCCTGATCGAGGTGGGCGCGCAGACAAACACATACGCGGAGGCGAAGGCGGCGATGGAGCCGCTTGCAGATATCCTGGATCTTGTGTTGGATCATGGACAGGGAGATTAAAAAATCCGAAGGCCAGGTGACTGCCGGGATTTCCTTACATACTGATCTTCTTTTCCCACTTTCCGGACATATAATAAAGCTCGACGAGAATGGATGCCACGATCCATCCGATCGGATAACCGAAGCCGACAACTGCGGCCGTGTTGCAGATCGAGGTCGCAATATAGAGATAGATCTGGCGGAACAGGACAAAGGAGAACAGCATGATCAGCATCGGAGTTCTGGAATCACCGGCTCCTCGCATGGCTCCTGCGACAACCTGGTTCGGGCAGCAGAACGCGAGCATGAAGACGTTCATCCGGAGAAACATGGTTCCGTAGCGGACCACATCCGGCTCCTGGTTAAAGATCGCGACAAGGCTCGGGGCGAACAGGAAGAGGACGGCGGCGCTTGCGAACGTGATAATGAGAGCGAGGCGCATCGCGACACCGGTTCCTTTTTTTGCCCTCGGAAGGTTTCCGGCACCGAGGTTCTGACTCATGAAGGTCGTGGAAGCCTGACCGATACTCTGCATCGGAAGAAAGACGAACTGGTCGATCTTCGAATAACTGCTCCATCCGGCCATACAGCTCGAACCGAAGGTGTTGATGTAGGACTGGACATACACGTTTGAGAATGAGGTCAGCGACTGCTGGAATCCGGTCGGAAGTCCGATCATGAGGATCTGCTTGAAGATTCCTTTGTCGATCCGCAGATCACGCCAGGTAAGTCTGTAATTTTCCGTGCTGCGGGAGAGAACGACGAGTACCAGGGCAGCGGAGATGAACTGGGAGATGATCGTCGCGTAGGCAACGCCCTCGATCGCCATTCCGAAGCCGACCACAAAGAGGAGGTCGAGCGCGATGTTCATGACGCTGGAGAGACAGAGGAAGTAGAGGGGACGTTTCGTATCGCCCACCGCGCGCAGGATCGCACTTCCCATATTGTATACAAGAAGACCGAACACGCCGGAAAAATAGATTTCAAGGTACACGGACGCAGACGGAAGGACATCCTCCGGTGTGGACATGAATTCCAGCATATACGGGGTGACCCAGATGCCGAGTCCGGTCAGGAGAATTCCGCAGATGAAAGTCAGCGCCATCGTCGTCTCGACTGCGATGTGGAGTTTTTCATCATCGTGCGCTCCGTAGTAGCGGCTGATCACGACGCCGGCGCCGACGGAAGTTCCTGTGAAGAACATGACGATCATGTTGATGATACTTGTTGTGGACCCAACAGCGGCGAGGGCGTGGGAGCCGACGAAGTTTCCGACGACGAGGCTGTCTACGGTGTTGTAGAGCTGCTGAAAGAGATTTCCGATCACAAGCGGAACCGCGAACATGATGAGAAGTTTCGTGATGGAACCGGATGTCATGTCCATGGATTTTTGTTTTTTAGGGGTATGGTTCATAGCGGGTTCTCCTTGGCGTGACGCAAAAGGCTGCAGTAGTTACCGGATATGTTTCCAAAATGGAGAGTCATGCAGGATCTTGTCCGGATATCGCAGCAGGAAAATGGTGGACGGGTGACAAAAGAGGGACCGGGAGCAGAAATCCCAGTCAATGAAATGAATGTCAAGTTCATGTAAAGAATGTTAATTAAAGTCTAAATCAGAACGGTTGGAATGTCAATTGCTTTAACAAAACCTGTAAAAATGAAAAATCGCAAGGTAAATATTTGCGAAGGAAGACCCGGGATCATAAATACTGAAAGTGAGACCATGGTTCCCGGAAAAACCGGCAAAATCTGCGGGCGGTCATGTTCAGAACTGCTTGCGCATGAAGGCAAATAATGCTATATTTAATATGATAAATTGCCATTTCTGCCCCCATCAGCCTGCTCAGGGAATCTGATGGGAAAATGAATGCGATAAATATAGAAGAAAGGTAATTATTCAGTAGGTCTGCGCACTTGCTGCGCTGACCGTAACAAAACACAGGCTTGAAGGCAAAAATCCCATCGGCGAAGCCGATTTGGAATGGATTTTTGCTCGTAACTGTGAGGGACTGAACAGTTACGAAGAAAGATGTGCAGGAAACCGGCTGTCTCAGGGCGCCGGATCCCTGCAGAAGTAAAAAAGAAGAGAGGAACATGAATGGTTCATTATTCCCAGGATAAAATCAGAAATTTCTGTATCATTGCCCACATCGATCACGGTAAATCCACGCTGGCGGACCGCATTATCGAGAAGACCGGTCTTTTAACGAGCCGTGAGATGCAGGCGCAGGTTCTCGACAATATGGAGCTCGAGCGCGAGCGCGGCATCACGATCAAATCCCAGGCTGTCCGCACTGTCTATAAGGCGAAGGACGGCGAAGAGTATATCTTCAACCTGATCGATACCCCAGGTCATGTGGACTTTAACTATGAGGTATCCCGAAGCCTTGCGGCCTGTGACGGCGCGATCCTTGTCGTTGACGCGGCCCAGGGAATCGAGGCGCAGACACTTGCGAACGTCTACCTCGCCCTTGACCATGACCTCGACGTTGTCCCGGTCATCAATAAGATCGACCTTCCGAGCGCCGATCCGGACCGTGTGGCGGAGGAGATCGAGGACGTGATCGGACTTGAGGCTCACGATGCGCCGAGGATCTCCGCAAAGATGGGCTTAAATATCGAAGATGTTTTAGAGGCGATCGTCCACAAGATCCCGGCTCCGAAGGGAGATCCGGAGGCACCTCTCCAGGCCCTGATCTTCGACTCCCTCTACGATTCCTACCGCGGCGTTATCGTGTTCTGCCGTGTGAAAGAGGGAACCGTTAAGAAAGGAACCCCGATCCAGATGATGGCGACGGGCGCTTCCTACGATGTCGTGGAGGTCGGATACTTTGGCGCAGGCCAGTTTATCCCGTGCGATGAGCTCCGCGCCGGTATGGTAGGTTATATTACCGCCAGCATCAAGAACGTAAAAGATACCCGTGTCGGCGATACGGTGACGAACCGCTTAAATCCATGTGCAGCACCGCTTCCGGGATATAAGAAAGTCACTCCGATGGTCTACTGCGGTCTCTACCCGGCGGATGGAGCGAAATATCCGGAGCTTCGTGACGCCCTGGAAAAATTACAGTTAAATGACGCGTCCCTGTTCTTTGAGCCGGAGACATCCATCGCTCTTGGATTCGGATTCCGCTGCGGATTCCTTGGACTTTTACACTTGGAGATCATCCAGGAGCGCTTAGAGCGCGAGTACAACCTCGACCTTGTCACAACGGCTCCGGGCGTTGTATACCGGATCCACAAGACGAACGGAGAGGTGATCGACCTCACGAACCCGTCCAACATGCCGGATCCGTCCGAGATCGACTATATGGAAGAGCCGATCGTCTCCGCAGAGATCATGGTCACGACCGAATTTGTCGGTGCGATCATGCAGCTGTGCCAGGAGCGCCGCGGCGTTTACCTCGGAATGGAATATATGGAAGAGACTCGTGCACTCTTAAAATATGAGCTTCCGTTAAACGAGATCATCTACGATTTCTTCGATGCGCTGAAATCCAGATCCCGCGGTTACGCGTCCTTCGATTACGAGTTAAAGGGATACGAGAAGTCCGAGCTTGTCAAACTCGATATCCTGATCAACAAAGAGGCGGTCGATGCCCTTTCCTTCATCGTCTTCGAAGGTTCCGCCTACGAGCGCGGAAGAAAGATGTGCGAGAAGTTAAAGGATGAGATCCCGAAACACTTATTTGAGATCCCGATCCAGGCGGCCGTCGGCGGAAAGATCATCGCGCGTGAGACCGTCAGAGCGATGAGAAAGGATGTCCTCGCGAAGTGCTACGGCGGCGATATTTCCCGAAAGAAGAAACTTCTCGAGAAGCAGAAGGAAGGAAAGAAGCGTATGCGCCAGGTCGGAAATGTGGAGATCCCGCAGAAGGCGTTCATGAGCGTCCTGAAGCTGGATGAGGAGTAGACGGCAGAGGGAAGAACAGCGATTTTAAAAATCAGAGATCGATTGGCAGGATAGATTCTGCCGGATTCTGGAAAAAGCTGGAAAAATACAGTCTGACAGACAAAAGGATATAGTCCAGAATACTCCCTGTCTGCGCCGCAGCAGGGGAAAAACGCAAAAGTCCATTTCTGGTATAAGAAATGGACTTTTCCTGTATCCGGACCGGAGATCGAATTCCTGACTGCAGGTCCTGTCACCGGCGGTTCTTTTCAAATCTATAGAAACGGACCGATTTTGCCGTTACTTATCTCCTGAAAGGAGAACGGTTTCCCTGACGGAGACAGACCCTGAAAAAACAGAGTGAGGTACACAATGAAACTTACAACTCTTTGTTATATCGAAAAAGATGAAAAATATCTGATGATCCACCGGATCAAAAAGAAACATGACGTCAATAAGGACAAATGGATCGGCATCGGCGGAAAGTTTGAACGCGGGGAGAGTCCGGAGGACTGTATCCTCAGGGAGACGAAGGAGGAGACCGGTCTGACGCTCACAGACTACCGGCTCCGGGGCGTCCTGACTTTTGTATACAACGATGACGATGAGGAGATGGAGTACATTTTCCTCTACACGGCGGACGGCTTTGCGGGGGAGCTCGCGGAATGCAATGAGGGAACGCTGGAGTGGGTCCCGAAAACGCAGATCGACCGCCTGAACCTGTGGGAGGGCGACCGGATCTTCCATTATCTTCTCGATGAAGATGCGCCGTTTTTCTCCTTAAAACTCCGCTATCAGGATGATCTTTTAAAGGAGGCGGTCCTCGATGGAAAGCCGTTGGAGCTTCTCGATCTGCTCCGTGAAGACGGGGAACCGTCCGGTCAGGTGCGCTGGCGGACTCTGGTCCATCTTCACGGAGACTGGCACCGGACGAGCCATGTCTGGGTCGTGAGAAAACGCGCGGACGGAGGACATGACCTGCTTTTACAGAAGCGGAGCGGGGAAAAGGATTCCTTCGCAGGCTGTTATGACATCTCCAGCGCCGGACATATCCCGGCAGGACAGGACTACCTGGAATCGGCGCTGAGAGAGCTGAAGGAAGAGCTTGGGATCACAGCGAAACCGGAAGAGCTGCGGCTTGTGGGAGTCCACGACGGGCGCTATGAGGGCGAATTTGGCGGACAGATCTTTAAAAACCATGAAAAGAGCCATGTCTTCGTCTATGAGAAACCGGTGGAGATCGAAGACCTGAAACTTCAGAAGGAAGAAGTGGAGTCCGTAAAGTGGATGAAGATCGAAGATGTCCTTGCGTCGGTAAAAGCGCATGATCCGGGATACTGTCTGTTTGAGGATGAGATCGAAATGCTCTGCGGGGTGCTCAAATGAGCGGGGGCATGGAATTATATCTGCACATGCCGTTCTGTGTGAGAAAGTGTGCCTACTGCGATTTCCTGTCATTCCCGTCAGGAGCCAAGACGCAGAGAATGTATGCAAAGCGGCTGATGGAAGACATCGGTGTCATGGGAAAACGATACGGGGAGATCCCGGTCGAGACGATCTTTATCGGGGGCGGAACCCCGTCGGTGCCGGACTCTGGGCTGATCGTGGAGATCATGGAACATGTCAGACATGCGTTTCATGTCGCGGATGGCGCGGAGATCTCCATGGAGGCGAATCCCGGGACGGTGACGCGGGAGAAACTTACGGATTACCGGAAAGCTGGGATCAACCGGCTGAGCTTCGGTCTCCAGTCGGCGAATGACCGGGAGTTAAAACTTCTGGGGCGGATCCACACCTGGGCGGAATTTCTGGAGAGCTTTACGCTGGCCCGCGAGTGCGGGTTTGCGAACCTGAATATCGATCTCATGTCGGCGCTTCCGGGACAGACCTGTGAGTCATGGAAGGAGACGCTCTCGCGGGTCACGGATCTTGATCCGGAACATATCTCCGCATACAGCCTGATCATCGAGGAAGGAACGCCGTTCGGTGAACGATATGGGAGCGAAGAGGGGCGGAAACTTCTTCCGGATGAGGACTCCGAGCGGGAGATGTACCATGAGACGAAGCGGTTTTTAAAGGACTGCGGATACGAACGGTATGAGATTTCCAATTATGCAAAGCCGGGGCGGGAGTGCCGCCACAACATCGGCTACTGGACCGGAGTTCCGTACCTGGGACTCGGACTCGGGGCGTCCTCCTATCTGGACGGCTGCCGGTTCACCGTGAACCCGGATATGAAGCAGTACCTCGAAGAAAAGCCGGGAATGTTTGCAGATATCGAAAAGCTGACGAAGAAGGATATGGAAGAGGAATTCTTCTATGTAGGGCTCCGGATGACGGCCGGGGTGTCGCTTTCAGAATTTGAAAGACGATTCGGGATCTCCGCAAAGGAAGTCTACCCGGGGCTGATGGAAACATTCGTGAAAGAAAAGGCCGCGCATTTTGAAGGCGACCGCTTTGTACTGACTGATTACGGGCTCGATGTGAGCAACTATATCATGGCGCAGTTTCTGCAGGACTGAAGTTCCTGCGGAGGCTGCGTTTTTTAGATTTATGGGAAATTTTGACTTTATGAGTATAAAGTAATACAGATATATATAGGCAAAGTAAAAGTATGGTAAAAATGTATAAAAAGCTATCGAAAACGGCGAAAATGTGCTATAATTTATACAATCCTTGAGAATGCGATTTTATGCATTTTGCACGGAGAATACCGATCCAGAAATACAGGGGGATATTTTTATGGCTAAGGAAATGATCGCAATGCTCCTTGCCGGCGGACAGGGCTCCAGACTCTACGCGCTGACACAGAAGCTTGCAAAACCGGCAGTTCCTTTCGGCGGAAAGTATCGGATCATCGACTTCCCGCTCTCGAACTGTGTAAATTCAGGAATCGATACCGTTGGAATTCTGACCCAGTACCAGCCGATGGTGTTGAATGAGTATATCGGAAACGGTCAGCCGTGGGATCTTGACCGTCTCTACGGGGGAGTCCATGTACTGCCGCCGTACCAGAAAGCGTCCGGCTCCGACTGGTATAAGGGAACCGCAAACGCGATCTATCAGAACATTCCGTTTATCGAGCGCTACGATCCGCAGTATGTGATCATCTTATCAGGTGACCAGATCTGTAAGCAGGATTACAGTGATTTCCTCCGCTTCCACAAGGAGAAAGGAGCGGAGTTCAGCGTTGCCGTTATGGAGGTCCCGTGGGATGAGGCATCCCGCTTCGGCCTGATGGTCGCAGACGATGATGACCGGATCACGGAGTTTCAGGAGAAACCGAAGAACCCGAAGTCCAACCTGGCTTCGATGGGAATCTACATCTTCAACTGGGATATCTTAAAGAAGTACCTGATCGAGGACGAGGCGGATCCGAACTCCGAGAACGACTTCGGAAACAACATTATCCCGAACCTTCTGAAGGACGGACGAAAAATGTACGCCTACCACTTTGAGGGATACTGGAAGGATGTCGGAACGATCTCTTCCCTCTGGGAGGCAAATATGGAGGTTCTGGATCCGGAGCACAGCGGGATCAACCTCTTTGATGAGAATTGGAAGATCTACAGCCGGAACAGCGGCATGACCGGACATAAGATCGGCTCCAACGCGGTCGTTGAGAACTGTATGATCACAGACGGCTGCCGGATTGATGGAAATGTAAAGCATTCGATCCTGTTCTCCGGTGTTAAGGTAGAAAAAGGTGCAAAGGTCGAGGATGCCGTTGTCATGGGTGGAACCGTCATCAAGGCCGGTGCCGTTGTGGAACACTGCATCGTTGCCGAGAACGTTGTGATCGGTGAGAATGCGATCGTCGGTTCCATGCCGAAGGATGAGGGACACGGTGTCGCGACGATCGGATCCGGGATCACAATCGGAAAGGGCGCAAAGATCGGCCCGAACGCCATGGTCAATAAAAATGTGGAGGACGGTGAAGAACAATGGTAAATTCCAATGCAAATGCGATCGGTATTATTTTCCCGAACAGTTATGACAATCTGGTGCCGGAACTTGCGGGCGACCGCCTGATGGCATCCATCCCGTTCGCGGGACGTTACCGGATCATCGATTTCCTCCTTTCGAGTCTCGCAAACTGCGGGATCAGCAATATCTCCATCGTGGTCCGCGAGAATTACCATTCCCTGATGGACCATCTGGGATCCGGCCGTGAGTGGGATCTTCTCAGAAAGAACGGAGGTCTCAGCATCTTCCCGCCGTATGCGGAGAAGAACATGAAGGTCTACAGCGGCCGTGTCGAAGCGCTGGAGAGTATTCTGCAGTTCCTTAAAAATAAGAAAGAAAAGTACGTTATCATGACCGACGCAAATATTGCGGTCGATTTTGATTTCAATGATATGTTAAGGGCACATATCGAGAGCGGCGCCGATGTGACTGTCGCTTACGCGGAGCAGGAGATCCCGGCGGAGCTGATCCACGCGGGCGCCCATGGGGACATGTATTACACGTTAAAGCTCGAGGACGGGCGTGTGAAAAGGATCTTCATGAATTCCGAGGAGAGCGGAAAACAGAATCTTTCCATGAACATCTATATTATGGAAAGAGAAGCTCTGATCGAGAAGATCCATGCGGCGTTTGTACGCGGCTATTCCTATTTTGAGCGTGATATCCTTGCACCGCGCCTGGAGAAATATAACGTCCGCGCGTACAAGTATGAAGGATATTATGCAAGGATCTGCGGACTGAAGAGCTACTTTGACGAGAATATGAAGCTTCTTGACGATGAGAATCTGGAAGCGCTGTTTACCGGCGGTCCGGTCTACACAAAGATCCGTGATGACAACCCGACGAGATACATTACCGGATGTAAGGCGAAAAATAACCTCGTTGCAGATGGCTGTGTGATCGAGGGAGATGTTGAGAACTGTATTCTTTTCAGAGGCGTCAAGATCGAGAAAGGCGCGAAGATCAGAAACAGTGTCCTGATGCAGGATACGGTCGTGAAGGCCGGCGGACGCTTGGATTACGTTGTTACCGATAAGAACGTTACGATCGAGGTCGGACAGGAGCTTAAGGGAACGGATACACAGCCGTTTTATGTTGCCAAGGGACATACGGTTTAAAAAAGCAAAGGATAAAAGGGAATCTTCCGTGAGAGACTGGATGCTCCATGGAGATTCCCTTTTTGTGTATATGAGAACATAGAAAAAATGAAATCGGAAAGGCAGAGCGCTAAAGTCTGTGAAGCGCGGATTTTCCTGTAAAAAAAGGTGACCTGCGCAATGGCAGATCACCTTTTTGTAAGAAAACGGAGCATCAGGACTGGATCAGATAGACCTCAGAACGTTCCACGCCGTGATTTTTTGTTTCCGAATGTGTGTTGTAAAAAATATCGATGTGTTTTCCTTTGACGCCGCCGCCGACGTCCTCAGCGATATATTCGACGCCGTCGATGAGAAGATGGCTTCCGAGCGGGATGACGCGCGGGTCAACGGCTACGGTGCGGCTCGCGGTGGCCTGGGTTCCTGTTTTTGTGAGGCGTCCATATCCTTCGGAGCAGCTTCTGCATGGGCAGTAGGCGGTTGTCTTGAAGGTTCCTAAGGAGACGAGAGTCGCGTTTTTGATGATACCTGTCTCGGTATCGTACTGGTAGGCGATCGGAAGTGCCTGTCCGTTTACGCTGAGTTTGATCATGTAGGTGTTGTCCGGAATGGAGGACCAGTCGATCATGATCTCAAAGCCGTGGGCGCCGTTTCCGATGCCGCTTGTCTTTAAGTCATCGCGTTCGATATCTGCGGTGGCGGTCTCTGCTAAGAGAGAGTCGCCTGTATGGGCGTTGACCACGGTAACAGTGACGGAGACCGGGGTGTCCGGGACCGCGGAGTTCCACGCCCATCCGGAGATCTTATTTCCGTCGATGCTGTCGAGGTGGCCAGAGTTTTTCGAGGTGCTTGCGAAGGCGCATACGGTGTTTAGGAGCATCGCGAGGATGGTTATTAAAACACTGATGGTCATTCTGATTTTCTTCATATAACATATCCTTTCTTTTTTGTTTCATATCTGTTACAAAGTATATGCTGTGATGTAACAAATATGTAACAATTTGGAAACAAATATGTATTATACACGGATTTTTTTATTTGTCAAGTTTTCGGGGGGGGGGGGTACGCGGTGAGGTTCCGGGATAGCGTGCAGGGGATGCGGGGATGGTTCCTCTAAGCTCACGGGCGGCTGCTAAGGGCAGAAAATCGACGACACAACTCGCTGCGCTCAGACAAGTGTCGCCGATTTTCTAACGCAGCCACCCGTGAGCTTAGAGGAAGCCAGATCCCCGGATCAAAGCACGCCATCCCGGAGCCTCACCGCTGTGGGATGGCGGGAGGAAGGGAAGAGGTATAACTCGCTGCCTGCGCTCGGACGTGTACTATTTTGTATTCAACACAGTCAGCTGCGGATTAAGAGGAAGTGTATATCTGGAGCAAAGCACTTTTGCCCGGAGCCTCACCGCTGGGGAGTTGCGGGAGTGAGTGTGAAGAATCGATATCTTATAAGGAAATAGTTTGGTTGGGGAAGATTACTGTCGGTAAAGTGCGCGGGAAATTATGGGGTTTCCGGGAGATTTCTGGATAAAACAGGAATTATTCCTATATTTGTGAAAAAAATGTGAAAATTATCAAAAGCCCTTGACAAAAAACTTGCGAAGTAATATAGTAGCAACTGTAGATGTTAGCACTCCTCAAAAGAGAGTGCTAGCAAATCAGAGAGAAGAGGTGAGAGGTTTGGAACTGGATGAGAGAAAAGAGAAAATTTTGAAAGCGATTATCCAGACGTACCTGGAGACCGGTGAGCCGGTCGGATCCAGAACGATTTCCAAATACTCGGATCTGAAGCTCAGCTCCGCTACGATCCGAAATGAGATGTCTGATCTGGAAGAGCTTGGTTACATTCTTCAGCCGCATACTTCAGCCGGAAGGATTCCTTCCGATAAGGGTTACCGGTTTTATGTTGACCAGATCATTAAAGAGAAGGACAGTCAGGTCGAGCACATGCAGGAACTGATGATCCAGCGGGTTGACCGCGTGGAACTGCTTTTGAAGCAGCTTGCAAAGGTTCTCGCAAAGAATACAAATTATGCGACTCTGATCAGCGGACCGAGTTACAGCCAGACGAAGCTTAAATTTATCCAACTCTCCAGAGTTGAGGAGCATAAGCTTCTCGTGGTAATTGTTGTGGAAGGAAATATTATCCGGAACTCTTTTGTTACGGTTGATGAGGAACTCAGTGATGAGGAGATCCTGAATCTGAATATTCTCCTGAACAGCAATCTGAACGGTCTGACGATCGAGGAGATCAATCTTGGTGTGATCGCGAAGATGAAGGAGCAGGCCGGAAGCCACAGAAGAGTGGTGGATCTGGTCCTGAATGAGGTCAGCGAAGTGATCCGTTCCCAGGATGAGGATCTTCAGATCTATACGAGCGGGGCAACCAATATTTTCAAATATCCGGAACTTTCCGATACAGAGAAAGCGAGTCAGCTGATCAGCACGTTAGAACATAAGGAACTTCTCCGTGGGCTGATCGATGAACAGCAGCAGAATAAGACCGATGACCCGGACAATGAGATCCAGGTCTACATCGGAGATGAAACTCCGGTCCAGAGCATGAAAGACTGCAGCATCGTAACCGCAAATTATGCGCTCGGCGATGGAATGCGAGGAACGATCGGTATTGTAGGACCAAAGCGGATGGATTACGAGAAAGTCGTAACAACCTTGCGATCGCTTGTCGCGCAGCTGAACGAAACATTTAAAAATGAAAGGTGAAGAGAGCAGTGGAAGAGAAAGAGTTAGAAAAAGAGAACCAGGAGACGGAAGCTTCCGAAGAGAAAGAAGCGAAAGCCTCTGAGACTGATAAAGAAACTGAGAAGTCCGAGGATGCCGGAAAGAAGGAAAAAGCTCCGGAAAAGAAAAAGGATCCGAAGGACGAGAAGATTGATGAGTTAAATGACAAACTCAGAAGATCGATGGCGGAATTTGATAATTACCGCAAGAGAACGGACAAGGAAAAGTCCGCGATGTATGAGATCGGCGCGAAGGACGTGATCGAAAAGATCCTTCCGATCGTTGACAACTTTGAAAGAGGTCTTAACACAATCCCGGAGGATGCGAAAGGAACCGCATTTGCAGAGGGAATGGAAAAGATATATAAGCAGTTTGTAAAGACGCTCGATGATCTTGGCGTAAAGCCGATCGAGGCCGTCGGAAAGCCGTTTGATCCGAATTTCCACAACGCAGTGATGCATGTGGAGGATGAGAATCTCGGCGAAAATGTTGTGGCAGCTGAGCTTCAGAAGGGTTACACCTACAAAGAGTCGATCGTCCGTCACAGCATGGTACAGGTTGCGAACTAAGGATCGTGAGAGCACGTAAGTGCGGATCGATCCGGTATCAAAATTAACATTGAAATTCACTTAATTCCAAATATAACAGGAGGAAAAAATCATGAGCAAGATCATTGGTATTGACTTAGGTACAACAAACAGCTGCGTAGCAGTTATGGAAGGCGGTAAACCAACAGTTATCGCTAATACAGAAGGTGTCAGAACAACACCGTCTATCGTTGCATTTACAAAGACAGGAGAAAGACTTGTCGGTGAGCCGGCAAAGCGTCAGGCAGTTACAAACGCTGACAGAACCATCTCCTCCATTAAGAGACATATGGGTACTGACTACAAGGTAGACATCGACGGCAAGAAGTACACACCGCAGGAGATTTCCGCGATGATCCTTCAGAAGTTAAAAGCAGATGCTGAAAGCTACCTCGGTGAGAAGGTAACAGAAGCTGTTATCACAGTTCCGGCTTACTTCAACGATGCCCAGCGTCAGGCAACAAAGGATGCAGGTAAGATCGCCGGTCTTGATGTAAAGCGTATCATCAACGAGCCGACAGCGGCAGCCCTTGCTTATGGCCTTGACAACGAGAAAGAGCAGAAGATCATGGTATATGACCTCGGCGGCGGTACATTCGATGTTTCCATCATCGAGATCGGTGACGGCGTTATTGAAGTTCTTGCGACGAACGGTGATACACACCTCGGCGGTGATGATTTCGATAACCGTGTCACACAGTGGATGATCGATGAGTTCAAGAAGACAGAGGGCGTAGATCTTTCCGGTGATAAGATGGCACTTCAGAGATTAAAAGAAGCTGCTGAGAAAGCAAAGAAGGAACTCTCTTCCGCAACAACAACAAATATCAACCTTCCGTTCATCACAGCAACTGCTGATGGCCCGAAGCACTTAGATATGAATCTTACAAGAGCAAAATTCGATGAACTCACAAGCGACCTCATCGAGAGAACAGCGATCCCGGTGCAGAATGCATTAAGAGATGCCGGCTTAACAGCAGCAGATCTTTCCAAGGTTCTCCTTGTAGGTGGTTCCACACGTATGCTTTCCGCACAGGAGAAGGTAAAACAGTTAACAGGCAAAGAGCCGAGTAAGTCCTTAAACCCGGATGAGTGCGTAGCCATCGGTGCAGCGATCCAGGGTGGTAAGTTAGCAGGCGATGCTGGTGCCGGCGACATCCTTCTTCTCGATGTTACTCCGCTTTCCCTTGCAATCGAGACCATGGGCGGCGTAGCAACAAAGCTGATCGAGAGAAATACAACCATCCCGACAAGAAAGAGCCAGATCTTCTCCACAGCCGCTGATAACCAGACAGCTGTAGATATCCACGTTGTACAGGGTGAGCGTGAGTTCGCAAAGGACAACAAAACTCTTGGCCAGTTCCGTCTTGATGGTATCCTTCCGGCAAGAAGAGGTGTTCCGCAGATCGAAGTTACATTCGATATCGATGCAAACGGTATCGTAAATGTATCCGCTAAGGATCTTGGAACAGGCAAAGAGCAGCACATCACGATCACATCCGGTTCCAACATGTCCAAGGATGATATCGATAAGGCTGTTAAGGAAGCTGCAGCTTACGAGGCTGAGGATAAGAAGAGAAAAGAAGCGATTGATGCGAGAAACGAAGCTGACTCCATGGTATTCCAGACAGAGAAAGCTCTCGAGGAAGTCGGCGACAAGATCGATGCAAACGACAAGACTGCTGTTGAGGCTGACTTAAATGCCCTCAAGGAAGCAATCGCAAAAGCTCCGGCAGATCAGATGACAGATGCTCAGGTCGATGAGATTAAGGCGGCGAAAGAGAAACTCATGAACAGTGCCCAGAAGTTATTCTCCAAGGTTTATGAGCAGGCTCAGGCAGCTCAGGGCGCAGCAGGTGCCCAGGGTCAGGCTGGTCCGCAGGCAGGTCAGAGCGCAAGCCAGGCAGGCTACGGCGATGATGTCGTTGACGGAGACTACAAAGAGGTCTAAGACGAAAAATAAATTGACAGACTGAAAATAGTCTGTCAGGCAAAGCAGATCCGGAAGGACGCCCGCAAACGGGCGTTCTTTCGGCTGCCTTGTTTCCGGACGATGAATGATCCGGAGAAAATTTATCACGGCAGAAGATAAAACCGTGATGTCTGGAATGGGTTCTGGCGTTATCTGGTTACGGCGTGTGAAGGCAGATCTTCCGGCGGCAGAATTCCGCAAAAGGTACGTGGTACCGTTCATTAACAAGAAAGGTAAAGAAAGCAATGGCAGAGACCAAGAGAGATTATTACGAAGTCCTCGGCGTGCCGAAAGATGCGGACGAAGCGGCGTTAAAGAAAGCATATCGAGTTCTTGCAAAGAAATATCATCCGGACGCAAACCCGGGAGACAAAGAGGCGGAGGCAAAGTTCAAGGAAGCTTCCGAGGCATACAGTGTCTTAAGTGATCCGGAAAAGAGAAAGAAGTACGACCAGTTCGGTCATGCAGCCTTTGACGGAGGCGCAGGCGGAGCCGGATACGGCGGATTCGACTTTAACGGAGCCGATATGGGAGACATTTTCGGAGATATCTTCGGAGATTTCTTTGGCGGACGTTCCGCATACGGAAGAAGCAGCAATGGTCCGATGCGCGGAGCAAATTTGAGAACGGGTGTCCGTATCACGTTTGAGGAGGCGATCTTCGGATGTGAGAAGGAGATCGAGCTTACCCTGAAGGATGAGTGTCCGAAGTGTCACGGAACCGGCGCAAAGCCTGGTACATCCCCGATCACCTGTCCGAAATGTAACGGTAAGGGTAAGATCGTCTATACACAGCAGTCGTTCTTTGGCCAGGTACAGAATGTCCAGACATGTCCGGACTGCCGCGGTACCGGTAAGGTTGTCAAGGAGAAATGCCCGGATTGCTACGGCACCGGATATATCTCCAGCAAGAAGAAGATCCAGGTTAAGATCCCGGCCGGTATCGATAACGGACAGAGTATCCGTATCGCCGGGAAGGGTGAGCCGGGTACGAACGGCGGCGAGAGAGGAGACCTTCTCGTTGAGGTTACTGTATCCAGAAGCCCGGTATTCATGCGTCAGGAGACTTCCATCTTCTCGACTGTACCGATTTCTTTCGCAACGGCAGCTCTCGGCGGTCCGATCAAGATCAAGACCGTTGACGGTGAGGTTGAGTACGAGGTAAAACCGGGAACTCAGACTGACACGAAGGTACGTCTCCGCGGTAAGGGTGTTCCGTCCCTGAGAAATAAGAATATCCGCGGTGATCATTATGTAACGCTTGTTGTTACAGTTCCGGAGAAGCTGAATGAGGAGCAGAAGGAGGCTCTGAAGCGGTTTGATGACGCGATGAAGGGAATTGCGCCGGAGGAAGGGAAGAAGAAAGGATTCTTTAGTAAGCTGAAAGAGGATCTGAAGAACGAGTAATAGAGATTGGATTAGAAAATGCACGTTTTGCATGCAGGGAGGATCGGTATGCAGGGCGTGCGTTTTTTGTGTATGTGCTTGCTTGGTGTGTTGGCGAGAGTACGCGGTGAGTTTCCGGCCAGGAGTGCCGTGAAAATCTGGAAAAGGATTTTTGAGGTGTGTTGGCGAGGGTACGCGGTGAGTTTCCGGCCAGGAGTGCCGGGGATGCGGGGATGGTTCCTCTAACCTCCCGGGAGACTGCTAAGGGCAGAAAATCGACGACACAACTCGCTGCGCTCAGACAAGTGTCATCGATTTTCTAACGCAGTCACCCGCGAGCTAAGAGGAAGCCAGATCCCCGGATCATGCACTCCTGTCCGGAAGCTCACCGCTGGGGGATGGTGGGATCGCAAATAATGGTCACAATAATGGGAAATAATCTGCTTGTGGAACCTGAAGAAGTCTGTTATAATGGGGGCAGCTGAAAGCGAGAAATTACCTTTGTTTCTGCGACAAATATGAACAAAGTGTGAACATGCCAAAAATCACCTTCAAAAACACCTTTTTCAGAATATTCTGGAAAATACTTGCAAAAACGGGTCCGCAAAGCCTTTATTTATGCGGGTTCCCAGAGGCAAGTGTAGAAATGGAGGTCGCCCCTTTCAGGGCATTGACACTCTTTTTCTCCACTGATCCGTACTGTTACCATATACTGTAGAAATGGAGGTCGCCCCTTTCAGGGCATTGACACTCATCAGCAGTGCTTTCATCACTGGAAATGATTCCAGGTAGAAATGGAGGTCGCCCCATTCAGGCCATTGACACAGTGTTACAATTGTAACAACCAGCGTGATGTGGATTCCGGTAGAAATGAAGCTCGCCCCACTCAGGGCATAGTTACCGAAGTTGAACAGACCAGAGAACTTTCTTTTTGAACAAGAAAGTTCTCTGGTCTTTTTCCATTCGTAAGATTGCAAGTGTACAAAAATCGTGAACTGGCTATCGTAAAATAAAAACATAAAGACAGAGAGTTCAAAAGAGGATAACAGCAACATAAAATTTTCATACATTTTAAATCAACGGTTGAAGAAGTTTTTTGTTGTCTCTGTTAGAATAAAAGCAGGATCAAATTGAAAGCTCTGATGGACTCTGGCTGTGAAAGCAGGAGACAGGGGAAGCGCTGACAAGCAGAAAGGAACGAGTATGTACGCAGACGATAAATATAAGATTGTCGGGACCATTTCTATTCCGGAGGAGAAACGGGAAGAGTTCAACAGGAATGTAGAAAAGGTTCTGGATGTGTTCGGGATCAGGCAGACGGAAAAGCGAATGGTTGGGGACAGGGAGATCACGGTGTTAAAAAAGCCGGAGGCAGATGAAGATGGAATCGTAAGGTTTAATTATTCCATGTTCGAGAAGAGGGTCCGGGAAGGTGACAGTTATAACACGAAAACATGTCAACTGATCTGTCCGGACCGTGGATGGGATGAATTCGGCGTTGCCATGAACAGCATTTTGATCATGCAGGAAGCGTATTCGGAGACACCGTGTTTCCTGATGAGTGATGATGCATTATGTCCGGTTGGAAGTTACGCTGCGATGATCGAGGACATGACCGGGGTAAAGCTGGACTTTCCTCACAGGGGAAGGATCCTGGATGTTCTGGCATTCCTGAAGCAGAGGGACGAGTACCGGGATGTGGATGAATATAAATTATGGAACAGGATATGGGATGATACGATCCCGTTTACGATGGACGATATCATAGAACTGTTACATGTAAAATTTATGCCCAGTGAGGAGAGACAGAAGAATCCGTTTTGTGGAACAAAAAGTGAGATTAAGGATGCGACTTTAGTTGATCTGGAAGATTACCTCGTAAAAGAAATCAAGGAATACCTGGCGGACGGATCCGATGAAGTGCTTCGGGATTTTTACAGGGAGCTGATCTCTTCGGAACTTCCGGAACGCCGGAAAATGGCAGAACAAGACGGAACATTCGGGATCATTGCCGAAATATCACTCCGTGCTCCATGTACCTACCTTGTTTCTGCATATGCGGAAGCGGCTGACATTCCTTTCTGGGAACTATGGTTTAGTCTTCAGACGAAGGGCTACCGGACAAAGACGAAAATGTACCATGATGATCTCAGCAATTCAGCGGAACATAGAAAAAGAAGAGAGCTTTATCAGATATACCGGCGCGATAATGAAGATGAATTTCTGGAATTTGGAGCCGGACATCTCTCCAAAAAGCTTCTGGGACAGATCGCAGAGTGGAAAGAAGAGGTCCTGGAAATTCAGGTGCCGGAAGAGTTTGATGCGGAGCGTGCTGCTGGACAGATCCTGTGGGAGATGGAACATGTATGGAACTGTCGTTATGTGAGTGAAGAGGCAGTGGAGATCGTTCAGAAGAACAGGAATGATGTGCGTTGGCAGAAAGCATTGCTGGCGTTTCGGAAATATATGAATGCGTATCAGGAATATTTCCCGGAGCTGCCTCCGGAACTGGTAACGGAGCAGATCCTTGTCAGAGAGCGTGACTACTATTGCCGCACGATCATGGCTGCATTCTGGTTGCTCATGATGAATGAAACATTAAGGCAGGATACGTTCAGATTCTGAGAAAGGCGACGGCTGTTCACTGGATCTGCGGGTTTCATGTACGGACGATGAAATCACTGGTAAGCAGAACGCACGTCAACAATGGCAGAAATTCGGCCTGTAATTATGGAAACGTGAACAGCTGCGAAAGGGTGAAAAAATGGGAACATTTATGGGTTATAAAGGAAGAATGGCGGTTCCGGACGATAAGAGGGAACTGTTTACAGAGCAGATGATGAAGGTGTTTTATTACGGCGGCATGATGTCGTTTGATGACGTGAAGCTGTATGGACATGAGATTTCTCTGCTCTGCCCGGTGAAAAAGACGTATGGAAAGGAAGTGCGTTTCCATTACAATTACTTTCAGGACGATGCCTGGGAGACGGTGGAGTATGATGAAAAGGGAAATCGTCTGTGGTCAGGAAAGGTCGGCAGTAATGAATTTCTCGATGTGATGGCGGCGGCTTATATGCTGTATGAACTCTATTCGGATGAAGCGGGGGCGGCGATGGTCGATGGCGATATTCTTGATGGTGGAGAGGCAGTCGGATGGCTGAACCAGATCCTGAAAACGGAGTTTACGAGAGAAAAGCGCCTGGATCGGTTGTGGGAGCTGGGCGAAAAATTGGGACTGGAGTCTGCGGATGGCGATTACGATGCGCCTGATGTCCGGAAGATCATGGAGCTGATTCCCGAGGGACTTCGGTTTGCGGCGGGTGGAACAGACCTGGCCGATCTTATCTATATCGCCAATGGAACTGAATGTTTATGCGGAAAAGAGCCGGATGGAACGTATCCGGCGGAAGTTTATCACTGCAAGATGGCGCTCAGGAAGTATTTTGAGAAAAAAGGAGAGAGCGGGATCGATGATCTGTGGGCGCTTGTAAAGATGGAGCGGAAAGAGAGAGAGGCGGTGACGGATCCTGCATGGAAGGAGATCGTGGGATATACGGAGTTTCTTCCGGCAAGAGTGATCGTGTTTCTGACAGCGGAACTCACGGGGCGAGAATTCTGGAAAGAGTGGGCGAAACTGCGGGAACATGTCTATCATGATGAAACGAGGAAGGTTTATGCGGCACCGGAGATCCTGAAGTTTCGGGAGAAAAAACGCAGGGAGCCGGCAGTGCCTTTGAGAACGAGCGATTTTCTGCGTCAGGATGGATTTTTTGCTTTTTTTGATACTCCAAAGGAACTCAAGGGAAAGCCGAATTATTATATCAGCGATGCGGACCGCCTGTACTGGTGGGATGGATCCGATGAGGTGGAGATCCCGGAGGAGACGGACCAGTGGCTGAGGAAGCTCGGGGAACGGTATCGGAAGCTGCTGGAAGTGCAGGAAACGGAGAATGTGGACTTTTTGGAGTATTTTTTCGGGCTTCTCGAGCAGATCAATGAGTTTTACAAACGGGTATTTCCGTTTCAGGAGATGTTTTATGATTTTCTCCAGAACGACAGCCGCAGGGAGTACCGGGCTGCATTGAAGCTTTTGGAAGAGCTGGATCAGGAAAACCGTGAGGATGGAAGGATCATAGAGAAATTGTCCGGGAGCTGGGATCTTAACAGTTATAATGTGACGCACAATGTAGGACGGATGCGGATGAAGAGGTATTTGGCGGTTCTGGCGAATCGGGGGCTGCGGGAGATGTATTTTGGGTTTTAGGGAAGAAACTCCCGGGCGGCTGCTAAGGGCGGAGAACGTGGAGACAGCTGCTATGGGCATATAGGAATTTTCTGAACTGAAAATTCCGTATGATACAGTTGAGGCTACGGATTTTGCCGATTTGGAATGCGAAGCATCGGCAAAATCCTGTCCCAGTGCGCAGGCAAGAAAGCCTGTGTACTGGGACACAACTCGCTTTGCTCAAACAAGTGTCCGCTGTTCTCCAACGCAGTCACCTGTGAGCTAAGAGGAAGCCAGCTCCCCGGATCATGCACTCCTGTCCGGAAGCTCACCGCTGGGAGATGGTGGGATCACAAATAATGGTCACAATAATGGAAAATAATCTGCTTGTGGAGCCTGAAGAAGTCTGTTATAATGGGGGCAGCTGAAAGCGAGAAATTACCTTTGCTTCTGCGACAAATATGAACAAACTGTGAACATGCCAAAAATCACCTTCAAAAAAGTCTTTTTCAGAATATTCTGGAAAATACTTGCAAAAACGGGTCCGCAAAGCCTTTATTTATGCGGGTTCCCAGAGGCAAGTGTAGAAATGAAGGTCGCCCCTTTTAGGGCATTGACACACCAGATTCAACTTTGAAACAATCAGACTTTACATCGATGTAAAGACGATCAAACATGTCAGCGGATTTTTACTTGAGGTCGTTGTCCTCACGGCGATGGCAACTCTCGATATCGACCTAATCAGTACATATATCGTACCGATCGTTGTCTACACAGCAATCTGCTGTGCACTGACACTTGCGATCGCCCTCGGCTTCTGCAAACTCTTCTGTAAAGATGAGTGGTTCGAGAAAGCGATCATGGCATTCGGCGTAGGTACCGGAAACACAGCGACAGGTCTTGCGCTTGTCCGTGCGGTTGACCCGGATTCCAACTCCAGTGCACCGGATAACCACGGTGTGTACAGCGCAGTTATGTGCTGGAAGGAAGCATTCGCAGGTCTCGTTCCGATGTGGACGATGACAGGCGTCGGAATGACGATGGGCGTCGGCGGAGCGATGTTTGCGATCTGCATCATCGTGGGATGCATCTTATTCGTCCGTCCGAACAAAAAGACGGCATAAAATTTCGTACCGATTCAGCAGGCCTGAACATTTACAAAATTTCATAGCATTCACTTCGCGGGACAGGGCAGAAAGCTCTGTCCCGCTTTGTATATGACGCAGTAAAGTCCCACCTTGCAAAGCCTGTGAAACTATGTTATGATATCATGTGATTTCGTCTGCATCCATATAGGATACAGGCATATGTGCGGAAAGCCGGATATGACAGAACGGAATAAAACGATTGGTCCTGACCGGCGATCATAAAAAAGGAGAAACAGCATATGAAATGGAAGAAATTCACTCTTGAGACGACCACGGACGCAGTGGACTATCTCGGAAGTATGTTCGATGATATCGGGATCGAAGGAATGGAGATCGAGGACAACGTGCCGCTCACAGAGAGTGAGACAAAGGGAATGTTTATCGATATTCTCCCGGAACTCCCGCCGGACGACGGTACTGCCCGCGTAAGCTTCTACCTCGATGAGGATGAAGATACGGAAGAAAAGTTAAAAGCAGTCCGCGAGGGACTTGAGGAGATCAGCCAGTTCGTAAATATCGGAACCGCAAAGATCACAGAGTCCGAGACGGATGATAAGGACTGGATCAACAACTGGAAACAGTATTTCAAACCGTTTACCGTGGACCATATCCTGATCAAGCCGACCTGGGAGGAGATCCCGGAAGAACATAAGGACAAGCTCCTGATCCAGATCGACCCGGGAACCGCCTTCGGAACCGGAAAACATGAGACAACGCAGCTCTGTATCCGCCAGCTTGAAAAATATGTAAAGCCGGGCGTAAAGGTCCTTGACCTCGGAACGGGAAGCGGAATTCTCGGGATCGCGGCTTTAAAACTGGGCGCTGATTATGTATTCGGAACTGATCTTGATGAGAATGCGATCACGGCTGTCCATGAAAACCTGGCTGCGAACGAGATCCCGGAGGAGAAGTTCGGCGTGATCCAGGGAAACATCATCGACGACAAGGCAACCCAGGACGCAGCTGGATACGAGTGCTACGATATCGTTGTGGCAAACATTCTCGCCGACATTATCATCCTGATCCAGAAACAAGTTCCGTTCCACTTAAAGAAAGGCGGGATCTTCATCAGCTCCGGTATCATTGATATGAAGGAACAGGCGGTCCGCGAAGCTCTCGAGGCAAACGAAGCGTTCGAGATCCTTGAAGTGACAAGACAGGGCGAGTGGGTATCCTTTACAGCGAGGAAGAAATAGTGTACCATTTTTTTACGGAAACAGAATTTTTTACAGGGACGGAGGCCGTGATCACCGGCCCGGATGTGAATCATATTAAAAACGTGCTGCGGATGAAGCCGGGTGAGAAGATCCTGCTCAGCGACGGAAAGGGAACGAACTGCCTCTGCGAGATCACGGAGCTTTTTCCGGACAAGGTTCTCGCGAAGATCCTGCCGGAAGAGGTGGACGATACGGAGCTTCCGGTACAGGTGACTCTGTACCAGGGACTTCCGAAAGCAGATAAAATGGAATTTATCATCCAGAAATGTGTAGAACTCGGCGTCACAAAGATCGTTCCGGTGGATACCGACCGCGCGGTGGTGAAGCTCGACGCAAAGAAGGAAGAAGCGAAGAGAAAACGCTGGTACGGGATCTCCGAGAGCGCGGCGAAACAGTCGAAGCGCATGATCGTGCCGGAGATCGGAAATGTGATGAAATTCAAGGCGGCGATCGAGGCGGCGAAAACGGATGACCTGGCGATCATTCCTTATGAGGATTCGGAAAGTCTCCCGGGTGCGGGCGGAATGGCGCTCACGAGAGAGCTGATCGGAAGCTTAAAGCCGGGACAGAAACTGTCCATCTTTATCGGACCGGAAGGCGGATTTTCGGACGGGGAAGTGGAGATTGCGATGAACTCCGGCGTGAGACCGGTGACACTCGGAAAGCGGATCCTGAGAACCGAGACGGCCGGAATGTTCGTGATGGCGGCGGTCGGATTATTGCTGGAATCATGAAGAAACGTGGAATACGAGAATAAGGAGAACGGTCAGGATAACGGAAAAATGACAGCAGGAACACTGTGTGCATGGAGTTATTGCTGACAAACTGGGAGTAATAAAACTCATGGATAAGAGAGAAGTTTATTTTGACAACTCCGCGACTACCCGCGCGTTCGATGAGGTGCGCGATATCGTCGCTGAGACAATGACCGTGGATTATGGAAATACGTCCTCCAGACATATGAAAGGTGTGGAGGCGGAAAACTACATTAAGACTGCCCGCGAGGAGATCGCGAAAACGTTAAAGGTAAAGGACAAGGAGATCCTCTTTACCTCCGGCGGAACGGAGTCCAACAACATGGCGCTGATCGGTACGGCGCTTGCAAACAAGCGCGCCGGAAACCACATCATTACCTCCTGCGTGGAACATGCGTCCATCTACAATACGACAGCATTTCTTGAAGAGCTTGGTTTCCGCGTGACCTACCTTCCGGTCGACCACAACGGACATGTCTCCCTGGATGCACTCCGCGAGGCGATCTGCGACGATACGATCCTGGTGTCCGTCATGTATGTGAACAACGAGATCGGCGCTGTGGAGCCGATCGAGGAGATCGCGAAGATCATCAAGGAGAAAAAGCCGTCCGTCTACTTCCATGTTGACGCGATCCAGGCTTACGGAAAATATG
Source organism: Pilosibacter rotomagensis (assembly GCF_045062245.2). Classification (NCBI taxonomy): domain Bacteria; kingdom Bacillati; phylum Bacillota; class Clostridia; order Eubacteriales; family Clostridiaceae; genus Pilosibacter; species Pilosibacter rotomagensis. The sequence continues at coordinate 2,619,931 of NZ_CM170323.1, read as the reverse complement.
TGATTCGCCCGAAAAAACAGGGGATCGATCTGTTATCTGCCAGCGGCCACAAGATCCACGGACCGAAGGGAACCGGCTTCCTCTATATCGATGAGCGCGTGAAGATCAAACCGATCATCTACGGAGGCGGTCAGCAGAAAGGTATGCGCTCCGGAACCGAGAACGTTCCGGGCTGTGCAGGACTTGGCCTTGCGGCAAAGATGGTCTATACAGACCATGACGCGAAGATCGATAAGCTCTACGCGATCAAGGATCGCATGGTGAAAGGCCTGCAGGCGATGGACGGCGTTACGGTCCACGGACTTACCGGACGTGACAGTGCACCGCAGATCGTGGCGGCAGGATTTGAGGGCGTGAGAGCGGAAGTGCTTTTACACGCATTGGAAGATAAAGGGATCTACGTTTCTTCCGGTTCCGCATGTTCATCCAACCATCCGGGTGTGTCCGGAACCTTAAAGGGGATCGGCGTGAAGGATTCCCTGCTCGATTCCACACTCCGCTTCTCCTTCGGCGCATTCAATACGGAGGAAGAGGTGGACTACTGCCTGGACGTGTTAAAAGAGCTTGTTCCGATGCTGCGGAGATACCGCAGAGCGTAAATATAGAAAACCAATGGAGGAAATTCCGTGAAATACAGATCATTTTTAATTAAATACGCGGAGATCGGCGTAAAGGGAAAGAACCGTTACCTCTTTGAGGACGCCCTTGTAAAACAGATCCATCACCGTTTAAAGAACCTGGAAGGAAAGTTCGAGGTTACAAAGGAAGCCGGAAGAATCTATGCGGAGGCATCTGAAGATTTCGATTACGATGAAGTGATCGACGCTCTCCAGCATGTATTCGGTATCGTCGGGATCTGCCCGATGGTTCAGATCGAGGACAATGGCTATGAGGACTTAAAGGCCCAGGTGGTCAAGTATATCGATGACGCATATGAAGATAAACACTTTACGTTCAAAGTTGTCGCGAGACGTGCGAATAAGCAGTATCCGGTCGTTTCCGACCAGATCAACCGCGACCTCGGCGAGGTGATCTTAAACGCATTCCCGGAGACAAAAGTAAATGTCCACACACCGGACGTATTACTCCGTGTGGAAGTCCGCCACAAGATCAACATCTTCTCCGAGACGATCCCGGGACCGGGCGGAATGCCGATCGGAACCGCAGGACGTGCGATGCTGCTCTTATCCGGCGGTATCGACAGCCCGGTTGCCGGCTGGATGATCGCGAAGCGCGGCGTTACGATCGATGCGACTTATTTCCATGCTCCGCCGTATACAAGTGAGCGCGCGAAGCAGAAGGTCGTTGATCTCGCAAAACTTGTCGCAAAGTACACAGGTCCGATTCGCTTAAATATCATCAACTTTACCGATATCCAGCTCTACATCTACGACCAGTGCCCGCATGACGAGCTTACAATTATCATGCGCCGCTATATGATGAAGATCGCGGAGACGATCGCGAAGGAGAATGACTGTCTGGCACTCGTCACCGGCGAGAGCATCGGTCAGGTTGCATCCCAGACGATGCAGTCCCTCGCCGTTACAAATGAAGTCTGCGAGCTTCCGGTCATGAGACCACTCATCGCGTTCGACAAGCAGGATATCGTGGATATTTCCTTAAAGATCAGAACTTACGAGACATCCGTTCTTCCGTATGAGGACTGCTGCACGATCTTCGTCGCAAAGCATCCGGTCACAAAGCCGAGCTTAAAGAAAATCAAAAATTCCGAAAAGAAGCTGGATGAGAAGATCGATGAACTGATGAAGACGGCACTTGAGACGAGAGAAGTGATCCGCTGCATCTAAAAAAAGGTGCAAAAAAACTGCCGGAAGTAAGATTCCGGCAGTTTTTAAAACCTTGTAACTGTTCAGTACCTTTACAGTTACACCCTTTTTTTCTTATGCTTCAATGATATACGGAGCAAGTACGGTAAGGATCTCTTCTGTGTTTCCGCCATCGTGGATATTCAGATCGATCGGCTTGGAAAGATCCAGGCTGAAGATTCCCATGATGGATTTTGCGTCGATGACGTATCTGCCGGAAACAAGGTCGAAATCGGTATCAAACTTTGTAAGGTCGTTTACAAAAGACTTCACTTTATCGATGGAGTTTAAAGAAATTTTAACGGTTTTCATGTCAGTGTTCCTCCCAATACTCGAATATTTGTTATTCTGATAAAATAGAAAAACCTACTTTCATACTAAATGGACATGCATGAAAAGTCAAGAGGTATCTTGAATAATGTTTAACAAGAATCAGCAAGAATTCTCCCACCTCTATAGGTGGTGAGATGAATTGCCATCTCTTGCATAGTGCGATAGTTGGTATGTAGATATCAGATTATTGCACATAGCTGTGCTGTGTATTGTAAACTTCTCATATATTGATTTTTGTAGTCGTGCTATATCATCAATTCTGCATACAATGAATAAGCCTGAAGGGAAAATAGATTGCAGATTAAGCAGAACAAATGTTCTGAAATGTAATAGACAAATGATCTCAGTTGTGATATAATTAAATCAGTCGAAATAGAAAGAAAGTCCGATAAATATGAGAGAACTTGACAATAATGCACATTCAGTATTTTTACTCTATTATCATCTGATCCTGGTCGTAAAGTACCGGAAAAAGGTCCTGAATGATCCGATCTCGGATCGCGCACGAGAAATCTTTGAATACATTGCGCCCAAATATCATATCACCCTGGAAGAGTGGAATCACGATGAGGACCATGTTCATATCATGTTCCGTGCCCATCCGAAGTCGGAACTCAGTAAATTTATCAATGCCTATAAAAGTGCCAGCAGCCGTCTGATCAAAAAAGAGTATCCGGAGATCCGGCAGAAGCTTTGGAAGGAAATGTTCTGGAGTCAGAGCTTCTGCCTCCTGAGTGCCGGCGGAGCTCCGATCGAAGTGATCCGCCAGTACATCGAGACACAGGGGGAGAAAAAACATGAACGTAGTATACCGGTTTCGGATCTATCCCAATAAAATACAACAGGAACTGTTTGCAAAAACATTTGGATGTGTCAGGTTCGTATATAACCGGATGCTGTCAGAAAAGAAGGAATGCTATGAAAAGACCGGAAAAAATCTAAAGGTCACTCCGGCAAAATATAAGGCAGAATTTCCATGGCTAAAAGAAGTGGACAGCCTTGCTCTGTGCAATGCCCAGCTGCACCTACAGATTGCATATAAAAACTTTTTCCGGGATCCATCGTTTGGTTTTCCGAGATTCAAGTCAAAAAAGAATCCTGTTAAAAGCTATACCACAAACAGTGTCAATGGAAATATCCTGTTAAAAGAGGGGAAACTGAAGCTCCCCAAAACTGGCTGGATCCGGATCCGGCAGCATCGTAAGATCCGGGAAGATGCCTGCCTGAAAGGCGCAACCGTCTGTATGGAAGCTGATGGGCGGTATTATGTTTCTCTTCTGTATTTTTGTGAAGAAAAGCCGGTGGAAACAAGGAACATAAGGCAGGCCGTCGGACTCGATTTTTCCATGAAAGAACTATATGTAGATTCCAATGGAAAACATGCAGGTTATCCGCACTATTTCAGAAACAGCGAGGAAAAACTGGCGAAAGCGCAGAGAAAACTGAGTCATTGCCGGAAGGGGAGCAATCGTTACAAAAAACAACAGAAAAAAGTGGCGCGGATCCATACGCATATCGCTCACCAGAGAAAAGATTATCTACATAAAGAATCAAGAAAGATAACCAATTTCTATGATATCGTATGTATTGAAGATCTGGATCTGAAGACGATGAGCGGGGAACATCATTTTGGAAAAAGTGTTCATGACAACGGTTGGAGAATGTTCACAGATTTTTTGCAGTATAAACTGGAACGGGAAGGAAAGAAACTTGTCCGCATCGACCGCTGGTATCCCAGTTCCAGAACATGCAGTTGTTGTGGAAAAATAAAACATGATCTGAAACTGGAAGAGCGGGTATATCTTTGCAGCTGCGGAAACCAGATGGACCGTGATGAAAATGCGGCGATTAATATCTGCCGGGAAGGCCTGAGAATATCCGGGATCATATTAGAAAAAAGCGAAAAAGCATCATAAAAAGATATCAGCCAAAAAGAACCGTGGGACACACGGGGATCGCTCGTGAATGCTTTGCCCAACGGGGTAATCGAACGAGAAGCCCCCACTTCAAGCGTGAGCTAAGTGGTGGGAGTATGTCACGTGTTACTGTATGTTACTGTACACGGTAGAAATTTTCTGAACTGAAAATTCCGTACAATACAGTTGTGGCAGCAGATTTTGCCGATTCGGAATGCGAAGCATCGGCAAAATCCGGGTATAGTGACAGAAACTGATTATATAATATGAGGAGATAGAATATGAGAAAAGCAGCGCTTCACAATCTTGGCTGCAAGGTAAATGCGTATGAAACGGAGGCGATGGAACAGCTTCTGGAGGCCGCTGGATATGAGATCGTGGGATTTGAGGAGAAAGCGGACGTCTATGTCATCAACACCTGCTCCGTGACGAATGTGGCAGACAAGAAATCACGCCAGATGCTGCACCGCGCGAAGGCGAAAAATCCGGACGCGGTCGTTGTCGCGGCAGGCTGTTATGTGCAGGCGGCAGCGGACAAACTGAGAGAGGACGCCGCTGTCGATCTGATCATCGGAAATAACCGCAAGGCGGATCTCGTTCCGCTTTTAGACGCCTGGTTTGCTGGAAAAGAGATCAAAGAGTCCATCACGGACCTCGCGGGATCCAATGAGTACGAGAAGCTTCACATTAAAAAGCAGGCGGAACACACCCGTGCGTTCATCAAAGTCCAGGACGGATGCAACCAGTTCTGCAGCTATTGCATCATCCCGTACACGAGAGGCCGCGTCAGAAGCCGCCGGCCGGAGGACGTGGAGGAGGAAGTAAAGATCCTGGCGGAGGAAGGTTACAAGGAGATTGTCCTCACAGGCATCCATCTGACTTCCTACGGCATCGACTTCAAGGATGAGGGGATCGACTTCCTGACACTGATCAAACGGCTGCATGCGATCGATGGGATCGAGCGGATCCGCTTCGGCTCCCTGGAACCGCGTGTGATCACGGAAACGTTCGCGGAGGAGCTTTCAAAGCTTCCGAAGATCTGCCCACATTTCCACCTCTCTTTACAGAGCGGATGCGATGACACCTTAAAGCGCATGAACCGCCATTACACCTGTGAGGAGTACGCGGAGCGCTGCGCGATCCTCAGAAAATATTTTGAGAATCCGGCGATCACGACGGACGTCATCGTGGGATTCCCGGGTGAGACGGATGCGGATTTTGAGACGACAAGGGAATTCCTTGAGAAGGTCCACTTCTATGAGATGCATGTGTTCCCGTACTCCAGACGTGCCGGAACCCGCGCGGACCGGATGCCTGACCAGGTGCCGGAGCCGGTGAAGAAGGAGCGGAGTGCCGTTCTCTTAAAACTCGAGAAAAAAATGTCCGGGGAATACCGGGAATCATTCCTCGGGACGGAGCAGGAGATCCTCCTCGAAGAGCCGGTGACGATCGACAGCGAGGTCTGCATGACCGGATATACGAAGGAATATGTGAAGGCAGCGGTCCGACTTGACGGGCGCGATCCGAAGATGCTGAAAAATACATTTGTCAGGGGAACCTTGAAGGAATTCCTGACGGAGGAGATCATGCTGCTCTCATAGAGCGGCGGAGTTACTTTTCACGGATAGGAATTTTCTGAACTGAAAATTCCGTATGATACCGTTGTGGCCGCAGATTTTGCCGATTCGGAATGCGAAGCATCGGCAAAATCACGTTACAGTGCGCGGGCATGGAATGCTCGTGTACCGTAACGCAGCGCCGCCGATGGTCAGCCGGGCAAGTTTGTATTGCAGAAACGATAAAATTAGAGTAGAATAAAGAATAGCAACAAAAGGGTTGATATAAATCTGATTTATATCAGCACAAGAGGACGTGAGGATATTTATGGGCGATATCAGTAATACACAATATCTTAAAGCGGTACAGGAAGATAAGAAGCTTGAGGTCGGCGAGGTCCTTCGTGAAGTCTACGAAGCACTGACCGAAAAAGGGTATAACCCGATCAACCAGATCGTCGGCTATATCATGTCCGGCGATCCGACCTATATTACGAGCTATAAGAGCGCGCGAAGCCTTATCATGAAAGTAGAACGTGACGAGATCCTGGAAGAGCTGATGGAGAACTATATCGAGACGAGACTCCGCTAGTCTTTCCGCAAAGGATGAGATGTCAGGTACTGAACAGATACGACGCCAGAACAAACAGCCGGGAAGGAACATATCCGGCTGGTTTTGGTATGAGGAAAAATAACAGAGGACAGAGTTTATGAGAATACTCGGACTGGATTTCGGTTCAAAGACTGTGGGGGTCGCGGTCAGTGACGGACTTCTTCTGACAGCCCAGGGCGTGGAGACGATCGAGCGCAAGGATGAGAACAAACTGCGCAAGACGTGTGCCCGGATCGAGGAGCTGATCAGGGAGTATGAGATCACGGAGATCGTTCTGGGACTCCCGAAAAATATGAACAATACAGAGGGCGAGCGCGTTGAGAAAACGAAAGCCTTCGGAGAAATGTTAGAGCGCCGTACCGGACTTCCGGTGCATTACTGGGATGAGCGTCTCACGACCGTTGCTGCGGAACAGATCCTGATGGAGAGTGGAGTGCGCCGCGAGAACAGAAAAGCGGTGATCGATAAAGTTGCCGCGGGCCTGATCTTACAGGGATATCTGGACTGCTTAAAGACGAAAGAAGATCGTCAGGAAGACTGAGAACGAAACGTGTAACTACGAAAACAGGAAACACTCGGCAGGTGGCCCGGCTGTGGGCTGCAGCAAACAGGAGAATATGTATGGAAGAGAGAAAGATCACACTGGTCGACGATGACCAGACACTCGAATTTTACGTTGTGGAAGAGACAAAATTAAACGGAGCGAACTATCTTCTCGTCACAGATGCGGAAGATGACGATGAGGAAGGCGACTGCTATATTTTAAAGGATATGTCCGGCGCCGAGGAGGCGGATGCCCTCTATGAGTTCGTGGAAGATGAGGACGAGCTGGAAGGACTCATGAAGATCTTCGCAGAGCTTCTTGACGACGTGGATCTGGAAAAACAGTAAAATAAGACAATGCGCGCCCACAACGGGCGTTTGACCCGGTCTTATCTGACGGAGATAAGACTGAGTAAATTTTTGCGGGATAGATGTTGGGAGACGAGAAAATGAACGATGAGACAGTAAAAGGACTGCTTCGCAAGGCAGGATTAAAAGTGACAAATCAGCGTATGATCGTGCTGGATATTATTGCGTCGCACCCGGCGGAACATCTGACCGCGGAAGAAATCTATGATCTGGCGAAAGTAAACAGCCCGGAGATCGGACTGGCTACGATATACAGGACTGTCCAGGTCCTTTTAGATCTGCATGTAATCGACAAAGTCACATTTGATGACGGTTTTACCCGGTATGAGCTGAACGGTGAAGAAAGCGCATCGGGACACCGCCATCACCATGCCATCTGCACAGGCTGCGGAAAGGTGTATTCCCTGGAATCGGACCTTTTAGACAGCCTGGAGGCGGAAGTGATGGAGAAACTGGGCTTTCTCGTGATGAACCACGAGGTAAAGCTCTACGGACTTTGCAGTGAGTGCAGGAAAAATGAAGAAAAAAAGAAAGAGGTTATGAATCGTGAAGAACGTGAAAAATGATACAGAAAACTGTAAAGTCAAAATTATCCCTCTCGGGGGACTGGAACAGATCGGAATGAACATGACAGCCATCGAGTACGGCGACAGCATTATCGTGATGGACTGCGGACTCGCATTTCCGAGCGACGATATGCTTGGAATCGACCTTGTCATTCCGGATGTAACCTACTTAAAAGATAACTATGAGAAGGTAAAAGGATTTGTCATCACCCACGGCCATGAGGACCATATCGGTGCGCTTCCGTACGTGTTAAAAATGGTGAACGCGCCGGTCTATGCGACCAAGCTGACTATGGGACTGATCGACCATAAACTCGAAGAGAACAACATGCTGCGCAGCGTAAAGCGCAAGGTTGTAAAACACGGACAGTCCATCAATCTCGGCTGCTTCCGCGTGGAATTTATCAAGATGAACCACTCGATCGAGGACGCGGCTGCTCTTGCTGTATTTACACCGGCGGGAATCATCTTAAATACCGGTGACTTCAAGATCGACTACACGCCGGTATTCGGTGACGTGACCGATCTCCAGAGACTTGCGGAGCTCGGAAAGAAAGGCGTGCTCGCACTTTTATGTGATTCCACGAACGCGATCCGTCCTGGCTTTACGATGTCCGAGAAGACGGTCGGAAAGACGTTCGATGCGATCTTCGCTGAGCACCAGCAGAACAGGATCATCGTTGCGACATTCGCTTCCAACGTGGACCGCGTGCAGCAGGTCATCAACTCCGCCTGCAAGTACGGAAGAAAAGTCGTTGTGGAAGGCCGCAGCATGGTCAATGTCATCGGAACCGCACAGGAACTCGGATATATCAACATCCCGGACGGAACCCTGATCGATATCGAGCAGTTAAAGAACTATAAGGAGGAGGATACCGTCCTCATCACGACAGGAAGCCAGGGTGAGTCCATGGCGGCTCTCTCCAGAATGGCGTCCTCCATGCACAGAAAAGTATCCATTACCCCGCGCGATGTTGTCGTTTTAAGTTCTACCCCGATCCCGGGAAATGAGAAAGCCGTATCGAGAGTCATCAACGAACTCTCCATGAAGGGCGCGACCGTAATTTCCCAGGATACCCATGTATCCGGGCATGCATGCCAGGAGGAGATCAAACTCGTTTATTCTCTGGTACGTCCGAAATATGCGATCCCGATCCACGGTGAGTACCGCCACAGAATGGCACAGAAGGAGCTTGCGATTTCTCTCGGCATCCCGAAGGAGAACGTTGTGATGCTCCACACAGGAGATGTGCTCGAGATCGGTGAGAGCGGCGCAGATGTGATCGATCATGTACAGGCCGGCGGCGTTCTCGTTGACGGACTCGGTGTCGGCGATGTCGGAAATATTGTTCTCCGTGACCGCCAGAACCTTGCCCAGAACGGTATCATTATCGTTGTCCTGACACTTGAGAAACACTCCAATCTCCTGCTCTCCGGACCGGATATCGTGTCCCGCGGATTTGTCTACGTGCGTGAGTCTGAGGATCTGATGGAGGAGGCACAGGCGATCGTGGATCAGGCTGTTGCAGACTGCTTAGAGCGCCACGTATCCGACTGGGGCAAGATCAAGAACATTATCCGCGACAGCTTAAGCGACTTCTTATGGAAGCGCATCAAGAGAAACCCGATGATCCTTCCAATCATCATGGAAGTTTAAATGAACCCAGTTAGCCGTGCACTGAGCTGGGCTGAAAATTGTGTTGCAAGCTTGCTTGCATAAGCAATTTTTGGCACAGCTCAGTATAGGGGGAACGCCCCCGGCTTCTTGTTTTCATGCACATGAAAACAAGAAGATACACGGCGGAGCTACCTGCAAGGGGAATGATATGAGCAAGATAACACGAGAAATCAACAAGATCAGCCTGTTTGTCATCAGCACATCCGGACGGATCATCCTGTATGGACTTGCTGCCATCCTGATCGTCACCGGGGCGAGAAGTGCCTACTCCTTTGGCCACGGGATCTTCTATGCGCCGGCGATGGAGGCGGAGCCGGGAACAGAGAAGAGCGTGAAGCTCACCGGAAACGAGTCGGTGGAAGAGGTCGGAAAGATCTTAAAGAAAGCCGGCCTGATCCGTGATCCGCGTACCTTTACGATCCAGGCAAAATGCTATGGATACGAGGTGAAGGCCGGAACCTATGAGTTAAATACATCGAAGGACTCCAAAGAGCTGATCGATATTTTAAAGGAAAGTCCGGAAGATGCTGCGAAGGAAGATACGAAATCATGATCACGGAAAACAGACTTACGGCTTATATAAATTCCCTGGATCAGGGGGATGGGGAGCTCATTGAACAGATCGCGGAGACTGCGGTAAAAAACAGAGTTCCGATCATCCGCAGGGAGACGGCGGCACTTTTGAAGACAATGGTGACGCTTGTTTCCCCTGCCAGGATCCTGGAAGTCGGAACGGCGGTGGGGTATTCAGCGCTTTTGATGGCGTCTGTAATGCCGGAAAACTGCCGGATCACGACAATCGAAAAATATGAAAAAAGGATCCCGGAGGCGAAGGAAAATTTCCGCCTCGCAGGGATGGAAGAAAAGATCACGCTGCTGGAGGGCGACGCCGGGGAGATCCTCGCGGGGCTTTCCGGCTCCTTTGATTTTATCTTCATGGACGCGGCAAAGGGGCAGTATATCAACTGGCTGCCGGATATCCTGCGCCTGCTGAGAGACGGCGGACTCTTAATGTCTGACAATGTCCTGCAGGACGGGACGATCATGGAATCCCGCTACGCGGTGGAGCGTCGGGACCGCACGATCCATGAGAGAATGAGAGAGTATTTGTACACATTGAAACATATGGATGAATTTGAGACTTCGATCCTGCCGGTGGGCGATGGGGTCGCGCTCAGTGTAAAAAACAGGTCAGGAAAGGATTAGTTATGAGAAAAACGGAACTTCTGATTCCGGCAGGAAGCCTTGATGTCTTAAAGACGGCCGTGATCTACGGCGCCGATGCCGTATATCTCGGCGGTGAGGCATTCGGACTCCGCGCCAAAGCAAAAAACTTTACGAACGAAGAGATCATGGAAGGGATCAAATTTGCCCATGACCACGGCGTAAAGGTATATATCACGGCGAATATCCTCGCACACAACGATGACCTCCCGGGCGTGGAGGCATATTTTGAGGAATTAAAGACGATCCGTCCGGACGCGCTGATCATCTCGGATCCGGGTGTCTTTACGATCGCTAAGAGAGTTCTCCCGGATATGGAGATCCATATCAGCACACAGGCGAACAATACAAACTATGGAACTTACCTTTTCTGGCATGAACTCGGCGCAAAGCGCGTCGTATCCGCCAGAGAGTTATCTTTAAAGGAGATCAAAGAGATCCGCGCGCACATCCCGGAGGACATGGAGATCGAGAGCTTTATCCACGGCGCCATGTGCATCTCCTATTCCGGAAGATGTCTGCTCAGCAACTTCTTTACGGGGCGCGACGCGAACCAGGGTGCCTGTACCCATCCGTGCCGCTGGAAATATTCCGTTGTCGAGGAGACAAGACCGGGCGAGTACATGCCGGTCTATGAGAATGAGCGCGGAACTTATATCTTCAACTCCAAGGATCTCTGCATGATCGAACATGTGCCGGAGATGATCGATGCGGGGATCGACAGCTTTAAGATCGAGGGACGCATGAAGACGGCCCTCTACGTGGCGACTGTCGCGAGAACCTATCGCAAAGCGATCGATGATTATCTGGAGGACCCGGAAAAATATAAGACGAACATGGAGTGGTACAAGGAAGAAATCGGAAAGTGTACGTATCGTGAGTTTACCACAGGCTTCTACTTCGGAAAACCGACTTCCGAGACCCAGATCTATGACAGCAATACTTACGTGAAGAACTATATCTACCTCGGAACCGTGGAAGAGCGGGATGCGAGAGGATTCGCGAAGATCGAGCAGAAGAATAAATTCTCTGTCGGAGAGACGATCGAGATCATGAAGCCGGATGGAAGAAATATTTCCGCGCTTGTCCGCGGCATCTACACAGAGGAAGGCGAGAGCCAGGAGAGCGCACCGCATCCGAAACAGATCCTTTATATCGATCTGGACGGGGAAGTGGAGCAGTACGATATTCTCCGCAAGAAAGAGGCGGAGTAAGATCCGGATCCGGAAAGAAGACAAAGCTGAATGGCTGCGTGCAGGATTTTGAAAGGAGGCATGATCGTGACAGTAATTTTTGGCATCCTGGGAATATTGTGTCTCATTTATTATGGTGTGATCGTGATCTACTCCGGTGCGGGAACCTCATTTTCCGCCATCTGGATCGTGCTGGCGCTGGGATTTTTTATCATGGCGGCCGTGGGAAAGTTTTATCCGAGGATCCGTGACAGAGTGCCGGTGCAGATAGAGGTAACTGTGATCACATTCTTTTCAGCGATCGCATTCATCTTCATCGTTGTGGAGCTCCTTATGGGATTCGGCGCGCTGTCTTTTCAGAAAGAGAGCGTCAATTATGTGATCGTTCTCGGTGCGCAGGTGCGCGGAAATACGATCAGCCGCACGCTGGAGCGGCGTCTGGAAAAGGCTGTGGAGTACGCGGCATATCATCCGAACACGGTATTTGTGCTTTCCGGCGGACAGGGGGATGACGAGGACGTGACGGAGGCATCCGCCATGTACCGCTACATGAAGAGCCGCGGAGTCCCGGATTACCAGCTGCTTCTTGAGGAATCATCCCGCAGCACTTACGAAAATATGGTATACAGCAAAATGCTGATTACAGAGCGTGAGCGGATCCGCCGTGCGACACTCCGCGCCGCCATGGCGGAATCCGGATATCTTCTCCCCCCGGATGAGGAGATCGTGATCCGGGTCGGGATTCTCACCAGCAATTTCCACGAACTCCGCGCCAAAGGGATCGCCCGCCACGTCGGCCTCCCCAACGTCAGCGGCATCTCCGCAAAGTCGGATCCCGTGCTGTTTGTACATTTTTGCGTGAGAGAGTGTTTTGCGATATTAAAAGATAAATTTGTGGGGAATATGTAACCAAGGGGATCAAGCTTAGAAGCCCGACGCAAGCTTGCTTGCAGGCGGGATTATAAGTTTGAGACCCACTCCCCACATGAGTAAGTAGCCATTTTTTCGAAGAAAAAATGAGCGGATTACGAATGTGGGGGGCAGGATTGCGGGAGCACGAAGTGCGGAGCAATTCGGTTACGACTATAGCGTAAAAAAGAAAGGATTTTTTCAGACATGGAGAGCCAGATCGAATCAGTCAAAGCCCTTGACGCGTATCGTCTTCGGCAGGTAAAACATATCCCGGAACTGAATTCCGACGGTATGATCTTAGAGCATAAAAAAACAGGGGCAAATATTTTCCTCATGAGCAACGAGGATGACAACAAAGTATTCTGCATCGGTTTCCGGACACCGCCGGCGGACAGCACCGGTGTTCCGCACATCATCGAGCACACCGTGCTCTGCGGATCTGATAAATTCCCGGTGAAGGACCCGTTTGTGGAACTTGTAAAGGGATCTTTGAATACATTCTTAAACGCGATGACCTACCCGGACAAGACCGTGTACCCGATCGCGAGCTGCAATGAGACGGATTTCCAGAACCTTATGGACGTATATATGGACGCCGTCTTCCATCCGAATATCGGAAAAGAGAAGAAGATCTTCATGCAGGAAGGCTGGCACTATGAGCTCGAGAGTCCGGAAGATGAGATCACCTACAACGGCGTTGTATACAACGAGATGAAAGGGGTGTTTTCCTCTCCGGAGAGCGTTCTGGACAGCTTCATCCACACGGCAATGTTCCCGGATACCTGCTATGGCGTGGAGTCCGGCGGAGACCCGGAGGACATCGTAAAGCTGACTTACGAGGATTACCTTGCGTTCTATCATAAATATTATCACCCGTCCAACAGCTATATCTACCTCTACGGAGATATGGACATGGCGGAAAAATTAAAATGGCTCGATGAGGAATATCTCGGAAAGTATGACAGAAAAGAGATCAATTCCGAGATCCGGATCCAGAAAAAATTCAAGGAGCCGATCGAGCGGGAGATCTTCTATTCCGTCTCCGAGTCTGAGAGCCTTGACCATGCGACTTACCTCTCGATCAACACGCAGGCCGGAAACGAGCTCTCCCCGAAGGAGTATGTGGCGTTCCAGATCCTGGAGTATGTGCTCTTAGATGCGCCGGGCGCACCGCTTAAAAAAGCACTCTTAGACGCGGGGATCGGCGACGATATCATGGGCGGCTACGAGTATGGGATCCTGCAGCCGTATTTCTCAGTGATCGCAAAGAATGCAGAGCGTGAGCAGAAAGATGAGTTCGTGAAAGTTGTAAAATCCACACTGAGAAAACTGGTGGACGGCGGCATCGAGAAAAAGAGCCTGAAGGCCGGGATCAACAACTACGAATTCCAGTACCGCGAGGCGGACTACGGTTCTGCGCCGAAGGGACTCATGTACGGTCTCCAGTGCCTGGACAGCTGGCTCTACGGCGGCGATCCGATGATGCACTTAGAGTATGAGGAGACCTTCGCAGCCTTAAAAGAAGGCGCTGACCATGGATATTTTGAAGGACTTATCAGGACATACCTTCTCGACAACCCATATGAGGCGGTTGTGATCGCAAGTCCGAAGAAGAACCTTACCGCCCGGATCGAAGAGCAGACTGCAAAGAAGTTAAAGGAATACAAGGACAGCCTCTCCAAAGAGGAAATCGATGCGCTGGTTCGCCAGACAAAGGAATTAAAAGAGTACCAGGACACCCCGTCCCCGAAGGAAGACCTCGAGAAGATCCCGATGCTGACGAGAGATGAGATCGGAAGAGAGCCTGCGAAGCTGATCTTTGAGGAGACAAAGCTTGACGGCATCACCGTGGTCCGCCACGAGATGTTCACATCCGGGATCGGATATCTGAAAGTCCTCTTTAATACGAACCGGGTTCCGCTGGAAGACCTGCCGTATCTCGGACTCTTAAAATCCGTCCTCGGATATGTGGATACGAAGAACTACAGCTACAGTGATCTGAGCAGTGAGATCTTCTTAAACAGCGGCGGTGTTTCCTTCTCCGTAACCTCCTACCCGGATCTTGCGAAAGCGGGAAGCTTCACAGGAGTTTTCGTTTGCAGCGCGAGAGTCCTCTATGAGAAACTTGACTTTGGATTCGAGATCCTGGAAGAGATCATCAACCGCTCGGTTCTCGATGATGAAAAGCGCTTAAATGAGATCTTGAGCGAAGGAAAGTCAAAGTCCCAGATGAAACTCATGGGATCCGGTCACACGGCGGCCGTTGCGAGAGCGACCTCCTACTTCTCCGATACTTCCTATTTCAACGATATGACAGGCGGGATCGGATACTATAAATTCTTAGAGGACCTGGCAAAGAACTTTGAGACAAAGAAAGACGAGATCATTGCCGGCCTGAAGCGTGTGATGGCAGCGCTCTTTACGAGAGAGAACATGACAGTCAGCTACACAGCTGACCAGGAAGGATTCTCTTATCTGGAAGGCGCGATGAAGAAGCTTTCTGAGAAGATCCCGGCAGGAACCGGAAAAATCTATCCGTTCACAGCACCGAAGGAGAACAGAAATGAGGGCTTTACTTCCTCCTCCAAGGTCAACTATGTGGCACACTGCGGAACCTTCGCGGGAAGCGGATATTCCTACACAGGCGCGCTGCGGATCTTAAAAGTGATGTTAAGCTATGATTATCTCTGGATCAACATCCGCGTGAAAGGCGGTGCATACGGCTGCATGAGCGGCATCGGGCGTTCCGGTGAGGGATATTTTGTCTCCTACCGTGATCCGGAGGTGAAGAAGAGTGATGATATCTATCTCGGAATCCCGGATTATCTGGAGAATTTCGAGGCGGATGAGCGCACGATGACAAAATATGTCATCGGAACCATCAGCGATATTGATACTCCGCTGACTCCGTCCTTAAAGGGAAGCCGCGGACTCTCCGCATGGTATTCCGGAGTGACGGATGAGATGCTGAAAAAAGAGCGCGAGGAGATCTTAAACGCGACCGTGGAAGATATCCGCGCCCTCGCACCGATCACAAAGGCAGTCCTTGAGACAGGAGCTGTGTGTGTAGTCGGAAATGAGGATAAGATCAAGGCGGACAGGGAACTGTTCAAGGAGATCAAACCGTTATTTGAGTAAGAAAAAAGACTGCAAAGGGAACTGTTCGGCAGGTCTGCATACCATCTGCACCGACCGGAACAGAACCTGGGACAGGAAGAAAAAATACAGGGAAAAGTACGGAAACGTTTTTGAAAAAGCTAAGGAGAATTCATGAAAAAAGGATATAAATCAGGTTTTGTGACACTGATCGGCCGTCCGAATGTTGGAAAATCCACATTGATGAACCATCTGATCGGACAGAAGATCGCGATCACGTCGGAAAAACCGCAGACCACGAGAAACAGGATCCAGACCGTGTATACAGACGAGCATGGTCAGATCATCTTCCTCGACACACCGGGGATCCACAAAGCGAAAAACAAGCTCGGTGAGTACATGGTAAACGTTGCGGAGCATACACTCCGTGAGGTCGACGTGATCTTATGGCTCGTGGAGCCGGGAACCTACATTGGTTCCGGTGAGCAGCATATCTTAAAAGTGCTGCAGACCGTAAAGACACCGGTCATCCTCGTCATCAACAAGATCGATACGGTGAAGAAAGAGGATATCTTAAAGACCATCGAGACCTACAAGGATGCATACCACTTTAAAGAGGTGATCCCGGTATCGGCGATGAAGAAGACGAACACTGACACGCTGATCCACACGATCTTCCAGTATCTGCCGGAGGGGCCGCAGTACTATGATGAGGACACCGTGACCGACCAGCCGATGCGCCAGATCGCTGCGGAGCTGATCCGCGAGAAAGCACTCCGCATGATGTCGGATGAGATTCCGCACGGGATCGCAGTGACGATCGAGCGGATGACGGAGCGCGACAACGGCATGTTCGATATCGATGCGACGATCATCTGTGAGAGAGAGTCCCACAAGGGGATCGTGATCGGAAAAGGCGGTCAGATGTTAAAGCGCATCGGAACCTCCGCGAGGATCGAGATCGAGAACCTCATGGACACGAAGGTCAACTTAAAGCTCTGGGTCAAGGTCCGCAAGGAGTGGAGAGATTCCGAGCTGTATATGAAGAACTACGGATATAATTCGAAAGATATCTGATCACTCTGCTGCAGCATGGCTGGTCAGGCAGACAGATTTCTGTCTGCGGCCGTAGCAGGAAAGCTCTGGATCAGATGCAAGAGGTTATTAAAGGAACGAAGAAATGAGAGAACAGGTAGTCCTGACCGGGATGGTCATCAAATCTGCCCCGGCGGGCGAATATGACAGAAGACTCGTGATCTTAACCTGCGAGCGGGGAAAGATCACGGCTTTTGCAAGAGGTGCGAGAAGACCCGGAAGTACGCTGATGGCGTCCTCAGCCCCCTTTGTGTTCGGCACATTCTCCCTCTATGAGGGCCGGGACGCCTATTCCCTCGTCTCTGTGGAGGTACAGAATTACTTCCGGGAGATCACGGAAAATATGGAGGCGGCATGTTACGGATCCTATTTTCTGGAGTTCGCGGACTATTACGGGAGAGAGAACCTGGAGGCAGTCGAGACCTTAAAACTTCTCTACCAGTCACTCCGGGCACTCTTAAAGAGCGCGATCCCGAACCGGCTCGTGAGGGCTGTCTTTGAGTTAAAGCTCATGGAGATCAACGGCGAGTACATGGAAAAGCCTCTGGGAAGGCTGGAAGACTCCACGATCTATACGTGGGAATACGTTCTCGCGTCTCCGGTGGAAAAGCTTTACACCTTTACAGTCACGGAGAAAGTCCTGGAAGAATTCACAAAGTGCGTGGCGGAAAATAAGCGGCGATTTGTGGATAAAACCTTCCATTCACTTGACATTTTGGATGTTCTTGTATATAAATGATGTTAAAGGTTTTTTGACTTTTTTGGCAATGGATCATTCGTTGCTTTTCACGGGTAGGAATTTTCAGAACTGAAAATTCCGTATGATACAGTAGCGGTCGCGGATTTTGCCGATTTGGAATGCGAAGCATCGGTATCATAAACAGGTTTATCCTTAAAAATCGTTTTTGAGGATCAAGGAGGAATTATGAAAAAAGGACAGACGGCGGCAGCCATTCTCCTTCTCGCATTTGCCTTAAACGGCTGCGGCGGCGGAGTGGGAAAGACCGCATTTGCCCCGACGGAGACCAGCCTTTATGTCACAAAGGAAGGCACCGTCACCAGCGCAGATGTGGAAATCTGCGAGAATGATTATTACAGCGCCGATGAATTAAAAGCCTATGCGCAGGAGATGCTGGACGCATTCGAGAGCGAAAACCAGTCCGGAAGCAGTGAGAAAAAGGCTGAGATCACGGAATGTACCGTGAAGGATGGGACTGCGAAACTTCTCATCACCTTCCCGGATGCGGAGGAATACCTTCGCTTTGCGGCGGAGTATCCGGATGAGGAGAGCGGGATCCAGGTCGAGAGTCTGGATGTGGTTTCCGTGCAGGACGGAGTGGAAAAAGGCTATATCGTCGGTTCAAATTTCTATAAAGCAGGCGATGAAAAGACGGAAGTATCCGCTGTGGACATCACAAAACAGAAAAAGTTCTATGTGGTCTGTGTGACCGGCAGCGCGAAGATCCAGACGGACGGTGCGATCCAGTATGTGTCCGAGGGCGTGACCTTAAACGGGAATACGGCCGAGACGCCGAAAGGCGAGACGTCTTATATTATCTTCAGATAAAAGGATCCGGCGGAAATCCGCGGATCTTAGAGAGACGGGATCTTCAGTTTAAGATCCTGTGATCATGGCAATACGCCGGATGGGATGGAATTACCCCGAAATCCCAGGTGGTTGTAGATAGAATTACTTTCCGCATAAACCAGTGCGGAAGAGATCAAGAGGAGAGTCACAATGGAAAAGACAATGGAAAAAATTGTAGCACTTGCGAAATCCAGAGGCTTTGTTTATCCGGGTTCCGAGATTTACGGAGGTCTTGCAAACACATGGGATTACGGCAATCTGGGCGTAGAGCTTAAGAATAACGTAAAACGTGCGTGGTGGAAGAAATTCATCCAGGAAAATCCGTACAACGTAGGTGTGGACTGCGCGATCTTAATGAACTCCCAGACATGGGTTGCATCCGGACATATCGGCGGTTTCTCCGATCCGTTAATGGACTGTAAGGCATGTAAAGAGCGTTTCCGTGCCGACAAGCTCATCGAGGATTATATGGCAGAGAAAGGCATCGAGCCGGAAACTCCGATCGATGGCTGGAGCCAGGAGCAGATGAAGAAGTACATCGACGACAACCAGATCCCGTGCCCGAGCTGCGGAAAGCATGACTTCACGGATATCCGTCAGTTCAACTTAATGTTCAAGACATTCCAGGGCGTTACCGAGGATGCAAAGAACACCGTTTACTTAAGACCGGAGACTGCACAGGGTATCTTCGTAAACTTCAAGAATGTCCAGAGAACATCCAGAAAGAAAGTTCCGTTCGGTATCGGACAGATCGGTAAGTCCTTCCGTAACGAGATCACACCGGGCAACTTCACATTCCGTACCAGAGAGTTCGAGCAGATGGAGTTAGAGTTCTTCTGCAAACCGGGTACAGACCTTGACTGGTTCGCATATTGGAAACAGTTCTGCATCAAGTGGCTGCAGGATCTCGGCATCAAACCGGACGAGATGCGTGCACGTGACCATTCTCCGGAGGAGCTCTGCTTCTACAGTAAGGCAACCACAGACCTTGAGTTCTTATTCCCGTTCGGCTGGGGCGAGCTCTGGGGTATCGCGGACAGAACCGATTACGACCTGACACAGCATCAGAACGTATCCGGACAGGATATGTCCTACTTCGACGATGAAGTAAACGAGAAGTACATCCCGTACGTTATCGAGCCGTCACTCGGTGCAGACCGTGTAACACTTGCATTCCTCTGCTCCGCATATGACGAGGAAGAGTTAGAGGGCGGCGATGTCCGCACCGTTATGCACTTCCATCCGGCGATCGCACCGGTGAAAGTCGGCATCCTTCCGTTATCCAAGAAGTTAAACGAGGGCGCTGAGAAGGTATACGCAGAACTTTCCAAATACTACAACTGTGAGTTCGATGACAGAGGAAATATCGGTAAGAGATACAGAAGACAGGACGAGATCGGTACTCCGTTCTGCGTAACATACGACTTTGATTCTGAGACAGACGGCGCTGTAACCGTTCGTGACAGAGACACGATGGAGCAGGTTCGTATCCCGATCGCAGAGTTAAAGAGCTATTTTGAGGATAAATTAAGTTTCTAATGGAGTCCGGAACGTGCAAAGCACATGACTGGCTGCGGAGCGGATCTGCAGACGGCGTGTGAGCCGCATGTGATTTAGGACTTTATGACAGGATGAGGCGGCTGGATCTTATGTCAGACCGCCTCTTTCTTCTATAACAGGAAATGACAGACAGGAAAGAAAAATGGAAAAAAGTAAGATCATTCTGGCATCCGGTTCCCCGAGACGGAAAGAACTGCTTTTGCAGATCGGGATCGTCCCGGAGATCATCGTGAGCCATGTGGAAGAGAAGATCACATCGGACGTCCCTGCTGAGGTCGTGATGAGTCTCGCAGAGCAGAAAGCCGTCGATGTGGCAAAAGAGATGCCGGAGGGAACCGTGATCCTTGGGTCCGATACGGTCGTCGCGGCGGACGGAAAGATCCTCGGGAAGCCGAAGAGCCACGAGGAGGCGTATGAGATGATCAGGCGTCTCGCGGGGCGCAGCCATCAGGTCTATACGGGCGTCTGCCTCGTGAAAAAAGGACCGGAGGGAGAAGCGGATACGGTCGTTTCCTTCTATGATGAGACGGACGTGAATGTTTCCCCGATGACGGAAAAAGAGATCCGGGAGTATGCGGATTCCGAGGAGCCGATGGACAAGGCGGGATCGTATGCGGTCCAGGGATTTTTTGCAAGATATATCGACGGATTAAAGGGATCTTACGCGAATGTGATGGGACTTCCGGTGCATCTTGTATATCAGGAATTGAAAAAACTTGGTGCTTTATAAATGTGCAGACGGGTTGATTCAGCAGGTCAGCGCATCTTGCTGTGCTGACCGTAATAAAACATACTTGCAGACAATGATCTGTGAGGTCTGCGTACCTGTTGCGGGAGACACAGGAAAACATAAGCTTGAGGACAGAAATATGGGAAAATGGAACCGGTGGGGAAGGACGCTTGCGGCGGTCGTCCTCACGGCAGTGATTGTCTGCGGATGCGGCGTGAAAGAGACGCTGCTTTCCGGCAGAAAAAGTGAAAGAGAGTACGGGAAAGCCGAGAGCATGGTGATCGTCACCACGGAGCGGCTCCGTTATGAAGAATTATATACAGACAAGATCTGGGATGTCGCGGTGGACGAGTCCGGAACCACGTTTGAGGAGACTCTGGTAAACCAGATCCATGATTTTTTAAAGGAATTAAAGACGATGAGCCGCATGGCCGACGAGGAGAACGTCACACTCTCGGGAAAAGAGCGGGAGCTTGTGAAGCAGGCGGCGGCTCAGTATATGGAAAATCTGAAAAACGCCGGGGACAGCTTCGAGATCACCCGGGATGTGGCAGAATCCTTATATGAGGACTACTGGAAAGCGGAAAAACTGGTGGAGACCCTGACGGAAAATGTCAATCTGGAGGTCAGCGACAGCGAGGCGAAGGTCATCACGGTCGATGAGATCGTACTTTCCGACAAAGATCAGGCGGATGAGACCTTAAAAAAGGTCCGGACGGAGGGAACGGACTTTATGACGGTCGCAAAAGAGGTGTCCGAGGACCAGGAGATCGAGAAAAAGATCTCCAGAGGCATGAGGTCAGAAGAATATGAGCAGGTCGCTTACGCGCTGGCTTCCGGGGAGATCAGCGATGTGATCGGGGCAGACGGAAAATATTATATTCTGCGCTGCGTGAGCGATTACGATGAGGCCGCGACGAAGATCCGGAAGGAAGAGATGGTCCGGGAGAAGAAGAACGAGGCGTTCTATGAGACATACTCGGAGTACGCGGCGAAGGTCCATCTCGCGAAGGATGACAGTCTGTGGAAAAATCTTTCCATCACAGACGGGGAGAAGACATCGGCAGATTTCTTCGAGATCTTTGAGACGGTATGTAAGGAGACGGAATGACGGTCCCTCTGGTCTGCGCATCTGTTTGCGGACTGTGAGATCACATAGACGGAACGGCGTAACTATTCAGTAGGTCTGCGCACTTGCTGCGCTGACCATAATAAAGCACAGGATTGGAGGCAAAAATCCCATTGGCGAAGCCGATCTGGAATGGATTTTTGCTCGTAACTTGCCATGCATCCGAAGGAAAGCTCCAGGGGAGGTTTCTGTAGGTGTGAGGGTGCTGAACAGTTACGGAACGGCAAAAAATATATGGAGGTAAGCAATGGTAGCATTAAAGGTCGAAGAGCAGAAAGCATTTACGGAAGGGCTTTTTATCGGGGAGATCTTTGATAAATTTCTTGTCAGGGAAGCGGAGATCGTGACCTGGAACCGGTTTTCCATCGACGGAAAGATCCGTCAGGGATATTTTTCGGAAGAAGAGCTAGAGGAGAACCGGATCGAAGAATATTCTTCCTGGAAGAGCTTAAAGCCGATCTGCTACTCCCTGATCAGGGGAAAACGGCTGCCGGAGAGCTTCCGGATCGTATTTCTGATGCCGCCGTCGGCAAGAGACCGGTTTGTTTCCGGGAGAGTTCCGGGGATCAGTCCGGATCAGGTAGGAGGACTTTACATCAATGTCCAGTATGAAAACCAAGAGATGATCTGCGTTACGGGGACGTCCATGAAACAGTTTACCATGGATCGGACGCTGGAGAATGAATGGGACGAGAATGTAAGGAAATTCCTCCGGAAAAACGGGGTAGCAGTCAGCTAGGACCGGCTGCGGTCTGTAAAATATGGGGAACAGACCGGAAAGCAGCATCATTTTGGGAAAGGGGTTACTATCATGGAAAAATTTGCGGATCTTCAGTATGTCCGTCCGGACATGGAAAAAGTCTTTGCGCGCGTATCGGTGGATATCGCAGCGTTAAAGGAAGCAAAGAGCTATGAGGAGTTTAAAAATGCCTACATGGACTTCGTGGAGGCGGATACGGAGCTTGAGACGGCAAAGACAGTCGCTCATATCCGGAACACGATCAACCTTTTAGACAGCTTCTACGAGGGCGAGATGGCATATTTCAACAGCCAGATGCCGAAATACGGGATCCTGAAAAAAGAGATGGGAGAGGTCATTGTGGCATCCCCGTTCAAAGGCGAGATGGAGAAAGAATTCGGCTCCATCCTCCTGCAGAACATGGAAGCGCAGAAACAGCTCTCCGACGAGTGCATTGTGGACGATCAGGTGGAGGAAGCCGAGCTTGTCAACCAGTACATGAAGACCCAGGCGGCGGCCACCGTGGATTTCCGCGGAGAGCAGCTCGGGACATACGGACTCTTAAAACACATGCAGAGTACGGACCGCACTGAGAGAAAAGCGGCGTTTGAGGCGTGGGCGGAGCTCTATGCGGGGATCGCCCCGAAGCTCGACGAAGTCTATGACGGTCTCGTGAAGGTGCGCTCCGGAATGGCGAAAAAGCTCGGATTTGAGAGCTTTATCCCGATGGGATATCTGCGCCGCCGCCGTTTCGACTATACGGCGAAAGACCTGGAAGTGTTCCGGAAACAGGTGCGGGAGATCATTGTCCCGGCTGCGAAGGAGCTCTATGAGCACCAGAAAGAGGCACTCGGCATCGAGCATCTCTATTATTACGATGAGTCCCTGACCTCCCCGGACGGAAATCCGGTCCCGGTCGGTGATAAGGAATACCTGGTCGGTGAGGCTCAGAAGATGTACCGCGAACTCTCGAAGGAGAGCGGAGAGTTTTTCGATTTCATGATCGAACATGATCTCTTCGACCTGGAGTCGAAACATGGAAAGCGCGCGGGCGGATACTGCACGACACTTCCTCTCTACCATGCACCGTTCATCTTCTCCAACTTCAACGGCACGGACGCCGATGTGAATGTCCTGACCCACGAGGCGGGCCATGCGTTTGCCGGTTTCACAGCGGCAAAATTCCAGAAGATCCCGGAGCTCTGCCACTCCACAAGTGAGATCGCGGAGATCCACTCGATGAGTATGGAACTCTGGACTTACCCCTGGATGGAGAAATTCTTCGGGGACCGCGCGGAGCAGTACCGGAAAGAGCACCTCGCGGACGCTCTCATGAAGATCCCGTATATGGTCTGCGTGGATGAATTCCAGCACAAGGTCTTTGAAAATCCGGAGATGACCGCGATAGAGCGGAGAGCAGTCTGGAGCAGCCTGGAAAAGATCTATATGCCGTGGAGAGATTATGACGGCAACGAATTCCTTGAGGGCGGCGGATTCTGGATGCAGAAGCAGCACATCTTCTTGTATCCGTTCTACTATGTGGACTACGCGATGGCCCAGATGGGGGCGTTTGAGTTCTACACAAAGATGAAGGAAGACCGGAAAGCGGCATGGGCAGACTACTACAAACTCTGCGCAGCCGGCGGTTCCATGGGATATTTCGATCTCTTAAAATACAGCGGACTCCACAAAGTCCTGGATGACGGTTCTGTGAAGATCATCATGAAGGGCGTGTTTGAGGAGCTGGGATTATAAAAAGAAAGATAAGCAGCGGAACTTATTCTCTGAGAGTAGTTCCGCTGCTTTTTTCATCGAGAAGAATACAACATGCAATACGGCATAAATTGGTTACTTTTCACGGGTGGGAATTTTCTGAACTGAAAATTCCGTATGATACCGTTATGGCCGCGGATTTTGCCGATTTGGAATGCGAAGCATCGGCAAAATCCTGTTACAGTGCGCGGGCATGGAGTGCCCGTGTACTGTAACATAAATTGTAAAAACTTCCTCTTAGTTTTCAGAAAAAAGTAAGGAAAAAAGGGTCGAAATATGGTAGGATGATACTAGGGTCAAAAGGACGAAAATCCGATGCAAGCTTGCTTGCAAGAGGATTTCCGTCCTTGGGACCCGCCAAAAACATGAATAAGCAGCCATTTTTCGCAGAAAAATGAGCGGATTATGAATGTTTTTGAGTATTGTGAGAGCACGAAGTGCGGAACAATACGGTATCATAAGAAACCTAAAAAGGAGGACAAATCATGGAACAGATCGCAATCCTTGTTGTGGATGATGAGAAAGAGATCGCGGACCTTGTGGAGATCTACCTGGTCAGCGATGGATATAAAGTATTTAAGGCAAACAATGCGAAAGAGGGACTGGAGATCCTGGAAAAGGAGGAGATCCATCTGGTGCTCCTGGACATCATGATGCCGGGAATGGACGGACTCGAGATGTGCAGAAAGATCCGGGAGACGAACAACATCCCGATCATCATGCTGAGTGCGAAATCAACGGATCTCGACAAGATCCTGGGACTTGGGACCGGCGCGGATGACTATGTGGTAAAACCGTTCAATCCGCTTGAACTCACGGCCCGCGTGAAATCCCAGCTCCGCCGTTATACCCAGTTAAACCCGAACAGCAATACCGGAAAGGCGGCAAAGAACGAGATCACGATCCGCGGACTCTCGATCAACAAAGACAACCACAAGGTCATCGTGTACGGGGAGGAGATCAAGCTGACTCCGATCGAGTTCGATATCCTGTACCTTCTCGCGTCGAATCCGGGCCGCGTGTTCAGCACGGATGAAATCTTTGAGAAGGTGTGGAACGAAAAAGTATACGAGGCAAACAATACCGTCATGGTACATATCCGGAGACTGCGCGGAAAGATGAAAGAAGACACGAGACAGGATAAGATCATCACGACGGTCTGGGGGGTAGGATACAAAATTGAAAAGTGACTGGAGCAGAAACTTTTACACGCAGATCGCGGTCAATATCTTTTACAGCGCTCTGATCGCATGTCTGGTGGACGCGTTCCTGATCATGAATATCAACCTTCTGCTGGCATATCTGGACCAGACCAGGTACGCGAATATGATGATCTTCCAGATTTTCCGGATGGGGACGATCACGACGATCCTCTATGTCCTCATCGGGATCGGAGTCTTTTCCCTCACGCTTCTGCTGCTTGAGAGAAAGACGATGAAATACATCGGAAAGATCGCGATGGCGATCCAGAACATCTCCGAAGGCGATCTGAATACCCAGATCGAGGTCGTGGGAGACGATGAATTCTCTGCAATGGCATCCAATCTGAACAGGATGGAAGCAGATATCCGGAAGCTTATGGATAAGGAGCGCGAATCGGAGCGGACGAAGAATGAGCTGATCACGAACGTCGCCCATGACCTTCGGACACCGCTCACGTCCATCATCGGCTATCTGGAGCTTCTCTCCTCCGGACCGGCGATCAGCCAGGAGATGCAGAAAAAGTATATCGATATCGCCTATGTGAAGGCAAAACGCCTGGAAAAACTGATCGAAGATCTCTTCGGCTTTACGAAGATGAACTACGGCAGGATTTCCATGAACGTCGGAAAAGTGGACATCGTTAAGCTTCTCGGGCAGCTTTTGGAGGAATTTTATCCGAGTTTTATGGATAAGGACCTGACTTACGAGTTAAAGAGCAATGTCCCGTCCCAGGTGATCACGGCGGACGGAAATCTCCTCGCGAGACTTTTCGACAACCTGATCAACAACGCGATCAAATACGGGGCCGAAGGAAAGAAAGTCCTGGTCCAGGTGCTCGCGAAGGACGATATAGTCACGGTGTCCGTCACGAACTACGGCTATGTGATCCCGGCGGAGGAGCTGCCGCTGATCTTCAATAAATTTTACCGCGTGGAGCAGTCCCGCTCATCAAAGACCGGAGGAACCGGTCTGGGACTCGCCATTGCAAAGAGCATCGTGGACATGCATGGCGGAACGATCAGCGTGGCCAGTGACTTGAACGGAACGGTGTTCACCGTAAAGCTGAAGGTGGATTTTGATGTGAATAAGGAAAATTTTGCAGGCAATGCTTCACGCTAGGAATATCAGGGGAAATATATGAATCAGACGAAAAAATATCTGCTTTTTGGGTGTATGGCTGCCGTCCTTGTGACGGCGGACAGCTTTCCCGCTTTTGCCGGGGATTCGGAACTCTACGGAGTCAGCCTGGATCAGGAAGAACAGGCGAAAGCTCCGGTCGCTCTGGACATCACGGCCGCGTATGGGAAGACGGCCAGGCTCGGGAGTTTTGTCCCGTTAAAGATCCGCCTCTACGGCCAGTCGGAGAGTGCGTTTCAGGGGACTCTTACCGTGTCGACGCTGGAGAGCGTAAACAACGGGACGGCGGAACCGTATGAATATTCCTGGTCGGTCGAGGTTTCGCCTGCGGAGACAAAGAACATGGAGCTCTACGTCCCGCTGGGGCAGAAAAACGGCAGGATCTATCTGACATTAAAAGACGCGAAAAACAGGACCATGGGGGAAACCTCCATGGATTTTGACGTTTCAAAGGAAGAGAGCCGTCTCCTTGCGGGAGTTATCGAAAACAGACCGGGAAACTTAAACTGGCTCGACGGAGTCGGTCTGAATTACGGGATGGTCCAGTCGAAAACGGTCGAGATCGCGAAGGAGGACTTTCCGGATGACCCGAGAGGACTTTCGATGTTCGACCTGCTCATTGTAAACGGGATCGACTGCGGGACTCTTGACCAGGCACAGAAAGAGGCCGTGGCGGACTGGGTGAGCGACGGTGGTACCCTGATCCTCGGCACCGGAAAAAACGGCGGGAAAACACTGGAACTCCTGAGTGAAATGCAGACGGATATCACGCTGGAGGACGCGAAGACCGTGTGGATCGGAATGGGAACCGAGTACGCGGATCAGAATCCGGCAGAATCTGAGGTGCGCTTAAACTACGCGCAGGCGGAGATTCCGGGTGCTTCGGAACGGATGGTCACAGACGGGACCCCGCTCTTAAAGATCATGAGCTGCGGAAACGGACGGATCGGCGTTCTGGGGATCGATCTTTCGGAGATTACCGGCTTCGTGAAACGAAATCCTTCCTACGCGGCCTGGTTTCTCGGGGAGGTGTTCCGGGAGGAAGAACTGAACAGGATCTATTACTATTCCTATGGCCGGGATGCCGGCTACTGGAATGCCCAGAATCTTGTGAGCGGAGGAAATGCGAAGCGGCTTCCGAACCTTGTCCTCTACGGCTTTGTGATCTTTGGATATCTGGTCATCGCGGGGCCGGGTCTCTATCTGATGCTGAAAAGAAAAGGACTGAACAGGTATTACGGCGGTTCTTTGCTTGTCTTTTCGGCAGCAGCCTGCGTTGTGATCTGGGCGATGGGGGGAAAGACGAGATTCACGAGTGAGTTCTGTACAAGTGCGACGATCCTGGATGCGGAGAACGATACCGTCCGTGAGAAGACATTCTTAAATATCCGGACGCCGGACAGCAGCGGATTTTCCGTGAAGCTCACGCCGGACTACCGGGTCTCCCCGCTGACAAGGAGCGGACGGTATGATACGGTCCGCGTGGAGAACTTTGAAAAGAACATTCAGGCTGCGATTGGGATCCGGAAAGAGGCGGATGACACCGTGATCTTCAGCAGAAGATCAAAAGCGTTTGACTCCCGGTATTTTCTTCTGGAACGGGAGACAGAGATGCAGGGCAAAACGGATGCCAGTCTCACGGTATCGGGCGGAAAGATCAGCGGTTATGTTGAGAATCATCTGCCTGTGAAGCTGGAAAATGCGGCGGTCTATCTCTACGGACAGGTCGTGATCCTGGGCGATCTGGAGCCGGGACAGAGGATCGAACTGGAGAATGAGAAGCTTCTGGTATGGCCGGTCGGAATGACATGGCTGCTCGCGGATCGGGTCTGCGGCTATCCGGACCGCGCGGACGATTCGAACGAGGAATACATGGAAAATATTCAGAAATCCGGTCTCGGAGGATATTTTGCGGATCATTATTATTCCAGATATAACCCGGAAGTCCGACTCGGCGGCTTTATTCCGTCATCTTACGCGGGATCGGCCGGAATCCCTGCTGACGACCAGGACGGAAAGACGTTCTATACGGAACCGGTGAGTTGTCAGATGGGAAAGGACGGGGAGATCTACCGCTGTGGTCAGATGGCGGAGCCGTCTGTGAGTACCGGAATGGGCGTCAGCTACGGAAACGCCATGGTCCTGTACGGAACGGATCCGGTGATCGTGGAGTATGATCCGGGAACGGATATTCAGATCGGGACATATTCCTTCCTGCCTGTTTCGGAGCAGTTTTTCGAGGATGCGAGATATTCCTATATCGGCCGCTTTTCCGGAGAAGCGTCATTTTATAATGAGAAGACGGGAACCTACGATCCGGTCGATATCCGGAAACAAGATTTTACGAGGGAGGAACTGAGTGATTACATTGCCGCGGACGGGAAGATCACGGTTCGCTATTCCGGCGGGAATGACGCGGAGAATGGAACCAGTCAGGCACTTCCGCTCCTGATGGTCACGGGGAGGGAAAACTGATGCTGAAGATACAGGGACTGAAAAAGAAATTTGGCAATTTTGAGGCGCTCTCCGGACTCGACATGGAGGTTGCGGAGGGGGCGCTTTACGGCTTTGTCGGACCGAACGGAGCCGGAAAGACCACAGCGATCCGCATCATCACGGGACTCCTGAATGCGGATGAAGGCTCTGTCCTGATCGACGGAAAAGACGCGTTCTGCTACCGGGACCAGGTGAAGGACCTGTTTGGATATGTTCCGGATGAATTTGGTCTGTATGACAATCTGAAAGTCTGGGAATACATGGACTTTTTTGCCTCCTGTTACGGGCTTTCCGGCCTGGTGGCGAGAGAGCGGTGTACAAACCTTCTGGAACAGGTAAAGCTTGCGGATAAGGAAGACTTTTTCGTGGACAGTCTTTCGCGCGGAATGAAGCAGCGGCTCTGTCTGGCCCGCGCAATGATCCACGATCCGAAGCTTCTGATCCTGGACGAGCCGACCTCCGGGATGGACCCGAGAGCGCGTGTGGAATTCAAGGAGCTCTTAAAGGAGCTGTGCGCGGAGGGAAAGACGATCCTTGTGAGCTCCCATATCCTCTCGGAGTTGGCGCAGATGTGTACCGATATCGGGATCATTGATGCCGGAAAGATCGTTCTGTCCGGAAACATGGGGGATATCTTAAAGCAGGTCAATGATTCGAACCCGATCCGTGTCCAGGTTGTCGAGAATGTCCGGGAGGCGGTACAGTTTCTCAGGGCAGAGCCGGAGGTCCGGACGATCACGGTGGAAGGAAACGACCTCGTCGTGGGATTCCACGGCGGAAAGGACGCGGAAGCGATGCTTCTCGCAAAACTGGTAGCGCACAACATCGGGATCTGCGGATTCTGGAGAGAACAGGGGGACCTGGAGAGCATCTTCATGCAGATCACGGATCATGATATGGAAAAGGTGGTGATGACGAGTGAAGAATAATCCGGTCTATAAGAGGGAAATGCTGGTCCGGTCGAGAAGTTTCCGGATCCCGCTCATCATCATGATCTTTAACGGGATCCTGGCTCTGGTGGCGCTCTTAAACATGTACCAGAGCATCGCGCAGGTAAAGGTGAGCGGATCCGTCACCTATGAGAATTTTTTACAGCTCTACACGTTTGTGGCTGCCCTGGAGTTTATGATGCTGATGTTCATCATGCCGGCGCTGACGTCGGCCAGCATCAGCGGGGAGCGGGAACGCCACACGCTGGAGCTGATGTTTACGACAAAGATCCGCCCGGTCGACATTGTGATCGGAAAACTCGCGTCGGCGTTCACGCATCTGATGATCCTCGTGTTCTCGAGTCTTCCGGTCCTGATGCTGACCTTCATCTATGGGAGCATCAGTTCGCAGGATCTCTTCCTGCTGCTGTTCAGCTATGTGACCGTTGCATTGTACTGCGGAAGTCTCGGAATCTTTGCTTCTTCGTTGATGAAGCGCTCGACATTTTCGAATGTCATCACCTACGGGATCATGCTGGTCCTCGTGGTGGGGACGTACATGCTGAATGTGTTCCTGCTGAGGATCTCGGAGACAGAGATCAATATGATGGTGCTGGGGGCGGGGGAGACGATCCCTGAGCCGACTTCCGGGGCGGCCGTCTATCTGCTGCTCGCGAATCCGGCGATCACGTTCGCGCAGATCCTGGAAGGCCAGGTTGCGGGAGGCGGAGGAAACTTTAAGATCCGGAACTTTCTCGGAAGTCAGGCTGGGAATCTGATCACGGATCACTGGGTCTTCTTTAGCCTCATCCTGCAGCTTGTCCTGTCGGCGATCTTCATATGGGGAGCCGTCTTTTTCCTGGAACCGGTGAGAAGACAGAAAAAGGCTGATCTTCAGAGTACCCGCTGAGTTACTTTTTACGGGCGGAACAGTCAGAGAGAAAAAATTCATGTGGAGGTAACAGGAATGTTTTATATCGGATGCCATCTCTCCTCTGCGAAGGGGTTCCTCGCGATGGGAAAGGACGCGGAAAAGATCGGAGCGACGACGTTCCAGTTTTTCACGAGAAATCCACGGGGCGGAAGTGCAAAGCCGCTCGACCATGAGGATATCCAGGCATTTTTAAAATTAAAGGAAGAGCTGGGGATCGGAACACTGGTGGCCCATGCTCCGTATACATTAAACGGCTGCTCAGCGGACGAAAAGATCCGTGATTTCGCAAAGCGGACCATGGCGGATGACCTGGAGCGCATGGAGGCGATCCCGGGAAATCTCTACAATTTTCATCCCGGAAGCCATGTAAAACAGGGCGTGGAAGCTGGGATCACTTATATCGCAGAAATGTTGAATGAGATCCTGCGTCCGGATCTCCACACGACGGTACTCCTCGAGACGATGGCCGGAAAGGGGAGCGAGGTCGGGAGAAGCTTTGAGGAGCTTCGGGAAATTCTTGACAGAGTCGAACTTTCTGATAAGATGGGAGTATGCATGGATACGTGTCATGTCTGGGATGCCGGGTATGACATTGTAAATGATCTTGACGGCGTGCTGGCGGAGTTTGACCGGATCGTGGGTCTCGACCGTCTGAAAGCGGTCCATTTGAACGACAGCATGAATGTGCGGGGAGCCGGAAAGGACCGCCACGCGCGGATCGGGGAAGGCGAGATCGGTGCGGAGGCGCTTGTCAGGGTGATCAATCACCCGGCGCTGCGCGATCTGCCGTTCTGTCTGGAGACTCCGAATGAGCTTCCGGGATATGCAGAAGAGATCCGCTTTCTGAAAGAACACAGACAATAAAAAGGAGAACATGGGATATGGGTATTTTAAAGGTTGGTGTCGGCGCGTTAAAGAGCGTGCTGGAAGATTCCTGGCGCGAGTATTTCTACTGTCCGGCAATGGAACCGGATGTCCTTGTCAAAAAAGGGGAAAACAGAAAGTCAAATAGAAGCTATAACACAAAAAACAGTGACAACCTGATCTCCAACGGATCCATCATCGCGGTCAATGAGGGACAGTGCATGATGATCGTGGATCAGGGAGCGATCGTTGAGGTCTGCGCGGAAGCCGGAGAGTTTGTGTACGATACCTCCGCGGAGCCGAGTATTTTCTACGGAAATCTCGGAAAGAGCATCGGGGACAGCTTTAAGCAGTTCGGAAAGCGTTTCACGATGGGCGGTGACACGGCGAGAGACCAGAGAGTCTACTTCTTTAATACAAAGGAGATCGTCGGAAACAAGTACGGCACGGCGAATGCAGTCCCGTTCCGCGTGGTGGACCAGAACATCGGTTTCGACATGGATATTGCGATCCGCTGCCACGGCGAATATTCCTACCGGATGGTGGATCCGATCCTCTTTTATAAGAACATCTGCGGAAACATCGAGGAAGATTATACGAGAGACAAGATTGATTCCCAGCTTCGCAGCGAGCTCCTGACAGCCCTGCAGCCGGCATTCGCAAAGATTTCCGGGATGGGAGTCCGCTACAGCGCACTTCCGGGGCATACGGTGGAGCTTGCAAATGCGCTCCGTGAGATCCTCTCCGACAGCTGGGACGATGTCTACGGGATCACGGTGAGCAAGATCGGAGTGAGCTCCGTGAAAGCCTCCGAGGAAGACGAGAAGATGATCAAGGAGCTGCAGAGAAATGCGACATTCCGCAACCCTGGAATGGCGGCAGCGCAGCTCGTAAATGCACAGGCGGAGGCGATGCAGAGTGCGGCGAAAAACACTTCGACCGGCCCGATGATGGCGTTCGCCGGAATGAACATGGCTGCACAGAACGGCGGATTTAATGCCCAGGGACTGTTTGACATGGCAGCTGCCCAGGGACAGCAGGGTGCTTCCAATATGGCTGCCCAGGCTCCGCAGACATCCAGCGGACCGGCAAAGATGGCGCCGTTATCCGGCTGGACCTGCTCCTGTGGTCAGGAGGGAAATACCGGAAACTTCTGCTCCAACTGCGGAAAGAAGAAGCCGGAGGAGAGCGGTTCCTGGACCTGCTCCTGCGGACAGGTAAATACGGGCAATTTCTGTTCAAACTGTGGAAAGAAGCGCCCGGACACTGTCTGGACCTGCTCCTGCGGTCAGGAAAATAAAGGAAACTTTTGTGCGAACTGCGGAAAGCCGAGACCATAAAAGAATCAGCTCCCGGATTGTTTCGGAATGACAGTCCGGGAGTTATGCCAGATACAGGGGGAAAAAGAGATGGCACTTGTAAGTTATAAATGCCCCAACTGCGGCGGCTCAGTGGTCTTTGATCCGAAAAAGCAGAAATTCTGCTGTGAGTTCTGCATGTCAGAATTTACGGAGGAAGAGATGAAAGCCGCGGCTCTGAGTTCAACAGAGACCAGCGGTGTGCAGGATGGGGGTGATACCTCCGGGACAGCGGGAACGGAGGCACAGGCAGAAAGCGGGGTTAATGCGAAAGCAGGCACCGAAACAGGTGCAGATCAAATATCCGATATGGCACAGAGTGGCCGTGCAGGCAGCACAGATCAGAAAGAGGACGCTCTCGTCTACATTTGTCCGAGCTGCGGTGCGGAGGTCGTGACGGATGCCACGACAGCGGCGACGTTCTGCTATTACTGCCACAACCCGGTCGTCCTCTCCGGAAAGCTTTCCGGGGAATTCCTGCCGGACTATGTGATCCCGTTTGCGATGGATAAGAAACAGGCGACGGGGATCTTCCTTGACTGGATCAAAAAGAAAAAATATATCCCGGATGACTTTTTCTCAAAAAGTCAGATCGAGAAGTTCTCCGGCGTGTATTTCCCGTACCTGATGTACAGCTGCAAGGTGGACGGAAAGATCCAGGCGGAAGGTGAAAAACAGCGGACCTGGGTTGCAGGAAATATCCGGTATACAGAGCATAAAAAATACCGGATGGAGCGCGCAGGGGAACTCGATGTCAGAAATGTGACGAGAAATGCCTTAAAGAAAAATAACAGCGCACTCGTGGAAGGCGTTCTGCCCTTCGATATGGAAAAGCTGAAATCGTTTGATATGGGATACCTCTCGGGGTTCCAGGCGGAAAAGCGGGATATGGAGAAAGAAGCTCTGACGCCGGAGGTGGAGCAGGAAGTAAAGCAGTACACGGTGGAACAGCTGAAA
Organism: Pilosibacter rotomagensis; assembly: GCF_045062245.2. Classification (NCBI taxonomy): domain Bacteria; kingdom Bacillati; phylum Bacillota; class Clostridia; order Eubacteriales; family Clostridiaceae; genus Pilosibacter; species Pilosibacter rotomagensis. The sequence goes on along the minus strand of NZ_CM170323.1, from coordinate 2,585,614 downwards.
AACGACGTGATGGGACAGTACTCCGCAGTCCGCGTGGATCAGAGTGACACAAATATCCGGGACGCAAAGTGGCAGTATGCCCTGCTCCCGGTGTGGATCCTTACATATAGGGATAAGGCCAGAAAAGACGAACTCTATTACTTTGCGATGAACGGGCAGACAGGAAAGATCTGCGGAAAGCTTCCGGTCGCAAAAGGAAAGCTTGTGAAACTGTTCCTGGAGATCTTTGTGCCGGTTGCGGCGATCCTGATGATCGGAGGGTGGTTCCTGTGATGAAAATGAAGTGGATAACTGAAAAGACGGGGAAGAACAGTGGGAAAAACAGGGGCATTCTGGGAGCGGCAGGAAGATCGCTGAAAGTTTTCCTGGCAGCAGGCGTCCTTGGAATCTTCCTCTCGGGAACTGCCTTCGCAGCGTCCGGTGAGGACGCGTACCGCATGGCGGAGGGAACGGAAAACTATGCCGATGTCTACGATATGGCGGATCTTTTTACGGACGAAGAAGAACAACAGCTCTCCGGACAGGCGCAGACGCTTTCTGAGAAGATGAAGATGGAGGCGGTCATCGTCACGACGGAGGAAAATTCTGACTCCGCGCAGGTGTTTGCGGACGGATTTTACACGGAGGGTGGCTTTGGAACAGGCTCTGACCATTCGGGAATCCTGTTCCTCATCGACATGGACAACCGGGAGCTCTATATTTCCACGACCGGACAGATGATCCGGTACATGACGGACAGCCGGATCGAGGACGTCCTGGATGATGTTTACGGGTATGCGTCGGATGCCGATTATTACGGGGCGGCTTCAGCATTTCTTGCAGATACGGAAACGTGTTATGCGAACGGGATCTCGAAAGATCAGTACAATTATGACACGGAGACGGGAAAGATCAGCCGTTACCATCATCTGGAATGGTATGAGATCCTGTTTGCGATCGGCATTGCGGCAGTCTGCGGCGGCGCAGCGGTGGCCTCTGTGCTCAGAAGCTACAGTCTTCACGGGGAAGATAAGCGGATGGCTGCGAACTTTAAGCTCTCTTATCGGCGTGACAGCCGGTTTACCATGGGAAATATTCTCGCGGATGCCCTGCTGACTTCGTATATTACGCAGCAGGTGATCGCATCACAGAAAAATAACCGTCCGGGCACCGGAGGAGGAAGTTTTTCCGGCGGCGGCAGGTCATCCACCCACAGTTACGGTGGAAACAGCCACGGCGGCGGGGGAAGGAAGTTTTAAGGAATGGAGATCAGGACGATCGGGATCATCGGACAGGGCGCGCTCGGCGTCATGTACGGAAATCATCTGACAAAGAAGCTCGGAAATGGGCATGTATTTTTTATCGCGGACGAAACGCGTGTGGAACGATACCGCAAGACGGGCATGAGCTGCAACGGGGAGAAATGCGGATTTACATACCGCTCCCCGGCGGAAGCAGTGACGGCAGATCTCATCATCTTTGCCGTCAAATTTATGGGAATGGAGAGTGCGATCCGGACCGTGAAGCCGTTTGTCGGGGAGAATACCCTGTTCTTGTCGGTGCTCAACGGGATCTCCAGCGAGGGGATGATCGAGGAAGTCTACGGGGCGGATCATGTGCTCTATGCCTGCGTTCAGGGAATGGACGCTGGAAAGGATGGGAGCGCGGTCACTTACAAAAATATGGGCTACATCACCATCGGAAATAAGGATAAGAGCCGCGATGAGAAGTTAAAAGCGGTGACGGATCTGTTTGACCGGACCGGACTTTCCTACCAGGTTCCGGACGATATCCTGAGGGAACAGTGGAACAAACTCATGTTAAACACCGGCGTCAACCAGGTGACGGCAGTCTACGGCGCACCGTACAGCCTGATCCAGAAAGAGGGAGAGGCGCGGACCATGATGATCGAGGCCATGCGCGAGGTTCTCCGCGTGGCGGACACTCAGGATGTGGATCTTTCGGAGACGGACATTTTCTACTGGCTGGACCTTCTTGCAACCCTGAATCCGGATGGACATACGTCCATGTGCCAGGACGTGCTCGCGGGACGGCCGACGGAGGTGGAGCTGTTTGCGGGGACGATGTTAAAGATCGCGGAGGAAGAGGGACTTTCTCTTCCGGTGAACGCGTTTTTGTATGAGCGGCTGAAGGAGCTGGAGACAGCTGAAGATTGAAAGTAAGGAGAGCTGCGGGAACGCTCCGGCAGGTCTTTGTGCCTGCAGTGCTGAAACATGGCAGGAAGGTGAAAGAAGGAGAAATACATGACGATCATGGTAATTGACGGCCAGGGCGGAAAGATGGGAAAAGGTCTGGTGGAAATGTTGAAGAAAAGCTGCCCGGAGGACGAGATCCTGGCAATCGGGACGAACAGCATCGCTACGGCGGCGATGTTAAAGGCGGGGGCAGATGCCGGTGCGACGGGAGAAAACCCGGCGGTCGTCACAAGCCGCACGGCGGACATCATCGTGGGCCCGATGGGGATCGTTATCGCGGACTCCCTGATGGGGGAGATCACCCCGAAGATGGCCGTTGCGATCGGCCAGAGCCCGGCAAAAAAGGTTCTGATCCCGGTGAACCGCTGCCAGCATTTTGTTGTGGGCTGCAGGGACGTTTCGATGGGAGAATATGTAAAGCTCGCGGTGGAGGAAGTGCTGAAGATCCGGCGCGGGGAGCTGTAAATAAGCGCTGATAAAAAGACGAAGACACCTGATTTTTGATGATCTGGGTGGATTCGTCTTTTTTATTGTTTAGTTCTTCCATATCATCCAGAGCTTTTTCTGTGATTCTTGCCAGCGTGTCCACTGCGCATATTCTTCTGCCTGTCCGCATACACTGATGTGTATGCAGGCGCATCAGGCGCGTGCGCGTAAAGGTGACGGAAGGAGTGTCTGCCATGGGGAAAAAGATGCATCCGGGATCGGGAGCTGTGATCGGAGCGCAGCTTGTGATCCTTTTGATCCTGACGGCTTCCCTGTGTGTCCAGAGCAGGAAAGCGGCGGCGGAGAATACATATGCGATCATGGAGGAGAGCGGCGGGGAAAAGAAAGACTATATCCACTGGGTGGAATTTACCGTCCCGGCGGAAGTCATGCAGAAAGCATTCCGCCTGGACATGGGAAGTATCCAGGAGGATGTTCATCTGAACTGGGTGGAACTGCTTGCATATCTCGGAGCAAAATACGGCGGGGATTTCGAGCGGTTCCGGCAGGCAGATCTCGACGCGGTGACGGAAAAACTGAAGTCCGGGATGACGATGGAGGAGCTCACGAAGGACATGAAATACTATGCCTATTACCGGGAGGCATACGGTGCAGTCCTCGACGGGATGGTCGGATATTTTGAGCAGGAGACGGAGGCGCCGGAAGACCTCACACAGAGCGGAACGGGTGAAAATGGAAATGCGAAGACCGTCTGGCTCAGAAAATATGGTCTGAAAGCATTCTCACCGATCGCGAAAAACTTCCCGTACAGTGATTTCGACGATTTCGGTGCATCCCGATCCTACGGATTCAAGAGAAAACACCTGGGCCATGACATGATGGGGCAGGTGGGGACGCCGGTGATCGCGGTGGAATCCGGATATGTGGAGGCACTTGGCTGGAACCAGTACGGCGGATGGCGGATCGGGATCCGGAGTTTCGATAAAAAACGGTACTATTATTACGCCCATCTGCGCCAGAATTACCCATACCAGTCAAATCTCAAAGAGGGCAGTATCGTGACGGCGGGAGATGTGATCGGATACCTGGGCAGGACCGGATACAGCACCACGGAGAACACCAACAACATCACAACTCCGCACCTGCACTTCGGGATCCAGCTCATCTTCGATGAATCCCAGAAAGAGGGAAACAACGAGATCTGGATTGACTGCTACGAGATCGTGAAGTTCCTGCGGCTGAATCAGAGCGAGACTGTGAAGGTGGAAGGGACTAAAGAGTGGACGAGAGTCTACGGGATGAAAGATCCGGATGTACCGGGAGAAGAGGAAAATTCAGAGAGAGGTCATGGATAAAATCTTAAGAATCTCCCCATAATAATCAGAGTAATAAGGCACTGCCTGTAAAACTAACAGAAAACGAAAGGGTGAGATTCATGAAAGATCAGGTCTTTGGTGTCCTTCAGAGGATCGGGAGATCGTTCATGCTGCCGATCGCGCTGCTTCCGGCGGCGGGACTTTTGCTCGGTATCGGCGGTTCATTCTCAAATGTCACGATGCTCAAGGCATACGGGCTAACGAGGATCATGGGACCGGGAACCTTCTGGAACGCACTGTTCATGGTCATGAGCCGGGCTGGGGACATCGTGTTCACAAATCTCCCGATCCTCTTTGCCATGGGTGTTGCGATCGGGATGGCAAAGAAGGAGAAGGAAGTTGCAGCGTTAGCGGCGGTCATCTCGTTCCTCGTCATGCATGCTGCGATCGGAGCGATGATCGAAGTAAACGGCGGAGCGGATTCCCTGAAAGAGGGCGCCGGCGCCATGGTCGCGGGGATCTGGTCCCTGCAGATGGGAGTGTTCGGCGGGATCCTCGTGGGGCTTGGGACGGCATGGCTCCACAACCGGTATTATAAGATCGAGCTTCCCCAGGTGCTCTCGTTTTTCGGCGGAACGCGGTTTGTCCCGATCGTGTGCGCCCTGTTTTACGTTCTCGTGGGGATCCTCATGTACTTTGTCTGGCCGCCGGTCCAGACGGCGATCTCCGGAGTCGGCCGGTTCGTGCTCCGCTCCGGTTACCCGGGAACCTGGTTTTACGGCTTTGTGGAGCGGGCGCTGATCCCGTTTGGTCTGCACCATGTGTTTTACATCCCATTCTGGCAGACAGCGGTCGGCGGGTCCATGGAGATCGGCGGGAAAGTCGTGGAAGGCGCCCAGAACATCTTTTTCGCGGAACTCGCAGATCCCGCAGCGGAGAGATTTTCCGTGGAGGCGACAAGGTTCATGGCGGGAAAGTTCCCGCTTATGATCTTCGGACTCCCCGGCGCAGCTCTCGCCATGTATCAGGCGGCGCTGCCGGAAAAGAAAAAGGAGGTATCGGGGCTGTTCCTCTCCGCCGCACTGACTTCCATGCTCACAGGGATCACGGAACCGCTGGAGTTTACATTCCTCTTTACAGCGCCTCTGCTCTATGGGATCCACTGTGTGTTTGCCGGTCTGTCGTACATGCTGATGCACATGCTCGGCGTGGGCGTCGGAATGACATTCTCCGGCGGACTGATCGACCTGTTTCTGTTCGGGATCCTTCAGGGGAATGAAAAGACCGGATGGCTCTGGATCGTGGTGATCGGTGTGTTTTATTTCCTCGTGTATTACGCGGTGTTCCTGGTCGTGATCCGGAAACTCGATTATAAGACACCGGGGCGGGAGAGCGGGACCGCGGCGAAGCTTTATACGAGAGATGATGTGGAGCAGAGGAAACAGGATAAAAGAAACAAAACTGTTTCAAAAAACGCGAAAAACGAAAAAGATAGAGCAAAAGAAGCAAAGAATCCCGCAGAGACAGCCGGGGGACCGCACCAAAGTCAGAATGATAACGAAAAAAATCCGGAGAGATCCGGGGAGTCGCGCTCGGGAAAAATCCTCCGGGGACTCGGCGGCATGGACAACCTCACTGATGTGGACTGCTGCGCGACGCGGCTCCGCTGTACTGTAAAAGATGAAAAGAAAGTGGATGAGACGATCTTAAAAGCGACCGGGGCATCCGGCGTCATCAAAAAAGGAAACGGCGTCCAGATTATCTATGGTCCGCAGGTGTCTGTCATCAAGTCGGATCTGGAAGAATATATGGAAGCGTGTGAACAGGCACAAAATGCGTCAACTGTGATCAGAAGTCCCATGACCGGGACCGTCATTCCGCTTGAAGAGGTCCCGGACGAGGCGTTTGCCGGAGCCATGATGGGGGACGGTGCGGCGATCGTACCTACAGACGGGATCGTGCAGGCCCCGGCGGATGGAGAGGTGACCTTTGTGTTTCCCACAAAGCATGCCGTCGGATTCCGGGCGGATGCCGGTCATGAGATGCTGATCCATGTCGGGATTGACACGGTGTCCCTGTCCGGAGACGGATTTGAGGCTTTCGTGAGCGACGGGGATCATGTGCGGGCGGGAGAGCCGCTTTTAAAGGTGGATATCCGGAAGATCGGGGACCGGGTTCCGTCCATGGCATCGCCGGTCCTCTTCACGGACCTTGCGGAGAATATGGAAGTCAGGGTATTAAAAAAAGGGCAGATCCATGCAGGTGAGCCTTTCATGGAAGTGCACCGGAAAGCTGACGTTGGATTTTGCTGATCCGGAATGCGAAAATAAAAAGGAAGTGGGTTGATTATGGAGAAGTTTCAGTATACAATTACAGACGAGATCGGAATTCACGCAAGACCGGCGGGGGAACTCGCGAAGCTTTCAAAAGAATTCCGTTCAAAGATCACCTTGAAGACAGACACAAAACAGGCAGACGCGGAAAAACTGATGGCAGTGATGGCTCTCGGGATCCGTCATGGTCAGACGATCAACGTTGAGATCGACGGGACGGATGAAAAGACGGCGGCAGAAGCGGTACGGAAGTTTTTTGAGGCAAAACTGTGAGGCAGAAACAAAAAGTATGGAAATCATTAAAGGAAAATCAATTTTAAATAAAGTGGCGATCGGACCGATCCTCTACCACAGAAAGACGGAGAGCCAGGTCAAACGCCGCACGGTGGAAAATACGGAAGCGGAGATCAGCCGGTACGAAGCGGCAGTGAAATACGCCGAGGACGAGCTCAAGGCACTCCACAAAAAGGCGTGTGAGCAGGTCGGAGAGACCGGAGCGGCAGTGTTTGAGGTCCACATGATGATGCTGGAGGACGCAGACTACCGGGATTCCGTTCTGAATATCATCAAAAATCAGAAGACGAACGCGGAGTACGCAGCCGCGGTGACCGGTGACAACTTTTACCGGCTCTTTGCGGACATGGATGATGAATATTTCCGTGCCCGGGCGGCGGACGTAAAGGACATCACAGACCGGCTGCTAAAGATCCTCTCCGGCGATGCGGTGGAATCCGGTTTCCTGACAAAACCGGTGATCCTGATGGCGGAGGACCTCGCGCCGAGCGAGACGGTCCAGCTGGAAAAAGACATGCTGCTCGGATTTATCACCGAACAGGGGTCTCCGAACTCCCACACGGCGATCCTCGCGCGCAGCATGAACATTCCGGCGCTGGTCTCCGTGCCGGTGAAAGAGTCCTGGGACGGAAAGATGGCGGTCATCGACGGCGAGACCGGAACCCTCTATGTGGATCCGGATGAGAAAACGCTGGCGGATATGAAGAAAAAGAAGCTGGCGGAGGAAGAGAAAGAGCGTCTGCTCCAGGAGTTAAAGGATAAAGAGGATGTCACCCTGGACGGGACGAAGGTAAAACTCTATGCGAACATCGGGGACGTCTCAGATGTCGCGGAGGCATTAAAGAGCAATGCGGCTGGGATCGGTCTGTTCCGGAGTGAATTCCTGTACCTTGAGAAGAAGACGTACCCGACCGAGGAGGAACAGTTTGCCGCATACCGCCAGGTGGCGGAGATGATGGCGGGAAAGGAAGTCATCATCCGGACGCTTGACATCGGCGCCGATAAGCAGGCGGACTATTTTAAATTAAAGAAAGAAGAGAACCCGGCGATGGGATACCGCGCGATCCGGATCTGCCTGACAAGACCGGAGATCTTCCGGACGCAGCTTCGGGCAATCTATCGCGCGAGTGCCTTCGGGAAGATCTCGATCATGTTCCCAATGATTGCGTCCCTCTGGGAGGTAAAAAAGGCGAAGGAGATCGCCGCTTCCGTCCGGGATGAGCTGAAGGAACAGGGAGTTCCGTTCGGCGATGTGGCGATCGGCATCATGATCGAGACCCCAGCGGCAGCGATCATCAGCGAAGACCTCGCGAAAGAGGTGGATTTCTTCAGCATCGGAACGAACGACCTTGTCCAGTACACACTCGCCATCGACAGGCAGAATGAAAAACTGGACCAGTTTTACGATCCGAAACATCCGGCCGTCCTGAAACTGATCCGCTATGTGGCGGAGAGCGGCCACAAATATGGATGTACGGTGGGAATCTGCGGTGAGCTGGGTGCGGAGACAGATCTCACGGAGGAATTCCTTAAGATGGGGATCGACGAACTCTCTGTGTCCCCGTCGTTCTTACTGACGGTGAGAAAGAAGATCAGGGAGATCGATCTCTCCTGATGTCTGAGCGAATAAAAATGAATACTGCGGGAGAACCGGAAACGGATCCGGTTTCAGAGTCCGCTGATACAGGAGAAGATATGCAGACAGAAAAAAATATGGCAGGTCCTTACGAGATCATCGTCCTGGACCTTGACGGCACGCTGACGAACCGGGACAAGGTGATCACACCGAGGACGAAAGCGGCACTCATGAAGGCGCAGGAGCGCGGAAAAAAGGTGGTCCTCGCGTCGGGACGTCCCACGCAGGGCGTAATGCCGCTCGCAAAAGAGCTTCGCCTGGAGGAATACAGCGGATACATTCTTTCCTTCAACGGCGGGCGGATCATCAACTGCAAGACCGGGGAGACGGTGTTTGCGAGATCCCTTCCGGTGTCCGCAAATAAAAAGATCATCGGACTTGCGGAGGAAAATCAGGTGGATATCGTGACATACGAGGGCAGCAGGATCATCGCATCGAACCCGGAATCCCCATACACAAAACTGGAGAGCCGGATCAACGGGATGGAGATCTGGAAGCCGGAGAATATGGCGGAGTATGTAAATTTCGAGGTGCCGAAATTCCTCATGATGGAGGACGGGGATTACCTCGCAATGGTGGAGCCGAAGGTGAAGGCGGCGATGGGAAAGAATTTCAGTGTTTACCGCTCAGATCCGTTCTTTCTCGAGATCCTCCCGAAGGGGATCGACAAAGCCCAGAGTCTGGAGCGCCTGTTGGAAGTTCTGGGACTCACGAGAGAGCAGATGATCGCCTGCGGGGACGGTTACAATGATCTCACGATGATCAAATACGCCGGTCTCGGCGTCGCGATGGAGAATGCGGTCCTTCCGGTGCGGAACGCGGCGGACTATATCACGGCATCGAACAACGATGACGGGGTGGGGCTGGTTGTCGAGAAATTTATGCTGGCGTGAGAAATGAAAAAAAGGTTCATGATATCGAAATGCAAAATTGGCTGCCGATATTCCATCGGGATATGGCAGCCATAACTATTTCCGCTTTTTTATACAGAAAGACTGGACTTTTTGAATCTAACGTGTTAAACTGTGATTAGTGCGTGAAACAGATCGATCCATAAAAATGCAGCAGAAAAAGATCCAGACTCTGCTGCAAATATGAAGCAGAAGGGGTAACAGGTATCATGAACAAGAAAATCAAGACAGATGCGGTCGACCATCTTTTTGAGGCAATCCTGACATTAAAGACACCGGAAGAGTGCTATGCGTTTTTTGAGGATGTCTGCACAGTGAATGAGCTTTTGTCCTTATCCCAGCGTTATGAAGTTGCAAAAATGCTGAGAGAGAAACGGACGTATCTCGATATCGCGGAGAGCACAGGTGCTTCCACCGCGACGATCAGCCGTGTAAACCGTTCCTTAAACTACGGAAGCGACGGATATGATATGGTATTTAAACGTCTCGGATTCGAAAAACTCGATGATGAGGACGATGCGGAAAAATAAGATATGAAGAAAAAGACCTTCGTACAGGAGCGGAATGGGGATCTGCTTCCGGACGAAGGTCTTTTGGTATATTAGTTTGCCCGTAATCTGCCATGCATCCGAAGGGAAGCTCCGGGGGGAGGTCCCCGTAGGTGTGAAGGTACTGAACAGCTACATTATTTTTTCTTTTTCGGCGGATTCTCAGCCCTGAGTTCGTCGGCCAGGCGCTCGATCATCTGCTTTTTTAAGAACACATCAAAGGCGAGCTCACAGATAAACCCGAAAAGCTGGAGCGATTCCGCATTTTCCGGCTCTGCGCTGCCCTCTGCGCCGGAAGGAAACGTCTCCTTCGCCTTCTCAAATTTCTCTTTCACATCTTCCTTTAACCGATCCATCTGTCCGTGTTCCATCGAGAAGACCTTCGTGTAGATCTCCGCAAGGGAAGATTCGTCATCCGTATCGAAATGGTGCTCTGTAACATAGGAAAGAACCGTTTCGATATCCGTAAAACTCAGCAGATTTTTAAAATAATAGATAAATACCAGGAGCAGGATATGTTCCTGGGTATACTTTTTCTTTACCGGGGATGGAAGCAGGTTGTTCTTCGCATAGTTGTTGATCATCGTTTTTGTCAGGACCTTGTCTTCCGGGTAGCGCTTTAACTCACCGAGGTGCTTCTCCATAAAGGTCGTCACCTGATCCATGTAAAGGTCGATCTGCGGGATCTCGTCTACATGAATATGGTCTAGGCTGTCCAGGTGAGCGAGCAGCTCATTCAGTCGTTCTTCATTCGTTTTCATGGTGAAACTCCTTTCATCCATCTATTATATAGTATTAAAAACTATATGACAAGGGGTAAAGATGATTTTTCTGCGTACGAAAAGAAAAACACGTTACAGTACACGGGCACTCTATGCCTGCGCACTGTAACAAAAAACACACCACCAGAAAAAATCTGGTGATGTGTGGAAACCATGCATTCGAAATCCTGCCGCCTACCTGCTGTGTTCCTCCAAAAGTCCCTTTTCCTTATAAAAACGCTCTGCTCCGGCATGCAGTTCGATCGGGAGATCGTTGAACATGAACCCGGACTGGGCGGTGTAGGAGAGGGCGGGGTGAAGGTCCTTTAAGCGGTCACGGTTCTCATAGAGGATCGAGGTGATCTCGTAGACGAGGTCTTCATCCAGATCTGCGCGGACGCAGAGGAGGGCCTTGATCCCGAAGGTTGCGATATCTTCGTCCTGGCCTTTATAAGTTCCAGACGGGATCTGATCCATATAGTAGAACGGGTTCGAGCGGATGATGGAGCGGAGCTCAGAGTCTGTGTATTTTAAAAGATGGCATGGAACCGTGTCTGCCAGCTCCGCAAGCCCGGAGATCGGCACCCCGGTAAATCCATGGATCGCGTCGAGCGCCCTGTTTTTAACCTTGTCAGCGCCTGATCCGAGACCACAGTTGACGAAGGTGGAGTTCTGGTCGGTGATTCCGAGAGTGCCCAGGGAAACCTTTGCCGCGAGCTCTGTGGTGGAATCCTGGGGACCGACACCGAGACGATTTCCTTTTAAGTCGTGAACATAAAAGATCCCGGAGTCATCCCGCGCCATCCAGTTCGAAAGACTCGGATAGAGAGCCGCAATGACTTTCAGATCTTTGAATTCGTGATCCTTGAATTCACCGGTCCCGTTTACCGCGGAGAAAGCAATGTCGCCGCTCACAAGTCCGAGATCGATACTGCCGTCCTGGAGAGAGTGGACATTTCCGGAGGAGCCGGTCGAGGCGCTGATATTGATCTTGATGGAAGAATCAGCATCTCCTATCACGAGGGAGATCGCCTTTCCGACCGGATACATCGTTCCGCCGCTGTCGGCAGTTCCGATCGTAAGGATCTTTAAAGAATCTGATCTTGCTTCTGTCTGGCGCTGCGCAGTTTCGGATGATTTTCCGCATCCACCAAGGACAAGACCGGTACAGGCGAGGAACAAAGAAATTGTGTGTAAAAATTTATGCATGAAGTATATCCCATTCCTTGTATTAAAACCTGTCGGCTGTAAAAAGAACCTGACAAGTTTTGTAACTTTTGGAATGAGTATAGCATAAAAACCATCGCAGATTCAATGTTATTTTGAAAAAACGGGCAAAAAACCGGGCGGAAAGTGGGGGATTCCGCCCGGTGAAAAGAGGGAGGTCAAATGACCTTTAGTGAATGTCACATGTATTTCTATGAACGGAATAAGCCTCCGAAGATAGAAAGGAAGATCGGGTTGTAGATATCGTCGATGATAACGGCAAAGGACGGATACAAAACCCATGCGATGGTGTGCCAGCCGTACTGGTCCATGATCGCTTTCTCGTTTGCGACGGCATTGGAACCGGAACCGCAGCCCCAGCCGATGTTTCCGGCTGTCATGACAGCTGCGCCGTAATCGCGGCCGAAGAGATTGAAGGATACAAAGATTCCAAAGAGTGCCATGAAGATACCCTGTGCAACGAGAACGATTCCCATCTGACCTGCAAGCGGAGCAAGCTTTGTAAAGTCTGTGGTCATGAGAACGAGTGCAAGGTAAAGCTCAAGGAACATATGCTCGATCGCTTCTACTTCCGGAACATAGAACTTGATGCCGGCAGCTTCCATGACGTTTCTTGCGATCGCACCTGCGAAGAGGCAGCCGATGAATTTCGGCATCTCGATCATCGGGATGTTGTCGAGTAAGCAGTAGATCGGCATACCGAGTGCTGCGAGAAGAAGACATAATGCAAACATCATGATCATTCTTGTGTTGTCGAGTTCCGGAACTTTACCGGTTGCGTGTGCTTCCGGCTTGTCGTTCGGATCAGCTTTTAAGCCGTGCTTTGCGATCAGAAAAGCAGCGACCGGGCCGCCGATGAGGGAGCCCATGATGTTTCCCATGGTACCTGCCGCAACACCGACAACGGTAGCGTCTGCAGCGCCCCACTCTTCAAAGATCGGGCCAAATGCAGAAGCAGTACCAACGCCGCCGGACATGGCTGCGGAAGAGCACTGAAGGGCCAGGAGCGGATGCATGCCGATCAGCTGGCTCAGGGCATAACCTAAAAGGTCCTGGCAGGTGATCAGGAGGCATGCAGCGAATGCGATCAGGGCACAGAGTTTTCCGCCCGCATGTCTTAACATCTTTGCGCTGAAGCCGAAGCCCACGCAGAGGAAGAATAAGTTCTGGCAGAGATCCTTCATGATCGTCGCGTCGAAGGAGATTCCGACGATTCCTGCCCCCTTGATGCAGGATACGATGATCGAGAAGATCAGACCGGAAATAACAGGCGCCGGAATCGCGTATTTTCTGAGCGTCTCAGAACGGGCAACGATGGCCCTGCCGAGGAAGATCACGATGGCCGCGAAACCGAGAGTACACAGGTACTCAAACTTGAAAGAGGCGACTGCTCCGTCGGCTGCCGGTTTGTAGGTGCCGAAATAACTGATGATACTTTCCATAAGAGTTCCTCCAATCCTTTTTTGGCTTTCCGGGTCATATCATTCCGTCCGCTTCTGAGACCGGAAGGTTTTCTGTCTCCCCACAGAGAAAACGGTCGGATCACCCGGAAGATAAAACTTTAGTAACTTGAAAATCAGGAAGGACCGTTGCTAAAATTTATGAAGAAAGTATAAAATATTATAAAAATATTTGCAATTTTTCGAAACTATTAACCGACAAAAGTAACTAAAGTTATAAAATTACAGTAAAAAACTTACAAAAACAGATGCAGAGAAACAATAAAGATGAACAGATACTTAACGGAGAAAGACTTGACAGTAAGAAATAAGTCGTAAAAAATCCCCCGGGAGAGTGGGGAGCTCTCCTGAGGGATTTTTAAGGGAGGTTCTGTATAATTCGTGAAAACCTTATGTTTCCGATCAGCCTTTGAATAATCCACCAAAGATGGAAAGGAAGATCGGGTTGTAGATATCATCGATGATAACCGCGAAGGACGGGTAAAGAACCCATGCGATGTTGTGCCATCCGTACTGATCCATAACGGCTTTCTCGTTCGCAACGGCATTCGGACCGGAACCGCAGCCCCAACCGATGTTGCCGGCTGTCATAACGGCTGCGCCGTAGTCACGGCCAAAGAGGTTGAAGGATACGAAGATACCGAACAGAGCCATGAGGATCGCCTGTGCTACGAGGACGATACCCATCTGACCTGCAACCGGGGCAAGCTTTGTGAAGTCTGTTGTCATAAGAACAAGTGCAAGGTAAAGCTCCAGGAACATATGCTCGATGGCGTCAACCTCCGGAACATAGAACTTGATGTTTGCTGCTTCCATAACGTTTCTTGCGATGGCACCTGCGAAGAGGCAGCCGATGAATTTCGGCATCTCGATCATCGGGATGTTGTCGAGTAAGCAGTAGATCGGCATACCGAGAGCAGCGAGAAGTAAGCACATTGCGAACATCATGATCATCTTTGTATTGTCAAGCTCCGGTGCTTTGCCGGTTGCCTTTGCTTCCGGTTTATCGTTCGGGTCAGCCTTTAAACCGTGCTTTGCGATCAGGAAAGCCGCAACCGGACCACCGATGAGGGAGCCCATAACGTTACCAAGAGTACCTGCCGCAACACCGATCGTTGTAGCATCCTGTGCACCCCAGCCCTCGAAGATCGGACCAAAGGCAGATGCGGTACCAACACCACCGGACATCGCTGCGGAAGAACACTGAAGAGCGAGGAGCGGATTTAAGTTGATCAGGTGAGCGATCGCAACACCGAGAACATCCTGACAGGTGATCAGGAGGCAGGCTGCAAATGCGATCATGACGCAGAGCTTTCCGCCGGCATGTCTTAACATCTTTGCGCTGAAGCCGAAGCCCACGCAGAGGAAGAAGAGGTTCTGACAGAGATCTTTCATGACCTTTGCGTCAAAACTGATACTGACTGTGCCGGTCATCTTGATCGCGGAAATCAGAAGTGAAAAGATGATACCGGAAACGACCGGAGCAGGAATCGCGTATTTTCTTAACGCCGCGGAATGTGCGACGATCGCGCGTCCGAGGAAGATTACGATTGCTGCAAAGCCGAGAGTACATAAATACTCAAATTTAAAATTTGCGATTGCGCCATCGGCAGCTGGTGTGTAGGTGCCGAAATAGCTGATGATACTTTCCATAAAAAATCCTCCAATCCTTTTTTGGTAACTGTCTTGCATCAGTTACAGTCGTTTTTACCTTTTGCGTTGCTGAGATCTTTCAGTTTCTGTATTTTTAAAAACTGCTCACAGTAAAAAAACAGCTTCCACCGTTTATACCCCGCTTATTTTGGTGGAAAAAGTGTAAAAACTTTATAAAAAGAATAAAATATTTTGTATATAATGTCAATTTATGTAAGTATCTAACGAATTATGTAATTATCGTAACCGGAAAAATCACTTTCGTTCGCCACGCTCTGAACAGAAGACTCCGCCGGATCAGATCCGTGCGGAGTCTTAAGAAATGCCTGTTTATTATTTTTTCCCGAATCCGTATTTGATGGAAGGGCGTCCTCCCGTCTTATAGTCGATGGTGCTGATGATCTCTCCGGTGTCCACCATATAATTCATATATCGCCGGATCGTAATGCGGGAGAGATGGATCTGCTCGGCGATCTGTTCGCTGGTGAAGAAGCCGTCAGGATTTGCCATCAGATATTCCCGGACCATATTGAGGGTAGTCTCGTTCAATCCCTTTGCCAGCGTCGGTTTTGCCTCTGTTGTGGGCTCGCTTCCGGAAACCAGACGGTCGATGGCGTGCTGGTCCAGATTGGCATGGGAATCTTCCAGGTACTTCTTCATCTCCGCAAAACGGTCAAGAGCCGCCTTAAAACGTGTATATTCAAACGGTTTTACAAGATAATCCGTGACGCCGCGGTTTAAGAGCGAGCGGACGATATCCGTGTCATTCGCGGAGGTGACCATGATCACATACGGGGTGAGTCCTGCCGCATGGAGCGCGTCGAGGAATTCACCGCCGTTCATGACTGGCGTATAGTAATCGAGGATCACGAGATCAACAGGATTTGTTTTGATATAGGGCAGAGCCTCCGCTCCGTTTTTGAAGAGATGTTCTACACGGAAGTTGGTACTGACTTCGATATATTGTTTATTGATGGATGCGACCATCGGGTCGTCTTCAATGATGATTACATGGTACATGATGGTTTCTCCTTTCCGGTAAATGTAATGGTAAAGCAGGTTCCTTCTCCTTCTTCTGTTTCGATGGAGATATCCCCGTGCGATTCTTCGACAAGTTGTTTGATCAGGAAAAGTCCGGTTCCGCGGTTTTCGCCTTTGGATGAGACTCCACGCTCATAGATCCGGTCGATCAGATCCGGCCGGATCCCGCTGCCGGTGTCCTCACAGGTGATGATGTTGCAGTCCGGATCGCAGTAGAGTCCAAGCGTGATCTCTTTGATCTCATGCTCCCCGTTGGAAAGCTCCTCAATCGCGTTTTCGAGAAGGTTTCCGATGATCGTGATGTAATCTTCCATCGGCAGCAGCAGATCTTTCTCAAGACACCGGCTGTCGGGGGATACCGTGAGCAGGATCCCGAGTTCTGCGGCGTGCATCATCTTTCCGATGACCAGGGCGCAGATCTTTGATACGCGGATGCAGTCGGCTGTCTGCCGGATCGACTGGCTGGAGACGAGGTTGCTGTTGATGATGAATTTGATGGCTTCCTCTGTCTGACCTGTCTGGAGGTAGCCGAGGATGACATGAAGCTTATTTAAGAATTCATGGTTAAAAGCCCTCAGTGTGTCCAGCATCGCCTTTGCTCCGGTGAGCTCATCCATGACGGTTTCCATATCGGTCTGGTCATTGATGATGGTCAGGACGGCATGGGAACCTGTCTGGGAGTTGACGGGAACTTCGCTCACGAGAAGTCTGTGGTTCCCGTTGGTGCAGGCCCGGTGGTAGGACGGAACTCCGGAAGTCAGGACGCGGTCTGCCTGGGAGGCAGGAAAGAGGTCCTTAAAATGGCAGCCTTCAGTGGCCGGCGCCGGCTGCGGCAGCTGAAAGAGCTGTCTTGCCGCCTGGTTTGCATAGGCGATCACGCCATTCGAATCGGTCGCGATCAGACCTTCTTCCAATGCATTCAGAACGACATCCTGGCGGAGATAGAGATCAAGAAGCTCGGTCGGATGATGGCCCATCAGGGAATCGCGCAGGAGCGATACGAGTCCGTGCGACAGAAGGACACTGACCACCAGCATGACCATTGCGGCCAGTAAATAGGTAGGAAAGAGCGTTTGCATCTGCTCGAAGATATACGTGTTGAAGACGGATGCCATGATAAAGCCGATGATGTGCCCGTCCTTACTGAGGACCGCATGGAAGGCGCGCCGCTGTGTTCCGTGGGTGCCGTAGCCGGTCGTGATGTAGGGCTGGCTTTCTTTTAAGATCGCTTCTTCCTCGCCGCCGACGAAGGTCTCGCCGGTCTCCTGACGGTTCGTGTGATAAAAGCGGAGACCGTTGGTGTTGTAGACGGCGATGACGTTGAGGTCGGAAAAGTTTTCGGACAGGGAATCCAGCTCTTCAATAGCAGAGTCATCCGGATATCCGTTTTCCAGCATGGAGATCACGTTGTCCATCGACGCGATGTAGGAGGCGAGCGTACTGATATTTTTATCGATCTCCTGTCGCTGGCGTGTGATCGTCGAGAACAGGGTGATACTTAGGGAGAGGAGCAGAAGACAGATGGATACTGCCATGAAGCTTAAAAAGAGCTGGCTCTCCAGGGATAGTTTTCGGAATTTCTGTATCATATGTGGGTCCTCCGGGAGTGGGATGGAAAATATTTATCACTTAGTATATAGAAAATGAGGGGGAGATGCAAGAGGGGAAAAGAGAAAAATGTGCTTGAAAAAATGTGCTGGCGGGCCGGTGAGAGTTCGACTGGATGTGCTGGGGATGCCAAGAGGAAGCCAGCTCCCGGGATCAGGCACATCCAGCCGAACTCTCACCGGCTGGTTGGGGGATTGGCGGGATTAAGAAAAGGGTTTGCTGGCATGCAAAGTAATTTTTTCTGAGAGGGAAGAAGAGAAGAGTCCGGGAGGGGGCGATTTTGTTTGAAGTCTTACAGGCGCGTTAGAGGGTGGTGGGATGATGAGGGAAGGTTAGGCGGCTTTGGGACGGTTTTATTTAGGAAAAGATTTCAAAAAGGACTTGCTATTTCTATAGGAATTGGGTACAATAACCTTAAGGTTGATTATTATTTAACAATCCATGACTGTTCAACGTGAACAATCACATCATTTTCTAGGAGGAAAAGAAAAATGGCAGTTAAAGTTGCGATTAATGGTTTTGGCCGTATTGGCCGTCTTGCATTCAGACAGATGTTTGGCGCAGAGGGATTCGAGATCGTTGCGATCAACGACTTAACCTCTCCGGAGATGCTCGCACACCTTTTAAAATATGACTCCACACAGGGCAGATACGCTCTTGCAGATACCGTATCTTACGGTGAAGATTCCATCACAGTTGATGGCAAAGAGATCAAGATCTACGCGAAAGCAAACGCAGCAGAGCTTCCGTGGGGCGAGATCGGTGTAGACGTTGTTCTTGAGTGTACAGGCTTCTACACATCCAAAGCAAAAGCACAGGCTCATATCGATGCAGGCGCTAAGCACGTTATCATTTCCGCTCCGGCAGGAAACGATCTTCCGACGATCGTTTACAACGTAAACCACGAGACATTAAGCAAAGATGACCACATCATCTCCGCTGCTTCCTGTACAACAAACTGCCTCGCTCCGATGGCAAAAGCATTAAACGATGCTTACCCGATCCAGTCCGGTATCATGTGCACAATTCACGCTTACACAGGCGACCAGATGACACTTGACGGACCGCAGAGAAAGGGCGACAAGAGAAGAAGCCGTGCTGCAGCGATCAACATCGTTCCGAACAGCACAGGTGCTGCAAAGGCAATCGGTCTTGTAATTCCGGAATTAAACGGCAAGCTCATCGGTTCTGCTCAGCGTGTTCCTACACCGACAGGTTCCACAACAATCTTAACAGCTGTTGTTAAGGGCCAGCCGACAAAGGAATCCATCAACGCAGCAATGAAGGCAGCTTCCAACGAGTCCTTCGGCTACAACACAGATGAGATCGTTTCCAGCGATATCGTTGGTATGAGATACGGTTCTCTCTTCGATGCAACACAGACAATGGTTCTCCCGATCGACGAGAACACATCTGAGGTTCAGGTTGTATCCTGGTACGACAACGAGAACTCCTACACAAGCCAGATGGTTCGTACCATTAAGCACTTCGGAAAACTGTTAAACGCTTAATTTCGAGCAGTTATCGAAGAAAATAGACTCAGCAAAGGGTCCGGTCTGATGAGGACCGGATCCTTTTTTTCGATTTATAAAAAGGAGGAATTCCAACATGTCTTTAAATAAGAAAACAGTTGATGATATCAACGTAAAGGGAAAGAGAGTGCTGGTCCGCTGCGATTTCAACGTACCGTTAAAGGACGGTAAGATCACAGACGAGACACGTATCAACGCGGCTCTTCCGACAATCCAGAAGCTGATCAACGATGGCGGCAAAGTGATTCTTTGCTCTCACCTTGGAAAAGTAAAAAATGGCCCGAACGAGGGAGAATCCCTGGCTCCGGTTGCAAAGAGCCTTTCTGAGAAACTCGGAAAAGAAGTTGTTTTCGTATCCGATTACAACGTAACCGGCGAAGCTGCAACAAAGGCTGTGAACGCAATGAAAGAGGGAGATGTCGTTCTTCTTCAGAACACCCGTTTCCGCGGAGCTGAGGAGACAAAGAACGGCGAACAGTTCAGCAAAGAGCTGGCTGACCTCGCAGACGATTATGTATGCGACGCATTCGGTTCCTCCCACAGAGCACACGCTTCTGTAGCTGGCGTTACAAAATTCATCTCCGCAAAGGGCGGCTCCAACGTAGTCGGCTACCTGATGGAGAAAGAGATCGCTTTCCTTGGAAACGCGGTTGAGAATCCGGTTCGCCCGTTCGTTGCGATCCTCGGCGGCGCGAAAGTTGCTGATAAGTTAAATGTAATCTCCAACCTCCTTGAGAAGTGCGATACTCTTATCATCGGCGGCGGTATGGCTTACACCTTCTTAAAGGCACAGGGCAAGGAGATCGGTAAGTCCTTAGTTGACGATACAAAGATCGATTACTGCAAAGAGATGATGGATAAGGCAGCAAAGCTTGGCAAGAAGCTTCTTCTTCCGGTTGATACGACGGTTGTCTCTGAGTTCCCGAACCCGATCGATGCTCCGGTCGAGGTTGAGTATGTTTCCGTAGATGCGATCCCGGCTGACAAAGAGGGCGTTGACATCGGACCTGAGACCTGCAAGATCTACGCGGACGCAGTGAAGAACGCAAAGACTGTTGTATGGAACGGACCGATGGGCGTATTCGAGAACCCGACACTTGCTGCTGGTACGATCGCAGTGGCAAAGGCACTTGCTGAGACAGATGCGACAACGATCATCGGCGGCGGTGACTCCGCAGCAGCTGTCAACCAGCTCGGCTTCGGCGACAAGATGAGCCACATCTCCACAGGCGGCGGCGCATCCTTAGAGTTCCTGGAAGGAAAAGAACTCCCGGGCGTTGCAGCAGCTGACGATAAGTAAATGAATGAATGAAACCAGTACACCGTGCGCCGGAACAGGCGTGGAAGGGCGCTGCAAGCTCGCTTGCACAAGCCCTTTCAGGTCTGTTCCGGTATAGGGGGCGCAAATGTACGCATTTACTTCCCTGGCTGTAAATATTATAGTGTCCGAGATTTCAGATCCGGGGCGGTGATCCCGTCCCGGATTTTGTCATAGTATGGAAAACTGCAGATGTAGTTTTTGAATGTTATCGTTCAGAGAGAATCCTGTATATGGATCTTGAAGATAAATATTGGTATATATGGGGGTAGATAACCATGGCAAGAAAGAAAATTATCGCTGGAAACTGGAAAATGAACATGACTCCGTCCGAGGCAGTGGCACTCGTTGAGACATTAAAGCCGCTCGTTAAGACGGAGGAAGCGGACGTTGTATTCTGCGTACCGGCTATCGACATCATTCCTGTCGTAAAGGCATGCGAGGAAACAAAGATCGAGGTTGGCGCTGAGAATATGTATTTCGAGGAGAAGGGCGCATACACAGGCGAGATCTCCCCGAACATGCTGACAGATGCCGGCGTAAAATATGTGATTATCGGACATTCCGAGAGAAGAGAGTACTTCGCTGAGACAGATGAGACTGTCAATAAGAAAGTCTTAAAGGCATTCGAGCATGGACTGACCCCGATCATCTGCTGCGGTGAGACTCTTACCCAGAGAGAACAGGGCATCACTCTGGACTGGATCCGCAAACAGGTGAAGATTGCGTTCCAGAACGTGACAGCAGACCAGGCGAAGACTGCTGTGATCGCTTATGAGCCGATCTGGGCGATCGGAACCGGAAAGACAGCAACGACAGAACAGGCCGAGGAAGTCTGCGGAGCGATCCGTGCGTGCATCGGTGAGATCTACGATGAGGCAACAAAGGAAGCAATCCGCATCCAGTACGGTGGATCTGTAAATGCCGGAAATGCTGCAGAGCTCTTCGCACAGCCGGATATCGACGGAGGACTTGTAGGCGGCGCATCCTTAAAGGCTGATTTCGGAAAGATCGTCAACTACAAATAGTACATGTACATCCTGGCGCTGTGTCATAGAAAATGGGCTGTGACACAGCGCTTTTTTCATAGAAGATTCCAATGGAACTTCCTATGAAAAAAGGCACATTCGCGAGAAGATGAAGATCGTCGCAAGCGACCGCGCGCCCGGTGCGAGAATGTGCCAGGACACATTCTTTTTACATAAGAGAAAATAGTGACAATCTGTCATTTTTTGCCTCCACCCTATTGACTGGAAGGATTTTGGATGTTACGATTATTAGATACGCAAAACGTTAAAATTGCGCAAAAGACAGCAATCTCTTGCGTGAATCCAGGATATAAAGAGGGAATACATATATGAAGAAAATTGGAATCGTAACAGACAGTCACAGCAGCATCAGCCAGGAAGAGGCAAAGAAACTCGGGATCTTTGTCCTGCCGATGCCGTTCTATATCGACGGGGAGTGCTATTATGAGAGTGTGACGCTTTCCAGGGAACTGTTTTTTGAAAAGCTGACATCCGGAGCCGATATTTCGACTTCCCAGCCATCTCCGACCGCTGTGATGGAAATCTGGGACAAAGCACTCGAAGAATATGAAAAGATCCTGTATATGCCGATCAGCAGCGGACTCAGCAGTTCCTACAATACGGCGATGATGCTGGCGCAGGAGGAAAAATATGAAGGACGCGTCCTCGTTGTGGACGACGGACAGGTTGCGGCGCCGCTTCACCAGATGATCCTGGACACACTGGATATGATCGAAAAAGGATATGAAGCGGAACATATCCGCGAACTCCTGGAAAAGGCGGGAGACCGGATGATGATCTATATCGCCCTTCAGACGCTGGAATTCCTGAAAAAAGGCGGAAGAGTAACTCCGGCTGCAGCTGCGCTCGGATCTGTATTTAATATCAAACCGATCTTAAAGCTCCAGACCGGAAAACTGGATTCCTTTAAGAAGTGCCACGGAATGCAGAAGGCCAAAAAGACAGCCATCGAGGCGATGCAGACAGAGATCCGCGAGAATTTCCAGGATGCCTTAAACGATGGCGCTCTGCATCTCTTAGCGTCTTCCAGCGGAACGGATGAGGAGAATGCAGCGTGGGTCGAGGAGATCAAAGAGGTATTCCCGGGTGTTCCGATCCTTTATGATAACCTTTCTCTCGGCGTTTCCTGCCATATCGGACCTGGCGGAATGGGAATTGGTTGTGCGGTGGCACCGGATTATAAGAGAGTATAAGTAAGAAAATATTGGCTGCGAGTAAAAATACCATTGCTGCAGACAATTTTTAATGGATTTTTGTTCGTAACTGTGAGTATATGGAACCGTTACAAAAGAAGTTTGAAATCAGAGTTTCGGTTGTATGAACGTGCATAATAAGGAGGCAATCATTATGGAATACCGCAGATTTGGAAATACGATCGTAGCAAGGATCGATCAGGGTGAGGATGTTCTGGAGAAGATGAAGCGCATCGCGATGCTCGAGGATGTAAAACTCGCGAGTGTCAGCGCACTTGGAACTTTTTCATCCATGACGGTCGGCATCTATGACCTCGAAAAACGTCAGTTTATGGGGAATGATTTCGAGGGAATGTTTGAGATCGTTTCCTTTACAGGAACCATCAACACGATGGACGGAAAGTATTATAGCCACATCCACGCGGCGGCAGCCGACGCGAAGGGCAATGTGTACGGCGGGCATTTAAGTCATGGCATTATCGGAGCGACCTGCGAGATGGTGATTACGGTGATTGACGGAGTTGTGGACCGCGTAAAGGATGAGGAGACAGGACTCAATCTCTTTAACTTTAAGTGTTAAAGTGCAGAAAGGTAACTGTGAAGGTACTGAATCGTTACATATTTTCGTGAAATGTGATAAGAGATAAGAATAGATCGATAAGGAGCAGGCTATGGAGCAGATGATTCCGGGATTTCTGGAAGAGATGTTGAAAAAACAGTATGGAGAGGAAGTTTTCGCGAAGATCTTCGCGGGATATCAGGCGAGACGCCCGGTGACACTCCGGGTCAATCCCTTAAAGGCGGACCGGAACACGGTAGAACAGGCACTTACCGGCGCAGGGATCGCGTTTAAAAATGTATCATGGTATGAGGATGCGATGATCATCGAGGGCGCAAGGGAGCCGGAGATCCAGGAACTTCCGATCTATAAGGAAGGCGGAATCTATCTCCAGAGTCTTTCCTCCATGCTGCCGCCGCTGTTTCTCGGCCCAAAGGTTGGAGAGTCCGTCCTCGATATGGCTGCCGCCCCGGGCGGAAAGACGACCCAGATGGCGGCGATGACGGGAAATCAGGCGCAGATCACGGCCTGTGAGAAGAATAAGGCGCGGTCAGAAAAGTTAAAATACAATCTGGAAAAACAGGGGGCATCGGGAACCTACGTGATGGTGGAGGACGCAAGAAAGCTCGACGATTTCTTTTCCTTCGACCGGATCCTCTTAGACGCGCCCTGCAGCGGAAGCGGAACCGTAGAAGTGCGGGACGGCGTCTGCCGGACAAAGATCTCAAAGGAACTTGTGGAAAGATCTGCGAGAACCCAGGAAGAACTGTTAAAAAAAGCGCTGAAGCTTTTAAAATCCGGACATGAGATGGTCTACTCCACCTGCTCGATCTTAAAAGAGGAGAACGAAGGTCTCTTAAAGCGCGTGTTAAAGAGTGCAGGCGGAGAGCTTGTACCGATCGGGGAAGAGTGGACGAAGGAACTTCCATTACTTCCGAATGCGATGCCGGGAACGCTCCTCGTGGGACCGAATGACCTCTTTGAGGGATTCTTTGTGGCGAAGATCAGAAAAAAATAGAAGCTCAGAGGAGAGCTTCTATTTTTTTGCAAAAAACGCTTTAAGTTTTTATGCCGCCCTGCGGTTCTCAATCTCGATCCGTTTCAGCTCAGGCATGATCGTGATCAGCATCGTGAGAATGCAGGCGGTTCCGCCGATGACATTGGAGACCGGCTCAGCGAGGAATACGCCGTCGGTTCCCATATGCATGACGTAGGGGAGAAAGTAGGTCAGCGGTACAACGATGAATACCTTGCGGAGCAGGGAGAAGAAGATCGCAAAGACCTTCTTGTTCAGGGATTTAAATACCGCCTGACCAATGTACTGGAGGTCCATAAAGATAAAAGCTGCAAAATACATGTTCAGTGCCGGAACCGCATCCTGGATCAGCGCCGCGTCCGAGCTGAAAATACGGATCAGCGTTTCCGGGATGAGAATGATCATGCTCCACATGACGGCCGTGTAACCGAAAACGAGGAGACTCATGATCAGAATGGATTTCCGCACACGTCCCGGTCTGCGGGCACCGTAGTTGTAGCTCAGGATCGGGGAAGTTCCCTCTACCATGGCGTGGATCGGTGTCTCGACAAGCTGGCGCACACTGGAGATGATGGTCATGACGGAGATATAGATATCGCCGCCGGTGACGGAAAGGATATTGTTGCAGCAGATCGTCACGAGACTGTTTGTGAGCTGCATGATAAATCCGGCAGCGCCGAGGCTGAGGATATTTTTCGCGTGCCCGGTACATTCCGGGATCTCATTTTTATGAAGGAACCGCAGCTTTAACTCGGATTTTTTCGTGAGGAAAAACACGACGAAGGCGGCGGACAGGCACTGGGAGATCACGGTGGCGATGGCAGCGCCGCGGACACCGAGTCCGAGGGCAAAAATAAAGAGCGGATCAAGTACCAGGTTTGTTCCGGCACCGATCGCGACGGATAACATGCCGATGCTGGAGTAGCCCTGGGCGTTGATAAACGGGTTCATTCCGACCGCGATCATCGACGGCAGGGTTCCGATCAGATAGAGCATCATATACGGATAAGCGTAAACGATAGCCTCAGTGGAAGCACCGAAGAGGATCAGGATCGGGCGGGCGAAGAGGAAGCCGACCGCCATCAGGATCATAGCGCAGACACAGAGCATCGTAAAAGAAGTGTTCATAATGCGCCTTGCTGTGTCAGGGTCCTTCTTCCCGCGAAAGATCGAGAAGAGCGGCGCACCGCCGGTCCCAAAGAGGTTGCTGAAGGCTGTGATGATGACAATGATCGGAAAGCATAAGCCGACCGCGCCGAGAGCGGCTGTTCCGATCTCCGGGATCCGTGCGATGTAGATGCGGTCCACAATATTATATAGAAGGTTTAAGATTTGGGCAATCAGCATGGGGAGCGCGGCTCCGAGGATATTGCCCGTTATGGTTCCGTTTTCAAAATCAATACGTTTCATATGTATGGTAGATTCGATTCGATCCTTTCTAAATTTTTTCTTGCATTTCAAGTATAGCATCCCCTATAATATATGTAAATTATTGTTTTTGTATAGAAATATAATAAATATTATATAATATAAGAAGATTCTTTACATTCAGACTATGATTTTTACGATCCGGGATCCAGATCCCACAGCTCGCACCGTTGTGGGAGTGGAAATCCGCAGATCGCCGGTCAGAAGGAGAGATTATGGAGATCAGACAGTTAGAATACTTCCGAGCCATCGTTGACGCCGGAACCATCAGCGGAGCGGCGAGGGAGCTTCATATGACACAGCCGCCGTTAAGCTACCAGATGAAAATGCTGGAGGAGGAACTTCAGGTGCCGCTTTTTATCCGCGGTATGAAGCATATCACACTGACGGAGGCGGGAAAAACGCTCTACGAACAGGCGGGAAAGATCCTGATGCTCTCGGAGGTAACGAAGCGGGAGGTCATAAAATCAAGTCAGGCGGCGACGATCCATATCGGAATGACTCCGTCCACCGTGTCCATGATGTCCCATTACCTGATGCGTTTTGCAAAAAGCCATCCCAATATCCATTTTGATATCCACGAGGGATCCACATTCACGATGAGGGATCAGCTTGAGAACCGGATCCTTGACCTCACGACCCTGCGCACGCCAATTACGTTAAGGGGCTGTGAGACGAAAACTCTGGCTGAGGAACGCCTTCTCGCCATGGCAGTTCCGGAGTTCCCTCTTTTAAAAGGACGCACATCGCTCCATCTGCAGGAGCTCTCGGAACAGCCCCTGATCCTGTCCCACCGGTTTCAGAAATATATCGCCTCGAAGTTTGAGGAGGCGGGACTTGTCTGCGATATCTACCTTGCCTGTGAGGATGCAAGGACCGCGATCACGATGGCGGAACGGGGAATGGGGATCGCAATCCTGCCGACTTCGATGCTGGAACTTTCTGATAAGTTGAAAGCATGTGAGGTCTGTGATGCCGATTTTACAACAGAGGTCCTTCTCGCCTGGAGGAAAAGTCGAATTTCGTCGGAAATACAGGAATTTTTGGAATTTTGGAATTAAATAGTTTTTACAGGCAGATTATACGAGTAATTTTCTGAAAAATATGCCATAATGAGAAATAATGAAAAGCATCATATTATGAAACATGTCAGGTAAAGAGAGCCTGACAGAACAGGAGAAGAATCGTTCATGAAGTATGATCTGGAACATTATGGGCAATATTTAACAGAATGCGAGAAAAGTAAAAATACGATCGAAAAGTATCTGAGGGATGTGCGGAATTTCCTGATATTTTCAGGGGAACGGGAGCTGAGCAAGGAGATCATCTTGGAGTATAAAAAGCTTCTCGTAGAAAAATACCGGACGTCCAGTGTAAATTCCATGCTGATCGCGGTGAATGGGTATCTGAGCTGGATCGGCCGGGACGATCTCCGGGTCCGTGTGTGCAGAACGCAGAGACGGATCTTTCGCGAGGAGGAGAGAGAACTGACGCGCGAAGAGTACCAGAGACTTCTTATGACTGCGAGACGGGAGAATCGCGAGCGCCTGTTCTGCATCCTTCAGACCATCGCGGGAACGGGGATGCGGATCGGAGAATTAAAATATCTGACAGCGGAGACTCTAAAGGAGCGAAAGATACGGATCAACTTTAAGGGCAAAGTTCGGATCATCCTGATCCCAAGGTCCCTTCTGATCCTTTTGAAAGACTACTGTCGAAAACAGAAGATCAAGGAGGGAAGTATTTTCCACTCAAGGAACGGGAGACCGCTGGACCGGAGAAATATATGGACGGAGATGAAAAGTCTCTGCGAGAAGGCAAAGGTGGCAGCAAGCAAAGTGTTTCCGCATAATCTGAGACATCTCTTCGCGAGATGCTTTTACGAAAAGGAACACGACCTCGCGCGGCTGGCAGATTATCTTGGGCACAGCAGCATTGAGACAACAAGACGGTATACGATGATCACAAGCGAGGAGGCCTGCGCGAAGGATTTAGAGCTGGGACTGGTCCAAAGGGAGGAGGCGATATCGGAAGGAAAGAAAGGCAACACGGAATAAATGGGAAAATAAAGGATCCGTCTGCGACATAATGTGTATTATGTCATGAACGGCTTTTCTTAAAAGAATATGCATCGTTTTTACGTATAATTTACATGGTTTTTACACTTTCTAAAGCTAATTTGAAAGAGTGTCCAGTCTGCGAATCTACTTCCCGGACTGTATGTTTTTTGGAAAATCATGTTAAAAAAACGCAAAAAAACAAAAAACCCGGAATATCCATTGAAAACAAAGGTTTTTCGTGATATTATTTTTATGTATATATATGAATACAAGGGGGATTCGTTATGACATAATACACATTATGTCATGAACGGCTTTTTTGAATGAAAAAATGTATGATTGGAGAACGATACGGAAGTCTCGTGGTAATTGAAAAAGTGAAGATTCCGGGAAAACCGAAAACCTATTGGCGGTGCCGGTGTGACTGCGGGAATACATGCACCGTGGAAGATTCACACCTGAAAAACGGACATACGAAGAGCTGTGGATGCAGAAGACGGATCCGACTCCAGGAAAAACGTCTCGATCTCACCGGACAGCGGTACGGCAGACTTGTCGTTCTGGGACCGGCAGCGATGCTGACAGAAAAAAAAGAAGGCACGGTGGAGCAAAGTGGATCGTCTGAAGGTGATCGCGAGGATCGTCCGGGAAGGATGAGTGACTACTGGCTTTGTCAGTGTGACTGTGGAAAACAGTGCATCTGCCGAAAAGAGAATCTCCGCTCCGGAGTCACAAGAAGCTGTGGCTGTCTTCAGGAAGCACAGAGGAAGGTAAATATGAAGAAAGCCATCCATTTTATGGACGGAACCTGTGTGGAGAGGATCGCGTGCAGAAAGACATTTTCCAATAATACTTCCGGTCACCGTGGAGTGTACAGAAGAGAAAACAACCGATGGAGAGCATCCATTGGCTTTCAGGGAAAGTCCTACAATCTTGGCAGCTTCGCAACCTATGAGGAGGCAGTTCAGGCGCGGCTGGACGCGGAAAAGCGGTTATATGATCCATTTTTAGCGAAATACCGCGAAGAAAATTCCTGAGGACGCAGGGAAATCACAATACTGATAAAAACACTTCCAACCGCAGGAATACCGGGCAGCTTTGCTGCATAGAATGCAGTTTAGGGAGTGATTTTTATAAATTTTAAGGAACAAGGGGGAAAGGAGGGGCTTTGTGAGCATACAGAGGCAGAAGAATCCTGTGTGCAGCAATTGAAATATTGACTCACAGTAACTGTTCAGCAGAGATACAGTTACGATCCACGATTTGAAAAAAAGGAGGAAAAGAGAGATGAAGAAGCGCGGAATGAAAAAACGTGTTCTGGCAGCACTCATGACGGCCTGTATGGTCGTTGGGTCTGTGCCGGGAGTGTCGTTGGCGGATGCTACTACAGATAACTCTGGAATAAGCTATACGCTTGATGGAGTTAAGACAACAGATAGCGCGAAAACGGCTATTACATTAAACAAAGAAGCAAAACCGGCCGGTGATGGCAAATATGACATTACATTAACGGTCGATGCAACCAAGGCAAAAGATCAAATTCAGGTAAAGCCTACAGAGGTTGCTTTTGTGTTGGATGCATCCGGATCTATGGCATGGTGTACGAATGAAACACATAACCACAAATCAGCAAGTGGTGGAGAAAGCTGTCACTATAATGATGATTTATACGTTTCCCGGTGGACCACAGCAGTTAATGCAATCAAAAATATGAGTAAAGAGCTGAAAGCTGCCGGAGTAAATTGTAGTTATATTCGTTTTTCTGATAAAGCGGAAGATGTTGATGACGCTTCCAAATATAATACGCATTCTCCGCAAGGGTGGACGTACCTTAGCGCTGGAATAAAAAAGGGAATTGAAGTTTTAAATAAAAAAGATGAAAATGCAAATAAAATTTTAATTATCCTCGCAGACGGCGGCAGCAATGATGGATATATGGAACATGAAGGAGAGTTCAACCTTTGGAATTGGACTTATTATGATAATGAAAAACAAATACTAAAAGATTTCAAGGCAACAGGTAAATCATACACTGTAAGCTTTGCCTTAAATAAGACAGACAAAGGCACCTCAATGGATGAAAATAAGTTTAAAGCGCTTGCCAATGCAGGTAATTTAAATGCAAAAAACGCTGAGGACTTAAAGAAGGTATTTGAAACAATCTCTAAGGATATCACGAGTGGCATTAACGATCCGTTAGGCGAAAATGTTAAAATGATAAGCGGAACGCTTAACGCAAGAGATGGATCTGCCAGCTACGATGAAAATACGAACACGATTAAATGGAATTCCAACGGTACAATGAAAGATAAGCTGACATTGACTTACACCGTGGAATTGACAGATGAAGCGAAGAAAAAGGTCGGAAACATTAAGTTAAACGGCAATGCAGAATTCAACTATTCCTATACAAAGGATGGTAATAAGGTAGATAAGCACATCGAGTTCCCGAAACCATCTATTACAGGTGCAACATTGACAGTCAATTATGTTGATGAAAATGATAATTCTGTACAGGATCCGGTAACTGAGTGGGTAGGCTTTACCGGTGAAAAAGCTTTTGAGACAAAGATTCCACAGGCCAATGAAGAGATTACAATTGGCACGCAGAGTTATCGCGTAACAGATGTAACATCAACGAATTTCGCGATGACATCATTGATGGTGCATCCACTGATGGCAACAGAAGGAAAGGCATACAGTGTTACGGTTCGTTTGACGAAGGTCGAAACACAGCCGACTATTTACAAGGTCACTTATGATGCAAACGGCGGTGCATGGGATTGGTCCTTCTCAAAAGATGGATACAACTTAAATGCGACAAGCGGTGCCAACAAGCTTACAAAAGAGAATGCAAGAGGTGAAGAAACTCTTGAACTCTTAAGTGGCAATGAACTTCCGACACGTGAGAATTATGATTTTGACGGATGGTATCTTTATGATCAGAAACTTAATTCTGAAATGACAGTAGCAAATGCTGCCGGTACAAGAACTGAGGTTGTGGTAGAAGCACACTGGAAGGAAAGAAAACCGGAAGTTCCGCGTAAACCGGTGGATACAGAAATTGTGCCTGCAGTAATCGTAGAGTGCCGCAATGCTTCCAATTCCGGTCATGAAGCAAAACAGTATGATTTAAACATTCCGAACAGCTATGAGATCGGAGAAGTAAGATCCGTTAATGGAAAATACGTCAGCACAGTGAAAGTGTTCGGTGTATATTACGCAGAGAAGTATAATACGGATGTGGATTATGATCATGTACTGACAACAGTAGGCGATATTACATACGATCTTACATGGAACGCAGATACAAAGACATGGGAAGCACCGGCTCTCACAAGAATTCCAACGATTAAGGTAAATTGTGCAGGGGACAAACCGGAGAAACCGGTGGATACAGAAATTGTGCCTGCAGTGATCGTAGAGTGTCTCAATGCTTCCAATTCCGGTCATGAAGCAAAACAGTATGATTTAAACATTCCGAACAGCTATGAGATCGGAGAAGTAAGATCCGTTAATGGAAAATACGTCAGCACAGTGAAAGTGTTCGGTGTATATTACGCAGAGAAGTATAATACGGATGTGGATTATGATCATGTACTGACAACAGTAGGCGATATTACATACGATCTTACATGGAACGCAGATACAAAGACATGGGAAGCACCGGCTCTCACAAGAATTCCAACCATTAAGGTAGATTGCTCAAAGGATACTCCAATCCCGACTGATCCGGAACTTCCAGGCTTTAAAGAGTTAGAGGATCTCATCGAAGGAGTCGTTCTTGTTCATACAGGCAGCAATGCAGCAGCTCACCCGGATGAGAAATATCCTCTGATGGAGAATGGATATGAGATTTCATGGTATGGAACTACAAAGGCAATCCTTACAGTAAAGGCAGCGCCGTATGTAAGCAAATATATTGCAGACCATGGCAATCATGACGTTAAGGGAGCCGCTTCAGCAAAACTGATCCTTGCTCGTACGGATGGCGGCTGGGATGTCGAAGAGGGTACAAGACCGATCAGATTCTTTGTGAAGTGTACCGAAAACAATCCGGAGAAACCGGCTCTTCCGAAATACGATGATCTGAAGAAGCTGTTTGGAGAAACGATCAATGTAACCTGTGAAACAGATGAGCAGCACGCTCCGCAGTCCTTCGGTCTTATGGCCGGAACTTACAGCGTCACAAGAGATAAGGAAGACGATAACGAGGCAGTTGTTACTGTATTTGCAAAAGATTACATCAAGGCATATGCAGATGGAAAACATACCAATGCAGGAGACGATGCAGCAACAGTCAAGCTCTTCTGCGATGAGGACGGCAAGTGGTATTCTGAAAATCATGAGATCGTGATCAACTTCAAAGCAAAATGCGAGAAAACACCGGAGACCCCTGAGGAGCAGTACACCGAAATCAAGTTCGTTGTTGTAAACGGAACATTTACAGAGAACGGTCAGACAGAACTCACAAAGACCTTTGAGGTTGGAACGAAGCTCACACTTGCAGATATTCCAGCATCCAAGGGTAAGAGCAGCAGCTACAGCGATCAGACCTGGGATAAGTTCCCGGTTGGATATGTTGTAGGAAAAGATGGAACGACCTTCACGATCACTTACAGGTGGAGATCAAGCGGCAGTGACAGTGATGACAGTGATTATGACTATGGCACATCCACAAGAGGCAAAGCCACAAACGCAGCCGGTAAGTTCGGTCGCTGGATCTTAGAGGGCGGCGAGTTCACGGAGGACAACGGAAGACTTCCGTCCAACGAGTACTTAAAGATCGGTGATACGATCTACGGTTTCTACACCTACGGATTTGCCATCGACTTTGACCGTCCGGAATACTACACAGACGCGGCAATTCAGGCAAAGGGCGGCTACCGCGACGCAACAGGAACCTGGAGATTAAATGGCTGGTGGTTCTGCTATGATGACGGTACATTCCCGCATGATGAGTGGGTATACCTCACATGGAACGGCCGCTCCGACTGGTACTACTTTGACGTAGACGGCTGGATGGAAGACGGCTGGTTATACCGGAACAACAACTGGTATTATCTCCATACTCAGTACGACAACACAAGAGGACGCATGTACACCGGCTGGCATGAGATCGACGGCAAGTGGTATTACTTCAACACAGCATCCGACAAGGGAACACTTGGCGCAATGCTTGCGAACACCACAACACCGGACGGATATCAGGTAGATGCAAATGGAGCATGGATCCGGTAATTCCGGCAGGAAACCTTCATGGCTCACCGGGCGCGGGATCCTCATAGCAGTCATATTTCTTCTGGGACTGGGAATTTTTCTGTACCCGCATATCTGCGACTGGTACTATCAGTATCAGTTTAACAAGGCGATTGCGGCGTATGACCGGTTTCAGGGGATCGACTGCGAAGGAATGATCCAGGCGGCCCGAGAGTACAATGAAAGACTTGCAAAGAAAGAGGAACAGTTTCTGGTTCCCGCAGAGGAACGGGAGGAGCTTGACCACCTTCTGGATCCATGGGGAACAGGGATGATGGGATATGTGGACATTCCGAAGATCGGGGTCCACATTCCCATTTACCACGGGACGGAAGAGCGGGCGCTTCAGTCGGGCGCCGGTTTCTGGTATGGGACAAGCCTGCCGGTGGGCGGTGAAAATACCCATTGTGTGCTGGCTGCCCATAACGGTCTTGTGAAGGCGAAACTGTTCACCGACCTGGACAAACTGGAAGTGGGAGATCAGTTCACTCTGGATGTCTTAAACGAGACATTCACGTATGAGGTGGATCAGATTCTCGTAACACTCCCGGAAGAGACGGAAGAACTTTATATCCAGAACGGAAAAGACCTTGTGACGCTTTATACCTGTACTCCGTATGGGGTAAATACCCACAGGCTTCTTGTCCGCGGACACCGGGTAACAGAACCGGAAAAATGATGGAAAAAATGCGCCGGTTCACAAAAAAGTGAAAACGGCGCTTTTTTCGACATAAATTGACATGGAGGGGATCGAAAATGAAAAAGAAAATGAACAAGGTTTTCGTGGTCTGTCTGGCAGCGACTGCGATGACGGCGGGAATGTCGGTTTCGGCATTTGCGCAGGTACATATTGGTGAGACTACCTATAAGACGTTTGATGAGGCAGTGGCTGCGGCAGCAGATGGAGCGGTGATCGTTCTTGATACGGATGAGACGACAAGTGGGCTTAATCTGAGCAAGAACTTGACGGTAGATGGTGGTGCGGATAAGAAGAATCTTACATTTAAAGACAAAGGAATTGCACTTTGGGGCAAAAAGCTGACTTTTAAGAACTGCGCTGTGGGATTGGAAGGAATCGGATCGACACCATATACAGCGGAGTGGAATTGGATGACGATCTCTGCATCAAAGGATGCAGAGCTGCATCTGGAGAACGCAGAGATGGTAATGGATGGCAATGGTGTTGCTGCAAACACTCATGCGATCTATTTCGGCTCGAATAATAAGCTGAATCTGAAGGATTCCAAGTTGGAGATTCGAAATTATCCGCAGGATGCCCTGGAGTGGGATGGCGGTGACGGAGGCTATAATGTGAATCTCGAAAATTCGACCTACATCTCGGATAATAACCGCTCAGGTTTTACGGGAACATTTTATGCCACGATCGATAACAGTAAAGTTCAGGTGTTAAACAGCCATGGAAACGGATCAAACGGTACATACTATACGATAAAAAATGGATCGGAAGTTTTGTTTGATGGAAGCGGTACCTGGGGAATTTCCGCATGGCGGATCGACATGAGCAATCAATCCTCCTTAACAGCAACAAACAACGGGTACAGCGGTATCTGGACCAGAGTGCTGAATGTGGATAAGACATGCAAGCTGGATGTGGAAGGAAACGGGGTGAAGCCTTTATCCGCAGCCACAAATGGCGGAATCGTATTTTTTGGAAATGGAACATATAAAAGCACGATCGAGAAGGGCGCAGATGTGACGATCATGAACAATGCCGGTTCCGGAATCTATACAAAACAGGCAGCCTGCGATCTGACGATCGGTTCTGCAACGATCATCAACAACGGAACAGGAATACAGAATGAGAATAAGATTGGTGCCGAATACGGCGGAGGCATCTACAATATCGGTACCATGCGTCTCGGCTCATCGGTTATTCTCTACAATAACCATGCCGGAAAAGGTGCCGACGATATTT
This sequence comes from Pilosibacter rotomagensis, assembly GCF_045062245.2. Lineage (NCBI taxonomy): Bacteria > Bacillati > Bacillota > Clostridia > Eubacteriales > Clostridiaceae > Pilosibacter > Pilosibacter rotomagensis. The sequence goes on along the minus strand of NZ_CM170323.1, from coordinate 2,550,814 downwards.
ACAATGGAGAAAGTGCGACACTGAAATTCGGAGACACAAACAAAGAGTGGATCCTCGACGATTGTAATCACGCGATCGACGGCTGGTATGATGACACAGAAGGAAGCCGCTGGAATGCCGATGGCGGTGAAAGTGAGCATCATATTGTTCTTGTAAACAGCGGAAGTAAGACCGGTATGCTGCAGATCAAAGCTGCGCATGGACTTGATGCGGACGATAAGGAGAGCAGACCGGATATCGATAAAAAGGCAGACGGTGAGGATGAGATCAAGGGCGTAAAACCGGGCGATAATATAAGCTTTACTCTGGAATCCCATCTTCCGGCAAGAATGGCTGGATTTGTAGTACGTTCCGATTCTGATGCAGAGAGATTGTATATTCCGGAGAAGTTCTCCGAGCGTATGATCTTCCATGACGTGATGAGCAAAAATCTGGAATTTGATAAAGCAACCTTGAAAGTGACAGTCGGAAATGAAGGAAGTGTAATTCCAGAAGACTATTACAAGGTAGAAACCGGAAAAGGTGATGAGACATTCCGGGTAAGTATTGCTTTGATCGCAGCATTCAATGACGGATATATTACATATGATGAGTTAAAGAATGCAGAGCCGATTATTGTTTCCTATGACGCAGCTGTCTCTGACAAAGCCATTGATGGAGACAAGGTGGAGAACCGTGCATGGGTCAACGACAGCGAAGAGGATATCGTTGATGGCCCGGTCATCGATCCGGATGTCCCGTCCACCGGTGGAATTGGAACAAAAGCCTTCACAGCAGCAGGAATCGCCCTGATGGGAGCGGCAGCAGGTGCTGTGATCGTGACAGGTAAGAAAAAGAAAAAAGAACAGTAATTCAGACTTTTCGGATTGTTGCTAGTTATAAGAACGAGGTAGAGACATGAAAAAATCATGGAAAAGTTTCATGACCGTCACCGCAGCCGCCGCTGCGATGACGGCTGCCATGGCATTTTCTTCGTTGGCGGCTGTGGCGAAGGTAGGAACACAGGAGTTCAACAATCTTCAGGATGCGATCAATTCCGCGGGAGAGTCGCCGGTAGTGATCGATCTTGAGGAAAATGTAAGTCTTACAGACGGACTTGTGATCGGTGCAGGAAAAGATGTGACGATCCAATGCGGCACGTCGGATCCGAAGACGATCAAGATGGAAGGAAAGGGAATCCACACAGAAGGAACTTATGATGCTGCAGCTAAAAGTTGGAATACCAGTCGGCTGACATTTAAAAACTGCGTATTGGATATTACCGCGAATGATAATCCGGGTGGAAGTGGCGGCACTGCGAATCTGATCTCGAATACAGATCTCACCTTGGATCATGTGACATGGACACAGAATAGTGCGAATGGCGGAAGTGGAAGCGGAATGTATTTGTATCAGGAAAGCAATTTATACCTTGTAAATGGTGCAGTCATGACGATATCCGGCTATAAAGGATCCCGGGCAAGTGGTATTTTCGCAGACAATTCAGAGGATAAGTTTTAGAATGAAAATCGACAAGAGGTTATAAAGCCTCTGCCGATTTTCTTTTTTTATAGGAAACAGCAGAAAAGAAGAGCGTGCAGAGCGTAAAACTCTGGCACGCTTATTTTTTTACCATAAAAGCGAATGAGGACGGAAAGGAGCATAGAACATGGCAAAACGAAAGTACAAGCGTCTGCATTACGAGGACAGGCAGACCATAGAGGCTATGAGTAAGCAGGGCAGCAGTGTAAGCGATATTGCAGAGGTGCTGGGAACACATAGGGACACAATTTATAGAGAGTTCAAACGCTGCAACGCCACACTGAAAACCTACACGGCGGCAGCGGGGCAGCAGGCATTATAAACCAGAAGAACAAAAGAGAGGTAAGGCACATGAAAAAAGTAGATTTTAACAAATTGCAGGCGGGCGACTTAGTACAAGTACCACGTACACAGTTTGCGCCTATGCGCAGTGGGTGGAACGGCTGGCTATTCAGTGAGGCGGTAGTAATAAGAAAGGGAGTAGGAAGAAAAAGCAAAAGGAACGTAGTTGTAGTGGAAATGAGAACACCAGCAGGAAAGAACAACTACGGAACTATAGAGGCAACATTTTACGCAGAGAATGTTTTTACCACGCCAGCAGCAAAGAACGCAAGAAACATTTTGAAGAAATACGGAATAGAGGACGCAGAGGGCTTTTACAAATTCATTGAGCGGGACGACGTAACGGGCTGCGATTGGATAAGGTTTTTAATAGAGAAAGGCTTTTTATTTAATGAGTAGGCGGCAGCAGCCGCCACGAGTGCCGTTAGTTCAGTGGTTAGAGCAGCCGCCTCATAAGCGGCAAGTCGTGGGTTCAAGTCCCACACGGCACATTGCGTAGCAGGCATGGCGAGCCTGCGGCAGAGGGCAGCAGGCTAATAGCTGCAATCTGTATACCGTGGAAAAATAGCGGCGGTCATACCAGCCAGAAAGTATGTGGACGGTCAACAGGTTTTCAGTTGCTTTTTAATGCGAAAAGCAGCCCGCACGGTAAAACCAAACGCCAGAACAGGAGAGCGGCACACATGGAAAGACAGAGAGCGCCGCCGAAAGGAAGAGAGGCAGAGAATGGCAGCAGAGACATTGATAGTAGAGGACGCATACCAGAGAGACTATGCAGATGCCATAGCAGATATGCGAAAGAAAAAAGAGCAGAGGCGGCAGCGGGAGCAGGCAAAGAAAGCCCGCCGCTGGTATTTCATTAAGCAGAAAGCCTACGGGCTTGCAATGCTGGCAGTTACCGTGCTGGCAGTATGGGCGACAGAGGGAGATATAACAATAGCGGTTATTACCGTACCGCTGGGGCTTATGTGCATTTTCAGTAAAAAAATGCTGATAGTAGACAACTACTATTTTGAGGCAGAAAAGGGGCAGACATGGGTATAACAAGGACGGTAACTACACAGGTGTATTGCGACGTATGCGGCAAGTGGGTAATTGGCTGGGAAAGCGAGGAAACAGGAGTAAGCAGAGAGTGGGCTAAGTACCATGCAAGGTGTAAGGGCTGCACAGCTGGACAAAAGGTTATATGCAAAGAGTGCCGGATAAAGCAGCGTATAAAAAAATGCAGTTTGCAGAAAAAATGGGGCGCAGCCGGAATGGACGGCGGCGCTTGTCTGGGATTTTCACACGACGGGGACGACGAGCCTATAGAACGCTGCAAGCGTTGCATAGCCTACACAAGTTTTGACTGGGACGAGGAAAAAGAAAGGCTGAAACTATGAGGAAACAGAAACGACAGACAGTTAAGAAACTGATACAGTGCGTAGCCATTATAGCAGCAGGCGTGCTGGCAATCATTTTGTTTATGTGGGTTATCTGGTACAGAGGAAAGAACAGCGAGCCAGTGACGGACGAACAGGTAGCAGCGCAGATGCAGCAGGCAGAGCCGCTGGTTATTGAAACGCCAGAGGCAGCCACAGAGGGCAGTATAAGAGTATACGACTATGACGGCTGCTGTATTTATTCCTACTACGGCAAAATTCGGATAAACAACGACGGTAAGAACGGCAAGGACATTGACGTAGAGGCAATAGGCTACTTAGAGGGCTACCAAGAACATAAGGACGAAAGCGAGGCAGGCAATGAGTGAGGTATACATACGCAGCCAGAATAAAGAAAAGCTGTATAGACTGGGCGGTAATTACGCCTGCGTAGAGTACGGAGAGTACGAGGACGTAAAGAAAAAGAGAGGCGGCGCAGAGGCAGACAAAAAGCGCCACGTAATTTGCATAAGTGACGGGTGTTTAGAGGAAATCGGAGAGTATGCAACAAAAGAGCGCTGCTTAGAGGTTCTGGACGAGATACAGAAAGCGTGCGTAAGCTATCTGTTTACGGCTGGCGGCGCAGCCATAGTAAGGGGCGGCATGGACGTACAGCCGTTTGCAGTAGTAATACCGAGGCTGTACGAAATGCCGGAGAAATAGGAGAGGCAGACAGTGACAGTAAAGGAATTTATAGGCACGCTGGAAAGTTCAGACCGCCTGCGCATTATCGAGGACGGGGCAGAGGTTTACGTAGGGTATCTGGCAGCGTTCAGACCGTTTGCAGACCATGAGATAAGCGAGGAATACCAAAAATACAGCGAGCATGAGGTAAAGAAGTTTAGAGCAGTGCCGGAGATAACGCACAGACGCTGGAAAGAGCTGGGGCTTATGAAACCATTAGAGCCAGACCAGACAGCACAGTATAAGTTTAGTGATTTGCAGATGTCACTTTACTACACCATATACATACAGGAAAGGAAAGGGCAGGAAGTATGACAAAGAAAAAGCCGGATTTTTTACGGGATTTAGATACTGCAATCATGGACGAGCTTACAGGTGGCGGTATCAAGGAAAATGCAGCGGGACTGGTAGGAACGCTTACACAGATTAAGGAAATTAAGCAGCTATGCGGGCTGCCGTTTTGTGGTTATATGGCAAAGGTAGAAACGGTAAGACCGAGCGGCGTGCCGGACGAGGTAACGGTAGTATTTGCAGAGGACGTACCATACAGAGCTTGCAGCGGCATAGAGTTTGACGTTATGCAGGAATTTGTAGAGGGCAGCAGGCTTTTACTGACGGGCAAGGTGCAGACGCTTAAGGACTTCCAGAGCGGTAGACTGCTGGTATATATTCTGGCAGATTTTGTGGCGGTATCAGAAAAGGCAGTAGAGCAGGACGAGGTAGCAGTAAGAGGCATTATAGCAAATACGCCAACACACAGAGAAACGCCGAGAGGCAAGCGCATTACTGATATTACGGTAAGGGTAAGAAATGAGCTTACAGGCGGCAGCTGCTATTTACCGTGCATCTGCTGGCAGGAACAGGCAGACGAGGCGGCGCAGTGGCAGCAGGGCGATACTGTAGAGCTGCTGGGGCGGTATCAGAGCCGCCAGTATGAAAAGGTGCTTGACGCAGCCACAGGAGAAAGAGAACAGCGTACAGCTTATGAGGTATCGGTACGGCTGATTAGAAGAAAGGAAGAGGCAGAAAATGAGCGTTGAACGCATTGGTAAGGGCTATGTAAAAATCTGCGTGAGTGAGGAAGAGTTAGAGAACAGCATAGCTGGGCTTAGCCAGTTAAAACCTATTTTGCAAACGCAAGTAATGAAAGGGAATGGAAGAAACACAAAGCAGGGGCTTATTGACGCAGCAGAGCTGGGAAAACATTTTGATACGGCGATAGATGCAATGACTATGCTTTTGGCTGGGTTTAAGGAAGAAAGCGAGGTACAGAATGAAGAGTAAAACAATTTTAGGAGCAGACGGCGCAACAAAAATGCGACAGATTACAGTAGGGATACACGGAAAGGGCGGCGAGGCAGGCATAAAGGCAATACAGCAGCTTGCAGGCATGGTGGACAGCTTAAAGCAGTGCCAGACACCGCAGGAAGTATACGACAGATATTTACAGATTACGGGGTATTGTAAATGTTGCGTTGATTGTAATTTTATAGACAAAAAGGGAGCAGACGAGCTGATGTGCTTAGCAGCATATCTGGCAGGAAATGAACAGGCACGGGCAGAGGCACAACAGAAAGCGGGTAAAAAGGCATGAGAAAGGTTTATATATGCAGCCCATACAGGGCGAAAGACGGCGCAGAGCTGGACAGAAACATAGATTATGCGCAGCAGCTGACACGGCAGGCGTTAGAGGCGGGCTTAGCACCCATTACGCCGCATTTATATATGACGCAGTGCATGGACGATAAAAAGCCGGAAGAGCGGGCAAGAGGTATGGCTGCGGGGCTTACGTTGTTGAAAAGCTGCGATTTTGTTATTGCTGGCGTGAAATACGGCATAACAGAGGGAATGGACAGAGAAATACATACAGCAAATATGCTGGGAATTGCGGTTATAGATGCAAACCAGATTAAGCGGCATCTGGAATACGAGGAAAAGCGGAAGGAGCGGGCGGCGAGCGATTACGCAAAGTTGCATAGCTGCGAGTTTTGCAGGGGCAGCAAATTATACAGCTGCACGGGCTACGATTGCAGAGAGCCGTACAGACGGGCTTATGAGTATGCCTTAAGCCGCATAGGAGAGCGGCAGGAAACATGAAAAAAATAAAAGCGCCTACGGTGGGGAAACACCATAGGCGCTAAGCTATACAGCTTTGAAATACTATAAAAATTATAAGCTATGTATGGCGCAAAGTCAAGAAAATTAACGGGCGGGCAGCCCGTTTTAACACTTGATAAAAGTATTAACGAACCGACAGAGAGGTAGATATATGCCATACGTAGAGAGGGTAACAAAAGCGGGGAATACGATAGAGATAGAGAGGTACTTTACCAGCAGATACAAAAAGAAAGGTATCAGCAGAGGGGATAAGGTAAAGCCAACAAAAGAAGAGCAGGAGAAAGTAAACACCAGACAGGCAGAGAGAAAGTTAAGGATACTCATAAATGCGAACTATGGCTATGGGGACTACCATTTAGTGCTTGATTATATCCGCAGGAAAGGGCAGCCAGACAGAACGCCGGAGCAGATGCGGCAGGACATAGACGTATTTTTGAGGGAGTGCAGAAAGGAGTACAGAAAAGCAGGGTTAGAGTTCAAATACATACACGTTATGGAGATAGGCAAGAAAGGTGCGAGGCATCACCACCTTGTAGTAAATAAAATTGACACAGAGATTTTACAGCGCTGCTGGTATAAGGCATACGAGGGGCATAACAGGGTTAAGGTATTCCCTCTGGACGACAGCGGAAACTATGCAGAGCTGGCAAACTATTTAATTAAATACACAGGAACGCATAAAAAGGGTACTGACGGAGCATTACAGGGCAAGCGCTGGAATTGCAGCAAGAATTTGGTAAGACCAGAGCCAGAGTATCACATAATTTCAGACCGTGAGTATTTCAAGAAAGAGCCAAAGGCAATAAAGGGCTATTACGTGGATAAGAACAGCGTGAGCATGGGCGTACATAGTCCAGAGTATTACGGCTATGGGTATTTAAGATACACCTTAGTAAAAATAACGGATAGGGGGGGCTGAAATGCAGATAATCAAGGGCATTGCCATTGCAGCAGTGTTGATAATAGCCGGACTGCTGGCGCTGATTGTGGCAGCGTATCTGGCGCTTAGAATTGCGGCGGCTATTTTTGAACAGCAGGAGAGCTGGAAAGACAACGGCAGCAGAAAGGGCAGAAAACATGATAGAAAAAATTAAATACTGGTTATTCCAGAAAGGCAAGGACTGTAAGCGCTGCTGCCTACGGTGCAGATATTACGATATATGCCGCTGGGACGTACTGGGAAATGCAGGACTACAAAGCGAGGAAACAATAACGCTTTTGGCGATAGAGAACAGCAAGCCGCATAAGGACGGGCTGCTTTTCAGAATTTGCCAGTATGTAGAATTTAAGCAGAAAGCGAGGCGAGAAAATGAGAAACTTTAGACTGGACGACGAAAGCGGGCATCAAGAGGCATTATTTAACTGGGCTGCATACAGAACAGGGCTTATGCCGGAGCTGCAATATATGTATCATGTGCCAAACGGCGGCAAACGTGATGCGGCAACAGCAGTGGCGCTTAAGAGGCAGGGCGTAAAGGCTGGCGTGCCGGATATTATGTTACCAGCTGCAAGGGCTGGGTATCACGGGCTTTACATAGAGCTTAAGGCAGGCAAGAACACGACGACAAAGAAACAGAAAGAGTGGTTAGAGTATCTGCGGCAGCAGGGTTATTATACCGCCGTCTGCTATGGTTGGCAGCCAGCAGCGCAGCTGATAGAGCAGTATTTATTACATTCAGACGAGCTTACAAAAGAGCAGGAAACAGTAACCATGCGTTAGAGGCGACGCAGGAAAGAGAGGCAAAGAATGAAAACAATAAGCATTTTGAATTTAAAGGGTGGCGTAGCCAAGACCTTTACAGCGGCAAACATGGCGTATGAGCTTTACAGGCGAGGCTATAGGGTGTTGCTGATTGACAACGACAAGCAGGGAAATTTAAGCAAGGCGTACAGCAGATATGACGCAGAAAACGTAGCACCAGTTACAAGGTTGTTGGCTGGGGACTGGCAGGGAGCAACAGGGCTGATACAGAATACAGATTACGTAGGGCAGCAGTGCTGCATAGATATTGTTACGTCGAATATGTCACTTTTTGGGGCTACGTGGAATTTGACAAAAGAGGACAGCGAGAACCAGACAGAACGCTATAAGAGATTTGCAGACATTATGGGCGGCTTTTATGATTACTGTATCATTGATAACCCGCCGGATATTGGGCTTAATGTCATAAATGCGCTGGCAATCACGGACGAGGTAATAGTACCCGTAAAAGTGGACGAGGACGCTTTAGAGGGGCTGGACATTGTGACAGAGCAGATAGAGGACGCAAAGGCGTTTAACCCAGCATTAAAGCTGGCAGGCGTGTTGATTACGTCATACCAGAACACAGACGGCGAGGCAGCAGGCGTAGAGTGGCTGGAACAAAAGACAGATTTTAATATTTTGGGTATTATTCGGTATTCCAAGAAAGTAGCAGAAAATACTTTCATGCGTAAGCCAATTTATGAGTATAGCCCATGCTGCGGAGCGGCGCAGGGGTACAAGAAATTTGTAACAGCGTATACAGGGAAAGCGAGGTAGCAAGCGTGGCACATAAAGAGAGATTATGCGCTTACTGGCATTGCCGCAGGACTGGCGGTACGGAGTGCTGGAACTGGGGCAGCAAATTTGCAGGGCAGAAATGCCCGCAAAGCGACGCTTGCGAGCATTGGAGAACGTGCGAAATGTGTAACGGAGTAATGGGACAGTGTAAGAAAAAACAAAGGATTGAGAAAGAGAGGTAGAGAATATGGCAAAGTTTGGTATTAACGACATTCTGAACGCAAAGACGAAAGCAGCAGGGCAGCAGGCGCAGACAGAGGGATACAAAGAAATCTATTTAAGCCCTTACGAGGTAAAAGCAGCGCAGGAGAATACACACCAGAAATTAGAGAACATAGAAGAGCTGGCAGACAGCTTTTTACACGTAGGACAGGAGCAGCCTACAGTATTGGCGAGAGTAAACGGGGAATACCGTATAATCGACGGACACAGACGTAATGCGGCAAATATTTTAAACTTAGAGCGGGGGCATAAGGAGTATGAGAAAGTGCTTTACCGCTTTATGGACATGAGTGAGGCAATGTATGAGCTGCGCTTATTGGCTGGCAACGGATATACGCAGGAGCTTACAGCCTATGAAAAAACCAGATTAGTAGAGCGTACCAAAGCGGCGCTTATCAGAGCCAAGGAAGAGGACGGCTTAGAGATACAGGGCAAAATGCGTGATTTAGTAGCAGCTATGATAAACGAGAGCAGCACAAACGTAGCCAGAATGGACGCAATCAACAACAACGCAACGCCGGAGATTAAAGAGCAGCTGAAAGAGGGCAATTTAGGTATCACTGCTGCATACGAGGCAGCCAAGCTGGACGAGGACGAGCAGAAAGAAATAGCGGAAAAAGCAGCAGCGGGCGAAAATGTGAGGGCAAAGGAAATAGCGGAAAAGGTAGCAGAGAAAAAGGCGGGGGACGATTACGAAACACCGCACCCAGAAAGCATAACGTCTTTGTGCTATTCTTGCCAGAAATACAAGGACTGCAACGTAAAAACGGGAACGTGCCAGAAATGCGACCAGTACATAAACAAGGCAGAGGCTGAAAAGACGGACGAACAGCGGTACAGCGAAGAGCAGGACGCTATAGACCGCCAGACAAAGAAGAAATTACAGGAGCGGGCAGACGCAGAAAAAATGGAGCATCTGCCAAGCGAGGGAAACACAGAGCATAAACAGCATGAGGTAAAAATAGTGGCATCTTATTACGAGGACGTAGTAAGCGGGAAAAAGAGCTTTGAGCTGCGGAAAAATGACAGAGGCTACAAACAGGGCGACAGCCTTAAAATGCTGGAATTTAAGGACGGTAAGCACACAGGGCGCACGATTAATGCAGATATTATTTATATGCTGGAAGATTATACAGGGCTTACAGAGGGCTACTGCATTCTGGGTATCAGAGTAACAGACTATACGGGTAAGGTGTCCGAAACGGACACAGAAAGCGGGGCGGTAAATGTTTGAGTTTATGGACGGCGTAGTAGATGCGCTGGAAGAATTGGGACAGGCAGCAGTAGACGGGGCGGTATATTGCCTGATATGCGTAGTCAAACTGGCGTTGATAATAACAGCGCCAGTATGGGTGCTGCCGTATGCGATATGGAGAAAGGGGCGTAAGTAGTGAAATACAGACAGTGGAAAAAGAACTATAAGAAAAAGCACGGAGTAAACCCGCCGTTAGAGCTGGACAAGCGAAAACAGCGCAGGCTTGCAAGAAAAATGGCAAGACAGATAAATAAAACCTTGCCAACAGCAGCAGAAACATTGACGGCAGCTATTAACAGCTGGGTAAAGAGCATAAAGCCAGTGCTGGCGACATTCTGCGAGAGCGTAGCGGCGGCGTTTAGCAATGTGGCGGCAGGATTGAGAGAAGAAAGCGAGGCGGTAGAAAATGACAAGTATATTACTGGGAATAATTGCGCTGGAATTGCTGGCGATATTTTCAAAGCTGGACAAGCTGGAAGAGAGGGGCAGAGAGAATGAATAATGTATCACTTACAGGGCGGCTTACAAGAGAGCCAGAGCTTAGATATGGCGGGCAGGACAATAGCACAGCTATTACCAGCTTTACGCTTGCGGTAGACGACGGGAAAGACACAGATTTTATAAATATTAAGTGTTTCGGGCGTACTGCGGAATGGGCGCAGAAATGGTTAAGTAAAGGCAGCAGGGCAGAGGTTACGGGCAAGATTAAAACAGGCAGCTACGAGAGCCAGCGCACGGGCAGCAAGGTATATTACACAGAGGTTGTGGCAAATAGCGTAGGTTTTGGAGAGAGTAAAGCAGAGGCAGAGGCGAGAGGGCAACAGCTGCCGGAGAGCGACGGGTTTATGAACATACCAGAGGGAGCAGACGAAGAGCTGCCGTTTAATTAACAGAAAGCGAGGTACAGAACATGGAGCAGGAAGAAGCAAAGACAACAGCGGCGGTAGGGGCAGAAATGCCGCCAGAGGCTGAAAGCTGGGTACAGCTGCACGAAAGCGAATTGACGGAGCTGATGCAGAAACAGGCAAAGGCTGCAATAACGGAACTGAAAAGACAGGAAAAGCAGGAGCAGAAGAAAGAGAAATACCACAACACTTTTACGCTTATGAAATGTTACCGTGATGCAGTTTTCCATATCGAGAACGCCATAAGCGACGGGCAGCAGTTAGAGCTTAAGGGCATGACGGACGAGCAGCAGCGTACATACTTAGAGAGTATCAGACGCACACGCTTTAAGACATTGATAATGACAGCGCATATAGACAAAGCGGTAGAAGAGATAGAGCGCCGCAGAGAGGCAGCAGGCAGAGGCGTAGAGTACAAGGCTTTTGAAATGTATTTCATGCAGGGTATGGACTATGCGGAAATTGCAGAGCAGCTGGACACAGGAAAGAATACACCGAGGCGCTGGGTAACGGGTATCATAAATGAGCTGTCAGTATTATTGTGGGGCATTGATGAAGAGAGGGTAAAGTAAGTGTTTGAAAAAATAAAGGCATGGATAAAAAGAAAGCGGGAAACAGCGAGGGAACAGCAGGCGGCAGACAGGCTGATAAAGCATATAGAGCAGGCGTTAGGATTTGAGCTTTACGAGTGGCAGAGGTTATATATAATAACTGGGATATGGCAGCCGCCAGAGGGACGACTGCACGGAAGAACGACAGCATATATATTGCGGCTATTGTTAGACCAGAGTAAGCCACTGCTGCTGTATGAGTTTTCACAAGTGGCAGCGTATGCAGATAACCCATTTATGGAGCGGCAATATCAGCCAGTACCCATGCAGTATGTAGGCTGGTTTAGGCATGAGATAAGGAGCATATACGAGCAGCTAAGAACAGCAGGCGTGCCAGTAAGAGAAATGATAACAGTACAGCAGCGGGTAATATCGTGGTAAAAACGTGGTGTTTACATGGGAAAACAAAAGAGATACAATGGTAGCATGAAATGAGTAGGCGATAGCTTAAGCCATGTGCGGCAGCAGTTGCCTACTCTTTTTCTATTCATTCTTTAGCCTCCACCCAGCGCATGAAACTTAGGGCGCTGGGGAATGAAGAAAGAGAGGGGACAGTATGAAAGCATGGGCTAAGAGTTTTTATTTATCGGCGGCGTGGGAACAAACCAGAGCCGCTTATTTAATGTCACAAGATTATATTTGTGAACGCTGCGGGCAGCCCGCAAAGATAGTGCATCATAAGCGCTGGCTTAACAGAGAGAACATAAACGACATAAGCGTTACGTTGTGCTGGGATAACTTAGAGGCGTTGTGCCAAGACTGCCACAACAAGGAACACCACAAACAGGAGAGGCATAAGCGGTATCGGTTCGACGAGAACGGCGGCATACTCCCCCCCATATCAGAAAAATAATTAAAGGGGGCGAATACCGAGGGGGATACCCTAAAATTACCCTACGGGCGTGCGCACGGGTGGTGTAGGGGGTGTGGTGCGGCGCAGGAATGGAAAGCGGGGTAAAGGAATGGCAACAAAGAAAGAGAAAACCAAAGAACAGAGGATAAAGACCGAAAAGACCAGACTTAAGGGAATTTTCAAGGACTTAGACGAAAACAAAAGAAAATTAGTAACGCCGCTGATAGAAAAGGCTGCATTTATGAGCGTTGAGCTGGACGACTTGCAGGCGAAACTTGAAAAAGACGGCTGGACGAGTGAGTACCAGAACGGGAAGAACCAGTGGGGAACAAAGAAAAGCCCAGAGGCAGAAACCTACATAGCGCTTAGTAAGAACTATGCAGCAGTGATTAAGCAGCTTACAGAATTAGTACCAGCTGCGAAACGAAAGACAAGCAGGCTGGCGGCTTTGCGGGAAGAGTAAGCAATATTGCCGCCTTATCGAAATTATATCTATGAGTACCACGCAAAGATTACAAGCGGCGAAATCATAGCGGGAAAATGGATAAAGAAAATATACGAAATCATTATAAACGGGCTGCAAAAGCAGGAGTATTTTTTTAATGCAAAGGCTGCGAATAAGGCTATACGGTTCATAGAGAACTTTTGCCACCACAGCAAGGGACGTAATGATTTAATCAAGTTGGAGCTATGGCAGAAAGCCATAGTTTCTGTTATTTTTGGCATACAAGACGCAGAAAAAATACGTATTTTCCGTGAAATTTTTATTGTAATTGGCAGAAAAAACGGAAAAAGTTTATTTGCATCTGCGATTATTGCATATATGGCGTACTTAGAGCCGGAGTATGGACAAGAAATATACTGCTTAGCACCGAAATTAGACCAAGCGGCGCTGGTGTACGACGGATTTTATCAAATGGTACAGGCAGAGGACGAGTTAGCGGAGCTGGCAAAGAAACGGCGCAGCGATATTTATATTGCGGAGAGCAACACGGTAATAAAACCGATTGCTTTTAATGCCAAGAAGTCAGACGGATTTAACCCACAGCTTGTGGTATGTGATGAAATGGCAGCATGGAGCGGGGACGCTGGACTAAAACAGTATGAGGTTATGAAATCCGCTTTAGGCGCACGTACTCAACCTATGATATTGAGCATAAGCACTGCCGGATATATCAACGACAGTATTTATGATGAACTAATGAAACGTAGCACAAGTTTCTTGAAAGGAAACAGCAAAGAGCGCAGGCTATTACCATTCCTTTACATGATTGATGATGTGGAGAAGTGGAACGACATAGACGAACTGAAAAAGGCTAACCCTAACATGGGTGTATCCGTAAAAGAAAGTTTCTTTATGGACGAGATAGCCGTAGCAGAGGGCAGCTTAAGTAAAAAAGCAGAGTTCCTTACAAAGTATTGCAATATCAAGCAGAACAGCTCTATTGCATGGCTGGAATATCAGACAGTAGAGAACGCCGGAGTAGAAAAGACCTTAGAAGACTTTAGGGACTGCTACGCAGTGGGCGGTATCGACTTAAGCCAGACAACAGACCTAACAGCAGCAAGCGTGGTTATTCAGAAAGACGGCACGCTATATGCGTTTACACAGTTCTTTATGCCACGGGGCAGGCTGGAATACCTACAGGCTACAGACGGCGTGCCGTATGACATATTTGTAAGAAAGGGACTGATAACCTTAAGCGGCGAGAATTACGTAGACTACCACGACGTTTACGGCTGGTTTACTATGCTGCTGGAAGATTACGGTATACGACCTCTGAAAATCGGCTACGACAGATACAGCGCCCAGTACCTTATTACCGATATGGCAAATTATGGTTTTCACATGGACGACGTTTACCAAGGCGAAAACCTTACACCAGTTATACGGGAGTTTGAGGGCATCATAAAAGACGGCGATTTTAAGATTGCCGACAACAATTTACTAAAGACACATTTCTTAAATGTTGCGCTTAAGCACAACATGGAAACAAGAAAATTCAGACCTATAAAAATCGAGCAGCGGGCGCATATCGACGGCTTTGTATCTGTCATAGATGCAATGACCGTGCGGCAGAAATACTGGGAAGAGTGCGGCGAGCTGCTTAAAAATGCCGCATAGAAAGGAGTGTAAACGGCATGAAATTTTTAGACTATCTTTTTCATGGCAAAGAATTAAAAGCCATAGGTAATTATTTCAAAATGCTGAACGGATACAGCCCGACGTTTACCAGCTTTAGCGGCGGCGTGTATGAAATGGATTTAACCAGAACGGCTATAAATAATTTTGCCACACATTGCAGCAAGCTAAAGCCGGAGATAGAGGGCAGCGCCCTTAAGTCGCTGGAAAAGACATTGCAGCATAAACCCAACTACTTCATGGATACAACAAAATTTATAAAGCGTCTGGCAACGTATGTAGCGGTGGAACACACCGCTTTTATTATACCTATCGAGGATGAATACGGGCGCTTGTGTGGCTGGTATCCGCTGCGGGCTGAACGCTGCGAGGTGGTAGAGAGTGAGGGGCAGTTATATTTACGGTATCTGTTTGCAAATGGCAGCTATGGAGCTATTGAGTTTGAGCGTGTAGGCATTATGACAGACTTTGAATATAAAGACGACCTTTTCGGAGAGGACAACAGCACGCTTGCACCAACTATGCAGCTGATACATACGCAGAATGAGGGAATTATAAACGCTGTAAAAAATTCTGCAAATATCCGTTTTCTGGCAAAGGTGGCAAATATGCTGAAACCAGAGGATATAAAGAAAGAGCGGAAACGCTTTACAGAGGATAACTTAAGCGCCGACAACGATAGCGGCATGATTATTTATGATAACAAGTTTAGTGAGCTGAAACAGGTAGAAAGCAAACCATATACACCAAACGCATTGCAGATGCAGCACATACAGGAAAATGTATGTACGCATTTTGGTACAAATATGGATATTCTGCAAAATAAATTTGATGAAAATACGTGGAACGCTTACTACGAGGGGAAAATAGAACCGTTTGCAATACAGCTATCGCTTGTTATGACAAATATGAGCTTTACAGAGAGAGAAAGAGCCTGCGGCAATGCTATTTTCTTTTCTGCAAACCGCCTACAATACGCCAGCAACGCCACAAAGTTAAGCGTAAGTACACAGCTTTTCGACCGTGCGCTACTGAACAGAAACGGCGTAATGGATATATGGAACATGGCACACGTTGAGGACGGGGAAAAGTATTATATCCGAAAGGAATATACAGAGGTAAGCGAGCTGCACAAAGGAAGTGAGCAGTCAGTTATCATACAGCAAGTACCGCAGCAGACAGAACCAGCAGCAGGAGAAGAGCCGCAGAACGGACAGGAAGAGAAAGAGGGTGTAAATAATGCCAGTTAAGAAAGAGCGGGAATATAGAACGCTGGTAGCGCCTCTGGCTGCGCAGAGTTCCGGCGAAAAGCGTTTACAGTCGGAGTGCTACGTAGAGGGCTACGCTACTACATTTAATGCGCCATACCTTTTATATGAGTTTGAGGACGGCACAAAGATTTACGAAAGAATAGACGCACACGCATTAGACAGCGCAGACATGAGCGACGTTATCATGCAGTACGACCATGAAGGCAGAGTATTTGCCAGACAGTCAAATAATACGCTGATTTTAGAGCCGGACGTAAAGGGGCTTTTTGTGGCAGCAGACTTAAGCCGGACAGACTTAGCCCGTGGGCTGTATCAGGACATAAGCGCAGGAATGATTACTAAAATGTCATGGGCGTTTACAGTGGCAGAGGAAAGTTACGACAGAGAAACACATACAAGAACAATTTTGAAAATCAAAAAGGTTTATGATGTATCAGCCGTGAGCATTCCGGCAAATAACGATACTGAAATAAGCGCCCGTGCTTTTGCGAGTAGGAGTTACGAGCGAGAGCGGCAGGAGTTGCTTAAGAGGCGGGCAGCAATACTAAAGATTAAGGCGAGCTTATAAAAACCAAAAACAAAAAAGGAGAACACAGACTATGAGATTAAAGGAAATTGAGGCAAGATTAGCCGAAATCAAAGAAGAGCTTAACACCAGAGCGGCGGAGCTTACAGACGAGGAAATTACAAAACTGGAAACAGAGGTAACAGACTTGCAGGAAGAGCGCACCGCTTTACTGGCAGCGGCAGAGAAACGCAAAAAGCTGCTTGAAAGAATTGCAGCAGGAGAGCCGACAGGTGGAGCGGGAGCAGATACCACGCTGCTTAGAAATTTCAAGGGAGCAGGCGGCGCAGGAGCAGGAGAACCAGAGGACAAATACGACACTATGGCATACAGAAAAGCGTTTATGAATTATGTATGCAGAGGCGTTGCTATTCCGGCAGAGTACAGAGCAGCTGAAACCACCACCACAGCAGACAGTGGCGCTGTAATTCCGACAACTATTATGAATGAAATCATTCAGAAACTGGAAAGCTACGGCAGCATTTATGCAAAGGTGCGCAAGATTAACGTACAGGGCGGCGTTTCCATTCCGATTGCAGACTTAAAGCCTACTGCGCACTGGATTACAGAGGAAAAGAGCAGCGACGACCAGAAAGCATCTGCTAAAAATTCCGTAACATTCAATTATTACGGTTTGGAGTGCAAAATTTCCCAGAGCATTTTAGCGAATGTAGTAACGCTGAAAATGTTTACTGATTTGTTTGTACCTATGGCAACAGAGGCAATGGTAAAGGCTATTGAAATTGCTATTTTCAACGGTACAGGCGAGGGGCAGCCGCTGGGCGTTCTGAAAGACAGCAGGGTAACAGCTGTAATTACTCTGACACCGGAAGAGTACGCAAGCTGGAACGGCTGGCACAAGGTAAAAGGAAAAATGAAAAAGGCGTACAGAAACGGCAGTTTTGTTATGAACCAGTCCACTTTTGATACTGGCATTGACGGTATGGAAGATAAGAACGGGCAGCCTATCGGACGCACAAACTACGGCGTAAACGGAGAGGAAACATACCGTTTCATGGGTAAGAATGTAGAAACAGTAGAGGACGACGTTTTACCGAGCTGGGACGACGCAAACGAGGGCGACGTAATCGCAGTATTTATGAATTTATCCGATTACGTTATCAATACCAACATGGAAATGCAGGTAGTGAAGTGGACAGACCACGACAACAACAAGATTAAGAATAAGTGCTTAATGGTTGTGGACGGCAAAGTAGCTGACGCTGCGGGCATTATCTTAGTTAAAAAGGGCGTAACAGCAGTGTAAGAAAGCGAGGCAGGCAATGAAAGGACATTTAGACGTAAAGCAGTTGGAAAGCTATAATAAAGCAGATTTGCAGGAACTGGCAAAGCAGCTGGGCGTAGATGCAGAGGGAACAAAGAAAGAAATTGCTGCACGCTGCGCAGCCGTCGAGGTAGACATACCAGACGACAGCGAGCTTACGGAAGAGGATAAAAAAGTAGCAGCCGAGGCAGCGGCAGAGGCGGCAGCCAAAGCCGAAGAGGAAAAGGCAGCGGCAGAGGCGGCAGCCAAAGCCGAAGAGGAAAAGGCAGCGGCAGAGGCGGCAGCCAAAGCCGAAGAGGAAAAGGCAGCGGCAGAGGCAGTAGCCAAAGCCGAGGAAGAAAAGAAAGCAGCAGGGCTGGTAAAAGTGAAAGCAAAGCGCCGTTTTCTTGACAAGGAATTAAACCAGATTAAGGATACGGGGGATATTTACACAGTAAGCAGAGAGCGTGCAGCAGTTCTGGAAGAGGCAGGCGTAGCAGTAGTAATGACAGAGTAAGAAAGAGGGTGCAGGCTATGGCAGCAGATACCACAACATTAACCGAGAAGATGCGGGCGGCGCTGCGTATAAGCAGCACCAGTGAGAAAATCACAGAGGAAATAAACGACTGTATAGCCGCCTGCAAAATGGATTTGCAGGACGTAGGCGTAAAGAAACTGGATGAAACAGACGCACTGATTATTAGGGCAATTACCTTATACTGCAAGGCAGAGTTTGGCTATTCTGATAAATCAGAGCAGTTTTGGAAGTCTTACGAGTGCTTGAAAACTCATTTAAGCCTATCCAGTGAATACACAGGCGGCGAAACGCCGGACAGTACAGACGACGAGGTAAACGAGGAAGATATCAAGAACTTATTCGGATAGGAGAAACAGACAGAATGGCGATTAAAAGAGTAACTTATAATACGCTGTCTTATCTGGTAGCGGAAATTAAAGACCGCTACGCAGAGAAAAGCGCCATAGGAGCGCTGGGGGGGGCTTGATAAGGTAGCGGTAGAAAATCTGGCAGACGATTTGAAAAAACTTATAAACGGCAAGGCAAATGCAGCCACCACGCTTGCGGGTTACGGCATCACAGACGGAATGACAGCAACGGAGATAGCAAGCGCTATTTCCACGGCGATTGCTGGAACAGACCACTTAAGCCGTGTAATGGTAGACAGTACGGCAGATATTAACGTAGCGGCAGACGGTGCAGAAAAGAAAATCTACATGGTAAAGAATACCGACGGAGAGGCAGGAAACCTTTACAGTGAGTACATGGTAATTGACGGAAAGCTGGAAAAGGTAGGCGACTGGAAAGTAGACTTAAGCAGCTATGCCAAGACCACAGAAGTAACGACAGCCATTGCAAATGCGCTGACAGCATACGCCAAGACCGCAGACGTTACTAAGGCAATCAATGCAGCAGTAGCGGGGCTTATCCAGCTGGACGACTTAAGCGTAGCGTCTACGGGGGCAGGCAATGTAGTAACGGGGCTTGCGTATGACAACAAGACAGGAAAATTTACAGTAACCAAAGGACTTACTGCACTTACAGAGGCAGACTTTACAGAGATTACGCAGCAGGAAGTAAAAGCCATGTTTGCGTAAGTGAGGTGCTGGTATGAGGTGGTTTAGCCTTGCCAGCTTAAAGGCGCTGGTATCAGAGATAACAGCCAGAGAAAACAGCAATATGCAGGCTGTAAATGATACGTTTTCAGAAGTCTACGACAATATGGAAACGCTGGACGGGCGCATAGATGCTTTAGAGCATAAAACCGACGCTGCATATCTGGGTAACTGTTATTGCGGTAGCGTCTATTTGGGCTATGTGTCCGAAACGGACACCTAAAGGAGTGGTAAAAAATGGACTGGATAGACGAGATAACGCTAATAAGCGAGGTAAGCGGAGAAAACAGGGTAAATAAAAACGGCTTTGCAGTAAAGCCGGAAGAAAGCGCCCGCACTGTATTCTGTAATAAAAAATCAGTAGGGTACAGTGAATATTTTAAGAGCCAGCAGACAGGAAAGCTGGTAGAGGCAAAGTACGAGGTACATAAGGCAGATTATGGCGGCGAGGACGTAGTAGAAGTAAACGGGCGGCGCTATTTTGTGCTTAAGACCTACGATACAGGGACAGACACCATAGAGCTTACGCTTACAGATTTACGCCACAGAAACGAGGTGTAAGCATGGGAGAATTTAATACAGTTGGGCTGGAAGATATTATAGACGCTTTCGGCAGGAGAGAAACCGCCACGGTTGAGGCAGTACCGAAAATGCTTAAGGCTGGCGCAGATGTGCTGATAGAGGCACAGAAAGCAGAGGCACAGGCAATGGGACTGAACGAAACGGGCGGTTTTATCAATTCCATAAAAGCCACGGACGTAAAGGGCGACGATACGGAGAAATACGTAGAGATATACCCGCAGGGACGGGCAGGGCATGGAAACGACAGGAAAGGCGATAAAAGCAAAGTGCGCTATGCAACAATCGGCTTTGTGGCAGAATACGGGACAAGCAGCCAACAGGCACGCCCGTATATGACAACTGCAAACGCCAAGGCGCACGAAAAGGTAGTAGAGGCGCAGCGCAGTATATGGGAGAGTGAAACGGGCAAATGAGCATACAGGAGATTTTAGAAAGTGCAGGGCTGCCAGCCCAGAGGGGCGTATACACTGGACGGGATAAGCCGGACGCATACTATACATTTTTGCGGCTGCTGGGTACGCCTGCGGTAAATGCAGACGACGAAGAGAAAGAACGCAGGGAAATGTATAGAGTTACGCTTTTCCATAAGGGCGATTTTGAGGCGCAGCTTGATAAGACAAAAGAGGTATTGAAAGCAGCAGGCGTTTATATCAACAGCATAGATGCAGAAAGCTACGAAACAGAAACGGGGTACTGGTTAGTGCCTATCACAGTCGAGATTTTGAAAGAGGAGTGATTAAACAATGACACTGGGACTGAAAGATTTATATTATGCCGTATGCACAGAGGCAGACGGCGTAGAAAGTTACGGAACGCCTAAGAAAATGGCAGAGGCTATGACCGCCGATTTATCCGTAAAGACCGCAGACGGCAGTTTATATGCAGACGATACGTTAAGCGAGAGCGTCACGGAGTTTGCAAGCGGCACGCTTAAGTTGGGAATTAAAGACCTTACGCCGGAAGTGCTGGCAGAGCTGCTGGGGCAGGAAGTGGACGAGAACAGCGTAGTATGGGCTGGAAAAGAGGACGAGCCGCCGTATGTTGCTGTAGGGTTCAGAGCAAAGAAAACGGGCGGCAAATACCGCTACGTATGGCTGCTTAAGGCAAAATTCAAAGTGCCGTCTGAAAAGTACGAAACTAAGGGCGAGAGCATTAAGTTTAATACGCCGGATATTGAGGCAGATTTTACAGCCAGAAAGAAAGATAACCGCTGGAAAGCAGACTTTGTGGGAACAGAGGACAGCAAGGCGGCTAAGACATGGTTTACAGCCGTACCCGAACCGGGAGCGGCAATGCAGACAATATAAGAGAAAGGAGAGAGGCGCAGCGCAGGCTGCGCCTTAATTTATAGCATGAGCGCAATTAAAGACGGACGCATGCCCGTAGAACTGAACGGCAAAACCTATTATTTACTGTTTTCCCTTAATGCACTGGACGAGATGCAGGACAGATTTGGGGGATATGACAAGCTGGACAAGGCTTTTGACCAGAGTAACCCGACTATGATTAAAGATTTACGCTGGTTGCTTACCCTCATTATCAACGAGGGCATGGAAGAGGGAGAAACACCGCTTACAGAGCAGCAGGTAGGTAAGTTAATTCATATCGGCAATCTGCCGCAAATTAAAGACGCTATTTTCTCTGCTTTTGCATATTCCACAAACGGCGGGGAAGAGAAAGAGGCAGCAGACGGAGAGGCAGACACAACAGCAGAGGGAAACAGAGTAGCCGTGCAGGACGAATAGACACCGCACGGCTGCTTTATATAGCAATGGCTATGCTGCATTACACGGAAAGCGAGGCGTGGAAAAAGACACCTTACCAGATTATTAAGCTATTCGGCTATCACAAGGAGTATAACCCGCACATTTTCGGACAGGAAAGCAGCAGCGCACCAGCACAGGCAGCAGAGGGTATGGACGACATAGACATAGCGTTAGGGGGATTGTAAATCATGGCTGATAAAACAGACAATATTAAAACCAAACTTAGTTTTGACGGCGAGGCACAGTATAAAGCAGCCTGCAAAGAGATTAACAGCACCCTTAAGCTGCTTAACTCTGAAATGAAACTTGTAACGGCAGAGTATAAGAGCAATGCGAGCAGTGCAGAGGCGCTGAAAGCCAAGCAGGAAGTATTACGCAAAACTTACGACGAACAAAAGAAAAAGGTAGAGGAAACGGAAAAAGCCCTTGCAAAGTGCAAAGAGGCTACAGGAGAGAACAGCGAGGCGAGTAAAAAGCTGGAAACGCAGCTTAATTACCAGAAAACAGCCCTTGCGAATACAGAAACAGAGTTAGGAAAGACCACTACAGAGCTGGACAAGGCAGAAAAAGCCGCAGACGGAATGGGAAACGAGGTAGAGGACAGCGGAAAACAGGCGAAAGAGGCAACAAGCAAATTCAGCGGCTTTACAGAGGTTGTAAAAAAGGTTGCGACAGCAACGGCAGCAGCGGTGGCGGCAATCGGCACGGCAGCCGTAGCAGCAGGCAAGGCACTTTACGATATGGCAAGTGATACGGCATCTGCGGGCGACCAGATAGACAAGGAAAGCCAGAAAATGCAGATAAGCGCAAGCCTATACCAGCAGTTAAGCTATGCTTGCGAAAGGAGCGGCAGCAGCGTAAGCGACTTAACCAAAGGCGTTAAGAATATTACTACAGAGCTGGGGAAAACAGCAGAGGGAGCGAAAGGTGCAGGGGCGAGTTTTGAGGCTATCGGTGTATCGCTGAAAAATACAGACGGAAGTATAAAAAGCACGGAGCAGGTGCTTTTAGAGAGCATAGACGCACTGGCGGGCATGGAAGATGAAACACAGCGAAATGCAGCCGCACAGGATATTTTTGGAAAAAGTGCAGCCGAGCTTTTACCGTTGCTTAATTCTGGCGCAGACGGAATTAAGCAGCTTATGGACGAAACAGAAGAATACGGCATGATAATGTCGGACGAGGCAGTAGCAGCAAGCGCAGCGTTTGAGGACAGCTTAAGCCGCTTGCAATGGACGTTTAGCGGCGTAAAGAACAGTATCACTGGCGAAATGCTGCCGTCTATCACAATGATTATGGACGGACTAAGCGACCTTATGGCGGGACAGGACGACGCAGGCGAGAAGATAAAGCAGGGCGTTACTGGAATAATCAGCAATATTTCACAAATGATACCGCAGATATTGGAAGTGATAACGAATATAGCGGGGGCAGTGCTGGAAAGCGCACCCTCTATTATGCAGGCACTGGCGCAGGGCATTATAACGGCGCTGCCTACGTTATTGCCGACCATAACAAACGTAGTAACCAGCATTGCAACTATGCTGATACAGTTACTGCCGCAGATTTTAGAGGCGGGTATGCAGATACTCATAAGCCTTGCGCAAGGTATCGCACAGGCGCTGCCTACATTGCTGCCGACAATCGTAACGGTGGTTACGAATATTGTAACCATGCTGATAGAAAATATACCGCTGCTGATTACAGCAGCCTTACAGCTTATTACAGGGCTGGCACAGGGGCTGGTAGCAGCGTTGCCCGTACTGATTGAGGCACTGCCGGAAATCATAACGGCTATCATAAATGCGCTGATTGAGGGCATACCGCTTATTATCGAAAGTGCGGGCGATATTATAGTTGCGCTGATTGACGGCATCATAGATGCAATACCGCTTTTAATCGCAGCCATGCCGCAGATTATCGCAGCCATTGTAACAGGACTAATTACAGGGCTGCCTAAGATTTTGACGGCAGCAGGCAAGCTGGTAACGACAATCATAAACAAGATAAAAGAGCTGCCTACTCTGATACCGCAGGCAATCGCTGCGGGCGTTGAGAAAATAGCAGAGTGGGGCGCAAATATGCAGGAAAAAGGCGACACGGTTATAACAGATTTTGTAACGAAAGTTATAGATATTGTTAAGGAGCTGCCGCAGAAAATCTGGAACAGTATAGTAAGCGCAGTTACCAGAGTGGCTACATGGGGTGCAAATATGCAGACCAAAGCCAAAGAAGTAATGAACACCATGCTTACGAACATTGTAACGATTGTGAAAGAAACGCCTGCTAAAATCTGGAACAGCATAGTAGGAGCAGTTATCAGAGTGGCTACGTGGGGCGCAAATATGCTTACGAAAGCCAAAGAGGTAATGAACACAATGGTAACAGGCATTGTTACTATCGTGAAAGAAGTACCGCAGAAAATCTGGAACAGCATAGTAGGAGCAGTTACCAGAGTGGCTACGTGGGGCGCAAATATGCTTACGAAAGCCAAAGAGGTAATGAACACAATGGTAACAGGCATTGTTACTATCGTGAAAGAAGTACCGCAGAAAATCTGGAACAGCATAGTAGGAGCAGTTACCAAAGTGGCTACGTGGGGTACAAATATGCTTACGAAAGCCAAAGAGGTAATGAACACAA
Organism: Pilosibacter rotomagensis; assembly: GCF_045062245.2. Classification (NCBI taxonomy): domain Bacteria; kingdom Bacillati; phylum Bacillota; class Clostridia; order Eubacteriales; family Clostridiaceae; genus Pilosibacter; species Pilosibacter rotomagensis. Next base: position 2,526,474 of record NZ_CM170323.1, on the reverse strand, counting down.
TGGTAACAGGCATTGTTACTATCGTAAAGGAAATACCAGAGAAGATATACAACAGCATTTCTGGCGCAATTTCCAAAGTGGCTACATGGGGTACAGAAGTAAAGAACAAAGCCGTAGAGGGCATGAAAAATGTAATTACTGGCATAACCGACGTATTTAAGGATATTGGTAGTACGTTCGCTGGGTTCGGTAAGAACATGGTAGAGGGCATCTGGAACGGCATACATGGAGCTACGCAGTGGATAAAGGACAAAATAAGCGGCTGGGTAGGTAATGTTACCGACTTCCTTAAGGGATTATTTGGAATTAACAGCCCGTCTAAGCTGATGCGTGACGAAATCGGCGTATATCTGGCGCAGGGTATCGGCGTTGGCTTTTCTGATGAAATCGGCGGCGTTAAGAAAATGATTGAGGACAGCGTACCGCAGGAGTTCGACGTAGGCGCAAAGGTAAATGTAGGCAAAGAGTTTACATACGATTATGACGACAAAAAGCCAAAGCCGAGAGGTGGCGGCAGTGCAGCAGGCGGCGTAGTCGTCAATCAGTATATTTATGCGAATACTACGGACTACGCAAAGCAGCAGAAAGAGGCAGCCCGACAGTTCAGAATGATAGCAAGGACGGTGTAACACATGGAAAATGAAAAACTGACTTACATAAATTCAAGGGGCGAGCGGTTAGAGCTGGGAGTAGACAGCGTATACCATTGCAACATAAGTAAAGACGTAGAGGGTATTTCCGGCGTTACGAGCGTCATTTACAGCACAAACAGTATGGGACAGCACGGCGACACTTACGTAGGGCAGCGTATCGAGGCAAGGGACATAGACGTAGTGGGGCATATCAACACACGGGACAAGGCGCAGGCATTGGAACTGCGCCGCCGTATGCTTAAGATATTCAACCCAGAGCTTAGCGCTACGCTGGTGTATGAGTATGGCGGCTTTAAGCGTGTGATTGATTGCAGGGCGTATGGAGAGCCTAAGATACTAAAGAAAGAGGTACTTTATGAGTTTGATTTACAAATAGAGTGCCTTAACCCGTTCTGGCGGGAAGAGGAAGAAACAAAAGAGGATATAGCAAGCTGGGTGGCTGCGTGGCATTTTCCTTGCGTTATCGAAAAGGACAGCACAAAGAGCATGATATACGGATACCGGGCAGAAAGCGTAATAGTGGACTGCTACAACGAGGGCGACGTATCAACAGGAATGAGGATAAGGTTTACAGCACTGGGGACAGTTTCAAACCCGATACTGCTTAATGTGGATACCGAGGAATTTATACAGATTAACGCCACCATGAAAACGGGCGACGTGATAGAGATTAACACGAAGTACGGCAGCAAGGGCGCTAAGCTGATAAGGGACGGCGTAGAAACCGACTATTTCCGCTACATTGATGTAGACAGTACATTTATGCAGCTTGCCATAGGCGACAATATGTTTAGGTATGATGCAGCCAGCGGGGTAAATTCTCTGGAAGTATCCATATTCTACAGCAAGGAATTTTTAGGAGTGTGACGGTATGGAGCTTAGAGTATTCGATAAGACGGTGCAGCCGCTGGGAGCTATAGACGAGCTGGCAAGCCTACTATGGCATACAAAGTATTTTGACGTAGGAACTTTTAGCCTGCTTGCGCCGATTACGGACAATAACAGCCGTTTGCTGGTAGAGGGCAATTTAATAACCAAGCACGACGGGAAAAAGGAAGTAAAGACCGCTGACGGCGGCGTATGGCGCAGGGCAGCGCAGATAACCTACGTACACATTACCAAAGACGAGAACGGCTTAGAGCAGTTAGAGGCACAGGGCTATATGCTTAGCTGGTGGCTTAATAAGCGCTGCATTTATCCGCAGATTGTGGCAACAGGTACAAACCAGTACCTTATAAACCTTATGGTAAAAAACAACTGCGGCAGCGCAGCAGGAACAAAGCGACGTTTTCCATTGTTTACATTTCTGGCGCAGGAAACCATAGACGGCGTGGCGGTTGAATATGCAAACGAGGTATACGCACAACTGGGGCAGGAAGTAAAGGCAAGGGCGCAGGCTGGAAAGCTGGGCTATGACATTCTGCTTAACGAAAGAGAGGGACTGTTTGGCTTTTATCTGTATAAGGGCAATGACCTTACAGCCACAAATACCGAGGGTAACACGCCCTGCATATTTTCAAGAGATTTTGATAATGTCAATGAGCAGGAATATACAGCCAGTATAGAGAACTGCGGCAACTTTATTTATGTGCAGGGAGCAGCTGACGACGACGGCAGCCAGCCAGTAACCACAGTGGACGGCGAGGGCGCAACGGGGCTGGATTTGGTAGAGGTATTCTGCGACGCTACGGACATTGCCAGAAAGTACCAGCAAGGGGAAACAGAGGTAACAATACCGTTGAATACCTATATTGCAATGCTGAAAACGAGAGGCAGCGCAGAGCTGGAAAACTACGGCAAGAACATAAATTTTGTAAGTACCATAAATACAAATTCAAACTTGAAATTTAAGGCTGATTTTGATTTAGGCGACCGTATTACTTGCAAAGAAACCAAGTGGGGCATACAGATAGATGCACGTATTACAGAAGTAACAGAAACATACCAGAAAGGCGAGGAAACCATAGAGGCGACTTTTGGCGACAGCCTGCCGACGCTGGTAGACCAGATTAGGAAAGTGAGGTAGCAGAAATGGCAAACAGCTTACCGTTTAATGCCGTGGCAGTAGACGGAGAGTACGACAGGGTATATAAAGCCGAGGATTGGGCGTGGTACTTTGCTACTTTCATTGCAAACGGCATTTTTCCAAAGCCGAGCGACGGGCTACAGGTGGTAGCTTACAGCGGCATGGAAATAAGAGTAAATGCAGGCTATGCCTTTATAAACGGCTACGCCTTTAGAAATCCTGCAACGCTTAGCGTAACACTGGATACGGCAGAGGGAGCGCTTAACAGGGTGGACAGGGTAGTAGTTCGCTGGGATTTGCCGCAAAGAGATATGTATATTGCGGTGCTGAAAGGCACACCGTCTGCAAAGCCGACAGCAACGGCAGTAACCCGCACTACGGAAATATGGGAGCTTGCACTTGCAGATATTTACGTAGGCAAGGGCGTAACAAGGATACAGACGCAGAATATCACAGACCAGCGGTTTAATAGCGCAGTCTGTGGAATTGTGACGGGAACGGTGGAAGAGATAGACGCAAGCGTGCTTACAAAGCAGTTTACGGACTTTTTCAACACCTACAGCGCAGCCGTGCTGGACGAGTTCAGCGCATATAAGCAGAGTATGGAAAAGTACCTTACAGAGATTGCGGGTGTATATGACAGCTACGTAAGCAAGACAGAGGGTTTATTTGCGCAGTATGAGAGCCAGTTTAACGAAAGATACAGCAGTTTTGAAAGTACACTTGATAACTGGGACAATGAGCTTTTAAGCGCCTATACAGACTTTATGGCAAAAATTAAGCTATTCCAGTCGGACGCTGAAAACGAATTTAACACATGGTTTGAGAGCATCAAGGACAAGCTGGGCGGGGACATAGCAGGCAGCCTGCAACTGCAAATTGAAGAGCTGGCAGCAGCCATGCAGGAAGTGAAAGAGCAGGCAGAGGCAGGCACGAAAGAAACCAAAGAGGCAATAGCAGCGCTGGACGAGCGGCTTAAGAGGGTAGAAAGCGGCTGGGGCATTGACTATAAGCATGACGCTGTACTGGGATTGTGCTACATGGGTGCAGCATATATGAGCCAGCATTACGAAAGAACAGAAGAAACGGCAGTATTAGGGGATACCTACGTGGGTAATTCCTATCTTGCAAATACATTTTAGAAAGGCGGCAGACTATGAAAGGGTTTCCAAAGGTATTAAAGACAAAAGAGGATTATTACAACTGCCTTGCTATGGTAGCAAGCGGAGAACTGGCAGCAGCAGACTTGCTGGCAAAAATCGAGAGCGCAGAGAACCAGCGCTATATTGAGTGCGGCGTAGCAGCTGTAGAGGAAGAGAAAAAGGCGGTTACGGTATATTACTGCGACGAGGCAGCAGTAGGCATGAAGTTTGTAGCGGGCAGCGTATCCGGCACGGTGCAGGGAGTAACACATATCCAGACTGACGAGGCAGCGGCAGCAGGAGAGGCAGGAAACGACAGAACAGCCCTCACGCTTTCCAAAGCAGTAAAAGCGGGCTGCACGGTAATTGCGCTGGAACGCACAGACACCGTGGCAGGAATGACAACAGACGACATTGCAGCACTGAAAGGAGTATTAAAGCAGTATGAGTAGATTATTAGTGGACGACGTTACAAAGACAGACGCAAGGGCGCTTTTGAATGTAAATAAAATGGCTACAATCAGCGATATTGTAGCACCGAGCAACGAGTACATTTACGCCAGCGGAGCAAATGAGCTGACCGTAGTAGAGGGCTGCGTAATTGCCGTGGGTGGCGCTGGAATTTTCAAGACAGCAAATACCATTCTTACGGCTGCTAATCTGGACGCAGGCAGCACTTTTGCGGTAGGTAAGGACTATTACGTATATATCTGCGACAGCAGAATTGACAGCGCAGACGAGAAATACGTAATTTCCCTTAACTCTACATACCCGACAGGCTGGAACGCTACAAACAGCCGTAAAATCGGCGGCTTTCATTATGGACGCTGCCGCAAGGTGGACAGAAATTTACAGCCGCTTAATGGCAGCAGTGTTATTTTTGGCACTGGCTGGGAAAGTGCAGTAAGCAACGGCATTGTACCACGTTCTGTATGGACACTGGGACACCGCCCGAAATGCAGCCCAGAGGGTATGGTATATTTAGGCGGCGGCACATGGGTAGATATTTACCTTAATTCTGACGACGGAGCAAAGGGCTTAAAATCAGAGTACGGCTGCGCACCTATGACGGGTACAGAAAACATGAACTGGTACAACTTTGTAGAACGTCTGGCAAAGAGCGGTAAGCGCCTGCCGAACTATGCGGAGTTTTGCGCTTATGCTTTTGGCAGCCCTGCCGGACTGGATAACGCAAATACAAACGCATGGAGCGCCACCAGCAATACAGGCAGAGGCGTAACGGGCAGCGTAGTAAATGCCGTTTCTTCCGTGGGCGTTGTAGATGCCGTGGGGCGTGTATGGGAATGGCTGGACGAGCTTATTACAAGAGCGGAACACGCAACAAATGCAGACTACCACGCAAGCGTAGCGTGGGGCTGGGACAAGAAAAGCCCATTGAATACAGGCGAGAAGTCTTACGACGTTGGTAACATTTACCAGTATTACGCATATTCTCTGGCGGCGCTGCTGGCGGGCGGCTACTGGTACGATGGGGCGCGTTGCGGCGCTCGTGCCGTGAGTTGCAGCAGTTACCCGTGGGATGTCGATGCGATCGTTGGCGCTCGTGGGGCGTGTGACTCTCTGTAGACGGCGGGCGAAAGCCCAGCCGGATAAACGGGGGTAAGGCATGGACATACAGACAAAAACAGATATTATACACCAGAAAATATACGATTTTCTGCTATATATCTATCCTTTACTTGCAAAGTATCCAAAGTTTGAAAAATTCAGTTTACAGACGGCGACCAGAAACGCAATTCTTGAAATGCTGCAAGAGGTTATAAAGTGGGATAAGACGGCGACGAAAAGCCACTTATACACGGTAGATACGGCATTGCAGGAAAGTAAAGAATTGCTGCGGCTGGCGCATGATTTGGAATATAGCGCCATGAACGCACGGCACTACGGCGAGAGCTGCCGCAAGCTGAAAGAAATAGGCGTTATGCTGGGCGAAATGATAGAAGAGGTAAAGACCAGAAAATAGCAGGATATGGGGCAGCTGCTTACTTACAGCCTCTGGCGGCGCTGGTAGCGGGCGGCGACTGGGTCAATGGGGCGAATTGCGGCGCTCGTGCCGTGTATTGCAGCAATTACCCGTGGGGTGTCCTTGCGCACGTTGGCGCTCGTGGGGCGTGTGACTTAGTGAGAACATTACAGGCACAGAGTTCTACGGAATACTGGCAAGGACTTAGAAAGGGATAAGACCGAGTGTTTAATATCCTATAGTCAGAGCGGCTGTCCCGCCGTGAGGCAAAGAGAAAAAATACGGCTGCTGGTTAGTAGCTACGGCGAAAGGCAGGAGCTTAATACTTGAAGAGAGTAGGATACATTACCGATAAGGACGGGCGGCACATTACGCTTTTAGAGGCTATGGGCGACTACGGAAACGTACAGAAAGCATATAACAAAGCCAGAAAGTGTAAGCGCCACAGAAAAGACGTACTGATTTTTACGAAAGACAAAGAGGAAAATTTAGACAAGGTGCGGGAAGATATTCTAAACCTTGCCTATGAGCCGAGCGAATACCATTACTTTAAGGTGTACGAACCGAAAGAGCGGCAGATAATGGCACTGCCGTTCTATGACAGGGTGGTACAGCACGCCATAAACAACGTGTTAGAGCCTATATTTGATAAGCGGTTTATATCGCAGTCTTACGCCTGCCGGAAAGGTAAAGGTATGCACGCTGCATCTGATACGCTAAAAGAGTGGCTGTATGAGTGGAACAAATACCACCCAGACCAGCCACTTTATGCTATCAAGGCAGATATACACCACTATTTCCAGAGCATAGACCATGCGGTATTAAAGACTGAAATACGTAAGGTTATAAAAGACGCTGGGGTACTGGCATTGCTGGACAGGATAATAGACCACAACGGCAATATGCCGGACGGCGTAGGGATACCAGTGGGAAACCTTACCAGTCAGTTATTTGCAAATATCTATCTGGACGCATTAGACCAGTTTATTAAGCATGAGCTGGGCGTAGAGGCGTACATACGCTATATGGACGACTTTGTAATATTAAGCCCAGACAAGGAACAGCTGCGCAGCTGGCTTGCACGGATAGAGCAATTCTTACGGAAAGAGCTTAAGTTAGAGTTTAACCCGAAAACTACCATACTGGCAGCAAAGAACGGTATAGACTTTGTAGGCTACAAACACAGGGCGACGCACAGGAAAGTACGAAAGGACAGCATAAAGCGTATAAAGCGTACTATCAAGAAGTGCGAGAGCGGGAAAATCACAAAAGAACAGTTACAAAAGAGTATACAGAGCTGGACGGGACACGCAGGACACGCCGACAGCTATAACCTACGAAAGAAAATAGAAACGCTGGCAGAGGCAGCCATAGAAAAGGCTGCTTAAGCGGCAAAATGCAGGAGCGAGTACATGAGTAGCAATTTATTAAGGGTGGTACAGGAACAACAGGAAACCATAGAAAAGCAAAGCAGGCTTATTGCTGATTTAATAGCCACTCTGGAAAGCTGGGAGCAGACAGCGGGCTACGACGGCGCAGAGCTGAAAGAGCGGGCAGAAAATTTGCAATTAAGAGAAAGGCAGGATTTATGAACATGACTATTACAGAATTTATTGAGGCGGCGGCACATAACAAAATTATCCAGCTGGTAGTATTGGCGATTGTGTGCGACACGGTTTTTGGCGTGCTGCGTGCAATCAAAGAAAAGAAATTTAACAGCTGCGCAGGAATTGACGGGGCTATCAGAAAAGTAGGTATGCTTATTTCTCTGGTATTCATGCTGGCAATCGACGTACTGATTAAGATTAACTTAATCGGATTTATACCGGAGCAGGCACGTACATATTTAGGGCTTGACACCGTGGGCGTGGCTGAATTTTTCGCATTGCTTTACATTGCCTATGAGGTAGTGAGTATTTTTAAGAATATGGCATTATGTGGGTTGCCCGTAAAAAAGGTATGGGAAAAGGTACGGGAGTTTTTGGCAAAGTATACGGACGAGCTGCCGGACACAGACGAACTGGACGGGGACAGCACCACAGGCAGCGTAGAGGAACACAGGACACAGGAAAGATAAGGATAATAAGGACATAGCAGCAAAGAGCGCTTGCGGGACACCGCAGGCGCTTATTTTGTATGCGGAAAGGCGGGAAACATGAAAATTAACAGAATGATAAGCGGGTACAATTTCAACAAGGGCAGCATTTCCAGAATTAAGTATATTGTTATCCATTACGTAGGCGCACTGGGCGGCGCAGAGGATAACTGCCGCTATTATGGCGGCGGCAATAGAAATGCGTCGGCGCATTACTTTGTAGGATTTAACGGCGAGGTATGGCAGTGCGTAGAGGACGCTAATATAGCGTGGCATTGCGGAGCGTCGAGCTATAAGCACGCAGAGTGCCGGAACGCTAATAGTATCGGTATTGAAATGTGCGTAAGGAAGAAAAACACAAAGAGCATGGGCGCAACAGATAAAGACTGGTATTTTGAGGACGCAACAGTAGAGGCAGCGGCAGAGCTTACCCGTTACCTTATGAATAAATACGGCGTGCCTGCATCTCATGTAATCAGACATTACGACGTAACGGGCAAGATTTGCCCTAACCCGTATGTATATAACGCCAGCGCCCACACATGGGACGAGTTTAAGCGTAAAATCAGCGGACAGGCAGAAACACCGCAGGGCGGCAATGAAAAAATAATCTGGAATTTTCTTACAGGCAAGGGCTTAAATGCTTATGCCGTGGCTGGTATTATGGGTAATCTGTATGCTGAAAGCGGGCTTATGCCGAACAACTTACAGAACACCTATAACAATAAGCTGGGTAAGACGGACGCAGAATATACAGCGGCGGTGGATAATGGCAGTTATGGCAATTTTGTAAAGGACAGTGCAGGCTATGGGCTGGCGCAGTGGACGTATTGGAGCAGAAAGCAGGCGCTGCTTAATCATGCAAAACAGGCGGGCGTATCCATTGCAGACCTTAATATGCAGCTGGGCTTTTTATGGGAAGAATTGCAGGGATACACAGCAGTAATGGACGCACTGAAAAAGGCGGCCAGCGTGCGTGCTGCATCTGATGCCGTTCTTACTGGATATGAAAAGCCAGCAGACCAGAGCGAAACAGTAAAGAAAAAGCGTGCAGAGTACGGCGAGGGATACTATAAAAAGTATGCAGCAGGAAACGGTACAAAGTATTACAGAGTGCGCAAGAGCTGGACGGACGCAGCAAGCCAGCTGGGGGCGTTTACGTCGCTGGAAAATGCAAAGAGTGCTTGTAAGGCGGGCTATACTGTATATGATGATAACGGCAAGGCGGTATATACCGCAGCGGGGCAGCAGGCAAGCGCAGGCGTTCCGTTTAGCGTACAGGTGGATATTTTAGACCTTAATATCAGAACGGGAGCAGGCACAAACTATGCAAAGACGGGAGAAAAAACAGGAAAGGGAGTATTTACCATTGTGGAAGTGAAAGCCGGACAGGGCGCAAGCGCTGGCTGGGGACGCTTGAAGAGTGGCGCAGGTTGGATTAGCTTAGATTATGCCACAAGATTAGCTTAAGTTTTTGAGGGCGGGCGGTTTGCTGTCTGCCCTCTATTTTTTTACAATTTTATAGGATTTTCTGCATAAAAGCGTTGACAATATACCAAAGTTGGTATATAATAAAATCATGGAAAGGAGATAAGAACAAATAAGAGGCAAAGCCACTGGAAAGGAGAAACGGCACAATGGGTAAGAAAAAGAAACAAAAGAAAAAGCCTATCGAATGGCGAGACCTGACAATCAACGCATTGATAGACTTAATCATAGGCATAATACTTATCATAATCGGTAAGTACATAGGTTAGGGCGAAAGCCCTAACCGACAGGCGGGCGATAAGCCCGCCACCTATAAAAAATATATCACAAACCCACAGCCGAGTAAAGAGTATGCTTTTGAAATTAGGAGTATTTTTAGTAGTAGTAGGACTGGTAAAGCTGCTTATTGCTTTCGTTTTGAGAGCAAAGAAAAAGAGAGGTAAGGCATGAACTTAGGCGAGAACATAAGGAAAGCACGAAAAGCGGCGGGCGTTTCACAGTCAGAACTTGCGGAACGCCTGCAAGTCCACCAGAAAGATATAAGCAGGTGGGAGAATGGGGCGCACGCACCGACAATAGAAATGTTTGCGAAAATATGCAGAGAGCTTAACGCCTCTGCTGATGAAATTTTAGAATTGAAGTAGATACGAAAGCGAGGGCTTACTATGACAAAGAAAAAGGTAATTTTAGTGGCAGCGGCTGCATTATTTGCAGTAAGCGGTTTAACAGCGCTGCCGTCTGGAAATATAACAGGTGGGGTGGGCTGCATTGTGGTTGCGGCAGTATGCACCTATTTTGGACTGAAAAAGAAAAGCGCAGGAAAAGAGAGCGAAAACAGAACGCCTGCGCCTGCCGCTGCATCTGGTGGTAGAGTTTTAGATACAATCAGAACGAAAGTAGTAGGCGTGACGTTCAATAATGAGGACGGAGAAAACAGGCAGGATATTTTAAGCAGAATGTCCGGCAGTGAAGATATTACAGTAGAAAAGTATACATACAACGGAGAGCCTGCCGCATACGTAAAGTGGGGCGATAAGGTAATAGGCAATCTATCGGCAGAGCTGGCGGGGGACTTAGCGAGAAAGTACCCGAAAGCCCGCTACACCGCAGAAATACTGGAAATTTCTGGGGGGGGTACAGACGTTCGGGTGCAATATAGAGCTTGACGTAATCGAGGACGCAACGCCCAGCGTAAGCCAGCATACGGGAGAAACTACAGTATATGTAGACCGTAGCAACAAAAAATACCATAGTAAGCCTAACTGTTCGGGAATGAAAAACCCAAAGAGCATACCGCTAAGCCAAGCAAAGAAGAAATACACCGCTTGTAAAAAGTGTTGTAAATAGGTAAAGGCATAAGCCGCAGACTTGTAAAAGAGTTTGCGGCTTTTCGTCGTATATGGGGAAAGAACAGGAACGAAAGAGAGGTAGCAGAAATGGCGAATAAGAAAGGCAGCCGACAGCTGACATGGACAGACCGTATAAGTATTGAGGCATTGAAAAAAGCAGGGCATAGCGTGATAGAGATAGCAGAACAGCTGGGCGTACACCGCAGCACTATATACAATGAGCTTAAGAGAGGGGAATATATGCACAGAAATAGCGACTATACAGAAACATTAAGTTATAGCCCAAACAAGGCACAAATGAAAGCAGAGGAAAATTTAAAGGCAAGGGGTACACAGCTTAAAATAGGAAACGATATTGCATACGCTAATTATATAGAGGATAAAATAGTAAATGAAGATTACAGCCCAGCTGCGGTACTGGGAGAATTGAAAGCACAGGGGAAAGAGGGGGACTTTTCCGTAACAGTATGCGTAACGACCTTATACAGCTATATTGATAAGGGCATTTTCCTTAAGCTGTCTAATAAGAATTTGCCAGTAAAGAAGAATAAGAAGAGAAATTATAAGAAAGTACAGAGGCAACAGAAAAGGGCGACAGCAGGAGAGAGTATAGACAAACGCCCGAAAGAGATAGATACACGGGAAGAGTTTGGCAACTGGGAAATGGACAGCGTTTTAGGTAAGCGGGGAAAGTCGAAAAATACGTTGCTGGTACTGACAGAGCGGAAAACCAGAAACGAGATTATATTTAAACTGCCAGACCATACAGACGAGGCAGTAGTAGCGGCACTGGATAGATTAGAAAGAAAATGGGGCGCTGATATGTTTAAGCGGGTATTTAAGACAATCACGGTAGACAACGGCAGCGAGTTTGCAGACGCAGAGGGCTTACAGCGTTCTATTATCAACGAGGGAGAAAAGCGGACAAAGGTATATTACTGCCACCCTTATAGTAGCTGGGAACGTGGCACGAATGAGGTAACAAATAAGATGATACGCCGGAAGATACCGAAAGGCACAAATTTTGACGACAGGACAGAGGAAGAGGTAGAGAGTATAGAGAACTGGATAAACGGATACCCACGCAAAATACATGGCTACCATTCAGCGGGGGAATTATTCAAGGAAGAGGTAAAGCAGCTTGCATAACAACGGATACAGGGAGCGTGAGAGGCTGGCAGCAGTGGCAGCCTTAGTACTGCGCTGCCTAAAAGTGAAAATACACAATAAAACAGGCTGCGTATTGTGCAAAATGGCAAAACGATAAAAACATGAAAAAATGTCGATTTTAATGTTGACATTTTTAGCAGACAATTCAGAGTATGATGATATGCCAAACCGGAGTATTATAATTTCAGATCATTCCAGTCTCAATATCACTGATTGTGACTGGCACGGAATGACGGTCAATCCGGTAGACGTGACGGTAGAAAAATATTCACATATCGATATTACGGGGTGTGGAAATCCGAACTACGGTGGTGGAATTGGCTGCTATTACGGAAAACTGAGCGTAACGGATCATTCTGATGTGACAACGAATCAGAATATTGGTAGCGCCTGGGGAATTTTTGTAAAAGAGCTGTTTGTAGACGGTACTTCAAAACTGATTTCCTGTAGAAATACCGGAAATGGGCTGGATGTCGGAGGAAAAGGAACCATTGAGGGAGGAGCTGAGATCAGTCTCGACGGAAATGGGAAAAGAGGTCTTCAGGTATATAGCGGCAGCGATTATTGGTACGGCGATGTTGAAGTCAAAGCAGGGGCAATTGTATCGGCCTGTGAAAATAGATCAAACGGGATTTTAAATACGTATAAGCTGTTTGTTGAGAATGGAGCAACGCTTAAGGTTGAAGAGAATCATGATCGCGGAATCCGTAACGTGAGAGAACTGACTTTAAATGCAGGCAGCGTTTGTAAAAATCAAACGGGTTCAACCGGAGCAGGAATTTTCAATGAGGGAACCTTGAAGATCGGCACTGGCGTCCGCATCTGCAATAACCACGCAGCCATCTACGGTGGCGGCCTCTATAACGGGGAAAACGGAACCGCTGAGCTTTCGGACGGCGTGATTCTCTACAACAACCACGCAGCCAAAGGTGCTGACGATATTTACAACACTGCAGGGCGGAAGCTGACCTTCTGCGCAGTCGGAACCGGTTGGAACCTCGACGACTGCAATCACCGCATCGACGGCTGGTATGACGATACAGAGGGCTCAAGATGGAACGCAGACGATAATCTTCCGGAAAATCGTCATATCGTTTCGGTAGCTTCCGGCGAATATGAGACGGGATTTCAGATCAAGGCGGCTCATGGCGCGGAGATCTATGAGACGACAAGTTATCCGATCGATAAAAAGGCAGACGGCGAGGACGAGATCGGAACCGTAAGTCAGGGAAAGAAGATCAGGTTTACACTGAGCTCCAGTCTTCCTAAGCTGCTTGCACGCTATGTTGTGACGGCATCCAACGCCTCACCGGCAAACTCCGCAAGGGAGATTCGCAAAGTCCGCGTACACAGTGCGTCCGGCGCGGGAACAGTCCGCGTATACAGCGCGTCCGGTGCGGAGACAGTCCGCGTGTACAGTGCATCCGGTGCAAGAAGAGCGAGAAGCGTAAGCGGGGACAACTTCGATAATGAGATTTCTACACAGACTCTTTCTGCAGATGAAAAATATGCGATCCCGGATTCTGTTGTGGAGACCATGGTCTTCCACGATGAGATGAACCGGTATCTGAAGTTTATTGACGGTACGCTCCGTGTGACCGCGGGCAGGGCTGGAAAAGAAGTTCCTTCCGGGTATTACACGGTAACAGCCAGTGGTTCCAACGCATTCCGGGTTGAGGTTGATCTTGTAAAACTCTTTAATACCGGAATCATCGATTATGAAGATCTGACGGGTGAAAATCCGATTACAGTGACCTATGAAGCGGTCGTGACAGACGACGCGATCCAGGGGGACGAGCTGTTTAACGAAGCCTGGGTCAACGATGGAGAACATGACTCCGTGGAAGGTGATGTCCTCGATAAGAAGGTTCCGTCCACAGGCGGAATGGGACGGGGAATGTTCACGGGTCTGGGACTCCTGTTTATGGGCACAGCGGCAGCAGCGTGGAAGAGAAAAAGAAGCATGTAGATCAGATACAGAAATCGATGTAGAAGGAAGGAATCCAAAATGACAGGAATTCGGAAAAAGAATAAGATCCTGGGCTTTATTTTTGCCGTGCTTGCGGTATGGATGTTGATATTTCAAAATCCGTCCTACGCGGCACAGCGGGGTAGTCTGAACGTAAAAACAGAACAGGCCGGAATGACGGTATATCTCTATCGGGTTGCAGAAAAACAGGCGGGTGTCTATGTGCTGAATGAGAAATTTCAGGCATCCGGTGCGGATGTTTCCGGGGGTGGTTCCAGAGAGGCTGCGATCACTCTTACAAATTTTGTGAAGGCGCAGGGGATCCAGCCTTACCGGACCGGAACGGGAAGCGGAAAGCATGTGGTTTTTCGGAATCTCCCGGATGGAGAGGCTCTCTACCTTGTGACGGGGGATCCGATGACCGTTGGCGGCAAGACCTACATTCCGGCACCGGTTCTCGTGGAAGCGGGCGGTGCCGCGGCGGAAGCAGATATCAAGTGTGACATTGAAGAACCGGAAAATCCGACAAACCCAACGGAACCGACGAATCCGACCGAACCCACAAACCCGACGGATCCATCGAATCCGACCTCTCCGACCCGTTATTATGATGACAGCGATGATGACGACTGGGATCCGACTCCGAATAAGAAGCCGACGATCACAACAGCGGCTGACGAGACGGTGACGATCACAGATGCGGAGACACAGTCGGAAACCAGAGTGGAGGAGAGTACGGCAGAGAGTGAAACAGAGACATCTACGGAGACAACCGTGGAGAACGAAAAGAAGCTTCCCCAGACAGGACAGCTGTGGTGGCCGGTAGGGATCCTGCTCTCCGCAGGCGCAATCCTTCTGGCGGCAGGTCTTGTGATGAAAAAGAGAAGTAAAGAAAAATAAAAAAATTAAAGAGAAACATGAGGTACAAATATGAAAAAGCAAACGCTTCATCCAATCATGATTGCGTTACTGGCACTTTTTGTTCTGCTGCAGGCATTCTGTCTGACAGCATTCGGCGCTGAAAATCCGGAGGTATGTATTCCGGCTGGAACAGATACGGAGACTGTGAATCAGATTCTGACAGAAACGCTGCTCCCGGACAGTGAAGATACACTGGAATGGGAGTACGAGTGTGTTGGAAAGGAAGATGGTGGTCTGCTGAAAAATACCGCCTGGGGATCAGTAGGCGGATTTGAAAGTACAACAAAAAAATACTTTGTGACTCACACCTATATCCATCCGGCGCTGGCAGACAATGCGGATGGTGAATATAAGGTACGCACAGGAGAGAAAAAATTCACAATCAGAAAAACAGCAAAACCTACCGTGGATTGCGAACTGCTCCGGGATCAGGAAATTCCGCTGATATATGACGAGGACGGAACCCTTAATGCCGAAGAGACGAAAGAAGAGATCTTCACGAGAGTTTTTTCAGCTTCCAATGCGGAGTTTATTACCTGTGACGATGTGACGATCCAGTACTACGGTAAAGCTGAGTCAGGCTCTGTAGGAAATCTCGGAAAGAACTGGGTCGCACTGGACGGGGAGACGGTGAATCTCCTGACCTATCCGGCAATCCCGGCAGGAAAACAGAAGATCCGTATTTTATGGGACGGCAATGAGGAGTATTCCGGTTTTGAAAAAGAGACAGACGTGACCATGACGGAACGGGAGCAGATGAAGTTCAATCTGAAAGAGGCTCCTTACGAAGTAGGGCTTGTTTTTGATCATGATCAGAATATCGATTATACTGCAACAGCAAAAGCGATCTACGAGGCTGTAGTGGAGTCCACAGAACCGGAAGTGGATTTTGATGAGTTCGAGGTGAAGTACAATGCAGATCCTTCCGGGCTCATTGAAAATTTCAAACCGCTCGATGATGAGTCACTTGTAACAAAGAAATTCGGCCCGGGAAGCTGGAAGATCCGTATTTCCTGGGGCGGAAGCAGGAATTATGCGCCGGGCAGCGTGACGGTATCAGTAGCAGTGACGGACAACCGGATCAACAGTAAAGTCGTATTAAAGAGCGAAATCTCCTTCACATATAATAAGGATGTGGAAGCAGTAAAACAGGCGGTTCTTGACAATGTGATCGACTGGGAAAATTCCGAGCTTCCGGAGTGGGACACACTGTCTGTTGACGATTTCACTTTTTCCTACAATGCGAGACTTTCTCTTCTGGACGGTTTGAGCAGCGAGCTCGGTGACAGCTTTGCTGACAAATTCCTGAACGGAGAAGGAATCAGGGACGATGTTCCGTTTGAAGGAAAAAGCTATGAGCTCGGCGGAAAGGTTCTCGGAAGCTTCCCGCAGATCGGCGCAGGCGAGCAGAAGATCAAAGTGACCTTCAAGGGAAATTCGGAGTATCGCGCAAGTGAAGAAGCTGAGGGCAGCGTGACCATCAACAAAGCAAATGTGAAGGTCAGCGTCAACAGCGCCAGCAGATATGTGAGCGAGGCTGTGAAGGGCGGAGAGCTTGTCTCTACGGATCCGGAGGATCAGTTCAACCTGTATATCATCTACGCCGGAATCACCAGCAATGTGACTACAGGCGTTTATCTGGAGCTTCCGGAACAGTATACCTCCAACAGCACTGTCATCAAGATCGTAGATAAGGCGCTGGAAAGCTTAAATCAGCCAACCCTGACAGAAATGCTGCAGAATGGCATCACGGTCGGTGAGCTTAGAAAGCTTCTAAATGCCAGTGAAGTGATCGATGTGCTTAAGAAGATCGGTGTGGATACCGGCGCTCTGGGACAGGTCATCAAGGTGATCAACAAGCTTCCGTCCATCGCTGATAATCTCCGGATCAGTATCGGTGCCCCGAATCATGCTGGAATTTACAGCGTGACAGCAGTCACCGACAATAAGAACTACAATACGGGTGTCGGCGCCGGCGCTCTTGTCTTAAAGGCTGACAAGGCAAAGCTTGTATGGAACCAGAGTATCGGCAAAAAGATCTCCGCAGCGGAAGCGGCGGGTGCTGATTTTGGCGCACATCTCGAGATCGGCGGGGAGAGAGTTGGCGACCAGTCCAGCGTCAGCGTGCTCTACTCTGGATTTACAAGTAAATGGAGAGCATACTCCAGCACCACAACCCCGCCGACTGAGCCGGGGCGTTACACGATGACCGTAGTCGTTCTCGGCGGCAATTACCTTGCCTCCCCGATCAACCGATCGTTCCAGATCACCAAATAAATTAAGAAAAGAAATTGGAAACCAGCTGATGAAAATCGCAGAGTCCAGGTGACGGCTGTTATTTATAACAGGCGTGATCAGATCAGGCAACTGACCAATATGGATTTAGAATAATAAGAATTATAAAACAACGAAGTGGACAGCCCCAACAGGAACTGCCCACTTCTTTTGTTATCCGAATATTTCTTTTAATTAGTACAGCTTCGCACCAGCCGGGATATGGTTATCAACCATGAGAAGGTTTAACTTCTCCTCGCCCTCTTCAGTATGGATTGCACTAAGCAGCATACCGCAGGAATCGATTCCCATCATGGCTCTCGGCGGAAGGTTTGTGATCGCGATCAGGGTCTTTCCGACAAGCTCTTCCGGCTCGTAGAAAGCATGGATACCGCTTAAGATCGTGCGGTCTGTGCCGGTTCCGTCATCGAGTGTGAACTGAAGGAGCTTTTTGCTCTTCTTGACTGCTTCGCAGGCTTTTACCTTAACAGCGCGGAAATCGCACTTGCTGAATGTCTCGAAATCAACATAATCAGCGAACATCGGCTCGATCACAACTTTGGAGAAGTCGATGACTTCCGGAGCTGCGTTCTCGGATGTCTTAACGACCGGTTTCTCAGACTTCTTTGTGTCTAAGGACTTCATTGTCGGGAAGAGCAGTACGTCACGGATCGCCGGGGAGTTTGTAAATAACATAACAAGACGGTCGATACCGTATCCGATACCACCGGTCGGCGGCATACCGATCTCAAGGGCATTTAAGAAGTCCTCATCTGTTGTGTTTGCCTCGTCATCACCGGCAGCAAGAGCAGCCTCCTGTGCTTTGAAACGCTCTCTCTGGTCGATCGGGTCGTTTAACTCGGAGTATGCGTTACACATCTCACGGGCATAGATATAGAGCTCGAAACGCTCAACCTGCTCCGGATGATCTGGTTTCTTCTTGGTAAGCGGGGAGATCTCGATCGGATGGTCTGTGATGAAGGTCGGCTGGATCAGGTGCTCCTCAACGAACTCCTCGAAGAAGAGGTTGATGATGTCGCCGCGAACGTGACGATCTTCGTAGTGAACGCCCTTCTCATCCGCTAATTTCTTTGCTTCCTCAGTTGTCGTGATCTCGTTGAAATCAATACCGGTGTATTTCTTGATCGCATCGATCATGGTCAGGCGCTCGAACGGCTTTCCAAGGTCGATCTCAACATCCGCATACGGGATCGTTGTGGATCCGCAGATCTGCTCTGCGATATGACGGAACATGTTCTCGGTGAGGTCCATCATTCCCTTGTAGTCTGTATATGCCTGGTATAACTCCATCAGAGTGAATTCCGGGTTGTGTCTTGTGTCAAGACCTTCGTTACGGAATACACGGCCGATCTCGTAAACACGCTCCATACCGCCGACGATGAGTCTCTTTAAGTAGAGCTCGAGGGAGATACGAAGTTTAACGTCCTCGTCAAGTGCATTGTAGTGAGTCTCGAACGGTCTTGCAGCAGCACCGCCGGCATTTGCAACGAGCATCGGAGTCTCAACCTCGAGGAATCCGAGGTTATCTAAATATCTGCGGATGCAGCTGATGATCTTGGAACGCATCACGAATGTCTTCTTTACGTCCTCGTTCATAATCAGGTCCACATATCTCTGACGGTAACGGGTATCTGTGTTTGTGAGTCCGTGGTATTTCTCCGGAAGGATCTGTAAGCTCTTGGAGAGCAGAGTTACGGAATGGGCATGAACAGAGATCTCGCCCATCTTTGTTGTGAATACAAAGCCTTTGATGCCGACGATATCGCCGATATCCATCTTCTTGAAGTCTTTGTAGGAATCGTCACCGAGCTCATCACGGGATACATAGCACTGGATGTTGCCCTTGAGGTCCTGGACGTTGCAGAAAGAAGCTTTACCCATCACACGCTTGGACATGATACGTCCGGCGATGGAAACTTCCTTTCCGTCATATTCTGCGTAATTGTCTTTGATATCTGCGCTGTGAGTATCCTGATCATACTTTGTGATCTGGAACGGGTCCTTGCCCTCTGCCTGTAATTCAGCAAGCTTTTCGCGGCGCACCTTTAAGAGCTGGTGGATATCCTGCTCTTTTGCATTTGCATTCTTGTTCTGATTCTGCTGTTCAGCCACTTTTCTTTTCTCCTTTAGTCTACTCTCTTAATATCAAGTACCTTGTACTGAATGATTCCGGATTGTGTCTCGACGTCAACAACGTCGCCAACGCGTTTTCCGATCAGCGCGTGTCCGACCGGGGACTCGTTGGAGATCTTATTCTCAAGGCTGTTTGCCTCTGTGGAACCAACGAGCTTGAATTCCATCTCCTCGTCGAAATCGACATCGTAAACCTTTACGATACATCCGACGTTGATCTTGTCAAGGTTTACCTCGTCCTCAACAACGACCTCCGCGTTCTTTAACAGCTTCTCGAGCTCTTCGATTCTTAACTCAATATCTCTCTGCTCATCTTTCGCAGCATCGTACTCGGCGTTCTCGGATAAGTCTCCCTGTTCTCTTGCCTCTTTGATCTTCTGGGCAATCTCACGACGGCGGTTTACTTTCAGATCCTGAAGCTCATCCTCGTATTTTTTCAGTCCTGCATAAGTTAAAATATGTTTCTTATCAGCCATGACGTCTTACCTTTCTTATTGTTTCGGGGCAGAATGACCCTTTATAATTTTTAGCTTTACATTCTCTGTATTATAGCGTGTAGAATTGGGATTGTCAAGAAGCCGAAAGCCTTAGTTTTGGTGGATTTTTGCGGAGTTTCGTGGGGATGTGACAGAAAGTGCGGGGGAAGTGTATTTATTATAGAAAGAACGCGGAGACCCTGTACAGTAACGAAAGAGCAGTTCGACAAAGTAGATTTGTTGATTTATAGCGACAGATGCTTTATACTTATGATAATAAACAGGAATATAAAAGAGCATTTCTGCAAGAATTGGGAATAAAAGTAAGCGCAGAGCTTTTTATTTTAGTGGAAGATGAGGAAAAAAAGATGGTAACAGGAGAACTGAAAAATAAAATAGACAGTTTATGGGAGATATTCTGGACAGGCGGTCTGACGAATCCGCTGGAGGTAATCGAGCAGATGACGTATCTGATGTTCATCCGGGATCTGGATGATGCGGATAATACTCATGCAAAGGAAGCAGCGATGCTCGGAATTCCTTATAAGAGTATTTTTGCGGGACAAGTGCAGATTGGTGAGCGGATGGTTGATGGAAATCAGTTAAAATGGAGTGTGTTCCATGATTTCCCGGCGGAAAAGATGTATGCAAACATGCAGGAACTTGTATTTCCGTTCATGAAAAATCTTCATGGAAATAAAGAAAGCGCCTATTCAAAGTACATGGGAGACGCGATCTTCAAAGTTCCGACACCGCTTATGCTGGATAAGATCGTGAATGCGCTGGATGGTGTTTACGAACAGATGGAACAGTTAAAGAAAGCGGATACCAGGGGCGATGTCTATGAATATTTATTATCAAAACTTGCAACAGCAGGTGTAAACGGACAGTTCCGGACTCCGAGACACATTATCCGGATGATCGTCGACATGATGCAGCCAAAGCCAGATGATGTGATCTGTGACCCGGCCTGCGGTACATCCGGCTTTTTGGTGACAGCCAGCGAATATCTGCGGGAGAATTGCAAAAAAGAAGTCTTATTTGATAAGGCGAACAAAGACCATTATATGAATCATATGTTTCATGGCTATGATATGGACCGTACGATGCTTCGAATTGGTGCCATGAACATGATGACCCACGGTGTGGAAAATCCATCGATCGAGTATCGTGACAGCCTGAGTGACCAGAATCCGGACAAAGAGAAGTACAGCCTGATTCTTGCCAATCCGCCGTTTAAGGGTAGCCTCGATTACGACATCGTATCTGCGGATCTCTTAAAAGTCTGCAAAACAAAGAAAACAGAGCTTCTGTTCCTGGCACTTTTCTTAAGAATGCTGAAAATCGGCGGCCGGTGCGCCTGCATCGTCCCGGATGGCGTATTATTCGGATCATCGACCGCACACAAGGCGATCCGGAAAGAGCTGATCGAGAACAACCGCCTGGAAGCCGTCATCTCCATGCCGTCTGGGGTATTTAAACCCTATGCAGGAGTTTCTACTGCAATCCTGATCTTTACAAAGACCGGTCATGGCGGCACCGACAAAGTCTGGTTTTACGACATGAAAGCAGATGGACTCAGTCTTGACGATAAGAGAAGTGAAATTTCTGAGAATGATATTCCGGACATTATTGAGCGATTCCATCATCTGGAAAAGGAGACAGACCGTGAACGCACCGAGCAGAGCTTTTTCGTCCCGAAGGAAGAAATTGTGGAGAACGATTATGACCTCTCCATCAATAAATATAAGAAGATCGAGTATGTTCCGGTAGAATACCCGTCTACGCTGGAGATCATGACCGAGCTTCGGGAGCTGGAGATGAAGATCGGGGAAGAGATGGATGAGCTGGAAAGACTGCTGGGGTTGTAGAAGATGATGGAAAGAGAATATGGAATTGGGAGATTTTCGGAGATGGAAAATGGACAATTCAGGTTTGTAGGGATGAGGTAGATGGAGAAAAACTGGGTAAAGATGTCGGACGTGTTGTTCTTCCAAGAGGGTCCAGGTGTGAGAAATACACAGTATACGACATCGGGTGTAAAGCTACTTAATGTAGCTAATTTGGTTGATGGGAAAGTTGATTTGTCAACTTCTACACGGTATATTTCAGAAGATGAAGCCTATGGAAAATATAAGCACTTTTTATGTGATGCTGGTGACTTTGTCGTGGCAAGTTCGGGAATAAAAGTTGAGTATATTGATAAAAAAATGGGCTTTATTGAGGAAGCAATGCTTCCATTATGTATGAATACAAGTACTATTAGATTTAAAGTGATCAATGGAGATAAGCTTAGAATAAAATATTTTATGTATTATCTCAAATCGCAACATTTTAAAGAGCAACTTGCTAAAGAAATTACTGGATCAGCACAATTGAATTATGGACCTAGTCATTTAAAGAAAATGATTTTACCGTTGATTGATGTTTCGGCTCAAGATGAAATAATTCGATGTTTGGATAACATTCAAAAGAACATTGACATGAGAAGGAAGGAGCTAATATGTTTCGATGAATTGATCAGAGCCCGATTTGTCGAGATGTTTGGTGATCCAAGAAGTAATCCTTTTGGGTTTCCAAAGAGTATGCTGAAAGACACATGTAAGGTTGTTACAGGAAATACTCCGCCGAGAGCAGCTCAAGAATATTATGGCGATTATGTAGAATGGATTAAAACAGATAATATTGTGCCTGAGATGATTAATCCAACTAAAGCAACGGAAAGTCTTTCAGAAGAGGGAATAAAAGTTGGAAGGACAGTGGGTAAAAACTCCATTTTAATGGCTTGCATAGCTGGAAGTATTGCAAGTATAGGAAAAGTTTGTGTTACTGATAGAACAGTGGCCTTCAATCAACAGATTAATGCAGTTATATCCAAAGAATATAATATTTTATTTTTATATGTAATGTTGCAGTTGTCTAAAGATTATTTAGTTGAAGAGATAAACATGTCTTTAAAAGGAATATTATCTAAGTCAAAACTTGAGGAGAAAGAGTTTATTGTGCCACCAATAGATTTACAGGAGCAGTTTGCCGAGTTTGTTGAACAAGTCGACAAATCAAAAGATTCCGTCAAAAAGGCACTCGATGAGGCGCAGCTTCTGTTTGACAGCCTGATGCAGCAATATTTCGGATAAATTTGAGTGACAGAAGGTGAATGCATGGGGAAATCGCAGGAATGGAAACTTGCTTTGGATCAATATATCCGTCAGGGAGATTCAGGGCTGGCTGAAAAAAGTGCTGCATGGCAGACTGCAATCGGTTTGCAGGATGTGGATGGATTAAAGATCTCAGAATATTTGTTGAAAATTGCCAAAGGACATATCGAAGGCAGGATTGACATGAATGCGGCGAAAACACGGATTCAGATATACTATGAAAAACGGAAAGGACACCTTACCGATGTCGAAGAGAGGACACAGGAGGCAGACCTCGTTTCGCTGCACATTGTGGAATTATTGGGAGAGAAAACATTTCAGCTTTCACCTGCATTTTATATCAACATTCATAAACGTTTATTTACAGGGGTATTCCCGCATGCAGGGCGGCTGCGCAGCTACAATATCACAAAAGATGAGTGGATTTTAAACGGGAAAACCGTTTATTACGCTTCTTATAATGAAATACAGGCTGCATTGGATTACGATTTTTCACAGGAAAAACAGTTCCCGTATGAAACAGTTTCAGTTGCAGATGCAATGAAACATATTGCGGCATTTACATCCGGAATCTGGCAGATTCATCCATTTGGTGAGGGAAACACCCGTACCACAGCAATTTTTGTTATTCAATATCTGAAGGCATTTGGATTACGGGTCAACAGTGATGTATTTGCAGAGCATTCATGGTATTTTCGAAATGCGCTGGTTCGATCCAATTATAATAATTTTCAGTTGGGGATTCATGCAACAACAAAATATCTGGAACAGTTTTTTGAAAATCTGTTGATGAATATGAATCATGAATTAAAGAACCGCTATTTGCGTGTGGATTATCGGGATGATAGGATGATTCAAAGTGAGAATGCGGAGAGTTCAAAGTGTATAGATAATATTTTGAATTGCACTTTGGAAGAGATGGCTGTAATGAAGGTCATCGAAGAGAATCCGCGAATCACTCAAAAAGCTTTGGCTGCTGCATTGGGAAAATCAGAGCGCACGATCAAGACAAGAATGGGGTCTTTAAAGCAAAAAGGACTGATTCAAAGGAAAAATGGAAAGCGCAATGGGGATTGGGAAATATTGACCCGATCATAACTGTGAGGTATGAAACAGTTGCACCGGATTAAAAATATATGGCATTTGCAGGAGTAGGATGTTGGTATACAAAGGAAGGAGTATACCGATATGGAAGAAAAACTTGTAAACATCTTAAATCAGATGGCAGAATACCTGAATATTTCACAGATGAAGAAACTGCAGGAGGTTCTGTTGAAAAATCTGGCACAGCCGGAAACAACTAAAGTAGAGACTACGAATGATACCTACTTGCAGATGTTCCTGGATGCAAAGAAAATCGAAGGATGTTCCGAGAGAACGCTTCAATATTACCGTGTCACCGTAGAGAAAATGTTTCAGATGCTAAAGACGCCGGTCAGAAAGATTACAACGGAAGAGATCCGGACATATCTTTCGGAATATCAAAAGATCAATAACTGTGGGAAATCCACAATCGATAACATTCGGCGGAACATTTCAAGCTTTTTCTCATGGCTGGAAGAAGAGGATTATGTCCTGAAGAGCCCAATGCGTCGGATCCACAAAATCAAGACGAAACAGCAGGTGAAGGAAGTGATTTCCGACGAGGGGATTGAGCAGCTGCGGGATCATTGCTGCTGTGTTCGAGACCTGGCAATCATTGATCTGTTGTATTCAACAGGAATCCGTGTCGGGGAACTGGTAAATCTAAACATTAAAGATGTGGATTTTGAGGCCAGGGAATGTGTGGTGTTCGGAAAAGGTGATAAGGAGCGCAAAGTATACTTTGACGCGAAGGCAAAGCTGCATCTGCAAAATTATTTAAACAGCCGTTTTGATGACAACCCGGCATTGTTTGTAACACTGGACGCACCTCATGCCCGCTTAAAGATCAGTGGTGTCGAGATCAGACTGCGGAGACTTGGAAAAAAGATCAATCTGACAAGAATTCATCCCCATAAATTCCGCCGTACCATGGCGACTCGTGCAATCGACAAAGGAATGCCGATTGAGCAGGTCCAGAAAATCCTCGGACATTCACAGATCGATACCACAATGCAGTACGCTATGGTCAACCAGTCGAATGTAAAAACATCCCATCAGAAGTACATTGCCTGATCAATTCAGGTTTGTGGGGATGAAATGATGAATTATATAGCGCTTAAAGACGTATGTACAATAAATATGGGCCAATCTCCGGAATCGAGTAGTTACAATGAAATTGGTGATGGAATTCCGTTTTTTCAAGGAAACGCTGATTTCGGAGAACGTTATCCAATTACACGTGTATGGTGTAATAAACCTACCAAAGTAGCAAAAGCAGAAGATATTTTAATTTCGGTTCGTGCTCCCATAGGTGCAATGAATTATGCTAAAGAAAAATGTTGTATTGGAAGGGGAGTTGCAGCATTAACACCAAATGAAGAAAAAGTGTCATCAGAATTTATATTTTGGTTGCTCAAAGGAAAAAATAATGAATTAAATCAAAAAGGAACAGGAAGCACATTTAAAGCGATTGGACGAAAAGTCCTTGAAGAAATTCAAGTTCCAGAAATTAATCTTGAACTTCAGCGGAAGTACGCATCAAATTTAGAACGGATTTACTCTATTATTCAAGATCGACAAAGACAACTGGAGCAATTAGACAAGTTAGTTAGAGCCCGATTTGTCGAGATGTTTGGGGATGAAAATAATTCTAAAAATTGGAATGTTGTAAATGTTGAAGATGTTGCAGATGTCCAAGTTGGTGTTGTTATAAAGCCATCCCAGTATTATACAGATGAAAGTGAAGGCGTAAGAGCTTTTCGCTCTCTTAATATAGGTGCGGGATTTATTAAAGATATTGATTGGGTATATTTTACTAAAGAAGGACATCTGAAGAATTCAAAATCTACTCTTAAAGAGAATGATTTGTTAATAGTAAGGTCTGGTGCACCCGGTACCGCCTGTGTTGTTACAGAAGAATATGCGGGATGTAATGCAGTTGATATTATAATTGCTCATCCAGATTGTGAAAAAGTAAATCCTTATTATTTATGTACCTTTACAAATATGCCACATGGAAAAAAACAGATAGATGAAGGGATTGGCGGGGCAGCGCAACAGCATTTCAATGTTGGAAAATATAATAAATTACAATTGATGTTGCCGCCAAAGACGTTGCAAGATGAGTTCGGTGATTTTATCAATCAAGTCGACAAATCAAAATTGCAATATCATCCGCATACGCACACCTGTCAACCCAATACCAGTTAATATTCGACTATTTCATGCAAAATTCATAGAAAGGACACTACTTATGCCTAAAATGACAGTTTATCACGGCGGCTACATGCCGGTGAGGGAACCGGAAATTCGGATCGGGAGAAATACGAAGGACTTTGGTCCTGGATTCTACTGTACAGTGATCAGGGAACAGGCGATTCGCTGGGCGAGAAGATATGATACAAAAATTGTCTCAGTATATGACGTGCGCCTGAATACAAAACTGAATATCAAAGAATTTTCCACGATGACAGAAGAATGGCTGGATTTTATTGTCGCATGCCGGAATGGACAACCTCATTCATACGATATCGTGATCGGAGCGATGGCGGATGACCAGATTTACAGCTACATTTCTGATTTTATTGATGGAAGTATCACCAGGGAACAGTTCTGGGTATTGGCGAAGTTTAAATATCCAACACATCAGATTAATTTTTGTACCGAAGATGCCTTGAAGTGTTTGGAATATAGAGATTATGAGGTGATTCAATAATGCAGGAAACAGGGCGAGAACCGCAGAAAGACAACGATCTCTTTTTTACATGCAGTTTGATCGATTATATTGCCAGGAAGACAACAAACAAAAGAGCAGATGTTGTAAACGCATTAGGGAAAAAACGTCTGGAAAAGATTTATGATCTTGCGGATGTCTATCATTGTGATAACATGGACCGTGTCAGCGATGATTTCATTGCGGAGTCAGGTATCAAAAAAGGCAGTTTTGATAATGTAGGAGATTGTCAGTATACAATTCCGACTTACTGGGAAATTGGAAAAGTTTATAAAAGGCTGATCAAGAAGGTTGCGGAAAACGAAAAAATCAGTGTGATCGATGCACTGATGCAGGTTTATAATTCTTTTATCAGCCCGAAAATTGATGACTATAACAGCAGTGTTTACTATGAAAATCCATCGTACATTTTTGAAAGCTACAGAGAAAAGAAAATCTTGTAATGATTCAATCAGTCTGTGCACGTGCTGTACGGACGGTAATAAAAAAGTCATACACCCGAACAGGAGGTGTCATCATGACGAACTTTGATTTTTTAAAGGATGAACCAAAATTCAAAAGTTTTGCCGATACAGCGATCGCAGCGGAGCGGATTTTTTCCATTGATGAGTCTGCATCTGTTTTAAACTGCCGTCGGGCGATGGAATTTGCAATCAAGTGGATGTATTCGGTTGACAGCTCGCTGACGAAACCATGGGATGATAAGCTGGTCAGCCTGATGAGTGCGGAAGATTTCCGGGATCTTGTGGATAATGATTTATGGCAGCGGTTGGATTTTATCCGGAAAATGGGAAATACAGCGGCTCATACAGGAAAACGGGTATCGAAGGAGCAGGCGGCGCTGTGTCTGGAAAATCTGTTTGTTTTCATGGATTATGTAGCGTATTGCTATGCAGATCAATATACAGAACGGGCATTTGATGAAAAACTGCTGGGTAAGACAGAGACGAAACCAGTCGCTATAAAGCCGCAGACACCGGAGATCGACCTGGAAACACTGATCAAAGAAAACCAGGCGTTAAAGGCAGAGCTGACGGCACGAAGAGAAGAGCAGCAGCCGACCTATGTGCCGAAACCGCTTGATATTTCGGAATATAAGACAAGAAAACTTTACATCGATGCCATGCTGGAGGATGCCGGTTGGATCGAGGGGAAAAACTGGCTGAATGAAGTGGAAATCCCGGGAATGCCGAATAAGAGCGAGACTGGATTTGCAGATTATGTTCTCTATGGGGATGATGGAAAGGCGCTTGCGATCATCGAGGCAAAGCGGACCTGTGTGGATGTGAGCAAGGGACGGCAGCAGGCGAAATTATACGCGGATCTGATCGAAAAACAGCAGGGAAGAAGACCTGTGGTATTCCTGACAAATGGATTCGAAACGCGGATTTCGGATAACCAGTATCCGGAGCGGAAGGTTGCTTCCATCTATTCAAAGCGTGATCTGGAAAAACTGTTCAATCTGCAGTCCATGCGTACCGGCTTGACGAATATTTTTGTCGATAAAAAGATTGCCGGGCGCTATTATCAGGAGGCAGCGGTGAAAGCAGTCTGCGATAGCTTTGATCGGAAAAATCGCAGGAAAGCGCTACTTGTCATGGCAACCGGTTCCGGAAAGACGAGAACCGTGATCGCGCTTGTCAAAGTCCTTCTGAATCATGGATGGATCAAAAATGTACTGTTTCTTGCAGACCGGAACAGCCTGGTAACACAGGCGAAAAGAAGTTTTGTCAATCTTCTGCCGGATTTTTCCGTCACGAATCTCTGCGAAGAGAAAGATAATTATGGCGCGCATTGTGTCTTTTCCACCTACCAGACGATGATGAACTGCATTGATATGGTTCAGGATGAAGATGGAAAATTGTTTACATGCGGACATTTTGACCTTGTGATCTGTGATGAGGCACATCGATCCATTTACAATAAATACCGGGATATTTTCAATTATTTTGATGCCCCGCTTGTCGGACTTACCGCAACTCCGAAGGATGAGATCGATAAGAATACATATGAAATCTTTGAATTGGAAAGTGGTGTGCCGACATATGGATATGAGCTGGCTCAGGCGGTAAAAGATGGTTATCTTGTGGATTTTATGTCGATCGAGACGAGGTTAAAATTTATTGAAAATGGGATTGTCTACGATGAACTTTCTGAGGAGGATAAGCAGGAGTACGAGGAGACTTTTGAGACAGAAGATGGAAATCTTCCGGAGCAGATCAATTCTTCGGCACTTAATGACTGGGTGTTTAATGAAGATACGATTCGTGAAGTCTTGAATATTTTGATGACAAATGGGCTTCGCGTGGATTATGGGAATAAGATCGGAAAGACGATCATTTTTGCGAAGAACCACCGGCATGCAGAGAAAATTCTTGAGGTGTTTGGAAAAGAATATCCACACTTGAAAGACTATGCAAAAGTGATAGATAATTATCTGAACTATGCGCAGAGTGCGATCGATGAATTTTCAGATCCAAAGAAAATGCCGCAGATCGCGATATCGGTTGATATGCTGGATACTGGAATTGATGTTCCGGAGGTCTTAAACCTTGTATTCTTCAAAAAAGTTATGAGTAAGGCAAAATTCTGGCAGATGATCGGACGCGGAACGAGACTTTGTCCGGGACTTATGGATGGTGCAGATAAGGACAAGTTTTATATCTTTGATTTTTGTGGGAATTTTGAATTTTTCCGGATGAACAAAGGAAAATCGACAGCGAATACGATTGCGGTTCAGGGGGCGATTTTTCAGCTGAAATTCGAAATGTCGTACAAGCTTCAGGATCTCGCATATCAGACAGAACAACTAAAAAAATTCCGCAGTTCGCTTATTGAAGATATGACCGGAAAGGTGCGCGAGCTGAATCGGGATAATTTTGCAGTCCGTCAGCATTTAAAATACGTGGAACTGTATTCATCAGGAGAGAACTATCAGGCGCTGACTTATGCGGATACTTTGGTAGCTCGGGATGAACTGGCACCGTTGATTGAACCGGAAAAAGATGATGCGCAGGCGCTCCGTTTTGATGCACTGATGTACGGAATTGAGCTGGCGTATCTGGCCGGAAAGAAATATTCCAGGGGGAAACATGATCTTATAAAACGAGCAAGGGGTCTTACAAAGGTTGCAAATATTCCGGAGATTACAAAACAGGCACCGTTGATTGAGCAGATCCTCCATACAGATTATCTGGATCGTGCGGATGTCAATGATTTTGAAAAAATACGGAAAAATCTGCGTGATCTCGTGAAGTACATTCCGAAAGAGTATATCATTTATGAGACGAATATGGATGATGAAGTTTTATCTACGGAGTGGAACGAATCGGAGCTCGAAAATGATGATCTGAAAAATTATAAGGCAAAGGCGGAGTTCTATATCCGGGAACATCAGAATGAATCAGTGATTGCGAAGCTGAAAGGAAATATCCCGCTGAATTCCGAAGATGTGAAGGAGCTGGAAAAGATCCTCTGGAGTGATCTCGGAACGAAGGCAGATTATGAGGCGGAGTATGGGGAAAAGCCACTCGGTGAGTTTGTACGGGGAATCGTCGGTCTCGATATGAATGCGGCGAAACAGGCGTTTTCAGAATATCTGGACAGCACCAACCTTGACAGCCGGCAGATCTATTTTGTGAACCAGATTGTGGAATATATTGTCCAGAATGGAATGATGAAGGATCTGTCTGTTCTTCAGGATTCCCCGTTTACAGATCAGGGAAGTATTGTGGATGTCTTCACAGATCTGTCTGTATGGATGGGGATCCGGAAGGTGATCGACCAGGTGAATGCGAATGCGGCGGCATGATGTTATTCCTCATGAAACAGTTTCCGCCGAACGTCTTCTTTTATCTTGACAAGTAACCGTTCGGTTGCTATAATACAAAGTAACCGAACGGTTACAAAAACAAGAAATCAGGTCATGACCGGAAAGACGGAAGAGCCAGACGCTAAGACGCAGTGCTGATTGAAAAATTCAATCTCGCATTGTGTCTTTTGTTTTTCAATGGGTTCACTCGCAAAGATTGCTGCATTCTGCCGATAGGGCGTTTTTGAGATCTATAACAAAAATTTTTGTCGCAGATCAGCTTTTATCCGATCATGCTAACACAGTTCCTTCCGGGAATGCTCCGCGGAATACGCGGCGTACAAGCGGTCCTGCAACGAGGAGCTGGAACGGAAGAGCCATGATAAAGTTCTTCGGAATGTTTGTCAGCCAGATGCTCAGGAGCAGATTGAAGTTTCCGCTCTTTACACATCCCTCAAGAGCTCCGTACATGGACATGATGATCACCATCGGAACGACCATGGAGCAGGAAACTGCGATCACTTTGTGTAATACCGGGCTTTCCGGCTTAACGAGAAAACGGAATGCGAATCCCTTTGCCGGGCCTGATACGACGAACCAGTCCATGCACATCGCAAACACGTAGGCGATCGGGAAACCGATCCATGCTTCGCGGATCGTGGTCAGGTTCAGAGCTCCCATGTGAAGGGTTACATTGTAGATGCTCATCCAGAGCACCATAGTAAAGCACATTAATACGGTGTAGATCAGACTTTCTCTTTTATTTTTTGGCATACTTTTTCTCCTCTTTGTGAAATTGTGTTTTTGGTTATTGTACGTGCCAGCGTACATATTCTTTTTCATGATCGGAAAAGCATATGGAATGTCTTTTCTTCCGGATGCGCTTCTCACTGCAAGGGGCAGAAAAAAGCAGCGAAGTCAACAAAACTCGTTGCGACTCCACTGCTTTTTGTGTGCATCTCACTGCGTTTCCAATCTCTATGTGAACGCAGTATACAATATTTTTCCGGTCTTCGTAAGTCTTTTTTTCCATTTTTTTCATTTTCGGAAACATGCACAAATTGTATACAATATTCTTATATGCTCTTATTCACATTCCCATATGGAGTTTCATGTAATGATTTCCTCACAGAATTTTCACAATTTTTTCGTTGACATTAAATGATGGATGTTTTATGATACTTAGCAAGCTAACAAATTAGTTTACTAAGTATTTGCTAAGAATAAAATCAATGGAATACGGTCGGAGACGACAGGAACTCTGATTTTGGTTTCACATTTTCTTACGGTCAGAGCGGAGAATGGAAAGAAGCGCTGAAATATGAGGCAGACAAAGATGATAGCGATCACGCTCGGTGCGAGAATGAGCTGCGGCACATTCTTTTTTAAAGGGGGATTTTGATTTATGAAAGAAACTGTTGGCAGAAGTATCGGAATGCTGTCCAATTTGATCCGGAGGCATTTCAGTACCTTTTCTTTTCACGACACTCTGAGCCCCGCGCAGGGAAAAACGCTTCATTTTATTCTGGCGAGAAGCATGGACACGGATGTGTTCCAGAAAGATGTTGAGGAAGAATACAGCCTGCGGCCGCCGACGGCCACAAAAATCTTAAAGGATATGGAAAAGAATGGTCTGATCCGCCGGGAAACGGTTCCCTACGATGCGAGATTAAAGCGGATCGTTGTGACGGAAAAGGGAATCCAGTACCAGGAAATGATCCGGGAGAGTCTGGAGGAGACGGAACGAAGGCTGACCGCGGGGATCACGGAGGATGATCTCGCGACATTTTTCCGCGTCATCAGCCGGATGATCCGGAACATGTCCTGATACAGATTAGTCAGATAAGACTCTGTTCTCTTTCCGGCAGCGGGAGACAGAAGACTTATCTGAAAGGAGAAAGTCCGTTATAAGGACAAAAGGGGGAAGATACAGCCGGTTCTGCAAGGATACGGACTTGCTGTACCGAACCTTTTGAACTTTTATCATAACAAATCATAATATGGAAACGAGGTAAGATTCATGGTTAAAACACTTTTAAAAAGCGTGCGCCAGTATAAACGGGCATCCATCGAGACGCCCGTGTTCGTTGCCATGGAGGTCGTGCTGGAATGTACGATCCCGCTCATCATGTCAAAGCTCATCGATGACATGACGGGAACTTCCATGACACCGATCTTAAAGTACGGCGTGCTTCTTCTGGTCCTTGCGACCATGTCCCTGTGTTTTGGAGTCCTCTCCGCAAGATCCGCGGCAACAGCCGGATGCGGACTTGCAAAGAACCTCCGGAGAGATCTCTATTTTAAAACCCAGGATTTCGCGTTTGCGGATATCGACAAGTTTTCATCGTCCTCTCTGGTCACGAGAATGACGACCGACGTCACAAACGTCCAGAATGCGTATCAGATGCTCATCCGGATGGCAGTCCGTGCCCCGCTCATGATGATCTTCTCCGTGATCATGAGCATGAGTATCAATGTCCGGATGTCCTTCATCTTCCTGGCACTGATCCCGGTCCTCGCGATCGCGCTGTTCGGCATCTTTTTCTATGTACATCCGATCTTCAAGCGGATCTTTAAGAAGTATGATGCCTTAAACAATTCCGTCCAGGAAAACGTCGGCGGCATCCGTGTTGTAAAATCCTTCGTCCGTGAAGACTACGAGAAGGAAAAGTTCGGAAAAGCCGCAGAGGAAGTCCGGAAAGACTTCACGATGGCAGAGAAGATCCTCGCATTGAACAACCCGCTCATGATGTTCTGCATCTATCTTGCGATGCTTTTAGTAAGCTTCTTTGGAGCGAAGCTCATCATCGGATCCGGCGGAACATCGCTCTCGACCGGTGAACTTTCCTCCCTGATCAGCTATGGCGTCCAGATCCTGTCTTCAATGATGATGCTGTCCATGGTATTTGTTATGTGCAGCATGGCGCAGGAATCCGGCGACCGTATCGCGGAGGTCCTGACACATGAGAGTGTCCTGAGATCTCCGGAAAACGGAGCGAAGGAAGTGAAGGACGGCAGCATCGAGTTTGATCATGTTTCCTTCCGCTATTCCGGAAAGAACAAGAAATATGCGCTCACGGACATCGATCTTGAGATCCCGTCCGGCGCTACGATCGGGATCATCGGAGGAACCGGTTCCTCCAAGACTTCCCTGATCCAGCTGATCCCGCGTCTCTATGACGTCTCGGAAGGTTCGGTCAAAGTCGGTGGACGCGATGTGAGAGAATATGATCTCCAGGCGCTCCGTGACGCGGTGGCCGTCGTTCTCCAGAAGAACGTCCTGTTCTCGGGAACGATCAAAGATAACCTCCGCTGGGGCAACAAGAACGCCACAGACGAGGAGCTGATCCATGCATGCAAGCTTGCGCAGGCGGATGAGTTCGTCACCCAGTTCCCGGCCGGCTATGACACTTACATCGAGCAGGGAGGAACGAACGTCTCCGGCGGCCAGAAGCAGCGTCTCTGTATTGCGAGAGCTCTTTTAAAGAAGCCGAAGATCCTGATCCTCGATGACTCCACCTCTGCGGTCGACACAAAGACCGATGCCCTGATCCGTCAGGCATTTAAGAATGAGCTTCCGGATACCACAAAGATCATCATCGCCCAGCGTGTCTCCTCTGTGCAGGATGCGGACCGCATTCTCGTCATGGACGGCGGACGGATCGTGGAGTCCGGTACGCATGAAGAACTTCTCGCTTTAAACGGAATTTACCGGGAAGTCAATGATTCCCAGACAAAGAGCAAGGAGGCAGAGTGATATGGAAAAACAGAACAATAGGAAAAAAGGCACTTTCGGCCGCCTGCTCCGCTATATCTTCCAGAATTACAGGATCCACCTGATCGTGGTCATCTGCTGCATTATCGTCAGCGCGGCGGCTTCCGTTGTCCAGACGGTATTTTTACAGCGGCTGATCGATACCTGCATCCTTCCGGGCCTGAAATCGGGCATGGAAAGTGTGAAACAGCCGTTCATGCAGACGATTCTCTCCATGCTCACGATCTACGCGTTCGGTGTTGCAGCGGCGTTCACCTACACGCATCTCATGGCGATCGTGACACAGGGAACGTTAAAGCATCTGCGTGTGGACATGTTCGATAAGATGCAGTCCCTGCCGATCAAATATTTTGATACACATGCACACGGCGATATCATGAGTACCTACACGAACGATACGGACGCGATCCGCCAGATGATCGGTCAGTCGCTTCCGATGGTATTCCAGGCATCTTTGACGATCACAGTCATGTTCCTCATGATGATCTACTACAGCGTGTGGATGACGATCCTGGTCTGCCTGTTCTCGGTGCTTATGCTGACGGTCACGAAGAAATTCGGCGGCGCGAGCTCCCGCTATATGATGGAGCAGCAGAAGTCGCTCGCGAAAGAGGAAGGTTTCATCGAAGAGATGATCCAGGGACAGAAGGTCGTAAAGGTGTTCTGTCATGAAGAAGAGTGCAAGAAGGATTTCGACAAGTTAAATGAGAAACTGTTCTCCGACGGAGAACTTGCAAACCGCTATGGTAACTCCCTGATGCCGATCTTAAACAATGTCGGCAACCTGATGTATGTGGTACTGGCGATCGTTGGCGGACTTCTCGTCTACTGCGGAGCGCCGAACTTAAGCCTCGGCGGAAACGGTGTCCTTACGATCGGTATCATCGTCTCGTTCCTCGGAATGGCAAGACAGCTTTCCCAGACGATCGGGCAGGCATCCATGCAGGTTTCCATGGTCGCAATGGGACTCGCAGGAGCTTCCAGAGTGTTCTCTCTGATTGATGAGGAGCCGGAGAAGGATGAAGGTTATGTAACGCTTGTCCGCGCGGAGTGGACTGCGGACGGAACCTTGAAGGAGACAAACGACAAGAACGGCATCTGGGCATGGAAACATCCGCACAAGGCGGACGGAACCGTCACCTACACCCCGTTAAAGGGCGATATCCGGTTGGAGGATGTTGATTTCGGCTACACACCGGAGAAGCTTGTTCTCCATGATATCACTCTTTATGCGAAACCTGGCCAGAAGATCGCGTTTGTAGGTGCGACCGGCGCCGGAAAGACGACGATCACGAACCTGATCAACCGTTTCTACGACATTCCGGACGGAAAGATCCGTTACGACGGCATCAACATCACGAAGATCAGAAAGCCGGATCTTAGAAGATCTCTCGGCGTCGTTTTACAGGATGTCAACCTGTTTACCGGCACGGTCATGGACAACATCCGCTATGGTCGTCTGGACGCCACGGACGAGGAGTGTATGGCGGCAGCGAGACTGGCGAATGCCGATGACTTTATCCAGAGACTGCCGGAGGGCTACAATACGATGCTCACCGGAAATGGTGCGAGCCTTTCCCAGGGTCAGAGACAGCTCATCTCGATCGCGAGAGCAGCCGTTGCGGATCCGCCGGTCATGATCCTCGATGAGGCGACAAGCTCGATCGATACGAGAACGGAGGCACTCGTCCAGGAAGGTATGGACAACCTGATGATGGGACGTACCGTCTTTGTTATCGCGCACCGTCTTTCCACGGTCCGCAACAGTAAGGCGATCATGGTTCTCGACCACGGTCACATCATCGAGCGCGGCGACCATGAGACGCTGATCGCGCAGAAGGGCGTGTATTATCAGCTTTATACAGGTGCGTTTGAGCTGGAGTAATGGCTGCGGTCTGGTCATACAGTAATTTGTGAATATAACAAGTGAAAACACGCTTCGCGTAAATAAAAATCCCCCTCTAACTTCTGCAGTGTGCCCGGAAATCCGGGTGTGCGGGCAGGAGTGGGAGGGGGATTTTTTATGCCGTCTGTTCTTTTTCTGTCAGAAATGATACAAATCGGAAATGACGGTCGAGGACGTTTCCAATCAGACCGATCACTTTTCCCATGGTAAAGGCAGCAAGGATCGTTCCGATCCCGAGGCCTTTGATGTGGCCGAGGAAGAGGAAGGTCAGTCCGGCAGTCACGGCGAGGCAGGTCACGTCGAAGGTGATCTTGACTCTGGAGTAGGGTACTTTGAGGATCTCAGCTGTTTCACGCGGGAACAGGTCGGTCGGGATGATCGGGAGTCCGCAGCGGTTGGAGAGTGCAATTCCGATGCAGAGGACGACATAGCTCACGATAAAGTAACAGATCTGATATCCGAGTCCCATTGGAAGACCGGCAAGGGCAGTTTTGTAGACATCCAGCATCTTGCTGAAGGCAAAGCCGACTACGAAGCTGAAGAGATAGGTTGGAACGAATTTTTTTCGAAGGACCATCAGGACAGCCACGAGTGTGCCCTGAAAGATGTAGGTCCAGGTGCCGAGTGTCATTCGTGGGAATGATTCGGAGAAGGCGTATGGTACGCTGGAGATTGCCGAGATTCCGGCGCCAGAGTCGAGCATCAGGACTACGCCGAAGCTGTTGATGAGGACAACGATCAAGAGGGCAAGTTCACCTCGCCAGATCGGGCGGGTGTCGTTTTGGTTTTTTGTATTCATTTGTGTATGTCTCCTGTTAGTCGATGTTTCTGTGAGGTGCAGAACGGTTATTATTGTAGCGCGGGGGTGGGGAATGTACAAGAGGGAGTTTTTTGCTGTCCATTGCCCGAAAAAAGTTGCCGGAGACAGGCTAACATCCGAAAAAATGTAGGAAAGAGTGAGCTAACGTCCGAAAAAATGTGGTACAGCACGACTTTAACGTCCGTAAAAATGTAGAATAGAACGAATTTACGTCCGAAAAAATGTAATATAACGCATATTTACATCCGTAAAAGTGTTGATCTCTATGGATTCTTTTTATTCCATGTAGGAGTACGGTTTTACCGGCGGCTGGTCTGCCTTGTGTTCCCCGATGATTTTTTCCATCCAGATCATGTCGTACCAGCGGTTGAATTTATAGCCGCAGTTTTCGAAGGTACCACAGAGGTGGAAGCCGAGATGTTCGTGGAACTGGGCACTGTTTTTGTTGAGATATTCGTCCTCTACTTTGGGGTAGCCGATGCAGGCATAAAGATTCAGAATGCCCATGGTTTTCAGGCGGTCGGCGAGGGCTTCGTAGAGTTTTCGGCCGAGACCACATTTTTTTGCGTTATTGTCGAGGTAGATCGTGAGTTCACAGGCCCAATCGTAGGCAGCGCGGCCGACGAAGGGACCTGCATAGGAGTACCCTTCGATTTTTCCGTTTCGCTCGATCACGAGATATGGATATTTTTTCATGGTGTTGCGCATCCGGTTTTCGAATTCTTCGAGAGAGGGGACTTCGTATTCGAATGTGATCACGGTGTTTTCGACATAATAAGCATAGATTTCCAGGATGCGCGGTGCATCTTC
Source organism: Pilosibacter rotomagensis (assembly GCF_045062245.2). Lineage (NCBI taxonomy): Bacteria > Bacillati > Bacillota > Clostridia > Eubacteriales > Clostridiaceae > Pilosibacter > Pilosibacter rotomagensis. Next base: position 2,488,676 of record NZ_CM170323.1, on the reverse strand, counting down.
AAGTTTTGCATTTCGGATATTGATGGAATCCATGGGGGACCTCCTTTTTGAAAAACTGCTGTAACAGGAGTTATTATAGCACCGGAAAAAGGAGATGAAAACAGGTGTTTTGTCGCGGAACGATATCCTGCAATCATCGTCGGAAAACGTTTTTACCCCGTAAGTCTTGTAAATGACCAATTGCGGCGTCTGGATGATCCGCCTGCCAAATAGAAAGAATTTCAAGCATATTTTGCAACTGCGCCGGACATGCCAATTGACAACTCCCAAATGCCAGAGTTACAATAACTGTAATGCATAAAACGGCGGTTATCCATAACATATAGGACAGCCGCAGGTAAGGGGAACAAAATGGATTTTACAAGTTTATTTAATATGCAGGGCATGATGTTCTGCGTTCTGGCGCTCGGATGGTATCTGAGGAAAAAAGGGATGATCGATAAGAGTGGAAAGGCGCTTTTGAGCAATCTTGTCATGAACGTGACACTTCCTGCGAGTATCATCAAATCGTTCCAGATGGAATTCAGCATGGATATCTTAAAACTGACCCTGGAAGTGATCGTGATCTCATTTCTGATCCAGATCATCTCGAACGGGCTCAGCCGCGTCCTCTATCCGGGATGGAATGAAGAGAGCCGGAAGGTTCTTCAGTACGCGACGATCGTCTCGAATGCCGGGATCCTCGGAAATGCGATTGCGGAAGGAATCTTCGGAGACCTTGGGATCATGTACGCCGCAGTCTATACGATCCCGACGAGGATCTTCATGTGGTCGGTAGGACTCACTTACTTTACGGAGGCGCCGACGAAAAAAGAACTTGTGAAAAAGGTGCTGACCCATCCGTGCATCATCGCGATCTTTACCGGAATGGTGCTTCTCATCTCGCAGTTTCAGCTTCCGGGATTTGTAAACCAGACAGTCCGGACGATCGCCGGAGCTAATACGTTCTGCGCGATGCTGCTCATCGGATGCACACTGGCGGAGGTGCCGTTTAAAGAGGTGTTCTCAAAAGAAGTTTACTATTATACATTTATCCGCCTGTTCCTGATCCCGGTCATCGTCCTTGCAGGATGCCGGTTGTTCCGGATCGACTCGTTGATCACAGCAGTCTGCGTGATCCTCTCCGCGATGCCGGCGGCGAGCACGAGTGTAGTCCTTGCGGTCAAATATGGAAAAGACGACCGCCTGGCAACGAAGATCGTTGTCTTTTCCACGGTCGTCTCATTGATCACACTTCCGATCTGGTGTTATTTCCTGCAGTAGGAGATCCTGTGGGACTTTCAAGGTAATACCAGAGGTTCATTCGGATAAATTCGTACATACTGAGCCGGAAATCCCGTTCTTTATGCGGGATTCCGGCTATTTTTAATGCTTCCTTCATGACCGGATTCGAGTGAGTGCTCCCACAGAGACCGGACGCATGGTACAGGACGGCGAGAAAAATTTCGCTGGCGTCATGGTCAGAGAGACTGAAGTGGTCTGCCATAAGTCTGACGAAAGCATCTTTGCCGGTAAAATAACTTTTTTTAAAGCAGGCAAGCCGGCAGGCAGAGACATGGACCTCGATGATTGTGCAGAGGATATCGCTGTAGCGGAAATAGTCGCGGTGGTCGTTTAAGACATCGGCCCAGCGGCCAGCCCACTCGTCCGGAGTCCATGTTTTCCCTTCCGGGAAAGCGGCGAAAAGATCATCGAAATAGGAGTGCATCTTATCGGAACAGATTTCCAGATAGATCTCTTCCTTTGTCGTCACGTATTTGTAGAGGTTTGCGCGTGTCCATGACAGCTTTCCTGCGATCGTGGACAGGGTGATCTCCTGGTAGGTGACGGAATTAAAAAGAGAGTCGGCAGCAGCCTTGATCTCTGCCATCCGGGCCTGTTTCTGTTCTTCACTTCTTGCGCGTACAAAGTCTGTCATGGGGTTCACCTCCTGTCAATTCCATGCTTTATTCAATAAATACACCATCATTATAATTGATTTCCAGGCACTTGACAAGGCATGTGGGGTATGCTAACATCAAAATTAGTTACAACATGTCACTTACGAAACAGATGAAAACCGTGAGACTGGGACGCAAAATCCTGTTACAGTGCGCGGGCATGGAGTGCCCGTGTACTGTAACGGAAGATGATTTTAGATCCCGGCCGGTGAATCGCGTGGGAAAAGGAGAAGCGGATGGATAAGATCAAGAAAAATTTTGGATTTGGCTGTATGCGTTTCCCGATGATCGGGGAAGAGGTGGACGAGAAACAGGTCTGTCAGATGGTCGATTATTTCCTGGAACAGGGATTCAATTACTTTGACACGGCGCGCGGCTATATCAGCGGAAAGAGTGAGCTTGCGATCAAAAACTGCCTGACGAGCCGTCACCCGAGAGAGAGCTATATCCTCACGGATAAGCTGACTGGAAATTTCTTCGAAAAAGAAGAGGATATCCGTCCGCTTTTTGAGTCCCAGCTGAAACGCTGCGGAGTGGAGTATTTTGACTTTTATCTGATGCATGCCCAGAATGTTGAAAAGTTTGAAAAGTTCAAGAAATGTCATGCGTATGAGACGGCACTGAAATTCAAGGAAGAGGGAAAGATCCGCCATCTTGGAATCTCGTTCCATGACTGTGCGGAGGTCCTTGACCAGATCCTCACCGAGTATCCGCAGGTAGAGGTGGTACAGCTCCAGTTCAACTATATCGACTATGATGACCCGGCGGTTCAGTCCGGAAAATGCTATGAAGTCTGCAGAAAGCATGGAAAACCGGTGATCGTCATGGAACCGGTCCGCGGCGGCAGTCTCGCAAATCTTCCGGATAATGCAAAAGCAGTATTTGACGAGCTCCATGGCGGAAGTCCGGCGACATATGCGATCCGCTATGCGGCGGGATTCCCGGGGATCATGATGGTCCTCTCCGGAATGAGCACGATCGACCAGATGAAGGAAAATCTGGACTTTATGAAAGACTTCAGGCCGCTTGACGAGAAAGAGACACAGGCGGTAGAGAAGGTATGTGAGATCATCCGGGGCAAAAAGCTGATTTCGTGTACAGAATGCCGCTACTGTGTGGACGGCTGTCCGAAAAAGATCTTGATCCCGGATCTTTTCGACTGCATGAATGCGAAAAAGATGTATCAGAACTGGAATTCTGACCATTACTATGAAATCCACACGAATGGGCATGGAAAGGCATCCGACTGCATCAAATGCGGAAAATGTGAGCAGATTTGTCCGCAGCAGCTGAAGATCCGCGATCTGCTGTGTGATGTTGCGGCGGAATTTGAGAAGAAAGAGGCATAAAGGAGAATAACATGGGATTTCATGAACTGGAAGAAAATCTGATCGATATGGTGAAGGAGCAGCAGGCGAAGCTCGGGTTTCGCCCGGAGGTGATCCGGCTGTACTATCCGGTCTCGACGCTGAATCACTTTTTCGGGACAGATGATACCCAGGAACGGATGGAAGAGCGGCTTCAGGAGCTTGGAGTCCACACGAAGGATACGCTTGGAGCTGTTCAGGTGACCGCAAAAGGGGACCGGTTCTGTATTAAGATCCCGGAAGAGGGCAGTGTGTTCGTCCATGAACAGATGAAAGGACGGGAGTTTATCCAGGACCTTGTAGAACTTGTCGGGAGACATGGATGCAGCCTTGATGAGATCCGGGAGCTTTTCCTCAAATGGTCGGAATATGCCGTGTTTGAAGAAATTGAGGACGGCGATTTCGACTGGGCGTTCCACTTTGCGGATGGCATCCCGGATCGGTATTATTACTGTTTTAAGGATGAGGGATGCCATCTGATCTACCACCGGTTCCTGCCGGAGGATTATGAGGAGCTGCTGTAAATGGAAGACCGGTAATTTCATTGCCGATGGAGTTTACAATTCCAGCGTCGCTGCGATTTTTTTCAATGTCTCCGCAGACGCCCGGAGCTTTTCGGCTTCCTCCGCATTTAACGCGATTGGAACATGCGTCTCGATGCCGGTTAATCCCACGATGGCCGGCATGCTGAGGGAGATGCCGTCGATCCCGTACTCCCCGTGCATCATGGAGGAAACCGGGAGAATGGACCGCTCGTTGCGGATGATGCATTCGCAGATCCGTTTGACGCTCATGGCGATCCCGTAATAGGTTGCCTGTTTTTTGGAGATGATGTCATAAGCGCTGTTTTTTACGTCCTCCGCGATCCGGTCCATAGCGTGGTCATGGTCGAAATGGCCGCGCATCTCGCAGAAGGTGTTTAACGGGATCCCGGAGACGTTGGTGCTGCTCCATGCGGCGATCTCGCTGTCTCCGTGCTCTCCGATGATGAAGGAATGGACGCTGCGGCTGTCGACACCGAGATGTTCCCCGAGCGCATATTTTAACCGCGCCGTGTCGAGTACGGTTCCGGAACCGATGACGCGGTTTTCCGGGAAGCCGGAGAGCTTTAACGCCGCGTAGGTCAGGATGTCGACCGGATTGGACACGATGAGGAGGATTCCCTCAAAGCCGCGCTTTGCGATCTCGGGGATGATCGTTTTGTAGATTGCGACATTTTTGTGGACCAGGTCCAGGCGCGTCTCATTCGGTTTCTGGTTCGCTCCGGCGGTGACGATGATGATCGCGGAATCGGCGATGTCATCGTAAGTTCCGGCATAGATCTTCATCTGACCGGCAAACGGGATTCCGTGGGCGATGTCCTTCGCCTCCCCATCGGCTTTGTCGTGGTTGACGTCCAAAAGGACGAGTTCGGAAAAGAGGCGGCTCTGCATCAGGGTGAATGCGGTGGCAGATCCGACGAAGCCGCATCCGATGACGGCTGCTTTTCTTGGGTTGATGGTCTGTTTCATAAAGGATCCCTCCTGTTAGCTCAGAATCGTGCGGAGATGTTCCGCGTGGAAGATGGTTTCAGTTTTTCCTTCCTGCATGTTCAGTATAGTATAACCGGAAATGAAAAACCGTTGTATTTACAACGAAAAAACCAGAAAATTCCAGAAAAACCGGAACTCTTTATGTTGGAGAATGCTGCATTAGAAGATAAGTGGTAAATGTTCAGTAGGTCTGCGCATTTACTGCGCTGACCGTAAGAAAACATAGGCGGGTAGGCAAAAATCCCATTGCCGCAGGCAATTTTTCATGGATTTTTGCTCGTGACTGTGAAGGTACTGAACAGTTACGATAAGTGTGAAAAAAGTCATGTTCCCCATCTGAAAAATAGGCGGGAACATGACTTTTTATGTAACAGCGACGTTCTGTTTTGATTTTTCTTATTTCTGCTTTTTCTTCGGATTTTCCGGAAACCATCCTTTCTTTACCCGCTCTTCCTGCTCAAATAATTCCTTGATGCTCCAGATGCAGGTGATCCCGAAAACAGCGATCAGCACGCTGATGATCATATTTGAGATCAGGAGAGAGGCGAGCAGGGAAAAAATCCCGACCCCCGCGAACACAGGCCAGACCTGTTTTCCAAAGTAATATTCTGTCTTGATGACGATCACATGAAAACTGCCGATCAGAAGAAACGTTCCGATCGCAGCGATCAGTCCGGTCCAGTTCATAAAAATTCCTTTCTGTGAATCCTTGTTTTATTATGGTCAGCGCAGAACTACTGAACAGTTACTATCTAATGTTCATAGCTTCCCGTTGTGATCATATACTCGCCTTCGCCCTGGACAAACACGGTGCCGTCGGTTCCGATAATCGAAACGCTCTTTCCGTCAGCACCCGTGATGGAACCTTTGCAGATCAGGGAGGAGACTGTGCTGTTTCCGGTCACGGTCCATGCGGAGAGGGCATCGATCGTTACGTCACAGGTCCCGTTTCCACCGTCGCCGGCATTTGTCTCGTCCTGAAGAATCGAGCCGGTCAGGATCGTTCCGTTCGTGAGGTTCAGCTTCAGATTGCTGATGCTGTCCCAGAGGATCGCACCGCTCATTTCCTGCTCATCTGCGGTGAAGGTGCAGTCAGCGCCGTTCTTTCCACTCTCGCCCCAGCCGCGCTTGTTGGCATTGCCGGTACACTTTAAGAAAAAGTCATTGGATGGAGAGTAGGTGATGTCCACATGTTTCAGATAGAAGGAACTCTCAGTGTTTGTCGTGTAGAACAGACCGCCGTTTAAGGAAGTCAGGCTGCCGCCCTCCATCGAAAAGTTACTCTCGCCGACCTCGGAATCGCCGGACATGCTCTGGTAGAGGATCACGGTCCAGTCGCAGTCATTCTGCTCATTTTCCGGGATGTTTCCGGAGAGCGTGCAGTTTTTGAGGGACAGGGAGTTTAAACCTTCGATGCAGACCGCCTCGGAATTTTCCGCGGAGAGCGCTGCATCGCTGACGGTAATGTCCGCAGTACAGTAGACAGCCGGGGAACCGGTTCCTTTTGACGTGTAGGTTCCACCGTTTATGGTCATGGTCCCGCCGCCGCGGTCGCTCCGGATCGCTGCGGAAGATTCGCCGTTTGTCTCAACAGTAAGGTTGGAAGCGGTGAGAGTTCCGCCGCCGGCGACGTGGATCCCTCCGGAGGTGTCCTGCTTTGTGGTGATCGTGGTGTCGGATACGGAGACATTGCCGTTGCCGTAGCTGAAGACGCCTGCACCGCCTTTCGCGTCGGTGGTGATCGTGCCGCCGGTGAGTGTCAGGGCTCCGTCTGTGGCAAGGGCAGCGGCGCCGGTGCCGTAGAAGCTGGAGTTGTCGCCGCCGGTGCTGTCGGTGGAGGTGCGGTCGATCGTGAAGTTATTTAAAGTGACAGACGCACCGCTGGTCACAAGAACTGCACTTTCATCCTTTCCGGTGGAAGCGTAGGTCTGGTCGCTTTCCTCTTTATCTTCAGAAAAGCTGGAGACAGCATCGTAGGATTCCGGTGCGGAATTCTGTCCGCCCGGGCCGCCAGGACCGCCTTCTCCGTCTGGAGGAGCCTGTTTTCCGTCCATATTTCCCAGAGTACCATCCGGCGGATTTCCTGGCCTGTCAGAATTTTCTCCCGGAGCTCCATCCGGTTTATCAGCCGGAGCGGAATCGGAAGCTTCTGTCACCTGTGCAGTAGTATCAGCGGCGGGATCAGCGGCTTTCTGTCCGCATCCGCCGACCATAAGGGTCCCTGCAAGAAGCATGCAGAAGAGTGCCTGTTTTTTCATGAGAATCAGATCCTTTCTAAAATGAAGTATACAAAGAAGTATACGAATTAAGTTTGTTAAAACTGTGAAATACACAGATTTTTCACATGGCGGAATTTGCCGAGTGTTCATGAGGTGGCGATGCGTGCCTGCACGAAGCAATCGGTTATCAAGGACAAACGCATCCGACGCGAGAAGATGTCAGGGTTCCGGTCTCGTCAATGTCTCGAGAGCTCCCAGAACGCCACCGCACTCGCCGCTGCGACATTTAAGGAGTCAACGCCATGCGCCATCGGGATCATGACCGTGTAGTCACAGCCATCGATCGTGGCGGAGGCGAGACCGTCGCCCTCGGTTCCGAGGATCACGGCGAGCTTTTCTTCTGAGAGAAGTCCGGGATCATCGATGGAGACGGAATCTTCCTTTAATGCCATGGCGGCAGTCTTGTATCCCATGGCTTTGAGGTGTGTAAGTCCGCCTGCGGAGAGATCGGCCTCTTTCGGAAAATAAGTCCACGGGATCTGGAAAACGGTTCCCATGCTGACTCTGGCGGCTCTCCGGTAAAACGGGTCGCTGCAGCCGGAGGAGAGTAGGACGGCATCCATGCCGAGCGCTGCGGCTGAGCGGAAGATGGCGCCGATATTTGTTGGATTTACAACATTTTCGAGCACGGCGATCCGGCGTTTTCCTTTACAGATCTCCTCCACAGAAGGCATCGGCTTCCGCTTCATGGCGCAGAGAAGTCCGCGTGTCAGTGCGAAGCCGGTGAGATTTGTGAGAAGAGAGGCAGCTGCGGTATAAACGGGAAGGTCCGGGTAATCGGAAAAAAGTTCCGGGATCCATGGATCCGTCTGCCGGTCCTCGATCAGGACGGAGACAGGTTCGTATCCGGCATTCAGGGCGCGGCGGATCACATTCGGGCTTTCCGCAATGAAGATCCCGGGGGCCGGTTCGTTGATATGATAAAGCTGGGACTCGGAATAGCGGGAAAAGAGGTCGAGTTCCGGCAGATTAAGGTCGGTGATCGTTATGATTGCTGGCATAAAATCTCCTTTTCGGCTCAGTCTGTTTCTTCTTTTAAGCAGATCAGGTTGCTGACATACGGGCGTTTCCCGGAAAGCACCTCATCGTAAAAATTCTGCTTCCAGTCGATATAGTCGATGCTGTTCTCCAGCTCCCGGATGGATTCGCGCAGCATTTCCTGCTTTCTGGAAAGCATTTCCTTTCGTTTCATGATCGTGCTCTCGCCCTGAAGACAAAGGGCAAGATATTCCTTCATTTCCTGAATGCTCATCCCGCATTTTTTCAGGCAGACCAGGTCTTTGATCCATTTTACATCATGTTCATCGAAAATACGGCGGTTGTTGCTGTCACGTTTTACGTTGGCAGATACCGAAAGTCATTGACCGGTTGTTACAATCGGAATATATAATCGGTAGTATCAATCGGATTATAGCATGAGAGACCCGAAAAGACAAGGAACGGTTCGGCAGGCCGCTGGTTCCTGTCCGCGCATTGCGCAAACATGTGTTATGATATTCGGGCTGAATCTCCTGCTTGCAGGAATCATGAAAGGACGAAAAAGAGCAAAATGAAACTGGACAGAGTGAAACAGATCAGTATAGTCATGGCGGCCGCAGATGTCGTGGATAACGGACTGTCTGTTTCGAGAAACAACGTTCCGAAGGCGCAGGCAGATGTGAAAGAGTGGACGGATTTGTTATCACTTGGAAATTAATGCTGCGGTTGTATGCGGCGGAAGATGGGAAAATCTGATGAATGGTGCCTGGAAAACAATCAGCGGTTGGTTAGGCAGAGAGATGGAAGCTAGAAATTTGGAAGAATCGGAAATCGAAAGGAGGAAAATGAACTTGAAGGCAGTGGAGCAGCTTCCGGACAGCGTGGTGCATCTGACATATCTGACGAAAAAGAAGCTGGACTGAGACAGGAAGAGTATGCCTGCCCGGATCAGAAAATAATGAATGAAAAGGCGCCGTGCACGGACAGGAAAAATCCGTGTATAGGCGCCTTTCAACACGAAGATTATAAGCATAGCGCAGGAAATACCTTCACTTGACAAGCAGGTACTTGCATGATACGATTATATTAGTTACAACGTGTCACTTAAACGACGAATGTCCGTGAACGGCGGATATTCCCTGGTCCTGCGGGGAGGAAAAAGATGGATTTTTTCAGAAAAAGCACGGCAAAGAAAAATGCGGATCAGAAAGGAAATCTGACGGAAGGACCGATCGCGAAGGGGCTTTTTACGTTTATGATCCCGATCTTTCTCGGTCAGCTTCTGCAGCAGCTCTACAACATGGCGGACGCCTGGGTCGTCGGGAACTTTGCGAGCAATGACGCATTTGCGGCGGTCAGCCTGTCCGGAAATGTGACGATGTCGGTGATCACGCTCTTCGGCGGGATCGCGATCGGCGGCGGAGTCGTGATCTCAAAATACTTTGGAGCACAGGACGAGGAGAACCTGCGGCGGGCAGTCCACACGAACTTCCTTCTTGGAATCGTGTTTTCCATTCTCGCGACGATCATCGGTCAGGTGTTTGTCCCGATCCTGCTTGGCTGGCTTCACACGCCGGACAGCGTAATGACGGAGGCGCGACTGTACTTTGGAATCTATTTTGCCGGCGTCTCCACGGTCATCATGTACAACATCTGCATGAACATCATGCGGGCGGTCGGGGACAGCGTACATCCACTCTATTACCTGATCTTTTCCTCCGTGGTGAACATGATCCTGGATCTCATTTTTGTCGCCGGATTCAAATGGAGCGCAGCCGGAGCCGCGGTTGCGACCGTGATCGCGCAGGGACTCAGCGTTCTTTTATGCCTGTCACGCATGGTAAAGGACGGCGGGGCAGCGACGATCCATTGGAAGGAACTGCGCTTCCATAAAGAAATGATCCGCCAGGTTATCGTCCAGGGACTTCCGACGGGGCTCCAGAACTCGGTCATCAGCATCGGAAATCTCGTCGTCCAGTCAAATATCAATACATTCGGCGCATTCGCGATCTCCGGACAGGGTGCCTTTGCGAAGCTTGAGGGGATCGCGTTTCTCCCGATCATGAGCATGTCCATGGCGCTCACGACCTTTGTGAGCCAGAATCTTGGAGCCGGGAGAGCAGACCGGGCAAAAAAAGGCTCCGCCATCGGCCTTGCGTTCGGCATGGTGATGGCAGAGCTTGTGGGAATCTGTCTTTTTATCTGGATCCCGATCCTTCTTAGGATCTTTGTCGATGCACCGGAAGCGATCCGCTTCGGAACGATCCATGGAAGAACGGTTGCACTGTTCTTTTTCCTTCTGGCATTTTCCAACTGCGCGTCCGGCGTCCTCCGCGGAGCCGGAAAATCAGTGGTCCCGATGTTCACGATGCTCATCTGCTGGTGCGGGATCCGCGTTCTCTACGTGACGATCGCACTCCGGATCATTCCGGTATTCCGGACGATCTCATCGGCTTACCCGCTGACATGGAGCTTAAGCTCGATCATTTTTATCGTATTCTTGCTTCGGATGGACTGGGAAAAGCAGATTTAAATCTCTTTTCCGCGTTCATTGATCACGAGTGCCATAAATTCTAACGGCTCATCAAACGGATTTTTGATGGCATGGCTCTGACCAACCTCGATCACACAGACATCGCCCGGGTGGATCTCGGTCTCTGTGTGGTCGTTGTCCTCAAAGATCCCCTTTCCTTTGATCACATAGTACGGCTCGGTATTTTCTACATGCTGGTGGAAACCGATGCTGCCGTGCGGCGGGATGATCACGTGTGCGTACATGGATGCATGTCCCATGAGCTCGTCCTTGCTTAAAAGATGACGGATCTCGACGGTGCCTTCACCGCCTCTTAAATTCGGTACAAATGCGACTTCTGTTTTTCTGACCATAGTGGAAACCTCCCTGAAATATTTCAATAAAAATCTGCCGGGCAGCCATCTTTGCGGGATTGGTCTGCCTAAAATATTGACAAATTTATTATACTGCATATTTAGAAAAAGAAAAATCTGATTTTATATTTTTCGCAACCCGGCAATATGTTTATATATGCCTGAATAGTATGGCCGCTGTAGGTGTTCTTGCATTTTCCATTTGGGTTCAAAACATGAGAAAATATATTTTTTACATTTAAGATCAAAATGCTGGGATACAAGAGAAAAATACCAGGAATGCCCCCTGAGTGAACGAGATTCAGGGGGCATTTTATATTCTGCATGGCGGTGATTTCAGACAGATGATCGGCTTACCCAAGTGTATGGAAGAAATCCACCGTCTTATTCACTTTCTTCATCAGATGATCAAACATCTCCGGTGTCAGGGACTGGGCACCGTCGCAGAGGGCTTTTTCAGGATTGTTGTGGACCTCGATCATGAGACCGTCAGCTCCGGCTGCGATCGCTGCCATAGCGAGCGGCTCGACCATGAAACGGATCCCGGCTGCGTGGCTCGGGTCGATGATGACCGGAAGGTGAGTTTTCTTCTTTAACATCGGGACAGCGGAGATATCGAGCGTATTTCTGTAGGAAGTCTCGAAAGTACGGATCCCGCGCTCACAGAGGATGACCTTTTCATTTCCACCTGCCATGATGTACTCGGCACTCATCAAGAGCTCGTCCAGAGTGTTGGCAAGTCCGCGCTTTAAGAGGATCGGCTTGTCGATCTTTCCGAGAACCTTTAAGAGCTCGAAGTTCTGCATATTTCTCGCACCGACCTGGATGACATCCACGTCATCGAAGAGCGGGAGATGCTCAGCACTCATGATCTCTGTGACGACCGGGAGACCTGTGGCTTTTTTTGCCTCGAGGAGAAGATCAAGACCGTGCTCATGAAGCCCCTGGAATGCGTACGGGGAAGTTCTCGGCTTGAAAGCACCGCCGCGGAGAAGAGTAGCGCCGGAGCGTTTCACATCCTCAGCGACCTCTGTGATCTGTTCCTTCGTCTCGATCGAACACGGTCCGGCGATCACCTGGAAATTGCCGCCGCCGATCTTTCTGCCGCAGATATCGATCACGGTGTCATCCGGGTGCATGGAGCGGTTTGCCTTTTTGTACGGCTCGCGGATCCGGCGGACATCCTCAACGACATCGTTGGCGCGCAGCCAGTCCTCATGGATCATACTCGTATCACCGATCAGTCCGATCAGGGAAGCTTCGGTTCCCTCAGAGAGATGAAGCTTGAAGCCCTGGTTTACAAGTTCGGTCTTTAAAGATTCTACTTTCTGTTTATTGGCGTCTTTCTTTAAGATAATGATCATGATTGTTTTCTCCTTTTTTCTGTTAAAATAAAAAATCCGGTGTCTGCTGCAATCGCAAACACCGGCTCCACGTTTTCGTTACGTTTCCTCAGGTCCTTTGACCTTCGATCGGAGAGGTTTGTTTTTTGCAGCAGAAACAGTCCGCGCCGTAATAATAGCCCGGAAAATAATAAAAAGAATAGGATGCAAAAAGATTCATCATCTGGTTCTTCATATCTGCTGTTCTCCTCTCTGAAGATTGACCGCCGGATCGATTCTTTCCGGCTGTTGAAGTTATCATAGCGCTGTCAGATGCATTTGTCAATAGAAAAATTCAATAAGTTGAAGTTTTACGCTTTTATGTGATAAAACATACAAAAGAATGAAATAATAAAGGCTAAAAAATAAAGAAGAGCAGAAGAATGATCAGAACAAAAAAGATCCGAACAGCAGTGGGGATAGAAGACTAGTTGTAAATTTGTAAGTACGATACAAGGACGTAAAAGGTCAGGATTACAGAAGACGGGAATATCACGAAAAATCCCCGGCGCAGCCATGTGCTCATAACTATGCCGGGGATTTCCAGCCGATCAAAATCTCTATATCCTATTCCAATGACACCGTATTCGCAATGATCTCCACGCACCGCTCGATCCCGAGAGTACCGCTGTTTAAGCAGAGATCATAATTTTTCGGTTTGCCCCACTCATTGCCGCTGTAGTACTGATAGTAGTCGCGGCGCTTCGCGTCGATGGCACGAATCCGGCTTTCCAGCTTCTTCACATCCTCATCCGGTTCCTTTTCAAGCGCCAGGATGCGCTCCACACGCTTTTTGAGACCGGAGGAGATAAATACCCGGAAAGCATCCTCAACGATCACGTCAGAACATCTTCCGATGATGACACAAGGTCCCTGGTTCGCAAGCTGGCGGATGATCTTCGACTGGATCACAAAAAGCTGATCAGAAACCGGGATCTCATAGGCAGGGGAGAAAGGATCGACCGTTGCGAGATCATCATAGTTGATCCGCTTCTGTCTGGCGATCACCTCATCGTTTGCGTGAAAAAGATCCTCAGAGATATTGCTGTCCTCGGCCGCCATAGCGATCAGTTCCTTATCGTAAACAGGAATCCCAAATTTCTTTGCGAGGCAGACGCCGATCTCGCGTCCGCCGCTGCCGAATTCACGGCTGATAGTGATGACTTTGCTCATAATATCTTCCTCCCCTGTACAAGTTGCTATTATCCTTAATTCTGCACAGTTTCAGTGCTGTCTGTAAAGAGTATACCATAAAATCGCCAAAAAGTTACACAAAATTTTCCAATTTATAGAACTGTAAGAAAATATAAAACAGGCTCAACGCGTCCCGCCTTCCGCCACTATGAATCATTCAAAAAAATTACGGCCCACGCAACGCGTAAGCCGTAACCACAGATCAATCCACTTACTCACTCAGATAAGCTTTCTTCACCTGATCATTATTCATCATATCCTTCGCATCCCCACTCAAAACGATCTTCCCCGTCTCAAGCACATACGCCTTATTCGCGATCGAAAGCGCCTTCTTCGCATTCTGCTCGACCAGGAGAACCGTCACACCGTCGCGGTTGATACTCTGGATAATGTCAAACACCTCATTCACATAGATCGGAGACAGACCCATCGACGGCTCGTCAAGAACGATCAGCTTCGGGTGGCTCATGAGAGCGCGGCCCATGGCGAGCATCTGCTGCTCACCGCCGGAGAGAGTACCGGCTGGCTGGTTCACACGCTCCTTCAGACGCGGGAAACGCTCGTAGATCATGTTCAACGTCGCTTCCATCTCCGCCTTGTCCTTTCTCGTATAAGCGCCCAGCTTTAAATTCTGGAGAACGGAGAGCGTGGAGAACACGCGGCGCCCCTCCGGAACATGGGCGATGCCCATGCTGACAAGCTTGTAGCCCGGGACTCTTGTGATATCGGTTCCCTCATAGATGATATGTCCGGAACGGGCACTTAAAAGTCCTGTTACCGTGTGCAGCGTAGTCGTCTTACCGGCACCGTTGGCACCGATCAGAGCAACGATCTCTCCCTGGTTTACATCGAAGGAGATTCCCTTTAAAGCCTGGATCACGCCATAATAGACTTCCAGATCTCTTACTTCCAGCATTGCCATAATCTGTTTCTCCTCCTATTCATCACCGAGATATGCCTTGATAACATCCGGATTGCTCAAAACTTCCTGCGTAGGACCTGTGCAGAGAACCTGACCGAAGTTTAACACGGTGAGGCGCTCACAGATGCCGCTGACGAGTTTCATATCGTGTTCGATCAGGAGAATGGTCATTCCGAAATGGTCACGGACGAAGCGGATCGTCTCCATCAGCTCCGCGGTCTCGTTCGGGTTCATGCCGGCCGCCGGCTCATCGAGAAGAAGAAGCTTCGGCTCTGTTGCGAGCGCGCGGGCGATCTCAAGCTTTCTCTGCTTACCGTAAGGAAGGTTGGATGCCTTGAAATCACACTCATTGTCGAGTCCGAACACCTTTAAGAGCTCCATGGCTTCCTCATCCATCTCTTTTTCGACCTTATAATAGCGCGGGAGACGGAGAATTCCCTCGATCGTGGAGTAGGGGTGGTGATTGTGAAGTCCTGCTTTTACATTGTCAAGAACGGAGAGGTCCTTGAAGAGACGGATGTTCTGGAAAGTACGGGCAATTCCGGCCTTGTTGATGTCGGTCGTGGACTTTCCGGTAAGGTTCTGACCGTCTAAGAGGATCGTTCCCGTATCCGGCTTATAAACACCGGTCAGAAGGTTGAAGATCGTGGTCTTGCCGGCACCGTTCGGTCCGATGAGGCCGTAGAGCTGGCCCTTTTCGATATTGATCGCAAAATTGTTGACAGCCTTTAAGCCGCCGAAGGAGATGCTCAGTCCCTTTACACTTAACATGTCTGACATTTTAAGCTTCCCCCTTTCCGGAATGTGTGGTATGTGATGCAAATCCGCCGAAAATCCGTTTGCGGAGCGTGATGAACTGCGGTGCAGAGTTGAAGAGCATCGCAAGGATCAGGACGATCGCGTAGATCAGCATACGGTAGTTGTTTAAGCCTCTTAAAAGCTCCGGGAGCAGATAGAGGATGACGGTGGAGATCACCGATCCGCGGATGCTTCCGATTCCGCCGAGAACGACGTATACAAGGATCATGATGGACATGTTGTAGCCGAAGTTCTTTGGGAGAGCAGTCAGTGTGGTCAGGTTGTGGGCGTAGAGAACGCCGGCAACACCTGCTAAAGCTGCGGAGATGCTGAATGCGAGCAGCTTATATTTCGTGATGTTGATTCCGATGGACTCAGCAGCGATGCGGTTGTCACGGATGGACATGATCGCGCGGCCCGTTCTGGAATTTACAAGGTTCATGACGATCACGAGAGTGATCAGGACCAGGATGATACCGATCGTAAAGGTTGCGGCCTGCGGAGTTCCGGTGATTCCCTGCGGTCCCTTGATGAGGACTTCACCGCCGTCTTTTAAGCCGAGGGACATGGAGTCCTTAAAGGAAATGTGGAAACCATCTGCGTCCCGTCCAAGGAATATGGCGTTGATGAGGTTCTTGATGATCTCACCGAATGCCAGGGTAACGATCGCGAGATAGTCACCGCGCAGACGTAAAACCGGGATACCGATCAGGATACCGCAGACAGCTGCAACGGCAGCGCCGATAAAAATCGCGATCACAAGGCTTACAGTCGGATTTAAGGTTCCCTTCATGCATTTGGAGAAGAGGGCACCGGCGAATGCACCGACGCACATGAATCCCGCATGTCCAAGGCTTAATTCACCGAGGATTCCGACGGTAAGGTTTAAGGATACTGCCATGATCACATAGATACAGAACGGGACGAGAAGTCCCTTTAAAAGGCTGGATACATGTCCGGTGTTCATGAGGATCTCCATGATGAGCCAGGCAGCGGCCACCATTCCGAGGGTGATCATATTGTTGACGAATGTTTTCTTTTTTGCTGTACTTTTCATGTCGATCACCTACACTTTCTCGTTCAGTTTCTTGCCCAGGATACCGGTCGGACGTACTAAAAGGACGATGATCAGTACGGAGAACACGATCGCATCGGAAAGCTGGGAAGAGATATACGCTTTTGACAGGATCTCAATAATTCCGAGCAGGACTCCGCCGATCAGGGCGCCCGGGATGGAACCGATCCCGCCGAAAACTGCGGCTACGAAAGCCTTGATACCAGGCATGGATCCTGTGTACGGGGTCAGGGACGGGTAAGCGGAGCAGAGCAACACGCCTGCGATCGCAGCGAGAGCAGAACCGATCGCGAATGTTAAGGCGATCGTACCGTTTACGTTTACACCCATTAAGGTTGCAGCGCCGCGGTCCTCAGAGACAGCGAGCATTGCCTGACCTGCTTTTGTCTTGTTGATAAATGCGGTAAGTCCGATCATGATGACGATACAGGAGAGGATCGTAACGGTCGTCTCTCCGGTGATCGTGATGGCTCCGTCTGCGAGCTTGATCGCCGGGAATGTCACAACGGATGTAAAGGACTTTGTGTCGGCTCCGAATAAGAGGAGAGCGACGTTCTGTAATAAGTAGCTGACACCGATCGCCGTGATCAGGACGGACAGCGGGGAGGCGTCACGCAGTGGTTTGTAGGCAACGCGCTCGATGACGATACCGAGGAGCGTGCACACGACAACGGCCAGGAGCACGCTTAAGAAAGTCGGCATTCCCAGGTAGCGCGTTGTGATAAATACGGTATAGCTTCCGACCATGATGATATCTCCATGGGCGAAGTTCAGCATTTTGGCAATTCCGTAGACCATGGTGTATCCGAGTGCGATGATCGCGTAGACACTGCCAAGGCTGATTCCATTGATTAAATAGTTGATAAAACCCATCATAACTTTTACACCTCGGTATCTTTTCCGGCGGGTTTTCGCCGGTTCTTGCGGTCTATAATAGGAACGTACAGACCGGATGGACAGTTGCGGGCGGGATCCTGCTGACGGATTTTTGCCCCCGACAGCAAATTTTATGTTCATAATACCATAAGACCCTGAAAGAAACAAGAGGATTGCCGAAGCGACAATCCTCTTAATTCTGTCATTGTTACGGTTCACATGATGTGTCCGGTAACGTCATTCTTTCATGTCTGATTACATCGCCTGGTAAGCGCCGTCTACAACCTTGACAGCCTTCGGTGCCTTGTGCGGCTCGCCGTCTTCTGTCCATGTCATGTTCTCACCTGTAAGACCGTTTACAGTGATCTTTAACATTGCTTCTTTCATCTTGTCGCATGTATCGCTTACAGAAGTCTCCGGTGTGATGCCAGCTTCCTCAGCAGCAGCTTTGATCGCATAGATCGCATCGTATGCATCAGCAGCGAACTGGATCGGTGTCTCGCCGTATTTCTCTTTGTAAGCAGTTACGAACTTCTGTGTGAGCTCGTCGTCAGCATCTGCTGCGAACGGTGTTAAGAGCATTAAGCCCTCAGCAAGCTTTGTATCGAAGTTGTCAACCTGAAGGATACCGTCCATACCGTCACATCCGAAGAATTTCGGAGCGTAACCCATAGTGTTTGCCTGGTTGAGGATCAGGGATGCCTCTGTGTAGTAGATCGGAAGGAATACAAGGTCAGCGCCTGCATCCTTTGCTTTCTGAAGCTGTGTGGAGAAGTCCTTGTTGGAATCAGCTGTGAATGCCTCAGCAGCAACGATATCAAGACCATGGTTTGCAGCCTCGGAAGCGAACCTCTCGTAGATACCGCTGGAATATACATCGGAGCTGTCGTAGATCACTGCGATCTTATCAGCAAGCTTGTTCTCAGCAATGTAGGTTGCGGATGCAGCACCCTGATCCGGGTCAGAGAAGCATACGCGGAATACGTTCGGGTTCTGTGCACACTCAACGGAAGAACCGGACGGTGTGATCTGGAACATATTGTCAGCCATTGTCTTGTCAGCGACTGCTACGCACGGAGCGGATGTTACAGTACCCATGAGCATCTGCATGCCCCAGTCTTTTAAGGTGTTGTAAGCGTTGACGGATTTTTCTGCGTCGTGCTCGTCATCCTGGAAATTAAATTCGATCTGGTATCCGTTGATACCGCCGTCAGCGTTGATCTCGTCGACTGCGATCTGTGCGCCGTTCTTAACTGCGAGACCATATACAGCAGCTGCACCTGTTACCGGGCCGATACCACCGATCTTGAATACTTCACCGGAAGCTGCTGTACTCTCTCCGGCAGCGGCTGTTGTCGCGTCAGCTGCTGCAGCTGTTGTTGTTTCTGTTGTGGAAGAAGAGCTTCCACATGCTGTTAAAGATGCTGCCATTGCCATTGCAAGGCCAAGGCTTAAAAATCTTTTTTTCATAATGTTTCCTCCTCTGGAACTTGTTATCATGATAACCATTCACTGCTTTGTCAATTTGAAGTGGAACGGTTAAAGATTATTTTGAATTATAGGGAGTTTACTTCAAAATGTCAAGCTAATTAAAATTTTAACGGGGAAAAACACGTATTTTTTACGGGTTTATAGCATTTTGGGGAGAAAAACGCTGGATTTATTCAGAGTTGCGGAATAAAACAAGGCTTGTTTTACTGGACGGAAAGAAGCCGGTATTCCGCATTTCAAAGCGGCAGAATCCGCAGCTTCCGTTTGGAAATATTCTGTCCGTAAAAAATAGCGGACGTGTCAGACGATGTGTCTCTGTGATTGACAAAATGCGCGGGAATCGGTAAAATCTGAGTAACTGGGCGAACGAAGATCCTGGCCATCCGAACCGGCCGGAAAGGAGAGTATTATGACGCTTACGCAGTTAAAATATGTGATCACGATCGCAGACACCGGTTCCATGAACGAAGCGGCGAAGCTCCTGTTTATTTCCCAGCCGAGTCTCTCACTGGCGTTAAAGGAGCTGGAACATGAGATCGGAACGGAGCTTTTTAAGAGAAGCAACCGCGGCGTTGTCCTGACCCCGGAAGGACAGGAGTTCCTGGGCTATGCCAGGCAGGTCACGGAACAGTATAAGCTGATGGAGTCCCGCTATATCGAAAAGAAGAACGTGAAGAAAAAATTCGGCGTTTCCATGCAGCATTATACGTTCGCGGTGAATGCGTTCATTGAGATGGTCAAGCAGTTCGGCATGGATGAATACGAATTTGCGGTGCGGGAGGAAAAGACTTACGAGGTCATCGAGGATGTGAAGACATTCCGCAGTGAGATCGGTATTCTTTATTTAAACGACTTTAACCGGAAAGTCCTCACGAAGCTGTTTGATGAGTCAGATCTGGAATTCTGTCCGCTGATGGACTGCGGGATCTATGTCTATCTCTGGAAAGGTCATCCGCTGGCCGGTCAGGACGAGATCACGATCGAGGAACTTCAGGAATATCCGTGTCTCTCCTTTGAACAGGGAAATTATAATTCCTTCTATTTTGCCGAGGAAGTCCTCAGCACCTACAGCTATAAACGGCTGATCCGTGCAAATGACCGTGCGACCCTGTTAAACCTGATGGTGGGCTTAAACGGATATACGCTCTGTTCCGGGATCCTCTGCGACAATCTGAACGGATCGGATTACCTTGCCGTCAAGTTAAAGTCGGATGAGGTCATGACGATCGGATATCTGAAGAGAAAAGGAATCGCGCTAAGCCCGTTGGGACAGAAATATCTGGAGGAGATCCGGAAATTTGAGGGAATGTGACGGATCAAAATAGCAATAGGAAAAACCTATAGCCAGGCACATAGCGAATATATTGGACGAGGGCAGATACCAGGTGGTATGCTGATAAGCATCCGAAAAAGAACGGATAAAAGGCAGATTATAACGGAAACAATAGATTAACCTGTAGTTATAAGTGACTTAACTGCCGGTTATATGGTCTATTATAATAAGGAAGAAACTCATTCAAAACCGGAAAAGATCCTCGGAAACAGTGCAGAGAAGATCCAGGAAATATGAAAAAACAGTGAAGGAACCGATCAGAAAATGCAGACAGACAGAAAAGAAGCGCTCCGCTATCTGGGGCTTGGAAAACATGAACCGGATCCGGAGACGGAGCGGCTTTTAGAGGAATGTATCCGGGAAGCAGAGAGTGCGGCAGATTTCAGACATCTGATCCGGGAGTATCCGCTGATCATGGAAGATGATGGGACGATCAATGGCGGATGTTTTCGGGTGAAGAGTGAAAATTTAAGAAAAAACCTGGCTGGCTGTGATTCCGTGTTGGTGATGGCGGTCACTGTCGGCGCACAGGTGGACAGACTTCTGGCCAGGTACGGGAAACTTTCCGTGGCAAAAGCGGTGGTCATGCAGGCTGCCGCCGCTGCGATGGTGGAAGCTTACTGCAATGAACTGAATGCCGGGTGGAAAAAGGAATATCTGGAAAAAGGCCTCTATCTCAGACCGAGATTTTCGCCGGGATACGGAGATTTTCCGCTGTCGGCGCAAAAAGAGATCCTTGACGGCCTGGAGGCGGGGAAAAGGATCGGGATCACTCTGACAGAGGGATACCTTATGATGCCGTCAAAATCGGTGACGGCGGTGATCGGTGTGAGCAGGACACCGGCAGCATGTACGATCGAAGGATGTGAAGCGTGCGGGAAAAAGGACTGCGCGTTCCGGAGATGTCAGGACTGAGATACAGAAAATAAAAAATGATGGAAAATTACGAGCTGATCCGGTCAGGATCCGGATCAGGGACGATAGGAGAGAACCATGAATATTCTGGAACTGATGAAAGAGAGACGAATTTATTTTGACGGAGGAATGGGAAGTCTTCTGCAGGCGAGAGGACTGCAGCCCGGAGAACTTCCGGAGACATGGAATCTTTCCAAACCGGAGATCATCGAGGAGATCCACAGGGAATACCTGGAAGCAGGCTCTGATGTGGTGACGACCAATACCTTCGGTGCGAACCATTTTAAATTCAAGGCCGAGGACGGATATTCGGTGCAGGAGATCGTTGCGGCAGCGGTGGGAAATGCGAAGCGCGCGATCAAAGCCTGCGGACACGGATACGCGGCGCTCGACATGGGACCGACCGGAAAGCTCTTAAAGCCGTACGGTGATCTCGAGTTTGAGGATGCCTATGAGGCTTATAAAGAGGTGGTCATCGCCGGAAAAGAGGCGGGAGCCAACCTTGTGATCATCGAGACGATGGGAGACGGCTACGAGTTAAAGGCGGCAGTCCTGGCAGCAAAAGAAAACAGCAATCTCCCGGTCTTTGCGACGATCACCCTCGATGAAAAGGGAAAAATGCTGACCGGAGGAAATGTGGAGTCCGTGACGGCGCTTTTGGAAGGCCTCGGCGCCGATGTGATCGGATTAAACTGCGGACTTGGACCGATCCAGCTTCTTCCGTTTTTAAAAGATATGGTACGTGTTTCCTCCACACCGATCCTTGTAAACCCGAACGCAGGACTCCCGAGAAGTGAGGGCGGAAAGACTGTCTACGATATCAATGCGGACGAGTTTGCCGAGGCGATGAAGGAGATGGCACGGAACGGGGCGACGGTCCTCGGAGGCTGCTGCGGAACGACGCCGGAGCACATTCACAAGACAAAACTTGTCTGCGACGCGATCCCGGTCTGTGAGATCACAGATAAAGGACGGACCGTGATCTCCTCCTACTCCCATGCGGTGACGTTCGGCGGCCGCCCGATCCTGATCGGAGAGCGGATCAATCCGACCGGAAAGCCGAAATTCAAGCAGGCATTAAAGGATAAGGACCTGACATACATCCTCTCCATGGGTGTTGCCCAGCAGGAGAGCCGCGCCGATGTTCTCGACGTCAACGTGGGACTTCCGGGGATCGATGAACCACAGATGATGGTGGATGTCGTGAAGGAACTTCAGGGTGTCCTGGACCTGCCGCTGCAGATCGATACTTCCAATCCGGTGGCGATGGAGCGGGCGCTCAGGATCTATAACGGAAAACCGCTGATCAACTCGGTAAACGGAAAGAAAGAGGTCATGGAACAGATCTTCCCGCTCGTAAAGCATTACGGCGGTGTTGTCGTTGCCCTGGCACTCGATGAGGACAGGATCCCGGAGACTGCGGACGGAAGAATTGCGGTCGCGAAGAAGATCTACGAGACGGCGGCATCCTACGGGATCCCGAAGAAGGACATTCTCGTGGACTGCCTCTGCATGGCGGTTAGCTCCGATAAGAACGGGGCGCTTACAACCCTGGAAACTGTGCGGAGAGTCCGGGACGAGCTGGGCGGAAAGACGGTTCTCGGCGTTTCCAACGTGTCATTCGGACTTCCGATGCGCGAAAATATCAATGCGTCATTTTTCCTTCTCGCAATGCAGAATGGGCTTTCTGCAGGGATCGTGAACCCGAATCTGGAAGCGATGATGCAGGTTTACGACAGTTTCCTGGTGCTGACGGCGCAGGATGAGAACTGTGCGGGATATGTGGGGATCTACGGTCCGAAGGAAGCGGAGAAAAAGAGACAGAAGGAGATCTTAAAGGCAGCGGCTGTGAACCAGGCGGCAGGCGTGAGCGGGACTGCGGGCACCGGAAGTGCGGCAGGTTCCGGAACTGCATCCGGGGCAGGAGCAGCGGATACGGGCTCTGCGTTAAAGAAGAGTATCATAAAGGGAATGTCCCAGGCGGCGTCTGATGCGGCGAGACTTGCCCTGAAGGATACGGATGCGCTCGAACTCATCAACACGGACATGATCCCGGCTCTCGACGAGGTCGGAAAGGGATTCGAGGCCGGAACGGTGTTCCTTCCGCAGCTTCTGATGAGTGCGGAGGCTGCGAAGGCGGCGTTTGCTGTCGTGAAGGAGTCCATGGAGGCGAGCGGAGAGGTCCAGGAGAAGAAGGGAAAGGTGATCCTGGCGACGGTGAAGGGGGATATCCATGATATTGGGAAGAATATCGTGAAGGTCCTTCTGGAAAATTATAGTTTTGATGTGATCGATCTTGGAAGAGATGTTCCGCCGGAGACGGTCGTGGAAGAGGCGATCAGGGAGCACGTGCCGGTGGTCGGACTCAGTGCTCTTATGACGACAACGGTTCCGTCGATGGAGGAGACGATCAAGGCGCTGAGGAAGGATGCGCCCTGGGTGAAGGTCATGGTCGGAGGTGCGGTTCTGACGCAGGAGTATGCGGATGCGATCGGGGCGGATGCGTATTGCAAGGATGCGATGGCGTCGGTGAATTTTGCGGCGAGTGTGATCGGGAAGTAAGAGATCAGAGCGTGATATAGTTGTGACTGCCGGGTTCTTTGGAGAGCCTGGCAGTTGTTTTTTCGGGAGAGAGCGTGTTGGCGAGAGCGGGGCGGAGAGCTTCCGGTCAGGAGTGCGGTGGGATCCTTCCCCGTATTCATGCACTCCTGACCGGAAGCTCTCCGCTGCAGGCGCAAGGAGTGCGCCGTTGCTGCGCTCGGCGCGGATTGTGCAAAAAAGTGTGCAGAAGTATGGATTTTTCTACCGTGATACGGTATAATGATAGTTACTGTATCAGTCTGCGGTATTGTTTGGCTGTTTTGGTGCGGCGAATGGGATGATCGCAGACTCGCACGCTAATAAAGGAGAAGATCAGATGAAAAAGATTCTGGATATCATCACGGATGAGATGAGAAAAGCTTTTGCGGCGAATGGTTATGACGAGAATTTTGCGAAAGTGACGTTGTCTAACCGTCCGGACCTTTGCGAGTATCAGTGCAATGGTGCGATGGCAGCTGCAAAGACATATAAAAAGAAACCGATCGATATCGCGAACGGTGTTGTGGAGCAGTTAAAGGACAGCAAGGTGTTTGAAGAGGTGAATGCCGTTATGCCGGGATTCATCAATTTAAAGGTAGATGCTTCTTTTCTTTCTGACTATATGAACGGAATGAAGGATGCGAAGAAGCTTGGTATGGATGAGGTCGAGAATCCGGAGACGATCATTATCGACTATGGCGGAGCGAATGTTGCGAAACCGCTTCATGTCGGTCATCTTCGTTCTGCGGTGATCGGTGAGGCGTTAAAGCGCATGGGACGTTTTGTCGGCCACAAGGTGATCGGTGATGTTCATCTCGGTGACTGGGGGCTTCAGATGGGACTTATCATCGAGGAGTTAAAGGACAGAAAGCCGGAGCTTCCGTATTTTGATCCGAATTTTACAGGGGAGTATCCGGAGGAGGCACCGTTTACGATCTCTGAGCTTGAGGAGATTTACCCGGCGGCGAGCGGAAAGTCCAAGGTGGATGAGGCGTTCAAGGAGCGTGCGCAGGAGGCAACTTTCAAGCTTCAGAGTGGATATGCGCCGTATCGTGCGATCTGGAAGCACATCATGAATGTGTCTTTAAAGGATTTGAAGAGAAACTATGCAAATCTCGATGTTGATTTTGATCTCTGGAAAGGGGAGAGCGACGCGCAGCCGTATATCCCGGGACTGATCAAGGATCTTCAGGATAAGGGACTTGCTTACGAGAGCCAGGGTGCTCTTGTTGTCGATATCGCGGAGCCGACCGATACGAAGGAGCTTCCGCCGTGTATCGTGAGAAAATCCGACGGAGCCGCTCTCTATGCGACTTCTGACCTTGCAACGATCGTTGAGAGAGAGGAAGATTTCAAGCCGGATCACTACATCTATGTTGTGGACAAGCGCCAGGAGCTTCATTTTACCCAGGTGTTCCGTGTTGCGAAGAAGGCGGGGATCGTTCCGGCAGACCGGAAGATGGATTTCGTCGGTTTCGGAACGATGAACGGAAAGGACGGAAAGCCGTTTAAGACGAGAGAGGGCGGCGTTATGCGTCTGGAGAACCTGATCGCGGATATCGATGAGGCTGCTTACAACCGTATTATGGAAAACCGTACCGTCTCCGAGGATGAGGCGAAGAAGACAGCTGAGATCGTTGGTCTTGCCGCTTTAAAATACGGGGATCTCTCCAACCAGGCGACAAAGGATTATGTCTTCGATATCGACCGGTTTACTTCTTTCGAGGGAAATACAGGTCCGTATATCCTGTACACGATCGCGCGAATCAATTCGATCTTAAAGAAATATCAGGATACCTGTGAGAATACAGAGAACGGTGAGATCCTTCCGCCGTCCGCAGAGCCGGAGAAGACCTTAATGCTCGCACTCTCCAGATACAGTGACGTGATGCTCACCTGTTTTGAGGAGCTTGCACCGCATAAGATCTGTGCTTACATTTACGAGCTCTCCAACGCATTAAACCACTTCTATCACGAGACAAAGATCATCGCCGAGGAAGATAAAAAGAAACAGGCCGGATATATCAGCCTTGTTACATTAACCCGCAATGTTCTTATGACCTGCATCAACGTCCTGGGATTTGACGCGCCGGAGAGAATGTGATGAAATAACCTGTCAAGCGGCTGTACAGATTGGGAAGCTTGCTTCCCAAGATGCACAGACATTTGACAGGTAAAACTTCATGAGCAAGTAGGCCGTGAGGCCGGATTGCGAATGAAGTTTGAGATCGTGGGAGCGCGAAGCGCGGAGCGATCTGGTTTCGTAGGATATTTTATTAAAAAACCTGGGGGACAAATCGATATGGAAGTAACGGAGCTTACCGCCGAAACCTTCTGGAAAGGCGAAACAGAGATCAGAGGAACCGTCATGGACGGGGAAGATGAATACCGTGTCCGTATCCTGCGCAAGGGTAGTCAGAATTTTGACTACTCTTGTTCGCATATCAGTAAAACAGGAAGAAATCTTGGATTTTGCGGAGTCTCCTGCACACAGGGACCGGACGGGATCCCGATGTGCCCGCATGCCCATGCCCTGCTCGCGGAGTGGATCCGCAGGGAGAGCAGAGAGTCAAAACATCCGGTCTCCACTTCACAGAAGGTCCGCTTTATGGTCCGGGAATACACAAACCGTGAGGTGAGCCGGATCATGGGGGCCTCCGAGGAAGGACATTACCGTCTGGTCCCGATCGTCGCGATCTCGCGGGAACAGGTGAAGGTCCGCTTCACGGTGGGACGGGAGAAACAGTACCCGGTGAAGGATCTGACCGCCTTCGCGAAAGCAATGGAAAACATGAGTCTTGTCCAGTACGGAAAAGGACTGGCTTTCCACCACAGTCTCCAGGCTTTTGATGAGGAGAGCCGTGCGCTGGCGCTTCTCATCATGGAGCGTGTCGGATTTTTCCGGGAACAGTACCGCGGAAGCGGAAGATTTTCCATGGAGGCGGAGCCGGCGTTAAAGGAGCTGATCCTCGGAAAAGCCGGGAGAGAGCGCTTCTTAGCGATCATGGAAGGTCAGACCATCGAGTGCGAGGACTACCGGAAGAAAAAACGGATGCTCACAGTAAAAAGGGAAAATCCGGTCTTTACCGCGGTAGTGAAAAAAGAGGGAAGAGACGGCATCAAAGTCACCGTGGACAAGGATATCATGGCCTTTTCCGGTGAAAAATCCCTGTTTATCGCAGATCAGGAGGCAATCTACTGCTGTGATGCGGACTACACGGAGTGCCTGACCGTATTTATGGAATACATGGTCATGGGACTGGACGCGGAGAACGAGGTCTCAGTCAACGACCGGGATATGCCGCTCTTTTACGAGCGTGTTCTGAGAAAGCTGGAATCCTTCGGACTGATCCGCTCAGAAGGCGTGGATCTTGAGAGCTACCGCCCGAAAGAGTTGAAAGCCTCGTTCTATTTTGACAGTGACGCTGTCGGGACGGTCAATCTGCGCCCGGAGCTTGCATATGGAGATTTTTCCTTCCATCCGTTGGCAGATGAGAATGTTCCGAAAGAGATCTGCCGGGATGTTCCGGGAGAGTTCAAGGTGAGCCAGCTGATCACTACCTACTTTAAATATACGGAGGACGGTTCCGGAAACCTTGTGATCAAAAATGATGACGAGGCGGTATATCGTCTGATCTCTGAGGGAATGAAGAAGTTCATGGACACGGGTGACGTGTTCGTGTCCGAGTCCTTCAAGAAGATCCGCGTTCTCCCGCCGGTGAGCACATCTGTCCAGGTGAGAACGCTTGGAAGATGGCTGGAGCTTGAGGTGGATACCGGGGCACTTCCGAGGGAAGAGCTGGCGGCGGTCCTTGCGGCTTACGGGAAGAAAAAGAGCTTCTACCGGATGAAGAACGGCGACTTCCTGACACTCGGGGACGGCGGACTTCTCACGGTGGCAAAGATCGCGGAACAGCTGGGTGTCTCGAAGGAGCTGGTTGGTTCCGAGACGATCAAACTTCCGGCGTACCGCGCCATGTTCCTAGATGCGGCGTTAAAAGAGGATAAGAGTGTCAGCGTCTACCGGGACCAGCTGTTCAAGGCGGTGGTCCGCGGCATGAAAGACGTGGAAGACAGCGATTATGAGATCCCGGAGCGCCTCGCTTCAACGCTCCGCAGTTACCAGAAAGTCGGATACCGGTGGTTAAAGAGCCTGGATGCATATGGTTTCGGTGGAATTCTCGCAGATGAGATGGGTCTTGGAAAGACGATCCAGGTCATCGCCCTCCTGCTCGATGAGAAGGCGAAAAACGGCGGAGTTTCTCTTGTCGTGTGCCCGGCGTCCCTTGTATACAACTGGGAAAATGAGTTTGCCCAGTTTGCACCGGAACTTAAGATCATGACGGCGGCGGGAAACCAGGCCGAGCGCGAGGAGATGTTCGCAGCTTACGAGACAGAAAAGCCGGATGTGATCATCACCTCCTACGACCTTTTAAAGCGCGATATTCTCTGGTATCATGAAAAGGAGTTCCGCTTTGAGATCATCGATGAGGCGCAGTATATCAAGAATTCCTCCACACAGGCGGCGAAGTCTGTAAAGGCTGTTCCGGCAAGAACACGCTTTGCTTTGACGGGAACGCCGATCGAGAACCATCTCGGAGAGTTGTGGAGTATCTTTGATTTCCTGATGCCGGGATTTTTATTCACCTCGCAGAAATTTAAGCGGGCGTTTGAGATGCCGATCGTGAGAGACCAGGATCCGAATGCCCTGGCTCAGTTAAAGAAGCTCACAGGTCCGTTTATCCTGAGAAGATTAAAGAAAGACGTCTTAAAGGAGCTTCCGGATAAGCTTGAGACGGTCCTGTATTCCAACATGGAAGGCGAGCAGAAGGATCTCTACACGGCGGCAGCCGCCTCCTTAAAGGAACAGCTGATGGAGGGAACCGACGGTGACTACGGAAAAGAGAGGATGCAGATCCTCGCGGAACTCATGCGTCTGCGCCAGATCTGCTGTGAGCCGTCCCTGTGTTTTGAGGGATATAAAGGCGGCTCTGCGAAGCTTGACACCTGCATGGAACTGCTCTTGAACGGGACATCGGCAGGTCATAAGATCCTCTTATTCTCACAGTTCACGTCGATGCTCGAGATCATCGCAAAGCGTCTGAAAAAGGAGAAGATCCCGTTCTACCTGCTCACCGGTTCGACACCGAAGCGGGACCGCATGCAGATGGCATCTTCTTTCCAGAAGGACGATGTGATGGTGTTCCTGATTTCCCTGAAGGCAGGCGGAACAGGATTAAACCTGACAGCTGCGGATGTGGTGATCCATTACGATCCGTGGTGGAATGTGGCGGCGCAGAACCAGGCGACAGACCGTGCCCACAGGATCGGTCAGGAAAATCAGGTCTCCGTATTCAAACTCATCACAAAACATACGATCGAGGAGAACATCCTGAAGCTTCAGGAGATGAAGCGGGATCTCGCGGACACTGTGGTGACGGAGGGAACTGGAGCACTCAGCAGCATCACAAGGGAAGACCTGATCCGGATGCTGGACGAGGATGTATAGCTGCTTTCCTGCATCAGGATCCTGCTGCAGTGTGCGGACAGGCAGTGCGTGATCTGTAACGAAATGGTTACAGTACACTGGCACTCCATGCCCGCGCACTGTAACAGGATTTTGCCGATGCTTCGCATTCCGAATCGGCAAAATCCGCGACCACAACGGTATCATACGGAATTTTCAGTTCAGAAAATTCCTACCCGTGAAAAATAACACGAAATGCCAATGACATAAGAAAATCGACAGAAAAATTCAAAGTTTTTTCGGTGGATCTATGTTAGCATAGAGAGAGGAAAGGTGACTTTTCAGCAGGTCTGCGCATGGTAAAATGCGTGAACAGCGGCATCTTTGCGAAAATATACCGGAAAAAGAGGAAAAAGACATGAGAAAAATGAACAGAATTATCCCGTTTGCACTTGCGTGCGCGATCTTCGCGGCGCAGCCGGTGCAGGCGGCTACGATCATCCGTGACAGCGATAAACAGACGACCAGCCAGAATACTCAGACGACAACAGCGGGGACACAGGCTGGAAACGAGGGCGGTCCGGGATATGAGAACAGTACATCAAACAATACAAACAGTGGAAACACCCAGAGCCAGGTGAGCGCAGCGGCAAAAGCGGCTGCAGATGCCATCACAAAGCCGGAGATCACATCGGAGGCGGGAATCCTCTATGATGTGACGAACGGAAGAGTTCTCTTCGAGAAGAATGCCGATGAGAAACTCGCCCCGGCCAGCACCACAAAGCTCATGACAGCGCTCCTTGTGCTGGAGAAATCGAAACTGGACGACAAGGTGACGTTTTCAAAGACGGCTGTCACAAATCTGGAGTCCGGTGCGGTGAAGATCGGACTTGTGGAAGGAGATCAGGTATCTGTAAAAGACTGCCTCTACGGACTTCTCTTAAAATCCGCCAATGAGGTTGCAAACGGACTTGCCGAGCATGTCTCCGGCAGCATTTCCGCATTCGCAGATCTGATGAACGCGAAAGCAAAGGAGCTTGGCTGCACGAACACTCATTTTGTGAATCCGAACGGTTTAAACTCTGACCAGCAGTACACGACATGCCGTGATATGGCAAAGATCGCAGCTGCCGCATTTGCGAATCAGACGCTCTGCCAGATCGATTCCACATTGAGCTACAAGTTCCCGGCAACAAAGGCTGCTGCTGCGAGAACGATCACTCCGGGCCACAAGATGCTCTATCCGAATGATTCCAGATACTATGCAGGAATCGTCGGCGGAAAGACGGGATATACTTCCAAGGCAGGAAACACTCTTGTGACCTGTGTTGAGAAGGACGGTGTCCGCATGGTCGCAGTGATCTTAAAATCCAAGAGCACCCACTATGCAGATACAAAGAAAATGCTGGACTACGGATATCAGTATGTCAATACAGAGAAAGGCAATACGACCGGAAACAGCACGACAACGACTGCGAAGCAGGAGACTGCGGGAAAGTGGGTTCAGGACAACGGAAGCTGGAGATATGAATTCGCTGATGGAACAAAGGCTGTCGGAACGATCTATACGATCGATGCCGCTGATTTCGGCTTCGACCCGGATGGAAAGATGGTGACCGGATGGAAGATGTTCGGAACTGACTGGTACTATTTTGAGTCCAACGGGACGATGGCGAAGAATGCCTGGAGACAGGATTCCGGCAAGTGGTTCTATCTCGGTGCAGACGGCAAGATCGTGAGAAATACGACGATCGACAACAAGTATAAAGTCGGCGCGGATGGTGCCTGGGTACAGTAAAAAACATGCGCTGCCGTGTGCAGCGGCGAATATCACGCATAAGAGAAAACGGCAGTGATTTCTGAAAATAATAAAGAATAAGAGGAGTGCTTTATCATGAAAGAAAGAGTAAAAGTAATGCAGGATATGTACGAGAATCGTTCCACCAACAAGAAGGCAGCAGGATGCACCGTTATCATCAGCGGCGAGATAAAAGACGTGATGGACAAGATCATTGCGAAACATCCGGAGTACAAGAGCTATGCGCAGGCATTTGCAGGCGTTGTTGAGCGCGGGATCCGCGTATTTGAGGAGGAATAATCCGATTTGGGGACAGCAGTGTTTCTGGTTGCCGGCGCCATCGCATTTGGGGGCGGCTGCCTGGCGCGTTCCCGGTATGAGCGGGACTGCCTTGTTACGGAAGAATACCGGATCGTCTCGGAAAAGATCCACGGTCCGGGAAAGACGATCGTCTTTCTGACAGACCTCCACAATAAGGAGTTCGGAGATCAGAACTGCCGGCTGCTGGATGCGGTCCGGAAGGTGAAGCCGGATGCCGTTTTATCCGGCGGGGACGGGATGGTTGCAAAAAAAGGAAATTCTGATGTGGAGATTCCGAGAAAGCTTCTGACGGAGCTTGCAAAAGAATTTCCGGTATACTGCGGAAATGGAAACCATGAGTGCCGGATGGTCTGGAAGTCTGACATTTACGGTGCAGCCTATGAGAATTACCAGGCTGCCCTGGAAAATGCCGGGATCCGTTATCTCGCGAACGGTTCTGCGGATCTCGACGGAGAGATCAGGATCTATGGTCTCGATCTCCCGAAGAGCGCTTACCTGCCAAGGTCGGGACAGATCCCGGAAAATCTCTTGAAGGATGCCCTGGGAGAGCCGGATCCGGGAAGATTCAATCTTCTTCTCGCACATTCTCCTCTGTTTTTTGAGGAGTATGCGGCCTGGGGAGCGGATCTTACGCTCTCCGGACATTTTCACGGCGGCACGATCCGGCTTCCGGTCCTCGGCGGAGTCATGACCCCTCAGTATCAGTTTTTTTATCCGCGCTGTGCGGGTGAGTTTGAACTTCCCGGAAGATGGGGAGAGAGGAGCCGGATGATCGTCGGACGGGGACTTGGAACCCATTCGATCAATATCCGGTTAAATGATAAACCGCAGGTGGTTGTGATACGGCTCTGCGGTTTGGAAGATGGAAAGAGCGAAAAAAGCTGATTTCCATGTACCGTAAGGAAAGAGTGTGCCATGGCACATTCTTTTTTGCGGTTCAAAGCAACACAAAGGCATCTGATATCTGAAAACATGAGGTGTATATGGAATTATCGTACAAACTGGAAAAGTTTGAAGGTCCGCTGGATCTTCTTCTTCATCTGATCGAAAAAAACAAAGTGAATATCTATGATATCCCGATCACCGAGATCACGGACCAGTACATGGAGTACGTTCGGAAGATGGATGAGGAAGACCTGGATGTGGTCAGCGAGTTCCTGGTGATGGCGGCGACACTTCTCGATATCAAGGCGCGGATGCTGCTGCCGAAAGAAGTAAATGAGGAAGGCGAGGAGGAAGATCCGAGAGCGGAACTTGTGATGCGCCTCCTGGAATATAAGAAATTCCGGCTGATGTCGGAGGAGCTGAAGGATCTGGAGACCGGGGCGGACCGTGTGTTCTACAAAGATCCGACGATCCCGCCGGAGGTGAAGGAATACGAGGAGCCGGTGGATCTCGATAAACTCCTGGACGGTGTGACGCTCACAAAGCTTCAGAAGATCTTTGAGGCGGTCATGAAGCGGCAGCAGGACAAGATTGATCCGGTCCGCAGCACGTTCGGAACGATCAAAAAGGAGCCGGTGAGCCTGGAGGACAAGATCACTTCGGTTCTCGGCTATGCGAGAAAACACCGGAAGTTCAGTTTCCGCCAGATGCTGGAAAAACAGAGAGATAAGACGGAGGTCGTCGTGACGTTCCTTGCACTGTTGGAGCTCATGAAGGTGGGAAAGATCCATCTGACGCAGGAACATCTGTTTGACGACATGTACATAGAATCTCTGGAGCCGGAAGGCGGGGAACAAGATGACAATGAAATCGTCGTCACGACTGTTCAGTAGGACTGCGGAAAAGTCTGCTGCCGGGATATACGAGTGTAAACGGTGACAGGCGGGCGAATGCGCTGAGCGCAGGAAAACATGGGATGATACGATCGTGGAGGAATTTGAATGAGAGTGGAAAACCTGAAAACACAGGAGTCCGTTGTGGAGTCCGTGCTGTTTACCATGGGGCAGTCTGTGGAGATCCGACAGCTTGCGGCGGCATTGGAATCGGATGAGGAGACGGCCATCCAGGCCGTGGAGCGCCTGAAGGAAAAATATGACAAGAGAAAAGCTGGCATGCAGATCGTGCGGCTGGATGACAGCTACCAGATGTGCAGCCGTGTGGATTATTATGAAAATCTGATCCGTGTCGCAGCAACGCCGAAAAAGCAGATCCTGTCGGATGTGGTGATGGAGACGTTGGCGATCATCGCCTACAAGCAGCCGGTCACCAAGGCCGATATCGAGAAGATCCGTGGGGTAAAATCGGACCATGCGGTCAACCGGCTTGTGGAATACGATCTCGTCTATGAGGCGGGCCGCCTGGATGCGCCGGGCCGCCCGGCACTTTTTGCGACGACCGAGGAATTCCTGCGCCGTTTCGGCGTCGGATCCACGGAACAGCTCCCGGAGATGAATGTGGAGCAAAGAGAAGAGATCCGGAGTGAGGTTGAGGAAGAGCTGAACCTGAGGATCGATGAGGAAGGTCATCTGCTGGATGATGACGAAGATCCGGAAGAAGATGCAGATGAGAATGAGAACGAGAAAGAGATAGAAAACAACGAGGCTTACGGGGAGGATTCCATATCATGAAATGCAGTGAGATCAAAGTAGTCAAAAAAGACGGGACGAAAGAGGAGTTTAATGTCCAGAAAGTCCTGGCGGCAGTAAATAAGTCTGCAAACCGCGCGATGATCAACTTCTCGAAGGCCGAGAGTAAGTTTATCTGTGAATTTGTGGAAGAAAAAGCGGAGGACCTGGATGAGGCGGAAGTCCCGATCGCCCAGATGCACAACATCGTCGAGGGCGCTTTGGAGCGCGTCAACCCGGTGGTCGCGAAGAGCTACCGCGATTACCGCAACTATAAGCAGGATTTCGTCCAGATGCTCGATGAAGTCTACAAAAAGAGCCAGTCCATCATGTACATCGGCGACAAGGAGAACAGCAATACGGACAGTGCTCTCGTCTCCACGAAGCGCAGCCTGATCTTCAATGAGTTGAATAAATCTTTATACCAGAAGTTCTTTATGACCGTCGAGGAGCTTCAGGCATGCCGGGACGGATATATCTATATCCACGATATGTCAGCGCGACGCGATACGATGAACTGCTGCCTGTTTGACGTCAATGAGGTCTTGAGCGGCGGTTTCGAGATGGGAAATATCTGGTACAATGAGCCGAAGACCCTGGATGTCGCATTTGACGTCATCGGCGATATCGTTTTAAGTGCGGCGAGCCAGCAGTACGGTGGTTTTACGGTTCCGAGCGTGGAGAACATCCTGGCGCCGTATGCCGAGAAATCCTACGGAAAGTATATCGAAAAATATATCGACCTCGGTCTCGACGAGGAGAAAGCGAAGGAGATAGCCTGGAACGACGTTCAGAGAGAGATGGAACAGGGCTTCCAGGGCTGGGAGTACAAGTTCAACTCCGTTTCCTCCAGCCGCGGTGACTATCCGTTTATCACGATGACGGCAGGAACCGGAACAAGCCGGTTCGCAAAGATGGCGACGATCACGATGCTCAATGTGAGAAAGAAAGGTCAGGGAAAAGAAGGCCACAAGAAGCCGGTCCTGTTCCCGAAGCTTGTGTTCTTATATGATGAGAACCTTCACGGACCGGGAAAAGAGCTTGAGGACGTTTTTGAGGCCGGGATCGAGTGCTCTTCCAGGACGATGTATCCGGACTGGCTCTCCCTGACCGGTGAAGGTTATATCGCCGGCATGTACAAGAAATACGGGAAGATCATCAGCCCGATGGGCTGCCGCGCGTTCCTTTCTCCGTGGTATGAGCGGGGCGGCATGGAACCGGCTGATGAGAATGATGTTCCGGTGTTTGTCGGCCGCTTCAACATCGGTGTTGTGAGCCTGCATCTTCCAATGATGCTTGCAAAGGCACGACAGGAGAGCAAGGATTTCTACGAGGTCCTGGATTATTATCTGGAGCTGATCCGGAAGATCCATATCCGGACTTACGCGTACCTTGGAGAGATGCGCGCGTCCACAAACCCGTTGGCGTACTGTGAGGGCGGATTCTACGGAGGTCATTTAGGACTTCACGATAAGATCAAACCACTCCTTAAGACGGCGACGGCATCCTTCGGGATTACAGCGTTCAATGAGCTGCAGAGACTGTACAACGGAAAATCCCTGGTGGAAGACGGGGCGTTTGCGATCGAGGTCTTAAAACACATCAATGAGAAGGTGGAGCAGTTTAAACACGAGGACGGAAATCTCTATGCGATCTACGCGACACCGGCGGAAAACCTCTGTGGACTTCAGGTCAAGCAGTTCCGGAAAAAATACGGGATCGTGGAGAATGTCTCCGACCGCGAGTATGTCAGCAATGGCTTCCACTGCCATGTGACGGAAGATATCACGCCGATCCAGAAGCAGAACCTCGAATACCGGTTCTGGGAACTCTCCAACGGCGGAAAGATCCAGTACGTGAAATATCCGATCGACTACAATAAAGAAGCGATCCGCTCCCTCGCGCGCCGCGCGATGAAGATGGGATTTTATGAGGGCGTGAACCTGTCGCTGTCCTACTGCGATGACTGCGGACACGAGGAGTTAAATATGGATGTGTGTCCGGTCTGCGGCAGCAAAAACCTGACAAAGATCGACCGTATGAACGGATATCTGAGCTATTCCCGCGTCAAGGGCGATACGAGGCTGAATGATGCGAAGATGGCCGAGATCGCGGAGCGGAAATCGATGTGATGGAAACAGTTAGCAGTGCGTAAATTTTGTCAAACAAACGCGTTGCAAGCTTGCTTGCATAAGGGTTTGTTTGGCAAAATTTACATAGGGCGAACGCCCGAGATATTCTTGTTTTTATGAAATAAAAACAAGAATATGTGCACTGCGTGAAAATATAAAATAAAAAAGAGGTGATCTCATGCGCTACCACAACATTACAAAAGAGGACATGTTAAACGGCGACGGCCTGCGCACCGTCTTATGGCTTGCTGGCTGCAGCCATGCCTGTCCGGGCTGCCAGAACCCGGTGACATGGGATGTGAAAGGCGGACTCCCGTTTGACGAGGAGGCAAAGCAGGAACTTTTCGAGGCGCTGGCGCCATCCTGGATCTCCGGCGTGACATTCTCCGGCGGTGATCCGCTTCACTGGCAGAACCGGAAAGAAGTGGGAAATCTGATCGAAGAAATCCACGAAAAGTTCCCGGAAAAGACGATCTGGCTGTATACAGGATTTCTGTGGGAAGACATCCGGGATCTTCCGTTTCTGAAAAACGTGGATGTCCTGGTGGACGGACCGTTCGTGGAAGCAGAAAAAGATGTGACCCTGCACTGGAAAGGCAGCGCGAACCAGAGAGTCATCGATGTGAAACAGACGTTAAAAAATAAAAATGTAGTGCTCTATCAATCGAAATAGGACAAACGATCAGGGACAACACCTGATTTTGCCGATGCTTCGCATTCCGAATCGGCAAAATCTGCTGCCACAACTGTACACGGCAGGAGAGAGGCAGAAGGAGACAGTGACAGCTGCGTTGGCATGTGATACAATAAGACCATAGAAAACATGCAGACTCATGGGACGGATAGAAGAGAAAATTGCAGAGAACTTTCATGGAAAGGAAGGATGTCTATGCTGGCGAAATATGTACTCTGTATTTTAACGATCGAATGGGCGGTACTCGGAATGCGCCTTTTAAAAGGAAAAGGACGTTCTTATGAGCGGATCCGGAATGATGACAGGATCCGGGAAAAAGAACAGTTTGTCCGTTTTCAAGGAATGAATCTCCTGTATCTTGCACTGGTCGCATTCCTGACTCTGCTCACGACATTTGCAGGTTCCGACCGCCTGACGATCTGCTTTTTTGAGCTCACAGCATTGGCTCTGTTTGGACGGCTGCTATATGGAAATTGGAAATACAGCGGGAAGATCTGGATCCGGTGGTGACAATATAACAGAAACTATGCATCCGAAGGAAAGCTCAGTGGGGAGATTCCTGTAGGTGTGAGAAGGTACTGAATAGTTACAAATAAAGGAAAAAGGGATTTGGCATATCAGATGATGGCCAGGTCCCTTTTTGTATTTCAATGAATTCGAAAGAAGCTGCCAGCGGCAGAACTGTAAGTGTTACTGCGACATTTACCGGATCTGGATCCGGATCGTCCGCTCAAACGGATGTTCTGGCGTTGTGATGGAAAAATGTTCCGGCAGAACATGTGGGGAATCCGGAACATCCTGGGCTTCGAGCGCGATGGCGCATGACGGGCAGGAGTGCGTGCCGTCCGGGAATCCGATGGAATCATCGAGAAATCCGCCGGAATAGATGACGAGTGCCGGGGCATCCGTGTAAAGCGTGATGGAGTGTCCGGAAACAGGATCGCTCAGGATACATGCTTTTCTTACAGGCTGCGGAAGTGACCGGAAATTGCGGGAGGTCTGGTCACGGCTCAGGATAAATGCATGGTTGTAACCGCGCGCGATGGAAAGCTGCCTGCGGCAGCGGGAGCGGAGTTTTTCCTCGCGCGGCAGAAAATCCAGCCGGCTCTTAAGAGAAGCAGGGCTGGAAAAGTCGAATATCGTCCTTGCGATAGGGATGATTTCGACGGGAATATGTTCCTCATTATTCAGGCAGACATTGTTTGCGAAAACGGTGAGTGTCTCATCAAGCGCGGAAGATGAAAAGTCACCGGAAAGATTCCAGTAGGTATGATTCGACATATTGATATAAGTCGGCCGGTCCGTCGATGCCCGGTACCGGATGGTCAGCCAGTTGCTGTCATCGAGCGTATATTCCGCATGAAACGTGCGATTTCCCGGATATCCGTCGACGCCGTCGGCGAGAAATGCTGAAAATCCGATCGAGACAGAATCATAATCCTGGCGGACGAATTCTGTGTTCCAGTTCTGAGCGGAGAGATTATGCGGACCGCCATGCAGCTGGTTCGCACCTTCGTTTGGGGTCAGAGGGATCGTTTCTCCTCCGAGAAGGATGGAGGAGCCGGAGATCCTTCCGGCATTCGGGGCAAGCGTTGCTCCTGCATAACACGGACAGATGCGGTAAAAATCAGGATTGCCGGAACTCAATGTGATCGGAAGTTCATTCCCGTCTGTTTCCGGATGGTCGGACCATTTCTTACCTTTAAAAGCAATTTTTTGAATGGACGCTCCAATCGAAAACAGGGAGAGCGAGAGTCCTGAACTGGTTATTATGTCGAAAAAATGCGATTTTTCTCCGGTATCAAATGTGAAAAATTTATCACTTAACTGCATGATACGCCATCTCCTTTCTGATTCCAGTTTAAAATATTTGTACAAAAAAGAGAACATAAAAAAACGATGAGAGCAAGATTTAAAAATAATACAGCAAGCGATGATAATGATGATTATTGGAAAAAAGGTATAATATAAAGTAAATAAAGCGAAAGGCACAATAGAAATTATCTTCTGAAGTGACTGCCAATACAGTACGAAAAAAGAAAAGACTCAAAATGACAGTGAAAAAGGGAGGAACGCAATATGAGCAGTATGTTGGAATTTCAGAACATCTGTAAATATTTCCCTGGTGTAAAAGCACTGGATAATATTTCGTTTAAGGCATATGCAGGCGAGGTTCTGGCATTCCTTGGAGAGAACGGAGCGGGGAAATCCACACTTCTGAAAGTGCTGAATGGAGATTATCAGCCGACAAGCGGAAAATATCTGCTGGACGGTGTGGAAAAACATTTCCAGTCCCCGCATCAGGCGATCGAAGAAGGAATCTCTGTTATCTATCAGGAACGTCAGATTCTTCTGGAGCTTTCGGTCGCAGAGAATATTTATCTCGGAAGAATGCCGGTCAACCGTTTTGGATTCATCGATACCCAGAAAGCAAACCAGATGGCATCAAAGATCATTGAAGATTTTGGTCTTCCGATCCACCCGTCGACAAAAGTCAAAGATCTGAGTATCGCTTACCAGCAGATGGTCGAGATCATGAAGGCATATTCGAGAGAGAATCTGAAGGTAATCTGCTTTGATGAGCCGACAGCATCCCTTTCCGATTCAGAGATCGATGCTCTGTTTAAGATCATCGAAAAGCTGAAAGCGGAAGGCAAGATCATCATCTATGTATCTCACCGAATGGATGAGATCCAGAGGATCACCGACAAAGTGGCGATCTTCAAGGATGGTCATTATGTGACGACAGTAAAGACCGGTGAGGTCCCGGAATCGGAGATGATCCGGATGATGGTCGGACGTGATCTCGGAGATATCTACAAAAATCTCGACAGGAACAAAGAGATCGGAGAGGTTCTCCTGGAAGTAAAAAATGTTTCTTCCGACTATGTGAAAGAGAATTCCTTCGTCCTCAGAAAAGGTGAAGTGCTTGGATTTTCCGGACTTGTCGGTGCAGGACGGACAGAACTCATGAGAGCGATCATCGGCGCGGATCCGATCCGCAGCGGAGAGATCATTCTCGAGGGAAAGATGATCCAGAACCGATCTCCGCATGAAGCGATGGAACACGGGATCGTTCTCGTACCGGAGGACAGAAAACTTCAGGGAATTCTTTCAAACCTTGATATCAGTGATAACATCAATATTTCCATGCTGGACAAAAACTCCAACAGTCTCGGCTTTGTAGATGCAAAGAAGGAAGAAAAGATCGCAGAAGACGGCATTAAAAATTTCAAGATCAAGACGCCTTCCGCAAAGAAAAAGATCGTGGAGCTGTCAGGAGGAAACCAGCAGAAATGCATCGTTGCACGCTGGATCAGCACGAATCCGAAGGTCCTGATCCTGGATGAACCGACAAAAGGAATCGATGTCGGTGCAAAGTCCGAGTTTTACCAGATGATCTGCCAGTTCGCAAAACAGGGACTCGGCGTGATCCTGATTTCTTCCGAACTGCCGGAAGTCATGGGATTATCCGACCGGATCATCGTCATGCGTGCAAGACGGATCGTTGGTGAGGTTTCAGCAGAAGATGCAACTGAGAGTACACTTCTCAGCATGGGAATGATCGGGGAGGTAAAAGAAGCATGAGTACAAAGAAAAAAAGTAGGATCCATATTGACGGCGACAAGCTTGTTCTGATCGCAGCGATCATTGTAGTATTTGCATTGTTTACCTGCCTGAATAAAAACTTCCTGTCCGTCACAAACATGATCAACATCCTGATCGCGGCATCCCTCGTCGGAATGGTCGCAGTCGGACATACATATCTGATCATTGCCGGTCAGAACGACCTGTCTCCTGGTTCACTTGCAGCGTTTTCGGGAGTTGTAGCAGCACTTCTCGTATCAAAGGGAATGCCGTTCGCGGCAGCTGTGATCGTTACGATCGTCTGCGGAGCAGCCGTAGGCTTCTTCAATGCATTCATGGTCAACAAGATCCATCTGGAGGCATTCATCGCAACACTCGTAACACAGTCCATCATCCGTGGATTTGCCTACATCATCTGCGGAGGAAAACCGGTATCCATCAGCAATAAGACATTCCTTCTTCTCGGAAAAGCAAGGATCTTAAACATTCCGGTATCTGTATGGATCATGATCATCTGCATCGTCGTATTCGGTATCATCCTTGCAAAGACGAAATTCGGACGCAGCGTATATGCGATCGGCGGCAGCATGGATGCAGCAAGACTTGCAGGCTTAAATCCGAAAAAGATCATCACAACCTGTTATGTGATGATGGGTATCCTCTGCTCGATCGGCGGCATCATATTCGCGGCACGTATGAACTCCGGACAGCCGGCCGCAAACGTCAACCTCGAGTTTGATGCGATCACAGCTGTTATCCTCGGCGGTGTATCCTTCGTCGGAGGTGTCGGCAACATGGGCGGCACGATCCTCGGTATCATCCTGATCCAGTCCTTCAACACAGGACTTACGATGGTAAACGTTCCAAGCTTCTGGCAGTATGTCGCAAAAGGCGGACTTCTTCTTTTCGCTCTGACAACTGACTACATCAGAAAACAGAAGCGAGAGAAAGACCTGCTTGCAGCTTCCATGAAGAACCTGTAGATACCAGGGACCAAAGGCCGGAAATCCGGTGCAAGCGGATTTTTGATCCCAACATCATTGTATCAATTATGTAAACAAAATAAATTTTATAAATGGAGGGTTTTATTATGAAAAAGATGAAAAGAACAGCAGCGTTTGCAGCAGCCGCATTATTGACAGCAACGGCACTTGCCGGATGCAGCAGCTCCGACACATCCGCAACAACAGCAGCGGCAGCAGCTGATACCACCGCAGCAGCAGCTGACACGGCGGCAGCAGATGCAGGATCATCAGAAAAAGGTGTTGTTTACGGTATTTACAAAGCCGGCGACCAGACCTGGTTCATTGATGAGGGCGCAGCAGCACAGAAGAAAGTAGAGGAAAATGGAGATGAATTCATTTTCGTAGATGCAAAGATGAGCCCGGAAGAATACCTGAAAGCAATCGATAACGCGATCGCAAACCAGGCAAAGGGAATCGTAACCTGTATCCCGGACCAGACAATGTCCCAGGCTGCCGTTGACAAGTGTAAAGAAGCAGGCATCCCGATCGTTGCAGCCGATGATGCACTTCAGAACGACGCCGGTGAAAAGATCGCTCCGTGGGTAGGAATCAATGCTTACGTCATCGGACAGGCAAACGGCGACTGGCTTGCAGCATATGCAAAAGACAACGGTCTTGTAGAAGATGAGACAAGCGGTCTTCTGATCCTGACAATGGATACCGTTTCTTCCTGCGTACCGCGTGCAGAAGGTGAGTATGATAACTTTACAGCAGGCTGCCCGGACTTCCCGACAGAAAGAATCTTTAAAGCAGACTATGACGGAACGACCGATAAAGGAAACACAGCGGCGACATCCGTTATCACAGCACATCCGGAGATCAAGAAATGGATGGTAACAGGTGCAAACGAGGAAGGTACGATCGGTGCTGTCCGTGCACTTGAGAGTGCAGGTCTTGATGCAGATGCATGCGTAGTAGGTCTTGGTGCTTACATGGCAAAAGACGAGTGGAACAACAAAGGCGCTGACGGTACCTGCATGAAGGCAGCAACATACTTCTCATCTGACTCCGTAGGAACCGGTTCTGTTGAGGTTCTGTATGATGTGATCGCCGGTAAGGACGTTCCGCAGGAGACAGCAGTCGATGCAGTTGTCGTAACACCGGAAAACTACAAAGAAGTAATGGGAAAAGCGGCAGAATAAAAAGAGACCGAGTCCTGTTTTTGTAAATCCTCTCATAAAAAGGGCTGCCTGAATGATTCCGGCAGCCCTTTTCGCATGATATGATCCGATCAGGTTCGATTCTGGTTACAGGCGAGACGGTATTCGGTCGGCGTCTGTCCGGTCACCTTTTTAAAGGTGGTACAGAAGCTGCTCTCACTGCTGAAACCGGTCTGGAAGCAGACGTCCTTGATGGGGATCTCCGAAAAGTTCAGAAGATATTTTGCATTGTTTACCCGTGTCAGGATCACGTATTCATGCGGCGAGAATCCAGTCTCTTTTTTGAAAAGACGACTGAAATAAAAAGGACTTAGAGAAGCCTGGGAAGCGAGATCGTTTAAGGACAGGATCTCCGTCAGATGATTGTTGATGTAGGTGATCGTGTCCTCGATGATGCCGCCAGAGACAGCCTCCGGGTGTTCGTGGTCGCGGCTGACAAAAAGTTCGGTCAGCATGTTGACAATGTAATTGTTAAACAATGCCTCCTTTAACGGGAGATGTTCCCGGAAACGGAGATAGATCTTATGGAGATACCGCTCAAACCGGTAGGTGTCTTTCAGACTGATGACCGGAGCGGAACTGCTCATGATCGCCTGATAAAATGCACGTGCCATAGGACCGTCAAAGTGGATCCATTCACATTCCCAGGGCGTCGAGCTTCTGTAGGCATGGGGATGATAACAATCGAGAAATACGATCTGGCCGGGAAGTGCCCGGAATACCTGATCATTCAGCTCAATGATGCATTCCCCGCGCTTGATGTACATGAGAAGAAAATTGTCGAACGCAGTGCGGCGGAGACTGTAATCATCGCTGTAGGAAAAATTTCCGATGATCAGCGGATAAAAAAATAAGGACTGCGCCTGGGCGCTTGGGGTATAGACATAATAGTCGGAACCGGGGAGAATCCCTTTTTCGGTAGAGATCATGGAGTGTTTCCACCTTCCTTTCAAAGACGGATCCGGCAGGATCTGACGGCTGGTTACGATGTGCGCATGGTGCGGAAGATGACTTCCGGAACGAAAGAGCCGGGATGCGCAGTACTGGTTTCGATTATAAAGAGAAACGGGAAAAAGGTCAAGAATGATGAGAGCAATTTTTTGAAATTACATGGCAACTGAAGGTAATGAAAAACAGGAGTAATTACAGTATAGTATAAGCAAGAACGAAAAATAAGAGAGTTCCTGAAACGAAGGCAGGGAGATGTGGCTGCCGTTCAGGGAGATGAATTTTCTGAACTGAAAATTCCGTACAATACAGGAACGAGAATAGAAAACAGCAGGAGGTCAGAATTATGAGTGGAGTGAAGATC
The DNA here is from genome assembly GCF_045062245.2 of Pilosibacter rotomagensis. NCBI lineage: Bacteria > Bacillati > Bacillota > Clostridia > Eubacteriales > Clostridiaceae > Pilosibacter > Pilosibacter rotomagensis. Next base: position 2,445,061 of record NZ_CM170323.1, on the reverse strand, counting down.
TGGGAAGAAAATGTGGTCATTCCTACTTATGGGATCGGAGCAGCAGATAAAAACCCTATGTTTTTGGAGAGCCGTGTTTATCAGGGAAGCTCCGGCCGGATCTATCCGTACCCGACGATCGAAAAGATTTATGATGAGAAAGAAGATAAGACGTACCATGCCGTCTGGCTGGAAAATGAGTATCTGAAAGTCATGATCCTTCCGGAGCTCGGAGGCAGGATCCAGAGAGCGTACGACAAGACGAATCATTATGACTTTGTCTATTACAACCATGTGATCAAACCGGCTCTTGTCGGCCTCTGCGGTCCGTGGATCAGCGGAGGAATCGAGTTCAACTGGCCGCAGCACCACCGCCCGACGACCTTCTCACCGGTCGACTATCTTCTGATCGAGAATCCGGACGGATCAAAGACATGCCGTGTCAGCGACGTCGATCAGATGTACGGAACAAAAGGCGAGGCAAGCTTTACCCTCTATCCGGGAAAAGCCTATATCGAGATCAAAGGTCAGCTCTATAACCGGACTTCCACACCGCAGACCTTCCTCTGGTGGGCAAACCCGGCTGTCCCGGTCAACGATCACACACAGTCGATCTTCCCGCCGGATGTCCATGCTGTGATGGATCATGGAAAACGTGACGTTTCAAGATTCCCGATCGCAACGGGTATTTATTACAAACATGACTACAGCGAAGGTGTTGACATTTCCCGTTACAAAAACATTCCGGTTCCGACCTCCTACATGGCGGAAAAGAGTGATTTTAACTTTGTCGGCGGATACGATTACCAGAAACAGGCAGGAATCCTTCATGTTGCCGACCATCATATTTCTCCCGGAAAGAAGCAGTGGACCTGGGGATGCGGCGATTTCGGAAAGGCCTGGGACCGCAACCTGACAGATGAGGATGGTCCGTATGTCGAGCTGATGACCGGCGTCTATACGGATAACCAGCCGGATTTCACCTGGTTAAAACCGATGGAGGAAAAGCGGTTTACCCAGTATTTCATGCCTTATAAGACGGTCGGAGCTGTAAAGAACGCCAGCATCGAGGCGATGGTCGGACTTGATGCGGATGAGAGCGGGATCCGTGTTGCTGTATACACAACGCAGGAATATCCGGATGCCCGAGTCATCCTTGCATATGAGGGACAGGTCCTTCTGGATGAAAAGAGAACGATCTCCCCGGTCGCTCCGTTTGAGACGCATCTGGATCAGGTTGTTGAGGACGAGACAAAACTTACGGTCCGCGTTCTCGACGGAACGAGAGAGATGATCTCCTACACACCGGCGAAAAAAGAGATCCCGAAGGTTCCGGATCCGGCGGAGGCAGCGAAAGATCCGGAGGAGATCATGTCAAATGAAGAGCTGTTCCTGACAGGACTTCACATTGAGCAGTACCGCCATGCGACATACCGCCCGGACCCATACTATCTGGAAGGGCTGAAACGCGACCCGGGCGATATCCGGATCAACAATGCATACGGTTCGCTCCTGATGAGAAGAGGCTGTTTTAAGGCTGCTGAGGCACATTTCCGGACAGCGATCAAACGTGCGACCTGGAAGAATCCGAACCCGTATGATTCCGAGCCGTACTACAACCTCGGATTATCCCTGTTTTATCAGGAGCGCTATGATGAGGCGTTTGATGCATTCTATAAGGCGACCTGGTCCAATGAGCAGCAGGAGATGAGCTTCTATTATCTGGCGTGCATTGAGGCGATGAGAGGAAACTTTGAGAGTGCACTGGAACTCGCGGAAAAAGGCCTTGTGAAGAATACGCACAATATCAAGGCGAGAGGACTCCGGGCATACCTTCTCGGCAGACTCGGAAGAACGGAAGAAGCGAAAGCGGCAGTCAGCGAGAACCTTGCGATTGACCCGTTTGATTATGTCTCCATGCTGGAATCCGCATATCTGGATCCGGACCATGCAGAAGAGATCCGCGCGAAGGTCAATAAGCTCTCCAGAAACTTCCATGAGACGTATCTGATGGCGGCGAGAGACTTTGCGGAGTACGGGGCATACGACAAGGCGGTTGATACACTCCGCGAATGCAGTGAGAGCTGGCCGATGTTAAAGTACTATGAAGCATATGATCTCGGAAAGATGGGAGCTTCCCATGAGGAGATCCTGAAAGTGCTCAAAGAGGCAGAAAACTGCAGTACGGATTACTGCTTCCCGAATAAGCTGGAGGACATCCTTGTTCTGATCGATGCGCAGAAACAAGATCCGGACGGGGCAAATGCATTCTATTACCTTGGAAACCTCTGGTATGACAAGCTGCAGTACGATCAGGCGATCAGCTGCTGGGAGACTGCGGCGGAGAAGAAGCCGGAATTTGCGATCACATGGAGAAATCTCTCCCTGGCATATTACAACAAGAGAAAAGATCCGGAAAAGGCAAAGGCAGCGTTGGAAAAGGCAGCAGAACTTGCACCGAACGATGCGAGAATCTTCCTGGAGCTTGACCAGCTGTACCGGAAACTGGAAATGCCGGTCGCTGAGCGACTTTCCCGCTATGAAAAGGCAAAAGAGATCTTTATGCAGCGGGATGATCTGATGATCGAATATGTCACGCTCTTAAATCTCTCTGGCCATTATAAAGAGGCATATGACTTTATCATGGCGCACCGGTTCCATCCGTGGGAAGGCGGAGAAGGAAAGGTTACGACCCAGTATACGACCTCTCTCCTGGAGCTCGGAAAAGCGGAAATCGCAAAAGAGCACTGGAGCGAGGCAAAAGAGATCCTTGAGAAGGCGCTGGTATATCCGGAGAACCTCGGGGAAGGAAAGCTGGAAGGAACGAAGGACAACCACATCCATTATTATCTCGGACTTGCAAAAGAGCATCTCGGGGAGAACGAGGCGGCGAAGGAAGAGTATGAGGCAGCTTCGATCGGAACGGATGAACCGGCAGGAATGATGTACTACAATGACCAGCCGGCCGACATGATCTACTATCAGGGACTTGCAAAAGAGAAACTTGGTCTGCCGGTGGAGGCAAAATCGAGATATTACCGTCTGCTCGACTACGGAGAGCGCCATCTGTATGACAAGATGCGCGTTGAGTACTTTGCAGTTTCCCTCCCGGATTTCATGATCTTTGATGATGACCTGGATAAGAGAAACAAGACGCACTGCTATTATCTGATGGGACTCGGATATCTGGGACTCGGAGATAAGGAAAAGGCAGCAGAGGCATTCCGGAACGCGATGCAGCTTGATCCGACGCATTTGAACGCAGGGCGTTATCTGAAGATGGTGGAGGAATAGAAGCCGGAAAAAGTCTTAACGCAGGCATAACAGAAAAAAGAAGGGGCATGAATTTTTTACAATTCATGCCTCTTCTTTTTTGCAATTTAGAAAGCTGCCTGCTTCGATTGCGAAAAGCAATCAGCAGGCAGTCAAATCGGATCGCAGATATCCATTGATGAAATTACATGGTTGCCTCGTTCTTTTCCGCTTCCTGCTCCCTCGCATTCATGATCAGCATCTGAAGCCGGTTTTCGATGTTTGCGAAGCTGACATCCGGATCGTAGTCGAGCGGAAGGATCTGGACGTCCGGGTAGAGCTCCTTTAAGCGCTTGGAGATTCCGCGGCCGACGACGTGGTTCGGCAGACAGCCGAACGGCTGCAGGATCACAAAGGCACGGCAGCCGTGGGCGGCATGGTGCAGGATCTCTCCCGGGATCAGGACGCCCTCTCCGGCATCGAAGGTGTGGTGGATGATCGGATCACTTTCCTTTACGAGCTCCGGAAGGCGCACCGCCGGGCGGTCGTAGAGAGGGTGAGCACTCGCGATCTTGTCCGCCGCATCGTGGGCGAGATCAAAGAAGAGATCCGCCATCCGGTACCAGAGCTTTTCCTGGAGCGGCTTATGTAAATGATACTCACGGACCTGCATATCCCGGTAGAAGTAGGATTTCTGGATGACATCGGACATTCTCGCCTCGATGATCTCGAAGCCGTTCTGCTCTAAAAACGCCTCGATGTCATGGTTTGCACCCGGGTGGAAGTTTAAGAGGTACTCCCCGACGATCAGGACGGTCGGTCTCGGATGAGAGCGGTCATACGGAACCTGTTTCATGATCCCGATCGCCTTTGCGAAGCCGTGTTTTGCGCCGTTTACGCCATGCCTGGAAAGTCCGTTGATCACAGCGTCCATCGCCTGCTCAAAGGCGGCATCGGCACTTCCTTTTGTAAGCTCATAAGGACGGATCTTCCGGAGCAGTTCCTCCAAAATATCGATCATCGGAAGCGCGTAGGCGATCCGGAGCGCGGAGAGGAGATTTAAGCGGAATCCCGGATGGAGGTTATGGAAATCCGCATCGTCGTTTGTGAGGATCGGAACATCGGAAAATCCTGCGTCATCGAGCGCCTTTCTTAAAAGTGCACTGTAATGCGTCAGACGGCAGTCGCCGATATATTTTCCGGTTGCGATCGCGACATCTTTTCCATCGTATTTTCCACTCTTTAAAGCGGCGAGCGCTTCACCGATCACGATCTGGGCAGGGAAGCAGATGTCATTGTGGACATATTTTTTGCCGAGACGGATCGCCTCGTCCCGCCCGATCGGCAGCGGCTCCGCGCGGAGCCCCTGTTTTTCCATCGTTGCCGACATGACGCGGCAGAACGCGTGGGAGGTATTCGGGATCAGAACGATGCGCTCTTTTCTGTCTTTCTTCTCGTACTTTACCGGGTACGGATCCGTGAGGGCATGGACCGGAGCTTCCTCGTGCTTTTCTCTCTGCATCCGGACTGTCTCGATAAAGGACCGGACACGGATCCGGAGCGGTCCCTGGATCTCACTCTCGTCGAGCTTTAAGACGAGCGGGATCTTCCCGGATACCTGTTTCATGAGGCGGATGATCTCATCGGAGAGGTAGGCGTCATGGCCGCAGCCGAAGCTTACGATCTGGACATATTCCAGGTGTGGATTTTCAGCGGCAATGACAGCGGATCCGAGCATTCTCGCATGGTAGTTGTTGACGACATCGAGACGGCTGTTGGTGAGATCCACGTCGTTGACGCCCGGAACGGCATCTGCGGTGAGGACCGGGATGCCGAGACTCGTGAACATCTCCGGAAGGTTGTGGTTCACTAACGGATCATTCTGATACGGTCTCGAGGCGAGGATCACGGCGTAGCGGTTCTCCTCCGTGACCTGCTTTAAGATCCGTTCGCCTTCTGCTAAGAGCTCCTGGTGGAAGGAATCCTCCGCCATGTCGGCATAGCGGATCGCCTCTTTGATCTCGGATTCCGGGACTCCATAAGTCTCATGGATATATTTTGTGAGCTGCTCATTCCGGTCTTCTTTCGTGTACCAATGGAACAGCGGATTGTCAAACGGGATCCCGAATACATGCTCCGGATTGTCGGAGTTTTTGATGACGAGCGGATATCCCTTTACGATCGCACACATCCATTCACTCGTCTTTTCCTTGTTTTCCGACTGGACGGAGGTGATGGACGGCATGAAGATCCGGTCCACATGCATGTTCGCGAGACTGCGGATATGTCCGTGGACGAGCTTCGCCGGGAAGCAGACCGTATCGGAGGCAACCGCGGAAAGTCCCGACTCGTAGAGCTTGTGGCTGCTCGGGGCGGACACACGGACGGTAAAGCCGAGAGAGCGGAAAAATGTGGACCAGAACGGCATGGTCTCCCAGAAGGAGAGGACACGCGGGATCCCGATCACAAGATTCCTGGAGGTTACGTGTTCCGGGACCGGGTAATCTTTCCACAGCAGGGATTCCCGGAGTTTGTAGCAGTTCGGGACTTTGTCACGCTTTTCCATGCGCTCGCGCTGAAGTTTCTGAACAGCCGGATCTTTCGGGTCTCCGAGGACCTCTCCGCGCTCACAGCGGTTGTTGGTGACCCAGGACTGGCCGTTCGGGAAGCGGACGATCGTTCGTTTGCAGTGGTTCGTGCAGAACGGGCACGGGGCATTCGCCTCCTGGGTGTAGGAGAAGGAATCCATTGCGTCGAGTCCGATAAAGGTCCGCTTCTTCGTTCCATCCGCCATCGCCTCTTTTGTGAGGATCGCGGCGCCGATCGCACCCATCATACCCGGATACGGGGCGCGTACGATGGTCTTTCCGGTGTACTGTTCAAATGCGCGCAGAACGGCGTCATTCCGGAAGGTTCCGCCCTGGACCATGATGTGATCCCCGAGAGAGTCGAGGTTTGAGATCCGGATGACCTTCGTGAAGACATTCTCGATGATGGAACGGCAGAGACCGGCCATGATATCTTCCGGCTTTTTCCCGTTTCTCTGCTCGGTGACGATGCTGCTGTTCATGAAAACGGTGCAGCGGCTGCCGAGGACCGCCGGATTTTTCGAGGAAAAGGCGGCGTCTGCGATCTCCGTCACCGGGATCTTCAACGTGGAAGCGAAGTTTTCCAGGAAGGAACCGCAGCCGGAGGAACATGCCTCGTTGACGAGAATGTTCGTGATGATGCCGTGGTCGAGCCAGATGGCCTTCATGTCCTGGCCGCCGATATCGAGAAGAAACGTGATGTCCGGCATGTACTGGAACGCGGCTCTCGCATGGGCAACCGTCTCGACGACATGGTATTCGGTGGAAAATGCCCTGGAGAATAAAAGTTCACCGTATCCGGTGGAGCCGCAGCCTAAGATCTCCAGAGTTACGCCCGCATCGCGGTAACGGTTCCGCATGGTGATCAGGGCATTTTTTGCGACGGTCAGCGGATCGCCCTGGTTGGAGGCGTAGAAGAAGTCGAGAAGCTTTCCGTCATCGCCCATTAGGACAAATTTTGTCGTGGTACTGCCGGAGTCGATGCCGAGCCATGCGCGGATGGTCGTTCCGGGTGTGAGTGCTGCCGGAGTGAAGTCTCCCTTCGGATGTTCTTTTAAGAAGGTGTCATGTTCCTCTTTGGAGGAGAAGAAGAGCGGGGCTACATGTTCCTGACCGGAATGCTGATTTTTCTTCGCGTCCTCCTGGACCTGTTCCAGGAGGGAGACCCACTCAGTGAGCGGAAGGAAGGTGACCGGAGCGTCCGAGGCTTCCGGATCTGCCTCTTTGAACATGCCGTTTAAGGAGAGTGCTGCACCGTAGGCGACCATGATCTCCGGGTGTTCCGGGACTAGGCGCTCGTTTTCTTTCAGGTTCAGACGTTCAGAGAAGACATCGATCAGCTTCGGGTTGAAGGTCAGCGGACCTCCCTCAAAGACGACCGGAGGTTTGATATCGAGTCCCTGTGCAAGTCCGCCGATCGTCTGTTTGGCGATCGCGTGGAAGGAGGAGAGGGCGATATCAGCTTTTGCGACTCCCTGGTTTAAGAGCGGCTGGATATCGGTTTTTGCGTAGACGCCGCAGCGCCCGGAGATATCGTAGACGCAGGTTCCCTTGCAGGCAAGTTCGTTCATTTTTTCCGGCGGGGTCTGGAGAATGGAAGCAACTTCGTCGATGAAGGCGCCGGTTCCTCCGGCACAGCTTCCGTTCATGCGCATGTCGGCGACGTTTAACGCGCCGGTTTTTGAATCCGTCTTGAAGAAGATGATCTTTGCATCCTGACCGCCGAGTTCGATGGCGGTGCCGACGGTCTCGTATGTATTCTTTAACGCGATGGAGTTTGCGACAACCTCCTGGATATAAGGGGTATCGGCTGCTTCTGCGACCGGTTTTGCCCCGGAGCCGGTGAGTATGATCCTGGCTTTTGTGTCAGGAAATTTTTCTGCCGCCTGCCGGATCGCGAAGAGGACGCTTGCAAGCTGATCTGCGTGGTGGCGGCGGTAGTCAGAGTATAAGAGTGATTCGGTCGTCTTATCGAGGACCGTGATTTTTGTAGTGGTGGAACCGACATCGATTCCGATGAGTAATTGTTTCATATATTTGATCTTTCGTGATAGTGATTTATCGGGTCTGCACCGACAGAAAGAAAAAGGGCATAAACCCGTTTCGTACCTGGATTTACGCCGATTTCTACACGATGCTGGTGATATTTTAGCGCTGGATTTTTTAAAAGTCAAGGAAATAGGTGCGAGGGAAGCGTTAAAAACGTGTTAAGAAGTGAGTGGCTTCGGGCGGGGCCGGTGAGTTTCCGCTCAGGAGTGCAAGGTGATCGCGGGAAGGTTCCTCTAGGCTTGCAGGAGACTGCTAAGGGCGAATGCCAGGTGACACAACTCGCTGCGCTCAAACAAGTGTCACCTGGCATTCAACGCATTCTCCCGCGAGCCAAGAGGAAGCCAGATCCCGTGATCAAGGCACTCCTGATCGGAAGCTCACCGGCTGCAGGCGCATTGACCACAGGATAAGGTGGGAGGGATAGGTGAAGACTGTGGTTTTAGCTGCGGTACAGGGGAAAATCGGCATACTATGATTTACGTGAACAATGAGCCAAGGTCTGCGCTTGCGTGAGACATTGGCGACTGTCGCGATAACAAGGGGAAACTCGCGAAGCGTGTTTTCACTTGTTGAAGTTTCATGGAAAATCCAGTATAATTTTGGAAGATTATGATACTTTTGGAGGGGGTTTTATGAGCCGGACAAGTATGGATATGACGCGGGGATCTTTGAAGAAACAGATCCTGTTTTTCAGTATTCCGCTGATGCTTTCGAATTTGCTGCAGGTTCTGTTCAACATGTCGGATATTGCGGTGATCGGGCAGTTTGCGGGGGCGATGTCTCTGGGGGCGGTTGGTTCTACGACGACGTTGATCTCGATGTATACGGGATTTCTGATCGGACTTTCCGGTGGGATCAATGTGCTGACGGCGCTTTATATCGGGGCGAGGAACCGGAAGTCGGTTTCGGAGACGGTACATTCGGCGTTTCTTGTCAGCCTGGTGGTCGGATTGATCCTGCTGATTTTGGGAGTTTCTACATCGCGCGGTGTGCTGGTGCTTTTAAATACGAAGGAGGAGCTGATCGACAAGGCCGCTCTGTACATCCGGATCTATTTCCTGGGGATTCCGGCGCTTGCGCTTTATAATTTCGGAAACGCGGTGTTCAGTGCGGCCGGGGATACGGGGCGTCCGCTGAGATATCTGTTTTTGTCGGGGATCGTGAATGTGATCCTGAATCTGTTTTTTGTGATCGTCTGTAAGCTTGATGTAGTTGGAGTGGCGCTTGCGAGTGCGTTGTCTCAGTGCCTTTCGGCGTTTCTGATCGTGATGGCATTGTTCCGGAGTCATGAAGATTTCGGACTGCATCTTGCAAAGCTCCGGCTTTCGAAGGATAAGGCGCAGGCGATCCTGCGGCTCGGGATCCCATCTGGTTTTCAGAATGCGATCTTCGGGATCGCAAATCTGTTTGTCCAGCTCGGCGTCAATTCTTTCAGTGCCGTGATGGTAGCGGGAAATTCCGCGGCGGCGAATGCGGATGCGCTGATCTACGATGTGATGGCGGCGTTCTATACGGCCTGCGCGAGCTTTATGGGGCAGAACTACGGCTCCGGAAACAAAAAGCGTGTGCGGGACAGTTATTTTGTGAGTCTTGCATATTCATTCGGGATCGGACTTGCGATGGGACTTCTTCTCGTCGTGTTCGGAAAGCAGTTCCTGTCCTTATTTACGAATGACCCGGAAGTCATGGCAGCGGGAATGAAGCGCCTGACGATCATGGGATTTTCCTATGGGATCTCCGCGTTCATGGACTGCACGATCGCGGCATCCCGGGCACTCGGAAAGAGTCTGGCACCGATGGTCATCGTGATCTTGGGTTCCTGCGTATTCCGGATCGCGTGGGTCTATACGGTCTTTGCGTATTTTCAGACGATCCCGTCCCTGTATCTGCTCTACAGCTGTTCCTGGTCGCTCACGGCGATCGCGGAGATCCTGTATTTTGTACATGCGTACCGGAGGGCGATGGAGAAGATCGCGGAAACGCGGAGCTGACAGGGGGTGTTGAGCGGGAGATGATTCTTGTTTGGATGGCTGGAAAATGGGTGATAGAAAGAGCGTAATAACTCGGAATTTACAGGAAGTGTGACAAGAAAGCCAAAACGGTATACTGGGAAAAAAGATTAAGAAAAGAATAAAGAGCTGGTTTTAATTGTAAAATTTATGGGGAACTAACATCAGCTTATTGACATAAATATAAAAATAAGTATAATAATAGTTGAGTAATTGTTCAACTATTATTATTTTGAGGTGAATATATGTCAAAAACGTCTTATATTTGTAATTGCGATGTAATTCATGAGGATATTGTGAATGATGTGAAATCCAAGATGCAGCCAAAAGATGATTATATCCAGTTGGCTTCTTTGTTTAAGCTATTTGGAGATGGAACTAGAGTACAAATCTTACACGCTCTAGAACAGAGTGAGATGTGTGTATGTGATCTTGCAGTGCTACTGGGGGTAACAAAATCTGCAATTTCGCATCAGTTAAAGGCATTACGCCTAGCGAATCTGGTAAAATTCCGTAAAGAAGCACAGATAGTTTACTACTCGCTGGCAGATGATCATGTGAAAGAGATTATTGACAAGGGATTTGAGCATCTTTGGCAGAAATAATATTTTTTAACATTATAGTTGAGTAATTGAACAATTAAACAAATTATAAGGAGATTATCATGAAACGCATATTTCTATTAAAAGGGTTGGACTGTCCAAATTGTTCCGCAAAAATTGAAAAAGAAGTCGGAGAGTTGGATGGAGTGCAATCCTCAGTGGTAAATCTGATGAAGCAGACGCTGACAATCAATGTTGCTCCAGCTGCCGCAAATACAATAGCCAGTCAGATTGAAACGATTGTCCACAGCCATGAGCCAGATGTGGAAGTTTCTGAAATTGTACAGGAATCTTATATACCGGAAAAAAAGCAGGAGGCCAATGAATCCTATAACAATGAGGATAAGAAGTTGACAGTTCGTTTAGCGACTGGTGCAGCAATCTATGCCATTGGTATGGCATTGACTGTTTTTGCGAAAGTGCCACTGCCTATCGAGTTAGCTTTTCTCATTGTTTCTTATGTTATTCTTGGTGGAGATGTTGTATGGCAGGCTGTGAGGAACATTTCAAAGGGGCGTGTATTTGATGAACATTTTTTGATGAGTGTTTCTACGATTGGGGCTTTTGTCATTGGTGAATATCCAGAAGCAGTTGCTGTTATGCTATTCTATCAGGTAGGTGAATTTTTTCAGTCATTGGCTGTTAAGCGTTCAAGAAAATCTATATCAGACTTAATGGATATACGTCCAGATTCTGCTACAGTAAGAAGAAATGGGGAATTGATTACCATATCTCCAGAAAATGTCTCCATTGGTGAGATTATTATTGTAAAGCCTGGTGAAAAAATTCCATTAGACGGTGTGGTATTGGATGGAGATTCTATGCTGGATACAAGCGCCTTAACAGGAGAATCAGTTCCGAGAAGTGTTCATAAAGGAGACGAAGCACTTTCCGGTTGTATGAATCAGACGGGTGTCTTAATGATTAAGACAACAAAAGCATTTGGTGAATCTACGGCTTCAAAGATTATTGATCTTGTGGAAAATGCGTCAAGCCGAAAAGCACCAACAGAAAATTTTATTACTACATTTGCACGTTATTATACACCTGTGGTTGTAATCTTAGCAGCTTTTCTGGCGATTCTGCCACCGATCATTCTTGGCGGAGGCTGGACAGAGTGGATTCGCAGAGGATTTGTTTTCCTTGTGGTATCTTGTCCATGTGCATTGGTTATTTCAATCCCGCTGACTTTCTTCGGCGGCATTGGTGCAGCATCTAAACGAGGTGTTCTTGTAAAAGGAAGCAATTATTTAGAGGCACTTAATAATGTCAGCGTTATTGTGTTCGATAAAACCGGAACACTTACAAAAGGTGTTTTCAATGTGACGGATATTTTGCCTGCAAATGGATTTTCAAAAGAACAGGTTCTGGAGTATGCGGCAGAGGCAGAGAGTTTTTCTAACCATCCTATTGCAAAATCCATTCTTGCTGCTTATGAAAAAGAAATTGATCAGTCAGTGATTTCTGATTATAAGGAAATTTCAGGATATGGAATCAGTGTAATGGCAGGGGAAAAGAAAGTTTTTGCTGGCAATACGAAACTTATGGATACAGAATGTATAGAGTACACAACCTGTGAAAAAGCAGGTACAAAAGTTTATTTGGCTGTAGATGGTCAATATGCAGGATGTATTTTGATAACAGATGAAGTGAAGCCGGACAGTAAAAAAGCAATTTCTGACCTGAAACATATCGGCGTGGAAAAAACAGTCATGCTTACCGGTGATGATGAAAAAATTGGGAAGTCTGTTGCAGAAGAATTGCAGTTGGATAAATATTATGCACAGCTGCTTCCTGACCAAAAAGTGGAAAAGGTTGAGCTTTTAGATAGTAAAAAGAGACCGGGAAGCAAATTGGCTTTTGTTGGTGATGGTATCAATGACGCTCCTGTCCTTGCCCGTGCAGATGTTGGTATTGCAATGGGTGGGCTTGGTTCGGATGCGGCCATTGAAGCAGCAGATGTAGTTCTGATGACAGATGAACCGTCTAAGCTGGTGGACGCGATTGAAGTAGCAAAAGCGACAAAACAGATTGTCATGCAGAATATAGTGATTGCTCTTGGGATTAAGAGTGTGTTCCTGATTCTTGGCGCTCTTGGTATTGCGGGAATGTGGGAAGCTGTATTTGGTGATGTAGGCGTTACCATAATTGCTGTTTTGAACGCAATGAGAATTTTGAAAAAATAGGAAATGAGGTGGGAATGTGAAACGAAAACTGATTCTGTTAGTTGTTACGATTGTTTTTCTTGTAGGGTTTGGTGCCATTTTACATTCACCGCCTTCTATGATTGATGCAGTCACAGGAGCAACACCGAAGTCAAAAAAGGCGGCTCAAGCCTCCGCACAGTTGGAAGGCTCTTATGTTCTCGGTATTAATATGATGTCAGATGGTCTCGACAACGAGAACACCCGGAATAAATTAAAAGAATTGGCACTGGACGATTCGGAAACAAATGAAACAGATCTCATGAAAACGGACATTAGTTTTCGGTTATATGTATCTGAGACGGATTATCCGCTTGTCAGTTATGCTAAGAAACTCTGTGACAGGTTGAAACAGGCCGGTTTCTCCGTAGATCTGAAAGAGTACAGTAACACAATGATGCTATCAAGAGTGGTAAGTGGAAAGTATGATGTATTCCTGGCATCGGATGATTTTATTGACGTTACAACGCTAACACAGATGGACTATATGATCATGGACAGCGAAGAAATGAGGTGAGCGGGAATTTATGAGAAAATGGAATACGATTTTGTCTGTTTTAATGCTTCTTATTTTTATGATTCATGGAATCATGGGCAGCTTTATGCTGAACGGAGTTGGAAGTAGCGCAGGGAAACTTCTTGCATGGATTGGTGTTGGTATTCTTGTTGTGCATACGGTGATTGGTGTCATCCTGACAGTTCAGAGTTTACGGACAGCGAAGCAATCCGGAAAAATGTATCTGAAACAGAACGCCATATTCTGGGCGAGACGAGCCAGCGGGCTGGCAATACTGATCCTGCTGTTCTTCCATATTGGCTTGTTTGGAAAGGTGCAGAATGGGACATATATTTTGTTCCCTTTTACAACGGTAAAGATGGTAACTCAGCTTTTGTTCGTAGCGGCAATCTTTGTTCATATTTTTATCAATATACGCCCATTGCTCGTATCACTGGGAATCATTAGTTATAAAGAACGAAGGAGCGATATTTATTTGATCCTTTCGGTGCTTCTTCTTTTTATAGCGGGAGCGGTTATTTTATATTATATTGGGTGGCAATATCTATGAGTAAGACAATTATTATTATAGGTGCTGGACTGGCAGGACTTTCAGCGGCTTTGCAGGCAGCGGAAAATGGATGCAATGTAAAACTGGTTTCCTTCCTTCCGTCAGAGCGGGCACAGTCTGTTATGGCGGAGGGCGGTATCAACGCAGCTTTGAATACAAAAGATGAAAACGACAGTCCCGAAGAACATTTTACAGATACAATAAAGGCAGCATGTGGTCTGGCAGATCCAAATGCAGTTTGGGGAATGACACAGGCAGCACCGGAGCTGGTGCACTGGCTGCTAAAACTTGGAGTTAAATTTAACATGAGTGGCTATGATGATGTGGATCTGCGGAATTTTGGCGGGCAGAAAAAGAAACGGACTGCTTTTGCACAGAGCGATACCGGGAAGCAGATCATGACAGCTATGATAGACGCTGTTCGCAGGAAAGAAGCATCTGGTATGGTAGAACGGTTCAGCCATCATTCTTTCCTAACACTTCGTCTGTGTGGCAATATTTGTTGTGGCTGCGTAATCAGGGATGAATACAGTCAGGAGACTGTGGAATTACCGGGGGATGCGGTTATTGTTGCCACCGGTGGTATGCACGGATTGTTTGGAAATACAACGGGTTCGCTGAGCAATACAGGAGAAGTCACCGCAGAATTGTTCCGGCTTGGTGTTCCTCTGGCAAATGGCGAGATGATCCAGTACCATCCGACAACTGTGAAATGTGGTGGAAAACGCATGCTCATCAGCGAGGCGGCCAGAGGGGAAGGTGGCAGGTTGTTTGCCATGAAAGATGGAAAACAATGGTATTTCATGGAGGAAAAATACCCGGAGCTTGGAAATCTGATGCCACGAGATATTACCGCCAGAGAGATATGGAAGGTCAGCCATGAATCAGAGGTATTTCTTGACATGACGGAAATATCGGACGAGATTATTTCAAATAAGCTATCTGGTCTGGCAGACGATTGTATGACCTATCTGCATAAAGATATACGAAAGGAACCGGTGTCTGTTTTACCGGGAATTCACTATTTTATGGGAGGCATTCTGGTGGATGAGCAGCACAGAACGCCGATTCAGAATCTTTACGCTGCCGGAGAATGCTGTGCCCAATATCATGGTGCCAACCGTCTTGGTGGAAATTCTCTGTTAGGAGCGTTATACGGAGGACGTGTTGCGGCAAAATCAGCATGTGAACAGGCAGATGTAGTAGATCTATCTTGTGCGACACAGATAGATTTTCCACCAGCGTCTCAAATTTCAGAAATAAAGCAATTAAACAAAGTGATGCAGGATACTATGGGCGTTGTCAGAAATGAGAATACGTTGTTAAATGGGATTCAAACGGTACAAGCGCTGACAGGAAATCTTCCATTGCTTGGCATGGCAGTTCTAAAGAGTGCTCTTGCAAGAAAAGAAAGCCGTGGTGCACACTGGCGGGAGGATTATCCGAAGAGCAATGACGATGATTACCTTAAAACAACGGTAGCCAGATTTGATGGAAAGCAGATACAGATTTCCTTTGTACCTGTTCCAGAAAGGCGGTGATTCACTTGGTATATAAAATAAGAATCAGGCGGCAGGAGAGTCAGAAATCAGACAGTTATTGGCAGGAATTTGAGTATGACGGAAGCAAAAACAGCTCTGTTGCCACTGTTCTAAAGGAATTGAACAGTAGAACCCCTTTGAAAGATAACTCAGGAAATATAGTTACTCCCATCAGCTGGGAATGTAGCTGTATGGTGCGAAAATGTGGGGCTTGCGCCATGCTGATTAACGAACGTCCGAGGCTGGCATGCTCTACATTTCTACATACGTTAAAAGGTTCTACAATTACCTTGGAACCTTTAAGCAAATTTCCGCTTGTAAGAGATTTGATCGTTGACCGGTCAATTCTGTTTGAAAATTTGAAAAAACTGAATCTTTGGCTTGAAAGTGAAGCTTATATGAATCCGTGGACACATGAACCGAGATACCAGTCGGCACGCTGTCTGATGTGTGGCTGCTGCCTTGAAGTGTGTCCTAACTTCTCTGCAAATGGGACTTTCGCAGGCGCTGTTGCTGCAGTCAACGCATTTCGGATTCTGAATGAAGAACAGGAAAGCACTCATTTGAATGAGATTTCTGCTGAATATAAGAAGAAATATTTTGAGGGATGCGGGAAGTCGTTATCTTGTCATGATATTTGTCCGATTGGTCTGCCTGTGGAAGAACTGCTTGTAAGGTCGAATGCAGCGGCTGTTTGGGGCAAATAAAATGGAGGATAAAAGCTATAATGAATGTATGAAGAGAATCAAAAACTTGATTCTCTTTTTTTAAAATACATACATTGACAAATATCTATGTTATATTATATTGAACATAGACAATGATCAATGTGAGGTGTCAATATGAATGCAATGGACTGGCGAGTAAACTTATTAACTGATAAATTCCGATTTATGTAATAAAATTCTCATGCAAAAGCTTCTTTTAACATATCCGAAAAATCCTCAATGTAATACCCGGAATTATCCTTTCGCCAGAAGGCGCAGTATGTCTTCCGGACAGGACCCCGTTTCTGACGAGAGGAATCCGGTCAATGGTGGAATCCGACCATACAGGATCGCCGATCACATCGACGGGCATATATCCCTGTCCGGATGGGTCATCAGGATACAGGGGATATTTTTTAATTCAGCGATATCGATCATTTCCAGACGTCCAAGCGTATTTCGGCTGGAAATTTCGATATACATCCGGCTTTCAGCCAGGATTTCATTGTTGTAGCGGTCGGAAAATGCCCGTCTCTGGTCATTCAGTACGAGGTCGACCCGGTCCGTTTCCATTGCTCTGTAGAGTTCTTCATGACTTCCGACCATGATATGCTGTATTTTGGGCGAACAAGAAAAATACGGTAATCTGGACTGGTCAAATTAACAAAAACTGGCTGTTTTAAAAAGTCCATATATCATATATCATAAGGCTAAGCTGATACAGCAAATACAAAAAGAAAGCCTGATGTCATTCTCCAAGGGCCCTGAGAGTACATTCATCGGGAAAAGAGGAATGATGATATGAGCACAAACCAGGCAGCAGTGGCTGCAAAAAAAGGATACAGCACAAAAGAACTCGTTTTAGATGCAATGTTTATTGCGCTGACGTATGTATTTACAGCCTTTGTAAATGTGAGACTCCCGATCGCGGCAAACGGAGGACTGATCCATCTCGGAAATGTACCGTTATTTATCTGCGCGATCCTGCTTGGAAAACGCACCGGCATGCTGGCTGGCGCTTTTGGTATGGGACTGTTTGATCTGTTATCCGGCTGGACGGCATGGGCGCCGTTTACGTTCGTGATCGTAGGTGCGATGGGTTACGCGGTTGGCGCGATCACAGAAGGACACCACAGCTTAACGAGAGATGCGATCGCGATCGCGGTTGCGTGTGTGATCAAGGTTGTAGGATACTATATCGCAGAAGTGATCATTTATCACAACGTGTTTGCCCCGGTTGCTTCGATCCCGGGAAATCTGGTCCAGATCGGCACAGCAGCTGTAATCGTTATGATCTGCATTGAGCCGCTTCGCAAGATCCTGCGCCCTGTCTTAAAATAAAAGGAAGCTCCGGGCAGGGATTTGATCCTGCAGGCGAGAGAAAGGAAGAGATTATGTACGATATCATGACACCCGGCCCTACACAGGTGAGGGAAAATGTACGGCAGGCGCGGGCGCTTGCCTGCACCAATCCGGATCTGGATGCCGATTTCTATGATTTTTACAAGGAGACCTGTGAGGAGATCAGCGAGCTCCTTCATACGAAAAATGAGACGCTGATCCTCGACGGAGAAGGAATTTTAGGACTGGAAGCGGCCTGTGCGACGCTCACCGAAAAGGGAGACCGCGTGCTTGTAATGGATAACGGAGAATACGGAAAAGGCTTTGCCGGGTTCGTGACCATGTACGGCGGAGAGCCGGTTCTTTACTCCACCGACTACCGCAACGCGTTTGATGTGGCGGAACTGGAAAAATATCTGGAAAAAGATCATGACTTTAAATATGCGGCGCTGGTACACTGTGACACTCCGAGCGGGATGTTAAATGATGTCTCAAAGCTCTGCCCGCTGTTAAAAAAGTACGGGATCCTGACCCTGGTGGACTCCGTTTCGGCCATGTTCGGCGAGGAGATGCGGGTGGACGATTATCAGATCGATCTTCTCTGCGGAGGATCCCAGAAAGCGGTTTCCGCACCTCCAGGATTAAGTTTTGTGACGATCAGTGCGGATGCTTACAAGACGATGCATTCGCGGAAAACACCGGTCGCGTCCTTCTATGCGAACATCCTGGCGTTTGACGGCTATTATGAGAAAAAGTGGTTCCCGTATACGATGCCGATCAGCGATATCTACGGACTGAGACAGGCGTTCGATAACATTAAAAATGATCCGTATATGCTGGAGCGGCATGCAAAGATCGGAAATGCGGTCCGGGCGGCAGTAAAAGAAGCCGGCCTGGAATTATACCAGGAGACAGGATTTTCCAACACTGTGACGGTATTCAATGTCCCGGAAGGGACCACGGACACCGCGATCCTCACCGCAATGAAGGAAAAATGCAACATCATGCTGGCCGGATCCTTCGGCGCGTTTGCGGGGAAAGTGATCCGCATCGGGCATATGGGCGAAAACGCCTATCCGGAGAAAGTGGGAGCCGTGATGGCCGGTCTGGATCTGGTATTCAAAGATCTGGGAATCACGCTGAAGTGCAGCCTGAAAGAGGCGTATGACAGGAAGATGAGCGAGCAGTAAAGGAATGTCGGCAGAATGCTGCTATGGCAGTTTTTTCACGGGTAAGAATTACGATTTTATCGGATGATCAAAGAAAATATGATAAATGCATAAAACGAAAAAGACCTGCAGAAATGTATGAAATCTGCAGGTCTTTTTATGTTGATATAGATTATCGGAATCTACCGGCTTGGGCCGACCGGAATTATGCGCCAAGTCTCACGCACGTCTGGCTGGAAACGCAGGATTATTCTCTCACAAGAACTTTTGTGATCTCCGCGATATAAACGGTGTGGTAATCTTTCTCCGGATACCATTTTTCATCGTTTTCTTTTGCGATGAAGTTCTCCGGGCGGATCTCATCCTCGTAGAGCTTTTTGCAGACGAAGACCATGTCTGCTTCCTCGAAAGCTGCTGTACCGTCAACAAAGTACGGAGTCAGACCGGCTTCTTTGACCTTATCGCAGTCACGGCCGGATTTGGAACCGCAGATGGAGAGTGCCTGTTTGTGCTCCGGCCCGTAGAAGGACAGGGTAAAGGTATCGTTCGCGTCGACGAATTTCTTTGTGTAGCGCTGCGGGCGGATATAGCAGGTGGCAACATTTTTGCCCCAGAGAACGCCGAGACCGCCCCAGCTTGCGGTCATGGTGTTGTATCCGGACTGATCGCCGGCAGTGATCAGCATCCACTCGGAACCGATCTTTGTAAAGGGATTAAAGGTGAGACTCTTGATATCAACTTCTTTGAATGCCATGGGAAAAACTCCTTTCATTGGTGGGGCAGAAACTTGTCTGCACGGAAATTTCTGTAAAGAGATCCATGCACAGGTGCCGGATCTTTTGCTGTTCCTATTATAAAAGGCATAGGACGAAAATGCAAATGGAATTCTCAGCCCGGGAAATTCCATCCCACGAAAAAACAGCGGAATACCGGCAGATAAAAACGTTAAGATCCTGCATGAATCTTAACAAAAAGGCAGATAATCGGAAACTTGGTCTTGAAGAAAAAGAATGCCGGTGTTATATTTTTGACAAGAAAGATCTGTCCGGCTCGCTGATCCTGCGAATGTGGGAGACAGGAGATGGAAGGACGTATCAACGAAAATGTTTGGAGGAAACATTTATGAGAGGTGTAGAGACAAGGATCCAGGAGATCCGTCACCGGATCTTCCGGGAAGTAGCAAGAATGGCGTACCATACGGAATGGCCGGTGGACAAACGAATCGAGGAACTTCCTTATAAGATCATTCCGGGAGAAGTTGGAAATTTCAGAAATGATGTGTTTCTTGAGCGGGCGATCGTGAGCGAGAGACTGCGGCTTGCGATGGGACTTCCGTACCGCGGGGCAGCGGATCCGGCGCCTGTCTCAACAGGGATCGAGGAGGCGGACAAACCGGAGACTTACTACACGCCGCCGCTCATCAACGTGATCAAATTTGCGTGCAATGCATGTCCGGAAAAGCGTGTTTACGTGACAGACGGCTGTCAGGGCTGCCTGGCACATCCGTGCGTGGAGGTCTGCCCGAAGGATGCCGTGACGCTTGACCGGACGAACGGAAGATCGAAGATCGACCCGGATAAGTGTATCCGGTGCGGACAGTGTGCCAATGTCTGTGCGTACCATGCGATCATCATCCAGGAACGTCCGTGTGCGGCGGCGTGCGGGATGGATGCGATCCACTCCGACATGAACGGAAAGGCAGATATCGACTATAATAAGTGCGTGTCCTGCGGACAGTGCCTTGTGAACTGCCCGTTCGGTGCGATCGCAGACAAATCCCAGATCTTCCAGGTCATCCGCGCAATCCAGACGGGCGAGCGCGTTTATGCGGCTGTGGCACCGGCGTTTGTCGGTCAGTTCGGACAGAAGGTCACACCCGGAAAACTCCGTGCGGCTATGAAAGCGCTCGGATTTGCGGATGTCTTTGAGGTTGCCATCGGCGCGGATTTATGTGCAGTCCAGGAGGCGGAGGACTTCGTGAAAGAAGTTCCGGAACAGCTTCCGTTTATGGCGACCTCCTGCTGTCCTGCATGGTCGGTGATGGCGAAAAAGCTGTTCCCGGACTACTCGAACTGCATCTCGATGGCATTGACACCGATGACGCTGACAGCGCGACTCATTAAGAAGAAACATGAGAAAGGGAAAGTTGTCTTTATCGGACCGTGCGCGGCGAAAAAGCTGGAGGCGATGCGGACTTCCGTGCGCAGCGATGTGGATTTTGTCCTGACCTTCGAGGAGATGGCGGGAATCTTTGATGCGCGCCATGTCGACATCGAAAATATCGAGGAGGATGAAGGCGGAGTCAATGCTGCATCGAAGGATGGACGAAACTTTGCGGTTGCCGGCGGTGTCGCGAAATCCGTGGTGGATGTGATCGCACAGATGTATCCGGAGAAGGAGATCAAGGTTGCGAACGCGGAAGGCTTAAAGGAGTGCAAGAAACTTCTTCAGCTCGCCAAAGCCGGAAAGTACAATGGCTATCTTCTGGAAGGAATGGCATGCCCGGGCGGCTGCGTTGCAGGTGCCGGAACGATGCAGCCGGTCAAAAAATCTCAGGTTGCGGTAAACCTCTATGCGGGAAAAGCCGGACATGTGACGAGCGACAAGACCGAGTATGTGAGCGAACTGGATAAACTGGTCGATTAAAAGTAACGATGATAAAACTTATATGGACTTGCAGAATGCGGCTTCCTTGACGGGGAGCCGCATTCGTTGTAAAATAGGAATCCGATGCCCTTTTATGATAGGAAGGAGGAAAAAACATTGGAGCAGGAGAGAAAAGAGCTTTTGAACAATGAAAGTGAAGATAGAGCAAAGAATAAGACAGGTCTTGTTCTCGAAGGCGGCGGCATGCGCGGGATCTATACCGCGGGTGTGCTCGATGTCTTTCTGGATGAGGGGCTTGAATTTGACGGCGTGATCGGTGTCTCGGCAGGCGCAGTCCATGGATGCAGTTTCCTGTCCGGGCAGCGGGGGAGAAGTATCCGGTATTATAAAAAATACTGTGCGGACAAACGCTTTATGAGCGCTGAGAACATGATACGGACCGGAAACTTTGTGGACACGGATTTCTGTTACCATGAACTTCCGGAGGTCCTGGATCCTTATGATTATGAGGCGTTCGACCGCAATAAGGAGAAAACGGATTTCTATGTGGTCTGCAGCGATGTGGAGAAGGGAACACCTGTCTACGCGAAGCTTCATGACATGAAGAAGGATATCGATTATATCCGCGCGTCAGCGTCGCTCCCGTATGTCTCAAAGTTTGTGGAGCTGGGCGGCAGAAAGCTTCTCGACGGCGGCTGTACCGACAGCGTTCCGGTCGAGGCATTCATGAAACTCGGTTTTACAAAGGATGTTGTCGTTCTGACCCGTGATCTGGAGTACCGGAAAAAGCCGGAGAATGCCTGGATGGCAGATCTTGTGTACCGGAAGTACCCGAAATTTGCCGAGGTGTTAAAGAACCGCTCGGTGGAGTACAACCGCAGCATCCGCAGGATCGAGAAGCTGGAAAAAGAAGGAAAGATCTTTGTGATCCGGCCGAGTGTACCGCTCACGATCAGCAGGACTTCGAGAAGTGCAGAGGAGATCGAAAAGACGTATCAGGTCGGAGTTCTCGACGCAAAGAAACAGATGGCTGCGTTGAAAGAATGGCTCGATATTCGCGGATAAGAATGACCTCAGAGTGTGACCGGTGAAAAACAAGACCGGGAACAGGAAACAGTCAGTGAAAAGAAGGAAGGAGAGCGCCTATGTCAGTGAAAGAATCGGGATCGGGAAATACGGATCACAGGATCCGCCCGGTTGCCAGAATCCACACGGATTTTCCGACAAAGTTCGGGATTCCCAGGCAGAGCGGCCTCACAGGAGATCTGGAGTCCCGGATCGTATTTGAACCGGAGTTTTCCAATCCGGACGCGGTCCGCGGGATCGAAGAATTCTCCCATCTCTGGCTGATCTGGGAGTTCTCCGAAAATGTGAGGGATCCGAAGAAGTGGTCTCCGACCGTCCGCCCGCCGCGGCTCGGCGGAAACACGAGAGTCGGCGTGTTTGCGACGAGATCTTCGTTTCGCCCGAATTCCCTGGGGCTCTCCGTGGTCCGCTTAAAGGCGGTGGAAACCGGGGAGAACGGAATGCCGGTCCTTGTGGTGACAGGGGCGGATATGATGGATGGGACGCCGGTCTTTGATATCAAGCCGTATATTCCCTTCGCGGACAGCCATCCGGAGGCGAAGGGCGGGTTTACGGACCAGACGAAGGAATACGGGCTCAATGTCCGGATCCCGGAGGAGTTCTTAACACTCCTTCCGGAGGAGAAACGCGCCCCGCTCCGCACCGTCCTTTCCCAGGATCCGCGTCCGTCCTACCAGGAAGATCCGGCACGGGTCTACGGGATGGAATTTGCCGGGTATGAGGTAAAATTCACGGTTTCGGGAGAGACGCTCTATGTGAAGCAGGTGGAGAAAATTCACTCTTCGCAGTAAAAAAATCCGGACTGCCGTATTTGTGCAGTTGGACAAAAACCAAAAACAAGGAAGTTAGAAAACACCAGGAGTTAAAAGAAGATGGAAAACGTATTTTTAAAGTAGTTTCTGATGATCAGCGACGTTCGGACGATCGCGTTCCTCGCTGTTCTCGCGGCTCTGTTTTATCTGATCCATGTGCTGTACCATAAAAAACACATGGATTTTGCTGCCGTAGTCATGGTTGGTACCGGACTTGGACTTGTCCTCGGCCTGGCGATCCAGTTTGTGGCCGGATTCCCGGATAAATCGATGGAAGTTGCTTTCGTCGCAGAGACGACAACCTGGTTTGCAATGTTCGGAAGCGGCTACATCAACCTGATCAAGATGATCGTTGTCCCGCTCGTCATGATCTCCATCATGCAGGTGATCATCAACATGCAGCAGGGCAGCAGCATGGCGAAGCTCGTAAAAAAGACACTTTTAGTCACGATGGGGATGGTTGCGATCGCATCTGTGACCGGTATCGTGATCGGAACGCTGTTCGGCGTCGGAAAAGGCGCAGCGATCGTGGAAGATGGAACCGCGACTGCTAAGGATATTACCCCGGTCGCTACGACCATCAAAAACCTGATCCCGGGAAACATCGTGCAGGCGATGGTCGACAGCAACATCATCGGCCTCGTTATCTTCTCCGGATTCCTGGGTCTTGCGATCTGGTGGATCAACTATGAGAGCAAGGAAGAGGCGAAGCCGTTATACGATCTGATCAACGCGGCTCACAAGGCGATGATCAATATGGCGCTCCTGATCCTCGACTACATGCCGTGGGCTGTGATGGCGCTCCTCGCGAACACGATCGCGCAGAGAGGTCTCTCCTCCATCCTGGAAGTCGGAAAATTCATCATCGCGCTTTATGTGGCGGCTGTCGTTCAGTTTATCATTCAGATCCTCTTCCTTGTGATCAACGGTCTGAATCCGGTCGTATACATAAAGAAATCGTTTGCGACCATGCTGATGGCATTCACCTCCCGCTCCAGCGTCGGATGTCTTCCGATGACGATCGAGACACTGACAAAGAAGCTTGGTGTTGACCAGGGTACCGCAAGCTTTGTAGCCGGATTCGGTACAACCGCAGGAATGCAGGGCTGCGCGGGTATCTTCCCGTCACTCCTGATCATCTATGTCTGCAACGTGACAGGAACTCCGATCGATATCACGATGATTGTGATGACGATTTTTGTCGTTACGATCGGTTCTCTTGGAATCGCCGGTATCCCGGGAACAGCCACGATGGCAGCTTCCGTCGGACTTTCCGGCGTCGGCATGGGCGCCCAGTTCGGTATGGTAAGCCCGATCTTAGCGATCGACCCGATCATCGATATGGCAAGAACCATGATCAACGTCACAGGTTCCCTGACGAATGCCCTTGTGGTGGATAAGCTGATGGGAAATCTGAATATGGATGCGTATAACGACATGAGCGAAAGGATTGTGGGAGCACGAAGTGCGGAACAATCCGGTATCAATGCTAAAACTAAAAAAGAAAACGCAGAGTAATCATAGATCCCCGCATGTGCCTGGCAGACAGGTATGTGCGGGGATTTTTCTGCCTCCATTTACCTGCAAGAAACTGCGGTTGCCCGGTTCCTGATCACGTAAGATCAGTCATCATACTGCGCATCATGTTAAAAATATATCTATTTCCGCTAAAATCCCGAAAAAACTGGACAGCTCCTTATTTTTCTGTATAATAGGTAATTGTCGGTTTTTTTACGGCTGGCGGTTATTTTTTGTTTTAAAAGAAATTTCAGGTAAATTCTTTAGAAAACAAAAAAGATCCTACTATATTTAGAACACGAAAAGAAAAAAGGAGAGTTTGAGTATGGAAAAAATACGTCCAATGTTGTTCACAACATTGAAGAAGTATTCCGGTGCCCAGCTGATGTCTGACGTCGTAGCGGGTATCATCGTAGCCATCATCGCCCTTCCGTTATCTATCGCGCTGGCACTGGCATCCGGCGTGGGTCCGGAGCAGGGTATCTACACGGCGATCGCAGCAGGATTTGTGATCTCATTCTTAGGCGGCAGCCAGGTACAGATCGCGGGCCCGACAGCGGCGTTCGCGACGATCGTAGCCGGCATCGTTGCGAGAAGCGGCGTGGAAGGTCTGGCAGTCGCTACGATCCTGGCAGGTATCATCCTTGTTATCATGGGATTCTGCCAGCTTGGTTCCCTGATCAAGTTTATCCCGTTCACGATCACGACCGGATTTACCTCCGGTATCGCGGTGACCATCGTGATCGGACAGTTAAAGGATTTCTTTGGAGTGACCTACCCGGCCGGCATGGAGACGATCGAGACGATGCAGAAGTTAAAAGCGTTTGCAGCCGGTTTCGGTACGATGAATATCCATGCGGTGATCGTTGGTCTTGTCTGCCTTGCGATCCTCATCGTGATGCCGATGATCACAGAGAAGATCCCGGGATCCTTAGTGGCAGTCATCGCAGGTATCGTGATGGTAAAATTCCTTCCGTTACAGGTCAACACGATCGGAGATCTCTACAGTGTCAGCAATGCACTTCCGGCCTTCCATATGCCGGCATTCAGCTATGACGTGATCCAGGGCTCTTTATCCGACGCATTCACGATCGCAATCCTGGCAGCCATCGAGTCCCTGCTTTCCTGCGTCGTTGCAGACGGCATGATCGGCGGAAAGCACCGCTCCAACACAGAGCTTGTTGCCCAGGGTGCAGGTAATATCGTTTCCGCCCTGTTCGGCGGTATCCCGGCAACCGGTGCGATCGCACGTACAGCAGCAAACATCAAAAACGGCGGACGTACTCCGGTGGCAGGTATGGTCCATGCGGGCGTCCTTCTTCTGATTCTCGTGATCCTGATGCCGTATGCAAGCTGGATCCCGATGCCGACGATCGCGGCGATCCTGTTCATGGTAGCCTACAACATGTGCCAGTGGAGAACCTTCGCAAGACTCGCAAAGACGGCTCCGAAGAGCGATATCGCAGTTCTTGTTCTTACCTTCTTCTTAACCGTTGTCTTTGACCTTGTCGTAGCGATCGAGGTGGGCATGGTCCTTTCCTGCCTGCTGTTCATGAAGCGCATGAGCGATGAGATGGGAGTCAGAAGCTGGCTCCATGTGGAGGAACTTGAGGAGCAGAAGCGCGACGAAGAGGAAGCTGCCAAAGGCGCGAAAAAGGCAAATGCGATTCCTTCTGTAGAGGAAGCGCAGCTGAAGGCGGCGGCAGAGGAGATCAACCCGGCAGATTTACGCCAGATCCCGATGGAGCTTGCAGTCTATGAGCTCACAGGACCGTTATTCTTCGGCGCGGCTGACCGCATCAATCAGATCACAGTGGGGGAAGGCACAAGATGCCTGATCCTTCGTATGCGTGCAGTACCGGCGGCGGACAGCACGGCCATGAACTCCATGACAGCCCTCTATGAGCGCTGCAAAAAGAACGGCGTGACTCTGATCCTGTCCCATGTCAACGAGCAGCCGATGCGCGCGATGGAGAAAGCCGGATTCGTGGATCTGGTGGGCAGAGAGAACTTCTGCAGGAATATTGAGGAAGCCCTTGACCATGCGGACAAGATGCTTGAGAAGTAAATAAGGCGCGGAGGAAGATTTTTCTGCGCAAAGCTGAAAAGAGCTGTGTGACTATATTTGGGTCAGCAGCTCTTTTGGGCATATGTAGGGAAGCCCAGACTGCAAAAATTAAATTATATTTTTGAAAAAGTCTGTTAAGATGACGCAAAACGTGAAAAAATACATACAAAAGTTACAAAAATCCTGACGAAATATATTGTACATGTTATTTGCAAAATTCGTGTTAAGGAGAAAAAATAAGCGATTAAGCGGCGGCTAAAAAGCAGGTAAAAAGGTAGCGGGGATAAAAATTCTGTGATATATATGGTTCGACTTAAAAACAGGAGAGAAATTTCATCCTGTCAGATTAAAACATCCCGAAAAAGAAATTTGGCAAAGATTCTTTGCAGGAAACAAAAGCGGGGTGGATATAAAAGAAGAGTTTGGGAGGTCTATATCATGGCTAATTTATTTTCGATCCTTTTCATCATCCTTGTTGCAATTGTAGGCGGTATTCCGACCATCGTGATCACGGGTTATATTCCGGTCATGATCGCTCAGAAGATTTATAGAAAAGTGAAGTACGGATATTCTTTATATCGTTAAAATAAAGGGATGGTTGACTGGCTGTTTGAAAAACCGGCAGTGAAATCTGAACAAATATCATTAAGACGGGTGACTTTTCGGAAAATTATCTGCAATCTTAACACGATTTTAGCAGAAATTATGTTATAATGAATCCAAAAGAAGAACAAGTGATAAGAATGGCAGCAGTTGTTCTTCATGGATCATAAAAAAACCGGAGGTTCCCCTATGAGCACAAAAGTCAGATCAGTGTTAAAGAACAGCGGGATCGCGTTCGGGATCCTGGGAATCGCGACGGCATTTTGTTTTCTTGTCCAGCGGATCTCAGAATCAGACACGCATGTCCCGCTGTTGTTCGTTTTGGCGGTGTTGTTTGTGTCCCGCTTTACGGATGGATATGTTTATGGAATCGTCGCATCGATCATCGCTGTTTTCGGTGTGAACTATGTTTTTACATTCCCATATTTCAAACTGAACTTTGCGATCACGGGATACCCGCTGACCTTCGTCGCCATGTTGGCCGTAGCCTGCAGCGTCAGCGCCCTGACGACCCAGATCAAAAAGCAGGAGCAGATGCGGCTGGAGGTCGAGAGGGAGAAGATGCGGGCGAATCTTCTGCGGGCGGTGTCCCACGATATCCGCACTCCGCTGACTTCCATTGTGGGATCCGCATCAGGAATCATCGACAACTATGATGCACTCTCAAAAGAAAATATTCTGGAACTTCTGGAAGATATGAAGTCTGAAGGACAGTGGCTGGTCCGCATGGTGGAAAATCTGCTCTCGATCACGAGGATCGGGGATGGAACCGCAAGGATCCATAAGGAAGAGGAGCTGGTGGAGGAAGTCATCAGCGGTGCTGTCACGAAATTCCGGAAACGGTTCCCGGATATCGAGGTGATCTCAAAGATCCCGGACGATGTCCTTCTTGTCCCAATGGATGCGATCCTGATCGAGCAGGTGATCGTAAATCTCCTGGAAAACTGCGTGCTCCACGCGGACGGTATGACAAAGATCTGGTTGATCGTGACGGAGGACGGGGACCAGGTGAAATTCTCCGTTGAGGATGACGGTGCCGGAATCGAGGAGTCCGTTCTTCCGAGAATGTTCGACGGAAGTTTCCAGTCGGAGGACGGAAAAGAGAGCGATTCCAAGCGAAATATGGGAATCGGACTTTCGGTCTGCATGACCATCGTAAGAGCCCACGACGGAATCATGAAAGCAGAAAACAGAAAAGAAGGCGGTGCCAGAGTGATGTTCTGGCTGCCGAAAGGAGTGGACACGGAATATGGAGATTAAAGACAGAGTGCTGGTCGTGGAAGACGACAAGAGGATCAGCAATTTCATCAAGACAGTGCTGGAAGCGAACAATTACGATGTGATCGTCGCGCAGACGGGAGCGGAGGCATACAGCATGGTGACCTCCCAGTGTCCGGACGTGGTGATTTTAGACCTCGGTCTGCCGGACATGGACGGCATGAAGATCTTACAGGGCGTGCGGGAATGGTCCGCGATGCCGGTGATCGTTGTGTCGGCGAGAACCCATGAGAGGGATAAGGTGGAGGCGCTGGATCTCGGAGCTGACGATTACATCACGAAGCCTTTTGGAACATCCGAGCTTCTCGCAAGGATCCGCACCGCGATCCGTCACACAAGGTCTGGGATCCCGAATCAGCCGGGCGGACAGACGGGAGTTTTTAAATCCGGCGGATTGACCATCGATTATGACAAGCACCGCGTGTTTATCGACGGTGTGGACGCGGGGCTGACCCAGAACGAGTATAAAATTGTGAGTCTTCTTGGAAAGTATGCCGGGAAAGTCATGACTTACGACTATATTATTAAAGAGATCTGGGGACCGAATATGAAGAACGATAACCGGATCCTTCGCGTGAATATGGCGAATATCCGGAGAAAGATCGAGAAGAATCCGGCGGAGCCGCAGTATATTTTTACAGAGGTTGGCGTCGGATACCGGATCGTGGAGCCGGATTAGGACAGGATGCCGCGTTGCAGCGGAAAGGGAATAAGCTATGGTAAAAACACCTGTTGTGTCCTCTATAAATTTAGAGGGCAGCAGGTGCTTTTTGTGTAATAGGGAATTCCGAGGAATTCCCTATTACACAAAAGGCACTAACGTGCCAATGATGTGCACTCGCGCGAAGATGTAGATTGTCGCAAGCGACCGCGCGAGGCGCGAGATATGCCAAGGCACATTCTTATTTATATTATATGTTCGAATGAAAGTTACGTTTACAGGTGCTGCCGGTATGCGTGAAAATGTCAGCTTTCGCTGTATGAAGCTGGTGAACACTGCAGACCAGGGAATTTTAAACTTGCTGAAATTATTGTGTGGCAGCAGCCTTCCGGACAAGTTCATCCAATGTCCCGAACCGGTAGCCCATCTCCTCCCACTTCGTCAGCAGCTCATCGAGGATCGCCGCGTTTGTGGAGGAAGTACTGTGCAGAAGCACGATGGCACCCGGATGGATGCGGCCGAGAAGTTTTTTGAACGCTTCCTCCTTTGTGGGCTGCTGATCCTGATACCAGTCCACATAGGCGAGACTCCAGAAGAAGGTCTGATAGCCGAGAGCTTTTGCCATCTGAAGATTCGCTTTGCTGTATTTTCCCTGGGGCGGCCGGTAGTATCTCCGCATGGTCTCTCCTGTGATCTCTGTGTAGCTTGTTTCGAGGCTTGAGAGCTCTTTCGCGAAGCTTTCCGGATCGCTGATCTTCGACATGTCCGGGTGGTGGTATGTATGGTTTGCGACAATATGCCCCTCGGAGACCATGCGTTTTACGAGGTCCGGGCTGGTCTCCAGGTAGTTTCCGACGACGAAAAACGCGGCGGGAACCTGATGTTTTTTCAGGGCGTCCAGGATCATGGGGGCATTGCCGTTCTCATATCCGGCGTCGAAGGTCAGGTAGATGACTTTCTCGCCGGAAAGATCGGCGTACCAGGTGTTGTACTGCTTTAATTCATCTGCCGTGACGTTAGCGACAGGCGGTTTTCCATCCTGCTGGAATGAGAGTCCCCAGTTTCCGTCCGCAGATGCCGGGACTGACGGAATGACGGTGGCGGCAAAAGCGCCGAGGACATAGGAGAGGGGGAGTAGGATGAGAGCCAGGAGAAGTGCGGCTGGACGGCTTCCTGCAAAAATCTGGTCATGATCGCGCGGAAATTTTTTTAAAAGACAGAAAAATGGAAATTTCATGAAATGATATCCTTTTCATGTGGTTCCAGAGACGTGCAGATGTCTCATGGAACTGCTTTTTATAATATATTCCACCCCAGATATTTGTATTCCATCGCAAAATGTGGTAAGATGTGTTGGTGCGCGTAAAGCTGCCGGTTCGGCAGTATGAAAGGAGAGAAAAAATTGAAGATTAGGATCCGGAGGATTCTTTTTCCAATACTGTTCTGTCTGGCGGTAGCATGTATCATTGAACTTCCGCTTGCGCAGACAACGATTTTCGGGGACGACGTGATCTTATGGGATACCTTGTTCCGCTCAGTCATCGCGGTTCCGATGCTGGTACATCTTTATAGAGAGGATTCGGTGTTCAGGGGAAAAGAACACTGGAACGGAAAAATCGCGGTTGCGGCATTTTTCAGTGGCGCGGGAATATCTCTGGCGTTCGGCCTTGTGGTGAGAGCGCTTCAGATCTCTGGCGCGGCCCTGGCAGATGAGAGCCTGTTCACAGGAAATCTGTGGCTGGAGGCTGTGGTGCTTCTGGCGGCATCCCCGATCCTTGAGGAATATTTTTTCCGCGGCGTTCTCTATGGAAGATGCAAGGAGCTTGTATCCGCCCCGGCGGCAGCATTTATGACCGCGGCGTTTTTCGGTGTGTTCCACTGGGACCTTGTGCAGGGAATCTACAGCTTCTTTATGGGGCTGATCCTGGCATATCTTATGGAAAAAACGAATACGGTGAAGGCACCGGTGGTGTTCCATTTCGCGGCGAATCTGGCGGCACTTGTTCTGGAGTTTTTTTAGCATGACGGAAAGAGTGTGCTTATATTTTGTATCAAAATCGGTCGGTTCCGGCGGTCCTGATGCCGCAAAGATGACGAAAAAGGCGGCAGATTGCCGTAAAATCGTAAGGGAATCGTAATTGAATCACCAAAACCCAGATGATAAAATAGTCTAGGCAAAAAAGAAAGGCGGGAAAACGACATGAAAAAAAGAACATTATTCCGCAGTGGTGCGGCGTTTCTTATGGGACTTCTGATGACCGCAGCGGTGGGATGTTTCACAAGCTTTGCTTATGACAGCGCAAGGCTGAAGGCTTGTTCAGTAGAGAACGGAAACAGCATTTCCGTCACAGGAACAGCTACGACCGGCGCTTTAAATGAGGGGGAAACTCCGGATGATGGCTATTATTATCTGTTCGAGCTTCACCCATATGAGTCTGAGATAGGCTCCAGAACGGACTACATCGCATGGAGCAACAAATCCGACAAGTTAAAATTCACCTTAAAATACAGCGGTGATTCCACAGATACGATGCTCTATTCCAGATTTGTGGTTGCGTTAAAGACCGGCAGCACCTACACACCGATCAGCAATGCGATCTATGTGACGAATCCGGGCGACGTTGCAAAGTTCCGCGAGGATTACCCGGAGCCGATGAGCAAAAAAGGACTTCTGATCCAGCTTGATATGCTCGGCGACGCGCTGAACCTGGGTGTAAAGCACACGACGGTCAATATCCCGTATCACCAGCTTGTGGGCGGCAATTTAAAGTACAAATACAACGGAAAGACCTACAACTTCAACGGTGATCTCATCAAGGATTATGATAAGATGATCAGTGCGTTCTCTGCAAAAGGAATCGTTGTGACGGCGATCCTTTTAAATGGCTGGAACGACAGCTACCCGGAGCTTCACGAAGCCGGGCTTGCGAAGAGAAAGGAAGCTTTCTACTACGGTTTTAATGTCTCCACGGAGCAGGGATATGAGACGACCCGTGCGCTGCTCTCCTTTATGGCAGAGCGCTATTCCGGTGCCCACGATGACTACGGCCGTGTCAGCAACTGGATCGTCGGAAATGAGATCAACAACAACTTAAACTGGAACTACACCGGTCCGATGGATATCGATTCCTATACAAAGCTCTATTCAAAGGTATTCCGTGTGGCCTACACGGCAATCAAGAGCCAGAGCCGGAACGCGCGGGTCTTCTTCTCCACAGACTATGAGTGGAAGCGCGCAAACTCCAACCTGATGTACGGCGCAAAGGATTTTATTGACCGCTTCAACGCCGATATCCGTGACGAGGGAAATATCGAGTGGGGACTTGCCTACCACCCGTACCCGCATCCGATGACAGAGCCGGAGTTCTGGGATGATGATCAGACGGGCGCTGTCAACAATACAGAAGATTCGCCGGTGGTAAACTTTAAAAACCTCAACGTCCTGACGGATTACTTCCAGAAGGACATCATGCGCGATGCAGGCGGAAATGTCCGCCATATCATTCTCTCTGAGGAGGGCTTTACCTCAAAGAGCGCGACCCGTGGAGACGTCTATGATATCCAGGCAGCGGCATTTGCCTACGCGTACTATCTTGTGGACAACAACCCGTATATCGACGCGTTTATCTTAAACCGTCAGGTCGATGCGGTGATCGAGGTAGAGCAGTCCTGCTCGTTTGGTCTCTGGACAGTTGACATGTCAAGCCCGAACAGGGTCATCGCCGTTATGCCGAAGAATATTTACAACGTATTTAAATATATTGATACAAATAAATCTCTGAAGTATACGGAATTCGCGAAGAAGATCATCGGAATCAACAAGTGGAGCGATGTGATCCCGGGATTTAAGCTGCAGGAATAATTCAAAAGAATAAAGCTGGTATTTTGATCCGGCAGGGCACTTTCAGATATGTGTTCTGCCGGATCTTTTCGCTTACAAATGCCAGTTTTACGGGATTTTATTGACAAAATCCTGACGAGGGCTTATAATGCGCTATGACAATTACTTAGCACGACAACTCAGGAAATGGCAGGAAACAGTTTGGTGTGTCAACATTTTTCGGGAGGATATCATTATGGCAAAGAAGAACCCAATCGCAGCCGCAGCAAAGAAAATGGCTGCAGCACCGGTTAGCAATAACACTGTAGAAGCAGAGGCAGCAGTTAAGGCAGAAGCAAAGGCTGAGGCTCCAAAGGCAGAAACCAAGAAGGCAGAGGAGCCGAAGAAGGAGACTGCAAAGAAAGCTCCGGCAAAGAGAACAGCAGCAAAGGACATCAAGACATCCGTAGTTGTACAGTTCGCCGGCAAGGAAGTTGCAGAGAAAGATCTCATCGCGGCTGTTAAGAAGGCCTACACAAAGAAAGGCAATAAAGTCGGCGATATCAAGACCATCGAGATCTATGTTAAGCCGGAAGAGAGCGCTGCTTACTATGTAGTAAACGGTGTCGGCGCGGATGATTACAAGATCGAACTGTAATCAGAGTTTCAAAGAAACAGATTTACGGACTGCTGCAGATAGAGACTACGGTCTGTAAAAGAGCAGAGACTAAGAAAGAGCGTCCGCCGGGATTTTCCCGACGGGCGCTTTTGAGATCAGGAGACTATGGAAAAAGAGAAGAAGATTAAGCTTCCGGAAGCATTCGTGAAAAAGATGGAGAAGCTTCTTGGCAGTGACGCGGAACCGTTTTTTGAAAGTTATGACGCGGAGCGGAAATTCGGTCTGCGGGTCAATCCGTTAAAACAGAAAAATGGCTGGACGGCAGAGGCGGGAACGCCTCTGGAAGAATACCTGGGAGGACTTGCAAAAGTTCCCTGGGCGAAGGAAGGATTCTACTACGAGGCAGATATGCGCCCGGGACGTCATCCGTTCCATGAGGCGGGGGCATACTATATTCAGGAACCAAGTGCCATGTCCACAGCGGAGGCATTAGCCCCAAAGCCCGGGGAGCGGATTCTGGATCTCTGTGCGGCACCCGGAGGAAAATCCACCCATCTTGCGGGAAAAATGGGCGGACAGGGGCTTTTAATCTGCAATGAGATCCATCCGGCCCGGGCAAAGATCCTGTCCCAGAATATCGAGCGCCTCGGTATCGGAAATGCGGTGGTGACGAACATGGATCCGTTTCAGCTTGCACCGGCGTTTCCGGAGTTTTTTGATGGGATCGTGGTGGACGCGCCCTGTTCCGGAGAAGGAATGTTCCGAAAGGATGAGAATGCCAGAAATGAGTGGAGCCCGGACCATGTCAAACAGTGTGCAGGGCTTCAGGACGGAATTCTGGACTGCGCGGCAGTCATGTTAAAAGATGGCGGACGGATCGCATATTCTACCTGTACATTTTCACCAGAGGAGAATGAACAGAGTGTAGCGAGATTTCTCTCGCGCCATCCGGAATTTTCTGTGGAAAAGCCGGAACTTGCGAAGTACTTTTCAGCAGGACATCCGGAGTGGGCAGACGGGAACGAAGAACTGAAAAAGACAGTCAGGATCTGGCCGCATCTGGCGGATGGGGAAGGTCATTTTCTGGCACTGCTTGTGAAAGGGGAGAGTTCCGGGGACACTGTGACGGAGGCAGACAGTCAGAACGCTGCAAAGATCGTGGAAAAGCGGAAGAAGGGCAGCAGGAAAGACAATAGAAAAGATGATGGCGCCCTTTCTGAGGCAGTCTCCGCATTCCGTGAGTTTGAAAAAGAGAACCTGACGGATGCAGAGGAGCTGGAAGACAGAAAGAAATTTCTGCTGTTTGGAGAAAATCTCTACCTCGTTCCGGAGATGATGCCGGATCTTAAGGGGCTCAGGGTCTTAAGACCGGGGTTACATCTTGGAACAGCAAAAAAGGGCAGGCTTGAACCGTCCCATGCTCTGGCCCTGTTTTTAAAGAAAGAGGAAGTGAAGCAGACGGTGGAGGTCGGTTTTGGGGCTCTTGCCTTGAAATATCTCCGCGGAGAGACGCTGCGGGAGGAAGATTTTGAAAATCAGGGAATCCCGGCAAAAGGCTGGGTCCTTGTGACGACCGGCGGCATGTCACTTGGGTTTGCGAAAGCAGCCGGAGGAATGCTCAAGAACCATTATCCGAAGGGCTTGAGGATTCAGGGAGGCTGACGGAACCTGTTTCGTTAAAAGACAGGCCCTTCCGGATTTTTGATGTCCGGAAACAGGTTCTGCATATCCTGCGGCAGCGGAGCAGAGAATTCAAGCTTCTCCCCGGTCGCAGGGTGGGAAAAGCTCAGATAGGTGGAATGAAGCGGCTGGCGGTCGATCAGACGGTAGTCCGGGCAGTAGAGAAAATCCCCCGGCAGCGGGTGCCCGATGGCTTTCATATGGACGCGGATCTGGTGCGTTCTTCCGGTCTCCAGCAGGAGACGGATGAACGAGAGGTCGGCGTCCTTGTTGTATGCAATAGTCTGATAATGGGTCACGGCAGCATCACCCCGCTCCGGATCGCAGACGCGCTCAATGGTAGAGCCGTCTTTTCTGGCGATCGGAAGGTCAATGGTGCCGGAGTCAGCTGTCTTTCCGGAAACGATGGCGGCGTATTCCCTGTGGATCGCATGATCCTTCACGGCATCTGATAGAATACAGGAGCTGTAGGGATTTTTTGCCAGAAGTATAAGCCCGGAGGTATCCCGGTCCAGACGGTTCACGGCGCGGAATACGAACGGTGTCTCCTCATTCCTGTAATACCAGGCGATCGCGTTTGCCAGCGTGTTCTCGTAATGTCCCTGAGACGGGTGGACCGGCATTCCGGCAGGTTTGTCGATCACGAGGACATGTTCGTCTTCATAGACGACAGAGAGATCCGCAGGAACCGGAACGATCTGTTCAGAAGCTTTTTTCTCTGTAACATGGACGTCCAGGCAGTCCTCCGGCTGGAGGACTGTGTTGGAAAAGACGGTTTTCCCATTTAGGAAGAAACTTTCCGCGGTGTTCCGCAGGTGGACCACAAGGCGGGATGAATAGCCGGAATCCAGAAGAAATGCAGCGATGGACCGGCCGCTTTCCGATTCGGTGATTTTGTAGGTTAAAATTACATTCATGAAATATCCTTTTTGATAAAATACGGGCAGTCAGCAGATTTCATTGTACCACAGGAAAAATTGCGCGGCAAGTCTTAGAAAGCAGACGCATATGTTGTGATAAATATGCATCGGAAGTCCTGAAACATGTGGAAGAATCAAAATATCGCTAAAAAGGCACGGTCGTGGGCCGGCAAATGGACCAGACCGACAGAAAAGATGGAGAGAAAGCGCGGTGCGTCCCTGATTGTGCAGCTCTGTCTGGGAGCGTTCCTGTTTTTTTCGGCTGCAGTTCCCGGAAATTATCCGTATGCGGAACACAGCGGGAGTCAGGCTGGTCAGCCTGCGCTGGAATCGGCGGCAGCGCAGCCGGAGACAGATCCTCTCCTTCTGAACTCCCGTGCCGCTGTTTTGCTGGACGGCGATACGGGGCGCGTTCTGTACGGAAAAAACGAGACGGAAGTCCTTCCGATGGCCAGTACCACGAAGATCATGACCTGTATTCTGGCGCTGGAAAACGCCGGGCCGGACACGGAAGTTCTGATCTCAGACCGCGCAGCATCGATGCCGGAGGTAAAGCTGCATGTGAGAAAAGGGGAAAGATACCGCCTGAGAGATCTCCTGTATTCCATGATGCTGGAATCCCACAATGATTCCGCCGCAGCGATCGCTGAGGCCGTTGGGGGCAGTGTGGAAGATTTCGCAGATATGATGAATCGGAAAGCGGCGGAACTCGGGTGTGAGGATACATATTTTCTGACACCCAACGGACTGGACGCGAAGGAGAGGAAAAGCGGAAAGATCCATTCCACAACGGCGGCAGATCTGGCGCGGATCCTCAGATACGGGATCCTGTTTTCTCCGGCAAAGGAGGAATTTCTTGCCATCACAAGAGCACCGTCCCATACGTTTTCAGATCTCTCCGGCGATAGAAGCTTTTCCTGTATGAACCACAATGCTCTTCTGACATCCATGGCGGGTGCGGTCTGCGGAAAGACCGGATTTACGGGAAAAGCAGGGTATTGTTATGTGGGGGCGGTAAAAAAAGGAGAAAAATTATTGATTGCAGCACTGTTAGGCTGCGGATGGCCACCCCATAAGACATACAAGTGGCAGGATATGAGGAAGCTTGTGACATATGGGGAGGAAAATTTTGAATATCAGGAGATCGAAAAACAGGGGCTTGGGAAATCTGCGGTGATTTCAGTGGAAAACGGTGTAATGCCGGAGGTGAAGATTCGGATCGAGAATGGGAGTGCAGATGAGAAAACACTCCGTGTCCTGCTGGGGAAAGATGAAAAAATCCGGGTG
Source organism: Pilosibacter rotomagensis (assembly GCF_045062245.2). Taxonomy (NCBI): domain Bacteria; kingdom Bacillati; phylum Bacillota; class Clostridia; order Eubacteriales; family Clostridiaceae; genus Pilosibacter; species Pilosibacter rotomagensis. Next base: position 2,407,594 of record NZ_CM170323.1, on the reverse strand, counting down.
AGAACGAAGATAGCAAAGGCTGTGGATGCACCGGTGAAGGAGGGCATGCCGGTGGGGCAGAGAGATTATATGATCGATGGGATTATTCTGGACAGTGATCCGGTGGTGACAGACGGGAAGGTTGACCGGTGGGATTTTGGATATGCAGAGAGGATCGTGATGATGAAGTTCTGGCTCTACTGACATTGGTCGCGAACAGTAACGTTCTGGCAGTAACATGTGATGGGAATCCTGTTATCATACATACTTGAATTATAGGGAAATCCTGTTATACTGATAGAAAAGAAAATTGGTAACTGCAAGGGTACCGGACAGTTACTGAAAATCTATCAGTACGGAGGCATAAAAGCATGCAGACAAAACTTACAAGAGAGGATGCCATCGAGCTCCTCAGAAAACACAACAAAGAACCGTACCACATTCTCCACGGACTTACCGTCGGGGGAGTTTTAAAATGGTACGCGAATGAGCTTGGATATGGGGATGAAGCCGGATTCTGGGAGATCTGCGGAATCCTTCATGATATTGATTTTGAGGAATACCCGGAAGAACACTGTCTGATTGCCCCGCGCCTGTTAAAAGAAGGCGGAGCGGAAGACGAGGTGATCCATGCAGTCTGCAGCCACGGATACGGCATCCACGAGTGGATCAACGCAAAGCCGGAGCATGAGATGGAGAAAGTCCTCTTTGCGGCAGACGAGTTGACCGGTCTGATCTGGGCGGCAGCGAAGATGCGCCCTTCAAAGAGCACGAAGGATATGGAAGTATCCAGCTTAAAGAAAAAATTTAAGGATAAGAAGTTTGCGGCCGGATGCTCCAGAGACGTCATCACAAAAGGGGCGGAAAATCTCGGCTGGGAACTGCCGAAGCTGATGGAGATGACGATCCTCGCCATGAGATCCTGCGAGGACTCTGTTGCGGAAGAGATGAAAGAGATGGGACTGGCGGAATAAAAGCGGAAAGCCTGTGAGATGGAGTACGGACAGGAAACTTAACAGAGAAATAACAAGTGAAAACCTGAGAAGCTTTTTGGGCTCCTCAGGTTTTTAAGCTGGTGGGAAAACTTTTCTATCGTCCGGTCGGGTTTTCCTCCCGGTCCTGTCATTTCACGCTCTTGATCTGTGCGGTCATTTTGTTCGGCAGGCAGACGATGATCTCGCCGTCCATATGGATCTTCCCCTGGTGAACGCAGATCTTATCGGGGCAGGTCGCTTCGGAGACCCAGACTTCCCCGTCTTTGATGATCAGATGGTTTGTGCCGCCGGATACACCATCGATCGTGAGTTCCTGATCTTTTGCGAGATCGAGTGTCTCGACGACGTTTCCGTCGACAGAGATCTCGACGACTTCTGCCGGGCTCTTATGCATCAGCTTTGTCCCGAGAAACAGAAGAGCGGCAGCCGCAAGGACCACGGCGATCAGGATCAGGTCCTGTTTCTTAAAAAGTGTGTGTTTCATGTCTTTATTTTCTGTCATAAAAATCTCCTGAAAACTCAATAACCAATGAGGCTGCAGTGCCTGCGGATCCCGGATGCGCTGAGCCGGGGATCATTGTTTAATGATAAAGTCTTCCATCCCGTCCGAATAATAAACGTGATAATCCTCATCGATAAAGCATGCATAGATCCCGTCGAGGGAATTTGCAAGCTCCAGTCCTTTTTCAAGTCCGAGAGAAAAGCAGGTGGTGGAGAGACCGTCACCGTCCACGGATTCTTCGGAAAGGATCGTCACGGAGATCAGCCCGTTATCGTAAGGATACCCCGTTGCCGGATTTAAAATATGATGGTAATTTTTTCCGTCAACCTCAAAATGGCGTTCATAGACGCCGGAAGTGACAACGGAGAGATCATCGATGCCAAGCACCTCAAAAGTCTCATCGCGGTCCGCAAACGGTTTCTGAAGTCCGATGTGGAACTTGCTCCCATCCGGCTTTTCTCCGACGCAGAGAACGTTTCCGCCGAGATTAATGATTGCGCTCTTCACGCCGGCATCCAGAAGCTGATCCTTGATACGGTCGGCGATATATCCCTTCGCGATAGATCCGAGATCGATCGTGGTGTCAGGGGAAAGGAACGTCAGGGTGTTTCCGGAGAGGACCAGGTTGTGATAATCCACTTTCGGAATGTCCGCTTCAATGTCCGCCGCATCCGGGATCACAGCCTCGCCACTCGTGAAGTTCCAGAGGGAGCTCAGCGGTTCGATCGTAATGTCGAAAGCGCCGCCGGACTTTTCGCAGTATTCCAGACCTTTCGATAAGAGAGCCGCCATATCGTCGGAAACCGTGACGGTGTCCGTAGTCCGGTGGTTGATCTGATAGAGTTCACTAGTCTCTAACGTCTTGCTGAAAATGTTTTCATACTCTTTACAAAGTGCCATCGAATCGTCTAAGATAGAGGAGTCGTCAGAATCGTAGAGGGTGATGGTGACGAAGGTGTTGAGCAGAAAATCGGAACGGCTCAAAGGAGTCTCAGGAGTGAGAAGACCCGGACCGTCACTATTTTGGCATCCACTCAGTGCCATGCCGGAAACGAGAATGAGACCGGCGGCACAGATGCTGAAGATTGTTTTTTTGTTCATATTTGTACTTCCTGTAATTTGATGGATGATCGTAACTTTCCGATCAATGAGGAGCCGTTACGCCGGATCCTCATAATATCTGATTTTTTATTCTAACAAACAGACTTTTGAAAGTCAAGAAAGACGAGGGATCGATCCTATGTATCGAGAAAAAAAGGCGATAAATATCGCATTGTACGGACTTCTCATCGCACTCGCCATGGTGCTCAGCTTTGTTGAGACGCTGATCCCCATTCCGATCCCGGTCCCGGGCGTAAAGCTTGGACTCGCGAACCTTGTGACGGTGGTGGGACTTTACCTGATCGGGATCCCCGGAACGATCGCGGTGGCCCTGATCCGCATCGTTCTTGTGGGTTTATCTTTTGGAAATCCATACAGTATGATCTACGGGCTGTCAGGAAGCTTTCTCAGCCTGTTTGTGATGGCAATCTTAAAGAAAACGGGAAAACTCTCCCAGATCGGTATCAGCGTCCTCGGTGGCATCGCCCACAACATCGGTCAGATCACATTCGCAGCTGTCATTGTCCAGACAGCAGGCGTATTTTACTATCTCCCGTTCCTCCTCGCCGCCGGCTGCATCGCAGGAACCCTGATCGGAGTTGTCGGCGGGATCATTACAGAACGCCTGATGCACGCAATGCGCGGTATAAAAAAATAAAATACCGATTGTATTGAGGGGATATTTTTACTATAATGAATGGTAACAGGTTGCAGGTGCGCCCGATTGTTTCGGAGCATTCTCTCAGGCAAGTTTACTTGTCTGAGAGAATGATGCGGAATAATCTGGCATAGGGCGACCGCCCTATGCTTCTTGTTTTTCCATCGGAAAAACAAGAAGAGCGCACAAAAACCAGCCAATCAACTATCATGCAAGCTAACATATAACCGCAAAATCGGAGGGGATACATCATGATTGAAATGTCAGTAAAAAAACTGGTACAGTATGGAAAAGAAACAGGCCTGATCGAAAAAGAAGACGAGATCTACGCCAGAAACCAGATCCTGGAAGTTCTCGGCATGGATGAATATGAAGAGCCTGGCGAGATCGTGGGGACGATCAGCCTGGAAGATACCTTAAATGAGCTGACCGATTACGCGGCAGAACACGGGATCCTTGAAAACAACAGCGTTGTGTACCGGGATCTCTTTGATACGCGGCTCATGAACTGCCTGATGCCGCGCCCGAGTGAGGTCGTAAAAAAGTTCCACAGTGAATATGAAAAGTCCCCGGAGGATGCGACCGGTTATTTCTATAAACTGAGTCAGGATTCCAACTATATCCGCCGTTACCGCGTCTGTAAAGATCTGAAGTGGATCACAAAGACAGAGTATGGGGATCTCGATATCACGGTAAACCTCTCCAAACCGGAGAAAGATCCGAAAGCGATCGCAGCTGCAAAGAACATGAAACAGAGCGGATATCCGAAATGCCTGCTCTGCATGGAGAACGTCGGCTATGCGGGCCGCGTCAATCATCCGGCGAGAAACAACCACAGGATCATCCCGCTGACTTTAAACGGGGAGAACTGGGGATTCCAGTATTCTCCGTATGTCTATTATAATGAGCACTGCATCGTCTTCAACGGAAAACATACGCCGATGAAGATCGACCGGAACACATTTAAGAAATTATTTGATTTCGTCACGATGTTCCCGCACTATTTCCTGGGATCCAATGCGGATCTCCCGATCGTTGGCGGTTCCATCCTGACCCACGACCATTTCCAGGGCGGAAGATATACCTTTGCAATGGCGAAGGCGCCGGTGGAAAAGAGTTTTACAGTCAATGGATTCGAGGATGTGGAAGCCGGGATCGTAAAATGGCCGATGTCCGTGATCCGGATCCGTGGGGAAAAGAAAGAGCGGCTGATCGATCTTGCAGACAAGATCCTGACTGCATGGCGCGGATACACAGATGCGGATGCGGATATTTATGCGGATACAAACGGAGAACCGCACAACACGATCACCCCGATCGCGAGATTCCGCGATGGGAAGTTTGAGCTGGACCTGGTGCTCAGAAATAACCGCACCACCGAGGACCGCCCGCTCGGCCTGTTCCATCCGAACCCGAAGCTGCATCACATTAAAAAAGAGAACATCGGACTGATCGAAGTCATGGGTCTTGCGGTCCTTCCGTCAAGACTGAAAGAAGAGCTTGCCCTGCTCGCAGCTTATATTGTAGAAGGAAAAGATATCCGCAGCGAAGAGTCGATCGCGAAACATGCGGACTGGGTGGAGGAATTCCTTCCGAAATACGAGAAGATCACAAAAGACAATGTGATGGAGATCCTGCAGGATGAGGTCGGTCATGTATTTGCGAATGTTCTGGAGGATGCCGGTGTCTATAAACGCACAGAGGCAGGCCGGGAGGCATTCGGAAGGTTTATCGCGTCCCTGAACTGAAGATCCTGCGGACGCATATGCAGAATGGGAGTGAATCACTGCGATCACGTTACATTTTCCTTAATATTTTCATAAATGTAAGGACGGTGTCTCGCCAAGCGCAGGAAAATATGTTATACTTGATAACTGTTTAACGAGAATCAGCAGAAATTCTCCTGTCGCTGCCGGTGGTGAGGAGAGTGGAAGATGAGAAACTCAACGGCAGCGGCGGCAGAGAAAAATCAAAAGGAACGGTCTTTTCAGCAGCCTGTATCTGATGCCGGAACGTGAAAAGGAGACTGACATGTTAAATGAGGAGAAGATCCGTCTGATGACGGGGATCGCCATGTTTGAAAAGAAAATGATGAAGGAATCCATTCCTGCGAACCGGTATTTTAAGAGCGATTATGTGGGAAGCCACCTGATCCGGTCGTTTATCGCGTATTCACTGACCGTCTGCCTGTGCCTGATGCTATGGGTCCTTTACCGTTTTGATGATCTGATCAATGCGATGGCAGTCGACGATCTGCTTTCACTTGGTGCACGCCTTGTATTTTACTATGTGGCAGGACTTCTCGCATATCTTGTCGTGACCTGGAAGATCTATTCGAGACGCTATGATGAGGCGGTGGGAAAACTGAAGATCTACCAGGCAAAACTCCGGCGGCTGGATAAAAAGTACAACCAGCAGGGAGTGAAGGAAAACGGGGAGGAAAAGAGTAAGTGATCGGACTTTTAGTATTTAAGGAAAAACTGAAACAATTTTATGGGAAATATAATATTTACATCGTACCGGTCGTAAGATTTCTGGTAGGATTTCTCACCTTCTGGCTGATCAATGCGAATGTGGGATTTATGACAAAGCTGAAAAATCCGCTGATCCCGGTGGTAATGGGACTGATCGCCTCCTTTATCCCGTACGGAGTGACTGCGTTTTTAGCCGGGATCTTTATCCTGATTCATGTTTCCCAGGTGTCTCTGGAGATCGCCCTGATCATCTTTGTATTCATGCTCGCGGTTACTGTCCTTTACTATGGTTTCCGCCCGGGGGACGGATATCTTCTGCTCCTGACTCCGCTGCTGTTTTTCCTGCGGATCCCGTATGTGGTCCCGCTCGTCGTAGGTCTTTCCGGAAGTCTGGTCTCGATCGTTCCGGTGTGCTGTGGTGTCTGCATTTACTATATCCTGATGTATTTAAAGCAGAATGCGGGGACACTGACCGGAAGCTCCATGACGGAGATGGCGGACCGTTTTATCCAGATCGTAAAAAATGTGTTCGGAAATGAACTCATGTGGGTCATGGTGGCTGCGTTTGCCGCTGCGATCCTTGTCGTGCTCATTATCAAAAATCTCTCGGTGGATTATTCCTGGTCCATCGCCATCGTTGCAGGAGTGATCACCCAGCTTGCTGTGATCTTTGTGGGAGATTTCAACTTCAATCTTCCGGTATCTGCCGGTTCCATGATCTTTGGGATCGTTGTCTCGGTGGTGATCGCCCTGATCTACCAGTTCTTTGTATTCGCAGTGGATTATACGAGAACAGAGTATCTGCAGTATGAAGATGATGATTACTATTATTATGTAAAAGCTGTCCCGAAGCTCACGGTGTCCGCACCGGACGTAAAGGTACAGCGGATCTATTCGAGAAAAAACGTGAGACGCGAGAAAAATGAAACGCGTGAATAATTGTACGGAGGTAACAAAATGACAGAATTTCTTGGGAATATGTATTCCTGGTTTACATTTATTCCGAAGATCACATTGTCGAATCTTTTTGAAATTCTGATCCTCACAGTCCTGATCTATGAAGTCCTTTTGTGGGTAAAGTCGACGAGAGCAGGAGTGCTGCTGCGGGGTGGTATGATCATTGTCGGATTCTATCTGCTGGCGGCGATGTTCCATCTGAATACGATCACCTGGATCATCAACCATATGGGCCAGCTCGTATTGACGGCTCTCATCATTATCTTCCAGCCGGAACTCCGGAAAGCGCTGGAGCAGCTCGGAAGCAAAAACATCATCACAGATCTTTTTATTTCCGAGAATTCCAGACTCCAGGAGGGATATACGGAAAAGACCGTAAACGAGATTACACGCGCTGCCTTCGAGATGGGAAAAGTAAAGACAGGAGCGCTGATCGTGATCGAGCGCGACACTCCGCTTCCGGAGATCGAGCGAACAGGGATCCCGGTGGACGGGATCGTGACGAGCCAGCTTCTGATCAATATTTTTGAGCATAATACGCCGCTTCACGATGGAGCGATCATTATCCGCGGAAACCGTGTGACCTCTGCGACCTGTTACCTGCCGCTTTCTGATAACCTCAGCATCAGTAAGGATCTCGGAACGAGACACCGCGCAGCTCTGGGGATCAGTGAGAGCACGGACAGTCTGACGGTGGTCGTATCGGAGGAGACCGGACGGGTATCGCTGGCAGAACGCGGAAGTTTAAGAAGGATCAACAGTCCGGAAGAGCTGAAACTTGCGATCGCTGCGAAGCCGCAGGAGGAGACTGTATCCGGCCCGTTCAAACTTCTGAAGGGATGGCATAAAAATGAAAGAAAAGCAGAATAAAAGATGGGGGCTTTTGCTGATTTCCTTCCTGTGTGCTTTTTTAGTCTGGCTGGGAGTTGTCAATGTGGCAGATCCGGTCATGACGGATACGGTCGAGGTGCCGGTGGAGATCGTCAACAGTGATGTCCTCACAAAGAATAATCTGACTTACGAGGTTGTCGGAAAGTCGACGACGACAGTGCAGTATGAGGTAAAGACGACGAATGCGTATCGGATCCGTTCTTCAGATTTCCGTGCCTATGCGGATATGACGGATATGTGGTCTGTGACAGGAGCGATCCCGATCAAGATCGAGGTCTTAAATCACTCGGAGTACCTGGTATCTACCCCGGTAAGCCGGAGCGGGACCATCAAGATCGAGACGGAACCTCTTCAGAGAAAGACATTTACGATCGGGGTTACGACGACGGGAATGCTCGAGGATGGTTACCAAACCGGTAAAGTGACACTCTCACCGGAAACACTTACGGTGGAAGGTCCGGAATCCCTGATCGGGCAGATCAGCAGTGTCGGGGTCGAGATCAATTTAGACGGAAAGAATGCAGACTGGAGCGATTCGGAGGAGCCGAAGTTCTATGATGCAAATAACAACAGCATTACGATCAGCGACCGTCTGATCAGCAACTGCAAGAGCGTGGATTACACCATGGAGATCCTGAAGGTGAAGAATCTGAGCCTGGACTTCGATGTCACCGGTGAGGTGGCGAGCGGTTACCGTTATTCAGGTGTGGAATGCGCGCTTAAGAGTGTGCCGGTAGTTGGATTAAAGAGCGCTCTGGCGTCCTTAAATACCATCACGATCCCGAAAGAAGAGCTGGATGTTACCGGAGCAAAGGCGAACATCGTAAAGACGATCGATCTGAATGATTACCTGCCGGAGGGAGTTTCCCTTGCCGGAATGGACAGCTCCGAGATCACGGTGACTTTGACCGTGGAGCCGTTAAAAGAGCAGGAATACACGGTGCGCATCAGTTCTGACTGTTATGTTGGCGCTAACAGTTCCTACAGCTATCAGGCGGAACCGGCAACCGTTACGATCCGGATCCGAGCGCTTCAGGAGGAACTTGACAGCCTGCAGTTCACATCCGATGATCTGAGTCTGAATGTCTCAGGAATGGGAGAGGGAAGTCATCAGATTCAGCCTACACTGAACAGAGAACTGGATTCGGCGTATGATCTGCTGGGAATCTCCAGCTGTGTGGTAAATGTTACAAAAGAGCAGGAATCCGCGGCAGAGACAACACCGGAGACAACCGTAGAGGAGACAACTAAAGCGTCTGAGATTACTGCAGAGAGCAGCAAAGAGGCGGAGACAGAGGAGGAGACCACCGCAGCAGCGACAAGACATGCGGTGATCGTCCCGCCAGAGACAACAGAAGCTCATCAGGCAATCGGACTTCAGACGTTATTTCGAAATTAGGAGTTAAAAATACTTATGGTAAAGCAAAAAGTTACAATTGGAAACCCGACCGGTCTGCACTTGAGACCGGCAGGGCTTCTGTGCAAGGCGGCATTGCGGTTTCAGAGTTCGATCAAATTTGAATATGGACACACGACAGCAAATGCAAAAAGTGTACTGAGCGTGCTGGGGGCATGCGTAAAGTGCGGAGATGAGATCGAATTGATCTGTGATGGAGCGGATGAGCAGGAAGCCATGGCCGCGATCACAGAGCTGATCAACAGTGGTCTCGGAGAGTAGGCTGATATGCTGGTTTATGTGATCTGTTACGGCGCTGCCATGCTTTTTGCATTCAGCGCCCATTTTACCTTATCGGGGATGTCGCTGCTCCTGGCAGCGGTCTATCTCTATCTGAGAGAATACGGAAAGAGTGGAAACCCGCTCCATCTGCGCGGGCTGTTTTCCTTGTTCTATGTAGGCGGAGAGGGGATTTCCTGTCTGAAGCTTTCCAGACTCCAGACAGAGTGGAGCCTCGAAACCTGGGCATGTTTTTTTGTCGCATTTGCGGCATTCTGGAATGTGTATGAACTTGCAGAAAAGCGGTTCAGCAGAAAGAAAACGGAATCCGCAAAGGATGGTAATGTTCAGAAAGAATGTCTGCAGAGCGGATTTACGCAGGCAGCTGCCGCAAAATACGGGGATCATATTTTTATAGCGATTGCCGGACTTACAGCATTGTCGTTTGCGGCGTTTCTGTTTGAAGCAGTCCGCCTGGGATATGTTCCGTTCCTGCTTCGCGGGGTGCCCCATGCATATTCCTATTTCCATATCTCAGGAGTTCATTATCTGACGGTTTCCTGTGTGCTGGTCCCGTCGATGGAGGTTCTTCTCTGGTTCTACAAGAGAGAGATGAAAAAAACGGAAAAGATCCTTTCGCTTATTCTGACAGGAGTCGCTCTTCTGATCCCGGTGCTCTGCGTATCGAGATTTCAGCTGATCTTTGCGGTGATCCTTGCGGTGCTGACCTTTATGATCGTCAGCGGACACAGAAAACTCCGGTATCTTTTCTTTGCTGCGGCAGGACTTGTTCCGCTCTATGTGATCCTGACGATCGCGAGAAGTCACGATGTGACGTATCTCAACGGGATTTTCGAGATGAAGAATGCAGCTACGCCGATCTTTATCACGCAGCCGTACATGTACATTGCAAACAATTACGACAATTTTGACTGTCTTGTAAAGCAGCTTCCCGCCCATTCGATGGGATTAAAGGGAATGTTCCCGCTCTGGGCTCTCTCCGGGCTTAAATTTTTAAAGCCGGTGCTCGTGGACTGGCCGATCTACGTGACGAAGGAGGAGCTGACGACGGTCACCTTGTTCTACGATGCCTATTATGATTTTGGTATCGCCGGTGTATTTTTCTTTTCATCGGTACTCGGAGTCCTGTCTGCGTGGCTTTCTTCGAGGATCTATCCGGGAAGAAATCCGGCCTGGTATCTGTTTTATTCCCAGGCGGCTCTCTATTTTATGCTCTCGTTCTTTACAACCTGGTATTCCAATCCGACGACCTGGTTTTACTTTGCGGTGACCGGTGCCTTTGGAATTTTCTTAGAGATAAAAAATAAACGGAGGAAACAGTTATGATATCAGAAAAAATGAAACCATTTATGGCAAACAATTCCGCGATCCGTGCAATGTTCGAGGAAGGAAAGCGCATGGCGGCCATTTACGGAAAAGAGAATGTCTATGACTTCAGCCTTGGAAATCCGAATGTGCCGGTCCCGCAGGTGACAGAGGCGATCCTTGATGTGGTGAAAAATGAGGATTTCATGACACTCCATGGATATATGAGCAACGCCGGTTTTGAGGATGTTCGCCAGACGATCGCGGATTCTTTAAATAAGCGTTTTGGAACGAATTTCTCATTCAAAAACCTGATCATGACGGTCGGTGCGGCCAGCGGTTTAAATATCATCTTAAAGAGTATTTTGAATCCGGGCGATGAAGTGATCGTATTTGCACCGTATTTTGTGGAATATAATGCGTATGTGAGAAACTATGACGGAAATGTAGTGATCATTTCTCCGGATACGGAGACATTTATGCCGAAGCTTGATGAGTTTGAGGCGAAGATCACTGCCAGAACGAAGGCTGTCATCATCAACAATCCGAACAACCCGACAGGTGTTGTCTATGATGAGGCGACGATCAAAGCACTGGCTGCGATCATGGAGAAGAAGGAGAAGGAGTTCGGCACATCGATCGTACTGATCTCTGATGAGCCGTACCGCGAGCTTGCTTACGGCGGAGTGGATGTTCCGTTTGTGACAAAGTTCTACCACAATGCGGTTGTGGGATACTCTTACAGTAAGTCTCTTTCTGTTCCGGGTGAGCGTATCGGATATGTTGTGATCCCGGATGAGGTGGATGACTCCGCTGCGCTGATCGGTGCGGCTACGATCGCAAACCGTGTGATCGGGTGTGTGAATGCGCCGTCCCTGATCCAGAAGGCACTCCAGTACTGCATCCAGCATTATGTGACGGTGGATCTTGCAACTTATGAGAAGAACAGGAATCTGATCTACGGGGCATTGACGGAGTACGGGTTTACTTGTGCGAAGCCGGATGGAGCGTTCTATCTGTTTGTGAAGTCACCGGTTGAGGACGAGAAGGAGTTCTGCGAGGTGGCAAAGAAGCATCATGTGCTGGTGGTTCCGGGAAGTTCGTTTGCTTGTCCGGGGTATGTGAGACTGGCTTATTGCGTGTCTTATGAGCAGATCGAGAGGTCACTGCCGGCGTTTAAGGAGATCGCGAAGGAGTATGGGCTCTGCAAGTAAGAATGATATATAAAGGGGGATCTGCCTGGGTAAAATACTGCAGATGAGAAAAGCAGGATTTTTACGTGGATAGGAGGTCCGCAAAATGAATTTCAGAAAGTATATGGGAATTATTTTAAATATTGTTGTGCCATTAGCGATCATCTACGCGGTGTGCGTATGGGGATTGCGGCTGGTGGTGTTTTTCCTGCCGTTTGTGATCGGGTGGATCGTGGCGATGATCGCGAATCCGCTGGTCCGGTTTCTTGAGAGAAAGCTGAAGATCGTCCGCCGCCATGGTTCAGTGATCCTGGTCGTCGGGGTTCTTGGACTCGTGATCTTTGGATTTTATGGGCTGTGTTCCTGGCTGTTTCAGGAGATGACGGAGTTTGTCCAGGCGCTGCCGGAAATTTATGGATCTGTTCAGGGCGAGGTCAATCAGGCGTATGCCCGGATCGGCGGTCTTTTGAAGTATCTTCCGGCGGACACGGAAAATACGATCGGTGCGATCCTGGAGAACGCGGGCGGTTACATCGGGGACTTTGTTCAGAAGATCGCGGCATCGGCGGGCGGAAGAGTGGTCCGCACGCTCCCGGAGGTGTTTGTCAATGCGATCATCATCTGTCTCTCGTCGTATCTGTTTCTTGCGGATCATGACAGGATCGTGGAGACAGTGAAGCAGTTTACACCGGAACCGGTGTTAAAGTATGGGAGAATGGTGAGGAAGGATGCCCGGACGCTGATCGGCGGATATTTTCTTGCACAGTTTAAGATCATGTTCGTGATCGCGATCGTTCTTGTGATCGGAATGCTGATCCTTGGGGTCCCGTATGGGATTTTTCTTGGGATTGGGATCGCGATCCTTGATTTTCTTCCAATGTTCGGAACGGGAACGGCGCTGATCCCGTGGGCGGTGGTGAAGCTGTTTACCGGTGAGTACGGGTATGCGGTCGGTCTCATCGTACTTTATGTCCTGACACAGGGGATCCGCCAGGTGATCCAGCCGAAGATCGTCGGTGACAGTATGGGACTTCCGCCGTTAGCAACTTTGTTTTTCCTTTATCTTGGTTTCAAGTTCCGCGGCATCGCCGGAATGATCATCGCAGTGCCGATCGGGATCCTGTTTATCCGTTTTTATGAGTACGGAGCGTTTGACGGACTGATCCGGAATGTGAAACTTCTTGCGGAGGAGATCAGGAAACTGATGGAGGGCTAGATTCCCATTGATATCGCGACAGTCGCCAAGGTCTCGCGCAAGCGCGGACTTTGGCTCGTTGTTTGCGTAAATATAAAACAGGCATTTTGGAACGAAAGAAGGTTCCAGAATGCCTGTTTTTATCGGTGATGAATCATCCGGTCTGTCACGGCATAAAATAAAATGATATTCGATCGATCGAGGATAGTATGGCACAGGGATATTTGCAAGTTGATGTTGTATCTGATGTGAACAGTTTTCCGGTGCAGGATGCGGATGTTGCGATCGCCAGGACAGAAGAGCCGGATAAGATTATCGAGGAGACGCGGACGAACAGTTCCGGGCAGACGGAGAATCTTTCATTAGATGCACCGCCGCCGGAACTTTCCTTATCGCCGGAGGAGACGGAGCGCCCGTACGCGGAATACACGATCCGGATCACGGCTCCGGGATTCAAACCGTTTCTTGTTTCCGGGACGGAAGTTCTGGCGGAGGTGACGGCGATCCAGGGGATCCGTCTGCGTCCGCTTTCCAATGCACCGACCGGAGAGCAGACGGAGACGGTGACGATCCCGGATCATACGCTCTATGGGGATTATCTTCCAAAAATCGCGGAGAGTGAGATCAAACCGGTCACGGAAACAGGAGAGATCGTACTCTCCAGAGTTGTTGTCCCACAGACCATCGTGGTGCATGACGGCGCACCGACCAATGCGTCTGCACCGGACTATTATGTTCCTTACCGTGATTACATCAAAAATGTGGCTTCCAGTGAGATCTATGCGACGTGGCCCCGCTCCACGATCGTCGCGAATGTGCTGGCGATCATGTCCTTCACGTTAAATCGTGTTTATACGGAATGGTACCGCAATCAGGGATATGATTTTACGATCACATCATCAACCGCGTATGATCATAAATGGATTTATGGGCGGAATATTTTTGAGTCCATCTCTGTCGTGGTGGATGATATTTTTGATAATTATCTTTCGCGGCCGGGAGTGAAACAGCCGATCCTGACACAGTATTGCGATGGGCGGAAGGTTCGGTGTCCGGGGTGGTTAACGCAATGGGGCAGCTGCGAGCTCGGAGAAGCGGGGTATAGTCCGATCGAGATCCTGCGGAATTTTTATGGAGATGATATGTATATCAATACGGCGGAACAGATTTCCGGCATCCCGGCATCGTGGCCGGGATATGATCTGAAGATTGGTGCCACCGGTGATAAGGTGCGGCAGCTGCAGGAGCAGTTAGACGCAATCTCCAGCGTGTATACCGCAATTCCGGATATTTCCCCTGACGGGATCTACGGTCCGGCTACCGCGGCAGCAGTCCGGGAATTTCAGTCGATCTTCGGATTGCCGCAGACCGGAGTGGTGGACTTTGCCACCTGGTATAAGATCTCTCACATTTATGTGGGGATCACCAGGATCGCAGAGCTGTCATAGATTGGAGACGGGGCAGGATTTTGCCGTCAATCTGTATTCAGGATCGGCAAAATCCACTGCCGCGCTTGTTTTCACGATAGAGAAAGTATGGAGAGCTCCTCCTCTGAAAAAGCCCCGGATTTTCATGGATTGCCGTCCTTTTTTGTAGACAGGAAGCGGCATAAAAAACAATGTTGTCGGAAAAACAGGAACGATTTTCTGTAATTTACCAGAAAAAGCCTTGTGAAATATAAAAAAATGTGCTATGATACACATGTTAAAAAAAGATTGCAGATATGGTTCATCGGTAGAACGCTAGCTTCCCAAGCTGGAAAGGCGGGTTCGATTCCCGTTATCTGCTTTATAGGCAGCAGATTCAGTCCTCTGTTCATTGGAAATCCCAGTGTGCAGAGGACTGTTTTTATTTAGGCAAACAACGAGCCAAAGTCCGCGCTTGCGCGAGACCTCGACGACTGTCGCGATAACAAGGGGGAAACTTGCAAAGTGTGTTTTCACTTGTTATAAAAAGAACCGGCCACGTGAAAGTGTGTGGCCGGTTCTTTGAGAAATCAGCGTCGGAAACTCAGATTCCCACAGAAATTCGTTCTGCAGCCTGTATTGCAGCCCGTATCGCATCCAATCCCGGAACTGCAGGTGCTGCCGCATGTCTGGTCTGTGCAGCTTGCTCCGAGTATCCGGTACACATCGGCAGCACGGAGATTTGAGACCGCACAGCCGTTCTGCATCCGGATCACGGAAACAGCATAGTTTCCATTGGAAGCGCAGGTGCTTCCGGAAGGAAACGCAGTCTGGCAGGAACGGCCTGCGGCGAAGGACGCGAAAGGCATTGTGAGTGTCATCATGGCGGAAAATGCGAGAACTGCCATCATCTGTTTTTTCATGGTAAAACCTCCTGTTATTTGAAATGTTACAAAAATGTTACAAAACAGATTCTACCATAAAATTCTGCTGACAGAACTGGGAATGGATGGAAAAAAGTCCTACTTCGCAGCGGATGCCGCTTTATCCTTCCGGATCAGCTTCCTCATCGCCTCCACCGCCGTCACGACAGCAGCCTCCGTATCGTAGACCTGGACGTCCTCAAGGCCGAGTTCACGTCTTGTCTGGTTTGCGATCACGAGCATTACGGAGCCGGTGCGGACTCTGCGGACGCTGCCGACGATGAAGAGGGCTGCGGATTCCATCTCGGAGGCGAGGGCGCCGCAGGCGATCCAGGCTTTCCATTTTGAGTTCAGCTCATCGGCGACCGGCATGGAGTCCGGGGAATGCTGACCATAGAAGTTGTCCTTGCACTGGACAACGCCGAGATGATGGCGGTATCCGAGTTCCTCGGAAGCTTCTTTCAGAGCCGCTACGACATCGAAATCCGGGACGGCCGGGTACTCGATCGGTGCGTACTCTTTTGTGGTCCCCTCAAAGCGGATCGCACCGGTCGCGATCACGAGATCCCCGCCAAGAACTTCTTTCTGCATTCCGCCGGAAGTACCGACCCGGATGAAGGTGTCCGCACCGCAGTGGACAAGCTCCTCGACTGCGATGGACGCGGATGGTCCGCCAATTCCGGTGGAGACGACGCTGACTTTCTCGCCGTCAAGATATCCGGTATATGTTGTGTACTCCCGGTTCTGGGCAATCTTTACCGGGTTGTCAAAATGTCTGGCGATCTTTTCACAGCGTCCCGGATCACCCGGAAGGATCACATAGCGTCCGACTTCCCCTGCACTGACGCCGATATGGTATTCTTTTTCTTTTGCATAAACAAGTTTGCTCATAGAACCTCCTTTTTGAGCGGAGCGGAAAAGATCCGGTTTCCGCCGCTGCTCAGAAAAATTCGATTTTTTTCTATTTTAACATTTTGGAATGGGGAAAACAATAGATGATAAAACCGACGGAGGGCAAATGCTTTGTGATGGTGTTTTATGCAGAAACCGGAATTAAGAATGTTCGGCAATCCCTGAAAAATCACCGGGGTTTGCTACTGCTAACTTTCATTTGAAAAAACTTGAAAAAAATCCGCGAAACCAGTTGAAAAATATCGATACTCATGGTAGAATAGTGAAAATTTGGGCTGAGATAAGTATGCCCGGATCAAGCAGCGAAATGAACACATAAGAAAGGGTGGCGTCATGAAAGCATATTTAATACTGGAAGACGGAACCGTGTTTGAAGGAACAAGCATCGGCTCTACCAGAGAAGTGATCAGTGAAATTGTTTTTAACACATCCATGACCGGTTATTTAGAAGTCCTTACCGATCCGTCCTACGCAGGACAGGCAGTGGTAATGACTTATCCGTTAATTGGTAATTACGGTATTTGTAAAGAAGATATGGAGTCCGGACAGGCATGGCCGGATGGTTATATTGTCAGAGAATTATCTAGGATCCCCAGTAATTTCAGAAGTGGGGACACGATTCAGCATTTCTTAGAAGAACAGGATATTCCAGGTATCAGTGGTATCGATACAAGAGCCCTCACAAAGATTTTAAGAGAAAAAGGAACCATGAACGGCATGATCACAACGAACGGATCTTTTGATCTGGAAGAAGTGAAAGAGCGGATCAGGGCGTATCAGGTAACAGGCGTTGTATTAAAGACAACCACAAAAGAGAAATACGTTCTCCCGGGAGAAGGAAAGAAAGTTGCACTCATGGACTTTGGCGCAAAGAAGAATATCGCCAGAGAGTTAAATAAGAGAGGCTGCGAAGTGACCGTATATCCGGCAGATACTCCGGCTGAGGAAGTCTTAAAGACAAACCCGGATGGAATCATGCTTTCCAACGGCCCTGGAGATCCGGCAGAGAACACGGAGATCATCAAAGAAGTCAGAAAGTTTTATGAATCCGATGTTCCTGTTTTTGCCATCTGTCTCGGACATCAGCTCATGGCTCTTGCCACAGGCGCAAATACATATAAGCTGAAATATGGCCACCGCGGCGGAAATCACCCGGTAAAAGACCTTGAGACAGGCCGCGTCTACATTTCCTCCCAGAACCACGGATACGCGGTAGACGAACACAGCATGAATCCGGAGGTTGCCGTTCCGGCGTTCGTGAACGTGAACGATAAGACGAACGAGGGATTAAAGTACGTGGGCAAGAATATCTTCACCGTCCAGTACCACCCGGAAGCATGCCCGGGACCACAGGATTCCGGATATCTGTTTGACCGCTTTTTACGCATGATGGAGGAGGAAAGATAATGCCTAAGAATCCAGAGATCAAGAAAGTACTTGTAATCGGTTCCGGTCCGATCGTTATCGGCCAGGCCGCAGAATTTGACTACGCGGGAACACAGGCCTGCCGTTCCTTAAAGGAAGAAGGCATCGAGGTCGTTCTCTTAAACTCCAACCCGGCAACGATCATGACAGATAAGGATATCGCGGACCGGGTATATATTGAGCCGCTGACAACCGAGGTTGTCGAGCAGTTGATTAAGAAAGAAAAACCGGACAGTGTCCTCCCGACCCTTGGCGGCCAGGCCGGCTTAAACCTTGCAATGGAACTGGAGGAGGCAGGTATCTTAAAGGCAAATAACGTGCGCCTTATCGGTACAACAGCCCTCACGATCAAAAAAGCCGAAGACCGTGAAATGTTCAAGGAGACAATGGAAAAGATCGGCGAACCGGTGGCTCCGTCTGAGATCGTTGAGGATGTGAACACAGGTCTTGCTGTTGCAAAAGAGATCGGTTATCCGGTCGTTCTCCGTCCGGCTTATACCCTTGGCGGCTCCGGCGGCGGTATTGCCTATAATGAGGAGCAGTGCGCAGAGATCCTGGAGAACGGACTTCGTTTATCCCGTGTGGGCCAGGTCCTTGTAGAGCGCTGTATTGCGGGCTGGAAAGAGATCGAATATGAGGTTATGCGTGACGGTGCAGGCAATGTGATCACCGTCTGCAACATGGAGAATATCGACCCTGTGGGCGTACATACCGGTGACAGTATCGTTGTCGCTCCGTCCCAGACATTAGGAGATAAAGAGTACCAGATGCTTCGTACCTCCGCGTTAAAGATCATCACAGAGCTTGGTATCACCGGTGGCTGCAACGTACAGTACGCACTTCACCCGGAGAGCTTCGAGTACTGTGTAATTGAGGTAAACCCGCGTGTAAGCCGTTCCTCCGCCCTTGCGTCCAAGGCGACAGGATACCCGATCGCGAAGGTTGCCGCGAAGATCGCCCTCGGCTACACACTTGATGAGATCAAGAACGCTGTTACAAAGAAGACCTACGCAAGCTTCGAGCCGATGCTCGACTATGTGGTAGTCAAGATGCCGAGACTTCCCTTCGATAAATTCATCAATGCGAGTCACAAGTTAGGAACCCAGATGAAAGCGACCGGAGAGGTCATGAGTATCTGCACAAGCTTTGAGGGTGGCTTAATGAAAGCGATCCGCTCTCTGGAGCAGCATGTGGACTCCTTAATGTCTTACGACTACAGCGGACTCACAGATGAACAGTTAAAGGAGCAGCTTCACAACGTGGATGATCGCCGGATCTGGGTCATTGCGGAGGCACTCCGCCGCGGCTTCGATTACGAGCTGATCCACGACATCACGAAGATCGATATCTGGTTCATCGACAAGTTAATGATCCTCGTTGAGATGGAGAATGCCTTAAAGAAAGTTGGGAAGAACCTCGACGCTGATCTTTTAAAGGAAGCAAAGCGCATCGAATTCCCGGATAATGTGATTGCGAAACTCACAGGTCTCGCAGAAAATGAGATCAAGGAGATGCGTCATGCAAACGGCATCCGTGCTGCCTTCAAGATGGTAGATACCTGCGCGGCCGAGTTTGCAGCTGAAACTCCGTACTATTACTCCTGCTTCGGCAGCGAGAATGAGGCAGAGGGCGAGACTGAGAAGAAGAAGGTTCTCGTTCTCGGCTCCGGACCGATCCGCATTGGTCAGGGTATCGAGTTCGACTTCTGTTCTGTTCACAGCACCTGGGCCTTCGAGAAAGAGGGCTTTGAGACCGTCATCATCAACAATAACCCGGAGACTGTCAGCACAGACTTTGATATCGCTAACAAACTGTATTTCGAACCGCTGACTCCGGAGGATGTGGAGAGCATCGTTGATATTGAGAAACCGGACGGAGCAGTTGTCCAGTTCGGTGGACAGACAGCCATCAAGCTCACAGAGGCTCTGATGAAGATGGGAGTCCCGATCCTGGGAACCGCTGCCGAGGATGTTGACGCCGCTGAGGACAGAGAACTCTTCGATGAGATCCTGGAGCAGTGCCAGATCCCGAGAGCAAAGGGACAGACTGTATTTACAGCAGAAGAGGCGAAAAAGGCAGCAAATGAGTTAGGCTATCCGGTACTCGTTCGTCCGTCTTACGTTCTTGGCGGACAGGGTATGCAGATCGCGATCTGCGATGAGGATATCGACGAATTCATCGGCATCATCAACCGGATCGCGCAGGAGCATCCGATCTTAGTTGATAAGTATATCATGGGTAAGGAGATCGAGGTCGATGCGATCTGCGACGGTACCGATATCCTGATCCCGGGTATCATGGAGCATATCGAGCGTACCGGTATCCATTCCGGCGACAGTATCTCCGTATATCCGGCGAAGAGCATCACCGAGGACAACAAGAAGACGATCGTGGAATACACAGAGAAGCTCGCAAGGGCGCTCCATGTAAAGGGAATGATCAACATCCAGTTTATTGTAAATGACGAAGGTGTATTTATCATCGAGGTCAACCCGCGTTCCTCCAGAACCGTTCCGTATATCAGTAAGGTAACGGGAATCCCGATCGTACCGCTGGCAACTCAGATCATCTGCGGTCATACGATCCGTGAACTCGGCTACACACCGGGACTCCAGAAAGAGGCAGATTACTACGCAGTGAAGATGCCGGTATTCTCTTTCGAGAAGATCCGTGGAGCTGATATCAGCCTTGGACCGGAGATGAAATCCACAGGTGAATGCCTCGGCATCGCAAAGACCTTCAACGAAGCTCTTTACAAGGCCTTCCAGGGCGCAGGAATCAAGCTTCCGAAGTATAAGAACATGGTCATGACTGTCCGCGATTCCGATAAGGAAGAGATGCTCGACATTGCTGCGAGATTCAAGGCACAGGGTTACCGTATCTTCTGTACCGCAGGAACCGCAAAGTATTTCAATGAGCACGGCGTAAAGGTCATTCCGGTAAGAAAGATCGAGCAGGAGTCTCCGAACCTTCTTGACCTGATCCTTGGACATGAGATCGACCTTGTCATCGATATCCCAGCACAGGGCGCAGAGAGAAGCCATGACGGCTTTATCATCCGCCGGAATGCGATCGAGACAGGCGTTACCGTTCTCACTGCGGTCGATACTGCGAGAGCGCTTGTGACAAGTATGGAAAATCGTGCAAAAGAACTTACACTGATCAATATTGCTGAAATCTGATATTGGTAAAAAATAGAAGAGCAGCCCGTTTCACGCTGGAGTGAGATGGGCTGCTTTTTACGTTGCCCCAGCAGCGTATGCCGGAAATTTGAAAAACACGCACCGCATTCTCGTTACTTCAGTGATGAGTTAGGTGCGCTATTTATTTACAATAATATCGAACATATGTTTACATGCTTAGTAACATATGGTATAATATTCATATGGAAAAAGATATATTTACTATTAAAGAAAATTCTCTTTCGTATGGTAGAGGATATGTGTACTCGCTTCAATATCATCTGGTCTGGTGCACGAAATACCGAAAGAAAGTTCTGACCAATGGTGTAGATCAGGAGTGCAAAGAAATGTTGCAGGAAATCGCACAAGAATATCAATTTCGGATCCTTGCGATGGAAGTAATGCCGGACCATATCCACCTGTTACTGGATTGTAAACCGCAGTTCTTTGTTTCGGATATGATCAAGATCATGAAAGGAAATCTTGCGAGACAGTTGTTTCTTGCACATCCGGAACTGAAAAGGGAGCTGTGGGGCGGACATCTCTGGAACCCATCTTACTGCGCTGTGACCGTCAGTGACCGAAGTCGGGAACAGATCATGGCTTATATCGAAGGACAGAAAGAAAAAGAGAACAGAAAGTAGAGGAAACCTATGCAGGTCGTATCCAGCTATGGCGCGGAAATTAAAAATAAGAATATCCCGATCCGCCATACGCTGGCGCTTTACCGGGAGGCGGTCCGCTGTCTGACGGAGATATATGAGACCGTATGGACAGAGTTATCCATGATCGATCAGATAAAACGGAGATTTAACGAGGCGGAACATCTGGTACATGAAACAAAGAAGAATCATGCAAGATTTGACTTCGATGCCCGTTTTCCGAAAATGCCGTCATATCTGAGAAGAGCGGCGATCCAGCATGCGCTCGGGAGTGTTTCCTCGTACCATACAAGATTGGAACAGTGGAAAAATGGAGCGATTTCCGGAAAACCGAAGCTTGTATATGAAAACCATGCGATGCCGGTATTTTATCGGAATGTCATGTACAAACCAGGAGAAGAGAGTGAAGACGCGGCCTGCCTGAAGCTTTATGATGGTCATGACTGGAAATGGTTCCGCGCAGGTCTGCTTCATACGGATATGGAGTACCTGCGCAGGCACTGGTCCGGAAAAAAGTCTTCTGCTCCGGTTTTGGAAAAACGACATCAGAAATATTTTCTCCGCTTTTCTTATACGGAAGAAGTTACATTATCAAAAACACCTGTAAAGGATCAGCTCATCTGCAGTGTGGATCTTGGAATCAATACGGATGCAGTCTGTAGTATCATACGGTCAGACGGAACTGTCCTGGACCGGAAATTTATCAATTTCCCCAGTGAAAAAGACCGGCTGTCCCATGTACTCGGAAGGATCCGGAGATTCCAGAAGGAACACGGTTCCAAGCAGATCGGAAGCCGATGGGCGTATGCGAAACGTCTGAATACGGAACTTGCCAGAAAGACTGCCCGTTCGATCGCAGAATATGCTCATGAGAATCATGCGGATGTGATCGTGTTTGAGTACCTGGAAATGAAGGGAAAGATTTCAGGAAAGAAACGACAGAAACTGCATCTTTGGAAGAAACGGGAGATCCAGACTATGTGTGAACACAAAGCACACCGGTATGGGATCCGTGTGTCCCGTGTCTGCGCATGGAATACCAGCCGTCTGGCGTATGATGGAAGCGGACCGGTCAGCCGAGATCCGAAGAACCACAGCCTGTGTGTTTTCCAATCTGGAAAACAGTATAACTGTGATCTGTCAGCATCCTACAATATCGGAGCGAGATACTGGATTCGGGAAATCATAAAAACCTTACCGGAAACGGAAAGGTC
Source organism: Pilosibacter rotomagensis (assembly GCF_045062245.2). Classification (NCBI taxonomy): domain Bacteria; kingdom Bacillati; phylum Bacillota; class Clostridia; order Eubacteriales; family Clostridiaceae; genus Pilosibacter; species Pilosibacter rotomagensis. The sequence continues at coordinate 2,384,924 of NZ_CM170323.1, read as the reverse complement.
TTCACTGGAGGCAAAAGTACCTGCGGTGAAGCGCAGAACCTCATGCGTTTATGCTGACCTGCTCATCCTTCAGAATGAGTATGGATGTTCGAAAGCTGCATAAACACAGGCAGATATCCGGAGGACTACCTGTTATGTGGAACCCAGCCGTACCCGGCATGGCGGATGCGCATATCTGCGCAGTTCTAAGTTTCAGGCGTATCCGCCGGTATCCGGTCTTGCCGTTTAAAACGGCTGAGAAGCATGTGACTTTAGTCATGTGAGGTTCACAGAGGTGACGCGCTATGCAAAAAAAGAAATATTAACGCTTTATCAAGATGAATATATGCATTGATAATGTATAAAACATTGAAAAAACTGCATGAAACAATATAATTATGCACTGAATATTGTATAAAATGCATAATCTATAAAAAAAACATAAAAAAGTGCTTTACAAAAGAATAATTATACATTATAATGCGTATCAACATCACACATGTGAGACATAGAAAAAGATAGAAACAAAGAGGAGAGGATCGATTATGAAGAAGAACATCGTTTTAGCTATGACAACAGCAGCGGTCATTGCTGCTCTTACAGGATGCGGAAGCTCCAAGACCACTGAGACAACGGCAGCAGCTACAACGGCAGCTGAGACAACAACAGCCGACGCGACAACAGCGGCTGAATCAAAGGAAGCAGATAAGACAGAGGCAGCAGCCGCAGCGGAAGGTTCCTTAAAGGCACTTGAGAATGTAGATCCGAAGGGCCATCTCGGAAAAGTTCTTGCGGCAGGAAAGATCACAATGGGAACATCCCCTGATTTCGCTCCGTGGGAATTCAAGGATGTCAGCAGTGGAACAACCGAGTATGTCGGTGCCGATGTGGAGCTTGCAAAATACATCGCTGAGAAGCTTGGCGTAGAACTTGAGATCAAGCCGATGGAGTTCTCCGCAATCCAGCAGGCAGTTACTTCCGGAAACATTGATATGGGTATCTCCGGCTTCGCTTACACAGATGAGCGTGCAGAGGCTATGGGACTTTCCGAGCGTTATAATGTAAACACGAAGAAAGGTCAGGGCCTTTTAGTTAAGAAGGAACTTGCTTCCCAGTACAATACAGCAGAATCCTTCGCAGGCAAGAAGGTTGCTACCCAGAACGCAACCTTACAGAACAAGCTTGCTACAGAGCAGCTTCCGTCTGACGTTCAGATCCAGTTAGTGACAAATATAACAGACGGTGTTATGATGTTAACAACAGGCAAGGTTGACGCACTCGCTGTATCCGGTGATAACGGTGAATCCCTTGCAAAGACATACGACGATATCGCAATGGCAGATTTCATGTTTGACTATTCAAGTGAAGGTAACGTTATCGCAGTCAAAAAAGGCGATGATGATCTCTTAAATGCGATCAACGAAGTGATCGTTGAAGTTAACGAGAAAGGTCTCTATGAGCAGTGGAGGGAAGAGGCAGTTGCTCTTGCTGATAAGCTCGGTATCGAGACGCACTAATTTCGGAGCGGATCGTTTCGTTCCGTGATGGAAGATCAGCGCAGGACGGAATCGGTTATCACTTCAGGTTACAGAAAATACAGAGCTCGGTCTTTCCGGTGAAAATGCCGGAAAGACCTTTGTCTGTTTTCAAGTTTTATCTACGAAAGGAGTTTTCCAGATGGAGTTTCTTAACGTCATGTTAAAAGTCTGGATGAAGTACTGGAACTTATTCTTACAGGGTCTTGGAATGACACTGTTTATGGGTCTCCTCACCGTCCTCATCAGTACCGTTTTCGGTTCTCTGATGGCACTGATGCGCCGCAGCAACGTGGGCATCGGAAAATTTAAGCCGCTCCGGCTGATCGCTACCGTTTATGTCGAAATTATCCGCGGTACGCCGATCCTGCTGCAGCTATATTTCTTCTACTTTATGCTGCCGACCTGGCTCCCGTTCCTCAACTTAAGCGAGTTTACATGCGTTATGACTGCATGCTGCGTAAACTCTACCGCTTATGTCTGTGAGATCGTCCGCGCAGGTATCCAGGCTGTCGATGTCGGACAGACTGAAGCTGCCCGTTCCCTTGGCTTAAACGCGCGCCAGACCATGATCCATATCGTTCTCCCGCAGGCAGTTAAGAATATTCTTCCGGCACTCTGCAACGAGTTCGTAGCGATCGTCAAGGAGACATCTCTGGCGTCCACGTTCTTTATCGGAGAACTTATGACCCAGTTTAAGACCATCAACGGTCTTACATTCCGTGTACTTGAGCCGTTAACCATCGTTGGTATCATTTACTTCGGCGTGACATTTATCATGTCCAAGCTGATTGCTTTACTGGAGAGGAGGATGAACGCAAGTGAGCGCTAATGAAAAAGAATTGATTCGTGTAGAAGATCTGCATAAATCCTTCGGCAGTCTTCAGGTATTAAAGGGTGTTACCGAGCATGTCAATCATGGCGAGGTCGTTTCTGTTATCGGACCGTCCGGCGGCGGTAAAAGTACATTTTTACGCTGCTTAAACCTTCTTGAGACACCGACATCCGGAAAGATCTATTTCGAGGGAACCGATATTACCGACAAGAATGTGGATATCAACCTGCATCGCCAGAAGATGGGAATGGTATTCCAGCACTTTAATGTATTCAATAATCTTACAGTTGGAAAGAATGTAACGCTCGCCCCGGTCCTTCTCGGAAAGAAAACACAGAAGGAAGCCGACGAGATGATGCGGGAGCTTTTAAACCGCGTTGGTCTTGCGGATAAGGAGAACCAGTTCCCAAAGAAGCTTTCCGGCGGACAAAAACAGCGTCTTGCGATCGTGCGCGCGCTGGCGATGGAACCGGATGTTATGCTTTTTGATGAGCCGACTTCCGCCCTTGATCCGGAGATGGTAGGAGAGGTTCTTCATGTTATCAAGGACCTTGTAAAGACAGGAATGACTACTGTGATCGTAACCCATGAGATGGGATTTGCGAGGGAGGTCTCCGACCGCGTATTCTTTATGGATGGCGGCGTGATCGCGGAGAAAGGCACTCCGGATGAGGTCTTCAATCATCCGCAGAACCCGAGGACACAGGAATTTTTAAGCAAGGTATTATACTGATGAAAGAACAGCGGGAAAAGCTGTTTTAACAGGAGCCATATCCCGCTCAGGCAGACTTTTGGAGTCTTGCCTGGCGGGATTTTTGAAAGGAGAACATGACATGTCAGCATCCAAACAGACAGCATTCGATTATATCGACGAGAAATCAGGAGTGATCACCGACGTATCCGATAAGATCTGGGACTATGCGGAGCTTTCCCTGAGAGAGTACAAATCCGGTGAACTTTACGCAAAGGTATTAAAAGAAGAAGGATTTACTGTCGAACATCCCTTTGACAACATTGAGACTGCATTCCGCGCTTCCTACGGTTCCGGAAAGCCGGTGATCGGTATTCTGGCTGAGTATGATGCTCTGACAGGTCTTTCCCAGATCGCCGGATCTGAGACCAGAAAAGAGCTTGTCGCAGACGGAAACGGCCACGGCTGCGGCCACAACCTTTTAGGTGCGGGTTCCATGGCTGCGGCTTTTGCTATAAAAAAATATCTGGAAGAAAAAGGTGAGGGAAGCGGTAAAGTGATCCTTTACGGCTGCCCGGGCGAGGAAGGCGCTGCGACAAAGGCATTCATGGCAAGAGACGGCGTGTTCGCGGAGTGCGACGCGGCTCTCACCTGGCATCCGGGCAATGTGAACCAGGTCACATCCGGAACCTGCAACACCTGTATCCAGAGCGAGTATAAGTTCACCGGAGTTGCCTCCCATGCAGCCGGTGCACCGGAAAAGGGACGTTCTGCTCTCGATGCGGTGGAGCTCATGAACATCGGCGTCCAGTTCTTAAGAGAGCACATGCCGGACAGCTCCAGGATCCACTACTCGATCACGGATGCCGGCGGAGATTCTCCGAACGTTGTCCAGCCGAGAGCGCAGGTCCTCTACATGGTCCGTTCCATCTGGGTCAAAGATGCCCTGGAGCTTCAGGAGCGGGTTGACCGGATCGCGCTTGCGGCATCCATGATGACGGACACAAAGATGGAGAAAAAGTTCATCGACGGCTGCTCCAACACAGTCCCGAACAAGGTCCTGGAATCCCTGATGTGGGAAAACTTCAATGACCTTGGCGTCTGCCATTACACAGAGGAAGAGTTAAAGTATGCGAAGGCGCTTTACGATTCTGTTGAGATGAAGTCTGCGGATCTTCCGGGAGATGCGACGAAGGACAGCGATGAGATCTACGAGTTTGTGGATGAGAAGTCCAAACATGGCACCGTGCCGATGAATGAGTTCCTTGTTCCGTACCTGTACTCCGAGAAGCCGAGAATGGGCTCCACGGATGTCGGTGATGTGAGCTGGTGCGTTCCGACCGCGCAGATCAACACTTCCACATTCCCGGCACAGGCGCCTGGACATTCCTGGCAGAATGTCTCCTGCGGACGGACATCCATTGCCCACAAGAACATGCTACTGGCAGGAAAAGTCATCGCAGCGACGGCGATCGATCTCATGGAGAAGCCGGATGTTCTTCAGGCGGCGAAAGATGAGTTCAATAAGAAGATGAAACGCTACGGCGGCTACATCTGCCCGATCCCGAAGGACGCGGTTCCGGTCGTTCCGGGCGAGAAGATGTAATTGTGCAGATAGTCACGAAAACAAAATAGACTGGTCGTAAGTCCGGCCGGACAGATCATGCAGCAGACGTTTGCTGCACAGAGCTGTCCGGCTTTTGTTGGTTTGGCCAATTCCGTAAAATGAAACCATATCTGCAGATTTCGCCAATTTACAGATTTTTTACACATTTTTCAGCGAAAAGATAGGAATCGCGGTTCTAAAACACGCAAAAATGTGGTATAATATAAAAGTATATTTTCAGATAGGAGAACAAATGGTTGCTTTCGGTGGCGGAAATTTTCTGAATTGAAGATTCCGTAAAATGTCGCTGCGGTCGTGGAGCCTGCTGATGTGTTTTCACGGCAGAAAGGAGCGGATGGATATGAATATCAGGGAAACGATGGAACAATGGGAACGCCAGAATCTCAGCCCGTATGCTGCTCTGAGCAGTGAGACGCTGGGGCGGGACCGCGAGGAAGTCCCCTGTGATGTCCGTCCTGCCTACCAGCGGGACCGTGACCGGATCCTGCACAGCAAGTCATTTCGCCGCCTGAAAGACAAGACACAGGTCTTTCTGGCCCCGGAAGGCGACCACTACCGCACGAGGCTGACGCACACGCTGGAGGTCTCCCAGATCGCCAGGACGATCGCAAAGGCGCTTCGGATGAATGAATCCCTGACGGAGGCGATCGCGCTGGGACATGATCTCGGACATACGCCTTTCGGACATGCCGGCGAGTACATATTAAATGAGATCTGTGAGGACGGTTTCGCCCACTTTAAACAGAGTGTCCGGATCGTGGAGGTCCTGGAGAAAAAAGGACAGGGATTAAACCTCACGAAGGAAGTGCGCGACGGGATCTTAAACCACAGAACGTCAGGAAACCCTGCGACGCTGGAGGGAAAGATCGTCCGCTTCTCTGATAAGATCGCGTACATCAATCATGACATCGATGATGCGATCCGCGGGAAGATCATCACCGAGAAAGATATCCCCAGAGAGTTTGCGGATGTCCTCGGTGATACGGTAAAGGACCGCCTGAATATCATGATCCATGATATCATCAACAACAGCATGGACAAGCCGTCGATCTTCATGTCTCCGAATGTGGAGCAGGCGATGCGCGGGATGAGAGAGTGGATGTTCGAGCATGTCTACCGGAATCCGGCCGCAAAAGGCGAGGAGGGAAGAGCGCAGCAGCTGATCGTGACGCTCTATGAATATTATCTGAAACATGTGGACGAGCTTCCGGAGGAATTCCGGATGATGATGGAGACCCGCGGTGAGAAGAAAGAGCGGGTCGTCTGCGATTATATTGCCGGGATGAGCGACGGATACGCGATCGACCGGTTTGAGGAATTATTTGTGCCGAAGGCATGGAAGATATAAAAAATACGCATTGTGGGAGGGATGAAACGTGTATTATCCGGAAGAAGTGATCGAGGAGGTACGGACGAGGAATGATATCGTGGATATCGTGTCCCAGTATGTAAATCTGAAGAAAAAGGGCGCAAACTATTTCGGCCTGTGCCCGTTTCATAACGAGAAATCCCCGTCGTTTTCTGTCTCCCCATCGAAGCAGATGTACTACTGTTTTGGCTGCGGAGCAGGAGGAAACGTGATCTCCTTCGTGATGGAATATGAAAATTATACCTTTGTGGAGGCTGTGAAGATGCTGGCGGACCGCGCCGGGATCGCGCTGCCGGAGATGGAATATTCGAAGGAAGCAAAGGCCCAGGCAAGCTTAAAAAATACGCTCCTGGAGATCAACCGCCTTGCTGCAAATTTCTTTTATTACCAGCTAAAGCAGCCAGCCGGCAAGATCGGATATGATTACCTGAAGGAAAAGCGGCGGCTGAGCGATGATACGATCCGCCATTTCGGACTTGGATATTCCAGCAAAGTGCCGGATGATCTGTACCGGTATATGCGATCGAAAGGGTATCACGATGATATCTTAAAAGAGACAGGCCTCTTCTTTATTGATGAGCGCGGGGCAAGGGATAAGTTCTGGAACCGCGTCATGTTCCCGATCCTGGACGTCAACAACCGCGTCATCGGCTTCGGCGGACGTGTGATGGGGGATGGGGAGCCGAAGTATTTAAACTCCCCGGAGACGAAGATCTTCGATAAGAGCCGGAATCTTTATGGACTGAACTTCGCAAGAACGTCCAGGGCGAAATATATGCTGGTCTGCGAGGGATATGTCGATGTGATCGCGATGCACCAGGCGGGTTTTACGAATGCCGTGGCGTCCTTAGGGACCGCATTTACGTCCCAGCACGCGATGCTGTTAAAGCGATATACGGATCAGGTGATCCTGACCTACGACAGCGACGGAGCCGGCGTGAAAGCGGCGCTCCGGGCGATCCCGATCCTGAAAGAAGTCGGGATGTCCATCAAGGTTTTAAACATGAAGCCGTATAAAGATCCGGATGAGTTTATCAAGAACCTCGGAAAAGAGGAGTTCCAGAAGCGGATCGACAACGCAGTCGGGAGTTTCATGTTCGAGATCTCGGTGATCCGGAACCAGTACAACATGCAGGATCCGGAGTCAAAGACAGGATTTTATAATGCCGTCGCGAAGAAGCTGCTGGAATTCCCGGAAAAGCTTGAGAGGGATAACTATACGGAAGCCGTCGCAAGGGAGTATATGATCCCGGAGGCAGACCTCAAAAATCTCGTGAATTCCATGGGCGGACTCATCGGAGTGACGACAAGAGAGCGCGAGTATGACAAAGAGCGGATCCGACAGAAAAAGGAGAAGGAGGACGGGATCCGGAAGTCCCAGCGACTGCTCCTCACATGGCTCATCGAGCGGCCGGAGCTGTTCGAAAAGATCCGCGGCATCATCACGCCGGAGGATTTCGATGATGAACTCTATCGGGAAGCAGCGTCCATGGTGTTTGAGGAATATGAAAAAACAGGAAGCGTGAACCCTGCCCAGATCCTGAATCATTTCATCGAGGGCGAGGAACAATACAGGGAAGTAGCTGCCCTGTTCCATGCGACACTCAGTGAATCCTTAAATAATGAGGAGCAGAGGAGAGCGTTTTCCGAGACAGTCAAAAAGATCAAGAAACACAGTCTGGATGTGAAGGGAAAGACTGCAGATATCAGAGAATTACAGGAAATTATCAGGCAGCAGTCGGAACTTGCTGCCCTGAATATCACACTGGACTAGAATCCAGCCGGGAAGGATGGAATTATGGAGGAAAAGACACTTACATTTGACGAGAAGTTATCAAAACTTCTGGAACTCGCAAAGAGCAAAAAGAATGTCCTGGAAGAGAAGGACATTCACGATGCGTTTGCGGGGGAAGAACTGACACCTGAGAAGCTGGACCGCATATATGACTTCCTGGATAAAAAGCATGTTGATGTTTTAAAAATGTCAAACGATGACGATATGGATCCGGATCTGTTCACAGAGGATGAAGATCCGGACCCGGAGGATGAGATCGATATGGAACATATCGACCTCTCAGTTCCGGAAGGAGTCAGCGTGGATGACCCTGTCCGGATGTATTTAAAGGAGATTGGGAAAGTGCCGTTGCTCTCCCCGGATGAGGAGATCGAGCTGGCAAAGAAGATCGAGCTTGGGGATGAGGCGGCGAAAAAGAAGCTCGCCGAGGCCAATTTACGTCTTGTGGTCAGCATCGCAAAGCGCTATGTGGGACGCGGGATGCAGCTTCTGGACCTGATCCAGGAGGGAAATCTCGGACTCATCAAGGCCGTGGAAAAGTTTGATTACCGGAAGGGATACAAGTTCAGCACTTACGCGACCTGGTGGATCCGTCAGGCGATCACCCGCGCGATCGCGGACCAGGCGAGAACGATCCGGATCCCGGTCCATATGGTCGAGACGATTAACCGGCTTGTGAGAACACAGCGCCAGCTGGTACAGAAACTCGGAAGAGAGGCAACGCCGGAGGAGCTTGCGAAAGAGCTCGATATGCCGGTAGACCGCGTGAGAGAGATCATGAAGATCTCCCAGGATCCGGTGTCCCTGGAGACGCCGATCGGTGAGGAGGAGGACAGCCATCTTGGAGATTTTATCCAGGATGACAACGTGGAAGTGCCGGCGGATGCCGCGACGTACACACTGCTCCATGAACAGCTGATGGAGGTCCTTTCAACGCTCACGGAGCGGGAGCAGAAGGTCCTGCGGCTGCGGTTTGGTCTGGATGACGGGAGACCGAGGACGCTGGAGGAGGTCGGAAGACAGTTCAATGTGACGAGGGAGCGGATCCGGCAGATCGAGGCGAAGGCACTCCGGAAACTGCGCCATCCGAGCAGAAGCAAGGTTTTAAAGGATTATTTGGACGAATAAGCGAAAAAAGAATGGAGAAAACATATATGAAATTATCAGAACGCCTGGAGATGGTGCTCTCGTTCGTGGAACCGGGAGAATCCGCGGCAGACGTTGGGACGGACCACGGGCATGTGCCGGTGGAACTTGTCCGGAGAGGAATCGTAAAAAAGGCAGTTGCGATGGATGTGCGGAAGGGACCGCTTTCCCGTGCAGCGGAGAATATTGCGCTCGCAGGACTTTCGGAGAAGATCGCGACAAGACTCTCAGACGGGGTGGCAAAGCTGCTTCCCGGGGAGGCGGACTCGGTCGTGATCGCCGGAATGGGCGGTGAGCTGATCATTAAGATCCTGGAGAACGGAAGGCACATGTGGGATTCCGTGTCCCAGTGGGTGTTGTCCCCGCAGTCGGAGATCTTTAAGGTCCGCAGATGGCTTTTGGAAAACGGGTTTGAGATCCGCAGGGAAGATATGCTCTTAGAGGACGGGAAGTATTATACGGTGATGGATGTCCGAAGAAGAGGCTCCGGTGACGCTGATCAGGCGGCAGATGCTCTGAAAGGTGCAGATCAGGCAGATGGGAATGCGCAGGATGCAGCTTCCGCCAGTGGGCTTTCCGGACTTTCTGAGGACAGCCGGATGCTCTACGGGGATTATCTGATCCGGACGAAAAATTCGGTGCTTCTTACATATCTGAAAGAGGAAGAGGAAAAGCTCGCTCGTTTTATCGGGGATCTTTCCGCAAAGGCCGGTTCTTCGGAGCGGGCGGCTGAACGTCTTTCGGAGTTAAAAGTACAGTTGAGGGAAAATCAGGAGGTACAGCATGAAATGCAGGGAGATCATTGAGATTTTAGAGACGCTTGCGCCGAAGTCCTGTGCCTGTGACTGGGACAATCCGGGACTTCTTGCTGGGCGTATGGATAAGGATGTAAAGAAGATCCTGCTGACACTGGACGCGGACGATGCGGCGGTGGAGCGGGCGAAAGAGATCGGTGCGGATATGCTTTTGAGTCATCATCCGCTGATCTTCAAGCCGGTGAAGCATGTTTCCGATGAGGATTTTATCGGAAGACGTCTTGTCTCCCTGATCCAGGCGGATGTATCCTATTATGCGATGCACACGAATTTTGACTCGGCGCCGGGATGTATGGCGGATATTGTCGCGGACCGGCTGAATTTTGTGGATCGGAAGCCGCTGGAGCTTATGGGAGAGCTTTCGGGAACTGCTTATGGAATCGGAAAGACCGGAACTTTGAAGAAGCCGATGACGGGTCCGGAGCTTGCTAGAGAAGTGAAGAACCGGTTTGGACTGCCGTTTGTCACGGTCTACGGGAGTGAGCTTTATGAAAATGAGCCGGTGACGAGAGCGGCGACTTGTCCGGGTGCCGGAGGAAGTGAGATCCGGGAGGCGCTTCGGGCAGGAGCGCAGGTGTTTATTACCGGGGATATCAGTCACCATGAGGGAATCGATGCGGCAGCCCAGGGGATGATGATCATTGATGCGGGGCATTATGGGCTGGAGCATGTGTTTATGGACTTTATGGAGGGATTTTTGCGGGATAAATTGCCGGAGGAAGTTGCGATCGAGAAGATGGCGGTGAAGTTTCCGGCGGTGGTGATATAGGATGGATTGGAGGCGGTTTTATGGCAGTTGTGAAGGCGAATGGAATCGGGAAGGTTTATCCGGAGGGGACTACATATCTGGAGATCGCGAGGGATTTTCAGGATCAGTATGAGAATGACATTCTGCTTGTAAGAGTGAATGGAAAGCTCAGGGAGCTGGATAAGACTCTGACGGAGGATTCGGAGATTTCGTTTATCACGGCGGAGGGGAATGCCGGGTATAAGACATATGAGCGCAGTGCGATCTTTCTGATGCTGAAGGCGTTTTATGAGGTAGTCCCGAGAGAGAAGATCAGGAAGATCCAGATCGATTTTGCGCTTGGAAACGGAATTTACGGGGAGCTTGTCGGGGATGTCCCGGTGGATGAGAAGCTGCTTTTAAAGGTAAAGGCGCAGATGGAGAAGCTGCGGGATGCGGCAATCCCGGTCAAGAAGCGGAGCATCAACACGGATGATGCGGTGGAGCTGTTCGGGAAGCATGGGATGCATGATAAGGAGCAGCTGTTCCAGTACCGGCGGGCATCTCGGGTGAATATTTACAGTATCGGAGAGTTTGAGGACTATTTTTACGGGTATATGGTCCCGGACACGAGTTATGTGAAGTATTTTGATCTGGTGCCGTGCCATGCGGGATTTCTGCTGCTGCTTCCGGTGAAATCGGATCCGAAGCATGTGGAGCATCCGGCGGTCAGGGAGAAGCTGTTCTCGATCCTTCATTCATCGTATCGCTGGAGTGACAGTCTTGAGGTCCCGAATGTCGGTGCTCTGAATAAGATGATCGCGGACGGGAAGGGACAGGATCTGATCCTGATGCAGGAGGCACTCCAGGAGAAGAATATCGGTCAGGTTGCGGAACAGGCCGTGAAGGATCCGGACCGCAGGATCGTGATGATCGCAGGACCGTCTTCTTCGGGAAAAACAACATTCAGCCATCGGCTTTCGACGCAGTTTGCAGCGCTCGGATATAATCCGCATCCGATCTCCGTGGACAATTATTTCCGCAACCGGGAAGAGTATCCGCTCGATGAGAACGGACAGCCGGATTTTGAGGCGCTCGGGTGTGTGGATATTCCGCAGTTTAATGAGGATATGAACGCTCTGCTCTCCGGCAAGACCATCGAACTTCCACGGTTTAACTTTAAGACCGGTAAGAGGGAATACAAAGGCGAAATGCTGAAGCTTGGAAAGAAGGATATTCTCGTCATCGAGGGCATCCACTGCCTGAATGACGCGATGTCCTCAGAACTTCCGAAGGACAGTAAATTTAAGATCTACATCAGCGCCCTGACGCAGTTAAATGTGGACGAGCACAACCGGATCCCGACGACAGACGGGCGACTGATCCGTCGGATGGTGCGCGATGCGAGAACGAGGGGAACCTCCGCGTTAGAGACCATCGAGCGCTGGCCGTCGGTGCGCCGCGGCGAGGACAAGAATATCTTCCCGTACCAGGAGAGCGCCGATGTGATGTTTAACTCCGCGCTTGTGTATGAGCTTGCGGTATTGAAGCTCTATGCGGAACCGCTGCTCTTCAATATCCCGAGAGACCGGGAAGAGTATGATGAGGCGAAGCGGCTCCTCAAATTCCTGGATTATTTCCTTGCCATCGACAGTGATGTGATCCCGAAGACTTCGATTCTCAGGGAGTTTATCGGGGGAAGCTGTCTGAATGTGTAGTTGTATCCGTTTTTTTCTGTGGCATTTTCATATGAGTGTGCATCCATATGGACATTATCTGTAAAAGCCGTAACGAAAAAAATATAAACACACGTCTGGACATCAAAATAAATATATGCTAAAATAAACAAGTTCTGAGTAGGACAGATGGTCGCTGCTGCAATTCTCAGGGATGCAGGAGAGGAAAGTCCGGGCTTCAAAGGGCAGGGTGCCGGATAACGTCCGGCGAAGGCGACTTCAGAGACAGTGCAACAGAAATAAACCGCATGGCAGCATGTAAGGGTGGAAAGGCAGTGTAAGAGACTACCGCCTCACTGGTAACAGGGAGGGCACATGCAAACCTCACTCGAAGCAAGGCCAAACAGGAAGCATAAGGCGGCCCGTCTGCTTCCGGGTAGGCCGCTTGAGCCGTCCGGTGACGGACGGTCTAGATAGATGACCATCCAACGACATAACCCGGCTTATCGTCTTGCTCAGAATATTGAATAAGGAAAATGATGAAGACCGCTTTCCAGGATCTCGGGTTGAGATTTTGGGGAGCGGTCTTTTGAATGTTCAAAAGCTGTATTTGTTACTGGAAATGCGACACAAATGTTATCATCTGTGATATGATAAAGCCAGAGAACGAGCGGACAAATTGTATCAGATCAGGAGGTAGTGGATATGCGTGAGTGGATGGATTTAAATGATGATGGAGAGATCGATGCTTTTGAGCAGATGATGAAAGATGAGATGCTTTGCACCAGCCGGGAAGAACATATTGCATTGTTTGGAGATGCCGGGGATTTTGATGATGATGAAGATGACGACGATGATTTCTAAGAATATTTTCTGAATGACTGCGGGAAAGTGATGGACAGTGGATAATACTGGAAAGGAAAAAGCTCAATTTGAATATTTATTTCTGGATATAGAGTGGAATCAGGCACCTGGAACGACAGAAATAGATGGCTGGGAAATAATTCAGATCGGTATAGTAGCAGCTGATGCAGAAATGCATCCATTAAAGACGTTTTCTAAAGCCATTAAATTGAGTGATCCAGAGCTGTTTAATGAAAAAACGGTAAAAATTTCCCATACACCACTCTCCAATATCATGCAGGGAAAATCAGAAGAAACAGTTTTGAGAAGCTTTGCACAGACATTTCCCCAATACCATTATATTGTCGTATGGACAAAAGATACTTACGAGCTGTTCAAACGAGATATGAGCAATAATGGAATCCTGCTGAAAAGGCATAAAATAATAGTTATGCAAGAAATAATTGGTATTATCGCAGGAAAGCTGTTATCAGAAATATAGCGATGCGACTGCGGAAGAGAGCTGTATTGCAAACGTTGTGACAAAGAAACTGCATGCAGAGAATTGCAGGTATATAAAAAATATGCCGCTTACGGAAAAGAATATAGAAAAAATATGCAAGTGGTTTCAGCTATCATACAGTATCAGCAATGATACCGTATTTATCCGGACTGCATTTGCAAGCTGGATCGTATATTTACAGGACAATAAAGTAAAGAAGCTGCTTCATGAAAATTATCGGTCATTTAATCCCAAGTCTTTTAAAAAACAGAAATTGAAATGCACGGAAGGATATCACAAACAAACATTGCCATCAGACAATTTTTTTGAAGTGGTCGAATACATAAAATGTCATGATTCCGGTGCAGTGAAAAGAATGTCAGAGAAAAGCAGACTGGAAAAACTACTGGAACAGGTCGCATCGGAACTTAAAATAAAGGATGTAGAAGAGGCAGATGAATGGAAAATATAACGATAAGAGATATTTGTGGGAACGATAAGGAAGAATATTTTAAATTACAAAAAGAAACGTGGATCAATCCTAAGAATATAGATGGTGATCAAGAGAAACTATGGGAAATGAAATTAGAGGATGAGCAGATTAATTGTACGATTACAGATGGAAATACGATCTATGGATTCTGTGGTGTAAAACGTAAAGTTGATGTTTATCCGGAAGTTGAGATAGAAATTTTTAAGGAATATGCTCATAAAGGGATTGGATCTGATGCTCTTACTCTTTTATTGGAGAGGGGAGCAAAAGAAAAAAGATTCCAGACATATATTGCAAAGGTATCACCGGATAATTATCCAAGTATCCTGCTTTTTCGAAAGCTCGGTGCAAAACCGGCAGGTCTGAAAAGAAATATCATTATTGATGAAAAAGAAACAGAGGAATACGAGACCAGAAATAAGGACTATATTACTGATAATTTAAGAACTGTTGCAAAACTTTTTCAAGTTGAGGCAGAATGTCTGCTTAGCCATAATCTGATTTTTCAGATGGACATGCCAATTTCAAAAGTCCCGCAGTTTGATTTAGAATTAAAGGGCAACCTTCAGTACGAAAAGAATATTGAACGATGTGCATATAGATATCATAAAGAATATCTGGTAAGGGAATTGACGAAAATAAAAGATCAAATAGCAAATGCCAAGAAGAAAGAGGATATAGAAGAAAGCTTTACAAGTCTTATCGCAAAGATGGAATTGTTGCTTTAAAGCTAAGAGCATGATTGAAAAAAAGAAAAGAAACGGAAACCTGTTTCATGCGATGCAAAAAGGAATATCTGTGATATGATAGAGAAAGAGAATATCTGCAGGTGCACCTGCGGCGGATCAGGGGGTATTATATATGCGAGAATGGATGGATTTAAACGATGATGGAGAAATCGATGCTTTCGAACAGATGGTGAAAGATGAGATGCTTTGCACCAGTCGTGAAGAGCATATAGCGTTGTTCGGCGATGCCGGGGATTTCGATGATGATAGTGATGAAGATGATGACTTCTAAAAAATTGTAATAGAACGGCTGTTAAGGTCATCTTGAAGCGGATCAACCCAGCTAATTCTACATATAAGTGATTGACTGATATAACTCAAGGAGAGTTTAAGGCAAATCATATGTGTGTGGAGTTGACTGGGTATTTTTTGGCATACCTATGTGATGAGAAAATACATAACTAAAAAGGAAGAAAAACAAAGTAATAATAATTTCTGCAAAATTAGATTGCAATTTGCAATACTATTTGTCGTTTTTGCAAACTCATTGTATAATAGAGATAGTTGACAAAAAATGAAAAGGGTGAGAATATGGCAATCAGCTACAATAAATTATGGAAATTACTCATTGACAAAAATATGAAGAAAATGGAACTGCGTTGTGCCGCGGGGATCTCTACAAATGCCCTGGCGAAACTTGGAAAAAATGAGAATGTAAATACGGGTGTTCTTGAAAAAATATGCCATGCCCTTAATTGCCAGGTGGCGGACATTATGGAGATTACAGATGTGGAAGATAGTTGTTTGAAGAGAGAAGAAAAATGATTAAGTATATTTGTAAAAAATGCAATATCAATACAGAAACTTCCGTTTGTCCTGTTTGTGGAGAGCGAGCGGAGGTGGAAAGTTCCACTATTTATTGGTGTGATGATTGCAATATTCCATTATATGATGAAATTTGCCCAATTTGCGGGAAAAAGGGACATAGAATCGGTTCTGATTTAAGGCCAGTATTTCCTGAAGAACGATTGCTTCTGGAAGTGATGCTTGGGGAACCTTTTAAATATAAGAATGCTGCGGTATGGAACGCCTCCGGCAACTTTTATTATGCTGATGGAAAAAAGATTCCGTTTTCTGTAAAACAGACAAAGCTGTTGGATGCAAAAAAAATCAGAGAACAGATAGAAGAGCTTTCGCCCCAAAATTCATACGATTTTTTCAATGAGAATATTCGTAAATTTCTTGTTGCAAATCGCCAGAGGTATGATTATATCTCAAATGAGGCCATGGAGTATATCAGAACTATGGCTGAAGGCGTAAGTCTGACGGAAATGTTTGTATCTTTCAGCGGCGGAAAAGATAGTACGGTTGTTTCAGACCTTGTTTTGAGAGCATTAGGGACCCAGCAAGTGCTGCATTTGTATGGAGATACAACCTTAGAATTCCCAGAATCCGCAAAATATGTGAAACGATTTAAGGCAGAGCATCCAAAAACTCTTGTGATTACAGCTAAAAACAAAGACAAGAATTTTGAAGAACTTTGCGAACAGTTGGGACCGCCGTCACGAGTGATGCGTTGGTGCTGCACGATTTTTAAGACTGGGGCAATTCAAAGAAAGATCCAGACGTTATTTAAGAACCAGAAAAGGATCCTCACTTTTTATGGTATCCGGAGGAGCGAGTCAAATTCCAGAAACAAATATGACAGGGAATCCGACAGTCCAAAGATTGCGGTACAGAGAACGGTGTCCCCGATTATTGACTGGATGGATTTCGATATATGGTTATACTTGCTGACGACCGGGACTGATTTTAATGATGCCTACCGTTTAGGATATACGAGAGTAGGATGCTGGTGTTGTCCGAACAACAGTGCATGGTCAGGATTTTTATCAGAAGTATATATGCCGGAGCAGTATGAAAGATGGCATACGTTCCTTATTGACTTTGCAAAACGGATTGGAAAACCGGATCCGGAAGTTTATGTCGATGACGGATGGTGGAAAGCTAGACAGGGAGGAAACGGACTGGATTATGCACAGACTTCCGTTCTGACCTTTGAACCGTGTGCCTTGCAGGAAAATACATTGAATTTCGAACTTCAGAGACCGATCAGCGAAGAACTCTATGAGTTGTTCAAACCGTTTGGGTATATTAACAAATCTCTTGGAAATGAGCGGCTTGGTGAAGTATACGTTGTTGGGAAAGACGGCACCTTGCAGCTGAAATTGCAGGGGAAAATTGGCCAGACAACATTGAAAGTCAGTGTTCTTAACAAAAATGCGGCCCACAGTAACGGCCTAAAATCTGTGGAAGACAAAATAAAGAATCAGATTACGAAATTTCAGATGTGTATGGGATGTCTCGGCTGTGAAAGTGCTTGCCGATTTGGTGCGATCGAGATTATTACAAATCATTCAGGTTTGGTTTCGTATAAAATAAAAGATGATAAATGTGTTCGGTGTGGACATTGCATTACCCATTATGATGGTGGATGTTATATGAGAAAGGTCATGTGTATCAAACGCTAAGAGAGGGCAACAGGAATGATCAAACGTAAATATAGATTAAAAGGACATGAATCCTTTATTTTAAGAGATGGATGGCTGACAAAAGGAATTCAGGCAGTGGAAAATGATAGCGGAGTATTCTCTAAGAATTCCGGCGCCGATGCCCTTGGGGTAGGAACGAACATGGCAAAAGCAATCCGGTACTGGATGCGTACTGCGGGTGTGACTAGAGATGTCCCACAAAAAGGAGTACAACTTACTGAATTGGGAAAAGTCATCGCCGAGTATGATCCTTATATTGAAGATACATTTACACTTTGGGTTTTACACTGCAAAATAGTAGGAAATTTTGAGCAGGCAACGGCATGGAATGTATTCTTCAATAAAATGGATTTGACCTCTGCTTTTACTCGTGATGATATGTTTAAGATGGAACAGGAATTAATCCTGGAGGAAACGGGGGAAGAGGAAGTTTCGGAACGTTCCCTTCGAGATGACTGTACGGCTATTTTATCCATGTATTCTGAAAAAGGAGAGCAGGGTGATGATCCGGAAGACAAGAAAATCAGCCCTTTTGAAGAACTGGGATTAATTTCCAGAGTAGCCAAGGGAAAATATGTGAAGACCAGACCGGTCATGAATAAATTGGATCCTCTGATTATTTTGTTTTTAATCATGGAAGAACTGAATGCGAACGGCAGCATGCAGATCGATTATACAACGGATGGTAACAATATGCCAGGAAAGCTCTTAAATCTGAACCGGATTATGGTGAATGATTTTCTGGATACTCTTCAGGCAAAAAAATTCATCATTGTGAACCGAACAGCCGGGCTTGACATTATATATCCGGATCAGAGCAAAGAACTGACGCCGGTGGATTTACTTACCATGCATTATGAAAGGGGTATTACCTCATGAGACTTGCAGATTTAGTAAAAATTGATCACCGATTTGAAAAATCAGTGAACCTGCTTCTCGACTTAAATGATGAGAGCAAGCTGAAATTATATATTCCGACCCGTTCTTCCATAAAATTACTGACGGAGTATCTGGAAGAAGTGGATACTTTTTCAGGTAAGAGGGCAAATATCCTCATTGGCCCTTACGGAAAAGGAAAAAGCCATTTGCTCTTAGTCTTACTGGCTATTTTGTCCGGGAATGATACGGACGAAATGAGACAGCTGATTGAACGAATTGGTAATCTTGATGACAATGCCAAGGAAGAAATAGAAAAGGTATATAAAGCTAAGAAATTACTTCCGGTCATTATCAATACGAGCAGCGGGGATCTTTCTCAGGCATTTGTAAGAAGCTTAAACCAGGCTCTGAAACGTGAAAAGTTATCCGATGTTGTGCCGGACAACTATTTCTCTAAGGCATTGTTTACCATTGCACAGTGGGAAAAACATTATCCGGATACCTATAATGCGTTTAAAAAAGCGTTTCAGGATCACCCAGAGACAGTTATGAATGGGCTTGAAGCGTATGATTATGATTCACTGAATAAGTTTAAAAAAGTATATCCGACGCTGACTTCCGGCAGTGAATTTAATCCAGAAATAGAAGATGATACACTAACAGTATATCGTTCAGTTAATAAACAGCTTTGCAACAAACATGGATATGATGGTATTTATATCATTTTTGATGAGTTTAGTAAATACATTGAAGGACATACAGCAGAAGGATTTTCTGCAGATATGAAAACACTTCAGGACCTGTGTGAACTTTGCAATTCGTCGAAAGAAGAACAGCTTCATTTAACCTGTGTGGCACACAAAGCAATTCGCTCGTATGGAGATTCTTTGTCGAAAGAAGTAAAGAATGCATTCCTCGGTGTAGAGGGGCGTCTGAATGAAATGCAGTTTATCGTATCTTCTCAGAATAACTATGAACTGATTGCCGACGCAATTCAGAAAAAACCAGAGTTTGACAAATGGGTTGCGGAAGCAGAAGCATATCAGAGTATGCTGGATCATTCCTATCAGGTACAGGAACTGCGTACCTTATTTGATAAAAAAGATTTTGATGAAATTGTTGGACGTGGTGCATTTCCACTGACTCCGCTGTCTGCATGCTTGTTACTCCGACTCAGTGAAAAAATAGCACAGAATGAACGGACGCTGTTTACATTTCTGACAGGGAAGGATCTTTACAGCCTGGCAACGTATGTGGAGCGATGCAGTAATATTGAGTTTGCTGGGGCACCGCTTATTTATGATTACTTTTCACAGCTTTTAGAGGGAGAGAAGGACCAGACGGTTCACAGGGAATGGTTGAATGCAGAAAATGCAATCGGAAAAATAGAAGATGAAGATGCCAGAAAAATTTTGAAGGCAATCGCTGTTATTCGGATGATGAACCAGCCGGGAGAGTTCCCGGCAAATGCTGAGTTTCTATACCTTGCAACCGGGTTGGAGAAAGAGCGTTGTGAAAATGCAATCGCCTTCTTATGTAGGGAAAAGATCATAACTTTCAAAGAAAATGATAAATCTTATGATTTTCATGACAGTATCGGCGTGGATTTGCAGGAAATTGTTTCCGATTGTGTGAAAAGACAGTTTGCGAATATAAATGTACCGGATGTTCTAAATCAGATCAATAAACAGAAATATATTCTTCCAAAGAAATATAATCAGGATCATTGTATGACTCGCTATTTCCAGGTACATATTATGAATTCTGATTCATTTATGGCATTATCATCCATGGAATATTTGACAAAAGAGAATGAACCGGATGGATATTTATTTTTAATTCTCAATGGCCATAAGGAAAAACAGTCGACTATCAAACGGCATCTTGAGGAACTGGGCGATCCATCCGTCATGGCGGCGATAGTTGAACAGATGCCATATATAAAGGAAAAAGCGCAAAAATTTCTTGCAGTACAAAAATTACTATCAGATCAAGTGTTTATAAAGGAAAATGAAACTGCAACAGTAGAGTTGGAGACATGGAAAAAGAGCCTGATTGATGAGCTGAATAATGTGATTGCAGACATTATAGATCATATTAGTGTTCTTTATACTCCGAACGGAGCAGAAAAGATTGGAAATAAGCGTCTAAACCGTGTTGTCAGCGATGTGGCAGAAGCTGTATACAATAGAACTCCAATTATCAATCATGAATTGATCAACCGACATAATATTACCGCGCAGACATCCAAGGCGAGAAATATTATACTGGATGATATTTTTCATTCAAGGCAGTTTGAACAGTACAGTACCGGCACGAGTGCGGAATCGACCATTTATCGTGCTTGCCTTGGTGCAACAAAAGAAGACGAAAATCTGTTGTTTATCAGAAGTAAAATTACGGAATTTATTCATGAAAGCAAAGGAAAGAAGAATGTGTTTGCTTCTCTGGTGAATAAATTGACCAAAGCGCCATACGGAATGCGTCGTGGTGTTCTTCCAATCTACATTGCAGAACAGATCATGCAGCTTGAGGACATGCCAGTCATCTATCATGATAAAACTGAGATTGCATTGAGCCCGAAATTAATCGTGGACGCGGTGGCAATGCCGGAGAATCATTATCTCTATGTGGAAACGGAGACAGTTGAAAAGTTGGAGTACATTGAAGGAATGGAAAAACTTTTCTCAGAGTATGGCAATTACTGCCGGGAGATTGAAAATATGAACCGCCTTGCAAGATTGAAATGCTTTATGCAGGCATGGTATCGATCTTTGCCGCAGGCAGCCACCACATTTCAAATAGAAGATTATCCAAGACAGGATATGCGTAAGTTGAAATTATTCCGTAAAGCTTTGACCGGAGAACCAAATCCGAGAGAACTGATTTTTGAACGGATCCCGCATATTTTTGGAACTGACAGTCTGTTAGAAGCTTTGAAGGAAGTAAAAGATGCCAAAAAGGATCTTGATGCACATACAAGAAAATTAAAAAAGAAAGCTGAAAAAGTTGTGAGAACAACACTTGACTTGCCAAAGGATGCTGATTTTTTACAGAGCTTAAAAGTATGGTATGAGAATATACCTGCGAATGTCAAAAACAGCATCTTACCAGCAGTGTCACAGAGCCTTTTAAACTGTATTCGCGACATTACGGGAAACAATGAAGGGAATCTGATAGAGAAAATTGCAAAAACAGCAACAAATTTCTTTATTGAAGACTGGAATGATAAGATCATCTCTGAATTTGAAAGCACATTAAAAGCATTGGTATCCGATCTGCAGCAAAGAGAAGAGGCGGTAAGCCCGCAAAGTAAAAAAATCAGTATTTCGACTAACGACGGAATCAAAGAATGGTTTTATGATTTTGACCCGAATGAGTTGTCTGCTTCCGGAATCTTCTTCCAGAGTGCACTTGATGACATGGTGGATGAATACGGGGCATTGGATAATAGCGAGAAAATTGGTATTCTCATGAACCTTGTAAAGAAACTGATGGGGTAAGTATGATGATTTATCTTGATAATGCAGCGACATCATTTCCGCGACCGGAGCAGGTCTATCAGGAAATGGATCGCATTAACCGGACACTTTCCGTGAATGCCGGACGTGGTGGATATAAAGCTGCCAGGGAGGCATCTGCGATTATTTATGATACCAGAAAAAAACTGGCAGAGCTGTTTCATTGCACCAGGAAAGCGGATGTGGTATTGACCCCGTCCGTGACCCAGGCATTCAATCAGGTTTTGAATGGATTGGATATCTCGGAACATACCGTGATATACATGACTGTATACGAGCATAATGCTATTGCCCGCACGGTTGAAGCCATCCGGCAGAAAACCGGATGTACAGTAAGCATGATTCCAGTGGAAGAAAAGACTCTGGAAATTGACTTAAAGAAGACGGAATATCTGTTTCATGAAAAGAATCCGGATATCGTGATTTCCACGGTCATCAGCAACGTGACCGGATATATGCTTCCGGTGAAAAGCTTGTTTGAACTGGCAAAACATTATCATGCGACGACGATAGCGGATGCCGCACAGGCAGCGGGACTGATTGATCTGGATTTCGATGAGATAAACGCGGATATCGTGGGTTTTGCCGGCCACAAAACGTTATGTGGACCATTTGGAATAGGTGGATTTATCATCCGAAAAGATGTATCATTAAAGTGTATATTAACGGGCGGAACAGGCAGCGATTCATTAAATTTATCAATGCCCCAGTCTGCTCCCGGCAGATACGAGGCAGGAAGTGAAAATATTGTAGCGATTGCTGGATTGCATGCGGCACTGGAATGGCTCCGTATAAATCAGCATATGGAGCGTATCAAAGAATTGACAGATTATCTGGTAGATGGTCTTTCAAGAAATCCAGACGTGACAGTCTTTGCATCCAGTCAGCAACTTGGAATCGTATCTTTTGTTATAGAAGGCTATGATTCGGGGGATATCGGTCAGATACTGGATGATGAATTCGATATCGCGGTACGCACAGGGTATCATTGTGCACCATATATCCACGAATATTTAAAAGACAGTTCATATGGTGGGACAGTGCGGGTCGGTATAGGCCCATTTAATACAAAGGAAGATTTAGATGCGTTGTTGGATGCTATCGAAAGTCTGTAAGAGGAATAATGAGATTTATTTTGATAATGTAGAAATGTCATTTTTTAGTCTGGAATTAGTATATGTCGAAATGAATTGCATTGACC
This sequence comes from Pilosibacter rotomagensis, assembly GCF_045062245.2. Lineage (NCBI taxonomy): Bacteria > Bacillati > Bacillota > Clostridia > Eubacteriales > Clostridiaceae > Pilosibacter > Pilosibacter rotomagensis. The sequence goes on along the minus strand of NZ_CM170323.1, from coordinate 2,362,010 downwards.
GTAATCTTTCAGTTAACGCCTGTCGCGTCGAGGTATATAGCAGGAAGTATTCTCAATGATGAATATGACATCGTTATGCGTAGGGGATATCATTGTGCTCCACATATATTCACGACTATTTAGGTGATAAGCCTTACGCGGGGACAATTCAAGTTTGTATAGGACCGTTTAACACAGATCAGGATATCGATGATTTGGTAGAAAGTTTGGAATCATTATAACAGCATGTCCTGGAAAGGATAAAATATGAACGATTTTGTGAAATATCTTAATGGATTGCACAACTATAATGCGCAGAATCAAAATGCATATGGAGAAAAAAATGTACAAAGCCCCTATTATGAACGTACCCAGGTTCCAATTGATATTTGCCAGCATATTATAAAGTTAATCGAAAAAGAAGAACCTCATATTGTCATTCTGACAGGACATGCTGGAGATGGTAAAACTAGTATTATGTATCAGGTGTTGGAAAAATTTGGTGTTAACATATTATATAGCCAAGTATCTGAGCAAGCGATTAAAGAGATAACAACCGAATCTGGAAAAACAGTGACATGTGTTAAAGATTTTTCTGAATTATCAGATGAGAAAAGACTTAGTACGTTAGAAGAATTAACGGAAGGACTTGCAAATAAAAAATATGGTTTTCTGGTTGCTAATACGGGTCCTTTAATTAATACATTTGGATCTTTGTTTTGTGATGAAGAAGAGCAGGATCAGGCACGGATGGATATCATCGATGAAATGGACTCCAACACAGGAGCAATACAAAATATTCATGGATATCCAATGGCAATAATAAATGTTGCAGCAATAGAAAATACCGAATTTGCTGAAAAATTTTTAAATAAAATACAGAATGAAGAGTTATGGATAGACTGTGAAGCGTGTGAAAAAAAGGCATACTGTCATATTTGGAATAATCATCAATTGATTCAGGAAAATAAAGACAGAGTGTACGAATTCATTCGGTATTATTATATTTGGCAAAGTGAATATGGAACACGTCTAACTATACGAAGTATGGCTGAACATTTGTCTTATGTATTTACTGGTGGAGATGGATGTGAAGATGTGGTGCCAGACAAGCTGCATAAGAAACTTTTTTCAAACCTTTTTTTCGGATATGAAGGTATCATTTCCAATCCTCTTGCAGAGAATGTTATAGCGGTACGCTTGGCTAAGGAAAGTGATGTTTATCTGAAACGCCTTCGGGCAGATGAAGAACTTCTTATTCGTAGAAATTATGAACACTTGTTTGGAGTTTCATTGAATAAAATAATAGCAGATGTGGATACATATACAGAGCTTAATCAGGAGTGGGACAATGAGTTACGACGGATGTATTTATTTATGAGCATTGTAGCAGATGAGCAGCATAAAAAGGATATTGAAGATATTTTTTCAAAACAGTTTTATCCGTATTATATGATTCGAAATGAAGATGCAAAACCGTTAAAAGCTCAAAAAGATTTGATAATTGATGCTTTGCGTATGATTTATACTGGTACAGTGAGTAAGCTAGATAACACGATTCCAATTACTATGAGCTCAGAAAGTGGCATCAGTCAGAGCGTTCAATTAATTGCAGGTAAATTAAATGTAGGTGATATTGATATAAAAAAGAAACCTGATTCGGATATGAATAAAGGAAAGAACAATTTATATTTAGAAATCAAGAACTTTCATTTATATCATTTGACGTTGCCAATGCTGGATCATTTTGAAGAGTTGAGAAAAGGTGTTATAGCTACGAATATTGATCCACAGTTGTCACATGGAATTGAAAATCTTAAAGCAACACTCCTTAGTATAGCTGACACCGATGAAGATAGACTCGATATGTTAGTTATGAGTAATACAGGATATACTCAGGAATCTCTTGTAATAGAAAATGGAATGATCGAATTACAATAGTGAATAGGGAGGTTTCAATGGAACTCAACATAAAAACATTTCCGGCAGGTTTTAATGCTAGCAGTGATAAAATGTCTGTTTCTGCCGAAATCTATGGCAATCGTTTTCACGCCGATCAAACATTGTATGAATATTTGATCGAATTTTTATTGATTTTTGTCTCGGCTGATGATGATCCAGTTAATCCAAAAGAAAAACTGCATTTTCATTCTCCGGACGCTATAGGTAATTTATCTTATACTGTAGAACCAAGAATGGGATTGAAGCGATTCATATTTTTTGATAAGAACAAAAAAGGTGATATTACAAAAATTGATCAGGATGCATATTCAGAACTTATAAAAGCTCTAAAAGAAAAAATAGATGATCAAGATGAAGAACAAAAATCCAATATTCTTGAATCTTTACAAGATCTTTTGCATGGATATGCTGTTATTCTAAAAAAGAGGACTTGGTGTGCACAGGCAATGCTTCCATTATGTCCTGAGTTGGTTTTTTGCGAAGCAATGCCAAAGAAAAAAGAACGTGCAAAACTGGTTTGGAATGAATGTAAAGATGGAGATGAAAGCGACAAAATTAAAATAGACTCTTGTTTTGATTTCTCAAAGCGTAACTTCCTTGCGCGTGGTGGTGAACTTTATTATCTCCATTTATTACAAGGCATGCAAGGACACAACGATAAAAGAGTACGTTTGGAAATGCTTCTTCGAGAACAATTGATTGCTAATGGAAGTAAAATGTCTCAAATTGCAAACTTTGTTCAGAATACATGGGAAGAATACATGGAATATAATGAGCATCCGACTGAAAAAATTCATATTTCCTTCATTCCAGAAACGGCATATAAGAATGTTGGCACTGATAGCGTAGATGAATTGATTAATTTTATGTCTTGCAATATGCATCCGGTAAGTAAAATTGAACTGCTTTCCAAGGGGGTTATGATTCAGGTTTTAAGAATGCTTTCTGTTGCAACAACCAATTATCTTGGTTTAGAACGTGAGTGCTGGATCGTGGATGTCGGCAATATGAATGCGAGCGTTATCAAAAAAGTTGCAGCAAATAGCTTTGCTAAAATTCAAGGAACATTTACGACAGCAATTGGACAAACAAAAACCATTGCTGCATTAACTGATGGTGAAGAACGTCTGAAGTATATTGTAAAAGCTAGAAAAGATTCTTTCGATATTTTTAAATCAAAAGGGAAAGAATTACAGTGTATTATTCCAACATCGGGGCCATATGAGCGGTTCGCCTTACCAGAGGATTGTATTAGGTTTTTAGTGTTAGCATTAATTGCACCGCAAAAGAAAATGACACTGGATATGTTCTTAGAGGAGCTATATAAAAAATATCGTATTATTATTGGACCTACTCAATATAAGAAATGTAATAATGAAGATATGGATGTAACGCTTGCTAATAGTTTCAATTAAAATGTTTTAGCATTTCAAGAATTTTTGAAATCTACTGGATTTTTACGAGAACTATCTGATGCGACATCTATTGTCATTAATCCTTATAAGGAAGGAGTGAAATAGTGCGTTATATCATTGAACAAATATGTGAAATCATTGTGGAAAAGCAACCAGATACAAATGATGAGGCGATTGTATTGGTGAATGGTTTCGAACAATTAAATTACTATGCGGAGCTAGCGGCGGCGTTAGAAAAACATTACATTGGTAGTAACTATTCAATCAATATAAAACTTGCAAAGAAAAAATGGGACGAACTTTCGACATCTTCTTCTGCTGGGTCACAGGATATACAGATGATGGAGCAACATGGATGGGTTGCAGATAAAGAAGGTGTTACATTCTATCGTAACCAACATAACGTTGATATTTTGGTTTTACTCGGCACTGAAGATGAAGAAGATACTGGGGGACTTGCAAACTGCTTTCAGATTACACCTGACAGTCTTTTAGCAAGACTGGATGGCGCATATCATAAAATATTTAGAAAATGCTTTACATCAGATTTAGAAACGGGTGCTCAACAGTGCATCGATAAAGCCTATAAGTCATTGTTCGAATATGTACCAGCGGATATTTGTAAACTGAGCGACTTTGCAGATAAATGGAATGGAACTTTTAATACTATTAATGAATTCTGCGAAGAGTTTGGAAAAAGTCTGCAAAATTGGGGAATGCCAAATCGAATAAATGTTCCGTTGAAACCATCAGATTTTAATAAAACACGTAATGTCTTACGTGATGAAAGGGAGTTTATCAGCGGAAAGCTTTTTCAACGTCTTTCTCAAAAGAAATATGCAGGTTTGCAGAAAAAAATCGCCGAGTATGAAATGAATGGACGTTATGCCGGTAATGGAACAAATTGGTTTGCGTATGGATTAGATGATTATGGCGAATTTTCTAAAGTTTTACTAGAATTCGCACGCGGTGAAAATGTTGCTCAAAATAGACTCCGTTTGCTTAAAGTGGATTATGCTATTATAGACGATGTTTTAAAACTTAAAATATCCGATACAAAAAATGATAGGATTTCTGATAAATCAATCACAGGGGATCCACTTACAGTGATGTTATCTACAGCCTTAATTGCATTGCAAGATGCGAAAAGAAACGATAAAACAGAAATTGCGAAAATTTGTTTTCATTTTAAAGAGGCAAGCATTGTAACTGGATATACAGATGTTGATGATATCGAAAAAAAGGAACTACTTGTTGAAGTATGGAAAAATATTTGTGTTCATGTAAATGGGATTTTCGAATTTATTAATCAGAATGAATGGAAAGCGTTTGGCAATTCCATAGACATTACATGTGATACTGAAGATTTTTTTTCTCCTCAAGAAGCTGAAAATAAAACCAATAGTGTAGTAAGCGTATCTACCGGAACTAATACGTTAAATAAAATAATATTCGATGTGAGGGTGCTTGATAATCACGGAAATTTGTTAAGCAATCATAAAGAAAATATTAATAAATTAATGGATTATCATTACACGTGGAAATTTAGTTCGGATGCTGCTTGGTTATTTGATTTTAAGGATATTGTTTCGGAGAAATCATTTATTGATATTGGTGCTAAACGTGTTCCGATTGGAGTAATGAAGCGTGCTAAAAGTACAACTGTAATACGAAGTGAGGAAGAGTTCTTCGATCTGTATGGGGAAGAATCAGTTGATTTTTCTTTTGACTTAGAGAAAAATATTTCCGAATGGTTGAAAAACGCTGAGTACACTATAAAAAGTTATATAATATTATTTGCTAATCTCGGCGAAGCATTTTGCAAATTTGTTCAAGAGATTTCAGAAAAGGGTTTCTATAATTGTATATGCGGCGATGTTATTACCAATTTTTATCAGCGGTATACAGAAATTGCGAATAGTATTCTGCAATATAAATTTAGTGAAAATCAAGAGTGGGTCAAAGATGCCTATCTTCAGGCATTTGCCATATTGGATTCTTCCAATTATATTGAGAATGAAGATGACTCTGAATGTGTAATTATTCCACCGTGGCATCCAGTCGCAATACAAAAAATTAAAGACCAGAAAAGATTCTTGATAGATGGATTGAGTCAGAAAATTGCAGAGGCTGATGAAAATAATTCATTAATGAATATACCTAACCTTATAGAGCATTTCAACCAGATGACAAAAATTCAGTCAACGATTGATTTGTTTCCAACCAAAGGAAATGAATATATGGGGGTTCTTGGCACATTTGGTAACTTTTGCGTATATGGTAATGAGAAAAATACAGCTTTGGTCAGAACTAGAATTAAAGATGTTCTGCGCAAAGAGGCTATTTATGATGAAGAATTTAAAGCGTCTGAATTGACCCAGATGAACGACGATGCAAAAATGCTTTATGATGTATTACTTGATTATAATAAAGCAATGCCATCAGTACGACGTTCTCTTAATATCGTGTTCTTAAATCCTCCTGAATTGCAGCCCATTATTTCAGCTATATCCAAATACACGAAAGATATTCGTCTCGAAGATGAAATAGCTGCAATTAATATGAAGCTTTTTATTCTTGTAAGGCCAGAAAATAAAGGTGGAAAAAATTATCTTACGTATTGGATGGATGAATATTTTGCAGAGGATAAAAATACAAATGTTCGCATTTATATGAATGAATGGTCGGGCTACAATGAATTATGCAAGCTTATGCCTGAGAATAGTGATATTGTTTTTAACATGGATCTGTTACATGCAGCGTCATTTCATTTTATTTCGAATCCTGGAAAAACAATAAGTAAAATAACTGATTGTCGTTTCCCTATTGTTTATAAGCCATCACCGTTGTCTAAAACATCTACGAAGAGAAAAATAGAGTTGACGCAGACACAGTTCAGTGCAGCATTTAAATATTCGCAGGTGGTTCGCTATAAGAAGAATCCAGAAAAGGCACCTAAGGAAGAAGAATACCTTGCTGTAAGAGAAACATCGGTAGATGAAAAAACTAAGCTGATTATTGATATGCTTCATACAAAGGCATATTGGGTTGTTTGTATTGATAAAGTAATGGATGGTGCTTTGCTTCGTGGTAAAGAAGGTGAAACATCATACAACATTATTGGTTTCAGTACAGGTAAGGGAATGTATGGACAATATAATTTGACGATTACAGCCAGAAATTCTATTCTTGAAACGGTAGAACGGAAACTCAGAGATCGATTAAAACGACTGTTTAAATGGCAGGATACAGACATTAATACAGCGGTTCAAACGGTTATGAGAGAGGCACGAGGGCTTGATGGTATTAGTTTACTTTCTGCGGTCAATCAGAAAAGTACAAATATTCATGAATTTATGGCATATGTTTTAACGTCTTTGCGTGAAAAGAAAATTGTATCCGATAGCGCATTAAAGGTTATTGTTCATCTTGATTCGTATAAACATTGGTTTGATAACAGCGAAAAAGATGATAACTCTAAACGTCCAGACTTTTTGTTGTTATCTGTAGCTCCAAACGGAGAATCTTTAAGACTTCAGGCTGAAATACTTGAGTGCAAAACTGCATTGTATAAAAATGCCGATCAGCATATTGAAAAGGCAATAGGACAAGTGGAACATGGACTCAAACAGCTGAAGAGCTTGTTTGATCCGAAATCGACTTCCATCGAACGTAGATATTGGTTTGCTCAATTGTATCGAGCACTTGTTTTTGCGCAAGTAACATTCTCTGATAATAGTGAAGAGTTTTTTGAACTTTCAGGAAGGCTACGAACTATATTAGATGGGAATTTTGAGATTGAATGGAGCGGAAGTATTTTGGGGTATTGGATTGATATGCCTGGAGACAAAGAAGAAATTAATGACATCCATGGTATAATTATACACCATATCCCTCAACAGTGCATACAGGAATTACTTTTGAATAAATCAGATGCAACATATGTTGATATTGATGAGGAAATAATGGATACGGTTGACGATGAAACAGACGCTGTTATAAAAAAGAAAGCCGAAGAAGAAATTGAGAAAGAACGGCAAGCCATCATTGCTAGAAAGAAAATTAAAGAGCAGATTCAACTGGTTGCTTATCCTAAAACAGTAGTAGAAGTTGATCTTTCATCGCAGAATCAGAAAAGAACAGAAGTTGATGATAATAGTGTTCAATCAGAGTTTGGTAAGATAGAAGAAGTGACAGAAATAGCTTCAAATATGCAGCCACAGTGTGATGAATCAAAAGATGAAAATCAGGAATCTCTCTTAGAATCAACATTGGCTGTTTCAAATGTAAATACAGAGGAGGGAGGGAGCAGAGTAGACGCAGTTTTGAACGGATCTCTTAAAGATGTTCGTGTTTTAATCGGAAAAGATCGAAATAGCAATGATGTGTGTTGGGAATTTGGGCATAAGGGATTATCAAACAGGCACTTACTTATTACCGGTACCTCGGGACAGGGAAAAACCTACTGTATCCAAACTATGCTTTATGAGTTATCAAAGACTAATATTTCTATGGTAGTATTTGATTATACAGAAGGTTTCAGAAGGGATCAGCTTGAAAAAAAGTTCATTGATAAAATGTCTGATCGTATGGATGAACAAGTGATTTATTTTACTGGTGTTCCAATCAATCCATTTAAAAGGCATGAAATTGAAATTGCTGGTATGAAAGCTCCGGAGAAAATATCTGATGTTGCTCAAAGAATTGCATCAACGCTAACTCATGTGTATGATTTTGGAGAACAGCAGTTTGCTGCAATCTATGAAGCATGTAGTAGTGGGCTTTCTAAATATGGAGAACAGATGAATATGAAATATTTAGAGAGTGAATTAAACGCAAGTACAAATAAAGCAGCAAAAACTGTTGTATCTAAGATGCTTCCGTTTCTTCATAGTGTCGAATTCTCAGGTACACAATGTGATTGGGGGGATATTCTGTATAATACGTCTGGAAAATTGACTATCTTTCAGCTAACAAGTTTTGTAAGAGATATCCAGGTGATTATCACGGAATTCATGTTGTGGGATATGTGGCATTATACCAAGAAGAACGGTAGTAAAGATAAACCATTTGCAGTTGTTTTGGATGAAGCCCAGAATTTATCCCATGCAGACAACTCACCGAGTGGAATGATACTTACCGAGGGAAGGAAATTTGGATGGTCTGCATGGTATGCAACACAGTCCTTGAAAGTTTTAAATGATGATGAAGTTACGAGATTGATGCAGGCTGCTTTTAAATTGTATTTTAAGCCAACAGATTCAGAAATCATCCCTATGGCAAAACAGCTAAATCCTAACGATGCAAATGAGTGGAGATCACCGTTATCTAATCTAAAAAAGGGAGAATGTATTGTTGTAGGAGACCGGATTCAAAGAGATGGTATTTTTAAATCAAGTAGGCCGACATTAACACATGTAACAGCATTTGAAGAAAGGTAAATTATGAGGGGCTTCGGTCCCTCATTTATAAAAGCGTATGGATAAACTAATAAAAAAAAATATAGAGTTTCATCAGACCTTTAAGCCAGAACGTAATTGCCTGAATAGCTTATTAACGGACCTTGATATATGTTCAGGAAAGGATGCACAGGAAATATCTAAAATAACAGGTATTCCAACTGGAAAAAGTAGCGGAAAAGTGGTTCCTACGATTTGTTATTTGGAATACATGGGCATGATTACAGAGACGTTGTCAAATAAAAAATACGATTTGTCATATACTGCTTTAGGTGAAACTGTAATGGCAGAGGATCCAGGGTTGATGGAGCCATTAACACTTTTGCTTATGAATTGTATGTTATTGAGAAAGTATGCAGGTGCGGAGTTATGGTACTATATCATTTGCGAAATTTTCCCCAAATATCATGGAAAAATCAGTAAATCGAACTTAGAAAAAGAACTATCAATGCATTTTCAAAAAGAAGTAAATCTTGCACCTTTCAATGGTACTTATAGCACTTTATTTGCACCATTGAAGTTCTTAAATATTGACAGTAATGAATATGCATTAGCTCACCATACTTTTAATGAAGAATATATTTATCTATATGCATATGTTCTTTATGAATATTGGGATGAATGGGCAAATTCTTTTAGTCTGGAAGAACAGGACGAGCTAAGAATTTCAAAGACGGAACTTACGGCTCCTCAGATTGATGAAGCTGGATTTAGGTTTCCGTTTGGCTGGGATGAACAAGAAGAATACAGGGCATTGGAAGCAATGCACGATAAGGGAATTATAGCTCTGAATCGACAAATGGTTCCGTTTACAGCAAGGCGTGTTTATCCAAAAGAAAAATTGATTGATCTATTATATAGCGAGTTATGCTAGGCAAAAGGGGGAAACATAATGAAACTTGGAGAAGTACTTGAATTCAGAAAAGATTTATATTTTGAAGGTGCAGTTCAAGCGGATTGGTTTTATGATCCAGAAAAAGCTTCAAAGGTTGCAGAGAATTTTGTATTTCATGGAAAAAACTATTTCGGCGTAGAGGCAAAAAGGGATAGCATTGATACGATAAGTCTGGTTAAAACTTTGGTTGGAAAACTTGGAAAAGAGGATTCCAATCCAAGAACACTGGCAATCGCTGACTATGGAACTGGTAAATCACATTTAGCAGTTACACTTGGACAAATATTTTCTGGCGCTTCTTATATGCCGGAAACATATGAGAAAATATTACATAACATTGAGAAGATTGATCCAGAATCTGCCAGTGATATTCGCAGATTAAGCAAAGATAAAAACTTTGTAATAATGCTTAATGGGATTCGTGACTTTAATCTTCATTCAGAAATTTTAAAAGCTACACAGAAGAGTCTTAAACTTTATGGAATTGATGATACAGAATTAAAAAAATTAAATCGAACAATAGAAACAGCAAACAGATTCTTTGAGTTGAATGCAATTAACCGCCTTCATGATTTTGAAGTAGCTGCAGCAAGAAGAGGCTGGAGAGAGATGGGGGAATGCTTGATTGATAAAATTAAGGATTCATTAGGTTCTGATGATATTGCATTTGAAATTATTAATGATGTTTATGAAACGACAACTGGACAGAGGATTCGTTGGGAAGAGGGCATTTCTGCGAAAGTAATTCTTGAAATGCTTCTAAACAAATTTTGTGGTTTAAATGGACAATTTGATAATGTTGTTGTTTTATTTGATGAGTTTGGACGGTATCTTGAATATGCTTCTGGTACAGATGCCGCAAAATCTGGCGATAATGCGCTTCAGGAGATATTCGAAGTATCGCAGAATGCGGCAGGAACCTTACAAATTATTGATTTTATTCAGGATGAGATAAAAGCATACCTGGATAGGGTAGATCAAAGTCGTAATTTATCTCGTTACATAGGAAGGTATGCGGAAAGTGAAACTTTTCATATTTCTTCTAATCTTGAAACCGTATTTGCTAATCTTATTTCTAGAAATAATGTAGATGCATTTAGAGATAGAATTGTAAATTGGCTTAATAGTAAAGAAGAAAACTGGAAAATCATTTATGATGTTTTAAACAAATGGACACGCACTTCTGGCATATGGGCTGATTACACTAAGTTTCGAAAAGTAATTGTTGAAGGAATATATCCCATACATCCAATTGCTGTCTTCATGCTTACTCAGCTATCAGATTATTTGCAAAACCGTTCATCACTGACGATAGTTAGTAGATTTATTTCTGATTTGTCCGATGTGGAATTAGATAAGTCGATTCCTTATATATTGCCAACAACTCTGATGCATGGAGATTTTTATATTGAAATGTTGGCAGCAGAAACAAGTGGCCGTCATCGTTCTGATTTATGTATTCGATATGATAATATTCTGAAAAAAAATGAAGCAAAGTTTGATGATTTGACAAAAACAGTTTTACGTGCGAATCTTATTACCCGGACTCTGCGTTTTAATACAAGATCATATGATGAAGCAAAAGAATCCTTAGCTCTTTGTTCGGGTTTACCCATTGAAAAAATTGAAGACGCTTTACATATTCTTGTTGATGAATATGCAGTAATGGCTTTTGATGAGATGAGTGGTTGCTTTGATTTTACCGAAGATGCAAAAGGCGCTTATGATTATAAAATTATGAAACGCCGTTTGTTTTCAACCATTAAAGTTGATATCCGAAATTTGTTTAGCACGGCATCGATTCTTGAAGTGGGCGGCTTTTTGCAAAATCAGCTGACAAACTTTAATACCGTACACAAAATCACAACAAATGAATGGTGTTTCACGCAGGAGGTTATGCTTGCAGAAGATTTAACCTCGAATATTGCCGAAAAATATATTAAGGACTGGGATTCTTCACGCAGTGTTGTTGTACCAAAGGGGCGTTTGATTTGGCTGTATCTTAATAAAGATTCAGATTACCATATTATTGAGCGGTTACAATCGATAGCGCAAAAGTTTGTAAATACACCGATTGTTATGTTGCTTCTTAATGATGTTGATAATAAATTACAGAATATCTTAACAGAATATGAAGTTCTAGATCATATGGACGCCAAGACACGAGATGCCTATAATATGATATATATTAAAGACAGAGAACGGGTACTTGATAATTTAAAGAACGCGTTTGAAGCATTAAAAAAGCAACGTGAGCAAATTACTGCAAATGGAACACGCACTCTTGAAAAACGTCTTCCGAGTGCATTAACTGAGATATTTGAAACATTATATCCGAAAATAGTGTCATTTAATTTTGACGGTTTACTAACTCAGGGCAACAACTTTACTGGTAACGGTATAAAGAATTACTGTCAGATTCTTAAAATGTTCTTATCTAATAAAGTGAATGAAGATACCATACATGATTTTCAAATAGATATTCGTAATCGTATCCAAGCACTTTTTATGATAGACGGATCGGCTTCCTGGAAGTGTATTACCTCTGAATACGCTATTATCTCACCACTTAATAAAAGTGCTAGGTCTATTTATGATATGGTAGAAACCGAATTAAATAAAAATGAATCCTACAACTGTGCTACTTTTTTTGATACATATTGCGCACCGCCATATGGATTAAGTGAAGAAGCCGCTACCATGTTCCTTGCAATGATAATTACAAATCTCTGGCATAACATTAGAGTGGAATATAATAATGTACGGACAACGGTTATAGAATGGAAAGATCATATTGTTGAGGACAAGAAACTTCATATTGATCAATTAAAAATGACTACCTTATTATGGGTAGATACCGGATCCGTGGAATCAAAGTTTTCACAGCTATTTAAGAAAATTGAATCTAACAAGGATATTTCTGAATCGAAAAAGTTAGAGAAAGAATTGAGCTCTTTAATAGAGTTTTATGGATTGCCGGAATCTATGGAGGTTCATAAGCGGCTTGCTGATTTACAGTTTGAAAAGTTCAGAAAGGCGGAGACAATATGGCTTCATAGAGTCGAAGATATTGAAACAGAATTAGATGAATCTGAAGAAAAAGCAAATGTAAATAAGACTTTGAATGCGATTGAGATGATTAATAATCTCTCTATAGCGGAAATTTTTATTAATAATGGTATTATTGTCTCTGAAGAATACAAGACACAACCTGCAGTACTTTTAAAACGTGCAGATGCATTAATCAAAGTAAACTTCAAAAATTGGTTGGATCAAAGTGTTTATTGCAAATCTATTGATCAGATGAATGCTTTTGAGAAATTTTATCAGAGATGCGCGGGTAGTTTATTAAGGTTTGGATACCCTGATTTTTCAAAACTAGTTACTGCAAAGGGAGAAAAAGAATTAAGAAACAAAGCGGAAATAAAAAGTAGGCAAGAGCTTGTGGATGACGGAAAAAAATTCTTAAAATCTTATAAGAATATGAAATCGAATGATTATTTGGAAGCAAAGAAACTGTTAAAGGACAGTGTTGAATTGCAGTCACGGTTTGAAAAATATGTAGCTGGGCTTGGTAAGGAAGCTTTAATAGTTGGAAAACAGGTTAATATTGCGACTGAAAAACTTACCACACACAAGAAAAAGATGGATGATGACATTGCATCGGTATTTGATATAGTTGCTGAAGCAGATTCTTTAGATAGCCTTGAATTAGCATCTGAATGCCTTAATACTGTATTAACTTATACAATGGCAGAAAATGATAGGAAGGAGTTTATTGATCTTCAAAACAAAATTGTTTCATTGCAGACCGATATAAAAGAAATTGCATCATATAGCAACAACCGTAAGGAATTTGAAAAAGTGGCGGAGCAATTTCGGGATAAATATTCCAATGAAAATCAAGATTACGATTTTATTCCAGTTATAGAAGATTGTATCGCTAAAACTAAAGAGAAAATTGACCAGAAAGATATTGCGTGGCGAACAAGATACCTTACTTTAGGAAGTCGGAGCAGACAAGATGTGTATGCATGGAAAGAAAATATCAAAATGCTCCCTGCTTTTTTAAGCGAGGCTACTAAAAATGATATTCTAAAGCTTGATGTAGAGGCCGAACAGATCATAAGCAATGGAAAGATTGAGGATGTGCTTCAATATTTTAATAAGTTGACAATTGATGAGCGAAAAAAATGCGTATGTATTCTAAATGACAGTGTCACTAAGGATAATATGGATACAAAGAAAATTTCCGATACGGGAATTTTTGATAAAGTAAACTTTGAATTAATGAGTGACAAAGAGATTATAGAGTATGCGGACACCAATAGAGAAAGTTTGAGCAATAAAGAAATGACGCAAATATACACTATGTTGATTGCACGAAATTGTTCTGAGATTGAATATTATCTGATGAGGGGAAGGTATTATTTATATGATGGAGAATATGAGAAGGCGATGAACGATATCAAGCATTCTCTCATCTTAGACCCTAGAAACAGTTCAGCGCATGCGTGGAAAGCAATTATTTTACAAGGGATACAAGATGGAAAAGTAGCATTAAAAGAATTAGATTATGCATATGATTACTTCCTATTAGGAACACTGTAAATACAAGGCTTTTCGGAGCCTACAAACCAGAAAAAATAATATTTGATCTATCACATTACGCAAAAAGCCGTCCGGCATGAAAAACGGGCGGCTTTTTTGCGTGGATAGACGGAAAGGAGGCGCAAAAATAACTACAAAATTTTAGCGTTCAAATTTGTGCAACTTTAACGAAAAGGAGGATCGTAAATGGCCGATGAAAAATTGAATACTGGCCCTGCGGAGAATATTTTCACGGAGGCCGCCGAGCCTATCGCCACACCCGAACAGGCCGCAGCATCTGAACCCCAGCAGGAACAGACCGAGCCTGCCATACCTGAGCCCGGCGATGTGGTTGTGTCCTTTGACAAAATCAATGAGCTTATGGCAGAAAAGAGACAGAACGCCCGCGCCGAAGTCGAAAAGGCGGAAACCCCCGAAGCGCCGGAGGCGGCAGCCCCCGGAGAAACACCGCAGCCCGCCAATACGGAGGAACCGAAAAAGCCGCGCCGTGGCCGTCCGCCGAAAGCAGAAAAGGCCGCGACTGAAAATCAAAAATCGGAGAAATCGGCTGGGGCCCGCAAGGGCCGCCCACCCAAGGCGGATAAGACGGCCCCTGACAAGCCCAAGCCGTCCAAACGAGACAAAGTGTCCCGAAGTGACGGAAAGGCCCCGGATGCCAAGGAGCCCATTAAGCCCGCACAGGATACGGCACCGAAGGAAACTGCTACTGCGGAACAGACGGCTCCCGAGCCGACCACACCGCCCCGCCCGGTTGAGGAAGGCAAGCTGGTTTATCTGAAACTTTCCGAGGTTCATCCGTTTCACACATTCCGTCCGCACCCCTTTAAGGTACGGGACGATGCGAAGATGCAGGAAATCGTTGCTTCTATCCGCGTAAACGGTGTAATGGTTCCCGGTCTTGCCCGCCCGGAGAAAGACGGAAACGGCTATGAAATTGTAGCGGGCCATCGCCGTACCCACGGCAGTGAACTGGCGGGGCTGGAGGAAATGCCCTTTATTGTCCGTGAAATGACCGACCACGAAGCGGTGCAGGCCATGAAGGACAGTAACAAGCAGCGTGACGGGATGCTCCCCAGCGAATTGGCCGCGCTGCTGGAACTCGAAGTTGAGGACATCAAGCATCAGGGCGGGCGGCTGAAAGGTGTTGCGGAAGGCGATGTCGGGAAACGCTCGGTTGAGATTGTGGGCGAGGCGCATGAAATGAACTATAAAAAGGTCATGCGCTACTTGCGGCTCAACTCCCTTGTGCCGGAGCTTCTGGATAAGGTAGACGATAAAAAGATGGGCTTCATGCCTGCCGTGGAGCTGTCCTACATCAAATCAAAAAATCAGAGGCTTATTGCTGTTTCCATTGACGGGGAGCAGGCATCGCCCTCACTGGCTCAGGCCAAACGGCTCCGGGAGCTGGATAAGGAAGGCAAACTCAACGGCGATGTCATTGACGGTATCTTATCAGAACAGAAAAAGGAGGATCGAGGCGTGATTATTTCTACTGCGGAACTGGAAAAGTATTTTGGCAAGGAGGTCACTCCCGCCAAAATGAAAGAACAGATTATGTCCCTGCTGGATGACTGGAAAGAAAAACAGCCGCCGGAGCTGGCAAAAGCCCCGAAAAAGCAGGAACTTGACAAGTAACAACTTCGAGACACTTTGTCCCGAGGGGCCCGCCCTCGCGCAGAGGCTCTGGTGGTATATATCCCCCGTCGCCGCCTGTTTTTTAGTACAGCCGGGAGTGGGCCGTCAAGGGTGCAGCGCACCGCCGTTTTCGGCGGCTCGCCCTTGACGGTCTGCCCCGGCTGTGCTATTTCCCCGGCAAGCGGCGGGGGTATATCCTCCAGAGCCGCCCCCTTTCCCAAGACTGGGAAAGGGCGTGGGGTTTGGGTTGAACTTTCTTATTAAAATATCGGAGGTATGAACGATGAAACGACCCCTTGCTTATATCACCGCTGCATGGCTCGGCGGCGATAGCGAAAACGCAGAACTGGCGGCGCAGTATTGCCGCACCGTGTATGAGGCAGGCTTTTCTCCTATTTGTCCGCCTTTGTACTTGCCACTGTTTCTCAACGATGCTGTTCCCGAGGAGCATAAAAGCGGCATCGACATGAGCCGTGACCTGCTCCGCCGTTCTCATGTGCTGGTTGTTTGCGGGCACAGTATGACCGAAGCCATGAAAAATGATATTGCCGTGGCCCAGCGGCTGGGAATTACGGCAACAACCCTTGAGGGTATCCTGACCGTCAAGGGACAAGGCCGCCGCTGATGGCGACCCTGTTTGAAGCCTACGTCACCAACGCCGGGAAGTACAGCGAGGGCCAGCTTGTGGGTGAAACACTGAAATTTCCCACAACCGCCCAGGAGGTGGAGGCTCTCTTGAAACGGATTGGCGTGGATGGCGTCCGCTATCAGGAAATTTTTATTACCTCTTTCGATGGGGATGTGCTGGGGCTCTATGACCATTTGAGCGAGTATGAAAATCTGGATGAGCTTAATCATCTGGCCTGCCTGCTTTCCGAGCTTACCTCATCGGAGCTGGAAACACTGGAGGCCGTCCTCGACAGCGGCGAACACTGTTCTTCGGTGCGGGACATCATCAATCTGACACAAAA
Source organism: Pilosibacter rotomagensis (assembly GCF_045062245.2). Taxonomy (NCBI): domain Bacteria; kingdom Bacillati; phylum Bacillota; class Clostridia; order Eubacteriales; family Clostridiaceae; genus Pilosibacter; species Pilosibacter rotomagensis. The sequence continues at coordinate 2,345,083 of NZ_CM170323.1, read as the reverse complement.
TCTGGACTGTTACGGCTTTTACCCCGGCGTATCCGATGAGGAAACGCTGGGGCGTATTTATGTGGACGATCTGGAAATGTTGGATGTGCCGGATCAGGTAAAACCGTATTTCGATTATGAGGCGTATGGCCGGGATGCCTGCATCCACGAAAACGGCCATTTTGCCCCGGGCGGCTATATTGTCAAAGAAAGCGATCATTTCTTGGAAGTGTATCACGGCTTGCAGGATATTCCCAAGGAGCATAAGGTGTTCTCTTTCCCGAAGCTCTCTATCCGGGAGCAAATGGCCGCTTATCAGGAAATCATAGACGGTTCTTCTTTGGAGGGCTACCGTCAAATGCAGAAAAAAGGCCGTGGGGATCGGTGATGGCACTTCGAGACAAATTGTCCCAAGGAAGGAGGCGGTGTAACTGATTGATGAAGATATTTCCCGGCGCACGATAGCCATATCTGTAAAAACGACCAAGCTGACGGCGCGGGGACTGGCGTATGTGCTGGGCATGGTGGGTCGGAAGATCCGCAAGGCATACCGTGGGCGGCAAGTACCGCATGGCAAACAAAGTGTGCGAAAGCTCATGGCCCACGGCACAGCCACAAACAGCATTGAGCTATCCGGGGATGCCAAGTCCTTTGACCGCGTGGCCCGGAAATGGAATGTGGACTATGCGTTCTATAAAACCGGGCCGGACAAATACCTGCTATTTTTCAAGGCTGGACAGGCAGACGCAATGACCGCCTGCTTTTCTGAGTATTCCCGGAAGGTGTTAAGCAAAGCAAAATCGAACCGTGTTCCCATCCGGGAACAACTGAAACAGGCGGCGGATCAGCTTTCCAAAGAAAAGCCGAAACAGAAAGAACGTGCAAAGGAGGTGGCCCATGAGGACAGATAAGATTAGAAAATATCTCATTCCAAACATTCCCTATCTGTTCATCCTGTGGGCGTTCCTCAAGCTGGGAACGGCCTACCGGCTGGCGGCGGGTAACGATTTTGCACATAAGCTCATCGGGCTGGGCCAGACGATTGGCCCGGCCTTTGCTGACTTTGCGCCCGGTTTAGTCCCGCTGGATTGGCTTGTCGGCATTGTAGGAGCCGTTGGTTTCCGGCTGCTGATCTATTTCAAAAGCAAGAACGCTAAGAAGTTTCGGCGGGATGCAGAATATGGCAGCGCCCGGTGGGGAACGGAAAAAGACATCAAACCGTTTGTTGATCCAAGGTTTGAAAACAACGTGATTTTGACCGGGACAGAGTTTCTCACGATGAACACCCGCCCGAAAATCCCCGCAAATGCCAGAAACTTGAATTGCTGCATCATCGGCTCGTCCGGCTCCGGCAAAACCCGCTTTTGGCTCACGCCCCAGCTTTTACAGGCTCATTCCTCTTATGTGGTGGTCGATCCCAAAGGCGGTGTGTTGGGACAGGTCGGGGCTTTCCTGCAAAAACGCGGGTACAAAATCAAGGTATTCAACAGCATAGATTTTTCAAAATCCATGCACTATAACCCGCTGGCGTATATCCGCAATGAGGCCGATATTCTGAAATTCGTGGATGCCCTGATTTCCAACACCAAGGGCGAAGGCAAGGAAGGCGATCCATTCTGGACGAAATCGGAAACGCTTTTGTACTGCGCCCTGATTGCCTACATCATTTTTGAGGGGCCTGCCGAGGATCGGAACATGAATACTCTTGTGGATATGATTTCTGGCATGGAGGTTAAGGAGGATGATGAGGACTTTATGAACGCGGTGGACTATATGTTTGCCGGGCTCGAAAAGCGCAAGCCGGATTGTTTCGCAGTCAAACAGTATAAAAAGTACAAATTGGCCAGCGGCAAGACGGCAAAAAGCATTTTAATTTCCTGCGGTGCGCGGCTGGCTCCCTTTGACATCCCGCAGCTTCGTGAAGTCATGGCCTATGACGAATTGGAGCTTGACCGCATCGGAGATCGGAAAACAGCGGTATTCTTCATCATTTCCGATACCACGCAGACCTACAACTTTTTAGTGGCGCTTGCATTTTCGCAGATGTTCAACCTCCTGTGTGAACGGGCGGACAATGTTCACGGTGGCCGCCTGCCGCACCATGTACGGGTGCTGTGGGATGAGGCAGCCAACACGGGACAGGTGCCCCAGCTCGAAAAGCTGGTCGCGGTTATCCGCTCCCGCGAGGTGAGTCTTTGCCTGCTGTATCAGCAGTTGGCACAGTGCAAGGCCATTTACGATAAACACGCCGAGACAATCCTCGGCAACATGGACAGCGTGGTGTTCCTCGGTGGCCGCGAAGCCAGCACCATCAAGGAAATATCCGAGAACTGGCTGGGAAAAGCCACAATCAGTATGCAGACCGACAGCCGCTCCCGTGGTCAGTCGGAAAGCTACAGTCAAAATACCCAGCGGCTGGGCCGGGAACTGATGACCCCAGCCGAACTTGCAACCATGCCGGGAGATAAATGTATTTTGCAGCTTCGGGGCCTGCCCCCGTTCTTCTCTCCCAAGTATGATCTGAAACGGCATCCGAACTACCGCTATACGGCGGAGGCCGATAAACAGAAAAACGCTTTTGACCTCGACAGGCTCATTAACCGCCGCAGGCGGCCCGGTCTGAACGAGGCGTGTACGATGTATGAGGTGACTGTGCCGGACGATGCACTCACGGAAGAGGACGAGGACATCCTCAACTATGATGACATCGACGATCCAGACGCCTTTGCATAAATGCTTCGAGACAAAGTGTCCCGAAGTTTGTAACCTGCCGCCTGCATGGGCGGCTTTTTTGTTACCGGAAAAATCCCGGAGAAATGGAGGCTTATATGGCATTTTTCTCATCTGCAATCGACACTTTACAGACCCTCGTTATCGCTCTCGGCGCTGGCCTTGGCGTATGGGGTGTGGTCAATCTGCTGGAGGGCTACGGCTCGGATAACCCGGGCTCCAATGCTCATGTGCGGTAAAGTAACACAAAAGAATTTGATAGACAACAGCCCATTATTCCGAAAAAAAGCAAAAAATCTAATTGAAATATCAAAAATATTCTGGTATAATAAAGACATGAATTACTTAATCTTACCTTGTGAAATACTAATGAATAAATAGTAGACGGATTATTTATTACTTTAGAAATGAGGTGAGTTTATGAAAAAACTTAAAAGGTTATTTTCGGTTCTGTTGACGTTTGCTCTGGTAATGAGTTTTTCTGTTTCAGTGTTTGCAGCTGAAAAAGCGCCGGATTCAGCTTTGACCGTGAATGAATATAAAGAATTTTTGGCGCAGGAATCTCCGGAGGATTTGCAGAAATTTGAAGCACTTAGTGCAGATGAGCAGGAAAAATTTATTGACTACTTGCTTGATCCTGCAACCTACAGCGGAGATTTAGTTGCACCGGGAATTACAAGAGCAACTACTTATGACCGGACAGAGAAAGTAGCTTCTGGAGCAGATTTAGGAGCAGCTAGGTCTACCAGATATGATGCGTGGGGTACGTCAACCGTAGATATTTTGGGAATAGAAATACTTGAATATCGAATTGAAGTCGGGTATAGCGTGTCCGGCAGTACCATTACTACTATTTATTACAATGACGCATTTGTTGTTAAAAATTTGAATCCGCTTGTTCAGACAGATACAACATCGAAGAGTGCATATATTAGTGGTAATGTAGTTCATGCCAAAGGTACATTCTATTACAAGTTAGGACCGATTGAGGGACTTAGTGTTCAGATTGGAAATATCTACGGAGAGTTATTAGCATATTCCGACGGCGACACAAGCATTTCTTACTGGAGGGACTAAGGATATGCGGCATAAAAAGCTAATTATTACATTGCTTGTAATATTAGGCATAATAATCGTTTTTAGTATTATTGGTTATGTCACATATTTGTACTATTAAAACAATAAATAACCGTCTACTATAAGTTTAGGCGCGGGGGGCAATATTTACCCCCGCGTCTATAATTTTAAGATTCAGAATTAAAAACAACGATTTTTATTTGACGGATAAATAGCAAAGCCAGCCGAGCCAGTCAACGACAAGATGAACGTCGCTCCGCGCCGTCGTTGACAGCCCCGTCCGCCTTTGCTGATGAGTAGACAAGGAGCGACAGCTCCAAGTGCTGCCGCCCTCTTTTATTTTACAACTGAATAACCGCTGCCCCATAGCGGCACATGAAGCAGTAAGTCTGAAAAAGATTTGCTGCTTTTTTTGCGCCCATTTTTGGCAAATCGAGAAAGTATCGGTACTGATAAGTGAGCAGGGGGAAATTCCCGTTTTCTATCAAGCAGCGGGCAAAACACAGCTTCTGAAACGCCTTATTGTTGGGAAAGACCAAGCCGCCGGAAAAGTCTTTGCCAGAAAGAGAGGGAGAACGCCAGCCCGCAGCCTTTTATGAAAAAACTGGTTGCGATTTCCCGAAAAAGTGGCAGTAGGAAGTGAGCGGCAGACCGGCAGTTTCTTAGAGCAAGATTCTACCGCAGTACCAAAATTCGCTTTTCGCTCATTTTGCCCCTGCGGGAATCTTGTTGGGGAGTGCCTTCCCCAAACCCTGCTTATGCGGCTTGCGCCGCTTAAAAATCCTTCAAAATATTTTTTCGGATTTTTCAAAAACAGTTCCGCTTCACACCCCGTTTTTCTCCTATTAGTGAGAGGACACCACGCACAGAAAGGAGGTTTTACCATGCGAAAACGATACAACACACCGCACCGCAGCCGGGTAGTCAAAACACGCATGACCGAGGAAGAATACGCCGAGTTTGCCCAACGGCTTTCTGCTTACAACATGAGCCAAGCCGAGTTTATCCGGCAAGCCATAACCGGGGCAGCCATACGCCCCATCATAACCGTTTCTCCTGTCAATGACGAGCTGCTTGCCGCTGTCGGGAAACTGACCGCCGAATACGGCAGGATCGGCGGCAACTTAAACCAGATAGCCCGGACGCTGAACGAGTGGCACAGCCCCTACCCGCAGCTTGCAGGGGAGGTACGGGCGGCGGTTTCCGACCTTGCTGCCCTAAAGTTTGAAGTTTTGCAGAAAGTGGGTGACGCTGTTGGCAACATTCAAACATATCAGCTCTAAAAATGCCGACTATGGCGCAGCGGAAGCCTATCTCACATTTGAGCATGACGAGTTTACCATGAAGCCCACTCTTGATGAAAACGGGCGGCTGATACCGAGGGAGGATTACCGCATTTCTTCCATCAACTGCGGGGACGAAGATTTCGCCGTTGCCTGTATGCGAGCCAATCTTCGCTATGAGAAAAACCAAAAACGGGAAGATGTGAAAAGCCACCACTATATCATCAGCTTTGACCCACGGGACGGGACAGACAACGGCTTGACCGTAGACCGGGCGCAGGAGCTGGGCGAGAAGTTCTGTAAAGAGCATTTCCCCGGACACCAAGCCCTTGTATGCACCCACCCGGACGGGCATAACCACAGCGGCAATATCCATGTGCATATCGTCCTCAACTCCCTGCGGATTTATGAAGTCCCGCTTCTGCCCTACATGGACAGACCAGCCGACACACGGGAGGGCTACAAGCACCGCTGCACCAATGCCGCTATGGAATATTTCAAGAGTGAAGTCATGGAGATGTGCCACCGGGAGGGGCTTTACCAAATCGATCTTTTGAACGGCAGCAAGGAACGGATAACGGAACGGGAATACTGGGCGGCAAAGAAAGGGCAGCTTGCCCTTGATAAAGAGAACGCTGCCAGAGAAGCCGCAGGACAGCCGACCAAGCCCACCAAGTTTGAAACGGACAAGGCGAAGCTGCGCCGGACGATACGGCAGGCACTTTCCCAAGCTACCAGCTTTGACGAGTTTTCTTCCCTTTTGCTGCGGGAGGGCGTGACCGTCAAGGAGAGCCGGGGGCGGCTTTCCTACCTCACGCCGGACAGGACAAAGCCTATCACAGCCCGGAAGCTGGGGGACGATTTTGACAAGGCTGCTGTCCTTGCCCTGCTCACGCAGAACGCCCACAGAGCCGCCGAACAGACCACAGACATACCCGAATACCCACACACCCAAAAGGAACGCTTGCGGGAGGAAAAAGCCGCAAAAACCACCCCGGCAGACAACACCTTGCAGCGCATGGTTGACCGGGAAGCCAAGCGAGCCGAGGGCAAGGGCGTGGGCTATGACCGCTGGGCGGCAAAGCACAACCTAAAGCAAATGGCAGCTACCGTTACCGCCTATCAGCAGTATGGCTTTTCTTCCCCGGAGGAACTGGACGAAGCCTGTTCTGCCGCTTATGCCGCCATGCAGGAAAGCCTTACAGAGCTGAAGCAGGTGGAAAAGACGCTGAACGGGAAAAAGGAGCTGCAACGGCAGGTGCTTGCCTATTCCAAGACCCGCCCTGTCCGGGACGGGCTGAAACAGCAGAAAAACGCCAAAGCAAAAGCAGCCTACCGTCAGAAGCACGAAAGCGACTTTATCATAGCAGACGCAGCCGCCCGTTATTTCAGGGAGAACGGCATTTCCAAGCTGCCGAGCTATAAAGCCCTGCAAGCAGAGATTGAAAGCCTTATCAAAGAGAAAAACAGCGGCTACAACGATTACCGGGCAAAACGGGAGGAATACCGCCGCTTACAGACTGTCAAGGGCAATATCGACCAGATTTTACGCCGGGAACGCAAGCCTGTGAAAAGGCAGGAACAGGAGCGATAAAAACCACCCCAAAATGTACCCGAACCCATACAGAACAAGGGGGCTGCCCCGTACCCTATCCGCAATACCAAAGGATTTTTTAACGGGCTTACAGGGCAGAAAAACCCCGAAAATGATACCGAGATGATACAGAATTACCGCCGATACCGTCACACCAGCGGAAACGGCAGAAAGGAGCGCACCCATGCCAAGAATGAGCAAGAAACGGCGGCTGGAATGGTCTTTTTTCCTGCGGCAAGTGAAAGTCGGGAATACCACCTGCGACCGTATCACATACAACGACCTCTGCCGGGGCTGTACCCATAGCTGCAAGCAGAGCTTCCGGGCGGTTATCATACTCTGCCCCCGCTACTACTCCAAACGCCGGAAAAAGGAGGACAGGGACAATGGCAGATAACCGCAAGTATTACTACCTCAAGCTGAAAGAGAACTTTTTTGACAGCGACTCCATTGTGCTGCTGGAAGATATGAAAGACGGGATTTTATATTCCAATATCCTCTTGAAGCTGTACTTAAAATCGCTGAAAAACGGCGGGAAGTTGCAGCTTGACGAGCATATCCCCTACACAGCGCAGATGATAGCGACACTGACCCGCCACCAGATAGGGACGGTTGAAAGGGCTTTAGAGATTTTCCGGCAGTTGGGGCTTGTGGAGCAGCTTGACAGCGGGGCTTTTTATATGACCGATATTGAGCTGATGATAGGACAGTCCTCTACCGAAGCCGAGCGAAAACGGGCTGCAAGGCTGGAAAACAAGGCACTTTTACCGTCTCGGACAAAAGGCGGACATTTGTCCGACATTCGTCCACCAGAGATAGAGTTAGAGAAAGAGATAGAGATAGAAAAAGAGAGAGAGGGAGAAACGGGACACCCCGCCCCCGCCGCTTATGGCAGATACAACAATGTGATACTGACCGATACAGAGCTTTCCGGGCTGAAAACAGAGCTGCCCGACAAGTGGGAGTATTATATTGACCGGCTTTCCTGCCATATCGCTTCCACCGGGAAGCAGTACCACAGCCATGCAGCCACCATTTACAAGTGGGCGCAGGAGGACGCTGCCAAAGGCAAGGCTGCCCCGAAACAGGGCATACCCGATTATTCATGCAAGGAGGGTGAGAGCTTATGAGAAACGAGATTGAAGCTATGATTACGGACATTACAGCCACTACCGCCGAAGCGGAGGACTACACAGGCGAGGACGGGCTTTTATACTGCGGCAAGTGCCATACGCCCAAAGAAGCCTACTTTGCAGAGGGAAAGACCTGTTTCGAGCGTGACCGCCACCCAACAGACTGCGACTGCCAGCGAGCAGCCCGTGAAAAGCAGCAAGCCGCCGAAAGCCGACAGAAGCACCTTGAAAAAGTGGAGGACTTGAAACGCCGGGGCTTTACCGACCCTGCTATGCGGAACTGGACATTTGAGCATGACAACGGCAGAAACCCACAGACCGAAACCGCCCGCTTTTATGTGGAGAGCTGGGAAACCATGCAGGCTGAAAATATCGGCTACCTGTTTTGGGGCGGCGTGGGGACAGGAAAAAGCTACCTTGCCGCCTGTATCGCCAACGCCCTTATGGAGAAAGAGGTTGCCGTCTGTATGACAAACTTTGCAACCATACTCAATGACCTTGCTGCCAGCTTTGATGGCAGGAACGAATATATTTCCCGCCTTTGCAGCTACCCCCTGCTGATACTTGATGATTTTGGTATGGAGCGAGGAACAGAATACGGGCTGGAACAGGTTTACAGCGTGATTGACAGCCGTTACCGAAGCGACAAGCCGCTGATCGCCACGACCAACCTCACGCTGGAGGAATTGCAGCACCCGCAGGACACGCCCCACGCCCGTATCTATGACAGGCTGACTTCCATGTGCGCCCCCGTCCGCTTCACGGGCAGCAACTTCCGAAAGGAAACCGCACAGGAAAAGCTGGAACGCTTAAAGCAACTGATGAAGCAGCGAAAGGAGAGCCTATGACAGAAACGAAACAGACAAGCACCACCAAAACAGACCGCCGCCCGGACTGTGTGACGGAAATCCGCATGGGCAACTCCGTCCTTACCGTTTCCGGCTTCTTCAAGCAGGGCGCAACCGATACCGCAGCCGACAAGATGATGAAAGTGCTGGAAGCGGAAGCTGCTACACAAAAAACGGCGATTTGACCGACCATAAAGAAGCAGATTTGACGCTTTTGCCGCTATACAGACCGCCGCCCCATGTGGTACAATCAAGGTACGGAATAGTGGGGCTGGCTGTCGGAAACGGAGGATTTTATGTTAAGACAGACCAACCAACAACCAATTACCGCCCTTTACCCAAGACTTTCCCATGAGGACGAGCTGCAAGGCGAGAGCAATTCCATTTCCAACCAGAAGCGTATTCTTGAAACCTATGCAAAGCAGAACGGCTTTTCCAATCTGCGCTGGTACACGGACGACGGTTATTCTGGTGCGAACTTTCAAAGACCCGGTTTTCAAGCCATGCTTGCGGACATTGAAGCCGGAAAAGTCGGGACAGTTATCGTAAAGGATATGTCGAGGTTAGGGCGAAACTACCTGCAAGTGGGAATGTACACGGAAATGATTTTCCCACAGAAAGGTGTCCGCTTTATCGCTATCAATGACGGAGTGGACAGCGCACAAGGCGACAATGACTTTGCCCCGCTGCGGAATATCTTTAACGAATGGCTGGTGAGAGATACGAGCAAGAAAATCAAAGCAGTAAAACGCTCAAAAGGCATGAGTGGCAAGCCCATCACAAGCAAGCCTGTGTATGGCTACCTCATGGACGAGGACGAAAATTTCATTATTGACGAGGAAGCTGCACCCGTAGTCAAGCAGATATACAACCTCTGCCTTGCCGGGAACGGTCCGACTAAGATAGCCCGTATGCTCACAGAGCAGCAAATCCCCACGCCGGGGACGCTGGAATACCGTAGGACGGGCAGCACCCGCCGCTACCACCCCGGCTATGAGTGCAAGTGGGCGACCAATACCGTTGTGCATATCCTTGAAAACCGGGAATACACGGGCTGCCTGGTAAACTTCAAGACGGAAAAACTCTCTTACAAAGTCAAGCACAGCGTAGAAAACCCGGAGGAAAAGCAAGCGATATTCGAGAACCACCACGAGCCTATCATAGACACCCAAACATGGGAACGGGTGCAGGAGCTTCGCAAGCAGCGCAAACGCCCCAACCGCTATGATGAAGTGGGCTTGTTCTCCGGCATACTGTTCTGTGCAGACTGCGGCAGTGTGATGTATCAGCAGCGATACCAGACGGACAAGCGCAAGCAGGACTGTTATATCTGCGGCAACTACAAGAAACGCACCCATGACTGTACGGCGCACTTTATCCGCACCGACCTCTTGACCGCTGGTGTACTCTCCAATCTGCGGAAAGTGACCAGCTATGCGGCAAAGCATGAAGCCCGGTTTATGAAGCTCCTGATTGAGCAGAACGAGGACGGGGGCAAGCGCAGGAACGCCGCCAAGAAAAAGGAGCTGGAAGCCACCGAGAAACGCATAGCCGAGTTATCCGCTATCTTCAAGCGGCTGTATGAGGACAGTGTGACCGGGCGCATATCAGGCGAGCGTTTCACAGAGCTGTCGGCAGACTATGAAGCAGAACAACGGGAGCTGAAAGAAAGAGCCGCCGCTATCCAAGCGGAGCTTTCCAAAGCACAGGAAGCCACCGTGAACGCAGAAAAGTTTATGAATGTTGTCCGGCGGCATACCAGCTTTGAAGAACTTACCCCTACTCTGCTGCGGGAGTTTGTAGAGAAAATCGTTGTGCATGAGTGCAGCTATGACGAGAACAAGACCCGCAGACAGGACATTGAGATTTATTATTCTTTTGTTGGCAAGGTGGACTTGCCCGAATAACCGCCCGACCTATCCGACACAAGAGCTAAGTGCCGGATAGGAACGGCAAAATTTTTTACACTTCTATTACTTCTTTATCGCACATCAATAAAGTCCCAGGGCATGAAGCAGTTCATGGCTAATTAAAGGGAACAAAAAAGAAAGGAAAAGCACAATCCAGACGGTATCAGCGGCAGTCTACAAGAATAAATTGTGATTACACAAGATTGGTGCTATAATAAGAGAAAAGTTCCTGCCGGGGCAGCCGCCCCGGTGGTATGGATAGGAAGGCAGGAAAGCTATATGCACATCAGCTATAAACCACTCTGGCATACACTGTTAGAGCGTGATATGAGAAAAGAAGATTTAAGGCTTGCCGCTGGTATGACAACGAATATGATTGCCAACATGAGCAAAGAGGGAAAGCACATCAGCATGGACACATTAGCCCGTATCTGCGAAACGCTGAATTGTGAGATTACCGATGTGATTGAGTTAGTACCAGACGAGCCTGCATCCACAGGAGGTAAGGAACATGAGCGAATTGAAACCAAGAATAACAGAAAACGGAATTGATTATATCCTTGTCGGAGATTACTACATCCCGGATTTGAAGCTGCCGGAAGAACACCGCCCCATAGGAAAGTATGGACGGTTGCACCGGGAATATTTAAGAGAAGTCCACCCAGCCAGATTGAACACATTGATATTGACCGGAGAGCTATGGACATATCTTGCAAACCTGAACGAACAGGCACAGGAACGGATAGACACCATCATAGAGCAGATGAAAACTGCCGAGGGCGTGACCGAAGAATTAAAGCGTACCCATCAAATGGAATGGGTGCGGCGGTGTAATAACATTCACAACCGGGCAGAAGAAATTGTATTGCATGAGATGATTTATTCATAATGGTATGGTAGAATGATTATGACAAAATAGAGTTTGAAGGGGGCATGAAAATGGCAATCTCAAATATAAATACGATTATCAATGATGATATTCATAAAGTTTGGGATATTGTTTTTGCTGTTGATAAATATAGTGAGTGGCGAAGCGATTTAAGCAAAACAGAAATCATAAATGATAAGCAGTTTATTGAGTACACGAAAGACGGATATGCAACTATATTTTCTATTACTGCTGTTGAGCCATATAAACGTTGGGAATTTGACATGAAAAATAGCAATATGACCGGGCATTGGATTGGTATTTTTACAGCTAAGGGAAATGAAACACAAATTGATTTTACAGAAAATGTGACACCTAAAAAGTGGTTTATGAAACCTTTTGTAAAACTCTATTTGAAGAAGCAGCAAACTCAATTTGTTCTGGACTTAAAAAAAGCATTGGAACAACAATGTTGAAGTTGTAAAGGAGAGAATACTATGAATAGAATCAAATATGCAGAACAGTTATATGCTCTTATTTCTATGTGCTTAGGCTGTGCTTTTATCGTTTTTGGTTTGCTTAGTTTTATTGGAATATTACAGCCTACATCAACGTCAATAGTCCAAAGTCAAAGGAATATTGGGATTGTTTTTTCTGTACTTGGTGTCGCTTTTTTAATTGCACAAGCAATTTTTACAGCTCTTGCTTCTGCAAAGAAGAAATCCTATTACGAGTTGATTTCTAACGGAATTAAAGTTAATGGGATTGTAGAAAAAGTATATATGCAGAAGTTTCTACAATATGGGAAAAAGTCCCCGTACAGAGTTCTTTACAGCTATACATACGGAGGGAAGATTTATCATCACAAAAGCCATCTCTTATGGGATAAGCCGTATATGAAAGAAACAGATTCGATTGCAGTATATATAAATGATTCAGAGAAATCGGCAATTCAATTATAGGGCGTATTTTAGTTGTATCCTTAGTTTATCGCCCTAAATTTTAACTGAATAACCACAGCACAAACCGCTGCTACATGGAAGCTAACAAACCATGCAACAGCGGTTTTTCTTTATCGTTTTTTCCTCTGGCTGATAGGCGTTCCCATTTTCTTTGATTTTTTGAGAATCCGAATCAGCCAGCGAAATTCTTCGTCTGACAGATTTTTATAGTTGATACCAAGCTGCTTGCAGTAAAGAACAACCAGCTTTTCATCCCGGCTGCCTTTGAAATTTTCGACAGCTTCCAGATTTTCTTTCAGTTCATCGGCAACGGTGGTCTGGGGTGCACTCTCGCTGTCCTTTTTATGGGCTTCCCGAATATCCCGGATAATGAGGTTGAGGTCATCCAGAACCATGTGGCTGAAATATTCATCATCACTGATATGGGCGGCTTGCAACACTTTCAAATGGGGGTCGTCTTCGCCAGGGCGATACCGTTCAATGATTTCATGCCGGACGGTATCGACAAGGGCATTGAGGTTCTGAATCTGCATGGTGGCAATCCCATCCACATAAATCTCAATATCCGCAAGAAACTTGATAAAGTCCTTATGGGTGGCAAGTTCGCACAGCAGACGGTTGTTAATCCGACCGCTTTTCAGAAGTGCTACCATCTCATCACTCAAATGCAGCTCCCTTAATGGCGTGTTGATCTCCGCCCGGTTCTCTGTCCGGCAAAAGAGATAATCGAGGGACACCCCATAAAAATCTGCCAGCAGGATAAGGTTGCCATGATTGATTTCCTTATAGTCGTCTTTTTCATAACTGCCAAGAGCCGATTTTGAAATACCCGTTTGCTCAGCCAGTTCTTCCAGTTTTAATCCTTTGTTTAATCGTAAATCTTTTAGCCGTTCCTGTATTGTAGTAGCTCCGTTCATTGAAGCAGTTCCCCCTTCTGACGACATTTATAACCGTTGAATTGATTATACCATATCAATTCCACAATCGTGGAAATTTCTGATTTTTACCCCGAATTCCTACTTTGTGGACATACGGCACAGGGCACAAAAATGTTCTATGATACAGGTAGTTCATCGATGGATTATTCCAATCGAATGACCAGCCTGTGTGGGATATGCTTCCCCGGCGATGTAGTGCCATGACTTTTGGCAGGGATATGGAGGAACCCTGACCGAAACGAGCATACCAAAGGGAGCGATACGCCGCTGTGAGATTCAGGGGAGGAACGACACCGGGGAGAACTGGCGAACTGACACCGAAATGATACCGAAACACGACAATCTGATAGGGGGATAGTCTACCCTATCGTTGATACTTCGGGAGATTTTAGGCGGTTCTATGGCTGTAATTTTGCCAAAAATCGCCCCGAAACCATACACTAAAACGGGAGGAAGCGCAATATGCCGAGAATGAGCAAAAAGAGGAAGCATGAGCTTTCCTTTTACCTCAATGACCGGGGGCGTGTCACTTACAACGAATTATGCCGGAAATGCCAGCATGGGTGCAGGCAGAGCTTCCGGGCGGTTGTGGTTGACTGCCCCCGTTATTTATCCAAACGAGCAAAGAAAAAGGAGGAACACACCGAATGAATTTTGAATTTATGACGATAGACACACCATTGCCACCCTGTATGCCCTTTCCCATAGCGTTGACAGGCTTTCCGGTCAGCAGCACCGCAAAGGTCATGTACTGCCGGATGCTGGACGCTATGCTGTCCAAAGGGCAGGAGGATGAGAACGGAATCCTGTTTGTCTGCTTCCCTGTTACAGCCATTGCCGCAGTCCTGTCCCGTAGCTCTATGACGGTCAAGCGTTCTCTGAATGAACTGGAAACCGCCGGACTTATCATGCGGGTGCGTCAGGGCGTTGGAGAACCAAACCGGATTTATGTGCTGATACCGGGAAAGGAGGATGCTGCCCTTGCCTGATACCTCAAAGCTGGAAAGGCTCAACCGGGAGCTGGAAAAAAGTGAAAAGAAACTGCGGAAAGCCATCAATGATGAAAAGGCGTTGAAGCACCAGTTGAAGCAGCTTACCCGAAAGGAACGGACACACCGGCTCTGTATTCGTGGCGGTATGCTGGAAAGTTTTCTGCAAGAGCCGGAACGCCTGACAGATGATGATGTTATGCTGCTGTTAAAACTCATTTTTCACAGGCAGGACACGCAGGAATTATTGAAAAAACTGCTGGAACGGAAGAAGCCGGAAAACCCTTAGTTTACTAAGGGCGCAATTATACACCACCCAGAGGTTGGTGCATTGCGTTCTCCGAAGGCTCCTCGCCGGAGGGCTGTGATTTTCCGCAGTCATGGTCTGCTCCAAATCATACAGGGGACGCTACGCTTCCCCTGCGCTGGCTGCCGCCAGCTACCCTTTTGTGGACTTGCCATCTGGGGACACCTTGCGCTGCAAGCTGTTCCCATCTGACAAGTTTCATAAAATACGCTATCTTTTCGATAGGTAATAAAGTATAATGAAATCAATAACAAACTGGACTTGAATAACGGGAGGGACGCCTATGTTATGGTCTATTAGTGGTGGAGTTATAATTTTGGTTTTAGGTGTGTTTATTTTTTTAAAGCCAGATTTAGTGTGGAAATTAACAGAAGCATGGAAATCTTATCGTGCAGATGAGCCATCTGAGTTATATCTGAAAACCACAAAAATTGGGGGTATTTTATTTGCTCTATCAGGAGTTGTTATGATAATACTACCCTTTATTTTGAAATAATAACTTTCAGATTGCATGACGAGCGACAAATCAATTTTAGGAGGGATATAGATGCCGGTTATCGAGATTATAACGATTGTATTTGCAGCGATTACAATTTATTTGTGTTATGACGAATATAAAAAAGGAAAAATGAGTTTGAGGAATTTCAAAATAGTTTCTATATGCGAAAGTCTTGCGATTTTAGGAATGATATTTTTGATAATTTGCTGTTATTCAAATATGAAATTATAATGGGGAGCTAAAAATACGAAATGATGAAATATCAATGTCCTTGCTGCGGATATTTTACCTATAATGTTCCGGCAAATGAAGATTGTGGGTATATCTGTCCCGTTTGTTTTTGGGAGAATGACCCGTTCATTGCTTCTGATAACGAACCAAGTGACTCTAATCATGGAATAACGCTAAAAGAAGCGAAATCCAATTTCTCAAAATTTGGTGCTTGTGAAAAAGAAATGTTATGTTATGTCCGACCACCAAGAGATGATGAAAAAGAAATTTCATAGTAGTGTGTAAAGGAGAATCAAATGAAGCATAAAAAGTTTTTGTTAATTGCACTGATATGTTTAATCGGTATAGGTATTAGCTTTCTTTTGTTTTCTGCTCATAGACCATTCAAAGATTTAGAGGCAGCAGATATTACTTCGGCAAGTGTTCGGTTATCGCCACCTGATACAACAATTCAGATAGTAGAAACAGAGGAATTAG
Source organism: Pilosibacter rotomagensis (assembly GCF_045062245.2). NCBI lineage: Bacteria > Bacillati > Bacillota > Clostridia > Eubacteriales > Clostridiaceae > Pilosibacter > Pilosibacter rotomagensis. The sequence continues at coordinate 2,329,258 of NZ_CM170323.1, read as the reverse complement.
TATCATATCTCAATGAGGTAGTTATTTACAATAAGGACAACTCATATACAGAATATGCCGGACAAGCAGTTATTTTCACTCTGTCTTTGGCAGATGGTTCTCAAGTGGAGATTATAGCATACAATCCATTTATTATAATTGACGGTATTGGTTATAAATGCAAATATGAACCTTGTGAAGCTCTTAATCATTATGCTAATGAGCTAATGACAAGAGAACCATAATTTTTAAGTGTACCATCTACCCATCGGGTCAACTTGTCCCGAACTTTTACAGCTAAATATCCGCCGCCCTCACAGCGGCACACCGAGCAGGAAATCTGAAAAAGGTCTCCTGCTTTTTTTCTGCCAAAATGAGGTGGTAAAACGCCACCCCATCCGCCAATTACCGAAAGGAGGGACACGAAATGCCCTGCCCACACAACGAAATCACGATTGTTCAGCGCAGCCAGCGGCAGTCTGCGGTTGCCGCCGCTGCTTACCAAAGCGGCGAAAAGCTGTTCTGTGAATACGACCAGCAAGTGAAGCACTACCCGGAAAAGCGTGGTATTGTCCACAATGAAATTCTGCTCCCGGCAAACGCCCCACGGTCGTATGCAGACCGCAATACCTTATGGAACGCCGCCGAAGCGGTGGAAAAGCAATGGAACTCCCAGCTTGCAAGGCGGTGGGTGCTTACCATCCCAAGAGAGATACCACCCGACCAGTATGCTGTCCTTGTCCGGGAGTTTTGTGAGCAGCAGTTTGTTTCCAAAGGCATGATTGCTGATTTTGCAATCCATGACCCCCATCCGCCGGGACACAATCCCCACGCCCATGTCATGCTCACTATGAGGGCAATGGACGAACATGGAAAATGGCTTCCCAAGAGCCGCAAGGTTTATGACCTTGATGAAAGCGGAGAACGGATAAAACTTCCGTCCGGCAGGTGGAAAAGCCACAAGGAGGATACGGTTGACTGGAACGACCAGAAGTATTGTGAAATCTGGCGGCATGAATGGGAGGTCATCCAGAACCGCTATCTGGAAGCCAATGACCGCCCGGAGCGTGTGGACTTGCGTTCCTATGCCAGACAGGGGCTTGATATTATCCCTACTGTCCATGAGGGGGCTGCTGTCCGGCAGATGGAAAAGCGTGGTATCCAGACGAATATCGGAAATCTGAACCGGGAAATCAGAGCCGCCAACAGTCTGATGAAGTCCATCCGGCAGCTTATCCAAAACCTCAAAGGCTGGATTACCGAGCTGGGAGAAAAACGGAAAGAGCTGCTTGCACAAAAAGCGGCGGAGGAAGCGACACTTCTTCCCAATCTGCTGATGAAGTACATGGAGATACGAAAGGAAGAACGGAAGGACTGGACGAGGGCTGGACAGAACCGGGGGACTTCACAGGACTTAAAGGCAGTCAGCGAAGCCCTGTCCTATCTCCGGCAAAAGGGGCTTTCCACTGTGGAGGACTTAGAAGCGTTTCTGGAATCTTCCGGGAAATCAGCCGCAGATTACCGCAATCAGATGAAGCCAAAGGAAGCCCGCAGCAAAGTGATTGACGGGATTCTTGCCAGCCGGACAGACTGCAAGGAATGTAAGCCTGTCTATGAGAAGTACCAGAAGATATTTTTTAAGAAAACAAAGGAGAAATTCAAACAGGAACACCCGGAGGTTGCCCGGTATGCGAAAGCCGCCGCCTACCTTGCCAAGCACCCGGACGATAAGGACAGTACCCAAAAGGAGCTGCAAGAGGAGCAGGAAACGCTTCTGGAAGAAATTGCAGCCCTGAAAACACCGCTGACCGAGGTACAGGAGGATTTGAAGAAGCTGCGGGACATTCGCTACTGGGTACGGAAAGCCACCCCCGGCACAGAAGAAAGCAAAGAGCAGCCCAAGAAACAGCCTATCAAAGAAGTCTTGCAGGATAAGGCTGACGAGAAAAAAGCACAAAGAACTGTCCCGGCACAGACGAAATACAAACAACAGGATATGGAACTTTAACAGGCACTTGCCATTTTCAATCAGAGAATGTCAGGTGCTTTTCCTTTTTCAAGGAGGGATAGATTTGAATGTATTTGAAGCTGTGAAGCAGTCCGTCACTTCTTCCCAATCTGCTGATGAAGTACATGGAGATACGAAAGGAAGAACGGAAGGACTGGACGAGGGCTGGACAGAACCGGGGGACTTCACAGGACTTAAAGGCAGTCAGCGAAGCCCTGTCCTATCTCCGGCAAAAGGGGCTTTCCACTGTGGAGGACTTAGAAGCATTTCTGGAATCTTCCGGGAAATCAGCCGCAGATTACCGCAATCAGATGAAGCCAAAGGAAGTCCGCAGCAAAGTGATTGACGGGATTCTTGCCAGCCGAACAGACTGCAAGGAATGTAAGCCTTTCTATGAGAAGTACCAGAAGATATTTTTCAAGAAAACAAAGGAGAAATTCAAACAGGAACACCCGGATGTTGCCCGGTATGAGAAAGCCGCTGCCTACCTTGCCAAGCACCCGGACGATAAGGACAGTACCCAAAAGGAGCTGCAAGAGGAGCAGGAAAAACTTCTCAGCGAAATCGCAGAGCTGAAAGTACCGCTGACCGAGGTACAGGAGGATTTGAAGAAGCTGCGGGACATCCGCTACTGGGTACGGAAAGCCACACCCGGCACAGAGGAAAGTAAAGAGCCGCCTAAGAAGCAGCCCATCAAGGAAGTCTTGCAGGATAAGGCGGACGAGAAAAAGGCTCAAAGAACCGCCCCGGCACAGGCGAAACACAGACAACAGGATATGGAACTTTAACAGGCACTTGCCATTTTCAATCAGAGAATGTCAGGTGCTTTTCTTATTTTCAAGGAGGGATAGATTTGAATGTATTTGAAGCTGTGAAGCAGTCCGTCACAACAAGACAGGCTGCGGAGCATTATGGAATCCATGTAGGTCGGAACGGGATGGCTTGCTGCCCGTTCCATAACGATAAAACCCCAAGTATGAAGCTGGATCGGCGTTACCACTGCTTCGGCTGCGGTGCGGATGGGGATGTGATTGATTTTACCGCCGCCCTGTATGGGCTGGGAAAGAAAGAAGCTGCCGTACAACTGGCACAGGACTTCGGGCTTTCCTATGAGGACTGGAAACCGCCGGGAAAGGCAAAAAAGCCCAAGCCCCGGCAGAAATCCCCGGAGGAACAGTTTCAGGAAGCAAAGAACCGCTGCTTCCGTATTCTTGCCGATTATCTTCACTTGCTTATGGCATGGAGAAAGGACTACGCCCCGCACTCCCCGGAGGAAGCCTTTCATCCCCGGTTCGTGGAAGCCTTACAGAAGCAAGCCCAAGTGGAATATCTGCTGGATATATTGCTGTTCGGGGAAACAGAGGAAAAAGCGGCTTTGATTACGGACTACGGAAAGGATGTGATACAGCTTGAACAGCGAATGGCAGAGCTTGCAGCCGCAGACGCAGCAAGAATTAAAAAACACCATGAACGCCATGCAGCCACCCCAGAGCATTGAGGAAATCAAAGCGGGACTGGAAACTACCGAGAAAGGCGGTGTCCGTCAGAGCATACGGAACTGCCTGACCGTATTCCAGCGTGACCCGCTGCTTTCCGGGGCTATCGCATACAACATCCTGACCGACCGCAAGGACATCATAAAGCCCATCGGCTTCCACAGAGAAAGCACCGCCCTGAACGATACGGATATGAAGTATCTGCTTCTCTATCTGGAAGAAACCTATGGGCTTACCAATGAGAAAAAGATTGATAATGCCATCGGGATTGTGGCGAATGAAAACAAGTACCATCCCATCCGGGACTACCTAAGTGCCCTTGTGTGGGACGGGACAGAACGAATCCGTTTCTGTCTGCGGCACTTTCTGGGGGCTGACGCAGACGATTACACCTATGAAGCGTTGAAGCTGTTCCTGCTGGGTGCAATCTCACGAGCCTTTCAGCCGGGGTGCAAGTTTGAAATCATGCTCTGTCTGGTAGGCGGTCAGGGGGCTGGCAAGTCCACTTTCTTCCGTCTGCTGGCAGTCCGGGACGAGTGGTTCTCCGATGATTTGCGGAAGCTGGACGATGAAAATGTGTACCGCAAGCTGCAAGGTCACTGGATTATCGAAATGTCGGAAATGATGGCAACCGCCAACGCCAAGAGCATTGAGGAAATCAAGTCGTTTTTAAGCCGGCAGAAAGAGGTCTACAAGATACCCTATGAAACCCACCCGGCAGACCGCCCCCGTCAGTGCGTGTTTGGCGGCACTTCCAATGCCCTTGACTTCCTGCCCCTTGACCGTTCCGGCAACCGCCGCTTTATCCCGGTCATGGTGTACCCGGAGCAAGCCGAGGTTCACATTTTGGAGGACGAAGCTACTTCCAGAGCCTATATCGAGCAGATGTGGGCAGAAGCGATGGAGATTTACCGAAGCGGCAGGTTCAAGCTGGCTTTCAGCCCCGCCATGCAGCGGTATCTCAAAGAACACCAGCGGGATTTTATGCCGGAGGACACCAAAGCCGGAATGATACAGGCGTATCTTGATAAGTACACCGGGAGCATGGTCTGTTCCAAGCAGCTTTACAAGGAAGCCTTGAACCACACCTTTGACGAGCCGAAGCAATGGGAAATCCGGGAAATCAACGAGATTATGAACCAGTGCATTTCCGGCTGGCGCTACTTCCCAAACCCAAGAATGTTTTCCGAATATGGCAGACAAAAGGGCTGGGAGCGTGAAAACCCGGCAACGGACTCCGGCAACCCGTCTGAAAAAACGATGGATGGTTTTGTGGAGGTCACAGAACAGATGGAGCTTCCATTCTGAAAATGACCGCCCGTTGCACCCCCTGTTGCTATCCCGTTGCCGAGCCGGTTGCCGGGGAAAACCCCTTATTTCCGGGCTTTTCTCCCTTATAACAACCAAAACAACAGAAAAATAAAAGAAAAGTATAAATAGTAACCATCGCCAGATTGAGATTGTTTGCAAGGTCTTTTGAAGCCCGTTGCCGGACTTCGTTGCCGACACCCTCTGTCTGGCTATTTTCATGTATGGAGGATAACTGCCTATGGCAAAAAACAAAACAGAGATTCATGTTACAACGGTGTTTGACGGGGAACTGGACGCCACTGATGTGTTCGTCAGCCTGATTTCCCAGAAATACGGAAAGACAAATACAAAAGAATATCTTGCTAAAAAGAAAGATATAAGCTATAATGAAGATAAGGTTCAAAAGAGCCAGATACCGTCTGGATTGTGTGGGTAAATGGCTATGATGAACGAAATGGAATACAGAACAATCGGAAAGGCACTTGCCGGGGGCTATCGTGCAGCGGTCTATTGCAGGCTGTCAAAGGACGATGACCTGCAAGGCGAAAGTGCCAGTATCGCAAACCAGCGTGATATGCTGGAAAAATACTGCGAAAAGCAGGGATGGGAGGTTGTGGCAGTCTATCAGGACGATGGCTTTACAGGTCTTAACATGGAGCGTCCTGACTTACAGAGGATGTTAAAAGCCATTGAGCGGAAACAGATCAACCTTGTCATCACGAAAGACCTCAGCCGACTGGGGCGTAATTATCTGCAAACCGGGCATTTGATTGAGGACTTTTTCCCAAGAAACGGTGTCCGCTATATCGCCATGAATGACGGTATCGACACTCTGCGGGATAACAACGATATTGCCCCGTTCAAGAATATCCTGAACGAGATGTACAGCAAGGATATTTCCAAGAAAGTCCATTCCTCTTATCTTCTGAAAGCGCAGAAAGGACAGTTTACCGGGTGTCTTGCCCCGTTTGGGTATCGGAAAGACCCGGAGGACAAGAACCATCTGCTCATTGACGAGGAAACAGCCCCGATTGTGCGGCTGATTTTCGGATATGCCCTGAACGGTCATGGTCCGAACTATATCCGCAGACGGCTGGAGGAAGAAAAAATCCCCTGCCCTACATGGTGGAACCGGGAACGGGGGTTTCGCAATACCCGCACCAAATGGGAAAAGAAAGACCCGGAAAACGGGCGGTATATGTGGGACTTCTCCGTTATCAAAGATCTTTTGATGAATCCCGTCTACACCGGGGCGATTGCTTCCCAGAAAAAAGACTACCGTTTCAAAATCGGAACGATTGGGGAAAAGAAGTCGGAGGACTGGATTGTGGTGGAGGGACAGCATGAACCGCTGATTGACCGCATGAGCTTTGACATTGTGCAGAACAAGCTGAAATCCCGCCAGCGTCCGGGGCAGACAAATGAAATCAGCCTGTTTGCCGGATTGATAAAATGCGGCGAGTGTGGGAAGTCGCTGACGGTACGCTACACAAACGCAAAACATCCCCAGCGGATTTATTCCTGCAAGACCTACAATGCCTTTGGAAAGAACCACTGCACCCAGCACCGGATTGATTATGACACCCTTTACAGCCATGTGCTGCGGAAAATCCGGGAATGTGCCAGAGCTGCCCTGATGGACGGGGAAGCGGTTGCCGACCGCCTGACCAATACCTGTGAAGCCGAGCAGCAGGAACAGCGGGAAGCAATGGAACGCTCCCTTACAAGGGACGAGGAACGGATTGAGGTTCTGGACAAAATGGTAATGCGGCTTTATGAGGATATGATTGCAGGGCGTATCAGTGAGCAGAATTTCAACACCATGCTGGAAAAGACACAGACCGAGCAGACGGAGCTTAAAACAAAAGTGTCCGAGGGCAGAAAGCGGCTGTCCGATGAAGTCCAGCTTGCCAATGACGCAAAACAATGGGTGGAAGCCATTCAGGAATACGCCAACATCACAGAGTTGGACGCAGCCACCCTCAACCGTTTAATCAAAGAAATCGTCGTGCATGAGCGCATTGACGAAGATAAAACAAGACACATTTCTATCGAAATTCATTTTAATCTCAAACCCATCCCGGAGGTGGAACAGGTCACTGCCTGACCTGTCCCGCCGGGACGGTTCTCTTAAAAAACACCATATAGATTTTTTGTACGCCGCCGCCCGCCATCGAGCAGAGTTTTACACCTAATTGGGGATAAAACAGCTCATGGCGGGTGGCGGCATCATCGTCATTGGCACTACACTGATCCCGCTGCTGTCTGGCCTGTTTTAAGGTAGGCGCTTATGGATTTTCTCACCGACTGGCTCACAAACTGGCTCAAAGAGCTTCTGATTGGCGGGATCATGGGAAACCTCGAAGGTCTTTTTGATACCGTCAATACCCAGGTCGGAGAGATTGCGGCACAGGTAGGGACTACCCCGGCGGCGTGGCACGCCGGGGTTTTCTCCCTGATCCGACAGCTTTCCGAAACGGTGATCCTGCCGATTGCCGGAATGGTGCTGACCTTTGTTGCCACTTATGAGCTCATACAGATGCTTTTGGAAAAGAACAATATGCACGAGGTTGACGTTGCGAACCTCTATAAATGGATGTTCAAAACAGCCTGTGCAATCTTAATCCTGTCAAATACATTCAATATCGTCATGGCTGTGTTCGATGTGTCACAGAGCGTTATCGCACAGGCAGGCGGGCTCATTCAAGGCTCCACCGATGTTTCGGCGGATATGCTTGCCGAACTGGAAACCTCGCTGGAGGCGATGGACTTGGGGCCGCTTTTGGGGCTTTGGCTGCAGTCTGCGCTCATTGGATTTACGATGAAGGCGATGGGGATTATCATTTTCGTTTTGGTGTATGGCAGGATGCTGGAAATCTATCTGCTGACCAGTCTGGCACCCATCCCCGTTGCTACGCTTTCCAACCGGGAGCTTGGCAGCACCGGGCAAAACTACATAAAGTCCCTGTTTGCCGTGGGCTTTCAAGGGCTGCTGATTCTTGTATGTGTTGCAATTTACGCGGTGCTCATTCAAGGCATCGCAACAAGCGGCGATCCCATCGGGGCAATTTGGGGAACTGTGGGCTACACGGTTTTGCTTTGCTTCATGCTCTTTAAGACCGGGAGCATTGCCCAGCGTATCTTTGGCGCTCATTAACAGGAGGTGGTGCTTATGCCGAGAAGATACGGGGCGGATGGAACGCGCTTATGGAATGGAAAAACGCCGGAGGAGTTTACTGAGGCGGATGCTTACCGCTTTATGGTGGAAACAGAGGCCGTCCTGCAAAGGAAAGAGCTGATGGACGATCCCGCCCAGCCTGCTCCGGCAAGCGGAAAGGAGGAATTTTATCTGAGTAAGAAAGACGATGTATTGCTGACCCCGGAGCAGATTGCTGCGGAGGAGCGGCGCTGGCTATTTGATGCTCCCATCGCGGAGCTTGCAGAAGTCAAGGGCGTTAGTATTGACGAGGCGGTAAAAATGCGGACGGATGCCGTCTTGCAGGAGGCGGTTGTTCCGATCACAGTATCTGTCCGCCCGATTGAGCCGCAGGGTAAACTGATCGGCTTCGCCAGCGTCAATTTTGGCGGTGTGGTCATCGACGATTTTAAGGTTGTGGATGGGAAAAACGGAATTTTTCTCGGAGCTCCCTCTAAACCCGATCCTGCCAGCCGGACGGGATACCGGGCTACGGTTCGGATTCCTGACCACGCCACACAGGAGCGGATTAACGCGGCTGGTGTGAAGGCGTATCATGCGGCGGTGGAACAGCTTGTTGCACGGGCCCAGGCGGTACGGCCTGCCCCGATCAAGGAGCAGATGGCCGAGGCCGCGAAACAAGCTGGAAAAGAAAATGCCGCCCGGCCTGCACCTGCCAAAGCAAAGGAGGCCCGCAATGACCGATAGCCGCACTTTGGGACAACGTGTCCCGAAGGAGGGCTTGTTTCTCATGGACGGCATCGAGGGCTTGCGTTCTTTGCCAAAACATAGCGTGGATATGCTGCTGACTGATCCGCCCTACGGCACAACCCGGAATTATTGGGATGTGCCCCTGCCGCTCCCGGAGCTGTGGGAGGCGGTGAAATGGGCAGTCAAGCCGAATGGCGCAGTGCTGTTTTTCGCACAGTGCCCCTTTGACAAGGTGCTGGGCGCATCCAACCTCGCCATGCTCCGCTATGAGTGGATTTGGTACAAGGAGCGCGGAACGGGCTTTCTCAATGCAAACCGGGCTCCACTGAAAAAGTCCGAGAATATCTTGGTGTTTTACCAGAAGTCCCCGGTCTACAATCCGCAGTTTACTTATGGCAAGCCTTATGCCCGCGTTCATTCCCGAAGCGGTACAAGCTCCAACTATGGGAAATTTGAACGGCAGGGATCGGAGTCCAACGATGGCCGCCGCTATCCCGGAAATGTACTATTTGTGCCTACGGTGTCCGGCGGCATCCACCCCACGCAGAAGCCCGTGGAGCTCTGCGAGTATCTGATCCGCACCTATACCCACCCCGGAGAACTGGTCGCGGACATTTGCGTTGGCTCCGGCACAACCGCGATTGCAGCCATCAACACAGAACGCCGCTTTGTATGCTTTGAAACGGCCCCGTCCTTTTATGCCGCCGCCAGTGAACGCATCCGTGCGGCGCAGGCAGTAAAAAGCTCTGGCGAGAAAGGAGTGTAATTATCCAGCAGTATTCTATCATTTACGCCGATCCCCCTTGGCGCTACTCGGCTAAGAAAGTACAGGGCGCGGCAGAAAATCATTATCCCACTATGAGTATTGAGGAGTTATGTGCGTTGCCTGTGGCTGATCTTGCAGCCCCGGACAGCGCACTCTTTTTATGGGCCACTTTCCCGCAGCTCCCGGAGGCGCTCCGGCTGATCGAGGCTTGGGGCTTCACCTACAAAAGCGTTGCTTTCGTCTGGCTGAAAAAGAACAAGAAAGCGGATAGCTGGTTTTACGGCCTTGGCTTCTGGACAAGGGGCAACGCGGAAATCTGCCTGCTGGCTACCAAGGGACACCCGAAGCGGCAGTCTGCCAACATTCATCAATTCATCATTTCCCCGATTGAAGCCCATAGCAAAAAGCCGGACGAGGCCCGCGACAAAATCGTTTCCCTGATGGGAGATCTGCCCCGCGTGGAGCTCTTTGCCAGGCAGACCCCGCCCGGCTGGGCTGTATGGGGAAATGAAGTAACACCAACCATCCCGGACTTTGGGACACATTGTCCCGAAGTGCAGAAAGGAGTGTGAGCTATGCCCTATGTAAACGTACCAAACGATTTATCCAAAATCAAAACAAAGATGGCTTTCAACCTCACCAAACGCCAGCTTGTCTGCTTCGGCAGTGCGGGCGTGGTGGGGATTCCGGCCTATCTGCTGACCCGTGGCACTCTCGGCAATACCGGGGCGATGTTTCTCATGCTTGGAATTATGCTCCCGGCGTTCCTGCTGGCGATGTATGAAAAGGACGGCTTGCCCTTTGAAAAGGTTGTACGGAATATCATCCGGGCCAAGTTTCTAAGGCCGGGGATCAGGGCCTACCGAACCGAAAACATTTATGCGCCCTTTGCCGGGCCGGGCGCTGGAAAGGAGGATGTGATTGAAAAACACAAAGAAGAAAAACGGAGCCGCTAAGGGTAAAGGCCGGGCAGCCCTGTCCGCCCAGCAGACAATCCCGTATCTGTCCATGCACCCGGACGGCGTGTGCAAGCTCCCGGGCGGGCTCTATACAAAAACCGTGGAATATGAGGACATCAATTACTCCGTGGCATCCACCGAGGATCAGACCGCCATATTCAGCGGATGGAGCTCATTCCTCAACTACTTTGACAGTTCGCTGCCGTTCCAGCTTTCCTTTATCAACCGTCGTTCCCATTCCCGCAGCCGCTATCAAGTCAATATCCCGAAAGCGGATGACAACTATAACAGCGTCCGGGATGAGTTTACCGGGATGCTTAAAAATCAGATTGCCAAAAGCAATAACGGCATTGAACGCTCAAAATACATCACCTTTGGCATACCCGCCGAGGGGATTGCGGAGGCACGGCCCCGTCTGGAGCGTGTGGAGGCCGATGTCATGGGAAACTTTAAGCGACTGGGCGTTCCCTCGGAGCCGATGGACGGACGGGCCCGCCTTGCGCTGCTTCATAGCCAGATGCACCCGGGGAGCCGTGAGGCGTTCCGCTTTTCGTGGAAAGACATCCCGCAGACCGGGCTCGGCACAAAAGACTTTATTGCCCCGGACAGTCTCGACTTCCGCCAGTCCCGCACATTCCGCATCGGCCAGTATTGGGGCGCGGTGTCCTACTTACAGATTATGGCATCGGAGCTTTCGGATAAGTTGCTGGCGGAAATCTTGGAGCTGGATGCGGAAATGACCGTGACCATGCACATTCAGACCGTGGATCAGCTCAAGGCAATTAAGACCATCAAGGGGAAAATCTCGGACATCGGAAAAATGAAGGTGGAGGAACAGAGAAAGGCTGTGCGCTCCGGCTATGACCCGGATATTCTTCCCCCTGACCTGATCACATTCAGCAAGGATGCAGCGGAGCTTCTGGCTGATTTGCAATCCCGCAATGAACGAATGTTTCTGCTGACCTTTACGGTGGTAAACCTTGCCCCTACCCGCCAGCGTCTGGAAAACGATGTGTTTACCGTGGGCGGCATCGCACAGAAATACAACTGCGCTCTGCGCCGTCTGGACTGGCAACAGGAACAGGGTTTTGTTTCCTCGCTGGCCCTTGGTTACAACGAGGTGGAAATCCAGCGCGGTATGACCACCAGCTCCACAGCCATCTTTATTCCTTTTATGACAAGGGAGCTCCGCATGGCTGGGCAGGCCCTCTACTATGGCATGAACGCACTTTCTCACAATGTCATCATGGCTGACCGCAAAAAGCTGAAATCGGCAAACGGGATGTATTTGGGCTCTACGGGCTCCGGAAAGAGCTTTGCCGCAAAGCGCGAGCTCTTGAATGTGTTTCTCACCATCCCGCAGGATCGGATCATTGTGGTTGACCCGATGGGCGAATATGCGCCGCTGGTGCGAAGGCTGGGCGGTCAGGTGATCGAGATTGCCCCGGACAGCCCGCACCATCTCAATCCGATGGATGTGGAGCTCAATATGGCCGCCGGAGAAAGCCCGCTTTCCATGAAGGCGGATTTTCTTTTGTCCCTGTGCGAGCTGGTGGTCGGCGGCAAGGAAGGCTTGCAGCCCATTGAAAAGACGGTCATTGACCGCTGTGTGCGTTTGGTGTACCGGGAGCAGGCGCTCGGATTGGAAACCGCAAAAACGCCGCTGTTGCAGGATTTGTACGAAGAGCTCTTACGCCAGCCGGAGCCAGAGGCCCGGCGCGTGGCAACTGCCTTAGAGCTTTATTGTACAGGCTCCCTCAATCTTTTTAACCATCCTACCAACGTCAAGACGGACAGCCGTGTGGTGTGCATCGTTTTGAAAAACATGGGCGAAAACCTTAGAAAGATTGCAATGCACATCACAAACGAGTTTGTTTCGCAGGCGGTGGATCAGAACTTCCACGAGGGTGCGGCGACTTGGTGCTACTTTGACGAGTTTCATATCCTGCTCCGTGATCCGCTGACAGCCAGCTACTTTGTGGCAGTCTGGAAAATGCTGCGTAAAAAAGGATGTGTGCCGTCTGCTTTGACGCAGAACGTCAAAGACCTTTTGGCCAGCCGGGAAATCGAGAACATTCTGGACAACACGGATTTTATGATTCTGCTTTCGCAGGCGCAGAGTGACCGTACCATTCTGGCAAAACAGCTCGGTATTTCCGAGCATCAGCTTTCCTATATCACACACAGCAATTCCGGCGAGGGGCTGTTGTTCTATGGAAATGTAACCATTCCGTTTGTGGATCGGTTCCCTCGCGGAGAAATCTATGACCTGCTGACTACCCGCCCGGAGGATATGAAGAATGAAACGAAAAACGAATAAAACCAAGGAGGAGGCTTGGTCGCAGACCGCCCACGCCCCTGACGGGGAACAGCCCGGGCCGGAGGCTTCCGACACTTCGGGACAAAGTGTCCCGAAGTCCAAGTTCCGCAAAAAGAGCCAGCAGGAACAGGCTGCGGCGGCAAAGCTCCACATGGAGTCCCAAGGCGAAAAACTGGAACAGGCCCGGGAGAAGCTGGCAAAGCAAAAGCCGCCGAAAAAGCCCGGCCCGGTAAAACGCATAGGCCGTGTTGCCAGCGGTTCCGTTCACAGCTTCGTGCATGGCAAGATTTTTGAAGTGGAACAGGAAAATGTCGGCACGGAAGGCGCACACCGTTCTGAGCTTGTGGGAGAAACCGCGCTACGGCATGGCTCTCGCTTTGTGCGCCGTAAAGTCCGGGAACATCCGGCAAAAGTGATACGCAAGGCCGAGGCCCGCTATACCAAGTACACGGCGGACTACAATTTTCACACCGCCGCACAGGAGCACCCGGAGCTGACGAAAAATACCCTTACCCGCTACTGGCAGAAGCAACGGCTCCGCAGGCAATACCGCAAGCAGGCAAAGGAGGCTGCAAAGCAGAGCGCGGCTGCGGCTGGGAAAACTGCCACAGCCACAGAACGCCTGACTGCCCGGGCAGTGGAATTTGTCAAAAGTCATCCCGCAGGTGCCGTGATTGCGGTGCTCTGTGTGTTACTCCTGTTTGCTATGCAGTCCTGTTCCTCTACCATGCTTATGCTGGGGAACGCCGGGGCCGGTGCATTAGGAGCCAGCACCTATCCTTGTGAGGATCGGGATATGCTGGCCGCCGAAGCCGCCTATTGTGCGCTGGAAGATGATTTACAGCATTATCTGGACACCTATGAAAGCACCCATGACTATGACGAATACCACTTCGATCTGGACGAAATCGAACATGATCCCTATGTGCTGCTTTCTCTTTTGTGTGCGCTCCATGAGGGACAATGGACAATAGGCGAGGTACAGGGAACGCTGCAAATGCTCTTTGACCGCCAGTACATTCTCACGGAGGATGTGGTGGTGGAAACCCGGTATCGCACAGAAACCGACACATGGACGGACGAGGACGGCAACTCCCATACGGACACCTATCAGGTGCCTTACGATTATTACATCTGTACGGTCACGCTGGAAAACTTTGATTTGTCCCATGTACCTGTGTACGTTATGGGCGAGGATCAGCTTTCCCGATATGCCATCTATATGGCAACGCTGGGGAACCGCCCTGATCTGTTCCCGGATTCTCCTTATGTGAACAAGTACATTACCGGGAAACCCGGTGATTACGAAGTGCCCGGAGAATATCTGGACGATGAAACCTTTGCCGCGATGCTTGCCGAAGCGCAGAAATACATCGGCTATCCCTATGTGTGGGGCGGCAGTTCTCCCGCCACTTCCTTTGATTGCTCGGGGTACGTTTCGTGGGTTATCAATCACTCCGGCTGGAATGTGGGCAGGCTGGGAGCCCAGGGGCTCTATAACATCTGTACGCCGACCAGTTCTCCCAAACCCGGTGATCTGGTGTTCTTCAAAGGCACCTATGACACGCCGGGCGTGAGCCATTGCGGGATTTATGTCGGTGATGGAAAAATGCTGCATTGCGGAGATCCCATCGGCTACGCAAATTTGAATACAAGCTACTGGCAATCTCATTTTTACGCCTATGGGCGTTTACCGTGACAGGAGGTTTTGAAATGGCAACTACCAAAAGCATGAAAATTCAGGCCGAGATTGATAAGGTCAAGGCCAAAATCAGTGAACAGCAGGCCCGGCTCAAGGAGCTGGAGCAGAAAAAGCTGGAGGCGGAAAACAGCGAGATCGTGGACATTGTGCGCGGTATGAGCATTTCCCTTACGGAGCTCCCGCTGCTGTTTGAAAAGCTGAAGGACGGAGGTACTTTGGGACAAAGTGTCCCGAAGTCCGAAGAAGAAAAGGAGGAAAACTGAATATGAAACACTTTCGTATGTTGGCGGCGGGGCTTTGCTCCGCCGTTCTTTTATGCGGCTTTGCAATCCCGGCCTATGCCTATTCGGACGGCGGGAATGAGGAACCGCCTGTTGTGGAAGAAACTCCGGCCCCGGAGCCAGCGCCTACCATTACCCCGGGCGAGGGCTTTTCGGAGGATGGAAACCTTGTGACCCGCGATCTGCTCTACGATGCCGCAACCAACAAACAGTTCATCACAGTGGAAACCAGCGGCGGCAACACCTTTTACATTGTCATTGACTATGACAAGCCTGTGGACGAGGACGGCGAACAGTATCACACCTACTTTTTGAACATGGTGGATGAAGCCGATCTGCTGGCGGCACTGGAGGCCGCTGGCGGAGAACTTCCGGCCTGCTCCTGCACAGAAAAATGTGCGCCCGGAGCCATCCATACGGATTGCGAGGTCTGCGCGGTCAACATGACCGAGTGTGCTGGCACAGCTCCCGAACCCGCTCCGGTGACGGAACCTGCGGAGGAGCCGGAACCCGAGCCCCAGCAGAAAAGTAATACCGGGACGCTTCTGCTGATCTTGGCAGTGGCTGTTCTGGGCGGCGGTGCAGGCTGGTACTTCAAAATATACCGCCCGAAGCATGAAAAAGCTGCTGTACCCGAAGAGGATTACAGTGAGGAACTGGCTGATTATGACGATCCCGAGGACGATGGGCCGCCTTGGGACGAGGACGATACCGAAAGTGAGGATAATGAATGAGATTTACCAACAACCCCTATGAGGGATTTATGAAAGAAAAAAGCTACTTTAAGGGTGTGCCGCCCAGCCTGCCGCCGAAGGGCTCCCGTTGTGAAGGCTGCCCTTACTGGCGCGGGATCGGCTGCGTGTTCTGCTACCGGGAGCAGCTCAAACCACCGGGCAACGGGAGGTGATGCTGTGGGCCGAGAACTGACCCGGACAGAAAAAGCGGCAATCCGCAGGCTGGTGTCAAAATGGTGTGCCAACTATGACCGGGACTGCGGCTGCCTGCCGCTGGATTGCGAGTGCTATATGTTTGGGAAATGCTGGACGGGGGCTTATTGCCGCTACTTCCGCGAGGCTGTTCTGCCCCTTGATCCGGCGCTGGAGGCTGCGTTGCTGACAGAGGGGCCAAGGCCGGATTTCAAGGCTTGCCCGGTATGTGGCAGAGCCGTGGCTCCTGATGGACGGCAAACCTATTGTTCGGCGTCCTGTGCAAAGGTGGCACACCGCAGACAGCAGCGGGAATATATGCGAAAAAAGCGGGGCTGATGTGTTGACAATTAGGACACCCAAAACCCGCTTGTGACAAGGCTTTTTAAGGCCCTTTTCTGCGGGAGGCGTATGTTTCTACGTCCGGCCCTGTTTCCGTGAGATGCTGTCAACATTTTAGCTGCCGGGGCTTTGGGACAATTTGTCCCAAAGTTCCGGCTTTTGTGGAAGGAGGTACTATGCCGAAATATTATCCGATCAATGAAGAAGCCGCAAAGCGGGCAAAGGATATGAACAGCTTTTCCGACTATCAGCCGGGCTCCGCTACGGCGAGCTACCGGGCAATGGTCGATGAAGCGTATGCAGCGGCGGAACGCCAGAAAGCCCGTGTCGATCCCATGTACCATGATAAGATTGACACACTGGTGGATCGCTATGCCCGGAAACTTGCCGAAAATCTGAATGAACGCAATGTGATTGATGCCCGTGTACCCTCTATTCTGATCTCCGGGGGCGGTAATTTCCCTGTGGCAAAGAAGCACAAGCAGAACGCCGCCCGGGATCGCAACTATGGAGAGTATGCGGAGATCTCAAAACTGCTTGATAAAATCCGCTCTGTTGGTATGGGCGGGATCAGCGCAGACGATGATCTGGCCGTGGAAAAGCTGACAAAAAAGCTGGAGGGGCTGGAGTTCCAGCAGGCCACCATGAAGGCGGTCAATGCGTATTTTCGGAAACACAAAACGCTGGACGGCTGCCCGGAGCTTACGCCGGAGCAGGCAGAAAAGCTCAAAGCAGATATGGCGCAGTCATGGCACTTGGATAAAAGCAAGCCGTACCCCGCCTATCTGCTTTCCAACAACAACGCCAACATCCGCCGTGTACGCCAGCGCATTGAGGAACTGAGCAGCCGCTCCGAGTTTGCTGGCTGGACATTCCCCGGAGGCGAGGCAAAAATCAACGAGGCTGAAAACCGTTTGCAGATTATTTTCGAGGAAAAGCCCGATGCCGATCAGCGGCAGGAACTGAAAAGCAACGGCTTTAAGTGGGCTCCCAGCCAAGGGGCATGGCAGCGGCAGCTTAACCAGAACGCCATCCGTGCTGCGGCCCGGATAGACTTTCTGCGACCCGAGGACGGTACAAGCCCCTATCAGCTCCAGCCGTTTGTGAAAAGAGAAAACAAAGAAATGTCTCGATGATGGGAGGTGTACTATGGACAAAAATCAAGGCTATGCTATTTTGAAGGCGGTCATGCTGGAAAATGGGCGGGGATTTGCATTGGGCGAGCATCCCACCGCGCCATCCCGCTATGTCACATGGGCCTGCTATGATGACAAGGACGGCCAGCGGCAGTATGAATGGGGTCACTATGGAAATGACCGCACCGCGATGGAACAGGATTTCACAGACCGGGTGCAGGACTATCAGCGTATTTATAACGTCGGGATCAGGCAGACCGAGGCTCCCGGCCTTTACAAGTATTATTCGACCCAGCGGCCTGTGGACATCGGGACATTCCCGAAGCCGCCCTATAACAAGCCGGATGAAATTTTCAATTATGATCAGCGCGTCCCGGTGGAAAATGGCTCGTTCTTGGCTTGGGGCTATCTTACCTATACCCGCCCGCTAACGGAAAAACAGGCATCCTACTATGAGCTGCGTCCTGCGCCTGATAATCCCGACAGGCCCCGTCCGATTGCCGAGCAGATGAAAAATGCGGCAAAGTTGGCGGAGGCAGATCGCGGCTCGGAGGCTCCGGCTCCCCAACGGAGGCAGCCTGACCGTGGCGATAGATAAGGAGGTGCGTATATGGAAAAGAAACGTGAACAGGAATTGTCTGTACTGGAGGTGCTGCGCCTGCACCGTGAATTTCATTTGCCGCACCCTGTTCCGGCAGACGAACAGGAAAAGCCGCTGGATAAGGTAAAGGAGCCGCCCCGCGCCTGCCGCAGCCGGGAGCGTGAGGAGCGATGACAAAGAAACGCCGCCGTCCGATCCATCTTCATGTGATGGTGTCGGAGGCGGAGCAGGCTCTGATTCAAGAACGTATGGCGGAGGCTGGCATCCGTAATATGGGAGCCTATATGCGGAAAATGGCCCTGAGTGGGTATGTGCTTCATGTTGACCTTTCGCCTGTTCGTGAGCTGGTTTCGCTCCAGCGGCGCTGCTCCAACAATCTGAACCAAGTGGCAATTCAAGCCAACACCTACGGCGCGATTTATCCCGAAGAACTCGCGGCCTTGCAGCGGGACTATGCCGCTTTGTGGAGGCCGCTGTCTGATCTCTTGAAACAGCTCTCCGCGCTGGTAGAGCTCTGACTCATCCGGGGAGTGGTTGATACCGCTCCCCGGCTTTTTCTACTTCGGGACAAAGTGTCCCAAAGTAAAAATACTGTTTGCCGGAAGGAGGGATTTTTACGGCGACCACCTACATCCGCCCTTATAAAACAGCGGCGGGAAAAAGTGCAATTCAAACGATGGAGGATCGTTTCACCTATGGCCTGAACCCGGAAAAGCTGGGAGCCGTATCTTCCTATCTCTGCGATCCGAACACGGCTCCCGCCGAGTTTCTTCTGGTAAAAAGTCAATACCTTGCAGAGACAGGCCGGGCCGTATCTCGCGGGGCACTGTTCTTTCAGATCCGGCAGGCGTTTCTGCCCGGGGAGGTTACGGCGGAAGAAGCAAACCGTATTGGTTATGAAACGGCGATGCGCTGGACAAAGGGAAAGCATCAATTCTTTGTCTGTACGCATACCGATAAGGCCCATATCCACAATCACATTTATTTTAATGCAACGGCCTTTGACCGCTCCCGGAAATTTCATAATTTTATTGGTTCGTCCTTTGCCCTGCGGCGGCTCTCTGACCGCGTGTGCATTGAACATGAATTGTCTGTTATCCAAAATCCGCGCCAGCACAGCAAGGGCCGCTTTCTTCACTATGGCCAGTGGATCGGGGAAAAGCCGCCCTCTGCCAAGCAGCGGGTGCGGCTGGCTGTTCTCGCCGCTTTGGAGAAAAAGCCCACGGACTTTGCCGACTTTCTTCGTCTCATGGAGGAGTCCGGCTTTGCCGTAAAACAGGGGCGCGGCGGTGTCATCTCATTCCTTGCGCCCGGACAGGAAAAACCGACCCGGCTCCGGGCTTCCACACTTGGAGCCGGATTTGACCCGGAGGACATCAAGGCGGTAATTGCTGGGGAACGTCCGCTCCCTGAACTACCAGAGGAGCCCACGGTTCCGCCACGGCGAGTTAATCTTATCATCGACATTCAAGAGCGTATGGCCCAGGGCAAAGGCCCGGCCTATGAACGATGGGCCAAGGTCTACAACCTAAAACAGATGGCTGCCGCGCTCCAGTATTTGCAGGAGCATCATCTGACAGACTATGCGGCGCTGACGGCCCGCACCGAGGCTGCTGTGGATCACTTTCACAAGCTGTCTGACGAGCTCCGCACAACGGAGGAGGCTCTTTCCAAAACCTCGGAGCTGATGGCTGCCACGGTGGACTATGCCAAGACCCGCCCGGTGTTCGATGGGTACAAGGCTGCGCGGTACAGCAAAAAGTATCTGGCCCAGCACGAAGCGGAGCTTGCCACTTACCGGGCGGCAAAGGATACTATGAACACCATACTGAACGGCGCAAAACTCCCTAAGATTGAAGCACTAAAAAAATCCCGCCGTGAGCTGGCGGGACAAAAGAAAGCGCTTTATGCAGAATACCGGGAGGCCCAGCGGCAAATGCGGGAGGCCGTGGCAATAAAAGCGAACATTGATCATCTGCTCGGCATAACAGACGAGCGTGAAAATAAGGCCCAGGAACGATAGTGACGGGCCGCAGACTACGGTGCAACGCACCGGGACTTTGGGACAATTTGTCCCGAAGTACAGCGGGTTTGGGGAGCTCCCCAACAAGCATTTTTGCGGGCCCTGCGCCCTGCAAAAATTTCGGAGTGTGGCCACACCCGAATTGCTTGCCAAAACGCGCAACCCGCAACATGGCGCAAAAAACGGAGGTTACGCTTTCTTTTACGTTTCCTCCGTTTCTTTCGATGCTTTCATCGCTTGGATTGTAGCTTCAACGATTTTCAATTCTCTTTCGTCCAAAGCGTTCAACATGGCATCAATCCGCTTCCTGCACTCGCTCCCGCTATTCTGGGACGGGTAAAAGTATTGATCCACCGATATATCAAACATTGTGACCATCTGATAAAAGGTGTTGAAGCTTGGATGCTGACCATCATTTTCATTATACATAATGGTACGTGGAGCGCGGTCAACAATATAGGCCAGTTGCTCCTGTGTCATGCCGCTGGCTTCTCTTGCACGCTTGATGGCGAGCCCTATATCGTGAAAATCAAAGCGTCTTTCATCTCGTTCTATCTTCATAACATCACCTGATATGATTTTACATTTCATGTGATATTATTTGAACGATTATGTATTTCATGCTACTGACTATTTAATTTCACATTCCTTTCTTCCAAAACTTGTATTGTTCGAGTCGAAGAACTATAATATACTCTATGGAGGTGCAGAATGGATTATATGACACTAAAAGAGGCCGCCGAAAAATGGGGCGTGACACCTCGTAGAGTAAATTACTATTGTGCTGCCGGGCGTATTCCCGGCGCTGTGAAGATGGCTGGTGTTTGGCTGATCCCAAAGAACGCAGAAAAGCCGATTGACGGAAGGACAAAACAAGGAAAGGAATTAAAACATGAATAGAATATTGCTATTGGAGGATGATGTCAGTCTAATAGATGGCTTGGTCTACTCTTTGAAAAAGAATGAATTTGATGTTGAAGTTGCCCGTACAGTATGTGAAGCAAAACAATACTTATCCGAACTCGACCGATACGATTTATTGATTTTGGATGTTACTCTGCCAGATGGAACAGGATTTGACGTATGCGAAAGAGTAAGAAAAGAAAATCAGCAGATACCGATTATATTCCTGACTGCATCGGATGAAGAAGTCAGCATAATTCGTGGATTAGATAGCGGTGGGGACGATTATATCACCAAGCCTTTCAAACTGGGGGAATTGTGTTCCCGCATCCGGGCGCTGTTGCGTCGGGCCGGAGTTTCCAAAAGCGAAAAAAACACTTCTATGGAATGTGGCGACATTACCATTGATCTGTTGGGTAGCCGTGCAACCTTAAAGGGAAAAGCATTGGATTTGACAAGCGCCGAATATCGTTTGCTTTGTCTGCTGGTAAGAAACGCAAATCGCGTTGTGACAAGGGACATCATTCTAAATGAGCTGTGGGATGATACAGGAAATTTTGTTGATGATAATACCCTGTCCGTCTATGTACGGCGGCTTCGTGAAAAAGTGGAAACCAATCCGTCCCATCCAGAACACCTTATAACCATTCGTGGGTTCGGCTACCAATGGAAAGAGGTGTCTATATGAGTTTGTACCAAGATAGACAGATTAAAGGGTTCCTGCTATTTTTGACTTTGTTTGCTCTGCTGTTTGTAGGTACAGCAACCGTTTTGACTATTTATCAGGTGAACGATGCGGAAGTCCTATGGCTCAAACATGATGAAGCGGTTTCATCCTCACTTTTGGAACAGGGTGTTCCGAAAGAAGTGGTTGCAGTTGCCTTTACGAACACAGACATCAGTGACGATGGTAGGTCATTATTAGCGGCTGCGGGTTTGGGAAAACAGTCAGAAAGCAGTATGCGGCCTTATTTCAATCAATTTCAGCGTTCCGCTTTCTGCACCATGCTATGCACTGTGCTATTTTTTCTCTTTGTGCTTGCCATAGGAATATTTATTTTTTTCTGGAAAAGGAAGCGATTGTATCAACAGGCCGACAAAATATTGCTAAATTACATCAACGGGGATTACTCTTGTCATTTACCGCAGAATTATGAGGGGGCTATCTACCAAGTGTTTTCTTCGATAGAACAGCTTGCAACTATGCTCCAATCCAAAAATGAAACAGAACGTAAAGCAAAAGAGTTTTTGAAAGACACCATATCCGATATATCTCACCAGCTCAAAACGCCTCTGGCAGCCCTCACTATGTATCAGGAGATCATTGAAAGTGAGCCAGAAAATGCAGAAACGGTCAAACAGTTTGCGGCGAAGATGGGTATTTCTCTAAAGCGTATGGAGCAGTTAATCTTATCCATGTTGAAGATAACCCGACTGGATACGGGAAACATCATTTTTGAGAAAAAAAGTTGCCGTGTGTCCGAGCTGATAGCTCATTCAGTCAATGACCTAACCACAAGGGCTAAAAGCGAAAGCAAGCAGATTCAGATAGATGGCGATGGTGAACAGCAGCTTATTTGTGACATGGAATGGACAGGTGAAGCGATTGGAAACATTGTAAAAAATGCACTGGATCACACGCAAGCTGGCGGTATTGTCCGTATTACATGGGAGCGCACTCCTGCTATGTTTCGGATTTTTATTTCTGATAATGGTAACGGCATAGTCCCGGAAGATATTTACCATATCTTTAAACGCTTTTATCGCAGCAAACATTCCCTTGATACACAAGGAATCGGGCTGGGGCTTCCCCTTGCCAAGTCCATTATTGAGGGTCAAAACGGTGTTATCTCCGTACAAAGTGAAGTCGGAAAAGGTACGCTGTTTACACTATCTTTCCTTACGGATCTGTAAGGTCAAATTCACCTGCTTGTAAGCTGTTTTTGCTATCCTTTTGAGAAAGGAGGTACTGATGACTATGGAAATATTGAAAGTACAAGATTTATGTAAAACTTATGGCAAGGGTGAGGCGAAAGTCGAAGCGTTGAAGAAGGTTTCCTTCTCCCTGGATAAAGGCGAATTTGCTGCCGTTGTGGGTGAATCCGGTTCTGGCAAAAGCACATTACTGAACTGTATTGGAGCTTTGGATACCCCTACTTCCGGCCACATTTGGATTGATGAACAAGACCTGTTTTCCATGAAAGAGGAACAGCGCACGATTTTCCGCCGTCGTAATATCGGCTTTATCTTCCAATCCTTTCAGTTGGTTTCCGAGCTGAATGTGGAGCAGAATATCATGTTTCCGCTTCTTTTGGACTATCGCAAACCAGACCCGGCAGCAGTGGAAGAAATTTTGGAACTCTTGGGACTTACCGAGCGTCGACATCACCTGCCGAGCCAACTATCCGGCGGACAGCAGCAGCGTGTTGCCATTGGCCGGGCGTTAATCACAAAGCCCAAACTGATTCTGGCAGATGAACCTACTGGCAATCTGGACAGCAAGAATAGTCAGGATGTTATCGCCCTGCTTACGCAGGCGTCCCGTCGCTATCAGCAAACAATCCTGATGATTACCCACAATAAGGATTTGACTGCATCCGTTGATCGGGTGTTCCGGGTATCAGATGGCGTTTTGACGGATTTGGGAGGAAAAACAAATGAAGCATTATCTTGACCTTGTTCCCATATCCGCAAAAATCCACAAGAAGCAAAGCAGAATGTCTATTTTCTGCATTGTGCTGGCGGTATTTCTGGTTACAACTATTTTTGGAATGGCAGATATGTTCATCCGCAGCCAGATTTTGCAGGCACAGCAGGAGTCTGGGAATTGGCATATTGCCATTAAGAATATCAGCAATGAAGAAGCAGCAATTATTGCTTCACGCCCTGATATTGAAGTATTTTCACCGTATGGCGTACTCAATTATCGTGGAGATTTAGGCTACACTTTGGGTGGAAAAGATGTAGCGATATGCGGTTGTGATGAAAGCTATATAACTGAAATCTGGACTGACCAAATTGAAGAAGGTGTTTTTCCACAGACAAGTAATGAAGCGTTGGTGACTGAAAATGCAAAGCAGATAATGGGTGTTGCGATTGGTGATCCCATTGCCGTAGAAACTCCTGATGGCGATAAACTGAATTTTACCATATCAGGATTTATGAATAATACCGCCTCGATCATGAGTGGCGACTCCTACGGCATCATTTTGAACACAGAGGATTACTGCGCGATTTATCCGAATGTATCAGACGGGGAGCCGAATGATTACGGCATTATGTTTTTTACTCAATTTGCAAACACAAGAAATATACAAGGGAAAATTGCAGATTTGAAAGAACAATGCAATTTATCGAATGAACAAATATCTTCCAACAACAATCTGCTTGGATTGCTTGGACAAAGCCGCGTTCCCTTTTTGTTACAGGTTTACTTGGCTGCGGCTGTATTGTTTGTACTGGTAATGTTAGCTGGTATTATGATGATTGCAAGCAGCCTGAACAGCAATGTAGCCCAGCGTACCGAATTTTTCGGCCTTATGCGCTGTATCGGTGCAACCCCAAAACAGGTTATGCGCTTAGTACGGAAAGAGGCGCTTAGTTGGTGCCGTTTGGCAATCCCTGTGGGTATTTCCATCGGTATAGTTGTCATTTGGGTCTTATGTGCGATTTTGCGTTTCCTAAGTCCGGAATTTTTCAAAGCGATGCCTACATTCGGATTTAGCGTACCAAGCATTCTTGCAGGAATCGTTGTGGGCTTGGTAACGGTTTTGTTCGCTGCCTATTCTCCGGCAAAGAAAGCAGCCAAAGTATCTCCGTTGGCAGCGGTTTCCGGTAATGCAAACGACTTGGAGCCTGCAAGAAATGCTGCTAATACACAACTGCTTAAGATTGATACAGCACTTGGAATTTATCATGCAAAAGCAAATCGGAAAAATCTGTTTTTGATGACAAGCTCATTTGCTCTCAGTATTATCCTTTTCCTTTCATTCTCTGTAACAGTTGAGTTCATGCAGCATACCTTAACACCGCTCCAACCTTGGACAGCAGATTTATCTATCATAAGCCCTGATAACGTCTGTGCTATTGACAAAGCATTACTTGATGATCTAAAGGAAAATCCTGTTGTGGATTTAGCGTATGGAAGAAAATTTGCATACGAGGTTCCGTCTGTCACAAACGGTATTGAAAAAAAGATGGATTTAATCTCTTATGAGCAGTATCAATTTGATTGGGCAAAGGACTATTTATTAGAGGGTTCTCTGGAATCTGTGCAAACTGATTTAGGGACGGGCTTAATTGTTTATAATTCGCAGAACACAATACAAATAGGCGATACTGTATCGTTGAATACAAACGGACAAAGTAAAGAAATCCAAATCGTGGGAATGTTGTCCGACTGTCCGTTTTACAGTGCCGCCGGTGTTGGAACAATTATTTGTTCAGAGGATACATTTGAACAAATTACTGGCGAGTCGAAATATACGGTTATTGATGTGCAGTTAGTGAAAGGCACAACAGACGAAGATGTTTATGTGATCCGCCAAATGGTAGATTCCTCATTTACTTTCGCTGATGAACGCATGGGTAACAGCAGTACCATGGGAACTTACTATTGTTTTTGGCTGTTCATCTATGGATTCCTCGTCCTAATTGCAATGATTACAATTTTTAACATAATCAATAGTATTTCCATGAGTGTGTCTGCACGGTTGAAACAGTATGGCGCTTTCCGTGCCATCGGCGTTAGCATGGGACAGCTAAGTAAAATGATTGTTGCAGAAGCCTTCACCTATACCATAATCGGCGGTGTAGTTGGTACGGTGTTGGGACTGTTTTGTAACAAGCTATTGTTTGGAATGTTGATAAGTTATAGATGGGGGGATGCTTGGACTCCTCCATTACCAGAGGTAGCTGTTATTCTGTTAATTGTCGTAAGCTCTGTAATTCTGGCTGTGCATGGGCCAATCAAGAGAATACGCAATATGTCCATTGTTGATACAATCAGCGCACAGTAATTCTACTTTTGAAGCGGGTGGCTTTAGAAGCCGCCCACTTTTGTCTTACAAATTCGTAAGTTGAAATTCACCTGTTTGTAAGCTGATTTTTTTATAATTAAGTTGATGAAAGAGAGGAAAAAATGAAAAAAATCCTTTCCACCAGAGTATTGGTGAAGATTTGTGTATTAACAACTATACTGCTGGTTTTGATAATCTATACTATATGGGGCAATTCAGCATTGATGGTAAGTATGGTTAATATCTCCAGCGATCGCATACCATCTGCCTTTTCTAATTTTCGGATTGCACAAGTGTCCGACTTGCATAATGCTGAATTTGGAGAAAGCAATACAGAATTGATAGAATTGCTGTCTGAACACGAACCGGATATTATTGTGATAACTGGAGATTTAATCGATGCTGGACATACAGACATTGAGATTGCGTTTGATTTTATAAAACAAGCTGTTCAAATAGCCCCTGTCTACTTTGTAACTGGAAACCACGAAGCTAACTTCTCACATTATGATCAATTCAAAACAGGGCTTGAAGCGTCTGGCGTAACTGTCCTTGAAGATGAAGCAATACAGTTAGTGCATAACAACGAAATGATTACCCTTATCGGGCTTTCTGATTCTGACTTTACGATTAAGGGCGATATGTTTAATGAAGCGCCAGCCATGGTCAACACAAAATTGAATAGCCTTATTGATGACGAAAACAGTTACACTATACTGCTATCACATCGGCCAGAGTTATTTGAAACCTATGTATGCTGTGGTGTTGATTTGGTTTTATGTGGTCATGCACACGGAGGGCAGTTTCGATTACCTTTTATTGGGGGGCTCGTTGCCCCCAATCAAGGGCTGTTTCCTAAATATGATTCCGGCCTTTATACAGACGGAAAGACAAATATGGTTGTTAGCCGCGGCCTTGGAAATAGTATTATTCCATTCCGATTTAATAATCGTCCAGAGGTTGTATTAGTAGAACTTAACACCGAATAACGATACTTCAACCGAATATTGAAATGATCTGCCGCACGACGGCAAAAGAAAAAAAGCCGTCGTAGAGCAGACAATTTGACACGCCCATTTGAAACGGCGGCTTTGATTTTCAGAGCCGCCGTTTCTTTGCGTCTACACAAACCAATGACGACTTGCAGGGACACGGTAGCCGATTGGAGGTTATTTTCCGTGTCCTTTTCTCTTTTTCGCAGTATCCATGATCTGCACCAGTTAAAAAAAGCATAGCCCCTCCATCGAAGCAGTCCGGCTTTGAATGTGAAATTAAACAGTACATAACCGATAATATATTTTCGTGCGCTTGTGTGGCCTTGTGTCGCGCAGGCGTATTTTGCTTTCCAGACTTCGAGACAAAGTGTCCCGAGGTGCGGTGCCGTTCTCCGCCATTACTCCATTTCGTTTCCGACCAACCCCGAACAAACTGAAATGGAGGATTTTACGATGACTACTATCAATCTGAAAGATCTTTATTATTGGTACACGCAGGATCAGCTTATCGAAGTTTCTGACGAGGTTGCCGAGGTATTCAAGGCCGATGCCCGTTATGAAATGGCCTACCAGCGGCGGCTCTCCCGGCACAAGGCGCAGTATTCTCTGGACTGCGATGACGGGATTGAGTATTCCGCTTGCCTGCATGAGCCGACCCCGCAGGAGCTCCTTGAACGGATGGAAACCTTTCTTCGTCTGTGGAACGCTCTCAATTCTCTGCCGGAGATCCAAGGCCGTAGAATTGACGCACATATCATTCTTGGCAAGTCGATTAAGGAAATTGCCGAGGCCGAGGGCGTACATGAGGAGTCTATTCGCCAGTCGATCAAGCGTGGCCTTGAACGCATGAAAAAAACTTTTTGATTTTTTCTTCTTAACCCACTTGGAATTGATGAAAAAATGTCTCGGTTTATGAGAGGAGGTTTTCTTCCTAACGCAAGGGAATAACGGCAATCCTGAGTAAGTACGTGGAGCCAGACGGTGGGTGCGCGGTGACATTTCCCAAAAGAGATTGAGCGAACAACACCAACACTGTAAATGGGCCCGGCCATCCCAAGGCCATGATCCGGTGCTGAACAGGTTGGCTGCCTGTTCCTCCGGGCTTGTCGCTTTACTTGCGGTGAGAGCGCCGCACAGAAAATAACGATTGTCTTTGGACAGGCCAAGTAAATATGTGCGGCACTCTCTAATATTCAAAAACTATAATAAACCTCGAGACAAAGTGGTTTTCTAAAAAAACCGTCTTGAAAAAAGTTCAGGAAAAAGCCGTTTCTGCCATAAAATCGACAAAGACCGGGCAGAAAAATCAAAGCCTTTTTTCAAAATAGGCGTTTGTCAACGGCTCCAAAGTGTCCCAAGGTGGAGTAAGGCAACAGGCCAGCATCCCGGTGGTGCTGGCCTGTTGCGTTTCCCCACCAAACAGCGGGAGGCGTTCTATCAATCTGCGAAGGAGGTTTACCGTGAAATTAACTACACAGGAACTTGAACAAATGAGAAGCGTTGACATTGGCGCAGTGGCTGCCGAGTCCCTGCCTGATGTGAGCGGTATGACCTTTGACAATGCGCTTTCCCGAAAGGAGCGCATCTCTCGATTTTTGCAGACTGTCAAAAATCCATACTGCTTTTGCATCGGTGGTGTTGGCGTGAAAATTGAATTTGCTGAAAGCGGGCCATCTCTCCAAGATAAGCTGACGGATTTCCTGCTGCGGCAAAGAAGCGGGCTGTAACTTCGGTTACAGCTCGTTTTGCTTCTTCGAGACAAAGCGTCCCGAAGTGGAGGCATCCTTGTTGTCCTCCCCGGACAGAGTTATAATATAAGTGTAATGTGATAGGGAAGGAGGAACAATGGCACGAGCAAAAAACAGAGGGTATCAGCAGAGTTTCTCTCCCTCTTACACAATCCGCCGCTGGCGGCTGGGCATCTATATCCGGCTTTCAAAGGAAGATTTGAAAAAAGGAAAAGACGATAGCAACAGCGTAAAGAACCAGCGTGACCTACTGAACGATTTTTACCGACGCAACATTGACGAGTTTGAAAGCATCACGGAATATGTGGATGATGGTCATACTGGAACGGACGCCAACCGTGAAGATTTTCAACGGCTCTTGGCGGATGTCATGAGTGGTAAAATCAACTGCGTTATAGTAAAAGACCTGTCCCGCTTCGCACGAAATTATAGCGATGCCGGAAGTTTGATCGATAACCTGTTTGTTCAAATGGGTGTTCGCTTTATTAGCCTTGCTGAGAATGTGGACAGCTACAAGAACCCCGACAGCGTTTCAAATATCATCGTTCCCATTACAAACGTGATGAACGATAATTACTGCTATCAGACTTCCAAAAAGATCCGGCAGGTATTTGATTACAAACGGCGCAACGGCCAGTATATCGGAGCATTTGCTCCTTACGGCTATGTAAAGCACCCAAAGGACAAGCACAGGCTGATTGTTGATCCCGATGCTGCTGAAAATGTCAAACTCATTTTCACAATGCTTATTCAAGGGTCATCAAAACGTGCTATCGCGCTGTACCTGAACGAACACGGCGTACCGAGCCCCTCGGCTTACAAGGTACAAAAGGGCTTGCCTGTTTCGACAAGAGGGTATGACGATCCTATGTGGGGAGTCCGCATGATCCACTCCATTCTTACCAATCCGACCTACACCGGGGATTTAGCCCAAGGCCGAAGCCGGGTGAAAAGCTACAAGGTACACCAGATTGAAGCTGTTCCACGCGAGGAATGGGTGGAAGTGGCTGGAACGCATGAGGCCATTATCGACTATGAAACTTTCGACAAGGTACAGGCTCTCTTACAGCGTGATACCCGTACTTCCCCGAAAGGCCGTGAGGTACATTTATTCAGCGGCTTTCTGAAATGTGCCGATTGCGGGCGGGCCATTACCCGATGCGTTGGCAAGAACAACAATGTATATTATTCTTGCTCAACCTACAAGAACCGTTCCCGGACAGCCTGCACCATGCACTCAATCAAGCATGAACGGCTGGAGGCTGCTGTTTTGTTCGCTGTACAGCATCAGGTACATTTGGCTGTTTCCTACTCGGAAATCGTCACGCAGATCAATTCCGCTCCAATCAAAAAAAGCCAGTCTTACCGACTGGACGATCTGATAGCTGCAAAAGAGCGGGAACTGACAAAGATAACACGCTACAAGCAATCTCTTTATCAGGACTGGAAAGACGGTGAAATCACCCAGCAGGAATACCGGGATATGAAGGCTGACTATGAACGGCAGACTTCTGATATTTCCGCGGTGCTTACCCGGCTGAACACTGAACGCGCAGAACTGGCAAACGGTGTGGACAACGAGCATCCTGCACTGGTAGCCTTTATGAAGTATCAGAACATTGAAGCCCTCAACCGTGAAATCTTGGTTGAACTTGTGGACTATATCAAGGTCTATGAAAACGGCAATATCAGCGTGAAATTCAAATTTGCTGACGAACTCCGCAAGATTGCCGAGTACATTGAAATCAACACTACGGAAGATACCGCAGTAGCGGGCTAACCCCCGCTACGAACCCCTTTGACAGTGTGTTTTCCTAATAGGCGCTAATCATATTCTTTAGATCCTCAAAATCAAGATGTTGTGACTGGTTATGCGAAGTATTATTGTGGTAATGACATGTCATCAGAAGCTATACCATGGGTAAAAAAACATTTGACTTTTAAAGCAAATGATTCTAATGCATTTATAGCATTATTATGTTGTTTGGTAAATACAAAGCAATACAAAGAAATTTTACAATTAACGGAAAAGCACAATTTTCAATTTAGCGATGAGGAGAAGGGAAAATTTCATTTAGTGAGAGCGATAGCATACTACAATCAAGAGGATGATGATCTTACGAGATCTAGGGAAGAAATAGCATTAGCTGTAAAGTTCTGTCCAAATGATGAAAATATTCAGAGCTTTAATAAATTTTTAAATTAAACCCATTGGTCATTTTAAAGGGAAAGGAAGAAATATGAAAACCCCACAATATTCGATCTTATATTTCAAAGAAAATTTCACACAACACCTGGAAGAAATTGGAACCCTTCTGCAGAAAGGAAAGAAGGTAGTCTGGTTCGGTTCCCAGGAGGAAGTGCAACTTTAATGGTGAATTTTAATACCGTACCTTTGAAACACATGAGTGCATATGGATATGCGCACCGTTCGGCCGGAATTTGCAGAATTAAGATATGGGATAAAAATAGGAGCAATATATGGACGGATATAAACCACCTTTTACAATTACAAACAGTATATTATCTCACGTGGCGTCTATTTCTGAAAAAGTCGGGCGTATCACTGTAATGAGTAATATGGAAAACAAGCCTCATCTAAGGAAAAATAATCGGATCAAATCCATTCATTCATCTTTGAAGATTGAAGCAAATTCTCTTTCACTAAGCCAGGTGCGAGATGTTATTAATGGAAAATTAGTTCTTGGAGAGGCAAAAGAAATACAGGAAGTAAAGAATGCATATAACGCCTATGAAAAAATAGCTAAAATAGATCCTTACAGCATAGAAAAATTGAAGAAATTTCATGGTATTATGACAAAATACATAGTAGAGGAATCTGGTGATTTTCGCAGTGGTGAAGAAGGTGTATTTAACGGTGAAGAGTGCATATTTATGGCCCCGCGGTGCGCCGTGTTCCGCAATTGATGAATGAATTGTTTGACTGGATGAATGAAGTGAAAGACCAGGTGCATCCACTGATTTTGAGCAGCGTTTTTCATTATGAATTTGTATTTATTCATCCCTTTACAGATGGCAATGGCAGGATGGCAAGGCTGTGGCACACAGCTATTTTGGTGAAATGGAATCCTGTTTTTGAATACATTCCAATAGAAAGCCAAATTGAAAAATTTCAGGATGATTATTATGATGCAATAGCAAAATGCCATGTGGAGGGAGAATCTACGGTATTTATTGAATTCATGCTGGCTCAAATAGATAATATTTTAGATGAACTTTTGAATCAGATGACAAATAGCGCCACTGATGACGCTATTATTGACACCAATGGCGCTAATCATGACGCTGATAATATGGAAGGCAGACTGCTATCGGGTCTGGAACAGAACCCTTGTATTACACAGACAGATTTGGCCGAAGAGTTATCGTTATCAAGGAGAACTGTCCAGAGAATGATGAAAAAACTAATGGACGATGGCAAGATAAAGAGAATAGGTTCAACCAGAACAGGCTATTGGTAAATAAAGGAAAAGTAAAGAGATATGAAAAAGCCACAATATTCGATCTTATATTTCAAAGAAAATTTCACACAGCACCTGGAAGAAATCGGAACCTTTCTGCAGGAAGGAAAAAAGGTATTCTGGTTTGGTTCCCAGGAGGAAGTGGAACAGTTAAAAAAGATGTACAAGCCCTTTGCAAGTGCCTTTTTCCTGCAGGCATTTGCGATAACGGAAGTGGAGGAGGTGGAAAACTTCGGATCGGCTTCCATCATCGATGGCATGGGAATCGGGCAGGAGTGGAGCCAGCTGTTTTGCTGGCTGGAGGAAAAAATACCCGCATTCAATGCGGCTCAGTACCGGGTTGAACATGCGGGGATAGATTCCAATATTGTGGTAAAGGCATCGGCGGGAACCGGTAAGACTACCGTTATGGTGGACCGTATTTTATATCTGATGCATATGGTTCCGGACTTGAAGATGTCGGAGATCTTCATGATCACATTTACGAACGAGGCCACCAACCAGATGAATGACCGTCTTCAGGAGATTCTTCTGAAAAAGTATTCCCTGACTAAAAATAAGAAATATCTGACCTGGCTGGAACAGCAGTCTCAGATGCATATTTCAACGATCGATAGTCTGGCATATGATCTGTTCCGGCGATTTGGAACCAGTGTGGGGTTTGGCAGGGATCTGGGAATTCAGCCGTTGGAAAGAGAGCGGAAAAACCTGATCAAGGATATTCTGTCTGATCAGCTGGACGATCGAAGGAGTATTTTATCCCAGATTGGGATGAATTATTCAGATGCAGGAAAGGTGATCGATGCATATTGGAAAGAATTGACCAGCAAGGGATATACGATCTCGGAGATCCTGAATAAGGACTGGGGAGAAGTACAGGGTGATCTGGTACTTTCTGATTTCCAAAGAGTCATAAAGGCTGTTTTGAAGGAGTTCGAGGGAAAGTACGTTAGGCTTAAATTGGACGCAAATGCAATCTCCATCAACGATCTGTTTTTTGATTTTGGACATTATTTGCTGGACGAAAGGCTGGAGTGCAAAGGCCTTGCCATGAAATATCTGCTTGTGGATGAGTTTCAGGATACGGACGCGACGCAGATTCGGACCTTTGCGCGGCTGGTTCAGAATATCCATGCAAATCTGTTTGTCGTAGGAGATGTCAAGCAGAGTATTTATTCGTTTAAGGGTGCCACGGATGAGGCCTTTGATATTCTGGACGAGGAGATGCGCGGCAGGCTGCAATATTTTAGCCTTAGAAACAATTATCGCACCTGCTCCAATATCATGAAGGTAATGGAAAGATACTTCTTTGCCTGGTCGAAGGAAGGACTGCTGCGGTATGATGAGGCGGTAAGACCATTTAATTCCAACGTTGGAAGCGTGGAAATGGAATACATAGAGAATAAAAGTTCAGTCGATCGGCAGACGATGGATCTTATCAACAGGGCGTTAAGTGATTTGGAGATGGACATCCGCTCCGGAAGGAAAAAGGTGACGGATAAAGCGAAAGTTGCTGTTCTGGTCCGTGGAAATAATAAGGCAGCTGAAATTGCAAAGTTATGCCGGAAAAATGGGAAAACGGTGGTTTTGAGTTCTGACCGTCCATTTTTCCTTTCTCAGGCAGTGCGGGATTTCTATGCGCTGATCAGTTCCTATATCTTTGCGGAGCAGCCAATCTACACATACAATTATCTGATGACTCCCTATGCTGTTTATGATGGAGTGATCTCAGTATCGGACATGGAATTGATAAAGAGCAGTGGGGGTGAATTATCAGAGTATTTGTCAGGATTTCTTTCCCAGACAAAATGGTATGAATATCAGAGAGAATTCCGTCTCAGACCGGTGGTGGCAGTGATCAAGGATATTGTGGAAAACGGCAATATCATAGAAAATTTTATCGCCATGGATAAGGTAAAGATGTATGGGGAAGTCTGGACGGAAGCCCGGAAAAATAAGCAGGCGCTGATTGATGCGAAAACTTATCAGAAGAACCTGGATAAACTGCTGGAGATGATCCAGCAGAGGATGGATGGGGAGTTTGCGACTCTTTATGATTTATATGTTTATCTCACGCTTATGATCGCCACGAACAGGGAGGAGATGGAACCGGATATTGAGATGGTGAACGACTATACAAGTGTTTATATCATGACAGTGCATAAATCAAAAGGACTTGAATACGATACGGTGATCATGCCGGCCATGAATAATCGTCTGGTTCCCGGTGAGAGAACCTCGATCCTTCCCGGAAAAGATAAAGTCGCCTGGACATTTGAACCGGGAAAAAGCAATCAGATGAAGAGCCGCTGGTATGAAGAATTACAGCAGGAGGCAGCGCAGAAAGGGATGGCAGAAGAAACAAGAATGCTGTATGTCGCAATGACCCGTGCGGTAAACCGGCTGATCCTGCTGGTAAACAACTGGCAGACATATGAAAGCTGGTCATCATTGATTCGAAAGGCAGGACTGATCAATGAGTAATCGGGTATATACTTACACAAAGGTCTCAGAATTGAAAAATGCACCATATTTCAGGGAGATCGCACCGTTGCCGCATTTGACAATGTCAAGAGAAATGGCAGCTAACATGACATATGACATAAGGATCTTTAGGGGAAATATCATGGGTTTCGCTAATTTTGCGCAGCGCCTGTTTCCAGACTGGAATAGCAGTGCGCAAAAGTTTGCCTATGTGACAGCTTTGAACCATTATCTGCGTGGTAAGATTGCTGCTTCTGAAAATAAAGGGGAGCGAGACTGGCTTTTTGGATGTAAAAAGAATCTGCACTCAGCGATCCAGAACATGATCCGTCTGGAGGAGGCAAGGGTCCGCCCGGAAGATGTGAAGGCGTCCGACCGTGATATTTCGCTGTTTCTGGAAATGTGGAACTATCTGGTACAGATAGACAGCAGCATCACAGATTTCAGAAACAGGCTGCAGGAGCTGGAAAAGCCGGAGATCTTTGAATGTGACGTGAACCGGATCTTCCGATTTCATGGAAATAAGACCATGGTATGGAACGGGTTTCAGTTTCTGACGCCGATCCAGCAGTTTGTCTATGACTGTTTTATAAGATCCGGATATAGTATCTACGCGCTCATACAGGATGAGAAAAAGTATCCTTACGCAAATGAGATCTGGAGGCATCTTTACACGGAAAAGAATGGGTATCCGGCGTATGAAAAATGGATCCGGTTTGAAGATCCGGAAGCGAAAAACCCACTTGGTGAAATTTTTGAAACAGGCCAGAATGTAGCGGCGCCGAATGTAAAGATCATAAAATACAGCAATACGATGGAGTTTGTAGCGGATATCCCCAGGATCAAAGAAGAAGGATTTTATCTCTACAGTGCGGATGATTATGCTGCCAACGGCATGCTCAAAGATTATTTTCCGGAGCGCTATGAGGCGAGAAATCTATTGTCATATCCGGTTGGACAGTTCGTGTATACGTTGCATAAAATGTGGGATGAAGATCTGCAGTGTATTACGCTAAACGCCGATGGATTGAGGAAATGTTTTGCATCAGGGTGGCTTTCTGCGCATGGAAAAAGCAGCATCCGATATACAGATGATCTGGAGAGGATATTGCCATACTTTGCAAACTGTTATACCGTGGAAGAATGGAATGAGCGGTTGACTCATTTTTCTGATGCCTATGATAATGCGTACAGCGTTTTTATGCAATCAGAGGGAGATTTCGGAATAGAATCGGGCAAACAAAAAGTTCTTGGTAATCCATTGGTGCATTTTGGACCATTTTCTGTCAAGGAAGACCGGATTGATGATGTGATCGATATGATCAGTCGGTTGATCCGGATGGCGCGGACATTGTTTGGAAAGAACGAACCGGTTTCCATTCAGGATCACATGAGTAGACTGGATACATTGTTAGATATGAGTCATGCCATGTCCCCGGAACTGTACCGTGAAGAAAAAGAAAAAGTAGAACAGATTTTCAAAGCATTGGAAAGTGAAAAGGTAAGAGATTTTCTATGCTATCCGGGAGATCTCGCTGCAGCACTTCTAACCCTTATGAGAGGACAGATGGATGATGAATCGGAAAATAATGAAGGTCTGAAAACGCTTGTTTTCAATATTTTCCAGATCGAAGCTGCCTCGGTTTCCAACATGGGAAAAGTACATATTTGTCTGGCGGATATTACAAAGCTGCCGGGAACAGCCGAACGGTATAGCTGGCCCGTGGACGAAACATTTTTACAGGAGATCGCGGCTAATACAAAAGGAACTTATCTTCCGAACTGGCTGGAAAATAATCAGCTGACGACATTGGCGAATCGTTATTATATTTACAATGCTTTGAAAAACCGGGAAGTGGAACTTTCATGGATCTATCAGCAGGGCGAAAAAAGGTTTTCACCTTCGCCGTATATCACACTCCTGGACCGGTTGTCAGATGCAAAGATCCAAAATTCTATGCTTAGAAATCTGGGTCTGCAGTATGTGGCCGGAGTCAGGGCCCATAAGCGTTTTGAAAAGAATTACTCCATAAAAGAGAACAAGGATCATCATCTATACGATGACGAGTTAGAATATTCTTTATGTCCGATCCGATATGTTTACAGCTGTGTATTGGATGACCGGTCGACATATGTAAACGAATATCAGCAAAATAGGGCAGTGGTTCGCTTGATACAGATATTAAGCAGATTGTTAAAGGACAGATATTCCATCAGGCAGGTCGCAGAGCATGTTTTTGAACTGTTTCCGTATATTCGAAAGGCAGAGAAGAGGCAGATGCTTGATGATGCCATGCGCTGGGGTTTTCCAGAGGGTGAGGAAGGTTATAAGGTTTCTG
The DNA here is from genome assembly GCF_045062245.2 of Pilosibacter rotomagensis. NCBI lineage: Bacteria > Bacillati > Bacillota > Clostridia > Eubacteriales > Clostridiaceae > Pilosibacter > Pilosibacter rotomagensis. The sequence goes on along the minus strand of NZ_CM170323.1, from coordinate 2,292,532 downwards.
GTGATTATCAGTATACAGATGAGCGGTTGAAACTCGAATTTCTGGATAATGAGACTCTTTTCTATGCAAAGAAAGTGGCATCCATGCTCATGAGCCAGAATGGAAGAACCGGGATCTATCCGGAGAGAAAAGGTGCGGACGGATCGAAAAACTGCGAATTTTGTCCGCATACAAGATATTGTCCATATGCGATTTTTGGAATAGACTATAAGGGTGATGGCGAATGATTGAAAAAGAATTCTGGGAAGATGTCCGAAATGCATGGATCTTAAAGGCACCACCGCAGATCAGGGATGCAAAAATATCTTCGGGGGGAGAGATCGATCCGGATCTGCTTCAGAATCCGTGGGATATGGACGGTATTCCGTTTGATATGCTGGACTTTGATCAGGCTGTGGAAGCGGGGCTGACCGGAAAAAAATTTGAAGTTAAAAATGAATACAGGAATATGGTGAGATCAGCACCTGCAGAAGTAAAAGCTCCGGAAAGACGAAGGAGGCCAAAGCTTGAGACGGCTGAATTTGAAGAATTTATGAATCGTCAGACAATCCAGGATTATGTCGAGGCATGCAAGCTGCTTTTAAAATGTGAGCTGCCCGAAAAGGTGGAGCAAGTGGAACGAAAATTGATGGAACGTATGGCTGCGCTGCAGGATTATATTACGAAATTTGGAAGTATCTATCAGACAGATCTATCTCAATTTCAGGAGTATTATATCCCGGAAGCATTACAGTTAACGGCTTCTTATCTGGAATACATTGATGAGGATATTGACGAGAACACGATAAAAGAAACGGAAACGGAAGTTCTGGATGCAACAGAGCAGCTTTTGGCGGGAGTCAATGATAAGATCGAAGAGATCCGGAAGTTTGCAGCGATCGAGCTTCAGGCAAAGGCGAAGGCTTTGGAAAGCATGCTGAGTCAGGATGGATATGTTGACCCGGAATTTAAAATAAAGTAACGGAGGAGGAGAGTTGGATGAGCGATACAAAGGATGATATGTTATTTATGGAACCGTCATTGAAGAGCAAATCTCTTGTCGAAGAAGAAAAAACGGCTTCCGCTGGAGCAATTGATGAATCCATGTTATCTGAGGATGAAAAGAAACAGGTGGAGGCCTTTGTAAAACAGATCGATATTTCCAATGTGAAATTAGTGAATTCTTATGGTGCCAGTGCCCAGAAGGGAATTTCAGGATTTTCGGTTTCTATCACGAAAAGTGTAAAGACAAAGAAATTTGGTGATGTTGGAGATAGTCTGAGAGAACTTCTGGCTGCGATCAACAGCACCACGACACCAGAAAAAAAGGGGTTATTCGGATTATTCAAAAAGGGCAGACAAAAGGTCGCGAGCCTGATTGCCAATTATGAAAGCGCGGAAACCAATATCAAAAAAATTGAAAAAGATCTGCAGAAACATCATCAGCAACTGACGAAAGATGTCTTTGTATTCGATCAGATGTATGACATGAATATGGATTTTTACAAAGAACTGACCATGTACATCATTGCGGGTAAAAAGGCTCTTGAACAGGCGAAAAATACGAAGCTGGCAGAATTGCAGGAAAAAGCGACATCGTCTAATGATCAGATGAACACGCAGATCTACAATGATTATGCAAATTCCTGTAAGCGCTTTGAAAAACGGCTTTCTGACCTGGAAATAACGAGACTGCTTTCTATCCAGATGGCACCGCAGATCCGGTTGTTGCAGAATGCCGATCAGGAGGTCGTTGATAAACTTCGTGCAGATATCCTCAACACCATCCCTCTCTGGAGAAACCAGATGGTACTGGCGTTAGGGATTGAGCATACGACCAGAGCACTGAATGCGCAGAACGCGTTAGATGAGATGACGAATGAAATGTTCAGAAGAAATGCGGAAACGCTGAAACAGGGAGCAATTGACGCAGCGATGGCTTCCGAGAGGAGCGTTGTGGATGTGGAGACATTGAGAAAAGTGAATGCAGATATTATCACATCCATCAATGAGGTCGTTAAGATCCATGAAGAGGGAACTCAAAAACGTGTGGAAGCCCAGGAGGAACTGGTTAAGATCGAGACAGAATTAAAAGAGGCTTTACTGGAAGCTGGATCCAGATAAGATGAATGATGAAGAGAAAATTGCGGATTATATTTAATGCACCGGTCGTATTGAGCATTGTGGCGATCAGCTTTATTGCCACTTTATTAAATGATGTTGCGGGCGGAAGTGTGGCAAGGCTGTTATTTATGACGTATCATTCTCCGATACTGTCCCCGATGACCTGGATCAGAATGTTTACGCATATCTTTGGACATGCGGACTGGTCCCATTTTATTGGAAATATGAGCTATTTACTGCTGCTTGGTCCGATGCTGGAAGAAAAATATTCTTCAGGGGTGATATTGGAGATCGTGGTCGTAACAGCTCTGGTAACCGGTCTTGTAAATTATATTTTTGCTCCGGACATGGCTTTATGTGGCGCCAGTGGGGTCGTTTTTGCATTTATGCTGTTATCTTCTTTTACCAGCTTCCGCGAGGGGGAAATACCGGCAACCTTCATCCTGATAGCCATATTATTCTTAGGACAGCAGTTTTGGGAAGGTATGACGGTTCATGATCATGTTTCCAATATGTCCCATATCGTAGGCGGTGTGATCGGGGGTATCGTGGGGTATGGAATCAATAAAAAATCAAGATTCGACAGGTGAGCGTTTTCTTTGACAAAATGATCACAGTTCACCATGTAATACTAAATGTGATAAATATATCACGTTTCTCTTGACATGCGGCCATATGTGCGATATTATTCTCTCAAAAGAGATAAATATATCACATATGGAGGAAAGAAAAATGAAGAAGGAAAAACGGTTGATGTCAGTGATACAGAGCTCAAAATATGACTCATTAATGGGCATCGTTTATATGTTAAGTGGAATTTTTTATTCGATCAGGGGACTTGAGAAGAATCTGACAGCAGCGCTTGCCTTTTCGGCGATTATGACCTCGTTTGTAATTTTTTCCGGAGTTCAACATTTTACATGCAGGAAAGAAGAAATGGATGAGATGGCCTACGAACACTTAAATGAGGCGTCCAGAATCGTACTTTTGGAACAAGGACTGATAGGGGCAGTTCTTTTAATTGTGGATGTGCTTCTGGATCTGTCAAAGGTGGTTTTATCAAAAGAACTTACGATAGGAAATTTTATGATGCTGAATCCTGCATCGTGTATGATGATTTTGATAGGATTTCAATATTTTATGACGGGCTTTCATTTTAGAAGGTTGGAAAGAGAGTAAAATGCATGCCTAAATTTAAGACAAGGATCCATGAATTCCGAAAAGAAATGAATCTGCAGCAGGCGGATCTTGCAGAGATGGTAGGAGTCCGCAGGGAGACGATCGGAAAGCTGGAAAACGGAAAATATAATCCGTCTTTGAAACTGGCAATTGATATTGCAAGAGTTTTTGGAAGATCAGTGGAGGAAGTATTTATATTTGAAGATGAAAATGAAGAATGAAAAGAAAAAAATACCGAGCTGGGTGCGGATTGTAGTTTTGTTATGTGCGTTAGCAATTCCGGTCATGTATGTAACGACCCTGATTTTATTTGCGCTTGGTGATCCAAAGGGAACTGTTTTCATGGCAATATCTCTTAGTGCCTCATTTTTTCTCATGCCTGTTATGTATGCTGTGACGAAGCTTCCGAGAGATGTAGTTGAAACTTATTATAATATAGTGGATATGGCGAAAGAAGACGATAGAAAAGGCTGGAAAAAGAGAAGACGGTTATCATGATTCAATGTCGGCTGCAGTTGACCGGTAAGCCATTGATTGCTCTATTATAGTATACATAAATAAACTGCCAGCTGATTCCGTTTGTAATAAACGGAATTTGCTGGCAGTCTGTTTGTGGAAATTCTATTCTGATATGCGTTCTTCCGCAGGATGAAAATCTGCCATAAACCGTTTCAGAAGGAATATACAGAAATAAGGGAACGTATAAGTACAGTTCTCATGACCGATGTTTTGTGCGGAAAATTTGAAGCCATACCGAATATCGGGATAGCGGTCCGAGCTGATCAGAGTATTCATGGATTTTGCCTTTCCGGTTGTTGCTTTTACTTCCACTGGAATCAGCGAAGTCATGGAACGGATAAAGAAATCGGTTTCAAGCGTGGATGTATCCCGCTTATAGTAATATAGCTTATAATGCTGCTTGACCAGAGCTTCCCCGACAATATTTTCATATAAAGCGCCCTTATAAACGCCGAGATTTTTGTTGGCTCTCAGGTCTTCCTGTGATTCATCGTCCAGCATGGAAACCAGAAGGCCCGTGTCAGCAAAATACAGTTTAAAAACATCCGGATCATAATTGCCTCCTAAAGGAAGTTCCGGAAATTCCAGACAATAACAGATATTTACCATACCGGCATCGACAAGCCATTCCGCACATCCGCGGTAATCACGGAATCTTGCACCGGATGCGACTTTTGAAATTTGAAATTTTTTATTTTCTCTTGCGAGCTGCGGTGCGATCCGGTTGAAAACATTCAAAATTCTTGTCTGATCGATCCCCTGTGCATATTTGCGGATATCTTCTTTATAGTCAGAAATCAATTGCCGTTGCGTGTCGAGAGAATTTTCAAACGTATTTCGTTGGATATACTCAGTTACCACTGCCGGCATACCGCCTAAAACACAGAAATCCAGGAAGAGGGAATGATAAACTTTCATTTCCAGCTCATTAAATGGACGCAGTTCTTTCATGTGGGCAAGCATACTCTGAATGGTTGTGTCATCATAACCTTTTGCCCATAAAAATTCTTCGAAATCTAAAGAAAACATTTCATAGTCTTTTTTATATCCGACACTGTTGCTCTCAATTTTACGATAGTTTACGCCTAACATGGATCCACTGCAGATGACGTCAAATCGTCCGTCAATACAGAAAAATTTCAGGGATGTAGCAATCTCCGGAAATTCGGTAATTTCGTCAAAGAAGATGAGTGTCTTTTGCGGAATAAATCTCTTTGACGGATCGATCAGAGAGATATTTTTTATAATGTCGGATGCCTCATATCCATCGGAAATGATTCCCTTGTATTTTTCATCTCTTACAAAGTTGATTTCAATGATACTCTCGTAGTTTGCTGCCGCAAAATGTTTGATGGATTCTGTCTTTCCGACTTGACGGCTTCCTTTGATGACAAGTGGTTTTCGGTTGGGATCAGATTTCCATTCACAGAGAAAATCATCGACTTTTCTTTTTAAATACATGTGCACACCTCCGTTTCCTTACTATAAGTATACATAAAATGATCGCAAATATCAATTGAAATCACACAAAAACACAGCGAATATAAATAAAAACATCACAAAAACACAGCGAATAATATTTATAAAACCCACAAAACATATAGAATACAATTAGATATACGCATTATATGATGTAGGGGTCAAAATCTCCCTCTGATACCGTATTGATTCATACTGCGCACTCGCGCGAAGATGTAGATTGTTGCAGGCGACCGCGCGTGACGCCTCGAAGGCGTCAGGGAAGATGCTGGTTTCGTTAAGGCTTCCATCATCTTTCCAGCAGCTCCGGAGCCATCTCCTGAAACAGTTCTGCCAGTGCTGATGCTGCCCGGGAGCGGTATTTTCCGGCGGGCCATGCAAGGGCGAGGTCAAGGAAGATTCCTTCTTTTCCTATCCGGAGATAGCGGAAATGATCTCCGGGGACGCGGCAGGAGCGGTAGGTGAAGGCGAGGCCGGCGCCTTCTCTTGCCATAGCGGCGGCGAAGGAGGCGGAGAGATCGGTGCCCTGTCCAATGGGCTCGATTCCGGCATCCCGCAGCGCCTGACGGCCAACACGGCCGAGTACGGTATTGGGCGGTCCGAAAATATATTCGAAGGCGGCAGTGTCCTTGAGATCGATCTAGGAAAGCTCCGGATCGGATTCACATGTTCTGGCGAATTCCATGACCGGATGATCCGCAGTAGTGACGATCATGATCTCATCGCGCATGAACGGCGAAACGCCGTGTCTGATCCGGACCGGCGGGGCAGCGATCAGGGCGAGGTCAAGAAGACCTTCCAGGAGCTGGTCCTCGAGGTCAATGCTGTCCATCTCACAGATCTCAACATGGACTTTTGGATAGAGGGCGCGGAAGCGCTTTAAAACCGGAGGCAAAAGATACGTGCCGCGGTAGGTGCTGATCCCGAAGATCACGGTACCGCCGTTGAGATTTTCGATGTCTGCGGCCTCACTGCATGCGGCGCGGTACTGCTGCAGGATCTGCTTTGCGTGGGAAATAAAGGCATCTCCGGCGGCAGTTGGCCGGACACCGCGGGTGGTGCGGACGAAGACAGAGGTCCCGAGATCCTGCTCTAGGACACGGATCGCCTGGCTTAAGCTGGACTGGCTCATAAAAAGCTTCTCCGCGGCGCGGGAGATGCTTCCCTCGTTTGCGACGGTCACAACATAGTTTAATTCCTTCAGGTCCATAGGATATATTTTCCTTTCAGTCATATAGTCGGTAAGAAAATATCGGAATAGTAGGCGGTATCTCCATTTCACGGCCTGCAGGGTAACGGATCATGTTCAAAAGCAGATATCGGAAATATCGATACCGGGTATATGATTTTAGGGCTTTTTTTAATAACAAATTTAGTATAAAATGATTCCCGTAAGAAAGCAACAGTAAAAAATGATCAGAGAGGGACAAAGCAGATGAAAATGGATCTTATGAAGGGCGTTATCGACATGCATGTTCATACAAATCCGGATCTGCGCCTTCGTGCCTATGATGACTTTGAACTGATGGAAGCGGCGATCCGTGTAGGCGCGCGGGCGATCGTGATCAAGACTCATCAGGGATCGACGGTGGACCGGGCATATCTCTGTAACCGCCACAACGAGATCGTACATGGGAAGATGAACGACTTCACGATGTTCGGCGGGATCACGCTGAACCGGGTGGTCGGCGGAATGAATCCGAAGGCCGTTGACGTGGCACTCCGCATGGGCGCAAAGGTCGTCTGGCTTCCGACCCAGTCGGCAAAGAACCATCTGGAGAAGATGAAGCAGGACACGAGCCGGTGCGTGGAGGTCATAAAAGACGGGACGATCGTTCCGGAGCTGAAAACGATTCTGGATCTTGTCCGTGACTATGACGCGGTTCTCGGAACGGCGCACATCTCGCCGGAGGAATCTTTCACGGTGGTGGAAGCGGCCAGAAACCTTGGGGTGAAGAAGATCGTAGTCACCCATCCGGAATGGTGGGTCGTTGACATGAGCGTTGAAGAACAGATCCGCATGGTAAAGGACTACGATGTGATCCTGGAGCGCTGTTATGCCCAGAACATGGGAGGCGGAATATATAAAAGCAATCTGCCGGATAACCTTGAGATCATCAAAGAAGTCGGATACAAAAATGTCATGGTCGACACAGACGGCGGCCAGACAGAAAATCCGCACTGGGAGCTTGCAATTGAAGAATATATGCAATACCTGCTTGATCATGGGATCCCCGAAGAGCAGGTATACCATATGACACATACAATACCGGCAGGTCTGCTGGGAATTTAAAAATCAGGAGGAGTTTTAACATGAAACACACAGTAACAGTATTTCGCGGCGATGGAATTGGTCCGGAGTTAGTGGACAATGTCTTAAAGATCTTAGAGGCAGCAAAAGCGCCGCTTGAGTATGAGATCTACAATGTCGGCGAGGATGAGTGGAAGAGAAACGGTGCCCTGATTCCGGACGAGGCGTATGCTTCCTTCGAGCGCACAAAAGTTCTCTTAAAGTCCCCGATCACGACCCCGGTTGGAAAGGGATTCCGTTCCTTAAACGTTACCCTTAGAGGCAAGTATGACCTCTACGCGAATATCCGCCCGGTAAAGTCCAATGATGCGGTAAAAACTCCGTTTAAGAACGTGGATATCGTGATCTTCCGTGAGAACACCGAAGGTCTGTATGTCGGAAAAGAAGAACAGATCGATGAGAACACGGTTCACGCGATCAAGATCGTTACCAAGAAAGCATCTGAGCGCATCATCCGCGACGCCTTCGAGTACGCGAAGAAGAACGGCAGAAAGAAAGTTACCTGCGTTCACAAGGCAAACATCCTCAAGATGTCTGACGGCATGTTCCTCGCGATCTTCCGTGAAGTTGCAAAGGATTACCCGGAAATCGAGGCTGATGACAAGATCATCGACAACACCTGCATGCAGCTCGTCATGAACCCGAACCAGTTTGATGTGATGGTAATGCAGAACCTCTACGGCGACATTCTCTCCGACCTTTGCAGCGGTCTGATCGGCGGCCTTGGTCTTGTACCGTCCAGCAACATTGGTGCCGACTATGCAATGTTCGAAGCCGTTCACGGAAGTGCTCCGGATATTGCCGGAAAGCACCTTGCAAATCCGACGGCGTTCCTGTGGTCCGCATGCATGATGCTTGAGTATCTTGGTGAAAATGAGACAGCATCCCGCATCCGAAAAGCAGTGGATGAGGTCCTTGCAGAAGGAAAGCACCTGACAAGAGATCTCCATGGTGAGGCATCTACAGAAGAGTATGTGGATGCTGTGATCGCGAGATTATAATGAAAGAAAGATAGAAAAAAAGAGAACCAAAACCCGGCGGATCGCCGGGGATGGTTCTCTTTTCTGCGTTTTACAGCACTTCGTCACCTGCGGAAGCGGAATTAACTGTGCTTTTCATCGCAATATCTGCACCGATACACCTCATGATCTTTATCATCGAGATAGAAGATATGCGGAAGCTCCTGCTCGATCGAGGTGATGCAGCGCGGGTTCTTGCAGTGGATCACGTTCTTTAAGATCTTCGGGAGATGAAGGCTGCGCTTTTCGGCGATCTTGTCATCGCGGATGATGTTGACGGTGATGTTGTGGTCGATGTAGCCGAGAACATCGAGGTCGATGGCGTCGAGCGGTCCCTCGATCTTGATGATGTCTTTCCGGCCCATCTTGTTGCTCTTCGCGTTCTTGATGATTGCGACGGTGCAGTCCAGCTCGCCTAAACGCAGGTAGCGGTAGATATCCATACTTTTTCCTGCCTGGATATGGTCAAGGACAACACCTTCCCGGATTCCGCTGATATTTAACATGGTTTTTCTACCTCCAGTAATGTCATAATGAGAGCCATACGGACATATACGCCGTTCTGGACCTGTTTAAAGTATGCGGCACGCGGATCATCATCGACTTCGACGGAAATCTCATTGACACGCGGGAGCGGGTGCAGAACGTACATATCCGGTTTTGCGAGTTTCATCTTTTCTTTGTCGAGAATGTAGCAGTCCTTCATGCGGATGTAGTCTTCCTCGTTGAAGAAACGTTCCTTCTGGACTCTTGTCATGTAGAGGATATCGAGGTCGGCGATCGCATCATCCAGGCTTGTTGTCTCTCTGTATTCGATGTTTTTCGCGTCGAGAACGCTCTCCTTTATGTAATCCGGAACTTTTAACTCCGGCGGGGAGATCAGGATAAAGCGGATCCCCTCATAGCGGGAGAGTGCATTGATCAGAGAGTGGACCGTGCGGCCAAATTTTAAATCTCCGCAGAGTCCGACCGTCATATTAGAAAGTCTGCCCTTTAAGGAACGGATCGTATATAAATCAGTTAAAGTCTGTGTGGGATGCTGATGACCGCCGTCTCCGGCATTGATAACAGGAATCGAAGATTTGGTGGAGGCAACATAGGCTGCGCCTTCTTTTGGATGTCTCATTGCGCAGATATCTGCGTAACAGGAAATAACACGAATTGTATCGGAAACACTTTCACCCTTGGTCGCGGAACTGGAATCGGCGGAAGCAAAACCGAGAACGGAACCTCCGAGGTTTAACATGGCCGCTTCAAAACTTAAACGGGTTCTTGTGCTTGGCTCATAGAAAAGGGTTGCTAATTTCTTTCCGTCACACACGTGTGCGTATCGGGAACGGTCTTTCTCAATGTCGGCGGCAAGCTCTAAGAGATTGTCCGTCTCCTCAAGAGAAAAGTCAAGAGGATTTAACATGTGTCTCATGATGTTTGTAATCTCCTTCCAAGTGTTTTGCGTTACCATGCTGGGTAGGAATTTTCTGAACTGAAAATTCCGTACAGTTATAGTAGGGGGAGTGGATTTTGCCGATTCGGAATGCGAAGCATCGGCAAAATCTGTTATCGTTCATGCAGTGCAGGAACGATAACATTTTTATTATTATAGCGAATCCGGAGTGGAATTTCCACTATTTTTTTGAAGAAAATTATGATAAAATGAAGATCAGTGAGTGCAATGCACAAAAGAAAAATAAGCGGATGCCTCTGGAAGGCCTGTGTTTCCGGGAAAAAGGAAGCCGGAGCGAAGGCGCACCGGGCAGAACGGATCGTTGGAGGAACCATGAAAAAGACGATGGAGCAGATCATCTTGGAAGGTCAGGTCGCAAAATGCCGCTCCCTGGAGGAACTTTATGTGCTGTGGGAGCTGATGCAGCAGATGGAGGAAGATCCGGACGGAAAGACCTGTTATCCGGAACTGGATCAGAGAAATTTTCATATTGACGGAATCGTGGACCAGGTGCACTATGACGGGACCCTTTATATATTAAAAGAGACGAACATGCGGAAAATGATCCAGAAAGGCGAGACGATGCCGGTGGTCTCGGATATCCGGGGCGACTTTCTCTCCGGAAAGAGTCCGTCTGGCCGGGTGGAATATCTGGAGTATCTCACTGGCATGCAGAAGGTCCTCTGGGAGGAACGTCATCCGGGGGAAGAGTGCAGACTTACCGGGAAAAAGCTCCGCGAGAAGGCGGCGGTCCTCTATCTCAATAAGCGCGGCGGAAAGGGCGCGGCCGATGAGGTCAGCCTGGATTATGGTCAGTACTATATGGAGTTTATCAAGAAGCAGATCCGGCTTTTAAACCCGAAGACCGTGGTCTGCTGCGGAGAGGATCTCTTCCGCCTGATCGTGATGGAAGTGTTCCAGAATAAGAAACAGAAAAAGAACCGGGAGATCTACATGAAATGGAAAGATCTGATCCAGGGAGATGTCTTTTTTGCAGACCGGGAATACCGTCCGATAAAAGAGGCAAAGAAAGATGAGGCGGCTGTCCGCGTTGTGAGGATGTGGAATCCGTCCTACCGGGTGAATAATGGACAGTATGTGTCGCTGGAGGAGTATCTGAAGGAGTTCCGGAGAAGACTTTCCGGCGGGAAAGAGGATGAGCAGGAGAATCTGCAAAGCGCGGAGCCAGATGAGGAAAACACGGAGTCCCCGATGACGGAGGATCCGGCTGTGGAGAAATCAGAATAGTGCAGGGATACAAGGGAATTCTGGAAGTTTGAAAAAATGGACAGAGTTCCTTTTTCTATGACAGAAAATTTCAAAGGAATTTCCCGCTGCACAAAAAATGCAATGTATGAGAGATGTACACTTGTACGAAGAGGAAGGTCTTCGCTGGAGACTGCACAAAGAGCCCGAATGTGACAGGTCATATTTCTGATCTGTAAGAATTGCTTTTCACAGGAAGAAACTTTCTGAACAGATGATCTTAAAACAGACAGGAATCATCATGGATTTCGCCAATCTGAAATATGGTAAGAAATTGTAAGAATAATTAAGTAATTTTATATAGTCAGAACATGATGCAGACAGTATACTTGAGGTACAAAAAGAACTTTGACGTCAAGATGAAACGTCAGAAATGACAGGCGCGGCGGAAAAGAATGCTGTGTAAAAATTGTAGAAAAAGGAGGCGGACGGATGCAGCAGAGCGACGAAGCGGTGATCCGGGTAAAGGATCTGTACAAGGTATACCGCATGGGCGAAGAAAAAGTGTATGCGCTGAACGGGGTCAGCTTTGAGATCCACAAAGGCGAGTTCTGCGCGATCACAGGACCGTCCGGATCCGGAAAATCGACACTTTTAAATATGCTGGCGGGACTGGAACATCCGACAAAGGGCGAGATCGTGATCGCCGGAAAACATATCGAAAAGCTGAATGAGAAACAGCTTGTAACATTCCGCAGGGAGCGGGTCGGATTTATCTTTCAGTCCTACAACCTGATCGGGACGATGGATGCGGTGGAAAATGTGGCTTTGCCGTTATCGTTTCGGGGAATGCCGAGGACAGCGAGGATCAAGCGGGCGAAGCAGTATTTAAAGCTTGTGGGACTTGAAAAATTTATGACCCACATGCCGAACCAGATGTCCGGCGGACAGCAGCAGCGAGTCGGAATCGCGAGAGCCCTGGCGATGAACCCGCAGATCATCTTCGCGGACGAGCCCACGGGAAACCTGGATTCGAAGACGACGATGGAAGTCTTAAAACTCATGCAGAAGGTCGTGAGAGAGGAGAAACAGACGCTTGTTATGGTTACTCACGACAATAATCTGGCGACCTACGCGGACCGGATCTTTAAGATTATCGACGGAAAGATCGTGAGCATCGAGGAGAATCACCACGAGGTGGATCTTGTGCAGTTAGAAGAGTCCATGCAGGCGGCGGCAGAGGCGCAGGGGAAATCTAAGAATCCGGCAGCAGAAGAGCAAATAGAGACAGTTGTGGAAGCAGAAGAACACCGGATAGAGGGAAAGTCAGAATAACAATCGACAAAATTTTGGAATAAACGCAAAAATATGGAAAGCTGGCACAAATAACTAAAATAGAACAGCCAGGAGGAGAGGAACAGTATGAAAATAAAAGGATTACGCTGGATGGCAACATTCCTTGCTGCGTGTATGCTGATGGGCGCAGTCCCGGCAACTGCATTCGCGGCGAAGGAGACAACAGAAGCGGCGGAGACGATCCCACAGGTATACCGGATGGATGACGATAATGATACCGTCCGCCTTGTGATCGGAAAGACGCCGACCTTATATATCGGGAAAAACGGAACCGTCTCCGTGACACTCATGAACATGGAGGACAAAGACTGGGTCGAGACAGAGATCTGGATCGCCTCCGAGGATGATTTCCGGAACCATTATTCCGATGAGATCACAAAGACGGAGGACCGCGACAGCGAGGAGAGCAGCATCGTCCAGTCCATGAAGACGATCTATCCCTTTGAGGTGACGGATTCCTTAAACCGCCATTACAAGGTTGGTCATGTAAACAAAAAAGCGAAAAAGACCGTCAACCTGAATGTCAATGTAAAAAAAGGTCTGGAAGAGGGCTATTATCCGATTCTGATCTATATCTCAAAGCGCGCTCAGGGCGAGGACGGAATGTCCTCCGAGTACGCAAAGACCATAATGGCGTGGATCGAGACAAAGAAGACAACAGGAACCAGCGAGACAGATGAGGACAGCTCCGAGCCAGTAGCATTCGCCCTCGGCGAGAATCAGTCCACTCCGTCTGCAAACTATTCCGAGGTCATGAATTTCGATGTAAACGTGAGAAATACCGGTTATAAGACTGCCTATGATGTGCGCGTCGATATGGAGCTCTCTGAGGATATCACGAAGTTTCCGTTTGAGATCAATGACGGAAATTATGACCGGCAGATGGGAAATATGAACCCGGATCAGACGGTGGCAGTTCCGTTCAGCATGGCGGTGCGGGAAAAGGCGAAATCCGGCTATTACCCGATCAAGTTTAAGATCCGTTACCGGGAAAACGAGAATGGAAACTTTGCTGCTCCTGTTGAGGATACCTTTTATGTGCGGGTCTATGGAAAAGACGAGGCTGATTCTCTGGATTCTGAAGCAGGCGAGAACGAAAGAACAAAGGCGCGTATCATCGTCGACAGCTTTGAGACGGATCCTGCGGAGATCTATGCCGGACAGGATTTTACGCTGAAGGTGCGCATGAAAAACGCTTCCAACAGTATAGCAGCCAGCAACATCCTGTTTACCTTCGAGTCGGAAGCAGTGAGCGACAGTCCGGTATTTACGACGGTGAACGGTTCAAACTCCGTGGTTGTCAATTCTCTGGCACCGGGAGCATCTGACACGCTGACGATAAAATTTTCCTCAAGTCCCACAGCGGAACAGCGTTCCTACACGATCACGATCAATGAGCAGTATGACAGCCCGGAATTCAAGAACGCGAAGGAAGCCGTAAAGATCGCGGTTGGATTAAAGCAGGAGGCACGGTTAAATACCGGTACCATCGAGGTCATGCCGGATGCTATTTCTGTAGGCGAAGAGTCAAACGTGATGTTTTCCATCAACAACACCGGAAAAGTCATGCTCTATAATGTGAACGCGGTCTTTGAGGCAGACTCTATCCAGAAGAATGAGGCTTATGTTGGAAATATCGAACCCGGAAAAAGCGGAAACGTGGATACGATGATCAACGGAATTGCCCCGACCACGGATGATGGAAAGGTAAAACTCTCCATTACATATGAGGATGAGAACGGAAAAGTCTCCACGGTCGAGAAGGAGATCCAGCTTATGGTAAATGAGGATCAGAGCATGGATGAAAGCAATGTTGACGATACCTGGAACAGTGACGATGTACAGCCGGAACCGTCCACGACGGATAAACTGAAACATCTCGCAATTCCGGTGGGAATCGTGGGAGTGGTCCTTGCAGCTGTGATCCTTGTGGTCATCAGACGCAAAAAGAAGAAAGCGGGAATGGACGATGAGATTCTTTGATCTGCTCATCATGAGCATCAATAACCTGCGCAGACGGAAACTCAGGACGGGACTTACCGTTCTGGGTGTTGTCATCGGCACGGCCTCCATCGTAGTCATGGTCTCTCTGGGAATCGGATTGAAGGAAAATACCGTGGAATCCTATGCTTCCTTCGGAAGCCTCACAAGGATCCAGATCAGTTCCGGATACGGGAACCAGTCCGAGGACGATTACCTCGTGGACGCCACGGTGACGAAGCTTGCGAAGATCCCACATGTGAAGAGTGTGTCCCCAATTCTGGAGACAGATGTGAATCTGAAGCAGGGAGTTTATCAGGGATATTCGAACATTGTGGGAATGCCCAGAGAGGAGCTGGAACAGATTCCGCTGGCGGAGGGAAAACTTCCGGACAAGAATGCGGCGACTCTGGAGTTTATCGTCGGAAATATGGTTTCCGACAACTTTTATAACAGCAAGACCGGAAAGGGAAGCTGGGACGGCGAGGATCTTTCCAAAGTGGATCTTATACACAAGCCGTTTTTTACCATGCTCCAGAATATGGGAAACGGGGATGAAAGCAGCCAGAAAAAGTATCTTTTCCCGGCCTGCGCTCTGGTGGATGGCGGTGAGAACGGATTTTCTGAGTATGGATACCAGATCTACACGGATATTGATCTGTTAAAGACCCAGCTGAAAAAAATCTACCGGAAGAACCCGATCCCCGGACAGCCGACAAATAAAAAGGGAAAACCCTACAATTATTTTGTCTACAATATGATTTACGTGAATGTGGACGATATGGAGCATGTGACGGAGGTCCAGAAAGCGATCACAGATATGGGCTACGAGGCCTACAGCAGCATGCAGTGGCTCGAACAGGCCCAGCAGCAGACGGATATGATCCAGGCGGTCCTCGGAGGCATCGGTGCTGTATCGCTGTTTGTGGCGGCTATCGGAATTGCAAACACGATGATGATGTCCATCTATGAGAGAACGAAGGAGATCGGTGTGCTGAAGGTTTTGGGATGTGCGCTTGGAGATATCCGGACGATGTTTTTGATGGAGGCGGGATTTATCGGATTTATGGGAGGCGTTCTGGGACTTGGCTTAAGCTACAGCGTCTCTGCGGCGATCAATAAGTTTCTGGGAGCCAGTCTCTCCGGCATGACCGGCGGCTCCGGAGCGATCTCAAGGATCCCGCTGTGGCTTTCTGGATCCGCTGTGGTCTTTGCGGTCCTCATCGGCATGCTGGCCGGACTTTTCCCGGCACTGCGGGCGATGAAATTAAGTCCGCTGGCGGCGATCAGAAACGAATAAGATAAATGAGTCCTGGGTGCGTTGACACCTTAAAAATCTGACGTTTTAGCCAGTTTGCAGGCTGGAAAGTAGCAGAAAAACTCCGTAGTAAAGCTGCATATGGAGAGGCGGACGGTTGACAGACAACAGAAAAATCGGGATTAAAAGATCCGGTAAAATAAAAGACACGCCATACAGATTTCACTTAAAACCTGGATGACGTGTCTTTTTTAACTCTTAAAATATCTGATCATTTACCCGGCACTTAAGCCTTGGCCGCCTTCTGTCTGGACAGTGTCTGTACACCTTCAATAACAAGGATGATCGCAAGGAAGATCAGAAGGATTCCGAGGATCGTCTGTGCCCACGGACCCCAGTCAGCGCCGCCTGCGGCAATCATGCCGATCTGGTTCTTAACTGTGAGTGCAAGGGAGGTGATCGTAACGATGATCATGAATGCCATCGGGATCAGGAACATCTTGTTGTTTTTGCCCATGTTTCCGAGCCATGTGGCAACGGCTAAGAGGCCGATACCCGCGAGAAGCTGGTTGGCAGCTCCGAACAGTCCCCAGATCTTTCCATATCCGTTCATGCCGAGAAGAATGCCAAGAACAACCGTGAGGATCGTAGCGAAGTACGGATTTACCATAACCTTTTTCCAGCCCTCTTTGATGTCGGCAGCAGTTTCACCCGGCTCAAGCCAGAATTCCTGGAACATGAAACGCGCAAGACGTGTTGCGGTATCAAGAGAAGTAAGACAGAACGCGGAATATGTAAGTACCAGTAAGGAGTTTAAAATGCTGTAGCTTCCCGGGATGATATCGTCGATCATGTGAGCGATACCGCCGCCGAAGATCGCTGTCGCGCCTTTTAATGCCTGATCCGGATGAACTGCGTTCCACTTGTAAGCATAACCGATCGCGCAGAGAGTTAAAACTGCAAGAACACACTCAAGGAGCATTCCGCCGTAAGCGATCGGCTTCGCGTCAGTCTCTTTGTCGAGCTGCTTGGATGTGGTACCGGAAGATACCAGAGAGTGGAAACCGGAGATCGCGCCGCAGGCAACTGTTGTAAACAGTACCGGGAACATGTACTGAACGCCGTTTCCGTTGTCAACTGCAAAGCTTGTCACAGCCGGGAAGGTGGAGTCGAAGGTCGGATGAGCGACGATGACGCCGAATGCTGCAACTGCTAACATTGCGTAAAGCAGGAAGGAACTTAAGTAGTCACGCGGCTGGAGAAGGATCCATACCGGTGTTACAGAAGCGATGGCGATGTAAAGACCAACGATCCACATCCATGCCTTTGTGGAGAGGTAGATCGGATGAAAGTTCATTCCGATCGCCATGATCAGAACGATCGCAAGAACGCCGAATACGGAAGCGATACCCATCGGCATGTTGCGGCGGTATACACAGAAACCGAATACGATTGCGATCAGGATGAACAGGATCGAGATCATCGCTACGGTTGCCGGAGTCGCGGATTTCGCCATATCAAGTGCGCCGCTCTCATCGTAAACTGCACCGAAGGTGGAAGCAACGATCGAAGCGAAGGCTGCTACGACTAAGATCAGGGTCAGGTAAGAGAAGATGATGAAGAGCTGCTTTGCGCGTTTGCTCATGTTTGCGGAGATGATCTCTCCGATGGATTGTCCTTTGCTGCGGACAGATGCGAACAGTGCGCCGAAGTCATGGACACCGCCGAAGAAAATACCTCCGATGAGGATCCATAAGGTCACCGGAAGCCATCCGAACATAGCGGCGCCGATCGGTCCTGTGATCGGTCCTGCACCTGCGATGGATGAGAAATGGTGTCCCATCAGAACCGGGGCTTTTGCCGGTACATAGTCAACACCGTCTGCCATTGTATGAGCCGGTGTCTCTGTTTTGCTTTCGCCTACGCCCCACTGCTTGCACAGCCAGCCGCCGTAGCAGACATAGCCGATGCCAAGAATGGCAACACAGACGACGAGAAGTACTAATGAATTCATTGTTACTATCTCCCTTTCTTTTAAAATATAATAATGTTGGGGTCAAAAGTTTTTGACCCCTTTGATACCGTATTGTTCCGCACTTTATGCTCTCACAATACTCAAAAACATTCATAATCCGCTCATTTTTCTGCGAAAAATGGCTGCTTATTCATGTTTTTGGCGGGGTCCAAGGTCAAAAAACCTCTTGCAGGCAAGCCTGCATCGGATTTATGACCTTTTCCCCCTGGTATCATATAATACTTTTTTCAAAATTTTCGCAACATGGTGACCGCTTGCGTTTGAAGTGACCTTCCCGTCAGCCACCTCCACCAACGCCGCATGAAAATTCATCCAGCCATGCAGGGAAAAATGAAAACTTTTGTAAATACGGCATTTTTTTAGGGCTTTCCTTGCGTCCTCATCACAGGTATCGCAGACAAAGACTGCCGTAATATAGGAAGCCATATGGCCCGGACCGACATGGATCCGTTTCATGCCGTCAGCATGGATCTCGGATTTTAATTCCTCGAAGGTCTCTAAAGTCAGATGCGGAATGTTGACGAGATAGAGAAATTCCTCGTTTTCCGCGGACCATAATTCTGCCTTTTTTGAGATGACATACTGTCCGGAATGCTCAAAAAAATCGCAGCGGGCTGTGATTGGAGAGCGATCGCCATTGATCATCATATGAATATCGTAAAAAGGTTCGTAGTTTTTTAACAGCCGCTCGATCGCGGACTCTCTTGTGTATTGCATTCGGCTTCCCATTTCTAATATTGATTTTGTGCATGAATTATTATACTTTTATGAAAAATATAAAAATTTTATAAAAAGCTTTATTATTATAACTCTGAATACATAATTATGCAAGTTTTTTACGAGATAAATAGGGAAAGAAACAAAAAATTAGTTTTATAAATTAAGTGGAGGGGAAAATGGATAGGACACCGTGTGCGGGTAATTTGGAAACCAGGAACGCATTTGACAAATATTTGTGAAATTCCTATACTACAATGTAAGTACAGAGTTCCGATCCGGAACCAGGATATATCGGTTAAAGAAGGAGAAAAAGAGATGTTTATAAATTTTTCAAATCATCCGAGCAGCATGTGGGGCGAAAAACAGAAGACGGAAGCAGAAAAGTACGGACTGATCGAGGACCTGCCTTTCCCGGCGGTGAGCGCCCATGCAGACAGGAAAGCGGTTCAGGATCTGGCGGAACACTATGCAGCCATGATCCTTGAAAAGCAGCCGGAATGCGTGATGTGCCAGGGAGAATTCTGCCTCAGCTATCATGTGATCGAAAGACTGAAGAAAGCCGGGGTACGGGTTGTTGCTGCCTGCAGTGAACGTGTGGTGGAGGAAGTATATGGAAAGACGGGAACGGAGAAGAAGAGCGTCTTTCAGTTTATCCAGTTCAGGGAATACTAAAGGGTTCTGTCTGAAGCAGCAAAAATGACTGGCTGTTTTGAAATATGACCAGAAATTAGGAGTAACGATATGAGAAAAAATGAGGAAAACATGACCTGGATGGACATCCCGTATATCACGCTGACGTTTTGTCTGAGATTTTATCAGAGAGTCGCGGTGCCGGAGAACAAGGTTTCCGCGCTGCGAGGAGGTCTTGGGGAGATGCTGCTCCGGAAAAACTGCATTGCGGACCGGGACTGTGAAGCGTGCCGGTTTCAGGACAACTGCATGGTCTGGAATGCTTTTTACACACCGATGCGGCTGAAACCCGGGTATGTGACGGGAAAGGAGAGTCTTGGGTATCTGATCGAATGCGACAATCTGGATACGGTGATGGACGAGGGGCACGGGTTCGTGTTCCGCCTGAAGCTTTTCGGGCGCAATATCCCGCTGTTCGCCCAGTATCTGGATGCGTTCTGGCGCCTCGGACAATGCGGACTCGGGAAAGAACAGGCGAAGTTTGAGATCGCGGCGGTCTACACGGAAGAAGAACAGCTGCTTTTGGATGATACAGAGATCCATATGGAACATTTCCGGGTACACACGGTCGGAGAGTATATCCGGAAGAGAAAATGGGAACTTTCGGGAGAACAGCCGGCGCAGAACGGCGATTATCTGGTCCATTTCCTGAGACCTCTGGCACTGCGGAAGGACCGGATCGATCTGAAATGTTTTGATGCGGAAGCGATCTGGCGCGCGATCCACCGGAAGATCCAGATGATGAGCGCCTTCGATGAGATCGGGACAGAACTGGAAAAACCGCAGACGTGGCCGCAGATCATCGACGCGAGATCGGCAGAGACCTCGGTCAGACGATATTCCAGCACGCACAGAAAAGGAATGGAATTAAGCGGAGTTCAGGGATATGTGATCTTCGAAGAGGTTCCGGAGGAGAGACTGGAAGAACTTCTGGCAGGAGAACTGTTCCATATAGGAAGAAATAACAGCTTTGATTTTGGGCGGTATGTGGTACAGAGACGATAACCTTTATGCCTTTGCAGGCAGAAAGTGCTGAAAGCCTGTGAGGTGAAGGACATAGCCCAGACACTGGGAAGAGAGCTGGGATATGAGCTGGCCGCAAGCGGAGAAAATAAGGAAAAGATGTAAAAGCACCCGCCGCGCGTCCACCGCATAAAATAAAGTAATGAAGCTTAAGGCGGCTTTCTTTGAAGACATTTCCGAAACCACTGAGCGCGCAGGAAGAGCGGGAATACTTAAGACGCTGCAAAGAGGGCGACCTGGAAGCCAGAGAGGTGCTGATCAGCCGGAACCTTCGGCTGGTCGCACATGTGGTCAAAAAATACCAGCAGTCCGGATATGAGACGGACGATCTTCTGTCAGTTGGAACCATCGGCCTGATCAAGGCAGTCAATACGTTTAATGCGGAAAAAGGATCAAGACTGGCGACCTATGCCGTCAAATGCGTGGAAAATGCTATCCTCTCACGGATGCGTTTATGGTTCCAAACCAGTATCCCCAGAGCCGAAAAGAACCGAGATGGCGTATTTTGGCACAGGTATCCGAGAATATGTATATCCTTTGCTCTGCTTTGGACGGCTGCGTAAGGTATGCACCTATGTATATCCATAGTTTCCGACCGATCGCCCCTCGCAAGATCTTGGAAGCACAGCTGTTCAATCAGCAGTATCAGAACTACGAAGATATTCCCAATGTACCGGACAGGCTCCGTTGGTGCCGTCATCACATGGGCCTGATGCAAAAGGAAGTTGCAGAGCTGATCGGTATCAGCCGTGGACATTACATAGATTTTGAAGTCGGATATGTTGACTACTATCCAAAGGAGATTGTGGACAAGTTGGCAGAGCTATATGGAGTACCGGTGGATGACCTGCTGGATGATTACAATCGCTTCTTATATAAAGGACAAGGAAAGATGATACGAGAATATCGTGAAAGTTTGGGACTAAAAAAGAAACCGTTTGCTCGGCTGATGGGAATTTCACCTAATCTGCTTCGAGCATGGGAAGATCATCAAAAGCGAATGAACATCAATTCCTGGAACAAGTATTTCAAAGGGAAAATAAAAGCATAAGAAAAGCAGGTGAGGGGGCCTTAATCGGTTTGCTCACCTGCTTCCTTTTTTGCGGATGCGATAACCGCACCCAGCAACTCCGCCTTTTGATCGGATGGACAATTTAATTTTTTGATATACTGATTGACCATATCTGCGTGGACACCGGCTACTCGCTCTGCCAATTCACGTTTCCCCTGTTCTGTTTTAGGATAATGGACAATTACATTGATTGGAGCACTCTTTCTTGCGATACCACGCACCTCCCTCGGTATTTCAGTTTATGAGAGAGAAGTTGTCCGCTATAACCACATTACTGCAGCCGCTTTGCTACTTCAAAAAATAGGAATTGATGCTATAATAAAAGGTAAGATATTCGGAACTTCTTTCGTGATATCATTCTATCAAGAAACTGTCAAAGGCACATTGAGTGCCAATTGACCATAAATTGACTACTTTTCGAAGGGAGGGCTGTTTATGGAAAGATGTGATTTCAGTTCAGTCATGACCATTGTTCGACGCTTTATCAGCGACGATTACGATACAAACCAAACTGCATTGTTAGAAGATGTTTTTAGCTCCTTGTTTACCCAAACAAAGGAAACGATTACATTTGATATGGCATTGGTCTGCCGCTGGTTCACCGGGCAGGCAAAAATCAGTCCGAAAATAACGCAGTTTTATTCCAGAGATGGCAATCGTGAAAAACTGGCAGCAGATTTGGAAAACAATGTACTGCTTTCAATGTATGATAGTTCTATGGCTGCACAGGAAGTATACCGACTGCTAATGCAGGATGATACCATTTCGGAACGAGTAAAAAAAGAATGCTCCCGGCACTATCCTTGTGATAGCCGAGAGGATGAAGCATCGTTTATAGCGGATGTTCTTTGCTTCGGCATGGAGCGTGAGTTTATCAAGCGTGACCCAAAGGTAAAGAATCTCCTTGCTGACGGAAAGCTTTCTCCAATTCTCAGTGATTTCATTGCTGATGAAGGAGCACCAAAGCCTTGCCGACATTTCTGCGGACGTGAAAAAGAACTGGAAATGCTTCACGAATTGTTATTGGAGCATGGAAAGGTATTTCTTCATGGCATCGCCGGTATCGGTAAGAGCGAACTGGCAAAAGCCTATGCAAAGCAGCACCGCAAGGAATACACCAATGTTCTGTATCTGACCTATACCGGTAATCTGATGCAGGATATAGCGGATATGGATTTTGCTGATGACCTTCCGGATGACAGCGAGCAGGAACGCTTCCGCAAACACAATCGCTTCCTGCGTACATTGAAAGAAGATACGCTGTTTATTGTAGATAATTTTAATACTACGGCTTCTCAGGACAGCACTCTTTCTGTTGTGATGAAATATCGCTGCCGTATGTTGTTCACGACCCGCAGCAGATTTGATAACTACGATTCCATGGAAGTAACCGAAATTGCAGGCAAGCAGGCGTTATTATCCATTGCCGGTTGCTTTTTCTCGGACGCAGAAAAATACCAGAGTGTATTGGAACAAATCATTGATACGGTTCACAGTCACACGTTGGCGGTAGAACTGGCAGCTCGACTGCTTGAAACGGGTATTCTGGAGCCGATGGATTTGCTGGAAAAGCTGAAAGAAGAAAAAACATCCTTGGATGCTGATGATAAAATCGGCATCACCAAGGACGGTCAGAGCCGCAAGGCAACTTACTATGACCATATCCATACATTGTTTTCCTTGTATCAGCTTGCCGGTGATGAACAGGATATTATGCGGAGCATGGCGTTTGTACCGACAACCGGTATCAGTTCCCGTGTGTTTGCAGGCTGGTTGATGCTTCGGAATATGAATACCATCAACGATCTGGTGGAAAAAGGATTCATACAGACAAAGTCCTGTCATTCGATTGCCTTGCATCCGATGATTCAGGAAGTAGCAATTACAGAAACCAAGCCTTCTGTCCGGAACTGCCACACCCTGCTCAACAGCTTGCAGGAACTTTGTCTACGGCATGGCGAAGAAGTTTCCTATTACAAACAGTTGTTCCAGACGGTCAATAATATCGTGACTTCGATTGAAAAAGACGATACTGCATCCTATCTCCGGTTTTTGGAAGATTCCTTTCCGTATATGCAGAAGTATGGCTATGAATCTGGAATGGAATTGATTTTGACAGAACTGGCTTCTATGCTGAAAGACAATACCATTGGTTCTGTTTCTGACCGTGCTTTGCTTCTGGACTTCCGTGCCGCTAATGAGAAGAAACCGGAAAAGGCAATCAAGCTGGAAAAAGAAGCTGTGACGCTGATCTCCGAAGTGACCGCAGAGAACGCCCTTCTTGCAGCGAATCTCCATGCAAACCTTGGCGGTCTGTATAAGCAGACCAGTAAGTTGGAACTGGCAAAGCAGCATATGGAAACGGGTATTCACTTGCTTGAGCAATACGGCTTGGCGCCTTATCATGACAGTATTCCGCAAATCACCAATTATGCGGTACTGCTGACGGATATGGGTGAGCCGTACCTCGGGTTATCTGCATTACAAAGGCTGTCTCGTGTCATCAAAGAATCTAACTCTGATGTGTCCGGTGATTATGCCGTTGTACAAGAAGCTATGGGCAATATCTGTCTGTCAATCGGCGATGTGCTGCAAGCTACCACACACTTTAAGAACGCTCTGGCTATCTATGAGGTGCTGTTTGATGCTGAACCGGAACTGATTGAAGAAAAGAAGCAGGACATATTAGAAACTTATACTCAGGCTGGGGTGCAATTAGGTAGACAGTGGTTGGATGCGAAAAATTGAATTTTGTGAGGTGTTGGCATGAGTGAATTCATGAAATTAGCGATTGTATTTATTTCAATGTTGGTTTTGTTTTATTTTTTATGGGTCAACGGATATATGATTTTGAACGCAAAACGAGCCTTATTATTTGTTGTTTCACTCAGAGGGAAAAATAAATGCGAAGTTTCTTTTTCATCTTGTAGCGGATATGTAAAAAAGGTAATAAAATTTAACGAAAGTCGTTAATATACTTTTAAGTTGGATGGCGATGTCTCAAAAGGAAGTATCCATGTTATTGTAGAAAATGAAAATAAAGAGACCATATTAGATTTGACACCAGAGATAAAAACCGGTATGTTGACTGTCGATGAAAAATGTAGATATTTTCTAATACTATAAATGAGCAAATTTGAAAAATTGCACAAAACTACGCTATAGATTTCATAAAAGTGCTAAAGTCATGACTTTCCTTTGCACATCGGAAAAGATAATGATACTTTTCCAACTGGATAAGGGAGCTATAGAAAATATTGATGAGCGATTAAAAGAAAGTTTGTCAATTTATTTAAAAAGAAAAGAAAAGTTACAATTCCTGAAAAAAGCATTGTATTTTGCACCTACATTAACTGAGACAAAACAACACATTTTGCTTTCAATATGCCACATGCTCTGTAACCGCTTAACTGGAAAGAGAAATTTAGAAGCAAAATATCTGCAACTAATCAGGATTGCTATTCGAACATTAAAGAAACGTGAAGAGTTTTTTAATAAGTTATAGTATAATTTTTGCTTAAAAGTTGCAAGGAGCAAATTAAAACCAGGAGGATAATTATGGGACATTTTTATATGGAGAATATATGCACGATGGACGAACAAAGGAAATGTGAATTAAAAATAATTGCCGGCAAAATAGGATGGATCTTATTGATTGCGTATTTGGGTTCGCTAATACTTATGCGAATAATGCCGATTTTTGCTGAAAATATGGCTTTTTATATATTTTGGGCTGGTATCGTATGGGTGGGAATGAAAAAATGGGGAAGGTTGTCTTTGCTGGATACATGTTATTCTAAAAACAAATATGAATTATCCGTATTGGAAAAAGGTTTATTAACGGCATTTGTAATATTTTTATCCCATGTTTTTTGTGCATTCTTTTTGTTTTTGTATGCAAAAGTATTTCAAGACATCGTAATGATGAATGATAAAAGTTTACACAGTGGTTTAGATATTTTCACAGGTGTAATACTGGGACCTCTGGTAGAGGAATGGATTTTTCGGGGAATTCTATGGTCTAAGCTGAAGTCTTATGGGGAGGGATTTGCAATTTTAGCAACAACTATACTGTTTGCTATAATGCATGGTCAGGGGTTATTATTAATATTTCTTTTGATTGGTTTTTTTTCAGGTGTTTTGGTCTGCCTCACAGGAAATTTATGGTATGCTATTACTTTTCATGTTATTCATAATCTGGGGATTTTCTTGTGGGAAAATAAATTGTTTTCCTTTTCAATGAATATGGTTTTAACCATGTTATTAAATGCAGGACTCTTTTTAATGCTTTTAATCCTGCTATTGCTCTGTAGTAAGAAGAATATACTTTTACATTTGTATTATTGTAAAAAGAAATTATTAGAAAAAATTATTTCTGAAAAAAGTAGATTAGTAGTTTTTTTTAATACAGCTGGAATTATGTCATTTGTTTTTTATTTTGGAGTTTCATGGCTGATATCGTTGGTTTCTTTTGGACTAAATTTATAAAGGTAGGTGTTATTTCATGAAAGGTAGTGAGTCGCAGAAATGGTCTGTCAACTTTATTGATGGCTATTTTGAGTATATTTTGAGTTTATATAAAAAAGAGGAATCATCACCCAAATGCTATATGGATTTGCTTATTATTATTTCGGATGCAATAGATTATCTAAAGGATCCTGTTTGGGAAGAAGTTGGTTATTCTATATGTAAAAAAATATAGGTTCCTTTGCAAGTGCAACACATATAATGGACAAATGACATCATCAGCCAGTATCTCTGGATTCCTTTTTGGGAACGCAGCTGATATTTATCCAGACCAAGCTTTTTCTTGCTTTGTCGGAAAAACAGTTCAATTTGCCAGCGTTGGGTATAAAGTCTCAGGATTTCCTGCGTGGATAATGCTGCATTCGTTGAAACAAAGATCCGCAGTGCTTTTGGAATCCCAAAACATGGTGTTGGATAGCTCAGTAGAACCACTGTATTGGGAACATCATTCAGATTCCCTTCATACCGATATACGTAAAACTGCCTTTTATCAACGGTCACAAGGCTGATGTTTGGATCTGTTTTCCGCAAGTGAAGGGCAAATGCACTGGCTTTCTGACGGATTCCGCAAGGATAGAGGATTCGGTTGGTTTTTAAAGCCCCTATGGTGTAGAATCCTTTTTTAGCAAAGCAATCCATGACTTTGGCTGAAGTATACCAGCTGTCACAAAGGAAGTAGGAAACTATCGGTGCAATAGGAAGTTCTGCAGCAATATCCTGTATGATCTGGATCTTTGATTTTGTTTTATCATACAGAATAACGGCATAATTCAGAGTGATTCCATTGCAGAAAGCATGACGGACACGATCTGGTGCCCATAATCCTGTCTGCCTTTCAGATGAGATTGATGAAAATACGCAGCTTCGATTGGATGCAAAGCCTGTGACGAAAGCTTTGTATGGGAAGCAATCGTATCATCCACAATGCAAAAGATAGGCTGACCGGAAATAGTCGCCTCCCGGTAGATCAAATATGCAACGCTGTTTCTTAGGGCATCCTGAAAAAGGAAATCATTCCACTTTCCCTGATTCAGGAAGTGAGCCACAATCGTTCTATGATGTTGGCTGGTCAAGGCGAAATCCGTTGTTTTGCCACGGTATCCACGCAAAAAGGTAGAAAGAATGATAGCCATAAAATGCTGCAGGTAAATATCGGATAAAAAACAGTTGAGGTTGAGAACTTTAAAGTAATTGTAAATCTTATTGGAATGATGTATAATGCCTGCAATAGGCACCCCCTTGTTTGAATGAGTAGGTTGTTGGTCGCACTTCAATTATACATCATTCAGCAGAGGGTGTCTTTCTTTTGTGCAAAATTTAGGATTTACTCATTTATAGATCTAATACTTAAATTTGAAAAAGCAGATGGCAAGATTAAGTTACAATGGGATTAGTGGGTATATAGTTTATAAAATCATCATTTTTCAAATCGCAGTCTGTCGTAGCCTCAAATTAAATAAAGAACTGCCTTGGGCAGCCATGTACTTAACGGTGTGTGGCTGCTTTTCCTTTGTTGAAACAGAATAAAACAATGAGAGAATACAGGGATAATATCCTGATTGAAGCATATAATAGGCTTTAGAACGGAAAACTGTGTTAAGTTGCAAAAATCTTTCCTAAAACCGGTTATACATATTGATTTGAAGGTTGCGATATGGTAATATAGAACAGAAAACTGTATTAAGTTGCAAAAATCTTTCCTAAGGAGGTTATCGTATGGAGATTCGCAGAGATTTTTACTTAGACAAATTGATTAGAAGAAAGAACAATGGATTGATTAAGGTAATTACAGGTATTCGCAGATGTGGAAAGTCCTATCTGCTGAATAATATTTTCTATAATCACTTGTTAGAGTCCGGTGTCCCTGCTGACCATATTATTCGTTTTGCGTTTGATTCCGCAGATGACCTGTATTTGATTGGAGAAAGCCTTATCAAAATTGAAAAAGAAAAACGTGGAGTTGATCCGGAGAAATTTATGGCATATATCCGTTCCCAAGTTACCACGGATGGAATGTATTATCTGCTTTTGGATGAAGTTCAGCTGATGGACTGCTTTGAATCTGTATTGAATGGTTATCTTCGCAAAGATAATATGGATGTATTCGTAACCGGAAGTAATGCAAAATTCCTGTCCAAAGATATTGTTACGGAGTTTGCCGGACGTGGAGATGAAGTCCATATGTATCCACTGAGTTTTTCGGAATTTATGTCGGTTTTCAAAGGCGACAAGTATATGGGATTGTCTGAATATATGCTTTACGGAGGCATCCCGCTGGTCGTTCTTCGTGAAAGTAGCAGCGATAAGGCGGCAGCATTGCAAAACCTGTTTAGCGAAATTTATATTCGAGATATTTTCAAACGTAACCGGATTAAAAATATTGGAGAACTGGAAGACCTGCTGAATATCCTTTCCTCTGCTATTGGTTCTCTGACCAATCCTGAGAAGTTAAAGAATACCTTTAAGACTGTAAAAAAATCTAAAATCACTTCAAAAACGATCAAGAAATATCTGGATTGTTTTGAGGATTCTTTCCTGATTGAATCAGCACAGAGATATGACATCAAGGGTAAGGCATATATTGAAACTCCAAAGAAATACTATTTCTCTGATCTTGGGCTTCGCAACGCAAGGATTAACTTCCGTCAGTTTGAGCAGACACATTCCATGGAAAATGTGATTTATAACGAACTGCGTATGCGTGGATACAGCGTGGACGTTGGTGTTGTTATTATTGCGGAAAAAGACCAAGAAGGAAAGGTAACCCGTAAACAGCTGGAAGTTGATTTTGTATGCAATCTCGGTTCTTCCAGATATTATATCCAGTCAGCTTATTCATTACCTGATGAAGCGAAACGTACTCAGGAAATCAGACCGTTTAGAAAGATAGACGATTCTTTCAAGAAGATTGTTATTACAAAAGATATTGTACAGCCGTACTATGATAACTATGGTATTTTGACCGTGAATATCTATGATTTCCTTCTTGACCCGCAAATTCTTGAAAAATAGTACAATGTAAACTCTTGTTGCGGATATGCAAAGTCGGTGTGGTGGTGAATTATAGTGATTTTAAGTACAATGAAGTCACCAAGCAAAGGAGGATTTCATATGAAACTATCTGATAAAATTGTAGGACTGAGAAAGTCCAATGGAATGTCTCAGCATTCTGGTGATATGTCAAGAGTTTTTAAAAAAGATTTTGATATATTTTTCAGGAAAAAGGGTAACTTTAATAGACCTTCGGCGGAAAATCCAAAGGCGAACATCAGTTCTTGTTGATATTTGATTGAGTGTCCAGCTTTTCGCCGGTGTACAGTTGGTTTTTGACCAGCAATCCAAAAACAAGCCGTACAAGTTTACGAGATGTAAGCGCGAGTGCTCTTTTGTGCTGATGCTTGGTAACTTCAGCATATTTTTTTGCATAATACTCAGTGTATTCTGGCACATGCTTCCTGACGCTGTTAGCCGCTTCTCCCAGATAATAGCGCAGATACGGATTCCCGACTTTTGAGACTTGATTGTCCTCGGAAATAAAATCGCCGGAATCGTTTTTCAGCCAGTACAAACCGGCATACTTTGCAAGTGCATCGGATGAGTGGAACGCAGTTATGTCGCCTATTTCGGACAGCATGCCGGAGGCCCATACCGGTCCGATACCGGGAATGGACTTCAGGATAAGAAACGCATTCGGGTTCATCCCATTGATGCACTTTTCAATTGCCTGCTCTATCAGTTTTATTTCTTTTTGATAGGCCTGGATGCAGTTAAATGAGCTTGCAAGTGAAATATTCAGTGGTTCATACATGCATTGATCCAAACGGTACGAGTCCCTTGCGGCTTTCCGCAAAAGCTCGGATGTCCTGGATATGTCAGAAATACGGTTCCTGCTTTTTTCAGCGAGGAACGAAAGGAGTTCTTCCTCTGAGAGGTCGATGATCTCCTGGGGGGACAGGAACTCCGTCAGTATGGCAGAAGATGTTGCGCCGTAAATATTGCTGAACGGCTTGTTATCACCCTCAAGAAGCTGCAGTTCGCTGAACTTCAGATACAGGTTTGAAACCATGTAGGTCTTTTCCCTGGTAATGCATTCTGACAGGTGCATGCGATGCCTGGTAAGACGCTTCAGGGCGATAAACTGGCCGCCGCGCCAAGGCTCAAGCTTTTTCGTCCTGCCGACCCTTGCGAAGTCAGCAATGAGAAAAGCATCGATAGGATCCGTCTTTTCCATTCCGATATAGGATTTACGGTAATTGGATGTAGCCTTGGGGTTGACACAGAAAACATAGGGCTTGTACGGCATAAGCGTCTCACATGTAGAAAGAAAATTTGCGATATGGACGCTGTAAACAGAGGTAGACTCTAAAGCAACGATGATTGTATCAAGGTTTTTATGTTTCTGCATGCATTTAGCGATCATATCGGCAAGTTCATCAGCGCCGGGCTGATTGTTGCCAAATGAGGATGAGATGTACTTGTTTTCTTCAAAATCCATGGCATAGACCGCATTGGATTTTGAGCTTACATCAATACCTACAAACAAGGTGGACATATAGTTGATCTTTAACAAGATATCACATCCTTTCCGATCTGGATTTGTGGAGCCTGAAGTAAAAGGTTTATCCTGTGCTGCATATGGTGACCGAAGCCTCGCGCAATGAGCATGCACCCGGCCAGCCTTTCTTGCTGGAGCTACGGCGGGGGACGAAAATTCTGTGTTAGCGGAATGTGCCATATGTGCCAGGCTGAATGCTAAAAAAGCAGTCACGGCCAAAGCCGGCTGAAAGGAGGAAAAGCAGTGCCTTCGGACATCAGACTCTGCCTGATATCATAACACAGGATGAATCATATAAAAAGTAACTGTTGACCGTATGGATGGGATTCAGGATGAGGGGAGTTCCTCTTGGATGTCCTTACCATCTATACCCATAAAAAGAATAAGTTCATAAGCGATATTTCTTGCCTACGAACTTATTATACGAGGAGGATTTGGCTGAAAAACTGGATGTATCAAGACAAGCTATTTCTCGTTGGGAATCAGGAGCTGCGATGCCTGATGCAAATAACATTCTTCAACTTAGCAAGCTGTTTGATGTTACAACAGATTACTTACTGAACGATGATTACCAAAGTGATAATGACTTGCCGAAGATAAAAGAAGTTCAAAACGATAATCTCGGTCAGATTATGATCTATCTGGTGACACTTGAAGTGATGATACTTTTGATGCAGTTTATGACAATGTTCATTCTTCAAAATGTGTTTTTTGCATTTCTAAGTTTCCTGCCGTTTGTTGCAGCCATTGGCGGGTTTGAATATGCGTATCAGAAGAAAGTATCCAGTGCAACAGAAAAAACAAAGAACTTCCGTAGAAAGTTTTACAAAATTTCTGCTTGGTTGGGACTTTATTTCCCGATTAGATTTATCGTAAGTGTTGCGGCAGGATTCTACCCTCGTCCGTATAATACTTTGGTATTAGAGGCTATTATTTTAGTAATCTATATTGCAGTAGCAACTTGTGTTAATCTTTCAATAGACAAAAGTTATTTGCCAAAAGAATAAAAGGAAAAATGATTTTGTATAGCAGTCATGCACTACGGTGTGTGGCTGCTTCTTTTTTTACTCAATTTCCACTCAATCCACGCTCAATGTGCTTTTGCCCTCTTTCCAGTAGAATGAAATTGCAATGAAAACAGCACCAAATTCAAAAATCCGGTGCCACTTCAAAGCAAATCTACTGAAAAGAGGGCATTTTTTATGACTATCAAATTTTTTGAGGAGGAATTAAGCAAATGAAAGAACTGAAAAGCATCAAAATTATCGCCGTAGATCATGGCTACGGCAACATCAAAACAGCAAACACCGTCACCCCTACCGGCATTACTGCCTATGACACAGAACCGATTTTCTCCGGTAACATTCTGGAATACAACGGCACCTATTACCGCATCGGAGAGGGACACAAGGAATTTATTCCGGACAAAGCCATGGATGAGGACTATTATCTTTTGACTCTGATGGCAGTTGCCAGAGAGCTGAATGCGTATGGCATCCGTGAAGCAGATGTTCATCTGGCTGCCGGTCTGCCGCTGACCTGGGTTCGCAAACAGCGTGAAGATTTCCGAACTTACCTGCTCCGCAATGAATATGTATCTTTCCATTTCAATGGTAAGGAGTACAAGCTCCATTTTGTCGGATGCAGTTTGTTCCCTCAAGGTTATCCCGCTATTGTCAGCAGATTGGGCGATTTCAAGGGAACCAATCTCCTTGCAGACATCGGAAACGGCACCATGAACATTCTCTATATCAACAATAAAAAGGCGGTGGAGAGCCGTTGTTGGACAGAGAAGTTTGGTGTGAACCAGTGTATGATCGCTGCTAAAAATGCCGTGCTGGACAGCTTTGGTGTCAAAATCGAAGAAGTCACCATTGAGCAGGTGCTTCGCTATGGAACAGCGGACATCGGCAAGCCTTATCTGGACTGTATCACTGCCATTGCGAAAAGGTATGTAGCGGATATTTTCGCCACACTCCGCCGCTATGAATACAATCCGGAACTGATGCGACTGTATATTGTTGGCGGTGGTGGCTGTCTGGTCAGAAACTTCGGGCAGTACGATGAAACCCGTGTAACCATTCTGGATGATATTTGTGCGACTGCTAAGGGATATGAATATCTCGCCCATGCCAGCCTTCGCAGGAAGGAGTAAGCATGAGTGAGAATATCCGCAGCACAAATCTTCGTTTCAATCTGGACAAGGATGTGCAGAACCGGGCGTGGCAGTATCTGCAAACGATGGATAAAAAGAAATTCAAATCCTACAGCCAGATTATCGCCATTTCTCTGGTGGACTACTTTGACCGTTACTACAAGAAGCAAGATGAGCCGTATCTGGAAACCAGAGAGCGTGAGGAACGCTTCGTGGAGCAGATTGTAACAGCGGTGGAAAATGCCATGAACAGGACCCTACCGGTATATTTGGCAGGCTGTATGGTTGGTATTGCTCAGATTACACCGCAGGTAGCTGTTGCAGCATCCGAACCGGAAGATGCAGACCTTGACTGGGATTTTCTTGGGGAATAACCGGTATCTATTCTGACAACGGAAGGAGGTGAACGCATGACACAGTTTCTAATAAAGGATACCCTGATACCGCCGTATATGGCATTTCCACGATTTTTACTGGATATGGAGCAGCTGAGTGAAACCGCAAAAATACTGTATGTACTTTTGTTGGATAGAGCAAGACTTTCACAGAAAAACGAAGGCTGGGTAGATGAGCGTGGGCGTGCGTTCATATTCTTTCCAATCAAGGATTTGGCAGAAACCATGCACAAAAGCGAAATGTCTGTTAAGACCGCTCTGGCAGTTCTGGAAAAAACGGATTTGATTTTCCGCAAGCGTCAGGGACCGGGATTGCCAAACAAAATCTATGTAAAAGTCCCACCGGAATATCTGGTGCAGACGGACAGAAATCTTTCCCTGATACAGACAGAAACCTATCCGTCTGACGGACAGGAAACTGTCTCTGTAAGGGAAAGAAAAGTGTCCGGAAGTAATAATGAAAAGAACAATAACAAGATAAAGAAACAAGGGAGTAAGGCTGACCGCACCGCTTACGGAAAATATCAAAATGTTTTCCTGAATGAAAAGGAGCTGGCACAGCTTCAAAAGGAAATACCATTATACCGGGAATATATCGAAAAGCTGTCTGGCTATATACGTTCCAGCGGGAAGCGGTATCAAGACCACGCTGCTACGATTCACAGCTGGTATACGCAGGATCACCCGGCTCCCGTAAGACGCAGCTATGAATGTAAGGAGGATGAAAGCCTATGAACCAAATCACTGGCACCATTCAGAATATCTTTTCTGACCGCCCTTTGCAGGAAGATGAATACCGCAATGAATCAGACAACCTCATCCACTGCGCCAAATGTAAAACACCCAGGCAGCACCATGTGGTTGTTCTTGGAAAGGAAATGGTGGTTCCCATTCGCTGCCGCTGTCAGCAGGAAGTCCAGGATAAAGAGGAAGCGGAGAGAAAGCACCGTGAATTTCTGGATCAGGTGTCCCGTCTGAAAGCCAACGGCTTACAGGACAAGTCCCTGCGGGAATACACCTTTGCCAATGATAAGGGTTACAACCCGGAAATGCAGAAAGCCCATGACTATGTTGTCCATTGGAGCGAAATGAAGGCAAAATCCATCGGCTTGCTTCTCTGGGGCGATGTGGGAACCGGAAAATCCTTTTTTGCCGGATGTATCGCCAACGCTCTGCTGGAGCAGGGTGTTCCGGTGCTGATGACCAATTTCTCCCGGATTCTCAACGCCCTGTCCGGGCTGTATTCCGAGGAGAAGAACCAATATATCGACAGCCTGAACCAGTACAGTCTGCTGATTATTGATGACCTGGGAATTGAGCGCAGTACGGAGTTTGCCTTGGAACAGGTATTCAATGTCATTGATAGCCGATATCGCAGCAAATTGCCACTGATTGTGACAACTAATATGACCTTGGAGGAACTGAAAAATCCGCAGGATCTGACTCGCTCCCGTATCTATGACCGAGTATTGGAACGGTGTGTGCCGCTGAGAATCAACAATCAGAATATCCGGCAGAGAAATGCCGCTGAAAGCATGAAAGAAGCACGGAAAATACTGGAAAGCGGTACTGGAACGTAAGACCGGCGGTGCCGGATTGTCTCCTAATCAGCGGTGCATTGATAATTCCGCTCATGCAGCAACAATCCCGGCACCATTCTTTTCTAAAACAAGTACCAAATAAAAATCAGTTAGACCGGATATGGTCAGAAAGGACGTAAATATGACCGAGGATGAAAAGAAATTATTGCAGGCGAAACACAGACAGGAAGCGGTTGAAGCCAGAAACCGTCAGAAAGAGAGAAAACAGCGCACAAGAAGATTGATTCAGCAGGGAGCTATTCTGGAAAACGTATTCCCGGAAGCACAGATAATGGACTTGGATAATCTAAAAATGGAGCTGGAAAGACGATTAAGTGCAGAAGTTACGGAAAAACATTGAGGTACGAAAGTATCTCTATTCCCGAAGGGCGCACTTACTCACCACCCGATAACATCGGGCGGTGGTATCCCCTTCGGGGCCGTGCGCTCTGCGAGGCGGATGCGGCTCCTGCGGGAGCCTTATGGACAATGCCACAATCCTGCGAGCTTGCTGTCATTGTCCACGCAGCTGGTGGTCGGTGTTACCACCTATAAAAAATACCGTCGCTTTAACCGACGGTATTCCACCAACTGTCTGCAAAAACCTGCCACCGGCAGCTTTGTTGCAGAGATGGGCATTGTTGCCAAGCCCCATTTGCTTTTTCTAAAAAGCAACAAAAACAAAAGCGAAAGGACGGTGATGAAGAATGGCAATCTATCATCTGGAAGCAAAGGTCATCAGCCGTGGAGCCGGGCGCTCCGCTGTGGCGGCTTCCGCATATCTGAGCTGTTCACAGATATACAACGACTACGATGGGATTCAGCATGATTACACCAGAAAACGAGGGCTTGTCTGGCAGGAAGTATTTCTTCCGCCAATCGCTCCGGCTGCGTGGAGTGACCGAAGCATTCTGTGGAATGCGGTGGAGGAAAACGAAAAGACCAAGGACAGCCGCCTTGCCCGTGAATTTGTGGTAGCACTTCCCATAGAACTGGGAAAGACAGACTGGCAGAGCCTTCTCACAGAATTTATTCAGGACAATTTTGTGGCCGAGGGAATGTGTGCGGATGTTGCAATCCATGACCCATATCCGCCCGGACACAATCCACACGCCCACATTATGCTGACGATTCGCCCCTTACAGGAAAACGGTAAATGGCAGCATAAAACCGAAAAAGAATATCTGTGCGTGAGGGATGGCGCAGAATGGGGATTTACCTCTGCTGAATATAAGATCGCACAGGCGGAGGGCTGGGAGAAACAGTATCAATATCTGGTTGGCGAGCGAAAGGTGTATATGGCACCTTCAGAAGCTGAGAAGCAAGGTTATGAACGAGCCAACAAGTATCCCAAAAGTACAAAGTATGGCAGACAGAATCCAATTTCTCAGCGTTGGAACAGCGATGAACAGCTACTCATCTGGCGGGAAAAATGGGCAACCGTTACCAATCGGCATTTGGCACAGTATCCGGAGATAGATGCCCGGATCGATCACCGCAGTCACGCCGCACAGGGATTGGATGAACTGCCAACCATCCACGAGGGCTATCACGCACGAAAGCTGGAAGCGATGGGTATCGTTTCTGACCGCTGCGAAATTAATCGCCAGATCAAGGCGGACAACGCCCTTCTCCGGGAGCTGAAAGCGAAGGTCAAAAAGCTGGCTGCTGCAGTAAAAACTTCGATTCCGGAGCTGGCAAATGCACTGGAATCCCTGCGTGAGAATATGATTGTTCTTATGTACCGCATCAGCCATATCCGTATCAGCAAGCAGAAAATCTCTGACTATGTGGATGCTGTAAAACCGGTCGTGGAACGATATACGGAAATCAAACAGGAAATCAAAGAGAAAAACACAGAGCGAAAGCAGCTCCGTGCAGAACAGGATTCTCTACCCTTTATTCATGTGATAAAGCATCAGAAATTGTCGGAGCAGGTTGCTACGCTGACTGAGGATTTGGAGGAATTGAAATCCGAAAAGTCCATGCTTCTGAACAGTATGGAATGTGCGGATGATGCAGCCTTCTCCAAATTCAAAAAGGAAGTCAAGAATCTTGATACACAGATGGACGCACTGGAACAGGCAGAAAATAAATTCACTGCCGAACTGGACAGAACACTGGAGAGATACAGGGATTTGGAAAAAACCGTTGCCGATGTGGATGCAGGCGAATTGACCGACACCAGAATGGAGCTTCGCACTGGCAAAGAGCAATCCGCAGCCAGTCAGCTTCAAAAAATCTACGGCGTTAAATATGATTATGATATGATGCGTCAGAGCAAGCTGGAAGTGAAGAAAATGCTTGGGGAAGTTACCAGAAAGCCTTCTATTACTCAAATGCTTCAGCGCAAAGAACCAGAATCACAGATGCAAAAACCTCCCAAAAGAAAGCAAAAAGATTACGAGCGATGATAACAAAATCCACCATTACCACTCCGATTTTGGAATGGTAGTGGTGGATTGCTGCTCTACAATATATCTGAGCCAGTGAAAAATATACTGTCCTTCCTGTGTACATATCGTACTACACAGTATTTTCAACAGAAAAAATACCATCGCTGCTACTTTGGAAGTATCTGCGATGGTATTCCTTTACTAAGGATGCAATAATTATATTTGACATTGTACTTGGACAGTTATCGAATTTCAAATTCTACTGCCAGATAATGAGTATGGATTTCATCTTCTATCGTTTCATATATTTTCTTTATGATGCGATATTTACCGTCTGACAAGTCGCCATACCACGTTTTCCAATTCGTAGAAAAAGCCGTAATTTCTCCCGCTGGAATCTGGTATAGAGTATCTGTCCACAATCCATCCGTCAGCTGATCCAGCCTGTGTCATTCACCGTTTTCCCACTTCTGAATATCATACCATTCCCAGGTTTTCAGTCCTTTTCCACTTTGATTTGAAATTTCAATATCGCCTTCCCGGGATTTATACTTTTCCATCATCATAGTCACGTTAGGCAAGGTATTCATCGCTATATGCCTTTTTTCCAGTAACTGTTTTCTGTTCTCCGGTATTGCCGTTGGTTACAGCAATGCTGGCAATCTTAGAAGCATCCACCATTGAAACTCCTGCCACTACTGATGTAGTTTCTCCCGACTCAGCTCCGTTTGATCCGTTAACATCTCCATCAGCAACAGGAAATTGAATATCCTGTCGCACTTCTTCAGTAGCAAAGATGCACCATTTACCATCCATGTAGATTTCAATGGTTCCTTCGGCAGCACCGTACTGATATGCGTATCCCTCGCCAAAATTCGATTGATCATTTACGGTAGGCTTGGTGTTCCCGTGAACAGAGGATGTGATCTTGCCATTCATCACATCGTGGTGAGCATCTGTATTTTCAAATCCTGTGTACAGATAGAGTGTGTCATTCACCATAACCATCGGAATCACAGCACCACTATCTGCTGAGTGAGAAGTATGTTCCGAATTTTCATTGCCCAAGTTGGTACTATCAAATGAAGCACGAATCACGATTGCATAATCTACATTTTCCAATCTTTCAGGTTCATTGACAAGCACTTCGGGACTAAATACCCTCACTCCATTTCCCACATCAAATACCATAGCTGCCAAAATTTTTTCCGCCTCGGATTGGATTAGAATAGGTTTATTCAACTCATAACCGTTGCAGCTCCATCCGAGGATGGAATAATTCTCAGGGAATGCAAAATATGTGATGAAGGAACCACCATGTTCGTTGGTATCGACTTGAATATCAACACCTACTGAATGACCGTTTTCACGACGAACATCCAATAAGATGTTTATCTCATCGACTTCACTCGTTAATACGGCAGGCGTAGATTTTGTGCAAGTGCCATTACTCCACTGCTCGGCATAAACAGTGCCGCTCATTACACTTTGACCAAAGGTAGTATCATAGGTAAAAGTATTACCATTTCCGGGTGTAGACTGTTCAACAAGTGTTATAGAATCACCAATCGTTTTGGGATTTGTCAGGAAACAAACCGCCGTAACGATAGCAGCAATTATTGCTACGACAACAATCCAGAACGCAGGCTTTTTATAATTCAACACACGCTTCACCCTTTCTTTTACGCCAACCTCGCCAAAGGCAAGCGGGCAAACCAAAATCGTTCTTCTATTTACGCTACAAGAGAGTAATGTTTCGGAATAGGAAATAGACTCGCTCTGATTTAATTCTCGAATGACTTTCTCGTCGCAAGCCAACTCAATATCTCTGCAAAGTAAAATATACGCAATCCATACAAGCGGATTGAACCAATGGATTGCTAAAACCAGATACCCCAGCGGCTTCCACCAGTGGTCACAGCGTTTTAAATGAGCGTTCTCATGGGCGATGATATGGGGAAGCTGCACTTCATCCGTTCCGGACGGAATGTAGATTTTTGGCTTAAAGCAGCCTAGGATAAATGGTGTTTGGATATCATCGCAAATCCAAATGTTGTCCCGCACATTTAACGATGGACGAACCTTGTTGTGGATTTTTCGGTAGCTCACAAGAGCAAATACAGCAAAAGTGAAAATGCCAACTATCCATGCAACACTGAGAATCGTTGTTATGTTAGCTCCGTTGTTTGCAGGAACCGTCACACCTTCAAAGTAGCGGTCGCCAAGGTAATCATTGATTTGTGTATCTACGATATTGAAACCTGTATTCACATCAAAGGATGGTCCGGAAACGACCTCATTCGGAAAAACCTCTGCGCTTGGCACCATGCTCAAATTGCTTTCGATGGTAATCGGGCATAAGAGTCGAATTGCAACAGCACCCCAAAGCAGAACATTGATCCACTTAGGTGCCTCTCTCAAAACTACACGCAAAAGTACGACCGCAAGGATCAGCCAAGATGCGGCGATACTCATATTTACAATTTTCAAAAAGAGTGAACTCATAGATTACTCCTTTCCGGCGGCTGCATCAATCATGTGTCGAATCTCCGCAGCTTCCTGTTGAGAAATACCCTTCCTTTGTGTAAAAGCCGCAATGAAAGCAGGGAGGGAGCCTTCAAAGGTTTCATCTACAAACTGCTCGCTCTGAACAGCATAGAACTCGTTCTTGGTCAGCACAGAGGAAACAGTTCCTCCGTTGTTTTGGAAAATCCCACGCTCACAGAGTTTGCGTAACACGGTATAAGTGGTAGAACGGTTCCAATTCAGTTCCTTCTCACAGAGCTTTACCAAATCTCTGGAGTGCAAAGGCTCATTCGCCCAAATAATATCAGCGAAGTGGGATTCCACTACGCCCATTTTAATCTCAGCCATAAAGATTTCTCCTTCCAGTTGATAGTCAATAAACTAATTATAGTTTACTCTCAATAAACTAGAATGTCAATAGGAAACAGTCATGTTCATAATAGTTTCACAAGTATTTGGGTTTCTGCATTTTCTAACTTTCCGACAAGCTGGTGGGATGTCAAAACAACTTCTGTCCAACTCGGATTCAAGGGAAAAGAGAGAACTTGTACCCATGATGTGTACAAGCTCTCTCCCTTGGCGTTAGCAATATATTAGTTCATTCAAAACAATTTCCTCCGCAGCATTGCGGATGTTATTGCAGGCACCTACCCAGATCATCTGATCAAGAGCTTTTAATTCCTCGTTTACACCATGCTGCTCCTGCATTTGTCGAGTCAGCAGCTCCATCCGTTGACGAGCCGTATCATCAATGTCGTTCAAGTGTGATACCAGCTTTCCGTCGAACAAAAGCTCCGTATACAACCCCGGGCGATGCTCTTTTATGTAATTCATTCGCATACGACCATACTTACCGTAATGTGGTTCTTCTTCAACCGGAAGCTCCAGGTTCGGATAATACATTCCGTCCTCGCCTAAAGTGTAGGTGCCGCCTAATTCTTCAAAAATCGATTTCATAGAAAACCCTCCTGTCATGTTTACTTGGTGCTTACTTTATGTTATAATAGCACATGATACATCACATAGCAAGAGAAGGAGGAAAAGCAGATGCGACAAAATGAAGATGTTATCGCCCTCTATTCCCGTAAATCAAAATTTACAGGGAAAGGCGAGAGTATTGGCAATCAGGTTGAACTTGGCAAAGAGTATGTTCGTGTGCATTTTGGTGATGCCGCTGTAGATAAAATCGTAGTATATGAAGATGAGGGATTTTCCGGAGGGAATCTGAACCGTCCGGCATTCAAACGAATGATGGATGCAGCAAAAAAGCGACAGTTTAAGGCAATCATTGTCTATCGTCTTGACCGTATCAGCCGTAATGTCAGCGACTTCTCTGGATTGATTGAAGAACTTGCCCGTTTGGATATTTCTTTTATTTCCATCAAGGAGCAGTTTGACACCAGCACCCCGATGGGACGAGCCATGATGTATATTGCATCTGTTTTTTCTCAGTTGGAGCGTGAAACCATTGCCGAGCGTATCCGTGACAATATGCATGAGCTGGCAAAGACCGGACGCTGGTTAGGTGGTACAACCCCTACCGGCTTTGAATCCGAAGCTATAAAAAGCATTACAGTGGACGGAAAGGCAAAGAAAGCCTGCAAGTTGAAACTTGTTCCGGAAGAAGCAGATATAGTCAAAACGATTTTTGATTTGTATGTGGAAACGGATTCTTTGACTTT
Source organism: Pilosibacter rotomagensis (assembly GCF_045062245.2). Taxonomy (NCBI): domain Bacteria; kingdom Bacillati; phylum Bacillota; class Clostridia; order Eubacteriales; family Clostridiaceae; genus Pilosibacter; species Pilosibacter rotomagensis. The sequence goes on along the minus strand of NZ_CM170323.1, from coordinate 2,251,322 downwards.
GACAGAAGCGGCGTTGATTAAGCAAGGGTTCAAGACAAAGAACGGAAAATATTTTACCCGTTTCTCGGTCAAAGCGATTTTGCAGAATCCGGTCTACATGGTCGCTGACCAAGAGGCGTATGATTTCTTTATAAAGAATGATACAGACCTGTTCTCCGAGCATGATGCCTTTGACGGTGTTCACGGCATGATGGCATATAATCGTACCGATCAGGAAAAAGGCAGAGCGAGTATCTCGTTACCGCCGAGTGAATGGATTGTGTCCGTTGGCAAACATCCCGGACTAATTCCCGGCAAGGTGTGGGTGCAGGTTCAAGAGTCATTGGAACGCAACAAGTCCAAGTCTTTCAGAAAACCACGCAGTAACGAAGCGTTGCTGACCGGTCTGCTGTTCTGCAGCTGCGGTGAGCGTATGTATCCGAAGATGAGCAAGCGAAAAACTGCTGACGGCAAGGTGATTTACACCTATGTGTGCAAAATGAAAGAGCGCAGCCAGCGTACCGTGTGCAACAGCAAAAACGCAAACGGCAATACACTGGATATGGCAATCATCGAACAGGTAAAAATGCTTGCAGATGATAAGGAGACTTTTGTCAGTCAGTTGGAGCAGAGCCGAAAATTCTATACCGGCAATCGCATGGACTACGAACAGCGGATTTCCGATATGAGAAAAGAGAAGGCAGAAACAGAGAAGAAAATCAATTCACTGGTGGATTCTCTCGTGGAAATGGGTGACAGCCCTGCCAAGGCTCATGTAACAAAGCGAATTGAGCAACTGAACGAAGAATACCAGTCCCTTGAAAAACGTATTCAGGAGCTGGAAGGACTGACTACGCAGCACGCTCTCAGTGATGTTGAATTTGACTTGATGCGCCAGCTGCTGACTGTCTTTAAGGACGGCATTGATGAAATGACCATAGAACAGAAACGAGCAGCCATCCGCACCATCGTGCGTAAGGTTATCTGGGACGGAGTCAATGCCCATGTGGTTTTGTTCGGTGTGCAGGACGATGAAATCGAATACCCGGAAATCGCTTCTGCTGCTTCTGATAATACAGACGATGAGGACGATAATGATGAATTGGTGGCATTTTCCGATGTAGATTACGAAGATGATGATACGGAGGATGACCGCCTGGGAAAAACTAATCCCCTCAGTGCATCAAAAACGCATTGGGGGGAGGATAGCAAATGAGATCCTGATGATGTTCCGGTCGGGGAAAAAGTTCTCCAGGGAAGTCTCCATCTATGACCCGATCGGTGCGGATAAAGACGGGGAGACGGTGAGTCTGTTTGATGTTCTGGAATCCGGAGACCGGGAAGTGCTGGAGACGGTCATCATCGGACAGGATGTGAAGATACTCTATGAGGCATACCGGGACCGTCTGACGGAGACGGAAAAAAAGGTGATTCGGATGCGCTACGGTCTGTTCGGGGAAGATGAGCACACGCAGCGGGAGATCGCCGGACAGCTTGGAATTTCCCGATCCTATGTATCCAGGATCGAGAAAAAGGCGGTTGCCCGCATGCGGGAGGCGTTCGGATACGGAGAGTGAAACGGACGGTATGAGTCCGGATCATGGAAAAACAAAAGACAGGATCGGGAGAACAGCATGATGGTCTGGAAAAGGATCATTGTGCTGTTTTTGTTTGGAAAGAAATTTCCGGACTGCGGGACCCGATCCTGTGCCGTTTTTTATATGTGTTCGCTCTGAATTTATAAAAACGCAAAAAAGAATAAAAAACCCCTTGCATAAATATACATATAGGATTATAATTATGCATAATTATTCAGAAAATATTCAGCTTTATGCATCTGCCCCCACAAAAACATGCAGAGAAGAAAAGCTCCGATCCCTTTTTTAACACGGACCGGAAGGAAAGCTGACTGGGATCCAGCAAATTATGACCGAGAGGAGAAACGATTATGAAGCCAAAGGTATACATTGACGGAAAAGAAGGAACCACCGGACTCCAGATTTATGAGAGACTTGCATTGAGAGACGATATTGAACTCCTGATGATCGATGAGGCAAAGAGAAAAGATGCGGATGAGAGAAAGAAACTCATCAACGCCGCGGATATCACGTTCCTCTGTCTGCCGGATGCGGCGGCAAAAGAGGCGGTGAGCTTTGTGGAAAAAGATTCCGCAAGGATCATCGATGCATCGACGGCACACCGGACAGCTCCGGGCTGGGCATATGGAATTCCGGAACTTTCCGACGCACATAAGGATGCGATCGTTCATGCGAAATATACGGCAAACCCGGGCTGCCATGCATCGGGATTTGTGATCCCGGTCTATCCGCTCGTTGCGGCGGGGATCATCCCGAAGGAGACACCGCTCACCGTATTCTCCCTGACCGGCTACTCCGGAGGCGGAAAAAAGATGATCGCGGAATACGAATCTCCGGAGAAACCGACTCTCTACAATACCCCGAGGATCTACGGCTTAAGCCTGAAACATAAACACCTGCCGGAGATGCAGAAGATCTGCGGACTCGACGTTCCGCCGGTGTTCTGCCCGATCGTGGATGACTACTATAAAGGAATGGCGGTCACTGTGATGCTGCAGAATTCAATGTTAAAGGGAAATCCGACTGCAAAGGATATCCATGAGGCACTTGCAGCTCATTATAATGGAAAGAACGTTGTAAAAGTCCATCCGTTCGGCTGGGACGATCCGATGATCGCGGCGGGAACTATGGCCGGAAAGGACAGCATGGAAATCGTGGTCAACGGACATGAGGACCAGACGATCATCACGGCGCTGTTTGACAATCTCGGAAAAGGCGCATCCGGTGCAGCTGTCGAGAACATGAACCTGATGCTCGGATTTGAGGAGACGGCAGGATTAAATCTGTAAAAAGGAATGGATGTCTGCAGAAAAAAAGATGCAGGCGAGTCCGAAACAGTCAGAAACGTGATATAGATGATAAGAGGGGAGAAAAACGTTATGGAAAATCTGAAACCGGAAACAAGAGCTGGCGTTCTCGTTGAGGCGCTCCCATACCTTCAGGATTACTATGGAAAGATCGTGGTCGTCAAATACGGCGGAAATGCCATGATCAATGAAGAATTAAAACAGGCGGTCATCCGCGACATTGTTCTTTTAAATCTGGTCGGCATCAAGGTCGTTCTGGTTCACGGTGGCGGTCCGGAGATCGGGGAACTCTTAAAGAAGACAGGAAAAGAGTCCAAATTCATCAAGGGACTCCGCTACACCGATCAGGAGACCATGGAGGCAGTCCAGATGGTCCTCTGCGGAAAGCTCAATAAGAACCTTGTGACGCTCTTAAAAAATGCCGGAGGAAAAGGCGTCGGCTTAAGCGGTATGGACGGCGGATTATTTGAGGCAGTCAAATTAAATGATCCGGACGGCACCGAGTACGGCTATGTGGGCGATATCGTAAAGACAAACCCGCAGATTGTTCTCGATATGCTGGAAAAAGGCTACATTCCGGTTGTTACCTGCGTTGCAGCGGGAATCGATGACACCTGCAACTACAATATCAACGCGGATACGGCGGCGGAGAAGCTGGCGATCGCGCTGAAGGCGAAAAAGCTGATCATGCTGACTGACGTGCGCGGACTGTTAAGAGATCCGTCCGATGACACGACACTTATCAAGCGCCTGAAAGTTTCGGATGTTCCGTCCCTGGTCAAGGAGGGCGTCATCAAGGGCGGCATGATCCCGAAGGTCAACTGCTGCGTGGAGTGCGTCCGTCAGGGCGTAGAGCGTGCGAACATCCAGGACGGCCGTGTGCCGCACTCGATCTTAATCGAGCTGCTCACAAACGAAGGCGTTGGAACCATGTTTTCATAGGAGGAACAAGGAATGACTGCAGAAGAGATCAAGAAAAAAGATTCAGAATATATCATGCATACCTACGGACGGTTTGACATCGTCCTTGACCACGGAAAAGGCGCGACGCTCTGGGATGCAGACGGAAAAGAGTATGTGGACCTCACGTCCGGGATCGGCGTCAACAGCCTGGGACATGGAAATGAGAAGATCGTCGGTGCGATCACAAAACAGGCGGAAAAGCTCATGCATGCGTCAAATCTCTACTACACGGAGCCGATGGTGAGTGCTGCTGAGAAGCTTGTGACGGCAACCGGCATGGGAAAGATCTTCTTCGCAAACTCCGGAGCAGAGGCGAACGAGGGCGCGATCAAGGTTGCGAGAAAGTATTCCTTCGATAAATACGGGGCAGGGAGAAACAAGATCGTGACACTGATCCAGTCCTTCCACGGAAGAACCGTGACGACCTTAAAGGCAACCGGACAGGAGAAGTTCCACCAGTATTTTTTCCCGTTCACGGAAGGTTTTGACTATGCGAAGGCAAATGACCTAGCGGATGTAACCGCAAAAGCGGACAAGACCTGCTGCGCGGTCATGATGGAGATGATCCAGGGCGAGGGCGGTGTTCTCCCGCTCGACAAAGAGTTCGTCCAGGGGGTTGCAAAGTTCTGTAAGGAACATGACATCCTTCTCATCGTGGATGAGGTCCAGACCGGCATCGGAAGATGCGGAAGTCTTTTTGCATACGAGCAGTACGGGATTTCCCCTGACATCGTGACGATGGCGAAAGGACTCGGCGGCGGACTTCCGATCGGCGGCGTGCTCACATCTGCAGCGTGTGCCGACGTGATGGGACCTGGAACCCATGGTTCCACATTTGGAGGCAACCCGGTGAGTGCAGCGTCCGCAAATGTCGTTCTCGACACGGTGAATGATCCGGAATTCTTAAAAGAAGTTCAGGAAAAAGGCGCTTACATCAAGAAAAAAGTCCTGGGATTCCACTCCCCGGCAGTCAAAAATGTCCGCGGCATGGGACTCATGCTCGGCATCATCGTAGATCCGGAAAAGCGTGCCGGATACGTTTCAAAGCTCATGGAAAAGGGCATTCTCGTGCTGACAGCCGGAACGGACGCGATCCGTCTGCTTCCGCCGTTAGTCATTACATATGAAGAGATCGATAAGGCACTTGAGGCCATGAAGGAGGTATTTTAAATCATGAATCATTTATTAAAATTACTGGATCTGAGTACGGAGGAGATCACCGGGATCCTGGATCTCGCGGACCAGTTAAAATATGAGAGAAAGCACAACATTCCGCACAGACACTTAGAGGGACAGACTCTGGGAATGATCTTCCAGAAGTCTTCCACAAGAACGAGAGTTTCCTTCGAGACAGGAATGTATCAGCTGGGCGGACATGCCCTGTTCCTCTCATCAAAAGATTTGCAGATCGGCCGCGGAGAGCCGGTTCAGGATACAGCGCGTGTATTATCCCGCTACCTTGACGGCATCATGATCCGTACCTTCGAACAGAAGGAAGTCGAGGATCTCGCAAAATTCGGCTCCATCCCGGTCATCAACGGTCTGACTGATTTCTGCCATCCCTGCCAGGTACTTGCAGACCTTATGACGATCCGTGAGAAATTCGGAAGCTTTACAGGTCTTAAGATGTGCTACATCGGCGATGGCAACAACATGGCAAACTCCCTGATCGTCGGCGGCTTAAAGGTCGGCATGAATGTTGCAGTTGCGACACCGGACGGTTATAAGCCGGACGGAGAAGTCCTTGAGTTCACAAAGGGCTACGCAGATAAATTTGCCCTGGAGACAGACCCGTTCATGGCAGCATCCGGCGCGGATATCGTGATCACGGACACATGGACTTCCATGGGTGAGGAAGCGGAGAAAGAGGAGAGAAAGAAAGTATTTAAGGATTATCAGGTCAACAAACAGCTCCTCGCAGCCGCAAATGCAGGTGCGATGGTCCAGCACTGCCTCCCGGCATACCGCGGACAGGAGATCACAGAGGAAGTCTTCGAGGAACATGCCGACGAGATCTTCAACGAGGCGGAGAACCGTCTTCATGCACAGAAGGCTGTTATGGTCAAGCTGATGAAGAAAGACTGAGCGGAAAAATAAAAATCAGAAAGTTCCCTGTGGGTGCGGGAGTACCTGCGGGGGATTTTTTGTTCAACAGGAAAGTTCGATGGAACTTCCCTGTTGAACAAAAAGGCACTACGTGCCAATGATGCGCACTCGCGCGAAGATGAAGATCGTCGCGAGCGACCGCGCTCGGCGCGTGAATGTGCCGTGGCACATTCTTTTTTAGGTTTATATAAACTTTATGAAATTTTAACAGATGTTTCCTGGGGAAAATACGGTATGCGTGTTATACTTATAGATAAGCTGAACACGTATGAAAACTGGCGGGGCATTGATCCTGACCGGAGACCGGATCCCGTCTGCGGATCCTGCCGATGGCAAAAAGATCTGGTGTGAGGAGGGAGAAAAATGGAAATTCATGAATTTTATATTCCGTCCAGCAGTGGGATCGCGAATCTTCACTGTATGGAGTGGATCCCGAGCGGTGAGGTGAAAGCGATCGTTCAGATTGCCCACGGAATGATGGAACATGTCGGAAGATACCGGGAGTTTGCGGAATTTTTAGCGGGACACGGGATCTATGTCCTTGGAAATGATCATCTTGGACACGGAAAGACCGCAGCGGCAGCGGAAGACCGCGGATACTTCGGGGAGCATGGCGGAGCCGTCTCGGTGATCCGCGATATGCGCCGCGTGACGGTCCACGCGCAGAGAAAATATCCAGGTGTGCCGATCTTCCTTCTGGGACACAGCATGGGATCATTTTTCGCGAGACGATATCTGACTGTCTATAAAGACAGGATCGACGGAGTGATCTTACTCGGGACCGGAGCTCCGAAGGACGCGGAGGTCCGGCTTGGCTATCTGCTGGCGGACACGATCTGCAGACAGAGAGGAACACGCTGCCGGAGCAAACTGCTCTATGAGATGTCCCTCGGAAATTACAACAGGAAATTTAAACCTGTGAAGACGCCGTACGACTGGCTCTCCAGGGATGAAAAGAAAGACCGGGATTTTGGAGACGATCCGCTGACAGATTTTATCTTCACAGCCGGGGCGTACCGTGACTTCTTTGAGGTGATCTTAAAAACGGCAAAGCTTGAAAAAGCCGGAAAAATGCGGACAGATCTCCCGATCCTGATTCTGTCCGGAAGCAAAGACCCGGTGGGAGAGGAGACAAAAGGCGTGCGCCGCGTCTATGAGCGATACGACAAGGCAGGAGCGGAGGATCTCTCCATCGGCTTCTATGAGGATGCGAGACATGAACTTTTAAACGAACTCAACCGCGACCAGGTATCCGCGGATATCCTGGAGTGGATCGGGGAGCATGAGGGCTGATTCCTGTCAATGACGGCGAAAACATGGATGAAAGCTCAAATGGTAAGGCCACGCGGCGGGTGTTTGTCCGCGCGGTGGGAGGACGATGCATATGGGGCTGGCGGAAATAGGAAGGAATCCTCCGCCGGACGCCCCATATTCGAGAGGGAATCCGCTCTCTTCTGCAGGTGTGAGAGGGGAACGGATACAGGGTTCACAGTCTAAATTCTTAAAATTCTTAAACCATATCTATTTTATCAAAAACGGTGAAAATATTCTCGATTTCAGGGATGATTTCAACTAACAACATCAAGGATTCTCCTATCTCTATAGGTGGTGAGATGACAACCAAAGACTGGAAAGGAGTATTTTTTGTTCAGCAAGATCAACAGCATATATCTCCTCGGAATGGAGGGGAAAAACGTGACCGTGGAGGCGGACGTCAGCGACGGACTTCCGGGGCTGATCCTTGTGGGATATCTGGCCTCGGAGGTCCGGGAGGGCGGAGACCGGGTGCGGACGGCGATCAAGAATCTTGGACTCTCCCTGCCGCCAAAGAAGATCACGGTCAATCTGTCTCCGGCAGATTTTAGAAAGGAAGGAACCGGCTTTGATCTGGCGATCGCCGCGGCGATCCTGTCATCATACGGAGGATTCCAGGCAAAGGACCTGGAGGATGCGGTATTCTTCGGGGAACTGGGGCTGGACGGGACTGTGCGGGGGATCCCGGGCGTTATGGCGCTCACGGCACAGGCACGGGAGAGTGGATTCCGACGGGTATTTCTTCCGGCTGAGAACGTGAAGGAGGCATCCTTTATCGGCGGGATTTCGCTCTACGGTGTCCGGGATCTGAAACATCTGGTGGATATGTTATCCGGAAAACAGTCGATGCGCCCGGAACCACCGGTAAACATGAAGGAGCTGCAGGATACGATGAACCGCTATGATGTGGATTTCGCGGAATTATCGGGACAGCCGCTCCTTAGGCGGGCGGCGGAGGTGGCAGCCGCCGGAAAGCACAACCTTCTGGTCGTGGGACCTGCGGGGGCCGGAAAGACCATGCTTGCGAGGAGAATGCCGACGATCATGCCGGGAATGGACGTGGCGGAGAGCATCGAGATCTCGAAGATCTACAGTGTGAGCGGACTTCTGACGGAGAAAGAGCCGCTTGTAAAGATCAGGCCGTTCCGTGCACCCCACCACACGGTATCGGTCCAGGCACTGACGGGAGGCGGGAGGAGACCGAAGCCGGGGGAGATCTCGCTTGCCACCGGCGGGATCCTGTTCCTCGATGAATTGCCGGAGTTTTCCAGAGCGGCACTCGAGACACTCCGGCAGCCGCTCGAAGACCGGGAGGTGACAGTCTCGAGAGTGGAGGCCACGGTGACATATCCGGCCAACTTTCAGCTTGTGGCTGCGATGAACCCATGTCCCTGCGGTCATTTTCCGGACCTTGCGAGGTGCCGGTGCACGGAGGGACAGATCACGCGGTATCTACAGAAGATATCGGGACCACTGCTGGACAGGATCGATCTCTGTGTGGAGGCATCCCCGGTTACTTACGGGGACATCAGAGGCGGCGGAGAAAATGAAGCTTCCGGCGCGATCCGGGCGCGGGTGGAGCAGGCGAGAGAGATCCAGAAAGAGCGGTTTATGGAGGAAAACATCCGCTGCAACGGGGAGATGGCGGGGCGGCATATCCGGAAATACTGCGTTCTGGGGAAGGAGGAGGAGACCTTTATGGAGGAGATCTTCGAAAAGCTTGCGCTTTCCGCCAGAATGCATGACAGGATCTTAAAAGTCGCAAGAACGACGGCGGATCTTGCAGGTGCGAGTGAAATCCGGCTTTCAGATCTGTGCGAGGCGGTGTCCTATGTGAAGAGCCGGGAGAAGTTCTGGGGGAATTAATGCCTGAAAACGAAGCTTGTCCGGAACTTTTTGGGTGCGGAACAGTTCTATGAATGAAAGGAAAGGGGTACATAAGATCATGGCTTACAACACACTTACCGAGCGGGAAGCGTTTTACTGTCTCTGCCATGTTCCGGGGTTCGGCAGTGCGACGATCGGGAAGTTAAGAGAAAGGTTCGGAACATATCAGGAGGTCTGGACGGCAAAGGAACAGGAAATCCAAAAAGCGGGAGTTCTCACAGAGAAGCGCGTGACGGTCTTTTTGCAGGCAAGAGAGCAGGAATCTGCATGGCTGAAGGAATTTTATGGGCTGGAACGGACGGGGATCCGCTTTATCGCTGAAGGAGACACAGACTATCCGGAACGTTTCCTTCCATATAAAGACCGCCCGGCGGCGCTTTTCGTAAAGGGAAATCTTCCGGAAAACGAGGTCCCGGCGGTTGCCATTGTCGGCGCCAGAGCCTGCACGGAATATGGGAAGGAGGCGGCCGGATTTTATGCCGGGGAACTTGCCAATGCGGGAGTCAACATTATCAGCGGCATGGCGGCGGGAGTGGATGGCTGTGCCCACAGGGGCGCGATCGAGCGTGGGAAACCCACCTACGCGGTTCTGGGATGCGGGGTAAATATCTGTTATCCGCGGGAAAATTACAAAATTTTTCATGCCATGGAGGAAAACGGCGGTATCCTCTCAGAGTTCGTCCCGGGGACCCGCCCTGTGGCAATGAACTTTCCGCTGAGAAACCGGATCATCAGCGCTCTTGCTGACGCGGTCATAATAATAGAAGCGAGGGAGAAGAGCGGATCGCTGATCACAGCGGATTTTGCTTTAGAACAGGGAAAGGAGGTTTTCGCCCTTCCGGGACGTGCAAATGACCCGTTGAGCGGGGGCTGCAACCGCCTGATCCAGGGCGGTGCGAGCCTGCTTTTGAGCCCGTCGGATGTGCTGGAATTCCTCGGGATGAAATACGAAAGAAAATTAACGATTCATAAATTTTCACAAAATAGGCTTGCCAAGAACGAAAATTTGGTGTATGCTTCGGTTGATTCGCGCCCCAGACATCTGGAAGAGGTCGCCGCATTGAGCGGACTCTCTGTGACAGAATGTATGGAAGCCCTTTTAAAGCTGGAGCTTGCGGGACTTGTTTTTGGAACCGGGAATCAATATTATAAAGCGGAATGATTGCAGAAGGATGTGAAAAATATGGCGAACAGTCTTGTGATTGTGGAGTCTCCTGCAAAGGTTAAAACAATTAAAAAATTCCTGGGAAGCACATATGAGGTGGACGCGTCCAACGGACACGTAAGAGATCTTCCGAAGAGCCAGCTCGGAATTGATGTGGAAAATGATTATGAACCGAAATATATCACGATCCGGGGCAAGGGCGATATCCTTGCGAAACTCCGGAAAGAAGTGAAAAAAGCAGATAAGATCTATCTCGCAACTGACCCTGACCGTGAGGGAGAGGCGATTTCCTGGCATTTGATGAAAGCGCTGAAGCTCGATGAGGTAAAAGATAAAAAAGTATACCGAATCAGCTTCAATGAGATCACGAAAAACGCGGTAAAGGCGTCCTTAAAGGCACCGAGAGATATCGATATGAATCTTGTGGATGCCCAGCAGACGCGGCGTATCCTGGACCGTATCGTGGGCTATAAGATCAGCCCGATCCTCTGGGAAAAGGTAAAACGCGGACTGAGTGCCGGCCGTGTCCAGTCGGTGGCACTCCGAATGATCTGTGACCGTGAAGAGGAGATTTCCGCGTTTATTCCGGAGGAATACTGGAGTCTCGATGCGATGTTGAAAGCACCGGGGACAAAGAAGCCGGCAGCGGCCCATTTCCATAAAGATAAGGATGGAAAGACAGAGATCAGGAGCCGTGCCGAGCTGGATGCCCTGTTAGAGTCCTTAAAGGGACAGAAATTTATCGTAAATGATATCAAGAACGGTGAGCGCACGAAGAAGCCGCCGCTTCCGTTTACAACGAGTACCATGCAGCAGGAGGCGTCCAAGGCGTTAAACTTCTCCACCCAGAAGACGATGCGTCTCGCACAGCAGCTCTATGAGGGCGTTGATGTGAAAGGACACGGCACGGTCGGTCTGATCACTTACCTGCGTACCGATTCCACCCGTGTCGCGGAGGAAGCGGAGAAGATGGCAGGCGAATTCATCGCTGAGAACTATGGGGAAGCATATCTGTCAACGGGAGAGAATTCAAAGAAGAATAACGGAAAGATTCAGGATGCGCACGAGGCGATCCGTCCGACGAATCTTTCTCTGACACCTGTCAAGGTGAAGGAATCTCTTTCGAGAGATCAGTTCCGTCTTTACCAGCTGATCTGGAAGCGGTTTACCGCGAGCCGGATGTCTGCAGCTGTCTATGAGACGACCTCTGTTAAGATCATGGCGGGCGGAAATGAATTTACGATGACAGCGTCCAGACTGAAATTTGACGGCTTCATGTCTGTCTATATCGAGGCGGATGAGAAGGAAGAGAAAAATCAGATCCTCTCGAAGCTGGAAAAGGGCGAGGAGCTGGAGCTTGCCGATCTTGTAAATGCCCAGCACTTTACCCAGCCGCCAGCCCACTATACGGAGGCATCGCTTGTAAAGGCGATGGAGGAACAGGGCATCGGACGTCCGAGTACCTACGCTCCGACGATCACAACGATCCTTGCACGCCGGTATGTGGTGAAGGAAAATAAAAATATTTATGTGACTGAGCTCGGCGAGGTTGTCAACCGGATCATGAAGCAGTGCTTCCCGAGCATCGTGGATATCGCTTTCACGGCGAATCTGGAGTTCCTGTTAGACAGCGTCGGAGAGGGACTGACCCCGTGGAAGACGATCGTCAGAAACTTCTACCCGGATCTCATGGCAGCGGTGAATGAGGCCCAGAGAACGCTTGAGACGGTCCACATCGCAGATGAGGAATCGGATGAGATCTGTGAGGTATGCGGAAGACGGATGGTCATCAAGTACGGTCCTCACGGTAAGTTCCTCGCATGTCCGGGATTCCCGGAGTGCCGGAATACGAAGCCGTATCTTGAGAAGACCGGCATCCCGTGTCCGAAGTGCGGAAAAGAAGTCATCATCAAGAAGACGAAAAAAGGCAGAAAGTATTACGGCTGTGAGGCCAACCCGGACTGTGATTTCATGTCCTGGCAGAAACCGTCCACTGAGAAATGTCCGGAATGCGGAAGCTACATGGTGGAAAAAGGAAACAAACTTGTCTGCGCAAATGAGCAGTGCGGTTTTGTGATGCCGATGAAGGAAAAGGAAGAGGAAAAGACTGCAACTGAATAATCTGCTGCCGGTTACAGGATGAACGGCAGTGATAAAAAGGCTCTGGCGGGATGTGCGAGACACATTTGCCGGATGTTTCTTGTAAGAGCTGTGAATCAAACCTGCATACGGCGGATGTTTGGAAGAAGATGCAGGCATCGGGTCAGCTGGTGTGGAAAGGTGAAATGTCTCTTCTGACAGTGAAATTTGCCGATAAATGCACTGAACTGCATAATTATCGCTACAAATGATACAATTCAGACAGTTTGAACTTCAAAAAATTGATAAGGACTTGACAATTTATTTCGATTTATCCTAATTATCCGAAAAAGTCTTGAAATTCTGGAAATATCGTGTTACAATTTAATCGATCAAATATTATTCGTACGATATCAGAAAGTAAAGGAGGTTTTCGGAAATGAGTGTTGAATTATTGGATAAGACCAGAAAAATAAACAAACTGCTCCACAACAACAATTCGCACAAGGTCGTATTTAACGACATCTGTAAAGTTTTAAGCGAAATTTTGCTGTCGAACATTCTCGTGATCAGCAAGAAAGGAAAAGTCCTGGGTGTAAGCATCTGTCCTGGTGTCGATGAGATCCATGAGTTGATTGAGGACAAAGTTGGCGGCTATGTCGATAAAATGTTTAACGAACGCCTCTTAAGTGTCCTTTCCACAAAGGAAAATGTAAATCTTGCGACTCTCGGTTTCGCTGAGGAGAACGTGAAGAAATACCAGGCGATCATCGCTCCGATCGATATTGCGGGAGAGCGTCTTGGAACTTTATTTATGTACAAATCCGACGAGCAGTATGATATCGATGATATTATTCTCTGCGAATACGGTACTACGGTTGTCGGCCTTGAGATGATGCGTTCTGTAAATGAGGAGAACGCGGAGGAGACAAGAAAGGTACAGATCGTGAAATCTGCGATCAGCACGTTATCGTTCTCCGAGCTGGAGGCAATTACCCATATCTTCGAGGAGCTTGACGGAAACGAGGGAATTCTTGTTGCCAGCAAGATCGCAGACCGGGTTGGTATTACAAGATCCGTTATCGTGAATGCGCTCCGGAAGTTTGAGAGTGCGGGTGTTATCGAGTCGAGGTCTTCGGGTATGAAGGGAACATACATTAAAGTTTTGAATGATGTGGTGTTTGATGAGCTGAAGGCGTTGAAGGCGGTTAATGCGAAATAGCTGATAGAAGTGGTTTTGGTTGTAATTGAAGAAGACGTAAAAAGAGGTGCGGCGGGATTTAGGGCTGCGCCTCTTTTTTGGGTGGAATAAGGGAGAATGTCTTTTGAGGTGTCTTGGCGAAAGGTACGCGGTGAGCTTCCGGGCTGGTGTGCCGGGGATGCGGGGATGGTTCCTCTAAGCGCCCGGGAGACTGCTAAGGGCGAAGAACAGGCAACACAACTCGCCAGATCCCCGGATCATGCACACCAGCCCGGAAGCCCACCGCTGGGTAACGCGAGACGCAAAAAAAGACACAAAAAAAGTTGGAAAAATAATAAAAAAGTACTTGCAGGGGAAATTGACTTATGATATAGTGAAAAAGCTGATATTATGCACGTCTGCGGATTCTGCAAGTGGTGCCTGAGTTTTTCAGGTGGTTGTGGAAGTGAGATGCAGGCGGAAGTAAATAACCAAATGGAGGAAAATAACATGAGCGTAATTTCAATGAAACAGCTTCTGGAAGCCGGCGTACATTTCGGTCACCAGACAAGAAGATGGAACCCGAAAATGGCACCGTACATCTACACAGAGAGAAACGGTATCTACATCATCGACCTTCAGAAATCTGTAGGTAAAGTTGATGAGGCTTACAAGGCAGTTGCTGATATCGCAGCTGAGGGCGGCACAATCCTTTTCGTTGGTACAAAGAAACAGGCTCAGGATGCAATCAAGGCTGAGGCTGAGCGTTGCGGAATGTACTATGTAAACGAGAGATGGCTTGGCGGTATGCTTACAAACTTCAAGACCATCCAGTCCAGAATCGCTAGATTAAAAGCAATCGAGAAGATGTCTGAGGACGGAACTTTCGACGTTCTTCCGAAGAAGGAAGTTATCGAGTTAAAGAAAGAGTGGGAGAAGCTTGAGAAGAACCTTGGCGGTATCAAGGAAATGAAGAAGATCCCGGACGCTATCTTTATCGTAGATCCGAAGAAGGAAAGAATCTGTGTTCAGGAAGCTCACACACTTGGAATCACTCTGATCGGTATCGCTGATACAAACTGCGATCCGGAAGAACTTGACTATGTAATTCCGGGTAACGACGATGCTATCAGAGCCGTTAAGCTTATCGTTTCCAAGATGGCAGACGCTGTCATCGAGGCTAAGCAGGGCGAGGCTGAGGCAGCAGAAGCAGCTGAGGAGAACGCAGAGGCTTAAGTTGTTATAAGGAATCCGGAAGGTGCTGTCAGTGGCAGCACCTTCTTCTGAAAAGACACGTTTTATTTTGATTCTTTAATATGATTCGGAGGAAATGAAACATGGCAGCAGTTACAGCTAAAATGGTAAAAGATTTAAGAGAAATGACAGGCGCTGGAATGATGGACTGCAAGAAGGCTCTTGCAGCTACAGACGGCGACATGGACAAGGCTGTTGAGTTCTTAAGAGAAAAAGGACTTGCAGGCGCAGAGAAGAAGGCTGGACGTATCGCAGCTGAGGGTATCGTTGACACAACTATGACAGCAGACGAGAAGAAAGCTGTTATCGTTGAGGTTAATGCTGAGACAGACTTCGTTGCAAAGAATGCAAAGTTCCAGGCATACGTTGCTCAGGTTGCAGCTCAGGCTCTTACAACAACAGCAGCAGATATGGATGCATTCATGGATGAGAAGTGGGCAGCAGACGAGAGCCTTACTGTTAAGGAAGCTCTTTCCTCCCAGATCTCCATCATCGGCGAGAACATGAGCATCCGTCGTTTCAAACAGGTTACAGAGGAGAACGGTTTCGTTGCTTCCTATATCCATGCCGGCGGAAGAATCGGTGTTCTTCTTGACGTTCAGACAGACGTTGTAAACGACGCTGTTAAAGAGATGGCTAAGAACGTCTGCATGCAGGTTGCAGCTCTTAATCCGAAATACACAAGCCGTAATGAAGTAAGCGCAGACTTCATCGAGCATGAGAAATCCATCCTTATGGCTCAGATCCAGAACGATCCGAAGGAAGCATCCAAGCCGGAGAAGGTTATCCAGGGTATGATCCAGGGACGTATCAACAAAGAGATGAAAGAGATCTGCCTCTTAGACCAGGTTTACGTAAAAGCAGAGGACGGCAAGCAGTCCGTAGCTCAGTACGTAGCTCAGGTTGCAAAAGAGAGTGGCGCTAACATCGAGCTCAAGAGCTTCGTTCGTTTCGAGACTGGTGAAGGTCTTGAGAAGAAGGAAGAGAACTTCGCTGAGGAAGTTGCAAAACAGATGGGCAAATAATAAAAGTTTGTATTCCGATACAGACGTTTATAAGCCGCATGGTCCTGAAATACGGGACTGTGCGGCTTATTTTTTCCCGGACAAACCCGGCAACGAACGGCATACGGCTTTTTAGATGATAAAGCAGCCCTCTATGGATCTGGCAGGTCCATGGAGGGCTGCTTTCATTTGTTTGCTTACAGCGGAAATGTATGCACAGATGCGGACAGTCATAGAAAGCGGTTTACTGAATTTATTTCGCCTCACGGAGAACCTGCAAAATACGAATAAAAATGAAGAAAATATCGGAAAAAATCCTTCTTGGCATACAGAAGATGTTGACTTTTTTTAAACGAAAAGAGTATGATAAGAAAAGTTAAACGGGCAATGTCTGTAAAGAGGACGCTGCCTGTTGCTATGGGGAAATGAAAAAGCTTTGCAAAGGGAAGAGAAAGGCAGATACTTTGCAAAGGAGTGAAAATAAGATGGGGATCTATCAAAAGATGGGCAGACGCTGGATCAGTCTTCTGCTCGTATTTCTGATGGTTTTTTCGCTTGTGCCTGTGGATGAGCTGATGCAGGTTTTTGCAGCGGAAAAACCCGCCATAACAGTGGGCTGGAAACCTCAAAAGAAAGAGGTGCCTTCCGGCGAGAATGGCGAGATAACGCTAAAGGTGGAAATTGATCCGGCGCAGGTGGAAGATGTAGGATTGCAGATCCGCCTGACAGAGGAGGAGGCAGCGGCATTCGTCGAGTTCACGAAGAATGAGGACGGAGTTCTGACCTATGAACATGGAGATCATGTGTGGACACTGGAAAAAGAACCGGAAGGGGACTGGAATTTCTGGCTTCTCTCCCTGAAGGGAACAGTTGAAAGCCACACATTGGAGGAAAAATTTACAGTCTGCATGCCGAAATCAGCAGATGATCAGACGATCGATGTGGATTCAGAGACAGATGTGATCCTTTCCTACAATGGAAAGAGCGACAGCCGGTATACAGATTCAGATCCGGTGAAGAGCATAGCGTCCAATTCCTCTGCATCGGGAAATACGAAAAACATCATGACGGATGAGAATGGGATCAAGATCAGTATCGAGACGGTACCGATCCGTTTTCTTGCGGTAGAATTGACGGAAACTGCAGTGCCGGAAGTCAGTGCTGCGCAGGAGAAACTCGCTTGTGTGGACGGAGTCGAAAATCCGGATGCAGTCTTTGAAATGAAGCTGCCGGATGCCGGCCTTACGTATCATGCGTCCGTGACATTGAATGGAGATCTTTCCTTCCCAAAGGCTGCGGCGACATCCAGCAATGCACTTTACAGAGATGACAGTGGGAAAAAACTGGCAGAGATCGTGGGACTTTCTTCGGAAATGAAGGTGACAGAGTTTTCTGCAGATGGAGATACACTGAAGTTCCGGATCGTTCCGGTCTCAGACACAGCGGATAAGTCTGTGGAGAGCGATGAAACCGGAGATGACGATTCAATCGCGGTTGTGAAAAAGACGGTCGATTTTCAGCTGAAGATCGATCCGGACAGTCTGGTCTGGGCAAAAAAGCAGGAGAAGCAGGGAATTCTGGAACTGCTTACGGGGAATGAAAAAGAACGTCTCCGGGCAACGGAAGATGCAGAAGTGTTAAAGGGAAGCATCACGCTCCGCGCCGGTGCGGAAGGCGGAGCAGACGCAGAGGCTGTGATCCGGATTTCGAGAGCTGCCGGAGGGGGTGTGAACGTTCTCCGGAGACAGGCTGTGCTCGGTCCGCAGACGGTATTCTGGATCGACAACGGAAATAACGATGAAGGAATCCGGCCTTCGGAAATCATGCCGGAACTCTCCTATAAATTGGTTGCGCAGGATGCGGACTGGGGAGACGGCGACGGAACAAAACTGGAGCCGGGGGCATCTCTTGCGGGTGTCGGACTGACAGAAATGCCGCAGCCTGCAATCACAAAAAATGAAGGGAACAGCACCTGGCAGATTTCATACAGCAATCTTCCGAGCACGGTTGTGAAAAACGGAAGCGAATACCGGGTACTCTGGAAATGGTCGCAGCCTGCCGTTGACGGATATGAACGGAAGGAAATCAATGACGACAATATTGGTGAGTATGAGGGGACCGTTGATCAGTGCGGATGGTACTATCTGATCCGCAGGACCGTCATATTGAAGACGGATATCCGCCAGGGATATACCGATTATTACGATATCACAAAGGATGAAGCGGCAAGATACTTTAAACTGTGCATTTATCAAGTGACTTCCGGAGGTCAGGTGAGTGAAAATCCGGTAGAAGTCGTAAGGATTGACGACCTTTTGGAGAACGGAACTCTGAAACTGATCGGAGACAGGAATGCAAAAGGTGACGGAGAATATGTGATCGATATGGGCTGGCGGTATAACCTGGATGGGAATCCATTTGTGTATACGATCGAGTGGGCCGGAGATACCGACGAGAACGGAAACCCGTTAAACCGTTTCCGTGTGGATGGCATGGAAGAGGGAGACTATATCCAGATCTCCTACGACAACTCTGCAACTGTGGGATATCAGGAGCGGACCGACAGGCTTTACAGCGGAGGAACCCTGGTTCTGACACTTACCGGAACGAGAGGATACGAGGCGACAAAGATCTGGGCGGAAAATCGTACGGATGTCTCGGAGGACGAGAGACCAGAGGGAGAGTTTGAACTCTGGCGTTATCCGCAAAGACATGAAGACTACACGAAAGCAGCTCCGGTGTATGGGGAAGACGGAAAGACAATGAGCCAGCCTCTGGACCGACATCCGGAAAATAATACCCAGGAGATTCGGTTCGGCTATGGGGAAAATGGTGAAAAGACACTTCCGAAGTATGATACGGACGGATATGCTTATGCGTATGTTACAAAAGAATATTTCACAAATGATGACAGCAGAGGCTATGAACAGCTGTTCGGAGCGTACAATGACCAGACTGGTTATTATGACGACGTATTTATCAAGGGAGACGGAACGAGGGTAAGCACGGAAAACAAAGACGGGAAACGTGCAGATGTCAATAACATTTATCTCTACGATGGAGGAACGCTCTATAACCGTAAAATCGATACTGTCACAGTGCCAGTATCCAAAACATGGGAAGCGGCCGCATTCCAGGAAAACCTCCAGGACGTAAAGGTAACGTTTGGACTGCAGTCCAGGATCAAAGAGCAGAAAGACCCGAATGGAAATACGGTGACGCCTGCCGGAGCGTGGACGGAAGTTCCGGGAGAGGAGCTGTCACTGGACGGTTTCAATGCGGTCAATGTCACCAGAAGCGGAAGCAGAACCATGCCGAAATATGATATTTACGGAAATGAGCTGGAGTACCGCTTTGTGGAGCGGGAGATCACCCAGAATGGAATCAGACGGGAGATCGAATATCCGGAAGGCTCTGAAAACGGAACGTTTACCCTCACTCAGAATGGCCGCCAGGTGGCATATGAGTCGATCTGTGAGACTGCAAGTGCTTCCGATGCGGAAAACAGAACGGTGATCGTAAACCGGATCAAGGATACGGTCGACTACGATGTTGTCAAGAACTGGGTGGGAAATCCACCCGCGGGCGCAACCTTGAAATTCCGCCTGTATCGTTTCTACAGCGGAACATCGGTTGCAGATATGATAGCGGGAAATGCTTACCTGACATTTGAAGTGACCGAAAACGGCGGGAAGATCACGGATTTTCCGACCGATGAGGGCAGTGAAAATATCGGGATCTGTGTGCCGGAACAGGCGGACTCGTCTGCATGGAGTCATGTGCGGATCTACGGTCTTCCGGAATTTGACCGTTCCGGACATCAGTATGAATATATGCTGATTGAGGAAGAGCCGGATGGATATCACGCAGCGGACATCCGGACGGAAAAGGTCAACGGAAACCTGGATTATAGAAGTACGCTGACAAATGCGGTGGGAACAGGAAATAATAACCGCATCCTCGTCATGAAAGAATGGCTGGATGACGGAGATATCCAGCACCGGAGAAATGTTGCGGTGCAGGCATACCAGAAGGGAACCGGGGAACCGGTGGGATCACTTGTCATCCTCGGACCGGGATCTATCTGGTATACCTATGTGGATCTGGGAGCAGTCCATGCAGATGATGTCTACATTCTGGAAACAGAGATTTACGGAACGGGTGGGGAAGAGACGCAGTTTACAGTGACAAACCCACGGATCTCAAGTGTTTCCGATTACGACGGAGCTTACGGGAGTGTGGACCTGAAGCACCACCGCTATGAAGTCTCCTATAAAAAGACAAAGATTGGAAATGATCCAGTATTTGTTGTGAAGAACCGCCGTATCGCTCAAATTGATATTGATGTGGAAAAACGCTGGAATGATGGAAGCGGTGCGCTCCGAGATGCAATGAAAAACGCACTGGATACATACAATGCCCAGCATACAGATGCTCCGCTGGAACTGTCCATGTATATTGACTTTGATGATCCGGCCGGAACCGCTTCCGGTGGGCAGATCACGAGAAAGGCGGGAAATGAGGGAGATACGATCCTGGTGGATGGACACAACGTCGAAACGATCTACGACTCAGATCGCCGGGAATCGGCAAAATCTGTCCAGACGATGTCGCTGAAGAGCCGTCAGAATGACGGTTCTGTGATAAGAAGTGACCACTATGCATTTTATGGGGTTCCAAAGTACAATGCAAAAGGGCAGGTTATCCGGTATCAGGTAAAGGAAGCGTGGGTGACAAAGGGAACGGAAGAGGAAACTCCGGTATACCAGAAGGTTTCAGATGTAAAGTCGATCCTTGAGGCAATCCCGGCTCAGAATCCTGTTACCGGTGCGAAAAAATCCAATTTGTGGGATCTCTGGAGTACATATCTCCGGACCACTTCGGAAACATATACGGTTGCGCTGGATGCACCGGAAAATCAGGAGGTTACGAGCAATGACCGTCAGGTTGTCACCGTTAGCAACAGCCTTTCCGGAGTCAAGACGGTTCATTGGAAAAAACAATGGAATGATGCATATTCCAGAGAACAGAATACCCGCCCGGATATTTATCTGACGATCTTAAAACGTGAAGCGGATGCAGACGGAAAGCTGAAAGAGAAACTGAGCCCGTCTGATGTCGTGGTAAAGGATTACCGGTGGGTCAAGACCGATCAGGATTCAGATGAACAGCATTGGACTGCAACAATCAGGAATCTTCCAAAGTACAATGCACAAGGATACGAGATCTATTATTATGCGTTCGAGCGGACGGAGGTAGATTCCAATGCGCTCGATTATGCGATCGCGCAGTATGCGGTTGCCAGCGCCAGCAACCCGGACAAGACCGATATCATCGGAACATCAGGAGGAGTCGGAAAACCGGGAGATGAAAGCTATGCGCCGTATAGTCCGGATGATATTCGGGTAGTATTAAATCCGATCGATCAGAGCGGCAGAACCGGACTTCCGGAGTATGCCGGAAAATATGCGGTTGTCGAGGAAGGAACGATCATCAACTCACTCTTAAAAGATGCGAGAATTCTCGGATCCAAGAGCTATAAGAGCCTGCCAAACAATTATCCGGCAAAAGACTATCCGGAGATCACATTTGTGCTTGACCAATATCTTGGAACTCCGGGGCCGGATAGAGTCCCTGATCGGGCGAATATTTCAGAATTGACCGTCAAAGACTGGACAACCATCACAAAAAACGCAGACGGTTCCTATCCGATCGAGATCAGCAGAATCGGAAAATATGTGTATCAGCTTGCTGCTGACGGAAACACAGGAGAAACTGTTCCGGTTTCTGAAGACCAGACTCCGGGAAACGGGGAGAAACTCCCGCGTTACGATGAAAACGGAGAGAGATATACCTACGTTTTGCGAGAGAAGAGTGTGAAAGGTGCCGACGGAAAGGAGTTGCTTGTCGGGGCTGCAGACGCAGCAGTCGGAGGAATGGGGCTCTATGTCAGAGATGACGACGGCAGCACGACAGCTTCCCACGTGATCACGAATACCTACGAGGGTCCGAAGGGAAAACTGAAGGTCCGGAAACTCATGAAACTTTCCCAAAATGGGGATGAGGTGACATTCCCGGCCGTGAAGTTTGAGCTGACAAGATCCTATACATCCTATGCGGATGGAACACCGAAGGTCGTGGAGGATACAGGGTTTGCGAAACAGGTGAAGATCCTTTCTTCCGCGGAGGTTCAGGCTGCCTATGAGGCTGCCGGGGCGCATGCGGGATCCCCGGTTTCCCTGGAATGTGTCTTCGACAATTTGGATCTTTATGCGCCGAACGGAACGGACTATCTGTACACGGTGACGGAGCTCAAGGACGGATTCCTGGAAGGCTTTGACACCTGGGCAGTAAAGGGGGATTATACTTCCTTTGACCAGGTTGCGACTGCCTCGAACGCAGGGACCAAGGTGGAGCATGTAACAGCGACCGCCTCCAATGCGTCAGGCGGAAATGGGATGACCACAGAGTCTCTGGCGGCAAAAGTCGGACAGGTGATCTCAGGACTTTTCGGACGCAGCAGTGCAGGAAACACAGAAATTCCGGCAGCAGCAACGTTTGCAAACCGGAAATGGAACACGCCTCAGGAGGATGGAAAGGACAAGGTACAGCTTGTCTTAACAAAAAACTGGGCTGACTTCAACGCTCAATTCGGGACAAGACCGGATACGCTGGAGCTTACACTGGAGCGAAAAGCGGATGCACAGCCTGGACAGTCGAATGCGATCGACTGGACAACGGTGACGGACAGTACGCCGACGGAAGATAAGTCTGTGATCAACCAGTGGAAGTACATCTGGAGCGGACTCGACCGTTACGCGCCGAACGGGATGCCGTGGATCTACCGCGTCAGCGAGGAAAAACCAGCGGCTTATCAGGCGTCAGGAAACGGCAGTGTCCAGTTTGGCAGCACGGGAAATCCGTCCCAGACAGCAGAGATCACGAATTCCTTACAGACGACTGCAAAATTCACGAAGCAGTGGACGGACAAGGCAGGAAAAACTGTGACGAACGACTATCTCGGATATGATCTGACAGCCTCCTTTAAGCTGCAGGCGGCGACATCCAGTGATGCTTCGTTTGATGCCGGAAGCGCTTCCTGGATGGATGCGGATGCTCTGTTTACGGATGAAAACGCGAGATCAGCGATCCTCAATGCCAATGAAGGAAATCCATCGGCGGACTGGAGCGAGCGGATCGCGGCACCGTCACTTACAGGAAAGATCAATGCTGCTGTATGGAAAAACGGGAAAACGGTAAAGCTCCCGGCGGCCATGAAAGAAAATGGCACACTGGTTTATCTGCATTACCGGTATGTGGAGACAGGTGTGAGCTATAAAGTTCCCGGTGAGACACCGGACACAGCTACGCAGACAGTGACCAGACAGGCAGACGGCAGTTATCTGATTACCGGAAACGGTCTTTTACAGTCTGTCACAGATACGGTGACATCCGGAACGAGTACGATCACAAACCGGACAAACCTGAAGGACTTCTCAGTTTCCAAGGTATGGAGTGACAATGACAATGCCTACGGAACGAGATCGGTACAGACACAGATGATCCTGTTCTTCCGGGCAGGAGAAAACGAAGACTGGAAGCTCTTTACGATCAGTGGAAATCCGGTCATTGTGACACTTTCGGAGAGTAATGGCTGGAGCACATCGATCTCCGGTCTCCCGGGTGAGTGCGAGTACCGGATGCGGGAACTTCCACTGACCGGGTGGGATGGATCGACCTGGATTGATGACGGAGGAACCTTCACAGGCGGAACGGATTACCAGGTCAGCTACAATGATCAGGCGGATTCAACGACGGTGACAAACACGCTGAAAACGAATCCGGATCCGGATGACGGGGCCAAGAAGATCACTCTCTATGTAGAGAAAACGTGGGGAGGAACAGAAAATGCTCCGATCACCCTGAAACTCCAGCACCAGGTTGCAGAAGACAACGAAGATCATCAGCTCCACGAGGACAAGTGGGCAGATGTCGGGACAAAGACGTATGCGATGGATGGAACAGCGGATGCGTCCGGCAACGGAGCATACTGGGAGTTTGATTCCTGGAAGTTTAAGATCACGAATCTTCCGGCATTCCGGGTCGGAAAGGCAATCTCTTACCGTGTCATCGAAGTCGTGCCGGATGGGTTCGTCCAGATAGCACAGACGGAAAGGACGATCACGGATACAGAATTTGATCCAGCCGGAACCAGACAGACTGCATCCCTGTTTACCTTTGTAAACGCAAAGAAAAATTCCTTCAAAGTGACGAAAAAATGGGTTGGACCGAGTCCGAGTGCCGCTGAGGTCACCGTGAGTCTCCACAGGAAATACCGGAAAGCCGGAGAGAACGAAACGGAGGAACCGGTGGATGGAACAACGGTCCAGCTGAACGAGGCAAATCACTTTGAGGCGGAGTGGAAGGATCTTCCGGAAACTTCCGCTGATGGTGATGTTTACAGCTACTATGCGAAAGAAGTAAATGATCCGGCTGCGACAGGATACCGCGCAGAGTACGGCGCAGTGGAAGCTGCGGCGGACGGAACATGGAAGCAGACGATCTACAACATTCCGCTGACATCTGTTTCAGGCACAAAGGTCTGGAAGGATGAGAAGAATGCGGATGGTCTGCGTCCGGGTACAGTCGGTCTGATCCTGGAGCGCAGTACCGATTCGAATGCATGGAAAAAAGTGGACATCGATGCGGACGGTTCGACTGTGTCCCTGACATGGGACCAGACGACGGATCCGGATCAATGGACCTACCGTTTTGACGGACTCGACCTTTATTCCATAGCAGGAGAGAAGTATCAGTACCGTGTGACTGAGGAGCCGGTGACAGGTTACCATGCGGTCTACACGGGAAGCAATGCGCTTTATGCGGGAGACCGTGATACGATCATCAATACGAAAATCGGAGAGCACACCTTTGTGTTTGATAAGGTCTGGACTGACGCCGGAACGTCACAGAGACCGGAACAGATCATGGTCAGATTGTGCCGGAAGACGGCAGAAACGTCACAGGAAACGGTTGACGGAGTGGCGCCGGTGCTTGTCAAGAACGGTGATCTCTGGACATATACCTACGAGGATCTTCCATCCTATGATGCGGATGGACGGGCATATACCTACTGGGTAACCGAGGATCCGGTAAATGGATATGACACTGTTTACTCTTCCGATGATCGTGCCGAAAACGGCGGCAGGATCACCAATGTGGCCCGCGGCGGTCTTGCCGTGAAAAAAACGGTATCCGGAAACCGCGGAGAGCGGAACAGGAAATTCCTGTTCACGATCACACTGTCAGGTGTATCACAGACGGGAATCGATGCTGCAACATTCACGGATGGGAATTTCGAGAACGGAGTTTCAGAGATTTCCTTAAAGGACGGGGAAGAGTACCGGTTTGAGGAGATCCCGGCAGGATTTTCCTACACAGTGACCGAGGCAGATGACGCTTTGCGGGACGGATATACGGTTACAGCGACCGGAACATCCGGAACGATCCCGGCGGGAGATACGGCGGAAGCTGCGTTTGAGAACCGGAAAAATGAAGATCCGACGGTTCCGACACAGCCGACGACACCGACAAGTCCGTCTGATCCGACAACACCTGTCACTCCGACGAGACCGTGGCATCATGATTCCGATGACCCTGAGGAGACGGATCCGACGAAACGTCCTCCGAAGATGCCGACCGGGCAGTCAACGGAGACTGTGACAGAGACAGATCCGGCAGGTACGACCTCACCGGATGAGACTTTGGAAAGCCGGACGGAAACAACCTCTTCGGAGACCGAAACCAATATCGAAGAAACTACCACGGCGGAAACCGTGACAGAATCCGGCACAGAGCCGGATCATGATGACAGGGATAACCCGAAAACCGGGGATTCCACCCATACCTGGATATGGGCGGTTCTCATGATCCTCTCCGCATTCGGTGCGATCATGCTGCACAGGGTGAAGAAAGATGACGAGAACGAAGAACATATGAAGTAGCAGAAAATGAAAAAGCTCCTTCGGACTGCAGAGAGATTCTGGCGGTCCGGGGGAGCTTTTTTGTAGGAAGTTCCTTTGGAATGTGTCGAGGCATATTCTTTTTATTTGGAATATTTTCGCTCGTATGGTATACTGGACACAGCAGTCTGCACTCTTACTGGGAGTGAGAGAAAGGGATGAATCGACATATGGAATTGACACGGAAACGTACGACGTGATCAAAGGCTGGCGAGCGAATGCGTCCTACTTTTACATCGCGAAAGAGTTTGTGCGTGACAATATCGATGTTGATATTCTGGAAGAACTGTTATCCCTCGGCGGTCTCGGAATCCAGTACTGTATCAAGACAGAGCGGGCATATGCCGGACTGCATGAATTAAAAGATGAGCTGGAAACCGTCGAGTACACAGAATTCAATGACCGATATAACGCAAGAGATATTATGGCACGAAAAAAGATGCGGGATCTGGTAAATTCGGATGCAAATACGGTAACAAACGTATTTAGTACGCTGCTTGAGAGGTGATGGATATGAGGGCATATTCCGATGCATATCTGGAAGATGTAGTGGAAAATCAAGGAAAACTGTTTGATCTTGTTGCACAGTCGTTTCCAGACAAAGATACAGGAGATTTTATTAAGGCGTATATGTCCAGTAAAACACGAAAGAGTATCGACGAGGCGAAGGCATATGTCAATACCATGGATGCCAGAGAACTCTGGGATTATTTTACGGAGACAGAACAGTACCGGATGAAGCCGGGAAAGTCGATCGGTGGATTTATGCCGGACTGGATCGGTGAATTTTATGCGTATTATCAGTGGTATTACAATATTCCGAGTGCGGAGTTAGTGAAGAAGATCCCTCTGGATTTTCTTGAAAAAGCATACTATGGACTGCACGATCTGGAACTGGAGCTTGCAGTCCGGAAAGTGGGGCGGGTCTGATGCGTGTGATAGGCTTTCACAATCCGGATGAGGAGTATGGAGCTTTCAGCAACTGGTATCCATCAAAATTTGTTGTGGACGGAATCTGCTTCACATCGATGGAGCAGTTTATGATGTACCGAAAAGCCGTGTGGTTTCAGGATCATGAGATTGCGGAGAAGATCCTTGCAACGGAGGACGCTGCGAGGATCAAGGAACTCGGGCGGATGGTAGCCGGATATGAGGATTTGATCTGGAGTGGAATCCGGCAGATGGTGGTATATGAAGGATTGATCAAAAAATTTTCACAAAATTCGGAACTTTGTGAACAATTATTGAATACCGGGGATGCGATTCTAGCAGAATGTGCTGTCAAAGACCGGATCTGGGGGATCGGGCTTGCGATGGATGATCCAAAACGGCTCGATCCGGCCCAGTGGCGTGGTCAAAATCTGCTTGGATACGCCTTAATGATGGCGCGGGATCAGATCAGGCATCATTCCGGGCAGTAAAAGACAGGAAAATGGACGAAAAAGACGGATGCTTGGGAACAGCGTAAGTTGGGGGAACTTGGAAGTGTTCAAACCTGTAAACGTATTTTTAAAGAACAAATATCTGAACAAGGAGACATTCCTTTTTATAAAAATGGAACTATTGGATTAGAACCTGACTCGTATATTTCAAGAGAAGTTTACGAAGAATTTCGCAGGTTATATCCTTATCCAGAGGTGGGAGATACTTTAATTTCGGTAGTTGGTAGTATTGGAAGAACAGCAGAATATACAGGAAAAGATGAGTATTTTCAAGATTCAAATGTTGTATGGCTCAAGACAGATGGGAGCATTAACAAAAAGTTTCTTAAGGTATCTTATCAAGTAATAAAGTGGTTGATTGAAGGCTCTACCGTGAAGCATTTATACAATGACAATATATTGAAAAGTGAGATTGTTATGCCGCCTTCTCAACTGGAACAGGAAAAAATTGCAACATATTTGGAGCACCTCGACCACCTTATCACCCTTCATCAGCGTAAGTCCCACTCCCCATCCCCCAAATCCCTGTTTTCCCGACCAAACACACGCAAAAAGGAGGCAAAAAACGATGATGTTTCAACGAGAATCAGATTTTGAGAATGCCCTGATCCAGATTCTGACTACAAAGGGATGGGAGGATCAGATCTTAAAGTATCCGACCGAGGATGATCTGTTAAAAAACTGGGCAAAAATCCTTTTTGACAATAACCGTGGGATTGACCGGCTGGGAGACTGTCCATTGACAGATGGGGAAATGCAGCAGATCATCGAGCAGATCACGGAACTGCGGACACCATTAAAGCTGAACGGATTTATCAACGGGAAAACAGTATCCATAAAACGTGACAATCCGGAGGATAAAGTACATTTTGGTAAAGAGATCAGCCTGAAAATTTATGACCGTCTGGAGATCGCAGCGGGACAGAGCCGGTATCAGATCGTAGAACAGCCGGTATTCCGTGGAAAATCCAGACTGTTGAATGACAGACGGGGAGATCTGCTTCTTCTGATCAACGGGATGCCTGTGATCCATATCGAATTAAAACGCAGCGGTGTTCCGGTGAGCCAGGCATGCAATCAGATTGAAAAATACGCACATGAGGGTGTATTCACGGGATTGTTTTCCCTTGTGCAGGTATTTGTCGCGATGAATCCGGATGAGAGCTTATATTTCGCAAATCCGGGACCGGATGGAAGATTCAATCCGGATTATTATTTTCATTGGGCTGATTTCAACAATGAACCGATCAACGACTGGAAGCTGATCGCATCGTCATTGCTCTCGATCCCGATGGCTCATCAGCTGATTGGTTTTTATACGGTTGCAGATGATGCGGATGGGATTTTGAAGGTCATGCGGAGCTATCAGTACTATGCGGCGAATGCGATTTCCGATGTTGTCTCAAAGACAAAATGGGACAGCGGAAAGCAGCGCGGAGGATATATCTGGCACACCACGGGATCCGGAAAGACGATGACATCCTTTAAGTCTGCACAGCTGATCGCAAATTCGGGTGATGCAGATAAAGTCGTATTTCTGACGGACCGGATCGAACTTGGCACGCAGTCCTTAAAAGAATATCGTGCATTTGCCGATGCGAATGAGTCGGTACAGGCGACGGAGAATACCTATGTGCTGTTATCAAAATTAAAGAGCGACGAGGTAAAAGATACCCTGATCGTCACTTCCATCCAGAAAATGAGCAATATCCGCGATGAAGAAGGCGGACGGAATGCTCACGATATGGAGATCATCGGTCGGAAGCGAATTGTCTTTATCGTCGATGAGGCGCACAGATCCACGTTTGGTGAGATGCTGGCAGTGATCAAGGAGACATTTCCGCGTGCGATTTTCTTTGGTTTTACAGGAACACCTGTCTTTGAGGAAAATGCAAAGAAACGGAATGCACAGACCGATGTCTTTGGAAATGAGCTGCACCGGTACAGCATTGCCGACGGGATCCGGGATAAAAATGTACTGGGGTTTGATCCGTATAAAGTTCTGACATTCCGCGACCGCGATGTCCGCAAAGTGGTTGCCCTGGATCAGGTAAAGGCTGACACAGAGGCAGAGGCTGTTTCGGATCCGGAAAAAGCAAAAATTTTTTATGATTATCTGGATCCCTCAAAAATCCGGATGGCAGGGTATGAAGGAGAAGACGGAAAATGGATCCGCGGGATCGAAGATTACCTTCCAAACAGCCAGTATCGATCAGAGGAACATCAGAACCAGGTAGTAAAGGACATGAAAGAAAACTGGATCACGTTGAGTCATAATGGAAAATTTCATACAATTTTTGCGACGAGCAGCATTCCGGAATCCATCCGGTATTATCGTCTGATCAAAAAGGAGATGCCGGATTTAAAGACTACCTGTCTGTTTGATGCCAGTATTGACAATGATGGGAGCAGTGCACTTGAGAAGGAAGATGGACTGATCGAGATCTTAAAGGATTATAATGCGAGATACGGTCAGGAGTTTGGTATCGCTTCCCACGCGGCCTTTAAAAAAGATCTTTCCTCCCGCCTTGCACATAAGGAACAGTATAAATACATAGAGAAAACGCCGGAAAAACAGTTGGATCTTCTGATCGTTGTCGACCAGATGCTGACGGGATTTGACTCAAAATGGGTGAATACACTTTATCTGGATAAGGTGCTGGAATATGAGAATATTATCCAGGCATTCTCACGCACAAACCGTCTGTTCGGACCGGACAAGCCGTTTGGGATCATCCGCTATTACCGGAAACCACATACGATGGAGCAGAATGTCCTTCGTGCAGTAAAATTGTATTCCGGGGATAAACCGATCGGTTTGTTTGCAGAAAAACTGCCCCATAATCTGAAAAAGCTGAATGACGTGTACGGAGAAATTTCAGAATTATTTACGAATGCGGGAGCTGCGGATTTTGCAAAACTTCCGGATGAGAAACCGGTGAGAGCGAAATTTGCGCTTTTGTTCCGGGATTTTAACAGTTATCTGGAAGCGGCAAAAGTTCAGGGCTTCCAATGGACAAAGAAAGAGTATGAATTTTGTGATGAAGCGGGCAGAAAGACAGGAGATCATGTGATCATGTCATTCGATGAGAACGACTTTCTGACTCTTGCGCAGCGCTATAAAGAGCTGGCCTCTTCTGCATCAGATGAACCGGGCGGTCATGAGGACATGATGTATGATCTGTCCGGATATCTGGTTGAAATTGACACCGGAGTGATCGATGCAGACTATATGAACAGCCGTTTTGTTAAGTATTTAAAGATGATCCGGCAGCAGGGGACACCAGGAGAACTGATCGAGCAGGCAAAGGCGGAGCTGCATAAGACATTTGCGACCCTGACGCAGGAAGAACAAAAGTATGCCAACATTTTTCTGCATGATACTGAACGCGGGGATGTGATCCCGGAACCGGGAAAGACTCTGCGGGATTATATCACGGAATATCAGTATCGCGCAAAGAATGACCAGATTCACCGGTGTGCGGAAATCTTTGGACTGGACGAAGAAAAACTGCGAAATCTGATGAAGCTGGGACTGAATGAAAAAAACATCCGGGAGTTCGGTCGGTTTGATGAGCTGAAAAAGACGGTGGATAAGTCGAAAGCAAAGGCATTTTTTGAGAAAAAAGAAAAATGCAGGCTGATTCCTCCGAAAGTAAATATGAAAACAGATCAGTTTTTACGCTCCTTTATTATCAAAGGCGGCTTCGATCTGGAAAATTTATAGTTGTATCGACGTTCTTTGCCAACGCGCGCCGCTCTGGAAAAAGTGGAGGAACGCGAGCAATGTTAAGTGAAATGAAAGAAGACTTGGCCATTCAAGTATGACAACAACGCAGAAGACATACCTGCATATTATTCAGGAACTGGAAAATAAGGATATTGACCTTGTCATGAGATCTTTGTCCAGTCTGAACTAAAACGAAAAAGAAACAGATCCCGGCTGCGCTGGCAGGGAGCGAACCATTTGCAAACAGTGCGGATCTATAGTAAAATGAAAACAGGCATGAAAACGACCCGGCGCAAGAATCCCGCCGGTTCAGATAGGAGCAGCAGGAAATGGATTTATACAGAATTATCCTTGTGGATGACGAGGAAGAAGTGCGAAAGAGCATTATCCGAAAGATCGACTGGCAGTCGGTAGGCTTTACCGTGGTCGGTGATGCGGAGAACGGGGAGGACGCTTTGGAGAAGATCGAGAATCTGGAGCCGGACGTTGTCCTCACGGATATCCGGATGCCATATATGGATGGTCTTACGCTTGCGGAGAAGATCCGCCAGAAATATCCGTCGATGAAGATTGTGATCTTTTCCGGATATGACGATTTCGAGTACGCGAAGCGGGCGATCAAGTTAAATGTGACGGAATATATCTTAAAGCCGGTGAATGTGGAGGAGCTGACGGCGATCTTAAAGAAGATCCAGGCGAGTCTCGACGAGGAGATTGAGCAGAAGCGGGACGTGAGTCTTCTGCGGGAAAATTACAAGCGCAGTCTGCCGATCCTCAGGGAGCAGTTTTTAAAGGATCTTGTGAGCCGACAGATGGATGAGATGACGGTGGCGGAGCGCCTGGAACAGTATGATATCCCGCTGGCAGGTGCGAAAAAATGGATCTCGATCGCAGTCAAGGCGGAGCTTTCGGCTGTCTCCGGCGAGGTGATCCTGCCGCTTCATGAAGAGCGGGACCTGATCCCGATCTCCGTGATGCAGATCCTGGAGGAAAATCTGAAAAATTACTGCCGCTTTTCCCTGTTTTCATTCTCGGGGGCGGCGGATGCGGAGATCGCAGGGATCGTCGCGGTGGATGAGACAAACTCCCAGACCGGACTGATCGATATCCTGAGCGACATCTGCAAGGAGATCCGGAAGATCTTAATGATTCCGGTCACGATCGGGATCGGTCACAGCCGGACGGAGCTTGGACTGATCTGTGAATCTTTCCAGTCAGCACTCGACGCGCTTGGATATCGCGCGATCGTCGGTGTCGGCAGTACGATCTATATCAACGACGTGGAGCCGATGAACACCGGAAAACTTCAGTTCACTTCGGAAGATGAGTCAGCACTGATCCAGGCAGTCAAATTCGGGCCGGAGGAAAAGATCCGGGAAGTGACCGCGCGGATCATCGGACGGATGTCGGACGCGAAGGTTCACGCGAGACAATACCAGACTT
Organism: Pilosibacter rotomagensis; assembly: GCF_045062245.2. Classification (NCBI taxonomy): domain Bacteria; kingdom Bacillati; phylum Bacillota; class Clostridia; order Eubacteriales; family Clostridiaceae; genus Pilosibacter; species Pilosibacter rotomagensis. Next base: position 2,218,849 of record NZ_CM170323.1, on the reverse strand, counting down.
ACATCCTGAGCGTCGCAAACTGCCTGGTCCAGCTGATCCAGCAGTATGATCTGGAGATGGACGAGCTTTTTGCTGACTCAAAGGTGGGGGCGGATCCGTTTACGATCATCCACCAGGTCATGAACCGGGAGACGTTCTCAAAATGGCTCCTCGGGGCAGCGTTAAAGATCAACGGCGCGATGAATAAGGAGCGCGACAACACGACGAGACAGAGCATGGAACGCGCCAAGCAGTATATTATGGAAAATTATCAGGATCCGGATCTCTCGGTCGAACAGATCTGCCGGATCCTTCATATGAGCCCGGCGTATTTTTCAACGATGTTCAAGAAGGCAACCGGGCAGACGTACATCGGATATCTGACGGACGTCCGCCTCAATAAGGCGGTGGAGCTTCTGAACATGACGGATGACAAGACATATGTGATCGCCGCGAAGGTCGGATATCAGGAGCAGAATTACTTCAGTTACGTTTTTAAAAAGAAATTCGGCGTCTCACCGACAAAATTCAGGGGAAGCAGACCCGGAAATTAAAGGGTGGTGAATAAAAACAGGGGAGAGCAGTATGAAACCAGAAAACGAGAACGGATTTCTGAAACGGACCAGCATCCGCTATATGATCTTCGTGTACTTTACGGTGACGGCACTTGCGGCCAGCATCTTTATCGGACTGTCATTGTACAGCCGGATGTCAAAACAGATGTCCGACACGATGCAGGAGGAAAATCAGATCCTGATCGACCAGGTGAACCGCTCGGTGGATGTGTGGCTCCGCGGCATCATGAAGCTTTCCGATTCCCTGTATTACGACGTGATCAAAAATGCGGATCTGGAGAACGAGCGCGTCAACCGGGAGATGATGCTGCTCTACGACAATAACCAGGACAATGTGGAGAATATCGCCCTGTTTTCCAGAAGCGGGGAGCTTCTGGAGGCAGTTCCCGCTTCCCGCCTGAAGACCGGTGTGGATCCGACGGAGGAATCGTGGTTCCGGGCGGCACTGAGCAAGACGGAGAACCTTCATTTTTCGGTTCCCCACGTCCAGCGGGTCTTTGATGTGAGCGAAAACCAGTACCGCTGGGTGATCTCGGCGGCCCGCGTGGTCGAGATCACGGAGGGTTCCTCCACGGAACAGGGCGTGCTTTTGATCGATATCCGCTATGACAGTCTGGAACAGTTGTTCGATGAGATCACGCTCGGGAACGGCGGCTATGTCTATCTCATGGGAACGGACGGAGAGCTGATCTACCATCCGGAAGCCCAGCTTTTGTATTCCGGGCTGGAAGAGGAAAACCTCGAGGCGGCGGCCGGCTACCGCGACGGGATCCACGAGGAGATGTTCCAGGGGAAAAAGCGGGCGGTGACTGTCAAGACGGTCGGATACACCGGATGGAAGATCATCGGGGCGGCGCCGATGGGCGGAGTCACCCTGAATGCGTTGAAGACGCGTCTTCTGATCACGTTTATCGTGGTGTTTGTTGCCTTCCTTCTCGCGGTGATCAACGCCTATATCTCCACGAGAATCACGACCCCAATCGAAGCGCTGGAGAAGTCCGTGAACGAGATCGAGGCGGGAAACCTGAATGCGGATGTCTATGTGGGCGGCTCCTATGAGATCCGCCATCTTGGCACATCCATTCAGAACATGGCGACCCAGATCCGGCGGCTGATGGATGACATCGTCGCGGAGCATGAATCAAAGCGAAAGAATGAGTTCGACGTCCTACAGTCCCAGATCAACCCGCACTTCCTTTACAATACGCTGGACATCATCGTCTGGATGATCGAGAATGAAAAACAGGCGGACGCTGTGAAGGTCGTGACGGCGCTGGCGAGATTTTTCCGGATCAGCCTGAGCCGTGGAAAGAGCATCATCACCGTCCGAGATGAGATCGAACATGTGAGAAATTATCTGACGATCCAGCATATGCGCTTTAAAAATCGCTTTACCTACGGGATCGAGGCGGATGAGTCGGTTATGGACCTTGCGAGTGTAAAGCTGATCCTTCAGCCGCTTGTGGAAAATGCGATCTATCACGGCATGGAGTTCATGGACGGGGATGGGGAGATCCGGATCCATGTATACCGGGATGGCGATGACCTTTATATGAAGGTCTCTGACAACGGACTCGGAATGACGAAGGAGCAGATCGAAAACATGTTCTCCGAAAAAAAACATGTGGCCTCAAAGAGCGGCTCCGGGATCGGCGTCCGGAATGTCAATGAAAGGATCCGCCTGTATTTTGGATCGGATTACGGTCTCTCGATCGAGTCGGAGCTTGACGAGGGAACGACCGTGACGATCCACATGAAGGCGATCCCTTACTCGGAGACGGCAGAGGGGGAAAAGATCAATGTCAAATAAAGAAAAGATCGGCTGGTGTGCCGGAGTGATCCTGCTGGTGATCCTGTATCTGCTGTCCTCGACAGATCTGATCATCAAGGAGAAGAAAAAGGAGATCTTCCGGGTGTCGGTGATCGTCGACCAGGTGAACGACAATTATTACGGAAATTTCCGCGAAGGCATGAACATGGCGGAAAAAAAGTATCAGGCGGATGTGAATTTTATCACGCTGTATGCAGAAAATGATGAAAAACAGCAGGATGAGCTCATCGTGCGCGAAGTGAAGGACGGAACGAACGCGATCATCCTCGCACCGGTGCGGGAGGATCACACGGTCATGCAGCTGGACGAGATTTCACCGGGATGTCCGGTGATCTTTCTCGGCGCTTCGACGATCAGCAGTTCGGTCGCATGTTCGATCTCGGTGGACCGCTACGAGATGGGGCGGAGCCTCGGCGAGAAGATCGTGGAAAATGAGACACCGGAGATTCCGGTCTGTCTGTTTACGGAAGGACTTTCCTACACGGGAAATACCGATACATATGACGGACTTCGTTCTGTGCTCGACCAGGCCGGCTTTTCAGTCAGTCTGATCGAGAAGAGAAATGAGGACACTTACCGGAAAACGATCGAGGGGACCGTGTACCCGGAAAACGGAAAATTTATGGCAGTCGGCATGGATGTAGGCGCGCTGTCGGATCTCGCGGATATTCTGGAGGGAAGCGGCGTGTACCGGGAACATGTAACAGCGCTTTACGGGATCGGAAGTACGACAAAACTGTTAAACCAGATGGACAAGGGGATCGTCACCGGTCTTATGGCGTGGAACCGCTTTGATGAAGGATACTTAAGCGTGGAAAAAGCCGTACAGGCGGCAGGCGGAGAGTGGAATGAGAAACAGATCACATTGACGCCGGAATATATCGATGATGGGATCTTAAAGAGCGGGACCTATGAGAAATTGCTGTATCCGATGGAATAGGAGGATGCCAGAATGAAAAAGAACAGATTTCCGGTCATGACGGTCGCGCTTGCGGCGGCAGCACTGCTTGGGATCACCGTGTGGCGGGCCGCTCTGGAAAACGGTGCGCAGGAAGAAAAAAAGACTTCTCTCCGGATCGGGGTTCTCCTGTACCGCGGGGATGATACGTTTATCGGGACACTCCGGAGTTCCATGGAGCAGGATGCAAAGGAGTATGAACAGGAGACGGGGATCCGGGTAACCCTGGATGTCCGGGATGCGAAGAGAAACCAGATGACCCAGAACAGCCAGGCGGAGCGGATGATCGGCTTAAACTGTGATGTACTCTGTGTGAACATGGTTGACCGCTCGGCAGCTTCCGGTGTCATCGACAAAGCGATGGAGGCGGATATCCCGATCGTGTTCTTCAACCGGGAACCTGTGTCGGAGGATATGAACCGCTGGGAAAAACTCTATTATGTTGGGGCGGATGCGAAAGAGTCGGCGGTCCTTGAGGGGCAGATCCTCGTTGATGCCTACCGGAAGAATCCGGCATCCCTTGACCGGAATGGGGACGGGGTCGTCTCATACGTCCTTCTTGAGGGGGAGACGAACCACCAGGATTCCCTGATCCGGACGGAGTGGTCGGTCCAGACCTTAAAGGACGGCGGTGTCCCGATCCGGAGGATCACGAGCGGGATCGCGAACTGGGAGAGAAACCAGGCGTCTGCACTCATGGAAGAATGGCTTTCCGATTACGGGGATGAGATCGAACTTGTGATCTGCAACAACGATGATATGGCGCTCGGGGCGATCGATGCGATCGAGCGGGAGGGGATCATGGCCGGGACGATCAAACTCGTCGGGATCGACGGGACTCCGGCCGGTCAGGAGGCATTCCGCGAGGGAAAACTTTTCGGAACGGTGGAATCGGACAGGGAGGCTTATGCGAAGCGGATCTTTGACACGGCGGAGGAACTGGCGATGGGAAAAGAGGTCACACAGGAAAAATACTTCTGGTGCCCGCAGCATATGGTCGCAAACTGATCCGGATCCATTTGTAAAAGTTGATGGAAAAGCAGCCCTGGATCCGGGACTGGTAGTGCCAATTAAGCGTTTTTCTGCCGTGATATGACAAAAAATTGTGGTTTTTTTACATAAATCAAAGAATTTCAATAATTTATCATAAAAAAAAGTATGGAAAAATGCACAAAGACAAGCTATAATTAACTTGTCGTTAAGGGAAAATGCCTAAACGGTCAAAATTATTTTTTGAATGGGAGGATTCAAAAACATGAGAATGACAAAGAAAGTAACAGCAATGGCACTGGCTTCCATGATGGCCCTGTCTTTAGCAGGATGCGGAAGCTCTTCCACAACAGCAACAACAGCAGCGGCTACCGAGGCAGCTACAACCGCAGCAGCTTCTGAGGCAGCATCCGAAGCAGCAACAACTGCAGCGGAGGCAGCTGGAACTGTAGATGTAGCAGACAAGAAAGTCGGCATCAGCATCTACAAGTTCGACGATAACTTCATGACTCTTTACAGAACAGAGTTAGTCCGCTACTTAACAGAAGACCTTGGATTCAAGGCTGAGAACGTAGTTGTTCAGGATGGTAAGGGTGACCAGGCAGAGCAGACAAACCAGATCCAGAACTTCATCACACAGAAATATGATGTTCTGATCTTAAACCTTGTACAGGCTTCTTCCGCACCGGAGATCACAGATATGTGTAACGAAGCTGGTATCCCGGTTGTTTACATCAACCGTGAGCCGGATGAGGCAGAAGAGCAGAGATGGGAATCTGAAGGCATCAACGCTACATACGTAGGCTGCGACGCTAGACAGTCCGGTACATACCAGGGCGAAGAGATCCTTGAGACAGCAAACAAGGGCGATATCAACGGCGACGGCAAAGTTTCCTACATCATGATCCAGGGCGATCCGGAGAACGTAGATGCTCAGTACAGAACAGAGTTCTCTGTTAAGGCTCTTACAGATGCAGGCGTAGAAGTTGAGGAACTCTTAAAACAGCGTGGTGACTGGGATCAGGCTAAGGCTCAGCAGATCGCACAGGATGCTTTAACTCAGTACGGCGACAAGATCGAGGTTATCTTCTGCAACAACGATGCTATGGCACTTGGTGCTTTACAGGCAATCGAAGCAGCAGGACGTAAAGTTAACGAGGATATCTACCTTGTAGGCGTTGACGCTCTTACAGAGGCTGTTCAGAACGTAATCGACGGCAAACAGACAGGTACTGTATTCAATAACCACTTCGCACAGGCTCAGGCTGCAAGCGATATCGCTGTTAAGTTCTTAGGCGGCGAGAAGGTTGATGCTGTCAACATGGTCAACTACGAGAAGGTTACTCAGGATAACGCTCAGGAAATCCTTGATATGTTAAAGTAATTGATACTGTAACAAATGAGAACCGGGTGTGTCTGGCACACCCGGTTCTCTGAACTTAAAACTTAAAAAATATGCCACCCGGAGATGCGGGGGAGTGTATCTGAAAGGAGTTTTGGGATGGCAGAACAGTACAGACTCGAAATGAGAGGAGTCAAAAAAACCTTCCCAGGTGTTAAAGCACTTGACGGAGTAAACTTACGGGTCCGCCCCGGAACGGTCCACGCACTGATGGGAGAAAACGGTGCCGGTAAATCGACACTGATGAAATGTCTTTTCGGAATTTACAAGATGGATGAAGGCGAAGTCTATATCGACGGAGTGAAGACGGAGATCGCAAACCCGGATGACGCGCTCAAAAAGGGACTCGCCATGGTTCACCAGGAGCTTCAGCCGATTCCGGAACGCTCCATTGCTGAGAATATGTATCTTGGACGTTATCCGATGAAAAACTTCGGACCGGTCAAGGTCGTTGACCACGCGAAGATGAACAGCGAAGCTGAGAAATGGCTTCGGGACGTTAAGATGGATTTTAACCCGAAAGCGAAACTCGGCACATTATCAATCGGACAGATGCAGTCAGTAGAGATCGCAAAAGCGGTCAGCCAGAGCGCAAATCTTGTAATTCTGGATGAGCCGACGTCCTCCCTGACTGATAACGAGGTAGAGGCATTATTCCGGATCATCAGAGATCTGAAGTCCAGAGGTGTTTCTATGATATATATCAGCCACAAGATGGCTGAGATCCGCCAGATCTCCGACGATATCACGATCATGCGAGATGGTACATACGTTGGAACCTGGGCGATCGAAGATATCTCCGATGAGGAGATCGTAAAACAGATGGTTGGACGTGAGTTAAACAACGTTTATCCGCCGAAGGAAGATTACCGGACGGATGAGACAGTGCTCAAGGTCAGCCACCTGACAAGTATCTTACCGAATTCCTTTAAGGACTGCTCTTTCGAGTTAAAGAGAGGCGAGATCTTAGGATTCGGCGGACTTGTCGGCGCACAGAGAACAGAGCTTATGGAAGCGATCTTCGGAATGCGCCACATTGAGAGCGGTACCGTTGAGATCCTCGGAAAAGAGGCCCACATCAAGAGACCGCAGGATGCGATCAACAGTTCCGTGGGAATGATTACAGAGGACCGCCGTGGTAACGGTATTTTCGGATGCCTGAGCATCAATGATAATACGGCGATGGCTTCCTACAAAAACTACACCCATATGGGCAAGATCAACAGGAAAGAAGTTGACGCGGTCGTAAAGGACAGCATCGCGAAATTAAAGATCAAGACACCGAGCGGAAAGACCCTGATCCAGTCTCTCTCCGGTGGTAACCAGCAGAAAGTAATTATCGCAAGATGGCTTGCAAACAATCCTGATATCCTGATCATGGATGAGCCGACCCGAGGAATCGATGTCGGAGCCAAGTATGAGATCTACCAGATCATGATCGATCTCGTAAAACAGGGCAAATCCATTATTATGATCTCGTCGGAGATGCCGGAGCTGATCGGTATGTCCAACCGAATCATCGTAATGTGCAACGGTCACATTACCGGTGAGGTGGAAGGAGAAGACGCAACTCAGGAGAAGATCATGTCCTTCGCCACAAAGTTTACTTTAAGCGGCAAGGAAAACAAGTAGATTACAGGGAGGTTCAGTCATGACAGCGAAAAAAATAAATGCAAAAGATTTCCTTATCAATAATGGAATCATCGTCGTCCTTTTATTACTTGCAGTGTTTACTGCAATCAAACAGCCTACATTTTTCACACGCAACAACCTGATCAATATTGCGTTAAACGTAGCGCCGCGATTCATCATCGCCTGCGGCGTTTCCGGATGCCTGATTACAAAAGGTACAGATCTTTCCGCAGGACGTATGGTTGGTCTTTCTGCCTGCTTAGCAGGTACATTACTTCAGAAACCGGATTACAGCGGTAAGTTTTTCCAGAACCTTCCGGACTTCGGAAACGCATGGCCGTTATGGGTTCTCGCGGTTCTTCTGATCTGCGTTGCAGTCTGCTGTATTTTTGGTTTCATCAATGGTATCGTAATTTCCTACTTACAGGTTCCGGCTTTCATCGGAACTCTTGGTATGCAGCTTATCGTTTACGGTGTTTGCCTTGTTTACACAAACGCAACCCCGATCGGCGGTTATCACAACGCATACACAGCAGTAGCAAAAGGTAAACTCTTTGGTGCGATTCCGTACCTGTTCCTGATCGCCCTTGCGGTTGGTCTTGTTATGTGGTTCATCTACAACATGACTCCTCATGGAAAATACATGTATGCGATCGGCGGCAACGAGCAGTCCGCAGAGGTTTCTGGTGTCAACACAAAGAAGACAAAGATCATCATCTACATGACAGCTGCAGCTCTTTACGCACTGGGCGGCTTCCTTGTAGGAGCGAAATCCGGTGGTTCCTCCGTCAACATGGGTAACGGATGGGAGCTTGAGGCTATCGCAGCCTGCACCATCGGCGGCGTATCCGTAAACGGTGGTATCGGACGTATCTCCGGTGTTCTCATCGGTGTCCTTGTATTCGAGATCTTAAAGACCTGCTTACAGTACTTAGGAGTAGATACAAACTACCAGTACATTGCACAGGGTATCGTTATCGTAGTTGCGATCGCACTCGATATCAGAAAGTACATTGCAAAGAAGTAATAAAGAAACTGTTGTCAGGCAGTTTGAGAGAACGGGCGGCGGATGAGTTCCGAAGCCCGTTCTTTGTTTACGCGAACAACGAGCCAAAGTCCACGCTTGCGCGGACCTTGGCGACTGTCGCGATAACAAGGGGAAACTCGCAAAGTGTGTTTTCACTTGTTGCTGTTGTGTGAATCCGGAAAAAGCTGGAGGTGAGAGGATGGAAGAAGAGATGGAGAAGATGGGGGAGGCTGAGACTGTGGCTGAGGCCGCCAAAGAGGCTGTGGAGACCTTGAAGGAAAAGAGCCTGGAAGAACTCGCTGAAGAAAATAAACGGCTTCAGGAGGAGAATGAGAGGCTGAAAAACAGATCCATCAAGGAGCGCATGTACGATAAGATCAACGTGTCGGTCCGGACGATCGATATCTTTATCGGGTGCATGTGCGTGTTGTTTGTGGCAGTCGTGGTGATGGGAATGCTGAAATAGAAGAGTGCAGATCCGGGCGAAGAAGCGGAGACTGCGTGAAAAAGTCCGGACCGTGAAAGATATCTGCCTGAAACCAGACGAAGATGTGAAAATATGATCGGGCATAAGAAAAAGCTCTGAAGAACAATGTGAAAAGGTTCTTCAGAGCTTTTTAATGATTAGGGGGAAATCCAGATGGAATTTCCTGCTTAAATGAAAGAATGCTTTTGATGTAGGTTGTCAGCCGGATCTTTGAAATCGTGATTTCGGTTGAAGAATCTATTTTTTGTACAGGATCCGGATGGAATTCAATACGCAGAGGATCGCCACTCCTGTATCGGCGAACACGGCGAGCCACATGGAGGCGATTCCCATGAGTCCCAGTACCATGACGAGTGCCTTTACTGCGAGTGCGAACACAACGTTCTGGTTGGAGATCGCGCCGGTGCTCTTTGCGATCCTGATCGCGGTCGGGATCGCGTCCATGCTGGAAGTCATAAATACGACATCAGCAGCCTCGATCGCGGCATCCGCACCACTGCCCATCGCAGCTCCGACGTCGGCGCCTGCGAGAACCGGTGCGTCATTGATCCCATCGCCGACGAACATCGCGCTGCCGCTCTCGGCGCGGAGTTTCTGCAGGATTTCCAGTTTGTCGGCAGGGAGAAGCTTTGCATAAACATGGTCGATCTCGACAGCATCCGCAACAGCTTCGGCAGCGGCTTCCCCGTCACCGGTGAGCATTGCGGAGCGGATCCCCATGGATTTTAATGTCCTGATCGCATCCTTTGCCTCTGGCTTGATTGTGTCGGAGATCTGGATCGTTCCGGCGAAAGTACCATTGATCGCTACATAAACGGTGGTGACGGCTCCGTTTTCATCGTAAGTACCGCAGTCCACGTTGAACTCGGTCAGGAGCTTTCTGTTTCCGCAGAGGACATCTCCACAGGAAAGTCTGGCATGAATGCCCTTTCCGGAAATCTCTTCAAGCTGTGCCGGGTTTTCGAGGCTCAGATCCTGCTCTTTTGCTGCGAGAAGGATGCTTGTGCCGATCGGGTGGGTGGAAGCGGTCTCGCATGCAGCTGCAGCCTGAAGGACTTCGGCTGCTGTGTAATTTGCGGAAGGAACAATGTCCTGGACAATGAAATTGCCCTTTGTGATGGTTCCTGTCTTATCCATGACGACGGTCTTTACATTTTTCAGTGTTTCCAGGGCGATCCCGCCTTTAAAGAGGATCCCTTTTCTGGATCCGGCGCCGATCCCGGAGAAGAATGCGAGCGGTACGCTTAAAACGAGGGCACATGGACAGCTGATTACCAGGAAGGTAAGCGCTGTGTAGATCCAGTGGGACCAGTTTCCGGTGATCAGGGACGGAATGATCGCGGTCGCTGCTGCGAGAGCAACGACGAACGGGGTGTATACCCGTGCAAATTTTGTGATAAAGCGTTCTGCCTGTGGCTTGCTGGCTGCAGCGTTCTCTACAGAATCCAGGATCCTTGTGACCATGGACTCGGAGAGCTCTTTTTCCACGCGCATCTTTAAGAGACCGGAGGTATTGACGCAGCCGGAGGTCAGGGTGCTTCCGATCGTTACGGATACCGGAACCGGCTCTCCGGTGATCGGGGAGGTATCGATGCGGCTCTCGCCCTCGACAACGACTCCGTCGAGAGGGATGCGGTCGCCGGGGCGGATCTGCACGATATTTCCAACGGCGGCAGAACCAGCCGGGATCTCCCGGACAGTGCCGTTCTCATCCAGAAGAACAGTCTCCGGGCGGAGATCGACGGCTTCCATGATCTGACTGCGGCTCTTCTCGACTGCGCGGTGCTCGAACGCTTCACCGACACGGTAGAAGAGCATAACGCCGACCGCCTCGCCGAATTCACCGATCGCGAACGCACCGATCGTTGCAACGCTCATCAAGAAGTTTTCGTCCATGACATGGCCGGACTTCATGTTCTTGAGTGCGGTGAGGAGGACTTCACGTCCGAGGATCAGATAGGCGATCACAAAACAGCCGATCGATACCGGCGGCATCGAATGGGAGAGAAGCTCACCGATGATAAATAAAGCAGCTCCGGCGAGCAGCTCCGGAATATCGTGGTCGTGTTTGTCATCGCGGGTGTCGGAGGACGGCTTTCCTTCCTCACGGATCTCGATGACGGTTCCAGGTTCGATCTGATCAGCGATCTCCTGCATCTTCGGGAGAAGCTTTGTCCCCTCGGAAGAGTAGACACGGAGCTGTCTTGTCGCGAACGTCAGGATACAATCGTCGACTTCCGGGAGTTCCTGGATCTTTTTCTCGATCTTTGCGGAACAGTTCGCGCAGTCGATGTTTTTCATCACATAGACTGTGCAGACAGCCTTTGGATTCTTCGGGCGGACCTCGATGATGGTTCCGGGTTCGATCTGATCGGCGATCGCCTGCATTTTCGGGAGAAGTTTGGTGCCCTCGGAAGAGTAGACACGGAGCTGCCTTGTCGCAAACGTCAGGATACAGTCATCGACTTCCGGGAGTTCCTGGATCTTTTTTTCGATCTTTGCGGAACAGTTTGCACAGTCGATGTTTTTCATCACGTAGACGATGCACTCAGATTTCGGAGTGGAAGCGTGGTGGTGTTCCTCGTGACCTTCGTGATGCTCGCCGTGCTCATGTCCACAGTGATCGTCATCATCGTCATCATCGCAGCAGTGGTCCTCGCCATCGTGGTGATGGTGGTGTCCGCAGCTGCACTGTTCATGTTCATGGTGCTCGTTATGATGCTCGCCGTGCTCATGTCCACAGCAATCGTCATCATCGTCATTATCGCAGCAGTGGTTCTCGCCATCGTGATGATGGTGGTGTCCGCAGCCGCAGTGTTCGTGTTCATGGTGCTCGTCGTGATGCGCGTCATGATGCTCGCCGTGTTCGTGTCCACAGCAGTGGTCCTCATCGTGGTGATGATGGTGTCCGCAGCAGCATTCTTCAGCTTCATGCTCATCCGGTTCCTGCTTGGTTCTTTCTAATTCATCCATAGAGTCGGCCTCCTAAGAATTATATTTGCAATCTATTTATACATAAACATATGAACCATCGTTCATATGTTTAATATAATACAGTCCGTCGGGAAATGCAAGGTTGTTTTCAGTATTGCCCAAAGAACTAATAAAATAAGGTTTTGCCGGGAAAACAGGATGAAAAAGAAGCAGAAAAGAGAAAAACAAAAAGAAAGACTGTCCGCAGAAACAAACAGCGGACAGCTTTAAACATGCAGAAGTATGAGACTTAGATAACTCCGAACATCCGGTCCTCGATCAGATGGATCCCATGAAGGAAACACTCGCAGACCGGAGTCTCAACGCCGAGTTCTTTCCCGAGACGTACAACGGTACCGGCAAACATATCGACTTCCGTATGCTTTCCGGTTTCCAGATCCTGGAGTGTGGACGGCTTATTTTCATATGGAAGACGTCCGATCGTGTGCTCCTGGCGGTCGATCTCGTTCTGACCAATGTCGATTCCAAGTTTATTGGCGACATGGATCACTTCCCACATGGCTTTGTGACGGAAATAATTGGCGTCATCGCTCTTCTGGAAAGCGCCGAACGGAACGCCGAACATCGCACAGGTCATATTTTCGGCGACATTGCACATGAATTTGAACCAGATGCCTTTTAACATGTCTGCATCGACCTTATAGTCGATCCCGCAGAGATCGAACAGATTCTTTACTGCGAGAACATTCTCGGAATAGTGTTCCGGATCATTCTTCAGATCCCCGAAGTGGATCGAACCCTTGTGAGGATCGAACTCTGTCTTTCCGTCCTTCATGACAATGCTGATCCGCATGTAGGAATACAGGACATGTTCTTCTCCATAGACAGCTGCAACCTGCTTTTCACTCTCGACGCCGTTTAATACGGAGAGGATGATCGTGTCCTTTCCGACCTGATTTCTGATATCTTTGATCGCCTGCTCCAGATCATATCCTTTTACCGCGATGATGACGAGATCTGCCGGATCTCCCTCTACATCCGGGGTGATGATCGGAAAGCGATAATTGATCGTGTTGACGGTCACACCTTTTCGCTCCAGGCGCTCTTTTCTCGCACCATCCGCGAGGATCCGGAAATCAGCCCCAAGTTTTTCTGAAATACGCGGCGCAAAAAATACCCCCATCGCGCCGAGACCGATCAACGTCACCTTCTTTATGTCCTTCATAATACCTTTTATCCTCCTTATTTTGCCCCCTCTCCGCAGAGACGGGAGAAACTGCCGGAAACTGCCGGAAATGGCAGGCGGCAGACACTGTTTCCTCTTATTGTATAGTAAGTCGGGGAGAGTGTCAACGAATTACGGATTTTCAGACCAGAAAATCCACAGCGAAAAGTATCCTGCGGAATTTTCGGAGTGGAAAATTCTTACAAAATAATAGTATAAAAATTCCACAAGATGGAATATCAGGGGAAATCCTCCTTGTCTTGACGGAAAAAAGGTGATATGATGGAAAAGTATGGAGAAAAATTAACAATAAAGCGGAGAGGATCCGGTCACTGCGGCGCCTTTCAGAAGCTTTTTGGGGGAGAACATATATGATGGAAATCACGAGAGAAGACAGGCGGTCGGTGATCGATCACTGTTATCTGGCTTATTTTATCAGCGGAATGGTCATCCTGATCTTCGGAGTCATCCTGCCAAACCTGATCGAAGAGAGAAACCTGAGCTTTACGGCGGCGGGCGGTCTGCTGTCGTTCCTGGCGATCGGAAACTTATGTTCCAGCCTGGTCTACCCGGTATTTTGCGGGATGATGTCCCAGAAGATGGCTGTCGTGGTCCTCGCGATCCCGTATCCGGTCTGCCTGCTTTTATTTACATTCGGACTTCCGGTCCCGGTTCTCTATGTGATGATCTTTCTCATCGGTATTACAAAGGGAATGATCACGATCATCAATAACCACGCGATCCGTCAGGTGACGGGGAGCTCCAACAAATATTTAAACCTGCTCCACATGTGGTATGCGGTGGGCGCGTTCCTGTCCCCGTTTGTCACCATGATCCTTATGGGTGCGGGGATGAACTGGAAGACGATCTTACAGCTTCTTGCAGTCCTCACGGTTCTCATCGTTGTTTCTTATGCGACGATGGATTACCGCAAGATCGAAAAGGAAGAAAAGAAACCGGCAGGAGAGGAGAATGGTCCGGCATCAGGACAGAAGGACAAGCTCTGGTTCTTAAAAAATACAGGATTTCTCCTGGCAGTCGGCGCCCTGTTCTTCTATATGGGACTTGAAAACTCCGTAAACGGGTGGTTTGTTACCTATTTAAAGAGCACTGGATTTATGTCCGCAAGTCTCGCGACCGTTATGGTGTCTGTAACCTGGATCATGATCATGATCGGCAGGATCGTGATCGCTTCGATCTCGAAGAATGTGCCGCCGGCAAAGATCCTGGCTGTGATCTCCGTTCTTCAGTTTGCCTCGGTGCTGATCCTTGTATTCGCAGGCAATACGGCGATGGCGGTGGCAGCCCTGGTTCTTCTCGGTCTTGGCATGGCGGGCGCATTCCCGACAACGACGGCCTTTACCGGCGATCTCATGGGAAATTCCCCGCTTGGAATGTCGGTGTTTACGGGGATCGGTTCCCTAGGCGGGATCCTGACCCCGCAGGTGATCGGAGTCCTTGCGGACAGGCTGGGCTTCCAGGCGGCGATCATGTTCCTGGTGCTGGACGCTTTCCTTCTGGCACTTTTTGGCGTCGGAGCACTCCGGTACGCCGTGAAAAAAGTCAGATAGTCAGATAGGATGACAAAAATTGTCGTTCTGCATAGAATGCTGTCAGGGTCAGGAGTTCCGATGCTTTCTGTAGGTCTGTCTGCGGAGATAGGAGCGGACTTCTGACCACAATATCATATAAAAAGGGGTATAGAACATATGGATATTCGCTATTCCGCAAATCAGAGAGATGTAAAACGCTACACGACAGAAGAACTGAGAAATGAGTTCCTGATCCAGGATCTCTACCGCCCGGACGAGGTGGTATCTGTCTACTCTCATGTAGACCGCATGGTGACACTGGGCTGCATGCCGGTGAAAGAACATGTTTCCATCGAAAAAGGGATCGATTGCTGGAAAAACTTCGGGACTCATTACTTCCTTGAGCGCCGTGAGATCGGGATCTTCAACATCGGCGGTTCCGGATCGATCACAGCCGATGGGGTGGAGTACCATCTTGATTATAAAGACTGCCTTTACATCACAAAAGGTACGAAAGAAGTGATTTTTGCCAGCGACAATGAAAATGCTCCGGCAAAATTTTATATGGTGAGTGCGCCGGCCCACACATCTTACGAGACGAGACTTATCACGTTAAAGGATGCTGCGAAACGTCCGCTCGGTGATTCCGACACTTCCAATAAGAGAGTCATCAACCAGTTTATCCATCCGGACGTTTTAAAAACATGCCAGCTGTCCATGGGAATGACGGCCCTGGAACCGGGCAGTGTCTGGAACAGCATGCCGTGCCACACACATGAGCGCCGCATGGAGATCTATATGTATTTTGAAGTTCCGGAGAACCAGGTGGTCATGCATTTCATGGGTGAGCCGACGGAGACGAGACACATCGTCATGAAGAATGAGGAGGCGGTGATCAGCCCGTCATGGAGCATCCACTGCGGAGCCGGAACCTCCAACTACACCTTCATCTGGGCGATGGGCGGAGAGAACCAGGAGTTTGACGATATGGACACGATCACTCCGACAGATTTAAAATAAGATATCCTGAACGAAAGAACGGATGACGGCAGGATGATCGATACCTTATTATTAGAGAGAAAGGAAACAGACAAAATGGATAAGAAAAACATGTTTTCCCTGGAAGGAAAGATCGCTCTGGTAACAGGCGGGGCACACGGGATCGGTTTCGCGATCGCGGAGAGCTACGCGGAAGCGGGAGCGACCGTAGTGTTTAACTGCAGCAATGAGGAGTCCTTAAAGCGCGGACTTGCCGCATACAAAGAAAAAGGCATCGATGCCCACGGATATGTCTGCGACGTCACGGACGAGGAAGCGGTAAAGAAGATGATCGCTGACATCGAGGAGAAGATCGGCACTGTGGACATTCTTGTAAACAATGCGGGAATGATCCGGAGGATCCCGATGCATGAGATGAGTGCGGAAGAGTTCCGCAAGGTCGTTGATGTCGACCTGAACGCACCGTTTATCATGGCGAAGGCGGTTCTCCCGTCGATGATGAAAAAGAGATCCGGCAAGATCATCAACATCTGCTCCATGATGTCCGAACTCGGAAGAGAGACTGTATCCGCATATGCGGCTGCAAAGGGCGGATTAAAGATGCTCACAAAGAACATCGCCTCCGAGTACGGAGAATACAACATCCAGTGCAACGGCATCGGACCTGGCTATATCGCGACATCCCAGACGGCGCCGTTAAGAGAGCGCCAGGCGGACGGCTCCCGTCACCCGTTTGACCAGTTCATCATCGCGAAGACACCGGCAGCGAGATGGGGGACTGTCGAGGACTTAAAGGGACCGGCGGTATTCCTCGCATCTGAGGCATCTGATTTCGTGAACGGACATATCCTCTACGTCGACGGCGGAATCCTTGCTTATATTGGAAAACAGCCGTAAATCGGGAACCATATCTGAGACTGTGACTGCCCGTCGATTCATGCATATCATGCAGGAGTTGACGGGCGGTTTTTGCGAACTCGCACGAAGCTGAAGACTGTCGCAAGCGAAGTACTCCGGCGCAGGAATGTGCCGGGACAGCAGTGAAAACGGAACGGTCAGGACTGGAAAACAGTACTAACAGAGTAGGTTTGCCGATATAAGGACATAAGCTGTACTTGTCTTTATATCACGTTGAATTAGTATATTTGATATATTTTTTTCAATCGGCTTTGTTGACATTTGCGCAGAAAGCTGATATACTCAAATTACGATATTGTGAAAACTGCATAGAAACAAGGTGATTATGGGTGCTGATTTGTCAAGTACCCTTATGCGCCGAGAAAAATGTGGAATGTATTTCACAATACGGAATAACTAACCAACAAAAGTTTCTTAAATGAAACGAAACGAAGGAGGTGCGGTAAGTATATGTGGACAGGCGGTATGACCGTTGCGGATTCGATTGTCATTTCACTCGTTGGATTGTTAGTCGTATTCTCAGCACTTGCAGTGCTCGCAATCGCGGTTATCATTATCTCTAAGGTCATCGGTACATTATTTAAGGAGAGTGCGCCAAAGGCAGCTGCGGCAGTTGCAGCACCGGCTCCGGCTATCGATGAGGAATCCTATGCAGTGCTTCTCGCGGCAGTCAGTGAGGAAGCAAGATTGTCCGGGGAAGAGTTCCGTGTAGTAAGTATCAAGGAACTGTAAAAGACCCAAATGTAAAAGCAAAAGCAGCTATGCGAATATGAATCAGCTGCACGCAAAAAAAGGAAAGGATGTATTAAAAGAAATGAAATACGTTGCAACATTAAACGGAAAAAAGTATGAAGTTGAGATCGAGAGAGTAGACGAGTACAGACCGCTTGACAGAGGCGCGCAGGTAAGCGCACCGGCACCGATCCTCGCAGCAGCACCGGCACCGAAGGCAGCTCCGGCTCCGGCAGCAGCACCGGCACCGAAGGCAGCTCCGGCACCGGCTCCGGCTCCAGCACCGGCAGCAGCTCCGTCCGCAGGTGGACAGACAGTAGAAGCTCCGATGCCAGGTAAGATCCTTGACATCAAGGTTAAAGTCGGTGACGCAGTAAGCTACGGTCAGTGCGTAATCGTTATGGAAGCTATGAAGATGGAAACAGAGATCGTTGCTCCGGCAGCAGGAACTGTTGCAGCTATCAATGTAAGCACAGGCGATTCCGTTGAGACAGGTGCAGTTCTGGTTACCTTAAACTAAGCGGGAGGTGCCACACGTGAATATACTTTCAGTTTTCTCGGAGCTCCTCGCTCAGTCAGGTTTCGCCGCAATCACCTGGCAGCAGGGTGTTATGCTCCTTGTATCCTTCGTTTTATTATATCTTGCAATCAAGAAGCAGTTTGAACCGCTCCTTCTGCTCCCGATCGCATTCGGTATGTTCCTTGCGAACCTTCCGCTTGCAGGTCTTATGAATGAGGCAGATCACTGGTATCAGTCCGGTGTGTTAAGAATTATGTACATGGGCGTTAAGTCCAGCTTATTCCCGTGCCTGATCTTCATGGCAGTCGGCGCGATGACAGACTTCGGTCCGTTGATCGCGAACCCGGTCAGCCTTCTTCTCGGTGCAGCCGCTCAGTTCGGTATCTATGTTGCATTTGCACTCGCAAATGCAACCGGACTTTTCACACCGGGTGAGTGCGCAGCAATCGGTATCATCGGTGGTGCCGATGGCCCGACCGCGATCTATATCGCAAACAACCTGGCTCCGGATCTTGTAGCTCCGATCGCTGTAGCCGCATATTCCTATATGGCTCTGATCCCGCTGATCCAGCCGCCGATCATGAAGCTCCTCACAACAAAGAAAGAGCGTCAGATCGTTATGAAGCAGTTAAGAAAAGTCAGCAAAGTCGAGAAAGTCGTTTTCCCGGTATTCGTTGTTCTGTTCTGCTCCCTGCTTCTTCCGTCCGTAGCACCGCTTCTTGGTATGCTGATGCTCGGTAACCTGTTCCGTGAGTCCGGCGTTACCGGAAGACTTTCCGATACTGCACAGAACGCACTCTGCAACATGGTTACGATCATGCTCGGTACAACCGTAGGTGCTACAGCAAATGGTGAGATCTTCCTTCGTGTCCAGACACTTGCCATCATCGCTATGGGTCTTCTTGCTTTCGCTTTCGCGACAGTCGGTGGTATCCTGCTTGGTAAAGTTCTCTGCGCGATCACAGGCGGTAAGATCAACCCGTTAATCGGTTCCGCAGGTGTATCCGCAGTTCCGATGGCAGCCCGTGTTTCTCAGACAGTTGGTGCGAAAGAGAACCCGACCAACTTCCTTCTGATGCACGCTATGGGCCCGAACGTAGCTGGTGTTATCGGTTCTGCAGTAGCAGCCGGTTACTTCATGCTGATGTTCAAATCTTGATAAAATCCATTCCAGAAATGGAATCGAAGTTGAAATCCGTTTCATAACATGGTATATTTTTACAGGAACTAAAAAGCAGTTCAGGCCTGTCTGAGGAGAACAGGCAGGCCTTTTAACTGCAAATATAAATAAAGGAGGCTTTATTGTGGCTAATAAAGTTATGTCATTACACGACGCCGTAGAGAAGTACGTACATGATAACGATGTACTCTGCCTCGGCGGATTTACAACAAACCGTAAACCGTATGCTGCTGTTTACGAGATCCTTCGTCAGGGTAAAACTGGTTTTGTAGGCTGGTCCGGCCCGGCAGGCGGAGACTGGGACTCCTTAATCGGTGAGGGTCGTGTAAGAGCTTACATCAACTGCTACACAGCAAACTCTGGGTATACAAACGTTGCACGTCGTTTCCGTGCTGCAATCGAGAAAGGTGAGCTTACATATGAGGACTACTCCCAGGACGTTCTTATGTTACAGCTTCACGCAGCTTCCCTTGGTCTTCCGTACCTCCCGGTAAGAATGATGCAGGGCTCCGGTCTTGTTAAATTCTGGGGCATCAGCGAAGAGAAGAGAAAAACAATGGAAGGCGTTGACAACCTCAAATGCGTAGATATCGAGAACCCGTTTGAGCCGGGCGAGAAACTTCTTGCTGTTCCGGTTCCGAAGCTTGACTGCGCGATCATCCATGTACAGCAGGCATCTCCGGATGGAACCTGCATTATCGATGGTGATGAGTTCCACGATGTTGATATCGCAATCGCTGCAAAGCGTACGATCGTTACATGCGAGGAGATCGTAAGTGATGAATATATCCGCCGTGATCCTACAAAGACAAGAATCTTCGGTGAGTGCGTAGACGCTGTCGTTCGTACTCCGTACGGCGCATGGCCGGCACAGTGCTATGGCTACTATGATGATGATGATAAGGGACTTAAGGAGTACGATAAGGCTTCCAAGTACCTTGATGCTGAGGATGCTAAGGCACAGCTCGCAAAGGCTGCTGCAAAGGCTGAGAAGGCTGCTGCTGCTAAACCGGAAGACGAGAAGCTTGCAAAGGCTGCAGAAGTTGCAAAACAGGCTGCAGAGGATGCTGCTAACGGCACAAAGATTCCGGAGACCTTCAAGGATTACCTCCAGAAATACGTATACGGCTGCAAGGATCAGGATGATCTTCTTAATGTCCTTGGCGGCGCTCGCCTCATGAACCTTAAGAATGAGCCGCATCTTGGCTATTCTACCAGACACTAATTGAGGGAGGGAAATTCAAAAATGGCTGATTATACAAAGTATACAAAGCAGGAAATGCAGGCTTATGCCATCGCAAAAAATATTAAAGAAAATCAGATCGTTATCGTTGGTACCGGTCTTCCGTTAATCGGTGCTTCTCTTGCGAAGCGTGTGGTTTGCCCGAGCTGCCATCCGATCGTAGAGAGCGGACTTATGGACTGCTCACCGGTAGAGGTACCGCGTTCCGTAGGTGATAACCGTTTCATGGCTCACTGTGCAGTACAGTGGCCGAACGTTCGTTTCGTAGGCTTCGAGGCGAATGAGTGGCTTCATGACGCTGACCGTATGATCGCTTTCATCGGCGGTGCTCAGATCGACCCGTATGGTAACGTTAACTCCACATGTATCTTCGGTAAGGGCGACTACGTTCAGCCGACAACCCGTTTCACAGGTTCCGGCGGAGCTAACGGTATCGCTACATTCTGCAACACCATCATTATGATGCAGCACCAGAAGAGAAGATTCATGGAGCATGTTGACTACATCACAAGCTGCGGCTGGATGGACGGCCCTGGCGGACGTGAGAGAGCAGGTCTTCCGGGCAACCGCGGACCGCAGATGGTAGTTACAGATCTTGGTATCATGAAGTTCGACGAAGAGACCAAGAGAATGTACCTTGCTTACTACTATCCATTCTCCTCTCCGGAAATGGTTCAGGAGAACACAGGTTTCGAGATCGATACCACAAGAGCTCAGCTTATGGAAGGTCCGGATCCGGAGATCATTCGCGTAATTCGTGAAGAGATCGACCCAGGTCAGGCTTTCATCAAAGTTCCGAAGGAAACAAAGTAATCGAAACGATCATTTAAAATATAATCATGCCGCGGTCAGTGACTGGCAAAAACCGCTGACCGCAGCGATCGCGTATATATAAGGAGGAAGAACATGGGTTACTTTTCCATGCCGAAATATTTCCAGGAAATGCCTACTGTTGGTAAAGAGCTGGTAAATGTAAATGACGAGAACGCAAAAGAGATCAAAGCCGTAGAGGCTGACATCCATGAGTCCATCGAGAAAGCTCTTGCAGCTGGTATCACAACAGAAGAGAAGTTAAACGAGCGCGGACAGCTCTCCGCAATGCAGCGTATCAACGCTCTCATTGATGAGGGAACATGGTGCCCGTTAAACAGCCTTTACAACCCGGAAGGCAACAAGTTCGGTACAACAAACATTCTTAACGGACTTGGCCGTGTAAACGGAAAATGGGTTTACATCATCGCTTCCGATAACAAGAAGATGGCCGGCGCATGGGTACCAGGACAGGCAGACAACCTTCTGCGTGCTTCCGATGCAGCTAAGATGCTCCACCTTCCGCTCGTATATCTGTTAAACTGCTCCGGCGTTGAGTTCCCGAACCAGGATAAGGTTTACCCGAACAGACGCGGCGGCGGTACACCGTTCTTCCGTAACGCTGAGTTAAACCAGCTTGGTGTTCCGGTTATCGTAGGTATCTACGGAACAAACCCGGCAGGCGGCGGATACCACAGCATTTCCCCGACAATCCTTATCGCACACAGCCAGGCAAACATGGCAGTAGGCGGCGCTGGTATTCTTTCCGGTATGAACCCGAAGGGATATATTGACGAAGAGTCTGCTGAGCAGATCATCGCAGCACAGATCGAAAACGGCAAGAAGCACGTTCCGGCTCCGGGTTCCGTTCCGGTTCACTACGACGAGACTGGTTTCTTCCGTGAAGTATATGAGAACGATTACGGCGTAATCGAGGGCATCAAGAAGTACGTTAGCTACCTTCCGGCATACAACCTCGAGTTCTTCCGTGTTGATGATCCGAAGGCACCGGCTCTTCCGGCAGAGGATCTTTACAGCATCATCCCGATGAACCAGAAACGTCCGTACGATATCTACGATGTAATCGGCCGTCTCTTCGACGGCAGTGAGTTCGCTGAGTACAAGAACGGTTACGGCCCGGAGGTTGTAACAGGTCTTGCTAAAGTAAACGGACTTCTCGTTGGTGTTGTAGCAAACGTTCAGGGTCTCCTTATGAACTATCCGGAGTACAAACAGAACTCTGTTGGTATCGGCGGAAAGTTATATCGTCAGGGCCTGATCAAGATGAACGAGTTCGTAACACTTTGCGCTCGTGACAGAATCCCGCTGATCTGGTTACAGGATACAACTGGTATCGATGTAGGTGATGACGCTGAGAAGGCTGAGCTTCTTGGTCTTGGTCAGTCTCTGATCTACTCCATCCAGAACTCCAAGCTTCCGTCCTTAGAGGTTACACTTCGTAAGGCATCCGCAGCTGCTCACTACGTACTTGGCGGACCGCAGGGCAATGATACAAACGTATTCTCCCTTGCAACAGGCGCTTCTGAGTACTATGTAATGCCGGGTGAGACAGCAGCAAACGCTATGTACTCCAGAAAACTTGTTAAGGCTAAGAAGGCCGGCGAGGATCTCCAGCCGATCATCGACAAGATGAACGACATGATCCAGATGTACCACGACAAGTCCCGTCCGAAATACTGCACAATCAAGGGTATGGCTGACGAGATCGTTGATCTTACAGAGATCCGTCCGTACATCCAGGCATTCACAGAGTCTGCTTACCAGAATCCGGAGTCTATCTGCCCGTTCCATCAGATGGTAACACCGCGTGCGATCCGTGAGTGGAACACATTTAAAAAAGCTTGATTCTGACTGAAGGATAGAGTAAAATGATACGTATCCAGGCCAGGGGAGTACTTTCTCTGGCCTGGATATACTGGTATAACAAAGCCAGTTTCATTTTACATTTTCAGTATACCCGGAGGTTATTATGAGTGCAATTTACACCCTGGGAATTGACGTAGGATCCACGGCATCCAAATGCATC
Organism: Pilosibacter rotomagensis; assembly: GCF_045062245.2. Taxonomy (NCBI): domain Bacteria; kingdom Bacillati; phylum Bacillota; class Clostridia; order Eubacteriales; family Clostridiaceae; genus Pilosibacter; species Pilosibacter rotomagensis. Next base: position 2,195,828 of record NZ_CM170323.1, on the reverse strand, counting down.
ATGCTGAAGGATGGCGAGGAGATCGTAGCGAAATCCCTGATCGATGTAGGTGCAGGTACCAGCGGCCCACAGCGCGCGATCGATGCAGTGCTGGAAAACGCAGGTATGAAAAAAGAGGATGTGGCTTTTACCCTGGCAACAGGATACGGTCGTAACTCTTTAATGAATTTTGCAGACAAACAGATGAGTGAGTTATCCTGCCATGCAAGGGGGGCTTACTTCCTGTTCCCTGACGTTCACACTGTCATTGATATCGGCGGTCAGGACGTTAAGGTCCTTCATATTGACAACGGTGCAATGACCAACTTCCAGATGAACGACAAGTGCGCTGCAGGAACCGGAAGATTCCTCGACGTAATGGCAGGCGTTCTTGAAGTAAAGGTCCAGGATCTTGGTCATCTTGATTCCCTCTCCAAAAAGAGAGTCGAGATCAGCTCCACATGTACCGTATTTGCGGAGAGCGAGGTTATCAGCCAGCTGTCGATGGGAACCGACAAATGCGATATTATCGCAGGTATCCACCGCTCCGTGGCTCACCGTGTCACTGGACTCGCACACCGGATCGGAGTGGTTCCGGCACTCGTCATGACTGGCGGTGTCGCACAGAACGACGGTGTTGTCAAAGCTCTTCAGAATGAGCTTGGATGTGAGATCCACAGATCTCCTCTGACACAGTATAACGGTGCGCTTGGTGCAGCCTTATATGCATATCAGGCAGCAAGCCGCCGCGCATAAGACAGTTTGATGTTTATCGTCCATGCAAATCTGCATGGATCGGTGAAACAGAATTAGGTTATGCAATTTTATGGCTGAAAAACAGCTGCGGGATTGTCCCGCAGCCGCGGTCGGTCATGATTGATAAGAAATGGAGGATATTTATTATGGCAAAGCAGGTTAGCCCTGGTGTTCTTGCGCTGCGTAAAGTCGTAGACGACGTTCATAAAGACGCGCGTGAGGCCAAAAAGAGAGGCGAGTTAGTTGGATGGTCTTCTTCCAAATTCCCGTGCGAGCTCGCAGCAGCATTTGATTTAAACGTTATGTACCCGGAGAACCAGGCAGCTGGTATCGCAGCAAACCGTTACGGTGAGCTTATGTGCCAGGCAGCTGAGGATATGGGTTACGATAACGATATCTGCGGTTATGCACGTATCAGCCTTGCATATGCAGCTGGTGTCCGTGTTGCTCGTAAGTTTGACCCGGAGACAGGTGAATACATCATCGATCCGAGCACAGGTAAGCCGTTAAAGGATGCTGACGGTAACGTAGTGATCGACGAGGCAACTGGCAAGCCGAAGAAAGATCCGAAGACTCAGACTCCGTATCTTGAGGTTGTAAACCTTCTTGAGCTTGAAAAACTTCCGGATGGACCGGATAAAGAGCGCCGCATCGCAGCAATCTCCCCGATCCGTCAGATGCAGATCCCGCAGCCGGATTTTGTTCTCTGCTGCAACAACATCTGTAACTGTATGACAAAGTGGTATGAGAACATCGCTCGTATGTGCAACATTCCGCTTATCATGATCGATATTCCGTACAACAACTCTGTTGATGTTGCTGATCAGAATGTTCGCTATGTTCGTGGACAGTTCGACAAGGCAATCAAGCAGTTAGAGGAGCTTACAGGCAAGAAGTTCGACGAGAAGAAGTTCGAGCATGCATGTGAGAACGCAAACCGTACAGCAAAAGCATGGTTAAAAGTCTGTGATTACTTACAGTACAAACCGGCTCCGTACAGTGGTTTCGACCTGTTCAACCATATGGCTGACGTCGTAACTGCACGTGCAAGAGTTGAGGCTGCTGAGGCATTTGAGCAGTTAGAAAAAGACCTTGACGAGACGATCGCTAAGGGCGAGACAACAACTCCGTTCCCGGAGAAATACCGTGTAATGTTCGAGGGTATTCCGTGCTGGCCGAAGCTTCCGGCACTGTTCAAACCGTTAAAGGCTAACGGCGTCAACGTAACAGCAGTTGTATACGCACCGGCATTCGGTTTCGTATATAATGGTCTGGATGAGATGGCACGTGCTTACTACAAAGCACCGAACTCTGTATGTATCGAGCAGGGTGTTGCATGGCGTGAAGGCATCTGCCGCGACAACAAGGTAGATGGCGTTCTCGTTCACTACAACAGAAGCTGTAAGCCGTGGTCCGGTTACATGGCTGAGATGCAGCGTCGCTTCACTAAGGATCTTGGCATCCCGTGCGCAGGATTCGATGGTGACCAGGCTGACCCGCGTAACTTCAATGCCGCTCAGTACGAGACTAGAGTACAGGGTCTTGTTGAGGCTATGGAAGCAAACATCCAGGCAAAGGAGGCTAAATAGACCATGAGTATCAACGCATTATTTGACGAATTTAAAGTAAAAGCTGCAACTCCGAAACAGCAGCTTGCTGAATATAAAGCACAGGGCAAGAAGGTCATCGGCGTTCTCCCGTACTACGCTCCGGAAGAGCTTGTATATGCTGCAGGCATGGTTCCGATGGGAATCTGGGGCTCCAACAACAAGACAATCAGCCGTGCAAAAGAGTACTGTGCAACCTTCTACTGCACAATCGCTCAGCTCGCACTTGAGATGCTTCTTGACGGAACTATGGATCAGTTAGACGGAATCATCACACCAACAATCTGTGATACATTACGTCCGATGAGCCAGAACTTCCGTGTTGCTATGGGCGACAAGATGAAAGTTATCTTCCTTGCTCATCCGCAGAACCGTTTCGAAGAGTTCGGACTTAAGTTCTGTGAGGAGGAGTACGCAAACGTTAAGGCTGACCTCGAGGAAGTATGTGGCCACGAGATCACCAACGATGCGATCCTTGACGCAATCAAGGTTTACAACAAGAGCCGTGCAGCCCGCCGTGAGTTCGTAAAACTCGCTAACGAGCACTGTGACGTTGTAACTCCTACAAAGCGTTCCGCAGTATTAAAGGCATTCTTCTTCATGGAGAAACCGGAATACACAGCGAAACTCGAAGAGTTAAACAAAGAGCTCGCAGCTCTTCCGGTATGTGACTGGAAGGGAACAAAGGTTGTTACATCCGGTATCATCGTTGACAACCCGAAGCTTCTTGAGATCTTCGAGAACAACAACATCGCGATTGCAGCTGATGATGTTGCTCATGAGAGCCGTTCCTTCCGTACAGACGTTCCGGAGGACGAGCAGGATGCTCTTAGAGCTCTTGCAAAACAGTTTGCAAACATGGACTACGATGTCCTTCTTTACGATCCGCAGTCTTCCAAGAACCGCCGTGGTGAGTTCGTAGCTGACATGGTTAAGAAGAGCGGCGCTCAGGGTCTTGTACTCTTCATGCAGCAGTTCTGCGATCCGGAGGAGATGGAGTATCCGTACCTCAAGAAAGCTCTCGACAACGCAGGTATCCCGCACATCAAGCTTGGTGTTGACCAGCAGATGAGAGACTTCGGACAGGCTGCAACTGCTATCGAGGCATTTGCGGATGTTCTTGAGATGAGAAAGTAAATAATTCATAATAAATAGGGGCAGGCGTTCCTGTTTCTTAGTGTTCACGCGGAGTCAGGCGAAAAACCGCCGTACCGAACATGATTTCCTTTTGGGGAGATCGTGGAGGTGCGGCGGTTTTTTCTGCTTTATGGGATGCTGTGTCATAGTGGCTCCGGGTACGCGCAGGACCGTCTCCTGCCCCGGATGCTGGTGGATTCCAGGGGCGGTTCCTCTAAGCTCCCGAAAGAATGCTAAGGGCGGAGAACAGGGGACACAACTCGCCTGTGGCTCAAACAAGTGACCCCTGTCATCCAACGCATTCTCCCGGAAGCCAAGAGGAAGCCATGCCCCTGAAATCAGACACCCGTGTCCGGAGATGGTCCTGTGCTGAGGGGCTCGGTGATAGGGAAAAGAGAAAAAGAGGTTCCATGTTGGGGGGATAGAGGAAGGTTAGCCTGCAGATATAAATTTAACAACACTTTGCAAGAATTCTCCCATCCTCTCTAGGTGGTGAGATGAATTGCCTTTTGGGAAAATCATGCAATATCTGGCATCTTAAAACTCAACTTAAATGAAAAACTAAATTCGTCCGCATGCCCTCAAGACATATGGAATTAACTCTTGCATTCTGGAATTTAGTATTGCATTTAACTATCTTAAAACTCACATATCTGTGCACATAAATGAAAACAAACGCAGAAGAACAAATGTTCTAAAACACATAGACAAACAAGTGTTCCTGTGTTATGATATAATCAGTCGGAAGTAAAAGGAAAGGCTGATTTTATGAGAAAATTGGACAGTAATGCGCATTCAGTATTTCTACTCTGTTATCATTTGATTCTGGTTATAAAATACCGAAAAAAGATACTGACGGATCCTGTTTCTGATCGGGCTCGGGAGATTTTTGAATATATCGCTCCGAAGTATCATATTACGTTAGAGGAATGGAATCATGATCGGGATCATGTTCATATCATGTTTCGGGCCCATCCAAAATCGGAACTCAGCAAATTTATTAATGCGTATAAAAGCGCAAGCAGCCGATTGATTAAAAAAGAGTATCCGGAGATTCGGCAGAAGCTTTGGAAAGAAATGTTCTGGAGCCAGAGTTTTTGTCTGTTAAGTGCTGGTGGTGCACCCATTGAGGTTATCCGCCAGTACATAGAAACACAGGGAGAAAATAAGAGTGAACATCGTGTACCGTTTTCGGATCTACCCGAATAAATCTCAAAAAGAACTATTTGCAAGGACATTTGGCTGTGTGCGTTTCGTGTATAACCGGATGCTGGCAGAGAAGAAAGAATATTATGAGAAAACCGGAAAAATATTAAAGGTTACGCCTGCAAAATATAAGGCAGAGTTTCCGTGGCTGAAGGAGGTAGACAGCCTGGCATTGTGTAATGCACAGCTGCATCTGCAGACAGCCTACAGGAACTTCTTTCGAGATTCTTCGGTTGGTTTCCCGAAGTTCAAGTCAAAAAAGAATCCGGTAAGAAGTTATACGACAAACTGCGTAAATGGAAATATTACTTTGCAGAATACGAAACTGAAACTTCCGAAAGCAGGTTGGATCCGCATAAAACAGCATCGGAGCATCGATGATCGTTACATATTGAAGGGTGCCACCGTCAGCCAGGAAGCAGATGACAAGTATTATGTATCATTACTGTATGCGGCAGAAGAAGCGGAACATGAAATCAGGCCAGTAAAAACCGCAATCGGACTTGATTTTTCCATGAGCGAATTGTATGTAGATTCCCATGGAGCTCATGCAGATTATCCCCACTTTTTCCGAAAATCCCAGGAAAAACTTGCAAGGGAGCAGCGCAGGCTGAGTCATTGCGAAAAGGGGAGCAGCCGTTACATGAAGCAGAAAAAGAAAATAGCCAGACTCCATGCTCATATCGCACGTCAGCGGAAAGATTATCTACACAAGGAATCCAGAAAGATAACCAATTTTTACGATCTTGTGTGCATAGAATCTTTGAACATGAAAGAAATGAGCCAGGATTCAAGGTTCGGAACGAGTGTTCATGATAATGGATGGGGAATGTTTACTGAGTTTCTTTCCTACAAATTAGCACGTGCCGGTAAGAAACTGGTTCGTATTGATAAGTGGTATCCCAGTTCAAAAATCTGCAGCTGTTGCGGAAAACTCAAAAAGGAGTTGAAACTGGAAGACCGTATCTATAGATGCACCTGCGGAAATCAGATGAACCGTGATGAGAATGCAGCTATCAATATTTGCAGGGAAGGATTGAGAATATCGGGAGTTGAACTTGATACAGAAAGAAAAATTTCCTGATTTTCCCAAAAAACGTAGATTTTGTTCGGGACTGCGTAGATACGAAACAGTCCCGCTCATAATAACAGAACCGTGGGACACACGGGGATAGCTCGCCTATGCTTTGCCTAATAGGGCAATCGAACGAGAAGTCCCCACTTCAAGCGTTAGCTAAGTGGAGAGAGTATGTCACGTAAAGAACACTATCGGAAAATACTAAAATGTGGTATATTAGTTTGTAAAGATAATTACCGCGGCATAATATATGATTCTGAGAAAAAGGAACATTAATGCAAAATAAATGGAAAATTCAGAGAAAATAGTGTGTACAACTGTACAGATAAACATAAGTTTTAGCAGGGAGATGGAATCATGGGAAACACAAACTGGAATTACGTTATTGCTGCTGTGGAAGAGATGAATTTTGCAAAGGCCGCAAAGCGACTGTATATTTCGCAGCAATCATTGAGTAATTATATTGCAAAATTGGAAAAACAGTTTGGAATAGAGTTTTTTAACAGAAAGAATACGCTTACCCTGACAGCTGCAGGGGAAAGCCTGTACCGATATGCAAAATTTATCAAGATGGCGGTAGGAGAGTATGCGTCAGCACACAATGAGCATTTTATGGTGGATGAGCATTGGATCCAGTTGATGACAAGAGTGATGTGTATGGCAGCAGTAGCATTCCAGAATGAAAGCAGGGAAATACATGAATAATAAAAAAGAACGTATTGCAGATGTGATCGATCGCAGCAGGGATGAATTGTTTGAATTGTCAAAGAAGATCCATGATCATCCGGAACTTGGTTTTGAAGAGTTTCAGGCGGTGGAGGCAATTTCTTCGGTTCTGGAGCGTCACGGATTTCAGGTGCAAAAGGGGTATGGAGGTCTTCAGACTGCCTTTCGCGCAGATAAAGCGGGAAAAGGGAAGGGACCGAATGTTGCATTTCTGGCGGAATATGACGCACTCAGAGGCATTGGTCATGGCTGTGGTCATAATCTGATTGCCACCTGTTCGACGGGGGCATTTTTAGGACTTGCCTCCATGATGGCGGAATTAAACGGAAATGTTTGCCTGATCGGAACTCCGGCGGAGGAAGGAGGAGCTGGAAAGGTAAAACTTCTCAGAAATGGAGCATTTGACGATGTAGACTTCGCTTTGATGATGCATCCGTCATCCGGAGGAGCGAATCTGGTTGGCAGAGGCGGCAGGGCAGCATGTACGCTGACAATTAGTTTTACGGGAAAAGGAGCGCATTCCTCCGTGCCGAAGAATGGAATCAATGCGTTAAGTGCTGTTCTTCATGTGTTCCAGCAGATTGATCTTCTACGTCCGACATTCGATCCTCAGGACAATATCAATGGAATTATTACAAACGGTGGCAGCGCTGCAAATGTGATTCCTGCGCAGGCAGAATGCGAGTTCTGTGTCCGGGCGGATACGATGAAGAGGACGGAAGAACTGATTGAAATTTTGAAACGCTGTGTAGAAAATGCAGAAAAACTGACAGGAGCAAAGGCTTTGATCAATTTGGGCGATATCTATGCAGAACGATATCCAAATCAGCCGATGTGTCAGGCATTCAAGGATAATATGGAATTGATAGGAGTTCACATGGAATGGCCGGATCCGAAAAAGCAATACGGTTCTTCGGATATCGGAAATGTATCCATCAAAATTCCGGCGATTCATGATTATCTGTCCATCACAGATGACAAAACAATTCAGGGTCATACGATAGAGTATGCAAATGCGGCAGGAAGCTTAGAGGCGCAGGAAATCTGCTTAAAAGGCGCAAAAGGACTTGCCATGACTGGATATGATATTTTGGTGGATCCTGATTTTCAGAAAAATATCCGCACATATCACGAAAAACAAATCCCCAATTTTTATAAAGAAAAATAATTTGGAGAATGTATTGGCACTGTTGTTTCTTTTTATAGAGCAACAGTGCTATTTTTTGTGGCTTTTGTATAAGAAATATGATAAAATGGAAAAAAAGAGTGAATAGTAGAACTGAATATGAAAGGGATAAACAAAATTTGATCGAAATCAAAAGGGGGATTTCGGGGAGTGAAGGGAAAGAGAAACGTATGGGCGTTGTTCCTTGGAATTGCAGTTGCGGCGATGAGTGCGGCGGGCTGTAGCACAGGGGAGAGCAGCGGTCAGGGACCGGAGAAAGTGAGTGCGGAGAAGAGACTTACGGTGTATACTTCTCACAAGCAGGAGGTCTATGCGCCGATTATAAAGGAGTTTGAGGAGCGGACCGGAATCTGGGTAGAAGTGGTTCCCGGGGGAACGACGGAGCTTCTGGAGCGGATCAGGGAAGAGGGGGAAAAGGGATCCTGTGACGTGATGTTTGGCGGAGGTGTGGAGAGCTATGAGGTCTTTAAGGACTGCTTCGTGTCATACGAGAGTACCCAGAGCGATCATATCGAGAGTATATACCGGACTGAGGATCATGTCTGGACTCCGTTTACGGAGCTTCCCATTGTTCTGATCTACAACAATAAGCTGGTGGACGCGGCTTCCGCCCCGCGGGGATTTGAGGATCTGTTTGACGGGAACTGGGACGGAAAGGTGTCCTTTGCGGATCCGGGAAGATCCGGCAGCAGCTGCACGATGTTGGAAACGATGATTCAGGTCCTGCCGATGCGTGAAAATGAGGTCCTGGAACAGTTTGCCAGAGTGCTCGGCCGCCGGATGGCGGCGGGGTCAGGCGCCGTGCTCGATGAGGTGTCAGAGGGAACATATCTGGTTGGTCTGACTTTGGAGGAAACTGCGAAAAAGTATATCGACCGCGGCGCGGCGATCTCGATCGTCTATCCACGGGAGGGAACTAGCGCGGTGGCAGACGGATGCGCGGTGATCAAGGGTGCGGAGCATGAAGAAAACGCGAAGCTTTTTGTGGATTTTATCGTGAGTCCTGATGTCCAGAGACTGGCTGTCGAGAAGCTTTACAGACGGACGGTCCGCGATGATATTACCCCGGATCAGAAGGAAGAGGGCTCGATCATGGACTTCGATCTTGGATGGGCGGTGAAAAACCAGAAATCCATTTTGGAAACATGGGCGGCGCTCATGGCAGGAAACGGAGGTGGATCATGAAGAACTTTATCCAGAGATCTTTCCGGCGTGAGCTTCTTGTGAGTTTTCTCGCTGTGTCTGTTCTTCCACTGATCGTGTGCTGTGTGTTTCTGATTCAGATGTTTAAGGTGAAGGTCGGAAGAGATTTTGAGAAAAAGGATATGGAGCTTGCCGGTGCGGTAGAGCAGCAGCTGATGACGCTGTTTGACGCTTACCATGACGCGGCGGAGGAACTGTGTACGGATCCGCTGGTCGCCGAGGCGCTGGAAAAGGAGAGCTTTGGAAAGAAAAATGAAGTGTACCGCAGCCTGTACGGGGCGACCGCTGCATGCCGTGAGATGGCGGGATTTCATCTCTACAATGCGGACGGCTCCTGCCTGTATTCTACGGGAAACCGTACCTACGGACAGATGCTGCCGGTATACTGGGGGATCCTGAGAGAGGCTCATGCCCATCCGAATGACCTGATCATCCGGAGTGATCTGGAGATTGGCGGTGATGAGGTCCTGCGGTTTGCCAGAGCGGTGACCGGAAATTCAGAGGAATGTTCCGGATATTTTGTGGTCACAATGACGGCGGAGCATTTCGCAAAGGCGCTCTCCGGCACATACAGCGGTCAGGATGGAATCTGTATTCTTAATGGATTCCTGGAGACCGTGTACAGCGTAGGCACGGCATCGGGGGAGACGGTCGGAGATGTTCTGAGAAGCCGTTTTCTACAGGGAGAATCTCTGACGGAGGTTTGGAACAACAATAGTATTTACGTTTCAAAGCTGGGTAACACAGGACTTTACAGTGTCCTGATCCGTCCCCATGTTTTTACGAGTGATACCACGAGATCCATGTATACAGTTCTTCTTTTCATGGCCACGGGAAGCTTTCTTTTAAGTGTTGGTGTCGCGATCGGGATCAGCTCTTTTCTCTCCAAGCCGATCCATGTGCTTCATGATGCCATGGATGAGGTTCAGGAGGGAAATCTGGATACCCATGTGGACATGGAACGTCAGGACGAGTTTGGGGAGCTGGCGGAAAATTTTAATATCATGACAAAGAGGATCTCATCCTACATGGAGGAGCGTGTGCGGCGTGAAAAGGAGCTGAACGAGACCCAGATCGCCATGATGCAGTCCCAGTTAAACCCGCATTTTCTCTACAATACCCTTGATACGATGAAGTGGGTAGCGAAGGCGAACCATATTCCAGAGATCGCGACGCTGGCGGCAAAGCTTGCGAAGATCTTAAGGACCAGCATCTCAAGCGCCCAGTTTATCACGCTGCGGGAAGAGATGACATTGGTGGAAAGCTATGCAAAGATCCAGAAGATCCGGTTTAACGGAAAGTTTGATTTCTGCTATGAGATCGCTCCTGAGACGGAGGAGATCCTGGTTCCAAAGCTCATCGTTCAGCCCATCGTGGAGAATGCGGTGATTCATGGGCTGGCGGATGCGGATGAGGGACATATTTTTGTCAGGGCGTATCTGGAAAGGAAGGAGCTTGTGATCGAGGTTTCAGATGACGGATGCGGGATCAGTGATGAAGTGATCCGACGGCTCGGAAACCGGGACAAGGAACAGAAGAATGGCCACATCGGCTTTTACAATGTGGATACGATCATCCGGCTTCATTATGGAAAAGACTACGGTCTCAGGGCAGAGCGACTGGCTGCAGGCGGAACAAAGGTAACGATAAGAATACCGGTGAATGGCTATGGACAGCCGGATCCCGGTATGGAAAACAGATCCTGATGACCAATAGGGAAAGGAAATAAGGAAGGGGGGAGCTGTTATGATAAAGGTGATCGTTGTAGATGACGAGCGGTTCGTCCGGATGGGAATTGTCGGCGAGACGGACTGGGCCTCGCTGGGATGCGAGGTCGTCGGTGAGGCGGAAAACGGGTTGGACGCGCTGGAACTGGTCCATGAAAAGAATCCGGACCTGATGATCTGCGATATCCGGATGCCTAAGATGAACGGTCTTGAGATGTTAAAGAAGCTTCGGGAAGAGAAAAATCCGGTACAGGTGATCTTTCTGACCGCGTACAGCGAGTTTTCCTACGCCAGAGAGGCGTTGAAGCTTTATGCATTTGATTATCTGTTAAAGCCTTTCGAGGACGGAGAGCTGGAGAGCGCGATCCTCAGGGCGAAAGAGCGGATCGAGACAGATCGGGGGAAGCAAAGAGATACCGGTCTGAACAGATCTGTCCCGGATAAGGCACCGGTAAAGGGGCAATATCCGGACGCTTTGGAAGGTGACGGACCGGAGACCAATGCCACGATGATCCGGCTCTGCCTTCCATTCGATGAGAATACCGCGGGACTTACCGGATACGTCCGGGACGCGGTGCTTTATATGGCATCTCATTACGGGGAAAGTACGATCAATGTGGCGAAGATCGCAGGTGCGGTGGGGATCAGCGAAGGCCACCTGAGCCACTGCTTCAAGAAAGAGACGGGATATACGGTGATGGGGTGGCTCACGCGGTATCGGATGAAAAAGGCAGTGGAATTGCTTTTGGATCACCGGAACAAGGTGTACGAGGTGGCAGAAAAAGTCGGATATAAAGATATTGCGTATTTTTCTAACACATTTAAAAAAATTGTGGGCGTTGCTCCATCGGAGATACAGGAAAAATAATCGGAATCCTGAAAAAGCAAGTCGGTGGAGTCTGCCAATGGAAAAGGTAAGAATTAAAATAAAAATACAGGAGGAATCAGTATGAATGTAAAGATGTTTGGGGAGATCTGTGATGCGTTTGGACCGAGTGGTTTTGAGGAGGATGTAATCCGCACGGTTGCAAAGTACTGTAAAGGACTGGAGCTGGAAAATGACGCGATGAATAACCTTTATGCGCGTATGCCGGGTGAGGATCCGGAGAAACCGGTTGTGATGCTGGATGCCCATACGGATGAGTGTGGATTTATGGTACAGAGCATCAGAGAAAACGGAAGCCTGGAGATCCTCATGCTCGGTGGAGTGATCCTCACGAACCTTCCGGCACACACAGTGATGATCCGGACCAGAAGTGGGAAACTTGTGCGGGGAATTATTTCGTCCAAGCCGATCCATTTTATGAATGAGGCAGAGCGGGCTTCTCAGTCGCTGAGTATTGAGACACTGAGCGTGGATGTCGGCGCAGTGAGCAGGAAAGAAGTGACAGAAGTATTCGGTATTTCCATTGGAGATCCGGCAGTCCCGGAAGTTTCATTTTCCTACGATGAGGAACGTGACCTCTGCTTTGGAAAAGCGTTTGATAACCGTGCAGGCTGTGCATGCATTATTGACACCATGACCCGTCTGTGCGGGGAGAAAGATCAGCTGGCGGTACGGGTGACCGGAGCGTTTGCGGCTCAGGAGGAAGTTGGAACAAGAGGTGCCACAGTCACATCCCAGATTGTCCGTCCAGACCTGGCGATTGTCTTTGAGGGCTCCCCGTCGGATGATTTCTATTTCAGTGCAGCCCAGACTCAGGGGCATATGCGGGGCGGTGTCCAGATCCGCAGGATGGATAAGAGCTATATTTCAAATCCGGTGTTTATCGAGTATGCGGAGGAGCTTGCGAAGAAATTCGGAATCCCATTTCAGGAGACGGTCCGCCGCGGCGGAAGTACGAACGCGGGAAAGATCAGCCTGACAGCAAAGGCAGTTCCGGTCCTGGTTCTCGGCGTCCCGAGCCGGTATGTTCATACCCATTATAATTTCTGTGCGAAATCTGATCTTGAAGCGGCAGCAGATCTTGCTGTGGAAGTGATCCGGGGACTTGACGCGGAAAAGATTCGGCATATCTGCAGACAGGATATTTTAAAATAAGAAGATCCCAGAGACCTGAAAGCGGCAGTGTCCCTCAGACGGGTGAAGACAGAACAACAGAAAAAAGCGTTCGGATCCATAGGAATGGATTCCGGACGCTTTTTTCGTAAAAATGAGGAACTATATAAAGGAAGATAAGTGTACAGGATGTACCCTCGCGCAAATTGTCTGCTCAGGGGCGTGAGGGTCCGATCTTATACAATCCGGAAATGGGAAAACTCAGAGGCGGAGGTTTGTGGGGGTTATGCCTCTAATTTTTTCCCGGTGATCATCTCATATGCTTCCAGATATTTCGCGATGGTCTTATCGACGATCTCCTGCGGAAGTGTCCAGTCGTTGCCCGGATGGGAAGTAAGCCAGTCGCGGGCGAACTGTTTGTCGAAGGACGGCTGACCGTGGCCTGGCTCGTAGCCTTTTGCCGGCCAGAAGCGGGAGCTGTCCGGTGTGAGCATCTCGTCACCGATCACGAGGTTGCCCTCCTCGTCAAGACCGAATTCGAATTTTGTATCGGCGATGATGATTCCCTTTGCGAGGGCGTACTCTGCACATTTTTTATATAAAGCGATGGTGTTGTCACGAAGAAGCTCCGCATACTCGCGGCCCTTTCCCGGGAAGTATTTCTCGAGATGGTCGATGCTCTGCTCGAAGGAAATATTCTCATCATGGTCGCCGATCTCAGCCTTTGTGGACGGAGTATAAATCGGCTCCGGGAGTTTATCGGATTCCTTTAAGCCTTCCGGAAGACGGATTCCGCAGACGGTACCGTCTTTTTTGTAGCTTGCCCAGCCGCTTCCTGTAATGTATCCGCGGACAATGCACTCGATCGGCAGCATATGTAACTTGCGGCACATCATCGTCTTTCCTTCAAATTTTTTCTGCTGGAAGAACTCCGGCATATCCTTTGTATCAACGGAGATCATATGGTTCGGGAGAATATCCTTTGTCAGGTCAAACCAGAATTTGGACATCTGGGTCAGAACAGCACCTTTGGAGGTAACCTCATTGTGAAGGATCACGTCAAAACAGCTGATACGGTCGGTGGCAACCATGATCAGGCTGTCGCCATTGTCATAAATTTCGCGTACTTTTCCTTCTTTGATCGGTTTTAATTCCTGCATGTCTACACCTCTTCATTATATTTTCTTATACAGCGTTTGTCGTATCATGAAAACGCTGAGCGAACTTACAGTAAAGTTACCATTAAATGGCGGTTTCTGTCAATGTTCAATTTGCACAATATTTACATAAGAAAAAATAAATGTTTTGGAAATTGAAGAATAGTTGCAATTTCAAAAGTTTTTGACTGAATACTTAAAAGATTTGCTAATAATTATAAATAAGACATACTAATATAAAATAAGACATTTATAAGAAACGGAAAGCGCAAAGGAATCGGATTTTTCCGATGCTTCGCATTTTGAATCGGCAAAATTCGCGGCCACAACTGTATCATACGGAATTTTCCGTTCAGAAAATTCCTACCCGGGAAAAGTAATGAAAAGTTCCTTGACTTAATATATCGGAGCGGCAGAGAAACACAAGGCGATTCAGGCATTGAGAGATGTACTAATATATAAGAAAACATTTATAAGAATCGACTGCCGTTTTTTGTAAACGGAATTTTCCGGGCTGAAGAACCTGTATCATGCAGTTGTGGATTCTGGTGGTTTATGTAAAAAATTTCAAAAATTCCTTGACCGGTAGTCACAACCGAATCCTATAATCAATGGCAACAACCGATAGAAACAATCGGATCACAGGATCGTAAATCGGGCGTGTTCTGTGCGCCGGGAGATTTGCATCCGGCAGCAGGGACAGGAGCGGAAGATCCATGAGAGTATACGGCTGAAAAAAAGTAATAGGATCAGACAATATGAAGGAGGAAACTATCATGAAGGAGTTTGTTTATTCGTATCCAATGAAGGTATATTTTGGAGAAGGCGCGGCAAGAAAGGCGATCGCGGCAGAACTTGGAAGGTTTGGAAAGACTGTGATGCTTGCATACGGCGGAGGTTCGATCAAAAAATCGGGAGTTTACGACGAAATGAGATCTCTGCTCACAGAAGCAGGGAAGGAGATCGTGGATTTTTCCGGGATCATGCCGAATCCTACATATGCGAAGGTACAGGAAGGTGCAGCTCTTGTCAGGGAAAAGAAAGTAGATTTTATCCTGGCTGTCGGCGGCGGAAGTGTCATTGACTGCTGCAAAGTAATCTCTGCGCAGGCAGTTCTTGATGAGGATATCTGGGACATGGAATATGGTAAGGGAAAATTCCCGACGACCGGGATCCCGATGGGAGCTGTTGTCACAGCATCCGGAACAGGTGCGGAGATGAATGCCGGGTCCGTGATCACTTGTGAGGAAAAAATGTGGAAGGGACCGATCTTTGGCACTGCGGCATCATTTGCGGTCCTGGATCCGTCCTACACGATGACGGTACCGAAGATGCAGGTGCTCTCCGGCGCATTTGACACATTGAGCCATGCGATGGAAACATATCTCGGGACTTCCGATCAGGACAATGTTTCCGATGATGTGGCATTAGCAGTCATGAGAAATACGGTTGTCAATATGCGGCGCGTTCTTGTGGATATCAATGATATTCAGGCGCGAGGCAATCTGATGTGGGATTCTGCGATGGCGGAGAATGGAATCCTGAAAGTGGGCCGTGTGACCGATTTCCAGGCTCATCAGATCGAGCATCAGCTTGGAGCTTATACGGACTGCAACCATGGACAGGGTCTTGCGGTGATCCAGCCGGTTTACTATCGTCATATTTTGAAAGACGCAGAAGAAAAATTCACACGTTTTGCGAAAGCAGTGTTTGGCGCTGATACAGCAGAGGGCGGAATAAAAGCATTGGAAGAATTTGTGAAAGAATGCGGTTTTCCGACGAAGATGAGCCAGCTGGGATCAAATGTGGAGATCACACCGGAGGTACTCCGGAAAGTTGCTGATACCTGCAATATCATAAAGACAAATCCGCGTGAACTGGATCGCGAAGAAATCTATCAGATCCTGATGGAGTGCATGTAAATGCCGGAAATGCGTACGGCAACGGCAGCGGATCTTGATGGACAGAAAATTTTCTGAATTGTAAATGCTGAAAGATGCGGCTGAGGACAGATCCTGCGGCTCTATAATAGAAAGAACCGGTAGGATCTGTCTGCAGTGTGCGGGCGGGAAATATCCGTGCATGATGACAACTGCAGGGGACTTTGCAAAGATACACTTGACAATTCGAAGAAATGATGATAGGATTTGGGTTACATAAGGGTGTAGTTTTTGGTCCGGGGTCGCCCAGAAAAAACAATGCCGTGCGACAGAGACTGCAGACAGACTCTGCCTCAGCTTAACTCCGAAGAGAGTGCCAGTAAGGGCTTGTACTGGTTTCGACGGGGACTTTGAAGCTGGTGAAGCTATCCGCATGCAATGCGTTAAATGGCAAACCTAAATATAAACGCTAACGACGAATTAGCATACGCAGCCTAATTTAGGCAGCTGTCGGCCTTAGAAGACCTGCATTTTAAGTCACCGGCATCATTTAAAGCAGGAAACGACACGTGCAAAGCTTTGCGCACGTGGGCGTATCATGAAGCTACCAAACGAGTCAGGATGTCTGCTTTCGGGCGCGGGAGGGAATTTTAAATAACAGACTATGATAGTAGAAGAACAGGGGATTGGTTTTCGGACAGGGGTTCGATTCCCCTCAGGTCCACTAATAAGAATCTCAAGAATCCAGTGTTTATGCGGGGTTGCGGGGTTCTTATTTTTTTAAAGAAACAGGATACCTGATTGACAAACTCAGCATTATCCCGTACACTTTTATTACAGAGAATATAAAAAGCAAAGGAGAACTCTTATGAAAAAACGGGGCGATTATTTAAAGAAAGCATATTATCACTTAATGAAGATCGAACAGAAGAAGAACAAGATCTTCGGAGTGGAAAACTACGGCGAGATCAATGCGGAATTAAACCGCAAGTTCGCGAAAGGCGAGTATTTTGATTCCAGCGAAGTTTATGTTGAAGATGGTTACCTCTGCGTAGGCGAAGGTTTCTTCCGCCTGTCCGGAAAAGAGCAGGACGCTCTGATCGAGTATCTCTGCCCGGAAGATGACAGCACAGAGGAATAAAAATGAACCTTTTTGCGTAACGGGAAGTTATCATGACAGTCGCCAAGGTCTCGCGCAAGCGCGGACTTTGGCTCGTTATTCGCGTAAACAAAAAAGACCGGATCCGTTCTTTACGCAGGATCCGGTCTTTTTGCAATTATAAAATACAGTTTAAATTTTTGATAAACGCATCTTTATCGGAAATCTCCGCGGCGTCAGCGAGAAGTTCGGCAATCCCGTTTACGGTCTCCTCGTCAGCTTCGAAAAATTCTGCCCATGCGTAAAACATGCATTTTAAATGCTCCATTTCATCCTCGCCTGCTTTTGCCAGCGCGATCATTTTATCGAGAAACTCTTTTTCAGTAATTCCCATCGCTGTAAACTCCTTCCATTATGATCCGGATCCGGATCAGATTATGCGGCTGACCTGGCTCGCGGCAGCCACACCTAAGATTCTTCATATCCGAGTTTCAGGGTGATCAGTGAGTCGTCATCCAGAACCTCGCCCTTCTTATAGATATAATCGCGGATCAGAACCTTCAATTTCTCATTGACGGCCGGACTTGAAAAAATAGTATCCGGAACCGACTTTACGAACTCTTTGAGCCCCATTCCTGCAGTTCCCACCGGGCATGGGAGCGAAGCCTCGCGGCATGCCATACCAACTGCACAGGATAATTCCATGTGATTGATCAGCCGTGCCGGTGTCTCAAAGTTTTTGATCTTGATCTTCACGGACATCGGAACAAGCGTATGTACCATCGGCAGGATCTCCTTTCTGCCCCTCGCGGTCACGGACCATCTTCCAGATCAGGTCATGCATCCACTGGACAGTCTCCTGAAGCTTTGAATTTTCTTCTTTCAAACGGGCAATCTCGGCTTCCAGTTCCTGAATTTTTGCATCTTTTTCTTCGGACATGGTAAAAAACCTCCCTGAAAACTGTATGAGAACAGAACAAGTATAACATCAGAACAGAAAACTGTCCAGTGCGGGAAAAACGAAATCGCTATGTGAAATCACTCTGGGATATGGGATCAATACTTTTCCGGATGGAAAAGAGTGATTGATTCGATCGCGACTTTGAGATATAATAACCTTTGTTTATATTTCTGCCAAAAAGACATAAAAAGAGGGACATGAAAAATGAGTGCAGTATTATTGAAAGCGGGATGTTTTTTTCTGATCATCCTGATGGGATACGGTTTAAAAAAGATTGGTCTTTTGCATCAGACGGATCTTCCGGTCTTCTCAAAACTTGTCACAAAGATCACGCTGCCGGCGGCGATCATCCATAATTTCGGCCAGGCGACCATGGATGTCTCCATGCTGGTGATCGTATTGATCGGCTTCCTGTGCAGCGGCGCGTACGCGGTGATCGGCTACGGACTGTTCGCAAGGGGAACGAGAGAGCAGAAGGCCTTTGGTCTTGTGAATGCTTCGGGATATAATATTGGATGTTTTACCATGCCGTTCGTCCAGGGATTTTTAGGTGCGCCCGGCGTGGCGTGCACGAGTCTCTTTGATACGGGAAACGCGGTGGTCTGTACCGGCGGTTCCTATGCAGTGGCGATGTCAGTTGCCGGAAAAGGAGAAAACGGGGATAAACACCAGATCCGCAGGATCGTGGTGCAGCTTTTAAAGTCGGTTCCTTTTGACTGCTATGTGATCATGACGGCGCTGACCATGGCGGGACTCCGGCTTCCGGTCTTTGCGGACCAGGTTGCTGAGACGGTGGGAAATGCCAATACATTCCTTTCCATGATAATGATCGGTCTGGGACTGGAATTACATATGACGAGAGAACAGACAGGCAGTGTGGCGAAGATCCTGGGAACCCGCTTCATGATCTCGGCGGTCCTGGCGGTCCTGTTTTATCAGTTCCTTCCATTTTCCCAGGAGATCCGCAGAACACTTGCGATCTTGATGTTTGGTCCGGTATCGGCGCTCGGAGTCGCGTATACGTCCATGCTTGATGGAGATATCAATCTGGCCAGTGCAGTGAACTCGGCATCGATCATTCTGGGGATCGTGAGCCTGACAGCGGCGATCATTGTCTTCCAGTAATAGTTCTGAAAAAATAGTTGCGACACAAGCATTCTGGTGATATGTCAAGAGTTTTTAAAAAAGATTTTGATATATTTTTCAGGAAAAAGGGTAACTTTAATAGACCTTCGGCGGAAAATCCAAAGGCGAACATCAGTTCTTGTTGATATTTGATTGAGTGTCCAGCTTTTCGCCGGTGTACAGTTGGTTTTTGACCAGCAATCCAAAAACAAGCCGTACAAGTTTACGAGATGTAAGCGCGAGTGCTCTTTTGTGCTGATGCTTGGTAACTTCAGCATATTTTTTTGCATAATACTCAGTGTATTCTGGCACATGCTTCCTGACGCTGTTAGCCGCTTCTCCCAGATAATAGCGCAGATACGGATTCCCGACTTTTGAGACTTGATTGTCCTCGGAAATAAAATCGCCGGAATCGTTTTTCAGCCAGTACAAACCGGCATACTTTGCAAGTGCATCGGATGAGTGGAACGCAGTTATGTCGCCTATTTCGGACAGCATGCCGGAGGCCCATACCGGTCCGATACCGGGAATGGACTTCAGGATAAGAAACGCATTCGGGTTCATCCCATTGATGCACTTTTCAATTGCCTGCTCTATCAGTTTTATTTCTTTTTGATAGGCCTGGATGCAGTTAAATGAGCTTGCAAGTGAAATATTCAGTGGTTCATACATGCATTGATCCAAACGGTACGAGTCCCTTGCGGCTTTCCGCAAAAGCTCGGATGTCCTGGATATGTCAGAAATACGGTTCCTGCTTTTTTCAGCGAGGAACGAAAGGAGTTCTTCCTCTGAGAGGTCGATGATCTCCTGGGGGGACAGGAACTCCGTCAGTATGGCAGAAGATGTTGCGCCGTAAATATTGCTGAACGGCTTGTTATCACCCTCAAGAAGCTGCAGTTCGCTGAACTTCAGATACAGGTTTGAAACCATGTAGGTCTTTTCCCTGGTAATGCATTCTGACAGGTGCATGCGATGCCTGGTAAGACGCTTCAGGGCGATAAACTGGCCGCCGCGCCAAGGCTCAAGCTTTTTCGTCCTGCCGACCCTTGCGAAGTCAGCAATGAGAAAAGCATCGATAGGATCCGTCTTTTCCATTCCGATATAGGATTTACGGTAATTGGATGTAGCCTTGGGGTTGACACAGAAAACATAGGGCTTGTACGGCATAAGCGTCTCACATGTAGAAAGAAAATTTGCGATATGGACGCTGTAAACAGAGGTAGACTCTAAAGCAACGATGATTGTATCAAGGTTTTTATGTTTCTGCATGCATTTAGCGATCATATCGGCAAGTTCATCAGCGCCGGGCTGATTGTTGCCAAATGAGGATGAGATGTACTTGTTTTCTTCAAAATCCATGGCATAGACCGCATTGGATTTTGAGCTTACATCAATACCTACAAACAAGGTGGACATATAGTTGATCTTTAACAAGATATCACATCCTTTCCGATCTGGATTTGTGGAGCCTGAAGTAAAAGGTTTATCCTGTGCTGCATATGGTGACCGAAGCCTCGCGCAATGAGCATGCACCCGGCCAGCCTTTCTTGCTGGAGCTACGGCGGGGGACGAAAATTCTGTGTTAGCGGAATGTGCCATATGTGCCAGGCTGAATGCTAAAAAAGCAGTCACGGCCAAAGCCGGCTGAAAGGAGGAAAAGCAGTGCCTTCGGACATCAGACTCTGCCTGATATCATAACACAGGATGAATCATATAAAAAGTAACTGTTGACCGTATGGATGGGATTCAGGATGAGGGGAGTTCCTCTTGGATGTCCTTACCATCTATACCCATAAAAAGAATAAGTTCATAAGCGATATTTCTTGCCTACGAACTTATTATACGAGGAGGAATAAGATGGAATTACGGAATGAAAAGGATGCGAGGTTTATCATCCGGCACCATGTGACGGAAGAAAAGCTGCTTCATCTGGAAAAAGGAGTCCGGAAACTTGGTTTCCAGTCCGGCGGAAAACGCATCATGTCGATCTTTCTGGGGGTGTTCCTGCTCTGCATGGCAGCGAAGGCGATCGTCGGAGGCACGATCGGGGATGCGCTGATGATGATCGGGATCCTTTGTGCCATGGGCTTCCTGTTCGGCGGATATGCGCTCCTCAAAGGTTGGATGGATGCGAAGAAACAGATCCATCTGCAGTTTGAGGCAGGAAAGATGGATGACAATTACCAGTGGGAATACCGCTTCTATGATGACGGATATGAGGTTGTCGGAAAGAATGAGAAATCCCGTGTGAAGTACGATAATGTGGGACGTCTCATCGATATGTCCGGCATGTATGTGATCGTGGAACGCGGAAATGTGGTCCGGTATTTCATGAAGGATGACGCGGTGCAGGGAAATTCCACGGAACTTGCAGGTTTCCTCACGGAAAAATGTCATCTTCCGATGGAACAGCTCACGGTACGATAGGAGGTGCAGGATGGAACCAATATACGCAGTAAGATCAACATATGATGAAGATATGTTTTATCATCAGGTCGTGGCATCCAAACCGAGGATGATGCCGAAGGAAGAAAACGGAAAGAAGATCCGGTTTCAGCTCCCGGATTTCGGACTGAAGGATACATTGATGGCGCTTCTTGTGGGAGCAGCTGTTTACATGGCGTTCGGACAGCTTGAAACGTCTACGAGGATCCTGCAGGCGGTGCTCTGCGGCCTTGTGGTAGCGGTGGTCTTGAGACGAATGAATGAGAGACAGAACGGGGAGACTTCCGGGAAAAAGACAAATTCGATATCGGCAGATAAAAATCAGGCTCTGCAGCTTCTGGAGAGTTCCGGCTTAAAAGGAGAGCGCTGCACCCTGAATTTCTATGAGGATACCTTTACCGTGGAGCGTCCGGGGATCATCACGGAGTACCAGTACGAAGGGATCGCATGGATCAAGGAGACCAGCAAATATTATATGATCTTCTGGAACCGTTC
Organism: Pilosibacter rotomagensis; assembly: GCF_045062245.2. NCBI lineage: Bacteria > Bacillati > Bacillota > Clostridia > Eubacteriales > Clostridiaceae > Pilosibacter > Pilosibacter rotomagensis. Next base: position 2,174,062 of record NZ_CM170323.1, on the reverse strand, counting down.
TCTTGCGATACCGGTGGAGAAAGCCGGTTTTTACCGCGGGAAGAAGGAGACTTTTGGAGGCTTCCTTGAGAAACGCTGCAATAAGGTGATCGAGAAAGTAAAAAATGCGTAAATGGATCAAAACTTCCTGCCTGGGACAGGGACTGTGCGGGATGAGTGATCTGCGCGAAAAATAAAACGGAGAGGATTGTGGGGATGAAGATCAAGAAAGAAGAGAAGATGCAGATCGAGAAACTGCCGACACTCAAACTGAAGTATACGTTGGTGGTGCCGTTCATGGGGATCGTGGATGTATTGACAATGGGGAGCTTTTTTATGAATCCGGCAGCGGATGGAAAACCGTTTATCAAGGCATTCTATGTTATCTGCGGGATCGCTGGTCTCCTGTTTGCTCTTTGGGGGCTTTTATGGAAGACTACGATCGATGGAAAGACGATCCGGGTGAATCCTGTGATCGGAAGGAAAAAAGTGGTCCCATTTACGGATCTGAAAAAAGCGGTCGTGTATAAGAAGAAAAAGACGGGTTCGATCGTGAGTTATGAACTGATCGATAAGAATGACAAGCCGATCGTTACGATCTATCCGCTCATGAAGGACAGCAGCACGCTGATGGAACGCCTGAAGAGACTGAAATATCCGGTGGAAGAGGCGTAAAACAGGCAGAAAATAACGACTGCGTGGTGCAGATATGCCAGAAAAAGGTTCCGTGGTGAATAATCCGGGACCTTTTTGTTCATAATGATCTCTGAAAAGAAAAGGAGGTCATGTTATGACAAAACTGGACTGTACAGTGACAACATGTGTTCACAACGCGGAAAAATGCTGCTGTAAAAATACGATCCTCGTGGAGGGCGCACAGGCGAGAAACTGCTGTGATACCTGCTGCGGGAGTTTTGAGGAAAATCGCGGAGGTCTTTTTAAGAACCTCTTTAAGACACCGGAATCGAAACTGCAGGTCGACTGCGATGTGATGAACTGCCTTTACAATGATGACCGCACATGCCGGGCAGAGCGGATCACGATCGCCGGTGACGGGGCTATGGCGGTCGGACAGACAGAGTGTGCGAGCTTCAGGGAAAAATAAAAAAAGGAAGTGACGGGACGCAGCGGACATGGAATCCGGCTGCGTTCTGTGCGTTCCGGCTTTTTCACGCGGCTTATCGACCTGATACGAAGAGCGCGACGTCTGCTGATTTTTTTTAAAGAAAGGGATTGACAAAACGGGATTCCTATAGTAAACTTACATAAGTTGTGAGAACAACTGACAGGAAAGCAGGTATCCGCCTCACCCTGGCACGAGTAAGTGACCCGGGTTCATAGACATCGGTTTTTATCATGCAGCAGCATGCCAAACCAATGCAGTTACGAGCGGATAGTTACCTATCTGCTTTTTCTTTTCTATCGACATATGTAGAGTATGAGAGTTGGAGGTGTACGGCTATTAGCGAGTTAATGATTAACGAGCAGATCCGTGATAAGGAAGTTCGTTTAATTGGAGAAAATGGTGAGCAGCTTGGAATCATGTCTGCAAAAGACGCTTACAAAATGGCGAGAGATGCAGAACTGGATCTTGTAAAGATTGCTCCGGCAGCGAAGCCGCCGGTATGTAAGATCATTGATTACGGCAAATACAAGTATGAGATGATCCGTAAGGAGAAGGAAGCGAAAAAGAAGCAGAAAACGGTTGAGGTGAAGGAAGTTCGTCTTTCCCCGAATATCGATACAAACGATCTGAATACAAAGATCGGATCTGCGAGAAAGTTCATCGAAAAAGGCAACAAGGTAAAAATTACGCTTCGTTTCCGCGGTCGTGAGATGGCTCATATGAACCAGACGAAGTATATTCTGGATGATTTCGCTGAGAAACTTTCCGATATCGCTGTTGTCGATAAGCCTTCCAAAGTAGAGGGAAGAAGCCTGGTAATGTTTTTAACTGCAAAACGATAAGGGAACAATTTTAAGGAGGAAACAACAATGCCTAAAATGAAAACAAGCAGAGCAGCTGCAAAACGTTTCAAAAAGACCGGAACTGGTCAGTTAGTGAGAAATAAAGCTTATAAGTCCCATATCTTAACTAAGAAATCCACAAAGCGTAAGAGAAATCTTAGAAAAGACATCGTTACCGATATCACAAACAGCAAGGTAATGAAGAAGATTTTACCGTATTTATAATTTGTTTTCGGAATTAAGATTAAGGAGGAAATTAAGCAATGGCAAGAATTAAAGGTGGCTTAAATGCCAAGAAGAGACATAACAGAGTGCTCAAGTTAGCCAAAGGTTACAGAGGGGCTCGTTCCAAACAGTATAGAGTAGCAAAGCAGTCCGTAATGAGAGCTTTAACAAGCTCCTACGCTGGCAGAAAAGAGAGAAAGAGACAGTTCAGACAGCTCTGGATCGCTCGTATCAACGCTGCAGCTAGAATCAACGGTCTTTCCTACAGCAAGTTCATGTTCGGCTTAAAGCAGGCTGGTGTTGTTATGAACCGTAAGGTATTATCCGATATGGCTATCAACGACGCAGAGGGCTTTGCAAAGCTTGCTGAGTTAGCAAAAACAAAACTGGCTTAATTGTCAGTGAGATAAGAGAAAACCTTCCTGATGGAGTGATCTGTCGGGAAGGTTTTTGCGTTTGTGGGGTGTCTGCTGCTGGGTGTTGGTTTGAAAGAGAGAAGTGGGTTGATTCATAGTGTCGGAAGGTATGGGCCGGTGAGACTCCGGGCCTGGACACTTCGGGATTCCGGGAGGGTTCCTCTAACCCCGCAGGAGAATGCGTTGGAGAGCGGCGGACACAACTCGCTGCGCTCAGACAAGTGTCCGCCGCTCTCCAACGCATTCTCCTGCGGGCTAAGAGGAAACCAGCTCCCGGGATCAGGCGGTCCATGCCCGGAGCCTCACCGGCACTGTGTGTTGGCGGAGAGGACGCCGACGCTGCGCTGGGCTGGTGATGGGGATGTTTGTAGCTTACGGAAATGCTTTTCTGAAGACTAAGAGAAAGTCGGATTCATGGGATTGGGCGGTCCATGCCCGGAGTCTTGCCGGCGCTGTGCGTTGGCGGAGAGGATGCCGACGCTGCGCTGGCGGTGGGAATGTTTGCAGCTTTCAAACGGTTTCCCAGAGGCGACGATCCAAGTCTGGAGCTTTATCGGTGATGGGATGGCAGTGAAAGGAACAGAGGGGAGGGATGATCGAGATGCGTATTGCACTGAACGGGCGAATTGGTGATGGGAAGTGCCATCGGAACTTTCTACTAAACAAAAAAGGCTTAAGCCTTTCGACTTAAGTCTTCGTGCAGAAGAAGGGACTTGAACCCTCATGATATTGCTATCACACGGACCTGAACCGTGCGCGTCTGCCAATTCCGCCACTTCTGCATCTCGTCAGATGACGTATCTCATTGACAAGATATATTATAGTATAAGGGAATGGATTTGTCAACAGTTTTTTGAATATTGCTAAAAAAATATTTTTTTTAAAAAATTCAAAAAAGTACTTGCCAAACATGAAAAGGTGTGGTATATTAATATGCGTCGGTGAGAGATACAAAATCTTGAAACACCCGATACGCGGAAGTGTCGGAACTGGCAGACGAGCAAGACTAAGGATCTTGTGGTGGTTACATCGTGTGGGTTCAAGTCCCATCTTCCGCATGAAAGACTCAAGTTGAAAGACTTGAGTCTTTTTGCGTTGTGGCGGAAAATCTTCTTTCCTTTTTTAGCCGAGAGTGGTAAGATTATACACATCAACAAAAACTTTATTTCTAAAAAGTTCATTGCCTGATTTCCCAGGCGTCTGTGGTATTCGAAAAACGAAGAAAAACTGCGGCACCTGATTTTAATGTGGATATAATATATCGTCAATTAGAGTTCGATCATGCTGATAAATGAATGTGATATAAGAGCGGAATCCTGGATTTGAGTGGGATTCCGCTCTTGCTTTACTATAGTAGAAAAATTTTTTCTGGAGAAAGTAAAAGGGAAAAGCAGACTGAACATAGCTGAGAATGATAAAACGATGAATCAAAATATCTTTAAAGATAATTTACGGACAAGTATTTGGACTTGGAAAGAATGAATGGATTATGTATAATGGAAGAGGTGAATGAAGGAACAGGAGATGATGATATATGGGAGTGCAGGCACGAACGCTGGTGGAACAAATTGCAGATGAAATTATGAATATGATTCAGAAAACGCCATACCGGGCGGGAGATAAGCTGCCTACGGAAAAAGAACTCTGTGAGAAAACGGGGGCTGGGCGTAATACGGTGAGGGAGGCGCTGAAGATCCTGGCGTCCAGAAATATATTGGAAATTCGACAGGGGGCAGGGACTTTTGTGTCAGGGAAACAGGGGGTTGCTGATGACCCTTTGGGATTTTCGATGGTTGAGGATCATGTGAAACTGACAAGGGATCTCTTGCAGGTGAGAATTATGTTAGAACCTCAGATCGCGGGACTGGCCGCCCAGCGAGCCAAAGAAGAGGATATTGAGGAGCTTGCCTCAATTTTAAGGGAAATGGAACTGGTGATGGAAAAAAGGAGATTATTCGGACCTGGATACAAAATTTCACACGAAAATTGCCGAATGCACTCATAATATTGTAATGGAAAACCTTTTGCCGGTAATCGGGAAAGGCGTTGCTGTCTTTGCAAGAGAGGTAGGACAGACGGAGTATGATCAGACACTGCTATCACATCGGAAAATTTTTCAGTACATCTGTGAGCACAAATCTTTTGAAGCGGAGATGGAAATGCGGTTCCATTTGCTCTACAATACGAACCGCTATGAGAGAGCTGGGAAGTGTATAAAATGCCGCAAACAGAAGTGATGAAAAAGAAAAACTGCCTGGAATTTATAGGATGAATTCTGGGCGGTTTTTCTTTTTTTATTGGAGAACGTAAGCAATTGTGTTGTAAAAAACTTGCAAAAACGCCAAAAGATAAGAAAAATTAACATAATACTTGAAAATGGAATGAGAGTATGATAAGATCTCAATATGAAAGGTAGGATGAATTACAAAAAACATTCTTAAAAGACATGAAAAATTGTATAAAATCTCGAAGAAGGAGAGGAAGTCGTGGGACCATTTGATGTGATTGTCATAGGCGGCGGTGTTGTGGGAAGTGCAATTGCAAGAGAGCTTACGAAGTATCGTCTGCACATTGGCGTATTGGAAAAAAATCTGGATGTCTGTTATGAGACCAGCGGCAGAAATTCAGGAGTAGTACACGGTGGATTTGCGTATGATGTGGGAAAACTGAAGGCGAAACTCTGTGTAGAGGGAAACCAGGGAATGGATGAATTGTCAAAGGATCTGGGGTTCAGCTTCAAACGCTGCGGAAAAGTGCTGGTGGGAAAGACGGCGGAAGATCTGGAGACGTTAAAGAGAACGATTGTTCAGGGAGAAAAGAACGGTGCGTCTGAACTTTATCTTTTAAGCAAAGAAGAACTTCATAAACTCGTTCCGACTGCGGTGGGAGAGTTTGCCATGTTCTCGAAAAACTCGGGAATTGTGGATCCGTTTAATTATACGATTGCTCTGGCAGAGAATGCAGCACAGAATGGAGCAAAATATTTCTTTGATCATGAAGTGACGGGAATTGACCGCAAAAAAGATGAAACAGGGAATTTCTTTTATATGGTGACTACAAAGCACGGGATTTTTAAATCGCGTTGGGTGATCAACAGTGCCGGTCTTGGCTGCGGAAAAATTTCTGATATATGTAAGATTATTGCAATGGCTAAAATATGTGTGAAAAGGCAAAAGAGATGAATATACAATATGAAGGGAGAATAGATGATGATCTATGCAGAAAAATCAGAAGCGGCATTAGCGGATCATGAGTGGAAGAGAATATTGGAAACGTGGATCAGCCAGGTGAAACAGGGAGAGAAGATTCTGATCCTGCCTCCGGACATTACGAGATGCTATTCTTATGCGGGAAAGATTACCGCGTATCTGTATGAAAAATTATCTGGGGAATGCAAAGTTCGGATTATGCCGGCGGTGGGGACACACCGGCAGATGACGAGAGAAGAGAGAATCAGATTTTTCGGAGCAATCCCGGATGTGTGTTTTTTAAGTCATAACTGGAAAAATGACACGGAAGATATCTGCATTGTGCCGGAAGAGATTGTTTCTGAAGCGACCGGCGGAACATACAGGAGAGCGATTACGGCTGAATTAAACAGAAACGTTCTTTCAGGAGAGTTTGACCGGATCGTATCCATCGGTCAGGTGGTTCCCCATGAGGTGGTGGGAATGGCAAATTACACGAAAAACCTGCTGGTGGGAGTCGGCGGCAGGGACATGATCAACCAATCCCATATGATCAGCGCCATCTGCGGAATCGAGAAGATCATGGGACGGGAAAATACGCCGGTGAGACGGATCTTTGACTATGTCCAGAAAAATTTCCTGGATCAGCTTAAAATCACATTCATGCTGACGGTGACCTGTGAGAAACATCAGGATTCTGATCTCTACGGTTTCTATATCGGCGAGGAGCGGGAGACGTTTTCTGCGGCATGCAGACTTGCGGAAAAGAAGAACATCACCTGGCTTCCAAAACGGGCGAAAAAGATTGTCACGTGGCTGGATCCGGCGGAATTCGGCAGTACCTGGGTTGGAAATAAAGCGGTCTACCGGACAAGAATGGCGATCGCGGATGGAGGAGAACTTCTGATCCTGGCACCTGGGATAAAATCCTTTGGGGAGAATGAGGAGGTAGACTCCTGTATCAGAAAATACGGTTACAGCGGCACGGAAACGATACAGAATGCCTATGAAAATGGGGAGTTCAACGGAATCGAGATGGCGGCGGCCCACTTGATCCACGGCTCGTCGGACGGTAGATTTAAGATCACCTACGCGGCAGATCCAAAACTTATGCCGGAGGAGATCATGAGATCCGTGGGCTATGAGTGGACCGATATCGGGCCGATGATGAAAAAATACCAGCCGAAGGGAAAGGAAACGGGCTGGTATGAGGACAATGGGGAAGAGTATTATTTCATCAAAGCCCCAGCGGTTGGACTGTGGAGAGTAAAGGGAGAAGCGTGAGAAAAAACTATGGATAAAGTTAATTGATAGCTATCAGTTATACAAATTGTACAAATAAAACATGCTATTAAAAAAATAAAAAAAGTTTAAAAAAGTACTTGCCAAACATGAAAAGGTGTGGTATATTAATATGCGTCGGTGAGAGATACGAAATCTTGAAACACCCGATACGCGGAAGTGTCGGAACTGGCAGACGAGCAAGACTAAGGATCTTGTGGTGGTTACATCGTGTGGGTTCAAGTCCCATCTTCCGCACGAAAGACTCAAGTCGTGAGACTTGAGTCTTTTTGCGTTACAGGGTGGGGAGCGCCGGATTCTCTATGAGAATTCTTATTTCATGGAGAAGGTAAAGAAAAGAGATGCAAATAGGAAAAATGTAAATGGTTGCGGATGGTGTAATTTATAATTCTATGAATGAGTGTGTCCGGAAAGATATTTTGAGAAGGAACAGAGCGGAGATAAAGTTTCGCTGATAGATAAAGATGAAAACAATATAAGAACGGAATCTCTGACTAAGGTAGGATTCCGTTCTTTTTATAAAATTGTAAATAAAAAGAAATATGCCACGCGGATCAGTTGTGGTAAGATGATACTAGGATAAAAGACCGCAAGTGCGTAATTGTTCAGGAGGCAGCGGTATCATAAATGACAAAATACATCAGAAGAGAGGTTTTTCCTATGCCGGAATTAAGCAGAAGAGTACAGACATTTACGGACTCCGTCATCCGGAGAATGACGAGAATTAACGATATGACGCCGGGCAGCATCAATCTGAGCCAGGGATTCCCGGATTTTGATCCGCCGAAGGAGATCCTGGAGGCATTGAAGGTGGCGGCGGAACATGGCCCTCACCAGTATTCGATCACATTCGGAGCGAAAAATTTCCGCGATGCTCTGGCAGACATGTATACAAAGAAATGGAATCGTCCGATCGATCCGGATAAGGAGATCGTTGTGACCTGTGGAGGAACGGAGGCCATGATGGCAGCGATGATGACGGTGTGCAATCCGGGAGACAAGGTTGCGGTTTTCAGCCCGTTCTATGAAAACTATGGGGCAGACGCGATCCTCTCCGGGGCAGACCCGATCTATATTCCGCTTGTGCCGCCGGATTTCCATTACGACAGAGCGGTCCTGGAGCAGGCGTTTCGGGACGGAGCAAAGGCGCTGATCCTCTGTAATCCGTCGAATCCGTGCGGAAAAGTATTTACTATGGGAGAGATGGAGGAGATTGCAGAGCTTGCGAAGCGGTATGATGCATTTGTGATCACCGATGAGGTGTACGAGTATATTATTTATGATGGAAACCGTCATATTTCCATGGCGGCACTCCCGGGAATGTACGAGCGGACGATCACCTGCAGCTCGCTTTCAAAGACGTATTCCATGACCGGATGGAGACTGGGCTATCTGATCGGACCGGAGCGCGTGATCGAGGCGGCAAAGAAGGTTCATGACTTCCTCACGGTGGGCGCTGCGGCACCTCTTCAGGAAGCAGCAGTCACAGGCTTAAAATTTGGACCGGAGTATTATGAATGGCTGAAAGACCTTTATACAGAAAAGAGAGATTATCTCTGCGGAAGACTGGAGCAGATGGGACTCCCGCACACAACTCCGCAGGGCAGCTATTTTGTTCTTGTGAATATTTCTGGATTCCTTGAGAGACCGGAATTTTCCGGATGGACAGATCTGGAGTTCTGTGAATGGATGATAAAGAAGTATGGTGTGGCGGCAGTGCCGGGCTCCAGTTTCTTTAAGGAGCCGGTGAACAACTATATCCGCCTGCATTTTTCCAGAGGGAAAGAGACATTGAAAATGGCTGCTGACCGTCTGGAAAAGATGGCGAAGGATTACGGATTCTGCTGATCGTCTTTTTTGTTCCTGCCGCGGAGATATTTTAAGATCAGCGCGTAGCCGTAGAGCATCACCGGGATGACGATGACGCAGAAGAGAAGTGCCATGATGACATTTTCGGAACCTCCGGTGAATGTCAGGACGATGAGGGAGAGAAATACCGCGGCGATGATGAGGATTCCCACCCAGGCAAAAAATCGTTTCATATAAAAATCCTTTCGTGTGAGTTTCTTTGTCAATAATAGTAAGGATTCGCCTGTCCTCGATGGACGGCGAAAGGATTGCAGACCAGAAATCAACCGCGGTCAGTATTGTTCTGACGGGGCCGAGTCCGTGAAAGTGCTGACTTTGGATGAAACAATCCTTTATTCAGTATAAATGATTTTACACACAGATTCAACCGATAATAGTAAGGATCCGTCTGCTCCTGATATGGATGAGAACGGAGATTTAACAGAAGCGGCGGACAGGACGCTTGGCAGCCCGGCTGTCAGAAAGCAGATGGCCGGCAGATCTGTGCCGACAAGTCAGACTCTGTAAATGAATGGCTGCGGATCATAACAAACAGAAAACAGCGGAAAACGCGGAAAGGAGGACTGTCTGTGAAGAAGAATAAAAAATATGCGTTGACGGCCGCAGCCCTCGCACTGACTGCCATACATGCCATGACGTCATTCGCCGCGGACGGGACGTGGACACTCACGGATGCCGGGTATACGTTCAAATATTCGGACGGAAGAGCGGCGCGCGGCACCTGGGAGGATCTTAACGGTGAGTGGTATCATTTTGATCAAAACGGGATCATGGAGACGGGATGGAGAACGGTCGGAAACATTCGTTACCACTTTAATACGGATGGTTCCCTCTCGGAGGGCTGGCAGTACGATGGTCCGGGCGGCGGAAACTGGTACTATTATGATCCTTCGGGAAATGCGATGATCCAGTGGTTTCAGGATAAGGGAAAGTGGTACTGGTTCGATGCGGACGGAACGATGAATCAGGAGGCTGTTCGCACGATCCGGGGAAAGACTTATGCGTTTCGTCCGGACGGGAGCATGCGCGTAAATGAATATGCCGGATTTTCCTATATTGACTATGACGGACAGCCGGATCCGGCCGGGGATATCCGGGCAGTGAACGCGGATGGGACGAAAAAAGATGTGAGCCCGGAGGAAGAAAACATGATTGCCGGATTTATCAATGCGTTCCCGGATGGGTGGAGAAAGAAATTCCGCGATGACGGCTGGAGGTTTGTGTATGACCCGTCCGGCGGGGAATACAGGGGTTTTAAAGATAAGAGAGGAAACCCGCTGTATTCCTGTTTTTATTCCCTCGACGAGAAGAAAAAGGAACTGCGTTTTTCAAAGCCGGATGCGGTGAAGGACGGATTCGGGGCATATATCTATGAAAATTCCGGGGATGAGATGAAAAAAGACCAGTTCCCGAAAGCTGCGCGATACCGCTTTGACGAGATCTCGGAGGCGACGGGACTTCCGGAAGGTGCGAGAAGAGAATATGACGTGATCTTCGGAGCACTGTTTCGTGTGTACCAGGATCCGGATGCCTGGGAAAAACTGAAAGGTAAGGCCGCGGATATCGCCTGGACGATCGAGCGGATCGCGGTGAACCGGTCAGCGGAGGGAAGGCTGGACCTGGAATAAAAAGCTGAAAAGAACATATGTACGTCGAAATCATGATTCCGCTTGACGGATTCCATGCAATCTGTTACTATACACATATAACAAATGGAATACAATGATACCGGGGCTGTTTGCGCGGTCCCGGTATCAAAAATCTAAAACAAAGACGGTGATAGAATGGTATTGAAGATTGATTTTGACAGTGAGGAAGCGCTCTACACCCAGCTCTGCAACCAGATCATCTGTGGCATTGCGATGGATGTGCTTCACGACGGGGACAGCCTTCCGTCGGTCAGACAGCTTGCGGATGAGATCGGAATTAACATGCATACAGTCAATAAGGCATATGCTGTATTGAAACAGGAAGGCTTCCTGCGTCTGGACCGCAGACGCGGGGCCGTGATCGCCCTGGATATGGATAAACTGCGGACGATGGAGGAGATGAAAAATGATCTTGCGCTGATCGTGGCGCGCGGGATCTGCAAAAACGTCGGCAGAGACGAGATCCACAACCTTGTGGACCAGATCTATGATGAGTTCGGCGGACAGGCATAAAGGAGGAACATTCATGCTTTGTGAACATTGCAAAAAACGGGAAGCGACCGTAAAATACGTGGAAGTCATCAACGGCGTGAAGACCGAGCACAACCTCTGTACCCAGTGTGCCGCCCATGCGGACCTCGGACAGTTCTCCGCACTCTTTGAGGGAGAGTTCCCGTTGGGAAAACTTCTCTCAGGACTCCTTGGAACCCAGGAGACGGAGGAAGAGGATGAAAAATATTCCGGCGTCGTATGCCCGACCTGCGGAACAACGTATGAGGAATTTGTAAAGGACAGCCGGTTTGGATGCCCGGACTGCTACAGTGTTTTTGATCCGCTGATCAGCGACCACATCCGCCATCTTCAGGGCAGCGAAAAACATGTCGGAAAACATCCGGCAGGATTTCAGCCGGATCCGGCGGTGATCGGAGAAGCTGCCGGACCGGGAGAGGATCCGGTGAATATCCCGGAACTTTCAAAAGAGGAAAAGATCCGCCTGATGGAAGCGAGATTAAAAGACGCGGTGCGCCGGGAAGAGTACGAGGAGGCCGCGAAGCTCAGAGATGAGATCCGGGCGTTAAAAGAGGAGAAACAGAATGGATAAATGGTATGAGATGCCTGGAAAGACAGGTACAAATGTGATCTACAGCCGGATCCGTCTGGTTCGAAACCTGAAAGAGTACCCGTTCCCCGGGCGTCTCACAAAGGAACAGAGTGTGGAGCTTTCAGAGAAACTTCTCGGCGGACTCACCGGTATCGCCTCCATGGACCGGATGCAGTACCGGTTTACACACCTGGAGAGGATGGGAGATCTGGAAAAGACTGCACTTTTAGAGCGGCGGGCTTTAAATCGCAGCGTGATGAAGAAAAAAGATCCGACGGGGATGATCCTGTCGGAGGATGAGTCCACGGCGATCCTCTTAAACGGGGATGACCATGTGCGGATCCAGACGCTGCAGACGGGGCTGACCCTGGACCGGCTTTACGAAAAGGCGGACCGGATCGATGATTACATCGGAGAACGGTTTGACTATGCGTTTGATGAAAAATACGGATATCTGACCTCGTTCCCGACAAATGTGGGGACGGGACTCCGGGCAGCAGTGGTCCTTCATCTGCCGATGCTGTCGAAAAACAAAAATTTCAGCAGCCTGGTAGCGGATATGGGCCGTTTTGGGACTCAGGTCCGCGGCGTTTACGGCGAAGGCGCGGAAAACTTCGGTTCCCTGTACCAGATCTCGAACCAGAAGACTCTGGGTCAGACAGAACAGGAGATCATTGATATCGTGCGAAAGGCGGCGCTGGAGCTGGATGCCCAGGAACGCCGGATGCGCCGGGAATACCGCCAGAGAAAGCCGGTGCAGGCAGCGGATGAATGCTATAAATCGTACGGAGTCTTAAAATATGCGAGACGCCTGACGAGAAAGGACGGAATGGAATTTCTGTCCCAGATCATGACTGGGATCACAGACGGGATCCTGACGGTGAAGGAGCCGTGTTCTGTTTACGGACTGATGATCGGGATCCAGCCTGCAAATCTTCTGAGTCTGGCAGACCGTCCGCTCGATAAAGATGAGCTGGATGCTGCGAGAGCGGAATTTTTGAGAAAACGGCTGCCGGAAATTATAGAGCCGGAGGCATGATCTCCGGAAGAAAAGATAGAAAATCGCAACTGTTCAGCAGGTTTGTGCCTGCGCCTGTAAGGGCACTGAACGGCTGCAGAAAATCAGAAATGACCGAAAAAACCAGGACACCGGTCGGTGCGGGGTCTGCGGATATTTCTGATCGATCAGGAGGAAAGAAAACAGATGGCACAATATACGGAAAAAGCCCAGGAGGCGCTCGTTCTTGCCGGTGAAGCGGCGGAGGATATGGGGTCCCATGTGATCGGGACGGAGCACATCCTGGTGGGGCTCATTGAGGAGGGAAGCGGAACCGCTGCCATGGTCCTCGAGGCCAATGAGGTGAAGCTCGACAGACTGCTCGCTCTTGTGGAGCAGCTTGTCTCTTCCTATCAGAACACAGCCACCAAAGAACGCGATGGCTACACGCCGAGCGCGAGACATGTGCTGGAAAACAGCTATAAAGAGGCGGTGAGGTTCCATGCGCCGTTAATCGGGACGGAACACATCCTGATGGCGTTACTGAAAGAATCGGACTGTGTGGCGGTCCGCCTGTTAAATACACTGAATATCAACATCCAGAAGGTCTATATCGATCTTTTATCCGCGATGGGAGAGGATGGAAACGCAGGAAAAGAGGAACTGGCTCAGGGACGCCAGCCGCGGGGCGGACAGAGTGCGACTCCGACGCTTGACGCGTACAGCCGCGATCTCACGGTTCTCGCAAAAGAGGGAAAACTGGATCCGGTCATCGGCAGGGAGAAGGAGATCCGCCGCGTGATCCAGATCCTGAGCAGAAGAACGAAGAATAACCCGTGTCTGATCGGAGAACCGGGCGTCGGAAAGACAGCCGTGATCGAAGGTCTCGCGCAGCTCATCGCTTCCGGTGATGTTCCGGACACGATCCGCGGAAAACGCGTGGTGATCCTGGATCTCTCCGGAATGGTTGCAGGATCCAAATACCGCGGCGAGTTCGAGGAGCGGATCAAAAATGTGATCAGTGAGGTGACCGAGGCGGAGAATGTCCTGCTCTTTATCGATGAGATCCACACGATCATCGGTGCAGGCGGAGCGGAAGGCGCACTGGATGCGTCGAATATCTTAAAACCGTCCCTTGCCCGCGGTGAGATCCAGCTGATCGGCGCGACGACGATCGAGGAATACCGGAAATATATCGAAAAAGACGCGGCTCTGGAGCGCAGGTTCCAGCCGGTGACTGTGGAGGAGCCGACGGAGGACGAGGCGGTCCAGATCTTAAAGGGACTCCGCCCGAAATATGAGGAGCATCATCATGTGACGATCACAGATGCGGCGTTAAAGGCAGCAGTCCGCCTTTCTGCCCGCTACATCAATGACCGGTTCCTGCCGGACAAGGCGATCGATGTAGTCGATGAGGCGGCCTCCAAGACGAGACTCACGGTCTATGTGGAGCCGAAGGGCATCAAGACACTCGAGGAGGACATCAGAAAGCTCGAGAAAGAGAAAGAGGACGCGATCCGCAGCGAGGCATACGAGCTCGCCGGTGAGATCAAGAAGAAACAGGCTTCGAAGCGGGAGAAGATCCGCAAGATGAAGGAAAAGTGGGAGAGTGAGAAGGAGAGCAGGCAGCTGACTGTGGACGAGAACGACATTGCGGATGTGATCTCCGGATGGACAAAGATCCCGGTGAGCAAGCTCGCAGAGGGAGAGACAGAACGTCTCTTAAAACTGGAATCCATTCTCCATGAGCGCGTGGTCGGACAGGACGAGGCGGTTGTTGCCGTCGCGAAGGCGATCCGTCGCGGAAGAGTCGGATTGAAAGACCCGAAGCGCCCGATCGGCTCCTTCTTATTCCTCGGACCGACCGGAGTCGGAAAGACGGAGCTCTGCAAAGCACTTGCGGAGGCAATGTTCGGAACGGAAAATGCCCTGATCCGTGTTGATATGTCGGAGTATATGGAGAAACACAGTGTTTCCAAGATGATCGGATCCCCGCCAGGATATGTCGGATACGAGGGAGGCGGACAGTTAAGCGAAAAAGTCCGCAGAAATCCGTATTCTGTGATCCTTTTTGATGAGGTGGAGAAAGCCCATCCGGATGTGTTCAATATCCTTCTGCAGGTGCTGGATGACGGTCATATCACGGATTCCCAGGGCCATAAGATTGATTTCAAAAATACGGTCATCATCATGACATCCAATGCCGGTGCTGAGAACATCATCGCGCCGAAGCAGCTCGGATTCATGTCCCAGGACGATGAGAAAGTGCGCTATCAGCGCATGAAGACCGGAGTCATGGACGAGGTAAAACGGATGTTCAAGCCGGAATTCTTAAACAGGATCGATGATACGATCGTGTTCCACCCGCTGACGAAGGATCACATGAAGGAGATCGTGACGATCCTCTTAAATATCCTCGAAAAGCGGACAAAGAGCCAGATGACTATCCGCTTAAATGTCGGTGATGACGTGAAGGAATACCTTGTCGAGAAAGGATACGATGAGAAATATGGCGCGAGACCGTTGAAGCGCACGATCCAGAATCTCATTGAAGATAAGCTCGCGGAGCTCGTCCTGGAAGGAAAAGTCCGGGAGGGAGATTCCGTGAAGATCACCTGTAAGGACGGAGAACTGAAATTTTCTGCAAGACATCCACAAACTGCTGGAAAAACTTCCGCCAGTGTGGTAAAATCATAGGCACGACGATGCAGTGATGACCTGGTCCGGTAATCAGATCCCTGCAGCATTTACAACAGTGAAGGGGAGAAAGCCCTCTGTTGAAATACACAAAAGGAGAGTAAGCATTATGTCAGTAATCAACGAACTGATCCGTACAGAGGCAAACGGGACATTAAGTTTCGGAAACTACAGCCTCGCAGCAAAATCTAAAGTAGAAGACTTCGAGCACGAAGGTGATCTTTATAAAGTTAAGACGTTTAAGGAAATCACAAAGTTAGAGAGAAACGGAATGTTCGTTTATGAGTCTGTTCCGGGAACTGCTGTAAAGGATTTTGCAGTGACCGATACAACAGTGACATTCAAAGTCGAAGGATTTGAGGATGCCCAGATCACAGTACAGTTAGAGGATGACTGCGAGTATGAGGTTTTCGAGGACGGCGTTGGCGTCGGCGGTATGAAGACAAATATGAGCGGTAAACTGAGCCTTTCTGTTGAACTTAATGAGGGCAGAGAAGTAGAGGTCAAGATCGTTCGCAAGTAAATAGGAAAATCAGAAATCACTGTCCGGACAGGATATGGACGGCAGTATCACAGAGCGCTCCGGGGATACACTTCGGAGCGTTTCCTGTACAGGGAGAATATCGTGGCAAAAGCAAGAAATACAGCTTTTTTCTGTAAAGAGTGCGGCTATGAGTCCGCAAAATGGCTCGGACAATGTCCGGTGTGCAAGGAATGGAATACATTTGTCGAGGAACCGGTTGCCCAGACGAAAAAAGCGCCGGCCGGACAGATCAATGCGGTCGGAGCCGGAAAGACGGCGGTCCCGGTCCACATCTCGGAGATTTCTTTGGAGGAGCAGGACAGGACGCCTACGGGCTTTGGAGAGCTTGACAGAGTTCTTGGAAGCGGGATCGTAAAGGGAAGCCTTGTGCTGGTCGGAGGAGATCCGGGAATCGGGAAATCGACGCTGCTTTTACAGGTCTGCAGAAACCTTGCAGGGGCCGGAAAACGGGTCCTCTATATTTCCGGAGAGGAATCGTTAAAGCAGATCAAGATGCGTGCGAATCGCATAGGGGAGATTTCGGGAGATCTTCTGTTTTTATGCGAGACAAATCTCGACACGATCCACAGCGCGATCGAGCGCGCAAAGCCGGATGTGGTGATCATCGACTCGATCCAGACAATGTTCCGGGAAGATATCTCGTCGGCACCTGGAAGCGTGAGCCAGGTCCGGGAATCGACAAATCTCCTGATGCAGATCGCAAAGGGATACGGGATCACGATCTTTATCGTCGGCCATGTGACAAAAGAGGGCGTTGTCGCGGGACCGCGTGTGCTGGAACATATGGTGGATACGGTTCTCTACTTTGAGGGAGACCGGAATGACGCATACCGGGTCCTCAGGGCAGTAAAAAACCGTTTCGGGTCCACGAACGAGATCGGTGTGTTTGAGATGGAAGAAAAAGGACTTTCCGAGGTGCTAAATCCGTCGGAGATGCTGATCTCCGGGCGTCCGAAGGAAGCGTCTGGGGCGGTGGTAGCCTGTTCATTGGAGGGAACGCGACCGATCCTCCTGGAGGTCCAGGCGCTCGTGACAGCGACGAATTTCGGAATGGCAAGACGGACGGCGAACGGCGTCGATTACAACCGGATCAACATTTTACTCGCGATCCTGGAAAAGCGATGCGGGTATGCGATGAGCCGGTATGACGCCTATGTGAATATCGCGGGCGGAATGAAGATGAACGAACCGGCGCTGGATCTCGCCGTTGTGATGGCGCTTGTGTCGAGCTTTAAGAACCGGGAGGTGGATCCGGGGATGCTGATCTTCGGGGAAGTCGGTCTTTCCGGCGAAGTCCGCGGAGTCTCCCAGGCGGCCCAGCGTGTGTCGGAGGCGATCAAGATGGGCTTTACAAGCTGTCTGCTCCCGAAATCAAATCTGGAGAAGTTAAAGGATGAGAAACGGATCAGACTGATCGGGGTGGAGAATGTGAGAGAGGCGATCCAGCTGATCTGATCGGAAAAGTACGGAGGATGCGGTAATGCTTTGAGCGGAAAAGGATCGGTCTGCAGGTTGGCATAAGGCAGCTGATTTTTTCGCTCGAAGTGCCGGATACAAAAATATAAGAAATTTTCAAATTAGTGTTGACAATTAAAACATTTCATGCTACTATAATGGAGCATTAAGTGATGCGCAACAAAATATAGGGGAATAGTTCAATGGTAGAGCAGCGGTCTCCAAAACCGTAGATGGGGGTTCGAGCCCCTCTTCCCCTGCTTCTGATGTACCGGAAAAATTATTTTTCCGGTTATTTTTTTATCCTGAAAGAGGTGCGGGATCTGAATGAAGAATTTATCGGAGCAATTCACAAAGAAACGCCGGCGCATCCAGGGCGCCGCATGGCGGAGACTGGACAACACGGCAAAACTTTTTGCGGCGGTGTCCGGAGAAGATCTGAGCAGTGTATTCCGGATCTCGGCGAATCTGAAGGAGGCGGTGGATCAGGAACTTCTCCACAGAGCCTTGCTCCTGACACTCCCGGAATTTGAAAATTTCCGGGTGAAGCTTCGGAAGGGATTTTTTTGGTACTATTTTGAGACGAACGACCGGGATCCTGTGATCGAGAAAGAGCAGAGCGCACCGTGCCGGTTTATCGATCCACATCGTGCGGCGAGATTTCCGTTTCGTGTCAGCTACTTCGGAAACCGCATCAATTTTGAGGTTTTCCACGGGCTGACAGACGGACTCGGAGCTCTCCGGTTTGCCTCGCGGCTGACGGAGCATTATCTGGAGTTAAAGAAAAATCTTCCGGTTATCACGGAAGAAAAAGAATTTTCTCCATTAAAAGAGGATGATTATCTCCGCTATTACAGAAAATTACCGAAACGCCACTATGAGAGCGAACCGGCACTTCAGGTAAGTGGGGAATTTCTTCCGTTTGACCAGATGGGGATCTTAAAGGGAACACTGCAGGTCGCGGATCTAAAAGCACAGTGCCGGAAATACGGGGTCAGTATCACAAAATACCTGGCAGCAGCACTTCTATGGTCTGTCATCCGGACAGAGACGAACGGGAAGAACCTGAAAAAACCGGCAGCGCTCAATCTTCCGGTCAATCTGCGGAGCTTTTTTGACTCGGAGACGCTCGCAAATTTTTTTGCGGTAGTCAATATCTCCTGGCCGAAAGGCAGGGCGCCGGAGAACTTCCGGGAGGTCCTCACAAACGTCAGTCGTCAGATGGACGAACAGATCGTGAAGGAGCGACTGGAGGAGACGATCTCCTACAATGTATCCAACGAGAAAAAGTGGTATGTGAGGGCGATCCCTCTGTTTATCAAGCATCTGGCGATGGAACTGATCTTCCTTCGCACAAGCCGCGCCCATACGATGACCTTTTCCAACATCGGCCCTGCAAAGATCCGGGAAGATCTGAGAGAGGATGTTGAGGATTTTGAGCTTCTCGTCGGTGCATCTCCGAAGCAGCGGATGAAATGCGGGGCGGTAGCTTACGATGGAAAGCTCTGCCTGGCGTTTACGAGTGCAATGGCAGAGAATCATCTGCCGGAAGTGTTTTTCCGTTTCCTGGAAGATCAGGGGATCCCGGTGGAGCAGGAGAGCAACGGGATCACAGACCGGGAACATGATAAAGGACGGTATCCGGTGATCGCACAGGACCGCAGAAAGATCAAAAAGGCTGTCCGGATGTTTTATCTTTCGCTGGTGTTCGTTTCGGTCCTTGCGGGGATCGTAAATCTTGCAACCTACCGGCAGATCCCATTTAAATGGTCACTCCTGACCGCGGGCGCCGCTGCCTATGTGGCGATGACATTAAAATTTTCCGTGATGCGCCATGCAAGCCTTTCCGGGATCCTTGTCAGGCAGTGTCTGGGGATCCAGGCGATCCTGCTTCTGATCGACACGCTGACGGGACTGCATGGCTGGTCGGTGGACTATGCGATCCCGTGCGTTGTCTTATTTGAAGTGGCGGCGATCCTGCTTATGATGCTCGTGAACCGACTGAACTGGCAGAGCTATTTTATGTACCAGATCGCGATCACGGTTTTAAGCTTTATCCCGCTGATCTTCTGGAAGATCGGCTGGACGAGGCATCCGCTGCTCACAGTGCTTTCTGTGGTGATCTCGGTGGCAGCGCTTCTTGCCACGGTGCTGCTCGGGGACAGGAGTGTGAAACGGGAATTGCGGCGGAGATTTCATGTGTGATAGATGAGGAAAAGGAACAGACAGGAAAGGAATGAAACATGAGCCGAAAAGAAGTCAGCATGATCGGGAATCTGACCAGGGATATGATGAGAGATGTCATGGAGACATCTTTAAAAAAGCCGATCCAGACCGGAGAATTCCGAAAGAATCCGGTGGAACCGGCATGGCGGTGCCCGAATGATTATATCTATGAACTGATCCCGACAGGGAAATTCGTGATGGAATATTTAAAGCCGAAGCAGGCGGTCACTGGGCGGGTGATCCTGCAGCTCCACGGCGGCGGATATATCGGTCCGATGAAGAACATTTACCGGCGGTTTGCGGTTAAATATTCGGAACTGGGGTTCGGGGCGGATGTCCTGACTCCTGACTACCGGGTCGCACCGGAGCATCCGTTTCCGGCGGCACTCGAGGATGCAGTCTATGCCTACAAATGGCTTTTAAATGAAAAAAAATACGATCCGGAACAGATCGTGGTTGCCGGAGATTCCGCGGGAGGCGGACTTGCCCTCGCGCTCTGTCTCTACGCAAAGGATCATGCGCTTCCGCTCCCGGCTGGGATCATCACGATGTCCCCTTGGACGGATGTGACGCTCAGCGGGGCTTCGTATGAGGAGAATTATACGATCGACCCATTGTTTGGAAATTCGAAAGAAAATATGCTCTACCAGTGCAGCTATATCGGGGATGATGATCCGAAGGACCCGTATCTGTCCCCGCTGTTTGGAAATTTTGAGGGCTTTCCTCCGATGCTCATGCAGGTGGGCTCCTATGAGGTCCTTCTTGATGACACGCGAGAAGCTGCGAAGAAAGCGAGAGCAGAGGGCGTAAAAGTCCGCTGTTCCGTCTACGACGGCATGTTCCACGTCTTCCAGATGGGACTCGACCTGATCCCGGAGAGCCGCGAGGCTTGGGAAGAGGTCGGAGAGTACCTGCGGATCGTTTACCGGATCCACAGGGATCAGGAAGGAAAGGTCGTAAAGAAGGTAAAGACGAGGCGGAAAGATACGGAGGAGCGGGCGAGACTGAATTTGCTGGCTTTTTTGAAGAGAGAATTGAAATAATGATATTTACAGGGAAGGTCGCTTAACCGAAAGGGGAGAGCGGCCTTTTTATGACATGAAATGCGAACTGCCGGAAAATGCTGACTTATAAAATCCGGCTCTTTTCCTTGCGTTTTTTTTCTGCACCTCGTATAATAAAAATTAACGGTTTTATAACAAAAACTGATAAAACAAATTGGAGGGAAACAAATGAGTCTCGAAAAATTTTTCCATCTCAAGGAAAACAACACGACTGTTAAGACCGAGATCATGGCCGGTGTGACGTCATTTATGACGATGGCGTATATCCTGGCGGTAAACCCGAACATCCTCGCAGCGGCGGGAATGGATCACGGCGCGGTCTTCACGGCGACAGCGGTGGCATCCTTCATCGGAACACTCTGTATGGCACTCTTTGCGAACTACCCATTCGCTCTGGCACCTGGAATGGGTCTGAACGCGTACTTTGCCTACACGGTCGTTCTCGGAATGGGGTATTCCTGGGAAGTTGCCCTTGCGGCAGTTCTCACAGAAGGTATCATCTTCATTATCCTTTCCTGCTTTAACATCAGGGAAGCGATCTTCAACGCGATTCCGTTCAACTTAAAGAAAGCGGTCAGCGTCGGAATCGGACTTTTTATCACATTCCTCGGTCTTCAGAACGCGAAGATCGTGATCGGAAGCTCCACGCTCGTCAGCCTGTTCTCCATCAGCGGATATAACAGCACACTTGCGGACGGACTCACAGCATCCATGAGCGATGCCGGGATCACGGTTCTCCTTGCGATCTTCGGAGTTCTGATCACAGGAATTCTGATTGTGAAGAATGTAAAGGGAAATATCCTCTGGGGAATCCTGATCACCTGGATCCTCGGTATCATCTGCCAGTTTGCCGGCGTGTATGTTCCGAATCCGGATCTCGGTTTCTACAACCTGCTCCCGGATTTCTCAAACGGAATTTCGATCCCGAGCCTGGCACCGATCATGTTCAAGTTCAGCTTAAAGGGCGTTCCGGTCCTTGAGTTCATCGTGATCGTGTTCGCGTTCCTCTTTGTTGACCTCTTTGATACACTCGGAACGCTCATCGGTGTATCTGCGAAGGCAGACATGCTGGACGCTGACGGAAAGCTCCCGAGGATCAAGGGCGCGCTCCTTGCGGATGCAGTCGGAACAACCTGCGGCGCATGTCTTGGTACTTCCACAGTCACAACGTTCGTGGAGAGTGCTTCCGGCGTAACTGAGGGAGGAAGAACAGGACTTACATCCCTGACAACAGCGGTTCTCTTCCTGTTATCCCTGCTCCTGTCCCCGATCTTTTTGGCGATCCCGTCCTTTGCGACAGCTCCGGCTCTGATCACCGTAGGTTTCTACATGATCGGCTCCGTATCTGAGATCGATTTCAAGGACCCGGCAGACGGAATCCCTGCATTCCTCTGCATCATCGCGATGCCGTTCTTCTACAGCATCTCCGAGGGAATCTCCATGGGAGTTATCTCCTATGTTGTAATGAACCTCTTCGCAGGAAAGAAAGAGAAGATCACTCCGGTTATGTACATCCTGGCCGTGCTCTTTATCTTAAAGTACATTCTGATGTAATAACATCATAGACAACTCACAAAAAGCCGGATATATAGATGGATAAAAAACGCCATTTATGTATTCGGCTTTCGGTTACTATGCATTTGCAGAAACTTGCTGATAAGGAGTTCCTGCAGATTAAGACATCAGACAACTACCTGCCTTTTCTGTGACAAATGACAAAAATTGTCATAAACTTAACAAAAAGATGGTGACATCTGTCGATTGACGCTCAACTCCGAATATGGTATAAATGTATAATCGTAGGCAGTATGGAAACATTTTCGAACCATTTCATATATTGGAATGTTAGAAACCATTGCTGTTCACGATTCGCAAAAAGGGTTTATGGAATCAGGTATTTGACATCTGTGGGTTTAACAAAAAGGAGTTTGAGAAATATGATGAAACAGAAAAAAGTAAAATTTGCGTCTGCAGACGAGGCAAAGGAGTTTGTAAGCATTGCCAGCGGCTGTGATTTTGATGTGAATGTATTTTATAACCGTATGATCATTGATGCGAAGTCTCTTCTCGGAGTACTGAGCCTTGATCTTACAAAGATCCTCACCGTTGAGTTCGACGGTGAGAACACACTGTTCGAGGAGTTCCTCGAGAGAAAGAATCCGATGCACGCGGTAGCGTAACGGATCGAAGAAAAAACGAAGAGGCAGCGGCTGTACAAAACGTATGGCTGGCTGCTTTTTTTACGCGAACAATGAGCCAAAGTCCGCGCGCGAGAGACTTTGGCGATTGGCGCGATAACAAGGGGAAACTCGCGAAGCGTGTTTTCACTTGTTTGTACCCGGAGTTTACAGCTTTGTTCTGGAATGTTATACTTGCAAAAGACATGAAATATGGAAACATCAGCAGCGATTCAGAGCCTGCAGTTCTGGTATTTTCTGCGGACGGCGCAGGAGATGTGCAGATATATTTGATTTACGAAAATGAAAGGGAGCGCATGTGATGAGCGAGGAAAATAAAAGATCGATCCGGATCTCGGTCCGGAATCTGGTGGAGTTTGTTCTGCGCTCCGGAGATATCGACAACCGAAGGTCCGGGAACGCCCAGAAGGATGCGATGCTGGCCGGGGGACGGATCCACAGGAAGATCCAGAAACGGATGGGATCCGGATACCGGGCGGAGGTCCCGCTGAAACATGAAGTCACGGATGACGAGCAGGAGATCGTTCTTTCGGTGGAAGGCCGGGCGGACGGGATCTTCACGGAAAACGGGATCACGGTGATCGACGAGATCAAGGGCATGTATACGGATGTTGCGAGACTGGAAGCACCGATCGAAGTCCACCTCGCCCAGGCAATGTGCTACGGGTATTTCTACTGCTGCGACAAGGATCTGGACGGGATCCGCCTGCAGCTCACCTACTGCAATCTGGAGACGGAGGAGATCCGGCGGTTTCAGACCGACCGCTCAAAGGAAGAACTGGAACAGTGGTTTTCGGGCGTGGTCCATGAATATTTTAAATGGGCGAGATATCTCTACCACCATGAGCTGACCCGCGACGCATCGATCCGGAATCTGGAATTCCCATACCCGTACCGGGAGGGACAGAGAGACCTTGTGGTGTCTGTCTACCGCACGATCAGCCGGAAAAAGCGGCTGTTCATCCAGGCACCGACCGGGATCGGAAAGACGCTCTCCACGGTGTTCCCTGCGGTCCGCGCGATCGGGGAGGGAAAAGGCGATAAGCTGTTTTATCTGACCGCAAAGACGGTAACGAGGACGGTCGCTGAGGAAGCACTCCGGATCCTCCGGGGAAAGGGACTGATCTTTACTTCTGTGACGATCACGGCGAAGGAAAAGCTCTGCCCGCTGGAAAACTGCGAGTGCAATCCGGATGCATGCCCGTATGCGAAGGGACATTTTGACCGGGTGAACGAGGCTGTCTTTGACATCCTGCATCTGGAACAGGAGATGACGAGGGAGAAAATCCTGGAATATGCCGAAAAATATAAGGTATGCCCGTTTGAATACTGCCTTGATATTTCAAGCTGGACGGACGGGATCATCTGCGATTATAACTACGTGTTTGACCCGAATGTGCGCCTGAAAAGGTATTTTGCGGACGGGCAGACGGGGGAATATCTGTTCCTTGTGGACGAGGCGCATAATCTCGTCTCGCGGGCGCGGGAGATGTACAGTGCTGAGTTAAAAAAGGAAGATATTCTCACGGTAAAGCGCCTGACAAAGGGCAAAGCTCCGAAGCTTACGAAGGATCTCGAGAAGTGCAATCAGGTGATGCTTGCGATGAAGCGGGAATGCGAGACATGGCAGCTCTTATCGGATGTGACATCCCTGGCGGCAGCGGCGATGGCGGTCTTTTCGGATATGGAGACATTTCTGGAGGATTTTCCGGATTTTGAAGGGCGGGACGAGGTCCTTGACTTTTATTTTGGACTCCGGGATTTCCTGAATGTCTATGAGCTGTTGGATGATCATTACCGGATCTACGCGGAAAATGTGGGCGTTTCTTCCTTTAAAGTGCGGCTGTTCTGCGTGGATCCGTCCTCGAATCTTTCACTCTGCATGGCACAGGGGAACAGCACGATCCTGTTCTCGGCGACGATGCTGCCGATCCGGTATTACAAGACATTGCTCTCAGGAAATGAGGATGATTACGCGGTCTATGCGAACTCCCCGTTTGCGGAAGAGAAGCGGCTTCTCATGGTGGCGACGGATGTCAGCAGCCGGTATTCGAGGCGGAGTGCGAGTGAATACCGGAAGGTTGCGGAGTATATCCGGGAGGTTGTCCGGTCGAAGAACGGAAATTATATGGTGTTCTTTCCTTCCTATCAGTATATGGAGCAGGTCGAACAGGCTGTGGAGGAGCTGGATTTTCCGGCAGATCTTCTGGTGCAGGGACAGGGAATGAAGGAGCAGGAACGACAGGAATTTCTGGAAGAATTTGAGAAGAAACGGAATCATTCGCTGGCGGCCTTCTGCGTGATGGGCGGCGTGTTCTCGGAAGGAATTGATCTGAAGGAGGAACGTCTCATCGGCGCTGTGATCGTCGGAACGGGGCTTCCGATGGTCTGTGTGGAGCAGGAAGTCCTGCGCGGATATTTCGAGGAGAAAGAGGAGGCGGGCTTTGATTTTGCCTACCAGTATCCGGGGATGAATAAGGTTCTGCAGGCGGCAGGGCGCGTGATCCGGACCACGGAGGATGAGGGGATCATCCTGCTCCTCGATGACCGGTTCTTAAAGAGAGAATATCTGGAACTGTTTCCGAGAGAGTGGGAACATTTTCAGATGGTGAACCGGGGAAACGTGGGACAGTGCATGGAGGATTTCTGGGAGAGCAGAAAGTAAAAGAAAAAAGAGCCCTGTCCGGCATGTAGTTGAGCGGGACATGACTCTTTTTGGTTTAATCCTACAGCATATCCATAAACTGCTTTGCAGCCTGGGAGACCGGAAGGTTCTCGTTGTGGACAACGACGAGCTGGCGGACCGGGAGAGTCTCGGAGAGCTTTAGGATAAAGAGCAGTTTTTCGTCCTCCGGGATACAGAAATCCGGGACGAAGGCGATCCCGAGGCCGATCCTTGCGAGGTCGATCAGAAGATCGTTGCTGCTGAGCTCGATCTCCGGGACCAGGTCGAGATGGGATTTCTGGAACATGGAGTGTAAAAACTCGCTGGTTGTACTCTTGCGGTCGAGCATCATGATCGGATAATCGAGAAGCTCGGCGAGTGTGAAGGTCTTATCCTGCAGCGGGAAGTGCTCGGCGCTTGCGACGAAGACATCGCGGAATTCGCGGATGGCACGGACGCTGTGGGTGTTTAAGAGACCGGAGTTCGGGTAGTTTGTGATGATGAAATCTACCTGGCCGTTCTCTAAAATGTGGGCGCACTCGATCGAGGTGGAGTTTGTCACTTTGATGTGGACGTTCGGGTAGAGCTTGTGGAATTTATTTAAGTACGGAACCAGGAAATAGCGGCAGATCGTGTCGCTGGCGGCGATACGGAGCTGGCCGCCGTTTAAGGTATTTGCCTCTAAGAGCTGGGTCTCGCCTTTGTGAATCAGGTTCATCGCCGGTTCGATATGTTTAAATAAGATATCGCCTTCCGGGGTGAGCTGGACGCGTTTTGTACTTCGGATGAAGAGGGTCTGGCCGAGCTTTTTCTCCAGGACCTTGACGGACTGGCTGACCGCGGACTGGGAGATGTAGAGGCATTTGGAGGCCTCGGAGAAGCTCAGGGTTTTTGCGACGTAGTAAAATACTTTATATAATTCGTAGTTGATATCCATTATTAGTCCTCCTAATGAAACAAGGCTATTTTATCATAGAATGGGGGATTTGAAAAGGGGGAAAAGGAAAATTGGTTGTTGCCTGCTGTTGCCAAATTGGTTGGCGGGCGGTGAGCATCCGGCCAGGAGTGCTGGGGATGCGGGGATGGTTCCTCTAACCTCCCGGGAGACTGCTAAGGGCGGAGAACAGCGGACACAACTCGCTTCGCTCAAACAAGTGTCCGCTGTTCTCCAACGCAGTCACCCGCGAGCTAAGAGGAAGCCAGATCCCCGGATCATGCACTCCTGTCCGGACGCTCACCGCCGGCGGCGGTATTGCTGGCATATTTTAAGAAGGGATGTTTCTGTGGATAGTGACAATCGTTGGGCAGAAGTTTCGTTATTTTTGCGGGTGACATGTGCTTATGTATGAATTCCAGGAGAGAAGTAAATTCTGCGAGCCTGGTGCAATAGGTTTTTTCTTTACTATGGAAGTCAGGGAAAAAATATGGTATGCTTACAGGGAACATGGAATTTTTGATATGTTTATATTTTTATCAATAGAAGAACGGAGAGAAGATCATGGCAGAGAAAATGAGATATGGCAGTAATGAGAATGAGAGTGGGAATGTTGATGACGAGTTCAACAATGCGAATGAGGAGCTGAATCCGGAAGATATTTACCGTGTATATATGGAAGAGATCGCGGCGATCCCGCCGTGCAGTGAGGAGGAGAATGAGAAGCTGCTCGGGGAGATCCGGAGTGGGAATAAGGCGGCGAGGGAGCGTCTGATCGAGGGTAATCTGAAAAATGCGCTGTTTTTTGTTCAGGATTATATCAATAAGGGCGTCCCGATGGCGGATCTGATCCAGGAGGCGAGTATGGAGCTGATGATGCTGGCGGATGAAGGCTTTGAGGGGAGCTTTGAGAAGCTTTTAGAGAGCCGGATTCGTGTCCGCATGGAGGAGATCATCAACGACCAGAAGAAGGAGACGGATATCGAGGAGGAGATGCTGGCGCGCGTCAATGTTCTCCAGGAGGTTTCAAAGTCCATGGCGGAGGAGCTTGGGCGTGAGGCGAAGCTTTCGGAGCTTGCGGAGCGCATGAAGATGACGGAGGACGAGGTCCGGGAGATCATGAAGGTGACAATGGATGCGCTCAGCATGAGCAAGATCAATCAGGATCTGCAGAGTTAATAATTTGCGGTGATACAGGATGGAAAAGAGTTCATCGCTGTGGGAGTATGCTGGATGTGACAACTGATAAGCATAAGTAATAAAATAAATTAGATATATTAACTTTACTAATCACACAAATCTGTGCTATGATAATGGAAAATGGATTGCTCCGCACGAGGTGGCGCTGCAGTCATGAAAAATAACAACCATCGGACAAAGCCGTTTTCCAGGAGGAGAGACTATGAGCGTAAAGCGCGTGTTTGTTGAGAAGAAACCGGAATATGCAATCAAGGCGAGAGAGCTTCGCGAGGAGATCGAGAGCTACCTTGACATTACAGAGGTAACGGGCGTTCGTGTACTGGTCCGCTACGATATTGAAAATATTTCTGAGGATGTATATAAAGAGGCACTCGGAACGATTTTTTCCGAGCCGCCGGTCGATGAGGTGTTCGAGGAGACATTCCCGCATGGCGCGGACGACGTGGTATTCTCCGTCGAGTATCTGCCTGGGCAGTTCGACCAGAGAGCTGATTCTGCGGAGCAGTGTGTAAAGTTATTAAATGAGAATGAGGAGCCGGTGATCCGCTCCGCAATGACTTATGTGATCTCCGGAAAGCTTTCCGCTGAGGAGATCGCTGCGATCAAGTCCTTCTGTATCAACCCGGTGGACTCCAGAGAGGCGTCCGAGGAGATCCCGGAGACACTTGTGACCGTATTTGATGTGCCGGAGGATGTTGCGATCTTTGACGGTTTTAAAGATATGGATGAGGCGGCTTTAAAGGAACTCTACAGCTCCTTAAATCTCGCAATGACCTTCAAGGATTTCCTTCACATCCAGAATTACTATAAGAACGAGGAGAAGAGAGATCCGTCTGTGACAGAGATCCGTGTGCTCGATACATACTGGTCCGATCACTGCCGTCATACGACATTCTCCACAGAGCTGAAAAATGTGACATTCACAGACGGCGACTACAAAAAGCCGATTGAGGACACTTATAACCAGTATCTTGCGGATCATAAAGAGATCTACAAAGGCCGCGACGACAAGTTTGTTTGCCTGATGGACCTTGCGATCATGGGCATGAAAAAGCTCCGCAAAGAGGGCAAACTCGAAGATCTCGAGGTTTCTGATGAGATCAACGCCTGCTCCATCGTTGTTCCGGTCGAGATCGACGGAAAGACAGAAGAGTGGCTTGTAAACTTCAAGAATGAGACTCACAACCATCCGACCGAGATCGAGCCGTTCGGCGGCGCTGCGACATGCCTCGGCGGTGCGATCCGTGATCCGCTTTCCGGACGTACTTATGTATACCAGGCAATGCGCATCACAGGTGCGGCAGATCCGACAAAACCGTTAAATGAGACATTAAAGGGAAAACTCCCGCAGAGAAAGATCGTCACAGAGGCTGCCCATGGATACAGCTCCTACGGAAACCAGATCGGACTTGCGACCGGTTATGTAAAAGAGCTTTACCACCCGGGATATGTTGCAAAGAGAATGGAGATCGGTGCCGTTATGGCAGCAGCTCCGAGAAAGAACGTCATCCGTGAGACATCCGATCCGGGCGATGTGATCATCTTACTTGGCGGACGTACCGGACGTGACGGTATCGGTGGTGCGACAGGTTCCTCCAAGGTGCACACAGAGGCATCCATCGAGGTCTGCGGCGCTGAGGTCCAGAAAGGTAATGCCCCGACTGAGAGAAAGATCCAGAGAATGTTCCGCCGTCCGGAAGTTTCCAGACTGATCAAGAAGTGTAACGACTTCGGTGCAGGCGGAGTTTCCGTAGCAATCGGTGAGCTCGCAGACGGACTTCTGATCGACCTTGACAAGGTTCCGAAGAAGTATGCAGGTCTTGACGGAACAGAACTTGCGATTTCCGAGTCCCAGGAGAGAATGGCAGTTGTCGTTGACCCGAAAGATGTTGACGCATTCTTAGGCTACGCAGAGGAAGAGAACCTTGAGGCGGTGACGGTTGCGACGGTTACCGAGAGCCCGAGACTCGTTCTCACATGGCGCGGAAAGACCATCGTTGATTTAAGCCGTGCGTTCCTTGATACGAACGGTGCTCACCAGGAGACAGACGTGACCCTGGAAGTTCCGAACCACGAGGGAACCCCGTTTGAAAAGAAAGAAGTGGGAGATGTTAAGGAAAAATGGCTGAAGATGCTCGGCTCCTTAAATGTATGCTCCCAGAAAGGTCTCGTTGAGATGTTCGACTCCTCCATCGGCGCATCTACCGTTATGATGCCGTATGGCGGTAAATATCAGCAGACCGAGATTCAGACCATGGTTGCAAAGCTTCCGGTCCTCGAAGGAAAGTGCGACGCTGTGACCATGATGAGCTACGGCTTCGATCCGTATCTCTCCAGCTGGAGCCCGTACCACGGCGCGATCTATGCGGTCCTCACATCCGTTGCGAAGATCGCGGCAGCAGGCGGCGATTATAAGAAGATCCGCTTCACATTCCAGGAGTACTTCCGCAGAATGAGCAGCGAGCCGACAAGATGGAGCCAGCCGTTCGCAGCACTTCTCGGTGCTTACAACGCACAGCTCGGCTTCGGGCTTCCGTCCATCGGCGGAAAGGACAGCATGTCCGGAACCTTTGATGAGGAGAGCGGAAAGGAGATCGACGTTCCGCCGACACTCGTCTCCTTCGCAGTTGATGTGGCGAACGCAAAGAACATGATCTCTCCGGAATTCAAGAAAGCCGGAAACAAGATCGTTGTATTTGAAATCAAGAAAGATTCCTATGATCTCCCGGATTACGCGCAGATCATGGATGGTTATGATAAACTTCATGAGGACATCAAGGCAGGCCGCGTGATCTCCGCTTATGCCGCTGAGGCGAACGGTATCGCAGAGGCTGTCAGCAAGATGGCATTCGGCAACCACTTAGGCGTAAAGATCGAGCATGACGTGGATCCGAGAGACTTCTTCGCACCAGCATGGGGCGACATCGTATGCGAGGTTCCGGCAGATAAGGTCGGAGAGCTTCAGATGAGCTACCGTGTGATCGGTGAGGTTACCGACAAGGCAGACTTTGAGTACGGCAATGTCTCCATCACGCTCGATGAGGCATTAAAGACATGGGATGCGACTCTTGAGGATGTATTCCCGACCGAGAGCGGCGTGAAGAAGGAAGAAGTTAAGAACGAAGTATTTAAGGCAGACAACATCGTGATCTGTGACCACAAGATCGGAACTCCGACCGTATTCATTCCGGTATTCCCGGGTACAAACTGTGAGTATGACAGTGCAAAGGCATTTGAGCGCGCCGGAGCGAATGTCATCACGAAGGTATTTAAGAACATGAGCGCCGAGGATATCCGTGATTCTGTCGAAACTTACAGAAAATCCATCGGGCAGGCGCAGATCGTCATGTTCCCGGGCGGATTCTCCGCAGGCGATGAGCCGGAAGGTTCCGCGAAGTTCTTTGCTACCGCGTTCCGCAACGAGGTATTAAAGGACGAGATCATGAAGCTCTTAAATGAGCGTGACGGACTCATGCTCGGTATCTGCAATGGCTTCCAGGCACTCATCAAGCTCGGACTCGTTCCGGAAGGAAAGATCGTAGAGCAGAAGCCGGATTCTCCGACCCTGACCTACAACACGATCGGACGTCATGTCTCCAAGATGGTGAACTTAAAGGTTGTCTCCAACAAGTCCCCGTGGCTTGCTGAGGCAAAGCTCGGCGGTATCTACACGAACCCGGTATCCCACGGTGAGGGACGTTTCGTAGCTCCGAAGGAGTGGATCGACAAGCTCTTTGCAAACGGACAGGTTGCGACCCAGTATGTGGATCTTAACGGCAATCCGACGATGGATGAGTACTGGAACCCGAACGGCTCCTTCATGGCGATCGAAGGTATCACAAGTCCGGATGGACGTGTATACGGCAAGATGGGTCACGCAGAGAGACGTGGCGACTTCGTTGCAAAGAACATCACCGGAGAACAGGATCTGAAGCTGTTTGAGAGCGGTGTGAAGTACTTTAAATAATTGAAATACTGATACTTTGAATGCCCCGGGGGATGCGTACTCCGGGGCATTTGCTGTGGTGCTGTTTCCTGTCACATCACCGCGGTGATTCAGTTAGTTGACAGAAACCAGGGCGCGTACTAAACTGAAGATATCCGTGGCCGGCGGACAGAATGGCCGAATGAAGACCGCTTCGCAGGACAGTTTCCTGCGGAAAGCTCAGGAGGCAGCCGCGAAACCATGATGACAAAATTGAATTTTGGGGGTATCTGATATGGCATGCACAACAATCCTGGTAGGAAAAAACGCATCATATGACGGTTCAACGATGATCGCGCGAAACGATGACTCCGGTTCCGGACATTTCACGGCGAAGAAATTCGTGGTGATCCATCCGGAGGAGCAGCCGAAGGTATACAAGTCAGTCCTTTCCCATGTGGAGATCGAGCTTCCGGGCGACCCGATGAAATTTACGGCAGTCCCGAATGCGATCAAAGGAAAGGGGATCTGGGCGGCCAGCGGCGTTAATGAGAAGAACGTGGGAATGACAGCGACAGAGACGATCACATCGAACGCCCGCGTGCTCGGCGCAGATCCGCTTGTAAAATATCAGCCGGCGGAGGACGGAAAAGAGGAAGCTGCCGGCGGGATCGGTGAGGAAGACCTTGTATACATCACACTTCCGTACATCAGCAGTGCGAGAGAGGGCGTGATCCGCCTCGGAAGTCTCCTGGAGAAGTACGGGACTTATGAGATGAACGGCATCGCTTTTCAGGATGCGGGTGAAATCTGGTGGCTCGAGACGATCGGCGGCCATCACTGGATCGCAAAGCGTGTTCCGGATGACCGGTATGTGGTGATGCCGAACCAGTTCGGTATCGATGAGTTTGACTTAAACGATGCGTTCTCTGAGCAGAAGGAGCATATGTGTTCTTCGGACCTTCGTGAATTTATCGCAGAGAACCATCTGGACCTCTCTTTAAACGGCGGAAATGGCAGTCATTTTGATGCGAGAGCTGCGTTTGGAAGCCACAGTGATTCCGATCACATCTACAATACTCCGAGAGCATGGTTCATGTGCCGCTACTTTAACCCGCATACAAAGAAGTGGGATGGACCGAATGCGGACTATACGCCGGAGTCCGATGATATTCCGTGGAGCATGGTGCCGGAGAAGAAGGTGACAGTCGAGGATGTCAAATATGCACTTTCCTCCCATTTCCAGGGAACTCCGTTCGACCCGTATGCGAAGAGCGGGGACGGCCTCCAGAAGGGCAAATACCGCGCGATCGGGATCAACCGCAACGATTTCCTGGCTCTGATCCAGATGCGCCCGGACGTTCCGGCAAACTGCCAGGCAGTCCAGTGGCTTGCATTCGCGTCCAACGCGTTCAATACGCTGGTCCCGTTCTATGCGGCTGTTGACGAGACTCCGGAATACCTTGCGAACACCACAAAGGAAGTTTCCACAGAGAATTTATACTGGTCGGCAAGAATGATCGCCGCGATGGCGGACGCATCTTTTGCGAAATCTGCGATCCACATCGAGCGCTACCAGAATGCGGTCCAGGCGAAAGGACATGCCCTGCTCCGCAAGTATGACGCCGAGGCTGCAAAGATCACGGATCCGGCGGAGAGCAGAAGACTTCTGGAGAAAGCGAACCGTGAGATCGCAAAGATGTTAAAGGAAGAGACGGGGAATACCCTGGATCATGTGCTCTTTGAGCTCAGCAATTCCATGAAGAACGCGTTTTCAAGATCTGACGCATAACAAGTTCAGGCCGAACGCATGTGAGACTTGACGCGTAATTCCGGCCGGTGGAAGCTGATAAATTCTTCTCAGAACGAGACCTCTGCAGGGATGATGCGGTGTAGATCAGGCCGCAGGATCCCGGGCGGAGGTCTTTTGTCATATTTTTGTACTTTTTGACGCTTGACACGGGAACCTCATCCCGTTATGCTACTTATGGCAGAAAATGCTCAGATTTACATGCCGCGCCTTTTTGTGTTAAGATAAACAGAAAGAGCGCAAGGCGCATGGAAGCTGAATACAGGATAAATGAGGTTTTAAGATGGAAGAAAAAGAGGTACAGGGAGCACCGGTGCACAAACGGCGTGTCCGTTACAGCGGGACACACCCGAGACGGTTTGAAGAAAAGTATAAAGAGCAGAATCCGGAGAAATATGCCGATACGATCGAAAAGGTCATCAAAAAGGGCAGCACTCCGGCCGGCATGCACATCTCGATCTGCGTGAAAGAGATCCTGGATTTCCTGGATATCAAGCCGGGAATGCAGGGGCTGGACGCCACACTTGGATACGGCGGTCACACGACGGAGATGTTAAAAAAGCTGGAAGGACAGGGGCATATGTATGCTCTTGACGTGGATCCGATCGAGATCGTAAAGACAAAGGAACGCCTGAAGGAACGCGGCTTCGGAGAGGAGATCCTTACGATAAAACAGATGAACTTTGCTGATATCGACAGGCTCGTCCCGGAGGCGGGGCTGTTTGACTTTGTCCTGGCAGATCTCGGTGTCTCCTCGATGCAGATCGACAACCCGGAGCGCGGTTTCACTTATAAGGCCGATGGTCCGCTGGATCTTCGCCTGAACCCGGAAAAAGGGATCTCTGCGGCGGAGCGCTTAAAACAGATGGATATGGAAGAGATCGCGGGCATGTTCGCGGAAAACTCCGATGAGCCTTATGCGGAGGAGATCGCACGGGAGATCGCAAAGAGAAACCGGAAACGTCAGTATATTGAGACGACCACGGAATTAAAAGAAGTGATCGAGCAGGTGCTTTCTTTTATCCCGGAAAAAGAGCGGAAGGAAGCCGTGAAGAAATCCTGCCAGAGATGTTTCCAGGCGCTGAGGATCGATGTCAACCAGGAATTCGAGGTTCTGGAAAGCTTCCTCTCAAAACTGCCGGGGATCCTGGCACCGGGCGGAAGAGCTGCGATCCTGACCTTCCATTCCGGGGAAGACCGCCTTGTAAAGTATTACTTCAAGGACGGCAAAAAGGAAGGAATCTACAGCGACGTTGCGAGCGATGTGATCCGTCCATCGGCGGAAGAATGCCAGAGAAACCCGCGTGCAAGATCCACAAAGATGCGCTGGGCGATCCGGGATGGCGAAAATCCGCACAGGATGTAAAGAAAAAACAGGCTCGGAAACGGAACTTGGAAATGAGAGAAGGAAACGGTTCAGCAAATCTTAGTATTCATTTGGCGGAATGGTTTCCGGAAGACAGAATCAGAAAGAAAAATAGATTATGAACAAAAAGATAGAAGAAACAACAGAGGAATACGAGAGAAAAGAAGGGAGTGGGCTCGAGCGCGCGGGAGCCGCGGCGATATTCTTCTTGTCGCCGGTATTATCCTACATCATGTTTGAACTAGTGACAGGAAATCTTGCCGCAGTGCTGCTGAAAAATGCGGTGCTGAACATGGTGTGGATGTTTGCGCTGTACCTTCTGGTATTCGGAATCTCCGGAAGTAGCCGGATCTCCATCCCTGTATCCTCCGTGATCCTTTATGTGATCTCTCTGGCGGAAGCCTTTGTCGTATCCTTCAGAAGCCGCCCGATCATGATGAGTGATGTCCTTGCGGTGAAGACCGCGATGACGGTGGCCGGGAGCTATAACTACACACCGACCTTTATGATGATCATCTGCGGGATCCTCCTGATCATGTGGAATGTACTGGCGCAGCTCGTGCCGGTGAGGATCAGGGGGAAGAAAAAAGAGCTGCCGTGTTTGGCGGATCCGCTGCTGCGGTCGCGGTGTTTATCGGCGGCTTCTACACGGTCCTTGTCCCGAAACTGGGACTGGAGGTAAATCTCTGGGATCCGACGACTTCCTACGCGGAGAACGGCTATGTGCTGGCGTCGGCGGTATCCTTAAAATATCTGGTAAAGAAAGCTCCGGAGGGTTATTCCCAGGCGAAGATCCAGGAGATCTATGAAAAATATGTGGGAAGCGAAGAAGAGCAGAACGAGGAGACGGCGGCCGCGGTGGAAGCGGGAGATGCGGTCCAGCCGACCAACATCATCTGCATCATGAACGAGAGTCTTTCCGACCTGTCGGTGGATGGGGAATTTACGACGAATACAGAGTATTTCCCGTTCCTCAACAGTCTGACGGAGAATACCGTAAAGGGAAAACTCTGCATGCCGGTGTTCGGCGCGATGACCAGCAACTCTGAGTTTGAGTTCCTGATCGGTGATTCCATGTACCTGATGCCGAGAGGCAGCATCGCTTACCAGTTCTATGTAAATCCCGGCGTCCGCTCCATGGTCAGCACGGTGAAAGACCAGGGATACACGGCTGTCGCCATGCACCCGTACCCGGCAGAGAACTGGAACCGCCGGATCTGCTACAATAACATGGGATTTGACGATTTCATGGATATCAGCGCCTATGAGGGCCGGGATGAGCTCCGAAATTATATCAGCGATCTGAGCGATTTTAAACTCATCACGGAGTATGTCGAAAAGAAGGCAAATCCTGATGACAAGTTATTCCTCTTCAATGTGACGATGCAGAACCATGGCGGATATACGATCCCGTTCGCAAACTTCGATCAGGAAGTATGGCTTACCGGGGACATGGAAGGAAAGTATCCGGAGGCGGATATGTACCTGTCTCTTGTGAAAAAATCGGATGAGGCATTTGAGTGGCTCGTAAATTATTTCTCCCAGTGCGACCAGCCGACGATGATCGTCATGTTCGGCGACCACCAGCCAGGGATCGAGGACGAGTTCTTTGACGAGGCGATGGGAGTGGAGAGCGCGAAGGCCCCGAACGAGCAGAAGATGTGCTGGTACGAGACTCCGTTCGTGATCTGGACCAACTACGACCAGCCTGCGGAGGATATGGGACGCTTAGGTGCGATCTACCTTTCTTCCTACGTGTTAAAGCGCGCGAACCTCTCACTGACTCCGTACAACGAGTTTTTACTGCAGCTTTCCGAAAAGCTCCCGATCATCCATCATCTCGGCATCTGGGAGTCGGACGGAACTTACCATGGCTGGGAGGACGCGGAGAGCGGAGAGTACGAGTGGAAGGAACAGCTGATGGAGTACGAGAACCTTGTATACAACCACAGCCTGGATCCGAAGACCGTAAATGAGATGTTTTCGATTTCGCAGTAAAAACTTTATGCCGAATGCATGTATGACTTGGCGTATCATTCTGGTCAGCATGAATTCATAAGATTTTTCGAAATTGCTGAGACAAATATAAAACAGAGGGCAGCCTGAAAGAGGGCTGTCCTTTTTGCTTACAGAAAATTCCGATGGAACTTCCTGTAAGCAAAAAGGCACTGTGCGCCTAAGATGCGCACTCGCGCGAGATGAAGGTTGTCGCAAGCGACCGCGCGAGACGCCCGAATGTACTGAGGCATATTCTTTTAATTTACGCGAACAACGAGCCAAAGTCTGCGCTTGCGCGAGACCTTGGCGACTGTCGTGATAACAAGGGGAAACTCGCGAAGCGTGTTTTCACTTGTTCAAAAAATTTCTCAAATAGGATTGACAACTTGGTTAGTTAGTGCTAATCTTTGTTAGTAGGAACTAACAGCCGATAAAGATACCCCCACAGGGAATCCGAAATGTGCTGTTTTTGCGGTTGTGAAGTCATGGCATGGCTGCGATAAAAAGGAGGCGTGATCAATGATAAACGGAATTATTATCGTTGTACTGATCGTGGTCGCGATCTTTGCAGTGAAAGGGGCAATGCACCAGTTCGTCTACGGCTGCTGCGGATCGAAGGACGTGGAGAAAAAGATCAAGGTGCAGGATAAAAATACGTCGGATTATCCGTACTATGCAGTTGTCGGCGTCGATGGAATGAAATGCAAACACTGCAAGCTCCATGTGGAGAATGCGTTCAACGAGAAGGACGGCAACTGGGCGGAGGTAAACCTCGAGAAGAAGGAAGCCGATGTCCGGATGAAGACAAAAATGACGGACCGTGAGATCCGCGATACCGTGAGCAAAGCCGGATATGTGCTCCGCGATATTGAATGGAAGCAGGCGTAGGAAATTTTTTAATTCGGAATGCGAAGTATCGGCAAGATCAGATTGACGGATATGTTGTGTACAGGCAGCAACGATTTTACAGGAATGAGAGGGATGCCGGATGTGGCAGAAAAAAGACATCGTGAATGAATTCCAGAGGCTTGGAAAACGCATTACAAAACAGAGAATGGTCATCCTTGACGTGATCCTGGAACAGAACTGGACAGACTGCAAGGAAGTTTACTATGAGGCTGTGCAGAGGGATTCGACTGTGGGACTTTCCACTGTCTACCGGACGATCCGGATGCTGGAGGAGATGGGCGTTTTAAAGCGTGTTTACCAGTATGTTTTTACCGATGAATCGGGAGAACAGGTCGATGGGGAGAGCGAGATCATCGCACCGGAATTTCACGGAAAAAGCGGGCTCAGAAAGACTGAAAAAGACGACGAAAAATGCTGTTCCGTCAGCGCGTCATAAAAGAGATAATTGTCAAAAATTGACAAAGTTTCTCAATTAAAGACATTATATTTGACTAACCGGGAGGTGTGGTGTTACCATGTTGAAAACGCAGAAAGACCTTCCGGTTTTTCCCGTTGTGTATAAAAAAGAAAGCAAGGAAGTGAGGACCGATGAAACACCATAAATTCTGGGCGTGGGCAACCGTTTTCTGCTTTGCTATGGTCATGTATACCGGTTATAAACATAAGTGACCGGGATGACCGTAACTGTTTCGTATCTTTACAGTTACAGATAAACTAGTGATTCTATTTTTTATTTACAGGAGGATTTAAAAATGTTAGATGTAAAGAAATGCTTAAAATTAAAAAATGTCGCTGTATTCGCAAGTGGTGTTCTCTTTGGAACAGCAGGTATCAAGGTCCTTGGAAGCCAGGATGCAAAGAAATTATATATTAACTGTCTCGCAGCAGGTCTCCGCGCAAAAGAGTGCGTGATGACAACTGCTTCCAACATCCAGGCAAACGCTGAGGATGTTCTTGCAGAGGCAAAGGAGATCAACCGTGCCCGTGCGGAAGAAGAGTTCGGTGAGGAAGAAGAGACAGCAGAGGATCTCACAGAGACTGCAGAAAATACAGAGGACGCTGAATAATCATCATGAAAACAGGAATCAGATTTACGGTAAAGCATGAAATCAGAGGCCGTATCCGAATCCATCTCACCAGAGGACGCCTGTCGATCAGACAGGCGGACCTCTTTTCCTTTTATCTCGCATCCCTTCCACAGGTAACGGCAGCAAAGGTATATGAGAGAATCGGAGATGCGGCGATCAGTTATACTGGCACGAAGGAAGACCTCATTGCAGAGATCTTAAAATTCTCGTTTGACGATGAGAAATTAAATGAACTCGTGCCGACAACCGGAACCAGAGCGTTAAATCAGGAATTCCAGGAAAAGCTTGTGACTAAGTGTCTCACAAGATGCTTCACAAAGATCTTCCTTCCGGTTCCGATCCGCGCGGTATGGACTGCGATCCAGTCTGTTCCGTATATCATCAAAGGAGTCAGAAAGCTTGCAGGAAGAAAACTGGAAGTCGAGGTCCTCGATGCGACCGCGATCACGGTTTCCATG
Source organism: Pilosibacter rotomagensis (assembly GCF_045062245.2). Lineage (NCBI taxonomy): Bacteria > Bacillati > Bacillota > Clostridia > Eubacteriales > Clostridiaceae > Pilosibacter > Pilosibacter rotomagensis. Next base: position 2,134,830 of record NZ_CM170323.1, on the reverse strand, counting down.
TTGAGAAGCGATTTCAACACGGCAGGATCCGTCATGTTCCTTCTCGGGATCGGTGAGCTTCTTGAAGACTGGACCCACAAGAAATCCGTCAGCGATCTTGCTGGCAGCATGTCCTTAAATATCGAGAAGGTATGGCAGAAGACAGGAGATGCGGAAGTCCTTGTCCCGATCTCCGATATCAGGGAAGGAGACCTCGTTTCCATCCATGTCGGCAGCGTGATCCCGCTTGACGGCGTCGTTGAGTCCGGCGAGGCGATGGTAAACCAGGCGTCCATGACCGGCGAGTCCGAACCGGTCCGCAAAGAGAACGGCATGTACGTCTATGCAGGAACTGCGGTCGAGGAAGGAAATATCGTTGTCCGTGTCAAGAAGGCAGCTGGATCTACAAGATTTGAGCGTATCGTCAAGATGATCGAGGATTCAGAAAAACTGAAATCTTCCCTTGAGACGAAGGCATCCGGTCTTGCGGACGCTCTCGTTCCGTGGAGTCTCGGCGGCACGATCGTGACCTACCTTCTCACAAGAAACGTGACGAAGGCGATCTCGATCCTTATGGTCGATTTCTCCTGCGCGTTAAAGCTTGCGATGCCGCTTTCCGTTCTCTCCGCGATGAGAGAGGCGAGCAGCTACAAGATGACCGTCAAAGGCGGTTCCTTCATGGAAGCCGTTGCAGAGGCGGACACGATCGTCTTTGATAAGACCGGCACACTCACAAAGGCACAGCCGGTCGTTGCCGATGTTGTCACCTTTGAGGGACGCGATCAGGATGAGATGCTCCGGATCGCTGCCTGCCTGGAAGAGCATTTCCCACACTCCATGGCGAACGCGGTTGTTGCGGCATCCAAAGAAAAAGGACTCATCCATGAGGAGATGCATTCCAAAGTCGACTATATCGTGGCCCATGGAATTGCCTCCCATATCGGAGAGGATAAGGTTCTGATCGGAAGCTACCACTTCGTATTTGAGGATGAGAAGTGCGTGATCCCGGAGGGCGAGGAAGAGAAGTTTGAGGCACTCCCGGCAGAGTACTCCCACCTGTATCTCGCGATCGCGGGAAGACTGGCGGCTGTGATCTGCATCGAGGATCCGCTCCGTCCGGAAGCTCCGGAGGTCATGAAAGAACTCCGGAAACTCGGGATCAAAAAGATCGTCATGATGACAGGCGACAGCGAGAGAACAGCGCGTGCGATCGCTGCGAGAGTCGGTGTGGATGAATACCACTCAGAGGTTCTCCCGGAAGATAAGGCAAACTTTGTGGAGGCGGAGAAGAACGCAGGCCACAAGGTCATCATGGTCGGCGACGGCATCAACGATTCCCCGGCTCTTTCCGCAGCCAGCGTCGGCATCGCGATCAGCGAGGGCGCTGAGATCGCGCGAGAGATCGCGGATATCACGATCTCTGAGGATGCGATGTTCCAGCTTGTGACCTTAAAAGCGATCAGCAATGCGCTGATGCAGCGTGTCCACAGAAATTACCGCTTTGTCATCAGCTTTAACTTCGGTCTCATCATCCTGGGAGTGATGGGGGTACTCGCTCCGGCGACATCCGCCCTGCTCCACAATACGTCAACTCTGTGCATCAGCATGCACAGCATGACGAATCTCCTGAAGGATGAGGAGAAAAAACATTAAACTATAAGAATGACCGATCTGCCCGCGGCCGGAAACATCCGGCTGCGGGTATTTTTTACGCGGACAACGAGCCAAAGTCCGCGCTTGCGCGAGACCTTGGCGCCTGTCGCGATAACAAGGGGAAACTCGCGAAGCGTGTTTTCACTTGTTGTGCCGCGCCTGTCAGGAGTCCGGCTGTGTTCGATTTAGTGGTTCACAAGCGGCGGATTTCATGCTATACTAATGCAGGCATGTGGCAGAAGTCTGCCATCTGCTTCTTAAAAATGACAAAGGAAGGCACAAATATGAACTATATGATCTGTATTCCTTCACCGAGACTCGTCTCGAGGGAATACTGTGAAAGGATCCACAACATTCTGGCAAGAATGTCGGATCAGTACCGGGTCAATATCGTTCCGGAGCCGGTAAAGATGCGGCAGGGATCCTGCCCGGATTTCTATAAGAAATACCGGATCTACAAAGATATCAAGGATCGCGACGGAAACGGAGAGGCATATCTGACCTCCGAGGAAGAGAACATGATCTTAAGTGTCTGCAGAAATCCGGAGGAAGTGGAGCTCATGAAGAGCTGCACCTACGCATACCGGTATCCGACGACGCTGGTCCTCAAGAGCTTCCGGGAAGATAAGAAAAGATAACGAAGCGTTGGCAAACAGGTAAAAGTGTGATATACTTATTCTAAGTCCGCGGGGCGGCTGGGGGCTGCCTGGCGGGAAGGAAAAAAGAGAGCTGTGGCGTCTGGAACGAAAAAGTCACAGAAGATTTACGAGGAGTGCAGAGAAGATGAAAAACAGAAGAGTTTTTTTAAAGCTCAGCGGAGAGGCCCTTGCAGGTCCGAAAAAAACTGGCTTTGACGAAGATACGGTGAAGGAAGTCGCAAGACAGGTCAAGGCGTCTGTAGATGCCGGTGTACAGGTCGGGATCGTGATCGGCGGCGGAAATTTCTGGCGTGGACGCACGAGTGACGCGATCGACCGTCCGAAGGCGGATCAGATCGGAATGCTTGCGACTGTGATGAACTGTATTTATGTATCCGAGATCTTCCGCAATGCGGGAATGAAGACACAGATCCTCACCCCGTTCGAGTGCGGAAATATGACAAAACTGTTCTCCAAGGACCGTGCGAACAAGTATTTTGAGCATGGAATGGTCGTATTTTTTGCCGGCGGGATCGGACAGCCGTATTTCTCTACCGACACAACGATCACTCTGATGGCAATCGAGATGGATGCGGACTGCATTCTCCTCGCAAAGTCCATCGACGGCGTATACGACAGTGATCCGAAGGTAAATCCGAATGCGAAAAAGTATGACGAGATCTCGATCCAGGAAGTGATCGACAAGCAGCTCGGAGTCGTTGACCTGACTGCTTCCATTATGTGTATGGAACACAAAATGCCGATGGCGGTATTCTCCTTAAACGAAAAGGATGGAATCGCGAACGCCATGCAGGGAAAAATTAACGGTACGATCGTTACCGTCTGATAACAGGAGGAAACCATGAGCGAAGAATTAAAAGTATATGAAGAGAAAATGGAAAAATCCATCGATGCCCTCTTAAACGAGTACGCATCCATCCGCGCAGGACGTGCAAACCCGCATGTACTTGACAAGATCAAAGTAGATTACTACGGAACTCCGACTCCGATCCAGCAGGTCGGAAATATCTCCGTTCCGGAAGCGAGAATGATCCTGATCCAGCCGTGGGAGAAGAGCCTGATCCGTCCGATCGAGAAAGCGATCCAGACTTCCGAGCTTGGAATCAACCCGAGCAACGACGGAACAGTGATCCGCCTTGTATTCCCGGAGCTCACAGAGGATAGACGTAAAGAACTCGCAAAGGACGTAAAGAAGAAAGGTGACGGAGCGAAGGTTGCGATCCGTAACATCCGCCGCGATGCGAACGAAGCGTTCAAAAAGATGGAAAAGAACGATGAGATCTCTGAGGACGATTTAAAGGATCTTACCGAGAAGGTACAGAAGCTGACAGACAAGGCGATCGACAAGATCGATAAGGCCGTAGAGAACAAGACGAAGGAAGTTCTTACCGTATAAAAACGAACAGCCTGATTCCTGAGCAGAGGGAAATTTCCGGATGGAAGATCCCAAATCGTTCAGGATGAAGGTACATGACAGACAGGGACAGGGGAAGATTTCCTGTCCCTTGTTTTTACATTGGTTATAAAAGGGAGAACAAATATCATGGAAGAGAATTTAAAGATCCCCGCCCATGTGGCGCTGATCCTGGATGGAAACGGAAGATGGGCGAAGAAGCGCGGACTTCCGAGACAGCTTGGACATAAAAAAGGCTGTGAGACACTGGAGCAGGTCGTTGAGGACGCAGCACAGCTTGGAATCCGGTATCTGACCGTATATGGATTTTCCACGGAAAACTGGAAGCGCCCGGAGGAGGAAGTCGGTGCGCTGATGCAGCTGTTCCGCTTCTATGCGAAGAGACTTCTCGCGATGGCGGAAAAGAATAACATCCGGGTCCGCATGATCGGCGAGAGAAACCGGTTTGCACCGGATATCGTCGAGGCGATCAACGGTCTGGAAGAAAAGACGAAAGAGAATACAGGAATGACCTTCGTGATCGCCGTAAACTATGGAAGCCGTGACGAGATCACGAGAGCCGTGAGAAAGATCATGGCGGACTGTAAGGATGGAAAGATCGCGCCGGAGGAGATGACGGAGCAGGTCTTCGCCTCCTATCTCGACACCGCGGGGATTCCGGATCCGGATCTCATGATCCGCACGAGCGGGGAACTCCGCCTTTCCAACTATCTGTTATGGCAGCTCGCGTACTCAGAACTCTACGTGACCGAATGCCTGTGGCCGGACTTCAATAAGGAAGAATTATTGAATGCGATCCGCCAGTATAATAAGAGAGAACGCCGGTTCGGAGGAGTTGCGGCGGTAAAAACAGAGTAAGAGGTGATCTTATGTTTACGACCAGACTGATCAGCGGAATCGTCCTTGTGATCATCGCGGCGTTTCTGCTTGTTGAGGGCAGCACGGTCCTCTATTTTGGTTCCCTGGCGATCTCTTTGATCGGACTTTATGAGCTTTACCGGGTCATGAAGATCGAAAAGTCAGCGCCGGGATATGTGGGCTATGCGGCTGTCGTGGCCTATTACTGGATCATGGGAAGCAGAGAGCAGTATGTGACGTTCCTCGCGATCGTTTCCCTCATGATCTTAATGACGATCTACGTGGTGACGTTCCCGAAATACGGAACAGAGCAGATCACGGTCGCATTTTTCGGGATCTTTTATGTCGGGATCATGTTTTCCTATCTCTATCAGGTGCGAGAGATGCCGGACGGAAAATACCTTGTCTGGCTGATCCTTTTAAGTTCCTGGGGCTGTGATACCTTTGCCTACTGTGTGGGAAAGCTTTTCGGAAAACATAAAATGACACCGAAACTGAGCCCGAAAAAGACGGTGGAAGGCGCGGTCGGCGGTATCGTCGGTGCGGCAGTGCTGGGTTTCCTCTACGGAACCTTCTTTAAGAACAATATGATTCAGGTGACGAACCCGGGCGTGATCTCAGCGGCTGCCTGCGCGATCGCAGCAGTGATCTCCATGGTGGGAGATCTGGCGGCATCCGCTATCAAGAGAAACCATGATATCAAGGATTACGGAAATCTGATCCCGGGTCATGGAGGGATCCTGGACCGGTTTGACAGTATGATCTTTACGGCCCCGGCGATCTATTTTGCGATCACGTTCATGGGGATCCGCTAGGAAAGGATGAGACCGGCAGTCCGGCGAGAGAGACAGAAGACCGCCGCCTGCGGAAAACGAAAGGGTTTTAATTATGAAAAGAATTGCTATTCTGGGTTCTACGGGATCGATCGGGACCCAGACGCTTGATGTAGTCCGTGCGAATGGCGATATTGAAGTTGTCGGGATCGCGGCGGGCAGAAATATTCAGGCGCTGGAGAGCCAGATCCGGGAATTTTCCCCGAAGATCTGCGGCGTCTGGGATGAGGAGAAGGCGAAAGAACTGGCTGTCCGTGTGGCAGATACAGATACGAAGATCGTCTCCGGCATGGAAGGACTTTTAGAGATCGCAGTCATGGAGGGCTATGAGATCCTCGTGACAGCGGTGGTAGGCATGATCGGTATCCGACCGACAATGGCGGCCATCGAAGCCGGAAAGGATATTGCACTGGCAAACAAGGAGACGCTCGTGACGGCGGGACATCTGATCATCCCGCTCGTAAAGGAGAAGAAAGTCCGTCTTCTCCCGGTGGACAGCGAACACAGCGCGATCTTCCAGTGCTTAAACGGGGAACACGGGAATAAGATTGAAAAGATCCTCCTGACAGCATCCGGCGGTCCATTCCGCGGCTGGACGAGAGAACAGATGAAAGATGTACAGGTTGAGGACGCCTTAAAGCATCCGAACTGGTCCATGGGTGCAAAGATCACGATCGACAGCTCCACGATGGTCAACAAAGGACTCGAGGTCATGGAGGCAAAATGGCTCTTTGACGTCGGAATGGACGATGTCCAGGTTGTTGTGCAGCCGAAGAGCGTGATCCATTCGATGGTGCAGTTTGAGGACGGCGCGGTGATGGCGCAGCTCGGCACGCCGGACATGAAGCTTCCGATCCAGTATGCACTCTATTACCCGGAGCGCAGACCGATGAAGGGAGATCGTCTGGATTTCTGGACAATGAAGGAGATCGTCTTCGACAAGCCGGATTATGAGAATTTCCGCGGCCTGGCACTCGCGAGAGATGCAGGAAAAGCGGGCGGATCCGTTCCGGTCGTCTTCAACGCGGCGAATGAGTTCGCGGTCGCAAAATTCCTCGCGAAGAAGATCAGATACCTTGAGATCACGGATATGATCGAGGCGGCGATGGAGCATCATAAAAAGATCGCTCATCCGTCCCTGGACGAAGTGCTCGAGGCGGAAGCGGAGACATATGAGTTTTTAAAGAAACAGTGGGGATTCGTAACTATTCAGTAGGTCTGCGCATTTATTGCGCTGACCGTAAGAAAACATTGGTTTGAAGGCAAAAATCCTATCGGCGTAGCCGATTTGGAATGGATTTTTGCGCGTAACTGTGAAGGTACTGAACAGTTACGGGGATTCTAACGAATAATAGAAAGCAGGTGAACAATAAAGTTGAATCTTGGTTATCTGGCAGCGGTGGTGGTCCTTGGCGGTATCATCCTGTTCCATGAGTTTGGACATTATCTCCTGGCGAGGTTAAACGGGGTCGCTGTTGTGGAGTTTTCGGTGGGTTTTGGGCCGAGACTTCTCTCCTGGGTGAGCAAAAAGACCGGGATCCGGTACTCATTAAAACTTTTGCCGCTCGGCGGATCCTGCGCCATGCTGGGAGAATTCGGGGAAGATGAGAATGAAAAGGAAGAAATTCCGGATGTGAAGGGAGTTTCCTTTTTCGATAAAGGACCGCTTGCGAAAATGGCGGTGATCGCGGCCGGACCGATTTTTAATTTTATTCTGGCTTTTGTGTTCTCGTTTGTGATCTTATCCTGGGCGGGGATCGATCTTCCGGTCCTTGCGGGAACTTCCGAGGGAATGCCTGCACAGACGGCAGGACTTCAGGAAGGCGATGTGATCACGAAGCTTGACGGCAGAAAGATCCATCTGTCAAGAGAGATCTCCATGTACCTCATGTATTCGGGACAGGATCCGGTGCAGGTGGAATATCAACGGTACGATGAGAGCTCTGCCTCCTGGACGACGGGACATACGGTGATCCAGCCGGAGCTTAAGGATGGGAGATATTATCTCGGCGTGATCCTGCGCGGATACCGGAGTGCGGCGGAATCCCCGCTTCAGCTTCTCCAGTACAGCGCCTACGAGGTGCGCTACTGGATCCTCACGGTGATCGACAGCTTAAAGATGATCGCCGGCGGAAAGGTTTCGACCAACGATATCGCCGGTCCTGTGCGGATCGTCACGATCATCGACCAGACGGTGGAGGAGAATACGCAGTACGGCTTTGTGACGGTTGTGATGAACCTCTTAAATCTCATGGTCATGTTCTCGGCAAACCTCGGAGTCATGAACCTGCTCCCGTTTCCGGCGCTTGACGGCGGGCGGCTGGTGTTCCTGCTTTGGGAGCTCGTGACGAGACATCCGGTGAGCCAGAGAGTCGAGGGCGCAGTCAATATGGCCGGGATGGCGCTTCTCATGACATTTATGGTATTTGTCATCTTTAATGATCTGAGGATTATTTTATAGTTTTTGAAATTGGGAGAGAAATGTATGTTTAGAGATCATACAAGAGTAATTCAGATAGGGGACAGAAAGATCGGAGGGGGAAATCCTGTCCTGATCCAGTCCATGTGCAACACGAAGACAGAGAACGTCGCGGCAACGGTGGAGCAGATCCACCGCCTCGAGGAAGCCGGATGCGATATCATCCGCGTGGCAGTCCCGACGATGGAGGCTGCGGCTGCGATCCGCGAGATCAAGAAACAGATCCATATCCCGCTCGTCGCAGATATCCACTTTGATTACCGCCTTGCCATCGCTGCGATCGAGAGCGGAGCGGATAAGATCCGGATCAACCCGGGCAATATCGGGGCGCGGGAGCGCGTAAAAGCTGTCGTGGATAAGGCGAAGGAGTACGGGATCCCGATCCGTGTGGGCGTGAACAGCGGTTCCCTGGAAAAAGATCTTCTGGAGAAGTACGGCGGCGTGACCGCGGAGGCGCTCGTTGAGAGCGCGTTGAAGGAGGTTGCCGTTGTCGAGGAGCTCGGCTACGATAATATCGTGATTAGCATCAAATCCTCCGACGTTTTGATGTGCGTGGCAGCGCATGAACTCATTGCGAAAAAGACGGATTATCCGCTCCATGTCGGGATCACGGAGTCCGGAACGTTGCTTTCCGGCAATATCAAGTCCTCCGTGGGACTTGGAATTATTCTCCATGAGGGGATCGGCGATACGATCCGTGTCTCCCTGACCGGTGATCCGGTGGAGGAAATAAAGAGTGCAAAGCTGATCCTGAGGACTCTGGGACTCAGAAAAGGCGGCGTGGAAGTTGTTTCCTGTCCGACCTGCGGAAGAACCCAGATCGATCTGATCCACCTCGCAAACCAGGTCGAAAATATGGTATCCGGCATGGATCTTGACGTGAAAGTTGCCGTTATGGGCTGCGTGGTCAATGGTCCGGGCGAGGCGAGAAGCGCGGATATCGGGATCGCCGGAGGGATCGGCGAAGGTCTCCTGATCAAAAAGGGAGAGATCATCAAGAAGGTACCGGAAAATGAGCTTCTTTCCGTTCTGCGGGAAGAACTTTTGAAGATGCAGGAGATGCAGAAATAAGTATGGAAAAACCATTCCTTGAAGTTTTCCCGGGGCTTCATATTGCGGATGAACTGAAAGAGCTTTTGAAACTTGTCGTGGTGGAAAAGGTCACCATGACAAAGGACAGAAGCTCTATTCGTGTTTATATCAGAAGTCCCAGACTCATTCATAAAAAGAACATTTATGCCCTGGAAGACGGGATCGCGAAGCAGCTGTTTCCGGGAAGACCGATCACGATCAAGATTCTTGAGAAGTATCGTTTGTCGGCACAGTATACCCCGGAGAAGCTCTACGATGTCTACCGGGACAGCATCCTCATGGAGCTTAAGAATTACGGCATGATCGAGTACAACATTCTCCGTCGGGCGGACACAAAATTTGTGACCGACGACAAGATGGTTATGACGATCGAGGACAACCTGATCTACAGGGAGCGGTCGAAGGAAGTCGGGCGCGTCCTCGAGAAGATCTTTACGGAGCGCTGCGGACTTGCGGCGGAAGTGGAGTTTTTATATAAAGAAGCGGAGAAGAAGGACCCGATGGACCAGCCGGTGTTCATGAAGCCGGGCGGAGAGCTCATCATGGGAACCCGGAATGAGGAGAATTACCTGGAAGGCACCGCGGAAAGTGCGCCGTGGGACGAAGGTCCGGCGAACGGCGGATTCAGCGGAACGTTCGGAGACGGCAATGGAGACGCGGGGGCCGGGATCACGGCACAGAGCGCTGGAAATTCCGGATCCGCAGGACGGTCCGGCGCGGCGGACGGCGGTAAAAAAGCCCCCGGAGAAAAAACGGCGTCTGGTTCCGGAGCATCGAAGCAGAAGACGGATGCGGCAGGAAAGCCCGGCGGAAACCAGAACGGAAAGTCTGCCGGTGGTGGACAGAACGGCGGCGGTTTTACAAAGAAGACTTTCGGCGAGAAGGGAAAAGGCGGCTTTTCCGGCGGCTTCCGGAAAGGTTCCGACGGAAGGATCCCGTACCGGAAATCGGAGAATCCGGATGTTCTGTTTGGGCGCGATTTTGAAGGCGATGCGGTAGATATTCACGATATTGACGGTGAGATCGGCGAGGTTGTGATCCGCGGCAAGGTGATCCGCGCGGAGAAGAGGGAGCTCCGGAGCGGAAACAAACTCATGATCTTCGATATCACGGACTTTACGGACAGCATCACGGTCAAAATGTTCCTCAGGGAAGGCCAGGAGGAAGATGCGACAGCGGCGATCAAGGAAGGAAACTTCATCAAGATCAAGGGCATCACGACGATCGACAAGTTCGACGGTGAGCTCACGATCGGTTCCATCGTCGGCATCAAAAAGAGCGAGGACTTCACGTCCAAGCGTGTGGATAATGCCCCGGTGAAGCGTGTGGAGCTCCACTGTCACACGAAGATGAGCGACATGGACGGTGTCTCCGAGGTGAAAGACCTCGTAAAGCGTGCCAAGAAGTGGGGGATGCCGGCACTCGCGGTCACGGATCACGGCTGCGTCCAGGCGTTCCCGGACGCGAACCATGCGCTCGACAAGGGAGATACCTTCAAGGTCCTCTATGGAGTTGAGGGGTACCTCGTCGACGACATGAAGGAGATGGTCGTCAATTCCAGGAACCAGAGTCTTGACGGCGAGTATGTCGTATTCGATATCGAGACCACAGGATTTTCACCGACAAAGAATAAGATCATCGAGATCGGCGCCGTGAAGGTGAGAAACGGGGAGATCATTGACCGGATGGATGAGTTTGTAAATCCGGAGGTCCCGATCCCGTTTGACATCGAGCGCCTGACCGGGATCAACGACGCGATGGTCATGGGCGCGGACACGGTGGACAAGGTCCTGCCGAGATTCCTGGAGTTTGTCGGCGATGCGGCGTTAGTGGCGCACAACGCGTCCTTCGATGTGAGCTTTATCTCCCACAATGCGGGACTTCTGGGACTGCCGTTCGACCCGACCGTCCTCGATACGGTGACGCTTGCGAGAGCGCTCCTCCCGAACCTGAATCGATTTAAGCTTGACACGGTGGCGAAGGCGCTCGGCGTCTCTCTGGAAAATCATCATCGCGCGGTCGATGATGCGGAGGCAACTGCCGGAATTTTCCTGAAATTCGTGGAAATGCTGAAAAAACAGCACGATATGACGACGCTCGACCAGCTCGAGGAGTTCAGTCATGTGAGTGACGAGACGATCATGAAGATGCCGACGTACCATGTCATCATCATCGCAAAGAATGATCTGGGACGCGTGAATTTGTACCGCCTCGTGTCATGGTCGCACCTGAAGTATTTCTCGAGAAGACCGAGGATCCCGAAGAGTGTGCTGAATGAGTACCGGGAAGGTCTGATCATCGGCTCGGCCTGTGAGGCGGGAGAGCTTTACCAGGCGATCCTCCGCGGGGTTCCGGATGCGGAGCTTGCGAAGATCGTAAAATTCTACGATTATCTGGAGATCCAGCCGCTCGGAAACGACATGTTCATGCTGCGGGACGAGAAGAGCACGGTAAAGACGGTGGATGATCTCATGGACATCAACCGGAAGATCGTCTCCCTCGGCGAGCAGTTCAACAAGCCGGTCTGCGCGACCTGTGATGTGCATTTCATGGACCCGGACGACGCGATCTACCGGAAGATTCTGATGGCCGGAATGGGCTTTAAGGATGCGGACGAGCAGGCGCCGCTGTTCCTGCGGACGACGGAGGAGATGCTCTCAGAGTTCGAATATCTGGGCAGCGACAAGTGCTACGAGGTCGTTGTCACGAACACCAGGATGATCGCCGATATGTGTGAGCCGATCGCGCCGGTGCGCCCGGATAAGTGTCCGCCTGTCATCGAAAAGTCGGATGAGACGCTGCGAAATATCTGTTACAACCGTGCACACGAGATGTATGGCGAGAATCTTCCGAAGATCGTTGTGGACCGTCTGGAAAGAGAGCTGCACTCCATCATTTCCAACGGATTCGCGGTTATGTATATCATCGCGCAGAAGCTCGTGTGGAAGTCGAATGAGGACGGATATCTGGTCGGTTCCCGAGGATCGGTCGGTTCATCCTTTGTCGCAACGATGTCCGGTATCACGGAGGTAAATCCGTTAAGTCCGCATTATTCGTGCCCGAACTGTCATTATTATGATTTTGACTCGGACGAGGTGAAGAAGTATGCCGGAATGGCGGGATGTGATATGCCTGATAAGGTGTGCCCGGTCTGCGGACATCCGATGGTGAAGGACGGGTTTGACATCCCGTTCGAGACATTCCTGGGATTCAAGGGAGATAAGGAGCCGGATATCGACTTAAACTTCTCCGGTGAGTACCAGAGCCGTGCGCATGACTACACGGAGGTTATTTTCGGTAAAGGCCAGACGTTCCGCGCGGGGACGATCGGTACGCTGGCGGACAAGACGGCGTACGGTTATGTGAAGAACTATTTTGAGGAGCATGGAGAGCGGAAGAGAAACTGTGAGATCAACCGGATCGTTCAGGGTTGTGTCGGCGTCCGACGGACAACGGGACAGCATCCGGGCGGTATCGTTGTTCTGCCGCTCGGCGAGATGATCTATTCGTTTACCCCGGTCCAGCATCCGGCGAACGATATGACGACGAAGACGATCACGACCCATTTTGATTACCATTCCATCGACCACAACCTGCTGAAGCTTGATATTCTCGGGCACGATGATCCGACGATGATCCGTATGCTGCAGGACCTCACGGGACTTGATCCTGTTAAGGATATCCCTCTGGATTCGCGGGAGGTCATGAGTCTGTTCCAGAGTACGGATGCGCTGGGGATCAAGCCGGAGGATATCGGCGGTTGTAAGCTTGGCGCGCTCGGGGTTCCGGAGTTCGGTACGGATTTCGCGATGCAGATGTTGATTGACACGAAGCCGAAGTATTTTTCGGACCTTGTGCGTATCGCGGGTCTGGCCCATGGTACGGATGTATGGCTGGGGAATGCCCAGACGCTCATCCAGGAGGGCAAGGCGACGATTCAGACTGCGATCTGTACGCGTGATGATATCATGATCTATCTGATACAGCAGGGACTTGAGGAAGGTCTTGCGTTTACGATCATGGAGGCGGTCCGTAAGGGCAAGGGACTGAAGCCTGAGTGGGAAGAGGAGATGACGAAGCACGGGGTTCCGGACTGGTATATCTGGTCGTGTAAGAAGATCAAATATATGTTCCCGAAGGCCCATGCAGCAGCTTATGTTATGATGGCATGGCGGATCGCTTATTGCAAGGTATTCTATCCGCTTGCGTATTATGCGGCGTTTTTCAGTATCCGCGCCAGTGCGTTTTCATACGAGATCATGTGTCTGGGGCGTGAGAAGCTGGAGTATCATCTGGCGGATTATAAGAAGAGGGCGGATACGCTTTCGAAGAAGGAGCAGGATACGCTGAGGGATATGAGGATCGTGCAGGAGATGTACGCCCGTGGGTTTGATTTTCTGCCGCTGGATATTTATACGGCGAAGGCCAGACATTTTCAGGTCGTGGGGGACAAGCTGATGCCTTCCATCAACAGTATTGACGGTCTGGGAGAAAAAGCGGCTGATTCCATCGAGGAGGCTGCAAAGGCCGGAAAATTCCTCTCCAAGGAGGATTTCCGGAACAGAACGAAGGTCAGTAAGACGATCTGTGATCTGATGGAGGAGCTGGGAATCCTGAAGGGACTTCCGGAGTCGAATCAGCTGTCGCTGTTTGATTTCTAAATTTCATAGTGGCTGGGGTACGTGCCGGTGAGACTCCGGGCGCGAACACTTAGTGGGATTCCGGGAGGGTTCCTCTATGCTCCCAGAAAAATGCTAAGGGCGGAGGCCCGGGGACACAACTCGCAACTTGCGTTGCTCAGACAAGTGTCCCCGGGCCTCCAACGCATTTTCCAGCGAGCCAAGAGGAAGCCAGCTCCCTCCACCCAGGCGGTCCGTGCCCGGAGTCTCACCGGCGCTGGGTGTTGGCGGGAGTGAGGGATGAAGGGAAGGTTGTGGTGGGAGAGAGGGGGGTGGCGGAAGCTGGACGATGCGCGGGGCCCTTTGGGCGCCGCGGCATCGCGAGGTTGATGTGGCGGTGTGAAGGCTGTTGGTGCATTGTGAAATTGTGGAGTGGTCGAGGGAGTTGGGATTGTGTTTTTGAGGGAGAGTGGTATACTGGAGCATATAAATACAATTAATGTATTTTTATTATTTAGCCTGAATTATTCAGGAGAGCTTTTTTAAGGGGAAAGTTATGGTAAGTTATAATATTTATTTTAGTCCGACGGGCACGACGGAAAGAGTCGTAAAACATATGGGAGAAAGCTTTGGCAGTATGGAAAATATTGACCTGTCGAGACGGGATATGAAAAATCATGAAATGGAACAGGGGGATTTTTGTATTGTGGGAGTTCCGTCCTTCGGAGGACGTGTTCCGGGAATTGCGACCGAGAGACTTCGGAAAATAAAGGGTGACCGCACGCCGGCATTTTTGCTGGTTACATATGGCGGAAGAGCGTATGAAGATACTCTGGTGGAATTGAAGGATGTGCTTGAGGCTCAGGGCTTTGTCTGTATTGGGGCTGCTGCGATTGTGGCGGAACATTCGATCGCCCATCAGATCGAAGCGGGGCGTCCGTCGGCGCAGGATTACGATGAACTTGATACGTTTGTGGCTGAGGTGAAGGAGCGCCTGAAGGGGAATGTCTGTCAGGTCGAGGTGCCGGGAAACAGGCCTTATAAGGAATACAAGGTTCTGCCGATGGACATCCAGGTGTCAGCTGAATGTATGGGATGCGGAAGCTGCGTGGAGAGCTGTCCGGTTGGAGCGATACCGTTTGAGGATCCGAAGATGACGAACGGAGAAGTCTGCATTTCATGTATGAGATGTGTGGAGATCTGTCCGCAGAGTGCCAGAAGCGGGAATCCTGAAAAGGTCCAGATGATTTCGGAGAAACTGAAAATGATCTGTCAGCCGGATAAGGCGAATGAGTTTTTCTGATTTAGAGATAGTTGGGAGAAATGTTTTGAAGATATATGAATTTTCACAGTGTTGCAGGCCGGAGAAAGCGGGAAAAGAAAAAGATCATCGGCGTCAGGTAGGTTTTACATATAAGATTGCAGCAATGACAGGAGGAAAAATACTATGATTATCAAGAAGGATACATGTAAACTCGCTCTGGTACAGGCAGCACCAGTCATGTTCGATAAGGACAAGTGTGTGGAGAAGATCATCGCCCTGATCGGGGAGGCGGCCGCTAAGGGAGCGGAACTGATCGTTTTTCCTGAACTTTTTATTCCGGGATACCCATATGGAATGACTTATGGATTTACTGTCGGAAGCCGCAGCAGGGCGGGAAGAGAGGACTGGAAGACTTACTATGACAATTCGATCCTGGCGGATGGAGCGGAGATGCAGAGTATCGTTGACTGCGCGAAGGAACATTCGGTATATGTGAGTGTTGGGTATTCGGAGCGGGACGCTGTGACGGCGACACTTTATAATTCCAATATCATGATCGCACCAGACGGACAGACGATGAATCACAGAAAGCTGAAGCCTACCGGCAGCGAACGTGTGATCTGGGGAGATGCGGATAAGGATTTTTTCCCGGTAATGGAGACACCTTGGGGACCGATGGGTAATCTGATCTGTTGGGAGAGCTACATGCCGCTTGCGAGAGTGGCGCTTTACCAGAAGGGAGTTGCGCTCTATATTTCCCCGAATACGAATGACAATGAGGAGTGGCAGAATACGATCCGCCATATCGCCATCGAGGGACACTGCTTCTTCATCAATGCGGATATGTATTTCACGAAGGATATGTACCCGAAGACCGCCAGCGGGGATGAGGAGATTGCGAAGTTAAATGATATCGTGTGCCGGGGAGGAAGCTGCGTGATCGATCCTTACGGGCATGCGGTGAGTGAGACTGTGTGGGATAAAGAGGAGATCATCTACGCGGACCTCGACATGCAGAAGGTCCCGGCGAGCCGGATGGAGCATGATGTCTGTGGACATTACGCGAGACCGGACGTGTTGAAAGTGAGTGTGGAGGATAAATAATGAAAGTATTGATGATCAATGGAAGCCCGCGGGCGAATGGAAATACATCTATTGCGTTGAATGAGATGAAAACGGTGTTTGAAAAAGAGGGAGTCGACGCGGAGATCGTGCAGGTCGGCAGTGAGGCGGTAAGGGGATGTATTGCCTGTAATCGCTGCGCGGAGCTTGGGAAGTGTGTGTTCGACGATGTGGTGAATAAGCTGGCGGTGAAGCTTTCGGAGGCTGATGGACTGGTGGTCGCAAGCCCTGTTTATTATGCGTCTGCAAATGCGACCTTAATCGCGGTTCTGGACCGGCTGTTTTATAGTACATCCTTTGATAAGACAATGAAAGTCGGGGCGAGCGTTGTCTGTGCGAGACGCGGCGGATGTTCGGCGACTTTTGACGAGTTAAATAAGTATTTTACGATCAGCAACATGCCGATCGCATCTAGTCAGTACTGGAACTCCATCCACGGGCGCGGACCGGGAGAAGCTGTGGGGGATGCGGAAGGTCTTCAGACGATGCGGGTTCTTGCGAGAAATATGACATTTCTCATGAAGAGCATTGAGCTTGGAAAAGAGAAGTATGGTCTTCCGGAGAAGGAAGAGGTCGTGCGGACACATTTTATCAGATAGAGAAGAATGATATTGGAAGGAAATTATGCGATGAATCGGCAGAAACTGGTAAGTCAGATCAGAAGGTATGTGCCTTATAATGAGCAGGAAGAGGCGGATAAGGCTTTGATCCTAAACTGGATCGAGAAGAATGATGACGCGTTCCTTCGGGATAATGTGGTGGCGCACATGACGGCTTCGGCTTGGGTGGTGGATAAGGACAGGAGTAAAGTCCTTATGGTGTATCACAATATTTATCATTCCTGGTCATGGCTTGGCGGGCATGCGGATGGGGAGACAGATCTTCTGGCGGTTGCAATCCGGGAGGTGAAGGAAGAAGCAGGAATTTCCGATGTGCGGCCAGTGTCGGAGGAGATTTTTTCGCTGGAATCACTCACCGTTGACGGACATGTGAAAAAAGGACGGTATGTGTCCAGTCATCTGCATCTGAATGTGACGTATCTTCTGGAAGCGGATTCTGAGGAACAGGTGTCTGTGAAGGCGGATGAGAACAGTGGGGTCGCTTGGTTTACGCCGGAGGCGGCGTTAAAGAAATCTACGGAGCCGTGGTTTGTGGAGCGGGTGTATGCGAAGCTTGTCGAGAAGACGAAGTTCTGGAGATAAACGGAAACTAAATGGAAAGTCGGTCGATCGTATCAAGGGATGCATAAAGAAATTTTGAACGCAGATAAGCATTCCCCCGCTTCAAGTGCGCGGAGCACTAAGCGGTGGGTGAGTGGGATGCTTATGTCAGTGGGAGTTGAAAGCTCCCACTGACAGATCGCGAAGCGACTGCGTTCATGAGCAAGTAGCGAAGCGGATTGCGAATGTCCGCTTTACTAGAGTTTTATATTGTCGGTTCAGGATTTGAACTGGTCAGACGCCCGTCCGGTGAATGAACACTGGGCGGGCGTCTTGTGATCAGCTTAATCGGTGGATAAATAATCCGCTTCGGAGCTTCGGCTCAAACCAGGTAGACTTCGGCGGCATCAGGAGTCCTGCGTCCGCCACGGAAAGAAGTTCTTCGATGGACGTCGGATACATGGAAAATGCGACTTCCATATCTTCACCAACGCGGCGTTCCAGCTCCTTTAATCCGCGGATTCCGCCGATAAAGTCGATCCGTTTATCGGTTCTCGGATCACCGATCCCAAGAACCGGTGCAAGAAGATGATCCTGAAGGATCGAGACATCCAGTCCCTTTACCGGATCAGCGCTTCTGTACTGCGGAAGGATCTTTAACACGTACCATGTCCCGTCAAGATACATGCCGAAGGTTCCTTTTTGAACCGGAGCATAAGGTTCTTTCCCGATTTCTTCCAGTTCGAATTTTTCTTTTAATTTCTCAAAAAACTGTTCCGTGCTCATCCCGTTCAGATCCCTGACCACCCGGTTATACGGGAGGATCATAAGTTCCTCATCCGGGAATAATACAGAGAGAAAATAGTTGAACGGTTCTTCACCCGTATAACCGGGATGCTTTGTACGGCGCTTCAGACCGACTTTTACGGCGGAGGCGGCTCTGTGATGCCCGTCTGCGATGTAGGTGGACGGAATCGCAGCAAATGCAGCTTCAATGGCGTCTGTCCGGTCTGCTCCGTCGATCCGCCATACCCGGTGGCGGATCCCGTCGTCGGACACAAAATCATAGAGAGCCGGTTTCGTTTTTTCTTCTGCAACGATCTCCTTTAAGGCTATATTTTGCCGGTAGGCCAGAAAAATAGGACCTGTCTGCGCATTGACGGTATCCACATGGCGGATGCGGTCCAGTTCTTTTTCCTCCCTGGTGTTTTCATGCTTTTTGATCACACCGTTCACATAATCATCAATGGAACAGCAGGCGACGATCCCTGTCTGGCTGCGTCCGTCCATCGTCAGCTCGTAAAGATAGTAGTGATCCCCTGCGTCTGTCACGTAGATCCCGTCCGCGATCTGCGAATCGAGCAGCTCTCTTGCCTTTTCGTATATACAGTCCGCATAGATATCGACATCATCGGAAAACTGGGTCTCCGCCCGGTCGATATTTAAAAAAGAAAGAGGATTTCCTTTTACCGCCGCACATGCCTCTTTCCGGTTATACACATCATAGGGGAGAGCAGCTACTTCCGCTGCATGTTCCTTTGCTGGTCTGATGCATATAAATGGTTTTACAACTGCCATTTTAGTTCCTCCTGTTTGTTCTGATTCTGGTGTTCTTTAAGAGAAGAGTATTCCTGCATAATATTTTACGATCATTATAGAATAAAAGAATGGAATGTGCAAGAAGAGTACCGATGATACAGGACTTTGGCGGATTGCATGTATACGGATCAGTGACAAAAAATCTCAATAACAGCCCTTGACATTTCCGTATTCTATGTTACTATTTACATATACCAGGTATGGGTATACAGCAACAGAAAGGAACGACGATATGGAACAGTATACAGTTACAGGAATGAGCTGCGCTGCCTGCCAGACCCGCGTGGAAAAGGCGGTTTCCAAAGTGCCTGGCGTCACCTCGTGTTCTGTGAGTCTACTCACGAACTCGATGGGAGTCGAAGGGACAGCTTCTTCCTCGGAAATTATTGCGGCGGTCCAGGCTGCCGGATACGGGGCGTCCGTAAAAGGTGCAGAAAAATCAGATGGAGACGGAGACAGCGCGCTCTACGATGAATCGGCCCTGGAAGACCATGAGACTCCGGTCCTGAAAAAAAGACTTGTCTCCTCCATCGGTTTTCTCCTGGTCCTCATGTATTTCTCCATGGGGCATATGATGTGGAACTGGCCGCTTCCGAAATTTTTCGATGGAAACCATGTGGCGATGGGGCTTACACAGCTTCTTCTCACCGTGATCGTCATGGTGATCAACCAGAAATTCTTCATCAGCGGCTTTAAGAGTCTGCTTCACGGCGCCCCGAATATGGACACTCTGGTCGCCCTTGGATCGAGTGCGTCCTTCGCGTGGAGCACATACGCGCTGTTCATGATGACGGATGTCCAGGTAAAGGGAAACATGGACGCGGTCATGGAATATATGCACGAGTTCTATTTTGAATCTGCTGCGATGATCCTGACGCTGATCACGGTCGGAAAAATGCTGGAAGCGAGATCAAAGGGCCGCACCACCGATGCCTTAAAGGGCTTAATGAAGCTGGCACCGAAGACTGCGGTGATCGAAAAGGACGGCGTGGAGACCACAGTCCCGATCGCACAGGTCAAGAAAGGTGATGTCTTTGTTGTCCGCCCGGGTGAAAATATACCCGTGGATGGTATCGTGCTGGAAGGAAACAGCGCGGTGAACGAGTCCGCCCTCACGGGTGAGAGCATTCCGGTCGATAAGGCAGCAGGCGATCTTGTTTCGGCAGCAACCTTAAACCAGTCCGGATTTATCCGCTGCGAGGCGTCCAGAGTCGGAGAGGACACGACGCTCTCCCAGATTATCAAAATGGTCAGCGATGCGGCAGCCACAAAAGCTCCGATCGCGAAGATCGCAGATAAAGTCTCCGGCGTGTTCGTGCCGGCAGTCATCACGATCGCAGTGATCACGACGATCGGCTGGCTCCTTGCGGGTGAGACGATGGCATTCGCTCTGGCGAGAGGAATTTCCGTTCTTGTGATCAGCTGCCCGTGTGCGTTAGGCCTTGCGACTCCGGTTGCCATCATGGTCGGCAACGGAATGGGAGCGAAGAACGGAATTCTCTTTAAGACAGCGGTTTCCCTTGAGGAGACGGGCAAAGTGGAGATCGTTGCCCTGGATAAGACGGGAACGATCACAAGCGGCGAACCCCGCGTGACAGACATTGTCCCGGCGGAGGGGATCACAGAGACAGAACTTTTATCGATGGCGTATGCGCTCGAGAAGAAGAGTGAACATCCGCTCGCAAAGGCAGTTCTCTTAAAAGGCGAGGAGATGGGACTTTCCGCAGCCGACGTGGCAGACTTTGCGGCTCTTCCGGGAAACGGACTTTCTGCGAAATTAAACGGAAATACGATCTACGGTGGAAACATGAACTTTATCGGAAGTCATGTGAATGTGCCGGAAGAGATGAAACAGAAATCGGAAACTCTCGCGGAGAGTGGAAAGACTCCGCTGTTCTTTGCAGAGAATGAGAGACTTATCGGCATCATCGCCGTTGCGGATATGATCAAGGAAGACAGCCCGCAGGCGATCAGGGAGCTTCAGAACATGGGAATCCATGTGGTCATGCTGACCGGAGACAATGATCGCACCGCGAAGGCGGTCGGAAAAGAGGCCGGCGTCGACGAGGTCATCGCCGAAGTCCTTCCGGACGGCAAAGAGAGCGTGATCCGGAAGCTGAAAGAAAAAGGCAAGGTTGCCATGGTCGGTGACGGGATCAACGATGCCCCGGCGCTCACGAGAGCCGATATGGGAATTGCGATCGGAGCGGGAACGGATGTCGCAATCGATGCGGCGGATGTGGTCCTCATGAAGAGCCGCCTGTCAGATGTTCCGGCAGCGATCCGCCTGAGCCGCGCGACACTCACAAATATCCACGAGAATCTGTTCTGGGCATTTTTCTACAATGTGATCGGAATTCCGCTCGCGATGGGACTCTGGATCCCGGTATTCGGGTGGAAGTTAAATCCGATGTTCGGCGCTGCGGCGATGAGCTTATCGAGCTTTTGCGTCGTATCAAACGCCCTGCGTTTAAATTTCTTTGATATCCGGCGTTCCGACAGGGACAAAAAGATAAAAACAAAATCTCATAAGAAAGAGAAGGAGAGTAAAACTATGGAAAAGACACTGAAAGTAGAAGGTATGATGTGCGGTCACTGTGAGGCAACTGTAAAGAAGGCGCTCGAGGCGATCGACGGCGTATCTGCTGCAGAGGCAGATCACGTAAAAGGAACTGCGACTGTGACACTTACAAAGGATGTTCCGACAGAAGTGTTAAAGAAAGCGATCGAGGATAAGGATTATAAGGTGATCGGCTGATCAGTTTTTCAGACGGATCATGGCATTTTCTCAGATGTCGAAGATGTGCTGTCCCGGGATGCAATACTTCCGGGGCGGCTTTTCCTGCTATCATGGACATATAAAAATTTGGGAGGTCGCACATGGAAAAACGATCATGTTGTTGTTCCGGGGGAGACGGGGCAATGAACATAAATATGGAAACAGGCGCAGAAGCGGCAGAAAACGCGGCAGCTGCGGATGCAGGGACCGATGATGCAGTCTGTCACTGCCGCCACAAACACAGGACAGAAAAAGAAGAGAAGGACCTTTTAAACCGTTTGAGCCGGATCGAAGGACAGGTCCGCGGCATCAAAGCCATGGTCCAGGACGAGCGCTACTGCCCGGATATCCTGGTCCAGGTATCGGCGGTGCAGTCTGCACTGAATGGCTTCTGTAAGGTCCTGCTGTCAAATCATATCAAAACCTGTGTGGTGGAAGATATCCGGAATGGGAATGAGGAGACTGCGGTGGCAGAGCTCTGTGAGACGATCAAGAAGATGATGTAAAAAATATATTTGTGGTGAAGTGCCGCCTGAGTTGCTGTCAGTCATGCAATCGGAAAACGGGCAGTCTGTGGTGAGCATGCCCGCATAGTATCTATTATAAAAACCTGGCATCATATATGCGATGCCAGGCTTTTGCGATTTATGAACATTTATCCGATCGTGCGGTAAGTAAAAAACGCGAATCCCAGAATACAGAGGGATGCGATGATCTCACTGATAATGCGGACGACTGTGTGCGGGGTGTCATTGCTGATGATCCTGCGGGTGATGCGGATACAGACCGTAACGGCAACGAGAATGATCAGTGTGAAATATGCGGTCCGAAGCGGGATCACATTGAATGCGCCGAGACCGGCAGTGACCAGCATTGCGATAGAAAGAATGATTCTGATTGCCTTCATAAGAACGCCCCCTCTGATGAATATATTTGTGTACAGATATTATACCACAATTTTGATAAAATGGAAAACTTTTCTGTTAATTTCTTTGCGGAAATTCAGGATAATGAAAAGGTGATCCGCAAGAAGAGTGAAAATAGTATACAAAACCTTTGATAGCAGCTTGTGGGAGAGTGAGCGGAGTCCAGAGACTCCCTGGCAGGAGGCTGTTTTACAGTGAAGAAACGCCAAAAGTGTAGCTAATGTAGAAAAAATGCAAAAAATAGAAAAAAATCAAAAAAAGCTGTTGACATTTCCGTAAATCTGTATTATACTTACGTACGTAATCGAGGCGTGGCTCAGTTTGGTAGAGCGCTGCGTTCGGGACGCAGAGGTCGCAAGTTCGAATCTTGTCGCCTCGACTTATACAAACCAAGGCCTGTTGGTCAAGCGGTCAAGACGACGCCCTCTCACGGCGTAAACCCGGGTTCGATTCCCGGACAGGTCACTTGCTGTTGCGTAAGCAGCAGCATTTTTTAAAGGTGCTTCCGTGGCTCAGTTGGTAGAGCAACGCATTCGTAATGCGTAGGTCGCCGGTTCGAGTCCGGCCGGGAGCTGATTACAAAACCCCTTGAGAAATCAAGGGGTTTTCGTGTTTTTACAGGTTTGAAAAGTAGGTCCGAAAGAGGGCAAAAAAGGTGATTTGTCTACTATTTGTCTACTGTTGAATTTTTACCTGTGATTGACAACTACAGGATCATTCAGAAGCGTGTCTGACATGATGTTTGCCACCTCTTCCGTGCTTTGACGTATGCTTTTTGTACCGGATTGCAATGGGATGATCAAGGATCCATAAAAAATGTCGGCCCTGCTTGGATTTGTATTCTTGCTTGGTCTTGCTGTGATGATACTTTTTTACTGTTTAATGTTATACATTGGCAAAGATCAAACATAATATTATAATACAAATAAGATAACTTGTGAAGGATTAACACTGGGTCCCAAAATGGGGTAGGCGCTTAGTACTGAGCATTCCTATGTGCCTGGGGTTATCTTTTTTCTTTGCCTTTTTTAGACTTTCCACAAAATACGCACGAAGTCTCACGTGTGTTCGATCCATATAAAAAGGACATGGACCATCAGTTATTGGATGGTTCCATGTCCCTTTTTATACGAATCTTTGCTCTTATTCTGTCAGTCTCTCCAGTTCCTTGTAAAACGCCGGATAGGAGATATTCACGCAGTCTGCGTCATGGATTTCCGTCTCCCCCTCAGCGGCCAGCGCGGCAACTGCGAAGGTCATTGCGATCCGGTGATCTTTATGGCTGTCAATGACAGCGCCGTGGAGCGGTTTTCCACCGTGGATGATCATGCCGTCTTCCGTCTCTTCGACATCAGCGCCCATCGCACGCAGGTTTTCGACCATGATGGCGATCCGGTTGGATTCCTTTACTTTCAATTCGGCGGCGTCGCGGATCACGGTGGTACCTTCTGCAAAACATGCCATCATGGCGATCGTCGGAAGTTCGTCGATGAGCGTCGGGATGATATCCCCTTCGATGGTGCAGGCTTTTAAGCTGCTGGTACGGACGAGGAGATCGGCCGTTGGCTCCGCGTTCCCGTGGTTCTCATTTAAGAGCGTCAGATCAGCGCCCATCGCCTCACAGACTTTGATGAGTCCGGCTCTTGTCGGATTGATCCCGACATTTTTTATCAGGACTTCGGAATTTGGCAGGATGAGGCCGGCTGCGACAAAATAGACGGATGAGGAGATGTCACCCGGGACATCGATCCGGTTGCCGAAAAGCTCCGTTGCCGGCCAGATCGTCACGGAAGTTTCTTTGGACTCCAGTTCAGCGCCGAAAAATTTCAGCATGAGTTCCGTGTGGTTTCTCGATACCTGCGGCTCAGTGACGGTCGTGAGACCGTCTGCATAGAGACCTGCGAGAAGAATGGCGGATTTCACCTGGGCGGAGGCAACTTTTGATGTGTAGTGGATGCCTGCGAGCGGCATTCCACAGATTTTAAGCGGCGCACAGTCATTGCCGCGGATGCTCTTGATGTCAGCGCCCATCATGGACAGCGGTTCGATGATCCGCTTCATAGGGCGCTTCTGGATCGATTCGTCACCGGTCAGTGTTACATCAAAATTTTGAGGAGCGAGAATGCCGGAGATGAGTCTCGTTGTCGTTCCGGAATTTCCACAGTCAAGCGTCCCGGACGGGGCGGTCAGCCCGTGCATGCCCTTTCCGTGGACGATTACGGTACCGTTTTTATTTTCAATCTCGATCCCCATGCGGCGGAAACAGCCGATGGTCGAAAGGCAGTCAGCGCCCTCTAAGAAATTGTGGATCTCCGTAGTCCCCTTCGCAATGGAGCCGAACATGACGCTGCGGTGGGAGATGGATTTATCACCCGGGACAGTGATCTCGCCCCGGATATGAGCTGCTTTATGGAGTTTCATGGTAAATACCTCGATGTTTTTATTTGCGTGAACAACGAGCCAAAGTCCGCGCTTGCGCGAGGCCTTGGCGACTGTCGCGATAACAAGGGGAAACTTGCGAAGCGTGTTTTCACTTGTTATTTTGTCAGAACGTAGTTGTGACTCTTCAGGAGACTTGCTGCCTCATTTTTCTGTTCTTCTTTATAAAAGGAAATGCGGAGAGCGCCTTCCCCTTCCTCACGGCTGTGATTGATGCCCATGTTTTTGACACTGATGCCCTTTGCGGCAAGGATCGCGGAGAGGACGGAGATGGATCCCGGTTCATCGAGAACATCGACACTGAAGGAATAATCGCGCTCGATCGGACCGCGGCCGCGGTTCGGGAAGGAAGAACGGTATTTTCCTGATTCCTCGAACATCCGGTAGATTGCACTTCCGTCATGGTGCTCGAGCGTATCACAGATGGACTCCAGGGACGCGATGTAGCGCTTCAGGAGGGTCAGGATATTTTCAGTATTTGTCATGCAGATCTGCTCCCACATGACAGGGGAGGAGGAGGCGATCCTCGTGATATCTTTAAAACCGCCGGCCGCCAGCCGCTTCATGATCTCGTCCTTCGAATCATTGTCATGGACAAGATTGACGAGACTGGACGCAACAAGGTGCGGGAGATGACTGATCGCGGCGACAGAAAAATCGTGCTCATGGTAATCCAGAACAAGCGGCAGGGCACCGATCGCCAGGGCGACTTCGCGGATCCGGTCGATCTGTTCCGGAGTCGATCTTGCGGTCGGAGTAATAATATAGTAGGCATTTTCGAGAAGATGGTCAGTTGAACTCTCATAACCGGTCTTTTCAGAGCCTGCCATCGGATGACCGCCAACGAAGACATCCTCATATCCGAGCCGTTCCACAGCCTTGTGGATGTCGGTCTTTGTGCTGCCGATATCCGTGATAATGGCACCCGGTTTTAAGAACGGACGGACCTTTTCCAGATACATGGCATTGTACTCCACCGGGGTACAGAGAAAGATGATGTCACATGCGGAGAGCGTCTCATCGATCCCGTCAAGGATGATATCGATCGTCCCCTCTTTCTTTGCCTGCTCAAGCTTCGAGCGGGTCCGCATGTACGCCATAATGGTAATATCTTTATTTGCGCGGCGCAGGCCTCTGGCGATCGAACCGCCGATGAGACCAAGACCGATAAAACCAAAAGTAGAATCAGACATTTTGTAATCCCTCCTTTATCTCTTCGATTTTATAACATGGGTGTGGGAATGTCAACAGAAAAAAATCAACACTTTAAAGTGGCAAAATCAAGACCCGGATCATCGATGCATTTCTTATCTTTTTTCTGACTTAGAAAACTGCACGGCACTGTAACGACTGCGGAGGAGAGATCCTATTCACATTCTATAAAACTTTATAAATTGAAAACCCCGCGCTGCCATTCCATTCGCGGGCGGTGAGTTTCCGGGTGGGAGTGCTTGATCCCGGCACTCCCACCCGGAAACTCACCGCAAAACAAATCTTTCCTCAATCTCAAAAATATCGCAGAAAATAAGAAACCCACCCAGATTTTTAAAAGCTTTTCCGCCAAAACGCCCATGTTTTCCGCAATATCCCAAAAACAATCGAAAATATTTTGTGCAATTTCGATATTTAGCTTGAAAAATTCGAAAAGTTTTGGTAAAATATGACCATAGGCAATAAGCAGTATCGCCAGAACATCTGAACTCCGTAATTTGCGGAAGTCTTTTGAAAAAATGGCAAAAAAACATATACGGGAGGGATTCATATGGATATTTATGGAACAAAACAGATCCGAAATGTTGTACTTTTAGGGCACGGCGGCGCCGGTAAGACGACGGTAGCCGAGGCACTGGCTTATCTGACCGGCGTTACAAAGAGAATGGGCAAGGTTGCTGACGGAAATACGATCAGTGACTATGATAAAGAAGAGATCAAGAGACAGTTCTCGATCTCCACTACAATGGTTCCGATCGAGTACGAGGGAGCAGAAGGAAAGATCAAGATCAACCTTCTTGATACCCCGGGTTACTTCGATTTCGTTGGTGAAGTGGAAGAGGCTGTCAGCGCCGCTGACGCAGCGATCATTGTTGTAAACTGCAAGGCAGGGATCGAAGTTGGTACAGAAAAAGCATGGGATCTGTGTGAAGAATATAAACTCCCGAGAATCATATTTGTCACAAACATGGATGATGATCACGCATCCTTCCGTGAACTGATCTTAAAACTTGAGAAGAAGTTCGGAAGAAAGATCGCTCCGTTCCAGGTGCCGATCCGCGAAAACGAGAAATTCGTCGGTTTCGTAAACGCAGTCAAGATGCAGGGCCGCCGCTTTACGAACCTGTCCGATTATGAGGACTGCGAGATCCCGGAGTACACAAAGAAAAACCTCGGAATTATCCGTGACGCCCTGATCGAGGCAGTTGCCGAGACGAGTGAAGAGTACATGGAACGTTACTTCTCCGGCGAAGAATTCACGCAGGATGAGATTTATACCGCAGTACAGACTCATGTGTGCGACGGTTCGATCGTTCCGGTCATGATGGGTTCCGGAACCAACTGCCAGGGCTTCAATGCGCTGTTAAATGCGATCGACCGCTACTTCCCGTCACCGGATAAGGGCGAGTGCGTCGGCGTTGACGTATCAAACGGCGAGCATTTCACCGCAAAATACAATGACGAGGTTTCCCTCTCTGCGAGAGTATTCAAGACCATCGTTGACCCGTTTATCGGAAAATATTCCTTAATGAAGGTATGCACCGGAACATTAAAACCGGACAGCACCCTTTACAATGTAAATAAAGACGCAGAAGAAAAGATCGCAAAAGTCTACGTGCTGAGAGGCAAGGACGTGATCGAGGTTCCGGAGTTAAGGGCCGGCGATATCGGTGCTGTAGCGAAACTCTCCGTGACACAGACCGGCGATACGATCGCCCTCAGATCTGCTCCGATCGTATACCACAAACCGAAGATCTCCACACCGTACACTTATATGCGGTTTGCAGCCAAGACAAAGGGCGACGAGGACAAGATCTCCAGCGCACTCGCAAGAATGATGGAGGAGGATCTGACACTCCGCGTTGTGAACGATACGGAGAATCGTCAGAGCTTACTCTACGGAATCGGTGACCAGCAGCTCGAAGTTACAGTCAGCAAGCTTCTCGGCCGCTACAAAGTCGATGTGGAACTCTCCAAACCGAAATTTGCGTTCCGCGAGACGATCCGCAAGAAAGTGGAAGCTCCTGGCCGCTATAAGAAACAGTCCGGCGGACATGGACAGTTCGGTGATGTCAAGATGTCCTTTGAACCGTCCGGCGACCTTGAGACCCCGTATATTTTTGAAGAGAAAGTATTCGGCGGAGCGGTTCCGAAGAACTACTTCCCGGCAGTTGAAAAAGGCGTGCAGGAATGCTGCTTAAAGGGACCTCTGGCAGGATACCCGGTAGTCGGCATCAAGGCAACTCTTCTCGATGGCTCCTACCATCCGGTAGACTCCTCCGAGATGGCGTTCAAGATGGCATCAACAATGGCCTTCAAGAAAGGATTTATGGAAGCAAATCCTGTTCTCTTAGAGCCGATCGCCTCTGTGAAAGTCGTTGTTCCGGATAAGTTCACCGGCGATGTTATGGGTGATTTGAACAGAAGAAGAGGACGCGTTCTCGGAATGAACTCTCTCCATGGCGGAAAACAGGAGATCGTGGCGGATGTCCCGATGTCCGAGATGTTCGGCTACAATACGGATCTCCGCTCCATGACTGGCGGTATCGGAGAATTCTCCTATGAATTCAGCCGTTACGAGCAGGCTCCTGGCGATGTACAGAAGAAAGAAGTGGAAGCGAGAACTGCAGGCGGAGAAGTGGACGCTTAAAGTTTTTGAAAGATAAGAATAGAGGTAACTATTCAGTAGGTCTGCTCACTTGCTGCGCTGACCGTAATAAAACATGGGACGGAAGGCAAAAATCCCATCGGCGGAGCTGATTTGGAATGGATTTTTGCACGTAACTGTGAGGACACTGAACAGTTACGAACAGACTACGAATTCAGGGATCAGCCGCAAGGCTGGTCCCCTTTTTTACGCGAACAACGAGCCAAAGTCCGCTCTTGCGCGAGACCTTGGCGACTGTCGCGATAACAAGGGGAAACTCGCGAAGCGTGTTTTCACTTGTTGAGGTCAAAAGATATTTACGTTCCGCCTGATACAGGCAAATTCCATTCCCTGCCTATTACCTTGCAGAAGAGGTAAGAGACTTCCGTAGCCTTGTTAAAATACAGACTTCCTGACCGGAGTGAGGAGATTTCCCGGAACGTTCACAGTTTTGCCGAAGTTATGCCATAGTTTTCCATTGACTTACATCTGGACAGAAAGAGAGAAAAATGGTATAGTTATAAACTGATAAGCTATAATGTAGACGAATGAACGGAAAAATCGTTACAGTTTATGGATGACCGTTTTATGAACAAAGACTGGAACGTGACAGCCTGCTGATCGGATAAAAGATTTCCGGGATGCAGAATGCTCCGACAGAAAATGAGGAATTAGAATGAGAAAATGGTTTTTGATCATGGCCGCGGCGCTTGTACTCTGCTCCGCGTGCGGAAAGAAAGACACTTCGGTGAACGGTGTGACCCAGGAAGCGCAGGCAAGTTCAACAGAAGCGGAGAGCCTTTATAAGGAAGGAGCCGGGTATGTTGGAGAAGAAGATTATGAGAGTGCGATCGAATCACTGTTAAAATGTATTGAACTCGATCCGAATTACAGCAAAGCTTATATCCAGCTTTCCAAGGCATATATCGGAAATGAGGAATATGACGAGGCGGAGGCAATCTTAAAACAGGGATATGAAAAGACGAAAGATCCGTCCCTGGAGAAAGAGCAGGAGAACTGCATCCGCTCGATCTGCCAGGTCCTGACAGACAATGAAGACTATGAGACTGCGATCCCGTGGCTCTTAAAGCTTCAGGAGATCGACGGGGTTACCGTGGAGAACTCCTTACAGCTCTCAGAAGCGTACTCCATGATGGATGACTACGAAAACGCAGTGGCAGTCCTCCAGAAAGCGGATCAGAACGATGAGAGTATTAAAAGTGCTCTGCTGGAGGCGAGAATTTCCTACGGGCAGTATTGTTATGACGAAGGGAAAAATGACCAGGCGATTGAGACTTTAAAGGCCGTGATCGATGAAGCTCCGGACCGGATCGATGCGTATTCCATGCTGATCACCGTGTATGTTGATACCGGAAAGGCAAAAGAGGCGGAGAGCATCGTCCAGAGCGGACTGGAGCGCTTTGTCAACCAGAATTCCACGGTGACGGATGAGCAGCTGGATGAATTTTTAAATTCAGCATCCTCCTATTATATGGAACTTGAGGATGTGGATGCATGCCTGAAATTCTGGGAGAAGGCAGCTTCCATGAGACCTGGAAATAAGAGCTATAAAGAGGAACTGGACAGTTATCGTTCTTCCGCAGCGGATGAGGCATATGCGAAAGCAGATGAACTCCTGGAGGCCGGAGATGTGGAAGGCGCTTCCAAATATTACAAACGTGCGTTCGCACTGGCGCCGTCCAACTATGACGCGGGCGTGATCAGCGGTGGAGATTATACATATTGCCTTAACAAGGACGGTTCCTGGAGACTTGGATGGTATACGGATGAGACCGGCGGCTCTTATTACTTCAGCTCGGCGGCCGGACGCCTCTATGCGAGTGCAGTGACAGGATACCAGCAGCTTGACGGCGCGGTATATTACTTCGAGGATGACGGAAGAATGCTGGTGGACGACACGACTCCGGACGGACGTTTCGCGGATGTGGACGGAAAATTGTTGGATCACAATCCATATGAGGATGATGAGACAGCCGGCGATGAGACGGATGCTGCAGATGAAACGGAAGAAGAAACGGCGGCAGAGACCGAAGAGGAAACTTCCGCTGCGGCAAAGGAGACGACAGCGGCGGTAAAAGAAACTGTGAAGGAGACCACAAAGGCAAATCCGCAGCCGACACAGGCAGCAGCCGTAAATTCCGGAAATCTGAAACTGAATGCCGATACGCTCCAGGAGGCAAGCGACAAGGGCGGAACAAACACTTACGAGAAGACGGAACTCTTTGACGGATCGACTGGAAAACTTACGATGGGCGATGTATATAACTGTCTGTCCAAATACGGAAAGACCGAGTGGGTATCCCAGAAGCTTCCGTATGAGCTGAAAGTTGCAAACGTAAAGGTATGGATCCTTCCGGGCGACAACTGGAATACAACAGGACTTGTCATCAAGGATGCATCCCAGTACTTCGAGGTCCTGAAGAAGAAAGCACTTCCTGACAATGTACAGTTTGCGGTCGAGTTTGACTCCTCCGCAGCCGATAAGCTGGATATCAGCAAGGTGAGACGTACGAACGGAAACTAAAAATTGCAATAATATAAGAAGGGGCGGGAATCCCGGCAGAAGTGTCAGGGTTCCCGCCCTTTTTCCAGTTTGCGCGAACAGCGAGCCAAAGTCCGCACTTTCTTATGAAACTAAAAAGCGCCGCCTGGGATCCATAATAGAAACCGGGCGGCGTAAAAGATTTTCTGAAATTCAGGATTACAGAAGTCCCTCGTTGTACTTTCTGATGAGCTTCTGGATCTTGTCTGTCGGGGACAGGGAGTTTCCGATGGAAACGTCGTGGTTTAAGGAGTTGATGATGGCAGCAATGTACTTGCTCATATCAGCTTCCACATACCATTCCTTTGTGAAGAGTTCCGGGGAACGGTAGTTTAAGTTTGTTGTGACAACGCTGTCGATATAACCCTTCTGGTAGAACTCGTCGAATTTGTCGAAGCCTGCAGTGAAGAGACCGAAGGTACAGCATACAACAACCTTCTCAGCTTTGCGCTCCTTTAACTCTTTTGCGGTGTCGAGCATGCTCTCGCCGGATGCGATCATATCGTCGACAACGATCACAGTCTTTCCTTCTACAGAGCTTCCGAGGAACTCATGGGCAACGATCGGGTTTCTTCCGTTGATGACCTTGGAGTAGTCTCTTCTCTTGTAGAACATACCCATATCAACGCCGAGGTTGTTGGCGAGGTATACGGCACGGCTCATAGCACCCTCATCCGGGCTGATGACCATTAAGTGGTCTTTATCGATCTTTAAGGTATTGTCATGTTTAAACAGTGCTTTTACGAACTGGTAGGTCGGCATGAAATTGTCGAGACCGGATAACGGGATCGCATTCTGTACACGCGGGTCGTGTGCATCAAATGTGATGATGTTGGACACGCCCATGCTTACTAACTCTTCAAGCGCCATTGCGCAGTCTAAAGACTCTCTGTGAGTACGCTTATGCTGACGGCTCTCGTAAAGGAACGGCATGATCACGTTGATGCGGTGTGCAGTTGATGCGGTCGCACCGATGATCCTCTTTAAGTCCTGGTAGTGGTCATCCGGGGACATGTGGTTTACATATCCGGACATCTTGTAGGTGAGAGAGTGGTTTGTCACATCGACCATGCAGAAAATATCGGTTCCGCGAACAGACTCATTTACGATTCCCTTTGCTTCACCGCTTCCGAAACGCGGGCATGCGCAGTCGAGAAGGTAGGAGTCAACATCGTAGCCGCGGTACTGTAAATTGCCCTGACGGCGAATTAATTCTTCCGTATCGTTGCGGCGGAAGTTTACGATGTGGTCATTGACTTTCTGCGCAAGATCACGGCAGCTCTCAAGAGCAGCGATCTTAAGCGGTGCGAGCGGCAGACGGTCGTTGAAAACGTACTGATTAGACATGTCAGATAATCCTCCGATTTTTAGTGGTGCGGTCTGATCTCTTGTCAGGTCAGACTGTCCGATCATATTTTTGACCTGCATTTCCTTATTATACGGGATGAGCAGGCATTCCACGCCGAGTATACCATTTTCGGACATTTTTCGTCAATAGTTTCGCATGAAAATTCGTCAGAACATTCCTTTACAAATTGGAGGAAGATTGGTATGATTGTGTTTAGAACCATGCAGGAAGGGAAAATAAAGTGAAATATCAGGGACATAAAATTACGGCAGTCGCTCCCGGTTCCATCGCAGAAGAACTGGAACTGGAGCCGGGCGATGTGCTTCTTACCATAGACGGGGAGGAACTGGAAGATATCTTCGACTATGATTATATGACGGACGCTGAGAGCTTCGTGATGGTCGTCCGGAAAGCAGACGGCGAAGAGTGGGAACTTGAGATCGAGAGCGGCGGGGAGGACTTAGGACTCACCTTCGAGAACGGACTCATGAGTGACTACAAGTCATGTTCCAACAAGTGCATATTCTGCTTTATCGACCAGATGCCGCCGGGAATGCGTGAAACTCTCTACTTTAAGGACGATGACTCGAGACTTTCGTTCCTCCAGGGAAACTACATCACCCTGACAAATATGAAGGACAAGGATATCGAGCGTATCATCCGTTTCCATCTGGCTCCGATCAATATCTCGGTCCAGACGATGAACCCGGAGCTGCGCTGCAAAATGCTCCACAACCGGTTTGCGGGGGAGGCGTTAAAGAAGATCGACCGGCTTTACGAGGCGGAGACGGAGATGAACGGGCAGATCGTTCTCTGCAAAGGCGTCAATGACGGAAAGGAACTGGCGTACACGATCGAGCAGCTCTCAAAGTATGCGCCGGTAATGCAGAGTGTGTCGGTTGTTCCGGTCGGACTCTCGAAATACCGTGACGGCCTTTATCCGCTGGAACCGTTTACAAAGGAAGATGCCTGTGAGGTCATCGACCTGATCGAAAAATGGCAGAAGATCAATTATGAGCGCCACGGGATCCATTTTATCCATGCAAGCGACGAGTGGTATATTCTGGCGGAACGGGAGATGCCGGAGGAAGGACGCTATGACGGATATATCCAGCTGGAAAATGGCGTCGGCATGCTGCGCCTCCTTCAGGAAGAGGTGATGGACGCCCTGGACGGGAAGAAGGACGACGGGGTGAAGGAAGAACTCTCGATCGCGACGGGATACCTGCCGTACCCGTATCTGGAAAAGCTTGTGAGGGAGATCGAAAAGGTCTATCCGGGACGAAACGTCCATGTATATCGGATCCGGAATGACTTCTTCGGGGAGAAGATCACGGTGGCCGGCCTCATCACGGGGCAGGATCTGATCGCACAGCTGAAAGAAAGACCGCTGGGAGAGAGATTGCTTCTTCCGGCCGTCATGTTCAAAAGCGGAGAAGAAGTTTTCCTGGATGACATCACAAAGACCCAGGCGGAAGATGCTTTACAGATTCCGATAAATATAGTAAAATCAAGCGGATATGACCTTGTCGATGCGATCCTCGATCCGGAAGCGGCGAGAGAGCAGACTGCGGAACACGGGGCATATGAGCTTACAATGAAAGATGCCGGACTCACGGAAGACGGAGAAGTCATTCCGGACTGGGACGGCGAAGTATAGAAATGAGGAAAAAATATGAGTAAACCAGTAGTGGCGATCGTCGGCAGACCGAATGTGGGAAAATCCACACTCTTTAATGTACTTGCCGGCAGCACGATCTCGATCGTAAAAGATACTCCGGGTGTGACAAGAGACCGTATCTATGCGGACTGCACCTGGTTAAACAACAACTTTACCCTGATCGATACAGGCGGAATCGAGCCGGATTCCAAGGACATCATCCTTGCCCAGATGCGGGAACAGGCTCAGATCGCGATCGATACCGCGGACGTGATCATTTTCATCGTCGATGTCCGCCAGGGACTTGTTGACGCGGATTCCAAGGTTGCGGACATGCTCAGAAAGTCCAAGAAACCGGTCGTTCTTGCGGTCAACAAAGTGGACAGTATGGCAAAATTCGGAAATGATGTATACGAATTCTACAACCTCGGAATCGGCGATCCGGTTCCGGTATCCGCAGCGTCGAGACTCGGTCTCGGTGAGCTCCTTGACGAGGTAGTAAAATACTTCCGTGAGGACCAGTATGACGACAGCGAGGACGACCGTCCGAGGATCGCGATCGTCGGAAAACCGAATGTCGGAAAATCTTCCATTATCAATAAGCTTCTCGGCGAGAACCGTGTGATCGTGTCCAACATCGCCGGAACAACGAGAGATGCCGTTGATACGGAGATCGTGAGAAACGGCACGGAATATATCTTTATCGATACGGCCGGTCTCAGAAGAAAGAGCAAGATCAAAGAGGATATCGAGCGCTACAGCATCATCCGCACGGTAACAGCCGTTGAGCGCGCTGACGTGGTCCTCATGGTCATCGACGCCGTTGAGGGGATCACCGAGCAGGATGCGAAGATCGCCGGGATCGCCCATGACCGCGGAAAAGGCGTGATCGTTGTTGTCAACAAGTGGGATGCGATCGAGAAGAATGATAAGACGATCTATGAGTACACAAGAAAATTAAAAGAGACCCTGTCCTATATGCCGTATGCGGAGTATATCTTCGTGTCCGCCCTGACCGGACAGAGAATGGAAAAACTCTTTGAGCTGATCGATATGGTCCGCGAGAACCAGACGCTCCGTGTGGCGACCGGCGTCTTAAACGAGATCGTGACAGAAGCTGTCGCGATGCAGCAGCCGCCGTCCGATAAGGGCAAACGCTTAAAGATCTACTATGTGACCCAGGTTGCGGTAAAACCGCCGACCTTCGTAATTTTCGTGAACGATAAGGAGTTAATGCATTTCTCCTACACGAGATACCTGGAAAACAAGATCCGTGAGGCCTTTGGCTTCCGCGGAACATCCCTGAAATTCATCATCCGTGAGAGGAAGGAGAAGGATTAAGCGATGGGCAGAGTGCTTTGTCTTGTTATAGGTTATGTGTTTGGATTATTCCAGACAGGATATCTTTACGGGAAGATGAACCATATCGATATCAGAAATTACGGCAGCGGAAACTCCGGAACGACAAACGCGCTCCGGGTTCTCGGAAAGAAGGCGGGACTCATCGTCTTTGCGGGCGACTTTTTAAAGACTGTTTTCGCATGTCTTGCAGTCCGGATCATCTTTAAAGCAAGCCCGGATACAGACCTCTACGTGCTCTATGCGGGTCTCGGAGTTGTCCTTGGACATAATTTCCCGTGCTATCTGCACTTTAAAGGCGGAAAAGGGATCGCATCCATGGCGGGGATCCTCGTGTCCATGGACTGGCGCGTGACGCTCGTCTGTGCGGCTCTGTTCCTCGGCGCTGTGATCATCACAAGATATGTGTCCCTGGGATCGATCCTGGTCGTGATCTCATTCTTCATCCAGATGCTGATCTATGGATCACGGGGGGATTACCGTGTGTCCGAAGGAAGTCTCATGGAGTTTTTTGTCATCTCCTTTATTCTGATGGCGATGGCGATCTGGAGACACAGGGCAAATATTAAACGACTGTTATCCGGTACGGAGAATAAGCTCTGGGGCGGAAAGAAATAAACCGGCATCAGGTGCGTACATAAGAAAATCAACCTTAGGGCGTAGAAAAAGGAGTTCCTGAACATGGAAAAGATTGGTATTATCGGTTCCGGTACATGGGGAACCGCAATTGCGGTACTGCTGGTAAATAACGGACATGAGGTGACACTCTGGTCCGCGATCCCGGCAGAGATCGAGGAGATGGCAAAGACAAGGACCCACAGGAATCTTCCGGGTGTGACACTTCCGGAAGGACTCATCTATACTGCGGATCTTGAAAAGGCGATGGCGGATAAAGATCTTCTTGTGATGGCAGTCCCGTCTGTTTTCGTGCGCAGTACGGCGCAGAAGATGAAACCGTTCTGTAAGGATGGCCAGCTCATTGTCGATGTCGCAAAGGGGATCGAGGAGAATACTCTCGATACAATGACACAGATCATCAAAGAGGAGCTCCCGATGGCTGAGACGGCCGTTCTCTCCGGACCGAGCCACGCGGAAGAGGTAAGCCGCGGACTCCCAACGCTCTGTGTTGCGGGATCCCACAAAAAGAAGATCGCGGAGTATATCCAGTCCACCTTCATCAGTCCGGTATTCCGTGTATACACGAGTCCGGATGTCCTGGGGATCGAGACAGGAGCAGCGTTGAAGAACGTTGTTGCCCTGGCGGCCGGGATCGCTGACGGTCTTGGTTACGGGGACAATGCAAAAGCGGCCCTCATCACCCGCGGAATGGCGGAGATCGCGAGACTTGGCGTTGCCATGGGCGGAAAATATCAGACTTACACAGGACTCTCCGGGATCGGAGACCTGATCGTGACATGTGCAAGCATGCACAGCAGAAACCGCCGTGCCGGGATCCTCATCGGAAAAGGATACACGATGGAGGAAGCCATGAAGGAAGTCCAGATGGTGGTGGAAGGCGTTTATTCCGCAAAGGCTGCGAGAGCGCTTGCAAAGAAATATAACGTCTCCATGCCGATCGTTGAACAGGTCAACGAGGTCCTGTTTGAAGGAAAACCGGCGAAAGAGGCTGTTGCTGACCTGATGCTCCGCGACAAGCGCATCGAGCACAGCGACCTTCCGTGGGAATAAAGATCCGGACAGACCTGCCGCATGAGTGAATAAAAACATCCCCCTCGCGCATACACTGAAACAGTATATGCGAGGGGGTATTTTTATGGATGATTTCCATGTATACAAGGATATCGAGGCGAGGACGGGCGGCGAGATCTATGTGGGCGTCGTGGGACCCGTGCGCACCGGGAAATCTACGTTTATCAAGCGGTTTATGGAACTTCTCGTTCTCCCGAACCTTCCGGACGGGCAGAAAAAGTCGCAGACCAGGGATGAACTCCCGCAGAGCGCCGCTGGGAAGACGATCATGACCACGGAGCCGAAGTTTATCCCGAAGGAGGCGGCGGAGCTGGAACTCGCGGAGGGGATCCGGGCGAAGGTGCGGCTCATCGACTGCGTGGGATTTATGGTGGAAGGCGCCGCAGGACACACGGAAAACGGGGAGGAACGGCTTGTGAAGACTCCCTGGTACGACTACGAGATCCCCTTTACCCAGGCGGCGGAGATCGGGACGAGAAAGGTGATCCGGGACCATTCCACCATCGGTATTGTCGTGGCCTGCGACGGGAGCTTCGGGGAGCTTACCAGGGAGGACTTCCGGGAAGCGGAAGAGCAGACAATCTCAGAGCTAAAGGAGATCGGAAAGCCGTTCCTGATCGTGCTCAATTCCACGAGACCGTATGCGGCGGATACGAAAGCGCTGGCGCTTAAGATGGAAAACCAGTACGGAGTTCCGGTCCGGGCGGCAAACTGTGAGCAGTTAAAGAAGGAGGACATTGAGGAGATCCTGGGGAGAGTCCTTCTGGAGTTCCCCGTGACGGAACTCGACCTCGAGATCCCGAAGTGGGCGGAGATCCTGCCGGATACCCATGCGATCAAGGCGGACATGATCGCGGAGGCGGAAAAGCTTTTAAAACGTTCTGTTCAGATGAAAGATGTGCCGAAGGAGACGGTCCCGGAAGAAGACCGGGCGGTGAAAAAGCTGATCGCGGATGAACTCAATCTTGCGAGCGGGCGCGTGACGATCCGGGTCGTCGTCGACGAGAATGCGTACTTTGAGGTCCTGAGCGACATCTCCGGACTGCCGGTGCGCGATGAATACAGCCTGTTTAAGATCCTAAAAGATTCAGCGGAGATGCAGGGCGAGTATGAGAAGGTGAAAAATGCCCTGGCGGAGGTCCGGCAGAAAGGATACGGCATCGTCCTGCCGGATAAGACGGAGATTTCCCTGGATGAGCCGGAGCTGATCCGCCACGGCAGCAAATACGGGGTGAAGATCCATGCCCAGGCTCCGTCCATCAATCTTATCAAAGCGCGGATCGAGACGGAGATCGCCCCGATCGTCGGAAACGAGCAGCAGGCGAAGGATCTGATCGCGTACATAAAGGACGGGGAAGCGACGGAGGACGGCGTCTGGGATACGAATATCTTTGGAAAATCTGTGGAACAGATCGTGGAGGACGGCATGCAGGCGAAGATCTCCCAGATGACAGAGGATTGCCAGATGAAACTCCAGGATACGCTACAGAAAATTATCAATGACAGTAATGGAGGAATGATTTGCATAATTATCTGAAATTTGCTATAATAGATGCAAATAATACAGCTGATTTGCAGCGCGAGGAGGGGTTCCATGAAACTGACATTTATCGGCGCGGATCATGAAGTGACTGGCAGCTGCCATTATCTCAATGCGGCTGGAAAAAACATCCTGATCGATTATGGTATGGAACAGGGCGGAAACGTCTATGAGAATGCGGATCTTCCAATCCCGTTCTCCGATGTGGATTACATCTTTATCACCCACGCCCATATCGACCACACGGGCCTTTTGCCGTTGATCTACGCGAAGGGCTTCAAGGGTCAGATCTTTGCGACTCAGGCGACCTGTGATCTCTGCAACATTATGTTAAAGGACAGTGCCCACATCCAGGAGATGGAGGCAGAGTGGAAGAACAGAAAGGCGAGACGTGCCGGAAATCCGGAAGTTCAGGCACTCTACACGGTCAATGACGCTGAGGGCGTCTTAAAGCACTTTGTCCCGTGCCACTACGGCGATATCCTGACGATTTGTGAAGGGATCGAGGTACGCTTTACTGATGTCGGCCATCTGCTCGGCTCCGCGTCCATCGAGATCTGGATCGACGAGGACGGCGTAAAGAAAAAGATCGTGTTCTCCGGCGATATCGGAAACAAGAATAAGCCGCTGATCAAGGACCCGCAGTATACGGATGAGGCGGATTATGTGGTGATGGAGTGCACTTACGGCGACCGCTCCCATGACAGGACCCATGAGCACATCGAGGAGTTCGCGAAGATCATCCAGAGAACTTTGGACCGCGGAGGAAATGTTGTGGTCCCGGCCTTTGCGGTGGGCAGGACTCAGGAGATCCTTTACTTTATCCGTAAGATCAAGGAAGAGGGACTCGTCACCGGACATGACGGATTCCCGGTCTATGTGGACAGCCCGCTGGCTGTCGAGGCGACCCATGTGTTCAATAAAAACATTTCCGAGTGCTTTGACGAGGAGGCAATGGATCTTGTGAACCGGGGTATCAATCCGATCGGATTCCCCGGACTGAAACTTTCCGTCAGCAGTGACGATTCCAAGGCTATAAACTTCAATTCAGAGCCGAAGGTCATTGTTTCCGCGGCAGGTATGTGTGATGCCGGACGAATCCGCCACCACTTAAAACATAACCTCTGGAGGCAGGAATGTACGATCGTATTCGCCGGATATCAGGCTATCGGAACGCTTGGGCGAAGCCTGATTGATGGTGCGGAGGTCGTAAAGCTCTTCGGTGAGACGATCGACGTGGAAGCGGAGATCGTGAGGTTAGACGGACTTTCCGGTCACGCGGACAGGGAGGGACTTCTCACCTGGATCAATGCATTCAAGAAGAAACCGGGCCGCGTGTTTATGGTACACGGCGATGACCTTGTGTGCACGAAGTTCGCGAATCTCCTGCGGTCAGACTACGACCTTGTGGCGGACGCCCCGTTCTCGGGATCGGAGTTCGATCTGGCAGCGGGTGTATGGCTTAAACAGACCGTCGGCGTTCCGATCCAGAAGGAGACTGCAAGACAGAAGGAGAACAAGTCGATCTTCGCTCTTCTCGTGGCTGCAGGAGAACGTCTGGTGCGGATCATCCAGAAGAACCGCGACTGTGCAAACAAGGATATCAAGAAGTTTACGGCGGAGGTCAATGCACTCTGCGAAAAATGGGATCTCTGACTGCGGCTTATGACTGAGTGAGCCCGGAATATCATGAAATAAGACATCCTGAGAGGAAACAATACGACATGAAAGTGACACTTTATACAGACGGAGCGGCCCGCGGAAACCCGGACGGGCCGGGCGGATACGGAGCAGTGCTCCAGTTTATCGATAAAAACGGGGTTCTCCACGAGAAGGAGCTGTCCGCGGGATATGTGCGGACCACCAATAACCGGATGGAGCTGATGGCCGCGATCGCGGGACTTGAGGCGTTAAACAGGTCTTGTGAGGTGGACCTCTATTCGGATTCGAAATATCTGGTGGATGCCTTCAACCAGAAATGGATCGATGGCTGGGTGAGAAACAACTGGGTCCGCCCGAAGACAGGACCGGTGAAGAACTCGGACCTCTGGAAACGGCTGCTTGCCGCGATGAACCCGCATAAAGTGACGTTCCACTGGGTCAAAGGCCACGACGGACATCCCGGAAACGAGCGCTGTGACCGGCTGGCCACCGGCGCCGCGGACGGAGGGAATCTGCTGGTGGATGAAGGAGTAGGAAACTAGGACTGTCAAATGCCTGGGTATTCCAGCATGAAAGTCCGCTGGTCTGCACGGTCGCTTGATGACACTTTTTACAAAAGTCTTACAATCTATTACTAATTTGCGTTTTTTGTTCACAAAGATCTTCCGATATGGTATCTTTTTAGTAGAATGACAGCAGCTGTAAAAGGGGCTGTAACTGTGAGAGTACCGAACAGTTACAAGAGACTGAAAAGAGCGGGAGAGAGCATATATGGGCAGACGCAGAATATGGTTGATCATTATCGGGATCTTGATAGCCGGGGTATCCATCACGTGGGCAATGGAACGGTTTGTTTCCTCACGGGGAGTGGATACCGCGGCTGTCGTTGGTTTTGAGGCGGATGCCCTGCCGCAGGGGCCTGTGGACGCGGGAAATCCCTATGCGGTAGAAAACAGGATGAAGGCGGCGGGAACGCCGGATCCACAGACTCCGGAAGATGCGGAAGTCAGTGCCCTTGCAATGGCAGAGAATGAGATGGCAGTGGAGGAGAGCGAAACAGGGGCAGCGGCGGAGAACGCAGCAAAAGATCTGCAGGCTTCTGAGGAGACCGTGAAATCCCCGCTGGAAACAGGCAGTGCCGTTTCGGAGGCACAGAAGAACGAGAAATCTGCGGCGGAATATACGCTCTCAGACTTTAAAGAACGTCTTGAGACGGCGCGGACCGAGGCGGAAAAATACCAGGATGATCCGTCGATGAGCCAGACTTCCCGGTATGCTGCGGCGGAGTATGTGCGGAATCTCTGGGACCGGGAGCTGAATATAATCTACGCAGAGATCCACAAAGCGATGGACGAGAATGCGGCGGAATCGCTCCGGCGCGAGGAGGTGGAGTGGATCAAAAAGAGGGATCTTGCGGCAGATAAGGCCAGCGCAAAAAGATCCGGTACACCTGCCCAGAGCGTCGAGTATGTCCGGACATCGGCTAATATGACAATGGACCGGTGCTATGAACTCTTAAAGAACTATGGGGACTATCTGGAACCCGGGGAAGATCCGGGGGAAAAGTAAAAAACATCTTGCCAACCGAACAAGAAACGATTATAGTATAAGTTATGAGAATCTGCGCCAAAGACCGGACCACCGGCTTTATGGGCAGATCCCGAAAAAATAATATTATAGAAACTGTACAAATGTGTCATTTTGAACACAGGCGTCTGAATTTTGGACAGCCGGAAAAGGAGGCGTTTTTATGTCCGCATTTTTCGCATCATTTGTTTCAACAGCCGTCAAAGCTGTGATTCTGGCCGCAGTTGCCCTGGCGGGAATCGTTCTGGGTAAGAAATTCAGAGATAAAAAAAGTACACAACAGTAACCAGGAGGCAGTACCATGCAGAAATATGGTGTAAACGAACTGAGGAGAATGTTCCTTAAATTCTTCGAGAGCAAGGGACATCTTGCGATGAAGAGTTTCTCCCTCGTTCCGCACAACGATAACAGCTTACTTTTGATCAACTCCGGTATGGCACCGTTAAAGCCGTACTTCACAGGACAGGAGATCCCACCGAGACGCAGAGTCACCACATGTCAGAAATGTATCCGTACCGGCGATATCGAGAATATCGGTAAGACAGCCCGCCACGGCACATTCTTTGAGATGCTGGGCAACTTCTCCTTCGGCGATTACTTCAAGACAGAAGCGATCCACTGGGCATGGGAGTTCCTGACAGAGTGCGTGGGAATCCCGGCTGACCGTCTCTACCCGTCTGTTTATCTTGATGACGATGAGGCCTTCCGTATCTGGAATGAGGAGATCGGTATCCCGAAAGAGCGGATCTATCGTTTCGGCAAGGAAGACAACTTCTGGGAACATGGCGCAGGTCCGTGCGGTCCGTGTTCTGAGATCTACTATGACCGCGGAGAGAAGTATGGAACAGGTCCGGAGGACGTTATGGGCGGCGAAGGAGACCGTTTCATGGAAGTATGGAATGTTGTATTCTCCCAGTTCAACAATGACGGACACGGAAATTACACCGATCTGATCCAGAAGAACATCGATACTGGTATGGGACTTGAGAGACTGGCTGTTGTCTGCCAGGATGTTGCATCCCTTTTCGACGTAGATACAAACCGCGCTCTGATGGACGAGGTGGGCACTCTGGCTCACTGTAGATACGAGGAGGACGACAAGAAAGACGTTTCCCTCCGTATCATCGCTGACCACGTAAAGAGCTGCACATTTATGGCATCTGACGGGATCATGCCGTCCAACGAGGGCAGAGGCTATGTATTCCGCAGACTTTTAAGAAGAGCTGCACGTCACGGACGTATCCTCGGGATCGAAGGAAACTTCATGACAAAGCTCGCCCAGGTTGTGATCGACCTCTCTAAGGACGGTTATCCGGAACTGGAAGAGAAGAAAGATATGATCCTCCGCGTCATCGACCAGGAGGAGGAGCGCTTCGCAAACACGATCGACAAAGGACTTGAGATCCTTGCTGACCTTGAAAAAGACATGGAAGCAAAGGGAACAAAAGTCCTTGCAGGTGAGGATGCGTTCAAACTTTACGATACTTACGGATTCCCAATCGATCTGACAAAGGAGATCCTTGACGATAAGGGACTCACTGTCGATGAGGAAGGTTTCCACAAGGCAATGCAGGTTCAGAGAGAGACTGCGAGAAGCGCCAGAAAGACTACAAACTACATGGGACGCGACGATATCTACCAGAAACTCGACGCATCCTTAACATCCGCTTTTGTCGGATATGATAAGCTCGAAGCTGAGTCCAGACTGACAGCTCTTGTAAGACTTGCTTCCGATGAAGAGGGCGAGGATGAGATCACAGACGCAGTGACAGACGGCGAGAAGGCATGTGTCATCACATCCGAGACTCCGTTCTACGGAACCATGGGTGGTCAGGTCGGCGACCGCGGCGTGATCGAGAGCGCAAACGGCAAGTTCGAGGTAGAAGATACGATCCACCTTCAGGGCGGAAAGATCGGACACATCGGACACATGGTAAGCGGTATGTTCCAGACAGGCGAGGCGGTAACTCTGAAGGTAGATGAGGAGAACCGTGCCCTGATCGGAAGAAACCACAGTGCG
The DNA here is from genome assembly GCF_045062245.2 of Pilosibacter rotomagensis. Lineage (NCBI taxonomy): Bacteria > Bacillati > Bacillota > Clostridia > Eubacteriales > Clostridiaceae > Pilosibacter > Pilosibacter rotomagensis. The sequence continues at coordinate 2,090,647 of NZ_CM170323.1, read as the reverse complement.
ACCCACATCCTCCATAAGGCTCTGAGAACCGTTCTCGGAACTCATGTTGAGCAGGCTGGCTCCCTTGTGACAAGAGACAGACTTCGTTTCGACTTCACTCATTTCTCCGCGATGACTCCGGCTGAGATCAAGGAAGTAGAAGCGATCGTAAATAAAGAAATCCGTGCGGCACTTCCGGTGGTTACAGACGTTATGGGTCTGGAGGACGCGAAGAAGACAGGCGCGATGGCGCTCTTCGGCGAGAAGTACGGCGATAAGGTCCGTGTCGTAAGAATGGGAGACTTCTCCACAGAGCTCTGCGGCGGAACCCATGTAAAGAATACTTCTGAGATCAGCTGTTTCAAGATCCTCTCTGAGGCTGGCGTTGCAGCAGGTGTGAGACGTATCGAGGCACTGACCTCCGACGGTCTGATCCATCATTATGAGAATGTGGAGCAGGAGCTTCATGCGGCAGCGGCTGCAGCAAAATCCACTCCGGCAGACTTACAGACAAAGATCGAGTCCATGATGGAGGAGATCAAGGCGCTTCACTCTGAGAATGAGAAGTTAAAGAGCAAACTTGCCAAAGAGGCAATGGGCGATGTTATGGATCAGGTTCAGGATGTGAAGGGTGTAAAAGTTCTCGCAGTCCGCGCAGACGGCGTTGATATGAATGGTCTGAGAAACTTGGGCGACCAGTTAAAGGAGAAGATTGGCGAGGGCGTTGTTGTGATCGCATCTGTTCTCGACGGCAAGGTAAACCTGATGGCTGCTGTGACCGATGAGGCCCAGAAGAAGGGCGCTCATGCAGGAAACCTCATCAAGGCGATCGCAGGCCTTGTAGGCGGCGGCGGCGGTGGACGTCCGAACATGGCGCAGGCCGGCGGAAAGAAACCGGAGGGCGTTGCGGACGCACTCGCAAAGGTTGCGGAAGTCGTTTCTGAGCAGGTAAAATAAGTTAAGAATTAAGGCTGTTTCAAGCCTTTTTGATGCCGGGCTGTGCAAGGTTGCCCGGCATCAAAAATAAATTTGAAAAAAATGCATTTTTCTAGTAAAAATAGGTTGACGAATGTGTAATTTATGATATAATCATACCAGTGCTAAAAAATACCCAAACAGTTGTATTATGCACAATTACACAACTGGAGGGAGGTTAGGTGTGAGCTATGTCAAACGTAATCGTTAAAGATAACGAAAGCCTGGACAGCGCTTTACGCAGATTCAAAAGAAACTGCGCAAAGGCAGGTATTCAGCAGGAGATTCGTAAAAGAGAGCATTATGAGAAGCCGAGCGTAAGACGTAAAAAGAAGTCTGAAGCGGCAAGAAAGCGCAAGTACAACTAATAAGCGTACAGGGGCTGTTCCTTTGGGGACGGCTCCTTTTTCTTTTTTATACGCAGGCTCTTGCCGAAGTCCCAAAATAAAGGGATGTGGTGATGAAAACGAAACGGATCAGGGGTTAAAAATTGGTTGCGGGATAAACGAGGACGTATTATACTATGGGAAACTTGCGGTGTTCGGCCTCTGTATCATCGCGAGTATCTCCGGCGGGAACATGGCAAAGGGCCTGATCTGCGGATTCTTAGGAATCTTAACAGCTACTGTCGGTATCGACAGCGTAACAAGCTATATTCGTTTCATAGACAACGCAAACCTTCTCTCCGGTATCCAGTACATTCCGGTTATGATCGGTCTCTTCGCGATGAGCCAGGCTTTCGAGACCATCGAGGATATCTACAGCACCGATGAGATCGATGCGAGCGTAACAAGACTTCTTCCGACAAAGGAAGATGTGAAGACGATCCTTCGCGTTGCTCCGGTTACGGGCCTCATCGGAACCATGATCGGTATCATCCCTGGTGCCGGTGCTGATATCGGATCCTTCGTTGGATACAACACAGCCCGCGGAATGTCAAAACATCCGGAACTGTTCGGTAAAGGAAGCCCGGAGGCCGTTGCTGCTTCCGAGGGCGGAAACAACGGTGTTACCGGCGGTGCAATGATCCCGATGCTGACACTCGGTGTTCCTGGTGATGCCGTAGCAGCGATCATGATCGGAGCGCTGACGATCCAGGGTCTTACCCCGGGACCGATGCTCTTCAAGACAAACAAGGTTCTTGTATACACGATCTTCCTTGGAATGTTCGTTGCCAACACGATCATGGTACTCCTTGGATTCTCCTGCATCCGCCTTTTCACAAAGGTACTTAGCGTTCCGAAGACGATCCTTACACCGGTCATTTTCATCCTCTGCGTCCTAGGAAGCTACGCAATGAGAAGTAACTTCTACGATGTAGGAACGATGTTGATTGCAGGCGTGATCGGCTGGCTCATGGGTAAAGTAAAGATTCCGACAAGCCCGGCGATCCTCGGTCTGATCTTAGGGCCGATGGCTGAGAAGAACTTCCGTACCGCACTGTTAAAGTCCAGTGGTAACCCGGTCGTATTCTTCAACACCCCGATCTGTTGGTTCTTCCTGGCCCTGATCGCGTTCACACTGTTTGGCGCGATCCGCGGACAGTTAAAGAAGAAAACAAACTAAAAACTGTGGATTTTTAAGCCGCGTCTGCTTTCTGGTTCTAAGCTGGAAAACAGATGCGGCTTTTTGATTATTGTATAATTGTTTTCAGAAAACGTGCGAGTTCGTGAATATATGGTGGAATAAAATCACATTGCCGAAACACGAGGGAGATGGGGGCTGAGATCGGCGGATCTCCGATCAGGTAATAATTGAGATCCGGGGAGATATCATGAGATAGGTACCTTCGCATTGTAAAACTGCAGCCCATGTGGTGCTGGGTCATTTGGTGAGCAGTTTCCAGGCCGCCTTCTGACAGAAGGTTAGAAGGCGTTAAGTTCCAGCGGCGAAATGCTTTTTGTTCCAGATAATAGATAGTCTCAGAGGGGAGCTGCGTGATGAATGGGATATCTTGAAAATCAGAGAGCTCAACATACTGATAAGGAGAAATTTCGCATTTGTAAACTGGAAAACGCCAATTTGTATTCTTAGGAACGACAAGGAGAAGATAATCTTTCGTTACAGTTAAATATTGAAAAATATCTTTATTCAGATGAGGAGAAACTTTACTCATAAAAACGATATCCAACTGATCATTTTCCAGCTTTTTTGTGAGATCCTCAAGAACACTCTTAGAAAAACGCAGAGAAACGCCAGGGTACATTTTCGAAAAATGGTCCATGATCGGCGGGATCAGGAAAGGAGCCTGGATCCAGGGAAGACCGATGCGTAAAGTACAGTTTTCAGAGTGGAGGAGAGAATCCAGTTGAATATGGAAATACTCCTCAAGATCTAAGATCTTTTTTGCCGTGCTTAAATAGAGTTCCCCGGCTTTTGTGGGCACCATGCGCCGGCCATTTCTAGTAAATAAAGGTGCTTCCAGTTCTACTTCAAGATTTGACAGAAAGATACTGAGAGCAGGCTGGGTCATGGACAATTTTTTTGCCGCAGCAGAGAGTGAGCCGGATTCTGCAATCGTTGTAACATAGACCAGTTCTTTTGAATACATATCAGATTCCCCCTTTAATTGCTTTTAGTATAGCATATAAAAAACACATGTGACGAATAAAATATAAAGAAAATTTATAGATGTACACAAAGTATAAAAATGTGAAATTCATGTGATTTATGATAATTATATCACAAATGCATAGGAGGAACGCATATGAAGAACGAACAAAAGAAACGGGAACTTCCAAATACGATCGTAATCATATTACTGATCATTTTAGCAGCCTGTATTATGACCTGGATCATACCGGCTGGAGAGTATGTGAGGGTAAAAAACGAGGCGGGAACTTCTGTAATTGATCCGAATCAGTTTTCTTTTGTGGCGCGTACGCCGGTGAATCCCCTGACGATACCGAACCACATTGCCAAAGGTTTTAAGGATGGTGTGGCTCTGTTTCTGTGTATTGTATTTTCTGGCGGAGCATTTCGCTTTGTGAATGTCAGTGGGGCGCTGCAGTCGGCAATTGCAAAGGTCGTAAAGAAATATTCCAATACGATCTGGGTCCTGATTCCGTTACTTACCAGTATTTTCACATTGATTTGCACAGTGAAGGGAGTAAACACATTTATACCGTTTGCCCCAATTCTTGTGGTGATCGCCCAGGCGATGGGACTTGATGCAATCGTCGGTGTCGGAATCATTCTTCTCGGCGGCGCAGTAGGCTTCAGTACCGGACCATTAAATGGATCAACAACAACCGTGGCGCAGGAACTGGCAGGACTTCCATTGTACTCAGGAATCGGCTACCGGATGGTATGCCTTGTGGTATTTGCGGTTGTGACGAATATCTACCTTGTTCGGTATGCGATGAAGATCAAGAAAAATCCGGAATTGAGCCCAATGTACGGATATACTGCAGGCACTCAGAAATCTGAAGAAAAGTCCCTAGATGATTTTGGACCTATGACAAAGACAAAAAGCCTTATTTTGATTATTATGGCGGCCTGCCTGTTAGTTATGGTCGGTGGTTCCCTAACTTTTGGATGGGGAATGATGGATATGGCGGCTATTTATATCTGGATGGCAGTGCTCATGGCGATCACACTCAGAATGTCTCCGAATCAGGCAGTAAACGAGTTTATTGCGGGAATGAAGACAATGCTCATGGCGGCCAGTATTGTGTGTGTTGCGAAAGCTGTCTCCTCGATTCTCACAGCGGGAACGATCATTGATACGATTATTTACGGACTGAGCTTTATTCTGAAAGCAGTTCCGACGATCCTTCAGGGACCGGCGATGTACATGATCAATATCGTTATAAATATTTTTATTACATCTGGAAGCGGACAGGCCGCAGTAGTAATTCCGATCGTTGCACCGCTCGCGGATATGATCGGAATTACAAGACAGACTGCTGTACTGGCATTCAACTTCGGGGATGGTTTCTGCAACTATATTCTTCCGACATCATCAGCACTGATGGGAATTTTAAGTATGGGAAATGTACCATATGATCGGTGGATGAAATTTATGTGGAAATTATTCCTGATCTGGATGGTGGTGGGATCTGTTCTGATGATCATTGCACAGATGATCCATTTTGGACCGATGTAAGAGAGGGAAAAGAATGAAGGAACAATTATTTGCATATCTGGATACACGAAGCCAGGAAATGAATGAGATGGCAGATGCGATCTTTACGCATCCAGAGACGGCTCACAATGAATATTTTGCCAGCAGTTTGCTGTGTGATTTCCTGACAAAAGAGGGATTTCAGGTGGAGCGGGGGCTCGGACGGCAGGAAACAGCATTTCGGGCGGAACAGACGCTTGGAAATGGCAATGGGCCGTCGATTGGACTTCTGTGCGAGTATGATGCGCTAGAGGGACTGGGACATGCCTGCGGACATCATATGCAGGGCCCAGGAATCTGCGGAACAGCCGTGGCTCTGAAAAAAATTCTGGATAATAAGTGCAATGGAAAAATCATTGTATATGGAACACCAGCGGAAGAGAGCGGCGGAGGAAAGATCATCTTACTGGAGGACGGTTATCTGAAGGATATCGATGTGGCTTTAATGCTCCATGGTTCTCCGACAACATGTGTGGATGTCAAATCGATGGCAGCGGCATCCGTGACAGTGACATTCCACGGAAAATCAGCACATGCTGCTTTGAAACCGGAGGCAGGAAGAAGCGCGTTTGATGCATTGCTTTTATCATTCAATGGATTGGAATTCCTCCGGGAACATGTTCGGGAAGATTCGAGAATCCATTATACCATGCAGGAACTTCCGGGACCGGCCAATATTGTTCCGGCGAAGGCTGTAGGAGCGTTCAGTGTCCGCTCTTACAATTCTGTATATCTTCATGATGAACTCCTGCCTCGCTTCTGTGACGTGATGAGGGGAGCTGCAATCATGACGGGGACGAGTTATGAGATAAAGACGGAACGAATCCTTGAGGGAAAAGTTCCGGCATACAGTCTGAATGAGATCGTGATGGAAAATGCAAGGCTGGTTGGTGCCCCGCGGATAAGAGCCCCCAGGGAAAAAACAGGATCTTCAGATTTTGGAAATGTTATGTATGAAGTCCCGGGCTGTTGTATCCGAATAGCGTTTGTGCCGGAGGGAACTTCGTCCCACTCGCAGATGTTTCTTGACATGGGATTGACGGAAGAGGCACATCAGGCAATCTTATATGCTGCCAAAATCCTGGCCGGAACGGCGTGGGATCTTTTGAGTGACAATGAGCACATGGAAACGGTGAAAAATGAATTTCGTGAAAATAAAGCACGGTTAAAAAACATGTAACCTACAGAACCTGCCACTGGCAGCATCTTTCGGATGCATGGCAACATAAAAAGACACGGACTGGCAGTTTGTTGGTCCGTGTCTTTTTATGACAGCAGCAATGTGGAGGAATAGGAGACAAAAATGGAAAAGAATATGAGCGTTACGATTGCAGGAGACGTGCTGTGCGATATTGTAAGTGGTTTTCTGCAGGGAATCGGGGTTCACTGCTATATCGACGGAATCGACGCAGCGCCTGGAGGAGCGACAGGTTTGTCGATCCTGCTGAATCGAATAACCGGTCTGCCAATCGGAATGTTGACGATCTGGATCAATCTTCCACTGATGGTGGCATCCTGGATTCTGCTAGGACGATCAAGAACAGTAAAAACAGTCAAGACAGTTTTGATCTGCAATGCGATCATAGATCTGGCAGTGACACCATATTTGCCGGTATATACAGGGAACCGGTTTATGGCATGCATTATTGGAGGTGTCTTGGTTGGGATAGGGATGGCAATCGTTTTTATGAGTGGATCTACAACGGGAGGAAGTGACATAGGAGCAAAGCTGATACAAAAATATTTTCCTCATATCCAGACAGGGACGGCGCTGATGGTACTTGATCTTATTATTATCGGGACATCGATTCTAATGTTCAGAAATATAGAGTCGGGGTTATATGGGATGATCTCCACGGTGGTTACAAGCTATGTGATCGATATGACGTTATACGGCTTGAACCGGAGTACGATGATGACGGTCGTCACTCCATTTTCTGATAAAATCGCAGATGTACTCATGGAATATCTGGATCGTGGCTGCACTTTGTTGGAATGTAGGGGAGCATATTCAAAGAAGGCGAGCGGCGTTACCCTGTGTGTTGTGGACAGAAAACAGATGTATAAAGCGAAAAAACTGATCTATCAGATCGATCCGAAAGCGTTCTTGATCGTCAGTGAGGCACGGGAAGTATATGGGGAAGGTTTTCTGGCATCTGATCAGGAATGACTATGCATACATGAAGTGCGGCAGTCATAAAATTTAACAAGGCATGATACGGCGGAGCATAGCATGAGAGGGCAGAAAAAGGATGATTTTCCCCGGATGGACTCCGCCGGGGTGTTTGCAGACGCGGTGGGCGGGGAGACGCTTTTGACATTCATCGGGACGCGGGCGGTACATATTGAAAATTACAGGAGTATTCTTGTATACACGGATACGGAGATCCGGATCCAGTGCAGGCATTATATTCTCTTTGTTTCGGGAAAGAAGTTAAAGATCTGCTATTATGATAAGGATGAGATGAAAATATCCGGCCGCCTGGAGGTGATCCGGTTTGAATAGATTAAAAGATATGCGGGAGGGAAGCGTGAAAGTCCGGATCGAGGGGAGAGGGATGGAGCGCTTTTTTAATATTGCGGCCCAGAGAGGGATCACGATTACAGAGATAGAGACAAAGGAAACAAAGAAAGCGCGAAAAGCAGGTTCGGTCGGGAAAAAAGAAGACAGAGTAGAGAAAATCCATGCGGCAGAATACAGCCATCGACAGTATACACAAAAAGATGAGTGTATTGAGAGAAATGAATATGAAAAAGATAATGCGGAAATGGAAAAAACGGTATATTTTTGGACGTCTCCGCGCAACTTCAAACGCTTGAAGCCGATCGCCCGGAAAACGGATGTCCGTCTTCGAATCACAGAAAAACATGGTTTTCCATTCTGGCTTCTCCTGGGACGCCGCAGAATTCTCTGGGTCGGCGGACTGGCAGCGTTCTTTCTTTTGCTCTATAGTTCGTCCTTCCATGTGTGGGACATCTCCTTTGAAGGAAATCACCGCTTTACAGATGAGACCTTGCTGCACTTTATGGCCACAGTCCCGGTGCAGTGCGGGATGAGAAAGAGCCGGATCTCCTGCACAGAACTGGAAAAAAGGATCCGGAACGCGTTCCCGGAGATCAGCTGGGTGTCCGCGGAGCTGACCGGCACGAGACTCACGATTCATTTGCGGGAGAACGACGGGATCTTAAAGGCGGAGACGGAACCGGAAACGCCCTGTGAGCTCACAGCTGGGACAGACGGCACCGTGACAAGGATCATCGTCCGGAACGGAAAAGCCAGAGTGAAGGTCGGAGACACGGTGAAAGCCGGGGATGTTCTGGTATCGGGGGAACTCCCGCTCTACGATGACTCGGAGACACTTGTGAAGACAAATAAGGTCCATGCGGACGCTGAAGTTTACGCCAGGACTGTCAAAACAGTCACATGGAAGATCCCGGATACGGAAGAGATCCGTGCAAGGACAGGAAAGAGGCGCCGAGGTATCTTTTTTAAACTTCTGGACCTGGAATTCTGCTTTCTGATGCCGGATCTCAAAAAAGAAAGCACATGGGAACTGTTTATGGAAGAATTCCAGCTGAAGCTTTCGAAAAATTTTTATCTCCCAGTCTACGGCGGGATCCTCACCGCAGAGGAATATGTTCCCTACGAAAAAGTCCTCACGGAAGCAGAGATCTCGGAGTCTGTGGACCGATATTTGAACGAATATTTACAAAATTTTACCGAAAAAGGTATACAAATCCTTGGTAGTGATGTTAGAATAGAGAGAAGTGAATCGCACTGGACGATTCATGGAACACTGACGGTGGTGGAGGACATCGCGAAGGAATCCCCCATCCCGGAAGATCAGGAGGAGATTCAGACAGTAGATGAGCATCATTGAGACAATCATAGACATTCCTGCAGAACATGAACGGAAAGTCTGCGGACAGTTTGACAGTTATCTGAAGAAAATCGAGCGGACGCTTCACGTATCCATGGTGGCGCGGGATGGGGAGATCAAGGTCATTGGACCGGATCATGCCGTAAAACGTGCCAAGAGCGTGTTTTCGACGCTTCTGGAGCTTTCGAAGCGGGGCGAAGAGATCGGGGAACAGAACGTGGATTACGCTCTGGCTCTTTCCTTTGAAGATAAGGACACGGAAATGCTTTCCTTGGACCGCGATATCATCTGTCACACCATAAATGGAAAACCGGTAAAACCGAAGACACTGGGACAGAAGCAGTATATCGATCTGATCCGGAAAAAAATGATCGTGTTCGGCGTGGGGCCTGCGGGAACCGGAAAAACGTATCTTGGCATGTCCATGGCGATTCAGGCATTTAAAAATGGGGAAGTGGGCAGGATCATTCTGACGCGTCCGGCCATCGAGGCGGGAGAGAAGCTTGGCTTCCTTCCGGGAGATCTTCAGAGCAAGATCGATCCGTACCTGCGTCCGCTTTACGATGCCCTGTACCAGATCATGGGCGCGGACAGCTATCTTCACAACTCGGAGAAAGGCCTGATCGAGGTGGCACCGCTCGCCTACATGCGTGGGCGTACCCTGGACAACGCCTTTATTATCCTTGATGAGGCTCAGAATACGACCCAGGCCCAGATGAAGATGTTCCTTACAAGGATCGGTTTCGGTTCCAAGGTTATTATCACCGGCGACCAGTCCCAGAAAGACCTGCCTGCGGGTCAGGTATCTGGTCTCGACGTGGCACTCAAGGTGTTAAAGAATATTGACGATATCGGGATCTGCCGGTTCTCCAATGAGGATGTGGTGAGACATCCGCTTGTTCAGAAGATCGTGAAAGCATATGATGAATATGAAGGCCGCGAGAAGCCGGATAGAATATCCCGCGCGGAACATGGAAAGAGCGGCCGGGAAGGACGGGAACAGAGATGACAGTGACAGTGGAGTACGAAGCAGAAGAAAAGCTGGATCTTCCCTATGAGGAGATCATCAAAAATGTGATCGAGGAGTCCCTGGATTATGTGGAGTGCCCGTATGACGCGGAGGTAAATGTTCTCCTGACGGATAATGCCGGGATCCACCAGATCAACCTTGATATGCGCGGGATCGACAACCCGACAGACGTTTTGTCGTTCCCGATGTGTGATTTTGAGACACCGGGCGACTTTTCCCATCTGGAAGAGACGCCGGAGGAATACTTCGACCCGGATACAGGGGAATTACTTATGGGGGATATTGTAATTTCCGTGGATAAGGTGAAAGAGCAGGCTGAGAAGTATGGCCACTCTCAGACGAGAGAACTGGCATTCTTAGTAGCGCACAGCATGCTTCATTTATCCGGCTACGACCATATGGAGGATGAGGAGCGGATCCAGATGGAGGACATGCAGAGAGAAATTCTGGAACGGAGAGGTTACAGGAGATGAGAAAACGGGGCAGAGCATTTATTATTGGTATTGGAATCATGATGGCAGCGGCAGCGCTCTCCGGATGCGGGAAGAAAGCGGAGGAAACAGCCGTGACGACGGAGGTGGAGACAGAGACGCCAGAGGAGACAAAAACGATCGTCCTCGAGACAGAGCCGACGACGGAGGCGGAGACGGAACCGGAAGGTCCGGAGGAACGCAAAGAAGTCGACGGAAAGATCCAGAGTTACCTGACCGGTGAGATGGTGGATGTGGCGAAAGCTAACAGACGCCCTGTTGCGGTCATGATGAGCAATGATAAAGCATCTCTGCCCCAGTACGGCATCAACCGGGCGGATGTTGTCTACGAGGCGCCGGTGGAGGGCGATATGAACCGCTACATGGCGATCTTCGAGGACTATGATGATATCGAGCGGATCGGTTCCGTCAGAAGCTGCCGTACCTACTATACATATTTCGCGAGAGAGTACGATGCGATCTATGCCCACTACGGACAGAGCACCTTCGCAGTTCCGTATCTGAAAAATGTGGACAACATCAACGGTGTCGATGGCACAGGCGGAAATGCGTTCTACCGCACAAAGGACAAGAAGGCACCGCATAACGCCTACACAAGCGGCGCGAAATTAAACAAGACCATCGGTCAGCTGGGCTACCGCACTTCCTACAGCGATACCTACAGCGGACACTTCCAGTTCTCAAAAAACGCTTATGTCCCGGCAGAATCAGACGCAAAGGACGCGTATAAGTTCTATCCGTCCTATGCGATGAACAATCCGTGGTTTGAGTACAATGAGGGAGACGGAAAATATTACCGGTTCCAGTACGGCGGAAAGCACAACGGAGACGGCGGCCAGATCGCTGTCAGGAACGTGATCTTCCAGTACGTGGAGTGGGGACATTACGCCAGCACCGATTATCTCAACATCAACGTCCACAAAGGCGGAGCGGGTTATGTCTTTACAGGCGGAAAGTGCGTTCCGGTCTCCTGGAAAAAGGATGGGGACTTCGGACCGACCCGCTACTATGACTCTGAAGGAAAGGAAGTTATGCTTAACAAAGGAAAGACCTGGATCTGCATTGTAGGAGCAGACAGGTTCGATAAAGCTGAAATTTATGGAAAGTAACAGACAGAAAAAGAAGAAGGAATCCAATTTCGTCGTCCAGGGAAGTATCCTGGCGGTGGCGTCCATCGTGGTGAGGATCATCGGTATCGCGTACCGCATCCCGATGATCAACATCATCGGCGATGAGGGAATGGGGTATTATGGAACTGCGTTTAATGTATACAATATTGCGCTGCTCCTGTCCTCCTACAGCCTGCCGCTCGCCGTGTCGAAGATGGTTTCCGCGAGACTTGCAGGAAAACAATACCGGAACGCCGCGAGGATCCTGCGCGCGGCACTCTGCTATGCAACGATCGTTGGTGCATTTGCGGCCGCAGTGATCTGGTTCGGCGCTGATTTCTTTGCGAGAGACGTATTCTTTATGCCTTATGCGGCATTTGCATTAAAGACATTAGCCCCGACGGTCTGGATCATGGCGTATCTCGGTGTGTTCCGCGGATATTTCCAGGGACAGGGAACCATGGTGCCAACGGCCTTTTCCCAGGTCTTTGAACAGATCGTAAATGCCATCATCAGCGTGGCTGCAGGAAGCTTTCTCTTTAACGAGGCGTTAAAGACAGAAGTATTAAAGAACCAGACAGGAACCGGCTATTCCAACGCTTGGGGAGCTGCCGGAGGAACGATCGGTACAGGTGCGGGCGCCTTCACGGCGCTGATCTTTCTGCTTTTCCTCTTTGCGATCAGCAGAAACGTCCGCAGACGTCAGATCCGCAGGGATCAGACGGAATTTGCGGAGAGCTATAAGGAGATCACGAGAGTCCTGTTCTTCACGGTCGTTCCGGTTATCCTGAGTTCCGCGATCTACAACTTAAACAGCGTGCTGGATAACGGGATCCTCGCATACAACTTTAAGACTCTCGGACAGGGAGATGAATTTGCCTCCATCTGGGGAGTGTATACAGGAAAATACCATCTGCTGATCAATGTGCCGATGGCGATTTCCAATGCCCTTTCGTCCTCCCTGATCCCGTCCGTATCCAGGGCAGTGGCGATGGGAGACAAAAAGCTTGTGAGAGAGCGCGTGGCATCTGCGATCCGTTTCTCCTGCTTTGTGGCGATCCCGTCCACTGTGGGACTTACGGTACTTGCGGGACCGGTGAATAACCTGCTGTTCTCTGGAGATAATACCCTGGCGATCCGGATGACGATCTACGGTTCTCTTGCGGTCGTATTTTACTCCGTCTCTACGGTGACGAACGCGATCCTTCAGGGAATCGACAAAATGCGTCTTCCGATCTTTCACGCGGTGATCTCCCTTGTCCTCCATCTGATCGCACTTGAGATCATGGCGCTGGGATTCCATATGGGAATCTACAGCATGGTATTTGCGAATATCCTGTTCGCGGTGTTCATGTGCCTGATGAATGCGAGATCCATCCGGAATCTTCTCGGTTACCGGCAGGAGATGAAAAAGACCGTTGTGATCCCGGTGATCGCTTCTGCAGTGATGGGACTCTTCGCGTTTGGCTCCTATCAGCTTGTGCATCTCGCGGTAAAGAGCAATGCGCTTTCTACGATGTTTGCGATGATGGTTGCAGTGATCGTTTACGGTGTGCTCCTGATCAAGCTTGGCGCCCTGTCTGCGGCGGAACTTAAGACCATGCCGGGCGGAACGAAACTTCTCAGGGTGTTCAGAAAGCTTCATTTAATGTAAAACTTTTATTTAACGGGAAGTTCCATCGGAATTTCCTGTTAAATAAAAATATATGTTTAAAAAAGAAAAAGAAAGCAGATACTTTCATAAAAGGAGGAATATTCCTATGAAAAAGTATGTATCCTGCTTTCTTTTCTTTTTCTTTCTGACATCCGCCAGCCTGATCACGCTGTTCCTTATGACTGCGGGGGAGGAAGCCCGGGGAACAGAGGAGGTACAGATGCAGCAGTCTGTGGAAGAGCCGGTCTTCGCGAAGGAGACGGAGGAGATCCATGTGGTCTTAAACCAGGAACAGGTGGAACATGAGACGATGGCGGAGGAGGAAGAACGATATTTTCTTGTTGCCGAGGAAGGATATCTGATCGTATACGATAAGGGAAAGGAGACCACGGATCTCTTTACCCACATGCCGCTCGCAGAATTTCCGGAGGAAGAACAGGAACGGCTGATGACCGGGATCTGGTTTCCGACAATGGCAGAAATATTCAGTTATCTGGAATCTTACAGCAGTTGATACTTGAAATTTTGCGTTCAGGTCGATATACTAATATAAATTGTAACCGTTCGGCGGGATGATCCCCGGATGATCTGTGATCGGGTTCCATGCGCGGATCATCGCACAGATGAACGGTTGCCGTAAATCAGGTACAGGGGAGAGATAGAATGGCGGAAAGTTTCGGAGGACGGAAAGGGATCATCATCGGCGGCGGTGCATCAGGACTTATGGCCGCGATCACTGCGGCAAAACAGGGTGCGGATGTGACGGTCCTGGAGCACACGGCCCGACCGGGAAAAAAGATCCTGTCAACGGGAAACGGCAAGTGCAACCTGACAAACCTCTATATGGATCCTTCCTGCTACAGGAGTGATCAGAGCGGATTTGAAACAGCCGCCATCCGGAATTTTCCACCGTCCGCCGCGACAGCGTTCTTCCGGGAACTTGGTGTCCTGACGATGGACCGCGGCGGCTATATATATCCGATGTCCGGTCAGGCGCAGACGGTCCTCGATGCACTGCTCCGGGGAGCGGACCGTGCGGGAGTCCGGATCATTACGGAATGTGAAGTCCGGAACGCGAAAAGACAGAAAGACCGTTTTTCGGTCGAGACAGACCGTGGGATCTATACAGGTGATTTCCTGATCTTGGCGTGCGGTTCCATGGCGGCGAAAGGAACAGGATCCGACGGAAGCGGCTATGAGCTCGCGAGACAGTTTGGACACCGGATCATCAAGCCGCTCCCGGCGCTTGTCCAGCTGAAATGCGAAGGAAATCTCCTCCCGAAAGCCTCCGGAGTCCGGACGGACTGCCTTGTGGAGATCCGGACCGGGGACGGAAAGACAGCGGCAAAAGACCGGGGAGAACTCCAGATCACGGACTACGGGATCTCGGGCATCCCGGTATTCCAGGTGAGCAGGTATGCGGCGAAGCTTTTGGATCGGAAGCAGAAGGTGTCTGCAGTCCTGAACTTTCTGCCGGATCTGGATGAAGAAGAAGTCCAGGATCTTTTGAAGGAGCAGAGATCCTGCCTTTCGGGGGAAACTGCCGAGACATTTTTAAACGGTATTTTTAATAAGAAACTCGCGTCGGTGCTCTTAAAAGCGGCAAAGATCCGGCCCGAAAGACAGGCGGGACTCTTGACGAAAGAGGAGCTGAACAGTCTGGTTTCTGTGATTCGGGAGTTTGTGATCCCGGTGAAGGAGACAAATCCTTTTGAACAGGCCCAGATCTGTGCAGGCGGTGTCGATACAACAGAGATAGAAGCGGAAACTATGCAGTCAAAACGCGTTCCCGGACTTTACATGGTCGGGGAGCTTCTGGATGTCGATGGGATCTGCGGCGGATACAACCTGCAGTGGGCATGGTCATCCGGATATGCAGCCGGATCTCATGCAGCCGCAGGGGTCGTCCAAGGATACAGAAAAACTGTCCGGGGACAGGAAAAACAGGTGAAATTCTCCGGATCGGAAGGGAACAGAGCCCGGGGAAGACAGGAAAGGAAAAAACATACATATGATCCGGATCAATCAGCTCACACTTCCCGTGGATCACGCGGAAGAGGCGATAAAGAAAAAGGCGGCAAAGCTCTTAAAAATCGATGAATCGGCGATCGGGGAGATCCAGATCGTCCACCGCTCCATCGACGCGAGAAAGAAGCCGAATCTGCTGTTCAGTTATATTGTGGATGTGACACTTGCAGGCGGAAAAAAAGAGGCAGCAGTCATCAAAAAGGCGGCAAACCAGAATGTCCGGGCAGAAGACTCGAAACTATATGCGTACCCGGAACATGGAACGCAGGAGATGAGAAAGCGCCCGGTGATCATCGGGGCAGGTCCTGCCGGGATGTTCGCAGCGCTGGCACTCGCCGAAAACGGCTATGCCCCGATCCTTTTTGAACAGGGAGATGCCGTTGAGGAGAGAACGAAAAAAGTAGAGGATTTCTGGAAAAACGGGGATCCGGCGCTCGATATCCGCTCGAACGTCCAGTTTGGTGAGGGCGGAGCCGGAACATTCTCAGACGGAAAGCTAAATACACTTGTAAAAGATACTTCGGGAAGGAACGGAAAAGTCCTCTCCACCTTTGTGGAGATGGGGGCGGATCCGTCGATCCTTTATGACCATGCACCTCACATCGGGACCGACGTGCTGAGAGAAGTGGTCAGAAATTTGAGAAACAGGATCATCGCCGGAGGCGGAGAGGTCCATTTCCGCTCGGAAGTCACGGAGATCCTGGAGGAAAACGGCAGAGTTTCCGGAGTAAAGCTCGCAGATGGGACCGTGATCGGGACGGAGCAGGTGATCCTCTCTGTGGGACACAGTGCCAGAGATCTTTTTGAGAAACTTGACAGGATGAAGGTCTTTATGGAGCCGAAGCCGTTTGCGGTGGGACTCAGGATCCAGCATCCGCAGGCGCAGATCAACCGGAACCAGTATGGGCTGGAGGATGCCGGAAAACTCGGCGCCGCGCCGTATAAAGTGACCGCGAAGACAACCAGCGGCCGCGGCGTCTACTCGTTCTGCATGTGTCCGGGAGGAATGGTGGTGAACGCCTCCTCGGAAAAAGGACGTCTGGCAGTCAACGGAATGAGCAATTTTAAACGGGACAGCGGCATCGCAAACAGTGCCCTGATCGTGGCGGTCACTCCGGCGGATTTCCCGACAGCCGGTCCTTTGGGCGGAATCGCATTCCAGAGAACCCTGGAAGAGCGTGCATTCGCGCTCGGCGGAGGAAAGATCCCCGTCCAGCTCTACGGCGATTTCGCCGCAAACCGACCGACGGTGGCCCTGGGAGATGTGAAACCTGTGTTCTGCGGGGGATATTCCTTCGCAAACCTGCGGGAACTGATGCCAGAGGCCTTAAACGGAGCGTTTCTTGAAGGGATGGAGCAGTTCGGAAGACGGATCAGAGGATTCGACCGGGCGGACGCTGTCCTTGCAGGAATCGAGAGCCGTACGTCATCACCGCTCAGGATCTGCCGCGATGAGAGCCTTCAGAGCAGTTTAAAGGGGCTTTATCCATGCGGCGAGGGAGCCGGGTACGCCGGAGGGATCACATCGGCGGCCATGGACGGCCTGAAGGTTGCGGAAGAGATCATCAAGCGGTATGCAGCGGTAGGTTAAACTGTAAAAGTGGCAGTGCGCCGGAGAAAAAGGCGGTACTGCCTGATTCCGTTGGAAAGGGGACTTTCATATGACAGAGAGAGAATTATTAAAAGATAAAAAGAGGATCGTGATCAAAATCGGATCTTCCTCATTGACACATGCGGAGACTGGAGACCTGAACCTTGCAAAGATCGAGAAACTGGTCCGCGTCATCAGCGATATGAGAGGAATGGGAAAAGAAGTGATCCTTGTCTCCTCCGGTGCGATCGCGACGGGGCGCCAGACGCTCGGCGGAAAGAAGCCGGAGACGGTTGCCGAGAAACAGGCTTACGCGGCGGTCGGTCAGGCACGCCTCATGATGGTATATCAGAAACTCTTTTCCGAGTACAACCAGACGGCGGCACAGATCCTGATCACAAAGGCGACGATCCTGGACGATACTTCCCGCGCAAACGCGAAAAATACGTTCAATGAACTTCTAAAACTCGGAACGGTGCCGATCGTAAACGAGAACGATACCGTATCTACATATGAGATCAAATTCGGTGATAATGACCGCCTTTCCGCCATCGTTGCGGCTCTTGTCGAGGGAGATTTGTTATTCCTTCTCTCCGACATCGACGGGCTCTACACGGATGACCCGAAGAAAAATCCGGATGCAAAGTTTATCAGCCAGGTGGATGACCTGACTGATGAGTTTATGGCGATGGGAAAAGGGACCACAGGAAGCGACGTCGGAACCGGAGGAATGGCGACAAAACTCCACGCGGCAAAGATCGCGACAGAGAGCGGTGCCGACATGGTGATCGCGAACGCAGACGATGTGGAAGTCATGTGGCGCATCTTAAAGGGTGAGGAGATCGGAACACTCTTTAAAGCAAATAAGAGCAGCGAATTTGCGCTGCTGGATTATATCCAGAGTATTCACGCGTAAAAAAGGTATCCCGGCATATTCGGGTGCCTTGCGCAGTCGCTTGCGTCGATCATCATCTTCGCGTGAGTGTGCATCAGATGGCAGGAACCTGCATTCCGGAAGCGGGGAAACCGCAGATCCCGGAAACAAACAGAGAGGACAGAAAATTACATGAAACAGGAACAGATCGACAGAATCAATGAACTTTACCATAAATCCCAGTCCGTAGGACTTACGGATGAGGAGAAAGAGGAGCAGGCGGCGCTCAGAAAGCAGTATGTCGCTGACATCAAGGCAAGTCTCAGAGGCCATCTGAACAACATTTCGATCGTTGAGAAGGACGACTCCGTGACAGACCTCGGAAAGAAATACGGAAATGTGGGAAACACAGAAAGCTGAGCTCAGAAAAGACATACGGAGCCGTCTGAAAGCGATGCCGGAAGAAGAAAAGAGGATCCTTGACAGGGAGATCGCGGAACACGTCCTGGGTCTTCCGGAGATTGCAGAAACGAAAGCCGTGTATGGATATGCGTCCCTGAGCTGGGAGGCGGGAACCGGGGAGATTCTGGAGGAACTCCGGGCACAAAAATACATCATCTGTCTTCCGAAAGTTACCGGGGAGACGATGGAGTTTTTTGTGACGGAGTCGGAGCAGGATCTCTCGGAAGGTTCATTTCATATCATGGAACCAAAGAACGGATGCCGAAAAGCGGATGAGACCAGATCAGAAATCCTCCGGACGGCGCCGATCCTGGTCCCGGGAATGGGATTTGTGGAAACCGGTGCCCGTCTGGGAAAAGGCGGCGGATTCTATGACCGGTATCTGGAACAGCATGCCGGTCATATGACGATCGCGCTGGCCTATGAGTTCCAGATCCTCGGGGAGATCCCGGTGGGACCGTATGATAAGAATGTAGATTTGATCGTGACAGAAAAGCGTGTGATCCGGTGCAAAGACCGGGATGCCGGAACACGGATCAGGGAGGAACAGCCATGTTAACAGAAATCGGACAGAAAGCAAAGGAAACTTCCTATGTTCTCGGAAAAATGGGGACAAATTTAAAGAATGCAGGACTTCTGGCAGCTGCTCAGGAGATCCTGGATGAGGAGAACGAGATCTTAAAGGCAAATGCGGCGGACGTTGCGAGAGCGAAGGAGAGAGGAATGGCTCCGGGACTTGTGGACCGCCTGGAACTGAACCATAAACGCATCGAAGGCATCGTGGAAGGCATGCGCCAGGTTGTCGGACTGGACGATCCGGTGGGTGAGGTCATCTCCATGAAAAAACGCCCGAACGGACTGCTGATCGGACAGAAACGCGTCCCGTTAGGCGTCATCGGGATCATCTATGAGGCGAGACCGAATGTGACGGCGGATGCGTTCGCTCTCTGCTTTAAAGCAGGAAATGCTGTGATCCTCCGCGGCGGGAGCGATGCACTGGAATCCAACAAGGCGATCGTCGCAGCGATCCGGAATGGACTGAAGAAGGAAAATATCCCGGAGGATGCGATCGCCCTGATCGAAGATACGAGCCATGAGACGGCGCGCGAGTTCATGCGGATGAACGGATATCTCGATGTCCTGATCCCGCGAGGCGGGGCCGGACTGATCCGCACGGTCGTGGAGAACAGCACAGTGCCGGTGATCGAGACCGGAACCGGAAACTGCCATATCTATGTGGATGAGAGTGCAGATCTCGATATGGCGCTCGACATCATCTTCAACGCGAAGACCCAGAGGATCGGCGTCTGCAATGCCTGCGAATCCACACTGGTGCACCGGAAGATCGCAAAGGAATTCCTGCCGCTCATGAAAAAGCGTCTGGATGAGAAGAACGTGGAGATCCGCGCAGATGAGGACGCCTGCTCGATCGTACCGGAATTTACGGCAGCGACGGAGGAAGACTGGGGGAAAGAGTACCTGGACTATATCCTTTCCTGCAAGATCGTGGATTCCGTGGACGAGGCGATCGCCCACATCAACCACTACAATACCGGTCACTCCGAGGCGATCATCACGAAGGATTACGAGAATGCCCAGAAATTCCTGAATGAGGTGGATGCGGCAGCTGTCTACGTCAATGCGTCCACAAGATTCACCGACGGCTTCGAATTCGGATTCGGAGCTGAGATCGGGATCAGTACCCAGAAACTCCACGCGAGAGGTCCGATGGGACTTCCTGCGCTGACGTCCACGAAGTACATCATCTATGGAGACGGGCAGATCCGGAAGTAAGGTGAAACAACAAGGTTGCATTTTCGGAGAATCTTGGTTATAATCATTCAGGATTGAATTTAGAAATTTGGAGAAACATAAGAATGATAGATAAAAATATCATCGCAGGGGCTCCGACGGAGGAACCGGCGAGACAGCAGTACTTTATGGAACAGGTGAAAAAGCTCGTGGAGGCAGAGAGCGCGAAAAAAGGACGCCCGCTCACCTGTTTTATCAATACATTCGGGTGCCAGATGAATGCCAGAGACTCCGAAAAGCTCCTTGGGATCTTAAAAGAAGCGGGATATGTGGAGGGAGCCGATGAGAACTCGGATTTCGTTCTTTACAATACATGTACCGTGCGTGAGAACGCGAACTTAAAGGTGTATGGCCGTCTTGGATATCTGAGCGGCGTGAAGAGAAAAAATCCGGATATGATGATCGCACTCTGCGGCTGCATGATGCAGGAGCCGGAGGTTGTCGCAAAGATCAAAAAGAGTTACCGCCATGTTGACCTGATCTTCGGAACCCACAACATTTTCAAACTTGCGGAGCTGCTCTACGAGCGCTTCATGGAAAAGAAGATGGTGGTGGATGTCTGGGAAGGAACCAATGAGATCGTGGAGGAACTCCCGGTCGAGAGAAAATATCCGTTCAAGTCCGGCGTCAATATCATGTTCGGCTGCAATAACTTCTGCAGTTACTGCATCGTGCCGTATGTGCGCGGACGCGAGAGGAGCAGAGAGCCGGAGGACATTATCAAAGAGATCGAAGAGCTTGTGGCTGACGGTGTTGTGGAAGTGATGCTTCTCGGACAGAACGTCAACTCCTACGGAAAGAATCTGGAACATCCGATCACCTTTGCGGAGCTCTTAAGAAGAGTCGAGAAGATCGAAGGACTGGAGCGCATCCGCTTCATGACTTCCCACCCGAAGGATCTCTCCGACGAGCTGATCGAGACGATGCGGGATTCGAAGAAGATCTGCAGCCATTTACATCTGCCGCTCCAGTCCGGCAGCAGTGAGATCTTAAAGCGCATGAACCGGAAATATTCGAAAGAACAGTACCTCGCACTGGTGGAGAAACTGCGCGCGGCGATCCCGGATATCTCCCTGACTACGGATATCATCGTGGGATTCCCGGGGGAGACTGAGGAAGACTTCGAGGAGACGATGGACGTGGTGCGCAAGGTCCGCTACGACAGCGCCTTCACCTTCATCTACTCCAAGCGCACCGGAACTCCGGCGGCGGCCATGCCGAACCAGGTTCCGGAGGATGTCGTAAAGAACCGTTTTGACCGCCTGTTAAAGGAAGTCCAGGACATTGCGGGAGAGGTCGTAAAGCGCCATGAGGGAACGGTACAAAAAGTCCTTGTGGAGGAGATCGATACCCACGAGTCCGGCTTTGTGACAGGAAGACTTTCCAACAACACAGTCGTACATTTCGCCGGGGACGCGTCCCTGATCGGAAAGATCGTGGATGTCTCTTTAGACGAGGCAAAGGGATTCTACTATATGGGTTCCCTTGTTAAATAATAAGGATGAAAAACATGTGACGCCCGGAGCCGAGTGCTTCGGGCGCTGTGGGCATGTTATGGAATAGGAGAAAAGACGTGGGACAGATTTCACCAATGATGACACATTATCTCGAGACAAAAAAGCAGTATCCGGACTGTATCCTTTTTTACCGGCTGGGTGATTTCTACGAGATGTTTTTTGAGGATGCGAAGACGGTTTCGAGAGAGCTGGAGCTGACACTGACGGGAAAGGACTGCGGTCTGGAAGAACGGGCTCCGATGTGCGGAGTCCCGTTCCATGCGGTGGAAGGCTATCTCACAAGACTCGTCCAGAAAGGTTATAAGGTTGCGATCGCGGAGCAGATGGAGGATCCGAA
The DNA here is from genome assembly GCF_045062245.2 of Pilosibacter rotomagensis. Lineage (NCBI taxonomy): Bacteria > Bacillati > Bacillota > Clostridia > Eubacteriales > Clostridiaceae > Pilosibacter > Pilosibacter rotomagensis. The sequence goes on along the minus strand of NZ_CM170323.1, from coordinate 2,068,781 downwards.
GCTCGCGAAAGGTCTTGTAAAGCGTGAAGTCATCCGCGTTGTGACGCCGGGAACGATCACGAGCTCCCAGGCTCTGGACGAGACAAAGAACAACTACTTGATGGCAGTTGTGTATACCGGAAACAATTACGGGATTGCGACGGTCGACATCACGACCGGCGATTTTTTTGTCACGGAGGTGACGAGCGAGCGGGCGCTTCTCGATGAGATCAACAAGTTCACGCCGTCGGAGCTTGTGTGCAATGAGGCACTCTTCATGTCCGGACTTGATATGGATGAGTTAAAAGAGCGGTATCATTTTGCCGTGACGGCACTGGAGAACCGGTTTTTCTCGGATGATGACTGCAGGAAGATCTTAAAAGAGCATTTCCATGTGATGAGTCTCGAGGGACTTGGACTCGGAGATTATGAGAATGGAATGATCGCATCCGGTGCGGTCCTTCAGTATCTCTATGAGACGCAGAAGAATGACCTGTCCCATCTGACGAAGATTACACCGTACACAACGGGACAGTTCATGATGATCGATACCTCCACAAGACGAAATCTGGAGCTTGTGGAGACTCTGCGTGAAAAACAGAAGAGAGGCTCCCTTCTCTGGGTCCTCGATAAGACAAAGACGGCCATGGGGGCGAGACTTCTCCGCTCCTTTATCGAACAGCCGCTGATCGACAAGACGGAGATCGAGCGCCGGCAGCAGGCGATCGAAGAGCTGAACATGAACTATATCTCCAGGGAGGAGATCCGGGAGTACCTGAATTCCGTCTATGACCTGGAGCGCCTGATGGGGCGGATCAGCTATAAGACGGCAAACCCGAGGGACCTTCTTTCCTTTAAGAATTCCCTGGAGATGCTGCCGTATATCAAAGATATTCTCGGGGAGTTTTCCTGTGAGCTTTTAAAGAAAATGAACGAGGATCTGGATCCGCTGCGGGATCTCTACGAACTCATTGACCGGTCCATCGTCGATGAGCCGCCGATCTCGCTCCGTGAGGGAAACATCATCAAGGACGGATACAGCGAGGAAGCCGACAAGTACCGGAAGGCAAAGACGGAAGGAAAGGCATGGCTGGCGGATCTTGAGACCGAGGAGAAGGAAAAGACCGGCATCAAGAACTTAAAGATCAAATACAACAAGGTGTTCGGATACTACTTTGAGGTAACAAACTCCTTCAAAGACTTGGTCCCGGATTACTTTATCCGCAAACAGACTCTGACAAATGCGGAGCGCTACACGACAGACCGGTTAAAAGAGCTGGAAGACATCATCATGGGTGCGGAGGACCGCCTGTACACTCTGGAATACGATCTGTTCTGCGATGTGCGCGATAAGATCGCTGCGGAGGTCCTGCGGATCCAGAGCACTGCGAAAGCGATCGCGGGCATTGATGTCTTTACCTCCCTGTCCACAGTGTCCATGCGGAATAACTACGTGAAGCCGAAAATCAACGAAAAAGGACTGATCAACATCAAAAACGGCCGTCATCCGGTTGTCGAGAAGATGATCAAAGACAGCCTGTTCGTCGCGAACGACACATATCTGGATAACGGAAAGAACCGGATCGCCGTCATCACGGGACCGAACATGGCGGGCAAATCCACTTACATGAGACAGACGGCACTGATCGTCCTCATGGCGCAGATCGGAAGCTTTGTTCCGGCTGACGAGGCGAACATCGGGATCTGTGACAGGATCTTCACGAGAGTCGGCGCCTCCGATGACCTGGCATCCGGACAGAGTACCTTTATGGTCGAGATGACGGAGGTTGCAAATATTTTAAGAAATGCCACGAAGAACAGTCTCCTCGTCCTCGATGAGATTGGCCGCGGCACGAGTACCTTTGACGGTCTCTCGATCGCCTGGGCAGTCATCGAACACATCAGCAACCCGAAGATCCTCGGCGCGAAGACGCTGTTTGCGACCCATTATCATGAGCTCACGGAGCTTGAGGGGACCATCAGCGGTGTCAACAACTATTGTATCGCCGTCAAGGAACAGGGGGATGATATCGTATTCCTCAGAAAGATCGTAAAGGGCGGGGCAGATAAGAGCTACGGAATCCAGGTCGCGAAACTCGCGGGTGTTCCGGAGCCGGTGATCGCCCGCGCGAAGGAGCTTGTTGAGGAGCTCGCGAGCGCCGATATCACAGCCCAGGCAAAAGAGATTGCCCAGATGAGCGCGTCCCCGCAGCATAAGGCGGTGGCGAAGCCGGACGAGGTGGATCTCAACCAGATGTCGATCTTTGATACCGTGAAGGACGATGACATTATAAAAGAACTCGGGGATCTGGAGCTTTCCAGCATGACCCCGATCGATGCGTTAAATACCCTGTACCGGCTGCAGACGAAGCTGAAAAACCGCTGGCAGTAGCAAGGATTGAAAAAGAAAGAGAGGGAGAGAGACTATGCCGATTCAGGTTCTGGATCAGAGTACGATCAACCAGATCGCCGCGGGCGAGGTCGTGGAGCGGCCGGCCTCCGTGGTGAAGGAGTTAATGGAAAACGCCATCGACGCCGGTTCCACGGCGATCACTGTGGAGATCCGCCAGGGCGGCATCGGGTTTATCAGGATCACGGATAACGGCTGCGGGATCAAAAAGGAAGAACTGCCGTTGGCTTTTCTGCGCCACTCGACAAGCAAGATCCGGACGGCAGAAGATCTTCTTACCGTGTCTTCCCTGGGATTCCGCGGTGAGGCGCTTTCCAGTATCGCGGCAGTCTCCCAGGTGGAACTGATCACAAAAACCTCCGGAAGTCTCACCGGATCGAGATACCGGATCGAAGGCGGTGAGGAGAAAGGTCTCGAGGAGATCGGCGCACCGGAGGGGACCACGTTTATCTCCAGAAACCTCTTTTTCAATACGCCGGCAAGGCGGAAATTTTTAAAGACGGAGGCCACGGAGGGCGCTCATGTGGCGGATCTCGTGGAAAAGATCGCCCTGTCCCACCCGGAGATCTCGATCCGGCTCATCGTGAACAACCAGAGCCGTCTCCACACCTCGGGAAACCACAACCTGAAGGACATCATCTACACGGTCTACGGGCGGGAGATCGCGGCAAACCTTCTTCCGATCGAGGTGTCGACCGGGATCGTGAAGATCTCGGGCTTTATCGGAAAGCCGGTGATCGCCCGGGGAAACCGGAATTTTGAGAATTATTTTATCAACGGGCGCTATATCAGGAGCGGACTCGTCTCCAAAGCGATCGAGGATGGGTACAAGAGCTATATGATGCAGCATAAATACCCGTTCACGCTGCTGCACCTCACGGTGGAGCCGGAGTATATCGATGTGAACGTTCATCCTTCGAAGATGGAGCTTCGATTCAAAGACGGCGAGAATATGTACCGAGTGATCTCGCAGGCGGTTCTCGACGCGCTTTCCGGGAAAGAACTGATCCCGAATGTGAGTCTTATGTCGGAAAAGGAAGAGCGCGAGCTTGCAAAGGAAGAAGCTGCCGTGGCACGGAATCCGGTGCCGGGGAGCGGAATGAATCCGGTGGCGAAAAACGCCCATGGACCGGAGCCGTTTGAACACCGCCGCATGGAGGCGATGGGCATCCGCGAAGAACGCCCGACCTACGGGGAGAAGAAGCAGGAGAGCAAATGGATCCTGCCTCCGAAGCCGCTCACGAGGGAACTGAAACCGGAGCCGGCGGCCGGACAATCGACCGGACAGACGGCAGAGCATATCATGGCGGGTCTTCCTGGAATGGATCCGGCAGAAAGAAAAGTGGGAGCGCTTCCTCCGGGAGCCGGAATTTCCGGTGCCGTGACAAAGAGTGCTGACTCTGCGGACAGAAAAGATAGTCAGGAAGTACGGTCTGAACAGGACCAGCCGGGAATCACACCCCGGGCGGAAAAAACAAAAGACCTCCAGCCGACCCAGATGGAGATGTTCGACAACCGTCTCCTCTCGGAATCTGCGAGAAAGCGCCACCGCCTGATCGGGCAGGTCTTTGAGACTTACTGGCTCGTGGAATATGACGGTAGCCTCTATATCATCGATCAGCATGCTGCCCACGAGAAAGTGCTCTTTGAGAAGAATTTTGCGTCATTAAAGACGAGAGAGTACACTTCCCAGCTCATAAGCCCGCCGATCATCCTGACACTTTCCCTTCAGGAGGCGGACCTCTTAAAGCGCCACATGAAGGTGTTTACGGACATCGGGTTCGAGATCGAACCGTTCGGCGGAAATGAGTACGCGGTGCGCGCAGTGCCGGACAACCTGTTCTCCCTGGCAAAGAAAGATCTCCTGATGGAGCTCATCGATGGCCTTTCCGACGACAGCATGGGGAAGAATGTGGAGTCCGTCTACGACCGGATCGCCACCATGTCCTGCAAAGCTGCGGTAAAGGGAAACAACGAGCTGTCCTTCGCGGAGGCGGATCAGCTCATCGATGAACTGTTAGAACTGGAGAATCCATATAACTGCCCGCACGGGAGACCGACGATCGTTGCGATCAGCAAATATGAGATGGAAAAGAAATTCAAGAGGATCGTATGATGAAAAAGCCTTTGATCATAATCACCGGGCCGACAGCGTCCGGAAAGACCGCCCTCTCCGTGGAACTCGCGAAAAAGATCGGCGGGGAGATCATCAGCGCCGACTCCATGCAGGTGTACCGCCACATGGATATCGGATCCGCGAAGGTGACGAAGGAGGAGATGGACGGTGTCCGCCACCACCTGATCGACGTTCTGGACCCGTGGGACGAATTTAACGTTGTCGTATTCCAGAAACTCGCGAAAGAGGCTATGGAGGAGATCTACGCGGCCGGGCATATCCCGATCATCGCCGGAGGGACTGGATTTTATATCCAGGCGCTGGTGAATGACATCGACTTCACGGAAAACGACGGGGATACGGGATACCGGGAGGAGCTGGAGCGCCTGGCGGCAGAGAAAGGAGCTTCCGCTCTCCACGACATGTTAAAGGAAGTGGATCCGGAATCAGCGGAGGCGATCCATGAGAACAATGTAAAGCGTGTGATCCGCGCCCTGGAGTTTTATAAAAAGACCGGGACAAAGATTTCCGCCCACAACGAGGCGGAGCGCAAAAAGGAATCGCCCTACAATTTTGCCTACTATGTGCTCAACATGGACCGCGGCCGCCTGTATGAGAGGATCGACCTGCGGGTGGACCTCATGATGAAGAACGGGCTGCTGGCGGAAGTGGAAAAACTGAAAGAGATGGGCTGCACGAGGGAGATGGTATCCATGCAGGGGCTGGGATACAAGGAGATCCTGGATGCCCTGGACGGGACGATCTCTCTGGATGAGGCCGTCTACATCATCAAGCGCGACACGAGACATTTCGCGAAGCGCCAGCTTACCTGGTTTAAGAGGGAAAAAGAAGTGACCTGGGTGGACCAGGGGAACTTTGATTTTGACAGAGAAAAGATCCTCGCGTGGATGTTAAAAGATCTGCAGGACAGAGGAATCGTGATAAAGTAAAAGGAGAAGACATGGAACTTACAAAGATGTACGGAGAGCTTGGAATCTCTGAGAAAGTTTTAAATTACGGAAGAGAGATCGAAAAGAGTCTGCATGACCGCTTTGAGGCGATCGATAAAACAGCGGAGTACAATCAGCTGAAGGTCATCAAAGCCATGCAGGAGGCGAGAGTCAGCGATATTCATTTTGCCGGAACGACCGGTTACGGTTACAATGACCTTGGCCGTGACACGCTGGAAGAAGTATACGCAAAAGCATTTCACGGTGAGGATGCCCTTGTGCGGCCGCAGCTGATCTCCGGAACCCACGCGCTTACCATCGCCCTTTCCGGAAATCTCCGCCCGGGCGATGAGATCCTCTCCCCGGTCGGAAAGCCGTATGATACGCTGGAGGAAGTCATCGGGATCCGTGATTCCGTCGGCTCCTTAAAGGAATTCGGCATCACCTACAGCCAGGTGGATCTTCTTCCGAATGGAGATTTCGACTTCGAGAACATCAGAAAAGCGATCAACGAGCGCACAAAGCTCATCGAGATCCAGCGCTCCAAGGGATATGCGACGAGACCGACCTTATCCGTAAAGCGCATCGGCGAACTGATCTCCTTTATCAAGTCCATCAAGCCGGATGTGATCTGCATGGTCGATAACTGCTACGGGGAGTTTGTCGAGGAACTGGAGCCGACGGATGTAGGAGCGGACATGATCGTCGGTTCCTTAATTAAGAACCCGGGCGGCGGACTTGCCCCGATCGGCGGCTATATCGTCGGACGGAAGGACTGTGTGGAGAGAGCGGCATACCGTCTGACAGCTCCGGGACTCGGAAAAGAGGTCGGCGCCAGCCTTGGCGTCAGCCAGTCTCTCTATCAGGGACTGTTCCTCTCCCCGACCGTTGTTGCGGGAGCACTGAAAGGTGCGATCTTTGCTGCAAATGTGTATGAGAAGCTTGGATTCGGCGTCGTTCCGAACGGAACGGAGAGCCGTCACGACATCATCCAGGCGATCACCTTCGGCACACCGGAAGGCGTGATCAAATTCTGTGAGGGCATCCAGGCGGCAGCGCCGGTGGACAGCTTTGTGACTCCGGAACCGTGGGCGATGCCGGGATACGATTCCGACGTCATCATGGCAGCAGGCGCCTTCGTTCAGGGATCCTCCATCGAGCTTTCCGCCGATGGTCCGATCAAGCCGCCGTATGCGGTATACTTCCAGGGAGGACTTACCTGGTTCCACGCAAAACTCGGTATTTTGATGTCCCTGCAGAAATTAGTCGATGCTGGTATCGTGACATTGTAAATGTGAACTTTTTCTTAACTCATTGTTTTTGAGCCAGAAATATGCTAAACTTCTGTGCATAAAGTGCCGGGACTGCTATGCGGTCCCGGCGATCGGGAGGAATCAACAGTATGAAAAGTAAAAGCTCCTGGGTCCTGCTTCTCCTTCTGCTTTCCGGGATCGTTCTTGGAGGCTTTATCGGAGAGATGACAGCGAGAGTGCCGGGACTTTCCTGGTTAAATTTCGGGGAATCGTTCGGACTGAACGATCCGCTCGTCTTAAACCTCGGGATCCTTGTGATCACGTTCGGACTCAGCATCCGGATCACGATGGCGAGCATCATCGGCGTGATCGTTGCGATCCTGATCTACCGTTTCCTGTAGGAAGATCTGTTTTCCGGGAAACTTCTGTCAGCCGGGGAATGTACGGATGACAAAAAGGGGATATCTGCCGCACCGTGTACCTGGAGAGACCGGAAAGGCGGGATGTCAGTATGGAAAAGAAATGTGGAAAGACGATGAAGGGGCTGCCGGTCTCGGAGCGCCCTTATGAGAAGGTGCTGGAGAAAGGCCCGGCGTCGCTTTCTGATGCGGAACTCCTCTCGGTGATCCTGCGATCCGGGACAAAGAATATCCCGGTGCGGGAGATGGCGGAGGAGATTCTGAATTCCGGAAATCCACCGGGGCTGGCGGGACTCCTCCATGGCGCCGTGGAGGATTATAAAGAGATCCGCGGGGTCGGGGAAGTGAAAGCGATCCAGCTCGCGTGCGTCGGAGAACTTTCGGCGAGGATCTGGAAAACGGCGGCATCAGAAAAGACGGTCGTTTTTGATGCGCCGTCAAAGGTGGCTGCATTCTATATGGAGGAAATGCGCCATCTGGAACAGGAGAATCTGAAACTTCTGCTTTTGAATACAAAGAACATTCTGTTAAAGGATACAACAGTCTCGATCGGAACGGTGAATGCCTCCTGCGCGACGCCGCGGGAGATCTTTATCGAGGCGCTGCGGTCCAGGGCCTGCGGGATCATTCTGCTCCACAACCATCCAAGCGGGGATCCGACGCCGAGCAGGGAGGACTGCCTCTTTACAGAACGTGTCATGGAAGCAGGAAAGCTCATGGGAGTCCCGCTTCTGGACCATATCATTATCGGAGATAATTCCTATGTGAGCCTGAGAGAACGGGGAATTTTTGAAACATGAAAAACAATACGAAATATTTTCTATTTGGACTGTCGCTTCTCTGTATCTGTATGATCGGTATTACGACGATCAGGGGAAGCATCTTAAATCCGCTGCGGACCGCGGTGGGATATGTGCTGGTGCCGATCCAGTCCGGTGTGAACAGGGTCGGCGGCGGACTCTACAATGAACTGAGCAGCGTCGGAAAACTGAAGACGGCTCTGGCAGAGAATGAGACCTTAAAGACGAGAGTGGATGAGCTGACGGAGGAAAATACGAGACTCCGCTCGGAACAGTTCGAGCTGGAGCGCCTCAGAAGTCTCTATGAACTGGATCAGGAATATATGCAGTACCATAAGATCGGTGCCCGTATCATCGCAAAAGACTCGAGTTCCTGGTTTTCCGTATTCCGGATCGACAAAGGATCCGATGACGGGATCAAAGAGGATATGAACGTCATCGCCGGAGGCGGTCTTGTCGGTATCGTCACAGATGTGGGAGCGAACTACGCGACAGTCCGCTCGATCATCGATGACTCCAGCCGTGTGAGCGCCATGGCGCAGCAGTCCGGGGATTCCTGTATCGTCGCGGGAGATCTTCAGCTGTTTAAAGACGGCCGGTTAAAGCTTTCCTATATGGAAAAGGACGATGATATCAAGGATGGCGACATGATCGTCACTTCCAATATCAGCGGAAAATTCCTGCCGGGGATCCTCGTGGGGTATGCGACGGACATCACGGTGGATTACAACGACAACCTGACGAAATCGGGATACCTGATCCCTGCCGCGAGATTCGACAGACTTCAGGAGGTCCTGGTGATCACAGACTTAAAGGATGCGGGGCCGGAGATCAATGAATAGCAATATGAAGCGGATCATCGCGAGTTTTCTGCTGGTGATCCTGGCATTTATCGTGCAGACCTGTATTTTCCCGCTGCTGCCGTTCCTGGCGGTATATCCGAATCTCATGGTGATCCTTGTCTTTTCCTTCGGGTTTATCCGGGGAAGTGCCTGGGGGATGGGATACGGACTGATCGCGGGACTTCTGATGGACCTCTCGTCCGGAGGTCCGCTCGGATTTCACACGCTGATCTTTATCTGGATGGGCTATGTAAACGGAATCTGCACGAAGTATTATTATGAGGACTATATTACGCTGCCGCTGGTGCTTTCAGCGCTGAACGAAGTGTTTTATAATTTCTATCTTTATGTATTCGGCTTCCTGGTGCGGGGAAGATTACATTTCGGCTATTATTTCATCAACATTATCCTGCCGGAGACGATCTTCACCGTGGTGACAACACTGATCCTGTACCGGCTGTTCCTCTATATCAGCCGCAGACTGGAAGAGATGGAAAAAAGGAGAGACACAACGATTGTTTAACGATTTTTCTGAAATTCTGAAAGAGTTTATGAAAAAGCTGCTGTCGTCAAGACTTGTGATCCTGGCGGTGGTATTTGTGGGGCTGTACGCGATCCTTGGCATGCGCCTGTTCAATCTTCAGATCATGGAAGGAGAGCAGTACCAGGAAAACTATATGGCAAAGACGGAAAAAAAGATCAGTCTTGCCGGTACCCGCGGAAATATTTATGACAGAAACGGGAATCTTCTTGCATATAATAAACTGTCGTACAATGTGACGCTTCAGGATAACGGAGATTACAAAAGATCCAACGACAGAAACCGGATGCTCCTGGAGCTTGTCCGGATCTTAAACCGTCACGGCGAGAACGTGGAAGGAGATTTTTCCGTGGGTTATGACTCCTCCGGGAATATGATCTTCACGACCACCAGCGAGGCGGCGAGAAAACGCTTTTTGAGCGACTATTACGGATTAAAAAAGACGGATGAACTGGATGACGCGGATGGAAAATATCCGTCCGATGTGACGGCCAGGGAAGTCTTTGACGCTAGGGTAAAATATTACGGTCTGGACCAGCTGAAGGATGACAATGACAACCCGATCGAACTTACCGATGAGGAAGCTCTCGGGATCATCAATATCCGCTATACGATGGGATTCACCGCGTACCGGAAATATGAGTCCACCACGATCGCCTCTGACGTCAGCAAGGAGACGATGACGGATGTTCTCGAAAACTCCGCGAACTTAAAAGGCGTCGGCATCGAGGAATCAACGATCCGTGTATACAATGACAGCGTTTATTTTGCACCGATCATCGGATACATCGGAAAAGTCTGGGATGATGAGCTCGAAAAACTCCGGGAGACGAATCCGGACTATGAGCTGACGGACCTTGTCGGAAAGACCGGGATCGAGGCATCCATGGAGACGGAGCTTCAGGGAAAGAAGGGTTCCCAGACTATGTATGTGGACAGTATGGGACGGATCCTTGAGGTCGTTAAGAGAACAGAGCCGGAGGCAGGACATGACATCTACCTGACACTGGACCGGGATCTCCAGATCGGTGTGTATCATATTCTGGAGCAGCAGCTTGCCGGTATCATCACGGACAAGCTCGTGAACCGTGATCTTGATGACAACGATTATAAGAAGGCGGCAAATATCCCGATCCCTGTGAAGGATGTCTACTACCAGCTGATCAACAACAATGTCCTGGACCTTGCAGCGTTTTCCGCGCCGGAGGCGTCCCAGACAGAGAAAAACATCTATGCGAAGTACAGCCAGTCGAGAGAACAGATCCTCGCACAGATCCGGAGCGAGCTCACGGATGGATCCGCGAGAAAGATGGCAGACCTGCCGGAAGACATGTTTGCCTACATGCAGTATATCTATACGTTGCTTTCCGACCGTGGGATCATACAGACAGACAAGATCGACCAGGAGTCTGACACATACAACGCATGGAAGAACGATTCCATCAGCCTCAGGGATTACCTGTACGACGGGATCGCGGAGAGCTGGATCGACACGACAAAGCTGAAGATCGAGTCCAGATACTCTGATGCGGACAGTATTTACCAGACGATCGTGGAATATGTGATGGATGACCTGCAGAACGATGCGGCGTTCACGAAGAAGATCTTCCGCTACCTTGTCAATAACGGCACCGTGTCCGGAAAGGAACTCTGCCTCGCCCTCTATGACCAGAATATTCTGGCTTACGACGAGAATGAAGTCCGGATGCTGGAGGCGGGCGGAGATGAGTACGCATTCCAGTTTATCAGAAACAAGATCTCCGATATCGAGATCACACCTGCCCAGCTTGCCCTGGACCCGTGTTCTGCCAGTGCCGTGATCACGGACGTCAACACCGGTGAGGTGCGGGCACTCGTGACCTACCCGAGCTACGACAACAACAAGTTCTCCGGAACCGTGGATGCGGAGTATTACAACAAGTTAAATAACGATCAGTCCCTGCCGCTTTTTAACAATGCCACACAGGCACAGAAGGCGCCTGGATCGACCTTCAAGCCGATCATCGCGGTGGCGGCTCTTGAGGAAGGCGTGATCGGGCTGAATGATACGGTGAACTGTACCGGTATCTACAAGGAGATCACACCGGCGCTGCGCTGCTGGATCTACCCGGGACAGCATGGACCTCTCGATGTGGTCCACGGCATCCAGAACTCCTGCAACGTGTTCTTCTCTGAGATGGGACACCGCCTCTCCATGGATGAAAACGGAAACTATTCACCGGAACTCGGTATCGAGAAGATCCGAAAGTATGCGTCCATGTTCGGACTCGATGAGACATCCGGAATCGAGATTGCTGAGAGAGAGCCGCAGATGACGACGGAGAAACCGGAGGCATCTTCGATCGGACAGGGTAAAAACTCTTACTCCAATATCCAGCTTTCCAGATATATCACGGCAGTTGCCAATAAGGGAACGGTATTCAAACTGAGTCTGCTCGACAAGATGACGGATTCCCAGGGAAATCTCTTAAAAGATTTCACACCGGAAGTACGTTCGACCATCGACGTCAAAGATTCCACATGGAACGCTGTCCACACCGGAATGCGCCGTGTAATCTCGGATGGTTCTGCGAGGAAGATCTTCAGTGACCTGGAAGTCGATATCGCAGGTAAGACGGGTACTGCCGAGGAGATAAAAAATGGACACCGCGTCAACCACGCGTTCTTCGTTTCCTTTGCTCCATACCAGAATCCGGAGATCGCGGTGACGGTGAATATCCCATACGGATATTCTTCCTCCAACGCGGCGACGGCGGCGAAAAATATTTACCGGTTCTACTACGGATATACAGACCTGAATTACATTCTGAATAACAGTGCGCTGAACTCTTCGAACGTAGAGATCGGAGACTAGTCTGCGCACTGCACAGACAAAATGCTGCAGCCCGGCGAAACTGCCGGGCTGTAAGGCGTTGACGGACCGGCGGTCTGGCGCACCTGTCAAAGTTACATAAAAGGGGGATTTCAAGATGAAAGAAGCTGTCGTAATCAAGGGAAATAAAGCCGGAATGACGGTTTATCTGGAGAAAGACCTGGATTTTGAGAAAGTTCTTCAGGCGATTGCAAAGAAGTTCAAGGCGACGGCGAAATTCTGGGGAGCTGCCCAGATGACGCTGACCCTGGAGGGACGGGACCTGACTCCGGAGGAAGAGTACCGTATTGTGCAGACGATCACGGAAAATTCCGATATCGAGGTGCTGTGTCTTCTCGACACGGACGGAAACCGGACGAGAAAATGTGAGAAAGCACTCAATGAGAGACTGATGGAGCTGTCTTCCCTCACAGGTCAGTTTTATAAAGGGAATCTCCGGGACGGGGACGAGCTGGAATCAGAGGCCAGCATCGTGGTGATCGGTGATGTGGAAAAAGGAGCAAAAGTCAGCGCAAAAGGGAACATCATCATTTTAGGAGCGCTCCGCGGGGCGGCCCATGCGGGGATCTGCGGAAATGAGGATGCGGTGATCGTTGCTTTTGAGATGGCACCGATATCGGTCCGGATCGCGGGACTTTCCCTGAAAAAAGCGGAGAAAGGACGCCATCTTGGGCGCGGTCCGATGATGATCCTCTCTGAGAACGGAAAAGTTGTCGAAGAACCGATCAAAAAGAGCTTTCTGAGTGCGCTGAATTTTATATAAAAGAGGTCCGTATCAGTTTCCTTTTATAAAGCTTTTATAAAATCTATTTTTTACTGGAATTTTTTGCTTTTTTCATGTAAAATATATCTTGTGGTACCAGGGGCAAAGATCAGAAAACGGGTGCAGGTCTGCCCGCAGGAAAATTTTTGAGCTTTTGCCAATCCGGTATCAATCTCTGAAAACAGAGGAGATGCGAGTACATTCATAACTTAATACAGGAGGATATTCTTATGAGTGAAGTCATTGTTGTTACATCCGGAAAAGGGGGTGTTGGCAAGACGACGACCTCAGCGAATGTCGGTACAGGACTTGCCATGCTCGGGGAGAAAGTGATCCTGATCGATACAGATATCGGTCTCAGGAATCTCGACGTGGTGATGGGACTGGAGAACCGCATCGTCTACAACCTTGTGGACGTCGTGGAGGGGAATTGCCGTCTGAAGCAGGCACTGATAAAGGACAAAAGATATCCGAACCTGTTTTTACTTCCGTCCGCCCAGACCAGGGACAAGTCCTCCGTGACTCCCGGTCAGATGCGAAAGCTGGTGGATGATCTGAGAGAAGAGTGTGATTATGTACTGTTAGACTGTCCTGCGGGGATCGAGCAGGGATTTAAAAACGCCATTGCCGGAGCGGACCGTGCTTTTGTCGTCACGACTCCCGAGGTATCGGCGATCCGTGACGCAGACCGGATCATCGGCCTGCTGGAGGCGGAAGAAATCTCAAAGATGGATCTCATCGTGAACCGGATCCGGATGGATATGGTCCGGAGGGGGGATATGATGTCGATGGAAGATGTGACGGATATCCTTGGAATCCCGATCCTCGGCGCGATCCCGGACGATGAGGAGATCGTGATCTCCACGAACCAGGGGGAACCTCTGGTGGGAATGAATTCCTTTGCCGGACAGGCTTATCTTAACATCTGTAAGCGGATACTTGGTCAGGAGGTGCCGCTTATGGGGCTTGAGAAAAACAAAGGATTCTTCCATATGTTTAGCGGCCTCTTAAAGAGGGCATAAATGAAAAAGAGACTGTTCCATATCCTGACAGGGAGAAATTCCGGAAGTATCGCGAAAAAACGGCTTGAATTTCTGCTGATCGCGGACCGGGCCGGATGTACGCCGGAAATCCTGGAGATGTTAAAAAACGACATGATAAAAGTCATATCAAGATATATGATGATCGATCCGGAACAACTGGAGGTCAAGGTGATCCACATGGATCAGAGAAAGGCGGGAGAAAAGCTCCCGGTCCTGTATGCCAGTGTTCCGGTTCGGGAACTGCTGGTTAAGGGGACATTTTAATACATGCTTTCAGAATACAATTTTAAAAACTTCAATTTCCGGTTGTTGTTCTACGCCCTGGCGTTAAATGTGATCGGGCTTCTTGTGATCAACAGTGCGGTAAACGGAGACAGAAGCTATATCAACCGCCAGTTGATCGGCCTTTTTGGCGGACTGGTGATCATGATCTTCTTGGCTCTGATGGATTACCACAAACTGATGCGCTGTACCGGCGTGATCTATCTTGCCTGTGTGGCGATCCTGCTGGCGATCATTGTCGCAGGACAGTTTGGAGGAGCCGGAACGGGTGCGAGACGCTGGATCACACTTCCTGTGATCGGACGCTTCCAGCCGTCGGAATTTGTTAAGATCGGTCTGATCATTTTCTTCTCCTGGTTTCTGCAGCGAAATCAGGAGAAGATCAACGATCCCCGCACATTGATCATCGTCGGGGCTTTTGCTGCGGTTCCGCTGCTTCTCATTATGAAACAGCCGGACCTGTCCACGAGTATCGTTATCGTGTTCATTATTGTATGCCTGATCTTTGTCGCAGGACTTAGCTATAAGTGGATCATCGGCGCGGCTGCTGTTGGGATCCCGGGGCTGGCACTCACGGTATTTCTTGCTGAGCGGGGCGCTGTTCCGTTCCTGACAGGATATCAGGTAAACCGAATCCTCGCCTTCATCAATCCGGGAAAATTCGCAGACTTAAATGTCCAGCAGGATAACTCAAAGATGGCGATCGGATCGGGAATGCTGTATGGAAAAGGTCTGCTCAACGAGACGGCCATTTCCGTAAAAAACGGAAATTTCTTATCTGAGGAACACACCGATTTTATTTTTGCCGTGATCGGTGAGGAGATGGGGTTTGTGGGCTGCATGCTTGTGCTGGTCCTCTACCTTCTCTTCGTATTTGAATGCCTGCGAATGGCAGGGAGAACGAGAGATCTGACCGGAAAGCTCCTCTGTACGGGGATGGCTGCTCTCGTTGGATTCCAGGCATTTACAAACATTGCGGTTGCCACCGGGATTTTCCCGAATACCGGACTTCCGCTTCCATTTATCAGTTATGGTGTAAGTTCTCTGGTAAGTCTTTATATCGGCATCGGCGTTCTTTTAAACGTCGGACTGCAGCAAAATAAACTGGAATTCTAGGAGGTATTCTTATGAATGTTGGACTGATCGCGCATGATTCCAAAAAGAAACTGATGCAGAACTTCTGTATCGCGTATAAAGGGATCTTAAGTAAACATAACCTCTATGCGACCGGAACGACCGGAAAACTCATTGAGGAAGTCACAAATTTAAATATCCATAAATTCCTTCCTGGCCACCTTGGCGGGGAGCAGCAGATGGGAGCACAGATCGAGAACAATGATATCGATCTTGTGATCTTCCTGAGAGACCCGCTGTCACCGAAGTCCCACGAGCCGGATGTCAACAAGGCGGTGAGACTCTGCGATATCCACAACGTCCCGCTTGCGACAAACCTTGCGACAGCAGAGCTTCTGATCAAGGCTCTGGATCGCGGAGATCTTGAGTGGCGTGAGATGTATAAGTAATGAGTAAGAAGAAAAGATGGATCCCGGGGATCGTGGGGTTCTGCCTGATTCTCGGCGCGACTGGCTGCGCCGGACTTGCAGATACGGGAAATACCTACGCCCTGGATCAGAGGATCGAGACGTTCGCATCTTCAGGCAGCGGAAGAACGGCGGACGGCTTTGCGGCAGACCTGGCGGTGGTAACGGATGGGATCGACGGAGACGGAACACTCACAGCGCAGTCTGCCGGGGTATTTCCGCTCGATGGGGGAAATGCCGTATTTGCGCAGGATGTTTTTGAACGCAGAAATCCTGCCAGCACGACGAAGGTTATGACGGCGCTTGTCGCCCTGAAATATGGAAATCTTGAAGATATGGTGACGGTTCCTCAGGAGTCGGTAATCACGGAGAGCGGTTCCTCCATGGCGGGGGTTGTTCCCGGAGATAAGCTGACACTGGAGCAGCTTCTTTATGGTCTTTTGATCCCGTCGGGAAACGACGCGGCAAACGCGATCGCAGTTCATATGGGCGGATCGATCGAAGGATTTGTTGAAATGATGAACGAGGAAGCAGCCCGGATCGGTGCCACAGGGACGCATTTTGCAAATGCCAACGGCTTGACGAACGAGGACCACTATATGACCGCCTACGACCTTTATTTGATGTTCCATGAGGCGTTAAAGTATGAGAAGTTCCGGGATATTATCGGAACGAAGACATACACGGCGTCCTATAAAGGGGCGGACGGATCGGATAAAACCGCATCCTGGAGTGTCAGCAACTACTACATGCTCGGAAAGAGGGAAATGCCGGATGGACTCTCCGTATTCGGAGGAAAGACCGGAACCACCCAGGCGGCGGGCTACTGCCTGATCATGGGGGAGAAGGACGCGGACGGGAAAGAGTACGCATCTGTCGTGATGCATGCGGACAGCCGCGATGCCCTCTATTCGGATATGTCGACGATCATGGAGAAGATCGACCGGTAGCAGAAAACAGGAGGAAGAATACGTGAATGAACAGGACATGAAAGTTTTCGGGGGATCCGAAGGTTTTCATGTCCTGTTTTTACTCCCGGGCAACCGTAAAGAACTGTCGACAGCAGATTCTACCGGTGTTGGAAGTACATTCTGCTTTTGTATGAAATTATTTCGAAATTTAGAAATAATGGTTGCAAATTTTCAGCAAATAGTCTATAATGAATTTACAAACAAGAGATTTTTTATACAAAATATATAAAATCCAAGGAGGAGTGCATTATGGTTCAGATCATCGCAGGACGGAAGGGAAAAGGAAAAACTAAATATTTACTTGACATGGCTAACACAGCTGTAAAAGAGGCAAAAGGTTCAATCGTTTACCTTGATAAAAGTTCGAAACATATGTACGAGCTTAACAACAAGATCCGCTTAATCAACGTGGCTGAGTTCTCCGTAAGTACGGCTGAAGGCTTTATCGGTTTCATCTGCGGAATTATTTCCCAGGATCACGATCTCGAGGCTATGTATCTTGACAGTTTCTTAAAGCTCGCCGGTCTTGAGGGAGAAGATATCACTGCAACTCTCGCAGAGCTGGATCAGATCAGTACAAAGTACCATGTAAACTTTGTATTAAGCGTATCCATGGATGGTGAAGAACTTCCGGAATCTGCAAAAGATATGGTGCTGGTAGCATTATAAAACAATCGCTCCTTCCTATAAGTAAGAGTACATAAACACCTGCCTGATGGCGGGTGTTTATGTTTTATAAGCCGGAAATTCTACGCTGCGAAAAAAATAAATAAAATGTCAAGCAAAAACACTTGACAACCATCACCGTTTATAGTATGATATCGCAGGTGACCTGATATGGAAAAAATTGTAGCACAGGGTCTTCTGTATGATTTCTATGGAGAGCTCTTAACGGAGCACCAGCGGCGTGTATATGAAGATGTGGTATTTAATGACATGTCCCTCAGCGAGATCGCCGAAGAACAGGGAATCAGCAGACAGGGCGTGCATGACCTGGTGAAGCGCTGTGACAAGATTCTTTCCGGATACGAGGAAAAACTGAAGCTTGTCGAGAAATTCAACCAGACAAAGAAAATGGTAGAAGAGATTAAGGAACTGGCTGGCCAATATAAAAAGGACGGCGACCGATCCCTGATCGACAGGATCGAAGCAATTTCCGAGGAGATCGGGAAGCTGTAAGCCAGAGGGAGAGTTTTCATGGCATTTGAAAGTTTAGCCGATAAATTACAGAATGTCTTTAAAAACTTAAGAGGCAAAGGAAGACTGTCAGAGGCGGATGTAAAAGCTGCCCTGAAGGAAGTCAAGATGGCTCTCCTGGAAGCCGACGTAAGTTTTAAAGTTGTTAAACAGTTTATCAGTTCTGTACAGGAGAGAGCGATCGGACAGGATGTCTTAGAGAGCCTGACTCCGGGACAGATGGTAATAAAAATTGTAAACGAAGAACTCGTAAAACTGATGGGTTCCGAGACCACAGAGATTGCCTTAAAGCCCCAGAATGAGATCACGGTCATCATGATGATCGGTCTTCAGGGCGCAGGTAAAACAACGACTACGGCAAAACTTGCCGGAAAGTTCAAGGCAAAAGGCAGAAAGCCGCTTCTTGCGGCTTGCGACGTCTACCGACCAGCTGCGATCAAGCAGTTACAGGTAAACGGTGAGAAAGTCGGAGTTCCGGTCTTCACAATGGGAGATAACCAGAATCCGGTGAATATCGCAAAAGCCGCTGTGGAACATGCCAGAAAAGAAGGCATGAATCTTGTATTCCTCGATACGGCAGGACGTCTTCAGATCGATGAGTCCATGATGGATGAGCTCGTCAACATCAAAGAAGCAGTCAATGTCGACCAGACGATCCTCGTTGTCGACGCGATGACCGGTCAGGATGCAGTGAATGTTGCCGGAAGCTTTAATGACAAGATCGGCGTCGATGGCGTGATCTTAACAAAGCTTGACGGTGATACACGAGGCGGTGCGGCGTTATCGATCCGTGCCGTGACGGGAAAACCGATCCTCTACGTCGGTATGGGCGAGAAGCTCTCTGACCTGGAACAGTTTTATCCGGACCGTATGGCTTCGAGAATCCTTGGAATGGGTGATATCCTTTCCCTGATTGAGAAAGCCGAATTTGAGGTGAGCGAAGAGAAGGCAAAAGAAATGAGCCAGAAACTTCGCAAAGCAGAATTTGATTTTAACGATTTCCTGGATCAGATGCGCCAGATCAAAAAGATGGGCGGAATGAACAGCATCTTGAACATGATGCCGGGAATGGCCCAGATGAAGGGAAATGTTGAAATAGACGAGAAATCCATGGATAAAATGGAGGCGATCATTCTCTCAATGACGAAGGAAGAGCGGGCGAACCCGTCACTCCTGAATCCGTCGAGAAAACAGAGGATCGCGAAGGGCGCCGGAGTAGATATTGCCGAGGTGAACCGGATCGTCAAACAGTTTGAACAGTCGAAAAAGCTCATGAAGCAGCTTCCTGGAATGATGGGAGGCGGAAAGCGGAAAGGGCTTGGCGGACTGGGCGGTATGCTTGGAAAGATGAAATTACCATTCTAAGTACCGCATTATGATAAGAAGGCAAATGCGATTCCCGCATGGCTGATAAACGAAAAAACCAAGGAGGTGAAATTGTCATGGCAGTTAAGATGAGATTAAGAAGAATGGGTCAGAAGAAGGCTCCTTTCTATAGAATTATCGTTGCAGATTCCCGCTCCCCGAGAGACGGTCGCTTCATCGAAGAGGTTGGATACTACGATCCGAACACAGAGCCGAGCACCATCAAATTCGACGAGGAAGCAGCTAAGAAGTGGTTAGGAACAGGCGCTCAGCCGACTGAGACTGTTGCTAAGCTCTTAAAGGCAGCCGGTATCCAGTAATCGAGGTGGATTCAATGAAGGAATTGGTAGAAGTTATCGCCAAAGCGCTGGTTGATAATCCAGATGAAGTCGTTGTTACGGAATCTGAAAAAGAAGAAGAGATCGTCATTGAGCTCAAGGTTGCCCCGACCGATATGGGAAAGGTGATCGGAAAGCAGGGAAGGATCGCGAAAGCCATCCGCTCCGTTGTGAAGGCGGCTTCTTCCAAGATGGATAAGAAAGTGATTGTTGAAATTCAGTAATCGTGAGGGACTGTGGACAGGATTTTTCCCGGCTGCAGTCCCCTTTCTGTTATCAGAGACGGTTTCTGCGGGCAGGTATCAGCCGTGCCGCGCTTGATAGAATGACAGGAGCTGACTGCCCGGGTTCCCTCACAGTTACGATAGGAGACAAATATGGAAAAATATCTTCGTGTAGGCGTCATTACCTCCCCGCACGGCGTGCGCGGCGAGGTGAAGGTCTATCCGACCACCGATGACGCGATGCGCTTTAAAAAATTAGATCATGTGATCCTGGACCTCGGAAGAGGAGAAAGCCGGGAGTTAAAGATCCGTCAGGTAAAATTCTTCAAAAACATGGTCATCCTGAAATTCGACGGGGTTGACACTATGAACGAGGTGGAAGGATGGCGCCAGAAGGACCTTCTGATCACAAGAGACCAGGCAGTGCCTCTTCAGGAGGACGAATTCTTTATCACCGACCTCATCGGACTTACTGTTGTCACGGACGAAGGGGATACGCTCGGAACGCTGACGGATGTGATGGAGACAGGAGCAAACGATGTCTACTGTGTAAAGACACCGGAGGGAAAGGAACTTCTTCTCCCGGCGATCCACGACTGCATTCTCGATGTGGATCTTGATAAGGAAGAGATGCTTGTCCATGTTCTTCCGGGACTTCTGGATCTGTAAGGGGAGGCCGCGATGAATTTTCATGTACTTACCCTGTTCCCGGAGATGATCATGAACGGTCTGGAGACCAGCATTCTCGGCCGCGCGGCAGCGAAGGGGATCGTATCGTTTGAGGCGGTGAATATCCGCGATTATACGCTGGAGCGCCACGGGAAGGTGGACGACTATCCTTACGGCGGCGGCGCCGGGATGGTCATGCAGGCGGAGCCGATCTACCGCGCTTATGAGGCACTTGTCGAGAAGATCGGAAAGAAACCGCGTGTGATCTACATGACTCCCCAGGGAAAGACTTTCAATCAGAATATTGCGGAAGATCTCGCGAAGGAGGAGGATCTGGTGTTCCTCTGCGGTCACTATGAGGGGGTCGATGAGCGCGTTCTGGAGATGATCGCGACAGATTACCTCTCCGCAGGAGACT
Source organism: Pilosibacter rotomagensis (assembly GCF_045062245.2). NCBI lineage: Bacteria > Bacillati > Bacillota > Clostridia > Eubacteriales > Clostridiaceae > Pilosibacter > Pilosibacter rotomagensis. Next base: position 2,047,788 of record NZ_CM170323.1, on the reverse strand, counting down.
ATGTCCTCACAGGAGGAGAGCTTCCGGCGATGATGATGATCGACTGTATTTCAAGACTTGTCCCGGGAGTGCTGAACAACAATGTGTCTGCGGAGTTCGAGACATTCCACGATAACCTTCTGGAGTATCCGCAGTACACGCGCCCGGAAGTGTTCATGGGCAAAAAAGTGCCGGATATCCTTCTTTCCGGGCATCATGCAAATGTCGAGAAATGGCGCAGGGAGCAGTCGATCATCCGCACACTGAAGAACCGCCCGGAACTTTTGGAGGACGCTGTCCTTTCGAAAAAGGAGCAGAAGTTCCTGGATGAATTGCTGAGACAGCAGGAGACCGAAAAACCGTGACCAAAAAATTGCACGATATATGAGAAAACCGCTTGCATTTTGGCTTGCGGTATGATAAAATACAAAACTGTGGTATCCGAAAGACGGGAGAACCCTGTCAATACGGAGACTTAAATCATAAGAGATGTTCCGCTGCCGCAGGAAAAGAAGATGCGGGTAAGAACATCGAATACTTTAAGGAGGTTCATATCAATGAACGACATTATCAAGAATATCGAAGCTGCACAGTTAAAAGAGTCTGTACCGAGCTTCAACGTAGGTGACACTGTAAGAGTATCCGCTAAGATCAAAGAGGGAAACCGTGAAAGAATCCAGATCTTCGAGGGAACTGTTATCAAGAGACAGAACGGCGGCGTTAGAGAGACTTTCACAGTAAGAAAGAACTCCAACGGTATCGGCGTTGAGAAGACATGGCCGCTTCATTCTCCGTCTGTTGAGAACGTTGAGGTTGTAAGAAGAGGTAAAGTTCGCCGCGCGAAACTTTACTACTTAAGAACAAGAGTAGGTAAAGCTGCAAAGGTTAAAGAATTAGTAAAATAATTCATAACAACTGTACAGAGAGTCAGTAGATCAAAGGGGCAATGAAAATTGTCCCTTTGTTTTTACTAAAACAGCAGGAATTCCCCTTGCATAAAGTACAGATGTTCTGTCATGGATTCAGGAGGTCCCTTCATGGAATTTTTTGAGAAAAAGGAACCGAACAGACTTCACCGGATCACGGAATGGGCGGTCGACTGCGCAGTCATGATCGCTCTTGCGTGCTATCTCGTGTTTTGTTTTGGGAGCAGGGTTGAGATGAATGGAAGTTCCATGAAACCCGTGCTGGAGTCCGGAGATGTGGTGCTGATAAACCGGCTCGCATATGATGTCGGGAAACCGGTCCGATTTGATGTTGTCGTCTTTGAACGGGAAGGACAGCAGCCGGGGATCAAGAGGATCATCGGACTTCCCGGTGAGACGGTCCAGATCAAAAATGGATCCGTCTATATCAATGGGGAACTCTTAAAAGCGGAAAACGGACTTGCCGAGGCGACGATCGCCGGGGCAGCCGAGTATCCGGTCGAGCTCGGGGATGATGAATATTTTCTCCTGGGTGACAACCGTGAATCAAGTGAAGACAGCCGGTTTTCCGGCATTGGAAATATAAAACGGGAAAATCTCATCGGACGCGTCTGGCTGCGGTTTCAGCCATTTTCCAGACTTGGTTTCGTCCGGTAGCAGGAAAGGACGGAGACGATTACTATGAATATACAGTGGTATCCAGGCCATATGACAAAGGCGAAACGCGCCATGAAAGAGGACGTGAAACTTGTAGACCTCGTGATCGAGCTTGTGGATGCGAGAGCGCCGCTTGCCAGCCGCAATCCGGATATTGACAGCCTCGCAGCTGGAAAAGGCCGTGTGATCCTTTTAAATAAGGCGGATCTTGCTTCTGAGAAGGCAAATGCCGCATGGATCTCCTATTTTGAGGGACAGGGCTTCCAGGTCATGAAGATCGATGCAAGAGCGAAAGCGACGTTAAAACAGCTGAATGCCCTGATCCAGGAGGCATGTAAGGAGAAGATCGAGCGCGACAGAAGGCGCGGTATCTTAAACCGCCCGGTGCGTGCGATGGTGGTCGGGATCCCGAACGTCGGAAAATCCACGTTCATCAACAGCTTTGCCGGAAAAGCAGCTGCGAAGACGGGAAACAAACCTGGCGTCACAAAGGGAAATCAGTGGATCCGTTTAAATAAGCAGGTGGAGCTTCTCGACACTCCGGGTATCTTATGGCCGAAATTTGAGGACCAGAAAGTTGGTCTTTTACTGGCGTTTTTAGGCTCCATCAACGATGAGATCCTGGAGAAAGATGAACTGGCTTCCGAACTTGCGGGATATCTTAAGGAGATCACTCCTGGTCTCTTAAAAGAGCGTTACGGGATCGAGGAGGAAGGAAAGAAGCCGTATGAGCTCCTCGATGAGATTGCAACGGCGCGTGCATGCCTGACAAAGGGAGGCGTGAATGATCTGACAAAGGCGGCGAGACTTCTTCTTGATGAATTCCGCGGCGGAAAGCTCGGAAGAATCACGCTGGAGATGCCGGCGGAATAAAGTGTGGAACATGAATACGCAGGGATAAGGAGTAAAGAGATATGGCAAGACGTGTGCTGACCGGAGAAAAGCTGGAAAAGGAGCTGGAACGCCTCTCCCTCATGCGGGAGTTCGAGAGACAGTATGAGGACTGTGCGTTTATCTGCGGGATCGATGAGGCGGGCCGCGGACCTCTTGCAGGGCCGGTTGCGGCCGGTGCGGCGATCCTGCCGAAGGACTGCCAGATCCTTTATTTAAACGACTCGAAAAAGCTCTCTGAGAGCCGGAGAGAGGAACTGTTCCTGGAGATCAAGGAGAAAGCGATCGCCTGGTCGGTGGGGATCGTGGGTCCTGAGCGGATCGATGAGATCAACATCCTGCAGGCGACTTATGAGGCGATGCGCCAGGCGATCGCGAAACTTGACCCGGCGCCCCAGATCCTTTTAAACGATGCGGTGACGATCCCGCAGGTTGCGATCCCGCAGGTGCCGATCATCAAGGGCGATGCGAAGAGCGTTTCCATCGCGGCGGCAAGCATCCTCGCAAAGGTCACCAGGGACCACATGATGGAAGAGTATGATAAGGAATACCCGGAGTATGGGTTCGCAAAGCATAAGGGATACGGAACTGCCGCACATATCGCGGCGCTGAAAGAGTTCGGACCGACCCCGATCCACAGACGGACATTTATTACGAAGTTTGTGTGATAAGCAGCCATTTTTCGAAGAAAAATGAGCGGATTATGAATGCTTTTGAGCATTGCGGGAGCACGAAGTGCGGAGCAATGCGGTATCAGAGAAACAAAGCTGAGCGAGTCATCGATGGGGGATTTTTGTGACAAGAAATAATCGGGCAGTGGGCAGCATCTATGAGGAAAAGATCGCTGCCTTTTTAAAACAGAACGGATTTGTGATCCTGGAGCGGAATTACCGCTGTAAACAGGGCGAGATCGATATTATTGCGAAAGATGGAAGCTATTTCGTGTTTATCGAGGTGAAATACCGTGCCAGTGGTTCAGCTGGGGTTTCGCTGGAAGCGATCGACCACAGAAAGGCTCTTCGGATCCGGAATGCGGCAGTCTATTATCTGTATTCCCACCAGCTTCCGGAGGAGACACCGTGCCGGTTTGATGCGGCGGGGATCGATGGGGATGAGATCACATATATCAGGGATGCATTTTAAGGTTCAGGCCGAATGTATGTGGGACTCGCAAAAATCCATTATGCTTTTGATCGTGTATCCGGAACAAGCATGCGTACTTTCCGCATGGCTGAGAACGGCGCATATCGTTGAATGAAAAAATTCTGCATGAGATATCTCGGAAAGGGGAAAATTATGGATCAGTGGATCAGAAAAACAGATGCGGCGGATCATATGAAGGAAGTGACAAATAACGGTGTCACCTACCTGACATTCCCGGCACTTGATGCAACCGGGATCGTCACTCACGCGTTTTCCACGCGGATGGGAGGTGTCAGCGAAGGCTGGTATTCGACCATGAATTTCTCTTTCACACGCGGTGACAACCGGGAACATGTGCTGGAAAATTACAGCAGGATGGCGGCGGCGCTCGGCGTAAAGCGGGAAAAGATGGTCTTAACCTGGCAGACGCACACGACAAATATCCGCGTTGTATCGGAAGATGATCTTGGAAAGGGAGTTGTGAAGGAACGGGATTACCGGGATATTGACGGTCTCCTGACCAATATGCCGGGTGTGACGCTCGTGACGTTTTTTGCAGACTGTGTGCCGTTATACTTTGTGGATCCGAAGCATCGTGCGATCGGACTCGCCCATTCGGGCTGGAGAGGAACCGTGAACCGTATGGGAGAAAAGATGGTGGCGGCCATGAAGCGGGAATACGGAAGCCGGCCGGAGGACCTTGTCTGCTGTGTGGGACCGAGTATCTGCAGTGACTGCTACGAGGTTGGAGAGGATGTTGCGGACAAGTTTTATGACGCGTTTTCTAAGGAAGACTGCAGGGCGATCGTTCTGCCGTCGAAGACGGGCATGATCGGAAAGAGGCAGCTGGATCTCTGGGAGGCGAACCGACGGATCCTTCTGGAGGCCGGAGTCCCGGAAAAAAATATTTCCGTCACTGATATCTGCACGAGATGCAATCCGGATAAGTTGTTTTCCCACCGGGCGATGGGAGAGAAGCGAGGGAATCTCTGCGCGTTTCTTGCGCTTAAGGAGAATTAGGCGTGTGAGAATGCGGGGGTTCGCAAAAAATGACATTTGACGAAAAACCTTCCAGTGTATTATTTTTCAGGACGATCATACTAGGAACGTACCATCAAACATGCCCGATGCGAGAGCAGGAAAGGCATTACACTAAAAGGAGGCGTATCTTATGTCTAACACAAGCAGTTCTTCTTCTAACCGTGTAGTAGTTCCGGAAGCAAAGGAAGCGATGGACAAATTCAAAATGGAGATCGCGGATGAGCTCGGAGTGCCGCTTACAAACGGCTACAACGGCAATCTGACTTCTTACCAGAACGGCAGCGTCGGCGGCTATATGGTTAAGAAGATGATCGAGGAGCAGGAGAAGAAGATGGCGGGCAAATAAGGGTTAGAGCCTGAGCATCTGAGGGAGAGGCCTTCGCGATGGGATGGGATTTCAGAGATTCTATCTGATCGCGGGGGCTTTTTTCTGTGTAAAATTGGTTGGCGAGGGGTACGCGGTGAGCTTCCGCCTGGGAGCGCCCGGGGATGCGGGGATGGTTCCTCTAAGCTTGCGGGAGATTGCTAAAGGCGGAAAAAAGATGATACAACTCGCTGCGCTCAAACAAGTATCATCTTTTTTCCAACGCAGTCACCCGCGAGCTAAGAGGAAGCCAGATCCCCGGATCAAGGCGCTCCCAGGCGGAAACTCACCGCTGTGGGATGGTGGGGCGAAAAGAGTGGGGGTGTGACAGCGGGGAGGAAGTTTATCGCTGGTTTATGCAATGTCTGAAAAAGGCTCAGAAAACACTTGTATAATAGAAAAAATACGATTATAATGGGGCGGAGAATAAAAATTGCAGTGGTATTTTATGAGTTAGAGGTTGAGATATGAGAGTAATCGCAGGCAGTGCGAGACGGCTGCTTTTAAAGACGGTCGAGGGAATGGAGACGAGACCGACTACGGACAGGATCAAGGAGACTCTGTTTAATATGCTTCAGAATGATCTTTACGGGGCGAGATTTCTGGATCTTTTTGCGGGAAGCGGGGCGATCGGGATCGAGGCGCTGAGCCGTGGGGCGAAGGAAGCGGTCTTTGTGGACAAGGGAGACGGACAGATTTCCTGTATCCGGGATAATCTGAAGACGACCCATCTGGAAGAGAGGGCTCGTGTGATGTCCGCGGATGTGACAGAGGCGATCCGGAAGCTTGACCGGGAAGGAAAGGCGTTTGATTTTATCTTTATGGATCCGCCGTACCGGATGGATCTTCCGAAGAAGGTGCTGGAAGCGCTGAGGGACACTTCTCTTGCGGATGAGGAGACGCTGATCATCGTCGAGGAAGCTCTCGATACTGATTTTTCCTGGGCCGGAGCGCTCGGGTATGAGATTGAGAAGAGTAAGGAATATAAGACGAATAAGCATGTATTCCTGAGAAAAAATTAAGAATCATCTGTTCAGGGGACTGAAAAAGGGAAGACAGATCCGGCGGTCAGAGACTGAAGGCTGAAGCCGGGTCAAAATACAAAAACGGAACGATATAAAACGAGGAGAAAAACCGCGGGTTTTCGCGGTGTGAGACAGAAATTATGAAAAAAGCAATTTATCCGGGAAGTTTTGACCCGGTTACACTGGGACATATCGACGTGATCAGACGTGCGTCAAAGCTGTTTGATCATCTGATCATCGGCGTTCTTAATAATCGTGCGAAAACGCCATTGTTTTCCGTGGAAGAACGTGTTAAGATGTTAAAAGAGGTCACAAAAGACATTCCGAACGTGGAGGTAAAAAGTTTTGCGGGTCTTACCGTTGACTTCGCGAAAGAATGCGGCGCGAACGCCGTTGTCCGCGGACTCCGCGCGATCACTGACTTTGAATATGAGCTCCAGATCGCCCAGTTAAACCGCGTGATGGATACGAGTATCGATACAGTATTCCTGACGACAAGTCTCGAGTACGCGTATTTAAGTTCCAGTACCGTGAAAGAGGTAGCGGCTTACGGCGGCGATATTTCAAATTTTGTAACGCCTTATGTGGCGGATGAAGTACATAAGAGACTGCGTGAGAGACAGGGCAGTCAGGCGTAAGGGAAAGGAAAAGGAAACAACATGAGCAGAATTGAACAGTTAATCAATGAAATTGAGGAATACATCGACAGCTGTAAATTTCAGCCGTTATCTACATCAAAGATCATCGTAAATAAAGAGGAACTGGACGAGCTTTTAGTCGAGCTCCGTTTAAGAATCCCGGATGAGATCAAGCAGTATCAGAAGATCATCAGCAATCAGGACGCGATCCTTTCCGATGCTCACAGCAAAGCGGATGCGATGCTCGCAGAGGCAACTGCTCAGACAAACGAGCTTGTAAATGAACACGAGATCATGCAGAGAGCCTATGCCCAGGCAAATGAGATCATCGAGCAGGCGCAGGCGCAGGCTCAGACGATCGTTGACAATGCGGTCGCTGATGCGAACAGTGTCCGTCAGGGTTCGATCCAGTATACCGATGATATGTTAAAGAGTCTCCAGACGATCATGAACCACACGATGGAGGGCGCTCAGGGCCGCTTCGACGCATTCATGAATTCCATGAAGTCCAGCTACGATATCGTCTCCTCCAACAGAAAGGAGCTTTCCTCCGGGATCATCACTGAGAAAGAGGAGAGCGCTGAGCCGGAAAAACAGGATTCCACTGAGGCTTGATTGCGGAAACGCTGTCGACGGCGTACCGGCCTGACCGGACCGGATCTGCGAGAGGATGCGGGAGTGGTATTTTATGAGAACCGATATTTAAAAAAAGTGAAATCCCAGAATGCCGGTGAGAGCTGCCATAAATGCAGCAGCCAGGGCGGAATGGGCAATTTTCCAGAGAAGATACTGCCGGATGGAGAGTCCGGCAGTTTTTTTTATTCGCTTATTGTTTAACGGGAAATTTCCATGCACCGGAGAACTTTCTTCTTTATCTGCCGGAAAGTTCTGATGGGACTTCCCACTTTGGATCACCGCATTTGTCTGCGACAGGGCGGAAAAGCCTCCGAAGGAAAAGATGGCAGCTGCGGCGACGGCGGAAACCGGATACGGAAGGGAGTCATGAACCGTCCGGATCCCTGTGGTGATCTCCAGACTGCCGCAGAGAAACAGCCGGACCGGGGCAGGGATCCGGGGAGTGTTCCGGACAACGAGGATCAGGATGGAGTAAAAGATAAGATATCCGCCGATCTTTACGAGAATCTCCGCGGAATTTATGATCGCGGCGTCGAATGTGATCGTGGGTCTGGTCAGCCTGCTGACAGATGGAGCGTCAGGATTCATGATCGCGGCGTTGAGAGCGATCGTGGGTCTGGTCAGCCTGTTGACAGATGGGTCGTCAGGAGTCATGATCGCGGCGTTGAGAGTGATCGCGGAATGCTTCGTCTGTGCCCTTGCGGTAAAGCTGGCCGGAAAGGAGGCCCGGACGTGTTCTCTCCGGTAGATCAGGCTGGCCGGGACCGCGAGAAGGAGTAGAGGTGCGTAGATAGAAAAGACAAAATATGACAAAGGGACCTGGGAAGCAAACATGGGACAGACGAAACCTGCGAGAAACATGGGACTTGGATGATTGCAGAGTGCAAAGAGAAATTTCGCCTCCCCGGAGCTGATCCGCCCTTCCGCGTAAAGATCGGCACATGTCTTTGCTCCCATGGGGCAGCCGCAGAGAAGACCGGTGAGGAGAACATACCAGCCGTCCGCCGACAGTCCGGCAAAGCGGAAGATTACCGGGAACGGACGCATGAGTGCCTGGACCCCGCCGGAGGCGGAGAGAACGGAAGACAGTACCATAAACGGAAAAAGCGCCGGGACGACGGAGGAATACCACAAAAGAAGTCCGGACACAGCCCCTTTTGTTACGAGATCCGCGTGAAAGATCATAAAGATCAAGCAGAGCAAGATCAGAAAAGCTCGTTTTATCATAAACACTCCTTTTTGCAGAATTTTTTCAGGATTCATGGCCGCATCCGGATCTTACGAAAAAAAGCACTGCCCGCGTACTGTAACCTGCCCGCCGATGCTGCAGAACTCTTTCTATTATTTTCATTGTACTTTCCCCGGAATTTTGATATGATAAATATAGTGCGCTTTTCTGTTTAAAATGCATTTCCGGGATAAAGTCCGAAACCTGGAAAGTCTGCGGGTGCGGCTGTGGAAATGTCGGAGAGCGCGTGATCGGAAGGAGAGAAATATTTGGAAAAAGCAATCCGGCTGGACAAATATCTGGCTGATATGGGAAAAGGTACGAGAACGGAGCTCAAGGAGATGATCCGGAAAGGACGGATCAAGGTGAACGGCGAGGTCGTGAAAAAACCGGAGACAAAGATCCGGAAGGGCGAAGATACGATCCTGCTCGACAATGCGCCGGTGGAGTACGTGGAACTGGAATATTATCTTTTGAATAAACCGCAGGGCGTGATCTCGGCGACGGAGGACCGCCGCAGGGAGACGGTCGTGGACCTGATCGATGAAAAGCAGAGGAAAGATCTCTTCCCGGTGGGACGTCTTGATATCGATACGGAAGGTCTGCTCCTCATCACAAACGATGGGGCGCTTGCCCACCGTCTTCTTGCCCCGGGTCACCATGTAGATAAGGTCTACGAGGCGAGATGTGAGGGACTTGTCCCGGATGAAGCGGTACAGAAGTTCCGTGACGGGATGGAACTCTCGGACGGACTTTCCTGCATGCCGGCGGAACTCGAGATCCTGGAGAGGAAGGCCGGGGATCCGGAGACAGGGACGGAGGCGGAGAGTCTGGTGAGTCTGACTCTTCACGAGGGAAAATTCCATCAGGTAAAGCGTATGATGGAGGAAGTCGGCTGTCCGGTTGTCCACCTGAAACGCCTGTCCATGGGACCATTGAAGCTGGATGCGACATTAAAACCCGGTGAGTACCGGAAACTGACGGATAAAGAACGGGAGTTGTTGGAAAACTTATGATAAAAAATTTTTTGGATCATAAAAAAGCGATGCTTTTTGACCTCGACGGGACCCTGGTGGATTCCATGTGGATGTGGGAAGCCATCGATATCGAATTCCTTGGAGCGTATGGTTACGAGTGCCCGGAGGATCTTCAGAGAGCCATTGAAGGAATGAGCTTTTCGGAGACGGCCGTGTATTTTAAGGAACGGTTTAAGCTTCCGTTAAGCCTGGACGAGATCAAGGCAATCTGGGTTCAGATGTCGATCGACAAGTACCGCTATGAGGTCCCGCTGAAGCCGGGTGTGCCGGAGTTTTTAAAATACTGCAGAGAGAACAGGATCCGCACGGGGATCGGGACCAGCAACGGAAGCGAGATTGTGGACGCGGTCCTGACTTCCTTAAACGTGAAGGAATATTTCGACGTGGTGGTGACGGCCTGCGAGGTGGCTCACGGAAAACCGGAGCCGGATATTTACCTGGAAGTGGCGAAGCGCCTTGGCGTAAAGCCGGAGGAGTGCCTCGTATTTGAGGATATCCCGGCCGGGATCATGGCGGGCAAAGCGGCAGGAATGCCAGTGATCGCCGTGGAGGATGATTTCTCAAAAGACCTGATGGACGAGAAACGAGCACTCGCGGACGCGGTGATCGCGGATTACAGAGAACTTTTATAAAGCTGCAAATATTTCAGTGAAAACAGTGACTTTCCTAAGCTGGAAATTCGCTGGAGATGCAGAAAGAAATACAAAAAACATAATAACGGCGGGGGATGAAAGTTTGGGTTCTCCGCCTACGGCAGACCACGGTAAGTTCGGAACAAATATGTCAGACTGACGGTGGCTGGAAACAATATATGAAGGACATAGAATATGATACATGATTTTCTCCCGGTATGCCGGGCAGATATGGAAAAAAGAGGCTGGGATCAGTGCGATTTCGTCTATGTGTGCGGGGACGCCTATGTGGATCATCCGTCGTTCGGATCGGCGATCATCAGCCGTGTGCTGGAATCCTACGGATATAAAGTCGGGATCATCGCCCAGCCGGACTGGAAGGATAAGGAGAGCATCCAGATCCTCGGAAGACCGAGACTCGGCTTCCTCGTGAGCGCCGGAAACATGGACTCGATGGTAAACCATTATTCCGTCTCGAAAAGAAGGCGCGATAAAGATTCCTACACGCCGGGCGGTGTGATGGGAAAACGGCCGGATTACGCGGCGGTTGTCTACTGCAACCTGATCCGCTCGGTCTACAAAGACATCCCGATCGTGATCGGTGGGATCGAGGCGAGCTTACGTCGTCTCGCACACTACGATTACTGGTCAAACAAAGTAAAACACTCGATCCTCGTGGACTCTCAGGCGGATCTGATCTCCTACGGAATGGGGGAAAAGTCGATCGTTGAGATCGCGGACGCCTTAAATTCCGGGCTTGATGTGAAGGACATCACATTCATCGACGGAACCGTCTATAAAACGGACAGTCTGGATTCCGTCTACGATGCGGTGATCCTGCCGTCCTATGATGAGATCAAAACGGATAAAAGACGGTATGCGGAGAGCTTCGGGATCCAGTATAAGAATACGGATGCGTTCTCCGGAAAACGCCTGGTGGAGCCGTACCGCGACAATTTATATGTGGTCCAGAACCCACCGGCAAAACCGCTCTCCGTCCAGGATATGGATGATGTCTACGCGCTCCCGTATATGAGAAAATGGCATCCGTCCTACGACGCGGCGGGCGGGATCCCGGCGTTCTCTGAGGTGAAATTCAGCCTCATCAGCAACCGCGGCTGTTTCGGCGGCTGCAGCTTCTGTGCGCTGACCTTCCACCAGGGCAGGATCATCCAGGTTCGGAGCCATGAGTCTATTATCGAGGAGGCCAAATATCTGACAAACGAGCCGGATTTCAAAGGCTATATCCATGATGTCGGCGGTCCGACGGCGAACTTCCGCTTCCCGGCCTGCAAGAAACAGCTGAAATACGGAGCATGTCCGGGAAAACAGTGTCTGTTCCCGAAGCCATGCGAGAACCTGATCGCGGATCACACGGATTATATCGCACTCCTCAGGAAACTCCGGGCGCTTCCGAAGGTCAAGAAGGTCTTTATCCGTTCCGGAATCCGTTTCGATTATGTGCTCGCAGATAAAAAGAAGGATTTCCTCCGGGAACTCTGCATGTACCATGTCAGCGGACAGCTGAAGGTCGCGCCGGAGCATGTCTCCGACCAGGTCCTCCGCCTTCTCGGAAAGCCGGAAAATGCGGTCTACGAGAAGTTCGCGCAGGAATATAAAAAGATGAATGAGAAGCTCGGGTTAAAGCAGTACCTTGTCCCGTATCTCATGTCCTCCCACCCGGGTTCCACGCTGAAAGAGGCAGTGGAGCTTGCGGAACACCTGAGAGACCTCGGCTACATGCCGGAGCAGGTACAGGACTTCTACCCGACACCGTCGACGATATCGACCTGTATGTACTACACGGGACTCGATCCGCGGACGATGGAGCCGGTCTATGTGCCGACGAACCCGCATGAAAAGGCGATGCAGCGTGCCCTGATCCAGTACCGGAATCCGGACAACTATGATCTTGTAAAAGAGGCACTGATCAAGTCCGGACGAGAGGATCTGATCGGATTCGACCAGAAATGCCTGATCAAGCCGCGGAAGATGGCGAAAGACATGGCGGGCGGAGACCATTCCGGTCATTCGGGAAAGGCAGCTTCCGGCAGAGGCGGTTCCGTCCGGAGAGATGGCGAAAGACATGGCGGAAATAACGGCCGCGTTGCGTCACGGTCCGAGAAGAGCAGAAATGACAGCCGCTTCGCATCGCAGGCCGGAAAAACCAGAAATGACAGCCGTCAGACCGTATCCGGCAGGGCGAAAGGGATGGCAGGCCAGACCGGCGGCAAGAAGCCGAAACCAAGACCGCAGCAGGGAAGAAACAGGAAATAAAGAACGGTCCGGGATCATATCAGAACAGATACCGGTCAACATTTCATTCAGAAAGGCAGATCACATGAGCGGAAAGAAAATTGCGATCGTGACCGGCGCGTCATCGGGAATGGGACGGGAGATGGTGTATCTTCTCGCGGATCATTTCGCAGCGCTGGAGGAGATCTGGGTAGTCGCGAGGAGAAAAGAGAGACTCGAGGAGCTTGTCGGAAAGGTTCCGGTCCGTCTTCGGATCCTGCCGCTTGATCTCACGAGTGAGGAGGACCTCGGCGCACTCTCCGTCCTTTTAAAGAGAGAGCAGCCGAACGTCAAGATCCTGGTAAACGGCGCAGGATACGGAAAGACCGGGGCGGTCGGAACGATCCGGCGGGACCTCTCGGTCGGCATGGTGCGCTTAAACGATGAGGCGCTGGTTGCCGTGACGGAGATGGTGCTTCCGTATATCTCAAAGAACAGCAGGATCATCCAGTTTGCCTCCGCGGCGGCGTTTATGCCCCAGCCGGGCTTTGCTGTCTACGCGGCATCAAAATCCTTTGTGTTAAGCTACAGCCGGGCGCTGGCCGTGGAGCTGAAGAAGAAAAATATCTATGTGACGGCAGTATGTCCGGGGCCGGTGGAGACGGAATTCTTCGGGATCGCCCTGGACGGGGAAAAACTCGCTCCGATCAAGAAGCTCACGATGGCGGAGCCGAAAAAGGTAGTAAAAAAGGCACTCATGGACAGCATGAAAGGCAAACGGATCTCAGTGTACGGACCTTGGATGAAGGCGTTTTACGTTCTCTGCCGGATCGTTCCCCACGAGATCTTAATGGGGTTTATCAACTGGTAACTGCCGGACCGCACACCGCATGCGGGCTGGTCTTACGCATCACATACAGCAATAGAAAAAGGGACTGCGGACATCTGAGCAGTTCCCGGAAAAGAGGAAAAAGATTTGAAATTACGACTGGAAAAAGGAACCTATGGATACAGGACTGCCTACAAAAAGCGTCAGCTTTTCTTCGTTGTCCTATTCATCCTGGCGATCGTGGCACAGCTTATCTTAAGAAATTTTGTCACGGAGCAGATCTATAAGAATCTCGTCACGATCAGTGCGATCCTCACGGTACTCCCAATGGCGAACCTGGCATCACCGCTTGTCGTCGCATCGAGGATCCCGGAGGTCCCAGAGGAGCTCCACAAGGCGTGTCTCCCGTACGAGGACAAATTCCCGATCTTATATGATCTGGTCATCACCTCCAACGATCTGATCATGCCGGTCGATGCGGCGGTCGTTCATCCGACCGGAGTGTATCTCTACTGCACGAACCCGAAAGTGGACCGGAAGAAAGCGGAGAAATTTTTAAACGAGATGTTAGTCGGCTGGAAGCTGGACGGAAATGCGAAGGTCATGAACGAGGAGAAAAAGTTCCTACGGAGGCTTTCTGAGCTTAAGACCGTCACAGAGGAAGAGGATGACGGAAGCGCTCCGCATGTTTTAAAATTATTAAAGAGTCTTTCCATGTAGGGGAATAAAAGATGAGAGAGATCGTGATTGAAAAGAACGAGGCGGGACAGCGACTGGATAAATTTCTCGCGAAGTACATGAATGAGGCGTCGAAGAGCTTTTTCTATAAGATGATGCGCAAGAAGAACATCACGCTGAACGGGAAAAAGTGTGAGGGAAATGAAAAACTCGCCGAAGGCGATGTCGTGAAGCTGTTTCTTGCGGAGGACACCATCGAAAAATTTTCCAGTGTTCAGGTGCAGGAGGTAAAGAAAGTAGATCTCGATATTCTCTATGAGGATGATGAGATCATTCTGGTCAACAAACCGGCGGGTATGCTGTCGCAGAAGGCTAAGGAGACAGATGAATCTCTGGTGGAGTATCTGATCGATTATCTTTTGGGGAGCGGCAAGCTCACGGAGAGCGGGTTGCGCGCGTTCCGCCCGTCGGTCTGCAACCGTCTGGACCGGAATACCAGCGGTATCGTGGCAGCAGGAAAATCTTTGGCGGGTCTTCAGATGCTTTCCGGTGTGTTTAAAGACCGCTCGATCCACAAGTATTATCAGTGTCTCGTATCCGGTGAGATCCGGGATGTGAAGACGGTGGACGGCTGGCTTTTAAAGGATGAGAAGAGGAATCAGGTGCAGATCCTCACGGAGGCGGAGGCAAAGCGCTTTGGAGGAAGAGGCGGAGACGAGGAGCCGAAACGGATCCGGACAAAATATGAGCCGATCGCAACGGACGGAAGGTTTACGCTGCTCAGAGTGACACTTCTGACCGGACGTTCCCATCAGATCCGCGCCCATTTAGCGTCTCTTGGGCATCCGATCGTAGGGGATTCCAAGTACGGCGGAGTTTCGAAGGTGACCCCCTCCGGGCGAACCGTGAAGTATCAGCTTTTACATTCTTACCGTCTGGAGTTTCCGAAGCTTGCGGAACCGTTTGCCTATCTTTCCGGGAGGGTGTTTGAGGCGCCGATGCCGGGATATTTTGCTTCGGTGCTGAAAGAGACCGGGATCAGGCTGCCATAAAAACTGGCAACTCCGGACAGAGATATGACAAGCGATTGATTGATATAAAATACTTATGTAAACCACTCGAAAATATTTACATTGATGATAAGGAACAGCTATGGGAACATGGAAAACCAGGGGCCTTCGTGGTTCCACGTTGGAAGATCTGATCAACCGGACCAATGACAGCTACAGGGAAAAGAAGCTGGCACTGATCCAGAAGATCCCGACCCCGATCACGCCCATCGAGATCGATAAAAAGAGCCGCCATATCACGCTGGCGTACTTCGATATGAAAAGTACGGTCGACTATATCGGCGCGGTTCAGGGGATTCCGGTCTGCTTTGACGCGAAGGAATGCGCGGTGCGGACGTTCCCACTTCAGAACATCCACCCGCACCAGATCGCGTTCATGAAGGAATTTGAAGCCCAGGGCGGAGTTGCCTTCATTATCCTCTCCTTTACAGCGGAGAACGAGATCTATTATGTTCCGTTTGATGTGGTGAACCGTTTCTGGGAACGGATGGAAGAGGGCGGAAGAAAAAGCTTTACCTATGATGAGGTGGTGCCGGAGGCGTACAGGATCCGGAGCCACCGGGACATGTATGTCCATTACCTGGAAGGGATCCAGCAGGATCTTGACCGGAAGGAAGAAAAAGGAGGAGACGGCGAATGATTGAGATGGTCATATGGCTCGTTGTGATCGCGGCGTTCGTGTTCCGGGCGTTAAAACAGAACGGGACACTGGACGAACTCTTTGCGGGGGCAAAGAAACGGAAAGAAAATAAGGCAGAGCGCGTGGTGTACGAACAGCCGGAGGAAGGTTCCGGGAAGAAGGAGAAGAAGAAGGGGCCGGGAATCCGGGTCCCGAAGCACACAGGTCTTGCGGTGACTGCGGTTGTGATCGTCCTCGCGGCGGCAGTGCTTTCCTTTGACAGCTTCTATACTCTTTCCGAGGAGGAGATGGCGGTGGTCACCACGTTCGGAAAACCGGCAGTGGAGGAGGCATCAGGTCTTCACTTTAAAATTCCGGTGATCCAGCGCGTGACTAAGGTTTCCAAGGCCATCACGGGTATGCAGATCGGCTACACGACGGACCCGGCCCGGGCGGACGGCGCCTCCATAGACAATCCGGTATCCATCGAGAACGAAAGCCTGATGATCACAAAGGATTTCAATCTGACAAACGTGGATTTCTATGTGGAATACATGGTCACAGATCCGGTTCAGGCGGTGCGCCACAGAAGTGTGTACGAGTCTATCATCAAGAACCTGGCTCAGAGCTATATCCGCGATACCGTCGGCGTTTATAATGTCGATGATGTGATCACCACCGGAAAGACCCAGATTCAGGAGCGGATCAAAGAGCAGCTCACAAACCGTCTCGTCGAGGAAAATATCGGATATGGAATCTACAACGTGTCGATTCAGGATACGGAAATGCCGAGAGATGATGTGGCGAATGCGTTCAAGGCGGTTGAGGATGCGAAACAGGGCATGGAGACGGCGATCAACTCCGCAAAGAAATATCAGTCTGAGAACATTCCGGAGGCGAAGGCAAAGGCCGATAAGCTTTTGCAGGATGCCGAGGCATATAAGGAACAGCGGATCAACGAGGCAAATGGACAGGTGGCGCGTTTCGAGGACACATACGCGGAGTATGTGAAGTACCCGCTGATCACGAAAAAGCGTATGTTCTATGAGACGATGGAGGAAGTTCTTCCGGATCTCAAGGTCATCATCACCGGTGGAAACGGCACACAGACGCTGCTGCCGTTAGAACCATTTTCAGAGACAGCTTCCGGCAGCGCAGCACAGACGGGAGGAGGGAACTAAATGAAAAAGACAGGAAAAAGAATCATAGGGATCGTTGTTCTCCTTCTGATCGTTGTTCTGCTTCAGGGCAGTATGGTGAGCACATACAATGATGAGTATAAGCTCATTCTCCAGTTTGGGAAAGTGGTCCGGGTGGTGGAGACACCGGGTCTCAGCTTTAAGATCCCGTTTCTTCAGACAACACAGTCGATTCCTAATTATGAGATGATCTATGACCTTATTCCGAGTGAGGTTAATACGAGGGATAAAAAGGTGATGGTAACGGATTCCTTCGCATTGTGGAGTGTCACAGATCCGCTGGCATACCTTTCCAGACTCGGAGCAAACAAAGCAAATGCGGAAAGCCGAATTTCCGTTGTTGTATACAATGCTGTAAAAAATGTCATTTCCTCCACGGATCAGGCAGATGTGATCTCCGGCCGTGACGGAAAGCTGGCAGAGATGATCACGGAAAAGATCGGTTCTTCTCTGGACAGCTACGGAATCAAGGTAAAAAAGGTGGAGACGAAGCTCTTAGACCTTCCGGATTCCAACAAGGAGGCTGTTTACCAGCGTATGATCTCTGAACGGCAGAATATCGCTGCCGGATATATCGCAGACGGTGAGTACCAGTCCAATGTCATCAAGAACAGCACAGATAAGGAAGTCTCCATCATCATTTCCGAGGCGCAGGCCCAGGCGGAGAAGATCCGGGCGGAAGGCGAGGCAGAGTATATGAGGATCCTTTCCGGCGCGTACAATGACGAGGGAAAGGCCGATTACTATAATTATATCCGCAGTCTGGACGCGTTAAAGGCGAGTCTCAAGGGAGATAATAAGACGATCATTCTGGATGAAAATTCAGAGCTTGCGAAGATCCTCAGGGGAAACTATTAAGGAACGGCCAGGATAAAACCGCAACAGCGGAAAAATCCTGTGAAGCAGTGATGCTGTGGACCCGGAACGATCCGGACGAAGCAGGCTGCTGCGGGACATAACCGCGGTCAGTAAAAAAGATCGTGGATGTCTGATAAATAATGATACGGTAAAGGAGAAGGGTTATGTCAAAAGTAGTTGATTATTTCCTCAAGTATGTAGCATTCGATACGCAGTCCGCAGAGGATGCGGGAACAGTTCCGAGTACGGAAAAACAGTTCGCTCTGGCGAAGCTTCTGTCCGAACAGTTAAAGAATATCGGGGTGAAGGACGTCTCCATGAGTGAGCACGGTTACGTGTACGGAACGATTCCGGCAAACGGGGATTATAACTGCCAGACCGTCGGCTTCCTCGCGCATATGGACACTTCACCGGATTGTCCGGATGAGAATGTCCGCCCACAGCTCGTCAAGCACTACGACGGAAAGGATATCACTTTAAATAAGGCACTCGGTGTAAAGATGACAACAAAGATGTTCCCATTCCTAAAAAACTATGTGGGGCAGGATCTGATCACTACCGATGGAACTACACTGTTAGGTGCAGATGATAAGGCGGGAATTGCCGAGATCATGACCATGGCGGAGACACTTCTGACACACCCGGAGATCCCGCACGGAACCATCAAGATCGCTTTCACACCGGACGAGGAAGTCGGACACGGTGTTGACTTCTTTGATGTTCCCGGCTGGGGCGCAGATGTGGCTTATACCGTTGACGGCGGCGCCTGGGGCGAGATGGAATATGAGACCTTCAACGCGGCATCCATGAAAGTCACGATCCATGGAAGTAACATTCATCCGGGCAGCGCGAAGAACAAGATGAAAAACTCAATCCTGATCGGTCTGGAATTCCAGTCGATGCTGCCGGAGAACGAGAAGCCGCAGTATACGGAAAAATATGAGGGATTCTTCCATCTGAACAACATCGGCGGAAATGTGGAGAATACGACTCTCCACTATATCGTCCGTGACCATGATATGACGCGGTTTGAGGAGAGAAAAGCACTCGGCAATAAGATCGGCGAGTTCCTGAACGCGAAGTACGGTGAGGGAACAGTCGAGGTGGAGATCGCAGATACCTACTACAATATGGCTGAGAAGATCCGTCCGCATATGTACCTGATGGATGTGGCTGCTGAGGCATTTAAGGAGCTTGGCATCGAGACTCCAGCGATCAATCCGGTCCGCGGAGGCACGGATGGATCGAGACTTTCCTACATGGGACTTCCATGTCCGAACCTCTGTACCGGCGGACATAACTATCATGGAAAGTATGAGTTCATCTGCATTCAGTCCATGGAGAAGACAGTGGAGCTGCTTCTTAAGATCGCAGAAAAGTTTACGAAGGTTGAGAAGCAGGCATAAAATCTGGATCAGGATATGACTGTTTAGAAAATGCGGGAGGCGCTGGATGTCGCTTCCCGCTTTTCTTTTTGGATGTATGGATGTAATTTAGAACATGTCTTTATATTGAAGGAGCAGAGCATTCATGATATAATCATGCGCAGAAAGGCGGTACAGATTATGATAAAAATGATTCAAAGACGTCTGGACGCGATCCTGCATTGGAATATTTCTTTTGTGGGCGGTTTCCTCGGCGGTTATGCAATCCTTTCCCATGCCGGAGTCTTCGGCTCCGCACAGACGGGAAACCTGATGGAGATGGCTTCGAACGTCCGATTTATGGAATGGGAGGAAGTGGGACTCCGTCTGCTGGCGATGGTGATCTTCGCCTGCGGTGTGATCGCCTCCTATATGCTGACAAACTATACAAACTTACATATGCGGAAGCTGGCGATCTGGGTGGATGCGGCCGGTCTCGGACTTACGGCCCTGCTGCCGGATTGGTTCTCGCCGATTGCGGGTGTTTACCCGATCTTCTTTTGCTCGGCATTCCAGTGGGGTGTATATTCCGGCGCAGATGGTTTCAACAGCGCGACGGTCTTCATCACAAACAACTTCAAACAATCCGTCCTCGGCTGGACGCAGTATGCGTTGACGAAAGATAAAGAATTTAAGAGAAAAGCGGTGCTCTACAGCAACACGGTACTTATGTTCTTCCTCGGCGCTCTCCTCGGTGTCACTGGTGTAGCTGCCTTCGGCAACGCCCTCGGCGCCTGTGTAGGTTTTATTCCCCTTGCTGTCGCCCGGATCTTTATCAGCATCGGTGAACTTCCGGTAGAAGATGAGACTCCGGAGGAGACAGAGGAAGAGGCAGAAGAGATGCTGGAAGAGGCGAAGATTTTGGAGAAGGAAGAGAAGAAGAAAATTTAAAAATTGTATATTTGATGAATGGGAATAGGCAGTTGATTCAGGGATGGGTCGGCTGCCTGTTTTGTGTAACGGGAAATGCCGAAAAATTCCCTGGTACACAAAAAGACACGAATGTGCGAATATCTGGTGTGTAAGACTAAATTCCGCATGCCCCGGGGGAATTTACTTTTGAAATTTTCACGTGAATCAAAAAATCCATACCCCCATGCAATTTTCCGCTATTTTGTATATACTTAGAATATGAGTGGATAGATGCAGCCGCTATGTGTTGGGCATTTTGCCTGCCGTAGTAGAACGGGGCACTATCCACTCTTTTATGCTTATGAACAATCAATAGCCCTCACGCGGACTCCCGCAGCAGCCGGATCAGCTCCTTCATCGCCGGAAGGGTCTGTTTCCCTTTCAGCGTAACGATGGAGTAGCTGGTGGTGTCATCCGGATTACCGATCCGGAAGCAGCGGACAGGCTTGGGATAGTGGAAATTTTTCATGTACTGGTAGAAGTTGAATGCGATCCCATAGCCCTCCGCGGCGAGCTGACAGGCAGATTCAAGATTTTCGAGGAGAAAGACCTGTCCCGGTTCGGCGTGATCATAAGCGATGGCAAGGTCTGTGTAGTGCCTGGAGGACTGATCCGGCTTTTGCAGGATAAAACGTTCCCCGTTAAATTGTTTGAGATCGATCCTCGGACATGGATCTTTCCGGCTTTTCTTTGTTGTGCCAACGCATAACGGGTGGTCGGCGGAGACAACAGCGACCATATAGTCCTCATAGAGAGGACGGTATTCCAGCAGCGGATGGCTGGAGGATTCGTTTACGATGGCAAAATCAAGCTCTCCGGCAAGCAGATGCCGGATCATCTGCTCAGTAGATTCCTCGTATGGGACCAGCTTCACGTCCGGATAGCGGGCGGAAAAAACAGGCAGCGCCTTCGCAAGAAGATAAAGTGTTCTTCTGGGATGGATTCCGAAACGGATCGTTCCCGAAGAGCCACCCATGTATTTTTGAAGCTCATTTTCATAATGGGCTTCTATTTTTATCATTTCTTTTGCATGTTCCAAATAGATCTTTCCGGCCTCGGTTGGGACAAACTGTTTCCCGATCCGGTCGAAAAATCTTGTCCCGGTGCGTTCTTCAAGATTTCCTAAAAATATGCTGAGGGCAGGCGGAGAGATATGCAGGGCCTGAGCCGCATCCTTAATTCCCCTGTGTTTTTCAATTTCAAGCATATAGAGCTGTTCCCGCATATCCATGGCGTTTCGCTGGTCCTTTCCCTGAATAAATATTTGCAATTTCGCATAAAAATAAACAATATTAAATAAAACAATAAAAATATTAAACTTGCTTTAATTTTATATCTTGATTATAGTCTAAGAAAGAAAACAAATCAAGGAAGGATTGGAAGTATGAAACCATTAAAAGAAAAAAAGCCTTTTCAGGCACCGCACACATTTGTGATCCTTGTAGTGCTGATCCTTCTGGCAGTCGCAGCCACTTATGTTGTGCCTGCCGGAGAGTATACCCGGTATACGGATGAGGCGACAAACAGAACCCTCGTGGAAGCGGGGAGCTTCCATTATGTCGAATCTCACCCGGTAAGCTTTTTAACCGTTCCGGCACTGATCTACAGGGCGATCGTAAAGGCGGCAAGCACAGTTACGTTTATCCTTATTATCGGCGGCTCCTTTGAGATCATCACATCCACAGGGATCCTCACAGTTCTCTGCAAGAAGATGGCGAAAGCCTTCCGCGGCCGCGAGTATTTTGTGATCCCTGCATTTCTGCTGTTATTTTCTGTTTTTGGAACAACGATGGGAATGTCTGCCGAGGTCATGATCTTTGTGCCGATCGGAATTGCCCTTGCGGCATCTCTGGGACTTGACAAAGTGACAGGTACCGCAATGATCGCTATGGGCGCCGCATCCGGATTTACAGCCGGAATCCTGAATCCCTTCAATGTCGGTGTTGCTCAGGATATTGCGGAGATCCCGATGTTTTCCGGTATGGGATACCGCATTTTTATTCTCGGAGTTCTTCTGGTGATCGATACGGTCTACATTACCTGGTACGCAAAGCGCGTGAAAGCGGACCCGACAAAGAGTATCATTTACGGAGAGCCTGAGGATCAGGAATTTACTTTCGATGATACAGAAGAAGCGCTGAACCTGACCCATGGTCTGACTCTGGCAGTGATCGTAGCCGGCTTTGCGGTCCTGATCTATGGACTCAGTAAGCTCGGATGGTATTTTGAGGAGATGTCTGCGATCTTTATCGCGATGGGTGTGCTCTGCGGTATCGTGAACCGCTATAGCCCAAACAAGATCGCCGCTACGTTCGGAAACGGAGCGAAGGGAATCGTTGTGGGAGCTCTGATCGTCGGTATTGCCCGCGGTGTTGAGCTTGCATTATCTGACGCGATGATCCTTGACACCATCGTCCATGCGATCGCAAGTATCGTAAACATTCTTCCGCAGTCCTTAAAAGCCATCGGAATGTTCCTTGCACAGTCACTTGTCAACTGTGTGATCACCTCCGGTACCGGACAGGCCGCGGTTACCATGCCGCTTATGGTACCGGTTGCGGATCTGATCGGTATCACGAGGCAGACAGCCGTCCTTGCGTTCCAGCTCGGAGACGGATTTTCAAACTCTGTTCTTCCGACATCCTCTGCGCTGATGGGGTATCTCGTCGTTTCGAAGATCCCGTATGTAAAATGGTTAAAATTCATGATGCCGTTATTCTTAATCTGGACATTCTTCGGATGTCTGTTCATGCTTGGGGCACTCATGATCGGCTATTAAGACGGAGGAAAAGAGAAGATGCAGGATTTTGAAGTGAAGGAGCGTTTAAGAGAACATCTGGAGTACCTTTGTTCGTTCGACAAGCTTTCCGGTGAACCCGAGGCGTATCGCGCGGTCGAGTATATTCTTGAGGTATTGGAGAAATCCGGGATCTCCTGCCATGAGGAGGATTTTCCGGCTTATCTGAGCAATCCGGTGAGCAGTGTCCTTATCGCAGATGGTGAGGAGTTCCCATGCCGTCCAAGGTCTTTCTCGGAGAGCACAAAAGGGAGGATCGAGATCCCACTGATTTACGATCCCGGAACAAAAACGGAAGTCTCCCTTTCAGAACAGAAACAGTTTATGGAAACGGTTGCCGGAAAGCTTGTCCTCGGGTACGGATTTGATGAGCGTTACGCAAAATTGCTGGAGCAGCATGGAGCGGCCGGGTGGATCCAGATCTGGACCTCCGACGAGGACGCGGTCCATGAGGACACGGTAAGTCCTGTCTGGGGAACTCCGGATATGGACTCATCTCTGTTCCAGTTACGGATGCCGGTGGTCGCCGTCTCAAAGCCCTGCGGGGAGAAATTGATCCGGAAGCTGAAAACATATGAGGCAGAAGGAAAACAGCTTTTTGCGCAGCTTTCCAGCGAGGTGGACACATGCGTAAAAAACGTCGCGCTGCCGATCGCCGAGATCCCGGGAAAGAGCAGGGATTTTGTCCTGCTCTCCGGTCACTATGATACCTGGTATCGTGGCGCTTTTGACAACTGTACGGCAAATGCGCTGGCTCTGGAGCTTGCTCGTTATATGAAAGAACATCAGGATGAGATGTTCTATTCCCTGCGGATCGCCTGGTGGCCGGGACATTCCAATGGGCGCTATATGGGATCCACCTGGTATTGTGATCACCACTGGGATGAGCTTGAGGAGCACTGCATCGCTCACCTGAATCTTGATCTTCTGGGATCAAAAGGAGCAGACCATACGCTTGCGATCCGGACAGCGGGGCTTGAGGGCGAGGAATGGCTGAAAGAGCAGGTGCGGAAGGTAGATCCGGCGGCGGAAATGATGTTTGGGCGTATCGGTCGGGGAGCGGACCAGTCGCTCTGGGGCGCAGAGATCCCATACCACATCAATCCCCGTTATGAGGCGAAAAAAGAACGAAAACACTCGGATGCTCCGGGTCCCGGCATGTACTGGTGGCATACGATCGACGATACCTTTGACAAGATCGATCTTGACGGGCTTTTGCGGGATGGGAGAGTCGTGGGCGTTCTGCTGTATGAACTCCTCTCGAAGGAGAAGCTTCCTGCCGATTATCGCGGCTATGCAAAAACCTGGCTCCCATACTTTGAGACGTTAAAAAATTCAGAGGAGCATGAACAGGCGGCGGATGAGATCGAAACACTTCTAAAAGAGGTTCTGGATCGTTGTGAAACGCTTGAACATATATGGGGAACGGAGAAGATCGAAGAACATAACCGCCTTTGCCGTCTCGTCGGAGGAGTTTTCAGCCGTCTTATGCACTCCACAGGCTCCGCGTATGAACAGGATACTTCTTTTGCATATGGTCCGCTGCAGCTTCTTAAAGCTTCCGCGAAGGCGCTCCCTGAAAACAGTCCCGCGGATTGGAGCCTGTTCTATCAGACAACATTCGTGAGACAGAGAAACCGGATGGTGACGGAGCTTAGAAAACTGCTGAAAGAGATCGATTTGGAATTCAGGAATGGATCGGATCGCTTTGGATCTTCACGAAATTGTGACAGGAGAATGGAGATATGAAGAAAGAAACAATAAAGCAGGCCGTTGCGCCTTACATGGCAGAGCTTACCCAAATGGCAGACAGGATTTATGATCTGGCTGAGCCGGGGCTTGAGGAAGTCCGCTCCAGTGCGATCCTTACAGATTATCTGGAGAAAAAGGGATTTCAGATCGAGCGTGGGATCGCAGGTCTTCCGACCGCCTTCCGTGCTGTCTATGAACAGGGAAAAGGAGGACCTTCCTTTGGATTCCTGGCAGAGTACGACGCGCTGAAAGGGATCGGTCACGCCTGCGGTCATCACATGCAGGGACCGTCTGTGATCGGAGCTGCCCTGGCACTTCGGGATCTCTGTAAGGATCAGCCCTATAAGATCGTGATCTACGGGACACCGGCGGAGGAGACAGTCGGCGGAAAGATCATTATGAAGGAGAAAGGGTGCTTTCAGGATATCGATCTTGCGCTCATGATGCATGCAGCCCCCAATACCTGTGTCGATGTCCGCTGTATGGCCCTTGAGTGCTTTTACGTTACCTTCCATGGGGTAGAGGCCCATGCCGCCATGAGCCCGCACAAAGGGAAGAGTGCCTTTGATGCCGCGCTTCTTTCCTTTCAGGGGATCGAGTTTATGAGGGAACATGTCCTTGAGGATTCCAGAATGCATTACACGGTCCTCGATGCCGGCGGTCCATCGAACATCGTTCCGGGAACAGCTAAGGCAGAGTATACACTTCGGTCTTATAGTACGGATTACTTAGAGAAGGTTATCGTTCCGAGATTTCAGGACATCATAAAGGGCGCATGCCTGATGACGGGAACGACCTGTGAGACGGAGAGAAGCTACCCATTTCAGGCAAAGATCCCGTGTCTGACCCTGAATGACCTGATCATGGAAAACGCCAGAAAATTTGAGGCACCACAGCTCGCCGGACCGCGTGAAAAGACGGGCTCCACGGACTTTGGAAATGTTATGTATGATGTGCCCGGATGCTGCATCCGCACAGCGTTTGTACCGGAGGGTACCGCGGCGCATTCGCAGGAATATCTCGATGCGGGAAAGACGGAGCGGGCTCATGAAGCGATCCGGTCCGGTTCGGAGATCCTTGCGGGAACATGCATCGACATGATTGAAAGACCAGAGCTTTTGGAACAGATCAAAGAGGAGTTTCGGAAGCGGAAACAGGAAGAAACCGCAAAAATATGACAAAATTGTCATTTTCCAGTCATGAACAATTAAACTGCTGTCTGTAAAATATGAATCTGTAAGGAATTTAACAAATATCCAGAAAGGAAGATGATTATGACAGCAGCTATTGGTTTTCTGATGATCATTGCGATCGTAGCACTGCTCTTAAAGGGCAAAATGTCTCCGATCGTGGTACTTGCGGTGATTCCGGTCATTGCAGCCCTGATCCTTGGCTTCTCCCCGGTAGAGGTCATGGACTTCATTGCGGATGGAATTAAAACCACCACAAGCAATGGTATCTTATTTATCTTTTCAGTAATTTATTTTGGTGTTCTGGCAGACACCGGACTCTTTGATGTTATCGTAGGATGGCTGGTAAAAAAAGCCGGAAATAATGTGATCGCGGTCACTGTAGTTACAGCGCTGATCGCAACGATCGCTCATCTGGACGGTACTACGGCTGTCACCGTTCTCATTACGATCCCGGCGATGTACCCGGTATATAAGAAGATGAACATTGACTCCCGTATCCTTCTCTGCCTGACAGGTGCCTGCATGGGCGTTATGAACCTGCTTCCGTGGGGCGGTCCGACAGCGAGAGCGGCTACGGTACTCGCTATGGATGCCACTGAGTTATGGCACATGCTGATCCCGCTTCAGGTTGTCGGCCTGATGATGAACATCGTTCTTGCTGTACTTCTCGGCATGTTTGCGATCAGGCATGGTGCCGGCGCTGGAAAGGGCGTAGAGGTGGAGTCTGATGAGAAAGCGAAGAAAGAGGCGGCTGATTTAAGAAAATCCAACGCTTACCTGATCTTCAACTTCTTACTTACAGTAGGTGTGATTGCCCTGTTATCCACAGGTATCGGTAAATCCTATGTAATCTTCATGCTTGGTCTCTGCATCCTTCTGGCTGTCAACTACCCGAACCAGAAGACTCAGGACAAGTTGATCAAGAAGCATGCTCCGGCAGCCCTGATCATTTCCGCAACACTGTTTGCCGCAGGTGCTATGGTAGGTGTCTTCGACGGAACCGGTATGCTGGAAGCAATGGCAAATGCGATCATGGCGATCATTCCGGCAGCTCTCGGAAAGTACATTCACATCATCTTTGGTATTCTTGCGCTTCCGCTTGGTCTCTGTGTTGGAACAGACGCATACTTCTATGGCATCATGCCGTTAGTTATGCAGGTAGGCGAGACCTATGGCGTGGCTTCCCTGAATACTGCTCTGACCATGCTGATCGGTAAGAACCTTGCGTTAATGGTAAGCCCGTTAGTACCGGCAACTTACCTTGCGATCGGTCTGACCGGAACAGAGCTGAAAGATCATATGAAATTCAGCATTCCGCCGTACTACATTATCAGCCTTATCATGCTGGTATTCGGTGTGATTCTTGGCATTGTTGCCATCTAAATGATACATAACGAATGAAAACCCTGTTCTGCAGTACGGATCTTGTACCGCAGAACGGGATTTTTTGCTATAATGAAAGAAAAATGACGCAGGAGAAAGTTTATGAATACAGAAAAGATCCTACTGGTGGACGATGAGCGGGCGATCCGGTTGGCTGTGCGGACCGCCCTGACTCGTGAAGGAATGCAGGTGACGGAGGCAGCCGATGGAAGCGAGGCTCTGGAACTTTTAAAGAAACAACAGTTCCACCTGGTGATTCTGGACGTAATGATGGAACATGTGGGTGGTTATGATGTGCTGCAGGCAATGCGCGCCGCGGGAGACCACACGCCGGTCATGATGCTGTCGGGAAAATCCGATGAGATGGATCAGGTGCTGGGGCTGGGCTTTGGCGCGGACAGTTATCTGACAAAGCCGTTTCATACTGCGATCCTGATCCAGACAGCAAAGGCACTGATCCGCAGAAGTCAGATCTACAGCCAGGGGGCATCCGGAGACGCCGGGATCCGCAAGGGCCCGTTTACGGTAGATACCTTAAAGATGGAGTGCCTGAAAAACGGTGAGCCGTTAAATTTTACTGCCAGAGAGATGACCCTGTTCCGGTTCCTGATGGAGCATCCGGGACAGGTGTTTACGAAGGAACAGCTTTATACTCAGGTGTGGAATGAGGCAGTGGTGGATGACAATACCATCACCGTCTATGTGAAACGGATCCGGAACAAGATCGAGGATGACCCAAAGCAGCCCCGGTATCTGAAGACGGTGCGTGGAATCGGATATATGCTGAATGTGTAGGGATAAAAAATGAAGAAGACAGAAGAATTCTTAAATCGATGGAAACTGAAGCTGATGGCAGTTGGGGTGTTGATCGCTTTATCCCTTGTGGTGGTGCTTGCAGGCTTCAGATTTTACAGCCGGTACCGGGAGCAGGTGATCCGGACAGAGGAGAGCCAGCTTTTGACTATGGCCGGGATCGTAGGAAACAATCTCGATTCCTATCTGGAACAGCAGCTGGATGAGATCGATCTGTTTTATTCACAGCGCGGGATCCCGGAAGAATGGGCAGAGTCCAATGGGATCAAGCTGTGGACATCATATTTTTTAAAGAAGAATGCAGATGTCTATAACTGGATCACAGTGACGGAGCCAGACGGGACAAGGTTTAAGTATGAATCGGGAAAGGAAGCAGTTCAGGAATCTTCAGCTGAGAAGACGATGAGCGTGGCGCCCGGGAACAAAGATCAGAAGGCCAGGATCACCGGAAAGGAAATTTCGGACCGGACGGGCTGGTATGAGCTTTATATTGAGAAGGAAGTTTCTTCCATGTCCGGAATCTGTACCCTTACATTTGCCATGGATCTGAAAGCACTGTACGAGAAGATCGTCGCGCCGGTAAAGATCGGTGAGGCCGGATATTCCACGGTAAAGGATCAGAACATGAATATCATCATGCACCATGCGAAGAATCAGATCGGTCTGGAGGCAGTTGAGGGGCGCATCCAGAAATATCCGGATCTGGATCTGAGCAGTCTAGAAACCTGGATCTCCAGACAGGAAAAAGAAGATTCCGGAACCGGTGTGATCGACACCTATGTATGGGATGATCCGGGATTAAAAAAAGTCCGACGTGTCGTCGCATTTCAGGCGATCTCGATCCAGGGAGAACGATGGATCATTAATTCCACACTTCCGCTCCAGGAACTTTCGGGGCCACTGGAAAGCATGATGACGATGATGATCGGGGTTATGATACCTTATGTCCTGATTCTTGTGGTGGTCACAGTGTTCTTTCTGAGAAACCGTTTTCTGGCGGAATCCCAGCAAAAGGAGATCACGTATTTAAAAGAGATCAATCACGGAATGGAGATGCTGGTCCAGAAAAACAACGAGATCCGGCATTACCAGCGGATCCAGTCGCTGGGAATGATGGCGAGCCACATTGCGCATGAATTCAACAATTATCTGACACCGGTGCTGATCTATGCGGAGCTTCTTGAGAATGATGAATCCATTTCTTCCGAGAATCAGGAGATGATCCATGAGATCACGAAGTCGGTGGATCAGGCATCGAATCTGTCGAAAGAACTGCTCGCCTTTTCCAGACAGGATACCGGTGTGCGGCTGGAACTGCTGAACTTTACGGAAGAAGTCGGGAATGCGGTATCCATCGTGCGGCAGCTTGCCCCGGCGGCGATCACGTTGAAAACAGAGATCACGGAGGAGCCACTGTATGTTTTAGGACGCAGACGGATGGCGGAACATATTCTGATGAATCTCTGCAAAAACGCGTTTCAGGCCATGGAAAAGACGGAGAGAAAGGAACTGCTGATCCGGCTGGAGGCAAAAGGTTACGATATGATCTGTCTGCAGGTATCCGATACCGGCTGTGGAATCGGGGACGATGCCATGCAGAAGATCTTTGAGCCGTTCTACACGACAAAAGGATCCAGGCAGGGTACCGGACTCGGTCTTTCTGTGGTCCAGAATATGGTGACATCGGTCGGCGGAACGATCTGTGTAGAGAGCAAAGCGGGTGAAGGAACAACATTTGTCATTGAGATCCCGCAGAGCGGACCGGAAGTGGAAGCTGACGGCCGGAAACGGCTGAAGCATGTACAAAAGATCGCCATTGTATCCGGCGAAGAATCTGCAAAGACCTGGAAAGCGGCCGCATCTCACAGCCGGAAGACAGTGGATCTATACGCACACCCGGCGGCCCTTATCGACCGGGTCCAGAAAGATCCGTCAGCCTATGATCTTCTGATCGCGGAGTACACATTACCGACCATGAACGGAATCGAACTGTGTGAGGTGGTTCGCCGCATCAATCCGGAAATTCGCCTGATCCTGATCGCGGAACAGGGAGGAGCCGATTTCGAATGGTACCTGAACAACGGCATGATCGACCGGTTTATGCTGAAAGATGAGTTTGCGGAGGAATTTGCGGAGATGTTTGAGGGGTAAACCGAGAATAATCCCTTGCGGAAAACAGGAAAATAACGTATAATGATGCGGATTGACTACGTTTCTGCGGGTTCGTGTGTCCGCAACAGGATAGATAGAAACAGCAAACTTTAAATAAGACAGGAAAAACAGGTAATTATGAGAAAATTAGCATTACCAGAAGAGATACTCTTGAGTATCCAGCAGCCCGCCCGCTACATCGGCGGTGAGGTGAACATGGTGAAGAAAAATCCGTCCCTTGTGGACATTCGGTTTGCCATGTGCTTTCCGGATGTTTTCGCGAAACAAGGTGATGTATTGTGATATATGCACAAAATAACACGAACGATATACGAATATAATTGTGCATAGTGCAAAGAAAAACGGACAATCCAACACAAATCAACGCTGTCGTAATGCCTGTATAAAATGGTTTTGTCGTAATGAAAGAAAGGAAAAAGCGCAGAAATCGCTTCGTAGCCACTGGGCCGTCAGAATATTATTCTGGCGGTCTTTTTATATTTGTAATTGTGCGACGGGCAGGATTGAGTCTTTCTCATGTATTCCGGAGATAATGCAGCAAACATCTGATTGTCTTGAATGGAATGCAGCAGTATAATGGTATCATATAAAAAACTGAAAAAAACAAGAGAAAGAGAAAAAGGAAAAAGAAAAACCGGATGCGTATGTATGCCTGGTACGGACAGCAAAAAATGTACAGGCTCTGCAAAGAGCAGGGAATTTATTATGTGGACTGTCCGGTAAGCGGCGGCCCGGCAGGGGCTGCGGATTCCTCGCTGTCTGTGATGATTGGCGCAACTGAAGAAAAAATTATAGAACAGGGACTGGAGCCATTTCTCAGAGTCATCGGAAATACCTTTCACTATATAGGGAAAATCGGCGGCGGTTCCTCGGTTAAGATCATCAATAATTACATTGCGTTTACAACACAGGTAGTAAATGGAGAGGCTCTGCTGATGGCGGATACCCTGGGAATTCCGACCGAACTGTTTTATCAGGTAACAACCAGCAGTTCCGGCAGCAATAAGATTTTAAATGCAAAGAAAAAGAAGGTGCTGACCGGAGATCTGGAACCTGGTTTTGCGCCGGATTTGGTCGTGAAAGATCTGGAACTGGCAAGACAGCTGTGCCAGGATATGAAAGTGCCGAATTTCACATTGAATACGGTTCTCCAGTATTTCCTTCGAAATTACAGCAGCCGAAACAGTTCATCAAACTCCTTTGCCTTTTCTTTTTTACACACCAGATAATAGCTCACCGTTGCCTCCGCATCCGAGATGGGAACATAGATCCGGCCAGGCGGCGTAACCCGGTATTTCTCAGACAGATCTGTGATAAAGGAAGGCAGGGATGAGGCCTGGACCAGTTCGTTGAAGCTGAAGCGGTCACTCTGGGTCAGGAAGCGGGAATCCGGCATTTTGTCCATGACAAAAGCCCAGAAGCCGATATCTGGCATAAGGAGCATATTTTCCCCGTTCATTTCCGCGAAGGTCAAGTTTTTTCGTTTCGCATATCTGTGCCCTTGCGGAAGGGCGAACATTAAGGTTTCTGTCCCGCATTTTTTACAGAAAAATTCAGCGCCGGCAGGCGGTTCGTGGAGAGCGATCAACTGGTAAGAATCATCGATGAGATGTTTTAGAAGCAGTTCTTCGCTCTCCATTTCTGTCTGCAGTGACAGATGCGGATATACCTGGGAAATGAGCGGCGTGAGTGTCCAAAGCGGTGCAGGAGCACAGATTCCAAGCCGGATCGTCCGGTTTTTACGGTCAAACTCTTGAACTTTTTTTGCCAGGGCATCTGCGTCTTCCAGAAGTGTCCTGGCCAGGTCCAGGACATAAGTTCCGTTTTGATTCAGTTCTAATTTATTCTTTTTTCGTTCGAAAAGAGTTACACCCAGATCTTCCTCCAGCTTTTTCATATTCCGGCTTAAAGCGGGCTGGGATAAATGCAGGATTTCAGCGGCCTCCGATAAAGTTCCGGCCTCCGCGAATGCTGCAAATTGCCTTAACACATATAATTCTATCATTGCGGTCCTCTTTCAGTATAAAAAATATTGATGGCAGTATGATGGATTGGCATTGTACATTTTGAGAAAAATATCGTAAAATCCATCTTGAAAAGAAAGATAGTTTTATAAATCTCATTAAATCAAATTATAGCATAAACGATGATTTTTTCAATCTGCAGGCAAAAAGGTGAAAGACACATGGTATTTTATTTTACGGCAACGGGAAACAGCCTGTATGCCGCCAAACAGTTCGAGGAGAAACCTGTCAGTATTGCACAGGCCATTCACGATGAGCAGCCTGTCTATCAGGCAGAGAAGATCGGAATCGTCTGTCCGGTGTTTGGACATGAGGTTCCGTCGCTGGTAAAAGAGTTTCTGGAACGGTCTGTTTTTCAGACACCGTATTTTTACATGATCCTGACATACGGAAACCGGCATGGCGGGGCCGCAGAACTTGCAGAAAGTATGCTGGGAAATATAGGGATTCATGCTTCGTATATCAATGTACTTCTGATGGTAGATAATTTTCTTCCGGCCTTTGACATGAGTGAGCAGATTCAGATTGACAAAAAAGTGGATGAGCATATCCGGAAGATTCAGGAAGATATTAAAAATGGCAGGCAGTATATCGCACCTGTGACAGAAAAAGACAGGGCAGCGCATCAGGAATATCTGGCCAGAAGGGAAAAGATGCCCCAAGGTACGTTTACCAATCTGTACCGGATCACAGAAAACTGTATTGGATGTGAGATCTGCGCAAGAATCTGTCCGAAGAAGTGCTTTACCGTGGAATATCAGAAAAGCACCTGGCACTCCGAGGGCTGTATAACCTGTATGGCGTGCATTCACGCCTGTCCAATGATGGTCATTCAGCTGAATCTGCCGGAGAAGAATTCTAAAGCCAGATACCGCAATGAACACATCAGTATCTGCGAGATTGTAGATGCAAATAATCAATTCAATTATAAATAAATCAAGGAGGTTTGGACAATGGAATTTGTTACATTAAACACAGGCGCGAAAATGCCGTTAGAAGGATTTGGAGTATTCCAGATCCCGGATGCGGCAGAATGCGAGAAAGTGACCTATGAGGCTATCAAGACCGGATACCGTCTGATCGATACTGCAACTGCTTATGGAAATGAGGAAGCAGTTGGAAAGGCCGTTGCAAGAGCGATTGCAGATGGAATCACCACAAGAGAAGAACTCTTTATCACAACCAAAGTATGGGTAAGTGATATGAAAACAGAGGAGACTGCTTATGAGGCAGTAAAGGCATGTTTAAAGAGACTGAACATGGACTATGCAGACCTGATCCTGTTACATCAGCCGATGGGGGATTATTTTGCGGCTTACCGTGGAATTACAAAAGCATACAAAGAAGGGCTTACCAAGGCCATCGGAGTAGCCAACTTCTATCCGGCAATCCTGACCAATCTCTGTGAGACCGTAGAAGTGATTCCGGCAGTCAACCAGGTAGAACTCCATCCATTCTTTGTACAGCAGTCTGCCGTTGACAACATGAAGGCATACGGCGTTGTACCGCAGGCATGGGGACCGCTTGCGGAAGGAAAGCACGGCATTTTCACAGACCCGGAGCTGACGGCGATCGGTAAGAAGTATGGAAAGACAGCAGCTCAGGTAGCCCTGAAATGGAATGCCCAGCGCGGCGTATCCATCATTCCGAAGTCTGTTCATGTAGAGAGAATGGCGCAGAATATCGATATCTGGAATTTCACCCTGACAGAGGAAGAAATGCAGACTATCGCAGCAAAAGATCTGGGACACAGCGAGATTGTCAACCATAATGATCCTGCATTTGTAAAATTCATTTATAACTTACATTAATAATCAAAAATCGAAGGTAATTTAACATGAGAAAAGATTTAGGAGTACAGCCGGCCGTTTTTCCAATGCCGGTATTGATGGTAGCAGCATACGACGAGAATGGAACGGTCGATGTTATGAATGCGGCATGGGGCATGATCTGCGGTCATGACAAGATCGCGTTGTTTATCGATGAAGGCCACAAAACAACCAAAAATATCCGGATCTCCAAGGCATTTACCGTGAGTCTTGCAGATAAAGACCATATGGATGTTGCAGATTTCTTCGGTATTGCAACCGGAAACAAGATGCCGGACAAGTTTGAAAAATCTGGTTATCATGCGGAAAAGAGCGCTCATGTCAATGCACCGATCGTTACAGAATTCCCGGTTGCATTAGAGTGTGAACTTGCAGAAATCGTAGAAACTGAGAATCTGCACGCAATCGTAGGAAAGATCGTAAATGTCAGCGCGGATGAAAAAGTGATCTCCGACAATGGCAAGATTGATCCGCTGAAATTAAACGCCCTGATCTTCGACCAGTTCCAGGCAGGATATTATGTGGCAGGCGAAAAAGTTGGCCAGGCTTGGAGTGCCGGTAAGGCATTGATGGAGGATGCAGAGGCAGAAAAGTAAACAAAGTTTGAAATAACAGGGGGCTGTCACAAAATGGGATCCGGCATAAGTTGGATAGCGTTTTGCAACAGCCTCTTTTGGCAAAGGAGGAAACAGAATGAACAGACCCTATATGATTTGTCATATTTTAAGTGCGCTGAATGGAAAAATCAGCGGTTCTTTTATGGGAGCAGAGAGCAATCGTCAGATGGGCAGGGAGTACGCTGCAATCCGAAATGCCTACCAGGCGGATGCCTGGCTGTATGGAACCACTACAACAAAAGAGTTTACCGGATTCCGGGTTCCGGTATATTCCCAAAAAGATTATACAGTTCCTGCAGGAGATTTCATTGCGAAAAAAGATGCCGAACTTTATTATGTTTCTATCGATACAGAGGGTGAAATCGGGTGGGAGTCCGGAACCTGTCGCCGTGCCGGATGCCCGGATGCTCATGTGATTGAAGTTGTGACTGGAAGTACCCCGGTTTCTTATCTGGCATATCTGCGGAAACATGGAGTTTCTTATATTATGGCGGGAGAAAAGAGTCTGGACTGTCAGATTGCAGTGGAGAAGCTGTATCAGTTATTTGGAATCCGGAGAGTGCTGATCTGTGGCGGAGGTGCTGTCAACTGGAGTTTTCTGCAGCAGGGCGTGGTAGATGAACTGAGCCTCCTTTTAAGTCCGTCTGCGGATGGGGAGAACGATACTCCAAGCATATTTGAAAACAGCATCTATTTGCAAGCATCAGCTCCTGTGGAATTCAACCTGGAAGATGTTCAGAGAATCGGAAAAAGCGGACTTCGGCTGGTCTATTCCGTCCCGCAGAAAATGGAAAGGTGATAAAAGGTGAAACATAGAATTTACAGGACACTACTGGCAGCGGCCATGCTGACGATAGGATTGTCTGCATGTCACAAAGAGGAGGGGAAAGCAGCCATGACAACAGAAGCCGAAGCTGCGTTTACAGGAGATTCCAGGGTACAGGATGTGATGCAGAATCCGGCATTTGCAGGATTCGGACGTCTGATTTTTCCTGTAGATATGCGAATTGACAATGCGCTGGCACTGAAAGATGTGGAAGAAATTCTGCCCTGGTACAGCGAGGTGAATCCGGAGAGAACCATTTCCATCGTAAATGAAATGAAAATGCGTGTAAACCAGGGCGAAACGATTTTTTATGACATTTATACTGATGAGGAAAAAGCAAAGGATCCGGCGAAAAAGGATACCGGTCTCTTTTTCTTTCGCGGAAATCCAGGCGAAAAGTTTGCCATAACCAATGCAGGCGGAGGTTTTGCCTATGTGGCAGCCATGCATGACAGCTTTCCGCATATGCAGGAACTGGCCAAACGCGGATACAATGCCTTTGCCCTGATCTACCGGCCAGGGGCACAGACAGCCTGCGAAGATCTGGCCCGGGCCATCGCGTTCATTCATGAACATAAGGAAGAACTACAGGTAGATACCGATGGATATTCGTTGTGGGGCGGTTCTGCAGGAGCCCGCATGGCAGCCTGGCTTGGGTCCTATGGAACCGCAGCGTTTGGAGAAAAGGAGTATCCGGCACCGGGAGCCGTGATCATGCAGTACACCGGATTGTCGGAAGTGACAGGGACCGAGCCGCCAACCTACGCCTGTGTGGGAACCCGGGACGGCATCGCCTCCTACCGGATCATGCAGCAGAGAATCGAATGGATCCGTGCAAACGGCACGGCGGCAGAGATTGAAGTATTTCCAGGGCTTTCCCATGGCGTTGGACTGGGAGAGGGAACCGTTGCGGAAGGTTGGATCGACCGTGCGGTGAAGTTCTGGGAGCAAAATACAACAAGTTCAGATGAAAAAGGAGAAAGCGAATGAAAAAAAGAATACTTGGAACAGGTCTGGGAGTTTCCGCAGTCGGTCTTGGCTGTATGGGAATGAGCCATGCTTATGGAGCACCGGCAGACCGAAAAGAGATGACGGAACTTCTGGCAAAGGCAGTAGATATAGGCTACACGTTTTTCGATACGGCGGAGGTTTATGGAACTGCGCAGCATCCCCATGATAATGAAGAACTGGTGGGGCAGGCATTGAAGCCTTATCGCAATCATGTGATTCTGGCAACAAAGTTTGGCCTCCATTTTGATCAGACAGCTCCAGAAGTGAATAAGCCGCTTGTTCCGGATTCACGGCCGGAAGTCATTCGCACGTCGGTGGAGCAGTCCTTGATGCGTCTGGGAACCGACCATATTGATCTTTATTACCAGCACAGGCCGGACCCAGATGTTCCAGTAGAAGAAGTGGCAGGTGTGATGAAAGAGCTGATCGCGGAAGGCAAGATCCGGTATTGGGGGCTTTCTGAGTCAGGAGAGGAAACCATCCGGCGTGCTCATAAAGTCTGCCCAGTAACGGCAATCCAGAATCGCTATTCCAT
This sequence comes from Pilosibacter rotomagensis, assembly GCF_045062245.2. Lineage (NCBI taxonomy): Bacteria > Bacillati > Bacillota > Clostridia > Eubacteriales > Clostridiaceae > Pilosibacter > Pilosibacter rotomagensis. The sequence continues at coordinate 2,010,815 of NZ_CM170323.1, read as the reverse complement.
GATGGCAAGATGGTATGAAGCTCTTTTCCCTGTATTGGAAGAACTGCAGATCGGATTTGTGGCATTTTCTCCGCTGGCTAATGGTTTCTTATCTGCAAAATATGATAAAAATACCGTATTTGAAGCTGGAACAGATTACCGTAGTGTGATGCCCCAGTTTACGGCAGAAGGCGTGGACAAGAACCAGGCTCTGTTAACACTTCTGCATCGGATTGCAGAGGAAAAGCAGGCAACTCCGGCCCAGATTTCCCTTGCCTGGATGATGGAGAAGCATTCCTATATTGTCCCGATTCCGGGAACCAGAAAAGAGGAACGCTTAAGAGAAAATGCAGGGGCGGCGGATGTAACCCTGTCACAGGAAGAAATCCATGCAATGGATGAGGCACTGAACCACATGGAAATATCGGATGTGTTTGGCGGGTCACGCATGGCAGTAAAGTAGATTCCTGTTGCATCACATGTGGACACAGCTCACACCTTTTGGTTAGAACTATCATAGCTTATTTGTCGTTCCATCCAGGGAAACGCAGTTGTAAAATGAAAGCAGCTCAAGAGAGTACATCCAATCACGATGAAAAACGAAATGGAGGAATGACAGTGAAGAAACGATTTCGATATGGCGCGGCGGCAGCGGCACTGATGCTTTCCATGAGTGTGGCAGGTTGTGCGGGAGGAAGCAAAACAGCGCAGACATCCGCGGCAGCCACACAGGCAGAAGCAGCAGAAACCAGTGAAGAAACCGCAGATGCAAAAGAACCAGGTACAGAGGAAACATCTTCGGAAGAAACAACATCCGTTCAGGGTGGCGCCATTCTTTCCAATGATGCGCTTCCGTTCAAGCTTGGTCAGAAGATTGATTCTCCATCCTTCACCGGAACTGCCTACATTGAATCTATGATCCAGAATGATGACACCTATCATTTTCCGGCCACCAATCATATTACCTTTGAGCCGGGAGCCCGCAGCAGCCGGCACAGCCATGGCGGCATGGTACTTCTGGTAACAGGCGGCATCGGTTACTACCAGGAAGAAGGAAAGCCTGCACAGATTTTAAGAAAAGGGGATGTGGTAAACATTGAACCTGGTGTGCGGCACTGGCATGGAGCGGCACCGGACAGCTGGTTTTCCCAGATTGTCATTTTTGATTCCAATTATACCCCGGAGGCAGACGCACCGGAAGAAACATCGGTTACCGAGGAAGAATACAAGAATCTGGAAACCGAAGAATATACCGGACGCACCACGACTCCGGATAATGAATTTATGTTTGAACGCGCGCCGGAGGCCATGATGGCAGATACCTTCAGCGGCCCTACTTACGTATCTTCACTGATCGGCGCAGATAATGCAGCCGGAGCGCCGGATCTTCATTATGTTGTATTTGATCCGGGCGTCATCAACAACTGGCATACCCATGAAGGCGGTCAGATCCTGATTGCCACAGACGGAATCGGGTACCATCAGATTGAAGGCGAACCGGTTCAGGTTCTGTATCCGGGAGATGTAGCATTCTGCCCGCCGGGCGTGAAGCACTGGCACGGAGGAAGCGCAAACACAAAATTCGCCCACATTGCAGTAAATACAAACCCGGAATTAACGGGGCTGGAATGGTTTGACCGGATTTCAGACGAAGAATACGCAGCTTTGCCCACGGAAAAACCGGCAGAGACAACTTCTGGAAACGAATCTGATAGATAACCAGTCTGGAAGAATCCAGACAAAAACAGAAACAATGCATGAAAGGAGATTTCACTATGAACGATTTTACTTATTCTTATCCGGTAAAGGTTTATTTTGGCACGGATGCGGCAAAGAAAGCCGTCTCTCAGGAACTTGGCAAATATGGAAAGACTGTGATGGTTGCCTATGGCGGCGGATCCGTAAAAAAGAGCGGTGTTTATGATGCAGTCGTTTCCATGCTGAAAGAGGCAGGAAAAGAAATTGTGGATTTTTCGGGCATCATGCCGAATCCAACCTACGCGAAAGTGCAGGAAGGCGCGGCACTGGCAAAAGAAAAACAAGTGGATTTCATTCTGGCCGTAGGCGGAGGTTCTGTCATTGACTGCTGCAAGATCATTTCCGCACAGGCGAAGACAGAGAAAGATATCTGGGAGATGGAGTTTACGGATCATGTATTCCCAACGGAATTTGTTCCTATGGGCGCGATTGTGACCGCAACCGGAACCGGTGCTGAAATGAACAATGGTGCCGTAATCACTCATGAAGAAAAGAAAATAAAGACAGGTGTCTGGGGCGCGTTTGCAAGTTTTGCAGCACTGGATTATGACTATATGAAATCCCTTCCGGCAAAGCAGGTGGTTTCCGGTGCCTTTGATACCTTAAGCCACTGCATGGAAACCTATTTTGGAAGTCCGCGCACAGCCAATGTTTCCGACGAAATTAACGAAGCAATTATGCGCAATACGATCCGCAATCTTCGCGTGGTAGCGAAAGATTTTCTGGACGAGAACGCAAGACGTGAGCTGATGTGGGATTCTGCTATGGCAGAGAATGGAATCCTGAAGCTTGGAAAAGTGACAGATTTCCAGGCCCATATGATCGAACACCAGCTTGGCGCTTACACAGACTGTAATCATGGATGCGGTCTGGCAGTCATTCACCCGGTATTATACCGCCATATTTATAAAGATGCAGTCAGTCGTTTTGCTCATTTTGCAGAAGCAGTCTGGGGCGTATCCGCAGAAGGAAAGACCCAGGAGGAGACAGCACTGGCAGGCATTCAGGCACTGGCAGATTTTATCCGGGAGATCGGCCTTCCGACCAATTTTAAAGAACTGGGAATTGAAGCAGATGAAAACATGCTGCACGCAGTTGCAGAAAGTACCGTCACCACACCGGGCTGCTGCAAAAAGCTGACTGCAAACGAGATTTTCGAGATTCTGACGGAGTGCAGATGAGGCGGCTGCTGATGGCAGCGCTTATGTGCAGTTCAAAGTGGGATGGCGGATATGATACCATAACAAATGCAGAGGTTCCGGTCTATTTTGTAATCGGAGATTCGGATGAATACTATGGGGCAGAACCGTTTCGTCAGGACATCCAAAGCAGAATCCTTTAGACAGTACAGAATCATGAAAGGACGGATAAGACAATGAGAATGAAACTGGAATCAGGAAAGCGGTATGCGGCACTGGCTTTAAGTGCTGTAATGCTTGCAGGCTGCGGGAATGCAGCAGGAACAAAAGTGACACAGGCAGAAACGACTGCAGCTACGGAGACGGAAGCACAGACAGAGGCCGCAGAAGAACAGGCCGATGGCGTTGTAAAGACAACCGCCGGTCTGGTGCAGGGAACAAAAGAGAACGGAATTTACCGTTATCTCGGTGTTCCGTATGCAGAAGCAAAAGAGCGGTTTGTACCGGCAGAGGAGGTAACTCCGTGGGAGGGTATCCGCATGGCAGATACCTATGGACCGATGTCTCCGCAGGCACAGATCTCCGGCGTGGATGGAGAAGCTTCCCAGGATGGCACAGACAATAACAGCCAGAACTTAAATATCTGGACTCCGGGTGTGAATGACGGAAAGAAACGTCCGGTTATGGTATGGCTGCATGGCGGCGGATTTTCCACCGGTTCCGCCAACGAGGATGGTTATGATGGAGAAGCGATCAGCAGCAGCGGAGATGTGGTTGTTGTCTCTGTAAACCACAGACTGAATGTATTCGGCTATCTGGATCTCTCCGCATATGATGATAAATACAAATATTCCGCAAATGTTGGTCTGATGGATATTGTGGATTCCCTGAAATGGATTCATGATAACATTGAAGCCTTTGGCGGAGATCCGGAGAATGTAACTCTGTTTGGCCAGTCCGGCGGCGGAGCGAAAGTTCTGGCCATGATGACTTCTCCGTACGCGAAGGGTCTGTTTGAAAAAGGCATTGTTCAGAGTGGTGCCACGGAAACCATGGGTGTTAAGTTTAATACCCAGGAGTCCAGCACGGTTCTTGCGGAAAATATCCTGAAAAACTTAAATATCACTCCGGAAAATCTGGAAGAAATCCAGAATGTTTCCGTGGAGGATCTGGAAGCTGCTGCATCCGATGCCCTTGTTCAGACCGGCGAACAGTTACAGATTCCGACCTGGACCGGAGATTCCTATGCGGTAGACTGGGAACCGGTTGTAGATGGAGATTTTCTTCCAACCGATCCGGTAACAGATGATTCCTTTGCTGAGGCAGGAAAAGATATTCCGCTGTTGATTGGCAGCAATTTAAATGAGTGGACTGGTTATTTTGAGTCTGATCCGGTTACACCAACCGACGAACTGACAGAAGCATTAAAAGAAGCGTACCCGGATAAAACCGATCTGACTGCGGAACATGTAGATACGACTCTGATCCGTCTGCCAATCTTAAAGATTATGGCGCACAAAGCAGACCAGGGCGGTGCACCGGTTTATGGATATGTGTTTACTTACGGAAATTCCTTCCACGGTGCGGAAATCCCATATGTATTTGACCATCCGGAGGACAATGAAGATCAGAAAGCTCTTGCTGCTCAGATCAGCCAGGCGTGGATCAACTTCGCAAGGAACGGCGTACCGGAGGCTGACGGAATGCCGGAGTGGGAGCCCTACACCAGAGAAGGCGGCGCTACGATGATTCTGGATACACAGTCGAAACTGGTTCATAACCATGACCAGAAGCTGTTAAAAATCCTGGCACCGGATTATGTTTACTAGGTCGCAGGTTCCGGGCAGAACGAAGGTAAAATTGACGGTAGATATTCTTATGACAGCAGTTCTGCTCGGACTTATGACATACTCCTTTATAGGAGAAAAAGCCCATGAATGGCTGGGAATGGTCATGCTCCTCTTATTCGTTTTTCATCATATTCTCAACTTTTCATGGCTGAAAGGACTCGGCAGGGGAAAATACTCCCCTTACCGGGTTTTTCAGACTGTGATTGTCATTTTGATTTTTTTCTGTATGTTTGGCTCTATGGTCAGCGGGATCCTGATTTCCCAGTATCTTTTTTCTGAATGGACCAGTCAGTACCTTTATGAGAGTGCTTCCCTGGCCCATTTGTTTTGTGCATACTGGGGATTTATGCTTATGAGCATGCACATTGGACTGCACTGGCGCATGATTATGGGAATCATGAAAAGCAGGATGAAGAAACCATGTCCGACTATACTTGGGCGGTGCCTGCGCATTCTGGCAGCGGGAATCGCGCTTTACGGAGCATATCGTTTTATACATAACCGGATTCCGTCGTATTTGTTTTTGCAGACTCATTTTGTCATGTATGATTTTGACGCGACACTGCTCCGTGTGCTGAGGGATGAACTGGCGATAATGGGACTGTTTCTATATCTTGCCTATCATACAGGCGGAATCTTACAGAAAACCAAGAAAAAGGAGAACTAAAATTATGAAAGCAAAGAATTTAATTACCATGGTACTGGCAGGCGCTTTTTCCGTCAGTCTTCTGGCTGGATGCGGCGCTTCCAAAACAACAGAGAGCAGCGCTGCTTCTTCTGCGGCCCAAACGGAGACTCAGAGCAGTACTGCAGATACCACGGCAGCAGAATCTTCGGAACAGGCAGAGAGTAACACGGAAGAAAGTGCTGAAAACACAGCAGATAAAACAAACTCCGAAACTGGAAAGACACTGGTTGTTTATTACTCTGCCAGCGGAAATACAGAGCGTGTCGCAAAGGCGGCAGCTGAGGCAGCAGGAGCTGATCTGTTTGAAATTGTGCCGGTGGAACCGTATACCAGCGATGATTTAAACTGGAGAAACAATGACAGCCGTGTATCCAGGGAACACGATGATGAGAGCCTGCGGGATGTGGAACTGGTTTCCACGGAAGTAGAAAACTGGGATTCCTACGATACCGTTCTGATCGGATACCCGATCTGGTGGGGCATTGCGGCATGGCCGACCGATGGTTTTGTAAAAGCCAATGATTTTACCGGAAAGACCGTTATCCCGTTCTGTACTGCTGCAAGTTCCGGAATTGGACAGAGCGGAAAACTGCTGGCTGACCTTGCAGGAAGCGGAGACTGGCAGGAAGGACAGCGTTTTGCTTCCGGTGCGTCTGACAAGGAAATCGCAGCCTGGGTTGCAGGACTTGGATTAGCAAAATAAAGAAATATGGGGGAATATAGATCCATGAAAGATTTTCAGTTAAGAAATGATACAAAGCTTTTGTTCCGCAATGATCCAGTGTCGGATCTAACCAGGCTTGTGAAAGGAAAGAAGGTTCTGTTTGTATATGGAGGCGGTTCTGTAAAAAAGAATGGCTGCTATGAGGATAACTGCAATGCGGTGAAACAGAGCGGAGTCAGCTTATATGAGGCAGGAAATTCTTCCAGAGAACGTGTTGATATTCAAAGAGGCATACAGATGGTCCAAAAACACCAAATTGATCTGGTCATTGGCGCTGGCGGGGCAAGCATTATGGACTGCGCAAAACTGATTGCTTTGGGAAGCTGTCATGAAGATTTCTGGGAATATGTAAAAGGCAGAAAAAATCCATATGGATTAAAGAAACTTCCCCTTGTACTGATGCCAACGTATCCGTCCAGTGGTTCTGAGTATGGCCTTGGAGCAGTTGCAGCTGATGCCGGAACAAATGATTTTGGCACTGCATATGGAATTGCGGCAGATTATGCGATTCTGGCTCCGAAATATTCCCTGTCTCTTAGCCGGGAAATGACCGCTTATACAGCGCTGGTTACGCTGGTTCAGCTGTCTGCGTCCACTCTTGGAGATAAAAATCCGGTGTCCTACGACTGTGGAATTTCGATTATCCGAAATGTCCTGAAGGCAGCAAAACAGCTGAAGGAAAATCCGGAAGACCTGGATGCCCGTGGTGTTGTTTTATATGGAGCATCGATTTCTACGTCCGGACGGCTTGGCATTGGAAAAGAAGAAAATTACAGTTATGATATTTATGAGGCAGAGTTTATCCCGGAAGTATTATGGGGCGTTCCTTACCGGAAAAGTCTTACTACCATATTTCCAAGATTTTTAAAGGCCATGTCTGTTTATCATGAAGCAGATATTCAGGCCTTTATTCAGGATGCCTTTGGATATGAAGGAGATATTGCGGAATCTACAGAAAAGATCACAACATTATTTTCTGAACTTGGTATTGATATGTACTTTGATGGAGAAGTCGATGAAAAGGCCATTGCCGGAATTTCCATTGATACCGTGTTATCGACTGAAGAAGTCACGGATATGATACGCGAGTCTATGCGTGATATGCGATAAAAGTCAGGAAAAGGAATAGAGACGAAATGAAAGTATTACTAGTAAACGGCAGTCCGCACAAGAGCGGCTGCACCAACAGAGCTTTGGAGGAGGTTGCGGCAACGCTCCAGAAAGAAGGAAGCGAGACAGAAATGTTCTGGATCGGCAATAAACCAATTGGCGGCTGCATCGCATGCAAACGATGTGTCCAGACCGGAAAATGTGTATTTGACGATGTTGTCAATACCTGCCGCGAAAAAGCTTACAAAGCAGATGGTTTCGTGTTCGGCACACCGGTTCACTACGGCGCAGCCAGCGGCAATATGACGGCATTCATGGACCGTCTGTTTTATTCCGAACTGGGTGGAAACCAGAACAAAGCATTTTACTTAAAACCTGCTGCAGCTGTTATTTCTGCGAGACGTGCGGGTACTACCGCAGCTTTTGACCAGATGAATAAATACTTTACCATTCAGGAGATGCCGGTTGCATCATCCCGTTACTGGAATATGGTGCACGGTGCGGTGCCGGAGCAGGTAGAGGAAGATCTGGAAGGCCTCTATACCATGCGGGTTCTTGGCAGAAATATGGCATACCTGTTGAAATGCCAGGAAGCAGCAAAAAAGGCCGGTGTAGCGCTGCCAGAGCGGGAACCAGCCATTTTTACGAATTTTGTGAGATAAAAATGATGCATAGAGAGGTAACAAATGGGTAAAAAATTTGCCGGAAAAGCAAATGTGAAAACAAAGAAGAAGCCGGAAAAAGGTTCTATCATTCTTGCAGCCGGTGTGATTGTATGTATTCTGGGACTGATTGCCGCAATCTGGTGGTCTGTATCCAGACGTTCTGTTGGACGTCTGGAAATCTCAGTAAATGAAGAGGGAGAACTGGCCATGACAATGGAAGCTTTTGAAAAACAGGAATGACATTACTCATCCATCTGTCCAACTGTCATCAGAAACTGCAGCAGTTCTTTGGACGGATTCTTGGAATAGATCAGTCCATAGGGCATGGTGTAGTCCCAGTCCACCGGCAGCGTGGTTAGCAGCGGATGCACTCCCTTCCAGCATTCCGCAGACAACAGAAATTCATTGGAGGATACAAGCTGATTGAACTGGTTGATATCAGAATAATCGATTCCTTTTAAGTGAATCTGGGGATGGTGTGCCTCAATTTCATTCCAGACGGGAGTAAGTAGTATAATTGCTGACTTCCCGACGGCCAAGCAGCAGTGTTTTTCCGTGCAGGTCTTCCAGTGACAGGATTTCTTTGTCAGCCAGCGGATTCATCTTGGAACAGGTGACGCACAGCGGCAGATCACAAAGATAGAACGAGTTATAGCGGTCTCCCCAGTAACTGGTCTCATAAGGACAGGACAGCATATCAATCTTTGTTCCGAGATTGTCCAGTACCTCCAGAAAGGCCGGAACTGTATCTTCAAAAGGAATAATTTCCAGATGGAAGTTCGGATGAAGCTTCGCGGCGTGCTGCCACTGCTTCAGCAGAATATCCGCCGGGTTCATGAGAGAAACGCCAATGCGTATCGCATGATCCTGGCGGTTTTCCATTTCATGGGCTTTCTGCAGAACGGTATTGGAATGGCGGATCATCTTTTTGGCTTCCGTGTAGATAAGTTCTCCTGCTTCGGTGAGAGTAAGTCCCTGGGTGCTGCGGTGGAAGAGCTTTACATCCAGATGGCTTTCCAGAAGATTGATCTGCTTGGTCACGGCATTGGCGGATATATAGAGTTTATCGGCTGCCTTCAAAAAGCTTCCGCTGTCGGCAACCTGGATAAAGGTATCTAAGTGATGATTGTACATAATGATATTCCTCTCTCTTTGATCTGTACTGCGGCAGCCTTGCAAAACAGCCACAGCACGTTCACACCTTTTGGTTGGCACTATTATAGCTTTTTTTGCGTTCCAATTCAAGCACCGGAACGGTAAAATGAAATCAGAAACAAAAAGCATAAGCGAACTTAAGGAGGATTTTATGAGAAAGAAAAAATGGATGAACTTGGCGGCAATTGCCCTTGCCGGTGCAATGTTTGCTACCGGATGCGGAAGCAGTGCGGGAAGCGCAGCCCAGGCAACTACCCAGGCAGCACAGACGGAAAGCAGTGCAGAAGAGACAGCTGCCCAGGAGAATGCAGAAGCAGAGGAGACCGCAAAAGAGGAAGCAGTTGGCGCTTTGGTCATTAAAGCGCAGGGTATCTTTACAGCAGGCGGTACAACCGTTAATTCCGATGGAACCTTCGATCCGGAAAACCAGTGGGAAGAAACCGGAGTAGGGCAGACAGCCCATGTGGACCACGCCAATGTGCTTTATCAGATCCCGGAGGATGAGACCGAACTTCCGATGGTATTTCTTCATGGTTACGGTCAGTCCCGCATGGGCTGGATGACAACACCGGACGGTCGTGAGGGATGGTCCGATATGTTTCTGAGAAAGGGCCACAGTGTATTCTTAATCGATGAGCCGCGCCGCGGCGAGGCAGGTTCTACCTCTGTAAGCGGAGACATCAGCACCAAGACCCTGGATCAGCGCTGGTACACCCAGTTCCGTATCGGACGCTGGGAAGATGGAAAATCCGTTGCCAACGAAGGTTCTCAGTTCCCAAATGATGACGAATCCGTAGACCAGTTCTTCCGCCAGATGACTCCGGATACCGGCATGACCTCCGATATGGGCGCTGACTTTGACGGCGATATGGTAGCACAGGCCGTTGCCGCAACCATCGATAAAGTTTATGAGATGACCGGTAAAAATTCTATCCTGGTTACCCATTCCCAGGGCGGCCGTGCAGGCTGGCTGGTTCCGCAGTATACAACGCATATTGCTTCGATTATCGCGATCGAGCCGGGCGGAGCACCAGGTGCAGATACAGAAGAATACAAGGCAATCGCAGAACAGAATTTCCCAATCAGCATTTATTTCGGTGATTACATTGACAATGGAGATCCGGAAATTCAGGCAACAGCCAGCTGGCAGGGAATGCGCCAGACCTGTTATGATTTTGAGGACGCATACAATGCCCAGGGAGGAAACTGCACGGTAGTAGATCTTCCAAAGGAAGGAATCACCGGAAATGACCATTTTATGTTCCAGGATCTCAACAATGATGTCATTGCAGATCATGTAGAGAACTGGATTCAGGAAAATGTAAAGTAGCAGAAGTAACAGGGGCAGCGTATGAAAGCAATCATTGTGTATTACTCCCGGAGCGGAGAGAATCTGGTCAACGGGACCTTGAAAAACTTAAAGATCGGCAATACGGAAATGGCAGCCCTGATCCTGCAAAAAATCACGGGAGCAGATCTGTTCCGGATCGTTCCAAAACAGGACTATCCAGAAGAATACTGCCATTGCATTGATCTGGCCAGACAGGATCTGCTGCGGAAGAAACGGCCGGACTTAAAAGCGGTGCCAGAGCACCTGGAGACATATTCCAGAATCTATCTGGGCTATCCCAACTACTGGGGAACCATGCCAGCACCGGTATTTTCCTTTCTGGAGCAGTCCGATCTTTCAGGAAAGGAGATCTGGCCATTCTGCACCCATGAGGATGGCGGATTCGGGCATAGTCTGGAAGATCTAAAGCGGGTATGTCCGGCATCCGTGATTGCGGACGGACTTTCCATACGCGGGGCAGAGGTTCAAAATGAAACAGAAGCAATGGAACACTGGGTGACAATGTAAAGAAGGAAGCACTTCGATGATGAGACGACTGTGGAAAATCATGGTATCAGTTTTTGTATTATCCGTCCTGATGGGCATGACTGCTTTCGCGGCAGGCTGGACCACGGGACAGGGAAGCAACAGTTCCAGATGGTGGTATGATCTTGGGAACGGACAGTATTATGGAAATCCCGAGGAAACGGTAGAATGGCAGTGGCTGGATGGAAACGGAGATGGTGTTGCAGAATGTTATGCTTTTGACCAGGCAGGCTGGATGTACGCAGGAACGGAAACGCCGGATGGCTACCGGGTAAATTCCGATGGTGCATGGGTTGTGGATGGAAAAGTCCAGACCAGAAATGTAGAAGCAGGGTATGCAGGAAGCAGAGCACAGGCTGACCAGAACGCACAGGATACCCAGAGTAACCAGACCGATACAGCTGGCAACAGAATTCTGATCGCGTATTTCTCTCATACCGGCACGACACGGAATGCAGCCAGACGGATTCAGGATGTCACCGGAGCAGATATGTTTGAAATCACAGTAACCTCTCCGTATCCGGACAGTTACCAGAGTACGGTAAACCGGGCCAGACAGGAACTGGATCAGAATGCCAGACCAGAACTTGCCTCCAGTGTCAGCAATATGGATGACTATGATGTGATCCTGGTAGGCTATCCAATCTGGTGGCATACCGCGCCGATGGTCATTGACACCTTCCTGGAGTCCTATGACCTGACTGGAAAGAAAATCATCCCGTTCTGCACCAGCGCCGGAAGTACAGCAGAAGAAAGCATGCCAGACATCCGCAGACTGGGAGCCAGCCGCGGAGCAGAAGTCGGTAGCGGACTGACTGCAAACTCCAGCAGCAGAAGCGAGATTGGAAACTGGTTACAGCAGAATGGAGTTTCTGTTCAGAAATAAATGATAAGTGAAAAAATGCAAGGCAATCCCATAAGCAGGAGAGCCTTGCATTTTTTATTCTGCTCCCAAATAGGTCCGCAGCAGTTTTAGGAAGTTGTGGGCGGGCGGAGACAGCGTTTTGTTTTTCTTGCGGATAACTCCAAGCGGACGGATAATAGCCGGCTCGATCGGAATGATTTTGATGTTTGGCGGACATTCAATCGCACAGAGATGGGATAAAAACGTGACTCCAAGTCCATTGCTGACAAATTGAAGAATGTCGGAACCGCTTAAGGTGTCTACAGTAAAAGCCGCATTAAAAATGGAGAGATTTGTTCCCAAGAAAAGCGGTCAGCAGATCTCTTTATAAAGAATGCGGCCCATTGGGAATCCGGGTACTGATCATTGAGCCAGGCGCATTCCGCACAGGATTTTACGGTGCACTGCGTGGGGCAAAATCACATATTGCAGATTACGAGAACACCGTGAGCAGCATGTATCTGGAAAATGTAAATGACCAGCAAAACCAGCCTGGAGATCCGGTACGTGCAGGAAAAACCATTGCTCAGATTGTAGGACTGGAGTCCATCCCCAAACGCCTGCCTCTTGGAAGTGATTCTGTGGCCACATTAAAAACCGAGTATGAAAGCCGGTTAAGTGAAATGGATACATGGAAAAATTATAGTTTCAGCAGTGATTTTGATTGATCATAACTGTATATTACAAACAGCCATCGGCCGTCGGAATATTCATCCGGTGGTCGTTTTATATTCTGAATTGCGTGATAGACATAATTCTTTCTATTACAGAAAGACTCATAGTTCTGTCAGCAGGAATGCCATATACAATGGCAATGTAAGGATCTGTTCGGTACGCCCGACGTTGTAGTCCCCAAGCTTAATTGCATAGTAGACGTGATACTTTTCTGGATGGCGTAAAATTGTTTTTGTGCTTTTGGTATTACCGGTTGCCGCCTTGACTTCGACCAGGCTACATTCCCCCTGGTATCGAATCACGAAATCCACTTCCAGTCCACTGTCCTTATGAAAATAATATAACTTACGTCCCATTTTCCCAAAAATGTCCGCATGCCCACGACATGTTTATAATTTTTCTTTGCAAAATCAAGAACAGAAAATGTTTTCCCACATTGCCTGCAGCCCTTAATGATTAATGGTTTATGATTTTCCGTGTTTTTCCAGTCGGTCAATTTTTGTTCCATTTTCCGCTTTAACATAATGACTTCACCTCCGTGTTTATTTTATTATAATTTGAATATACAACTTTTTGAATGGAGTTTTAAATCAAAATATAAACTTTTTCAAACGACTTCTTTGTAAAAACAGCATTTTATTCAAACGACTATTACATATAAATGTCAATTTTTTGTGAGAGGTTGATAAAATCCAGAGTTTCCTGCAGCTCAGCCATTTGCTTTTCTACGGCCTGTTTCCGTTCCATAATAGCGCAGAGTTGTTGGGGGTACATTCATAATTTCTGCTGCTTCTTTAATTGTATAGGACATGAAACAATCCTCCTCGTTAAAATTTTTGAGAAACATGTTAAAAATACTGGGACCCGGGAAAGATTACCTTGCGGAAACGCATGAAATACCGTATAATAGCTTAGTTTGATAGATGAAGATTTACCAGGAACCAAGCACAAAATAGTTAGGAATAAGAAACGTATATGAGAAAATTAGCATTAAGTGATGAGATCCTCTTATCGGTGCAGCAGCCTGCCCGGTATCTGGGTAATGAGATGAACGTGATCGTGAAAGATCCGTCTAAGGTGGACATTCGGTTCGCCATGTGCTTCCCGGACGTTTATGACATTGGTATGTCCCATCTGGGAATCCAGATCCTTTATGATATGTTTAACAAGTACGAGGACGTATACTGTGAGCGCGTATACTCCCCGTGGACAGACCTTGATAAGGTCATGAGAGAGAAACATATCCCATTATTTGCCCTTGAGTCCCAGGACCCGGTGAGAGCGTTTGATTTCCTTGGAATTACACTCCAGTATGAGATGTGTTACACCAATATCCTTCAGATCCTGGATCTTTCCGGGATCCCGCTCCATGCGGAGGAGAGAACCTGGGAGGATCCGATCGTGATCGGCGGCGGTCCGTGCGCATACAACCCGGAGCCGATCGCGGCATTCTTTGACATGTTCTATATCGGTGAGGGCGAAGTTTCCTACCGGAAGCTCCTGGATGTCTATAAGGAATCCAGAAAGAACGGGGATTCCAGACTGGAATTCTTAAAGAAAGCGGCCATGATCCCGGGAATCTACGTCCCGTCGTTATATGAGGTGACTTACAAGGAAAACGGAACGATCGAGAGCTTCCTTCCGAAGGAAGCCGGGATCCCGGAGAGGGTAGAAAAGCAGCTCGTTATGGAGATGACCGAGTCCGTTTACCCGGAAAAACCGCTGGTTCCGTTCATCAAGGCGACCCAGGACCGTGTTGTCCTGGAGATCATGCGCGGTTGTATCCGCGGCTGCCGTTTCTGCCAGGCCGGAATGATCTACCGTCCGGTCCGCGAGAAAAATGTGGAACATCTGAAAGAGCTGGCATATAAGATGTTAAAAAATACAGGACATGAGGAGATCTCATTAAGCTCCTTAAGCTCCAGTGATTACCGCAGCCTTGAGGAACTTGTTACCTTCCTGATCGACACATTCCACGGAAAGGGCGTGAATGTTTCCCTTCCGTCCCTGCGTATCGACGCGTTCTCCCTCGACGTTATGAGCAAGGTGCAGGATGTCAAGAAGAGCAGCCTTACCTTTGCGCCAGAGGCAGGCTCCCAGCGCCTCAGAAACGTCATCAATAAGGGCCTTACCGAGGAAGATATCCTGAACGGTTCTGCGCTGGCGTTCAAGGGCGGCTGGAACCGTGTAAAGCTCTATTTCATGCTCGGACTTCCGACGGAGACGGTCGAAGATATGGAAGGGATCGCCCTGCTCTCCGAGAAGATCGCGGAGAAGTATTACGAGATCCCGAAGGACCAGAGAAACGGAAAGGTGCAGGTCGTTGCAAGTACCTCCTTCTTTGTTCCGAAGCCATTTACCCCGTTCCAGTGGGCGCAGATGAGCACGAAGGAAGAATTCCTCGGAAAAGCGCGCGTCGTAAACCACAAGATGCATGAGATGTTAAACCACAAGAGCTTAAAGTACAACTGGCACGAGGCGGATGTGACCGTCCTTGAGGGCGTTCTGGCCCGAGGAGACAGGAAGGTTGCCGCTGTCATCGAGGAGGCTTACCGACAGGGTGCACTCTATGATGCGTGGTCTGAGACTTTTAAGAATGATGTCTGGATGAACGCATTTGAGACATGCGGCGTGGATATTGATTTCTACACGACGAGAGCGCGTTCCCTCGACGAAGTATTCCCATGGGATTTCATCGATACCGGTGTGACGAAGGAATTTTTAAAGAGAGAATGGATCAATGCGACGAAAGAGACCGTTACCCCGAACTGCCGGATGAGATGCTCGGGATGCGGCGTGAGAAGATTTGGGGGAGGTGTCTGTTATGAAGATCAGAATTAAGTTTTCCAAGCAGGGAGCGATGAAGTTCATCGGACATCTCGACACGATGCGGTATTTTCAGAAGGTGATGCGCCGCGCGGATGTGGATATCCGCTATTCGGAAGGTTTCTCCCCGCACCAGATCATGTCCTTTGCGGCTCCGCTCGGTGTCGGCCTCACGGGAAGCGGAGAGTACCTCGATATCGAAGTGTTGTCCACGGATTCCTCTGTGGAGATGGTAAAACGCTTAAATGAGACGATGGTCGAGGGCGTGGAGGTCTTAAGCTACCGTCTGCTCCCGGACAATGCGGAGAATGCGATGAGTATCGTCGCAGCCTGTGACTACACGATCGTCCTGAGGGATGATTACGAGAACGGACTCTCCATGACGGCGGAGGAGTTCTATACAGGAATCCTTGATTTCATCGAAAACGGGAACCTTAATATCGTGAAAAAGACGAAAAAGGGCGAGAAGGAAATGGACTTAAAGCCCCTGATCTACAAGGCACACCGCGCGGAGAACGGAGACGGATTGTTCCTCCAGTTATCTTCCGGAAGTGCTGCCAACGTAAAGCCGGAGCTCGTTCTTGAGGCGTACTGCAAGTCCATCGGAAAAGAGTATCCGCAGTTTGCATTCCGCATCAACCGTGAGGAAGTTTACGCGGATGCAGGAGACCATGATTTTGTGACTCTGGAATCATTCGGGGAAGAAATTGGAGAAAAGATTGGATAAGCTGATCATTACGGCACTGCGCGGGAAGACCGCCGCAGTGCTTTTTGAAAATGGACGTGCCGTCCGGATCGATTTTGAGCCGGAGGCGGCAGAGGAAGAGACGGGGGTCATCTTCGTCGGAAAAGTAAAGAATATCGCAAAGAACATCAACGCGGCCTTCGTGGAGTACCGGCCGGGAGTCAACGGGTTTTACAGCTTGAAGGAGAACAGTTGCCCGCTGTATGCGGACGGGAAGCCGGATCATGGCCCGTTAAAAGCGGGGGATGAGATCCTTGTCCAGGTGGAGCGGTCCGCCGTGAAGACGAAGGACGCAGTCCTCACCTCGAATCTCACACTGACCGGCCAGACGGCGGTGCTTACTGCGGGGAAGAGTTCCCTCGGGATCTCCGCAAAGATCCGCGACAAGGAATGGCGGGAGGCGGCAAAACGCCGCTGGGAAGAGACTTCCCACGGAAACTGCGGTCTCGTCATCCGCACAAATGGGGAGACAGCCGGGCTCGACGCGGTGTTTGCAGAGTTTGAATCACTGTTTGAGCGTTACCGGGAGATCTGCAGGATAGCGGCGAGCCGGACATGCTGCAGCGTGCTGTACCGGCCGGAGAGCTTTGCAGTCCGCACGGTGCGGGATCTGAAGATCTCGGAAGGTCTTGAGGTTGTTACGGACCTGCCGGAAGTTTATAAGGAACTTCAGGATGCACTGGGAACGGCGGTTCTTCCGGATGCGATTTCCGGTGCATCTCCCAATGCGGCTGGCTCCGGAGAGCACGCCGCAGGCATGGGCGCAGGGAGACCGGTGATCCGGTTTTATGAGGATGAATTTCCACTCACCGCGCTCTATCACCTGGAGACGATCCTGTCGCAGGCGCTCGCGAAGACGGTCTGGCTGAAATCCGGCGGAAATCTTGTGATCGAGCCGACGGAGGCGCTCACGGTGATCGACGTCAATACGGCAAAGAGTGTCTCAAAGAAAACTTCGGAGGAGACGTATCTGAAGACGAATCTGGAGGCGGCGGAGGCGATCGCTGTCCAGCTGAGACTCCGAAATCTCTCCGGGATCATCATCGTTGATTTTATCGACATGAAAGAGGAGGAGAGCCGGAAAGCGCTCCTGGCGGCGATGCGGCGGGCGGTTGCTGCCGATCCCGTAAAGACAGTCCTCGTGGACATGACGCCGTTAGGCCTTGTGGAGCTCACGAGAAAGAAGATCCGGCGGCCGCTGCATGAGCAGGTGCGGGTGTAGACAGAAAGAAGATAACAGTTGGTGAACGGAAAAAATCTTCGCTCTGAATGAAGATATTCACTGGGAGAGCTGGATTTCAGATATGAAGAGAGAGCCCCCGGAGACAGAAAATAAAAATGTAAAAAATTGCAGAAAAAGTGATTGACAACAAGAAAAGTATTTGATATAGTTATCTAGTGTGCCGCACAGTGAGGTTTCCAAGGACTCCTTAACGGAGGACACCATAACTGGCGAGTAATGATAATAGGAGGTGCAATATGTACGCGATTATTGCAACTGGCGGTAAGCAGTATAGAGTAGCCGAGGGCGACAGCATCAAGATCGAGAGAATCGACGCAGAGGTTGGTTCTGCAGTAACTTTTGATCAGGTTCTTGCTGTTAACAACGGAGAGCTTACAATCGGATGCCCGACCGTTGAGGGTGCAACAGTATCTGCAACAGTAGAGAAAGTTGGCAAGGGCAAAAAAGTTATCGTTTACAAGTATAAGCGCAAATCTGGCTACCATAAGAAAAATGGCCACAGACAGCTTTATACTCAGGTTAAGATTGAAAAGATCAATGCTTAATTAAGATTATGATTCAGGTAAATATCCTGCGTGACAGGAACGAAGTAGTAAAGGGAATCGATATCAATGGTCATGCTGGCTATGCAGAATACGGACAGGACGTGATTTGTGCTGCTGTTTCCGCACTGGTTCTCAACATGGCAAACTCCGTTGAAACATTTACGGACGATCACTTCGAAGGAAGTGTGGGGGAAGACGGCGGAAGCTTTTCTTTTTCCTTCCCGGATAAAATAAGTTCTGAGTCGCAGCTCCTCATGAAATCCCTGATCCTCGGACTCGAAAACATCCGGGATGAATATGGAGCAGAATATATCAAATTTCGATTCAGGGAGGTGTAACGATATGTTTAAGATGAACCTTCAGTTATTTGCTCATAAGAAAGGTGTTGGTTCCACAAAGAACGGACGTGATTCTGAGTCCAAACGCCTTGGAGCTAAGAGAGCAGACGGACAGTTCGTATTAGCTGGCAACATCCTTTACAGACAGCGCGGAACAAAGATCCATCCGGGTCTTAACGTAGGCATCGGCGGCGATGATACATTATTCGCAAAAGTTGACGGTGTTGTTAAGTTTGAGAGAAAGGGCAGAGACAAAAAACAGGTTTCTGTATATCCTCAGGCAATCAACGAATAATAACGAAGAGCTCCATACTGGATGGTATGGAGCTTTTTTAAGATTAGATGGCAGTGTAACAGTGAGACTCGGGATTCATGGAAACAGGAAAGAAAGGTTTTGCTGTTACATTTTTTATAGGTAAAAGATTGTAACAATCCAGTAGGTCTGCGCACTTGCTGCGCTGACCGTAATAAGACACAGGCTTGAGGATACTGAGTAGTTACAAAAGATTTATTGAGAGGACGGTTTTCCATGTTTACAGACAGTGCAAAAGTATTTATCAGATCAGGAAACGGCGGAAACGGACATGTAAGCTTCCGGCGTGAACTGTATGTTCCGAATGGAGGACCTGACGGCGGTGACGGCGGAAGAGGCGGAGACATCATCTTCGAAGTGGATGATGGATTAAATACGCTCGTAGATTTCCGTCATGTAAGAAAATATGCGGCCGGAAATGGCGAGGAAGGCGGAAAACGCCGCTGCCACGGCGCTGACGGAAAGGACCTGATCGTCAAGGTCCCGGAAGGTACTGTCGTTAAGGACCTGGAAACCGGAAAAGTGATCACGGATATGTCCGGCGAAAATCGCCGTGAAGTGATCTTAAAGGGCGGAAAGGGCGGCCTTGGAAATATGCACTTCGCAACAGCGACGATGCAGGTTCCGAAATATGCCCAGCCGGGACAGCCGGGACAGGAACTCTGGGTACAGCTGGAGTTAAAGGTGATCGCGGATGTGGGACTTGTCGGATTCCCGAACGTCGGAAAATCCACCCTGTTATCCCGCGTTTCCAATGCGAGACCGAAGATCGCAAACTACCATTTCACGACCCTGAATCCGCACCTTGGCGTTGTAAATCTCGGTGACGGGAACAGCTTTGTAATGGCGGATATCCCGGGACTGATCGAGGGCGCATCCGAGGGAGCCGGTCTTGGACATGAGTTCCTTCGTCATATCGAGCGCACGAAAGTCCTGCTCCATGTGGTTGACGCGGCTTCCGTAGAGGGACGTGATCCGATCGCGGATGTTCATGCGATCATGGATGAGCTTTCCGCCTACAACCCGGAGCTTTTAAAGCTTCCGCAGGCGATCGCAGCCAACAAGCTGGATGCAGTTTATGATGAGGGCGCAGATCCGCTTGCAGATTTAAAGAAAGAGTTCGAGCCGATGGGGATCCCGGTATTCGGAATCTCCGCAGTCAGCGGCGAGGGCGTGAACGATCTTCTGTATTATCTCTATGACGTGATCAAAAATACAGACCGCACACCGAAGATCTTCGAGAAAGAGTTCGAGATCGAGTATGTCGGCGATCGTTCCCTTCCGTACACGGTCGAGAAGGATGAGGACGGCATTTACGTGGTCGAGGGACCGAGGATCGAGAAGATGCTCGGATACACGAACCTTGATTCCGAGAAAGGCTTTGACTTCTTCCAGAAATTCTTAAAGCAGTCCGGAATCCTTGCAGATCTTGAAAAAGCGGGGATCCAGGAGGGCGATACCGTCCGCATGTACGGACTCGTATTTGATTACTATAAATAATGCGCCGGAGCTTCCCGGGCGTTTCATGGGAACATCCAGGGAGCCGCGCTTTTCCATATATGAAAAGGAGTTATTATGACAAGCAAACAGCGTTCCTATTTAAAGGGACTTGCAATGACGATGGATGCCGTTTTACAGATCGGTAAATCCAGCCTCACACCGGAGATCACAAAATCGGTTGAGGAAGCATTAAACGCGAGAGAGCTGATCAAGATCCACGTTCTGAAGAACTGTGCGGATGACGGAAAAGACCTTGCACAGATCCTTGCAGAGCGTACTCATTCTGAGGTTGTACAGGTGATCGGAAAGATGATCGTTCTGTACAAACCGGCGAAGGAAGAGAAAGACCGGAAGATCGTTCTTCCGTAATTGCCGCGGAAATACCTGTATTCCTGAATGTCCGCTTTGTGCCGGAAATTTGCGAAAGTGATCTCCGCACGGACTGCGGAACGGGAAGAACAGGAAAAACGATAATCCTGTCGGTAATGGAGGATCCTATGAGACGCGTTGGTATTCTTGGGGGAACATTTGACCCGGTCCATAACGGACACCTGCTCCTTGGAGAACAGGCTCACCGGGAGTATGGGCTGGATGAGATCTGGTTCATGCCGTCTCATGTTCCGCCGCACAAAAAAGATCATCATATCACAGACGGAGCGGCGCGCATCCGGATGCTGGAGCTTGCCACGGAATCCGTTCCGTATTTTTCGGTCTCCGATTTTGAGATGGGACGCGAAGGAAATACCTACACGGCGCAGACACTGGCGCTTTTGAAGGAAGCGTACCCGGATATCGAGGTCTATTTTATCATCGGGGCAGATTCCCTGTATCAGCTGGAATCCTGGTATCATCCCGAACAGGTGATGGCACAGGCGGTACTCCTGGTCTCCGGAAGGACATACGAGGACGGCGGTGTTTCCCTTGAAGATGAGGTTTCTTACCTCAATAAAAAATATGGGGCTGATATCCGGATCCTCCACAACCCGAAGATCGAGGAAGCGTCCGCGGATATCCGGAAACGGGCGGCGCTGGGGGAGGACCTCTCGAAAGACACGCCCGAAGCCGTTGCAAATTACATCAGGGAAACAGGATTGTACAGGAAATAGAGGCAGGTAAACTGCAAGGAGACAGTCCGGCTCCTGACTGTAATAAAACAGGTGAAAACGAAGGACCCGTGCGGGAGATATCCCGGCGGGGCAGATTCAGAAAGAAGATTCATTATGGATAGTCGGGTACCTGAAATCAGAAAACATTTAAAGAAAAAACTCGATGCGTACCGGTACGAGCACACGCTCGGCGTAGAATTTACCTGTCAGGCGCTTGCAATGCGGTATGGGTACGATCTTGATAAAGCCGATCTTGCGGGACTTCTGCATGATTCGGCAAAACGCTTTGAAAATCCGGTCATGCTTCAGAAATGTCTGGACCGCGGGATCCCGGTGACAGCCGAGGAAGAGCGCGACCCGTCCCTGCTCCATGCGAAACTCGGGGCGTGGATGGCTGAGAACAAATATGGAGTGGATGATCCGGAGATCTTAAGCGCGATCACCTGCCATACGACGGGAAAGCCGGGCATGAGTCTGCTCGACAAGATCCTCTATGTGGCGGATTATATTGAACCGAGACGGTCCAAGGCGGCAAATCTTCCTGAAATGCGGAAGCTTGCCTTTATTGACCTGGATCAGGCATGCTTTGAGATCATGGAGAGCATTCTCGAGTATCTGAAGAGCACCGGGTGCCAGATCGATCCGATGACGGAGGCGGCCTGCCAGGATATGCGCCGTGTCGTTTCAGAAAAACAGAAAGAGACAGCCGGCGCGGCCGGAGAGACCGATCAAGACAAGGAGGAACAATCAGTTGAATCAGTCAAAAGAAATGGTAAAGCTTGCAGTCGAGGCTTTGGAAGAGAAAAAAGGCGAAGATGTAAAAATTATCGACATTGAAGGCGTTTCCGTGATCGCGGATTACTTCGTTCTCGCGAGCGCTTCCAACGCAAACCAGACACAGGCATTAGTTGATAACGTGGAGGAGAAGCTCTTCAAGGCAGGTTACGAGTGCCACCAGAAAGAAGGCAGCATGAGCTCTACATGGGTACTCATGGACTACGGCGATGTGATCGTACACGTATTCTCCAAGGAAGACCGTCTGTTCTATGATCTTGAGAGGATCTGGAGAGACGGAAAGATCGTGGAGTCGGTGGACGAGCTGTAGAAGAGATGTATATATACGAAAACAGGGATGACGGATTTAGATTGATCCGTACATCTCTGTTGTTTCTTATTCTGCATCATCCGGAAAACCGAAGATAAGAGAAAAATCCACCCGGTCGGAATCAGTCTGTTTATTGATGCTGATATGATCGGCGGCCGAGATGATCATACGCATTCTCTTTTCACTCGGCGTAATATCGATGCCGCACTGACTGCTGAAAGTTGCCGTGATGTCATGCCACGGGTCTTGCTGGATTTTCAGTCTGGAACCGGTGATCTCCGCAAAGTCTTTCAGAATCGGCAGGAAAGCGGCATCAAACACTGGGACATTACAAATGTATCCGATTTTGAAAATATGTTTGTAGGATACTGGTCTCATCCTGAATTCACAAAACGAGCAGGTACCTGGAACAACGGCACCTTCATTCCAACAATCTAAACTCACCAATTTACCCAAAGAAAAAGCACGAACCCAGCGTCCGTGCTTTTTCTTTACCTGAAAAAACGATGATTCACAGAATTTCAAAAATCTCCCTGCTCAGTCCTGCATTACATACGCGATTCAAGATTTTCAATCATATCCATCATTTCTTTCCTAAAATCTTCTTCTGTGCCTTTTTTCGCCTTTTCCAGTATGGATTTCAGAATCCGAGTTGTTTCCTGATACATGTGGTTGATTGCTTTGGTCTCTATCTTTTTCTCATAACTGAGATCACCGGTCAAAGAAAGAGAAAAACGTATTTCCGCAGGCTGGAGCGGGATCTGAAATACCAGCAAATTGGAAAGCAGCAGCTCCGGTTCAACGCCAAAGAGTTCCGCCATTCTTTTCACGTTATCCGAAATCAGTTCAGCATTGTCTTTTTGAAACTCTGTCCGTAAAGATTCCTCGATGCACGGGTTCTCCGTGATTTCATAGGGAGTACCGCCGATCTTTCTCATAAGCAAAATGCTTGGAAAGTTATCCGGGTATACCTTGCTGTGGAGTTTCTTCACATGATATTCATTCTTACAGATTTCCAGTAACCGAACCAAAGCGGCATATCCAATCCCCTGATGACGGAATCTTTCAAAAAGTTCCAGCCCAAATTCCTGAACTTCTTCGCCCAGTTTCAGAATGGAAGCAAATCCGCAGATCTGATCGCCCATAAGAACGGCATAATGAGCCTCGGTATCGGCAAACATGGCTTTCCACGATCGGTCGTTCGCTTCTTCGTCCTGCAGCATGCGTTTGTTTACCCATGTTTCATTTTCCAATTCGAAGTATGTCTCCTTATCCGAATCCAGAAGTTTTCTTAATTCAATGTTCATACCCATCATTTCCTTTGCGTGTTCGATCATTATGGGTCCATTCTATCATAATGCAGGTAAAAAGGACAGCAGGCGGAGTGCCGTAATTACACTTAACCTGCGTCTCCGAAGTGCCGCGTGGGATTCTATGTTTCTCTTATACACAAGTGTGTGATTGACGCAGTCCGTGCGGCGGCTTATACTGGAGACAGAATAAATTGAACGTACTGGGAGAATCATTTTATGGCAAAAACTATCATATACATTCACGGCAAAGGCGGTAATGCCGAAGAAGCCATTCATTATAAGCCGCTTTTTGGCAACTGTGATGTCATTGGTTTTGATTATGAATCGCAGACACCATGGGAGGCCAGGGAAGAATTTCCGAAATTCTTTGACACGGTCTGCCGGAATGCTCAGCCTGTGGAAATCATTGCCAACAGCATAGGAGCTTTCTTTTCCATGAACGCTTTAACGGACAAAAAAATCAGCAAAGCTTATTTTATTTCACCAGTCGTAGACATGAAAAAGCTGATTTCTGATATGATGCTGTGGGCCAATGTTACGGAAGAAGAGCTTAAGTGCAGGAAGAATATCCCGACAGCGTTCGGTGAAACACTTTCATGGGAATATCTTTGTTATGTAAAAGAACATCCTGTTGCGTGGAATGTTCCGACACACATTTTGTACGGGGATCGGGATAGCCTGACATCTTATGAAACCATTTCCTGTTTTGCAGACCAGATTGGTGCCACACTGACCGTCATGAAAGGTGGGGAACATTGGTTTCACACGGACAATCAGATGGCATTCCTTGATCAATGGATCAAAAAATATATCTGATCAGATTCAATAAAAACTTCGGCAAATGCGATTGAACTGGAAAACGAAGAATACGGAAGAAAATCTATTGTTCTGGAAGGAAAGGAGAAAGGTAAGGTTGAGGGAATCCTTGCTGCAGTATATCAAAGTATATTCGGCCAGGATGCATATCCATCATTGGAAGAAAAAGCCGCAAATCTATTGTATTTTATGATCAAGGATCATCCTTATGTGTATGGCTGCAAGAGAATTGCGGCATCACTTTTTCTTGAATTCCTGGATAAAAACAATGCTTTATTCCAAGATGGAGAAAAACGACTCAGCGATGGAACCTTGGTAGCCGTTACGTTGATGATTGCTGAATCCAATCCAGAAGAAAAAGAAGTAATGGTGAAACTGGTGATGAATCTACTGAATTTGCAATAAAAAAGCACGGATTGCAATACTTGTCCCTGAGATTCTCACCAGCAAATACGCTGTGTGAAATGCTTGTGTTTTATACAGACTGAATACGCTAACTCTTGTTGGCTTATGAAAATACTTGTATTTTCCAATCCATAATGTTATATTCATTCCTAACAGCAATAACAATCATCCAAACACCATCAGTGTCTGGTTTGGCCCTTGGGGCAAAGGAGGAGACAACATGCGCCTGATCGAACATAAGAAAGGATACCTGTACGGAGCGGCTAACAGGGAAGGAGTGTCATATACGGATTGGCGGGCACCGTATATTGACCGTTCCGGACTGCTTATGATTTATGAATCCAATTCGCGACCTGGAAAGTTTGTGTTTGTTTTCTTTACCGCTCCGGCAAGCGGTTTCGCTGGGCACTATTTAAAAACATCACCGGGAGATTTGGAAACAGAAGATGATGGCATCATCAAACTCACTACAGGAAACAGCATTTACCGTTTCGGACAGGATGACTCCTGTATTCCCGGTGAAGAGATGAAACTGCTGCTGTGGGATATCTATGAGGAGTTCGGACCATCGAATTCTATCCGGCAGGTGATGGAAAAAGAACTGTCTCTGGATGCCGGGCATGAATCGGAAGCGTGATTTCACAGGCAACTTGCCGGGGGTAAGTTACAGATATAATGGAATTGTATATATGAAAATAGGCATGACGGATTTGAATTGCTCCGTACATCTCTGTTTCCTGCTATTCAGCATCAGGGGGCATATGGAATTTATAAAAAAGGAGCTGCTATCCGGAATGCCGTAAGCTATGCGGAATATCTGAAATAAAGCAGTATAAAAGGAGAGGCTGGACATGGATATGGAACAGGTCATCAGGGAAAAACTGGCGGAGATTGGGAACAAAGAAAATGTCAGGATCATCATGGCGGTGGAATCCGGCAGCCGGGCCTGGGGATTCGCTTCCCCTGACAGTGATTACGATGTTCGGTTTGTATATGTGAGAAAACTGGAAGATTATCTGAAGCTGGATAAGACCAGGGACGTGATTGAATGACAGCTGGATGATACGCTGGACATCAGCGGTTGGGATTTGAAAAAGGCTTTACAGCTCATGCATGAGTCAAATCCGTCCATTTTTGAGTGGTGTGCTTCACCGATCGTATACAGGTGCAGTCCGGCATTCGAGGAACTGCAGGAAATCAGGAAAGAGTATTATTCCAAAAAGAAGAGCCTGTACCATTACTGGCATATGGCAAGCAGCAATTATGAAAACTATCTGCAGGGTGAAGAAGTACGGATTAAAAAGTATTTTTATGTGATCCGTCCATTGCTTGCGGCAAAATGGATCGCGGATCATGGAACGCAGCCGCCGATGCTGTTCAGCGAACTGCTGGATGCGGAACTACCGGAAGAGCTGAGAGCCATCGTGAATGAACTGCTGGACAAGAAGCAGAAAATGCTGGAAATGGGACTGGCCCCAAAAATCAAGGAACTGGACTGCTTTATCAAGAAAGAATTGGAAACAATCAGGCTGGCTGCCGATCAGACAGAAACTGACAGAAACACTTGGGATACCCTGAACCGTTATTTTATAAAACAGGTGACAGAACGTCCGGTTCCGAACCCATACGAACTGTTGCCATCCATTGGCATCGATTTGGTTGCCTTGACAAGGTATGCCAGAGCAAATGGAAAAACATTAACAGAAATTAATTTGTTTCGAAAGGGCGGTAAGGAAACCTGTTAATGATTTGTAAATTGGAAGTTGTGGAGGTTATACATGAAAGCGGCGAATGAATTCTATTTGGTGCTATTGCTGATCATATCTGTGCTTGGTCTGCTTGGCGTGAATTTTTTATGTATTGGCGCTGCGCTATATGCAAAAGAGAAGCGAAAGAGAGCCTCCTGCACACAACAAGTCATTGCATCAGTGACCGACATACAGCATCGGGCAATCGGCGCCTCCGGCTACACCGATGCCGATGAAGTGAAGATGATGTCATGGTTTCCTGTTTATGAATACAGCGTTCATGGCACAGTGCTGAGAAAACGAGCATCTGTAGGAACAGTGAGACCAGAGGTATCTGTCGGTCAAAAGGTCAATCTTTACGTTAATCCAAACCGTCCAGATAAATTCTACTGTCCTGCCGATAAATCAGCTCCCGTGCGAAAAGTGTTTATTGGTGTGGGTGCACTATGCGTAAGTGTTGCCTTGGTTCTCGGAGTGGTTCTATGCATGAAGTAATGGAGCGATAAAGAGCCATTAGATATACAGCTAATTTTGAAGATAGATTATTGAGAACTATAATTTCCAGTTTTTGGAACAACAACAAATCTTAAATTATTGCTAAATATGGGAGTTGAAAGAAATGATATTTGCAATAGTGATTGTCATAACCATTATTTCCTTGTTTGGATGTGTTTGCATAAAGAAATCTGCGGTAAGGATTGGACTTGGAATCATAGCTGTTTTGGGCCTAATGCTTGCAGGTCTGATCGGTAGCGTTACCTATACGACGAAATATCGGGTTAATTCCGTTGACTCGTCCACCTCTCAAGATGGGAAGTATGAATTACTGTTTCAACAGATAGGAGAACCAGATTGGCCATTTGGATATACACATGCCAGACTGGTTCTTAAAGATGAATTAGGAACGATTGCAAAGTATTCTTTTGATGTAAGAAATGATGGTGCTTCTGTTCATTCCGATTCATGGCAGGTTATCTGGAAAGAAGATAGTGTGGAGGTTGTGATTAGTGGAAAAGAGCAGAATGATGAACAGTACATTTTATATTTTGATGGAAAAACAGATTCCAGTTTTTGAGAGAGCTTGTGAAATCACACTTCTTTTAAAATCCGTTCTCTTGCCTGGTCAAAACTGAGAGCTCCATGTTGTATTTCCTGCATCATCAAGATATCATCATCGTCCAAATGCATACCTTCAAGTCTTAACGCAGCGGACACCTCGCTGATTTCCTCTGCATTTGTGTAGGATGCTTTTGACAGTTTTCCCATTGGTTCCATAAAGGTTACCACCTCAATTGATTATTGTATATTATATTACAATACATATACATAAATCAATGCACCTGAAATGGTCGAAGATTCCAGCCTGGGATTCTCAACACATCACTTTTCATCCGAACGGCTGCATCTCATTTCAGGCAGAAGAAATTTCGCTCGGTATTCCCAAAATATAAAGCATTTGTACTTACGACAGGAGGCGCGGATCGTCACGGTCCGTGCTTCTTTTTTTGCCAAAACAAATCGTTTTCTTTCCATAATTCTTTCACAAAAAATAATGATGAAAGAGAGAAGATTACATGAATGCAATAACCATGCCGACATGTTTCCGGCCGTATCCTGGAGAACTGCTATACAGCTGGATTATACGGCTCTACAATTCAAACGGATACCCTACCGTTTATAAAATGTATTTAATGGTATGCCGTCATGTGTTTGGCACCATGAAAGGAGAGCGTAAAAATGATTTCATTAGGAGAACGATATCTTTTCCATGTGCATACGTTCCGCTGCGGACATGCAGAGATGGTATCCGATGAAGAATATATCAAAAAAGCGATTGGTCTTAGAGCAACTGATATCTGCTTTACGGATCACGCTCCATTCCCCGGTAATCCGTTTGGTGGACGGATGAAGTATGAGGAACTGCCGGAATACATATCCACTCTTAAAAATCTGAAGGAACAGTATCAGAGAAAAATCAAAATTCATATCGGACTGGAGATTGAGTGTTTTTCCAGATATGATCAGAGTGGATATTATCAAGAACTTTCCAATAATCCGGATTTGGAAATTCTTTTGCTTGGACAGCATATGGCAGAAGACCCGGAAGACAGAGAGCATTATACGTTCGAATGGCCGAAAGAACGATTACAGGTTGACGAATACACAGTTCTTGGCGATGCGATGATCGCGGGAATGAAAACAGGCTGTTTCAAGATCGTTGCTCATCCGGATCGGATTTTCAGAAGACAGAAAATCTGGACTCCGGAAATGGAAGCAGTTGCTGTACGGGTGATTGATGCAGCTGTGAAATATGGATTGCCTCTGGAAAAGAATTGTTCCTCCATGCGACACAAACATCATTATTGGAAGGAGTTCTGGGAGATAGCCGAAGTGAACGGTGTGGAGACGGTTATCGGATTGGATGCTCACAAATTAAAAAGGCTGGAACTGCCAGATTTCCAATAACGAGGTAATAGGGAGTTTACAGATTCCAAAAAGATATTTCAAACAAAGTAATAAATATGAATAGTCCGTTTTATTGGACAGCATTTGTGTTATGATAAGGGGACAAAGAAAAACAAATCAGCAATCTTTAAGGAGGGCGCCGGTATGAAGTGGAAGGATTTTAACGGTGATGGAAAAATTGATGCAACTGAAAGATTCTTATGGGATGAATTAATGTGTACCAGCAAAGAGGAACACGAGGCTCTTTTTGGAGATGCCGGAGATTTCGATGAAGATGATGACGACGAGGATGACATTGACTTCGATGATTGTGATATGGATGATGACTTCTAAATAGCAATATTATAGGAAACAATGGAAGAGGATGAATGCTCAGATCAGCTGACATTCATCCTTCTTTGAAATAGGGCTACCGCAATCCCACTGGCTTTAGACGGTGGGTTAAGGTAGCCGGAAGCGGAGGTTTGTGCTATACTTGCGTTATGGAAACGTGGAAATCAAAAAACAGACACAAATATTTGTTACAGTATCATATTCGTATGCAAGTATAGAAAGAAATTGCTGATGTCAAAACAAATATTAGATGATATAAAGCAGTTTCCTTATGAGATATGTCAAAAGCATAAAGTCATTATCAGATATATGGAGACAGATAAAGATCATATTCATTACATGATAGAAACGGAACCAACAATGTCTATCAGTAAAATAGTAAATCCGATGAAGAGTTATACAACATATCATATTTGGAAAAGATATCCGGATTATCTACGAAAACATTTCTGGAAAGAACATACTTTTTGGACGGACGGATATTTTGTCTGCAGTGTAGGAAATGCATCAGAAGAGATGTTGAGAAAATATATAGAAAATCAAGGGTAGGAAGGTGGCGACAGTGGGTGTTAAAAGCATATAAATACAGGATATATCCTAATAGCGAACAAAGAATTCAGATTGCAAAAACATTTGGCTGTTGCCGTTTTGTTTACAATCAGACATTGGCATATCGGAAAGAAATATACGAGAAAGAGAAAAAGTCAGTTAGTAAAACGGATTGTAATAATTACTGTAACAGAGAATTAAAGAAAGACTATGAATGGTTAAAAGAAATAGATAAATTTGCTCTGACCAACGCAATCTATCACATGGACGCTGCATATCAAAAATTCTTTAAGGAACATGCAGGATATCCGAAATTCAAGAACAAACACGATAACCATAAATCATACACAACAAACTTCACAAATGGAAATATTGCGGTAGATTTTGAGACAGGGAAGATAAAATTGCCAAAATTAAAAGCGGTAAAAGCAATGTTACACAGGGAATATCGTGGGCAGATTAAGTCAGCGACCGTTTCGCAGGTTTCCAGTGGAAAATACTATGTGTCCATACTTGTAGAAACGGAGCATAAGGAACTGGCACATACAAATCATAACATAGGAATCGATTTAGGACTTAAAGATTTATGTATTACTTCTGATGGGAAGGTATATGAGAATCAAAAAATTATAAAAAAATACGAGAAACAGCTTGTAAAGTTGCAAAGGCAACTGTCACATAAAGGAAAGAGAAGTAAGAACTATTATAAAACAAAGAAAAAGATAGCATTACGCCATGAGAAAATAAGGAATATGAGAAAAGATTATCTACATAAAGTTTCACATGAGATTATCAGCGAAAACCAAGTGATAGTTTCAGAGAATTTACAGATAAAGAACATGGTAAAAAATCATCATCTGGCAAAAGCCATAAGTGATGTATCATGGTATGAGCTGACAAGACAGTTAGAGTATAAGGCAAAATGGAATGGCAGGAAATACATCAAAATAGATACATTTTATGCCAGTAGTCAATTATGTTCTGTTTGCGGGTATCAGAATCCTGATACAAAAGATTTGTCAGTGAGGACATGGATATGCCCGAAATGCGGAGCAGAACATGACAGGGATATCAATGCCGCGAAAAATATACTGACAGAAGGATTAAGACAAATAGCATAAAGAAATATATAGGGCAGGGACTGCCCAAATTAACGCCTGTGGAGATAGTAGGTTACGAGGTCGATGAAGCAGGAAGCCTATTGGCTTAAGACAATGGGTAGTTCACCCAGAGGTTCAATGCAGTCTTTCCTGTGCAGTGATATAACTGTCGTATCAGGGATATTACGGGAAAGGAGAAAGCACAATGGATGAAACCGCAAAGAGAATTACAAAGCGAATGAGTCCGAAGGAAAACGGAAAGAGACGGAAGGAAGAATGTTCCGTTTTTCTGTCGCACCGTAAGAGAGAATCGCTATGGGAAAGGATTTCCATATGGAGAGAGGACATTGTCTGCATTTATCAGAGACTGAGGTACGGATACTGTTACCGTGACACCTGGTCGATCGACCAATGGTTCCTTACGGTTGTTTCGAACATGATCCATGACCTTCGTGTTAACAGTCATGGCTACCCCGGCTCCTTTAAAGGAGCGGAAGAAGAAAACATCCGGAAATGGGACCGTATTCTGGGAAGAATGGAATTTCTGTTCCGGGAAGCAAATGAGGGCACGTGCAGAAAGAAAAATCCGTATGAGAAAGAACATGACCTGGCACGGGAAGAATTCACGGCAAAATATGGCATGTTCGGAGAGAAACTGAAAACGGAAGAGGAGATTGCAAGGGAAAATCGGGAGCATACGCATCGTCTGTATACGATGAGCGATGTTCCGAAATATGCGGAGATATCGGAAAAGTGGCTGGCGGCCGAGGGAGAACTGCGTGAGTACCGGGACCGGTGCCTGAAGCAGGGCATGGAGCTTATGACGAAATATTTTTGGAACCTGTGGGATTGATAGGCATGGACGGGCAAAAAAGCGGCGGGGAGTCGAAGGAGAATTCCCTGCCGCTTCTGTCGTGGGCTTTCTGTTTCTTCCGGTTGTATGCCCTGCCGTTCGGCATGGTCCGCGTTGCCGGGTTCAGGATGCCCCAGGTGGAACGCTGTGCGGAATGGTATGCTTTTTGTGCTTTCTTAGTCTGTTTGCTGATCGGGACAAATGATTTCTTCATGCAGCACCTCGATTCTGTTCCAGTGTTTCCATGATGCCGTTGCAGAATTCCATGTAATCGCTGTGCCCGAAAAGAAGCATCTTGTTGCGTAAGGACTCCATGGATTTCTCAAATTCCGCCGTATCTTTCTTTCTGGCTTTGCAGAGAATGATACGGTACGGGGAATCGTCCCGTGAGAATTCGTTTCCTAACCGCACGGAAACATGGTTCTGTGCGAGCAGGGAATCCGAAAGATAGTCCTTGTGGTTGATGTACATATATGTGACGGACAGGAT
This sequence comes from Pilosibacter rotomagensis, assembly GCF_045062245.2. Lineage (NCBI taxonomy): Bacteria > Bacillati > Bacillota > Clostridia > Eubacteriales > Clostridiaceae > Pilosibacter > Pilosibacter rotomagensis. The sequence goes on along the minus strand of NZ_CM170323.1, from coordinate 1,978,499 downwards.
GGACAGGCCGTCCAGTCTCAGAAAATTTTTCATAGGCTCCTCCTTTGTGATAGCTGTCTGTAAGGAAAAGGCTGCGAAATTCACATTCCGCAGCCGTGGTGCCTGAAACCGTACCCCGGCACCAGTGTGATCGCTCACGGGTTTTCTACAGGGGGATTATTTACCATTGATATTTGCTGAATTAGCGTACCATGAACCGAAAGATACAACGGATAAAAAATAACAAAACAATCCATGTCACTGAACGTTAACAATCCCATCTGCATTTTTAAAGACCCTGTACGGAAAATTCTTTAACAAGAATCAGCAAGAATTCTCCCACCTCTATAGGTGGTGAGATGAATTGTCATCTCTTGCATAGTGCGATAGTTGGTATGTAGATATCAGATTATTGCACATAGCTGTGCTGTGTATTGTAAACTTCTCATATATTGATTTTTGTAGTCGTGCTATATCATCAATTCTACATACAATAAGCCTGAAGGAAAAATAGATTGCAGATCAAGCAGAACAAATGTTCTGAAATGTAATAGACAAATGATCTCATTTGTGATATAATTAAATCAGTCGAAATAAAAAGAAAGGCTGATAAATATGAGAGAACTTGACAATAATGCACATTCAGTATTTTTACTCTGTTATCATCTGATCCTGGTCGTAAAGTACCGGAAAAGGTCCTGAATGATCCGATCTCGGATCGCGCACGAGAAATCTTTGAATACATTGCGCCCAAATATCATATCACCCTGGAAGAGTGGAATCACGATGAGGACCATGTCCATATCATGTTCCGTGCCCATCCGAAGTCGGAACTCAGTAAATTTATCAATGCCTATAAAAGTGTCAGCAGCCGTCTGAGCAAAAAAGAGTATCCGGAGATCCGGCAGAAGCTCTGGAAGGAAATGTTCTGGAGTCAGAGCTTCTGTCTTCTGAGTGCCGGCGGAGCTCCGATCGAAGTGATCCGTCAGTACATCGAGACACAGGGGGAGAAAAAATATGAACGTAGTATACCGGTTTCGGATCTATCCCAATAAAATACAGCAGGAACTGTTTGCAAAAACATTTGGATGTGTCAGGTTCGTATATAACCGGATGCTGTCAGAAAAGAAGGAATGCTATGAAAAGACCGGAAAAAACCTGAAGGTCACTCCGGCAAAATATAAGGCAGAGTTTCCATGGCTAAAAGAAGTGGACAGCCTTGCTCTGTGCAATGCCCAGCTGCATCTGCAGACTGCTTATAAAAACTTTTTCCGGGATCCATCGTTTGGATTTCCAAAATTCAAGTCAAAAAAGAATCCTGTTAAAAGCTATACCACAAACAGTGTCAATGGAAATATCCTGTTAAAAGATGGGAAACTGAAGCTCCCAAAGGCAGGCTGGATCCGGATCCGGCAGCATCGTAAGATCCGGGAAGATGCCTGCTTGAAAGGCGCATCCGTCTGTCTGGAAGCTGATGGGCGGTATTATGTTTCTCTTCTGTATTTTTGTGAAGAAAAGCCGGTGGAAACAAGGAACATAAGGCAGGCCGTCGGACTCGACTTTTCCATGAAAGAACTATATGTAGATTCCAATGGAAAACATGCAGGTTATCCGCACTATTTCAGAAACAGCGAGGAAAAACTGGCGAAAGCGCAGAGAAAACTGAGTCATTGCCGGAAGGGAAGCAATCGTTATAAAAAACAGCAGAAAAAAGTGGCGCGGATCCATACACATATCGCTCACCAGAGAAAAGATTACTTGCATAAAGAATCAAGAAAGATAACCAATTTCTATGATATCGTATGTATCGAAGATCTGGATCTGAAGACGATGAGCGGGGAACATCGTTTTGGAAAAAGTGTTCATGACAACGGCTGGAGAATGTTCACAGATTTTTTGCAGTATAAACTGGAACGGGAAGGGAAGAAACTTGTCCGCATCGACCGCTGGTATCCCAGTTCCAGAACATGCAGCTGTTGTGGAAAAATAAAACATGATCTGAAACTGGAAGAGCGGGTATATCTTTGCAGCTGCGGAAACCGGATGGACCGTGATGAAAATGCGGCAGTCAACATCTGCAGGGAAGGTCTGAGAATGTCCGGGATCATATTAGAAAAAAGCGAAAAAGCATCATAAAAATATATCAGACAAAAAGAACCGTGGGACACACGGGGATCGCTCGTGAATGCTTTGCCCAACGGGGTAATCGAACGAGAAGCCCCCACTTCAAGCATGAGCTAAGTGGTGGGAGTATGTCACATGTCCGCTTCAAACAGGAACGTCTGATTGTACTGGTCAAGGGCAATCTGCATTTCCATGATTTCGCCGGAGATATGTTCGTAATCCTGTTTTACCAGTTCCGGATCGTAATTGGTATAGCGATACTCAGGAACGGCATTCCTGGAGCTGAATGCATGGGAAGATTCCCTCATTTTCGGAAGGCATTTCCGCATGGTGTCCAGGGTCGCTTTGCGGGAGTTGAGCTGTGCCATCCTTACCAGAATGCTGTCGACGCTCATTTCCGTATCGCCTACCATGATCTTTGCTGTTGCGTTGGCCAGGTTCAGGGCGTGCTTGATAATAACGGTTTTTCGATCAATTTCTTTCAACGTCTCGGAAACGGCGGAGTAGTCATACTCCGGGATGACCGGTTCCTCGCCGACGGCGGCAACGTATGTACGGGATGTCGCTTCCTTGGCTTCCCAGTAGGACTTTTCGTCCGCCAGGCTTTTGAGCAGTTTATTGGCATAAGCCGAAGTCATTTTCATGATGTATTCGCCTCCTTCGCATCAATTCCTTATGACACGATTATAAGGCGAGAGAGGGAAGATGTCATTGAACCCTTGGTTTAAAGAAACCCATAAAAGAGGAATATCCCCGTCAATGACGAGGATATTTTCAATGCTAGTATGTAACAGTCTGCTGAGAATGATAAAGTTGTCCAGGCTTGGAAGTGATTTCCCGGCGATCCACTTATAGATTGCCTGCGGGTTCTCAAAGCCGAACGCACCCTGGATCTCGCGATTGGATGCTGCGGATTGCGACCATATCGTAAGAATGAATATGAGATCAGGTTTCATCTGCTTCCGCAATTCTGGAGAAAAGGCTACGCAGTGGAAGCTGCATCGGCTGTCATCAACTACGCGTTTTCCATTTAGAAAGCAGACGCACTGTTTGCAGGACAGAATCCTCATAATACTGAATCTGCAAAGGTTTTGCGTAAGCTGGGTTTTCACTATATTGGTGACGAATTTTACGAACCAACCGGCTTATATCATCCGTCCTATGAATTAAAGCAAAAACATTGGAATCGCAGATTCTGGTTTGCCGAGCTCTATAGGAGTAAATGATACATTGGAAGATCATGAAATAATATTTAACCCGACAAACGGCTGCATCTCATTTCGGGCATAAGACATTTCGACTGATATTCTCGAAATAGGGAAAGGGACAACAGCGCAAGAGCACAGCCTGGAAGATATGAAAAAATCTCCGACAGTTCCACTGCAAAAACACAGCGGACTGCCGGGGATTTTTCTTTTGTTATAAACAAATCAGCTCATCATGCGGAAAAGACCGATGACTTTACCGAGGATCTCTACGTGATCCAGGATGATCGGGTCCATCGTGGAGTTTTCTGGCTGGAGACGGAAGTGACCGTTCTCTTTGTAGAACGTTTTTACGGTCGCGGAGTCATCAACGAGCGCAACGACTTTATCGCCGTTCTCGGCGTCCGGCTGCTTTGCAACGATGACTTTATCACCGCTGTAGATCCCGGCTTCGATCATACTGTTTCCTTTTACCTTTAACATAAATACTTCTTTATTCGGGAGCATTTCGGCAGGGATCGGAAGATAATCTTCGATATTCTGCTCCGCGAGGATCGGAGTTCCGGCGGCGACCGTACCGATCACCGGCACATTTACAACTTCACGTCTTGTAAGAGCGAAATCATCATCGAGAATCTCGATAGTTCTCGGCTTCGTCGGATCCCGGCGGATATATCCGTTCTTCTCCAGGGATTCCAGGTGGGAGTGGACCGAGGAGGTGGATTTCAAGTGAACCGCCTCACAGATCTCGCGCACAGCCGGCGGATATCCTTTCTTTAAAATCATTTCTTTTATATATTCAAGTATTTCTTTCTGCTTATCAGTAATTTTTCCCTGACTCATGAGACCCCTCCTTTTATTCGTCACGGCGATTAGGAAAATGGCAACCGCGCATACACGGGGAGACATTTGACGACCGCTGTAATAATCTGCAAAAGAATATTTCTTCTCTGCATACATAGTATCATAAACTGCGGAAAAAAGCAAACCTTTGTTCGAAAAAATGGAGAAAAAGAATTGACAAACATATGTTCGCGTGATAGAATCTAAACCAGAACAGATGTTCCCAAACATGAGTTTGCACTTACTGAATACAGAGGAGGAACCAATATGAAGAAGTATTTGATCGCTCTTGTGATGATCGTGATGATCATGTCCTGCTTTTTTGGAAAGACCCTGGTTATGGCGAATGAAGACGAGGATGATGCCGTCTATAACCGCTATTATACGACGATCGAGGTGGAAAAAGGTGATACCCTCTGGTCTGTTGCAAAAACTTATTATCATCATTCCGGTATGTCCGTGCGGGAATATGTATATGAGCTGAAACTAATCAACGGAATGGTTTCTGACGAACTCCGTGCCGGTGATATGATCTCCGTGGAGTATTATGCGGAGACGCCGGGAAACCCGTATATAAAGTGATGATATAAGACAGAAAGATACAGAAGAGAGGATGCGGAGAGAAAGACTCTCCGGGCTGCAAACGAGATCCTTTGGGCAGAATGATGTCCGGGGATCTTGTTCTTTCTCCGGGATACTTGCATTCCAGCTGACCGGCGGCCAAAAGTTCCTTGCTTGCTATTGCCGGGATAAAACGGTACAATAGGAGGAGCAGAAGAGAGAGCAATAGGAGGAACCAATGAAATTATTCCATTTATCGGACCTTCATATCGGAAAGAGAGTCAATGAGTTTTCGATGATCGAAGACCAGAAATATATTCTTAAAAGAATTCTTGATCTGGCGGAAGAAGAAAAGCCGGACGGGATCATCCTGGCCGGTGATATTTATGACAAGCAGATCCCGTCCGCGGAGGCGGTCCAGGTGTTCGACGAATTTATCACAAGGCTTGCCGGGAGAGCGATTCCTGTTTTTATTATCAGCGGGAACCATGATTCGGCGGAACGGCTGGCTTTCGGCGGAAGACTGTTGAACAGCCGGGGGATCTACCTTTCGCCTGTATATGATGGGAGTGTCACGAAGATTCCGCTGAAGGATCAATACGGAACAGTCTGGATCCACCTGCTCCCGTTTATCCGCCCTTCGACTGTGCGGCATGTATTTGAGAATGAGGCGGATCTGGTAACGGATGTCCAGACTGCGGCGGAGACGGTGATCCGCCATATGGAGATCGATCTGAAGGATAGAAACATCCTTGTCGCACACCAGTTTGTCACGGGAGCTTCCAGGTGCGAGTCGGAGGATGTTCAGGTCGGTGGTCTCGACAACATTGATGCAGCGGTCTTTACACCGTTTGATTATACAGCACTTGGACATATCCACAGTCCCCAAAACGTAGGAACTGACCGGGTTCGCTATTGCGGGACTCCCTTAAAATATTCATTTTCGGAGGTGGACCAGGAGAAATCAATTACAGTCGTGGAGTTGGAGAAAAAAGGAACAGTAAGGACCAGCCTGCTGCCGTTAAAACCTCTCCGGGATATGAGGAAGCTCCGGGGCACTTATCTGGAACTTACCGACCGTTCTTTTTACAGAGATATGAACCGTGAAGATTATATCCAGGTGACCTTGACGGACGAGGATGATGTGCCGGACGGTCTTCAGAAACTGCGTGTGATCTACCCGAATATCATGCAGCTTTTGTATGACAATCAGAGGACAAAAACCACTCAGGAGGTCGATGCAGCGCAGGCCGTAGAAAAAAAGACAGAGATCGAACTGTTTTATGAGTTCTATGAACTTCAGAATAATCAGCCTATGACGAAACAACAGAAGGATTTTGCAGAACAATTGATCCGGGAGATAAAAGAATGAAACCTGAAAAACTGGTGATCAGTGCCTTCGGCCCATACGCGGGGGAGAACACGATCGATTTTGAACAACTTGGAGAACATGGTCTTTACCTGATCACGGGAGATACCGGCGCCGGTAAGACGACGATCTTTGATGCGATCACATTTGCCCTGTACGGTGAGGCAAGCGGAACTGTGCGGGAAGCCGGAATGTTCCGGAGCAAATATGCGAAAGCAGAGACGGAGACGTTTGTGGAGCTGACTTTCGCCTATCAGGGAAAAGAATATATCGTCAGAAGAAATCCGGAATATGAATGCCCGAAAAAGCGAGGAACCGGATTTACAACGAAAAAAGCGGATGCGGAACTGATCTATCCCGACGGACGTCAGCCAGTGGCAAAGATGGGCGCGGTCACAAAGGCTGTGACGGAGCTGATGGGTCTCGACTATAAACAGTTTACTCAGATTGCGATGATCGCCCAGGGGGATTTCCAGAAACTTCTGATCGCAGGGACTGCGGAACGCGGAGAAATTTTCCGTCAGATCTTTCACACGGAGATCTTTCAGGAGATCCAGTGGCGTCTGCGGGACGAGGAAAAGCGCAGACGAAAAGATTATGATGATCTGCGCCGGAGCATTACCCAGTACCTGGAGGATGCCTGCTTTGAGGAAGATCCGGCGGCGGAACAGGAATTTAATTCCTTAAAAAAGGTACATTTTGAAGGAAAAACAATGCGGGGGATCGAGCTGCTGCGCAGTGAGACAGAAAAAGAAAAGGTACATCTGGAAACGCTGGATGGATCTGTGCAGAGCCTGGAAAAGCAGATCCGCGCGGTAAATGAAAAAAAGGGAAAGGCGGCCCAGATCAGACGGATCGAGGCAGAACTGGAGAATAAAAAACAGGAACGGGAACGACTGAATCCGGAGTATGAAGCGGTCCTTGCAGAATGGAAAAAAGTGGAGAAAAAGTCGGAGCTTCGCGAAGAACTGGCAAAGAAAGTTCAGAAACTGGAACTGGATAGTCAGAGATTTCTGGAACTGGAGCAGAAAAGAGGAGAAGCGGCTGGGAAAGAACAGACACTTTTGAGCGTTCAGACAGATAGAAAGTCGATGCAGGAACAGACGGATCTTCTGCAAACAGAACTGGAGAACCGGTCTGGGGACAGAGAGAAGATTTCCAGAGCACCGGTGGAGAAAGAGCAACTGTCAAATGCGAAAGAAGCACTTTTGCGACAGAAAAAGGAACTGGAAGAACACCTGGAGCGGCTTGAGTCGACTTACAGGGAATTGAAAGATGTGCAGAAAGAGTACGCAATCTCGATTTCCCTGCGTGATGAGAGCCGCATACGGTATGGACACCTGGAAACACTGTTTCTGAATGCCCAGGCCGGCATTCTTGCACAGGATCTGGAGGAAGGAATCCCCTGTCCGGTATGCGGTTCCTGTCATCACCCGGCTCCTGCTGAGCTTGCAGAAGAGATCCCGGATCAGGAAGAACTGAAACTAAGAAAGAAGGAAGCTGAACGGGCAGGAGTGAAGTCTGAGAGGCTGAGCGAGAGAGCCGGAAACTTAAAAGAAAATCTGGATCTCGAGATAAAGAGGATAGTGGAGCTTCCTGCCGCTTTGAAAGCAGACCTGTATAACAGGATATCAGAGATATCGGATCCTGCGGAGTGTATGACGGCAGCCAGACTGGCGATAACAAAGACGGAGAAAGAACTTTGTGAACTGGAAATCCGTATCAGATCGAATGCAGAACAGCTGAAACAGCTAAAAACGCTGGAAGATTCAATAAAGAAGCTGGAAAAGGCTCTGGAGACGGCGAAAGAAAAAAATACGGCGCTTGCCTTGTCGGAGCAGAACCTGTTGACATCCCTGTCAATGCTGAAGGTGCAGGTGAAAGAGCTTCAGGAAAGGCTGGAAGGGCAAAATGCGGCAGAGATCGAAGAAAACCTGAAAATGATGAAAACGCAGAAAAGGGAGCTGGAGCTGGAAGAAAGCAGCGCGAAGGCTAAAATGGAAAAATACCAGAGAGATATGGCGAGCTTGGATTCTGCGGTGGAAACACTGGAAAAACAGATCGGAAAAAGAGAAGAGCTGAAGGAAACGGAACTCTCAGAGATGCTGGAACGCCTGGAGACGAAAAAAACAGGAACATTAAAACAGCGGGAACAGCTCCATTCGGCTTTACAGAACAACCGGAAGATCTACGAGAAGGTCTGCACCTGGCAGAATCTCATGGAACAGACAGAACAGGAATATATCTGGGTCCACTCACTTGCGGACACGGCAGCCGGGACACTGAATGGAAAGCGGAAGATCGAACTTGAGACCTATGTCCAGATGGCGTATTTTGACCGGATTCTGAGGCGGGCGAATATCCGGCTGATGACGATGAGCAGCGGTCAGTATGAACTGAAAAGAAGTGAGACATCGGGGAACAAAAAGGACAAGAGCGGACTGGAACTGAATGTGATCGATCACTATAATGGAAGTGAGCGGAGTGTAAAGACGCTCTCCGGCGGCGAAACGTTCCAGGCCTCGCTTTCCCTGGCGCTGGGACTTTCGGATGAGATCCAGTCTATGGCAGGCGGGATCCAGCTGGATGCCATGTTTGTGGACGAAGGATTCGGTTCTCTTGATGAGGATGCGCTGGACCAGGCGGTAAAGGCACTGGGAAATCTTGCGGACGGAAAAAAACTTGTCGGTATCATTTCTCATGTTGCGGAGCTGAAAGACAGGATTGAAAAAAAGATCGTGATAACAAAAAAACGCGGTCGGGAAGGCGTGGGAAGCACTGTCAGAATATCGGACGGCGTGATCTGAAAACGTGCGTGACAGCAGATCCGGCAGGAAGAGAGCTATTCCAGCCAATGTCCGTCGCAGTCGGAAGAAGTGTCAGCCAAATATGCGGAGAAAAGGAACCGGAAAAAAGAAGCATCTACATCGTAGATACGGTGATCTAAAATGCAGATGCGCGGTAATTCAATTGCCTATATAGTTCACGGGATCATGATCGGCGAACGGGTAAATTCGTTTTTTTGTACCTTTCCTGATTTCAGCTCCCGCACCATCCGGCAGATCTCAGATGCGGTCAGATTTTTCTCAAAAAGCGGATAGACTTCCGGGGAGAGAATCTCGTTGGCATCAGCGGTCTTGACGATGACAGGGATATCGCAATGCTTTTTCAATTCCGATAAAAGTGCTGCGGATGTTTTTCGGAATCCCAGGATCCGGACCCATGGAGCGTAATCGCAGGCAGCAAATCCCCGTTGGTCTTTGTCTGTGATATCCAGCATGAGATTCATAAGAGCGCGGCTGACCTTCGCGTAAGTATACTGCCGGTCTTTTCTGGCTGCGGTCAGTGCATCGGTCCGGAGAAATTCCAGACGGTTTTTATAGAGCTTTGCGGCGAGGTCCTCCGGCATACCGGAAATGCTCTGAATTTTTTCCAGAGCGGAAGTCAGGATCTTCTGTTCTATCAGGAGAGAAAAATCATCCGGAAATAATGGAACCTCGGATTCGGCCTGCAGACTTTCAAAGTGGGAATCCGGGAGAACAGCTGAGAGAAAATCCGGATCCTGCGCAGAGATCGCCTTTCGGATCGCTGTTGCAGAAGCGAAAGAGCCGTCCCGCCCTTCGGAGTGATACCCGGGATCGGAGCGTTTCAGGGTCCAGGGTTCGACCGCGGAAGAAAATTCCTTTAATGCCTTCAGGTACTCAACCGCAAGGATATCGTTGGGCGATACAGGAACAGAATCTTTTCTGGCAAGAGCCAGTGCCTGTGGGTAGGTAAGGCCGCTTCGGAGACTTTTACGGATCAGATCCGACTGTTCTTCCGTCTCTGTGCCGGCCTGGTCTGCCAGTTCCTGCAATTTTTTGATTTCCCCTGCTTCACTGCCGAAGGAGAGCACATCGATGATCCCCATATGATGAAACAAAGAGATTCCGCAGCGTGCGAAATCCTGGGCAGCGCTCAGACTTCCGAAAACGGGCATTTCGACAACGAGGTCAGCGCCGGAGAGAAGCGCGGAGCGAGTCCGGAGAAACTTGCTGTAGATTGCCGGGGCCCCGCGCTGTACGAAGTCACCGCTCATGACGACCGCGATGAAATCGGCTCCGGTCCGGCGTCTTGTCTCTTCAATCTGATATTTATGGCCATTGTGGAATGGATTGTATTCTGCAATGATGGCAGCTGTTTTCATAGTAGATCTCCTCAACTTGTGCAGATCATTTGCCTGCATTCGTTATCTAATATCATAGTCGAAACAAAATCTTAATGCAATATTTATTGTTCTCAAAGAAAAAATGTGATATACTGCATCTAAGCAGCGTGTGAAAGACTGATTGTTCCAGGATGATAAGAATATTCAAAAATATCAGAAAGAATTCAGAGCGGCTGCCTTAGTGTTACAGTTATATCTTTGCGGCGCATACCGCAATCTTCGAAATAAGACGCAGAAAGGATGGATGCTATATGAAACTGATCTACGCAATTATCCGGTATGACAACGAGGACGATGTGACGACGTCACTCACAAAACACAAATTCAGCGTGACCCGTCTTTCCACGACCGGCGGATTCCTGAAAAAAGGGAATACGACCCTGATGATCGTGACGGAAGAAGCGCGGGTTGATGAAGCGATCGATATTATTAAAAAGGAGTGCGGCCATCACCAGAAGATCACGATCAATATGCCGTATGTATCCGGTTCCTCCATGGTCCACTGCGCAACAATGCCGATGTCGGTCGATGTCGGCGGTGCGACGATCTTTGTTGTAGATGTTGAGCGGTATGAGAAGATCTGACCGAAAAATGATACTGACAGAGACTGCTGCAGCAATGCGAACAATAAATATGACTGCGGTCCTGCAGAGAAAAGATAAAAGATACAAACAGCTCCGGCAATCAGTATTCCTGGTCGACCGGAGCTGTTTGTTTACGCGCACAACGAGCCAAAGTCCGTGCTTGCGCGAGACCATGGCGATTGTCGCGATAACAAGGGGAAACTCGCGAAGCGTGTTTTCACTTGTTACCGGAACGTTCGATAAAATTTCCCGATAGGCAGGCAGCTGCTTCCGGTCAAACTTCCGCTGTGCCCGTTTTTTTACCGCATTGTTTTAAATTTAACGAGAGGTATTGAAAAAAGTGCAAAAAATTGGAGAATATAGTCTTGTATCCAGTATTTAGCTGCGATATAATAAAAATACGTATGAAAACCCATATTGAGGAAGGAGTCAATCATCATGGCATTTATTGATCTTATGAAAGAAAAGGCAAAACAGGATGTAATGACAATCATTCTGCCGGAGAGCAACGATAAGAGAACTCTTATTGCTGCAGCACAGGTATTAAAGGAGAAGACCGCTGACCTGATCATGATCGGAAAAGAGGAAAAGATCATGGATGGTGCTCACTGGCTGGAAGTTGACCTTACTGGTCTTAAGGTCGTAGATCCGGATACTGATCCGAAGTTTGACCACTACGCAGAGACCCTGTTCAAATTAAGAGAGAAAAAGGGTATGACTCTCGAGAAAGCACAGGAGATCTTAAAGACAGATTACATCACATACGGCGTTATGATGGTAAAAGAAAAAGACGCTGACGGACTTGTTGCAGGTGCTTGCCACGCAACAGCTGATACATTAAGACCGGCTCTTCAGATCTTAAAGACAGCTCCGGGAACAGAGCTTGTATCCGGTTTCTTCATCATGGACGTTCCGAACTGCGAGTACGGTGCAAACGGCACATTCTTATTCGCTGACTGTGGTTTAAACCAGGATCCGACATCTGCAGAGCTCGCTGCAATCGCTGACAGCTCCGCTAAGAGCTTCCGCGCACTTGTTGGTGAGAAGCCGATCGTAGCTATGCTTTCCCACTCCACAAAGGGCAGCGCAAAGCACGCTCTTGTAGACAAGGTTGTAGAGGCTACAAAGATCGCAAACGAGAAGTACCCGCAGCTTGACCTTGACGGCGAGTTACAGCTCGATGCAGCGATTGTTCCGTCCGTAGCAAAAGCAAAAGCAAAAGGAAGCGAAGTTGCAGGTCATGCTAACGTTCTTATCTTCCCGAACCTTGACTGCGGCAACATCGGTTACAAGCTGGTTCAGAGACTTGCTAAAGCAGAAGCTTACGGCCCGATGCTCCAGGGTATCGCAAGACCGGTCAACGACCTTTCCCGTGGATGCTCTGCTGAGGATATCGTTGGTGTAGTAGCTCTTACAGCTGTACAGGCTCAGATGGCTTAATCTATAATTACTTAACAACAATGGGGAACGACGCAAAATCGATCAAGAGGAAACGGCGTTCCCTTTTTGGCAACAACTGTAATATCCAGTCTTCGTTCCGGAGACCGGAAGACACAGATTCTATTTTATAATCACAAGGAGTTTTATCTGTCATGAATATTTTAGTTATCAACTGCGGAAGCTCTTCCTTAAAGTACCAGTTAATCAACTCTGATACAGAGGCAGTTCTTGCAAAAGGTCTCTGCGAGAGAATTGGTATCGAAGGAAGCCAGATCACATACCAGCCGGCAGGCGGAGAGAAGGAAGTTACCGTTTCCCCGATGCCGACACACACACAGGCGATCCAGATGGTATTAGACGCTCTCACAAACAAGAAGAGCGGCGTTATCGCAAGCCTTGCAGAGGTTGGCGCTGTTGGTCACCGTGTCGTACACGGCGGTGAGAAGTTTACTTCTTCCACAGTGATCACAGATGAGGCTATGAAAGCAATCGAAGAGTGCAACGATCTTGCACCGCTTCACAACCCGGCAAACCTGATCGGTATCCGCGCTTGCCAGGAGCTTATGCCGAACGTACCGATGGTAGCTGTATTCGATACTGCATTCCATCAGACAATGCCGGAGGAGGCTTACCTTTACGGTCTTCCGTACGAGTACTATGAGAAGTACAAAGTAAGAAGATACGGCTTCCACGGAACTTCCCACAGCTTCGTGTCCAAGAGAGCTGCTGAGGTTGCCGGAAAACCGTACGAAGATTTAAAGATCATCGTTTGCCATCTTGGTAACGGCGCAAGCCTTTCCGCTGTAAAGAACGGCAAATCCGTAGATACAAGCATGGGTCTCACTCCACTTGAGGGACTTATCATGGGAACTCGTTCCGGTGATATGGATCCGGCTATCATGGAGTTCATCGCTAAGAAAGAGAACCTCGACATCGCAGGCGTTATGAACGTTCTGAACAAAAAGTCCGGTGTTCTTGGCCTGTCCGGCGTATCCAGCGACTTCCGTGACATCGAGGAAGCAGCTGAGGCTGGCAACGACCGCGCAGCGAAAGCTCTTGCGGCGTACAACTACCGCGTTGTTAAGTACATCGGTGCTTACACAGCAGCTATGGACGGCGTAGATGTGATCGCATTCACAGCAGGTCTTGGTGAGAACGGCAAGTCCATGAGAAAAGCTGTTTGCGAGCATTTATCCTACCTTGGCATCAAGATCGACGACGAGGCTAACAGCGTAAGAGGAAAAGATATCGTAATCTCCACACCGGATTCCAAAGTTAAAGTTATGGTTATCCCGACAAACGAGGAGCTTGCGATTGCAAGAGAGACTTTAGCTCTTGTAAAATAATTCAGGGTACAGTTCAGCCGTGCGCCGGTTTCGATGAAAAGATGGGCTGCAAGCCTGCTTGCATAAGTGCTTTCTCATCTGAATCAGCATACGGTTTGATCGATTAGCAATGACGCTGACCCGTTCAGAACCCTGTGAGAGCAGGAGATGAGCGGGTTGGCTTCTGTGCTGTCTGGAGGTTTTAACGCCCTCAGGACGGCTTTGGAACTCTTACGACATACGCTGGGGTTTCTTATCCCAGGTACGAAAATATTCGTTTCTGGTGCTCTTAATGCGCGCTCTGGCGCGGTTAAGAATTTGTCACAAGAATATGGTTTGAGCGCAGAAATGCATGAAAAATAGAGCTTTTAAAATTTAATATTTTATTAGAAAAATTGTTGACAAATTGTTCCTGTTCATATATAATATCTTAGTGCGTATTAGGAGAAACATAATATGCTGATTAATTTATCTGAAGTTTTTACTCTGGAAGGCAAAGAGAAAACCTGGGAAGTACCGTTTGAAGCGAAAGCTTACAAGGGTTCCCGAGTTGAGTATCCGGTGGTCTCTGCGAACCCGGTAAAGATCACTGTAAAAAACCTTGGAAACAGAAAGCTGAGTCTTACGGGAAATACTTCCGTGACTCTTGCGATTCCCTGTTCAAGATGTCTGGAACCGGTGAATTACACCACAGATATCGAGTTTGACCAGGAGATCGATATGAATGCTTCCGATGAGGACAGAGTGAAGGACTTGGATGAACAATCTTATTTATCTGGTTATAATCTGGATGCCGATATGCTGGTTTGCAATGAGTTATCATTGTACCTGCCTATGAAGGTCCTTTGCAAGGATGATTGCAAGGGAATCTGCAGTAGATGTGGAGCAAATCTCAACAAGGGAGATTGCGGCTGTGATACATGGGTTCCTGACCCGCGGATGGCAGCCATCCAGGATATTTTCAAACAGTTTAAGGAGGTGTAACCATGTCTATCTGTCCTAAGAATAAATCTTCCAAAGCGAGAAGAGACAGCCGCAGAGCGAACTGGAAAATGTCCGCTATGAACTTAGTAAAGTGCAGCAAGTGCGGTGCTTTAATGATGCCTCATAGAGTATGCAAGGCATGCGGCAGCTACAACAAGCGTGAAATCGTTAAAGTTGAAGACTAATTAAGAATTATGAGATCCTCCGGTGGTTTTCCACCGGGGGATTTTTTCGCCTACAGCAAGAAGTCAGATCCTGCGGTGTCTGGCTTCTTGCTTTTTGAAAAACAAATATGTATTGGTGTTAAGGATGTCGATGGCGTAAAAACCACAAATCGACATCCTAAATTTATGATTCGTTTTCTGCTAAGCTATTGTTGTCGATTGGGAATATTGACAATCCTATTACCATAGACTATACTTGTTTTATAAAGAAATGCTTGAAAGCCCCAAAAATGTCAGATAATAAAGCCAATACTAAAGAGGAACAGTAAATTATTAACCGTTAAGATAAATTATAAAATCATATATGAAAGGAAAGAAACTATGAGACTTGAAAATTTGACATGGCCGAAAGCTCAGGAATATTTTGAAAAAAATGATATGGTACTTGTTTCTATCGGCAGTATTGAGTGTCACGGCCGTCACATGCCGCTTGGAACCGATACACTGATTCCGGAGCACTTGTTGGAGAAAATTGAGAAGAAGAGTGATGTTTTGATTGCTCCCACCATTCCATATGGTTCCTGCCCCAATTTTGCTCCGTATCCTGGTACAATTGATATTGACGACGAGGTACTCTATCAGTTTTGCCGTCAGGTTTTCCTGAGTCTGTATCGTCACGGCGCAAGAAAATTCGTTTTCCTGAACGGACACGGCGGAAACATCAAGATGATTCAGCGCCTTGGCATGGAATTCGAGGATAAGGGCTGTCTGGTTGCTATGCTTAACTGGTGGCTGATGGCATGGGATATGAACCCGGCGTGGAAAGGCGGCCACGGCGGTGGTGAGGAAACGGCTGCGATTCTTGGAATTGATCCGTCTTTAGTTGATAAGAGTGAGATAGGTGGTGAACTCCAGTTTAAGCATCTGTCTGAGAATCTGAAGACAACCGGTTTCCGTTCTGTTGAGTATAAGGGAGTTACCGTTGAGATTCTTCGCAAAACTCCGCATGTTACCGACAGCGGCTGGATTGGACCAGATCATCCAAGTACCGCTACAGAAGAGTGGGGCAAGGAAATGCTCGAGACCACAGCAAACTATATTGTTGATTTCATGGAAGAGTTCAAGAAAGTTAAACTTTCATAAAGAGGTGTCAGAACGGATAAGAAAGTGACGCTGGAAATTTTTTTAAAATGTGATACGAAAAGACCGCCGGTTCAGATTTCTCTGGTAACCGGCGGTCTTCCCTATGAGCAAAACAATTAAATGTAGAAGAGCAATGCATCGTATGTCGGATACGGGAGATAATCCTCCGGGATCAGGACTTCCGCATCGTTGACAGCCAGACGGATCTTTTCCATTTCGGTAAGAATCGTATCGTGGTAGTAGGTGCCAGCCTTTAAGTAGTCATCCATACCTTCGGCGGTACCGATCATATCCTTTAAGGTATCGAGCTCATCAGAGATCACATCTGCGAGCCCGGAGAGCTTTGTGATCAGCTTTTCTTCGGCCTTTGTTGTAATGCCGGGAACGAGCTCTTTTTTAGAGCTTCCTGTGCATGCAAGGTCATTCACATAGGAGAACAGGGACGGAAGGAAGTCTTTCTGAACCATCTCCTCCATAGTCTTTGCCTCGATGTGGAGAGCCTTCGCATAATCCTCAAGAAGGATCTCGTAACGGGAGAAGAGCTCCTCTTTTGTGAAGACTTCATGTTTTGTGAAGAGCTCAATGTTCTTCTCGTCGATGAAATGCGGAAGAGCCTCCGGTGTGGACTTGAAGTTCGGAAGACCGCGCTTCTCGGCTTCTGCAAGCCATTCGTCTGTGTAGCCGTTTCCGTTGAAGATGATCCGCTCATGCTTCTTAAAGGTATCTTTTAAGAGCTCATGAATTGCGGAATCGAGGTTCTCCCCGGTAAGTCCGTCCAGGACTTTGCAGAATCCGGCGAGGGACTCGGCAACGGCTGTATTTAAGATCACGTTCGGACCGGACAGGGAGAGGGAAGAGCCCGGCATACGGAACTCAAACTTATTTCCTGTGAAGGCGAACGGTGAGGTACGGTTACGGTCCGTGTTGTCTTTTGTGAAGTGCGGGAGCACCTTCGGTCCGATGGACATCTGAACAGCGCCCTTTCCTTCAAAATATGTATCAGATTTAATGGAATCGACAACAGCCTCAAGTTCTTCTCCCAAGAACATGGATACAACAGCTGGCGGTGCCTCGTTTGCGCCGAGACGATGGTCATTTCCGGCTGTAGCAACGGAGATCCTTAACAGATCGGCGTAATCATCAACAGCCTCAACAACAGCTGCTAAGAACAGTAAGAACTGTGTGTTCTCTGCCGGTGTCTTTCCCGGATTTAACAGGTTCTCGCCGGAATCTGTGGAGAGTGCCCAGTTGTTGTGCTTACCGCTTCCGTTGATGCCCTCGAACGGTTTTTCATGGAGCAGGCACGCAAGACCATGGCGGTCAGCGACCTTCTTCATTATCTCCATAACGAGCTGGTTGTGGTCAACGGCAACATTGACGGTCTCAAATACCGGAGCAAGCTCATGCTGAGCAGGTGCAACCTCGTTGTGCTCAGTCTTTGCCGGGATGCCGAGTTTCCAGAGCTCTTCGTTCAGGTCCTCCATAAAAGCTTCGACTCTCGGTTTGATGGAACCGAAGTAATGGTCATCCATTTCCTGTCCCTTCGGAGCCGGAGCACCAAATAAGGTACGTCTGCAGAAGATCAGATCTTTTCTTAAACGGTAGCACTCCTTGTCTACCAGAAAATATTCCTGCTCAGCGCCTACCGTGGTGTTGACGCGTCTGACGTCTGTTTTTCCTAAAATGTGAAGTAAGTGGGTAGCTTCTTTGCTGACGGCTTCCATGGAACGGAGCAGCGGAGTCTTTTTATCGAGTGCCTCGCCGCTGTAAGAACAAAAGGCAGTTGGGATACAGAGTGTATGTCCCTTGATGAATGCGAAAGAGGTAGGATCCCATGCGGTATATCCGCGGGCTTCGAAGGTGGCGCGTAAGCCGCCTGACGGGAAGCTGGAAGCGTCCGGCTCACCTTTTACAAGTTCTTTTCCGGAAAATTCCATGATTGCTTCGCCAACACCGGTCGGAGAGAGGAAACTGTCATGCTTTTCAGCAGTGATGCCTGTCATCGGCTGGAACCAGTGAGTGAAGTGGGTAGCACCATGTTCGAGCGCCCATTCTTTCATTGCGACTGCAACAGAGTTCGCGATATCCAGCTCCAGATGGGAACCGCTGTTGATCGTTTTTGTAAGGGCTTTGTAGACATCCTTCGGGAGACGTGCTTTCATTTCGGAGTCGTTGAATACAAGACTGCCATACAGTTCAGGAATACTTTTGCTCATAGATATTTCTCCTTTCAACTCCGCTGGGGAACCTCCTTGCTCCCTGTCTGCGGGAAATTATACAAAGTTTGCTGTCTGCTCCGGGGTATGGAACAGACAGTCATCATTTCGCGGATCCCAAATGGGGGGTTGTGGGGAAGATCCGTGAAATGCGAGAAGGGCGCCGGGGTGTATGTATCATGCACCCAAGCGCCCTTGCTCTTATGGTGGTATAATATACTCATTTTCCGGGATTTGTCAACACATTTTTTTAAAATTTTTTCCGATCACAGACAGCGTTCCTATTATTAAGTTTTTCTGCTTCACCAGTCTGGCGGGATACCTGATGACGCCGCAAGACCCGGATAAAAAAGAAGAAAGTGGTCCTGTGATTCCGGATAAAAAACTTTTGAAAACTGTAAAAAAACTACTTTACAAATTCGAAAAAATGGAATATAGTAGTTCCATATTTTTTTAACGCAGCAACAAAACCTATGAGCAATTATCCCTGCGTAAAAATGAGTTTCATATGATGTGATTGATTAGACAAAGGTGTCAGAGTCTTAGTACTTCTGTCACCTTTTTTCATGCAATGTTGCATGAGCATGAAGCAGACAGTTTTCGCACATCATAGGAAAAGTTCCCGTAACTGTGAAAAATACTGAACAGTTACAAGTTCCCCACATTCACAATATATATTTGGAGGTAAGGTATGGCAGTTAAATACGTATTCGTCACGGGAGGCGTTGTCTCCGGACTCGGCAAAGGTATTACAGCCGCATCCCTTGGACGTCTCTTGAAGGCAAGAGGGTACCAGGTCACGATGCAGAAGTTCGATCCTTATATCAATATTGATCCGGGTACCATGAATCCGATCCAGCATGGAGAGGTGTTCGTCACCGACGATGGAACAGAGACCGACCTGGACCTTGGACATTATGAGCGCTTTATCGATGAGAGCCTTGACAAAAATTCCAACGTGACCACTGGTAAGATCTACTGGACGGTTCTTCAGAAAGAACGCCACGGAGACTTCGGCGGAGGTACCGTACAGGTGATCCCCCACATCACAAATGAGATCAAGGCGAGATTTTACCGCGCGAAATCCCCGGACGAGGACCGCATCGCGATCATCGAGGTCGGCGGCACCGTCGGCGATATCGAGAGCCAGCCGTTCCTGGAGGCGATCCGCCAGTTCCGCCACGAGATCGGATATCAGAATTCCGTTCTGATCCATGTGACACTCGTTCCGTATTTAAAGGCGTCAGGAGAATTAAAGACGAAACCGACCCAGCAGAGCGTCAAGGCACTTCAGGGAATGGGAATTTCCCCGGATGTGATCGTATGCCGTACAGAGGTTCCGCTCGAGGACGGTATCGAGAGCAAGATCGCTTTATTCTGCAACGTTCCGGAAGACCATGTTCTCCAGAACCTGGATGTAGAATATTTATATGAAGCGCCGCTTGCCATGGAAAAAGAGCGCCTGGCTCATGTGGTCTGCGAATGCCTCAATCTTCCGTGTCCGGAACCGCAGCTTGGTGACTGGAAACAGATGGTCGATGCATTAAAGAATCCGACAAGCGAGGTCACGATCGCACTGGTAGGAAAATACATCCAACTGCATGACGCGTACTTGAGTGTCATGGAGGCGTTAAAGCACGGCGGGATCGCAAACCGCACAAAAGTGACGATCAAATGGGTCGATTCCGAGTTCTTAAAACCGGAAGCTCTCGACGATACATTCGCCGGTGTTGACGGCATCATCATCCCGGGCGGTTTTGGCTCCAGAGGAACCGAAGGCATGATCCTGGCTGCAAACTATGCGAGAGAGAACAAGATCCCGTTCCTCGGGATCTGCCTCGGCATGCAGATGGCCATGGTGGCATTTGCGAGAAATGTTCTCGGCTATGCGGATGCAAACAGTTCCGAGCTGGATCCGGAGACAACCCATCCGGTTGTCGATCTGATGCCGGATCAGAACGGCGTGGAGAACCTTGGCGGAACGCTTCGTCTCGGCTCCTATCCGTGTGTCCTTGATAAAAAGTCGAAAGCATATTCCCTCTACGGAACAGATATGATCAACGAGCGCCACAGACATCGTTTTGAGATCAACAATGACTACCGTGATGACTTTACATCTCACGGCATGATGCTCTCCGGACAGTCCCCGGACGGACATATCGTTGAGATGATCGAGCTCCCGGATCACCCGTTCTATGTGGGGATCCAGGCACATCCGGAATTCAAGTCAAGACCGAACCATGCACATCCGCTCTTTGCAGGTTTTGTTGAGAGTGCTGAGGAGCAGGGGGTTTTGAGACGTGCGAAAAAGCTTCTCATGAAGCGGAACCATCTTTCTGAGCCGGAGGCACACCGGTATCTTCAGAAGACCAGCATGGATACAGGACGGACCATGGCGGAGAGCGCCCATATGGTCACAATGCTGATCCAGGAAGATTAATGGTTTGACTTTAACTGTTTATCATTAAAAAAAGTTAATGCGTTAGCCAAATTATTATCGCAGTTCCTGCATTTGTGTGGTATATTTATTCATGAAAAATATCCTAAATGCATTTACAGACAGAAAGAGAGGATTGAGACCATGTTTAAAGTCAATGAAAATTTTGCCAAACTGCCGGGCAGCTATCTGTTCGCAAATATTGCGAAGAGAGTATCCACATTCCAGGCAGAGCATCCGGAAAAGGAGATCATCCGCCTTGGTATCGGTGATGTGACTCAGCCGATCGCTCCGGCGATCATCGAGGCAATGCACAAAGCTGTCGATGAGATGGGTCATGCGGAGACCTTCCGCGGCTATGCTCCGGAGCAGGGCTATGACTTTTTAAGAAATATCATTGCAAAAGAGGATTTCCAGGAGAGAGGCTGCGACATCTCCGCAGATGAGATCTTTGTATCCGACGGTGCAAAGTGTGACTGCGGAAATATCCAGGAATTATTCTCCTTAGACAGCGTAGTCGCAGTATGCGACCCGGTATACCCGGTATACGTGGATTCCAACGTTATGGCAGGTCGCAGCGGTCTCTACAACAGCGAGACCGGACGTTTTGACAAGATCGTTTACATGCCGTGTACTGCAGACAACGGTTTCCTTCCGGAATTCCCGAAGGAGCACGTGGACCTGATCTATCTCTGCTTCCCGAACAACCCGACCGGTGAGGCGATCAAGAAGGCAGATCTCCAGGCATGGGTAGACTTTGCAAACAAGAACGGCGCTGTGATCATCTATGACGCTGCTTACGAGGCATATATCACTGAGGCTGGCATTCCGTACTCCATCTATGAGTGTGAGGGCGCAAAGACATGTGCCATCGAGCTCCGCAGCTTCTCCAAGAAAGCCGGATTTACCGGTATGCGTCTTGGTTTTGCCGTGATCCCGAAGGACTTAAAGTGCGGCGATGTGAGCTTAAATGCGATGTGGATGCGCCGTCAGGGTTCCAAGTACAACGGAACTCCGTATATCATCCAGCGTGCCGGCGAGGCAGTGTACTCTCCGGAGGGAAAAGTACAGGTTGCTGAGCAGATCGCACGCTACATGAAGAACGCAAAGACGATCTATGACGGCTTAAAGGATGCCGGATATACCGTATACGGCGGCGTAAACTCCCCGTATATCTGGTTAAAGACCCCGAATAACATGAAGTCCTGGGATTTCTTTGATTTCCTGTTAAACAATGCGGGAATCGTGGGTACTCCTGGTGCAGGTTTCGGCCCGTCTGGTGAAGGATATTTCCGGATTACTGCATTCGGAACTTATGAAAATTCTTTAAAAGCACTTGACAGAATCAAAAATCTCTGATAAAACAAGAGACATCAAAAAAATATCAAACAAAGGCGTTGAAGGAAACTCCCTTTCGAAGAACTTTACAGAGAACCGTGTGACAGCTGAGAGCGCGGAAGAGATGAGAAAGGCGGGAACGCTCCGGAGCCGGCTGCTCGATATCGGAACCGATGGTAGGACAGCACGCAAGCCGCACGTTACGCGGCCGAGTCGTTAGGATGATGGTCCGACAGCGAAAGCGGCGACTCATGAGTGGCATGAAAATGCAATGCGGGTGGTACCGCGGGAAATAAAAAGATCCCGTCCCGGAGAATGATAAGAGCAAAATTCTCCGGGGCGGGATTTTTGTTTACTCTGAAAGCCTCAATTACCCCACAAAACGAGGAGGAACCGATTATGGAGTTTGTAACAGGATTAAAAGACAGCAAAGTAAAAACTCTTGAAGAACTGGAAAGAGAAGAGCCCGTTGGTACCGAAGTTACCGCAGAAGGAATGGTACACAGCATCCGCGATATGGGAGAGATCTCCTTCGTGATCTTAAGAAGCCGGGAAGGTCTTTTACAGACCGTAGTCCAGGACGGGATCGGAAGTGAGACGCTCAAAGAAATCCGTGAAGGACAGGCGGTTCGCGTGACAGGAACCGTATTCAGGGAAGAGCGTGCACCGCACGGGATCGAGATCCACCTTGCGGACGCAGAAATCCTCTCAAAACCGGAAGAGCCGATGCCGATCGCGATCGACAAATGGAAACTTCCGACATCGCTGGAAGCGAACTTAAACCGCCGTGCCATTGCCCTCAGAAATGTCCGTGAGCGTGCAAAATTCAGGATCCAGGAAGGCATCTGCCGCGGCTTCTGTGAATTTATGACAAGCCAGGGATTCACCGAGATCCATACCCCGAAGATCGGTGCAAAATCCGCAGAGGGCGGCGCAAACCTCTTTAAGCTCCAGTATTTCCACAGACCGGCAGTTCTGGCACAGAGCCCGCAGTTCTACAAACAGATGATGGTCGGCGTTTTCGACAGAGTCTTTGAAACTGGTCCGGTGTTCCGTGCGGAGAAACACAACACAAAGAGACATTTAAACGAGTACACGAGTCTTGACTTTGAGATGGGATTCATCGACAGCTTCATGGACATCTGCAGAATGGAGACAGCGATGCTCCAGTATGTGGTAGAACTTCTGAAGAAAGATTACGCGAAAGAGATTGCACTTTTAAAGATCGAACTTCCGAACGTGGAAAAGATCCCGTATGTCCGCTTTGATGAGGCGAAGCGCCTGATCGCTGAGAAGTATGACAGACAGATCAGAAGCCCGCACGATCTGGAGCCGGAGGAAGAGGTACTGATCGGTGAGTACTTCAAAGAGGAGTACGGTGCGGATTTCGTGTTCGTTACCCATTATCCGTCAAAGAAACGTCCGTTCTACGCGATGGATGATCCGGAAAACAAAGAATTTACCCTGAGCTTTGACCTTTTATTCCGCGGCCTTGAGATCACGACGGGCGGCCAGAGGATCCACGATTATGAGACACTTTTAAAGAAGATCGAGGAGAAAGGCATGGATACAGAGGGAATGGAAGATTACCTCGACTGCTTCAAATACGGAATGCCGCCGCACGGCGGTCTCGGGATTGGACTTGAGCGTCTGACCATGAAGATGATCGGCGAGGACAACGTCCGTGAGGCGTGCCTGTTCCCGAGAGACATGACAAGATTAAAACCGTGATGAAAAAAACGCAGACCATTCAGGAAGGACGGATAATTATGGCAGAGATGATCAACGATAAGACCATGGATGAGATCGAGATCCTGGCAAAACTTCATCTGACGGATGAAGAAAAAGAGAAATCAAGAAACGATCTTCAGCAGATGCTGGACTATGTGGACATGTTAAATAAGCTGGATACCTCCGATGTGGAGCCGTTGACCCATATCTTCCCGATCAAAAATGTGTTCCGTGAGGACGTTGTCCTGGAGAGCACCCCGAGGGAAGAGCTGATGAAAAATGCACCGAAGGAAAAGGACGGACAGTTCCTTGTTCCGAAGACGATCGGTTAGGAGGAGACGGATATGAAGATACTGGAACTTTCCGCCACAGAGCTGGCAAAAAAGATAAAAGCAGGCGAGATCACTTCCGAGGAAGCCGCGAAAGCGTCCCTGGAACAGATCGCGAAGGAAGATCAGAAGATCCGCGCATACCTCACCGTGGATGAGGAGAAGGTCCTGGCACGGGCGAGAGAAGTGGATGCGGGGATCCGCGCAGGAAAATATACAGGGCCGCTTACAGGTGTCCCGATCGCAGTGAAAGACAATATCTGTACAAAGGGAATGAAGACGACATGTGCGTCAAAGATCCTGGAAAACTTCGTCCCGTTCTATGACGCAACGGCAGTCACCCGGATCACGGATGCCGGAATGGTGATCCTCGGAAAGACAAACATGGACGAGTTCGCGATGGGAAGTACGACAGAGACGTCTGCATTTCAGGTTACGAGAAACCCGTGGGATCCGGAACACGTTCCGGGCGGTTCGTCCGGTGGCTCCTGTGCGGCGGTCGCTGCGGGTGAGTGCTTTGCGGCTCTCGGCTCCGATACCGGCGGTTCGATCCGTCAGCCAAGTTCCTACTGCGGCGTCACGGGGATCAAGCCGACATACGGAACCGTCTCCCGTTTCGGTCTCGTCGCTTATGCGTCTTCTCTCGACCAGATCGGACCGGTCGGAAAGAATGCGGCCGATTGTGCAGCGCTTCTTGAGACGATCACAAGCCACGATGAGAAGGACAGCACTTCCATGGAGCGGGAGGATACGGATTTCACTTCGGCGATCGGAAAAGATGTCCGCGGCATGAAGATCGGGATCCCGAAAGAGTACCTGTCCGACGGTCTTGACGCAGATGTGCGGGAAGCGGTGGAACAGTGTGCGGCTTACCTGAAAGAATGCGGGGCGGAGGTCGAATACTTTGATCTCGGTCTCATGGAATATACGATTCCGGCCTACTATGTCATTGCGGCCGCGGAGGCAAGCTCCAACTTAGAGCGCTTTGACGGCGTCAAGTACGGCTACCGGGCAAAGGACTACGAGGGACTTCATGACATGTACAAGAAATCAAGATCCGAGGGCTTCGGACCGGAGGTCAAGAGAAGGATCATGCTTGGTTCCTTCGTCTTAAGCTCCGGATATTATGACGCATATTATCTGAAAGCTCTGAAGGTGCGTGCACTGATCAAAAAAGCCTTTGATGAGGCATTTGCGAAGTATGACATCATTTTAGGACCGGCAGCTCCGACGGCGGCTCCGAAGATCGGAACCTCCCTGAGCGATCCGATGAAGATGTACCTGAGCGATATCTATACGGTTGCTGTCAACCTTGCGGGTCTTCCGGGACTCACCGTTCCATGCAGTGTAAACGAAAAAGGACTCCCGATCGGCGTCCAGCTTCTCGGCGACTGCTTCAGGGAAAAGACATTATTTGCAGCGGCATCCGCCATGGAACATGTCCGCGGTGAATGGACACTTCCGTTTGCCAGAAAGGAGACCTTATCATGAAACAGTATGAAACAGTCATCGGTCTTGAGGTCCATGTAGAACTTGCCACAAAGACAAAAATCTTCTGCGGATGCAAAACAGATTTCGGCGCTGCGCCGAACACACATGTGTGCCCGATCTGTACAGGTATGCCGGGATCTCTTCCTATATTAAATAAGCAGGTTGTGGAGTTCGCTCTCCGCGCCGGACTTGCGTTAAACTGTGAGATCAACCAGTTCTGTAAATTTGACCGGAAAAACTATTTTTACCCGGATAACCCGCAGAACTATCAGATTTCCCAGCTGTATCTGCCGATCTGCCATGACGGTTACGTGGAGCTTGAGACGGCAGCGGGAACAAAGCGGATCGGGATCCATGAGATCCACATGGAGGAGGATGCCGGAAAACTGGTCCATGACGAGTGGACCGACAGTTCCTTAGTCGATTACAACCGAAGCGGCGTGCCGTTAATTGAGATCGTGTCGGAGCCGGATATGAGAAGTGCCGACGAGGTCATCCAGTACCTGGAGCATCTTCAGTCCACGATGCAGTATCTCGGTGTTTCCGACTGCCGTCTCCAGGAAGGTTCCATGCGTGCCGACGTAAACCTTTCTGTCCGCGAGGTGGGAAATCCGGTATTTGGAACGAGAACCGAGATGAAGAACTTAAACTCCTTCAAGGCGATCGCCCATGCTATCGAGGGAGAGCGGGAACGCCAGATCGAGCTTCTCGAGGACGGCCGTGCCGTCATTCAGGAGACGAGACGCTGGGATGACAACAAGGAATCTTCCCACGCGATGCGTTCCAAGGAAGATGCAAAGGATTACCGTTACTTCCCGGACCCGGATCTTCCGCCGATCGATATCTCCGATGCCTGGATCGCCTCGATCCGCAAGGCACAGCCGGAGTTAAAGAAGGCGAAATCGAAGAGATATCAGTCGGAGTACGGTCTGAGTGCCTATGACGCCGATATCCTGACTGCCGATAAGGCGCTTGCAGAGCTCTTTGAGAACACGATCAAAGCCGGAGCAGCTCCGAAAAAAGCGGCAAACTGGCTGACCGGGGAGACACTCCGTCTCTTAAAGGAGAAGGAGATGGAGGCATCAAAGATCGTCTTTTCCGCAGAGCATCTGGCAGCACTGATCGAACTCCTTGAAAAGAGTGTGATCAATAACCAGACTGCGAAAGAGGTGTTCGCTGCGATGTTCGAGTCCGACGTGGATCCGTCTGTCTATGTGGAGGAACACGGACTGAAGATGGAGAGCGACTCCGGTCTTCTCGAGGAGACCGTGAAAAAGATCCTGGACGCAAACCCGAAAGCGGTTGGAGAGCTGAAGGAAGGAAAAGATAAAGTCATCGGATTCCTCATGGGACAGGTCATGAAGGAGATGAAAGGAAAAGCGAACCCGGCGCAGGTGAGCGAGATGATCCGCAAACTGGTGCAGGGATAATAAAAGAAGCCATGACAGCTGGCCGGAGCTCCGGTGCAGCTGCCATGGCCCTTTTTGTTCATTCCGGAGCGGTGCAGCCGCAGCAATCCTGTTTCTTCTATATATAATGTACTTGTTGCCGGAATGTATGAGTTTTCCGGTGCTTTGCATTCTGAATCGTCAAAATTTGCAGCCGCAGCGGTATTGCAGGGGACTTCCCGTTCGGAAAAACCTGACTGTGAAAAATGTTAAAAAAGGAACATATTCTGTTCACGAAAAAAGTATTGATTTTATGAATGGTATTTAGTATATTAGTTACTATAAAAGTCCCTGAGAGCAGCCGTATCATTTTGCGGTGTTCGATGGGATGATCCGCGTATGGGGAATATTTAGAAGAACTTCCCGCTGCGGGCAGGAATTGGAGAGAAAATACATGATAAAAATTGCAGTAGACGCCATGGGCGGAGACAACGCCCCTGGAGAGATCGTAAAGGGTGCCGTTGACGCGGTCACAGAGCGGAACGACATTACGGTCTGTCTGACAGGACAGAAAGATGTCATCGAAAAAGAGCTCTCGAAATATACCTATAAAAAAGAGCAGATCGAGATCGTTGACGCCCCGGAAGTGATCGAGACGGGAGAACCGCCGGTCAATGCGATCCGTAAGAAAAAGAATTCTTCCCTTGTAGTTGGTCTGAACCTCGTGAAAAACGGCGAGGCTGACGGCTTTGTATCTGCGGGAAGCTCAGGAGCCGTCCTCGTAGGCGGCCAGGTCATCGTTGGTCGCGTCAAAGGCGTAGAGCGCCCGCCGCTCGCACCGCTGATCCCGACGGAAAAGGGAGTTTCCCTTCTGATCGACTGCGGGGCAAACGTTGACGCGAGACCGTCCCACCTGCTACAGTTCGCCCAGATGGGTTCCCTCTATATGAAATATGTGATGGGAATCGAAAATCCGAGAGTGGCGATCGTCAATATCGGTCTGGAGGAGGAGAAGGGAAATGCTCTCGTGAAAGAGACCTTCCCGCTCTTAAAAGAATGTAAAAATATCAACTTTATCGGAAGTATCGAAGCCCGTGAGATCCCGCACGGCGGCGCGGATGTGATCGTCTGCGAGGCCTTTGTCGGAAATGTGATCTTAAAGCTCTATGAGGGCGTCGGCGCAACGATGATGACAATGGTGAAGAAAGGCCTGATGAGCAATTTAAGAAGCAAGATCGGAGCTCTTCTGATCAAACCGGCGTTAAAATCCACGCTGAAGAGCTTTGATGCGAGCCAGTACGGCGGCGCACCGCTCCTGGGCTTAAAGGGACTCGTTGTGAAGACTCACGGAAGCTCCAAGGCAAAAGAAGTAAAGAATTCGATTATCCAGTGCATCTCCTTCAAGGAGAATGAGATCTCGGATAAGATCCGGGAATGCCTTGCACCGGAAGAAACTGCATAGACAGGTTGAAAAACACCAATATGCGGCAGTTCACATCGCCGCATAAAATTACATCAGAAGACAACCGGCAACAGTCCGGATGCAAAAATTAAATATATGGAACGGCACAGTTTTGTGTCTCCGTAAAAAGCAAAATAAGAGAGGATGGAAATTATGGAGTTCGAAAAATTACAGCAGATCATCGCAGAGGTTCTCAACATTGATCCGGAGGAGATCACAATGAATACAACATTCGTTGACGATCTCGGCGCGGATTCTCTGGATGTATTCCAGATCATCATGGGAATCGAAGAAGAGTTTGACATCGAGATCCCGACTGAGGAAGCTGAGAAGATCGCGAGTGTCGGCGATGCTGTTGAGGCGATCAAAAACGCATTAAATTAGTAGCAGGAAAAGGTGTCTCCGCAAAGGGACACCTTCTTTGCGATACATGGCAGAAGAAAGGCAAATCGAATGAAAGAAAAACTAGAAAAACTTCAGGAAGTGATCGGCTACCGGTTCAAAGATCCGGGACTTCTGACTCACGCCCTGACACACAGTTCCTACGCGAACGAAAAACACTGGGATAAGACGCGCTGCAATGAGCGCCTGGAATTTCTGGGCGATGCCGTGCTCGAGGTGATCTCCAGCGATTTTCTGTTTCACACTTATGAGTCCATGCCGGAGGGCGAGATGACAAAACTCCGTGCCAGTCTTGTCTGTGAGCCGACGCTCGCTTACTGCGCGGAAGTGATCCCGTTAGGTGATTATCTGCTGCTCGGAAAGGGCGAGGACCTGACCGGAGGAAGAAAACGTCCGTCTGTTGTCTCCGATGCGATGGAGGCAGTGATCGGTGCGATCTATCTGGATGGTGGTCTTGCTAATGCAAAAGAGTTTATCCATAAATTCATTTTAAATGATATCGAACATAAGCAGCTCTTTTACGATAGCAAAACTATCCTGCAGGAAATGGTTCAGGCAAAGTACAAAGAAACACTTGTCTATGAACTGATAAAGGAAGAGGGACCGGATCACAACAAGTCCTTCGAGGTGTGCGTAAAGATCGGCGATGAGGAGATCGGCAGAGGTCTGGGACGCACGAAAAAAGCGGCCGAGCAGGTTGCCGCTTACCACGGGATCTGCAGGATCAAATAAGATCGGGACCCGTGAGGACCGGAATGGTCACATTATAGAAATAGGAAAATAACGCATGTATTTAAAGAGTATCGAAGTACAGGGATTCAAATCCTTTGCAAATAAGATCGTATTTGAATTCCACAACGGAATCACCGGCATCGTTGGTCCGAACGGAAGTGGAAAGAGCAATGTTGCCGACGCGGTCCGCTGGGTGCTCGGTGAGCAGAAGGTAAAGCAGCTCAGAAGTGCGTCCATGCAGGACGTGATCTTCTCCGGCACAGAGACAAGAAAACCCCAGGGATTTGCCTATGTGGCGATCACCCTGGACAATTCCGACCACCAGCTTGCCATCGATTACGATGAAGTGACGGTCTCCAGGCGGATCTACCGCTCCGGTGAGAGTGAGTACCTCTTAAACGGAAGCGCCTGCAGGCTGAAGGATATCAATGAGCTTTTTTATGATACCGGTATCGGTAAGGAAGGCTACTCCATCATCGGGCAGGGACAGATCGATAAGATCTTAAGCGGACGCCCGGAAGACCGCAGAGAGCTTTTTGATGAGGCGGCCGGGATCGTAAAGTTTAAGCGCAGAAAGGCGATCGCCCAGAAAAAACTCGAGGATGAGAAGCAGAATCTCGTCCGCGTATCGGATATCCTGAGCGAACTTGAAAAGCAGGTGGCACCTCTTGCAAAACAGGCGGAGACGGCGAAAGAGTATTTAAGACTCCGGGAAGAGCTGAAGCGTTTCGATGTGAACCTCTTCCTCGCAGACCTGAAAGCGGTCGAGGAGCAGAAACGGGAACTCGCACAGAAAGAGCACACCGTAAACGGCGATATGGAAGATTCCAAAGCCGCTGCCGAAGCTTTGAAAGAGGAATATGACCGGATCTCCGAGGCGGTCCGTCTGCTGGACGAAAAGATCAC
Source organism: Pilosibacter rotomagensis (assembly GCF_045062245.2). Lineage (NCBI taxonomy): Bacteria > Bacillati > Bacillota > Clostridia > Eubacteriales > Clostridiaceae > Pilosibacter > Pilosibacter rotomagensis. The sequence goes on along the minus strand of NZ_CM170323.1, from coordinate 1,948,139 downwards.
GGAAAAGCAGAATGCCGAAAATGAGGCGAAACTGTCCGCAGGAAACCTGGAAGGACAGATCGATGTCATAAAAGAGCAGATCCGCACAGAGGAACTGAATGCGGAGCACATCAAAAACAGGACGGCTGCCATCGATGAGGAGCTGGCGGCCAAAGAGAAAGAACAGGGATCGATCAGGCAGGAAAGAGAGGCTCTCGGGACCAGAATCCGGGAAGTGTCAGAACGACTTTCCGATGCGGAGAACACCGTAAATACTTCCGGCAGCCGCGTTGACAGTCTCGAACAGTCCATCGAAGAGTTAAAGAGTGCAAAGATCGAAGCACTGAATGAAAAATCAGAACTCTCTGTAAAGAAGCAGAAGGATGTCACCACGCTGGAGCAGGTCCAGGTCCGCAGATCTGAGGTAGCCCAGAAACTCTTAAAAGTAAAGAGTGATGAGGAAAACTGGGATAACCAGATCTCAGAGCAGAACGAGCGTCTGACTGCCATCGATGCGGAGATCGAAAAACTCCTCTCCCAGGCGGAATCCCTGGAGGAAGAGGTGAAGGCGGCGAACGAAGAGATCCGCCGTTTAAACAGAAACTTAAGCCACACGGAACAGGATTACCATACGGCCCACACAAAACTGGAATCCTTAAGGAACCTTGCGGAGCGTTATGATGGATATGGAAACAGCATCAAGCGTGTCATGGAAGTCAGGGACCGTGTGAGAGGGATCCACGGCGTTGTGGCTGATCTGATCGATGTTCCGAAAGAATATGAGATCGCCATCGAGACAGCGCTCGGCGGATCGATCCAGAACATCGTCACAGATTCCGAGCAGACCGCAAAAGTCCTGATCGAACACCTGAAAAAGAACAAGTTCGGTCGTGCGACCTTCCTGCCGTTATCCGCGATCTCATCCGGGGATGGATTTAAGACGCCAGGCGCGCTAAAAGAACCGGGAGCGATCGGGATCGCTGCAGATCTTGTCCGCGTGCGTCCGGAATATCAGGCACTTGCCAGATATCTCCTCGGCCGCGTCCTCGTGGTGGATCACATCGACAATGCGATCGCCATCGCGAGAAAATACCGGCACTCCATCCGGATCGTAACGCCGGAGGGCGATCTCTTAAATCCGGGCGGTTCCATGAGCGGCGGTGCCTTTAGAAACTCCAGCAATCTTCTCGGAAGAAAGAGAGAGATGGAGGAGTTGGAGGAGGCATGTAAACGCGCGCTGACGACCGTCGATAAGATCCAGGCGGAGACCGTGTTCCAGGAAGGCATATTCCAGGAAAAGAGCGGGGAGCTGGAGTCGGTAAAGAGTGCTCTCCAGGAAAAATATCTGGAAGAGAATACGACAAAGATCGCGTTAAAGCAGCTGGAAGGAAAGAAAGAAGAACTCTATGAATCCTCCGCGGACATGAACCTGGAAAACCGTCAGCTGGAAGAACAGATCCATGAACTCCGCGCAAGTCTCGCCGCGATCGCGAAAGAGATGGAGCGGCTGGAACAGGAAAACACGGAGCGGGAGACAAAGATCGGGACGGATTCCACCGCGTTGGAACAGGCAAAGGCCGACCGGGATACTGCATCTGCGGCGCTCTCCGAAGTCCAGCTGGAAGCAGCAAACTTAAAGCAGCAGGATTCCTTCCTCGACCAGAACATCCATCGTCTCGAAGATGAAAAAGAGCGGCTGCTCTCCGAAAGAATGTCTCTGCATGACGGACACACGGACAGTAAGCATGAGGTGGAAAAACGTCTGGCACAGATCGAAGAACTGAAGGAAAAGATCAAAGATGCCGGAAAGGATGCGGAAACGTACCGTCAGGAGATGGCTGCTGCCCAGGAAGAAAAAGCCGCGAAAAACGAGGCACAGAAAGGCTTCTTCGAAAAGCGGGAAGCGCTCTCTGCGAGAATCTCCGATCTCGATAAGGAGCTGATCCGTCTTCAGAACCAGAACGACAAGCTTGCGGAACGCCAGGATTCCCAGGTGGACTATATGTGGAATGAATATGGTCTCACCTTCTCAACAGCGGAGCTTCTCCGGGATGAGACCCTGACGAATGCGGCGGATATGAAACGCCAGATCGCTGAACGGAAGAATGCAATCCGCGGACTCGGAAATGTCAATGTCAATGCGATCGAGGATTATAAAGAGATCTCTGAGCGTTACGAGTTCATGAAGACCCAGCATGATGACCTTGTCGCGGCACAGGATGCCCTCTATAAGATCATCGAAGAGCTGGATATCGGAATGCGAAAGCAGTTTACAGAAAAATTTGCCCTGATCCGGGCAGAGTTTGACAAGGTATTCCGGGAACTCTTCGGAGGAGGACACGGAAGTCTTGAGCTGATCGAGGACGAAGATATCCTGGAGGCGGGGATCCAGATCATCTCCCAGCCGCCGGGAAAGAAACTTCAGAATATGATGCAGATGTCCGGCGGTGAAAAGGCACTGACGGCGATCGCCCTGCTCTTTGCGATCCAGAACTTAAAACCGTCCCCGTTCTGTCTCCTTGATGAGATCGAGGCGGCGCTTGACGATTCCAACGTCGACCGCTATGCGAAATATCTGCACAAACTGACAAAACATACCCAGTTTATCGTCATCACCCACCGAAGAGGCACGATGCTCGCGGCTGACCGGCTCTACGGAATCACGATGCAGGAGAAAGGCGTATCCACGCTTGTCTCCGTAAACCTGATCGAAAACGATCTGAAATAATTGGAGGATTCATATGGAAGAGAAGAAAAAGGGCTTTTTCTCGCGCCTTGTGGAAGGTCTCACGAAGACCAGAGAAAACATTGTATCCGGAATGGATTCCATCTTTTCCGGCTTCTCCGCGATTGATGATGATTTCTACGAGGAGCTTGAGGAGACTCTGATCATGGGCGATATGGGAATCCAGACGACCATGGCGGTCATTGAAGACCTGAAAAAGACCGTAAAAGAGCAGCATATCAAAGAACCGGAGAAATGCCGGGAGGCGCTGATCGCCAGCATCCGTGCAAAGATGGATCTTGGCGAGAATGCGTATGAGTTTGAAAACAGGAAATCCGTTGTCCTCGTCATCGGTGTCAACGGAGTCGGAAAGACGACGTCCATCGGAAAGCTTGCAGACCAGTTAAAGGCAGAGGGAAAGAAGGTTGTTCTTGCGGCGGCTGATACCTTCCGTGCTGCAGCGATCGACCAGTTGGCAGAGTGGGCAAACCGTGCCGGCGTGGAGCTGATTGCCCAGAAAGAGGGATCCGATCCGGCTGCCGTGATCTACGACGCGATCTCCGCGACAAAATCGAGAAACGCAGACGTCCTGATCTGCGATACCGCGGGAAGACTCCATAACAAGAAAAACCTCATGGAGGAGTTAAAAAAGATCAACCGCATCATCGATAAGGAGTACCCGGAAGCTTACCGTGAGACACTCGTTGTTCTCGACGGAACGACAGGACAGAACGCTCTGGTCCAGGCCCGCCAGTTCATGGAAGCTGCCGACATTACGGGCATCATCCTCACAAAGCTTGACGGTACTGCAAAGGGCGGCATCGCGGTTGCAATCCAGTCGGAACTTGGGATCCCGGTCAAATATGTCGGTGTCGGGGAGAAGATCGACGACCTTCAGAAATTTAATTCCGAAGACTTCGTAAACGCATTGTTTGCGAAACAGCCGGAATGACCGATGCAATTCAGGCAGAAAACAGCCAGATAAATGCCGGTATAGCAGACAACTATGGGAAAGACAGAAAAATGTTCCATCGATGAGATCGATCAGGAATGAATATGAAGGAGAATACAAATGGAAATGCAGGAACTTTCACTCGAAAAATTTGAAGAAGCATCTGAGATCGTAAAAAAGGTCACTCAGGAGACAAAACTGATCTACAGTGAATATTTTTCTGAGCGCTACGGGAACAAGATCTACTTTAAACCGGAAAACATGCAGCGCACCGGTGCATACAAAGTGCGCGGCGCTTATTATAAGATCAGCCAGCTCTCAGCGGAAGAGCGTTCCCGCGGTCTGATCACTGCATCTGCCGGAAACCATGCCCAGGGCGTTGCCTATGCCGCAAAACTTGCCGGTGTGAAAGCAACCGTCGTTATGCCGGTGACAACACCGCTCATCAAGGTAAACCGCACAAAATCCTACGGTGCCGACGTTGTCCTCTACGGAAATGTCTTCGATGAGGCATGTGCCCATGCATACGAGCTTGCAGACGAGCACGGATATACCTTCGTTCACCCGTTCAATGATCTGGAAGTTGCGACCGGCCAGGGCAGCATTGCGATGGAGATCATCAAAGAACTCCCGACTGTGGATTACATTCTCGTTCCGGTAGGCGGAGGCGGACTCTGTACAGGCGTCTCCACACTCGCAAAACTCTTAAATCCGAAGATCAAGGTCATCGCTGTTGAGCCGACAGGAGCTGCCTGCTTAAAGGCATCCTTAGAGGCCGGAGAGGTAACCACCGTCTCCAAGATCAACACGATCGCGGACGGTACCGCTGTCCAGACGCCGGGCGACAAGCTCTTCCCGTATCTTCAGGCAAACGTGGATCAGGTCATCACAGTGGACGACTCCGAACTGACTCTTTCTTTCCTCGATATGGCAGAGAATCATAAGATGATCGTCGAGAACTCCGGTCTTTTGACCGTTGCGGCTTTAAAGCATCTTGACTTCAAAGGCAAAAAAGTCGTATCCGTTTTAAGCGGCGGAAACATGGATGTCTTAACGATGGCGACAGTTGTCCAGAACGGACTGATGCAGAGAGACCGTATCTTCACGGTAAGCGTGATGCTTCCGGATAAGCCTGGCCAGTTGGCAGCTGTTTCTGCACTGATCGCAAAAGAGCAGGGCAACGTGATCAAGCTCGAGCACAACGTATTCGCAAATGTAAACCGCGCAGCGGGTGTGGAACTTACGATCACATTAGAGTCCTTCGGAACTGAGCACAAGGATCAGATCATCAAGGCTCTGGAAACAGCGGGCTACTGCCCGGTAATCTCCAAGACTTCCGGAATTTATATGTAATGATACCAGGGATTCTCCCGCCTCTGCGGGAGGTGTGATGAACGGACCGCCGGTCATGGAACGCGGTCAGGCATATATCAATTTGTCAAACTTCGTGAAATGCCCGACGGTCTGCTGAATAAGGGGAAAATGTATGTACAGAAGCGAAACTCATACTGCTCTCAGCAAGAACATCCTGTATTTTCTCCGCTGGACCGCGATCTCTATTGTAATGGGAACCGTCTGCGGTCTCATCGGGACCGTTTTCGGATACGGGGTCATCTACGCTCAGCGGCTGTTTAAAACTTACAGCTTTATGCTGTATCTCATGCCCGTGGCAGGTGTTCTGATCGTCCTTCTTCACCAGATGTTCCACGAGATCGGAAACCGCGGGACGAACCTGATCCTGGAGTCGATCTCATCCAACGAGAAGATCCATATGACGACCCTGCCGTGTATCTTTGTCTCCACGATCTTAAGCCAGGCGGTCGGCGCGTCTGCCGGCAAAGAGGGAGCTGCCTTACAGATCGGCGGCTGCATCGGAAATTATCTCGGGGATCTCTTCCATATGGATGAGAGAGACAAAAAAGTCATGATCATGAGCGGCATGAGCGGCTGTTTCGGGGCGATCTTTGGGACGCCTCTGGCTGCCGCAATGTTCGGAATCGAGGTCATCAGCATCGGTGTCGCTTATTACGCGGCTCTCGTGCCGTGCGTCTTTGCCTCCTTCATCGGTGCCCAGATTTCCGGTGCGCTTGGACTTCACGGGGAAGCGTTCCAGATCCTCCATGTTCCGGAATTTTCCCTTGTACCGGCGCTCTACACCGTCGGACTCGGACTGGCCTGTGCGCTTTTAAGCGTCTGCTTCTGCATCCTGCTCCATGAGACCCAGCATCTCTACAAGAAAAAGATCGACAACGTTTATCTGCGCATTCTTGTGGCAGCAGTCCTTTCCATCGGACTCGCGCTGGTGTTCGGCAGGGATTACTGCGGAGCCGGATTTAATCTTGTGGAACAGGCGGTGGAAGGAGATGCCGGATACCTGGCGTTCTTCTTCAAGATGGTCTTCACGGCGGTGGCCCTCGGCGGCGGCTTTAAGGGCGGAGAGATCGTTCCCACACTGGCAGTGGGATCCACATTCGGGTGCACGTTCGGACTGCTCACAGGCTTTGAACCGTCCCTGTGTGCGGCAGCAGGCATGCTCGCCACCTTCGTCGGCGTCACAAACTGCCCGATCGCGACCATGTTCCTCGGCTTCGAGCTCTTCGGTTTTGAGGCGATGCCGTATTTTGCGGTTGCCGTTGCCATCAGCTTCACACTGTCGGGATATTACGGGCTCTACAGCAGCCAGAAGTTCACATATTCAAAGACAAAGACCGAGTTCATCAACCGGAAAGCCCACTGATCAAGGTCCGGTTCCGGGGATTCAGTTAGAAAAAATGATCAAAAGTAATCAGATATTTCGGAAAATATTTGCAGAACCCGATGACCGGGGATTTTCAGATCGGAAATCCCGCAGGGTATCCATTGATCGGGACCGGATGTGAATATTATCGGGATATCCGGTTGCTTTTTTACTGCCAAGGTGTTATGATAAACGACACAGGTCTATTTACATGCGGTGCTGTCACAGACCGCCGGAGGATGGTTGTACGATATCCCAAACGGCGATCTCTGAGAGTTAAAAGGGAAACAGGTCAGACGCCTGTGCGAGCCCGTCACTGTAGATCCGGAGTGCATGAATCTTGTCCGTGTTATGCGGACAGTCACTGGCGAAACCTGCCGGGAAGGCGTTTCATGCATGATGATGGATGAGCCAGGAAACCTGCCGGATGTCCGTTTGGAGGGGAAAAACCAGCCGGGGACCTTAAAAAATCATTTTTCAAGCGAGGAGAAGAGTAAATGAGAAAAGCAAACATCTACGCCGTTATGACAGCGGCAGCCGTATCCATGGCGATCCTTTCCGGATGCTCCGGAAGCCAGACAGCAGCGACAACAGCTGCGGAGACCACAACCGTTGCAGAGACAACAGCTGAGGAGACTACAGCCGCAGAGACAGCAGCTGCAGAAGAGGACGAGGAAAACTACAATACAGGAGACGCTTCCATGGATAACACAAGAAATCAGGATGAGATCGGCGAGAAAGAACTTCTTGTTGTGAGCTTTGGTACAAGCTACAATGACAGCAGAAGACTGACAGTCGGCGCGATCGAGAATGCGATCGAAAATGCATTCCCGGATTACTCCGTAAGAAGAGGTTTCACAAGCCAGATCATCATTGACCATGTAAAAAAGAGAGACAATGTTTCGATCGATAACGTGACAGAGGCTTTAAACCGCGCTGTTGACAACGGTGTCAAGACTCTCGTTGTACAGCCGACCCACCTTATGAACGGTCTTGAGTACACAGATCTTGTAAACGAGTTAGCTGATAATTCCGACGCTTTCGAGCAGGTTGCTGTCGGTGAGCCGCTCTTAACTTCTGATGATGACTTCAAGGCAGTGATCTCCGCGATCACAGACGCAACAAAAGAGTACGATGACGGTGAGACCGCGATCTGCTTCATGGGTCACGGCACAGAGGCTGATTCCAACGCCGTTTACCAGAAAATGCAGGATATGTTAAAGGAAGAGGGCTTTGACAACTACTATGTAGGTACCGTTGAGGCAACTCCGTCCTGTGAAGATGTCATCAATCAGGTAAAGGAAGGTTCCTACAAGAAAGTTGTTCTTGAGCCGCTTATGATCGTAGCCGGTGACCACGCAAACAACGATATGGCCGGTGACGACGATGACTCCTGGAAGAGCCAGTTTGAGGCTGCAGGCTATGAGGTAACCTGCCTTGTAAGAGGTCTTGGTGAGCTTGAGCCGATCCAGCAGCTCTTCGTACAGCATGCCCAGGCTGCAGTGAACAGTCTCGCAAAATAAGAATGTTTAGATATGGGCGGTCGAGGATTCGGCCGCCTTTTTATATAACCGGGAGGTGCACTTGCGGGAAACTCCAGCCTGCGAAAGGAACTTCAGGAAACCGTCCAGGATGCCCCAATGATTTCCGGTTACAAAAGGAGAGAAAACTTTATGCGTAAATTAAAACAATTTTCATTAGCACTCGCAGTTGTCTGCGCTCTGTCCACAGCCTGCGGACAGTCCGGGTCGACAGAAACGACAGCTGCTTCTGCAGAGACCACGGCGGAAACAACAGCGGAAACTGCTTCGGCCGATGAGACAAAGGCAGCCGTTGCTTCCGGCGAGGAGACTGCCGCAGAACAGACACTTGACACGACGGGACTCGTCCCGGTATCTGCAGAGGATCTGAAAGAGGGAACCTACGAGATTTCCGTGGAGTCCAGCTCTTCCATGTTTAAGATCACATCCTGTACGCTGACAGTCAAAGACGGCGCCATGACCGCGAAAATGACGATGGGCGGGACCGGATACCTGTATGTCTATATGGGAACCGGAGAGGAGGCTGCAAAGACCGCGGAGACAGACCGGATTCCTTTCGAGGAGAATTCTGACGGAACACACAGCTTTACTGTTCCGGTCAAGGCCTTAAATGAGGTGCTTCCGTGCGCTGCATTCAGCAAGAAAAAAGAGAAATGGTATGACAGGGAGCTTGTCTTTGAGGCATCCGGGATCCCGGCAGACGCGCTTCTCAATTCTTCCTTAAAAACCGTCCAGGATCTCTCCCTTGCGGATGGAACTTACACCGCGGAAGTCTCCCTGAGCGGCGGATCCGGACGTGCATCCGTGGAATCTCCGGCTGTGATCGAGATCAAAGACGGAAAAGCGGAGGCGACGATCATCTGGAGCAGCTCCAATTATGACTATGTGCGGGTAGAGGAAGAGAAATTCCTCCCGGTTAATACAGAGGGAAACTCCACATTTGTGATCCCGGTAGCTGGATTTGACAGCCCGCTTACGATCTTTGCGGATACAACTGCCATGAGCACGCCTCATGAGATCGAGTATACGCTGACCTTTGATTCCAGTACCCTGGCGGAGCAGAAACAGTAAATATGGAAAGAAGACAAATTGATCCCAGGAAGCAGAAAAGAAGGACGCGGGTGCGTTATACACTTTTTAGATCTGTTCTGGCTGCGGCAATCCTCATGACTGCTGCGTTTGCCTGCTCCGGCTGTTCGAAAAAAACGGAACCCGGGACGGCCGCGCCGTCTACAGGGGAAAACCACACGACCGCTTCCGTGGATGGCAGTGAGGAAAATCTTCAGGCTCAGCAAAACAAAGATCTGCCGGTTCTTAACTGGGAGGAGATGTCCCCGACAGGCTCCATGGATCTTCTCTACGCCGACCAGTTTTCAGCAGACTATTATGAGGACGGCATCGCCCTCATCACCATCGGGGATGCGGATCAGTTTCTCCTGCTGCCGGAAGGTGTGTCCGCGCCTGACGGACTTCCGGCTTCGATCACGGTCCTTCATAAACCGGTAAAAAATATCTATCTTGTGGCGACCTCCGCCATGGATGATTTTATCCGCCTGGATGCCCTGGATTCCATTGCACTTTCCGGGACAAAGGAGACCGGATGGTACCTTCCGGAGGCGAAAACTGCGATGGAAGAGGGAAAGATTGCCTATGCAGGAAAGTACAGCGCACCGGATTACGAAACGATCGTAAGCAGCTCCTGTGAGCTTGCAGTGGAATCCACGATGATCTACCATACCCCGGAGGTCAAGGAACAGCTGGAACGCCTCGGGATCCCGGTCCTCGTGGAGCGGTCCAGCTATGAGAGTCATCCGCTCGGGAGAATGGAGTGGATCCGCCTCTATGGTCTTCTGACGGGAAAAGAGGAGGAGGCCGATCAGATCTTTCAGGAAAATATGAATGCTCTGTCGGATGTCCTCGCCATGAAACCGTCCGGAAAGACAGCTGCATTTTTCTATGTGACAAATTCCGGAAGCGTCAATGTCCGGAAGAACGGGGATTATATCGCGAAGATGATCGATATCGCCGGAGGAACGTATGTGCCGGAAAATGCCGGGACCGGTGAGAATGCGCTTTCCACGATGAACATGGATTTTGAGTCTTTCTATGCCGCCGCAAAAGACGCGGATGTCCTGATCTACAACAGCACGATCGACGGGGAACTTACCACGATCGACGAACTGTGTGCAAAAAATCAGCTCTTTGCGGATTTCAAGGCGGTGAAAGAGGGCAATGTCTGGTGTACCGGGAAAAACATGTTCCAGGAGACCATGGGGCTCGGGGACATGATCCGGGACATGAATGCAGTGTTCTCCGGAAACCGGGAGTATGCGTTCACGTATCTGCACCAGCTGAAATAAAAAACAACGTAACTGTTCAGTACCCTCACAGTTACGAGCAAAAATCCATTCCAAATCGGCTTCGCTGATGGGATTTTTGCCTTCAAGCCTGTGTTTTATTACGGTCAGCGCAGCAAGTGCGCTGACCTATTGAATAGTTACAAAACAGCTTAAAAACCGCGGTCGATGAAAGGAGACATGGAAGCTATGGAAGTTCAGACAAAGCGGATCATCCGCGCCTATCTGCTCCTGATCGTGCTGCTCGGAGGACTCGGCTTTTTGAGCCTGGCGGTCGGCAGCGTGCGGGTATCGGCAGCAGATCTCCTCGCGGCCCTGACGGCGAAAGAGGGGACCGATATGGTCCGGCATATCCTCTTTGATATCCGGCTTCCGAGAATGCTCGCTGCCCTGACCCTCGGCGGAGCACTCTCCGTATCCGGTTTTCTCTTACAGACATTTTTCTCAAATCCGATCGCAGGACCTTTCGTCCTCGGGATCTCGTCCGGAGCAAAGCTTGTCGTATCGGTCTTTATGGTCGTGTTCCTCGGACAGGGACTGATCATGAATTCCTGGACCATGATCCTTGCGGCATTTCTCGGCGCCATGGTGTCCATGGGCTTTGTCCTGACGGTCTCAAAAAAGATCCCTCAGATGTCCATGTTGGTGGTCAGCGGCATTATGATCGGCTATATCTGTTCTGCGGCCACGGATTTTATCGTGACGTTCGCGGATGATTCGAATATCGTAAATCTCCACAACTGGTCCATGGGAAGCTTTTCCGGGATCTCGATGGATGGGGTGAAGATCAGCTCCCTTGTAGTCACAGCGGCGTTTCTTGGTTCCATGCTGCTCTCAAAAGCCATGGGAGCTTACCAGCTGGGAGAAGTCTACGCGAGAAACATGGGAGTCAATATCAGACGGTTCCGGATCGAACTGATCCTTTTGTCCAGCATCCTCTCAGCCACAGTGACTGCGTTTGCCGGTCCGGTCTCATTCGTCGGGATCGCGGTGCCCCATGTGATCCGGCAGCTTTTTAAGACCGCGAAGCCGATCATTGTGATCCCGGGATGTTTCCTCGGCGGGGCTGTTTTCTGCCTGTTCAGCGATCTGCTGGCGAGGACATTATTCGCGCCTACGGAGATCTCCATCAGTTCCGTGACCGCAGTGTTCGGAGCGCCGGTGGTGATCGTGATGATGATAAAGAGGGCAAAGCGCTGATACCGGGAAAGTATGGAGCAGCTTGTAGACCACAGCTTATCAGCCTGTGAGCAGCATGAAAGGAGAACGTATGAAGACCTACCTGACAGCCGACTGCCTGACCGTCGGATACCGCGGAAAACCGATCATTTCCGATATTTCCATGAACATCCGCCGCGGCTCCATCGTCACGCTGATCGGACCGAACGGGGCCGGAAAGTCCACGATCTTAAAGAGCATCATCCGTGAGCTTTCTCCTCTGGGCGGGAGTGTTTATCTGGACGGCAGGGGGATCGGGGAATATTCCGACCATGAGTTTGCGAAAAAGACTGCCGTGGTCATGACCGGGCGGCCGGATCCGGAGCTTATGACGTGTTTTGATGTGGCCGCTGCCGGGCGGTATCCGTATACCGGCCGGTTCGGGATCCTGTCCGGGGAAGATAAGAAAAAAGTCCGGGACGCCCTTTCCATGGTGCAGTGCGAAGACCTTGCGGACATCCTGTTCCGGAACACGAGTGATGGACAGAAGCAGCGCGTTCTTCTGGCTCGCGCCATCTGCCAGGAACCGGAACTCCTGGTCCTCGATGAGCCGACCTCCTTTCTTGATATCCGGCATAAACTCGAGCTCCTTGATATTTTGAAACGGCTGGTTCACGAAAGAAATATGGCAATCCTCATGTCGCTCCACGAGCTGGACCTTGCGGAGCGGATCTCCGATTACGTGCTCTGTGCGGAACACGGGACGATCGGAAGAGCAGGAACCCCGGAGGAAGTGTTTGAAAAGGAGTATATCGCGAACCTCTACGGGATCCGGCACGGGAGCTATCTGACTTCGCTTGGATTTCCGGAGCTTCCGCGGACAGACGGAACTCCGAAGGTGTTTGTCATCGGCGGGATGGGGAGCGGGATCCCTGTATACCACGCCTTAAACAGAGCCGGGATCGCGTTTGCAGCCGGGGTCATCCATGAAAATGATGTGGAGTACCAGACGGCGATGGCGCTGGCGGCAGAGGTGGTCTCCGAGATCCCGTTTGAGCCGGTGGGAGAGCAGGCGTATCTTCAGGCAGAAAAACTTCTGGATTCCTGCGAAGCCGTTCTCTGCCCGCTCACAGTCTTCGGGACCATGAACAGCAGGAACCGCGAGCTTTGGCGGTCTGCGAAGGAACTCGGAAAATTACAGCAAATAAATCTTGACAAATCTGATTCCGGTGATATACTGATTTACAAGTGAAAAAAATAACACGTTGACAGGAAGAGTACGTTCGGAAAATGCTCAGAGAGGGATATGTTTGGTGAGAATATCCTGCACGGAACGAACCGAAGACCGCCCTGGAGTGTCCCTTAATCGGGAACGGTGATTCCGTTATCATCAAATGAAGTGGTATAGATTTTCTATACAAGCAGGGTGGAACCACGGGTAATCTCGTCCCTTGACTGTATTTCGTGTACAGTCAAGGGACTTTTTTTTCGCGAAACGGAAAACAGCATAAAATTTTTCCACAAGAAAGAGGAGAATGACCATGAAAGTAACATTAAAAGATGGCTCTTTTAAAGAGTACGCACAGCCGATGGCTGTCATCGACATCGCAAAAGATATCAGCGAAGGCCTTGCAAGAATGGCCTGTGTCGCAGAGATCGACGGAGAAGTAAAGGATCTGCGCACGATCGTTGACAAGGACTGCACATTAAATATCTTCACAGCAAAGGATCCGGAAGGTCTTGCAGCACTCCGCCACACAGCAAGCCATGTGATGGCTCAGGCGATCAAGAGACTCTGGCCGGAGACAAAGCTTGCGATCGGTCCGTCCATCGCTGACGGCTTCTACTACGATATCGACCGCGATGAGCCGGTAACATCCGATGACCTCGCAAAGATCGAAGCTGAGATGAAGAAGATCATCAAAGAAGCTCTTCCGTTAGAGCGCTTCGAGCTTCCGAGAGCGCAGGCGATCGAATTCATGAAAGAAAAGAATGAGCCGTACAAAGTAGAGCTCATCGAGGATCTTCCGGAAGATGCGATCATCAGCTTCTACAAACAGGGCGAGTTCACAGACCTCTGTGCAGGCCCGCACCTCATGAACACAAAGGAAGTCGGCAAGGCATTCAAGCTCATGAACATCGCCGGTGCTTACTGGCGCGGAAGCGAAAAGAACAAGATGCTCACACGTATCTATGCGACAGCTTTCGCAAAGAAAGAAGACCTGGAAGCTTACGTTACCATGATGGAAGAGGCGAAGAAGCGTGACCACAGAAAGCTCGGCAAAGAGCTCGGTCTCTTCATGATGAGCGATGCAGGTCCTGGATTCCCGTTCTTCCTTCCGAAGGGAATGATCTTAAAGAATACACTGCTTGATTACTGGCGCGAGATCCATAAAAAAGCAGGTTATGTAGAGATCTCCACACCGATCATCTTAAACAGAAGCCTCTGGGAGACATCCGGTCACTGGGATCACTATAAGAACAACATGTATACAACTGTGATCGACGGCGAAGATTACGCGATCAAACCGATGAACTGCCCGGGCGGCGTTCTTGTTTATGCTTCCGAGCCGCGTTCCTACCGTGACCTTCCGCTCCGTATGGGCGAGCTTGGTATCGTTCACCGTCATGAGAAATCCGGTCAGCTTCACGGTCTTATGCGTGTACGCTGCTTCACACAGGATGATGCCCATATCTTCATGACTCCGGAGCAGATCCGCGACGAGATCAAGAACGTAGCAGGCCTCATCAATCAGGTATATTCCCTGTTCGGATTCAAGTACCATGTAGAGCTCTCCACAAGACCGGAAGACTCCATGGGAAGCGACGAGGACTGGGAGCTTGCAACAAGCTCCTTACAGGGTGCGCTTGATGACCTTGGACTCGACTATGTGATCAACGAAGGCGACGGCGCATTCTATGGCCCGAAGATCGACTTCCATCTGGTAGACGCGATCGGCAGAACATGGCAGTGCGGTACGATCCAGCTTGACTTCCAGCTTCCGCAGCGTTTCGAACTTGAGTACATCGGAGCTGACGGTGAGAAGCACAGACCGATCATGATCCACCGTGTATGCTTCGGTTCCATCGAGCGTTTCATCGGTATCCTGATCGAGCACTTTGCAGGCGCATTCCCGACATGGCTTGCACCTGTTCAGGTCAAGGTTCTTCCGATCTCCGAGAAATACGAGGAGTACGCAAAATCCGTCAAGGCAGCTCTTGACGCAGCGGATATCCGCTCCGAGATCGATCTCCGTTCCGAGAAGATCGGATACAAGATCCGTGAGGCACAGGGTCAGAAGATCCCGTACATGTTAGTTGTCGGACAGAAAGAGCAGGCAGACGGAACCGTATCCGTAAGAAGCCGCTTCAAAGGCGATGAGGGTGCAGAGGATCTGAATGTATTTATCGCAAATATCAAGGCTGAGATCACAGCACGCATCAACCGTCCGGTTGAAGTAAAGAAAGAAGAAGAGAAATAATCTCGATCCAGAGATAAATTGCAGGCCGGTCTTCGGAATTTTCCGTGGACCGGCTTTTTTCTGCTTTTTTGTCTGTCCGCTTGAACTTTTTTCTGAATGATGGTATCATAAAGCGGAATATGACCGTTGGGAGGTTTTATCAATTGGCGAAGAAAAAGAACAGGAAAGTCGTTCGTTATCGCCGGCCCCTGAATATCAATGTGGGCATGATCATTTTTGCCCTCATTTTCTTATATATGGCGTTTTATCTCTATACCTACCTTCGCAGGGACAAGGTGGAGTTTTATGAAGTTGTGGAAGGAAGTATCGTAAATGATACGAGGCACACCGGGATCATTCTCCGGACGGAGGAGCCGAAATATACGGACCGTGCCGGAAACATCAACTTCTATATGCGTGAGGGAAAGAGAGCAGCCGTTGGCACAAGAGTCTACTCGATCGATGAGACAGGAACACTTTCGGCTCTGCTCGCGGAGAAAACAGACGGATCGGTCGCGCTCTCAAAGGAGAATCTTGCTTCTTTAAAAAAACAGCTGTCGAGCTTCAGCCAGACATTCACCAACGAGGATTTCCGCGAAGTCTATGATACAAAGAATACTCTGGATTCAGAAGTCCTGGAGTATGTCAGCGTGGATACACTGAAAAATCTGGACAGCGCGATCTCAGAACTCGGCGGGAATTTTACCCAGGTGCGGTCCGATGTGGCCGGTGTTGTTTCGTACTCCATTGATTCGATGGAGACTCTGACACCAAACCAGGTGACTGCTGAGATGTTTGACAAGAGCAGCTATAAAAAATCCGGGATCCGTTCCGGGCAGCTCGTGGAGACGGGGGCTCCGGCTTATAAGATCATTACCTCCGAGGACTGGTCGATCGTATTTCCACTTTCCGATGAAGATCTTACCACTTATAATGGGAAGACATCCCTGACAGTAAAGTTTACAGGGCGTGACCTGGAGACTTCGGGGGCATTCTCCACCGTGACTGGGGGAGACGGAAAAACATACGGAAAACTCGATTTTTCCAAATATATGGAGCAGTTTGTATCGGACCGCTATGTGGACTTTGAGATCGTGACGGATGAAGTGCGCGGACTCAAGATCCCGAGAAGTTCCGTGACCGATGTGACGTTCTATGTGATCCCGAAAGACTACTATGTGAGCGGGAAGAAAGACTCTTCCGACACCTCGATAGTCTCTCAGAGCGGTTTCCGGAAAGAGACATATGCGGACGGAAAGACGGTGGGAGTTGTCACTCCGTGTACGATCTACTATGCGGATGACGAATATTATTACGTGGACGCCGGGGAAAACAGCGAGCTGAAAGCCGGGGACTTCCTCACGAAGGATGATTCCGGGGAGCGCTATCAGATCGGAATGACCCAGTCTGTACAGGGTGTCTACAATATCAACCGCGGTTATACGGTATTCCGGAGAATTGAGATTCTTTCTTCGAATGATGAATATTACACGATCAAAAAGGGAACGGACTACGGTCTGTCCGTCTACGACCACATTGTCCTTGACGCGAATGCCGTGACCGGAAACGGAATGATCATCTATCAGTAGGAGGTTTTATCATGTCAATTGCAGAGAATATAAAAAATGTGAGAGAACGCGTGAATGCGGCCTGCCTTCGTGCGGGAAGAGACCCGAAGGAAGTTACCCTGATCTCCGTCAGCAAGACGAAGCCGGTTTCCATGCTGATGGAAGCTTATGAGGCCGGGGAGCGTGATTTCGGTGAAAACAAGGTGCAGGAGATCACGGAAAAACGTCCGCAGATCCCGGAGGATGCGAGATTCCATATGATCGGACATCTCCAGACAAACAAGGTCGGACAGGTCATCGATAAGGCGGTCCTGATCCACTCCTGTGACAGCGTCCATCTCGCAGAGAAGATCGAGAAGGAAGCGGCGAAGCGTGATATGATCGCAAACGTGCTCCTCGAGGTCAACGTAGCGAGGGAGGAGAGCAAATTCGGCATGTTCTTAGAGGATGTGATCCCGAACCTGAAAGAGATCCAGGCATTCCCGCATGTCTGCGTAAAGGGGATGATGACGATCGCTCCAAACGTCGAAGACGCGGAAGAAAATCGAAAATATTTTAAAGAATTATATCAATTATATGTTGACATCAAAAGTAAAAACATTGATAATGGTACTATGACTGCGCTTTCCATGGGTATGACCGGCGACTTCGAGGTGGCTGTTGAGGAAGGTGCAACCATGATTAGAGTAGGGACCGGAATCTTTGGTTCCAGATAGATTGGAGAGAACTAGATATGAGCTTTTTAGGCAAGATTATGGATACGATGCGTCTGAACGACGATGAAGATGACGATTACTTCTTAGATGACGATTATGAGGATGAAAAACCGGCACGAAAGAGCCTTTTTAAGAAACAGGCAGCCGATGATCTAGATGATTATGAGGAGGAGAAACCGAGATTCTTACCTCGCGCCACAAACAACAATAAAGTCGTTCCGATGCGCCGCGGAAACGGGATGGAGGTTTCTCTGATCAAACCGACATCCCTGGATGACGCAAAGGAGATCTGCGATTATCTGCTTGCCGGAAAGGCAGTAGTCCTTAACATGGAGGGGATTCACACCGAGACCGCACAGCGGATCATCGATTTCACATCCGGATCCACCTATTCCATGAACGGAAATCTCCAGAAGATTTCCAATTACATTTTTATTGCGACCCCGCAGTCCGTTGAACTGTCCGGTGACTTCCAGGATCTTCTTTCCGGAGGAAACTTAGACGTATCCGGACTCAACATTCATCTGTAAAAAGGATCGATATGGAAAAGGAAGAACAGCTTTTTAAAAAGCGGATCCAGGAACTGGCGCAGAACGTTTACTCCCGCGATATCCCGCTTCACACAGATTTTCTGACACTTGCAGAACAGACTGTCTTCCAGAATATGTCGGCTACGCTGCCGCCGGTGAAGTTCGTACTTTCCGGCGGCTTTCCGATGTCTGAACGGAAGGTTTTATGTTTTCTGGCGTCCTACGAGGAGGAACTCTACGCTCCGCCGTTTGTGTGTTTAAAGATCGCGCCCGCGAACCGGCGTTTTGCGGAGGAGCTGACACACAGGGATTATCTCGGTGCGATCATGAATCTCGGCATCGAGCGGTCCATGATCGGAGATATTGTTCTGCAGGAGGGGAATGCCTGGGTTTTTGTCATGGAAAAGATGAGCAGATACCTTGCGGAGAACCTCACGATGATCCGGCACACTTCTGTTATCACAGAGATCACGTCGGATTTTTCGGATCTCCCGGAACCGGAGACGGAGGAGGTTTCCGGAACGGTGAGCTCGGTCCGCCTGGACTCGGTCGTCGCACTGTGCGCGAGACTTTCCAGGACAAAGGCAGCAGTCTATATTGAAGGTGAGAAGGTTTCCGTAAACGGAGCTGTCTGCACAAATGTATCGTTAAACCTGCGGGGCGGAGAGATCCTGTCAATCCGCGGGATCGGAAAATTCCGGTTCGGAGAGCCGGGAAATCTTACGAAAAAGGGGCGTACATCCGTCGTGGTGTACCGCTACAAATAGGAGGTTATCCTTATGATCAAAGAACATGTAAACCGGATCCCGGTCCACATGGACGGGAAGACTATTTATGATATTGTCCTGGAGGACTCGTTTGATTCACTTGCAAAGGAGATCTCCGTTCTCGGCACCGAAAAGAAGAAGATCTGTATCATCGCGGATTCCAATGTCGCTGACATCTATCTCGATGAGGTGACAAGGATCCTCTTCGGCTGCTGCCGCGAGGTCACTTCCTATGTGTTCCCGGCAGGGGAAGAGAACAAGAATTTAAAGACGGTCCAGGGAGCTTACGAACATCTGATCTTAAACCACTATGACCGGAAAGATCTTCTCGTCGCACTGGGCGGCGGCGTTACGGGCGATCTCTGCGGCTTTGTCGCAGCTACCTATCTCCGCGGCGTCGATTTTGTCCAGATCCCGACAACCCTGTTATCCCAGGTGGACTCCGGGATCGGCGGAAAGACGGGGGTTGATTTTGATTCCTACAAAAATATGGTCGGCGCCTTCCATATGCCGAAACTTGTATACACGAACGTGTCCGTTCTTCGCACACTTCCGGACAACCAGTTTTCCGGCGGCATGGGAGAGGTCATCAAACACGGTCTGATCCGTGACCGGGAATACTTTGACTGGATCGCGGCCAACAAAGAAAAAATCCTCGCAAAGGATGCGGATACATTAAAACTTCTGATCCAGGGAAGCGATTTTATCAAACGTGAGGTCGTTGAGATCGATCCGACCGAGCAGAATGAGCGTGCGACCTTAAACTTTGGTCATACGCTGGGGCATGCCATCGAGAAATTAAAGAATTTTACGATGCTCCACGGTCACTGTGTTGCGGTCGGTGCCCTTGCAGCCATGAATATCTGTAAGGAGCGCGGTCTTGTGAACCAGGATGAGATCAATGCATACCGGGCACTGATGGAGTATTTCTCCATTCCGACATCTGTTTCCGGTCTCGATCCGGAGGAAGTGATCGCGGCGACGAAAAATGATAAAAAGATGGAGGCCGGCGTGATCAAGTTCATCCTTCTGGACCGTGTGGGACATGCCTACATCGACCGGACCGTCACAAAAGAGGAGATGGAGCGCGCCCTTGCAGCCATTTTCAGATAGGAGTGTTTTATGAATACGATCGGAAAACGCTACGGCATTCTTGCCGTTTGTTCTGCCCTGCTCATCGCCCTGGACCAGTGGGCGAAGAGTATGGCTTACAGCACGCTGCGCGTCAACGGACCGCTGGTGCTGATCAAGGGAGTCTTTGAGCTTTTATACTCGGAAAACCGGGGAGCGGCTTTCGGGATCCTCCAGGGAAAACAGTGGTTTTTCTTCCTGGTGGCTGCGGCCGTTGTGATCGCGGTCCTTGTCTTTGTGGCAAAACTTCCGTCCGGAAGCCGGTACCTGCCTCTTTATATCGCCATGATCCTTCTCCTTTCCGGAGCTGTCGGAAACCTGATCGACCGTGCGGTACGGGGGTTCGTGGTGGATTTCTTCTATTTTAGCCTCATCGACTTCCCGATTTTTAACGTGGCGGACTGCTACGTGGTCTGCGCGGCCGGACTTCTGATCCTGCTGATCGGCTTTTTCTACAAGGAGGATGAGCTTTCCTTCCTCTCATCAAAAAAGGAGAATGAGCAGTGAGAGAAGAATGTTTTGTGACCGAGGAGACGGCTGGAGACCGGATCGACAAGTTCCTTGCGGAACAGTATGAAGATCTGTCGCGCTCGTTTTTGCAGAAGCTGTTAAAATCCGGGGAAGTCATGGTAAACGGGCGCCCGGTGAAAGCGAGCTACAAGGCGGCAGAGGG
Source organism: Pilosibacter rotomagensis (assembly GCF_045062245.2). Lineage (NCBI taxonomy): Bacteria > Bacillati > Bacillota > Clostridia > Eubacteriales > Clostridiaceae > Pilosibacter > Pilosibacter rotomagensis. Next base: position 1,927,844 of record NZ_CM170323.1, on the reverse strand, counting down.
GGATACGATCTCCTTCGAGGTGCCGGAGGCTGTGGAGCCAGAGATCGTTCCGGAGGATATCCCGCTCGATATCTTATATGAGGATCACGATGTGATCCTGGTGAACAAGCCGAAGGGCATGGTGGTCCATCCGGCAGCAGGACATTACACAGGGACTTTGGTGAATGCGCTGATGTACCATTGTAAGGAAGATCTCTCAGGGATCAACGGGGTTCTGCGCCCGGGGATCGTCCACCGGATCGATATGGACACGACCGGCGTCATCATCGCCTGCAAGAATGATCTCGCCCACAATTCCATCGCAGCACAGCTGAAAGAACATTCGATCACCCGCCGCTACCAGGCGATCGTTCACGGCGTTTTAAAGGACGATGAGGGCGTGATCGACGCGCCGATCGGAAGAAGTCCGAAAGACCGGAAGAAGATGGCGATCAATTACAATAACGGAAAATCCGCGGTGACCCATTACAAGGTGCTTACACGGTTTAAGGATTTCACTCATATCGAGTGCCGCCTGGAGACGGGAAGGACTCACCAGATCCGCGTCCATATGGCGAGCATCGGACATCCGCTTTTGGGCGATGCCGTATACGGTCCGGCAAAATGTCCGTACAAGCTTCAGGGACAGACGCTGCATGCGGGGATCCTCGGCTTTGTGCATCCGCGGACAGGGGAATATATGGAATTTTCGGCGCCGCTGCCGGAGTATTTTGAGGAGCTTTTGCGGAAGCTGCCCAGATAACGGATCCTGAGCGGGATTTGTCAATTTCACTCATTTCACAGGCAGCAGGGTATTCTGCTTTCTGCATATACTGATACAAAAATTCGGAAAAATTATGGAATAACTCTTGCATATTATCTGAAATTTTTATATAATACAGGTATCAGAAAGCTTGATGACAGAAAGGAGCTGTGGCATATGAGTGATAACCTTATTATTACGATCGGAAGAGAATGTGGAAGCGGAGGAAGACATATCGGGCAGGCGTTAGCAGAAAAACTCGGTATAAAATGTTATGACAAAGAGCTCCTGAATCTGGCTGCAAAAGAGAGCGGTCTCTGCAAAGAGCTGTTTGAGACCCATGACGAGAAACCGACGAGCAGTTTCTTATATTCTCTGGTAATGGATACGTATTCCCTTGGATATACGAACTCTGCATATATGGATATGCCGATCAACCATAAGATCTTCCTTGCGCAGTTTGATACGATCAAAAATCTTGCGGATAAAGAATCCTGCGTAATTATCGGACGCTGCGCTGACTACGCGCTGGCTGATTATCCGAACGTAGTATCCGTGTTTATTACAGCTGATGAGGATGTGAAGATCAAGACTTTGATGGAGCGCCATAAGATCACGGAATCTCAGGCGAAGGATCTCATGATCAAGACCGATAAAAAGCGTTCCAGTTACTATAACTATTATTCCAGCAAGCGCTGGGGCGATTCCAAGAGCTATGATCTCTGCATGAACAGCAGCAAGATCGGATATGACGGAGTTGTGAAGATGATCCAGGAATTTGCGAAGATCAAGGACGCTTATAAGAAATAGTGGTTCTGACGGAAGCCATCCGGCGAACGTACAGAAGGATCAGAATGGATAAAAAAGAAGAATAAAGCGTAAAAAAACACCGGTCCGGGCGAGGATGTATCTGCCTGAACCGGTGGTTTTTTGTATAAACTTGTTTTATTTATTCCACCGTCACGGATTTTGCCAGGTTTCTCGGCTGGTCCACATCAAGACCTTTCTGGACGGAAGCGTAGTAGGCGATGAGCTGAAGGACAACGGCGATTGGGAACACGGTGAATTTGTCATCTTCCCTTGGAATGCGGATGATCACATCTGCAATGCCCTCGTCGACAGCGGTATCTTCCGTGACGAGGAGGATCACATAAGCACCTCGCGCTTTCACCTCGCGGATATTCGAGATCGTCTTTGCGAAAATATGCTTCTGGGTCGCGATCGCGATGACCGGAACATGGTCTGTGATCAGAGCGATGGTTCCGTGCTTCAACTCACCGGCTGCGTAAGCCTCCGCATGAATGTAGGAGATCTCTTTCAGCTTTAACGCGCCCTCCAGGGAGAATGCGTAGTCCATTCCGCGGCCGATAAAGAAGACATCCGGGTAGTTTACGATATGGGTGACGATCTCATTGATCGTATTTTCCTCCCGGATCATGGTCTCCATGGAGGTGGCACAGTTTAAGAGGTCACTCATGAACTGCTCTGCATGTTCTTCCGTGTATACGCCGCGTATAAGCGCCATACGGCAGAAAAGAAGATAGAGGGCGGCAATCTGTACCGTGTAGGCTTTCGTGCTCGCCACGGCGATCTCAGGGCCTCCATGCGTGTAGATCACATAGTCGCTTTCGCGGGCGATCGTGGAACCTTTTACATTTACAACCGAGATCACGGTGGAGCCGCATTCTCTCGCGAGGCGCAGCGCCGCCAGGGTATCGATCGTCTCGCCGGACTGGGAGATCACGATCGTGAGCGTGGAGTCATCGATCAGCGGCTCCTCATAGCGGAACTCGGAGGCGATGGACACTGTGACCGGGATCCTGAGACGTGGCTCGATCAGGGCTCTTGCGACCATCCCGGCGTGCATGGCAGTTCCGCAGGCGATGACGCGGATATTTGTGATCCGTTTTAAGAGCTCATCCGGGATCTTCTCGTCGGTGAGATCCGGGAGACCTTTTGTGAGACGCGGCAGGATCGTTTTCTTTAACACTTCCGGCTGCTCGTGGATCTCCTTCATCATAAAGTGAGGGAACCCGTTTTTCATGGCAGCGTCCGTGTTCCAGGATGCCTCCAGGATCTCAGGCTCAGTCTTTGTGCCGTCAAGCTCGTAGAGATCAGCGTGGTAGGCGGTGAGCTGTACGAGCTTTCCTTCCGGAACAACGAAGTATTTCTTTGAGTACGGGAGAAGTGCGGTCAGGTCGGAGGCGATCATGGCGCCTGAAGCTGTGTAAGCCGCTACGAGCGGACTTACGTTTCTCACCGCATAGATCTCGCCGGGACGGTCTTCAAACATGATACAGAAGGCGTAGGAGCCTTCCAGCTGGTTTAAAAATTTCCGGATCGACGGGATCGGGTCACCGTTGTAGATCTCGTTTAAGGTTGCTGCGGCAACTTCCGTGTCCGTCTGGGAGTGAAGTTTTCCTTCCAGGTGGTATTTTTCCGTCAGGGCGTGATAGTTTTCTATGATGCCGTTATGGATCATCGTCACCTTCCCTGCAACATGCGGATGGGCGTTTTCACTGGTGACGCCGCCGTGCGTTGCCCAGCGAGTATGACCGATCCCGCAGTGGGACACGACCGGATTTTCCTCGCACACCTTGCGGAGAGCGGCAACTTTTCCGACTTTTTTGATAAAATGGATCTTTGAGTTCTCATCAAACAGGGCGATCCCGGCGCTGTCATAACCACGGTATTCGAGCTGGGTAAGGCCGTCTAGCAATACTGTCTGCGCATCTAAAGGACCGCAGTATCCGATAATTCCACACATATATATCATCTCCATTTCCTGATGGTTGAACCGGTATTGGCAGAATCCTGTTACCGTGCACGGATCATGTGTGCCCGTGTGCGGTAAATTTATTCAAATGAATTTGCTAGGATTATAATAGTAAATGTCCGGAAAGTCAATCGGTGACTGACTTTAATGTCTTTGAGAAAGGAGTGTGACCGTGACGGATACGCCGGTATATGCAAAAAAATGGCAGGTCTCTGCCCGTTTAACTATGGCCGGATCAACGGCTCACATAGCGGCTGCAGAAACCTGTCCGGACACTGTCCCGTTCTACTACGGAAAAGCAAGAGCTTCATCACATAGCGGCCACAATGTCCTTATATTGCTCAGTATATGGGAAAAGATGAAGAATGTCAACAAGGACCGGATCGTGCCATATATTTGCCGAAAAAAATGCCGGAATTCCGGGGCTGTAAGAACCTGCTGATTTTGGAAAATTAAAAAAATCTTAAACAATTTTCCTTCCTCTATATGTTATACTTACACCGTTATATTTACATAATGCAGGAGATGTACGCTCGAAAATGAAGTTCAAAGACCATTTAGATTTTCATAAATTACCTTTCGATAAAGAAAAGATCCGTGAACAGGTCGAAAAGATCGCGGCGGACTGTATGCGCTGGGTGACGCGCAGACAGAATGCAAGACCGCTTCTGGCGATGGCTTTGTGCACCTGTATCGCGTTTTCCGCGATGGTGCCATATATTCCGGTGGCCGCCCCGGCTGAGATCAGTACAGAGAGGATCACAGAACCGGAGACCTTTGATATCCTCGAGGATCCGACGGAGAGAGAGACTGAGGAGACCACAGCGGAGATCGACCCGGATGCTCCGGCCCCGTATAAATTAAATCTCGCAAATATGTACGCAGAGGGATCGGAGACAAGCTATGCGGAGATCCTGATGAAGGAGCTGATCCAGAAGGATTCCAAATGGTTTGCTGCGATCTACGATATGGCAAATACGGCACCGGTAAAGCTGGCGCCTGCCTTTGGACGCAAGGCATCCTCCGTTCTCGGACAGTACAATCCGACATCAAAGACCCAGAATAAAAATGATCCGTCCACCTGGTATGTGGAACATTTTAAGAATGTAAAGATCACGTTCTACAACGGAGACGGAGAGGTCACATCCGCGGTCTCCAATGCCCAGGACATTCTTTCCATGGCGAGTGTATATGCTTATTACAATGGGATCACGGACCTTGATTCGATCCGTGCCTACGTCAATGATCTCTGGACAAAATCACATTCCTACCAGGCAGTTTTGGGAAACGTCTACTACTGTGATGGCTGTGTGGATCCGAACGCGTCCGCGGAAGAGGGAGATTCTGAGCTGGAAGGAGAGGATACATTCGTATCCGGGCGGAATATCGATACCGAGATCCGGACAGATGTGGGAGATGAGGTCATCGACCAGGCCGGAGACACGGTTTCCGTGAACGGGGAGAGCTACAGCGGCAGCTCTTCGTCCGCCTCCTCCGCGCAGGGGGCGTCGGAAGGCACCACAACGGCAGCTGAGACAATAACGGTACCGCCGTCAGCTGCAAACCACACAGAAGGAGCTGAGACAAAGGAGTCGACCACGAGTGCCCTGGATTCCCTGGCTGAGACAGCGGAGAGCGTGATCCAGGAGACGAAGAAGAAGACGACGATCGTCCGTGTGGAAGATTCCACTACAGCGGCTGAGACGACAAAAGCTCCGGAGACAACACCGCAGACAGCGGCACCTTCGGCGCAGGCGGAGACAGCGCCGCAGACAACAGCACCTTCTTCTGAGGCAGCGGAAGAGACCACGGTAAAGGTCATCCGTGTCAGTGACAACGGAGATTCCGATGCAAGCTCCGATTATATCGTCCATGCGGCCGCGGAAACTGCAGCACCTGCGGAGATAACAGCATCCGCGGAAAGTGAGGAGCCGGAAACCGATCCGGAGTTCATCCCTGTTTCTGATGAACAAGCTGAAACAGTGGAGCAGTACACCGTCCATGCGGCCGCCTCCCATGCGCTGATCTGCCCGGGACATGTCGATCTTAAGATCACGGCGATCATCCGGACCCTCAGCGAGAGCGCAAACCTTTACAGCATCGATGATGCGGGAAATGCGGTGGGAGAGACTGCATCAGTAACCGCAGACGGAACCGGCTGGGAAGGCTGGAACCGCAGAATGATGTCCTTTGTAAGCCATATCAACCGCCAGGACTGGACAGAGACATATGGGCTCAATGTAGTCGTGGAGGGCACAAGAGCGCCGCTCTCAACGACGGAGATTGACTCCTACATGAGCAGACTTCCAAAAGATACTTCAGAGACGAGAAAGAATATTATCCGGTACGCCCTTCAATCTGTCGGAAAAGTTCCGTATTACTGGGGTGGAAAGGCCAGCGCCCAGAATTATACTGGCAACAATTTCGGTTCCGTCACGATCCCGGACCACAAGGGACGTATCTTAAAGGGACTCGACTGTTCCGGATGGGTCAACTGGGTATACTGGTCCGTCACAGGAACGCATCTGCCGTATGAGGGCACAGAGGGCTTAAGGACTCTTGGACGGCAGGTAAAACGTCAGGATTTGAAGCCGGGCGATATCGTGGTAATCACGGGATCCACGCCGCATGTTATCATGTTCCTCGGATTTACCTCAAACGGACAGATCCAGTGTGTCCATGAGACGGGTTCCGCGAACAATGTCACAATTGGCGTGATGAACGCGAACTGGCCGTATTATAGAAATCTGCTGGATTAATGGAATGTAGTTCTGGGAATTAACCGATTTGTCTGGTTCTGGGGACTAAAAAGTAATTTTAAATAATTTGATCTGTATGAAATTGATTTGATGATTGTGATGAACATTTTTGTGCGGATCATGTGCAGCACCTTCTTTACAGCACATCAGGGGTCTAGAAAGACTGGAATGTGGCTGGAGAGAAGGTGCTTGCTTTAGTTGCCGATAACGAAAGTGAAGAAAAAGAATTAATAAAAATTGAATCGAGGCAGTTCTGCGCTGATAATTGGATACGCTGAAGATTTTTTGGATGCTTATAAGAGAAAAAATTATAGATAATTAACTAAAATATAAACAATATATTACGAATTATGAAGATATGAAGAAGTGTATTGAAAACAGTACAATTCGATAATATAATTCAAAAAAAGGAAAGAGTAACGCGGACTGCACCAAGACAGGAGGCAGTATGGGCAAGGAGAAAATTAAAATAAGATATATCATTTTCGTGCTGATAACCATGGGCGTAATATTTTTTGGAAAAATAACTAGACTTGATAATTTAAACGCAGAAAAAATCGCCGGGATCATACTCGTGTCCCCACCTTATAAAAAGAGAATAACAGGTCAGCAAAAGATTGAAGAATTTACAATCCTGTTTAATGACAGAAAAAAGAAACCTGTATTCTCAATCACTCCACCCAAATGGCCGGGACAAAGGAGCCATTATATCAATGGAAACATACCAATATAATATTATTTTTTGCGGGAAGAACATTACGGTGAACAGACCAAAATATGTCATGGACAAATCGATAGATTTTGAGTTGGATCAGTTCCTGAAAAATATAATTAATAAAGCCCCATTAAGATGGATGCCTCCCGGATAAGGAGGTCGCTATGATGAATAAATCCGTAAAAACATGGTTTCTGTGGCAAAGAGCTATATGGCAGTAACATATGAATGTGAATAGGAAAGTTTGTTTCATATAACATATGAAAACAAAAGGATTAACGAATATTGAAAAGGAGATGATTCCAATGGATATGTCCCATGTAGATAACTAGCACTGCACACTAAGTAACGAGACATGCTAAACAATGAAAAGGAGAGCACTCTATGAAAAAAAGATTTCTGGTACTCTGCAGCATGACACTATTCCTCTTGTCTGCCTATTCATCCACCTCTTTTGCAGATCAAAAGGCGGGGGAATCTAAAACCTATACGGTAGATGATATCAATAATGGCTTCACCAATTATTTAGTATAAATTAAACATAACTTTGAACTTCACAGCAAGAGGGAAAAATGAAAAAAACAAAGTTTGAGATTTTGATTTTTATATGTATGATACTTTTGGGATTAGGGTGTTTTCTTATTGCCACGAAAAATAACCAATATAATTTTTTCGAGGATATTTTATCACGTTATCCCGAAGAGAATATTGCAGGAACTCTTATGGTAGATTTAACACATGATGGTAATGATGAGTTACTTGTTATAAGCCAGGATGCCTTGGAAATCACATTGGAAATATATGCTATAATAGATGGCAATCCTATTGTAATATATAAAGACAATGCCTCTGATAACCATGCTGGATGGCGTTGGTACTATTTAACTGTTGTTGACCATAAAAACTATATCCTACAGTATACACCTGAGATATGGAATGGCATAGGAAATTACCATTTTGAAATATTTTCCTTTAATCAGAAGGGCCAGAAAGAAATATTAGAGACACGGGAACTGCCATATGATTCGATACATACTTCAGAGGATAATAAGCAGGATTTATTAATCAAAACACAGAATTTTAAAGCTATCTATGAAAAATGGCAAACCAACAGCATACCATTGATTACCATAGGCAGCGATCCGCTAACCGGTGATAATGATAATTATGTCCTGGAGAAAAAAAGTAATATTGAATAATTCCTATATAATTCCGAAAAAATAGTAGAAAAGCGGGATTTCCATGTGATTGTGATAAGTGTCCTACATCTTTGTGACATGTTTACCTACATCGACAATATATTATGGCATTTTTTGTTTTGAAAGCCGGAATATTGACATTGGGGATGGAATAGGGTATGATATGGATAGATTTCCAACTATTCGTGAAAGAACAGTTTATCGAATAGTTCCGCGCAAAAGCACCCATATTTCCAATATATTCCATGAAATGAGGTTTTTTATGAAATTACAACGTCTTTTAAGTCTGGTCCGTCAGGCCGTTGATGACTACGATCTCATCGATGATCAAGACCATATTGCTGTCGGTGTCTCCGGCGGTAAGGACAGTCTGGCTCTTCTCTATGCGCTCCATGAACTGCAGCGCTTTTACCCGAAACATTTTACGCTTCATGCATTCACAGTCGATCTCGGATTCGGAATTCAGGATTTCAGCGGCATAAAGGCCTTTTGCAAAGGTTTTCAGGTACCGCTCACGATAATCCCCACCGAGATCGGGAAAATCGTTTTTGAGACCCGTAAAGAGTCCAATCCATGCTCTCTGTGTGCGAAAATGCGCAAAGGAGCCCTAAACCTTGAGGCAAAGGCCGCCGGATGCAATAAGATCGCTTACGCGCATCATAAGGATGATATTATTGAGACAATGCTGTTGTCTTTAATGTTCGAAGGACGTTTTTATACATTCCCGCCAAAGACATTTTTGGACCGCACAGAGCTTACTGTGATCCGCCCTCTCATGTATGTCTCTGAAGCTGATGTGATCGGATTTAAGAATAAGTATAATCTTCCTGTGTGCAAAAATCCATGCCCTGCGGATGGACATACGAAACGCGAATATGTTAAAAATTTAACCAGGCAGTTAAATAAAGAAAATCCGGGAATTAAGGAACGGCTGTTTCATGCGGTAATTTCCGGAAATATTGAAGGCTGGAATTCTGGGAATATCGGAATGGCTGGAACATCTGATGAGGTGGATGATAAAGCCTGTCGATCGGAGACATCTGTGAAAATGCAGAGAGACCAGACCGGTGCGGAAGAACAACTTTCCGAATCACATAATTGCCATGAAAATGACCGTGAACGCAAGAATAAAAAGGAGGAATTTTGATGGCCACACTCTCCTACCATGAACAGAAAGATATTGAAAATATCAAGAAACTTCGGGAGCTGCAGAAGGAACTCCCTTCGTTCTGTTCCGATTTTTTCCGCGGAATCGAGACAAGCACGTCCACAAGAACCAGGATTGCCTACGCATATGATCTGAAAATATTTTTTCAGTTCTTAAAGACCGCCAATCCCGGCACCTTTGATAATCCGTCCCATACTCTCACACCGTCCGATCTTGAAAAGCTGACGGTGACAGATCTGGAGGAATATATTGATTATCTGAAATGTCATCCGAGTGATACAAATGAAGATGTTATAAATACAGAACGTGGACTCATGCGGAAGGTCTCTTCTCTTCGCAGCTTTTACAGCTATTTCTTCCGAAATGAGCGGATCGAGAAGAACCCCGCCGCCCTCGTGCGCATGCCGAAGCTCCACGAAAAGGAAATTATCCGTCTGGAGATCGATGAGGTGGCAAAGCTCCTCGATGAGGTTGAGGAAGGTGATAAACTGACCGAGAAACAGAAACTTTACCATGAACGAACAAAGGTTCGAGACCTTGCAATGATGTCACTCCTCCTCGGAACCGGTATCCGTGTTTCTGAATGCGTTGGATTAAATATCAATGATATCGACCTTGATACCTGCGGTGCCAGAGTTTACCGGAAAGGCGGAAAGGAATCCGTTATCTACTTCAGTGATGAAGTCCGCGATGTACTGGAAGACTATCTGGATGAGCGTGAAATGATCGATGCCGTCCCGGGAAATGAGGATGCCCTCTTTCTCTCCATGCAGCGGAAACGGATCAATGTGCGCAGCGTGGAAAATCTCGTAAAAAAATACGCGAAACTTGTCACACCGCTGAAAAAGATCACTCCACACAAGCTCCGCAGCACCTACGGTACAAGCCTTTACCGGGAAACCGGAGATATTTACCTCGTCGCCTCCGTCTTAGGCCATAATGATGTCAATACGACAAGAAAACATTATGCTGCCCAAGAGGAAGAACGCAGACGGTCGGCGCGGAATGTTGTAAAGCTGCGCGAAGATTGACATAATTATATTATGTAAACTATCTAAGTAAAAATTTAATTTTCGTACAAAAGTAAAAAAATTTTTTAGGTAAAAAAGGCTAATTTCGTACTTTATTTCCGTGTAAAGTGAAAATAGTATTTTGCTAAAATAAAGTTCAAAATTCATATTTGCCAAGTAAAAAGTAAAACTGTATAAAGTATAAAGATTTTTAAATTATACTTTATAATAGTTTCTAATACATGATTCCCCTTAAATAAAAGATAATATAAAAAGGTCACTTTACCCATTTTGAGGGATGTAAAGTGACCTTCTCTTAGTCTATACGGATTTCCCTTATGTTTTGATTAAGAATGCCCTCTCAATGTATGGAAGGCCGGTTCAATTATATGTGTCTATTTTAATTCTGGAAACAGTTTCTCCAATTCTTCATGCAATGTCCCATTCCTTAATGGTTTGCCGCAGCGTCTCGATGGTCTGCTTTTTCTGCTCATTAATGTTCCGGTTTACAGCCTGTATTTCTTCCTCGGTTGTAGTAGATTCCTGCCAGCCTCTGTTCATGATCATTTTTCTGGATCTTCTGTTGGTTCTGGAAGTCTCCGGCTGCTTTTCCTATAACGGTATGGGTTTCCGCCTGCAACTTCCGTTCCGGATTTTTCTTTGTGGATACAGTAAGCTCTTTTCCATTAATAGAACCGTTTATAACAACATATCTTTCACGCATTTACTCCGATAGTCACTCGGCGATATTTTGTATCTTTCTTTAAATGTTCGGTTAAACGTTCTTTGACTTTCAAATCCACTATCCAGACAAATATTTGTAATAGAATCCCTCGTATTTTCCAGACGATAACATGCGTAGTTTAACCTTGCATCATTAAGATATTGATTGAAATTTCTATGGAATATTTGAGAAAAAAGCCTAGATAAGACATATTTGCTTACCCCCAGATCTTTTGCCATCTCTTCCAGCGAAAACTTTTTTTTGAAATTTGCTGATATATAGGAAACCGTCTGGTAAATCAGATCCCTGCTCCCCACATTACTCTTTTCTACCAAATTCAATTTTCCCATGCAACGTGCTAACACAATCTGAAGATATGCCTGTGCAACAGTTATATCTGGCTGTTCTGTCTCTAAAATTGCATTTATAACTCTATATACCTCTTGTTCAACCTTTTCCGCTCTGATAATCGGATATTCGGGAGCCATGGATTGCATGATATCTGCAAATTTACTAATCACAAATGGCGATGCAATCAGATAAATGGCCGTATTTACACCGGGTGTCAGTACCTGATAGTGATGAATGATATCTGGAAATACAAATCCAATATCTCCTTTTTCCATATGGTAAAGTTCCTGTCCGACACCAAGCTCTAATGCTCCATTTGTTACACATACAATCTCCAGTGCATTATGAAGATGAGGTTCAATATGTTTTGACTTCTTATTGACCGCTATAATTTCCTCTTTTGTGTCAACATATTTTAACTGCATGAAATACTCTCCTTTGCAACATTTGTCTATATCTTCTTTCGATTTGGCAAGCAATCCTTTTTTATCTATCCTATAATCGACTTGTAAACAAGGAAAGGAGGAATTGCAAATGAGCAACCTTAAAAAATACCTGAATGACCTTTTACTATTCTACACAGAATATTTTGCGCATCCATACCATGTATAAATACTAAACAGACTGTTTTGTGAAAACTGAATATTTTGCTTAAGACCATTTCACAAAAGGATGTGGTCTTTTTTATAGACTTTCTATAAATCTTTTGAATACAACTTTTCCTTCCTCTGTTCTCTTATATCTGGATCATCTATTTAATCCACTTTGCAATCCATAAGCGACCAATTCAGGAATCAGCTGATCAATCATTTTACTGCCCTTATATTATGCTTCATAACCATTCGGATGATTTCTATGCCATTTCCATGCAGTTGTAATAATCGTCTCAAGATCATCAAATGTCCTGAAGATATTTATATAGAAAAAGCATTGCCTTATTGAATAATGTTCAAACAATGCTTTTTCCCTGTCAAATGCTAATTCATGTCTGATGCATCTGTTATTTCATCTGCAGCAATTCCTTTTTCTGCTTTCAGTTTTTTATTTGCATCTTCAACATTCATTCTTGAAAGTGCAAACATAATCAATACATCAAAGATTAACGGAAGCCAAAGATACATGAACTGCATCATATCAAGTGCAGACTGTGGCTGAGTTGCATTTTTTCCGACATATCCACTAAGCTCAAGCATCCATCCAACAACAGCGGTTCCAATACCTCCACCGATTTTTACACCAAGAGAAGTACAAGAGTACATCGTTCCATCAATTCTCTTTCCCTGTGTAAGATAAGTGTATTCAGAGCAGGATGCAATAACAGCATTCATATCTCCCTGCCATGGTCCCTGACCTAAAGCTGCAAGAGCTGTAAACGCCATCATCAGCGGAACACTACCCATATATCCGGCAACAACAACAAGTGCTCTACCGATGACTGCTAAGATATAACCTCTCAAGTTCAGTTTATACATACCCTTCCACTTACCAACTAATGTCGGTGTGAAAATCAGGGCAATGATCAGTGGAATGTTTACCGCCCATGCAAATTGTCCAAACAAATTCTTATTTTTCAGTACCCATGTCATGTAATAAATGCCAGCTCCAATCATGGCACCATATAACTGCTGTAAAATATATGTTCCACAAATCATCATGTAATATTTGTTTTTGACAAGAAGCTTGAATGCCTGTACCATTCCGTACTTTTCATTATCATTCTTTACTTCTCCTTCATTAAGTTCCTCCTCCGGAAGTTCCTTAACAGAAAGTGCTGAAATCGTATTTACGACAAGGCCGATAATTGCATAGATAATAGCAACCGTTCTCCATGCCGCAGCATCTCCACCGCATTTATCTACAAATCCAACTGTAATCGCCTGAATCAGAAGACTTGTTGAAAATGCAAAAATAAAACGGTAAGATCCCATCTGTACACGCTCTTTGCTGTTCTTTGTAATCAGTGACGTAAGTGCTGAGTACGCAATATTGTTTGCTGTATAAAACACACCATTTAACAGTGTATAAGAGATAAAGAACCATGCATATTTAGCAGTCGTCCCCAAGCTGACTGGTACCGCAAAACAGCAGACTAATGTAATGGCGCAGCCAATATATCCATACAGCATCCAAGGCTTTGCTTTTCCCATTTTACTGTGTGTTTTGTCGATCATTGATCCAAAAAATATATCCGTGAAACCATCAAATAGTTTTGATACGGCAATCAGGGTACCTACGACACCTGCAGCAAGTCCTACTGAGTCTGTCAGATAGGGCATCATGAAGGATGTCAGGAACGCATAGACTACATTACCTGCAATATCACCCGAACCATATCCAATTTTGTTATACCATTTTAAATACTTTTTTTCTCCCATAAGACAACCATACTCTCCTTCCTTGTTTACAGGTCACCTGAAATTTTATTACCCCTTTACATACGGTACCAGAGTAAACTGGAACCGGAACAATACATCATCAAATCGGTACTGATCCAATACAACCGGGCCACAACTATTAGAGCCAATTCCATTTAATGCATAATCAACACAAAATACTACACTATCTGATTCTGTCAATTCATAATTATGCGTTTTCTTCTCAAGTTCTTCCTGTGTATAATAAGAAGCATTAAATGAGAAAGCGTTTTCCGCAGATACCACAATGCCATATCGGCTGTTGTTAAGTTCTACGTATTCACAATCATAATGACTACCATTTTCCTGTGGGCGGATATAATCCTCATGCAGGTCACCTACATTTGCCCGATACAGGCCATGACTCGCAGCCTGATGCTTATCTCGATAGCTTTCCTGTGGTCCCAATCCAAAGTATCTGGCATCTGTAAGTTTCTTGTCCAGAAACATTCTCACACCAAATCTCGGCAGATCCGGGAACTCATCATCTTTTGTTACTGCAATATCTGCATCAATCCGTCCAATGTCATCAATTTTCCATGCAATCATCACGTCAAGAATCTTCTGTACTGTTTTTGCCACAACAGAAGCATGGCTTATAATCTTTACCCCATGTCTTCCCTGCACGACCTCTGTCGTATAGGCTCTTGTATAAGCCCTATCATAATGTGCTTTCTTCCATTCAGACTTAATGTACATATCGTTATCTGTTGGAGCTCTCCAAATATTTAATTCCATCGGATGGTTCAGGTATTCCCGCCCTGCGAATTTCATCTCTGTAAAGAGTGCAGTACGTTTGTCTATGGTATAAGCAAATTCACGCCCCTTGATATGAATCTGTGTATCATTTTCATTTACCTGTAGTTCAGAGTCCACTGCTGTTTTTTGTAGCCATTTCTCTGCAAGTTTACATTTTGCATCATCTTTGCTTACCTCAATTTCATCAAATCCAAGAATATAGTTTTCATCCAGCAGTGGCAATTTCTTTTTCAGATGGTAAATAAATTTTAAATAACATTTTCCACTCTCTGGCACATTGATTTTAAGGTCTATTTTTCCTTCACTGTGTGGTGCCGCTGAAACCTCTGGAAGTTTACCTTTGCTGATTACAAGCCCGTCCTGTGTCAGTTCATAATTGATCTTCACATAATCTTTCAAGTCATCAAAATCCATGTAGTTATGAAGTACCAGTTCTCCGCTTTCTTTGTTATAGGAAATAACTCTTGCCGGACGATAAACATTCTTGTATTCCAAAAGCCCTGTGTGCACCGTTCTGTCCGGATATACTAATCCATCCATGCAGAAATTACCATCATGGATTTCTTCGCCATGATCACCTCCGTAAGCGTAGATTGCCTTTCCATTCTCAGCAGTCCCATGAGCAATCGCATGGTCACACCATTCCCAAACAAAGCCGCCGCACATTTTATCGTTATTCTGGATCATCTGGAAATAATCTTCAAAATCTCCAGGACCATTTCCCATACTGTGACAGTACTCTACCAAAAGGAATGGTTTGCTTCCATCCTTGTCCAGATATTCCTGAATCTCAGAAAGAGCTGGATACATACGGCTGTACACATCCAGATTGCTGTAATCATATGTTTTATCGTAATTACGATATCTTGCACTCTCATATTGGGTGATACGGTCTGGATCAAATTTTTTTGTCCATTCCAATGCTTTTTCAAAGTTACAACCATATGCGCTCTCATTTCCCATTGACCACATGACAATACAAAAACGGTTTTTATCACGTTCCACCATGAGTTTCACACGATCAACGATTGACTCTTCCCATACCGGGTCATCAGCAATCTTTTCATTCCACCGTTTGAACCGGTTATAATCGGTGTCTTCTTTTCTGTAGAGCATAAATGGTCCATGAGCCTCAATATCTGCTTCATCTATCACCATAAATCCATACTTGTCACACATTTCATAGAAAAATGGTACATTCGGATAGTGGCTGGAACGGATCGCATTAAAATTATGCTGTTTCATTAACGTAAGATCCGTTATAATCTGTTCCCGGCTGATCGTAAACCCAGTAACCGGATCAGAATCATGACGATTGACTCCACGGAATTTAATCTTCTGTCCATTTAAGTAAATAACCTGATCTTTAATCTCTATCTTTCTGAGTGCAATATGATCTACGATTACTTCATTTTCTGTCTCAAGAATCAATTTATACAGATATGGATTTTCTGTATTCCAAAGTTCCGGACTTGCAATTTCTAAAACAGCAGCTCCTTCTTCGGCAATACTTCCTACTGCTACAACTGCTCCGTTTCTGTCTTCTATCGAAATCTTTACATTTATTGGGAAGTAAAACTTCATGTCAAGTTCTACTTTTGCAATCATATCCTCAATTTTTGTTTTTATATGGTAATCGCTGATTGCCTGCTCCGGACGTTTTAAAATGTACACATCCCGGAAAATACCACTCATACGGAATTTGTCCTGGTCTTCCAGATAAGAACCATCACACCACTTCATTACTAAAACTGCCACGGTATTCGTTCCATCCTGAAGTACATCGGTAATATCAAACTCACTGGTCATATGTGAAACCTGACTGTATCCTACGTAAGAGCCATTGATCCATACATAAAAGCAACTGTCTACCCCTTCAAAGTTCAAAAAGGCTCTTGATGCTTTCTCATCTCTGCTGTAATCAAAAGTATGCACATAAGCTCCACACGGAATATCCTGCGGCACGTATGGCGGATCAAATGGAAACGGATACCGGATGTTTGTATACTGATGCATATCATATCCTGCCATCTGCCATACACTCGGAACCTGAATCCCATCAAAGTGTTCCGTATCATAATCCTTTTCAAAGAAAGCATCCTGAATGTCATAAATGCTGTTAAAATACTGGAATTTCCAAGTTCCATTCAATAACTGCATACGATCTGATTCTTCTCTGTGTTCCACCAGGTTATCCATTCTTTTGGATGCCGGAATATAATAGGCTCTGGCTGGCATTGTGTTTTCATGCAATACACTTAAATTCTCATAATAACGCGGTACAATCATAAATAGCTCTCCTCCAATACATATACTTTTTTGCTCTTTGTTCTCCCACAGAAAATCTTATCCTTTTCTTTTATCCTTACGTTTCTTTGTTTTCTAAATATAGATTATCCTAATCCGCAAAATATGTCTATGAATTAGATTGGACAAAATATGCACTAAATGATACAATAATAAAAAGTATGAAAAGAGGTGCCGTCCTATGTATATGAACGCCGGTTATTTGAACCACTCACATATGGATTTTAAAGACAAAAGTCGTCCACTGATTGTAGGAAGCTGTGGTACTTATCGTCTTTCCAGCCTTCCCAAGCTTCCCACCTACCGTCCAAGAGGACGTCTGGATTATCAGATTATATATATCACTGCTGGTTGTGGACATTTCCATTTTGATAATGTAGATAACGAAACGATTGTTCCTGCCGGTAACCTTGTACTTTACAGACCGAAAGAACTTCAGAAATATGAATATTATGGAGAAGATAAGACAGAAGCATACTGGATTCACTTCACAGGAAGCGATGTGAAAAAAATCTTACGCCAATATGGATTTCCAGATAAAGAACGTATCTTTCAAGTTGGTTCATCTAACGAATATGAACGGATTTTCAAACGTATTATCATCGAACTCCAACGCTGTCAGGATAATTATGAGGAAATGCTTGTCCTTTTGCTACGCCATCTTTTAATTAGCTTTCACCGGGAACTGACTAGAGAGCACATATCAAAAAATGAATATCTTGATCATGAGATGGATATCGCTGTTACCTTTTTCAGTGAAAACTACCATCAGAATATCAATATTGACGATTATGCTGCCTCACGAGGGATGAGTGTCAGCTGGTTTATCCGAAATTTCAAAAAATTCACTGGTTCCACACCAATGCAATTTATTGTAGGAATCCGAATCACCAATGCTCAGATTTTACTTGAAACAACAACTTATTCCATCAATGAGATTTCTAAGATTGTCGGGTATGATAACCAGCTTTATTTCAGCCGACTCTTCCACAAGCTAAAAGGATATTCACCTAGAGAATACCAAAAGATAAGAAATAAGTTCTGAAAACCATAATATTATAAGAATCCAATTTATCTAAATTGCTTATCGGGCTTCGGGTGCCGATCAGTTGGCGGACAACAGAAAAATCAATCATTAAAGGAAGGTGTCATCTGCTACGGCAAAGGAACCTTCCTTTTAAATTTGCCAAAATGCAATAGATATAAGGATTTCAATTATGACTAAAAACAGGCAATAGTGATCATTACAAAATGAGCCAAACAGTATCAACATCTTGACATGTTCTGAAATCATCGGCATCTCTATTTTCCACTATTTATGAAATTTCCAAAATGGAGCGATTTGAAAATGTACTTTATTTTCTCCCCTAAAACCACTCCCCCACTACATCCGGACAATAAAAAATGTACTTTATTCTGTTTCGAAATAAAGTACATTCTGAAATAAAGTACATTTTGAAATTTTTGTACTTTATGCTATAATCCTTGTATCTAAGCCATTTATTAACCCCTAACTATAAAGTACAAAATTTTTTACTGTTGACTGACATATCAGCCTCCGTACTGTTCCATCAGCCGGGAAGCTTCTCTCTTCATGGTTTCCACAACATCCTCCGGTCCGAGAATTTTTACATTTGGGCCCAGTGAAAATACCCAGGCCAGGAACTGCCGGCTGACACGGACATCTACATTGGCGGTGACATGATCTGCATCTGCCGGGAACAGCATGATATCTCTCCCAAATCGGTCAATGATAACCCCGACCAGATCATTATGGATCAAAAGCTTAACCTTTTCTTCCTTACCGCCATACATGCCAAAACTTTTTTTGGTATAATCTGCCATATTGAGTTTTGAGAAAGCTTCTTTTCCATCACGGGGCTCTTCTGATAAATTGATTTTCAGCATTTTGTCCACACGGTAATGCTTTATCTTTTGAGCCTCTGAATCAAAACCGATCATATAATAATTCTCATCATCCCACAGGAGTCCCCATGGGCTGATATGATACCATTTCCCATTATGCCGCAATTCCATTTCCTTTTTCGCGTTCCACTGGTAATATTGAAATTTGATCTTCCGGTTTTCAGAAATAGCGGCATGAATCGTATTGACCGAATAATAGATGCTTTCATTCATCGTTTTGATCCGGCCGGATACATAAACCTGACGCTGCAGCTTCTGGGCATCATATTTGCTTACCAGTTTCTCGAGCTTTTTGATCAGAATATTCGTTTTCTTTTCTGTAATAAATTTAGATGATTGAATGGCATCTACAAGCAGCTTCAGTTCCGGCAGTTCAAATGGTCTGCTGACCACATGATAATGGTAACGATTGCCGACAGACTCACCCTCAACCTCGATTCCAAAAGAGGACAGGTCACGCAGATCATTATAAAGGCTTTTTCGATCCGCAGTGATGTCGTATCGTCTTAGCGCCTCCATGATCTCTGCCATCGTGATATAATGCTCGTCATCTGTCTGTTCCAGCATAATTTGAGCCAGACGATATAATTTTAATTTCTGATTGGTTCCTTTTGGCATAATCATACTTCCCTTTTCTTTGCAAGCTATTTCATACTATATAGTGATAGTATACAATAAATTCTTAAATTTGCCAGAATGAAAATCCGACTGGCGGAACTGATACCTGTATCATAGCATAGATGGTGTCCTATAAAATCACCAGCCATCATGAAAAAGCAATTTTCTGCTACTCATTTTCTCAGTTTTATGTTAATATAAGGACAGTGTTTCGGGATGGAGCAGAATCATGGAGGAATGAGCAAATGGAACCAATGTATCTGTCAATCCGGCCAGTAGAAACCGGGAAGCGGATCAAACAGTTACTCTCGGAGCAGAACTATACGATCCGTGAAATCCAGGGAGCTTTTGGTTTTGAAAACCCGCAGGCGATCTATAAATGGATCTCCGGAAAATCTCTGCCGAGCCTGGATAACTTTATCATCCTCAGCAGACTGTTACATACCAGTATCGAAGATATCCTCGTCATTGACGGGGATATTTCTTTTTCACGGATCTTCTTAAACTACAGGTTCAATGACATTCCGGCTCGTCTCTCTTATAATCATACTATAAGAAAACGATACGGAAAAAGTGTAAGGAGAGAAAAAATTATGAAAAATTTTTTGAAACTGGGCGGACTTTCCATCCTCTCTTGCCAGTACATGTACGTCGACCATGAAGACTATCTTGCAGATGCTCTGTTTGCGCAGAATCAGGTTCCCGTACGATTCGGTCATGAATTTAAACGAAATGGTTCTCCGTACTGCATTATTACCTGCCGGGTATGGAAGAAGGACATCGCCGGTTTTGAGAGGACCATGGAATCACTGTATAACAAGATGCTCCTGCTCGGTCATAGCGATTATGCGGAATTCTGTGAAGAACTTATGGGAATGATCGAAAAGGAACGAGGTGCTGCATGATAAAAATTTACGAGTCCTTTTTAATTCTAAAACAATTGTGGATGGACTTTTTTAAAGAAAATATCTCTCAATTTAAGAAAATAGTGTTCTATAGCAAACTTTAAACTGCTTTTTGTATTCGATAGGACTATTTCACAATATTAACTCTACTATTACAATGCAATCGGCTATTTTTCTTTGAATTGACGCTCTATTTCAATAAAAGTATAGTCAACTTGCATCTTCCATTGTTCTGTATCTCTCACCCCATATTATTGCGTAAAACTCGGGTTTTACGAAATAATATGGGCCGTTTCGGCGGGTTCTGAGCCAAATTGTTTTAATTGTGTGCGCACACTTTTGAATTTTCTGACGTTTTATCTGCTTTTTTACACCTTTTCCCTGTATTCAACTCTGTTCTCTCCGCTTTTGCCTGCTTTTTCTCTGACTTTTGTCCCTTAATAGCTATGTATAGCAATATCTATGTATAACATGTATATCATTCGCACGATCAAGTTGACTCCTCTCCCATGCCATGCTATACTAAGAACAATTCAGGAGGCACGGTAAAATGAGCACAGAAAAGAATGAAAAAGAGATCCGGCAGGTCAATTTTCGTATCGACCAGGCATCTGCGGACGCGTTCAGGTCGTTCTGCACTGCAAATGGAATGAATCAGGCACAGGGATTCGATCATCTGATCCAGGTGTTGGAGTTAAATAACGCAAAGGCAGCGACCCCGGGGCGTGCCGTTGAGATAGAAAATTTTGAGCGGTTGACAAAAGATCTTCTTGCCGCATATCTCACAAGTCTTGAACTTGGAAACACGACGGAGGCCCGCGTGGCGGAGCGTTTTAAAACGGATCTGCAGCGGAAAGACCGGACGATCGATGAACTGCGGGAAAAGGCCGATCAGGCTGTGGACGAAAAAGAGAAACTTGCCGGATCGTTTGAGACGTTGACCGAGGAGAAAAAACAAATCGAAGAAAATGCTCTCAGTATGAAACAGGCGATGGAGGCTGCCCGGAAGTCGGCCAATGATCTGGAAGAACTGAACCATGTGCTGAGAGACCAGGTGGAACAGCTTCAGAAAAAGGCGGCCCATTATGACGAGATCGTTAAGATCAGTGCGGCGATCAAATCAGAAAATGAACAGCTGAGCAGGCAGCAGGAAGAACTCTCTCGTCAGCTCGCGAATGAAACTGCGGCAAAAAAGGATTACGAAGAGCAGATCGGGAAACTTACAGCCATGGTCCGGGATCTGGAACATGCGGCTGCTGAAAATAAAATGCAGCTTGCCGGGTTAAACAGCCAGTTAAAGGAACAAGAGACGGACTGCCAGAACCGTTTAAAGCAGGCACAGATGCAGGCGGATCTTGCGATGGAACGGGCTGTTGCAGCCAAAGAACGGGAAATGCAGGAAGAATTCCGCAAGCTTGACCGGGAAAATGCCCGCCTCATCGCGGAACTTGAACATTTCCGGGCATCTGCTGATGCTTCTTCCGGCAAAAATTCAGGGAATATTAAGGAGCAGACAGTATGAGTGAGTCGCAGTACTTTGCACAGCGGGATCAGAAAAATGAAGAAAAGCTGAAGGCAATGCTCTCTGCTCTCCCATCCTGCTGTACAGACTTTTTTCGCGGGATCGAGCCGTCGACATCTTCCATGACCCGGCTGTCCTATGCGTATGATCTGACGATGTTTTTTCATTTTCTGAAGGAGATAAAGGAGGAATGGAAAGAAATTCCGTTGGAGCAGCTGCAGACGGAAGCTCTCTCGCAGATTTCCGTGCAGGATATCGAGCGTTACCTGGAAGATCTCAAATACCGCCCGAATGATCCGGAACACAAGAATATGAACAGGGAACAGGGGATCAAACGGAAGTTCTTTTCACTGAAGAGTTTCTTTGGATATCTTTGCCGCGTGGGACTTTTAACGGTAAATCCGACACTTTCCATGCAGATGCCGCGGACTCATGCCAAAGAGATCGTCCGGCTCAATTCGGAGGAAATGAAGGAGCTGCTGGCGGAAGTTGACAGCGGATCCGGCCTGTCAGGCAGACAGAAAGCGTTTCATGAACGGACCAGACTCCGCGACAGCGCTCTCCTGGCACTGATGCTGGGAACCGGGATCCGCGTATCGGAATGTGTCGGACTGAATCTGGATGATGTGGACATGAAAGAAAGCGGGATCCATATCCGCAGAAAAGGCGGCAAGGAGACGACCGTGTATTTCAATGCGGAGGTGGCAAGGCGCCTGAATGAGTACCTGTCGGTCCGGACCGGCATCGAGACATTGCCGGAACACAAAAATGCCCTGTTTCTCTCCCTGCGCAATCAGCGGATCACGGTGCGGAGCGTGGAATACCTTGTAAAGAAATACGCATCGATCATCGCACCGAAAAAGAAAATAACGCCGCACAAGCTGCGGAGCAGCTATGGCAGCGCTGTTTATAAGGAGACCAACGATATCTACCTGGTTGCAGATATTCTTGGCCATAATGATGTAAATATTACAAGAAAATTCTATGCGGCGATCGAGGAAGACCGGAGAAAGAGTGTGAAGAACCTGGATATTCTGTGAGTATCCGGGTTTTCCGTATTTCTGATCATTACGTCGTCTTTTAGATTTCTGTCTTTTTCGAGACCATTTCAAAAATCGAAAAGCGTCTTCGAGACGCATTTCAGAAATTGAAAAACGTCTTCAAGACGCATTTCAGAAATTGATACCGTTTTTCGGATATTCTCTACGCATCCTATACCAATGCCCCCTGCTTTTTCAAAACCTCCTGAACGTGTTTTATCTCTGCCGTTCCCTCCAGGGCATGACATGCGGCGGCAACTCCGGCAGCGTGTCCGGTTGCAAAGCAGGTTCCCATGACGCGGACTGCCGCAAATGCTGCTTCATCGGAAGAAATCATACGGCCTGCACCGTATAGGTTTTCGATGTTTTCTGACTGCAGTGCACCAAGTGGAATGTCGAAATAGCTTCCTTCCTTCACATCCAGATAAGTTGCCATCTTGTCAACATCTTTATGGATCTCCGGTTTCCACCCACAGCGGGCTACACTGTTCTGGCACTTTTTTCCGGTAAGCACATCATCCACGGTAAGGGTTTCTTTTCCGACCATTCTTCTCGTTTCCCGAAAACCGATGGACGGTCCGATGACCGCTAACTCTGCGTGCTCCATGCCAGGCATGTAGGTTTTTAAGGCCTGTACATAACTGAGCACCTGTTTTCTGGTTTCCCGCTCCATATGGGTAAGGTCTGCGGCTGTCAGTCCCTCCGGAATTACACTTGGAAGAAGAACACTGACAATATCAGAATGCTCTTTTTTCAGGATAAATCCCTTTTCTCTTGTAAGGTTCGGGATTCCTGCCTCCTTGGCCTTTCTTACTGCACGCCCCACAGCTTCAGGTGACATGTCACAGTTCGTGTTGACACCGCTTAACCGGAATGGCATGGTTGCCGCCTGCGGGTGTCCGTCGTCTCCGCCCCATATCAGTTTTGCCCCGGAGCGATGAGCGAGATTCGCATCTCCGGATGCATCCACAAAGTTTTTTGCCATTACGGTAAAGCTTCCCTCATCATCGGAACACTGAATAGAAACAATGGATCCAAGTTCCACCTTCGCACTGGTCATGTATGTATGCAAAAAGTAATCCACATGTTCTTTTTCCAACAGATTGTCCATCGCACATTTTAAGTATTCGGGCTGGAAATTGACATTGTAGTTTCCGGTCGCGGAAATGACATAGTCCACGGTCGGCCCAAGTGCCTCCATCTCATCTAACACGAGCTGCCCTACGCCCTCAACGACACGAACCGGATTCTTTCCGCAGGTAAAAAAGCCGCAGAAGGTGCTGACCCCGGAATGGGTCGCCTCTCCGCCAAGATAAGCATTTCTCTCGATCAAAAGTGTTTTCGCTCCGGTTTTCGCAGCGCCGACCGCAGCAGACACACCGGCTGTCCCGCCTCCAACAACAACGACATCATACTGATATAAACGTTCCATAGTAAACTGTACTCCTTTTTCTGTCAATATCCTAATATTACATTGAAACATGCGATCATGCAGGGATTTGAAATCAGCGGATAAAAAATGTGCCGCAGCACCATGAAAAGGTATCTGCGGCTTTTTTGAGCTGCCGGCGGCAGTTATACGTTTGGGTTCTTTTCTAATAAAAGCCGGTAAAGCGTCGGCTCCGCATGGATCGCCTCCAGGATCGCTTCGATCTCCTTCCTGTTCTCCTTCTTCTTTCCCTGCTTTACAGCCCGGATCAGGAGGTTCTTTGGCGTGTGTTCCATGTCGATGAATTCCAGGATCTGGACCCGGTACCCCATGGCCTCGAGGATCTCCGCGCGCAGGGCGTCTGTGTAGAGGGCGGCCATGCGCTCTTTGATGATCCCGTAGCGGAATACCGGGGCAAAGAGATCGCTCTTCATCTGCTTATTGACCTCATGCTGGCAGCAGGGAACAGATAAGATCACCTTTGCGTTCCAGCGGACTGCCTTTTCCAGCGCGTAGTCCGTCGCTGTGTCACAGGCGTGCAGTGTCACGACCATATCCACCTGGTCAGTGCCCTCGTAGGAAGCGATATCGCCGTGAAGGAATTCCAGGGAGTCATAGCCGAACTTCTTTGCAAGCTGCGAGCAGTGCTCGATCACGTCTGTTTTCAGATCCAGACCGGTGATCCGCACCGGGTATCCCTTTAAGACCTTGAGGTAATAATACATCGCGAACGTCAGATAAGACTTTCCACAGCCGAAATCGATGATCCTCGTCTCTTTATTCTTATCAAGCTTCGGGAGCACGTCCTCGATAAATTCGAGGAAACGGTTGATCTGGCGGAATTTGTCGTACTTCGCATGGACGATCGCCCCGTCCTTCGTCTGGACACCGAGCTCCACGAGGAACGGGACCGGGATCCCCTCTTCGAGGATGTAGCGCTTCTTCCGGTTATGGGAAAGTCCGTTCGCCCAGGCAGCCTGAAGAGCCGCGTCGGAAGCGTCGGAACCATTCGTTCCGGAAGCTGATGCCCCATTTCCGGAGGTATTCCCGGAAACCGGCTTTTTCTTTACCTTAACAGTCACCTTTCCCTTTTTGCTCACAAGAACGGAACCGCTCTTATCTCTCGCCTCGAGCTGGAGCTGGCGGAAACTTGTTTCCATGAGACCTTCCAGATAGGCAGCCGCTTCTTCGGCTGTCAGATTTTTGTGGAAAGCCTGTTTTCCGATAAATTCCTCCGCCTGAAAATGCAGGACGCCCTTTGCCAGTACCGGGCGGATCCGTGCCTTCAGAAAATCATTTTTCTCCGCCTGACCGCTGGCAGTCGCCTGGATCAGGTTTTCATTTAAAAAATCAGTGAGTACACTGTGAAGTTCTCTCTTTTCCATCACTTTTTCTCTCCCCAGCCGCCGCGCAAAAGTTCCGGATGATCCGTCAGATGGGCAAAATCGTTAAAACGGTTTAACAGCATTTCGCCGTCGGATTCCCGGTAATAAAATTCCGTGATGCCGCAGTTTTCCAGATGTCTCGCAAGAAGCGGAACATACGCCCCGTCCATGTGAAGATAGTGGGTCACAAGACTCCGGATCACGCCTCCGTGGGTGACGACAGCGACCGTCTCCGCGCCGGACTTTGCGATTTCGTCCATGACCGGAACGGCACGACGGATCACATCCGCCGCACTCTCTCCGCCCGGATATGGAAGATCCTGTTTCATGGACGCTCTCGCGGCGAAAAAGTCCGCGTAGCGCTCCATGATCACATCGTCCGAAAGTCCCTCAAGATCACCGAAAGAGATCTCGCGGAGTCCTTCCCGGATGATCCTCGGTGCACGGATCTTCTCATTGATGATATCAGCAGTCTCGCGGGCACGGATCAGGTCACTGGACCAGACGGCGTCGATGGATTCCTTTTTCAGTCTCTTGCCGAGGAGCTCGGCCTGCCGCCTTCCTGCATCGGAAAGCGGCACATTTACGTTGCAAAGCGGGCTGTTCTGCCTGCCGTGACGGATCAGATAGATTCTCATAGTTTCTCCTGTTTAGTTCTTAAAGCTGTGGATCGGTGCCGGGATCCTTCCGGTCCTGTTCACAAATTTCTCACAGCTGAATGAGTTGACCGGCATGATCGGCGCATGTCCTAAAAGACCGCCGAACTCGACCGTCTCGCCGACGCCCTTTCCAATCACCGGGATCAGGCGGACTGCTGTCGTTTTCTGGTTGACCATACCGATCGCCGCCTCGTCTGCGATGATGCCGGAGATCGTCGCTGCGCTCGTATCTCCAGGAACTGCGATCATGTCAAGACCTACAGAGCATACGCAGGTCATCGCTTCCAGTTTTTCGATCGTAAGAGCGCCCTCGTTGACCGCATCGATCATTCCCTGGTCCTCGCTGACCGGGATGAAGGCGCCGGAAAGTCCGCCGACGTAGGAGGAAGCCATAACGCCGCCTTTCTTTACCTGGTCATTTAACATGGCGAGAGCGGCTGTTGTACCCGGGGCACCTGCGCGTTCCAGACCGATCTCCTCCAGGATCTCAGCGACAGAATCGCCGACAGCCGGTGTCGGAGCCAGGGACAGGTCGATGATGCCGAACGGGATCCCGAGACGCGCGGATGCCTCTTTCGCTACGAGCTGGCCGACACGGGTGATCTTGAATGCCGTCTTTTTGATCGTCTCACATAAAGTTTCGAAATCAGCGCCGCGAACAGACTGGAGAGCCGTCTTTACAACGCCCGGTCCGGAGACGCCGACGTTGATGATCGCGTCTGCCTCTGTAACGCCGTGGAATGCTCCCGCCATGAACGGGTTGTCGTCCGGTGCGTTGCAGAAAATAACAAGCTTTGCGCAGCCTAAGCAGTCGTTGTCTTTCGTGTACTCTGCGGTTCTTACGACCATCTCGCCCATTAAGCGGACTGCATCCATATTTAAACCGGTCTTTGTGGAGCCGACATTGATGGAGCTGCAGACAAAATCGGTCTCTTTTAACGCCTGCGGGATGGAGCGCATCAGGTTCTCATCAGCTGTTGTCATGCCCTTGGATACAAGAGCGGAATATCCGCCGATAAAGTTGACGCCTACAGTCTTTGCCGCACGGTCCAGGGTCTTTGCAATCGTCACAAAGTCCTCCGGGCTCTTGCAGGCTGCTCCGCCGACAAGGGCGATCGGTGTCACGGAGATCCTCTTGTTGACGATCGGGATCCCGAAATCGCGCTCGATCTGTTTTCCGGTCGGGACCAGGTCCTTTGCGAGTGTCGTGATCTTGTTGTAGATCTTTTCGTTTAATTTTTCGAGATCGGAGTCACAGCAGTCCAAAAGGCTGATGCCAAGAGTGATGGTGCGGACATCCAGGTTCTCGTGCTCGATCATATTGTTAGTCTCGTTGACTTCCAGATGTGTAATCATAATTGTTTCCCTCTCCTCAAGCTGTCATTAGATACGATGCATTTTTGTAAAAATCTCTTCACGCTGGCACTTGATGTTGACGCCTATCCCGGCACCGATCTCATCGAGTCCGGAAGACATTTCATCGAAGGAAACGTTTGCTCCGCTTCCGTCCACGATCATCATCATGTTGAAGTATTCCTGGACGATGGTCTGGGAAATATCAAGGATGTTAATTTTATGGTCCGCAAGATATGTACATACCTTTGCGATGATGCCTACGGTGTCTTTTCCTACTACGGTGATAATAACTTTATCCATGGAAATTTTCCTCCTTGTGTTGTGCCTTCCGCGTATTGTGATCCGGATCCGTCCGGACTGAGATCGTTGCCGGAACATATGGATCCCGGGGAAAGGTAGCTTTATGCAGTGATAAAGCGTAAAATTTTCTTAAAATATATCATTATAGCCGGTATGATGCAAGTGTTTTTTCGCAGCATCAGCAAAATCTGCTACAGACTGATGATCTCCGACATCTCATCTCTCTTTGCGACTGCCAGGTGAAAATCATCCGCATGGTATGGGCAGCCTCCCATGTCGATCTCCAGCCGGACGGTCTCATAGGCCAGCTCCGGCATGTTGTTCTCCTTGCTCAGATGTCCCAGCAGGATGTGCTTTAATCGGCCGCTCAGGATGCAGTTTAAGAGGCGTCCGGCGTTCTCGTTGGAGAGATGGCCGAAATCTCCCATGATCCGGCGTTTTAAGTAGTATGGGTACGGTCCCGTCTCCAGCATCCGAAGGTCATGGTTGGACTCTAAGAGCACCGCGTCGAGATCGAGGAGATGGTCGATCGTGTACTGGTTGAAATGTCCAAGGTCCGTTGCGACTGCCACAGACTTATTTCCCGACTGGATCCGGTAAGCGACCGGGTCGGCCGCATCATGGTCGATGTGGAACGGCTTGATCGTCAGATCCCCGAGGGAAAATTCGGTGTCCGGCAGGATCGGGTGCAGCAGCTCCTCCGGGTATTCGCCGAGGCCTTTGATCTTCCGGATCTCGTCGAGTGTCCCTTCTGTGGCGTAGATCGGGACTTCATATTTTCGCGCAAGGACGCCCAGCCCCTTTACATGGTCGGAATGTTCATGGGTGATGCAGATGCCGTCCAGTTCGCTCGTCTTTAAGCCGACCTCGTTAAGACCCTGCTCGATCCGCTTTGCGCTGATGCCGGCGTCGATCAGGACGTGGCTCTCCTCCGTCCCTGTGTAGATGCAGTTTCCGCTGCTTCCGCTGGCAATACTAACAAATCTCATGGTCAAGGATCTCCTTCAGCTGTCGTTTGATATCGGATTCGTCCCCGTTGTTGTCGATGACACGGCTGCAGAGCGCGCGGTATTCCTCCTCCGACGCCTGCCTTCCGATGATGTCCTCGCATTTTTCACGGCTGTAGCCGCGGTTTTCCATCAGGCGGACGATCCGGTTCTCTTTTGTCGTGTAGACGTACCAGAGCTCGTCAAAGAAGTTCTTCGGTGCAGTGTCAAAGACCGCTGCCTCGATGATCACGAGGTTTTCACTGGCGGCCTCCGCCTCTTCCTTCATCGTCTTCCAGACTAACGGATGGATGATGGAGTTCATCGTCTTTAATGCTTCTTTATCCCGGAAGATCAGGTCCGCCAGCGCTTTTCGGTCCACGGCTCCGTCCGGGGTGAGAAATGACGTTCCAAGCGCCTCTGTGACCTTTCTGAGTCCCAGACTTCCCGGCTCCATGAGATCGTGGGCCACAAGATCCGCGAGAATGATCTTCGCCCCGAAATCGTTCTTCAGTACCGCGAGCACACTGCTCTTTCCGGCTCCGACTCCGCCGGTGATCCCAATAATTTTCTTCTGTTTCATCTATTTCGCCTCAAACCAGTTTTTTCCGTCATGCATGTCGATCTCCAGCTCCACTTTTAAGGATGCCGCATGGTGCATTTCTTCGGAGAGGATCTTCATGACGATCTCTTTTTCGTCCTCCGCCGTCTCGACGAGGAGTTCATCGTGCACCTGCAGGATCAGTCTGGAACGGAGATTTTCCCTTCTTAACCGCTCGTCCACCCGGATCATCGCGATCTTGATGATGTCGGCAGCCGTTCCCTGGATCGGGGAGTTCATGGCTACACGTTCTCCGAAAGAACGCTGCATGAAGTTCGAGGACTTTAATTCCGGTACCGGGCGGCGTCGTCCGAACATCGTGGTGACATATCCCTGCTCCTTCGCGTGGGCAACAAGGCTGTCGAGGAAGGTTTTTACCTGCGGATATGTCTCAAAATAGCGAGCGATGTAATCCATGGCCTCTTTTCTGGAGATGCTCAGGTCCTCGCTGAGTCCGAAGGCGCTGATCCCGTACACGATCCCGAAATTCACGGCCTTCGCGTTGCGTCGCTGTAACGGTGTGACCTCATCAAGCGGGATGTGGAATACCTGGGAAGCTGTGATTGCGTGGATATCCTGGGCGGTCTTATACGCCTCGATCAGGCGCTCATCGCCGGACATGTGGGCAAGGACGCGCAGCTCGATCTGGGAGTAGTCGGCATCCAGGAAGATAAATCCATCGCGCGGGACAAAGACTTTCCGGATCTCTCTTCCGAGTTCCATGCGGATCGGGATGTTCTGGAGATTCGGCTCCGTGCTGGAAATCCGGCCGGTCGCCGTGATCGTCTGGTTGAACCGGCTGTGGATCCGTCCGTCTTCCCGGATATAGGTTCCGAGACCGTCCGCGTAGGTGGAATTCAGCTTTGTATACTGTCTGTAGTCCAGGATCTTCTGAATCACCGGATAATCCGGGGCAAGTTTCTCCAGAACATCGGCCGCTGTGGAGTAGCCGGTCTTCGTCTTCTTTCCACCTTTGATCTGCATTTTTTCGAACAGGATCTCGCCGAGCTGTTTCGGGGAGTTGATGTTAAACTCCTGTCCGGTCATCTCCCAGATCTCCTTCTCGAGGACTGCAATCTGTTTCTTTAACTTTTCTCCGTAAGCGGCAAGTTCTTCCCTGCGGACTGCGATCCCCTCCGCTTCCATATGGAACAGGGTATAGATCAGAGGAAGCTCGATCGTGCGGTACAGCTCTTCCATTCCATCTGCCGTCAGACGCTCCAGGAGCGGTTTCCCGGCCGCAAAGGCTGTGTAGGCCATAAGTCCCGCCATACGGGTGAAATTCTCCGGTTCCTTCGCGTATGCGTCTTCACAGGACAGCTTTTTGATCAGGTCTGCCCTGGACGGGACCGTCATCCCGAGAAGATCTCTCGCAATGTCGTCATAGCCGTAGGAATCCTTTAACGGGTTTAAGAGATATGCCGCAACCCCGGCGTCATAGACCGTGTCCCCGTAGGAAAGATCCGCGAACGGCAGGGAGTGCTTGAGATCCAGGACCCAGGCATGACCCGTTCGGCAGAGTTCCTCATATTTTCCGGCGATATAGCTCTCCGTCATAAAGCCGCCGACCGGGAAGATATAGCTTCCGGTCTCCTCAAAACATAAGGCGAGGGCTGTCACGGAACCGTTTTCTGTAAGAAGTTCCATTCCGATGCGGTCCGCCTTTTTTGCTTTTTCAAAGAGCGCATCCGCCTCGGAAAAATCCTCCACAAGAACAAACTGTTTCTCCGGTCCGCTTTCATGTTTGATCTCCTCGCCGAATCTCGCCGCGATCGACTTGAATTCCAGGCGTTTCATATATTCATACGCTTCCGGCGTGTAGAGATTTTCCAGTTTCGCATCCGCCATGGAAAATTCGATCGGGGCGTCAATGCAGATCCTTGCGAGCTTTAAGGAAAGATCTGCGAGATCCTTATACTCTTCCAGCGCCTTTTTCGCGCGCGGCGGTTTCACTTCGTCGAGATGGGCGTAGATGTTTTCCAGGTTCTGGTACTGGACAATGAGGTTTGTCGCCGTCTTCTCACCGATGGACGGGACGCCCGGGATATTGTCGGACTGGTCGCCCATCAGGGCTTTCACCTCGATAAACTGTTCCGGCGTCACCTGGTACTCCCGGATCACGTCCTCCGGGTAATAATTGTGGACCTCCGTCGTTCCGCGGCTCGTCTTCGGAAGACAGATCCTGATATGGGTGTCGGAAAGCTGCAGAAGGTCCCGGTCTCCGGAGAGGATCGTCACCTCATAGCCCTCTTTCTGCTCCCGCTTTGCGATCGTTCCGAGGATATCATCCGCCTCATAGCCTTCTTTTGTGAGGATCGGGACACCCATGGCGGTCAGGACCTCCTTCATGAGCGGTACCTGTTCATGAAGTTCCTCCGGCATTGGTTTTCTTGTTCCCTTGTAGGCATCAAACATTTTGTGGCGGAACGTCGGGGCTTTCAGGTCAAAAGCCACCGCAAGGTAGTCCGCTTTCTCCTCATCGAGAACTTTAAATAAAATATTTAAAAAGCCATAGACCGCGTTCGTGTGGAGACCTTCCGAATTTGTCAGGTTCGGCACACCGTAGAATGCGCGGTTTAAGATACTGTGACCGTCGATCAATACGAGTTTTTCCATGTTCACTCCTCTAAAATCTATAGATATCCCATCGTTGTCCAGATGCGGAGCTGCAAAAGGATCATGACGATGAGTGCCATTCCGCACAGAGTCGAGATCGCGTAGGATGCGATCTGGAATGTGGAGATATGGCGCAGGGACCGGTAGGATTCCGCTACCTTTCGTTTCAGATCCCCCACGATGTCATATGTTCCATCCGCTTCATCCAGCTTTTTTAACCCCACATCCACCATGTAGTGGATCTCCAGTTCTTCCCTGCAGTTTTCACACGTTTTGATATGGTCCAGGAAATCTTCCAGCTCCGTCGGGGACAGTTCGTCCTTCATATACGGAACTACCATCTTTTCTGCTTCCATACAGGTCATGGAACACACTCCTTTCAGCCTGAATATACGCGGATCCCGGTTCATTGTCCGCGTAAACGCAAAAAGACACGACCATCTAATGAGAGTCATGTCTTTTCGTTTCTGCCGGCGGCCGGACTTGAACCGGCACGAAGTTACCCCCGTCAGATTTTGAGTCTGATGCGTCTGCCATTCCGCCACGCCGGCATATCTTCGCGGCTGTATATTTCAACAGCCGCATATAAGTTTATCATAAGAACATGAAAATTGCAAGCAGTTTTAGTGATGGAACAGACGGATGCCTGTGAATGCCATCGCCATTCCGTACTTATTGCAGACTTCGATCACATTGTCGTCACGGACAGATCCGCCCGGCTGTGCGATATATTTTACGCCGCTCTTGTGTGCGCGCTCGATATTGTCGCCGAACGGGAAGAAGGCGTCAGATCCGAGAGCCACATCCTGCATCTTGTCGAGCCATGCGCGCTTCTCTTCTTTCGTGAATACCGGCGGCTTCTCCGTGAAGACTTTCTGCCATTCGCCGTCAGCAAGAACATCCATGTACTCGTCTCCGATGTAAACGTCGATCGCATTGTCGCGGTCCGCACGTTTGATCTTGTCGATAAACGGAAGATTTAATACCTGCGGTGCCTGGCGGAGGAACCAGTTGTCCGCCTTCTGGCCTGCAAGGCGTGTGCAGTGGACACGGGACTGCTGGCCGGCGCCGATACCGATCGCCTGTCCGCCCTTTACATAGCAGACGGAGTTGGACTGGGTGTATTTTAAGGTGATCAGGGAGATCATAAGGTCGATCTTTGCGGAATCCGGGATCTCCTTGTTTTCTGTCACAACATTGGATAAAAGATCTTTGTCGATCTTTAAGTTGTTTCTTCCCTGCTCGAAGGTCACGCCGAATACCTGCTTGTGCTCGATCGGAGCCGGAACATAGGACGGATCGATCTGGATCACGTTGTATTTGCCGTTCTTTTTCTGTTTTAAGATCTCAAGAGCTTCCGGCTCATAGCCAGGAGCGATCACACCGTCGGAAACCTCACGCTTGATGAGTTTTGCGGTGTCAACGTCGCAGACATCGGAGAGGGAGATAAAATCGCCGAAGGAAGACATACGGTCTGCGCCTCTTGCTCTCGCGTAAGCACTTGCAAGCGGGGAAAGCTCACCGAGATCGTCCACCCAGTAAATCTTTCTTAAAACTGCATCCATCGGAAGACCTACTGCGGCACCTGCCGGGGAAACATGCTTGAAGGAAGTAGCTGCCGGAAGACCTGTCGCTTCCTTTAATTCCTTAACGAGCTGCCAGCCGTTCAACGCATCGAGAAGGTTGATGTAGCCAGGTTTTCCGTTTAATACGGTGATCGGGAGATCACTTCCGTCTTCCATGTACACACGGGACGGCTTCTGGTTCGGGTTGCAGCCGTATTTTAATTCCATTTCATTCATGATTTCTTTTGCTCCTTTGATATGGAAATGATTTCGTTTTATGGGATCAGTGATTTTTATTTACGATTCTTGTCTCGTACTTTCCTGTCTCGATATCGATGAATCGTACAAAAAGGGAAACCTTGTTGTCTTCGTTCAGGTTCTCCCATACATTCGCTGTGAAGCTGTCGATATCGCCTTCGATCGCCACGCGCTTCGGCTCGCCCTCAAAGCTCGGGAGCGGGTTTCCGTCGTTCATGTAGGTGTGGATAAAACGTCCTTCTCCATTTACCGGTTTTTCATACGCGTAGGTAAAGCGGCTGCAGCTCTCCGGATTTCCGTCACTGCTCTTTAAGATGGACATTGCAAAGTTGTACTTTCCGTTTTCGATGTGCATGATCCCGGAGATGCGCGGAGTGTAGTTCGGGCCGTCCGGCTCAAACTCGCGGCAGCGCAAGGACTGCTCGAAGGTCTGCTGGCGGTCCATTCCCTCGTAGATCGTATCGGTCTGGTCGCCGTTTGTCACGATGGTCTTATTTCCGAGAACGCGCACCGGGGCGTAGATAATGAGGCTCGGGTCCTCGAGCTTTGACGGATCAAACGCCTGGGTACGGATCCCCTCACCGTCCTTCACAAAGACACGGTTGCGGCTGTTGCTGCTTCTGCCCATGATAAAATATGCGGTCACAGCTGTTTTTCCATCGGCTGATTTTCCGATCACGATTCCTCTTCCCGGATAAGAATTGTTTTTTAACTCCTCTGAAAGTGATAATAACTTCATGGAAGTACTCCTCCTGTTTTCGTATAAGATCACCGGAATTTGTACCGGCGACGGGTTTTAATTTTATGATAACATACTTCCTGCAGATTGAGTATTTAAAATTACTTATCAACGATCCCGGCGTTTCCTTATGAAATGCTTTCATTTATTTAACAAAATCGTAATGTGGCGTTCATGTACAAGAGGCAGGTCTTCATGATATAATATAACTGTCTTAGAAAGATAAACCTGGTACCGGACAAGCTTTCTTCCATTCGCCTATTCCGGTGCCGCATTAAAATACGATAAAAGGAGCTGATCTTCTTATGAGAAAAAATCTTTATAAATTTGCCGCTTTAACAATGTTTGCCGCATTATCCATCACCGCATGCAAAAAACACGAGGCTGTGGACATCTCTGGAATTCATACGTCCGCTGCGGAGACCATGGCGGAAACTACTTCCAATGAAACAAAGGCTGATCCGGCAGCAGACAATTCAAAAAGTGACTCCTCAAAAACTGATGCTTCAAAAGCCGGATCTTCTGAGATCGAGACGCAAAAGGATTCCAACGCCTCCGACGCGTTAAGCGTGAAATCGAAGATCGCGACCGAAAAGACCGGAAAGGTCTCCATCGAATACCCGATCCTCTCCAATCTCCGTGATGCATCCATGACCCAGGCCGTCAATGAGCTTTTAAAGAAAGAGGCGACCTCGATCATCACTGCCTGGGAACTGGACACCGAAAAGGATGAGGTTTCCATCAACTGTGATCTGGTATCCCTCGATAAAAACAAGGCGGTATTTACATTCCACGGAATGGTAAACGTTGCAGAAACAGCCCATCCGTCAAATGTGCGCTATGCCGTCTCTGTGAACTTAAATACAGGATCACCAATCGGTCTGACTGCGTATGCAGATGCGGATTCCATCGCGGAATATCTTTCTTCCGATGACGTTGTGGTGGTAGAACCGGCGGACACAGCAGCTGAAGTAAAGGATTCCATCAAGTCCAGCGGAAAAGAACTCTGGCAGACGGTGTTTGCAGAATGTGATTTTACTTCCGTAAAGGACGGGACATTCCCGCAGGCGTTTTCCTACGAAAAAGACGGAGATATCTACCTGATCGTTCCAGTGAGCCATGCGGCGGGTGATTATGCTCTTGTAAAATATTCACCGGAAACAAAATAACAATAGATGATCTGAGAAACGATCCGGTTGATTTCTATCCTGCGTTTTGGTATGATAAAGGGAAGGAAAAAACATGATCTGCCAATCGGTCTATAGGCTTTGGCAGATCACAGAAAGGCTGGTATCTATTAATGGAAAATGTAACGTATATTGACCACCCGCTGGTTCAGCACAAGATCTCCATGTTAAGAAAGAAGACCACAGGAACAAATGAGTTCCGTACTCTTGTTGAGGAGATCGCAACCCTGATGGGTTATGAGGCGCTCCGCGATCTTCCGCTTGAGGACGTTGAGGTCGAGACTCCGATCGAGACCTGTATGACTTCGATGCTTGCCGGTAAGAAACTTGCGATCGTTCCGATCCTGCGCGCAGGTCTTGGAATGGTAAACGGTGTCCTTTCCCTCGTTCCGTCCGCAAAGATCGGTCATATCGGTCTCTACC
This sequence comes from Pilosibacter rotomagensis, assembly GCF_045062245.2. Taxonomy (NCBI): domain Bacteria; kingdom Bacillati; phylum Bacillota; class Clostridia; order Eubacteriales; family Clostridiaceae; genus Pilosibacter; species Pilosibacter rotomagensis. The sequence continues at coordinate 1,891,405 of NZ_CM170323.1, read as the reverse complement.
GCGACGAGGAGACTCATGAGCCGCACGAATATTTCTGCAAACTTCCGAATCCGATCGAGCAGAGAACGATCGTTGTCACAGATCCGATGCTCGCGACCGGCGGTTCCGCAGTCGCTGCGATCGACTTTATCAAGCAGCACGGCGGAAAACACATCAAATTTATGTGCATCATCGCCGCTCCGGAAGGAGTAAAGAAGCTTCATGAGGCACATCCGGACGTGCAGATCTATGTCGGCCATCTCGACCGTGAATTAAACGAGAACGCGTACATCTGCCCGGGTCTTGGCGATGCCGGCGACCGTATCTTCGGAACAAAGTAATTGATCCGTGAATATCCGGAACATTCCGGTCTTTTCTCCTGAGAAGATCGCGAATGCCAGGCTTTAAACAGATAAAAGACAAAAACCACGATACCTGTTTTTTTGGCAGGCATCGTGGTTTTTCTTTTACCTTTTTTATTTACGCGAACAACGAGCCAAAGTCTGCGCTTGCGCATGACCTTGGCGACTGTTGCGATAACAAGGGGAAACTCGCGAAGCGTGTTTTCACTTGTTTGCCGGGACTTGTTCTTTTTATCTGTTTTCAGAGAAAACAGTTATTCCTGTACTTTCTTTGCGATCTCGCCCTGTTTTTTATAGATAGAGTTCTCATCCACACATCCGCGGACGCTGGACAGCGGGTAGATATTGCAGTTTCTGCCGATCACAGTGCCGGGATTCAGGACGGATCCGCATCCAACTTCCACGCAATCGCCGAGCATGGCGCCGAATTTCTTGATCCCGGTCTCGATATCGCCGTCCTCCGCATGGACTTTGACAAGCAGTTTATCGGACTTTACGTTTGAAGTGATGGAACCGGCTCCCATGTGGGCGCGGTATCCGAGGATCGAATCCCCCACATAGTTATAGTGAGGAACCTGCACCTTATCGAACAGGATCACATTTTTGAGTTCTGTGGAGTTTCCGACAACAGCGCCCTCTCCGACCAACGCATTTCCGCGAAGGAATGCACAGTGGCGAACTTCCGTGTCCTTTCCGATGATGATATTCTCACCGAGATATGCGCTCGGCATCACCTTTGCAGACTTGTGGACCCAGACGGTCTCTCCGCGCTTTTCATATTCATCTTCCGGGAGTGTCTTTCCAAGCTCAAGGATGAACTCTTTGATACGGGCCAGTGCCTCCCACGGATAGGTGAACTGGCGAAGGAAGTCTGCAGCCTGGGTGTGGGAAAGATCATAGAGATCCACGATTTTTGTTTCTTCTTTTTTCATATCATTCTCCAATCTGCCGTCTGATCAGACGACGCAAGCGACCGTACCCGGCGCGAGAATGTGCCAAAGCACATTTTTTACAGGCATGTTCCTGCTACTTTTTATAAAATTGTGCCGCAGCGTCAAAGTAAGGGCGCAGCATATAGGCATTGTTCGTCTGTTTGACGCCGTTTGTCCGGAGTGTCACAAAGCGCTCCAGTTTTTCCATGTATTCATCCGGCGTGATCGTTCCCTCCGCCACATACGTCAGGCCTTTTTCCCAGCTTGCCGTGAGTTCCGGATTTAAGAGCTGCCTCATGGATGCCTGACAGACATCAAAGACGATCTCTCCGAGGAGTGTCGGCGTGATGACCTGGGTCTTCTTTGCCAACGCCAGATATTTGATGTTGAACAGCTTTTTCAGGATCTCCGCGCGGGTGGCGCTTGTTCCGATCCCGCTTCCCTTGATCTGGGCGCGCAGATCTTCATCCTCGATGAGCTGACCTGCGTTTTCCATTGCAAGGATCATGGAACCGGACGTATAGCGCTTTGGCGGGGAAGTCTCGCCTTCTTTTATCTCAAGCTTTAGGAGCTTTAATTTCTGTCCCTTTTTCAACCCGGAGAGCATGGCAAGAAGATCCTTTGCTTTTTCATCATGACCCGGATCCAGCTCCTCCGCCTGGGAATCCTGGGACACACCGGAATTTTCCGCTTTGCTGTTACCGCTGCTTTCCGCCTTCTTTTTTGACGGGACATTCGCAACTTCCAGATATCCCGCTTCCGCGAGGACCTTGTAGGCTGCAAAGAACTGTTCCCCCTGTTTTTCGATCCGCAGGGAAAACTTCTGGTAGACGGCCGGCGGATAAAAAATGCTCAAAAACCGGCGTCCGATCAGCTCATACACCTTTGCAGCCAGCGGATTCAGGCTTCGCAGCGCTCCGAATCCCTGACCGGTTGGGATGATCGCATAGTGGTCAGTGATCTGTTTATCATTCACATATTTTGTCTTCGCGATCTGCTTCCATGTTCCGCTGTCAAGTGCCTTCGCGGCAAAATCCGCGAGAGGAGCAAAATTCCGGAGACCGCCGATATTCTTATAGATCTCCTTCGATACTGCGGTGGAGAGGACTCGTGCATCGGTTCTCGGGTATGTCACCAGCTTTTTCTCGTAGAGTTCCTGAATGATCTTTAGAGTCTCATCCGGACTGATCTTGAACATTTTCGAACAATCGTTCTGGATCTCGGCGAGATTGTATAAGAGCGGCGGATTTTTCGTCTCTTTTTTCCGGTCCAAAGCGAGAAGTGTTCCCTCCATCGGATCGGCACTCAGGAACCGGATCAGCTCTTCCGCCGTCTTTTTCTCCTTAAATCCATTTTCCTTGTAGAGCGCCGGTGTTCCAAAATATCGGGAACCTTCCACGGCTCTCCACTCTGCCTCGATGACTGCTGTCTCGTGATCCGGGACATCGAAGGAGCCGATGACGCGGTAGAACGGAGTCTTTACGAATTCACGGATTTCCCGTTCCCTGCGGACGACCATGCCGAGAACGCAGGTCATCACGCGTCCCACAGAGAGCACCGCCCGCTTTTCCCGGAGATAGGACGCCACGGACGGACCGTATTTCAGGGTGAGCACCCTGGAAAAATTGATGCCCATGAGGTAATCCTCTTTTGCCCTGAGATATGCGGACGCTGCGAGATTGTCATACTCTGCGAGGTCCTTTGCCTCTCTCACTCCGCGCAGGATCTCCTCCTCCGTCTGGGAGTCGATCCAGACACGGCGACGTTTTTTTCCTTTTACTCCGGCCATCTGCTCCACCAGGCGGTAGATATATTCTCCCTCACGCCCGGAGTCAGTGCAGACATAGATCGTGTCCACGTCCGCCCGGTTTAAGAGCCCGCTCACGATCGTAAATTGTTTCTTCACATCGTCGATCACCTGGTATTTGAATGTTTTTGGAAGAAACGGCAGAGTTTCCATGCTCCAGCGTTTCAGGGCCGGATCATACGCATCCGGGTAACTCATGGTCACCAGATGTCCGACACACCAGGTCACGATCGCCTGATCGGACTCGATATATCCGTCTCCTTTTCTCCCGGAAACCTTTAAGGCCTTCGCAAATTCCTGGGCAACGCTCGGTTTTTCGGCGATAAATAATGCTTTTCCCATGAAACCTCTTTCCTAGTTATCTTATTCTCTCCCACCCCGGACCGCAATTCTCCGGGATGAAAGGATCGTTATTTTTTTCTTCTGCGGAAGCTCCGACAGGATTAGTGCCGCAAACATCAGGGCGCATCCGACTAACATCTTTCCGGTCAGCACATCCTTTAAGAAGATCACGGAAAACAGTGTCCCAAACACAGATTCCAGGGAAAGAAGGATCGCCGATGTGGAGGCGCTTAAATATTTCTGACCGATATTCTGTAAGAGATACGATACGGTCGTCGAGAAAACTGCAAGGTACAGCAGGCCTACGATCAGAGACTGATTCGCCAGGACCGCGAAATCAAAGGATCCGTCGAGAAACGGCGCGCAGATCCAGTTGATGATGGCAGCCGCAAGGATCTGGATCACGGTCAGTGCGATCGGATCATGGTGCTCCGTGAATTTGTCGATAAATACCATATGGACTGCGAACATCAGACCGCACACCAGTGTCAGAAAATCTCCGAAATTGATCGTGAGGTCGCCCTGCAGAGATAAAAGTGCGAGACCGATGACTGCGATAAACGCTGCAGCGATATTTCGCCCTGTCGGTCTCTTTTTGCTGACGATCCAGTAGAAAAACGGTACAATGATCACATACAGGGTCGTGATAAAGGCGTTTTTGCTGGCCGTCGTGTATTTCAGACCGTAAGTCTGGAACTGGTAGGACAGGCAGAGGAATATTCCCAGGATCGCGCCGCAGAGGATCGTCTGGCGGTCCGCTGCGAACAGATTTTTATGAAATAACAGGGCAAGCAGGACCGCAGACATGGAAAAACGGATCGCCAGAAGATACGTCGGCGGGATCAGATCCACGGAATTCTTCATCACAACGAAGGCAAAACCCCAGATCATGGTCGTCAGGATCAGCCCCAGTGATGCCAGGATCCTGACGCTGCGTTCATTTAAATTTTTCATTTTTGGTCCTTTACTCATGAATATAGAAATGGTATCCTGTCACGGATTTCCACTCTTTTCCAGCTTTTACGATCGGTGACGGGAAATGAGGCTTGTTGACTGCATCCGGGAAGTTCTGGGTCTCAAAGCAGAAAGCAGTTCTCGCATGGTAGAAAGCACCTGATTTTCCGTTCCCCTGCTCCAGCCAGTTTGCCGTATAGAACTGGCCCCCCGGCTGATCCGTATAGACATCCATGGCTCTTCCGCTTTCCTCGGAGAAGATCTGCGCGGAGAGGGCAAAATCACCGCGGACGTGGGAGAGGCACCAGTTATGATCATAGCCATGTCCCTGAACAAGCTGGTCGAAATCTTCATCGATCCGCTCTCCGATCACATGAAAGTCCGTAAAGTCCATCGGAGTTCCCTTTACCGGAAGAATCTCACCGGTCGGGATCGACGTCTCATCGGACGGAGTATAAAAATCGGCAAGGATCCGCGCCTGGTGCTCCAGGACAGAACCGCCATTGTTTCCAAGAAGGTTAAAGTATCCGTGATTTGTCAGGTTCACAGGCGTATCCGCATCGGAAAGAACGCGGTAAGTCAGTGTCAGCATATCCTCGTCAGTCAGCGTGTAGGTGACGGATACGATGGCGTTTCCCGGATAGCCCTGATCCCCGTCCGGACTTAAGAGTGTAAAAGTGACGCTGTTTTCCGACTCTTCCTTCGCATTCCAGAGTCTTGCGTCGTAGTAATCAAGACCGCTGTGGAGATTATTCGGACCGTTATTGATCGCCAGTGTGTATTCGGTCCCGTTCAGGGAAAATCTTCCTTTTCCGGTGCGGTTTGCGATACGACCGACGACGGAACCGAAGTGCGGACCGTTCTTTAAATAACCGGCAGCATCGTCAAACCCCAGCATCACATCGTCCATAACCCCGTTTTTGTCCGGAACGATCATGCGGACCCAGACAGCCCCCAGATCTGTGACGGATGCCATCAGCCCGTTTTTATTTTTGATCGTGTAGAGGCTTACTTCTCTTCCATCCGGCATCTCCCCAAAATGCTCTTTTGTTACTGACATGATAATACCTCCTCTGCGTAAAAAGAGCCCGCGAAAAAGCGGGCCCCTTGTTTTTATTTTGCTGTGATATATCCCTGCTTTGTGAGAAGCTCTGCGCAGAGGACTGCTCCGCCTGCAGCGCCGCGGACTGTATTGTGGGACAGACCGATGAACTTCCAGTCGTAGACGGTATCTTCTCTTAAACGTCCGATGGATACGCCCATTCCGTTCTCGAAATCGACATCCAGCTTAACCTGCGGACGATTGTCCTCTTCCATGTACTGGATGAACTGCTTCGGTGCGCTCGGAAGCTCTAACTCCTGCGGAAGTCCCTTGAAGCTTACGAGTTTTTCGATGAGCTGTTCTTTAGATGCTTTCTTTCTGAACTTTACAAATACAGCAGCTGTATGACCGTTTAATACCGGCACACGGACGCACTGGCATGTGATCACCGGCTCTTTTGCCTTTACGATCACGCCGCCCTCTAAGTGGCCCCAGATCCTGAGCGGCTCCTGCTCGCTCTTCTCTTCCTCGCCGCCGATGTACGGGATCACGTTCTCGACCATCTCAGGCCAGTCCTTGAAGGTCTTTCCTGCTCCGGAGATCGCCTGGTATGTAGTAGCGACTACTTCATACGGCTCAAACTCTCTCCATGCACTGAGGGCCGGAGTGTAGCTCTGGATCGAGCAGTTCGGTTTTACCGCGATGAATCCGCGTGTTGTGCCGAGTCTCTGCTTCTGGAATTTGATCACGTCAAAGTGCTCCGGGTTGATCTCCGGGATCACCATCGGAACATCCGGTGTCCAGCGGTGAGCGCTGTTGTTGGATACAACCGGTGTCTCTGTCTTTGCGTAAGCTTCCTCGATCGCACGGATCTCTTCTTTTGTCATATCAACGGCGCTGAATACGAAATCAACGGTCCTTGATACGGCATCAACGTCGTTTACATTCATAACGACTAAATTTTTTACTTTTTCCGGCATCGGAGTCGTCATTTTCCAACGGCCTCCAACAGCCTCCTCATATGTCTTTCCTGCAGAACGCGGGCTGGCAGCCACGGTCGTCACTTCAAACCATGGGTGGTTTTCAAGGAGAGAGATAAATCTCTGTCCTACCATACCTGTTGCTCCAAGGATACCAACTCTAAGTTTCTTTTCCATCACACATATCTCCTCATCTTTGCCTGACAGTCATCTTCAGTTGACGGCTTGCCATTTTTCCACCCGTCACGGACATATGTCTCCATGTACGCAACATTCGTGTTGATGTCTATCCTAACTCAAAATGACAAAAAATGCAAGCATTAAATGACCTCAAGCGCTACGCGGATCATATCTGCAAAGGAAGTCTCGCGTTCCTCGGCGGTCGTCTTCTCTCCTGTCACCATGGAATCGGATACGGTCATGATGGAGAGGGCCCGCGCTTTTCCGAGGGCAGCGTTCGCGTAGAGAGCAGCTGTCTCCATCTCCACTGCGAGAACTCCCATATCGGCGAACTGGAGTCCGTCATGCTTTTTCTTTTCCGGCTCATAGAAAAGATCCGATGTGAGGACATTTCCTACATGGTAAGGAAGATTTTCCTGCTCCGCATTGAAGACTGCCTTGATCAGAAGACCAAAGTCTGCGATCGGAGCGAAGTCTCCCGGAAGTCCGAATTCCTTCACATAGTTTGTCTGTGTGCACGCGCCCATGGCGAATACGAGATCACGGATATGAACATCTTCGGAGATCGCTCCTGTCGTGCCTACACGGATCAGTTTCTTTACTCCGTATCCCTCGATGAGCTCGTGGGTGTAAATTCCGATCGACGGGCATCCCATTCCCGTTCCCATGACGGAAACAGGTTTATCACGGTAAAATCCGGTATAACCGAACATATTTCTTGTGGCATTAAACTGTCTTGCTCCTGCAAGGAAATTCTCAGCGATAAATTTTGCACGGAGCGGATCGCCCGGAAGTAAGATGGAAGGTGCGATCTCGCCTTCTTTTGCTGCGATATGAGGTGTTGGTACGTTCATGGTAGTTCCTCCTTTTTTTATCGAATGCTATTCCTATATATTATATTATAACCGAACTTTCGTCCCTTTTCCATCCCTCTTTGCGGCTTTTAACCGTCCGAGGGCAACTTCTTTTCCTTTATAGTGAGCAGTTCCGTCGACATCCGGCAGATAGACATGTTCCAGCGTATCTTCCTTTTCGAGACGGATCCCGCGAACGCCGCGGCTGTTCTTTTTAAGTTCCGGGATCTCCGCGAGCGGGAATTTTAAGAACATTCCATCCACAGTCTGGAGAACCACATCTCGCTCCCCGTCGACTTCCGTGCCGATTTCCCGGATCTCCACAAGTTTATCATCTTCGGCGAGCTTCGTTGCGACAACGGTCTTGTTTGCCGTCATAAACTCCTCACCGGGAACGATCTTTACGGATGCCTGGGATGTCGCGAACAGGAACTTTTTCCCTGCAAGGCCGGAAGCCGGAAGCATAAAGAGAAGTGTCTCCGTCTTGCCGTCAAATTTGCTGACATTCTCGATAGGGATTCCTTTATCCTTCATTTTGAGCGCAGGGAACTCGGCGACTTTCACCTGATACATGGTTCCGGTATCAGAGAACATGCAGAGTTTATCATCTGTCATCACCGGGAGGACGCGGACATTCTCGCTGTCCACCGTTTCCTGGTTTCTCTCATAGATGGAGCGGTCCATCGTCTTGCAGTAGCCGAAGCGGTCCATAACGAAGATCACTTCCTTCGCTGCTTCCTTCGCCTCCACATAGACCATCTCCTCGCCGTCCTCGATGAGTGTTCTTCTCGGCTCTGCGAACTCTGCCTTGATCGCATCGAGATCTTCCTTGATGACAACGTCCATGTTTTTCTGGTTGGAGAGGATATGCTGATATTCCCGGATCTTCCGCAGGGTCTCTTTATACGATTTCTGGAGTGCAAGGATCTCGAGGCCGATCAGCTTATAGAGGCGCATCTCGAGGATCGCTGTCGCCTGGCGCTCGGTAAAGTGAAGATTCTTTGCATCCTCCTCAAAGCCCGGCACACGGAATCTGATCTTTTCGGTATTTCCCGTCATCAGGCATTCCTTCGCGTCCTTCATGTTCTTTGAGCCGCGGAGTACGGCGATGATCAGGTCGATCACGTCGCAGGCCTCGATGAGACCTTCCTGAACCTCTTTCTTCTCCAGTTCCTTTTCGAGGAGCACATTGTACTTCTTCGTCATATTCCGGTACTGGAATTCCAGGAACGTATTTAAGATCTGTTTGAGGTTCATCGTCTCCGGGCGTCCCTCATCGATCGCCAGCATATTGACGCCGTAAGTGTCCTCCAGCTTCGTCTTCTTGTAGAGGATCGCCTTGATCTTATTGACATCGGCGTCCTTCTTGAGCTCCAGGACGATTCGGATGCCTTCTTTGTTTGACTGGTTCGAGATGTCCACCACATCGGTGAGTTTTCTCGTCTCCACGAGATCGGCGATATCGACGAGCAGTTTGTTGATCCCGGCGCCGATCATCGTGTATGGGATCTCTGTGATCACGAGCTTGTCGCGGTCCGCTTTTCTTCTTCCGAGCTCCACCTCGATCTTTCCGCGGAGCTTGATCTTTCCGGTCCCGGTTTCATAGATCTGTAAAAGATCGCTCTTGTTCGCGATAATACCTCCGGTCGGGAAATCCGGTCCCGGCATATATTCCATCAGTTCTTCCACGGTGAGAAGGCGGTTGTCGATATACGCCTTCACCGCATCGATCACTTCGCCCAGATTGTGGGTTGGGATGCTGGTGCTCATTCCGACTGCGATTCCCTCCGCGCCGTTTACGAGAAGGTTCGGCACACGGACCGGAAGGACTTCCGGCTCTTTTTCCGTCTCATCGTAGTTCGAGACGAAATCCACGGTCTTATCAAGATCTTTTAAATAAACTTCTTCCGCGAACTTCTTTAAGCGCGCCTCAGTGTATCGCATGGCTGCAGCGCCGTCACCTTCGATCGAGCCGAAGTTTCCGTGACCATCCACCAGCGCCATTCCTTTTTTGAAATCCTGGGATAATACGACTAACGTCTCATAGATCGAGCTGTCACCGTGCGGATGATATTTACCCATCGTATCGCCGACGATACGGGCCGATTTCCGGTGCGGCTTGTCGTGGTCCAGATGGAGCTCGCTCATATCATAGAGAACTCGGCGCTGTACCGGCTTTAAACCGTCCCTGGCATCCGGGATCGCTCGTGAGGTGATGACGCTCATGGAGTAGTCCAGATAGCTCTTCTGCATCTCCTCCGAATATTCAGTTCGCAATATTTTTTCAGACATGGTAACTTCTCCTTTTATGCGTCGATCTCCGCCTCATCGGCATGATCATAGATAAATTTCTTTCTCGGCGGGACATCGCTTCCCATCAGAAGCTCCGTCACCTCACTCGCCATACGGGCATCTTCGATCTCCACCCGCTTTAAGACACGGTTTTCCGGGTTTAAAGTCGTCTCCCAGAGCTGATCCGCGTCCATCTCACCGAGACCTTTGTAGCGTTGAAGCGTAAAGTCCCCGGAATGGCTCCTTCTGTACTCTTCTAACGCCTTGTCATCGTACAGATAGCGCTCTTCCCCGCGCTTCGGAACGACCTTGTAGAGCGGCGGCATCGCGATATAAACGTGACCGTCGTAGATCAGCTCCGGCATAAAGCGGTAGAGGAACGTCAGGAGCAGGGTGTCGATATGGCTTCCGTCCACATCGGCATCGGTCATCAGGACGATCTTATCATATTTCAGTTTTGTGATATCAAAGTCATTTCCATAACCTTCAGAAAATCCGCAGCCGAACGCGTTGATCATCGTCTTGATCTCGGCGTTTGCCAGAACCTTGTCCATCGATGCCTTTTCCACGTTTAAGATCTTTCCGCGGATCGGCAGGATCGCCTGAAACTGACGGTTTCTTCCCATCTTTGCGGAACCGCCGGCGGAATCTCCCTCGACGATGAAGATCTCACATTTCGACGGATCACGGCTCTCGCAGTTTGCAAGTTTTCCGTTGCTGTCGAAGGAGAACTTTGACTTGGAGAGCATGTTTGTCTTTGCTTTTTCCTCCGCTTTCCGGATCTTCGCGGATTTTTCTGCACAGGCGATGATCGCTTTTAAGGTGTCAAGGTTACGGTCAAAGAAGCGCTCCAGCTCCTCCCCTGTCATCGTGAACACGGCCTTTGTCGCATCGGCACTGGCAAGTTTTGTCTTTGTCTGTCCCTCAAAGATCGGATCCGGGTGTTTTACGGCGACAACGGCCGTCATGCCGTTTCTCGTGTCAGCACCGGTAAAGTTGCTGTCTTTCTCCTTTAAGATGCCGAGTTCCCTCGCGTAGGAGTTGATCAGCTGGGTAAATTTCGTCTTAAAGCCCACCAGGTGGGACCCGCCCTCCTGGGTAAAGATGTTGTTGCAGAATCCGAGGATATTCTCCTCAAAGGCGTCCACAAACTGGAATGCGACTTCCACTTCGATCTGGTCTACACTGCCCTTAAAATATACCGGCTCGTGGATCGGTTCTTTTCCGTTGTTCAGTTCACGGACATAAGCGACGATCCCGTCAGGCTCATGGTAAGTTACGCTTTCCTCTTCGCCCGCACGTTTATTTACATAGTGAAGGATCAGCTTCGGGTTTAAGTATGCAGATTCATGAAGGCGGCTCTTCAGCCACTCCGCCTTGAATTTTGTCTTCTCAAAGATCGTTGGATCCGGCAGGAAGTTGATCTCCGTTCCCGTCTCCTTCGATTTTCCTATCACCGGAAGAAGACCGTCCTTCAGCTCAACGACCGGATGCCCTTTCTCATATTCATCATAATATACTTTTCCATCTCTGGAAATTTTGACCTTCATCCGTTCCGACAGAGCGTTTACAACAGAAGAACCGACGCCGTGAAGTCCGCCGCTGGTCTTATAGGAATTATTGTCGAATTTTCCGCCCGCGTGAAGAGTTGAGAGGACCACGCGCTCTGCGGAGACGCCTTTTTTGTGCATTTCCACCGGGATCCCGCGGCCGTTGTCTTTTACGGTACAGGATCCGTCCGCCTCCAGCGTTACCGTGATCTCTGTACAGAATCCGGCCAGGTGCTCGTCCACCGCATTGTCGACGATTTCGTATATCAAATGGTTTAAGCCCTTAGTTCCAACGCCTCCGATGTACATTCCGGGACGTTTGCGGACTGCCTCCAGTCCTTCCAGTACGGTGATACTGTCAGCATTATACTGTGCTTTCGCCATGTAAAGACCTCCAATTATAAGTCATAAACTGCGGCAGAGAGCATTTCCCCGCCGCAGTTTCATTTTTATTTTCGTGGCCGCTGCATAATGCTCCGGCCATGTTTTGTAGTCAGCTTTTCCTATTATACACTCAAAACTTCCAGAATTGCAAGTGTTTTCTATCGAACATATATTCGAAAAACAGATGAAAACACGCTTCGCGGGTTTCCCCTTGTTATCGCGACAGTCGCCAGGGTCTCGCGCAAGCGCGGACTTTGGCTCGCTGTTCGCGTAAATAAAAAGCCTGCGGAAGATCCCCCACAGGCTGATGTACTGAAATTTATACTCCACCGAACCGGAGTACGATCCCGATCACAGCGGAAGCCGCGATGAACGCTACCGGGTGAAGTCCTTTTGTTTTTTTACAGATCGCGGTGAAATAGTAGAGCACCACGAGAAGGACGATGCTGCGGATACTGATCAGGTCTGTGATCTTTCCGCTCGCCGCGAAGGCGTCTTTATGAAGAAGGACCAAGGAAAGGACGGAAAGTCCTGCCGCCGCGATCAGGCCTGTGGAGGCCGGGCGGAGACCGTAAAAGGCGTTCTGGACATATTTGTTTGTCTTAAATGCCTTTAAGAAGCCGGCAATGATCAGGATCACGATGATCGACGGTGTGATCAGACCGAGTGTGGCAATGACTGCGCCGACCGGTCCGGCCGTTGTAAAGCCGACATAGGTTGCCATGTTGACGCCCATCGGTCCCGGTGTGGACTCGGAGATCGCCACCATATCGGCAAGCTGTCCGTAAGTGAACCATCCGGTCTTGTCGGAGATATTATAGAGGAACGGCAGTGTCGCCATTCCGCCGCCGATCGCGAAGAGTCCGGCTTTGAAAAATTCGAAGAATAATCGGATCAGGATCATCATTTGGAAGCCACCTCCTTATTCTTCAGGATAATTCCAACAACCGCCGCAAAAATTACAAATACGATCGGGGAAAGATCTGTCAGCGCGGAGCCGAGGATCACGAGCACGCAGATCACAAGTGTCGGCTTATCGACGACCGCTTTTTTCCAGAGCTTTACGACCGCATTGAAGATCAGGACGCAGACACAGACACGGATCCCCGCGAAAGCGTTCTGGACGATCGCAAGGTGTGCGAAGTTCTGGATAAACGCTGCGATGACCGTGATGATGATCAGGGACGGGAATACAACTCCCAGGGTTGCAACAATACCGCCGATCGGACCTGCGAGTCCCTGACCGACGAAAGTCGCTGTATTTACCGCGATAACGCCCGGAGTACACTGTCCGATCGCGTAATAGTCCATAAGTTCTTCTTCCGTTGTCCATTTTTTTTTCTCAACGACTTCTCTCTGGAGGATTGGAAGCATCGCATATCCGCCGCCAAAGGTAAGACCGCCGATTCTGGCAAACGTAAGGAAGAGATCGAGTAATCGATTCATGTTTTTCTCTCCTTTATTTTCAAAGTTATGTATTATAATAGCTCAAACAAGAAAAAAAGGCAAGGAAAAGGTAGATTCTCTCTCCTTTTCCTTGCCTTCTGACCTGAAAAATTCTCAGAAACTTTGCAAAACAAGTCTCTTCCGCATTACTGAAGATCTTTTTCCGGGATCATTCCGTTTAAAAGATTCAAAACGACATTATTGTCGACCACCATGATCATGTTGGAACCGTCAAGCTGGATATAACGGTATGTCTGATCTGGATTTGCATAGGTTCCGACATAGACTGTGAGAGATTTCTTCTCTCCGTTTACCGTAAGCTCTGCCTGGAAGGTGTTGCGCGTATCCGTCGTCAGGTCTGCATTTGTAAGTTCCTGACTCAGGATATGATAGCTCGCATAATCAAATGCCTTGAGGTTGTTGATCCCGTCTGCGATCTTCGTCATCGCTTCCGTATCGGAGCTGCTGATGGTCGTTGTCTTTCCATCCATTGTGATGGAGACACTCTGAATATCCGATGGGGAGATCTGAAGATCAAGACCGTCACGGACAACAAGTGTAGAGTAATCGAATACCAGGGAATCCACGGTGGCAGCCTTTATCGTGTAGATCTTCTTTTCATCGGAAAGGTAATAATTGCCATCGGCGTCCTGATTTCCGATATCCATGGTGATTGCTCCTTTTTCTCCATCTGTGATCGTAACCGTATATGCCGGTTCGCTCAGCCCGTAAGAAGAAAGATCACTGCCGTCTGCATCCGCGATCTCGGAAACTGCGTGGAGATTTAAGAAGTTCCGGGCCATCGCATCAAATTTATCCTGATTGATCGGGATCGCGGAATCCATGGCATCCAGCCATACTCCGTCCTTCTTTTTAAAGATCATGTCGGTGTCCGCACTGGAATAATCGAAGTCGATCGGTGCATTTAAGGAATATACCTCGATATCAGCGCCGGAAAAGTCAGGTTCCACGGTCTCATCACGGATCTCAGCGATTTCCACCTTTGGAGAGCCGGATTCTTTTGTGCCGGAAGAAGAACAGCCGGTAATGCTTGCAGAAAGTGCTGCAGTCAGGAGCAGTGCTCCTAATAATACATGTTTTTTCATATTTTGTAATCCTCTCATCGTTAATTGTTGGCAAAGCTTTATTTGTGCCAACTATAGCACACCACTGTGTACTTTTTGTGAATTTGCCATACCTTTTCTTTCCACAGCGGCAATATCCCTGATCACGCGGTCCCATGCGGATCATTTCTGCTCTATCTGTGATCAGATTTCCTCCGCCGCCGGAACCTCCCGCAAAAAGTGGATCCGGTCCGAGACCTCTTCCCCGAACGCAGTCGTGTAGATATCCAGATATTCCTCATAGGAGCACGGCATTCCGTTCGACAGCATCTCCATCTCGGTTCCCCAGAGATCGATATCGTAGGGCAGCATCGTGAACCCATTCCGGAGATAGAACTTCTTCCGGCGTGTACGAAGGAAAAGTTCCTCCTCATCCACACATTTTGTACTCTCGATCTCAATGATGAGCCGCATGCCCTGATATTTCCCGCGAAGTGCCCTAAGTGCTGCGGATCCCACGCCATGTCCGCGCGCCTGATCAGCGATCGCAAAATAATCGAGCAGGACGCGGTCTCCCGCTTTCGCCATGATGGCGAGACCGAGAAATCCGTTATTCTCCTCGATCGCCAGGATCTCGACAAGTCCTGTCTCCTGACCGGCGGTGATCATGGAAAACGGCTTTTTCTCACATGCCGGGAAGGCGGTCTCATAGAGTGCATGGACCTCCTCCAGGCGCTTTCCTGAAAATACCTGTTTCAGTTCGATCATCATAGATTCTTTCCTCTTACTTTCAATCGTCGTTGCCGCCCGGCACCATTGGGTCCAGGCGGTTTATTTTTCGTTTTCTCCGCTCTCGAACATCAGGCGGAACAGGCGTTTTCCGCCCTCCGTCCGGAAATTCCGGATAAATACGTTTTTCTGCATATCCGGCGTGGAGCCGTCCTCAAAGAGATTGACAAGGAAGTCCGCCTCCACGAGGATCTGGTAATCCATTCCGTCAATGTTGTCGTAGGTATGGTGGTGTCCCACGAGATAGCAGACGCGGTCAATGACCTCCTGCGGCCAGGAAAGCGCCGTGAGCATCGTCCGTGCCTCTCCCGGACCTTCCATCTCCTGATATTTTCCGGTATTCCGTCCATATTTCTCTTCTGCCTTGTGAATTCCGATATCATGAACGATCGCTGCGGCCTCCAGGACCTCCTGGGTGTATGGATCGAGGTTCTCCGCGAGACCGATCAGTCTCGCAAACTCATGCACCTTTAAAAAGTGCTGGATCCGTCGTACATCCTTATCGTCATAGCGTGTCATTTCATATAAGAGTTCATCAAGTCTCGTCATGTGTGTCATTCTCCTCTTTTTCTATAAATTCAGCTTCTCGTACTTCTCTTCCATAAACCGGTCAAGCCGCTTTCTCAGTTCCCGGTTTTCTTCCTCTTCCAGGTTCTCATCCCTCGCCAGAAGCCGGTTCACATCCTCGGACACCTTTTTCAGTGTCACGGCATCCGTATAGATATCCGCCAGCTGGAATTCGAGATCGCCGCTCTGGCGGATCCCGAAGAGATCCCCCGGACCCCTGAGTTTGAGATCCTCGGAAGCGATGTAAAAGCCGTCGTTGGATTTATTTAGGACCTCCAGACGCCGGTTCTTCTCCTTGTTTCCGGACGCGTTGACCATGATGCAGTAGGACTGCTTGTCTCCGCGCCCGACGCGCCCCCTAAGCTGGTGGAGCTGTGCAAGACCGAACCGTTCGGCATTCTCGATCATCATCACCGTTGCGTTCGGCACATTGACGCCGACCTCGATAACGGTGGTGGAGACTAGGACCTGGATATTCCCTGCGGCAAATTCTTCCATGATCTTATTCTTCTCTTTTCCCTTCATCTTTCCGTGGAGGTATTCGACCCGGATCCCCGGCAGATTTTCCCTTAAAATCTTCGTGTAGTCCAGGACATTCTCCGCCTCGATCATCTCGCTCTCCTCCACCATCGGGCAGATCACGTATGCCTGGCGCCCATTTTTTACCTCGTTTTCGATAAAACGGTAGGCGCGCGGGCGGTAGCTCTTGTCGACCACGCAGTTTTTGATCGGGAGACGGTTCGCCGGAAGTTCATCAATTACAGAAATGTCGAGATCCCCGTACAGGATGATCGCCAGGGTCCTCGGGATTGGCGTCGCGCTCATGACGAGCACATGCGGCAACTGTCCCTTGCTTCCAAACATTTCCCGCTGGGCGACGCCGAAACGGTGCTGCTCATCCGTGATGACGAGCGCCAGATTGTCATAGACGACCTTCTCCTGGATCAGGGCATGCGTGCCGATGATGATATCTGCTTCGTGCGAAGCAACCTTTTCGTAGGCAAGCCGTTTTTCCTTTGCCGTCATGGATCCGGTGATGAGCACCACTTCCTTTTCGACTCCATGTGCGGCAAACAATTCCGCCACAGACTCATAGTGCTGTCTCGCGAGGACTTCAGTCGGGACCATCAGCGCGCCCTGATACCCATTTTCACAGACCGCCAGGAGTGCCAGGACCGCGATGATCGTCTTGCCGGAACCAACGTCTCCCTGGATCAGGCGGTTCATGACGGAGCCGCTCTTTAAGTCTCCCAGCACCTCCTCCAGGGTCCTCAGCTGAGCATTCGTGAGCCTGTACGGCAGATCTTTCAGGAGTCTTCTGCATTCTTCCTGCTTTTCTACATGAAACGGGCTCCGGATGTTCTGGCGTTTTTCCTTTAAATGGCGCACAGCCAGAAGAAAGAAGAAGAACTCGTCATAGACGAGCCGCTTTCTCGCAAATCTCAGGTCTTCCTCGTTTGCCGGAAAGTGGATGTGCTCGATCGCAAAATTATACTCCGCAAGTTCGTTGGAGATCCTTAAGCTGGCCGGAAGATAATCCCTCTCCAGGGTGCGGATCGCGAGCGCCTGTTCGACTGCGGAGGTGATCGTCTTATTTCCAAGACCTTTTGTCTGTGCATAGACCGGGCGCATGCTGGATAAAAGTTCCTCATATGCCTCCGGTTTAAACATCTGGGGCTGTTCCATTGTGAGACCGTTCTTCTTCCGGATCACACGTCCGCGGAAAATAAAGTGACTGTCCGGACGGAGCGTATTTTTCAGGTACGGCATATGATACCAGACAAGGCGCAGTTTCCCTGTCATGTCGCTGATCGTCGCCTGGACGATCGAGAGCCCATTGATATGGACGCCGGTCGCTCCGCTCTTTAAAAAGCCCTCTACAGCGCCGGTCTCATCCTCGGAGAGCTCGCCGATCGCCTTCGGCTCCCCGTACGTGTCATATCCCTTCGGATAGTAATGGAGCAGGTCATCGATGGTGCGGATCCCGACTTTCTCAAAAAGTTTTGCTGTTTTTTCTCCGATCCCTTTTAAGGTCTCTATGGACTGGTCGTTTGCCATCGGTTTCATGCTCCTTTCTCATTTCTTCTGGCCTCATATCTGCATGCCAGGATCCGCCGCGGACTATTCCTTTCAACCGGGCGGCAACGGAAAAAGCTGCCTCGTCAGGTCTCTTGACCAAAAGGAGCAGCTTTTTCTGTCGTTGTACATATGTCGGGAAATACAGGATCGTACAGAAACACTCTGAGCGGTTCCTGCAATTTCCGGGACACTTTTCTGCTTACTCTACAGAGAGCAGGTAATAATAGATCGGCTGACCGCCGTCGTTTAATTCCACTTCACAGTTCGGGAATGCTTCCTGCGCCTTCTTTACGAGCGCTTCGGCCTTCTCTTCCGTTACATCTTCGCCGTAGTAGACGCTGATGAGTTCTGATTCATCATCCACCATGCGTTTTAAGGTTTCAAGAACCGTCTCCTCCACATCCTGACCGACTGCCAGCATGCCGGAATCGCCGATTCCCATGATATCGCCCTCGTGGATCTCCATTCCGTCAATGTTTGTATTACGGACTGCGTAGGTGATCTGGCCGGTACGGATATGTCCCATCTCAGCAGTCATGTTCTCAAGGTTCTCTTCCGGAGAAAGATCCGGGAGGAAGTTGATGAGAGCTGCGATTCCCTGCGGTACGGTCTTTGACGGAACGACGAAGATCTTCTTATCTTCCACAAGACTCTTTGCCTGCTCTGCGGCAAGAATGATGTTCTTGTTGTTCGGAAGGATATAGATCACGTCAGCGTTGACCTTATCGATGGCATTTAACATATCTTCGGTACTCGGGTTCATCGTCTGGCCGCCCTCGATCAGATAGTCGGCACCGATCCCCTTAAAGATCTCGCCGAGACCTTCGCCGATGGAGACAGCGATAAATCCGTATGGCTTTCTCGGCTCATCGGCAGCCGGAGCTTCTTCTTTTGCCTCCGCCGGGGCATCCGGTGTCTGGGCAACGTTCGACGCGTTCTGGATCAGACGCTCGTGGTGTTCCTCGCGCATATTGTCGATTTTCATTCTGGAAAGGGAACCGTAGGTTAAGCCTTTCTCGAACGCGAGACCCGGATGGTTCGTGTGAACATGGACTTTGATGATATCGTCATCGGAGACAACGACAACACAGTCACCGATGGATTCCAGATATCCTTTAAACTTCTGCTCTTCCTCCATATCGTACGGTTTTTCCACGTTTACGATGAACTCAGTGCAGTAGCCGTATTTAATATCCGATGTGGAAAGATCATCACTTCCTGCAGCCACCTTCGGCTTTGCGGATCCTTCATTTCCGGAGGCCGGAGCGACCGCATCAAACGGGATCCCTTTTCCTAAAAGACCGTCAAGACCGCCTTTCATGACCTGCATCAGACCCTGTCCGCCGGAGTCAACTACACCCGCCTGTTTTAATACCGGGAGCATCTCCGGAGTCTGGCTTAATACATAGTCACCTTCCTCGATCACCTGGGTCAGGAAGTCGATCACATCGTCAGTCTGTGTCGCAAGATCAACGGCCTTTTCTGCCATTCCCTTTGCAACTGTTAAGATCGTACCTTCCTTCGGCTTCATAACTGCTTTATAAGCAGTCTCAGTCGCGCGGGTAAACGCGTTTGCCAGAGTTGTCACGGTAATCTCATTGGATTCCTTGATCTCCTTTGTAAAGCCGCGGAATAACTGGGATAAGATAACGCCGGAGTTACCGCGGGCGCCTCTTAAGGAACCGGATGAGAGGGCTTTCGCGATGGATTCCATTGTCGGATTTTCGATCGCTGCCACTTCTCTCGCAGCCGCCATGATCGTCATGGTCATATTCGTGCCCGTATCTCCGTCCGGAACCGGGAATACGTTTAATTCGTTAATCCATTCTTTTTTTGCCTCAAGGCCTTTCGCTGCGGCCAGAACCGCTTTCTGTAAGAGAGCGGCATCTACGGACTTTAATTCCATGGATTTTACTTCCTCCTTAATCTATCACTCGAACGCCTTCAACAAAGATATTGATCTTTTCAACCGGCATTCCCGTGAACTCTTCTACTTTGTATTTCACACTCTCGATCAGGTTATCCGCTACGGTCGAGATGCTGACGCCATAGGATACGATTACGTGGAAGTCGATTTCAATTGCATTATCATTGATCGTAACATTGATTCCGTGAGTCAGGCTTTCTCTCTTTAAAAGCTTTACCAGACCGTCTTTCATACTTACTGCAGCCATTCCCACGATTCCAAAGCATTCTACCGCTGTCGTGCCGGCATAAAGAGCGATAACATCGGTGTCGATCTGGATCTGTCCCATTTTATTGTTAATACATCCCTTCATACGCTAAGCCTCCATTCCTACTGATTATAAGCGCCGTATCCTGATATCAAGGCGCAAAAGTTCCTTTCTTATTGAACTTTGATAACCTTAATATACCATATCCCGTTTTCTCTGTCCATGGGATTCCACCTATTTTTCAAAAAAATGTGAAATTTTTAAAAATTTTGCTTGCAAAATACGCAATCTTCTGCTATGATATCCATGTTATGGATTTTTGCATCCAACCGTATGAATGATTAAGGAGGTGGAATCATGGCTAAATGTGCTATTTGCGAAAAGGCGGCTCACTTTGGTAATGGAGTAAGCCATTCCCATAGAAGATCCAATAAAATCTGGAACGCGAATGTAAAATCTGTAAAGGTTAAGGTTAACGGCGGCTCCCGCAAGATGTATGTATGCACTTCCTGCTTAAGATCCGGTCTCGTTGAGAGAGCTTAATCCTCCTTTTACAAGATAGGGAAATGAAATGAAGGCATCCTCATGTGAGGGTGCCTTTTTCATGTGCCCGCATATTTTTTTATTCAGATCTGAATTCCCAACAGAACGATTCAGATACCTTTTCCAATAAAATTCCCGACCAGCTCTCCAAGCAGCGAAGCGACCATAAGGGCCACTACTCCTCCCACGAAAATTTTTTTCGAGATCCGCTTTGGTTCCGGCCCGTAAAACAGGGCAAAAATCAGTGAGATCATCACGATTCCCGGGAGTCTCAGTTGATCTGACAGCCAGGGAATATCCGCTAAAAGCTTCGAAACAATGATCGCTATCACGCAGAACCATCCATCACCCTCAAAAATTGGTCCCATAAAAGTCCTCCTCTCCATCTTTATACTTCCGTGTTGTAACTATTCAGTACCTTCATAGTTACACGCAAAAATCCATTCCAAATCAGCTTCGCTGATGGGATTTTTGCCCTCCAGCCTATGTTTTCTTACGGTCAGCGCAGCAAGTGCGCAGACCTACTGAACAGTTACTCCGTGTTTACATTATATCAAAAACATTCCTATATATCAAACGTCTGCTCTGCGTCTTGATAAAAAATTTTGGCACACCTGCTCATCACGAAAGTAACAAGAATGCGGTGTGCCGTTTTTTCGACTCCTTTGCCCGAAAAATCAGAATTGAAGATCCGGCATCACTCATCTGTCCTGTTTTACCCGCAAAACAGATTATATCCCACGATCATAAGCGCTGCCGCCGTAATCACAAGAAAAAAGGTTGTCGGCAATATCAAGGCCCAGGTCATACCGAAACCTACGCAGAACAGCATAAGACCGCATAATCGCTTCATACCCATTCTCCCTAAACAAGATAGGGAATCGAAATAAAGGCATTCTCAAATGAGGGTGCCTTTATTTTTCGTATCTATAAAACTTCTGTGAGCATCTATTATTAGTAGCTCGATCTTTTTATTCATTCTTTACCAGTATTCGCGACTTTCCATCGCAAAACCTATTATATTATCCGAAGGATATATGATATACTCTTGTTTCTGCACTCATATCCGAGTTATTGTCAGGCATTCCCTTACTTTTCTTTTTTTGCTTGGAGCATTAACGGAAATATTTCTATGCAGTATACTAATAACGGAAATATTTCACACATTTTCGTTGGAAATCCTTTATAATATAATAATAAACATGCTATCGATACACCAAAAGTGAAAAACAGAAGTTTTCTTTGATATTGTAGAAGTTCTATCCATAAAAAAAGCGCTATTATTATTATAGTTGCCATATAACCACTAGGAATATCCTTATCTAAATATAGCATATATGGAATTATTGTACCAAATAATATTAGAAAATACGAAAACCATTTAGTACGATTTGCATATATCCGTTTCCATATCATCGTCTGTATAATTTCTTGAAGCAATACAATTATAATTCTCGTTATTGTGAACTTTGTTTTTGCAAGCAAGAAATGGACAATGGGTGTGATTATTAATAAAAAAAGCATGTATCTCCTTCTTAATTAGATTTAGAAAAACTGATTTTTGCTTTAATAGCCTTCATAGAAAACTAATATCATATCAGCAAAACAGATCTCAATAGGAATAAATAATTTTGCGATATTAGCAGTTAGCATAAGCGTTTTAATTAATAGTATATTTAAAATATGAAGAGTCTGTCACATATCCCAAAAACCAAAATCCACCATCAGAATAAGATGGATCAGACTCCCACACCTCTTTGCATTTATAACGAAAAGTCATTGTAACCACGTCATCACTAGCAGCTACGTCAATCAGTGCTTTTATAGATGCCGCACATTTGCTGTTGTGTCTTTTCATAAACACGTCCTCCTTTATCTTTTTCATCTATATAACGGTCAAATGAGACTTTAGGGACATGTCAATTACAATAATTTATATTTTCCACAATTTTGAATACTTCATTAAATGGAAGTTCTGTGACAACGCTTATCAGCCATTCCCCTTCCTTAATCACACACATTCGGACTCCATCTTTTTCCCAATATAATACATTTTTCTCTCCGATCATACATGACTTTATTTCTGAATTCTCCGTATTATAATTATTTGACCCATTCCCAGGTGAAACTTGTATTGTAATACTGGTATTTTCTGAATTTTTATATCTGAATTTTTTCATTAATGGGAGATTGCTCTGATATACCAATTGATATCCATCTGGAATATAGTTAATCTGGAAAGAACCTAAATTATTCCCTTCCTCTATGACATGCTTATTTTGTATACCTTCCAACCCGATTTTAGAATACTTCGGATATGTCTCCACGATCCATTCCAAAATTTTTCCACGAAATTCCGCATTTGTGACCATTGCTGTTGAAAATCCGAGAGAAATCGCAAGAAAAACAGCTGCAGCCCGCAAAATTCCACGAAATAAATGATCTGTCGGTTGTTGTGTAATATGAATTTTCCGTAATTGTTTTCTGAAACGTCTAGAATACACATGTTGGATATCCTCTGTTGTATTTATCTCAGCCATTAGCTTTGTCAGTGATATTGTGCATATCTGAGAAATGCTTTCTGGACATGCAAATATTTCTGGAGTACTTGTCCATTTTTGAAGGTAATTCAACATACTAATCCGCATTCCATGAGCATACGGAATCATGAGAATTTCATTAATCTGCGAGTCATCTAAGTGAAAAGCATAATAAAGATGAAATACAGCCTGTTCCGGGAATGGGAGTGCAAGAATTTTATTTGCTGCCTTATCCAAAATGTTTTTTCTAATTTCCCCTTCGTCAATCAATTTACTTTCTTTTGACATCACATTTTTGTAATTATCTAGACTCTTATCAGCTTGTGCCCACTCTTGATTCAATCTTTCTCGACAAACTTCTCTTAAAATACTTGTCACTTTTTACCTCTCAATTTCTTCCAGTTTTTTCTTCAGTTTTTTTATTGCCCGCTGGCTCCTCTTTTTAGCTGTCTCTTCCGAGATTCCCATCAGCACTGCGATATCTTTTAATGACATGTTACGACCAAATCGAAACATAAGAAGTGTTCGATCATTTTCTTCTAAATGTTCTAATGCCACCGCCAACTGCTCCTTCTTGAATTTTTCAAAGAAAGCTTCTTCTACTCCAGAATCCGTCCTTGTTTCATAAAACTCTTCCACCGGAATCATCTTTTTCTTCTTACGAAGAATATCATAGGATGCATTCTTTGCAATAATAACACTATAGGGAATCTGGTCGCGGCGTGGTAACTGGCTGATTTTTTCAAAATGTTCCATTATATTTAAAAATGCCTGTGCAACAGCGTCTTCCGCGTCTGTTTCTGATTGAAGCAACTGATAAGAAACTTTATATAAAAGGGTGTGATTTTCATTAAATAATTGTTCGATCCAAACCTGCTCATCTTCTGAAAAGGTGCATAATACTAAGAATAGCATAAATCCATCTCCTGTGCTTCTTGTTATTTATTTAATATATAAGGTGCAGTGCATTCAACAAGGGACAATATTTTGTTTGGTTTTTATGTCGACAAAAATAAGAATCTAATACTAACGGGCTTAATATTTTTACCCACAAAACAGATTATACCCCACGATCATCAGCGCCGCCGCCGTGAGTACAAGGAAAAATGTCGTCGGCAGCACTAACGCCCAGGTCATACCGAAACCTACGCAGAACAGCATAAGACCGCATAATCGCTTCATACCCATTCTCCCAAAAAGGAATGTCTATGACAGATTATGCGGTCTTTTAGATAATGATTCGCAACAGTTCTGTATCTTTCCAGTAATCATGAATTTCACGAGTTCACGAGTGAATTTTCTTTACCAGACAGCGTTTCTTATAGAAAGAAATTCCATAGCAGAGAACCTGATCATAGCTGTCTTCAAACTCTTTTGCATACATGCGTTCATCGATCTGGCGCAATGCCGTTTCACAGCTTTCTTCCATTTTCTCAAGTGCGGCAGAACACTTAACCTCAAAGACAGCGAGCCGTCCGTTTTCCGAATCGCATACGATCACATCACTCCGTCCCTCACCGTGTTCTCGGTTGGATTCCACCATATACCCCGCACCGGCGAAGATTCCAGCAAGGAATGCATGATAAAAATCTTCTTTATAATCATGATAGCTGATGGTCATTCTCAACAGCGTGCTCATCTCACGCGTCAAAAGTTCACTGTCACCATTCCATACTGCATGGAACAGAGTTCTTCGGTCAGTTCCTTTCGCTTTGTCCTGAAACCACTTTACGACAGTCGACTCGAAGATCTCCCGGATCTCCGCGTTCGGAATCATAAGGCTTCTTTGTCATAATCATTTACATTTTTGCTGTCCAGAAGGTCTGTATATTTTCGAAATAATTCAGCAATCGTTGCTTCCAACATTCCGTAGGCACTATCGAAAGTCAGGCCATCCACATCTTTAAACGAAAGGAAGATCGTCGGACACTGATTCATCCATTTCTGACAGAGCGCCGAAGCATTCATGATCCCCAGTCCCTGAAACAATACCGCACTGTCTTTTCGGATACTAAAGAAATTTTCCAGAGTACTCATCCCCAATGTCTTTCCGAATCTCCTTGGACGGGTAATCAGTGTCACTTTTACTGCCTGAGCTTTTAATACCTCGGCAATAAGGCCTGTCTTATCGACATAATAATATCCATTCTGCCGGATCTCAGCAAAATCAGAAATTCCTACCGGGATATTTAAATGTGTCACGCTTATTCCCTCCTCTCATACCCCGAAATCGTTAAAACCATTTTATCATAAATGGCGTTCAGATACAACAATTCCCCGGATCGCTCCGAGGAATCCTAAAATGAAAATTAAAATTCCACTTCTCCAAAGGGCGGTGGAGTTTACTCTTGCACAGTTGATATTTACTCATGCATACTGATATGATACTTTAATCGTCCTTCTGACAGCAGTAGAAGGAGTTTGACTATGAGTAAATATATCCCAGGCAACCAGAAGCATCTCACCATAGAGGATCGTATCTATATCCAGAATGAACTGGATAAGGGTACATCCTTTAAAGATATTGCCCGCTTTCTCTGTAAGGACCCTACTACGATTTCAAAAGAAGTGAAGGCCAGAAGAGCCTCCGATTGGTTTCACAAAGGGACTTTTCTTAATGCGAAGAACTTCTGTACCAAGCGTTTCCGTTGTAAGAAAACGAATGCCTGCAATAAGATCCTTCTTTGCGGCGTTAAATGTGCTTCCTGTCCCACCTGTAACCAGACCTGTCCGGATTTTCAAAAAGAATGCTGCAGCAAACTTGATCGGGCTCCCTACGTCTGCAATGGATGCAGTAAAAAGATCAATCATTGTACGATTGCCCACAAATATACCTACAATGCCAGGTTCGCTGATCGGAAATACCGGGAGTGTCTCAAGGATTCCAGGTCCGGAATCGCTATGACCAGACAGGAACTCCACAAAAAGGATAAGATCATCACTCCTCTGATCGATCAGGGCCAGTCTCCTTACCAGATCGTTGCAAACCATCCGGAATTGAATCTTTCCGTCCGCAGCGTTTACAACTACCTTGATATGGGACTTCTGACTGCCAGAAACGTTGATCTGAAACGTAAAGTGAAGTTTAAACCCAGAAAAGTCCATAAATCACAGATATCTGACCGCCGTGTCTTTAATGGCAGAACTTACGCTGATTTTCAACAGTTGCACCTGGAATCTTTTGTAGAGATGGACACCGTCCACTCCGCTGTTGGTTCCTCTAAAACACTGCTTACCTTCTTTTTTACAAGGGAAAAGCTGTTTCTTGCGTTCCTCATGAACCGGAATACGGAAGGATCTGTACGACTCGTTTTGGACCGTTTAGAAAAGCGTTTTGGTACCTTCGATTTCCTGACTCTGTTTGAATATATCCTCACCGACAGAGGCGCTGAATTCGGTGATCCTGATTCTCTCGAAACCGGTGTTACCGGTATCCAGAGAACCAACATTTATTACTGTGATCCCATGAGAAGCGGACAGAAAGGCGGCATTGAACAGGCACACACCATGCTCCGCATGATACTGCCGAAACGAACTACCTTTGAATTCCTGACTCAATGGGATGTGAATCTAATCACCAGCCACATCAACTCAACACCGCGGGAGAGTTTGAATGGGCGTACACCGTATGATGTCGCCCTGGAGGCTTTTGGGGAAGACGTCTTAAAAGCATTTCAGCTTAGGCGTATTGACCCTGACAAAGTCATCTTAACACCTAAGCTGATCCGCTATAACCACTAACCCATGAAGAAATCTGCTGTCAGACTGGAAGTAAACTTTTCACATTTTTCAAATGTGGCTGGTGGAATTTAGTCGTGCACACCGACCTCCAGCAGCTTGTTTGCCATACAGAAAAACAGAAAATTTCGCCATAGATTACTTGTATTATAGCATAGATTCCGCTTTTCTTCTTAAAAATCACTAGATTATAAGCAACTTTTAAAAGAGCGGTGGAATTTACTTTTGCACTGGAATTTACTTTTTCAAGTCAGCCGCTCCGAGGAATTGTGTTCATTTCTCTTTCTCCATCTCAGCTGCCATCTTCTCCGCTTTTGCCGCCGCGTCCGGAGTAATATCATTGCCGCCGGTGAAGCGGTTTACGATATCCGGGACCATGTCGAGGACTTTGGTGACTGCATCCTGATGTTTGATATTTACGAGCTTTGTCATGCCGTTCTGGATCACGAGGATGGCACTGGGGCTCATCTTCGCGCTCATACCGCCGCCGCCATTTGTCTTTGCGGACTGGGCAAAGGAACCGGCTGCCATGCCGCAGGTCACGTCCACAAGCGGAATGATCGTCGTGTTCTCATCCACCTTCACAGGCTCGCCCACAACGGTTTTCGATGTAATGAAATGATCCATCCCCTTAAACAGTGCGTCCACGGTAGATGGAAACTGATTTTCTGCCATACCGATTCCTCCTAAATCTATGCTTTTTTCGTCCCAGAATCTCTTTTCCTCAAGAAACGAAGTAATCTTCTGAAATCTTTACTGATAAACAGTCTTGCTGCCGTCCAGAGCGGATACCACAGGGCGATCCGCCCCTTAAAATGAAGTTCTCCGTCAAGCGCCGTTCCGGTGAAATCCGGCTCCAGAGTCAGTGTTCTCGCGTATAAGCCATAAAACGGACTGACCACCGTAAGAACCTGCCCCGTATCGTAGGGATCATCGAAACCGAAGTGAATCCGTCCCTGCACCTTTTTCGGAAGAACGTAGCGGACAAGTTTTTTTGCGCGCTTCCAGACAAGGCGAAACGCCTTCTGGTTCTGCCCGTCGTGCCAGAACATCGAGATGCTGTTCCAGGTCTTTTCCAGAGAAATTTTCTTCTTTGATATCCCGTCAGCCAGCTTTCGGATCTTTCCGGGCAGTTCCCGGATTCTATTCCAAAGAGTTCTGGCTTTTTTTATAAGTCGAGCCAATTTTTCTTTGATCTTCGCACCGAAACAGTTCTTAACCTCCTCCACGCGCTCCTCTTTCACAACGGGTTCCTTAAAATTTTCCTTTGAGGAGTTTTTTAAAGCATCCGCCGGCAGTACGCTGGGAGAAGAAGATTCATTCGATTCTGAAATAAGCTCCGTTGCATGGACAACAAGTTCATCATCTTCCGCAGGGACAGCCGTCCTGTCATCCCCGGCAGTTTTTTTCTCTTCCGCTTTCGATGTCTCCGCAACTGTTTCCAAAGGTATTTCCTGCTGCTCGTTTTCAGTTAAAACAGATACCTCTGTGTTTCTGATTTCAGAATCATTTTCTGACAGTACCGGTGTTTTTTCAAATTCCGCAAAAACCGGCTCCGTTTCTGATTTTGTTTTTTGTTCTTCCTCATCCTCCGGCGGCCACAATCTCACATCAAACAGCTTAAACCACAGCACCCGCCCGGATACATCCGCGTGTTCGTGATAACTCACCCGGATCCGCACGAGATGTAGAAGCCAGCTCACTGCCGCCTCCCCGTCCGGTTTTCCTTCGAAGGAGACATCCGCCCGGTATCGCACCGGGACGAACAGGATCAGCAATACCGCAGCGAGGATCAGTCCAAGGATCACTAACAGGATGACTCCGATGACCTTTAAGATCATCAGCAAAATATGGATCACTCGCAGCACCCCTTTCCGAAAAGAAAGGAGTTCACATCATACCCGCCGGTCTTTTTGTAGACCTCACAGATGATCCGCCCCGCAAGCGCCGCCGCATCCTCAAAATCCGCAGCGATCCCTACGATCAGAAGATCCTGCTTTTCATAGTAAGGAAGCTTTAATGTCAGCGCCGGATAGATATCTAAAAGGTTCCGCTCCCCAGCCGCCGGAGTCAGGACATAAAAGCCCATTGGTCTTCCATTTCGGACCGCCTGGATCGTTTCGTATCTGTGCTTTTTCGCTTGTTCCCCGACATACAGTTTTTCATACCAGCGCATGATTCACCTGCTCATCCCTTAATATTTATGACCAGGTCACGCCTGGACCCGGTCTACTGTCTAGATCTGATGATCATTCTTCTCAAAAGGTCCAGCGCCGTGACCGCGGCATGTTCCCGGATCTCCTGTCTTGTACCGTTGAAGTGGCATTCCTCCACAATCACTTCGTCCTTCATGCAGCAGGAAACGTATACGAGTCCCACCGGCTTCTCCTCTGTTCCACCGTCCGGACCAGCAAGCCCCGTTACAGCAACGCAGGCATCCGCATCAGCCGCGAGAACACCGCCGAGTGCCATCTCCCTTGCGGTCTGCTCACTGACTGCCCCGTATTTTTTTAAAGTTGCCTTGCTGACATCGAGGATCTTTCTCTTTGATTTGTTCGAATATGTGATATAACCCTGATCAAATACGTCAGATGCACCTGGCACATTGATGATCTTTGCAGCCACCATGCCGCCGGTGCAGGACTCCGCCGTTGTCACCGTGAGTCCGTACTTTGTGAGGAGGCGCACAACGGTCTCTTCCATCGTCTCATTCTCTTTCGTGGAATAATACATGTCGCCCAGTGCCTTTTTTATCTCCTTGGCAACAGGTTTTAACGCCGCCTTGGCGGACTCCTCATCCTCCGCCTGTGTCTCCGCGAGAACATGGACATCTTTTCCGCGGCGTCTCGTGTAGATCACGACAGCGCCGCCGCACTTTAAGAGGTCCTGAAGCTTTTCCTTTACTTCCGTCTCGCTTTTTCCGTAAATTTTAAATATCTGGGCATAACCCTGTTCTGTTCGAATCATCACATTTTTCCTTCCGTAAGAACGCCGGCGTTCTTCACAATGTAGTCAACAAGTGAAATTACTGTCAATGCAAGAGCGATCCAGACAATGATCGTCGTCAAAGTTGACAACGCCGGAATATTAAAGATCAGAAGAACCACACCGATCATCTGGAATGTGGTCTTAAATTTTCCCCAGTAGCTCGCCGCGATGACAACACCGTTGTCGGATGCCACCAGACGGAAGCCGCTGATAATGAACTCACGGCTGATAATGATGATGACCATCCAGGCCGGAAGCTCACGAAGCTCGATCATACAGATCAGTGCGGAGCAGACAAGCAGTTTATCCGCCAACGGATCCATAAATTTTCCAAAATTTGTTACCAGATTATACTTTCTCGCGATCTTTCCGTCCAGCATATCGGTCAGGCTCGCGATGATAAAGAGCGCCGCCGCCACATAACGCATGTTCTGGTTTGCGCCGCCGTCATAAAGAAGCGCAGCTACGAAAAACGGGATCATGATCACTCGTAATATTGTCAGTTTATTCGGTAAATTCATTCTCTGCCTCCCCAATCAGATCATATTCGGACGCGCCTGTGACGCGTACCTTAAGGAAATCTCCGGACATCAGGGAAAGTCCGGTGTTTACAAAGATAAGTCCATCCACGTTCGGGCTGTCCATGTAGGTACGTCCGACGTAGGCGTTCTCATCAGCAACCTTGCCCTCGATCATGACTTCAAGGGTGCGTCCCTTCATTGCCTCAGACTTCTCAAAAGCGATCTCCTGCTGGAGTTCCATGATCTCATCGCGGCGATCCTGTTTTACCTCCTCCGGAACCTGATTTTCAAAGCTGAATGCCGGGGTATCTTCCTCCGGGGAATATGCGAATACGCCGAGACGGTCAAATTCCATATCATCGACAAACTGCATCAGGATCTCGTGGTCTTCCTCCGTCTCACCCGGAAATCCGGAGATCAGAGTGGTGCGGAGCGCGATGTCCGGAATCTCTTTTCTGAGTTTCGCAATCAGTCCGCGGATCTCTTTGTTGTTGGTTCTTCTGCCCATCCGTTTTAACACGGCATCGCTTGCGTGCTGGATCGGGATGTCCAGATAGTTACAGACTTTTTCTTCAGTTTTGATCGTCTCGATCAGCTCATCGGTGATCTCCTCCGGGTAGCAGTACTGGAGGCGGATCCACTGGATACCGGATACAGCTGCCAGACGTCTTAAGAGCTCCGGAAGCTTCTTCTCGCCGTAGAGGTCTTTTCCGTAAAGAGTTGTCTCCTGGGCTACCAGGATCAGCTCCTTCACGCCTTTTTCTGCAAGCTCCTCCGCTTCCTTCACAAGCTGCTCCATCGGAACGCTGCGGTATTTTCCGCGAAGATACGGAATGATGCAGTACGTGCAGCGCTTGTCACAGCCCTCCGCGATCTTTAAGAACGCATAATGTCCGCCTGTCGTCACAAGACGGTCTGTAGTCTTGCTCACCGGCGCATCGATGCTCTCGAAGACCTCCGGTGTTTCTCCGTGCATGACTTCTTTGATCGCCTCCCCGACTGCCTCATAGGAAGTCGTTCCAAGGATCGCATCTACCTCCGGGATCTCATCAATGATCTCCTGCTTGTAGCGCTGTGCGAGACATCCGGTTACGATCAGCGCCTTTAAGCGGCCTGTTTTCTTTAACTCCGCCATCTGAAGGATCGTGTTGATGCTCTCTTCTTTTGCATCGCCGATAAAGCAGCAGGTATTGACAACGACGATATCTGCCTCATTTTCATCATCCACGAAGGAATAGCCCTCTTTCCCGAGGATTCCCAGCATTTTTTCCGTATCGACAAGGTTCTTATCACAGCCCAGTGATATGAAAAGTAAATTCATTCTGTTTGTTTTTCCTTTCTCTGTATAACTTCGCGGTCCGCAGCTGTATCCGGCATTTTTGGAACCGCCAGCGAAAAAAAGAGGAAACTAAAGCCAGATTCAGCCGTTTTCCTCCCCTTTCCAACATATTTCTCCGGTTCGTCCGTCCGTGGCTTGGCATCACACGGCCGGGCGGATCGCTTTTATTCTTCCGCGTACTCTTCTTCTTTTTTGATCTCTTCCGGAGTTCTCTCCTTCACCTCGAAATCAGTCTCGATCTCCGGCTCCTCGTCCTCTGTGAGGATCTTTACTTTCTGCTCATAAAGCTCCTGGACAGCGGTGGACAGCGGTTTCTTTCCGGCAGCGCCTGCTACGAGCGGTTTGTCACCAGCGATCAGCTGTCTCGCACGCTTGGATGCTGCGATGACGATGGAATAACGGCTCTGAACGACCGGCTGCTCGCCCGGCTCAACGTCGCTGTTTACGGCTTCGATTAAGTCTGTATAAGACGGATGTAACATAAAATATACCCCTTTCAGATCATGAGTTTCCTGGTTGCAGCTTTCCTCTCCATCTGTAAAGATGCGAGAAGTTTTGCTGTTTTTTGTTATAAATTTTAAATATCTGAAGTATCCGGTTTTGCATGTAGCATTTTTACGGATACATTCTTTATTTTGTCATATCGTGCAGCTCCTGCTTCATTCTCGCCACAAGATCCGTATTCGCGGACTCTTTAAAGTGGCTGGAGCGGATCAGGCTGTGGAGATCTTCCACGCAGGTATCAATATCGTCATTGACTACGATATAGTCATAGGAATCCATTCCGTCGGACTCCTCCGCGGCACGGCGGAGACGTTTTTCGATCACTTCCGCGCTCTCAGTTCCGCGGCCGGTAAGACGTTTTTTCAGGTCCTCCGCAGTCGGCGGTACGATAAATACGAGAAGCGCGTCTGGGAATTTCTTCTTGATATTGAGTGCTCCCTGGATCTCGATCTCAAGGATCACGTCTTTTCCTGCAGCCATCTTTTCTTCCACATATTTTTTCGGTGTTCCATAATAATGATCTACATAACGTGCATGTTCGATCAGCTCGTCATTTTTGATCATATCCTCGAACTGGGATTCGGTCAGGAAAAAGTACTCTCTTCCATTTTCCTCCCCCGGTCTCGGATTTCTCGTGGTCGCCGATACAGAAAGCGCGTAATTATCATATTTATTCAAGAGCGCCTTCATCACGGTTCCTTTTCCTGCTCCGGAAAATCCGGAAACTACAACGAGGACTCCTTTTGTCTGCATTACAAATGCCTCCTGATTACTCAATCATGTATTCTGCTGGTTTCGCGGACCGCGGATTGCTCCGCATTCCGTACTAACACAATCTTTATTCGATGTTCTGGATCTGCTCTCTTACCTTCTCGACCTCTGTCTTTAAGAGGATCGCGCGGTCGGAGATCTCGAGATCCGTTGATTTTGAGAGGATCGTGTTTGCCTCACGGTTCATCTCCTGGGCGATAAAGTCGAGCTTTCTTCCGACACTTCCGCCGGCTAAAAGTTCCTTCTTCATTCCCTCAATGTGGCTTCTTAAGCGGACGGTCTCCTCATCCACACAGATCTTATCTGCAAAGATCGTAACTTCCGTTGCGATCCGGGACTCGTCCACGGATGCAGTCGCGAGAAGTTCTTTTACCTTGTCTTCCAGCTTCTGGCGGTACTCCGCGATCACCTTCGGGGAGCGCTCCTCGATAAAGTCGACAAGTGTCAGCATATATTCGAGCTTTCCTACGAGATCGTTCTTTAAATTCTCGCCCTCGCGGATCCTGGACTCCACGAATCCCTCACAGGCTCTTGAGAGCGCATCTTTCAGGAGCTCCCACATATGGTCTTCATCTTCCGGAACTTCCTCCATCGTGAGGACTTCCGGGCATCTTGCCAGCATGGACACTTTCACATCATTGTCGATATCAAAGTCATCAGCCATCTTTTTAAAGCTGTCCATATATTCCTGTGCAAGAGACTTGTTATATTTGAGGAATACCTTTGCGTCGGTATAATCCTCGTATGTCACAAATATATCTACTTTTCCTCTCTGGATATAATCCTTTAAGAGGGTACGCATGGATGCTTCGAAGTAATTGAATTTCTTCGGCATCTTAATTCCCAGATCAAGATACCGGTGGTTTACCGCCTTTATCTCTACTGAAATCTTACACTCGTCCGTCACTAACTCGTGGCGGCCGAATCCGGTCATGCTCTTAATCATCAGACATGCCTCGCTTTCCCATAGATAACCATTATTATACGGCAAATAAAAATTACAGTCAACCAGATTTCTGTGCAAATATTCTGTTATATGCGTTTATTCCTACTGCAGACCAGATATAACGGATTGGATCCTTCATGAAAAGTAAGCGTTTGCTATCACAAAATGCAGGACTGCATGAATGTAAAAGGGACCCGGAATTCTGTTTTAAATCCCAGGCCCCTTTCTTTACACGGTATGTCTCCATACAGTTTTCTTTCCTTTATTCCGCATCCTTCACCAGCAGCAGTGCCATCTTGAATCTTCCGTCTGCCGCCACGCTGTGAAGCCCGTTCTTCTCAAAACGGAAATTCTCTCCTTCCTGAATCGGATACTGTTTTCCCTCATATCCGATAACTGCTTTGCCTTCCAGTGCAAATAAGAGGGCATCTCCGGGTGCGCGGTGTTCGGAAAGAGCGCAGCCTTCGTCAAAGGAAAGGATCATGAATTTCAGATTTTTCTCCGCGACCAGGTCGATGTTTGCAATGCTGTCCTTCTCATAATCGATCATGTCTTTTAAGCGGAACACCTCCGCTGCTTTCAGTAAATTGTTCATTGAAATCTCCTTTTCTCCATTTAATAAGATTTCTGTATACACGAATCCGTTCTCCCCTCCGGCGGAGCCGCAGAGTGTCCCGGGCGCCACATAAAGGATCTCGTTTTTCCGGACTGTGACATGTTTCTCCTGCTCTCCGAGGAGAAATTCCCCGGATCCGCCTGCTCCGATATAAAGGATCGGGCAGTCGTATGTCTCCGCACTGATCGTTGTGGCGGGACCAAGCGTAAAATAGTGAACGGGATCCGCCTTCCCCATGTGAGCGGTGGTGGACACCGTCATTGCCTCTTTCGGAATATGTTCATTCGCGATCACAAATACACACGGTTTCAAATCCTGACCTCCTGTCATATGATTCAGCAGTTTCATGGCTGCGCGCAGAAATTCTCCTGTCGACCGCCAGCTGCCTCCGGCAGCCGTTTTGTAAGCTCATAGATATCCATATAACTCAGGTCATTTCCCTTCGGCAGCGCGTCGAAAGTTGCATTCAGATACTCCTCTTTATTTCTGACGGAAGCGCTGAAAATATAGTTGTACCCGAGATCAAACAGATAATCCGGGCTGAGTTCGGAACTTGGTCCGTAGATCCCGCGGATCTCAGCGTTTCTGCATGCATTCAAAATCCCGCGGTACGTGTCGTTCACGATGGTACAGCCGGTCATAATGACAATATCCAGTGTTTCCAGCACATCAATGTGTTCCAGGGCATTCTCCCCGAGATGCCAGTGAATGTTCTGCGGATAGAATGTCTCCTCTTTTCCGACCCGGATGCTCAGGAGATCCTTTTCCTTCCGGAAATCAAATGCGTGAAATTCGGCGCATTTTCCGAGAAAAAAGTTATTGTAAAGGCCGTATCCGATGATCCCGACCTTCTTTCCTGCGACATCGTAAGGAAATTTCTGCCCTTCTGTGCGGAGAATCCCGCGGTCCACAAGCCGTTTCGTTGTATTAAACGGCTTGCTCATCAGATTTGACAGGGCTACCGCTATGGTTCTCTTTTCCGGATCATTCTCATCAATGATCTCTTCCAGAACTTCATCGGCCGGACGATCCAGAAATTTCTTTAAGATTGCTGCCTGCTCTCTTGCCGGTTTCTCCTCGCCGACCCGCAGGGCCAGGGAAATCCGCTCATCCTGATCTGCTGCCATGAGCCAGCGATAACCCATGACAAATTCCGAGAGATACGGCATTTTTTCATGATATTTTTCATACAATGCCCGGTTGCGTTTTAATACCTCTCTTAAGTCTTCCATATTTCGTCTCCTTCTATTCCGAAATTCTGCCTTTTTATGCGCTCTGCCCGGTAATCGACACCGGAATAATGCTCTTTACGATCCGGTCTCCGAATCGAGCCTGATTGACGACCACATTCACGTCAAAGGATCTGGAAATATTCTGCTCTGTCAATACCTCTTCCGTGTTTCCGTAAATATAGCTGCCCTCCCGGTTCAGCATGAAAGCGTCGTCCG
Organism: Pilosibacter rotomagensis; assembly: GCF_045062245.2. Classification (NCBI taxonomy): domain Bacteria; kingdom Bacillati; phylum Bacillota; class Clostridia; order Eubacteriales; family Clostridiaceae; genus Pilosibacter; species Pilosibacter rotomagensis. The sequence continues at coordinate 1,855,674 of NZ_CM170323.1, read as the reverse complement.
AGATCGAGAGTACATTTGTCGGATAATGCGTGTTCATGACCGCACAGATCCCCTCTTCATGCGCCAGCCGTCCGATCAGATCCAGAACCAGGATCTGGTTGTGGAAATCAAGTCCGGTCTCCGGCTCATCGAGAATGATGAGCTTCGGCTCATTGATCAGCGCTCTTGCGATCAGGACCATCTGCAGTTCCCCGCCGCTCATCCGGTTGCAGTCTTTTTTCGCAAGTCTCGTAATGCCGATGCGCTCCATCATCTCCTCCGCCATCTCCAGCTCTTTCTTTCCCGGCTGTTCAAAGGTTCCCAGATGGGCGCTGCGCCCTAACATTACCATCTCAAGACCGGTAAACGAAAAGACAAAGCTGTGGGTCTGCGGAATATAGGATAGGGAGGACCAGATCTCTTTTGAGGAGAGTTCCCGGACATTTTTCCCGTATAAAAAGCTGTCCCCGCTTCGCCAGGATAAAAGCCCGGTCATGCACTTCAACATGGTTGTCTTTCCGACACCATTCGGTCCGAGGATCGCAAGGATCCGTCCCTCTTCCAGACTGAGGTTCGCATTTTTTAAGAGATCCGGCTGCTTCGGATATCCAAAACAGCCGTTTTTCACTTCCAGGATCATTTGAGAGTCCCCCTGTTCTTCTTTAATAATGAGATGAACACCGGTGCACCGATGATGGCTGTCAGAACAAAAAGCGGCAGTTCGATAACACTGATACTCCGTGATAAGGTATCGATCACGATCATGAAGCTGGCGCCGAGGCTGATGCTTACTGGGATCACAAACCGGTTGTTGCTTCCCGTGAGCATTCTTGCGCAGTGCGGGATCAAAAGCCCGATCCAGCCAACCTGTCCGCACATGGACACGCTGGAGGCCGTGATCACGGTAGCAGCCAGGATAAATGCAAGTCTGGTCTTTTTCAGGTCGATCCCGCTGGCTCTCGCCTCATCTTCGCTCAGCGAAAGGATGTTTAACTTCCAGCGGAGCAGATAGATCATAATGATCCCGGCAAAGATCAGCGGGGAGCCAATCATGATCTTCTGATAGGAAGCGCTCGTGAAGCTTCCCATGAGCCAGTAGGTGATCTCCGGCAGCTTATCCGACGGATCTGCGGTGTACTTTAAAAGAGAGCCGATCGCGTTGAAAAGTGAAGAAATGATCACACCGGACAGGACCAGAAATACGATCGATTGTCCGTCCTTATTGCCTGCGAGGCGGATCGTCACCCAGACAGAGACAAGACCGAAGATCAGGGCAATGATCTGTGTCTCTAGAATTCCTTTCGACAGTAAGATCGCCAGGATCGCACCCACGCAGGTCCCGCTTGTGACTCCTAAGATGTCAGGAGTCGCAAGTGGATTGGAAAACAGGGACTGGAACGTGTCGCCGGCACAGGTAAGACCCGCGACGACGATCACCGCCATCAGGATCCTCGGAAGTCTCAGGTTTACAACAATGGAATAATTCTGGCTGCTCCTGTCTCCGCGAAGAAACACCCGGATCAGTGTATCCGCGACATCACCAACCGAGAGATTCATTCTTCCGATGCAGAGGCAGATGAGCGCTGTCGCAAGCGGAAGAACGATCATCATGATCATCGCAAGCGGGGTAAAATGATTGTTTCGAATCCAGATCGTATTTTTCATCGTAAGTGAATCATTTCCTCCAGTTCCTCATCGGTCACCTCGTATCCGTAGCACTCTTTGTAGTAATCGCGGATCGTGTCCTCGAGCGGATAATCTACAAACTGCTCCGGGTAGGTGTTGCATGCCAGCCATGCGAGGACAAGCGGGGCATCCGGATTCGGTGTAAACCAGTTCCACATACCGAGTGTCGTGTCATAGACGCGTCCGTCTTTCACAGCCTGGATCGTCGAGAGATCCACACCTTCGATCTTATTTTCAAGAATATCCGTCTCTGTGACCTTGAAGAGTCCAGGTCCGTTCACGAACATGACTTCCGGATTCCAGTCATAGATCTGCTCAAAGCTTACCTGCGCGAATCCCTGCGCCTCTTCTGCCACGTTTTTGACGCCGAGATGCTGGAGCCAGTAATCACCGAAAATTCCTTTTCCGGCTACCTGCGGAACGCCGTCGTTGACTTTATATAAGATCATGGCTGTCGGCCGCTCATCCTCCGGGATTTTGGCGATCCGTCCTTCCACATCAGCAACGATCGCATCCCCTTTTTCAAAAAAGGCATCCATCTTTCCGTCTTCCCCGAACACGTCTTCCAAAAGGGAAAGCCACTGTTTGTAGCGCTCCAGCGGATCAGCCGGACTGTCGGAACCTACTGTTGCGAAAGCGACCGCCGGGATCCCGCTTGATTCCAGGACTTTCGCGTGTTCTTTGTTGTTTGCATTGTAGAGGATTACATCCGGCTGAAGCCTCATGATCTCCTCAATATTCAAGTCCGACTGCGCATACACGGTCTCGGATGACTCCATAAGTTCCGGGGCGATGTTTTTCAGTACCGTCTCGGAGATTGTGTCCTTGAATGATCCGCAGTAGCCGACGATATTCGGCGCGGAACCTTCAAAATATGCCATGTACGTGGAAAGGATCGGAATCTGGTCGATTACGACGCGGTGGATCTGGATCTCATTTGGGACCTGAACATGATTGCCTGCGTGGTCGACCACCTCATGGGTCCCTTCTGCGTCCGCCTGTTCCGTGTCTGCTGCTTCCGTGCCGGCTGCCGCACTGCTCTCTGTCTCTGCAGCCTGAGTCTGTACGTTTTCTGCTGCCGTTGTCTCTTTTGCTCCTGCGTTGCTTCCGCATGCGGAAATTGCCAGGGATGCAGCAAGGATCACTGCTGCACTTGTCCATTTATTATGTCTCATCATAACTCCTCTTGATTTGGTTAGCTATATCTAACCTTCGGGTAGTATAGACTAACTTGCTTCAAAAATCAGTTGCATCTGCAACGGAATCTATCTTTTTTAAGAATATATTCCCAGCTGCATTCCCGCCCGCTGCTTCCCTACGTTTCGCACGACGGTATATCAGGAAATGCCTGTCAAACGTCCCCGAAATATAAAAAGTCCGCAGGATGTCTGCACCGATGATCGGATCTGCACACATTCCTGCGGACTTTTTATGCTGTTTGATAAAGGATCGTGATCTCATTTTTCCGGTAATCGATCAGTCCCTCTTTTTTCATGCGCGCCATCTCGCGGGACAGTGCGCTGCGCTCTACCCCCCAGATAATCCGCAAGTTCCTGCCGATTCATCGAAAGCACGGCACTTTTTCCATCTGTGGAAAACTGTGCCAGCATAAGCTTTAGTTTGTCGCGGATCGATTTCTGGCTCATGATATGGATTCTGCGACTCTGGGTCAAGTTTTCTGCTGCAGTCTGTTTTAAAAGGTTTACGGTAACCAGTCCCGCATAAGCACAGCCCAACGCTTCTCTGCGAAAAAGTTTTGAAAGATTTACAAACAGGAGCTTCGTTTTCTTTTTTGCCATAACCATCATAAGCGCCGGTTGTTCTGCCAGGCAGGAATTGGAACAGCCGAAAGACTCCGACGGTCCAACGAGCCGGATATGGGACTCCTCCCCGTCTTTTCCCGGTGCCACCAGGGCCACTTTTCCATCCAGAACAATCCCTCCCCACGAGATTCTTTCCCCATAGTGATAAATGATCTCTCCTTTTCCATAGCTGCAGACGTGAGCTTCCATACATCGTAATATGTGCTCCAGAGCACTCCTATCAACTCCCGAAAACAGGTAGGATTTTTTTAGAATTTCATAATATTCCAACATTTTGCAATCCCCTTAATTTTATATGTTAGTTTAAGCTAACTTATCATAAATGATTCATAATGTCAACAAACCGCCCTGAATTGCCAAATTCCGGCAAATACAGGACGGTTCGTTTTTTTATGGATCTTATTTATTACTTTTGTGACGCGATCTTGACGGTTTCGTACAACAGGCTTACACCATATCCGGAACCTCCATGGACGCAATACGCATTTCCATCCGCAAGCCAATTGACCGGAGCCATATCAATATGACACCACGAGTGGTTCTCCGTGAATTCCTGGATGAAAAGCGCTGCAACGATCGTTCCTCCTCCCATGGTATTTCCCGGACAACTGCTCTTTAAATCTGCCACTTCAGAACGCAGAATGTCAAAGAGTTCCCTGTCTGCCGGAAGTCTCCACACTTTCTCGCAGGAACTTACCGACGCCTGTCTGACTTTCTCAAACAATGCATCATCATTTGCAATAACTGCGGCACTTCTTCCACCGACTGCGCCCTTCGCAGCGCCTGTCAAAGTTGCAATATCAATGAGCGTTCCCGCATTTTCCTTTCGGATCGCGTAAGTGATCGCATCCACCAAAGTCAAACGGCCTTCGGCGTCCGCATTCAGCATCTCGATCGTTTTTCCGTTCATGGAAAACAGGATATCTCCCGGAACATACGCTTCACCGGATACCATGTTTTCGCAGGCTGCAACGATTGCTACGATATTCACCGGGAGTTTCCGGACCGCAATGGCGCGGATTGCACCAATAACTGCGGCAGCACCTCCCATGTCATCATGCATCGTAGCCATCTTGGATTTTAAGCTGTATCCGCCGCTGTCAAACATGACGCCTTTCCCGATCAGACCGATCGGTTTCTCTTCTCCGCCGCCGTGATAGCGCATGACGAGGACCTGGGGTTTTGCGGCAGCACCTTTTGCTACGGAAAGAAACGCCCCCATTCCGAGTTCTTTTGCCTGATCTTCGCCAAAAGCCTCCACTTCGATCGGAAGTCCTTCCTTTGCAAACCGCCCCGTTACTGTCTCAACCAGCTTCTGCGGCGTCATATACATGGACGGATGATTGACCAGATCTCTCGCGAACATTGTGCTCTCCGCAACACATGCCGCCTCATCTGCGATCTCCTCCATCCCGTCAATCTTTGAGACGATCACGGTCTCCTCCATACAATTGGAGATCGGTGCTGTCTTATATGCATGAAACTCATATGCCACAAGGTGCGGAAGCTCCGCAAATTTTTCTGCCAGATCCGGGCGGTCCCCCAGTTCAGGGACATTGTCAAAAAGGACGCCGATCACCGGAGTTTTTGATTCCTTACAGCTCTTGAACGCCTTTGCCATGGCAAGAAAGCTTTCCCGGTTTGTGTTCGACTCACCGCCAAGATATACAAGTACGATCTTTAAAAATTTTTCCCCGACAAACAGGTTCATGGAATACTGGCTTCCGTAAACAGCCTTTAATTTTTCATTCTGCAGAGCACTCCGGATTGCATCCGAAGCGACCGGATCAAGGCCGGAAAGAGAGGTTTTGAGTGCTGTGTCCCTCATAAACGGAATGATCAGCGCGTCATATTTACCCTGAATTTCTTTTGTTATCGATACCTTCATGATTTACCCAGCCTTTCTCTGTATTTTTCCTGTTCCTCTTTGTTTGCGAGAACATAATGCCCTGTCTCCATCTCCACCCATTCCGGCTTATCCGTCTCGTAATGATGACAGGACGGATCGTACACTTCCACCGTGCGCGTCCTCTCTGTGATCGGGTCGGGCTGCGGGATTGCAGACAACAGTGCTTTCGTATACGGATGAAGCGGATGACTGTAAAGTTTTTCGGTTTCCGCGAGCTCTACGATTTTTCCTTTGTGGATGACGGCTACACGATCAGAAATAAACCGCACGATCGACAGATCATGAGCGATAAAAAGATACGTGAAGCCCTTTTTCTGCTGAAGGTCCATTAAAAGGTTTAACACCTGTGCGCGGATAGAGACATCCAGAGCAGAGATCGGTTCGTCCGCAATGATCAGTTTCGGTTCCATGACTAAAGCTCTCGCGATCCCGATCCTCTGGCGCTGTCCTCCTGAGAACTCATGAGGGAAACGGCTCGCAAATTCGGGAAGCAGTCCTACCTCCAAAAGTGCTTCCGCGACGATCTTCTTTCGCTCTGTTTCATCTTTAAATTTATGCAGATTATAAAGACCTTCCGAAACAATATAATCAACTTTCGCACGCTCATTTAGAGAAGCCATCGGATCCTGGAAAATCATCTGAATGTTTTCGATGACTTTCCGGTCCATCTCCTCACTGATCTTTCCGCTGATTCGTTCTCCGTCGTACAAAATCTCTCCGCCGGCAGCCTCATTGATACGGATAATCGCGCGGCCAATCGTAGTCTTTCCGGAGCCGGATTCACCGACAAGGCCTAACGTCTCACCTTCATAAATGTCAAAGCTGACATTGTCGATGGCTTTAAATTCCTTTTTGCCGGAGCCGAATACTACGTCCAGATTTTTAACTTCCAGAAGCTTCTTTCTGCTCAAGGACCTCGCCTCCTTTCCATTTTTCGAACATGCGCCTTACAAGCGGCGGCGGATCGATCTTCGGTGCTCTCGGGTCGAGCAGCCATGTTTTTGCCTTGTGAGTCGGACTGACCTCGAAATACGGCGGCCGGATCTCAAAATCGATCTTTAACGCATGCGGATTTCTCGGGGCAAACGCATCTCCCTTGATCTCATTGAAGAGGTTCGGCGGCGTGCCCTTGATGGAATATAACGGCTGACCTTTAATGCCGAGCTGCGGCAGGGATGACAGCAGCGCCCAGGTATACGGGTGTTTTGCATTGTAGAAAATCTCTTCACATAAGCCGACTTCTACGATATCTCCCGCATACATCACTGCGATCCGGTCCGCAACATTCGCAACAACACCCAGATCATGGGTAATATAGATGATAGTCAGGCTGTACTTTTCCTGCAGCTCGTGGAGAAGTTTTAAAATCTGTGCCTGGATCGTTACATCCAATGCCGTTGTCGGCTCATCGCAGATCAGGACTTCCGGATTGCACGCCACCGCGATTGCGATGACAACTCTCTGGCGCATACCGCCGGAAAATTCATGCGGATACTGTTTGTATCGTCTCTCCGGCATTGTAATTCCGACATCCTTTAAAATTTCGATGGTCTTTTCTTTCGCAGCGTTTCCTCTCAACCCCTGGTGAAGTTCTACCGTTTCCTGGATCTGCTTTCCAACCGTCTTTAACGGATTTAAGCTTGTCATCGGATCCTGAAAAACCATAGCGATCTCTTTTCCGCGGATTCCGAGCCATTCTTTTTCTGTCTTATATCCGGCCAGGTCTGCCGGGTGATTGCGGAATGTCCCGCCGGAATACAGAATGGAGCCGGAATCGATCCAGCCATTCTGATCAAGAAGACCCATAAAAGTCTTTGTAAATACGGATTTACCGGATCCGGACTCTCCTACGATCGCAAGGCTTTCTCCTTTGTAGAGTTCCATGGAAATGCCGCGGATCGCAGTCAGTGTCTTTCCCCTCAGGTTGAATTTAACTCTTACATCCTGGGCGTCCAGGATCTTTTCGGCGTTTTTGTAATCAAACATATCCTTTCCCTCCCTAGACGTGATTTCGCGGATCAGCCGCGTCAGCAAAGGAATTTCCCATTACATAGAAGGAGATCGTGATCATGGAAAGGATGATCGATGGGAAGATCAGCTGATAGCGCAGGGACGGGCTCATCATAACGATACGGCCTTCATTGATCAGGTTTCCAAGGGATGGAACACTTAACGGAAGTCCGAGACCGATATAGGTAAGGAATACTTCCTGTCCGATCGCTAACGGAATCGCTAATGCAACACGCATCATAATGACAGATACCACCTGCGGAAGGAGGTTCTTTGTGATCACGCGGCCGGTCGGAGTTCCAAGACATCGGGAAGCAAGATTAAATTCCCGGTCACGGATAATAACGATCTGGTTGCGGATGAATCGCGCCGTCGGAAGCCATCCGGTAAGACACATTGCAAGAATGATTGTGCTGACACTCGGCTTTAACAGATAAGATGCCAGGATCAGAATGATCGAACTGGGAATGTTATGTACGACGTTATACACTTCCGTTATGAGCGGATCCAGCTTTCTTACATATCCCCAGAGAGAACCGATCAGAATCCCCATAAATGCATCCCATAAACCGACTGCAAGGCCAATAAAGAGAGAGGTTCTTGTCCCGCTCCAGATTCTCGCCCACAAATCCTGTCCGATGGAATTGGTACCGAACCAGTATTCACTGCCAGGCGCCTGATTTCTGTCCTGCTTTCCTGTCTCCTGGTTGATATAAACTTCGATCGGGTCCTTCTGGGACGGGAGGTACGGCTGGATGAAGGTAAATGTCATCAGTCCGATCAGAAGCACGAGGAAAAACATCGCCACCCTGTTTTTCGTAAATACTCTCCAGGTGGAAGCCCAGTATGAGTAATTGGAGTAACCGGTTCTTTCTGCTGCTTCTGCATCATATTCTGCAAATTCGAACATGTCCTGGGTGATCTTTCCCACTTCCTGTTCCAGCGCATCGATTTTTTTCTTTGCTCCCATTATCTTCCACCGCCTTTCTTTCCAAGCTTGATTCTCGGATCACAAAGGGCCATCAGAAGATCTCCCAAGAACAATCCCATAATTCCGACGCAGGAATAGATCAGAACAAGCGCCTGTACTAGGGTATTATCCTGTCTCTGGATCGCGGAAACCAGAAGACCGCCCATTCCCGGAATCGAGAACAGAGATTCTACATAGATGGATCCGGAGATTGTCATCAGCATCTGTGTCGGAAGCTGCTGCGCCATCGGGACAAAGGCATTCCGGATGACATGTCTGGACATCACAAGAGAATTTTTTAGTCCTTTGGCTCTTGCAAGCTTGATATAATCTTTATTCAGTTCGTCGACCATGTAGCGGCGGATCCACATTGCATAAGTCGCTGTGCCGCCCAGGGACATACAGATCGCCGGCAGGATCCAGCTCACCGGTTTTCTCTCATCAAACAGCATCGGTACATGAAACGCTCCCGATACATAAAGCTGAAGGAAGAGATAATAAACGGCAGCAGGAACTGCCTTGATGAGCACTACATATCCTGTCCCGAGATGATCAAAAAAACTGCCCTTAAACCTTGCCATCATCATTCCGAGAGGAATTCCGACAACGAGAGAAATCACAATGGATGCAAGTCCAAAATATACGGAATACGGAACTTTCGGTCCAATGATCTTTGTGATCGGGACCTTCGGACGGAAAACGATCGATTTGCCAAGATCCCCATGCATAAGCCCGACAAAGAAATTTTTCAGCTGTACCGGCAGTGGATCCCGAAGTCCCATCTCAGTCAGGGCCGCTTCGATCTGTACTTCGTCCATTTTATCATATCCCTCAGCGAAGTATCCTTCCTCCGGCATAAGCCGGAGGAGTAAGAATACTACAGTTGCTACAACAACCAACGTCACGAGGGACTGAAGAATTCGTTTACAGATGTATTTTGCCATCTACTTCTTCATCCTTTCCGCTCTGTCTTTTTCATACTGCTCTTCTGCTGCCTCATACTCCGACATTCCCATCGGTTTATCCATGATCACAGCTCCTTTTAACTTGATCGCCGCATTTCGTCCCATCTGGCTGGTATAGCCGGAGAATGGATCCAGGTAGGAAGCACGGTATCCGCCGCCTGATGTATAGAACGGGATCAGGATTGCTTTATCGAGAAGCATGCATTCTGCATCTGCAAACAGCTCATATCTCTTTTTCAAATCTTTTGTCTCCGCATTCGCCTTATCTAAAGCCGCTTCAAAGAGACTGCTGCCATTTTCATCCTGAAGATCTTTCGCCATGCTGACACGCATATACTTGCCATCCAGAGAACCTGTATGTACCGGATTCATCATTCCGAGCGGATCCGCAAAGTCCGGTCCCCAGCCCATCTCCATCATGGAATAAGCACCCGGTGTACGAACCTGTTTTGTGAAGCCTGTAGACGGATGAGATTCCAGAACGATATTAATATAATCCGTTCCGAGAAGTTTCTCGAGCTGCTGCTCCATAACCTGCATACGGTTTGCGGTATCAACTTTTGCGGTGCTGAACGGAACAAGGATCTGAATCGGAAATGTCACCTGTCCCTCTAACTCCGCCATGGCCTTTTCCTTATATTCGAGCGCCTTGTCGGGATCAAAAGAATCTCCCTCTGTGTAGGCAGCCAGTCCGCCCATCATGGTATAATCCACACCGTCTGCCTGAACAAGATTTCTTCTTGTAAAGGTATTTAACAGTTTCTCTTTTGGATTATACGGCTCAACCGTCAGGATTGCGGCTTCACGATCGAATCCATGGAAAATCGATTGTCTGAAGTTCTCATTATTGACTGCGATTTTCCAGTCTTCCGGCTTATAAGTTTCATCGTAATTCGGATCAAAGTTGAAGCCGATAAAGTAAGACATGTTTGTCAGGTTGTTCGGACGAATCATCTCTTTCTTTTCCGGATCTTCCATCCACTCATCGAGAATGCTGCCCGGAAGCAGGAAATCATTGATCTCTCCGCGGGTGAATAACTCTGCACCGATGGAGTTTGCCTCGGAATTATATTTATAGTTGAGGCGGCCGATGGAAATCACATCGTAATTCCAATAATCCGGGTTTGCCTCAAGGACACGCTCGCTCTGCGGTTCATAACTGGTCAGGAGGTAAGCGCCGCAATACAGGATCGACTCTTTGTCAAGACCGAACATTTCCCCCTGTTCTTCAAGGAAGTCTCCGTCAACCGGGAAGAAACACGGGAAGGAGAGTTCTTTGATAAAGTACGGAGTCGGCTGATATAAGGTATACTCCACCGTTGTATCGTCGATTGCCTTGACTCCGACCTGGGAAAAATCAGTAATATCTCCTTCGTAGAACTCTTTCGCGTTTTTGATGACATCATAAACCGTTTTACTGTTGCTGGACGCATGATCCGGATTCAAAATCCATTTGATGCCGTCCACAAAGTTCTGCGCCTTTACGGTTCCGACTGCATTTCCTTTCCAGTCATACCATTTTACATCATCACGGAGATGGAACGTGTAAGTCAGTTCATCATTAGAAACCGTCCAGTCCGCTGCAATGCATGGGATCATCTCTCCGAACCGATCAAATTCGATCAGTCCGTCCATAATGCTGTAGAACAAAGCGATGCCGTCGCTGTTTGTGCTTTTTAAGTAATTCACGGAATCAATTTCAGACGTATACACGGTGGAATACTCCGTTAGAGTCTTTTCTTTCTTCTCTTCCTGAGCTTCCTGAGTTCCCTGGGATCCACTGCCCTGGGACGGAGTGTCAGATTTCTGACACCCTGCAAGCTCCATGAGCAGAGAGATGGCACATGCCGTACTGACGATTCTCAACATTGTTTTCTTCATACACCATTCCTCCGTTCTTTGCATTCTGCGTATTCAGGTTTTACTGATTTTTTAAAGCTGCGATCCTCTCTTCCTGATACTGGGCCTCTGCCGCTTTATATTCTTCCTGGCTCATCGGCTGATCAAGAACCTTTGCCCCTTTGTACTTATCAAGGTTTCTGCCGAACTGTGTGCAGTGTGCGGAGAACGGATCCAGGTAAGTTGCGCGGTATCCTCCGCCGGATGCGTAAAGCGGGATTACCAGAGCATGTTCGATCAGATATGCCTCTGCCTCAGCAAAGAGTTCATAACGTTTTCCGATATCAGTTGTCTCAGCTTTTGCTTCTTTGATCATGTTCTCATAAATGCTGTTTCCGTCGGCATCCTTTAAATCTTCTGCCAGATACGGTCTGCTGTACTTTGTCCCGATCGAAGTATCGCTCGTCATAACCTCTGTATATCCTGCCGGATCTGCATAGTCCGGTCCCCAGCCCATTTCCATGAGAGAGAATTTGCCGGAGCTTCTGGATTCCTTCAGGTAGTTGGTCGGCGGGTACGGAACCAGCTCAATACTGATATAATCACTTCCAAGAAGATTTTCCAGCTGCTGTTTTTCGACTTGAACCCGGTTTGTCAATGCAAGTGTGCTTGTATTGTACGGCATGACAATTGTTACCGGGAATGTCACGGTTCCCTGGAGTTCTTCAAGCGCCTTTTCCTTATATTCAAGAGCCTTATCTTCCTGGAACTGATCCGTGTTCGTGATCTCCTTTAACGGTTCAAGTTCCGTGTAATCAACCCCGTCCACATTTACGAAATTCTTTGTCGTGATGGTATTTAACATCTGTTCTTCGTATCCATACGGATAGCTTGTCATCACCGCCGCTTCACGGTCCACTGCGTAGTAGATGGACTTACGGAAGTTTTCGTTGTTGACTGCCTTGCTCCAGTTATCCGGATCATACTCCTCCTCGTAAAGCGGTTCAAAGTTGAATCCCAGGAAGTTGCTGCTTGTGCTGGATGGTTTTTCGATCAGCATGTTCTTTCTGGTATCATCGTTGATCCACTCATCTAAGATCTCTGCCGGGATATCAGCCTCAGATACCTCGCCTCTTAAGAAAAGTTCCGGTGCCAGAGTCTTTGCCTCTTTATTGTAGTTGTAGTTGATCCTGGAAATGTAAATCTCATCCTTATCCCAGTAATCCTCGTTCATCTCAAGGACTCTGCGGTTCTCCGGCTCAAATGTTGTGAGGATGTATGCGCCGCAGCTTAAAACCGTCTCGGCACCTGTTCCGAAGGACTCCCCGCACTCTTCTAAGAACTTGCCGTTCGCCGGGAGGAAGCAGCTGTACGCGGTCATCTTCAGGAAATATGGAGTCGGTTTCACAAGTGTATATTCCAGTGTATGCTCGTCAATGGCATGAATGCCGACCTGATCAAAATCCGTGATATCTCCGTTAAAATAATCTTCTGCATTTGCGATGACATTATAAAAGATATTGGCCGTTGTAGACGCATTGTCCTTTGTTAAGAGCCATTTTGCCGCATCCACAAAATCCTGTGCCGTAACCGGTGCATAAACCTTTTTATCGCTTGTATACCAGTTTACTCCATCTCGTAAATGGAACGTGTAGGTCAGCCCATCGTCGGATACCTCCCAGCTCTCCGCCAGACACGGAATCGTAACTCCATATTTGTCGAAATCCACCAGGGCATCCACGTAGTTCTCTGTGAATCTCGTACAGGTACTCAGCGATGATTTCAGGTAGTTGATATGGGCGAGTTCGGCAGCATACACAACCGTATATTCTTTCCTTTCGATCGGCTGTTCGCTCTCCTGCGCCTGTGAGGTCCCATTGGTACCGGATCCGCCGTCTCCGGCAGGCTGACCGGACTGCCCCGCGCAACCGGTAAACAGACAGGCTGTCATTACTAATGCTGCCATTCGTGTCATTTGTTTTTTCATACGCTCTCTCCTTTTTCGACTTACTTGTTTTTGGCTTTTATATCTTCAGACCGGCGATCAGTCTGCCCCATAACGTTTTCGTACTTTCGGTTAGTCGTTTATACGTTTAACCATTGATAAAAAAAGAAATTTATGATAAAGTTAGTTGTCGCTTTTATGATCAGGGGTCAAACTTCGGATCGTTTCTTAAATTAACAAGCGAAAACACGCTTCGCGAGTTTCCCCTTGTTATCGCGGCAGCCGCCAGGGCCTCGCGCAAGCGCGGACTTTGGCTCGTTGTTCGCGTAAATTAAACAGGCGGTGTATCCGCCTCTACAGGGATTTCATCATGAAAAAGAATCAACAAGTTACTGCGAAAGATATCGCAAACGCCTGTCATGTTTCTCAGGCAACCGTTTCCTATGTGATCAATAACACTGCGGGGAAACGGATTAGTGAAGAAAAACGTCAGGAAATTTTGGAAACTGCCAGACGTCTCAACTATTTTCCGAATGCCTCTGCCAGGAATATCCGTCAGAAAAATTGTTTTTCCATCGGACTTCTTCCCGGAAACAACTATGGAAACTCCGGTTTCGGCAATACGCTGAATGGGATCAAAAAGTATCTGGACAGTGTCGGTTATACGCTCACGCTGTTAAGCGATCATCGGGATCCTGCAAACGAGGAGATCGTCCGCTATTACTATTCCGGGATCATATCCGGAGTGATCCTGATCGTCTTTGACAAACAGACAATCTATACGGACTCTCTGGAAGCAAATAAAATCCCCTATGTCGTCATCAGTGAAAACGGTGTCTCCGGTTCCGGACTTGCCGGGGGGAAGGCGTTTGAGCATGTCATTGAGGACTGTGTCCGTTTCTGCAGGGAGCAGAATTTTCAGCGCATCCGGTATTTTACGAGGTCCATCAACGGCCGCCAGCCTCACAATAAATATGACCTGATCATTCATGCAGTCCGGACCATTTATCCATCCTGTGATTTTGAACGAATCGTCTGCGACACAACCTCTAACGGCCCTGATTCAGAGATTATGGAACCAATCTCCTCCTATCTGGCTCAAAATACTTTCGATATCGCCCTGACATCAAACCAGCGATTCGGACTATTGATGCAGCGATGTATCCTGGAGCAGAATTTTGAGATTCCTCAGCGCATCAAACATATCTGCCTTGCGTCGTCTCCGTTTCTGTTAAATGTGTATCCTCAGATCTCTTCTCTCTATATCCCGCTTTATGATATGGGATATTATGCAGCTGAGACTCTGATGCACATGATCAAGGACGAACCTTTTGAGAGAAAAGACTTTGAATGCCTCTTGATTCACGGGGATACAACAAAGGTCTGATTTAAGTTAATCGTATAACCACAAGATAAAAGAGAAGCACGGATTATATTCCGTGTTTTCTTTTTCTTTACCAAAAGTATATGCCGTATTTACATTTCTGTCAAGCAAAAGTGCGTATTTTATCTGAATTATTGATAATTATTGCGTTTTTATAGTTTTTACTTTCATTTATTCAGATCATTTTCTGATGTTCTTTTTATTCTCGTATGATTTCTTGCTTTTTGTCCTTCTGTAAAAATTTTCATATTCCATCACTTCTTCTCTTCTTCCTGTTTTATGCGGATAGCCCGGATCTGTCATCAGAAAAAGTCCCGAAAACCAAGTCATTGATCTCCGGGACTTTTCCTATGGGGTTCTATCTGAATTTTAAAAGAAATTGTCGAATTTACAAATATTCCTACACCGGAATGATCCCAAACAGGATCGCGGCGATCATGCAGATAAAGGAGAATCCCCATACCCACAAGAAGTTGCTCTTGATGTGCTGGTTGATGTCCACATCCGCAAGGCCGACTCCGAGGAGTGTTGCCGGTACCATCGGGCTGATGAAGGTCGCGCAGTTTCTGCAGACTGCCATCGCTGCGGCGATCGGGAGCGCCGGGATCCCGAAGCCCTCTCCGATGCCGATCATGACCGGAAGCATTCCGTAGAAGTAGCTGTCGGTGTCGAACGCGAGTGCGAGCGGCACGGAAAGGATACCGATGACGAGCGGCAGATGACGGCCGAGGACTGCCGGGAGGAAGGTACTGATCAGTCCGGACATGCAGGTGATGACGCTCGTGGTCCCTTCGACCTCTTTTACAAGGACACCCATGAGGACAGCCGCCGCCATCAGAGTCGAACACATGGTCAGTGCCGGACCCGCATGATTGTTGATGATGACATCAAACATTCCGGCATCTGTCATGATCCCGAAGTACAGGACGCTGAATACGAACAGTGCCGCTGTCGGGCCGGTGCTGGAAAAGCCGCTCTTGATGAGTTTTGCAAGGTTGTCCCAGGTGTAGTATCCGGAAAGAACGAGGATCACACCGAGGATCATCGGGAATGTGATAAAAGCAATACTGGGGAGTGTCTTGCTCTTAAAAAGGGTAATGACGATGGCAATGATACATACAAAACCAAGAATACCGACTAACATTTCAGACATACTCAAAACCTCCTTTATCTAAGGGGGTATACGCTGCGAAAACATGTCTGGGGAAACTGTTTTCGCAGCACCGGGACGGGCAGATTACTGTTCATCCTCAAATTCATAGTCTTTGATCTTTCTGACCACATCGATGATGGTGCCGTCGCGGGCCTCGATCACGCCGACCACGCGGTCGTCAAACTGCACCGGATCCGGAGTTCCGACCATGGCGTACGCCTTATCGCGGAGCTCTTCGATCGTACAGAACGGAAGGTCAACGCCTTTCATGCACTCGATGAGGTCCTGTCTTCTCGGGTTAATGGCGATTCCGTAGTCTGTGATGACAACGTCAACGGACTCACCGGGAGTCGTTACCGTTGTAACATTTGTACAGATTGCCGGGATTCTTCCCTGAAGCAGCGGAGCAATGACGATCGTACACTTCGCTCCTGCTGCCGTATCCGGATGTCCGCCCTGGGCACCTGTGATCATGCCGTCGGAACCGACAACGACGTTACAGTTAAAGTTTACGTCAACCTCAAGAGATGCAAGGATCACGAAATCCAGCTTATTGACATAAGCGCCCTTGTTGAACGGGTTCGCGTACTCGGACGCAGAGATCTCGAAGTGGTTCGGGTTTGTCTTGATGGACTCGATGGCACCCTGATCGAAATCCTGGGTATCAACGAGCTTGTTTACGAGGCCTTTCGCCAACAGCTCACACATCGGAGTTGTGATTCCGCCGAGGCCAAGTCCCATATGGATGCCTCTCTCTTCCATGATCTTTCCAAGGGAGATCGTGGAGGCGATGGAAGCTCCGCCGACACCTGTCTGGTAGGAGAAACCTTCCTTAAAATACGGGGTGTTGACAACAAACTTTGTGCAGTAATCTGCCATCATGATCTTTCTGACATCCGTCGTCGGTTTTGCAGCACCTGTCGCGATCTTTGCCGGATTTCCAATCTCATCTACGACACAAACGTAATCCACATCTACCATGGAGATGCTTGCCGGAATGTTCGGGAACGGAACGAGACAGTCTGTCACGGCAACAACCTTATCTGCATACTGGGCGTCGACCGTCGCGTAGGATAATACGCCGCAGTCGCTCTTTCCGCCGTTTGCGCGCATGTTTCCATATTCATCACATGTCGGAGCACCGATGAAGGCGATATCGATATGGACTTCGCCGGACTCGATGGCGCGGACACGTCCGCCGTGGGAGCGCATGATCGCAAGGTTTTTTAACCGTCCTGTGGAGATCGCCTCACCGATCTTTCCGCGGACACCGGAGGACTGGATTCCTGTGATGGTGCCATCCTCGATGTACGGAACGATCGGATCGTGAGCTTTTCCTAAGGAGCTTGCACAGATCGTGATGTCCTTGATGCCCATCTTATGGACCTCTTCCATGACCATGTTTACCACATAGTCACCCTCGCGGAAATGATGATGGAAGGAAAGGACCATGCCGTCCTTAATGCCGCATTTTACGAGGGCATCATGGATGTTCTCGACAAGCTTGCTTCTTGTCGGATCGTTTAATGTACGGACGGTCGGAGCCGCCTTTGTATATTCGTAATTATCGTAGGCATAGACGCCCTTAAACGGCTCCTTGCCTGTTGCTTTTAAGACCTCTTCGGGAATTTCTCTTCCAACTGCATTGATCATCTTATAAATCCCCCTTATAAACGCCTGCTGCTTTCGCCATGGCGAGTGTTCTCTTTGCTCCGTCGTAGAATGCGATGTCGATCATCTTTCCGTCAACGGTGAAGACTCCGATTCCCTTTGCCTTCTTGTCATCGATCTCGCGGACAACCTTCTCCGCAAAGATGATCTCTTTTTCCGACGGTGTGAAGACCTTATGGACGATGGCGATCTGTCTCGGGTTTACGAGAGACTTTCCGTCGAAGCCCATCATCTTGATCATTCTTGTCTCATTCTCGAAACCTTCCATGTCGTCAAGGTTTGTGAACACTGTATCCCAGCACTGAACGCCTGCCGCTCTCGCCGCCATGATCATGTGCTGTCTCGCTCCCATGAGCTCCACTCCGGTTCCTGTGATCGTTGTCTGGAGGTCCTTTGTGTAATCTCCGCCGGATAAAGCGATTCCGATAAGTCTGTCAGAAGACTGACATACCTCCAAGGCATTTAAAACACCTTTGCAGGACTCTAAGGCTGCCATTAAGAGCGTGCTTCCCTCCGGGCGTCCAAACTCTTTCTCTGCCGCAAGGACATGCTCCTCAACGGTCTTAACATCCTGTGCTGTCTCGGTCTTTGCGATACGGATCGTGTCGGCTCCGCCCGCGACACAGACGCGGATATCTTCTTTCCAGTGCGGAGTGTCAAGACCATTGATCCGGACGACCCGCTCTACGCCGCGGTAATCGATCTCCTGAAGCGCATGATATAAGGAATATCTCGCTGCGTCCTTCTGGTTCTCCGCGACCGCGTCCTCGAGGTCTAACATGATGGAATCCGGTTTGTAGATGTACGGATCCTTGATGAGACCCGGTTTCTGGCAGTTTAAAAACATCATGGATCTTCTTAAGCGTTTTTTATTCGGATGCATTATCGGATGACACCTCCCCACGGAAGATTTTCGGTGATGCCGTTGGAACGGTAGACCGCACACTCCACTCTCGCCTTTAATGTACAGTCGAGCGCTCCTTTGTCAAAGATCGTGACCTTTGCACTGTCCACGCCGAGACGCTCCAGGGTCTCCAGTGTGACTTTCCGGATCTGTCTGCCGTACTGGTGGATCACGCTGCTCTCGATCGTGAGCTCGATCTTTCCTTCACCCGGCTCCACGGTTACCTGGGCGTCACTGGATTCCAGTGTGCCGGCCATAGCTGTCTTCTTGATTTCCATATATTCCCTCCGTTTCTCATTATGCAGGATGCACAAATTTCGTTTGTTTTCCCACCTGAGTTCTATAACTTTCAATTGCATTACTATATCACTTGTATTTTTTTTAATCCAATACATATCCCTCTATAGCGAATATAGGGAAATTCTTATGGGGCATCGGCTCGGTCCGGCGGCAGGAACGCTCCGGTTTCCCCGCGTTGTCTTTTCCGACCGGATGTGATAGAATAGAAAGGAAAAACAGGAGTTTTATCTAACTGAGATAAAAAGTCAGGGGAGGACGCCTCTATGAATGAAAAACACATGCAGTATGTTCTGACCGTCCTGAAGGAAGGCAGCTTTACAAACGCGGCAAAAAAGCTCTACGTTTCCCAGCCCTCTCTGAGCCAGATCATAAAGACCGCCGAGAGCAATCTCGGCGCCCCGATCTTTGACCGCTCCACCGATCCGATCACCCTGACGCCGGCCGGACAGCTCTACGTGGAGGCGGCGAGGCAGGTGACAACGATCTCCACAAACTTGAGAAAACAGGTCGAGGAGCTGAGCAAGGAAGAATTCGGGACCATCCGCCTCGGGATTTCGGTCCAGCGCGGTATGGAGCTGTTACCGGAATTATACCCGCGTTTTAAGAAACGATTCCCCCATGTGGGGCTGGAACTCCATGAGCAGGGATCTGCGACCATGGAAAAAAGCGTCCTGGAGGGGGAAGTCGGGATCGCACTTCTCACGACATTCCCGCGCCACGAGGAACTGGTCTACGACCTGATCCAGGAGGAAAAGCTTGTCCTCATCGTGAACCGCGAATGCGAACTTGCGAAACGGATCGCGCCCGGGACACCGATCGATATCCTGGAGGCGCGCGATGAGACCTTCATCTCCAGCCAGTCCGGTCACTCCGTCCGGACGATCCAGGACTCCCTCTTTATCACGAGGGACATGAAGCCGAAGATCGACCTTGTCACGATCAGCATCGAGGTCGGAAAACATGTCGTTGCGGCGAGTCCTGTCGTGATGGCCTGTCCGGATTCCTATGTCGAGACTGATAACTCGCCGGATTCCGCCTACTTCTCCTATCCGATCCTCGGTGTGGAGAATCCAAGACATTTTTACGCCTGCTACCGGAAGGACATGTATCTCACAAAATATATGAAAGGATTTCTTGAGATCCTGCATGAGATCTGAGGTTTTTATGGAAAAATTTTTATGGAATGATCCAGAAATAGAACAGTTATTATTAAATGACGCAGAAAAAGAAACATTAGAAAAATTCATCGGTGCCGATGCCGAGCTTCCGGATATGTTAAACGCCAGGGAACGGCGCGTCTGGATGCAGGAACAGCTTCTCTCCGAATTTCCCGGCGTTCTCGTCTCCTTCACCTTAAATATTCCGGGGCCGGTCAAGGTCCTGCCGCTTGTTCCGGAGGCATTTGCCTTTGCACTTTCGGAGATCGTTTCCGCGTTGGATACCGCAAAGATCCCGGTCTTAAAGCGCAGCCTAATCCTCGATAAGACCGGTCCGGAGGCATTTCTCTGCGTGGATGCGGATGCGCTCGCTGTAAAACGCCTTCTCGTGCCGTTAGAGGACGCGTCCGATCTCGGAAGACTCTACGACATCGATATCATCGGGCGGGATGGAAAAAAGATCTCAAGAAGTGACATCGGGCAGCCGGGCCGGACCTGTCTCCTCTGCGGCCGCCCTGCGCGGGAATGTTCCAGAAGCCGGGCCCACTCGGTCGCGGAGCTGACGGAACGGATCAACGCGATCTTTCATGAACACTTTTCATGAAGCAGATCCGATCCGCCCATTCCCACACTCGGGAGATACTCTTAGAGAGTCTCCCGAGCGTATACATATCAGACAATCTTAGAATTTATGATCGATAAAATGAAAGGAACTCATACACCATGGCATTTGACGGAATCGTGATCGCGAACCTTGTCCGCGACCTGAACGAAAAGATCGTCTCCGGCAGGATTTCAAAGATCGCCCAGCCGGAAAAGGACGAATTACTCTTTACCATTAAAGGAAACCGGGAGAACGTGCGTCTGCTCGTATCGGCGAACGCCAGTCTCCCGCTTCTCTATTTTACATCAAACAACAAACCGAGCCCGATGACGGCTCCGAACTTCTGCATGCTTTTAAGAAAGCATATCGCAAACGGCAGGATCATCTCCGTGACCCAGCCGGGACTGGAGCGGATCGTCCGGATCGAGGTCGAGCATCTCGATGAGATGGGCGATCTCCGGAGAAAATTCATCGTGATCGAGCTCATGGGAAAACACAGCAACATCATCTTCTGCGATGAGAACAACGTGATCCTCGACAGCATCATACATATCTCCGCACAGGTAAGCTCTGTCCGAGAGGTACTCCCGGGACGCGATTACTTTATCCCGCACTCCGGGGAGAAGAAAGATCCGCTGACGATCACGGAGACAGAATTTAAGGAACTCCTGCACAACACCCCGCAGAACCTCTCAAAGGCCCTCTACATGGATCTCACCGGTTTAAGCCCGGTCGTTGCCGCCGAGATCTGCCACCTTGCATCACTCGACGGGGATGTCTCCGCGAAGGAATTTTCCGATGCGGAACTCACACATCTCTTCCACGCGTTCACCTGGATCATGGACGATGTCCGCGAAGGCAATTTTACGCCGAATATCATCTATGAAGGCGAGAAACCGGTCGAATTCGCATCGGTACCGCTCACGATGATGGAAGGCGGCAATTATAAGACCGTGAACTTTTCCTCCATCAGTGAACTTTTAGAGCGCTACTATGCGGAAAAGAACATGGTATCCAGGATCCACCAGAAATCCACGGACCTCAGAAAGATCATCTCCAACGCTTTGGAGCGCAGCGTCCGGAAGCTGGATCTGCAGACTAAGCAGTTAAAGGATACGGAAAAGCGGGAAAAATACAGGATCTACGGAGAACTTTTAAATACCTACGGGTACGGTCTCTCCGGCGGAGAAAAGAGTTTTAAGTGTCTGAATTATTACGACAATACAGAGATCACGATCCCGCTGGATCCGACGATGACGGCTCAGGAGAACGCGAAGCGGTATTTTGACAAGTACAATAAACAGAAGCGGACTTATGAGGCCGTCACCGAGCAGCTCGCACAGACGAAGGCGGAGATCGCCCACCTGGAATCCATCAGCACATCGATGGACATCGCAAGACTCGAGGAGGACCTTGTCCAGATCAAGGAAGAGCTCACGGAGTATGGCTATATCAAGCGCCACTACACAGGCGGCAAAAAGGTGAAGATCACAAGCCGCCCGTTCCACTACCTTTCCAGCGACGGATTCCACATCTATGTTGGAAAAAACAACTACCAGAATGAAGAACTCGACTTCAAGTTTGCCAACGGCGGTGACTGGTGGTTCCACGCAAAAGGAATCCCGGGCTCCCATGTCATCGTAAAGACTGAGGGAAAAGAGCTCCCGGACCGCGTGTTTGAGGAAGCCGGTGCGCTGGCTGCCTACTACTCCAAAGGCCGCGGGAATGAGAAGGTCGAAGTCGACTATATCCAGCGGAAGAACTTAAAAAAAGTTCCCGGAGCCGCACCAGGTTTCGTTGTCTATCACACCAACTACTCTCTGATGGCAGTTCCGGGAATCCCGGTGCAGGAAGTAAAGTAGCGAACCGCTATCGTCCTCCCGCCTCATATAACAGTGCGTTGCAGATCGCCGCGGCGATATTGCTCCCGCCTTTTCGTCCTCTGGCGACGATCGCCGGGACATCCGTCCGAAGGATCAGTTCCTTTGCCTCGACTACGTTCACGAATCCGACCGGTACTCCGATGATGAGCGCCGGCCGGATCTTTTTTTCTTCGATCAGCTCATAGAGGCGCATTAACGCCGTCGGCGCGTTTCCGACTGCATAGATACACTCCGGATAAAGTCGCGCCGCCTTTTCGGCGCTGACCGCGGATCTCGTCATCCCGCTCGCCTTTGCAGCTTCCTTCACATCCTCATCCCCGATAAAGCAGTGCACATCGATCCCGAATTTTCTGGCCGCCGTCTTGTTGATCCCGGATGCCGCCATCGTCGTATCGGTGATGATCGGAAGCCCCCGGTGGATCGCCTCTTTTGCCAGTCCGATCGCGCCTTCTGTGATCGTGAGGGTGTCGCGGTAGGAGAAATCGGCGGTGGTATGGATCACACGGCAGAGAACCGGAAGTGCATCAGCCGGATACCGGGAAACAAATTCCTCGCCCAGCTCTCCTTTTATGATCTCAAAACTCTTTTTTTCGATCTCCATCGGGCGGGTTGTCAAGAAATCGATCCCCGTCCGCTTTTTTAATTCTTCGGTCCAGTCAAGTCCACTCATCATCTCACATCCTTTCGTTCCAGGATCCGGTAGATCATATCCATATCCAGATTTTCCCGGATAATCTTAGCCATCTTGTCATACTGCTCTTCTTTATACTTTGCCATCGAGAATGTTTCCCCGTTTTCATATGTCTCCGGACGAACACCTTTTCTCTCTGCGAGGAAATAGCGGATCGCATGCTGCATCTCTTCTGTGTCGAATACTCCGTGGACATAGGTTCCGAATACGTTTCCGCTGATACAGCCGTCTTCTTTCCCACCGGCCGGAGCTCCATTCGGATTCGAATCCGTTTTATATCCTGAACGCGCATCGGAATCCGTCGCCATCGCTGCGATATTTTCCCCATTTTCGTACTGGATCCACGAAAACGGCTGTCCGCCGTCCCGGATCGTCTCTCCCATATGAATCTCATATCCGTTGATCTTTACCGGTACTCCATCGTTTGAAAACCCGGCTGCCGTTCCATTTACTCTCGTCCTCGTCTTCTTCTCCGCAAAGATCGTGCGGATCGGCAGGAGCTCCATGCCGCGCATCGTTCCGCCTTCTTCCACACCATGCGGATCGGAAAGACTCGTTCCCAGCATCTGGAACCCGCCGCAGACGCCGATGACCGGGATCCCTTTTCCCGCCATCCGCGTGATTACAGCTTCCAGCCCGTTCTGGCGGAGCCACTTGAGATCTCCCATGGTGTTCTTTGTCCCAGGGAGGATGATGAGATCCGATCCGGTCAGTTCCTCCGGACGGCTCACATAAGAAAGCGCGATCCCCGGCAGTCGCTCCAGTGCATTAAAGTCCGTGAAATTCGAGATCCTCGGAAGCCGGATCACGGAGATCTTCGCAAAAGCCGCATGGCTGGAGCGGTCAAGAAGAGGTCCGGTTCCATGTTTTTCTGTCAGGCGCTCCGAGAGGCTGTCCTCATCGTCCACGTCCACATCCATGTACGGGATCACACCCGCAAACGGGATCCGGATCCGCTCATAGAGCATGGAAAGACCCGGTTTTAAGATCTCTTTATCCCCGCGGAACTTATTGATCACGAAGGCGCGGATCCGCTTCCGCTCCGCTTCTGTGAGCAGGGCCGCTGTCCCGTAGAGCTGGGCGAAAACACCGCCCCGGTCGATGTCCCCGGCGAGAAGTACCGGCGCATCCAGCATCTCGGCGAGTCCCATGTTCACGATATCGTTTTCCCTCAAGTTGATCTCGGCCGGACTTCCCGCGCCTTCCACAACGATCACATCGAAGCGGGATGCCAGGGAATTGTAGGCATCCATGATGTCCGGGATCAGACTCTTTTTCATCTTAAAATACTCCGCCGCCGGATAATTACCGCGGACCTCGCCGTTCACGATGAGCTGGGATCCCATGTTCGAGGTCGGCTTTAAAAGGATCGGGTTCATCGCCGCCTCCGGCTCGATTCCGGCTGCCTCCGCCTGCATGACCTGGGCCCGTCCCATCTCAAGCCCGTCCCGCGTAATATAAGAATTCAGGGCCATATTCTGGGACTTAAACGGTGCAGTCCTGAGCCCGTCCTGCTTAAAGATCCGGCAGAGCCCCGCCGCAAGAAAACTCTTCCCCGCATTCGACATGGTCCCCTGGATCATGATCACTTTTGCCATTTTGATTCCTCCACTGTGTGGTGTTTCACTTTTTCAGTCATGTTGTCTTCCTGCGTGAATTTGCATCCACTCGGGAATATTATTTTAGCTCTCTCCCAACAAAGCTCCCCGAATTGACCACTTTTCATTTTCAGTCAGCTCACCTGCCAGTGATTTCATAACACGCTCTGTTGAAAACCTTTTAAATCCAGCTAAATACTGTAATGTTTTTTCGTCTTTAATTTCTGCCAGGTTGATCCTATGATTTTCCACTGCTGCAAGAATCTCTTCCCGCATCGCAATCTTATCCTTCTTCCCTGTACCTGTCCAGGAAATTAATTGATCGAATGCCAATATCAGATATTCAAAACAAATCATATCCAGGATTATGACATGACCAGCTGACCGATCAGCGAATGATCTCAGAATACGATATTTATTCCGGATATCCTGATTATCTACTACATAATCAAATACAATATAATAGATATCTCCTGTATCCGGCTGCAGCTGATAGATTGCATCCAGAATTCCTTGATTGCTCTCTTTACTTTCGACAATAAGTTTACCCTCGAAGAAAAGCTGATTTACTAATTGCCAGAAATGAAGACCTGCACCAGTGTCCTCTGTCCATAAATACTTCATATCAAACTTCCTCTTCTAGAGTTATCTTATTATCTGCCAGTTCCAATACCTTAAAGCTCTTATCCGAAACATTCAGGCCATCACAGTTCCTTAAGAAAAGCATATATTGATTTGAAAACTCAAAGTTAATAAATCTTCGGATCTCGTCATTGATCAGAATATCAGCATTATCGATCACAATAAAATTATTTCTGCACGTTTCAAGATCCTCCTGGATATTTTCCGACCGATAATTAAATAATTTTATAGCATGATATGCGTCAGTTTGTCTCAAGTCCTCAAGCATTTCATAAAGGACTGTTTTTCCGGTTCCGCTGTCGCCTCCGACAAGAGTAATGCGATCGTCAAAAGACAGATCATAGGAAAAAGGAGCTGCCTGAAAAGTAATATTTTTATAAATCATTTTTCTCTCTCCTTTCATACTCTCTGGTCCACCAGGTCTGATATCCAGCATTTCCTGTCACCACATCTTTCTCATTAAAACGAATTTCTGCATTGTCCGGAATTTCAACAAAACTTGGACGTGACATATAAATCTTTATGTGATCCAGCTGAAATATCATCTTCAAAACATTGGGACCACACTCTTCAACACATACCACTTTTTCTGGATGTTTTACAATATTCAGCAAGGTTTTACACCCAGAAGATAAGTTTCGGATTGTTCCCAGTCCATACTTTGTTTCTATGTGCTTATCAGGTGTCAGGATTGCATCATCCGCTTGAAAAATCAGATTTTTATCCTGTTCTGTCATTTCTTCATTGCTTGTGTTTAAATTAAAATAGAGATCATTTTTCAGGATCCAATTGGAAGATTCTTTTTTTTCTGTATAAATATCGATCATGTCAATCCTAGCTCCTTACTTATAATTTCGATAAAATCTCCATAGCTGCTTCCCACACCGCACAGATCCCCATCAGGATCCACGACGTCCGGTAAAGAAGTCTGTTTGCCCGGCGGATATCCTCCGGTTCCACCGGCCGCAGATCATCTCCGATATATTTCTTCTTTACGAGTTTTCCAAAGTACCACGCGTCCCCGGCAAGGCGCACCCGTAGCGCTCCGGCACAGACCGACTCTGTCTGCGCGGAATTCGGGCTCGCATGGTTGAAACGGTCCCTCAGGAAGATCTTTTTCGCATTTTTTCCGTCAAATTCGTGCCCTTTGGACGGCAGATACGCCGCAAAGATCATGATCCAGGCGCAGAGTCTCGATGGAATAAAATTCAAGACATCGTCCAGTTTCGCAGCCGCCCGTCCAAGGTACAGATATTTGTCATTCTTATACCCGACCATTGAATCCATCGTATTGACTGCCTTGTATACCCAGCCGAGGACCGGTCCGCCGATCGCCATGTAAAAGAGCGGTGCCGCAACACCGTCTGACGTATTTTCCGCGACTGTCTCCACCGCCGCCTTCGTGACACCAGTCATATCGAGCACTTTAGTATCCCGCCCAACGATCATCGACACCGCATACCGCGCCGCTTCAAGGTCGTCCTTTTTCAATTCCCGGTACACCTTCATGCTCTCATCCTTCAGGGATTTTACCGCAAAAAGCTGATAACACAGGATCACAGATGCCAGAAACCGGAGCCACGGGGAGATCCTGCCGCAGGTGTATAAGATCCCGCCGGATACGACCGCCGTTGTCCCGGTCACGAGAATAACAAGTACCACACCGCCAGCTAAGAGCGCACTCTCTCCCTCTCCAAAAAGCTTCCGGATCCCTTTCTCCAGAAATGAAATATAAGCCCCGATGAGCCGCACCGGATGATATAACCAGTGCGGATCCCCGAGGACCTGATCGAGCAGAAATCCGAGTGCGACCACTGCAAGTAATTCGAGTCTGTCTGTCATAAAAATCTTCCTTTAATGTTTGTTCCGTTCGTTGTCTATCATACCGCAAAACCGGCATTCCTCATATAGTGAACTGGTCTGATTTTTCTGCGTCATTTTAAATATTTTCCATTATTCTTATAAGCCATGATGATGATCACGATCGTCAGCACAAGAAACAGTCCAAGCCATAAAAATGCCGGAAAAACACGGCAAAGATACATTACCAAAAACGCAAGATCCAGCCCCCAGAGCATCTTTGTGACGCCCTCCGTATGGCACCATTTCGCCCGTTCCTCGTCCTCAACCAGAATTTTCGAGCTGATCGGCGTATAGATCCCACTGACAACAAGTGCACCGTAGATCAGAAATCCGATGCTGCATACCGATAATAAAAGAATCATGATTTTACACCCCCTATGATATTGGATTGTTCCGAAGAAACCGCACCTGACCGATCCGTCCATCCGGCGTTTCGATCTCCCCAAAGATCCCCTCGCCGTTCCCGACCTGCCAGTCATAGTAACTCTTCCGTTCTTTTGCAAGCGCCTCCATGACGGCCATGATCGTTCCCCCGTGGACGACGAAGACGAGTGTTTTGTCCGGATCCTCTGTCTCCCAGAAGAATCTCGCAAGGATCTCCCGGAACGCCTTCACAGTCCGCGCTTTAAACGTTTCCGTGCTCTCCCCGCCCGGGAATCCCTCAGCTCCCATCGTGTCAATAAAATGCTGATATTCCATGTCCCCTGAGAGTTCCAGATAGTTTTTATATTCAAACTTTCCAAAATCACACTCGGAAAGATCTTCGACCCGAACCCTCGGGACCTGCGGATAATCATGTTCCGGAAATAGTGTTTCCGCAGTCTCAAGGCAGCGTTTCATCGGGCTTGTGATGATCGCCGCAGGTTTTCCGGCAAGTTTCCGGATTTTTTTTGCCTCTTTGCCAAGCGTTTCGAGGGATTCCTGCGTCAGACTCTCATCCGTCCTGCCCACATATCGTTTCTCCAGGTTCCCCGGCGTTGCCCCATGCCGGATCAGTAAAAGTTTCACTTAAAACACCGCCTTTCCGATCACCGCCGCGAGCAGGATCCCAAGCTCACAGATCTGCAGGAAGAAACCGGCAAGATCTCCGGTCACACCACCGAATTCCTGTACTGCCATGTGGCGATACCAAAGGAAGATCAAAACCGTTGTAATTACAACAACACCGCCGCAGATACCGCCAAAGAGCAGTTCCAGAAATGCCGTCAGGAAAAAGATCACGAGCATGCAGACTGCCACGGTCTTCTTTCTCGCATCCTTCATAAAATCTGCCAGCATCCCATGTTTTCGCGCCTCCGGAAATGTTGCGGTGGAAAGACCGCTGAGCGCCCTGGAAAGAATAAACCCGATCGCTGTGAGGAGCGCACTTTCCTCATCAAGTTCCGTGCACGCCGCCGCGTAGAGGATCAGATACAGTCCTCCGAAGATCACCGCAAACGCTCCTGTGTGCGTGTCCTTTAAGATTCCCAGCTTCTTCTCCCGGTCGCCATATGACGCTCTTGCATCGCAGGTGTCCATAAATCCGTCCATGTGGATCCCGCCCGTGATAAAAAGCGGCACTGCGAGGAGGATCCCCGCTGCCAGGATCTTTCCCGTCAGGATCCTGTCAAGCAGCAGATACATTCCAAAAAACACCGCTCCGATCACTGCCCCGATCGCGGGAAAAAAGCACATGGCGTATTTCATGTCCTCTTCCTTCCACTCAAACATCGGCATCGGGATCCTGGAATACATCGAAAACGCTATGATCGCCGCTCTCATGTCCGGACCTCCTTCTCATAATCCACGTACTGCTCGACGGAAATGTCGGAAAATGTGCTCATCTCTTCGTAAACACTCGCCCCCATCTTTAAGAGCGGGATCATCGCCACAGCCCCGCTTCCCTCGCCGAGATGCATCCCAAGATGGAGCGGCGCCGGAAGTCCAAGCATTTCAAGAACCGCTTTTCCGGCCGGTTCCCTGGAAATGTGCGAGGCAAAGAGATAATCTTTCGCCTCCCGGCGGATCAGGACCGCGAGAAGTGCCGATACAGTCGAGAGGAACCCGTCCATGAGGACCGGAAGTCCGGCCGCCGCCCCGCCTAAAAAGAGCCCGGTCATTCCCGCAAGGTCAAAACCGCCAAGCTCCGAAAGGACCGTCACAGCCGAGAGCGCCCCATTCTCATAATCTTCCTTCGTTCCGCCCTGGTACTGCGGATATGTTTCATAAAAGCGGCCGACCGCCATCGAAACCGCCCGTTTTTTCTTTTCCAGCCCGGCATCCGAAAGTCCGGCTCCCCGTCCGGTCGCTTCCTCCGGGGAAAGTCCCGTGAGCACTGCGCTCATCGCGGCAGCAGGCGTCGTATTTCCGATTCCCATCTCACCTGCAGCGAGAAGCTCATATCCCATATCCCGGAACGTAAACGCAAGTTCGATCCCGGAAACAAGCGCCTGCAGGCAGTCCCCTCTGCTCATCGCAGGTTCTCTCACGATATTTCCGGAACCTCTCGCAATCTTTCGGTCCAGGATCCGGTGCGGATCCGGCTGTTTTACTCCGATCACTTCACAGTCCATTCCCATGTCCACCGGATAAAGATCTGTTCCGGCAATCCGGCACATTTTGGAAGTTGAAGTCTCCCCCCGCGTGAAATTCTCCGCCACGATCCGGGTCACTTCCTTCCCGGTCTGGGTCACGCCTTCCGAAACGACGCCATGATCCGCGCACATGACTGCAAGTGCGGACTTATCAAGCGTGATCCCGGACGCACTCCGCCTGATCCCGGCAATCCTTATAATATCGTCCTCCAGGATCCCGAGACTGCCGATCGGCTTTGCAACGGAATCCCATCGCTTTTTTGCGAGTTCCATCGCATGGCGGTCGGCTGGGACGATCTGTTTCAGATAGCTTTGAAATTTTTCTTCGATTGTCTCTGTTGTCATCGTGTTGTCACTCATTATCTTTCCTTATGTCATTCTTTTTGGATTTCCCAAATGGCTTCTCTCCAGCTTTGTGCCTGCTTTACAAAATGCTCCGCGATCTCCAGATTGCTGTAAAAATACAGATGTGGGAAACCGGCATAGAAGCTTTCTGTTGTGTATCCGCACTCCCAGCCGCGGGTCCCGACCGGTTTCTTCGCCTGAAAATCAGTTCCATTTTCCGGTGAATCCCAGTGGTGGAATTCATGGGCGCGAAACTGAGTTTCCTCCGGTCCGAGAAGTCCGTCCTTTTTCGCTGTCACGGTAATGTAGCCGAATCTTCCAAGTTTCCCTGTATCCTGGCTGTTTCCCGGAAGAACACCGGCCATTTCCCAGCACTTTCCAGCCGGATCTTCGATCGACTCCTTCAAATAGAGATACCCGCCGCACTCTGCGATACAGGGCATCCCATTCCTGATCGCCTCCCGAATCGAAGAAAGCATCATTTTATTCTCTGAAAGTGCCTTCACATGAAGCTCCGGATATCCGCCACCAAGATACAGCGCAGATGCCTCCGGCGGGATCTCCTGATCCCGGATCGGGGAAAAATATTGGATCCTGGCTCCAAGTTTTTTTAAAAGATCCAGGTTGTCCTCATAGTAAAAACAGAACGCCTCGTCTCTTGCAGCTGCGATCACGGGGATGCAGGAGTTTTTATTATCTGCTACAGGCGCTTCCAATTCTCTTTTTCCCTGAAAAATTGCTCTGCTTCCATCAAAAACCGCATGACACGCAGTATGGACAGCTGCTGCTCCTGATATTGTTTTTCCTTCCTGTTTTTTTATGATTTCCGGAATCTTAATTAGAAGTTCCGGAGCTTCCTCCGCTGCTTCCAGTATCCCATCCAGATCGATCCCCGCACGGATCTTCTCCTTTACAAGCTCCAGCTTTTCCCTGAGCCCCGGGATCTCCTCCGGCATGACAAGCCCCAGATGGCGTGATTCCAGAGTCAGATCCCTGAGTTCCGGAATATATCCGAACACGCGGATCCCCAGCTCCTGCTCTGCCTTTTTCTTAAGTCCCGGATATATCATCGAAGACAGCCGGTTAAAGATCACGCCTGCAACATGGCTCCTCTCCTGATACTCCATAAAGCCCTTGATCGAGGCAAGTGCCGAAAGACTCCGTCCCTTCATGTCAACGATCAGGATCACCGGTGTATCCGTAAGATCCGCCACTTCCCATGCGCTGGCGCGCTCCGAAACACCGCCGAGACCATCATAAAATCCCATCACACCCTCAAGGACCGCGATCCGGCTCGACGGAAGCCCCTTATTCTCCAGAACTTCCCGTCCCAGCAGATACCGCAGTGTATCCGCCCCCACAAAAAAGCTGTCCAGATTTCGCGATGGAATCTCCAGCACCGTCCGGTGAAACATCGGGTCGATATAATCGGGGCCACACTTAAAGGCGCGCACCGCCTCAATCCGCTCCTTTAGGAGTGAAAGAAGCACACAGGTGAAAAATGTCTTCCCACCACCGCTCTTTTCGGCGGCGATCATGATGCGGGGGAGACGGATGGAAGTTGGAGTGCTCTCTTCTGATAATCCATTTTTTAACATATTCATCATTCCAGATCTTGCCTCTCTAGTCTAAAAAGAGCTATTCTCAATCAAAATTTTCCAATATCCTTTTTGACTGGTTCCAATGCGCTGAATAATATTCTGGCTTTTCATTTTATCAATCTGATATTTTACACGATTAATTTTCCACCCCAATTGAGCTGCAATCTCTCTCTGTAATATCAGGCTGTTCTTTAATCAATGCCAGAACCGCTTTGCTCTTGTCTGTCAGGTTGTATTCCGTATACACGGAAATTTTCACAGCATCGTCGGTAAGCTTTTGAATATCTTGGTCGACTTTCTGAACATCTTGGTCGGTTCCAATTCTTGTCTCTTCCATATTACGATAGAGATTAATGCGAAATCCAATCTCCATATCGCGAAACTCCGGCTCGCGTAATCCGTATTCCTGCATTGCTTCCATCAATTTCGGAATGCCGCTGCCCCACGCCTCAATCAGATTCATATAAGAAAACGCATGTGCAAGCGCACGATTACGTATTTTCGAGTATCCCTCTTTCATCTTATCCAAAGTCACACCTGGCATAAAACCGCCCGGCGATGTAATTTCCAAACGGTCATCATAAATTGCTACCTGAATGTGCGAATTCTGCAAGAAACTACAATTCATCACAGCATTAATAATTAGCTCCCGGATACTGTCCGGCGGAAGTTCATAAATATCTTTCCGATATGCCAATGTCTGATTGTAAACAAAACGGCAACAGCCAAATGTTTTTGCAATCTGAATTCTTTGTTCGCTATTAGGATATATCCTGTATTTATATGCTTTTAACACCCACTGTCGCCACCTTCCTACCCTTGATTTTCTATATATTTTCTCAACATCTCTTCTGATACATTTCCTACACTGCAGACAAAATATCCGTCCGTCCAAAAAGTATGTTCTTTCCAGAAATGTTTTCGTAGATAATCCGGATATCTTTTCCAAATATGATATGTTGTATAACTCTTCATCAGATTTACTATTTTACTGATAGACATTGTTGGTTCTGTTTCTATCATGTAATGAATATGATCTTTATCTGTCTCCATATATTTGATAATGATTTTAAGCTTTTGACATATCTCATAAGAAAACTGCTTTATATCATCTGATATTTGTTTTGACATCAGCAATTTCTTTCTATACTTGCATACGAAAATAATATGATACTGTAACAAATATTTGTGTCTGTTTTTGATTTCCACGTTTCCATAACGCAAGTATAGCACAAACCTCCGCTTCCGGCTACCTTAACCCACCGTCTAAAGCCAGTGGGATTGCGGTAGCCCTATTTCAATCCACGGGCTCTTACGAGCCCTGACTTCTTGTCCCATGCCTGTCTGGTGGTCTTCTTCTGTTTCAATCCACGGGCTCTTACGAGCCCTGACAGTGCAGAAAATTTCTTTCCGGCAATTTCATAGTTTCAATCCACGGGCTCTTACGAGCCCTGACGCAGACGTATAAAGTCACAGACGTGCATGATATGTTTCAATCCACGGGCTCTTACGAGCCCTGACAAAGATCCGGATGCAGAGACTCCTCCTCCAAGCGGTTTCAATCCGCGGGCTCTTACGAGCCCTGACGCCGGGATCTTCGGAAATAAGGGTCAGCTGTATGTTTCAATCCGCGGGCTCTTACGAGCCCTGACAACTGAGATTTGCATGAGGAAAAAGCCCCGGAGGTTTCAATCCGCGGGCTCTTACGAGCCCTGACAGTTCATTCGCACAATTCCGCTGCTGATCTACGTTTCAATCCGCGGGCTCTTACGAGCCCTGACAGACATCCGGTGCTGTAGATGATCCCCTTGCAAGTTTCAATCCGCGGGCTCTTACGAGCCCTGACAGCTTGGTTCGGATTGCTTCCAGCCCCAGTGTAGTTTCAATCCGCGGGCTCTTACGAGCCCTGACCCGGGCTCGCTCGCTTGTGGTATTGATCTCCAGGTTTCAATCCGCGGGCTCTTACGAGCCCTGACGAGTTCAACTGGTCAGTAACATCTCCCTTGCTGTTTCAATCCGCGGGCTCTTACGAGCCCTGACATATTTCATTTTTAATTGCGAGCAACTTATCCGTGTTTCAATCCGCGGGCTCTTACGAGCCCTGACTGGATCTTCCAACGCCAGATGAACGATTCGTAAAGTTTCAATCCGCGGGCTCTTACGAGCCCTGACGGATGCAGAAAGTGCAAGATCCTTGTATGTATTGTTTCAATCCGCGGGCTCTTACGAGCCCTGACCTTTCCACATCCATGCAGCAACTTCCGTAAACGGTTTCAATCCGCGGGCTCTTACGAGCCCTGACCAAAATGCCAACAAGCAGTTAACTGCTTAAGCAGTTTCAATCCGCGGGCTCTTACGAGCCCTGACAGTGGAAACCCTGATAAAGAAGGAAACAATTAGTTTCAATCCGCGGGCTCTTACGAGCCCTGACAAAGAGTCTTTCCGGATCCCTGTTCCCCGCAGGTTTCAATCCGCGGGCTCTTACGAGCCCTGACGACAGAAGTCCGCTAGGTAATACTATACTAGCGGTTTCAATCCGCGGGCTCTTACGAGCCCTGACAGACGGAGCAGTGCCCGGAGATGAAACATTCGGTTTCAATCCGCGGGCTCTTACGAGCCCTGACGCTTGTTTGTTTGCGTAGCGGCAGGGAAGAACGTTTCAATCCGCGGGCTCTTACGAGCCCTGACAAATTCCAGATGAATTTCATCGATCAAATAGATGTTTCAATCCGCGGGCTCTTACGAGCCCTGACCTGTTCGCGGAAGGGTTTTGCAAGCCTTCCATAGTTTCAATCCGCGGGCTCTTACGAGCCCTGACTAGGTACTTCTCAGGTTTATGGAAGGCTTGCAAGTTTCAATCCGCGGGCTCTTACGAGCCCTGACAGCAATTTCAAACAAACTATTTGCTAAAAATTGCCGCATATTTTATATCATTCACAATTCAAACCACAATCGTAAATAACATGCTTATTTCAATATTAAATCATGCACAATCTGTACGCTGAACTTTTGTGCATGTTGTTTAATTCATCTCTTCTTTTTTATGTGCACCTCCCTTTTTCCACTATAAAATAATGGAATTATCCTGGCTAAGTTCAATGTCCTCACGTTTTCCAATCACCTCTATCTGATTTTTATAATTCTTCCCTAAGCGATAAAATCTGATCGTATCGGCGTTTCTGTCAACAAGGCGGGATAACTCGGCCTTTAATTGCACAAAATTTGCCATGCTGATATCGAGTTCAAAAACAGATTTCTGAACACGCACCCCATAATTTTCACATATTTTTGCAACTTTTCTAAGTCGTTCCGGACTATCTGCGATATCATATGAAAGCAAAATAAACACTGTCAATCCCCCTCCCAAATGTATGGCGGATATTCCGGAATATCTCCACGAATATATTGCGCGAGTAACTGCGCCTGCAAATACGGGATCAGCTTTCTCTGCACATCTTTTTTATACAGTGGAAATGGAACCTTTTCATTTTTAGAATTTTCCCATTCTGTTAATATTTTCCTTTTCGCCATCTCCTTCAATTGTATATTTCCACTCACACTTTCAAAGTCTTTTTGAGTAACCTGTTTGCGGTTGATCAACGTAAGTACAAAACGGTCTACAAATGGCGCTCTAAACTCCTCGATCAGATCACAGGAAAGGGAATCTCTTCCCGGATGAAGTTCATGTAAATATCCTACTGCTGAATCCAAGCCGAAAGATTCTAAAGCTGCCGTACAGTTGAGTGTAAGCATTGTATACAAAAATGAAAGCAGTGCATTGCAGTTATTTTCCGGCGGTTTCTTACTTCTCTTTTCAAACTCCATCCCGGTCGACTTTTGCTTGATCATATTGTCAAACTGGTCAAAATAATTAGAAGCGATACTCCCCTCCAATCCTCTGATCTCATCAACTGTTTTTGCAGCAGCAATGTCTCCCAACATCCCGGATATGGTCTGCGAAGCCTGAGACAATTTTTGATATTTTTTCTCTTCTATGCTTTTTGCCATATATTCAAGCAGATTCTTTTGATTGATTGCTTTGCCCAGAACAATATTTTTAGCAACTGCCAGCTTTTCAGAAGAGTCATAAATCTGATACTGTTTTCTTCGCAGAAGCACATTTCCCACATTCTTTCCGCACATTCTTCCGTAGTATACGCCATATTGAGATACATAAGAAATCGGTATCTTATGTTTTGAACAATATCCCACCAGGAAATCCGAAACTGTTGCCGGACCGAATATTACAATCTGCTCGATTGTCAATGCAGGAACATTTACTATCTTTTTTGATTCCACACCGTCTGAATCTATCATCTTTGTGATAACTTCAAACACATCATTTTCACAATGAATATATGTGTTTGGATTCAGGATATATAAGACTTTTTTTACCTGTATCACATCACCACTTCTTCCATAAATATTATACGATATACTTCTTTCGTATACATTCCATGTAATCCTGAACAAGTATTTTTCGCGGATTGCAGAGATCGTTTAAAGAACAGCCATTGCATCTCTTTCTCAGTTCCGGTTTGATTGGATGTGGATTTTCCAGATAACTGCTGATCTCTCTTATAAACTTTACTGCATCCGCCCGGACTTTATCGGAAATGTTTACTTCAAATCGTTCTTTCGATCCTGTGTAATAAATATAGCCGGTTGTAATCGTTGTATGGAACATCTCCTCCAAACACAGTGTCTGCGCCGCCATTTGAAGATTATACTCTTCCTCATCACGTTTTTTTCCATGTTTGTATTCAACGGGGTATATTCTGCATGTTTCCTCGAGGAAAGGAATATAACAGCCATCCGAAATAACTTCGAACTCAACCGAATCACAAATTCCAAATAAATGATATTTCTCAGAAACCACTTGAAGTCCTGTCACTTTTATGTGAGTCCCACGTCTTTCGATCTTGCATTCATGAGCCCGCTTGTGATCGCGGGCTCCTTCTGCCGTAAAAACATTTTCAATAAAGTTCTGCTCTGCGATTTGGAGATAAAATCTTCGTTTGCAGAACACCCATTGCGATATCCAGGATAATAAGATGGGTTCATCATCCATGATCATTTTACCTGTATGCCATTATTTTCGAGTGTCTGTGAAAATTCATCTGTCGATTCATTTCTCCAGATAATATCGCCGAATGGATTTTCCTTGACTCCGATATTGATCCCACGCATTGTTTCCGGAATCTGCATAGCGATGTCGTAATCCTCCAGCTTTCTCGGATATTCAACCCCTTCTTTTTTTGTTATCCGAAGCATGTTATACAATTTATGCGCCGGCATGCAACCGAGCAGTGCCTCTTTCTCATTCTGCTCCGGATTTTCCGGATGGGTACCAATATGTTTAAAAATAATTAATGGAGAGGCTGCCCGCATACCCTGCTTTGATGCTGAATTGTCGAATTCATACATCTGCAACAGTGCTTCGAAAAGTTTGTTCAGATCATCTTCCGAAAAACCTGTGCGGATTGCCAAACTGGGACTGATCGTTCCCTGAACAACATATAAACCATATGATACAACTTTCTTTTCACCCATGGTTCTCTTCGTCTGTTCATCATGTTCAGCTTCTTCTCGTTCGTAATCCTCAATGGTTGAAAAATCATTTCCATCTGTATAACACATTCTTGTAATCGTCATGTCTTCGATATGTATCGGATCTACCGATTCAGCCATTCCAAGCTGTACTGGTCCTGTGATCTGACCTGCATTTCGTCCTGTTGACAGAACTCCTCCAAAAGTTCTTACATCCCAAAATCTTTTGCAAAATGCAGCGGCAGACTCAGGAACTTTTTTATTCTTAAAGGGCTCTGCGAATTTTTCTTCCCCATTTACTTCCAATACAATTTTAGCGATTTCCTTATTGATGCTGACCCCATTGCGCATCAGAATGTCCATTCCATCTTCTCCCGCATACGCCACATCAATATAATTTCTTATGCGCCGCTTAAATGCTACATCAGTTATAATCCCAATTTCTGTTTCAATGTCCTGTCTTGGCAGATTTCCCATATCTGGATCTCCATTTGGATTTGCGAGTTTGGCTTCAACAAGCATCGTAAATGTATAGGTATTTTTTACAACTTCTTTTGCTTCCGCAAGCTTCACAACATTACTCATTCTCATTTTCCTCCTTGTTTTCTGCAGTTTTATTCTTAGTAGACATAAAGACCATACGCTGCTGCGCATAACCCAGGTCAAATGCCGCCTGTTCTTCAATGGAGAAATGCGCAGGGATATCTCCATTGAGTGAATTAGAAATTTCCCCGAAAATTTTATCAAACATACTGCGGGATTTTAATTTACCCAGATAATGTTCTTTATTGTCGTTAACCATTGTAAAAATCTTAGCCGGGCTTTTTTTCATCGCTTTGTAATACTTTTTTGCTATAGATACATTGACGCCTTTCTGTGCCGAAAGGAACTGAATATAATCCATACATGCAAGCCACCGTCCACATTGATATCCTTTACTATATATCCCATTGTACTCTTTATTGAGCTTCATTGCATTTTCCATCTCAACATCTCCTTTTCTTATCAGGTATGCTTTTATAAGTTGCAGATAAAAAATATCAGGAATGATTTTCCCCTCTAATATATCCCTGTCCACGCGATGAGACACCTTATGTAAGATCCTTACAGGGATTTCTTGATCAGAAATTACAGCGTTGAGCAGATTTTTAATATCCATACCCAGCTCTTTTTTTGCCTGATTGAACTTGTCCTTGACGTCCTTTTTTTCAAGCAGTCCCAATAAAATTGCATACAGATTTGTGATCCGATATTCAAAATTCGATCGGCTATCAATGATCGTCGTGTCTTTATACCATTTTTTTATACTTGCCTTAAGGTTCTGATATGTATCTTTATGATAATCAGATAAATAAAGCCTGCCTTTTGCCGGAACATCAAAGCTCATAATATAGTAATTTCCGCTGACTTTTCCTAACTCTATTTCTTTTTCTTTTGTTATTAATGTCTGAAGAGCTGCGGAATATTTTTCTTCTTTTCCCTGAGATCTCTCTGTGGTTTCCTCCAGTTCATCCATCAATTTAGCAAAATCTGTATCCCCGATCGAAATAGCTTTTTTGATCAGATCGAATGCATCCGGATTATCAAACCAGTACATGATTTCAAAATTGTTATCATGATTGTTTTCTGAGGTCAGCAGATATTCAATTCCTGCTTTAATGATCTCGGTCTCTTCCTTTGACATTGGACACGCCGTGCTTCCGCTGTCTCCAAATGAATGGAACGAGCACCTTTCCCCCGTTACAGAACTCTGATCGTTCGAAAAGACCGGAACTCCGCTTCCTGTTTGAGGAGCCATTATCTTTGGAAATTTTCCCACGATCGGATCCACTTTCTGTCCGGTAATACAGGAAACTATTTTCTTTCCAGGCATTTTTTCATCCGATCCCGAACGTATAATATCATCACAATATTCTTCAAACCATTCTTTCCAATCCGTTTCGTTTTCAAGATTTTTTCCGTCAATCCGAAAAGATACAAATTCTCCCGGTTTGATCTTGAAGCTTTCCAGTTTGATCCACAATTCCTGTGCCATTTCCGGACTATCTTCAATTTTATTTAGGAATTTATAAGCAATCGCTATCGACTCAGACCGTTCTGCACCTTTTTTCATGCATGAAATCCACTCTTCATGTTTGATCTTCTCCGTTTTTCCCTGAATGTTTCCTGCACATTCCGGCCATATATATTTGAGTTTTTCACAGACAGGGGAAATTGCAAGGTGCTTCGGGGTTTTGGGGCATAATACTTTTTGCTTCCGTTCATCTTTACTGCGCGCTTCCAGAACACGATAATTTCCCTCACGATCCAATTCTATGTAAGCGGCAACATCTCTTTTTTCTGTATTTCCGGCAGATCCAATTCCCCGACTTATGGCAAAATCATATATTTCTTTATACATCCTCCTTCCACACCTCCCTGCTTGCAAAGTCCGGAACATTGATCACTCCATTACAGATATAAGGATGATAAAAGGTACGATACACGTTTCCTTCTCCTTTCGCTGTATCCAATGGGGTATGGGTTTTAATGTCAAAATTATCATAGAGCATAATTCCAAGGTCTTCTGACTCACTGATTGGATGTATGTCAGGATCTGGCGGTGTAAAGAACGCCATGCATTCTCTCAATCCCAGATACGGCTGATGAAAACATTTTCCGCTTTTCACTCTCCTGTTAAACTGGTCGATCAATGACTGCTGCGTGACTCTTTCTTCACATCCTTTTTCTTTTATGATCTCTGCATGGATCCTGTAGTATACATCCCGAAGATAGATATTATTTCTTTGCGTCCGCGACTCCTCTACAATGATCGGTTCTCCATCCAATACAGCCTTCTTATTTACCTCGTTTCGCTTAATGTTAATATAGCGAATTGGTTTCATGATCTCGATCTTTTTAATCTGATAATGAAACTCACCGGGTTTAAAATAAATTGCTTCCAATGCACCGCGACATGCTGATGGAGTCGGTGCATCGTAGCTCACTCGTTCTACCTTGGCATTGCTTCTGGTAAAACATGCAAATTTTCCGTAAATGTCTACAACAACATTCTCAGGCATTTTCTCACCTCCGTTTATGTCTAATTAAATATATACATCTTATTATGCTTTTTGTCAATACAACATTACTTATATCTTTATAATTTGTTCATCATGCACATGTTTCAATTGATTATAAACAGTGCTTA
This sequence comes from Pilosibacter rotomagensis, assembly GCF_045062245.2. NCBI lineage: Bacteria > Bacillati > Bacillota > Clostridia > Eubacteriales > Clostridiaceae > Pilosibacter > Pilosibacter rotomagensis. The sequence goes on along the minus strand of NZ_CM170323.1, from coordinate 1,815,439 downwards.
TCTCAGTCAGATAGGACTTCTGTCTTTTTTAAAGCAGTACGTAATCATAAGATATCTCCATCAGTGACAAACATCACACGCTAAGCACTATGTTTATTCAACTTGAATTTTTTCATTGACACTTTATCATTATAAAGAAATTGGCCAGGAGCACAAAGCATCCTGGCCACTGACGTAAATCTTAAATTAATTTCAATCCACGGGATATAAAACCCCAGGACTTCATTATATCTAAAACCTTTAAATATGACAATACAAAATTTTACATCGTCATATTATTTTCCGTCTTCCAACCAGCCGTCTCCATACTCTGTACACTCTATGTACAAATATTTTCTGATCCTTTTAGAGCATATACGCCTCGCTCATCTCCTCTCTCTGCAGTCCGGTCTTCTCATCATAAATTTCATCGATATCTGCAATATACCAATCGATTCCTACCTTCTCCCGATTTCTTCCAAGCCGTACATGCAGCTGATGACAATGCATTTTTATAAATTCTGCTTTCTTTCCATTCATATATCGGTTGACGCGGAAATCCGGGCATAATGCCATTTGTTTCCTGGTAATGCAGTAATCCTGCGCTCTGATTGTTTTGAGCAAAGACTCAAATTCTTCCCTTTTTGCAGCGTATGGCACAATTACCGTGCATTGGCCGGTCGAATCGATCAGTTTATATTCATCGCACATTTTCTTTACATCAAGCTTTTTGCAGGCCTCTCTGATTTCACTCCTGTCAGCTCCCGTACTTGTGTCCTGACCGTAAAGCTCCGAATAATATTCATCCATTAGCTCAATATCATTCAGATTCAATTCTTGATGACGCTCTGCAAGCGCTCTTGTTCGACATGCCTCTGTATAATAAGCACTGCTAGGAAATCCATATACATTCGTATCTTTCAGCATAAAGATCACAAATTCACCATACCTTTTTCCGTTTCGATTGATTCTTCCCGCCGTCTGTATTATGGATGACAGAGGTGCATACTCACGTACTCCTGTCGGAAAATCAATATCAACACCTGCCTCAATACATTGTGTACTTACCAGATAGCATTCCTGTCCCTGATCCAGCATTGCTTTAACTTTCCGGATCACCGTCTTTTTGTGTTCCGTACATAAATCCGAGGACAAATAAAACACTGTTGATCCTTCCTTTACATCTTTCAATATTTTATACATAGAAAGCGCTTTTCCAACGGTGTTGAAAACAAAAAGTACTTGCTTTTTATCCTGCGCATACTCACGCAGATCCTGAAAGTCTATCTCTTCTTTTCTCACGATTATTTTCGTTTTTTTGATCTTGTCATAATCACAGTAGAGTGTTTTTACATTCTTTATGACCTCTGTCATTTGAAATCCATCCGGTATTTCCCTTCGATACTGATATTTGGGGAAGGTCGCAGTCGATAATAAAACGCTCACATTAAAATGATCAACTAATGCCTTCAATGTCATGATCGTGCAACTTGTCAGATCGTGTGGAAGGACCTGACATTCGTCAAAAACCACAGCAGAATTTGCTATCTGATGTAATTTTCTGGACGGAGCTGCATAGTCTGTAAACAGTGTTTCAAAGAATTTTACACTTGTTGTGATAATAATCGGCGCGTTCCAACGATCAACCATTCGCTGCGCCGCTTCATTATATTTTGTGTCGCTGTCATCTTCAAAAACAATGTTATCACCAAATGCTTTTCGATAGACGTCCGCATTTTGTGAGATGATCGAAAGATACGGCAAAACAACAAAAATCCGTTTATATCCGTTCACTTTTGCCTGTTCCAACGCAAAGCGCATTAACGCTAATGTCTTAGCGGTTCCTGTAGGAGCCGTCATCGAATAAAATCCCCTCCCGAGTTTCCCTGCTGCTTCAGCATCATTATAAACTTTATTTCTAAGGCGATTGATTTCAAGAGAAGGATCCGCATTTGCAAGGATCTTGTTCCGATAGGCATTCAAATCTCCAATACACTTATCAGCGTTCAATATTTTATCTTCTTCCAGTTCAATATCATCACAAAACTTAGCTGTTGCTGTATAATCAGCATCGACCAGACTGGAAAAAATCATTCTGGCATACAACATCTTTGCATATTCGTCCATTGTCTCTAACGGGAGATAGTCCGTTTTTTCAATATGACCTACCAATTTATTATCTTCCGCATATTGCGCGACAGCTTCATACTCCTTCAAAGATGACAACGCGTTTACCTTTCCATCTCCGTCCGGCATATCAAATTCATCCGCTTCCGGAAGCTGGTACATCTCTTCCAGATCATATTTTCGCGAAAACGATTCCCCCATTCTCGAATGATGCCCCTTGATCGCAGCGCATATGATCAAATGCATCATTCGATCTTCAATATATCGTCTTTTTTCATTTTCCAAAAAACACTCATTATGCAGATATTCAGCGCCAACAATCGCATGGTTAACCTTACTTTCCATTCTTTCCAATACTCTGGAAAATTTTACTGTCCGCTTTCCTATGTCATGAACGTTTCCAATTGTTTTTGTGATTTTGGAACTTTCAAAGTCAGCTCCAAATGTTTCCGCCAGATCTCCAACCAAGCGAAGGTGATCTTCCAATGGCTCATTGCCATGTGACGATGTGTGAGCATAAAATACTTTTTCCTCACGTTTGTTCTCTTTTTCCATGTTCTTCACCCCTCAGATAATATATCTATGCTTTACAATGACCTTCTGCATCACCCCACCACAAACCCCGAGAAATCAATCATACTCCCCAGCGTATTCCCCAGCGGCGTCGGGTCCATCGCTTCTTTGACTTTGCGGAGAGTCTTCTCGAAGAGATCACGGTCGCGGAAGACGTGGAGGAGGTCGGCGGTGTTTCTGGCGTCGTCGAGGGCGTCGTGCTGTCTGCCGGAGAAATCGATTCCGGCCATGTCGAGGGCGAGTTCCAGGGAGATCCGTCTTTCGAATCCGATGTGCGCATCGAATTCATTCTGGAAATCGGTCCACTCGGTGTCGATCAGGCCGTGTTCTTCGTCGGAAAGCTCGTATTCTTTTAAGAGGATCTCTTTTACGACCTGGTTGTAGTCAGAGTCACTCCAAGCATAGATCGTGACCTCGTCTCCGGTTCCCAGGCACCAATTTGTGAACATCCGGAATGCTTCCCTGAATACCGGTGCATTCGCTACCATCACGTCTGTGATCCCGGTCAGATTCCGGATCTCCGCCGCGATCTTATCGTTGTATTCCGGTTTTACATATGTACGGAAGTTCCCGATCTCCTGCAGGTTTTCATCCAGCATAACGGCTCCGATCTCTATGATCTCGCTTTTGCAGATTTTTCTCGCTTCTGAGTTACGCGCGATCTTGTTCATCTCCAGGTCGATTACAATATGTTTCATAAACGTTTCCTCCTGTACTCTGTATTTTCATTCCATTTGTTTCTATATACCATCAGTAATTTCATAGCGCCAGACATGGTTTGCAATCTTCTCCGCTGTTTTTCTAATCATCCCCCAGCTCATCCAGTGCATCATCGACGCCATCCGCGTAGTCGCTGTCTCTGGCATAACGGTCATCGTCGTAATCCCCGTCCATATAGACGTCATCGTATCCGTCGTCGTAGGAATCCGCTGTGCTTTTTCTGTAGCTGCTGGTTCCATAAGAACTTTTCGGCTTGCTGTAGGAAGAAGAGCTTCTGGATGCTGCAGAGCTGCTGCCGGAAGTACTGCTGCTTTTATAGCTGGATGATCCGGATGAGCTGCTTCCCGATGACTTTCCGTAGGACGAGGACGAACTGCTGCCCGAACTCCCCGACGAGTAAGAACTTGTATAAGATCTTCGGTACGGTTTGTGGAGATAACAGTAACTGCTCTCCGGTGCCCGCTTGTTGCTGCACCCGGTCACGATACATTTCGGTTCTGCTGCGTCGCTGACAGCTCCGATAAGACAGAGAAGTCCAATGATCGTACACAAGCCTGCTAAAAATCCTCCAAATGTCATATTTCTCATATAGATCCCCCTTTTCCTAATTCCGGATATCCCTGTGGATGATGCCGCAACCTGTTCCATGTGTTTTTTTCTTCAGTTTAAGTATTCTGCCTACATGTTTCCTGTTTGATATTTTTATTATATCATTTCACCTGTCCTTTAAATATCCCACGTGTCCTGAATTTTCGTTCTCACCTCTCTGCTCCTGCCCCATTCCTTATCTTCACTCTCCATCTGAAGTATGATTTTATTATATCTGTCTGTCCTCACATTTTTTGGACAGGTCCTCCTGGATAAAAATTTCATCGCTATTTCCTCTGCATCAAAAAAAGCAGGAGCCGCCAAGTGCCCCTGCTTCCCATCTTTTATATTCTGTTTTTATGACTGATTTCCCTGGTACTGGTCGCTTCCGAATCCGAGGATCATTGAGAAGATCGGCTGGAGGAGGAAAAGTCCTACGCCAAAGCCGAAACCGTGTCCAAATGCTTTGGAAACATGCTGTTTTTCCTTGAAATCAATTACAAGGTAAGCAATCGTGCAAATCAGACCACCGAGGAACATCAGGGCGCTTGTCCCTGTGTTTTCGAGAAAGATATCTGCGAGAACTCCCAGTCCGATGTAAGTCCACGCGAGCTGCGGTTTCCACATCAGCTTATACTCCGTATAAACATTGTAGAACGGGATCAGGGATTTCCAGCCCGGTTCTCCGGCCTTTGAAAAGATCTTCCAGTTTGCGATCATATAGAAGATATAATAGATCAGCCGTAAGGTTGAATAGATTCCCAGGATCCCTCCGATCACGGTTGTACCTGCTAACATTGTCATATCTGTTTCCATGTGTCATCCACTTTTCTTCTTTTGAAGATTTAATATTTGCCGTTCGCAGGAAATCCGCAAGTAGATTTCTGACTCTTTTTTTATGATATCATACAGATGGATACAAAACGGACACTGTCAGAAATTATATATACCACACATCTTCATTCGTCGCAGAGATCGCATCGACACCGGCCTCGAATGCCGCCATCACATCCTTTTTATCAGACAGAAGCCCGCCGGCAATCAGAGGAATATCGGTATACTCCCGCATGATCTTTAAGATCTTCGGCATTACACCCGGCATGATCTCGACCGCGTCCGGGTGGAACAGCTCGATCTGTTTTTTCAGGGTATTTAAGGCGATGGAATCCACCACAAAGGTTCTCTGAATCGCAAACAGACCAATCTCCTTCGCGTATTCCACAAGCACGTTCTTCGTGCTGATGATTCCATCCGCCTTCGTATTGTGGGCAATAAAATCAACCGCCACCTTTTTTGTGCTGAGTCCTTGGATCATATCTACATGGACGATCGCGATCTTTCCGGCAGCTTTGATCTTCGCCACGATCGCATCGATGTCGCAGATCGTCCCAAACAGTACGAATACGACCTTACATTCTGATTTCAGGCTGTGTTCCAGTCCTTCCTGGCTCTTGACCGCCGCAATGATCGGAGATTCCTCCAATAATTCTAGCATTGTCATTTCTTCTCCTCCGGCTTTCTTCTACAGATTCAGAAAGCCTTTTCCTCCCTCATTTTTCTGAGCAGTTCTCCCATCTCTTTTAACCCTGTAAAAATGGCATCCGGAACGACGTCGGATTTCGGCACATCTTCCAGCTTTGTTTCTCCGGTCAGAACCAGGATCCCGTGTGCACCGTTTACCACGCCGGTCTTTACATCCGTATAGATCCGGTCTCCGACAAAGGAAACTTCCTCACGATTCGCACCAGTCAGCTCCAGGACCATGTCCACCGTCTCGCGGAACGGTTTTCCGACGTACTTCGGCTCCTTTCCCGTCGACAGAGAAATCGCCGCGCACATGGCGCCGCAGTCCGGGATAAATCCATCCTTTGTCGGACAGTTGATATCCAGATGGGTTGCAAGGAATACTGCGCCGTTCCGGATATATGTGCAGGCTCGTTCCAGCTTCTCATACGTCAATGTCATATCAAAGCCGAACACTACCACGTCCGGCATTTCTTTCGTCAGATGGATCCCGTTTTCAAGGAAATTTGCCTCAAGGTCCGGCGTTCCCACAAGGTAGACTTTTTGTCCGGGATAATACTCTTTCAGATACTGGATCATCACATCTCCGGACGTGATGATCTGATCTCTGCTAATATAACACCCCATTTTTGCAAGTTTGTCAATATATGTTTTCGGTGATTTTGATGAATTATTTGTAAAAAAGACATATCGCTTTCCGGCTTTCTTCACCTCTTCCAGAAAATCCAGCGCTCCGTCAATCACATCGGTATCCAGATAAAAGGTTCCGTCCATATCCAGGACAAAAAGTTCTGTTTCCTTCAAAATCTCACGTTTCGTCATGTTCTTCTCCTTGTCGTTTTCCAGGACCGGTGCAGCCCATTCTCTTCCCTCTATTTTACATCATCTGATCCGCGAATGCAAATCCTGCTCCCCTACAGGCAGAAAGGAGGCAGCAGACAAATACGATCTGTCTGTACTGCCTCTGTCATCGTTGCCCCCGCACCGGCGGTTAGTCTTTTATGCCTGCTCTACATTTTTGCCCGCGACAACCGCCACTCCGGTTCCGGCACAGTCCGCGAGGATCACGTCTCCGATATGCACCGGTGCTTTTACTTTTGCGGCATGGATCTCCTTCATACATTCAAAAATGCTGCCCTTCGGAATGTCGGATGCGGTCTTGACGGATACACGTTCGATCGTTCCGCCTTCTACTCTCACAGTCGAGGTCACGATCCGGGTCGGGTTGGTCACTTCCTTTTTCGCATAGGCTTCCCCGCGCGGACATGTATTGCCCTCAACCTTGATCTCGTTTTCTCCCATCGTCACAGTGAGCTGGCAGCCCAGCGGACATCCGATACATGTCAGTTCTCTTACTTCCATCACTCATCCACCTCCGTGCAAATGGTTATCTCTCTCAGATCCGGATACTGTTCCAGGCTTTCCTTTGTCAGGAATACCTGTTCCATCTCCCCGGGCGCCAGCACTTTCTTTTTCCGGCGGCTGATACATGTTCCGTCATAATAAACACAGATGCTGCGTCCTTTGTATACATCCGCTACGCGGAAGCGCACCGTCAGTCTGTCTGCCATCGCACCGATGTCGATCGACTGCGGCACGGTATAGCGGACGCCATTCTCGGCTTTGATCGTCACGGTATGACCTTTTTTCGTCTCACCGGACATGATATAACGGGCCGCATTCTGCCCGGCAAGTGCCGCTTCCTCTGAAACATAGTCGACAAGATCATGCACATGGAGGACGTTTCCGCAGGCAAACACACCCTCGATCCCGGTTTCCAGCCGATCATTGACCATAGGCCCCGATGTGACCGGATTCATGGTGACGCCCATGTTTCTCGTCAGTTCATTTTCCGGGATCAGGCCGCAGGATAACAGAAGTGTATCACAGCTGTAATATTCTTCCGTCCCGGCGATCGGTTTTCTGTCCGATCCTACTTTCGCCAGGGTAATCCCGGTCACGCGCTCTTTTCCGTCAATTTTGACAACGGTGTGGCTCAGCTTTAACGGAATTCCGAAATCGTCAAGACACTGCACGATATTTCTCTTTAAGCCTCCGGAATACGGCATCAGTTCCGCCACGACCTTGACTTTCGCCCCTTCGAGCGTCATACGGCGCGCCATGATCAGCCCGATATCCCCGGAGCCGAGGATCACGACTTCTTTTCCGACCATATGTCCCTCGATGTTCATGAGGCGCTGTGCCGTTCCGGCGGTGTAGATGCCTGCCGGGCGGTAGCCCGGGATATTTAAGGCGCCTCTCGGGCGCTCTCTGCAGCCCATTGCAAGGATGATCGCCTTTGCCTTGATGATCTCCAATCCTTCGCTCCGGCTCACAACGATGATCTCTTTTTCCTGATGGATATCCATGACCATGCTGTTTAAGCGGTACGGGATTTCAAGTTTCTTTACTTCTTCCTCGTAGCGGGCCGCATATTCCGGTCCGGTCAGCTCTTCCTTGAAGGTATGAAGGCCGAACCCATTGTGAATGCACTGATTTAAGATGCCGCCCAGCACACTGTCGCGCTCCAGGATCAGAATGTCATCCACTCCGCTCTTTTTTGCTGCCGCCGCTGCCGCAAGTCCTGCAGGACCGCCGCCGATAATTACAATGTCATGCTGAATCATGGTTATGCCTCCTCGCCTTTTATCATTTCTGAGCCTTTGCGGTTCTTGCAGATCTCCGTGATCGGGATCCCCGCCTCACGGGAGAGGATCTCCATCGCCCTCGGCGTGCAGAAACCGGCCTGGCAGCGTCCCATTCCCTGGCGGACACGCCGCTTGATCCCGTCCATGGAGCGGGCGCCGAGCGTTCTTGTCACAGCATCGATGATTTCGCCCTCGCTGATGTTCTCACAGCGGCAGATGATCGAGCCGTATGCCGGATTCTTCCGGATCAGTTCCGCGCGCTCTTCCAGGCTTAAATCTGCGGCTTTCACGATGCCTTTCCGAACCGGATCAAAGTTCGGGTTCTTTCCGAATCCCGCCTTTTCCCCGATCATCTCCGCTAAATATTCCCCGATCGCCGGAGCGCAGGAAAGTCCCGGAGATTCAATGCCCGCGGCATCAAAAAATCCAGGTGCATCTTCCGCTTCCCCGATGATAAAATCGTCCCCGTCCTCATGTGCACGAAGACCGGAGAAGGAGGTGATCACCTGACGGAATGGGATGTTCTTTACACTCTTTGCCGCTTTTTCACAGGCTTCCGCAAGTCCCTCTGCTGTTGTATATGTTCCGTCCTTATCTTCCTGATCGACCGCTGTCGGTCCGACGAGAAGGTTTCCGTGGACAGTCGGGCTGACCAGAATCCCTTTTCCGTATTTTCCCGGAAGCTGGAATACGGTCGCTGAGACATGATGGCCTGCTTCTTTATCTAACAGACAATATTCGCCGCGGCGCGGAACGATATGAAGCTTTTTCGCGGAGACCATGTTGTGGATCTCATCCGCGTAAACTCCTGCGGCATTGACTATGTAAGTTGTCTCATACGTGCCGTTCGGGGTCTCGATCCGGTATCCATCCGCAGTCTTTTCGATCTTCTCCGCTTTTGTGTTGAACACAAACTCTACACCGTTGTCACATGCATTCTCCGCGAGTGCGATCGTCAGGCTGAACGGGCATACGATCCCGCCTGTCGGCGCATAGAGGGCAGCAACAACTTCCTCACTGATGTTCGGCTCTCTTCTTCGCACTTCATCTCCGGACAGGATCTCAAGATCCGGAACACCGTTTGCCATGCCTCTTTCATAAAGCGCCTGCAATGCCGGGCGGTCTTCCTCCGCAAAGCAGAGCACCAGGGATGAGTTGCGCTTGAAATCAAAATCGAGCTCTTTCGACAGCTCTCCCATCATGGCATTGCCTTTTACGTTTAACTTTGCTTTTAATGATCCTGTTTTTGCGTCATAACCGGCATGAACGATCGCGCTGTTCGCCTTGGAAGTGCCGGAGCAGACATCCTCTTCCTTTTCCAGCAGGACCGTACGGCACTGATATTTCGAAAGCGCTCTTGCGATGCTGCTTCCGATCACGCCTCCTCCGATTATCACTACATCGTATCTGTTCCCATTCATCCTGTGATCCTCCATCGTATTGATACTTCCTATAATTCTTCTGCAAATCTTATCTCTTCCATTGCCTGGATATTGCTGAGCAAGGTCTTTCTCAGCGTTTTATCCTGGACTTCGATCGACATCGTCGCGGACGGTCCCTCGCCCTTCAGCCTGCTTTTCGCAATGTCAAACGATACGATCCTGATATCCTTGGTACGCATGGTATCCATAAAGGTTCCGACTCCACTGCTGGTATTGAATTCCAGGTAAAAATCGAACACTTTAGCATGATTATGGATCATTGCATCTACTTTTGTCAGCAGCTTCAGCGTCAGAGCGATCAGAACCAACCCATATGCTGCTCCTTCGACAAAGCCGATCCCGGCTGCAAGTCCCTCACATGCACTGATCCAGAGGCACGCCGCTGTCGTCAGGCCGCGCACCTGATTCCGTCCGGTCACCATGATCGTTCCGACTCCGAGAAATCCGACTCCGCTGATCACCTGCGCTCCGAGTCTTGCCATATCGGCTTTGGCATCCGGGAATGTCCGGAACATATATTCGCTCGTCAGCATGACAAGAGTCGATCCCAGACAGACGAGAACATGCGTCTTGATCCCGGCGCCTCGCCTTTTCAATCCTCTGTCAATTCCGATAAACATTCCGACTGCCAGTGAAAACAACAGGCGGATCCAGATTCCGGCCAGTGTCCAGGTGGCTGCCGTACCCACGATCCATTTCCAAACTGCCATTGCTATCGCCTCCCGAATCCCGGGATAAGACAAGCGGATGTGCAGTTTTTGTTTTTTCTGTAACAGAAAAGAGCAGAATGCCTCCGTATCGCTACGACTGCCTTTCTACTCTTCTTCTCACAGGCTCATCTTATCCGGTTTTATCTATTTTTCATCTGGTTCCATGATGGTCCATATGTTCTGTGACAGATCCTCTTATGCCGCACCGTAAAGGAGATCCGGTACGCAGGTGATCAGGAACGGGCAGAATGTCAGGATCAGAAGAACGATCAGGAGGGAAAGGATGAACGGCCATACTTCCTTCAGGAATTCACTGATCGGGCAGCCCGTAATACCACAGGTCGTAAACATCATGGATCCGAATGGAGGTGTGATACCACCGATCATGATATTTACAATAGCGACAAGGCCGAAATGGTAATCGTTGATTCCAAGCTGTCTCGCAACCGGAAGAAGGAGCGGTGTGATGATCATTAACGCTGCACCGCCTTCCAGGAACATACCCATGATCAGAAGGATCACGTTGCACGCTAAGAGGAACAGCCATTTGTTCGTCGTCAGACTTAACATTGCGGATGCTACGACTCTCGGCAGGTTGATCCAGGTCATATAGTAGCCGAATACATTGGCTGCAACCATGATCAGGACAACGCTGGAGGTTCCGGCGATACTGTCAAGCAGGATCGGGATCAGATGTTCTTTTACGGACAGTTTCTTATAGACGAACCGTCCGATAATGATACAGTAAAGAACGGCTACTGCACCGCCCTCGGAAGGTGTGAACATTCCGAAACGCATTCCGAGAATAATGCCAAACGGGAAAAACAGTCCCCAGAAGGAGGTAATTCCCTGTTTTACGATTTCTTTCAGAGACGGGAATTTTTCACGGGTCGTCGGGTAATTTCTCTTATGTGCGATGATAGAAACCACGATCATCATGGAGATCGCCATCATGATACCCGGAATATATCCGGCTGCAAAGGTACGGCCAAGGGAGATCTGCGCAATCAGGGTAAACACGATCAGATTGACTCCCGGCGGGATAACCGGAGTGGCTGCCGATGAAGCTGCCGTGATCGCTGCTGAGAATGCCTTGGAATATCCTCTCTTTTCCATCTCCGGAACGAGCATCTTGGACTGCATCGCACAGTCTGCGTTCGCAGAACCGGAGCATCCGCCCATCAACATGCTGAGCACAACATTGACCTGTGCCAGACCACCTTTCATGTGTCCGGTCAGGACCTCCGCGAAATCCATCATCTTGTCGCTGATGCCGCCGTAGTTCATGACGGAACCGGCCATGACGAAGAACGGGATCGCAAGCATCGAGAACGACTGTGTGGAAGTCATGACCTTCTGTAAGATCAGCCAGTTCTTACTCGTCGTGTCGATAAACGTGAAATAGAAAAAGGTCGATCCGAACAGCGCATACACGATCGGCATTCCCAGGAAATAGAGAATAAATACCATAAAGATCGGAACGAGTTCAATTAATTCGAGTCCCATTATTCATCTCCTCCTCCCTTTTTAAATACCCTGATCAGGTCTTTCAACAGAAAATAAATGCAGAAGATCAGGGAAAGACCAAATCCGATCGGAACTGCGCTGGAGATATACCAGCTTGGTACACGAAGCGTATTTGTAAGTTTATCCATTGTGTTCATGACATACTGGACACTTGTCCTCGTCAGCATGACGAGTGTTACGAGCTCCAGGAGATCCATGAGCACCTTAACGACTTTTCTGATCTTCTCCGGAAGAATGTTGATCAGGATATCAACGCCCAGATGTGCATGCTTGCGGTACGCATATGCGCTTCCAATAAAGACAGTCCAGACGAAGAGCCCCGTAGCGACTTCCTCCGACCAGTAAAGCGGTCTTTTCAGAAAGTAGCGCATAAGGACGTTTACATTTACAACGATGGTACAGAGTGTCAGTGTCACGCAGGTAATGATCGCATCCAGATTTACCAGCACCGACCCCAGTGTAATTTTTTTCTTCTCCATAATCTATCCTCATGCATTCATCATAATAGTCACGATCTTAATTCATCAGCGGCTGCCCGGAAAGAGCAGCCGCCGGTTCCATGTGTTTTATGGATGATCCGTTAGTTTTTTGCGCGGTAGTCATTCAGGAAATCAACCAGTTTCTGGTGGAGATCCGGGTCTGCGCCGTACTCTTCTACGATCCAGTCGTAAACCGGAGCACATGCCTCTGTAAATGCGTCTACGTCGACATCGTTCCACTCAACGCCTTTTTCCTTCAGGAATTCGATCATGGAAGCTTCGTCGTTCTCTGCATTTTCCTGTTCCCACTTACCAGCTTCTACACAGCACTCGTCGAGGATGTTTCTCCATTTTTCCGGGATGGACTGGTAAACATCTTCTGCCATGAACAACCAGCGGGTTGCGATAAAGTGGTTGGTGTTTGCAACTTTCTTGGTGTACTCATAAGCACCTGTATCTTTCAGCGTGGAGACGGAACCTTCGAAACCATCTACAACACCGCTGGACATTGCGGATAAGCACTCCGTAAAACTCATTGCGGACGGGGTTGCACCGAGGCAGGTGATCGTCTTTACGAATAACGGAGATTCTGTGGAACGCATGATCAGACCATTCAGATCTGCCGGTTTTGTAACAACCTTATTCGTACATACACTTCTGAATCCAAAGGAATAATGGGTATCAAGAACGTGGATGTTATAGTCGCTTGCCAGTTTTGCATTCAGGTCTTTTACGATGTCGGAATCCATCACTGCGTTGTATTCCGCATTGTTCTTATAAAGCATCGGTCCTACTAATACGTTGTAGTCGCCGATATAGTCTGCAAAGTAGGACGGCTCCTCAAGGCCCATCCATACAGCACCGTTATGTGCCTGTGCTACAGACTCTGCGTAGCAGTCGAGCTGGTTCTGTCCGTAGTATTCCAGGATGATATGGCCTTCGGTCTTCTCTTTTACGAGATCTGCCAGATATTCGCTGGCTTTGTAGTTCCACTCTGCCGGCTGGAATACGTTGGAAAATTTGATCGTGATCTGGAAATCATCTGCCGCATCGGCGCTGGCTGCTGCCTCAGATCCTGATCCTGCGTCTGCTGCCTTGGTATCTGTCTTTGCGCTGTTTCCGCCTCCACAGGCTGCCAGGCTCATCACCATTGTTGCTGCGAGTACTACTGATAATACTTTTTTCATTCTCTTTTCTCCTTTTCGAACCTCCCGGCCCCCGGCCGGTACATTAACAAGTTCCTGCTCCCTTTCCATAAAGCCCTTTTTTGAGCAGAAAAATAGCGCCAACGCAAATAAACAGTTATAAAAAACTATTTTCTATCCGCGGCGCATCTCTTAACTCTCTGCTATCGGGTCTTTATTTATCTTTTACATAATATTAGCACTTATTTTACAAAACCGCAAGATGTTTTGTCGAAATTATATATTTTTTTTGTGATTGTGTTTGATTTTTGTGCAAGTTTCTTATCGTATCTTCCATCTTACATATTCTTTATGCATAAATCCGTCAATTCACGGTTGTAAAAAAAAGGCAGGGAAGGTATACTGAAAGCAGTATAAAAACTACTACTATAGGATACGAGGACAATTCTTATGATTCGCTATACGATTAAGATGCAGCACGACGAAAAAACCTTTGAAGCACTCTCCAGGATGCAGTACGATCTCTTCTGCTCCTCCAACCGGATCACACGGACGATCCTGAGCATTCTGCTCATCGCCGCCGGGATCGTGAATTTCACCCAGTGGTGGGGCATCCTGCTGGCCGCCTACGGCTGCTATCTGACAACCAGCACCTACAGCTCCGCGAACCACACGGCACACAGGCTTGCGGAACAGATCAAAAATAGCGGGATGCCGTTTCCGTCATCCCGCTATGAATTCTCTGATGATCATATTGAAATTTATGTTCTTCCTGCCGGTAAAAAAGAAGTTTCCCTGAGGTATACTGATTTCGATAAACTCGGAGAAGATCAGCGATTCTTTTACCTGTTCCGCGATTCTTACGGGGGATACATGATCCCGAAAGAAGAGCTCGGCGATGAAAAGGAAGTCACTGCGTTCCGCGAATTTCTGGAACAGAAAAGCGGAAAGACCGTCTGCCGGAAAACAATTCCGCTTTTGCGGGCTATGCAGATGGTGAAACGACTGCAACGCCGGGCGGGATAGGGTGCAGAAAATTCTGACTGTTCTCATCCCCTGTTCCCTTCAAAGCTCACGATCCACACCGGATTCAGTCCCATCATCAGGTGGCTGTTTCCGGCTTTTTTTGATCTGGCTGCTGTCAGGGTCACGAGCTCCGGTTCCGTTACCGGAAGTGTCTTCGCCGCCGCAAGGACAGCTGCAAGAGATTCCGGTGTGATGAGGTTTACGACAAATCTTGTCTTAGGATTCTTCTTGAGACAGAGCGCAATGACTTCCTCCATCTTTCCGCCGCTCCCGCCGATGAAGACGTGCGTCGGAGCAGGAAGGTCATTCAATGCCTCCGGGGCATTTCCCGCGATGATTTTTGCATTTGTGAGTGCAAATTTCCGGAAATTCTGATCCAGAAGCTCCACTGCTTCCGGGTTCTTCTCGATCGCAAAGACTTTTACCGAGTCGGAAAGTCCCGCGCACTCCACGGAGATCGACCCCGTTCCGGCCCCGACATCGTAGAGAACGGAATGTTCCGTCAGCTCCAGCTTCGATACGGAAACCGCGCGGACTTCCATCTTTGTCATCGGGACTTTGCCGCGAAGAAATGTCTCATCCGGGAGACCATGCGACAACGACCGGAGCGGACCGTTCCATTCCGCATAGAGGACCGCCAGCGGCGGAGCCTTCCGCTCCCTGAATGTCTCCAGGGATCCGGAGAGGACCTGCTCCCCGTCCAGAGAGAGGTTCTCACCGATAAAGAGCTTTGCATCCTGCATTCCGAGTTCTTCCAGCTGTCCGCAGATCTTCCCGTAGAAATCGGTTCCGCCTCCAAGGACGAACGCGCGTCCGGTGCGTTTCAGTTCGGACGCAAAATTTGTCTCCTGACCATGCATGCTGAAGAGTTTTACATGATCCCACGGGCGCCGGATCTTTGCGAAAAAGTATCCGACCGATGAAATCCCCGGAATGATCGTGACTTCATACGATCCGCGCTTCTCCAGGACTGTGGAGAGCTTCTCCGCCGCACTGTAGAATCCGGTATCGCCTGACATGGCTCCGCAGATGATCCCTGCTTCCGGATGGCTGTCCAGATAATCTGCGATCTTTTCCGGCTGATATGCCTCGTAGACCGGCTTGTGGAAATCGGCAAGCTGTCTAACACAGCGGGATGCGCCGACGATCAGGTCACACGCCTCAAGACGTTTCTTTGCCTCGCCTGTAAGCCAGGATGAATCTCCCGGGCCGGTTCCGATGAGGAAAACCTGGCGAATTTTTTCGTTTTTTATGTTTTCTCCGACCGCTGATCCGGCGGAGTCTTCCTGTGCAGGAGCGGGCTGGTTCCGATCTGCTTTCTCCGGAGCGATATGATCTGTGTTTATCAGATCTGAACCTGTTTGGCAGCTCTCTCCTGCCTGTTCCGGTCTGTCGTCCGCATCGTCTTTTTCATGCCCATCGGAAGCTGCGAGTGAAAAATTTTTCTCCAGATATTTGATCCCATCTTCCAGTGAGATTCCATCCTCCGACGGATGCCCGATCACGACGAGTCCGACTCCGGCTTTCTTCGCAGCGCTGACTTTCTCCCCGAAGCCGCCGGCTTTCCCAGATTCCTTCGTCACCATCCATTTCGCATGGACGGATCTCATCATCGCGACATTCAGCTCTTCCGAAAACGGTCCCTGCATCGCGATCAGATGGCTGCCGTAGAATCCCATGTCCGCACATGTCTTTACGACATCCGGCATCGAGAGGACGCGCGCGTAGACTCTCGTCTCCCAGTCCGGAAGCTCCAGAAACGCAGATAATTCCTTACTCCCGGTCGTGACGAAGACCGGTCCTTCAGTCATTTTCAGAAATTCGACTGCCGTGCGGACCGAATCGACAAATACCGGCTCATTTTTCCGGTCAGCCGCCATTTTCTGGATTTCCACCAGCGTCTGGACCCGAATTCCGCTCCTGCCTCCGTCCCGCAGGATCCGCAAAAACGCCGTATCTGTCTTCTTCGCCGCCTCGCGGATATTTGCCGTAACGGCTTTCGCGAACGGGTGCGTCGCGTCCAGGATCAGATCGTACCGTTTTTCCCGGAACAGATCCTCCATCCCGTTCTCATCGATGCGCCCGTCATAGACATGGAGATTCGGTGCCTCCGGGATCTCCTCTTTTCCGTACTCCGTCGCGACGAAAACATCCGCCCGGACATTGCTCCCGGCCAGTCTCTCCGCGAGAAGCCGGCCTTCCGTGGTCCCCGCAAAGATCGCGATCTTTTTTTCTTCCTCTATTTTCATATCCGGTATCCTCTCGGTGTGACCATCCAGTCCTGTCCGCCAAGAACAGACTTTTCGGTCCGGCTGTTTCCGATAAACACAGTCGTGAACATGTCCGCCTCGTAGTCTTTTAATTCCGCGAGTGTCATGACCTTCTTCATTTCCCCGTCCCGTCCGATGTTTTTCACGATCCCGCAGACCGTTTCCGGAGATTTATACCTCAGGAAGATCTCACACGCACGTTTTAAATAGTCGGCGCGTTTTTTGCTCGACGGGTTGTAGAGACAGATGGAAAAATCCGCCTTTGCCGCGGCATCGAGACGGGTTTCGATCGTCTCCCACGGGGTTAAAAGATCGCTCAGGCTGATCACTGCGAAATCATGCATGAGCGGAGCGCCGAGGACTGCTCCGCCGGAGAGCGCCGCCGTGATCCCCGGGATTACTTCCAGTTCCACATCCGGATATTTTTCTGCCAGCTCCAGGATCGGTCCCGCCATTCCGTAAACTCCGGCATCCCCGCTGCAGATCATCGCGACGGATCGTCCTTTTTCCGCCTCCGCAAATGCCATCTCGCAGCGCTCGATCTCCCGCTTCATCGGGGTCGTCAAGAATTCCTTATCGGGAAAGTACGGCTTCGCAAGCTCCACATAGACCGTGTATCCCACGATCACATCGCAGGTGTTAAGCGCCTTTACGGCACGGAGCGTCATGGATTCATATTCTCCGGGGCCCATGCCGACGACAGTCAGTTTTTTCATTGGTCCGTCCCCTTTCTGAATTCTGTGGAGAAGTCCGGCGCATAAAGTCTCGACTCCTCATAACCATTGTGATCTCTTGTCCCGAATACATCACCGATGAAGATCATCGCCGTCTTCCGGATCCCGTTTTCCTCTGCAGACCGTGCCAGCGTGGAGACGGTGCAGCGGACGATCTTCTCATCCGGCCATGTCGCCTTGTAGATGATCGCCGCAGGGGTATCCGGCTCATATCCGGCTTCCGCCAGCTCTTTTTCCATCTGCGCGAGCAGACCCGTGCTGAGAAAGACCGCCATCGTCGCATGGTGGGCTGCCAGGGAACGGAAATTTTCTTTTTCCGGGACATCCGTCCGCCCTGCCATCCGTGTGATGATCACGGACTGGGACACGCCAGGCAGCGTGAGTTCCGCATGGAGACTCGATGCAGCGCCGCAGAAGGAGCTGACGCCCGGGCATACATCGTAGGCGATCTTTTTCTCATCCAGCCGGTCCATCTGCTCCCGGATCGCGCCGTAGATCGCCGGGTCTCCGGTGTGGAGACGCACGGTCACCTTTCCGGCTTCTTCCGCTTTCTCCATGGCATCGATCACCTCGTCGAGCGTCATATAGGCGCTGTTTAAGATCTCACAGCCCGGCTTCGTCTCTTTCAACAGTTCCGGATTCACAAGGGATCCCGCATAGATCACGACATCCGCTTCCCGAAGGAATCTCTGTCCCCGGACCGTGATCAGATCCGGCGCCCCGCTTCCGGCTCCAACAAAATGTATCATGCACATCTTCCTCCCGATTTTTTATCGATATTTAACATTCTTCATGCCCTGTCATCACATGTCCACACACCGGGCTTACCTACGATGATCTTCCTCTTCGCATAACGACTGCATTTTCAGCTCCGACAGTGCCTCTTTCAGGATCTCTGCCGCATCATCCGTCTCACCAAGGTACTCCCCTTTTGTTCCGAAGACGATCATTCCCGTCTTCAGCTCGTCCCGGGATCTGTGGGCGAGGTGCCAGGCGGCACGTTTTAGAAATACGCGGATCGTATCTTCCAGGATGCCTGCCTGTTTTAAGTGGTCCATCGCTTCGTCCGTCGTGTTGGATCCCTGGATCTTTCTTAATAGCTCCAGATCTTCGGTGCCCGCGGAAAGCGCGCAGGATAAGAGCGTGTCCATCCGCCCGTCGGCTTCCCTTGAATGTGTGTTCATGATCCCGTTTCCGATCTTCACGAGTTTTCCCATATGACCGGCGATCACGATCCCGGAAAAGCCGAGTTCTGCAGCGATGTCGATCGTCTTTCCGACGAAGTTGCTCATCGTAACGAGTGATTTTTCCAGACTTTTTTTCTGCTCATCCTGTTCGGAAGAATTCACCGAAGAGTTTCGATCGGAACAGTCCGAGGACTGACGATCCAACGGTTCCGTTTGATCGCAGATTCCTGAAGCCTCATCCTTGGATTTGTATTTTCCCGGACAGCTTTTTAAATATGTTTGCAGAAATCCCGCTCCCATATTTCCCGGTACAGCAATGACCCAGCGGCGCCCTTCCGCCTTTAAAACATTCAGATGCGTCCGGATCGTCTCCACGAGTGCTTCCTCGCTCATCGGCTCCACGATCCCGCTGGTTCCGAGCACCGAGATCCCGCCCTCGATCCCGAGGACCGGATTGAAGGTCTTTTTCGCAGCTTCCACACCAGCCGGGATCTTGATCGTAACGAGAACAGACCGGAGTTCCCCGGCCTCTTCGAGAAGTGCATCCACGGCGTCCCGGATCATCTTTCTCGGCACCGAGTTGATCGCCGCAGCGCCGACCGGCTGGTCGAGTCCCGGCTTTGTGACACGGCCGATCCCGATGCCGCCGTCGATCACGATCTGCGGAAGGAAACTGCCGACTGCATGGTCTGCAGCTCCCGTCTCTGCATCCGGAAATTCCGCCCGCGCGTACACGAGGATCCCGTTCGTCACATCATAGTCATCCCCGGCGTCCTTCCGGACTGCGCACTCCGCCCAGCCATCCCCGGAAGTTTTCTCCTCCAGCGCCACGCGAACCGGGATGCCTTTCGGGGTCATGAGTTCCTCTGTTTCTCTCCAGGAACCAGTGAGAAGGAAACGCACTGCCCCCTGGGCCGCAAGCGCCGCGCAGGTTCCCGTTGTGTAGCCGCATCTTAACTTTTTATGGTCCTTATATACAAACGTCTCCATTGTTTTCCTCTGCCCCTGCAGGCCCCGCAACTTTTGTTATCTCGCGATCTCATTCCGGTCCGCCAGCAGCACCTCCAGGATCCCGTCCGCAGTGTAATCGGAGGCTGTCAGGGCATTTGTCACTCCATACTCCGCGAGGACCGCCGCTGTCACTTTTCCGATGCAGACCGGGCGCGCCGTTCCAAACAGAGCTGCCGCATCTTTCTCCCGTCCTGCGAAAAATCCGCGGACGCCGGAACCACTTTCAAATGTGATGTAGTCGGCATGTTTCAGCCGCGAAAGATCTGTCTGCTCCGCCCGCACATCATAGATCGGGATGTCATCAAACAGATATCCCTGTTCTTCCAGCCGATCCGTGAGGATCTTTGATCCCTGTTTTGCCCGTGGGATCAGAAGTTTTCCACTCTCGGAAATCCCGGAAATTTCTCCTGCTTCTTTCAGATGCGCCACAAGTCCGTCTGCCAGCGCCTTCGTCGTGTATTCTTTCGGGATAAAGTCCGGCGTGATCCCGATATTTGCGAGATACTCCCCGGTCCCGCGCCCGACAGCGGCAAACTTTAAAGAGCCGAGTTTTCTGAGATCCACATGCTTTTCATGCATCCGCTCGAAGAAGATCTTCACCGCATTCCGGCTTGTGAAGATCACCCAGCTGTACTGTGCAAGATCCGTGAATGCCTGATCCAGGCGATCCATCGGTTCTCTCACTACGACCGACTCCCCGGCGCGGATCGTCTTCGCCCCTTCGACTGCCAGCCGGTCCATGATCCGTCCTCCGACGGCTTCTGTTCCGGTGACTCCCACCGTGATTCCGGTAAGCACGCCCGGCACCATAGATGTAAAGTGGAAGGCACAGACCTCACCCACAGCGATGATCCCGGGAGGCGTAAGTCCCGCTTTTCTTACAGCCTCAGGCAGATCCTTTAAGGATGCCCGGACAACGCGCATTCGGGACAGTGTTCCGTCCGTCACAACGGCTGCAGGCGTCTCCCCGTCTTTTCCGCCATCTATGAGACGTTTCACGATCTCCTCAAGGTTCGAGAGTCCCATAAGGAAGATCAGGGTTCCCGGAAGCTTCGCGTACAGGCTGTAATCCCCGTAGAGTCCTCCGCCGTCCTCATGGGAGATATGTCCTGTAAAGACATGGAAATCTCTTGCGATATTCCGGTGTGTGACCGGGATCCCGGCCGCTTCCAGTGCTCCGATCGCGGATGTGACGCCCGGGACGACCTCATAGGAGATTCCTGCCTCCGTGAGTGCCTGGATCTCCTCGCCGCCTCGCCCAAAGACGAAGGGATCTCCACCTTTTAAGCGGACTACACGTTTCCCCTCCAGTGCTTTCTCCACAAGGATCCGGTTGATCTCCGACTGTTTTTTGATGTGGTGACCCGCCTCTTTCCCGACATAGATCCGCTCGCAGGATTCCGGCACTAAAGACAATAATTCCTCGGAGCCAAGCCGGTCATATACGAGAACTTCCGCCGCTTTTAAGATCTGCTGCCCCTTTACAGTGATCAGACCGCCATTTCCCGGACCTGCTCCGACGAGAAATGCCTTTCCTGCCGGCACATCCCCATCGGTTCCCTGTCTGACAAGAAGCTCCGCGAGTCTCATGGAATCCTCCGCTGCTCCTGAAACCTGAGTGCGGGTTACTCCGTTCTTTGTTTCCCTCATCAGATCCATCCGGAAGCTTCCATTCTCTTCCTTCGCGTACACACCAACTGCCGCGGTACAGCCTGCCCCAAGAAGACGCAGGACCTTCCGCTCCGCAAACAGGGCGCGCTCCGCCTCTCTGTCATTCAGTTTTTCCAGGATCTTTAAAACCTCGCTGCCTTTTTTTGTCTCAACAGCGATGATCCCCTGCCCGCCCGCCGGGATAAAGATTTCCGGTTCCAGGAATTCAAATGAAAATCTCGGATCATCCAGAAGTCCGAGGCGGGAGAGACCAGCAGCAGCAAGAATGATCCCGTCATACTCTCCCGCATATAGTTTTTCCAGCCGTGTATCGACATTTCCGCGAAGAAGTCTGCACTCCACGTCCCCGCGCTCCATGATCTGAACCTGGCGTCTCGGGCTTCCCGTTCCGATGATCCGCGGCATCCGCTCCGAAGTCCGGCCTTTTACCGTTACAAAGACGTCTCTCGGATCTTCCCGTTTTAAAACTGCCCCAATGCAGAGCCCGTCGCTCAGATCCATCGGCATGTCCTTCGCGCTGTGGACCGCAAGGTCGATCTCCCCGTTTAACAGTCCCTGCTCAAACTCCTCGACAAACGCGCCTTTTCCGCCGAACGCCACGAGGGATGTCTTTAAGATCTTATCGCCTTTTGTCATCAGCGGCACCAGCTCGCACACGACCTCCGGACATACTGCCTGGATCGCCTCCGCAACCATCTTTGTCTGAACGAGCGCCAGTCTGCTCTTCCGCGTTCCGATCCGGATCGTCCGCCATTTTTTTGTCTCCATGCGCTACTGTTCCTCCCTGTCCTTCGCGATAATAAGGGAATAATATCCCGCGTCCTCCGCAATCTCCGAAGCGCTCTCAAAAAGCCGTTCGCCGTCCATTCCGCAGTTTTCCACCATCCAGGCCGGAAGCTCTCTTTCCATGAGTTCCCGCTTCACGTCCCCGATCTTTTTTCCTGACTTCATTAAGATCTTTGTTCCCGGGAGCTCCAGTCCGTCTGCGACCGGATAGGATCCCGGCAGAATGTGGATCGCCTCCGCCTTTTCCCCGAGGGAAATCCCGAGTTTTGCCGCCGCCGCGCAGAAGGACGGGACCCCGTTTACCAGAATCGACTCATATCCGAGACTCAAAAGTTTCTGATGGACATAGCCGTAGGTCGAATAGATCGTCACGTCCCCCAGCGTCAGAAACGCGATGGTCTTTCCCTGGTCCATAAGCGCCGTAAGGCTCTGAACCGCCGCCTCATGGCTCTCCCTTAACACAGTCTCATTTTTTGTCATCGGAAACACCGCAGGGATGATCTCCTTATCTTTGATCTCCGGAACTGCCCCGCTGGCGATCTGATATGCGGTGCAGGACTCCCGGTCTTTTCCCGGGATCGCGATCACATCTGCTTCTCGGATCAGGCGGACCGCCTTCAATGTCATAAGCTCCGGGTCACCCGGTCCCACTCCGATTCCATAGATCTTTCCCCGCATGATGGTTCTCCTTTATTCTCCAAGTTTTTGTTTCTTTCCGCATTGTGTCTGCAAAAATTACGCCGGTGTCTCCCCGTTAAAGTTTCCGTAAAACAGTTCCGGCATCGGTCCCTTTCCTCTCAGGTATGTAAACAGGTCGCTGAGAAGCTCCGCCCCGACCGGGACTGCCTCATGGAATTCGCTCTCCAGATGGTCTGTGATCGACTCACATCCCGGTGTCGGCTGTTTTCTCATGAACATGCCGTGGATCACCCCGTAGCAGCCCGTAAAGCGAAGCAGGAAGCAGCAGAACCGCTTCGTCCATTCGCTGGAGTTGATGAACAGCCGGTTCATGGTCCTAAAGCTCATAATGGCCTTTGCGACCTTGATCGGGTCCTCATCGAAAAGTCTTGAGGAGGCGCGGACAGTCTGGGCAGTAATCTTTAAATGGCAGGTGAGGTTTGAGTGGAGCGGCCGCATGTGTTCGCGCTCCAGAAGCCGTCTCTCCAGCTCCGTCTCGATCTCCGCGTGGGTGATCCCGGTCCGTTTCTCCTCCGCGTTCACATAGGCATGGACCCGGTTATCCAGACAGAAATGGCAGGCAACGCCCATGAGGTATGCGATCATCTCATCCCGCTCGTCCCGCGTCTCCGCTTCATGGACCAGCATCTTTCCCCGCTCAAAAAGCTTTGCAGCCGGTTCCCCGTGCATTCTCACGCCTTTCTGGTTCACCTTGTTCTTTCCGAGCGCTTTGTAAAAAAACAGGACATCCGGTCCATGCGCGCCAAGAAGAAAGCAGTACCGCTCTTTCTTTATGATCCGCTTGATGACCGGATCTGCCTCCATATATACTTTTCTCCCGTAAAGATCATGTGCAAATGCTGCCGGCATGAAACTCATCTCCTTTGTAATATAAAAAACAGAGTAACTGTTCCGTAGATCTGCGCACTTGCTGCGCTGACCGTAATATAACATAGGTTTGAAGGCAAAAATCCCATCGGCGAAGCCGGTTTGGAATGGATGTCTGCCCGCAATCGTGAGGGTATTGAACAGTTACAAAACGGAAAAAAGCTGTGACAAAATGACTCGCCACAGCTTTATGAAATTCCTTATTTATTTGATTTCGGACTTGCCGCCCATATACGGTCTTAAAACTTCCGGAATTCTTACGGAACCATCTGCCTGTAAGTTGTTCTCCAGGAAAGCGATCAGCATTCTCGGCGGAGCTACAACCGTGTTGTTTAAGGTGTGGGCGAAATATTTCTTTCCGTCCGCTCCGTTTACACGGATTCTTAAACGTCTTGCTTGAGCGTCGCCAAGGTTGGAGCAGCTTCCTACCTCGAAGTACTTCTTCTGTCTCGGGGACCATGCCTCAACATCGACAGATTTTACCTTCAGGTCAGCGAGGTCACCGGAGCAGCACTCTAAGGTACGAACCGGGATGTCCATGGAACGGAACA
Organism: Pilosibacter rotomagensis; assembly: GCF_045062245.2. Lineage (NCBI taxonomy): Bacteria > Bacillati > Bacillota > Clostridia > Eubacteriales > Clostridiaceae > Pilosibacter > Pilosibacter rotomagensis. The sequence goes on along the minus strand of NZ_CM170323.1, from coordinate 1,791,175 downwards.
GGTCTACGGTGTTCTGCCATAACTTGTCGAACCACATCTTGGATTCTTCTGGCTTGCAGACAACGATCATCTCCTGTTTCTCGAACTGGTGGATACGATATACACCGCGCTCCTCGATGCCGTGTGCGCCTTTCTCTTTACGGAAGCACGGAGAATAGCTTGTTAAGGTCTTCGGAAGTTCCTCCTCCGGGATGATCTGGTCGATGAATTTACCGATCATGGAGTGCTCACTTGTACCGATGAGGTAGAGGTCCTCGCCCTCGATCTTGTACATCATAGCGTCCATCTCTGCGAAGCTCATAACGCCGGTAACAACATCGCTGCGGATCATGAACGGCGGTACGCAGTATGTGAATCCACGGTCGATCATGAAATCTCTTGCATATGCGATCACTGCAGAATGAAGTCTTGCGATATCGCCCATTAAGTAGTAGAAACCGTTTCCGGCAACTCTTCTTGCAGAGTCAAGGTCGATTCCGTTGAATCTCTCCATGATCTCTGTGTGGTACGGGATCTCGAAATCCGGAACGACCGGATCACCGAATTTCTGTACTTCCACGTTCTCGCTGTCATCTTTACCGATCGGAACGGACGGATCGATGATGTTCGGGATCGTCATCATGATCTTTTTGATGCGCTCCTCGAGGTCTTTTTCTTTCTCCTCAAGTTCAGCAAGGTGATCAGAAGCTGCGGTAACCTGTTTCTTTACCTCTTCTGCTTCTTCTCTCTTTCCCTGTCCCATTAACGCACCGATCTGTTTGGAGATCTTGTTTCTGTTTGCGCGGAGATCATCAGCCTCTTTCTTTACTTTTCTGTTCTCCTCGTCCAGCTCGATCACTTCGTCTACTAACGGAAGTTTCGCATCCTGGAATTTATTCCGGATGTTCTGCTTTACGACTTCCGGATTTTCTCTTACAAATCTTAAATCTAACATCGCTTTTCTCCTTATTTTTGCAGCAATTCCAACATTTCAGGATCAGGCCTGCTCATTTCCGGTCGATCTGCGGAAACGCCGCGTAAATTTTCTCTCTTCCGGCTTTATCAGATCCGGTGCCGTCCGTAGACCCGGAGTTTTCCTGATACACGTTCTCCGATATCTGACGGCTTTCCTGCGTAAAACACGCTTTGGTAAAAATATATCATATTTCTTCGAGAAAAGGAAGGGGATTTCTCTTACTTTTTTATCAGTTTCCCCAGAATCTTCTCAAAGCAGACGCCGTTCGCGTGCGGGATCTGCTCCTCATCGGAGACTTTGATGCACTCTTTCACGAAACCTGCTGCCTGAGCGACTGCCTCGGGAAGGGACTTTCCATTTAGGAGCGCCCCCGCCACAACGGAGGAGAAAACATCTCCGGTTCCCGGGCGCTCGCCGCCGGAAGATCTTGTCCTGATAAATTTTGCTTCCATCTGCCCGCGTTCCAGGACCACGTTCGTGTAATAGCTGCCTTCGCGGACTCCCGTGATGACCACGGACTTCGCACCCATGAGCCGAAGCATCATCGCCATATTTAAAAGCTCCCGCCGCGTCCAGTTTTCCTTTTTGTAGGGGGTATCCGTGAGGATGCAGCACTCCGTCACGTTCGGGAGGACGATATCCGCCATGCAGACGAGTTCCTTCATCTGCTCGCACATCTCCGGCGTGTAGGTCTCATAGGCATGTCCATGGTCTCCCATGACAGGATCGACGACGACAAACGTCTCCTCCGACTCCAGTTTCCGGATCATGTCCATGACGATCTCGATCTGTGCCTCCGAGCCGAGAAATCCTGTCGCCACCGCATCGAAGGAGAGACCGAGTTCCTTCCACTTGTCAGTGTAGGCTGTCATTTTTTCCGTGTAATCATCGAAGAAATACACCGGAAATTCCGTGTGGTTCGAGAGGATCGCTGTCGGTACCGGACAGCACTGATGGCCCATGACCGATAAAACAGGAATAGCCACTGTTAATGAACAGCGGCCATACCCGGAAAGATCATTGATCACAGCAATTTTTTTCTGCATAATTTTTCTTCCAGTCTTTCTGTGTTTCCGCAATCCCCTTCGTTTATACACTGCCGTTCCCGGGATTCCTGCTCACACGGGCATCAGCACATAGACAAATAGAAATTCTGCGGAAAATACTTTGATTCATATCTTTCAGTTATTTTCCCTGAATCCTGATCTTTTACACTCTCTCTGCAGCAATCAACCCCGCTTTTCTTAAAGCCGGGCGGAGCGCTGCGTAGAGGATCACGGCGATCACGGAATTGATCACTGCATTGATGATCGTCGTGTACGTTGTGATCGCAAGGAGCGCCTTGATCGCGGATGCGGCTTTGTCAGCATTCGGGAATAATAAGGTGTACCATACATACTTTAACGCCGGCTCGAAGAAGCAGTTGAAGCCGAGACCGCAGACTGCAGCGATCGCGGACCAACGGATCACATACGCATGGTCATGTTCATCGGAAAGCTTCGCGATCTTATGAGCTACGAAGCCGACGATCAGGCCGATCACAAGCTTTGTGATAAAGGTTCTCGGTGCAGATGCCGCGTAACCGCCGACAATATCAGCGATCGATAAGCCGACCGCTCCGGAAAGACCTCCGTAGACACCTCCGAGGAGGTACGCGGAAAGGACGACGAACGCATTTCCGATGTGGATCTTGCTTCCGCTGGCTGAGATCGCCGGGAACACCGCATATCCGATATAGCAGAGCGCCGCCATCAGGCCCGCCTGCGCGATTTTCATTAACTGGTCATTCTTTTCTTTCATAATTAAGTCTCCCCTCGTGTGTTACTGACAGTCCATCCGGCAGTTCTCTTCAGATGTATGCCGTCCGGCATCAGGAATCGCTCTTCGTGAATATGAGCTTCCGGAGCCATTCCGACAGGTCATGCAGGAGCTGTCTCTTCTGTCTTGTCATCCATAGTAACACTCATGTGGATTGTGCAAAATGTCCAGTTTTGGTTTTTTTATGCAGTCCAGTAGATTCTTATTCCACTCTTCCGGTCCCGCCTTCTGCCTGTGTCCTGCGCTCAGTCTTTCATCTTTTTCATTCTGCAGCGTTTTCCTGATCCCGCATCTTAGTCTCCGGATTCCACACAGATCAGGATCCCCTCACGGAATGAGATCTTTGCAGACTCCCCGGGGACCTCGTTGCTGACGCAGAGACTCGGGTTTTCCAGGATCGAGATATCCTTATTATGGAGCGGATACTTAAATCCATCCAGCGTGATCCCGAGAACTTTCTCCGTGAGCGGCAGAAAAGAGACGTATTTTCCGTAGAGGTCTGTCTTTCGAAAGACGGAATGTTCTTCATCGTCCGGCGTCAGGAGAAAGATCCGGTTCTTTGCATCATAGATCTCCATAAAAAGTCCGGCGTCTTTCGCAGCCCTCATCAGGTGAATGTTGGAGAGCTCGTGGTCCAGTCTTCCGCCCGTAGCGCCGAGCACATGGGCTGTGCGGAAACCGGCGCGGAGAGCGGAGCGGACTGCGAGGTCTGTGTCCGTCTCATCCTTTTCCGGTTTGTGGACATCCGTTGCCCAGCCTTCCTTCTTCCTTAGCTCCTCCATCCGCTCCAGACCAAAGGTGTCAAAATCCCCCACCGCGAGATCCGGGACAAGTCCCAGGTCCTCACAGACAGCCAGTCCGGCGTCCACCGCGATCACATACGGGTACTTCCTCTCCTTCACAAATTTTGCCGCAAACTCCCGGTCTGTCGGCCCGCCGGACACGATCAGGCAAGTGTCCGCAGCTTCTTTCATATCTGAACTCATTTTCGTTGTCACACTCCTTTTGATCCGATCAGGTGGGATCTTATCTGACTGAGATAAAAATCCAGCCATGACGTTTCCTGTTCCATGATCTTCATGGCATACAGGAAACGCATGGCTGATGAAATAATTTCGTTACTCTTCGTATCCGGGAATTCTTGAAGCGGGAATTCCGTATGATACCACAGTGACCGCAGACTTTGCCGGTTCTATTTTGCAGAATACTCGTCAAAGATCTTTAAAAATTCCCGCGTATTCGCTGCCGCATCATTCTTAAATACCGCAGAACCGGCAACGATGACATTTGCACCGGCGTCGAGAACATCTCTCACATTTGCCGCATTGACGCCGCCGTCCACTTCGATATCCGTGGTAAGACCGGCCTCATTTAACATGGTGCGGAGTTTTTTGATCTTCTCTAAGGTGTACGGGATAAATTTCTGTCCGCCGAATCCCGGATTGACGGACATGATGAGGAACATATCGACCTCTTTTAAGATGCAGGAGAGAGTCTCCACAGGTGTCGCCGGGTTTAATGCGACAGCCGCTTTCGCGCCGGTCTCCTTGATCTGGTTGATCGTACGGTCAAGGTGAAGACAGGCTTCCTGGTGGACACAGATGAGGTCCGCGCCGGCCTTTCTCACATCATTTACATATCTTCCCGGCTCCTCCACCATCATGTGGACATCAAACACACGGTCTGTCGTCTTTCTGAGGGAAGAGATCACCGGCATACCGAAGGAAATGCTCGGAACAAACGCTCCGTCCATCACGTCGAGATGGATGTACTGCGCTCCGGCGTCGGAAACAGTCTTTACATCCTCTCCAAGTTTTGAAAAATCTGCTGAAAGAATCGATGGCGCTAAAATATACATGATCTTAATATCTCCTTTTATTCTTAAGTTCATCATAGATCAACCGGTAATTGTCATACCGGGATCCTGCGATCTTTCCTGCTTTTACGGCATCCTTGACACCGCATTCCCGCTCTCCTACATGGACGCAGCCAAGGAACCGGCATTCCGGCTCATAGGCTTCAAACTCCGGGAAATAGTCTTTTAATTCCTCCGGCTTCATATCGTCAACAAAGATCGAGCTGAATCCGGGCGTATCCATCACGAAGGTTTCCTTCTCGACGAAAAACAGCTCGGAATGTCTCGTTGTGTGGCGTCCTCTCCTGATCTTCTCGCTGACAGCACCCGTCTCCATCTCCGCCTCCGGCTGAATGCGGTTCGTCAGGGACGATTTCCCGACACCGGATGGACCGGCAAGAGCTGTCGTCTTTCCCCGGAGAAGATCGTGGATCGCCTCGATCCCATCTCCCTCAAGAGCGCAGGATAAGTGAACTTCATATCCTGCGTTCCGGTAGATTTCAGCGAGCCGGTCAGCCTCTCCCTCTTTTCCGAGGTCCGTCTTGTTAAAACAGATCACCACCGGCACATCCTGGGCTTCCATCGTGACAAGGAACCGGTCCAGAAGGTTTAAGTTCGGTTCCGGATCAGCGACCGCGAACACGATCATCGCCTGGTCAATGTTCGCGACGGCCGGGCGGATCAGGGAATTCTCTCTCGGGAGGATCTCCACGATGTTTCCGAGGCATTCCTCCTCTGAGAGCACATCGAATTCCACATTGTCACCCACAAGAGGTTTGATCTTCCTGTTCCGGAATACGCCCTTTGCCTTGCATTCATATACTTTGGAAACGCCGTCATGGACATAGTAAAATCCGGCGATCCCCTTAATGATTTTTCCAGTCATACACTCTCCCATATCTCATCCTGACTGCCCGTATGCTCCGCAGTCAGGTTTCGTATCCGCTCTCTGCCGCCTTTTATCAGCTGTCAACTTCCGTAAAGGTTACGTTGTACGAGGTCAGAACGACATTGTTCGTGAGATCCACGATCTCCACTTCACCGGTCTGCACGCCGTCTGCGCCGCGGATCTTGTCAAGCTTGATATTTAAGGTCGTGTCCGCGCTGTAGGACTTCGGCTCTGCAAGTTTCGTGTAGGTCACTTTTCCGTTTACCGTCTGTTTTAAACGGATCAGGATCTGGATCTCGGAGGACGCTGCCCCCGGTCCGTAGGAGACCTGAAGAGGATAACTTGCATCCAGGGAGGCGATAAACTGTTTTTTCGGCGCTTCCGGTCCGAGACTCACGGTATAATCCACGGTCTCTCCGGGTGCGACCTGGGTTCCTGCCTCAACGCCCTGGCTGATGACATGACCGGCCGAGATCGTACTGTCATACTCTTTTGAGATCTCGCCCGCCACAAGTCCTGCCGCAGAAAGAAGTGCGGATGCCTCCGCGTCTGTCTTTCCGTAGAGATTCGGAACAGAGACAAATTCTTCCTCCGGCCCCGTGCTCACATACAGAGTCACAGTACTTCCGAGTGCCACTTTGTCCTCCGGCTCATAGCGGATGATGGTTCCGGACGGGACATCCTCGCTGGATTCTTCCTGCACATCTGCTTTCAGGTTCTTTCCCTCTAAGAGGCGCACTGCCGTCTCAAGAGTCATTCCGGAAAGTCCGAGTTCCGCGAGATCCACCTTGTCAGATCCGGCGCTGATGACGACAGTCACCTTGGAAAAGCGCGGGATCACGGTATCCGGTTTCTCTTTCTGGGAAATGACCATGCCTTTTTCCACACCGTCGGAATTTTCCTGCTCCACCTGCATGGAAAGGTCGAGTCCCTGCAGAATCTTCTCAGCTTCATCCTGTGAATGTCCCACAAGATTCGGCATGTAGACCTCTTTCTGGCTGATCGTTGTCTCCGATACCGCTGTGGTCTTTGCCTCCTCCGTGGTCGCCTCCTGGGAGACCTGCTCCGTCGGATCTTCCGGCGTGCTGCTCCTGAAGAGGCCGCCGAGTTTCAGGATAAATACGATCACGACCGCCACGATGATCACGGCTGCCGCAACACCCAGGCCGGTCAGGATCTTTTCCAGCCCGGTCGCTTCGTCGTTCTCTTTGCTCTTTTTCTGGTCTTTCTTTGCGCCCTCCGGCTGCTCATAACGTTTTTCCAGATCACGCCGTTCCCTGCGCTCACGGATCTCCTTCACCGGCTTTGACTCCCGGATCCGCTCTCCACTCCTGGTCTTGATCATATTCAGCTCATTCGGGCTGATCACGATCGTATCGGAGCTGTGGTCTTCCTCCTCGATCACACCGACATTCGGATCATCGTCGTTTAAGAGCGCTCTTCTCAGGTCGCTGATCACGGCTGCCGCGCTCGGATAGCGGCGTTCCGGTCTCTTTTCCGTACATTTTAAGATGATGCGGGCAAGACTCGGGGAAACCTCCGGATTCAGTGTTCTCGGATCCGGCATCGGATCTTCCAGATGTGCCAGCGCAACTGTCACGGTGTTGTCTCCCTCAAACGGGACATGACCGGTGACCATCTCGAACATCGTGATACCGAGAGAATACAGATCACTCCGCTCATCGCTGTATCCGCCCCGCGCCTGCTCCGGGGAAATGTAGTGGACGGATCCCACTACCGTCGCCGCATTCATGGTCTGGGAGGAGACGGCTCTCGCGATCCCGAAATCCGCGACCTTCACCTTGCCATCCATGGAAATCAGCATATTTTGCGGTTTGATGTCCCGGTGGATGATATGCTGCTCGTGGGCAGCCTCGATCCCGGAGGCAACCTGGATCGCGATCCCGATCGCTTCTTTCACTTCAAGATGACCTTTTTTCGTGATATAGCTCTTTAAAGTAATTCCCTCTACGAGCTCCATAACGATGAAGTGGATGTCTCCTTCATCCACAACGTCGTAGATATTGACAATATTCGGGTGGGAAAGTCCGGCTGCCGCCTGGGCTTCCATCTTAAATTTGCTGACAAAAGTGGCGTCGGAAGTAAACTCCGATTTCAGAACCTTGATCGCGACAAGGCGGTTCAGCTTATGGCATTTTGCCTTATACACATCTGACATTCCGCCAGATCCGATCTTTTCCAGGATCTCATACCGATCCTGGAGCATCGTTCCAGGATATAGAATCATACATTCACCTCACTTATCTGAGGTTCTACAAGGACGATCGCAATGTTGTCCTTTCCTCCGTTCCGGTTTGCCTCATCGATCAGGGCGTCCGTCTTCTCTTTCAGTGTATCCGTCGTCTTTAAGACGCGGCTGATCTCTGCGTCATCCACCATGTTTGTCAGTCCGTCGGAGCAGAGCAGAACGCAGTCGCTTTCGAGAAGCGGCACCTCGAAGAAGTCCGCCTCCACACGCTTTCCGATCCCTACAGCGCGCGTGATGATATTCTTCTGGTTCCGGTAGGATTCACTGTCCCGCTCCATCTTCCCTCTCGCGACCATCTCCTCCACAAGGGAGTGATCCCGCGTGATCTGGGCCAGGCTGTCCCGCAGAAGGTAGAGTCTGCTGTCCCCCACGTTTGCCACATACATCATATCGTCCTCGATGGTGGCCGCCACCAGGGTGGATCCCATTCCTTCCCGCTCCGGATCTTCCATGGACTCCTCATAAAGGCCGAGATTCGTCTTTTCAAGCGCTTTTCTCAGGACCATCACTGGACTCACAGCGTCAGAATTTTCGATATTTTCTTTCATATGTTCCACGACATACCGGGATGCGAAATCCCCTGCTTTATGTCCGCCCATTCCGTCTGCAACGATGAACAGGTTCGGGAGCGGTCCCACCGGCTGATCCGATGCAAACAGGAAATCCTGATTGGATCTTCTCACGATTCCGGTATCTGTCTTCGCGTAAGAGATCATGACAGTCCCTCCTCACTCAGGTAACTCTTTCTAAGCTGCCCGCAGGCGCCGCCGATGTCGCGGCCCATCTCCCGGCGGATCGTAACGTTGATCCCGTGTTTTTCAAGGTAGCCTTTGAACGCGTCGATCGCGTCCCGGTTGGACTGTTTAAAGTCACGCTCCTTGATCGGGTTGACCGGGATCAGGTTCACATGGCCCTGCATATCCTTTAAGAGCGCTGTCAGGCGCTTTGCCTCATCGAGGTTGTCGTTGACTCCCTGGACCAGGCTGTACTCAAAGGTCAGGCGTCTTCCTGTCTTTTTATAATATTCCTTACATGCCGGAAGCACCTCCGACAGGGAGTAGCTGTTGGCGATCGGCATCAGGGTCTTTCTCGTCTCATCGTCCGGCGCATGAAGAGAAAGTGCCAGGGTGATCGAAAGACCTTCATCCGCGAGCTTTAAGATCTTCGGGACGATCCCGCAGGTGGAGACCGTGATGTTTCTCTGGCTGATGTTCAGGCCGTTTTCGTCGGAGAGGAGCCGGATGAAGCGGACCAGGTTGTCATAATTGTCCATCGGCTCTCCGCTTCCCATGACCACCACATTGGAAACGCGCTCTCCCGTGGATCTCTGGATCCGGTAGATCTGATCCAGCATCTCTGAAGGACGTAAGTTTCTCGTAAGTCCGTCCAGAGTCGACGCACAGAACCGGCAGCCCATGCGGCAGCCGACCTGGGATGAGATGCATACGGAATTTCCGTGATGGTATTTCATCAGGACGCTCTCGATCACGTTTCCGTCATCGAGACCAAACAGATATTTTCTCGTCCCGTCGATCCCGGATTCCAGCATTTTTACGGTCCGTAAAGACGTATATGTACTGTTCTCCGCGAGTTTTTCCCTAAACGCTTTCGGCAGGTTTGTGCACTCGTCCAGGGATGCGGCCAATTTTTCATGCATCCACTGGTACAGCTGTTTCGCACGGAACGGCTTTTCGCCGAGTTCCTTCACAAACTCTGTCAGCTCCTCCAACGTCATTGATTTCAGGTCTTTCTTTTCCATTCTCCACTCTCCAAAACAGCAGTTCTGTTATTTTTTCTGTAACTGTCCGGTATATCTGCACAGTTATTTTCTTCTGAATGCCGAGATAAAGAATCCGTCGCACGGATGGACTCCCGGTAAAAGCTGGATCCTGTTCTCCTCGCAGGAAGCTTTTAACGCCTCCGGCAGAAGGTCACGGATCTCTTTTTTCTCAAACGGCAGATTTTTTTCAATCCAGTCCGCGTTCTCTGCATTCTCTTCTTTTGTGATCGTGCAGGTGCTGTAAACAAGCGTTCCGCCCGGTTTCACATACTGGGACACCACAGAGAGGATCTCCCTCTGAAGTCCAGCCAGTTTCACGATCTCATCTTTCGTCATCCGCTCCTTGATATCCGGCTTTTTGCCGATGATTCCGAGCCCGGAGCACGGAAGATCCGCGAGGACAACATCTGCCTGTCCGATCATGGACGGATCCAGGAACGTCGCATCCCAGACCATTGTCCGGATATTGGGAAATCCGCAGCGCATGATATTTTCCTCGATGAGGTCCGTCTTTCTCTCACTCACATCCCGCGCTTCCACCATTCCGGTCCCCCTCAGGAGATCTGCCGCGTGCATGGCCTTTCCTCCGGGGGCGCTGCACACGTCAAGGACAAAGTCTCCCGGCTTGATGGATGCCATCCGGGCTGCCAGAGAGGAGCTCGGATCCTGGACCGTGATCTTTCCCTCCGCGAACGCGGCGACTCGGTCTAAGTAGTCAAATCCGCGGATCGAAGCGATCCCAGGGAATACATCTGACAGATCCACCGTGATATTCTGGGCTCTCAGTTCTTCGACGGTCTCCGCCGCAGGGGCAATACTCTCGTTAAACCGCACCGTGAGCGGACGTTCCTCCAGGAACGATGCCGCGATCGTCTCCGCGGTCTCTTTTCCAAACATCTCCTCCCACATGGACAGCATCCACTGCGGGATCGAATACCGGATGGATGCATCCTTCCAGGACAGATTTTCTTTTTCTCTTGAGACGGTCCTCAGCACACCGTTTACAAAGCCGGAAAGTCCCTGGAATTTTCTCTTTTTTGCAAGCTTTACCGCCTCATTGCAGACAGCGGAATCCGGGACACGTTCCATATAGAGGATCTGGTAGACCGACATCCGGAGGATCTCGCGGATCACCGGTTTCATCTTCGCAGTCTTTACCTTTGAGAAGCGGTCAATCACCGCATCGATCTGGATCCTGTATTCCAGCGTTCCCTCCACGCATCTTGTGATAAATGCGCGGTCCTGGCGTTCCAGAAACAGGTACTTTTCCAGCGCCTGTTTTAAGACGAGGTGGCTTAAATTGTGGTTTTCAAGGACTTCCAGGAGGACGTCAAGGACGACCTCCCGGATATTTGTCGTATTAGTTGTCACGTCTGTTTCTTCCTCCAAAGAGAATAATGAGACGAAGAAGCTGCAGGATCGAGGTCGCCGCCGCTGCCACGTAAGTGAGGGCTGCCGCATTCAGAACTTTTCTCGTTCCGCTTACTTCCTCGCCCGCAAGGATCCCCTGGGAATCCAGGAGTCTCACTGCTCTGGCGGACGCATTGTACTCCACCGGAAGCGTCACGAGCTGGAACAGCACCGCAAGGGAGAACATCAGGATCCCGATCTCAACGAGCGGGGAGCCAAGTCCGCCGAACACAAGTCCTAAAAGGATCAGCGGCCAGGAAAGTTTAGAGCCGAAGTTTGCCGCCGGGACCAGAGCGCTCCGGAAGCGCAGCGGAGCGTATCCTTCATTGTCCTGCATCGCGTGTCCGCACTCGTGGGCAGCGACACCGATCGCTGCGACGGAAGTTGCCCCGTATACGGACTGGGACAGATTTACGGTCTTCGTCCGCGGATCATAGTGGTCCGTCAGCTCTCCTGCGATCGGCTGGACCGTCACATCATAGATTCCCTGGGCATTCAGAAGGCGTCTCGCCGCCTCAGCACCCGTCATCCCGGTCATGCTGCGGACTCTCGAGTATCTGGAGAACGTGGAATTCACACGTCCCTGCGCCCAGAGTGAGAGGGCAACTCCGATCAGTACAAGGATGATCGTCGGGTCAAACCCGTATCCATAACCGTAACCATACATTCCGTACATAAACATCTCTCCTTTCGATGTCGTTTCTGCCGTTCCCGTGTTGACTTCACAGTCACTTTTCTGCCTGAGCGCTGCAGTGTGATCCTGCCACAGGCCTTATTCGCAGAAACTTCCGTCTTCCATCTGGAAGCCGCGCAGGAAGGAAGCCGTATCCATCCGCTTCTTTCCCTCAAGCTGAAGCTCTTTTACATCAAGGACGCCGTCACCGGTCTCCACAAAGAGCTGATTTTTTGTCACATGGATCTTTCCCGGAGTCCTCTCGCCCGGAAGGTCAGCCACATCCGCTGCCCAGATCTTCATGGTTTTTCCTGCGTAGGAAGTATAGGCACTCGGCCACGGATTCAAGCCGCGGACAAGGCGTTCGATGGACGCCGCATCCTTTGTCCAGTCGATATGTCCCATCTCTTTCGTGAGCATCTTCGCATAGGAAGTCTCCGATTCTCCCTGGGGAGTTCTCGTGATCGTTCCGTCCTCGAGTCCTTTTAACGTCGATAAGATCATTGATCCGCCAAGGGCAGAGAGCTTGTCAAACAGGCTTCCGCCCGTCTCTTTTTCATCGAGCGGGATCGCTTTCTGCTCGAGCATATCTCCGGTGTCGAGTCCCACATCCATCATCATCGTGGTCACACCGCTCTCCTTCTCGCCGTCGATGACTGCCCACTGGATCGGGGCAGCTCCGCGGTATTTCGGGAGCAGGGACGCATGAACATTCACACAGCCGTATTTCGGCAGATCCAGGATCACTTTCGGCAGGATCTGTCCGAAGGCAACAACGACGATCGCGTCCGGTGCCATCACTTTTAAGAGATCCACAAATTCCGGATCCCGCACTTTCACCGGCTGGTATACCGGGATCTGATACTCGATCGCTTTTTCCTTTACAGGCGTCATAAGAACGGATTTTCCGCGTCCTTTCGGTTTATCCGGCTGCGTCACCGCAGCGATCACTTCATGTCCGCCCTCCACAAGAGCGGTCAGCGTCGGAACTGCGAAGTCCGGCGTTCCCATAAATACGATACGCATATTATTCCTCTTCCTCTCCGACTGTGTCCTGAAGTTCGCCCTCTACAAGGTCCACATAAAGTTTTCCGTCCAGGTGGTCGCACTCATGGAGAATGCATCTGGCAAGAAGTCCGTCCGCCTCGATCTCGTATTCCTCCATATTTTCATTGAGCGCTTTTGCCTTTACATGCTCCGCGCGGGTCACCTGTCCGCATTTTCCCGGAACGCTTAAGCAGCCTTCCTGTCCTGTCTGGCTGCCGCTCGTCTCAAGGATCTCCGGATTGATCAGTACATACTGGTTTCCGTCATCCACATCGATGACCACGATGCGCTTGCGAACACCTACCTGCGGAGCCGCAAGACCGCAGCCGTTGCTCTCGTACATTGTCTCAAACATATCCTCAATGAGTTCGATCGTTCTCTCATTCATTTCTTTTACCGGTTTGCACGGTTTTGTAAGGATCTCATCTCCGATGGTTCTAATCTGTCTGATTGCCATTTTATCTTATTTCCTCTCATATTTATGATACCGGGGCCAGAAAGGCTCCCGCATTGTTTTTGCCGAAACATGATGTCACGTCAGATCGTACTGCACAAACACATTCCGGAAGAGATCCGGGATGGTCTCCCGTTTCCGGGCAGAATTTCTGATTTTTAATAGTATATCATAACTTTCATGTTTCATATATAAAATTTTTCTGTAATTATCATTAAGTTTATACGGGGAATCCTCCACAGGGCCGATGACTTTCAGCCCGTCCAGAGCGTATTCCCGCAGGATAACGCGTTTTAAGTCCTCCGACGCCCGGACAACATCTGCCTCCCTCTTTGAAGAAAGACCGATCGTCAGGAGTCCCACGAGCGGCGGATATCCCATCATCTTCCGGTAGAGAAGTTCCTGCCGGTAGAACTGCAGATAATCCTGTTCGGCTGCCGAGGAGACCGCATAGTGGTCAGGCGCGTAGGTCTGGATCACCACATCCCCCGAAAGATCCCCGCGGCCCGCACGGCCTGACGCCTGGGTCAGGAGTTCAAAGGTCCGCTCCGCGCTCTTAAAATCAGGCGCATAGAGGGAGAGGTCCGCCGCCATGACACCCACAAGCGTCACATTTTCGAAATCGTGTCCCTTTACGATCATCTGGGTCCCGATCAGGATGTCCGCGCCCCCCTCCGCGAAGGTGGCGAGGATCTCCTCATGAGCCCCTTTTTTTGCAGTCGTGTCCGCGTCCATCCGAAGCACGCGGGCAGTCGGGAACTCCCGCTTTGTGAACTCTTCCAGCTTCTGAGTCCCGGTCCCGAACGGCGCGATAAACGGGGATCCGCAGGACGGGCATCGATCCGGGAGCGGGCGCTCAAATCCGCAGTAGTGACACTTTAACCGGCCATTTCTGTGGTAGGTAAGACTCACGTCACAGTGCGGACATTTCATCGCTTTTCCGCAGGAACGGCAGGACACAAAGCCCGCATATCCTCGCCGGTTCATGAACAGCATCACCTGCTGTTTTTTCTCCAGCCGGTCTTCGATCAGTTTCTTTAACTTCCGGCTGAAGATCGAGCGGTTTCCCTCTGCGAGTTCTTCCCTGAGATCCACGATGTGGACTCCCGCCAGTCGGCTGTTCTCCTTCGCTCTCTTTGTGAGTGTCAGAAGCCGGTACTCCCCCCGTTCCGCCCGGTAGTAGCTCTCCACGGACGGAGTCGCAGATCCGAGAACAAGGACCGCCCCGCTCATATCTGCCCGGACGCGCGCCACCTCTCTCGCATCGTACCTCGGCGCCGTCTCACTCTTATATGCGCCTTCATGTTCCTCATCGATGATGATGAGGCCGAGATCCGGGAACGGTGTAAAAAGAGCGGAACGAGGACCGATCATGATGTCGATCTCCCCGTTTGCCGCCCGTTCCGACTGTTCATAGCGCTCACCGGCCGAAAGCCTGGAATTCATGATCCCGACCCGGTTTCCGAATCTCCGGTAAAAGCGCATCACGGTCTGGTAAGTCAGGGAGATCTCCGGGATCAGAACGATCGCCTGTCTGCCCTCCCGCAGGACATGATCGATGAGTTCCATATAGACTTCCGTCTTTCCGCTTCCCGTGATCCCGTAGAGCAGATAGGTATTTCTCAGTCCGGAATCATAGTCCCGGATCACAGTCTCTGCCGCCCGTCTCTGTTCCTCATTCAGGGAAATATTCCGCGCGGATGAAAAGCTTCCCAGGTGTCCCGGTTCCTTCGGCGCCGCTTTTAATTCGACGATCTCTTTTTCCACCAGCGGTTTTAATGTAGCGGATGTGACGCCGAGTTTCTCCGATGTGAGCTTTAACGGCAGTTCATCGTTTTCCAGGAGCGCCCGGTAAAGCCGGACTCTTGCCCGGAATTTCTTCTTTTCCGCTTCTATGAGCAGCGTCTCGATCTCCTCCCGGGGTTTTAAGGAGACGATCACCCGCTCCTCCCTGGGCGTCACTTTCACCTTCACGGGGAGGACCGTCTTTAACGCCTGGTTCATCGTGGTCGCATAGCGGTCCTTCATCCAGAACGCCAGACAGATCATCTGGGTACGAATCGGGACCGCACCTTCCTCCACCGACATGATCTCTTTCATCTTTTCCGGGTCGTAGTCCGTCTCCGTCGAGAGCCCGACGACGATGCCCTTCCGCACCGTGTCACCCTTTCCGAACGGGACATTTACCTGTACCCCCGGTTTTACAGCTTCTCTCAGATGGGCCGGGATCCGGTACTGGAAGATCCGGTCCACATTTTTTACAGAAAGATCAATGATAATGTCCGCGTACTGTTCCAATCCGGGTCCCTCCTTTCTTTGAGAAGCTTTATAGCAGTTTTTTTGTTACTTCTCTGCCAGTTCCGCAAATTTGTCCGCGACAGCGGAAAGTCCCATGGAGTTGGATCCTTTAAAGAGGATGCAGTCTCCGTCTTTTACTTCCTGCTCCAGATACTTCACCATCTCGTCGCGGTCTAAAAACTCCACGACCGGGATCTCCTTCACCGCACGGACGCCTTCCGCAAGACATTTGCCCGCCTCTCCGAGTGTCACAACGAGATCCACCCCGGAATTTGCCGCGTATTCACCGACCTCCCTGTGGTAGGCCAGATAATTTTCTCCGAGCTCCTTCATATCCGCAAGGACAGCGATGTGGCGCTTTCCGGTGAGTCCCTTAAATACATCGAGCGCCGCTTTCATGGATGCCGGGCTTGCATTATAGGAATCGTCCATCACCGTGAAGCGTCCGTCCGCATAGACCTGCTGGCGGTGTTTGAAGCCGTGGAACGTTAAAAGTCCCTCCGCTGCCTCCGCCATCGTCATGCCGCGCTCACAGCAGACCGCGATGGCCGCCATGGCATTCATCACATTGTGCATGCCCATGACATTCAGGCGGATCTTCTGTGTCTTTCCGCCGTGGAGCGCCGTAAATTCAGCTTTTCCGTCCGTGAGGACGAGATCCACCGCGCGGTAATCACAGTTTTCACCGGTTCCGTAGTAGACGGTCTTCACGCCGTCCTTTCCTTTTGTCTTCTGCAGCATATCGTCATCGCCGTTTAAGACGAGAACGCCGCCGTCGGAAAGTCCGTCCTGGATCGTCATCTTTTCTTTATAGATATTCTCGCGCGATCCAAGCTGCTCGATGTGGGTGATCCCGATATTTGTGATCACTGCGATATCCGGCTTTGCGATCTGCGCGATCACGGTGAGCTCGCCCGGCTCGCTCATTCCAAGCTCCAGGACACCGACTTCATCCGCCTTTGTGATCTCGGACACAGTGATCGGGACGCCGACCTGGCTGTTGCTGTTTCCCGGAGTCTTGTATACATGGTAACGGGCAGAGAGGGCCGCTGCGATCATCTCTCTCGTTGTAGTCTTTCCGACACTTCCTGTAACGCCGACAATCGGCAATGTCAGGCGCTTTCTGAGATAACGTCCCACTGCCTGGAGCGCTTTCTTCGTGTCATCCACAGCGATCCATGCGCAGGAAGTCTTTTCCATCTCCTCTGTCTTCGCGTTCTGCTCACTTGTGAGGACAGCGCCGGCGCCGTTTTCAGCCACCTGCGGTAAAAAACGGTGCGCATCGACCTTCTCACCGATGATCGGCACAAAGAGGTCTCCTGCCTCCACCTGTCTGGAATCCAGACGGATCTTATTTAACAGGGCATCGCTGTTTCCGGAGAGCAGCACGCCCCCGGTGGCACGAACGATATCCTGAACACTTACGTTCTCCATTACTTTCCAATCTCCTTTACTGCCTCTTCCACAACTTCCCGGTCAAGGAAATGGTGCTTTACTCCCTCGATCTCCTGGTAGTCTTCATGGCCTTTTCCGATGATCGCGATCATGTCGCCTTCCTCAGCGTTGTGGATCGCGTAAAAGATCGCTTCCCGTCTGTCCGGGATCACGATATACTTTCCGTCCGTCTTTGCAAGACCAACTTCGATATCTTTGATAATGTCCTCATTCTTCTCAAACCGCGGGTTGTCGGCTGTGATGATGCAGAGATCCGCCATCTTTCCGCCGATCTCGCCCATGGAATATCTGCGGTCCCTCGCACGGTTTCCGCCGCAGCCGAAGACGCAGACGAGACGCTTCGGATGATAATCCCGGAGTGTCGAGAGCAGGCTTTCCATGCTGACCGCATTGTGCGCGTAATCGACGATCACGCTGCACGTTTTTGACACATAGGCGATCTCCATGCGGCCGTCCACGCGGACATTTTCAAGGGAAGTAAGGACTGCTTTCTGCGTTTTTTCATCCAGGTTTCCGCTTCCGCCGGAGAGCGCAAGAGAGCACACTGCGAGAGCCGCAAGAGCGTTGTCCGCATTGAATTTTCCCGGCATTCCCACACGGACTCTGCCGTTGAGCGGTCCGTGGACGGAGAATTCGATCCCCACGAAATCATGGTCTGACGCATAGTGAATGTCATCACCTGTAAAATCTGCATTCCCGCCCAGCGCGTATGTCACCAGTCTGCAGGATGCATCACGGGTGATCTCCTCATAGTGGTCGGTCAGACGGTTCACGACACCTGTTTTGCAAACAGTCAGAAGTCTTGATTTATAGAAAAGATATTCCTCGAAGCTCTTATGCTCCTTCGGCCCGATATGGTCCGGGGAAATATTTGTGAACAGGCCGTAATCAAACATGATCCCGCCGACTCTGTGCAGCATCAGTGCCTGGGAGGAAACCTCCATCACGCAGCACTCGCAGCCGGCCTCCACCATCTTGTGGAAATACTCCTGCACCACATAGGATTCCGGAGTCGTATTGGAGGTCGGGAATTTCTCATCCCCGATGACAGCTCCGTTCGTTCCGATAAGCCCGGTCTTCTTTCCGGCGGCTTCCAGGACCGCCTTGATCATGTAGCTCGTCGTGGTCTTTCCCTTTGTCCCGGTGATCCCGATCGTGATCAGCTTCTCCGCCGGATAGCCGAATCTCGCCGCGGAGAGTTCCGCCAGTGCAAGTCTTCCGTTTTCTACCTGGATCACCGTCACATCTGCCGGGACTTCCACTTCTTTTTCTATCACGAGGACCTTGCAGCCCGCCTTTAACACATCCGGGATAAACTCGTGGGAATCCCTGGTGCTGCCCTGAATGCACACGAACACAGAATCCGGTCTCGCCTTTCTTGAATCATAGATCACTTCATCCACGTTCTGATCCAGACTGCCGGAAACCAGAACATATTTCATGCGTTTTAACCAATCTCCAATTACCACTGTCGTCATCCTTTCCCATAACCCGCACAGGCGGGAACAAAAAGCGCCCGCCTGCAAGTTTTCTTTCACTTTTATAATTTAGAACAGTCCTGTGATCTTTCCGTTCTCATCCACGTCGATATTGTCCGCCGCCGGTTTTTTCGGAAGTCCCGGCATTGTCATGATCGCACCTGTGAGCGCAACCACAAAGCCGGCACCCGCGCACACATAGACGTCGCGCACAGTCAGATCAAATCCCTCCGGACGTCCCAGCTTCTTCTGGTCGTCAGATAAGGAATACTGGGTCTTCGCCATGCAGACCGGAAGATCGCCGAATCCCATCTCTGTGATCTTTGCGATTGCCTTTTTCGCCGCCGGGGAATAGCTTACGCTTCCGGCTCCGTAGATCTCCTTCGCGATCGTCTCGATTTTGTCGGAGATTCCCATCTCATCCGGATATAACGGAGCGAAATCGCTCTTCTTTGTCTCCAGAGTATTTAATACCTTCTTTGCGAGCTCGATACCGCCGTCGCCGCCTTTTGCCCATACTTCGGACAGAGCGAACTCACATCCTCTCTCCTCGCAGAAATTCCGGATAAACTCGTACTCCGCCTCGGTGTCTGTGAGGAAGGAGTTCAAGGTAACTACGACCGGAACGTGGTATTTCTGGATATTCTCGATATGTTTCTCCAGGTTTACGATTCCCTTCTTTAACGCGTCAAGGTTCTCCTCGGAGAGCTGGTCCTTCGGAACACCGCCATTATACTTTAATGCGCGCACGGTCGCAACGAGAACGACTGCGTCCGGATGGATGCCGGCCTTGCGGCATTTGATATCGAAGAACTTCTCAGCTCCGAGATCCGCGCCGAATCCTGCCTCCGTGATCGCAACGTCAGCAAGTTTTAATGCGGTTCTTGTTGCCATAACGCTGTTGCATCCGTGGGCGATGTTCGCGAACGGTCCGCCATGTACAAGGGCGCCTGTGTGCTCCAGGGTCTGGACCATATTCGGCTTGATAGCGTCTTTTAAGAGCGCTGCCATGGAGCCGACTGCGTTGAGGTCCTTCGCTGTCACCGGTTCTCCCGCGAAATTATATGCTACGATGATCTTTCCGAGACGTTCCTTTAAGTCCTTCATATCCGTCGCCAGACAGAGGATCGCCATGATCTCGGAGGCAACCGTGATCACAAAGTGGTCTTCACGGACAAAGCCGTCCGCCTTTGCACCGAGGCCGACAACGATGTTTCTGAGCACACGGTCATTCATATCCAGGCATCTCTTCCAGAGGATCTGTCTCGGGTCGATCCCAAGTGCATTTCCCTGCTGGATGTGGTTGTCCAGGAGAGCAGCCAGAAGGTTGTTTGCCGTTGTGATCGCATGGAAATCACCGGTAAAATGAAGGTTTAAGTCCTCCATCGGAACAACCTGGGCATATCCGCCGCCGGCAGCTCCGCCTTTGATCCCAAAGCACGGTCCGAGGGACGGTTCACGGAGGGCAAGCATTGCTTTCTTTCCGCATTTTGCCATCGCCTGGGCAAGTCCGATACTAGTGGTCGTCTTTCCCTCTCCTGCCGGAGTCGGGTTGATCGCTGTCACCAGAACGAGTTTTCCGTCCGGTCTGTCTTTGATCTCCTGCCAGAGCTCATTGGAGATCTTTGCCTTGTACTTTCCATAAAGTTCCAGGTCATCCTCAGTGATTCCATACTGGGATGCAACGGTAGTGATCGGGAGCATCTTTGTCTCCTGTGCAATCTCGATATCGGTCTTCATAATCGGTATCCTCCTTTTGTAGTAGCATAACTTTTCAGTAGATCTGCGCAGTTCGCGTCCGGCAGCCGTCTGATATCCACACAGCTGCCGCAGTTCCTAGTATCCTGCTTCCAGGAATTCTTCGAACTCTTCCATGGACATTAAGATCTTCCTTGGCTTCGTTCCTTCTTCCTCACCTACAACACCGGCCTCGGCAAGCTGATCCATGATCCGGGCAGCGCGGTTAAAGCCGATCTTGAACATTCTCTGCAGCATACCGATCGACGCTTTATCCTTTTCGATAATGAACTTGCCCGCGTCCGTAAAGAGCGCGTCCCGTTCATTCTGTCCGCCCGCTCCTCCTCCGAAGGAGGACTGGCTCAGTTTCTTTTCGATTTCCGTGTTATATCCTGCATCCGTGTTCTGTTCTTTTAAGAACTCGGTTACATTTGATACCTCGCCGTCCGAGACGAAAGCGCCCTGAACACGGAGCGGTTTCGGATAGCCGGACGGGTAAAACAGCATATCGCCGTTTCCTAACAGTTTCTCCGCGCCATTCATATCGAGGATCGTTCTCGAATCCACGCCGGATGCGACAGAAAAGGCAATTCGTGACGGCACGTTCGCCTTGATCACGCCTGTGATGACGTTGACGGACGGACGCTGGGTCGCGATCACAAGATGGATCCCCGCAGCGCGGGCGAGCTGTGCCAGACGGCAGATCGCGTCCTCCACCTCATTGGAAGCGACCATCATAAGATCCGCCAGCTCATCGATAATGATGACGAGCTGCGGCAGTTTCTTCGGGATCTGATCAGCAGGGATATCCCCGCTCTCCGCCAGAGTCTGAACCTTCGCGTTATATCCCTTCAGATCACGGACATTTGAGGCCGCAAATTTGTTGTAGCGGTCCATCATCTCCGCAACTGCCCAGTTGAGCGCGCCGGCCGCCTTTTTCGGGTCGGTCACGACCGGGATCAGAAGATGCGGGATCCCGTTATATACAGAAAGTTCCACCACCTTCGGGTCGATCATGATGAGTTTTACGTCATCCGGTGACGACCGGTAGATGAGGCTCATGATCATTGTATTGATCCCCACGGATTTACCGGAACCTGTCTGTCCTGCGATCAGAAGATGCGGCATCTTCGCGAGATCCGCAACGATGACCTGGCCGCCGATATCCTTTCCGACGGCGAACGCCAGCGTTGACTTATGGTTTTTAAATTCCGGACTTTCCAGAAGATCACGCAGATATACGATGCTGTTGACCTTGTTCGGGACCTCGATCCCGACGGCCGCTTTTCCGGGGATCGGCGCCTCGATACGGATATCCGCCGCCGCGAGATTCAGCTTGATATCGTCCGCTAAAGACAGGATCCTGCTCACCTTCACGCCCTGTTCCGGGTGAAGCTCATACCGGGTGACCGTCGGGCCGCAGCTGATATTCGTCACAGTGACCCCAACGCCGAAGTTCCGGAGTGTCTGCTGAAGTTTGATCGCGGTATCCTTAAATTCCTGCCCCGACTGTCCCGTCACAGGAACACCTTTCTTTAAGAGATCAAGCGGAGGGATCACATACGGTTTCTTCGGTTTTTCCTCCGTCTGTTTGATCTCCTTTAAGACTTCGTTTCCTGCCTCTTCTCTCTCGGCAGCTTCCCGCTTTCTCGCTTCCGCTTTTTTCTTTATGATCTCTTCTGTGTCCGTTTCGATCACCTTGCCGGAAGCGGTCACGACCCTGCGCCTGTCGTCTGCAGATTCGCGGGCTGCCGGACGGTCCGGTGAACGATCTTCCTGGTACGTCGGCTGTTCCATGTCTGACTGTCCGGATGCAGCCGGCGCCGGTTCCACGATCGGATCCGCCGGTCCTGGTCCGGGCTCCGGGATCTCCTGTACTTTTGACGGACTGGTTTCCTCAGCCCATTCGTCCGTTTCGCTGTCGTCATGGAACTCTATCACAGGATCATCGTGCTCCGCACTCTCCGGATGGGCCGCTCTGTAAGCGCGGCTTCCCGGCTCCGCAGCCGCCTGGATCCAGTAATCGTCATTTTCCACATACGGCTCCGTATCGAGAAGTTCATCATCTGTCAGATCCATCACGGACTTTTCTTCTGAAATCCGGGACGTTTTCGGAGTTTCCGCGGTTTCAGATACGGATACAGGTTCGCTTTCAGCAGCGGCAGCGGTCATTTCCCCGCTCTTTGCTCCTGTCTCCGCTTCTATTTTCTGTCCGCCCTCTGCGGATACCGTCTCCGGCATCTCTGAAGGTTCCCGGTTCTCTGCGCTCTCATTCTGCTCCGGAGTCTCTGAGCGGAAGATCTTTGCTTTCCTCTCTGCGTCTCTTCTCATTGCGGCGAGGATCTCACCGTCCTCCCCAGACTCCCCGACAGGGATATCCGGAATGTTGGATAAGACAGACACCTTCGGTTTTCTCTCCCAGGCTTCCGTCTCCCTCTTCTTTTCATCCGGGAAAAGATCCGGATCATCAAAGGCATTCTCCCCATGACGGATAAACACGTCCTCGTCCTCACGGGTTCCGGCCGATGCCGGAGCTTCCGCAAACGGAACTCGTTCTGTATTCTTTGCAGTCTCTTCCGCCGTTCTCTCTTCCCGGGAGACATCCGCCTCCTCAAGAGGACATCCGCCCATCGTGATCTTTCCTTTGAAGATATCGGCCGGATCCGGCTGCATCTGCTTCGCCTCTGATCTTTGACCCTGTTTTTCCTCATGATATGTACCGGAGGCTGCTTGTTTCTCCTCCGTCACGTCCGTCTCAGAAACCGCCTCGGCATCCACAACTCCCATATATCCGCCGGCGATCCCGCCGAAATCCGGATTTTTCGAGAAATCCGTCGCCGCAAGGTTTACACCCTGGACGCGCTGTTCTTCCCGGAGTCTGCGCTTTTCAGCCTGGCGCTCCTCATGGATCTCTTTTCTTCTGCTGTAATCTTCCTTCGCGTACTGGTAGGCTTTTCCGCTTCCGCTCTTCACCGCGGACACGAACGATCTCTCCGTGATGCATACCAGGGAGATGATCATGAACACGATGAGGACCACATAGGCTCCGATCGTTCCGACCGCTGTGTGAAGGATCATGACGAGGACGCCGCCGATCACACCGCCGCCGAGTCCGCTCGCGCCGGCAGACTGGTAGATATCGAGGATCGTCTGCCCTTCCTGGTATCCGCCTCCAAAGATCAGCTGCGCAAGTCCGCAGAGCACGATCAGCAGGACCTCCACCGCGATCATCTTGTAGACCGCGCGGATATTTCCCTTATTTGAGGCGTAAAATAACAGCTCCGCGAAAAGCAGGAGCGGTGCAAGATAGCCGATACAGCCAAATACACCCAGCATGATCTGGCTGAAAAAATTCCCGAGAAATCCGCAGATATGGAAGTTGCTTAAAAATAACAGCACACATACCGCGAATGTTCCGAGGATCACCGCTTCGGATTGTAAAAATCCGGTGTCCTCCTCGTACTCCGGTTCCGGCTCTCTCTTCTTTGCCGTGGATCTTGTCTGATTTTTTGCTGTCTTATTTTTAGACGCCTGTGCGGATCTTCCTGTTGTCTTCGCTGTTGATGATGATCTCGTTCTCGCGGACGTCTGTGATTGTTTTGTCGTTTCTTTTTGTTTCCTGGTTCCAGCCAAGTGCTTTTCCCCCTTTTATTTTACAGGGCAAGTACCCCAAAGTATAGTATACAAAAAAAATTTTCAAAATGCAACCGTAAGAAGTCACAAATCGAACATATTTTCGGTTCCGGATTTTCTACCTGTGGGAAACAACGTTTTCTTCCATCATCCTGTTTAATTTCCCGATCGCGTCCCGGATCCCGCCTTCCCCGTCGATAAGGCCGCACTCCACCGCCTCTTTTCCGACAAGTACGGTCCCGAGATCCTTTGTCAGCATTTTTGTATTGTGCATGAGCTTTTTCAGTCTTTCCCTGTCGATCCGGCTGTGCTCCGACACAAAACTTATGATCCGCTCCTCGATCATCTCAAAATATTCATACGTCTGTGCCGTTCCGATCACCATCCCGCTCATGCGCACCGGATGCACCAGCATCGTTCCGGTCGGCACAATAAAAGAATAATCCGATGCCACTGCAAGCGGAACTCCGATCGAATGGCTGTCCCCGATGACAAGAGACACCGTCGGCTTGCTTAAGGAGGCGATCATCTCCGCCAGTGCCAGTCCGCAGCTCACATCTCCGCCGATCGTGTTGACAAGGATCAGGACACCGCCAATCGTCTCATCGCTCTCCACCTTGGCGAGCTCCGGCAGGATATGTTCATATTTCGTCGTCTTTGTGCTTCCCGACAGGTTCTCATGTCCCTCAATCTCCCCGATGATCGACAAAAGATGGATCCGCTTTCCGTTCTCCTCAAGCGTCGCCTGACCGTTCTCCCGGATCCGTTCCTCCTCCGCCTTTATCTCCTTCTGTTCCTTTTCATTCATATCAAAAAACTCCTTTCCGACATACCAGGTATCCCCAGTATGCACAGAAAGGAGTTTTCCTATCCATTCCATTTCAGGAAATCATATTCTGTTTTGAGTCATTCTCCATTTTAAGAACGGTTTCCGATCACATCCACGATACAGATCGGTGTGCGGTAATTCCAGGTTGAGATCTTGATCCCGCTCCGGCGGCTCGCCGCATTGATGACCTGCCCGTTTCCGATATACATTGCAACATGATTGATCTTTCCACGGCTGTTTCCGTAGAATACCAGATCACCCGGACGCATCTCGCTCGACTTGATCCGTTTTCCGCTCTTTGCCTGGGATCCGGAATAATGCGGAAGGGAGATTCCGAAGTTCTTCATGACGGACATTGTAAATCCGGAGCAGTCCGCTCCCTTTGTGAGGCTCGTTCCGCCCCATACATACGGATTTCCAAGGAATTTCATCGCGTAGTTTACGATCCGGCTCCTTAAGGACGCGCTCTCCTCCGTCGGGGAGAACTTGATCGCCTCGGAAAGGGCGTACCGTACCTCCACGAACTCGGAAGATACATAGGCCGCCGAGATCTCATCATCTCCGTCTCCCTCGCCGCTCTCATCAAATTCGATCTTTACCCAGCCGTCAAGCTGTTCTGCGACATGGTAGCGCTCGTTCTCAGAGATCTGGGTCCAGATCTTCGCATCGGTGGACGGCTCCGTTCTCGCATTCAGTCGGTCCGCATGGACGATCGCCATTAACTCCGCGTGGTTCATCGCCGCCTGCTTTGCCTCGTCTCCGGTGAGGATATAATCGCTCTTTACATATCCGGTGATCCCGCCCGAACTGATCTTGTACCAGCCGTTCGCATCCTCCAGGATCTCGCATCCGGCATAGCTCGGGAGTTTTCCGATGATCTTCTCATTTTCCCCGGCACCGGCACGGATATTCAGATAGTTTGAGACATTGGAAACACCGGGACGGTCATAGAAATTTAAGACCATCGCCTTCATATCCAGCTTGTTCGCCTCATTCATACAGAAGCGTTTCTCCGCATAATCCGCAGAGATGTAACCGCCGGAGATCTTATACCAGCCATTCTCTTCCCCGACGATCTCGTGAAGCTCTCCCTGCAGGCATTTTCCGACGATCTGTCCGTCTGTGGACGGAGTCTCACGGATATTCAGGTTATCCGCCGTAATATAGGCGCGCTCTTTCACGAGGTCCTTCGCAGCCTCTTTCGCCTCATCCCCGGTGAGGATGTATTCGGAGCTTGCATATCCTTCAACTTCCCCGGAGCTGATCTTTACCCAGCCATCCAGAGTCTCTAAAATCTCACAGGCACTTCCGTCCGAGAGCGTTCCGACGACATTCGCCGCTCCGTCTGGGTCTTTTCTGATATTCAGGTATCCTGTCACCTTCGCGATCCCGAGATTTGAATAGGAATCGATCACTTCCTGGATCTTCGCATCTCTCGCCTCAGACTCTGATTCGATCTCAGCGCGGCTCTCCTCTTCCGCCGCAAGGGAAGACTCCTCCGCACTCTCGCTCTCCGCCGCCGATTCGGAAGCCGCCTGTGCTGCCGCCATCTTTGAGCGGACCGCAGTCACAGCCTTTCCTCCGAACAATACCGCCAGAGCGATCACCACAAGAACTGCTGCGCCGATCACCAGGATCCCGTAGTGTTCCCAGAAAGACGGTTTTCTTCTCCGCTTTCTGCTCGCTTTATTGATTGAATCCATATAGTTTACCGTATCTTTATCATCATTCATATGTTTCTCTCCATGCTGTTTCCGATTTCCGCTCCCCGTCTGTCACGTTCCGATCAGACGAAGCAGCGCGTTTTGTGGGCAAGGACAATTGTCCCTGTCATGCACATACAAACATTAGTGTAACATATCTGTAATCAAAAAGCAAAAAATTTTCTATTAAAAAATTGTGAACATGGCGTCACCCGGTGACTGTACACGGTGCTCCTTCCCCGGGCACTGTCGTCAGCCGGAAAACAGATCCTGTATTTTTTCTTGCACAAGCGACATTTATAATTGAAAACATTGCCAAATTTTTATATAATATTCTTAATTATTTGTCCATATTGTCTAAAGTTACAAAAGTCATGACTTTTCCGGCATATGGAATCGGATCTTCTGAACGCTTTCACGTTGTATATAAGTCTGATGCTTTTTACCGGCCGGACGCAGCCGGGATCTTATCAGACTGAGATAAATTCACCCAGGAGGTACCCCACATGAAACATTACACCAGCCCACGGATCCAGCGGGCACAGCTTTTTCTCATGAAAGTCTCCTCTTATCTTGAGATCGCCTGTGCCCTGATCCTGATCGTCGCGATCTGTATCGCGTTCATACCGGTCCCGCAAAACCTGTACAGTCTGTATCTTGACAACGGCTTTGATCTCTCAGACTTTATGAAGAAAAGTTTTGATCTCGTCATCGGTGTCGAGCTTCTGAAGATGTTCTGCCGCCATGATATCGACTCTATCGTCGAAGTTCTTCTCTTCTCTGTCGCAAGACAGATGGTCATCGATCACCTTGCCATAAAAGAGGCGCTCATCGGCTGTATTGCCGTCGCGATCCTCTTTGCTGTCCGCAGATTTCTCTTTGTGCCGATCCTCGACAATCCGGACGAAGCGGAACGAAAACTAGAAAAGGATCAGTACATTAAAGAACGGATCGCTGAGGCCATCTCCGCTTACAAAAAAGAAAATGCCTCAGTAAGTCTCAGGGAACGCGCGGAAGCATCCGTCAATACAGCCTCTGCAGATCCGCTCAGTGATAAGAGCGGAAACGAATAACAGGGTCTTTTGCGTCACAGGATTTCAACAAGTGAAAACAAAATGGAGCAGATCTTCTCTGCTCCATTTTTTCGTCTGATTCTTTTTACATCAGCGGTGCAATGAGCCGCATCGCCTTTCCGCAGAATTTATGGAGTGTCGGAAGTGCATCCACACTCTCCTTCGTCATCCGGACACATTTCTTTAATGTCTCATCAAAATCATACCGGATATCCTTCACGACCGGATTCTCATAGATATAAACACCGCATTCAAAATTCAGGTACTGGCTCCTGAAGTCCATGTTTACAGATCCGACGACTGCCTTCTCCCCATCACTGACGAATGTCTTGGAATGGACAAAGCCCGGAAGATACTCATATACCTTTACACCGGCCTCAATCAGCTCCGTATAGTAGGAATGTGCCAGCATGAACGCCGATTTCTTGTCCGGGATATGCGGCATGATGATCACTGTATCCACACCGCGCTTTGCCGCATAGGTGAGCGCCGTGATCATATCGTCATCCAGAACCAGATACGGAGTCATGATGTACACATATTTTCTCGCCTGGTAGATGATGTCCAGGTAGAGCTGGTGTCCGACCGGCTCCCCGTCGATCGGGCTGTCGGAAAACGGAATGGAAAAGCCGTCCATGTTGAGCTCCGGGGCGTGGAAATAATCGCCGGTGTCCAGATATCTGCTGTAATCGAAATCGGAGTCCAGCTTTTTCACACAGACGTCCCACATCTGGAGAAACATCACGGTAAAATTATTCACCGCATCGCCCTTTAAGCGGATCGCATTGTCCTTCCAGTGTCCGAAGCGGACTTTCCGGTTGATATACTCATCCGCAAGATTCACTCCTCCGGTATATGCCGTATGGCCGTCGATCACGAGGATCTTTCTGTGATCGCGGTTATTCTGGCTTGTCGAGATCGCCGGGCGGATCGGATTAAAGATCTGGCAGTGGATCCCCTTTGCCTCCAGCTCCTTCGGATAGTCATGAGGCAGATTTGAGAAGGAGTTCATTCCGTCGTAGAGGATCCGCACCTCGACACCTTCCTTCACCTTCTGCTCCAGGATCTTCACGATGGAGTCCCACATAACTCCTTTTGCGATAATAAAATACTCGATAAAAATATAGCGCTTCGCCTTCTGAAGCTCCCGGAGAACATCTTCATAGAAGTCATCTCCCAGCGGGAAATACTTGAAATTCGTCCGGTCCCAGGTAGGATAGCCGCCGCTCTCCTTCATATAATGGCTGAGATTAGAATTGCTCCGGCTCCTGAGTTCCAGTCTCTTACAGACATCCGGGTCCTGATCAAGGTAATGATCCGTCTTCTTTTTCACCTGTTCGATCCGTCTCGCAAAGATCTTCGTCTCTGTCTGGAGCTGGACAAACACATAAAACAGGGTTCCGAATACCGGGAACAGGAGGACCGGGACCAGCCAGGCCATCTTAAAGCTCGCGTTCTGCTTTTCATTCAGGATATGGATCGTGAGGATCGCGCTGATCACAGCAAAGGAACCATATCCCCATGCCTGGTATCGCTTGTCCAGCCACACATAGACCCAGTACAGCACTGCCAGCTGCAGCGCGATAAATAAGAGGAAGAACGCAGTTCGTCCGAATACGACTCTCAAAAGTCCGCGTTTTCCCTTTCCCTTCATTTCATCCATTTCCATCATATATTATGCCTCAACTTATCTCGTCCATATCAGTCTCCGATCAGTCGGCTGATCTGCAAAACTGTTTTTAATCTTCCAGTGCCTGTCTTAAATCTTCGATAATGTCATCCACATCCTCGATCCCGACGCTCAAGCGGATCAGGGACGGATCAACTCCGGCCTCCACAAGCTGCTCATCGGTCAGCTGGCGGTGGGTATGGCTCGCCGGATGAAGGATGCACGTTCTCGCGTCAGCGACATGGGTAACGATCGCAACGAATTTCAGTTTGTCCATAAATTCGCCTGCTGCCTGTCTTCCGCCCTTTAAGCCGAAGGAGATCACGCCGCAGCTTCCGTTCGGCATATATTTCTCCGCGAGCGCATGGTACTTGTTGTCTTTGAGTCCCGGATAGTTGACCCAGGCAACATCCTCTCTCGCGAGCAGCCACTCTGCTACCTTCTGTGCATTCTCACAGTGTCTCGGCATTCTGAGGTGTAAAGTCTCCAGTCCGACATTTAAGAGGAAGGAATTCATCGGGGACGGAATCGATCCGAGGTCACGCATCAGCTGGGCTGTCGCCTTTGTGATGTACGCTTTCTTTCCAAAACGCTCTGTATACACGATTCCATGGTAAGACTCATCCGGTGTCGTAAGTCCCGGAAATTTGTCCGCATGGGCATTCCAGTCGAAGTTTCCGCTGT
This sequence comes from Pilosibacter rotomagensis, assembly GCF_045062245.2. Classification (NCBI taxonomy): domain Bacteria; kingdom Bacillati; phylum Bacillota; class Clostridia; order Eubacteriales; family Clostridiaceae; genus Pilosibacter; species Pilosibacter rotomagensis. Next base: position 1,761,466 of record NZ_CM170323.1, on the reverse strand, counting down.
CAACGATACAGCCGCCGACAGTCATCGCATGGCCATCCATATATTTTGTCGTGGAGTGTGTCACGATATCTGCTCCCCACTCGAACGGGCGGCAGTTAATCGGAGTTGCGAACGTGTTGTCCACGATCAGCGGTACGCCGTGTTTATGCGCAAGGCGGGCAAACTTCTCGATATCGAGAACAACTAACGCCGGGTTTGCGATCGTCTCGCCGAATACCATCTTTGTGTTCGGGCGGAACGCCTTCTCGATCTCCTCCTCCGGTGCATCCGGATCAACGAGCGTCACATCGATCCCCTGTTTTTTCATCGTAACGGTAAACAGGTTGGAGGTTCCTCCGTAGATCGTTGCCGCGCTGATGATATGGTCACCTGCGTTGCAGATATTGAAGGCTGCGTAGTAGTTTGCAGCCTGTCCAGAGGAAGTCAGCATCGCAGCGACACCGCCTTCCAGCTCGCAGATCTTTTCTGCGACTGCGTCGTTCGTCGGGTTTGCGAGTCTTGTATAGAAATATCCGTCCTCTTCCAGATCGAACAAACGCCCCATCTGCTCGCTCGTCTCATATTTAAAGGTTGTGCTCTGATAGATCGGGAGAACTCTCGGCTCCCCGTTCTTCGGCTTCCAGCCGCTCTGGATACAGATCGTTGCTGGTTTTCTCTTCTCTCCCATAATAGTTCCTCTCTTTCCCCCGGACTGTGGTCCGATGTGTAAACTGACTATTATCATAGCACACTTTCTCTTCCGCTTCAACCTACCAAAGTCGTTACGCTGCCAGCATAATGATTGACTTCTCCCACAAAAAAGACTAAAATAAAGATAATATCCAGCGTCTGTTCTCACACAGCCGCTCACGATCCATATTCAGAAAGGAGTCTATTGCATATGGCATTTTTTACAGATATGAAGCGCAGTCTCACGGAGGCCGGAAAACAGGTCGCTCAGAAAACGAAGGAAGTTTCCGACACCGTTCAGTTAAAAACACAGATCTCCAGAGAAAAAGAGGCGGTGAACCGCCAGTACGCCCAGATCGGCAAGAGAGTCTTCGAAGCCGCAAACGCAGTCGACGAGGAAGCTTACTCTGCTGAGTTTGCCCTGATCCGTGAAAGCTTAAAGACGATCGACGAACTCCAGGACAAGCTCTCCACCCTGGAAGGATTCATCCACTGTCCGGAATGCGGTGCAAGGATCGAGAAGACCGCCGCTTTCTGCAGCAAGTGCGGTGCTAAGATCGCGGAAGTGATGCCGGAGGATGCTCCTGTCGACGTTGTCGATACTGCTGAAACAGCTGAGACAGCCGAAAACGAAACATCCAATGATACCTGCGCCTGCGAAGCGGTTCCGGATGAGAAATTCGAAGACGGATCCGCCGAGACTACGGCAAATGTGACCGAAGATCACGAATAAACCATCTGACAGAAAGAAAACCGGCGATGTCTGCAGGAATCCCTTTCCACGGATCCCAGCAGCAGCGCCGGTTTTCTTTTATTATTTTTCTCCCACAAACACCGTCACAAACGCACCCGCGCCCATGAGAACGATTCCGAATAAGATCTCCCAGATGGACAGGGAACCAAGCTTCGATACGAGACCCGTGTTGATAAAAATCGCGATCGGGGATGAGATCACAAGTCCCAGGATCGCACAGAATGTCTGAACCCCGTATTTTTCAAAGAGGAACGTGATCAGCTTTGCGATCAGGAAAATCCCGAGGATCACGCCGATCCCGAACGGAGCCAGAAGCAGGATCCCATCCTTCATTCTCATGAGATCAAACGCACGGAGATTGTCGAGGAATGTCTTGATCGTATTGATGATCGCGTAATAATATCCGAAGATCATGAGCATCATGGATCCGGATACGCCCGGGATCACCATCGTCGCAGAAGCCACAACTCCGAGAATAAATAAGATCACCATATTCACCGGAGTCACTGCGATCACGGTCAGAGCGTCCTTGCTCTCCTTTAAGAGCGGCATTCCACCGGAGATCACGAAGGCGATCACAAACGCCAGGATCCCGAACACGCCGATCCCGCCGGAAGTCATCTTTGACTTCATGGAGAAAATGATCGCAGGAAGTCCGCCGAGGATCAGACCCACGAACGCCATACATGTCACAAATGTGTGCTTGTCGAGCAGATATTCGATCGCATAGGTAAATCCCACGATCCCGATCCCGCAGCCGATGATGATCGGGATCAGGAATGCGATGTTCTTCTTAAACTCCTTAAACAGACCTGAAACCGCACCGATCAGCCGATCGTAGATGCCAAGGGAAACCGCCATCGTTCCTCCGGAAACGCCGGGAATGATGTTTGCGATCCCGATCATGACTCCCTTTATGATATTGCCAAAAAATTCCATGATAAACCTCCATAAATCTTTTGTCCGGATGATCCCATTCTCCATTTCCACACAGCGCAGCGATCTGCCGGGAACGTTCGGGTGTCTCATGCGCCCGACAGACCAGGCAGCTGCCGGTGTATCCGGCGTCTCTGCCTGGTCTGTGGTAAATCCTGTTTCATTCAGACGATCTGATTATACACGATACGTTCCATTCCATCAATCACTTTCGCTGACTCCGATCCCCTGGTTTACAGATTTATTCACGATCTGATCGTAATTTAACGTCTGATCCAGGAATTCCGGGATTGTCGTTCCAACGAACCGGTACAGGCGTTCTTCCGGAGTTCCGGTCAGAACCTCATCTCCCGACGGTTTCAGTTCCACATAGATCTCGATCCCGCTTTCATATGTGCAGAGGCGGTTTCTCTGGAGAAGGTTATCCGAGGCACTCGCCGAAAGGACCTCTCCGATCTTCTTTCTGTTTTCCTCCGATCCATCGTTTACGATCGTGATCGCCCGGTAATTGTCATCGTACGTTCTCGTCGCGATCGCCATTTCTTCATCCGAAGAAGCTTCCGCCTGCACCGTGCTCTCGTCAGCCACCATATCTGCCGCTAAGACAGACTCTCCTGTCTGAGGATCTGTCCCGGTCTGCTCCGTCTCATAGTCCACCGGATACAGGATCTTTACAGCAGCCACTTCATCCACGGAGATTCTCTGCTCCACATCGAGACCCGCCTGTTTTAAAAGGGCGATCGTCTTTGTAAAGGACGGATAGACCGGGAAGAAGTTTACATTATTCATATCATCAAGGCGGAATCCAGAGGAAGTATTTCCGCGCTGTTTGCTGATCACGGTGAGGTATTCCTGCTCAGCCGTGGTGAGGAAGCGCAGCGCAGCCACCGGTGCATTTACCGCTCTCTCATTTAACGTCAGACCTGCAAGCTCATCCTGGTAGGCGGATAAGATCTCCGCCTTCATGGAATCGTCCGTCCTGAGCTCCGAGATGTCTCCATCCGTCATCCAGTAGATCCCCGTGATATTCTCCGGTGTGTAGGACATTACCGGATAAGTGCCCTCTTTGTACTCTCTCGATGCGTAGAGTTCATCGAGACTGCTTCCGAGTACCGAGCGCGGGATCATGTAGGAGCGGTAAACGGTTTTTCCGTTTTTCATATGGAAACTGACCTGCGCATAGATCATTCTCTCGCTGTCATCATAGATGGAAGTCGAATTTCCTTTGATCTTCGCCTCCCTCTGCAGCTTCGCCTCTTCCACACCGTGCTCCGCGAAGGCGAGGACTTTTGCGTAATCGGTAAGTTTCATGTTCTCATCCGCATAATTTCCGTAATCCAGATACTTCCATCCGTAGGAGGTTCCGTTCCGGTACGGAAGCCCATAATCGAGATCGTCGAGATACGCATTGATCGATGCATAGTTAAAGTTCTTCTCGTTCGGAAGATACGAATCATAACTGATCGCATCCGTCCAGAAGATCCCGATCAGCAGAATGGCAAGGACTCCTCCTGCTGCTGTCTGGGCAAGATTCGAAAAGAGCTTCGAGAAATCGAAATGATAGATGATCTCGATCATGCAGCTCATGAGGACAAGTCCCAGGATAAAGCCGATAGCTGCCCAGGACAGGCTGTAGTAAATACTCCACAGCAGGATCGTCGCTGCCGTCGTGACCGGCACAAGGAGCAGGACTTTGATCGGGGCCTGCGTCTTTTTGAAGGCCATCGCTTTTCCGGCAGACTCTGAGGGGCGGAGCTTATAGAGGATTAGCGCCAGGACGGTGAGGAGCACCGCAGCAAGGAGGCCGATCGCACAGAGCTTATAGAGTCCCATGCCCGTTCCCGTGCTTCCGATACTCATCTGGATCCTGGAATATCCATAATCGATATCATCAAAAAACTGATCTGAATGGAAGATCCGGAGTCCCGCTTCCATCAGTTTTGCATAATATCCGATCGGGGATCCGTACTCCGCAATCCATCCCATATCGCTGTTTCTTCCGGTCGTCACAAAGAAAAATTCCTTCAGGACACTGAGCAAAAGGGAAATGGCCGGAGCATAGCCGTACAGAACACCTGCACCGAGGATCGAGATGAACAGGTTTCCCGTGAGCAGGACCGCGATCACCATCACAGCATAGATCAGTAAAAATCCTACCATATGAGTGGCGAACGCAGAGAGCATCATCTTCACGATGCTGCCTCCCTGGATCCCGTTTCCGCAGAAGATCGCAAATGCTGCGATCATGTTGATCAAATATGCCGCAAAGAGGATCAGGAAGCCGTCCAGAAACTTCACAGCAAACAGCTGCTCTCTTTTGACCGGGAGACAGTTGTAAAAGTCAACCTGCTTTTTGGAATGCAGATACAGAAATCCGGTCAGTCCGAGGATCATAGCCGCTGCTGCCACCAAAACGCACAGGAACGCATTCTCAAATCCAAGAACTTCTCCGACGAGGCGCAGGATCTTCGTGTGTTTCAGGGCATCTGCCCCGATCTCCGCATATCCAGTCCCGTTCACGAGCCAGTTTTCATACTCTTTTCCGATGCTCGCGATCCCCATGGCCGCCGCCATCGGCATTGCAAAGAAGAATGTGAGCAGGGAAAAAGCGACCGCCCAGAGTCTTCGTTTCATGTCCTCTTTCATAAGTTTAAAAAATAAGCTTTTTGATGTCATATCCTGCCACCTCCGTTTCACTGATAAAGATCTCTTCCAGTGAGAGCGGGATCAGTTCAAAGAACAGCGGTTCACACGCCGCCATCTGCTGCTCCACATTCTCTCTCGTCCCGCGCACCGTGATCGTCGCCAGGCTGCCCCGGTACTCTGTCTTCAAGATATCGAGACTGGTAAGGTCCTCCACCTTCACTCCTGGTTTTAAGACGCACTGGATCTTATGGATATTCAGTTTCATGTCATCGAGATCCTTTGAGAGCAGGATCCCGCCCTTGTGGAGAAGTCCGACATGGTCACAGATATCTTCCAGCTCCCTCAGGTTGTGGGAGGCGATGATCGGTGTCAGGTTCCGCTCCGCCATATCGTTCGCGAACAGGCTCTTTACCGCCTGGCGCATCACCGGATCTAGACCGTCGAAGGTCTCGTCACAGAAAATATAGTCCGTTCCCGCGCAGATCCCGTAGATGATCGAGAGCTGCTTTTTCATCCCTTTTGAGAACGTGGAGATCTTTCTCTTCTTTCCAAGGTCGAAGGACTCCAGGAGATGGAAAAATCTCGGCTCATCAAACGCCGGGTAGATCGTCTTGTAGAACTTCATGAGTTCCACCGGGGTTCCGTTCGCGAAAAAATACTGGTCGTCGGAGATATAGAAAAACTTCGACTTTACCTTCGGATTCTCATAGACGTTCTCCCCGTCGATCAGAACGGTTCCCTCGTCCGGTTTTAAGATCCCGCTGACCATCCTGAGAAATGTGCTCTTTCCGGCGCCATTCGTCCCGATCAGCCCGAACACGCTGCCCTCTTTGATCTTCGCATCGATATGGTCCACCGCTGTGATGTCATCAAATCGTTTGGTCAGTCCGCTTGTCTCGATCATTCGTCTCCACCTCCGTTCTTTCTTGCCGCCTCATACTGGATCTCCACCATGTTTTTGATCTCCTCTCCCGGGATCCCGACACGGATCGCCTCATCGATCATATCGCTCACCTTCAGGAGAACCTCTTTCTTCTTATTCTCTTTCATTGCCTGATTGTCTGCCACAAAACTTCCCTTTCCCTTCACTGTATAGATGTATCCCTGCCGTTCCAGCTCCACATACGCGCGCTGGATCGTATTCGGATTGATCGAAAGTTCCATCGCAAGGCTGCGCACGGACGGCAGCGGTTCATTCTCTTTCATCACGCCGAGCAGCATCAGCTCCTCGAGTTTCGCGACCACCTGTTCATAGATCGGCCGCCGGTCTTTGTAGTCTAACAGGATCATAAGCCTCCTCCTTTCCCGATTCTCTGCGTGATACACTCCTGATTTCCGGGCCCTGGGGCAGAAAAATTTCTGTCTGTTTATTCTTTCTAAGTGTATCAACACTCTTAATACAGTTAGTATAGAGAAAAAGACCTGTGAAATCAAGGAATATCACAGGTCTTTTTTCTTACGATTTATTTACGATGAAGCGGAAGCCGCTGCAAATGCAGCGCACTGCAAAAAGATCCCGGGAAACAGCCAAAGCTGTTCCCGGGATCTCAATACGATCTGATTCAATTTTGCAGATTACTGCTCGTTGTCATCGTAAAGCTTTACTAACTTCTCAAGGTAAGCGTACTTATCTTTCGCGTTCTGCTCAGCCTTAGCAAACAGCTTCTCAGCTCTTGCCGGGTTCTTCAGTGCGAGGGATGTGTAACGAACCTCACCCTTGATGAACTCCTGATAATCAACGGTAGCCGGCTTGCAGTCAAGGCTGAACTTCTTGCCCTCAGCTGCCGGGTTGAATCTGAAGAGGTTCCAGTAACCGGACTGAACAGCAAGTTTCTCCTCTGTCTGAGCCTTTGCCATACCTTTCTTGATACCGTGGTTGATACACGGAGCGTAAGCAATGATCAGGGACGGTCCCGGATATGCCTCAGCCTCAGCGATTGCCTTGATGGTCTGGTTCATATCAGCGCCCATGGAGATCTGTGCAACGTATACATAGCCGTAGCTCATAGCGATTGCAGCAAGGTCTTTCTGCTTAACTTCTTTACCGCCTGCAGCGAACTGAGCAACAGCACCTGTCGGAGTAGCCTTGGAGGACTGTCCGCCTGTATTGGAGTAAACCTCAGTGTTGAATACCATGATGTTGATATCCTTGCCGCTTGCAAGTACGTGGTCAACACCGTTGAATCCGATATCGTAAGCCCAACCGTCACCACCGAAGATCCACTGGGACTTCTTAGCCAGGAAATCTTTGTTCTTGACGATGTCCTTGCATGTCGGGCAGTCAACGTTCTCAAGAGCAGCTACGAGTTTGTCAGTTGCAGCACCGTTTGTAGCACCAACACCGAATGTGTCTAACCACTCCTGGCATGCAGCTTTTACTTCTGCTGTTGCGTTCTCGTTTGCAGCAACTTCCTCAACTTTAGCCTTTAAGCCATCGCGGATTGCCTGCTGAGCGAGTAACATACCATAACCAAACTCAGCGTTATCCTCGAACAGGGAGTTAGACCAAGCCGGTCCTTTGCCTGCTTTGTTTGCTGTGTAAGGTGTGGACGGTGAAGAGTTACCCCAGATAGAAGTACATCCTGTTGCGTTTGCGATGTACATTCTGTCACCGAATAACTGTGTGATCAGTTTTGCGTACGGCGGCTCACCACAACCAGCACATGCGCCGGAGAACTCAAGGAGCGGCTGTTTAAACTGGCTGCCCTTTACAGTTGTCTCTTTGAATTTATCGATTACATCCTGCTTGATGTCAAGTTTCTGACCGTAGTTGAATACTTCCTGCTCTGCAGCGTTTCCTTCAAGCGGAACCATTGTAAGAGCCTTCTCACCCTTCTTGCCCGGGCATACGTTCGCACAGGAACCACATCCGGTACAGTCAAGTGCGGAGATCGTCATAGCGAACTTGTACTCCGGCATACCTGTCATCGGGATTGTCTTTGTACCAGCCGGTGCGTTAGCAGCCTCAGCCTCTGTCATAGCTACCGGACGGATAACTGCGTGCGGGCAGACATAAGAACAGAAGTTACACTGGATACAGTTGTCCGGATTCCAAACCGGTACGTTTACTGCGATACCACGTTTCTCGTATGCAGCAGAACCGGACGGAGTTGTACCGTCAACATACTCTTTGAATGCGGATACCGGGAGGTTGTTACCTTCCTGAGCATTTACAGCAGCCTGGATGTTGTTTACGAAGTTGATAACATCCTCGCGGCCCTCTGTAGCGTGAACCATGTCAAGACCTTCGTCTTCACAGTTCTTCCAGCTCTCCGGAACTTTCACTTCTACAAGTCCCTTAGCGCCTGCATCGATCGCTGCCCAGTTCTTCATAACAACGTCTTCACCCTTACGACCGTAAGTAGCCTTTGCAGCTGCTTTCATAAGCTCGTTTGCTTTGTCAGCCGGGATGATCTTTGTCAGCTCGAAGAATGCGGACTGAAGGATCGTGTTGATACGGGTCGGGCCCATGCCTGTCTCGATACCAAGTTTAACACCGTCGATGGTGTAGAATTTGATGTTGTGGTCAGCGATGAACTTCTTAACCTGTCCCGGTAAGTGTTTCTCAAGACCCTCAGCATCCCACGGGCAGTTGAGGAGGAATGTACCGCCGTCAACAAGCTCCTGAACCATGTTGTACTTGCGGATGTATGCCGGATTGTGGCATGCAACGAAGTTTGCTTTGTGGATCAGGTATGTGGACTTGATCGGAGTATGGCCGAAACGTAAGTGGGACATTGTAACACCGCCGGACTTCTTGGAGTCATAATCGAAGTAAGCCTGAGCGTACATGTCTGTGTTGTCGCCGATAATCTTGATGGAGTTCTTGTTGGCACCTACAGTACCGTCTGCGCCAAGACCCCAGAACTTACAGTTTGTAGTTCCTTCCGGAGTTGTAACAAGCGGAGCGCCTAACTTTAAGGAAAGGTGTGTCACATCATCGTTGATACCGATTGTGAATCTCTGCTTCTCTGTATTCTCGTATACAGCAACGATCTGTGCCGGTGTTGTATCCTTGGAACCAAGACCATAACGACCTGTGAATACCGGAACCTTATCGAACTTGGAGCCCTTTAATGCTGCAACAACATCAAGGTATAACGGCTCGCCGATGGAACCCGGCTCTTTTGTTCTGTCGAGTACGGAGATCTGCTTAACTGTATCCGGGATTGTGTTGATAAGAGCCTCTGTGCAGAACGGTCTGTACAGACGAACCTTAACAACGCCGACCTTCTTGCCCTGTTTTGCAAGGTAGTCGATCGTCTCTTCGATTGTATCGTTTACGGAACCCATAGCGATGATAACGTGCTCAGCATCAGCAGCTCCATAGTAGTTGAACAGTTTGTAATCTGTACCGATCTTAGCGTTTACTTTGTCCATGTACTCCTGTACGATTGCCGGAAGAGCATCGTAGTACGGGTTACATGCCTCTCTTGCCTGGAAGAAGATATCCGGGTTCTGAGCGGAACCTCTCTGTACCGGATGGTTCGGGTTCAGAGCGTTCTTACGGAATGCATCAATGGCGTCCATATCAGCCATTTCTTTTAAATCCTCGTAATCCCATGTCTCGATCTTCTGGATCTCGTGGGAAGTACGGAAACCATCAAAGAAGTTGATGAACGGAACTTTACCCTTTAATGCTGCAAGGTGTGCAACCGGTGTTAAGTCCATAACCTCCTGTACGCTGGATTCGCAGAGCATTGCGCATCCGGTCTGACGACAGGCGTAAACGTCGGAGTGGTCACCGAAGATATTTAAAGCGTGAGTTGCTACACAACGAGCGGATACGTTGAATACGCCCGGGAGCTGCTCACCAGCGATCTTATAGAGATCCGGGATCATAAGAAGAAGACCCTGAGAAGCTGTATAAGTTGTTGTTAATGCACCTGCTGCAAGGGAGCCATGTACGGCGCCGGCAGCACCTGCCTCGGACTGCATCTCGGTGATCTGTACCGGCTGTCCGAACATGTTTGTTCTTCCATCGGTTGCCCATTCATCGGTAGCTTCCGCCATCGGAGAAGAAGGGGTAATCGGGTAGATGGCTGCTACATCCGTAAATGCATAGGAAGCATGAGCGGCTGCATGGTTACCATCCATGGTTTTCATTTTTCTTGCCATAGTTGATTTCCTCCTGTAAAGTGTATAAATATGTAAATATTTATTAAACTTATGTGTTCCGCGTTTATCAGAACATCTATAAATTATTATAGCAATTTTTCCCTAAAATGCAAATCAAAAACGGCAGAATCATGTACCAAATCATAAACAATATTAAAATTTTTGCATTATCTTTTCATATTATGGAATGTTATCCGCATTGTGAGAATGTGCATTTGGTTAGTTTTGACAAACTCCTGTTCCGGAGCACTTCTCTCTTTTACAGATAATGATTTCTTTTAAATAAAAAGCGGTGAGGCAGGAAATCATTTTGATTCCTGTTCACCGCTTTTTTATATAAAGTATTCTTTTTATTGGTCCGACCATTCCCCGCTCTCAGGCGGGACCTCCGCTACTGTCCGTTCGGAGCGATCAGCCCCATATCGGACGGAGCCTGGTTCGTCTCCGCAGGCGCTGCCGTTGTCTCCGGCGTATACCCCGGTCCGTAGTTGGATCCGGCGGACGGTGCTGCCGTTGTCGGTGCTGCTGTTGTCTCTGCAGCCGTCGTCTCCGCCGCCGTTGACTCCGCAGCAGATTCAGACGGTGCTGCCGCTGACTCTGTGGACTGCGTTTCCGTCGCCGCAACCGTTCCGGAAGTATTTCTCTTGATCGTAGCCGCCTTTCCTTTATAAGTGCTGTTGTGGAGAAGGACATCGCTCACGACCTGCCCGTTCTTTTTCGTGATCAGGTTCGTCTGCCATCTGCTTCCCGGTGTTGCCGCCTTTGCGACAACTTCGGTACCCGGCTGGAGAGTCGGGTCTTCGACATAAGTCGGTGCCGGCGCGTCGAGTTCCTTGATCTTTTCGGAATGCATCGACACGGTCACGCCGTCCTCTAAGATCGGGTTTCCGTAAATGGAAACCGTCAGGGTCTGACCGGAGATGGACGCTTTGATGCCGATCGCTGTCTTTCCGTTATTCACAAACCGCAGATCCGGACCCGCATATCCGTCATAGCTTACCATCGCATCCTCGCCCGGTGTGACATAGGAAGGTTCATATGTGTGTGCATGGCGTTCCGTCGTCTTGAGTCCGGCAAATACGACCGCATTGTAGAGAGTTGAGGATACCTGGCAGACACCGCCGCCCGGCTCCTGAACCACAACGCCGTTGGAGTACGCACCCGCTGGTTTGTATCCTTTTTCTGTGGTACGGTTGCCTGTCATCTTATTAAAGGAGAATTCTTCTCCCGGCTGAAGGATCGTGCCGTTGATCGCCGCGCAGGCGAGACGGATATTTTCGTTTCTGTCCTTATTTGTCGTTGTCGTCGTCGTATATGTTCCGATCTTTTTGAAATTGTCGCGGGCCTGAGCTTCCGTGATCTCCGGCTGTACCTCGTTCGCCGTCGCCGTGATCGTCTTGTCGTACTCTCCCGCTTTCATCGCCGCCGTGATATCGGAGGCAAGTTTTTCCTGATCGATCTTCTTTCCGGTCTGGGCTCCTGCAAATGTAAATTTGCCGGTCGATTTATCATAGGAAGCGATCGAACCATTCTTCGGCTCAACATCCCACTTTGCGGCCAGCGCTTTTACCTCGACCTGGACCGCGTCATCAAGGTCATCCGTCTGAACAGTATAGTCGCCGGATTCCTTCTTTGCGAGTGCCTCTTCGATCACCGCATCTACATTTGCTTCCATAAGGTTCGGAAGTTCTTCCGTGCTGTCACCGAAGGTCACCTTCATCTTCCATCCCATATCTGCAAGGACCTTCTCCATCGCCTCGGATTTTGTGAGACCGTGGATCTGGATCCCGTTTACCGTGATCTCCGCTTCGATCTCTGTCTCCGGCTCCGTCGTTGTCTCCTCCGTGGATGTTTCGGATCCCGCGTCCTGTTTCCCGGACCTTGCACAGCTCTGGAGTCCGACTGCCACGCAGATCAGAAAGATCACGACGCCGATCGCGATCAGGACGATCTTTGCCATATCCGGTCCCTGACCTCTTCCTCTTCCCCGGCCCCGGCCCCGTCTTCTTCCGGAGCCTCCTCTTCTTGCCCCGGTTCCCTTATTCCGGGCATTCTGTACCGCCATGATGCGGTCTGCCGCGCTGGACTGGCGGGATCTTCCGCCCGCTCTGCTGTTTCTGAATGTGTCACTCATTGCTCTCACCTTTTATTTTTGTTTTCAGGACGGATCTTCTCTCTATCCATCCGTTTTTCTGAATCCGAATCCGCGCGAAGCTTCCGGCTCTTACAGGCAGCCGATCCCGGTACAGAAAATGTATCGGGACATCGTTTCCGCAAAACGCGCAGATATACAGGTAGTAGTATAGCATAATTTAAGAAAAATGGTATAACAGAAATCTTAAATTTTATTCACAATTTTGTCTCAGATATGTTAAAATAAGGTAACAGTCTGCTGTTCGTCATTGATGTACAGCATCGCAATTACAGATCAAGAAAGGAACTTCTGATATATGAAACTCATCGACCTTCACGTTCACTCTACCGCCTCCGACGGCTCCTTGACTCCCACCGAGGTCGTAAACCGTGCAGCCGGTCTCGGGCTCACCGCCATGGCTCTCACGGACCACGATACGGTCTCCGGGATCGACGAGGCGTTAAAAGCCGCAAAGGACCTCGATATGGAGGTCATTCCCGGGATCGAGGTCTCCTGTATCTATAAAGAAAAAGAGATCCATATCCTGGGTCTCTACATTGATCATACGAACCCGGAGCTTCTCTCCTTTTTAAAAGAAGCTTCCCGGAAACGATATGACCGCAATATGGAAATGCTCGCCGCCTTCAATAAAGATGGATTTGAGATCACTGTGGAAGATCTCCACTGCGGGAATCCGAAAACCGTGATCACTCGTGCCCACTTTGCGAGAGCGCTTTTAAAGCGGGGATATGTGTCCTCCGTCGATCAGGCGTTCCGGAAATACTTAAACCCGGACCGACCGTACTACCGCTCCAGAGAGCTCATCACGCCGGAGGAAGTCCTTAACGCTCTCCAGGCCGCAGGCGGTTTCCCGGTCCTCGCCCATCCGCTCCAGTATAAGCTCGGCTGGGCAGGCACAGAAGAGCTTGTCTCCATGTTAAAAGAGCATGGTCTTTGCGGTCTCGAATGTTTTCACTCCTCCAACAATCAGGATGAAAGCGGAAAGCTCCGGAAGCTTGCAAAAAAATACGCTCTTGCACCCACAGGCGGCTCCGACTTCCACGGTGCCGCAAAGCCCGATATCGAGATCGGATCCGGACGCGGCGGGCTGCGGGTCTCGGCGCTCTATCTCGACGATATCAAGCTTTCGATGTTTATGGCCGGAATCGGAAGATCTTAGACATGTAACACGTTCCGCACAGCCTGCGAGATCTTAGCCGCCAGTTTATGATCTCTCCCACCGGAAGTGATTCCGACGACTGTGTCGCCATCCTTCGCGATTCCCGGAAAATAAAAATCACACTGGTCCCGGTCCGACGCATTGTTGACCGGGATATTTTTTTTGCGGCATTCCCGGACGACCTGTGCATTTATGTCCGGGGTGGCGGCGGCAAGAACGAATGTGAATTTATCTGTCTCCATGGGATCTGCTGAAATTGCTTCCGGATCTTTGATCTCATACTTTTTCCTTTTCCAGATGATCCGACAACTCCCCGGGGTCACCTTTCCTGATTTTCGTTCCTCTTCCGCATACACGGTCCCGGCGTCCGGCCCCAGCATTTCCAGAAGCTCCTCACCCACCTCCGGTGCCACAACAGTGATCTCACATCCGAACTCCAACAGCGTCCGGATCCGCCTTGCAGCGATCTTTCCGCCGCCGACTACGAGGACACGACGCCCTTCCAGGTTCACAAACAATGGAAAATATGCCATTTTTCTTGATCCTTTCCCTGTTTTTGGTGCACTTTCGACAGTCCGTCCAGCTTCCGCCCGATGTTCCCCATAAATTCCATAAAAATCCAGTTTAGATTGTTAAATTTTTATCTATTCCGTCGATTGTTTTTTCCCTACTCATCTGGTAGAATTCAAATCGTTAAAAGAAAAACGAAGTGACAAAGTAAAACACGAGTAACTGTGGCAGTTACAAGCAACCTTTGAGGAGGTAACTAATTATGAAATTAAAAATGAGAAATATTTCCAATCTTGATACATTTTTCAAAGTCATCAACCAGTGTGACGGCGCTGTTGAGTTAAGTCTTCCGGAAGGCGGAAGCGTAAACTTAAAGTCCAAACTCAGCCAGTACTTCTCCATGGCTACCGTTTTTTCCAACGGAAACATCAAGGAGTTAAGCCTTACCACACACAACGATGAGGATTCCAAGCGTCTGATCCAGTACATGGTTCAGGGCTGCTGATCCATTTAAGCCATAACAAACCCTTTACCGGCCAGATTGGAGAGCAGTTCTTCCTTCTTTGCGAAGAAGGTTCCCTGTGCCATCTGGCTGCTTCCCCCGCCTCTCCCGGAGAGTTCCCCATTTAATTCCTTCGAGAGAGCGCGCATGTCCTCGCTCTGGCTCCCCAGAACATAAGAGAATCCCCCATTCACACTTTCTGACAGGGCGAGGACAATTTCCCCCTTCTTTCCTTCGAGCGCGAAGTTCACAAAGTGACGGAGTTCCGTCATATCGAGATCATTTCCGAGGTAACAGATCTTCTCATTTCCCTCTTTTAACTGATCCGCCTGGAATTTCATAAGTTTTCTTGAAGTCTCAGACAATTTTGCCTGAGTCTGCATCAGCTCATTTTTCAGTTTTTCCACGGCATCCGCAGTCTTTCCGGCTTTTGCGGACAGGAATACAGAAATTTTCTGAAGTTCTTCCCTTTTCTTCTCATAATCCATCACAGCCTCTTCCCCGCAGAGCAGAGAGATCCTGACACCGCCCTTATAGTGAATCATGGTTAAAAATTTCACGAGACCGATCTCACCGGTTTTCGCCACATGTGTCCCGCAGCAGGCGCAGGTGTCGCCGTTCGGGATGCTGACGATCCGGATGTCCCCGGTCAGCTCCTTTTTGCTCCGGTAGTCCATCTTTGCAAGTTCCTCCGGGGATGGGAAGCCCGCGTAGATCTCCAGATTCTCCCAGATCATCCGGTTCGCTTTCTTTTCGATCTCCAGAAGCTCGTCCCATGTGAGCGTTCCGTTCAGATCGATCGTGATCTCCTCCGATCCCATATGGAATCCCACATTGTCATATCCATATTTCGCGTGGATCAGCCCGGAGACAAGATGTTCACCGGAATGTCCCTGCATATTCCGAAATCTTCTCTCCCAGTCGATCTCGCCAGTCACGGTCTCGCCGACGGTAAGCGGTGCGTCCGTATAGTGGACGATCTCCCCTTTCACATCATGGACCGCCGTCACATGCGCTCCGCCGAGGATTCCCGTATCATACGGCTGTCCGCCGCCCTCCGGGTAAAATGCCGTCTGGTCAAGGACCACCTCATATCCCTTTTTTCCCTCCGTACAGGAAAGGACTTTCGCCTCGAATGTGCGGATATATGCTGAATCATAATATAATTTTTTCATTACTGTCTTTCTCCTCTTTGTCTCTCAATTTCCCCGGATCTTCCGGAAATCATCAAGCCTGACTGACAGTTTTTTCCGTCCTGTCATATCCTGTCTCCTCTCCGGAGCCGTACTCCCGGAACCATCTGCTGCGATCCCTGCTGCCGGACGTCCCAGTGTATCTTGATTTTACCATCTCGCTTCCCATATGACAAGATGGGGATTTCGCCGATGTTTCTCACTCGAAATCGCCAAAATCCCCATCTATTACTGTGTCATATAAACTTTCAGTTCAAAAAATCTCTGTCTGCGAAAAGGGATGTTATGACACCCATGCACCGTCCCCGTTCACATGATACCCGTCCGGAGTAACTGTGTTGACATAGAGCGTGCCGGTCTTGTCTGCGCAGTACCAGGTCCCGCCGACCTCAAACCAGCCGGTCTTTGCATAACCGTCGGCATCCAGATAACTCCAGCTGCCACCGGTCTGTTTCCATTCGTTCGTATGCCACTTGCCGTCATCCTCAAGGTACCACCAGCCATTCGCATCCTGATACCATCCGCTTGCGACAGAAGAATCGCGCAGCCGCTTTGCTTTCTTCTTTGACTTTTTCTCAAGCTCCGCTGCTTTCGCCTCGATCACCTCCTGTTTCGCCTTCGCACTTTCTCCCGGTGTACTGAATGCCGGGAATTTCAGATAGATCCGCACACCCCGGACTCCGTCTTCTTCGAGATCATCTTTTCTCAGCCATTCGTACTTTTCGTAGGTGCACTCCAGACCGCGCAGCTGGATCTTCTCGACGGTCTCTTTCGAGAGCTTGTAACCGCTGTCATAATAAAGATCGATCCTGAGCTCCGGTGTGTCCATCCGGTCCCATCTGACCCGGTCATTTACATAATCATAAGAATGGATCGTATATTTTTCCGCAGACGTAGTGATCTCCGGAAGCGTATCATCCAGAAACTGTCCCGGCTTTGCCGCCTCCCCATCAAGATAAAGGGAAATTTTCTGGATCCGCCCGGCTGCCGATGCAGGGAAAACGTTGATCCCTGCGCAGAGGAGTATCCCCGCAATAAAACCTACCTGTCTGAGCTTTCGCTGATTCTTTTTCATACTGACCTGTTCCTCCTTAATTTTATCTCGATCAGATAAATCCCACAGCCCTTTAAGGCGGCGAGAATTCATATATTGTGAGTTCGATCCGGACCATGGTCCTGAATTTTCGCCGCATTCGGAAATGTCCCTTGCACGGCAATAGAAAATTTCTGCTGATATTCGTTAAATCCTGACATGCCCTCCTGCATATACTGAAAGTGTAAAGATATTTCCGGAGGAAATAACATGAGTGATTTAGCTGCTACAAACTGTGGATGTGGATGTGACAGCCCGGCACCGGGCTGCGGCGGATGCGGATGCGGAAACAACTCTCTTTGGATCATCCTGCTTCTCTGCTGCTGCGGCGGTTGGGGACATAACGGCTGCGGAAATAGCTGTGGAAATGGATGCGGATGTGACAACAGCTGTCTCTGGATCATCCTGCTTCTCTGCTGCTGCGGCGGTTGGGGCAATGGAAACGGATGCGGCTTTGGCTGCTGATTCTTTTGCAGTCTCATCTCTTTCACGGGGCGGGAGATCTTCCCGCCCTCCTGTTAAGATTCGCCCAATATTTCCTAACCGCGCCTTAGCGGCACCTTCGTTCCATCTTTGTTCCATCCGCTTTTTCCCGTCGGATGGTTTTCCTCCGCACGTTTCTGCTCATCCATCATCTTCTTTCTCTCACATTCCTCATCGATCTCATACACACTGTTTCCATCTATGACAAGTCTTCCCATTTTCTTCCATCCGGATTCCGTCCGCAGCTGCGCCATTTCTTTCCATCTGCGTCTTTTTACTGTTATTTTATTCCGGAACTTCTTTCACTGTGAACCCGGAGAAGCAGTGCTTTCGCAGTTACTTTTCACGGGTAGGAATTTTCTGAACTGAAAATTCCGTATGATACCGTTGTGGTCGCGGATTTTGCCGATTTGGAATGCGAAGCATCGGCAAAATCCTGTTACAGTACGCGGGCATGGAGTGACCGTGTACTGTAACCTTTCGCATTCCTCTTTCATCCGGATTTTCCCGTCATGAGCCGGAACTTCCTCTCATATATTTTCACATACAGGAGGTCCACAAGTATGAGTGAAAAAGAATTAAAACTGACCGATCTCGACTACGCTACCGGTGATCATCATCTCCAGATGGTGAAAGCCGCACTCCCCTACCTCGACATCGGCAGGCAGAGAAATCTTTCCATGTTCGTAAAAGTCGAAGAGCTTCTGCGGACCATGGAATTTTTCCGGGACAACGAGGACGGCATGATGAAGATCTGTGCGCTCGATGCGGAACACACTTCTCCGCGATCCATGCTCTCAGCCGTCCGCCCCTACGCAAACCATCAGGAGCAGGAGATGATCGATATGATGACCCGGTTCTTAGAGACCCGGAAAGGCGCCGCAAATGCCGGAGTCACACCGGATCAGCTTCTCGCGCTTCTGCCGCCGGATGTAAAAAATCAGTTTGAGACCCTGCAGATGGTGATCCAGAGCTTCGCGCCGGGAGGTTCTGCATGAACAACTCCACATGGAAATCCGACCCGAGACTTCACTCCATGGACGCCGCGAAGATCGCGCTTCTCGCATCCTTTGCGGATGAACTTGCAAACACACCGGAAAATGAGAGAATGCGTGCGTTTCTCAACCTGAATCAGAAGATGCAGAAAGAGTCCATCTCCTTTTCGGCAGACGAAAAAGAACTTCTCTTTGATGTCCTGTGTGAATCCCTCTCCCCGCCGGAGCGTCAGAAAGCCGAAATGATCCGCCGCCTCGCCGGGCGGCTGAGGTAACAAGTGAACAAAAGCGGCTGGGACGACATGTCATATGAGCATGTCTTCCCAGCCGCCATTTTCTCTGCTGCCGCACATCCGTGAAAAAATTTCATGCCGCTCTGAAACCGGTCAGGAGTCTTCCCGGATCACATGCTCAGGAGATCCAGACTCCGGCTTCCCGGTCGGAACCATTTCCAAAACGATACGTCTTTCCGTCGATCGTTCTCTCTCCGGTTACCATCGCACCGGATTCATCGAGATAATACCAGGTTCCATCCGGAGACTGGTACCAGCCGGTCACCATGTAACCGTCCGCATCAAACCGGTACCAGCTTCCGCCGATCTCCTTCCACTGGTCCTGACACCAGGAAGTCCCTCTGGCATTCATCACATAACGCCACTTTCCGGTTTTGTCTTCCTCGATCCACGCACCTGAAAATGCCTGATCTTTCGGAGTACTTCCATCCTGTGATGTGAATCTGGTTCCGGTATAGACGATCCCGGGTCCGGCAACCGCTTTACTCTTCTTTCCATCGCTGTTTTCTGCTGTCACAAAGAAGGTGTAGAGCTTTCCTTCCTTCATCTGACCGGAAAAATCGATCGTATTTCCACGTTTTACCGTCTCACTCGTTCTCTTTTTTCCATTCTCATAAAGGGTTACATGATAGGAAACCGCCTTATATGCCTGACTCCACTTTGCTGTCCCGGTACCACTCCAGTCCGGATCCAGAGGAACCCCGATCTTTTTATTCATCGGGATCATGTCCACATAGAGCCAGACCTCTTCATTCCCCTCGTATTCTCTCGATACAAAGCGATAGACATCGGACCCTTTGAGGTCGAAATAGGAGCTTCCCTTTTTCCGGAACTCATACCCGCTGTCCGCAACAAGCCCGATCTGGACACGTGCGCAGTAGGAAGAATTCCAGTTGTCAACATCCGCACCGTTGATGACCTCGCAGCCGGTAACTGTGTAGCCTTTTCCCATATTTGTGACCTTGACCTCCCCGGTCTTTGTCAGTTGGGATTCCAGCTTCAGTTTCACCCGCTCGATCTTCACGGGATCTCCCTCTGCCGCCCACGCGCCTGACGAAAACGTCAGGCACATGAGGAGCGACAGAAAGAATACTTTCCAGCCTTTTTTTTGTTTCATGGAATCTTATTTCCTCCCCTCTCTCTTTCTGAACAGAAGACCAAGGGATAAGAGGACTCCCATCGCAGAGAACGCACCGAAGATCATGATTCCGTATTTCTTGTCTTTCACGAAATCGTTGCTCTTTAACTGTGCCTGATCAGCGATCAGTCCCTGAGATGCCATCTCCTTCACCTTGTCGTCCACACTTGTAAGATCACTGCTCTTTTGAGACAGGTAATCTTTCGCTGTGTAGACCTTGTAAGATCCGTCTGCCGGATTATAGACAGTGATCAGTTTCCTTTCCGTCACAGAGCCGGATGTCGGATCGGTGGTCATTCCATCGGCTACTTCCGCAGATGTTCCGTCGAAGGAGGCCTCAGAAGCCTGTTGTCCGGAAGCTTCAGAAGAATTTCCAGCGGACTCTCCGGCCTGTTCTCCGTCAGTCTGAGCTGCCGCGTCTGCTGCCTTTCCGGCTTCATCCGCGGAACCTTCTGCAGATGTTCCGGAGGTCGTATCCTCAGAGGCAGCATTCGAAGCTGCATCTTCAAAATCATTCTCCGATCCTGCAGAGTCGGAAGCTGCTGCACCGGAATTGTCCGTATTTCCGGTCTCTGTGCCGTCTGCACGGTTCTCCGGCAGCGCGTTCTGTGCTTTGTCTGATCCGTCTGCAGTCTTCTCTGCGTCTTCCTTCTGCACTGCCAGGGATTCTGCATTCTGAGCTGCATTCTTCATCTGAGTATCGGCTGCACCGGATTGCTTCGCTGCATCCGTGCTCTCTGATGCATCTTTGCTCTTCGCATCGGCCGCATCGGCTTTCACATCGTCCCTCGCCTTTCCGAATAGACTCCTGATCTTATCCACGATACTGCTGTTTCCGGATTTCTCCTTCTCAGCCGCGCTCTCAGATACAGCGGCTTTCTCTTTTCCGCCATCCTTTTTGTCAGTCGTCTTCTTCTCGGAATCCAGCTTCTCGGAAGCTTTTACATCCTTTTCAGAAGTATCCGCCTCACGATCCTTCACCGATGTTCCGGAAACAGTATTTTTCTCCGTATTGTCGGAGGTCCTTCCGTTTCCGTCTGTCGTTTCCGTCTTGTCAGCCGTTCTGTCGTTTTCTCCGTTCTTTTCGGTCTTGTCAGGATCACCGGATGAGGATCCGTCTCCTCCTGCCTTTCCGGAAGAAACAGCCGCATCCCCGTCTCCGGAGGCGGTTCCCTTGTAGGAAAGGATATCGTCAAGACTTCCAAGTTTTCCGTTGCTTAAGTTCGTCATGAGGTTCACGGATGCCTGATATCCGGAATTGTTGATTCCGAACCAGCTTCCTAAGTAACTCTCGATATACTGACCCGCGTAATCCGCAAGTGTCAGATCCTCGCCGTTCTCCCAGGAATCCGCCTCCTCAAGCGTAAGCTCCGTTCCGGTCAGGAAGTTGAAGGCAAATACCTTTCCGTCCTCAAACCGGCCGATCGCGACATGGCTGCTGTCGTGCATGTTATCAGCCAGCTCCACGATCCCGCGGTTTGTGAAGCTCTCCGGAAGATGGATCGACTCATTTAAGTCATGAAGCATTCCATCGGTTCCGAGAACTGTCAGATACTGGCTGTCCTGATATGTATCTGCGAGCACTGCCCCGTAGACAAGCTCCGGATCCGGTTCCAGTCCGAACAGGGTTCCGTTCTTCACATAAGCGAGCCGGTCGAGGTCCTCCCCGTCGTAGTGGATGAACTGGTGGTAGACGGAAAGCTTCTTTCCATCGTATGTAAAGGTATGGACTGCCTTCGGTTCCTCCCACTGAATGTCAGAGGAATCGCAGTGCGATACGACACTTCCGCTCTCCACATCCCAGACATCGCCGTTTAAGTCGAGCGCTTTTCCGTCGCGCAGGTTCAGGAAGCTTCCCGCGATCTGCTTTCCGGACGCACTCCGGATCCCGGAACCGGTCAGGTAATACTGATCCCCGTTCCATGCCATGACGGAGGACACAAGGTCCGTCGCCAGAACATCATAGGTCTGTGTAAATCCGAGTTCCGGTGCCGAGAGCGTTACGGTAAGCGGCGTACTGTAATTGTACGGCATCGTATAGATCCGGTCGGTCGTGTTGACACTTAAGACTTCCCCGGATCCATCTGCAACCGTCATCGTCACTCCGACAACGTCGGAAGCGAGTTCAAACGTGATGGACGCCGGTCCCGAAGCGGATACCCAGAGGTACTGCTCGTCGGTAAGATCCCGAAGTGACAACATCGAAGTCATCGCGCCTGTCGGGATCGGAACTCCCCAGAAGCCGTAGGAGCCATCCTCATAGTTGATGAGGTTTGTCTGTGTCTGATCCGGATACGGGTAGAAGCTCTCCCCCGTCTTTACATACGGGAAATGTGCCGTATACGTATCATTCTTTCCAGGCTTCAGGTTCTTATAATCCCAGTAGCTGGAATTCAGGCTCAAAACATTCGTGTAGAACGCATTGGTACCAAACACATTCGCATCCGTAACAAAATACTGGTACGGAGCAACGGCTGCCGGATCATCGAATTTCGTCGGATCCTTCTCATTTGCATTCAGCTTAAGTTCCGCATACGGTTTTCCGCTTCCGGTGTAATCCTGGATCTTCGAACCGTTCTCGCCCCAGAGCGGTGTGCCGTTTAATTTCAGTCCGCCCCAGACAGCTGCCTTCGGAGCTGCTCCGTTCACAGTCCGGATCCCCTCATCGTCAAGAGTCCTTGTCGGTCTTAAATAAGTTGAATCCGTATCTGTGTACTCAGTCGTGTCCAGATAGAAAGTACCCCAGACGGTCGGTGTACTCGATCTGCCCGTCACGGTTACATCCGAAGTCAGAACGAGATTATTATAATTTTCGCTGCTCAGATAGTCATTTCCGTGGGCAACGACAGCACCCGTCGCATCTCTCTCCGGATTGCTGTAGGTGAGACGTCCGACAAAAGCGCCTGCCTGCTCAACAGATTTGACCGTTCCTCCGAAGATACCTTCCTTCACCATCGCGCGGTTGTATGAAATGTATCCACGGTTATCGTATTTGTAGTCGTAGAGGATTCCCGCAAATGCACCGGCTGCAGAACCAGTCGCCTCGACATCCGCATTGCAGTTCATATACGTATATCTTCCGGCGATCGCAATTCCGGTGATACCGCCAACCCCCGTGACGCCTTTGACCTTTGTGTTATTGACAACGAAGAAGCTGGCGGCCGTTCCGGTTCCCTCGTTTCTTCCGGCAATTCCGCCGACACCCATCGAAGTTGCTCCGGTTCCCTGAACTGTACATCCGACAACCGCAACCTGAGAGATCCCCTCCTGGGCAGATGTATTACCCATGATGCCGCCGATATAGTTTCCGCTTCCCTCGACCGTTGAATCAACGACGCTCGAGTAGTAGATACCGCCACTCTGCCCGTTTGAAATACCGGCAACGTAGGAAGTTCCGGTGATCACGGACTCTTTTACGAGTGCCCGGTTCACTCTCGCTCCACTCTGGATGATTCCCATCGTGTAGCTTCCGGTTCCCTTAATATAGGAGTGATCTACCGTCGCATCCACAATACTCGTCCACCAGCTTCCGATTCCGAGGATACCTGCGGTGGTTCCTCCGCCGGAGACATAAGTGTACTGCACCTTCGTGTTCGTGATCGGTGCACTGTCTCTCGTCGACTCGGAGAACAGGGAGCCGATACCGCCGGTATAGTTTTTGCCGCTTACAAAGACCGGATATCCGCTCTCACCGACCGTAAGGTTTCCGGACGGCACGCCCTGAGCGAGACGTCCGGCGATACCGCCGTTATAACTATAACCACTGACATAGATTCCTTTGACCGAAGCGTCTGTAAGCGTCGCTTTTGTTCCGCCGACGATACCGCCGACGCCCTCACTGTACGGCGCAACGATCCGGTAGGTAAAGAGTGTGTCCGATGGAAGACCGTCGAGGGACGTATAGTCCACCGCGTCTCCTTCCGCCATGATGTTGCTGATCGCACCGGTCGAGTAACCGGCAAGACCACCGACATAACTCGATGTCGAGGAAACCGAGATCTCGATATTCTTTAAGGAAGCATTCGTGATCGTACCTGTGTTCGTTCCGATCATACCGACCTGGGATGCCTGATAACCGGTAAGTTTTACCTTCTCGAACTCGCAGTTCTCGATCTTACCCTGGTTTGTGGAGACAATACCAAAACCGGTTCCCGCCTTTGTTCCGTTGTTGATCGCGATATCGGCAAAGCGCAGGTTCTTCATCTCCCCGGCGATCACGTTGATCATGGATTCCGCAGCACTCGCTGTGCTGTACTCCTTTCCGCCAAAGGTGATCGTATACTTTCCGCCGTCGCTCTTTGTCTCACCGACGAGGGAATTGATCTTTAAGCCCATCGGGATCTTTCCGTTCGTTACATACTTGGAAAGATCGATGTCCCCGGCGATCCGGAAGTTCTCGAAGTTCTGTCCCGCCTCTGTCATCGCAGCATACCACTCTTCCGCATCGCGGATCGTCCGCGCGATGACGGTTCCCTCTCTCACGAGGATCTGGATCGCAAGGCGCTTCTCCACACCATCTTTCTTAAAGACTGCGAATGCCGGGTAGACGGACTGGAATTTCGTCGGCTGTACATCCGAATACTGGATTCCAAGCCCATCGACTGCCTTTTTAGGATCTGAGGAGGAAAAATCGAGTCCATCCGCCTCAATGCGATTCAAAAGGAAACCGTTTCCGCCGTTCTCTGCGTATACCTCGACGTTATAGACACCACTGCTCAGCTGATAGATCTCCGCTCTTCTCACTTTCAGGTTTTCATCCGGAAGTTCGCGCGGGGTCTGATCTGCGAGAATTTCCCCGGAAACATTCTTTAACTGCGGAAGATATCCGTCCTCGATCCGATAGCCGCTGCTGCCCTCGATATCAAAGCTGTTTCCGATTCGTCCGCGGTTTCTGAAGAAGTTCTGGGTCAGGAATTCCCCTGCCGCAGAGAGGTAAGTCGCTGTAAGAAGCTCCACGGAAGTTCCCGTTCCGACGATCTGGCCGCTGTAGGCAGTGCCGTTTGTGACTGCACACTGTGCAACACCACGTATATTTCCGTAGATACGGTTGATATTGGAACCGCTTCCGGAGAGGTTTCCGATCGAGATGACATCATCAACCGAGACGTTATCCGTCGCAATTCCCAGAATTCCGCCGAGGTCTCCGGTCGAGCTTGTGATATCCGTCAGGGATACCGCCTCACTGACGTCGGAGCTTCCGGCTCCCACGATCCCGCCGGTGCCGCCAAAAGCGGTATTGATCGTTCCGTGAGAGTAAGCATTTGATACAGATCCGAATGTCTCGACGTATCCGACGAGACCTCCGACTCCGTTCGCACGGACTCCGTTCTTCGCCTCGATGTCAAGCCCCGATGCGTAGGAGTTCTTCACCGTGAGACCTTTTCCGTAACCGACAAGACCGCCGACCGAAAGGGCGCTGTTTCCGTAGGCTGCTGTCCGGATCGATACATCTTCCATCCGGCAGTCCTCGACTGTGCTGTACTCAAGGTAGGAAACAAGACCGCCGATGTTCGACGGCATATCGGAGAGCGTCACCTTTGAGGCACGGATATTCTTTAAAGTCGTGTTGTTTAAAACCTTTCCAAATATCCCGGCCTGCATGGACTTCGCCTTGTTGTCCGCGGAGTCATTTGTGATTAGTTCAACATTTTCAAAATTGATGTCTTTGATCTCCGCTCCGGATACGACCGAAAAGATCGTGGAGCCGACACCGCTGATATTCTTTACCGTATGTCCGTCACCGCTTAGCTTTCCGGTAAACGGAACCTTTTCCGTGCCGACCTGCATCGCTGCGAGGTTCTTTCCGGTGAAGTCGAGATCATCCACAAGGATAAAGTTCTCCGCCGGGTACTGGTCCAGATAGAGCCAATCCTCGAAGCTTGCGATCTCGCGGTAGAAATCAGCCTCAATATAGTTTCCGTCCTGACCGCAGGCGACAGTCGTCGTCTCATGGCTCACCGTGTTGATCTCGTAGGTAATGCTCGTATAGAGATACTTTCCGGTAAAGGATTTCGGATCGCTGACCTTCACGCGGACGACGTACATGCCGTTTTCTGTATACTGGTCAAGAACCTCCGTCGTCAGGCCATCGATGCCGATTCCGGTAATCTTCTGCTGGTTGTTGCTCCGGTAGTAGAGGAGGATTTCCGCCTCTTTATTTGTCTGGCTGACCACACGGCTGCTGACAAATTCCGGAACATCTGCACCCGGTGCCGGCGGCAGGGCGATATTCTCCTGCGCCGTCTCCATCGCATCCGACATATTGATCCGCGGATAGTATCCGCTCGCGAGCTGGCTCTCGATCGTAAAGGCATCCGGATTCTTGAAAGCCTTCTCATACCAGACACCGTCCCAGAGTCTCTGGACCGCCGTCGCCGTTCCGAGATCCTTCGGATATACCGCTACGGAGCTCATCGAGATATGGTAGAGATCCGTCGAGCGCGCGCCGCTGTTGTTGGCGCCGACCGTAGACCCGCCTTTATCGTAGATCTTGTAAACGGACTGTTTTCCGTTTTCATACGTATAATAGTAGGTGTCTCCGACAAAGAAGCTGTTCCGGACGGTACCGCTGTTTTCTCCGACAATTCCGGCAGTCCGGCTCATTGTCCACTCACTGTTGTTGTACTCGTTGACCGTATTGTTGATCACAAAGGTATCCTCGATCAGACCGGTCGCCGAGTTCGTACATGCCATCGCACCATATCTGCCGGATGCAACCGTCACATCGCCTCCATAGACGACGCTCTCCATGACAACGTCCTTTCCGTAGACAACGCCGCGGCGGATCGTTCCCTGGTTTTCGCTGCACACAATACCAATGTAGCTTCTCGCGTGGAGCTCCTTCTCAAGTTTGATGGAGAAGTTTTCAATCACGCCGGATTTATAGTTCGTATATACAAGGAATCCGTTGCTGTAGTTCGGTCTCGTCCGCCCGAGCGACATCGTCATCACAATATTTTTGATGGTTCCATAGTTCATGGTGACAATTCCGCCTGTCTGCGAGATCTGTGAAGTAGGAGAAACGGTTCTCCGGTAATTGAATACAATGTTCTTTACCACGCCGGTACTCTTGAGGGTTCCGATCACCGCTCCGTAGTTGCTGCCCTCCGGGAAGGAAAGCGTATGTCCCTGGAAGTCGACCGTTCCGGCAAAGTTCGATACATAGCTGGAATCCGTCCTCTCGATATCCGCGATGACCGCGAACTTTCCGTTCGGATTTGCATTCAGCTTCGTCCGGAACTCCGTCCAGTTCGAGATCGTATCCATTCCGGTCTCCGTCGTGAAGTTCACTTTTGAGAGGACAATGTCCTCGTAACCGCGGACGCTGATCAGGAGATCGACCTCATATGTCCAGAATCCCTTACAGTCAAAGCTCTTTGCCTCCGAGATTCCCTGGTCTCCCGCTGTATCATACGGGAAATCATAGGAAATCCGGCTGATCTCCTTTAACTTGGAGGAGTCAACGTCCATACCGTCCGCTCCTTTTAAGAGCAGGGTGTATGTTCCGTTCTTCAGTTCCTTCTTCCGGTCGTTTAACGTAACCGTCACCGAAGATTTCCATCCGGATCCCGCAGCCACAATGGACTCGAGATCAAGCGAACCGGTAATTCCCTCACCTGTTGTAACATGAGTCTGTTCGGATCCGGGAACGTGTAGTTCGTCTCATTCTTTCCGCTGTCGTAGTAGACGTTGTAGTTCTGCGCCGTGAACTCAATACGGTAATCCGTATCCATCTTCAGGTTGTTGAAACGAAGGCTTTCGTACTCCGTATTTGTCTTGATCATTCTGGTCTCGACAAGGCTTGCCTCCGATACAGAGTAGAGCTTTACCGTGATCGTTCCTTTATCGACGGCATTGTCCGGGTCATCGAAATAGAAGTGGTAGATCTCGATGAAGTTCGAGAGTGTGAACACGCCGTCATGGCGGATTCCCGCCGTCTGCTTCAGGGTACGGAGCTGAAGGCTGTTTGTCGACGCGCCAACGTTGTATTCACTTCCGCCCTGAGCTGCAACAGCTCCGACCGATACCGTGTAAACAGTCATGGAGTCAAACGGATCATCCTGTCCTTCTCCCTCGCGGAACTGCAGTTCTGCTCTCCAGCCCTTCATGAGAAGCTCCCAGGCATTCGTATTTTCCGTCGGTGCTGTTCCCGTGAGAACGACCTTCGGGACAGACGCATCTGTCGAATCGTGATCCTGAATCACCATGCTCGCAGTACCGGCCTGCACCGGCACTTTTTCGAGTTCTTTCCTTGAGAGGATCTCCTCGTTCTTCCATGTCTTTGTATCGGAAGAGATCTCGACCGGAAGGCGCTCCATAAGAGTCAAAAGACCCTCAAGTGTCTTATCTGTATCGATACTGAGTCCGATCGTGAACGAAGAATCCGTGATATCCGCGGAGTCGACATCCACATATGCGTTTCCGAGAAGACTGATCGGAGCCGTGTAGACGGAAAGTCTTCCTAGCTGCATGTTTCTCTGCCAGTTTTCCGTATTTTTATCATTCAGATCATAATCCGCACGGGCAACCATATAGAACGAGCTTCCGGACGGAAGGTTTGTGATCATAAACTCATTCGCTTTTCCATCCGTGGAAACTGCCCTGCGGTAGCGCGTATTGATCCCGTCTCCCGTCTCGTCAAAGGCCGGCACATCTTCTCCCTGCTGGTTGACCACATAGAAATAGCAGTTCTCCATCGCCGCATGGTCCGTGTTCTGGATCTGGACGGAGATCGTCTGGGTCCCGACCGTGTTTCCTGTCTCGCGGAGTGAAGCTTTCGGCTCCACTTTGCTCGTATGAGTCGATCCCCTTGTGATGCTGTCCGATGTCAGTTCAAATTCATTCCGGAACCGGTCCATGACGCGGATCGTGTAATCATAGGTCTTATTGGAAGAAAAACCTTCTTTGGAAAGCCAGTCTCCCGCTGTTCCCTTTTTGATATTTCTCACGATCGTACCGCCGACGTTGTAATCCTCACCGCCGGCCGTCACCTCGATCCTGCTGATGTACGGGATCGCGGAGATCCGTTCATCGGAAGTCGCGACATCCTCTGCGAGGATCCTGTCGATCCCGATCTGATACGGGAGGAAGGTATCTCGCTCAGAGAATGTCAGCCGCATCGGGCGAAGTGTCGTCATCGGAAGTGTCGAGATCTCGATGGCATCCATGAATGGCTTTGTCACCTTGATACCTTCATCGTTGCGGAAAACGATATCTCCGCTTAACTGGTACGTCGTTCCCGGTTCCAGGTTTGTAACCTCGAGCGTACCTTCTTTTTTCATGTTTTTACGGCTCTTCTGGGTTCCGTTGACACTGAACCGGAAGACGACACGAACAAGACGGCTCTGATCATCCGTGATCTCAACCTTGCCTGTCATGCCATATACGCCGACATTGATATTGGAAAGTGTCACTGTCGGTTCCTTAAATTCATCCGGACGTACGTCAGAATCGCCTCCGTCGGAGGATCCATCGCCTGTGTCTGCACCGGAATCGCCGTCTCCGGACTGGTCAACGCTGCCGCTGCCTCCGGATGGGGAGGACGAACTTCCGCCGCCTCCGCCGGAACTTCCGCTTCCGGAGCTTCCGCTTCCGCTTCCGGAGTCGGATGCTCCGCCTCCGCCGGAGCCGCCGCTGCTGCTTCCGCTGCCTCCGCTCGCAGATCCGCCTCCCGCGGAACCGGAGCCGCTGCCGGAATCGGAGTCGCCGGAGCTGTCTCCGCTGCCTTCCTCTGCGAAGGTGCTGTCCGTATAGAGACCGCTGTCATCGCTTCCGTTATTTCCATCCGTGCTGCCGGACTCATCGATCTCCTCGTTCACCTGTCTGTTCCCATCGGCTCCCGGTGTTACCGGAAGTGCCGGTGTGACAGAGGTGTCCGCATTTGCGACAGTCTCTCCGTTTGCATGCTCGCCGGAAGATCCCGGTCTTCTCTGCTCACGGTCCGAACGGTCGGCCGGGTTTGTCTCCGCCTCCGTCTCTGGCTGTATTTTCTGCTCTGTGGAGCTGTACTCTGCGACGAGACCGAGCTGTTTTAAAAACTCATCGTAGGACATGCTGACCGAACCGATCTTGACCGTGTCCCCGTAAGTGATCTTTGTCTGCCCGTAGACAAGTCTTCCGTCATCGTAGCTGTAATAGTGGATGCCGGAATCTCCAAGGTACATGATACTGTTTAAACGGATCCTTGATTCGTTACCGGAAGAGGTCACGGTCATCGGCTGGGTGTTGATGTAGAGACCTTTTCCTGCTGTGGAGAGGATATACTCCTCGTCCTCTGCTGTCTGACCGTCAATATCATATGCAGTACCATTGCTCAGGAGCATACCTTCATACGGTTCATACGACTCAAAATCGTTTGTGATGAGTTTGAGATCACCGTTTAAATAATAGAGCGCCGTTCCCTCCTGTGCAAATAACGGGTAGGTGATATCGACGGATTCTTTCTTATCGCCGATAAAGTACCGGTTTGCTCTGCGGTACAGCGCTTCATCCTCTGTGCAGGCACGCATCGAAAGGACCTCTTTGTCTTCCTCCGGCGTTCCGTCTGCCTTTAAGGTATCTGTGATGTCCTTTTCTGTCACTGCAAATGCCGGAAACTGAAGCCAGGCCAGAGTCTGAAGGCGGTATGTGTAGGCAAATACCACCACCGCAAGCAGCATGGCTGCCATCGCGATAATTTTTTTCATAATCCAGTTCCCCCTTTGCTTCCTATTTGTTCTCCATTCTGTTTAACGTTCCCGGTCTCGCAACAAGAAGATACCAAGTTCCGTTCGCTTTCTTCATCGTGTCTGTTCCCATGTCAAGGACATCCCCGTTCGCAAAGGAAGCTGTGAGTTCCGATTCCCCTGTCTGGACAACCGTGCTCGTTCCTGCCGCATAGTCGAAATACTGGAGTGTATTCCCGTATCTCGCCACAGCATACGAAAGCGCCGGGACTTCCACACTGCCGCCGTCCCAGCGAAGTTCTGTATTTTCAAGGAATATATAAGTGTCCACGCCGTCGAAGAGATATCCGCCGGCATTTTCCGCCTTCAGATTTCCGTCTCTGAGAACGACCGAGTTGTTCTCGATCGCCATCGTACTGAAATGGGACAGGCGGTATACGCTGTCATTTCCCGCATACCACGCGTAATCAAACGGCAGAAGTGCCATTCCGTCCGGCTGGTACAACGGTTTGGAATTCAGGGTCTGCGTTCCGTTTTCATCCCGGATCGTCACCTCTTTATCCGTGTACTGGACTCTGCATTTTCCTGTATATTCGACTTTTACATCTCCGAAATAGTTGTATGCTCCGTCCTTTAAGACGACGGAGTCCATATCTCTCTTAAAGATCAGGACCAGGGCAGCGATCACAAGGACTGCAGCCATGATCCCGAGGCTTAAGAGCCGGTCCCGGAATCCTCTGCCTTTTCTCTCTAATTTTGTTCTGCCTTTCATGACTGCTCCTCCATATCTTTCAGTAAAAAGTACGCGCTGTAAACGATCAGGAAAATTCCGAGGAATCCGAGGATCACCGCAACATAGAGGTCAAACCTCGTCTCCCTCAGGTACCCGCTCAGGACATTTCCGACCAGCAGAGCGACAAAGATCAGAATGCTGTTCAGAAGATCCCTTAAGAATACGCGTCCGCCGCCTCCGGCGACTGCTTTTGCCGCCGCAAGGAGGAAAAGGAAAACCAGATGCGGCAGCTCCATCTCGACCCGGAAGATCACGGACGAGAGGACGAACAGGAACCCGAGAAGCGATACTGCAAAACAGACCGCCTCCCGGTCGCTCCGGTTTATGAGAAATCCATAGACGCCGCGCGCTCTTCCGTTCCACGAAAACTTTCTTGTTCCGATCACAGCGAGCAGGGAACCGATGATTCCCGCCGCAAGCGTCAGCAGTATGAAGTTTTTAAACAGGACGATTCCCGCGATCAGTTCATCTATCATAGTCTCATTCTCCCGTGATCAGAAGTTCAAATTCGTTATGGCTGTGCATAAAATATCCGGTTACATTTTCGTAAGTCTCCGTCCTGTCCCCACTCACGATCTCAACATTTCCTTTGATCTCGCCGAGGACCGGCATATAGTCTTTCAGGATCAGAAGGTTGTAGGTGCTGCTCACGATCCGGATCAGATCGACATGTTCGAGGACCTTAAGGCCTTCGTGAAAGCCGAGGATCCTGGCTGTCATAATTCCCTCCAACTTGATTCCTCCCTTTCTACTGTTTCTGTTTCATGCTGCCGATCATGAAGAACTCGTCCTCATCCCGGTCATCGTAGGAACCGTTTAAGATCGCCTCCACATCGTCAAGGACGTCTGCGATCTCAACATAGACTCCCGGGATCCCGGTAAAGTCCTGAGCTACGAACATCGGCTGTGTAAAGTAATTTCTTAACTTTCTTGAGCGGTAGAAGATCTCCTTATCCTGCTGGGAAAGCTCCTCGATACCGAGGACTGCGATGATCTCCTCAAGTTCCTGATAACGCTGGAGATAGGCGATGACCTTTTCATGAAGATCATAGTGACGTTTTCCGACACGCTCCACTTCCATTAAGGTACTCGAAGTCTGGAACACATCGACTGCCGGATAGAGACCTTTCTCTGCGACCTTACGGCTTAAAACGACCTGACCGTCGAGGTGTCCCATGATCGTCTGAACTGCTGCATCCGTGATATCGTCGGCCGGAATATAAATCGCCTGGAAGGAGGTAATGGATCCGTCTCCGGTGGAGTTGATCCTCTCCTCGATCTCGCTGACATCAGAGTCTAAGGTCGCCGGATAGCCGTTCTCGATCGGCATACGGTTCTCCATCGCACTGATCTCGGAATATGCCTGAACTGCACGGTAGATATTATCGATGAAGAGGAGGACATCCTGATTTTTCTCATCTCTTAAGTACTCCGCGAGTGTCAGTCCGCCGTAGATCGCATGGGATCTCGATGCGGAGTTCTCTCCCATCTGTCCGAAGACCATCGCGATCTTGTCTAAAAGTCCGGATTCTTCCATCTCGTCGTACAGCTCGCGGCCCTCTCTGGAACGCTCACCGACTCCGGTAAATACGGAGTTGGAACCGAGACCCTGATAGACATTGTGGATCAGCTCCTTGATGACAACGGTCTTACCGACTCCGGCGCCGCCTAAAAGTCCCATCTTGAAACCTTTCTGCATCGGTGCAAAGAAATCAAGCGCCTTGATCCCGGTCCAGAGCATCGATCCGTTGACATCGATCGTTCCGAGCGGAAGCGGATCCGGATATACCGTGCGTTTTCCCTGGCTTTCGATCGGTTTCTTATCGATCGGATCACCATACGGGCTGAACACGCGTCCGAGGATCGCATCAGAATATTCCATCTGAAGTCCTTCTTCCGCTTTATAGACTTCTGTTCCTCTTGAAAGTCCGGCTACATTTGAAAAGGGAACAAGGCTGGCTATGTTTCCCTCAATATCTTCTACTTCAAAGCGGTAGGTCTTCTCTCCCTTGACTGCGTACATCATGTCTCTCTTCTTGACCTGTACGCCGGAGAGCAGAACTTCTACCAGCAGATCTGAAACTGAAATGATTTTTCCTGCTAACATGTTTCTTCCTCGCCCCTTTAGTACATCTTATTTTTAATGAAGGTATCAACAACCTTCTGGAATTCCACGTTTCTCTTTTCCCTGCGCTCTTCCATCACTTTCTCCTCCTCGATCTCATCGATCTTCTTTAAGGATTCGGTCGTTGCATTCTGGCGCAGGATGTTCTCTGCCGCACGGCTGTTCACGACTGCCAGCATCAGTTCGTAATACACATACGTCTCCATGAGGCGGATCATGATCCGGTTGATGTCTCCCTCGATCGCAAAATCCTCGGTATGCGTTTTCTTTCCTGACTCATCCCGGCTGATCGGGAAGATCTGGAGTTTCCGGAAGTAGATGTTCGTCGTATTCTCATAGTGGTTGTAGATCAGGTTGATCCCGGAACACTTCTTTGTGCGGATCTGCTTTTCCAGAAATTTCTGGATCCGGCCTGATTCCTCCTCCAGACGGGAATACGGGATCTGGTCCCAGACATTTTCAAGACCCGCAGAGCGGAGTTTTTTTCCGATCAGGATCTTCACATCCCCCGCCGGATCCTTGTGCAGCTGGTCATTCACCTGGGAATTGTAGTTGCTGCAGAAGCCGAAGTCGCTTCCGATGTAGATATTGATCTTCGGGGCATCTTCATTCACCCGGAAGATCTTTTTATCGAGGATCAGGTTCCGGTTGTTGACGATCGCTTCCATCATCGCGTAAAGCTGGTCTTCCATCATCAGATACTTGTCTGCCTGACGTTTTGCCTTATCGACACGGATCAGGGAATGGAAGTTCATGACTTTGACTACATTACGAATGCTCATTTCCCTCTGCCGCTCCTTCCTGTAAAATCGCGGAAAACTTGGAAATACATGTCTCTGGTGACTGTGGGCTGTATTTGTACTGGATCAGACCCTCAAGGATCTTTGCGCCTCTCTTTAATTTTGCTCTCATGAGTGGGCTCATCTCATCCATATTGGCGAGCTCATAAACTTCCCTCGTCTCGAGGTAGCTTAAGAGTTCTCTTCGTACTTTTGTACCGAGTTTCTTTACCTTCTCCTCCTGTACCGCTCCGCCGAGACGGGATACGGAGAGTCCGTAGTTGATCGCCGGTTTCTGTCCTTTATCAAAGTTTTTCTTTGAGAGAACGATCTGTCCGTCCGTGATGGAGATGATGTTTGTGGAGATATATCCCGTGATATCCCCGCCCTTTGTCTCCACGATCGGAAGGATCGTGATCGAGCCGCCGTTTAAGTGCTGACATCCTCTCTCCAGAAGTCTGGAATGTGTATAGAAGATATCCGGCGGATATGCCTCACGTCCCGGTACATGACCTAAGAGCAGGCTGATCTCTCTGTGGACATCCGCATGGCGTTTCAGGTCATCAAGAACGAGAAGGACATCGTTTCCCTCCATCATAAACTTCTCTGCGATCGAAGCCGCTACATACGGGGTCAGGTAGAGCACCGGCGGCGTGTCATCATTGAATGCCGCGAGAATGATCGTGTAGCTCATGCAGCCCTTTGCAAGGAGCTCCTGATAGACGCGCTTTACCTGTTTTTTCGTCTTGCCGATCGCCACATAGATACATACCATATTCTTTCCCTTCTGGTTTGCGATGGCATCTAAAGTGATCTGGGTCTTTCCTGTCTTTTTATCTCCGATGATGAGCT
This sequence comes from Pilosibacter rotomagensis, assembly GCF_045062245.2. Classification (NCBI taxonomy): domain Bacteria; kingdom Bacillati; phylum Bacillota; class Clostridia; order Eubacteriales; family Clostridiaceae; genus Pilosibacter; species Pilosibacter rotomagensis. The sequence continues at coordinate 1,726,609 of NZ_CM170323.1, read as the reverse complement.
GACGCTGGCCTTTACCGATCGGGTAGATCAGATCGATTCCGGCGATCCCGGTCTCGAGCGGACGGCAGACTTTTCCCCGATCCATGATGGAGATCGGCTCATTCTCGATCGCGATCGGCTCCGCGTCCTCGAGGACCTGATCAGTCATTCGGTCGCGTCCGAACATATCAACGACTCTTGAGAAGGAGCTTAAAGCGAATGCCGCTTTGTAGGTCTCCCCTGTTCCGCGGACCTGATCTCCGATAAATACCGGTCCATTGCTCTTTACGACGGTGACACAGATTTCCGATCTGCGGATCGCGTTGACGTATCCCTCCGCGCCGTTTCCGATCAGGACTCTCTCCATGAAAACGGCATTTTCCAGTCCACGGACCGTCAGAATGTATTCTTTTACAGCTGTCACCAGACCGATTTCATAACTGTTGCGTCCGGCTTTGATCTCTTCAATTTTTTTATCAACCAGACTCTTGCTGTAACTTTCCATCTTTGCTTCTCCTTATATACTGTAATCGAACATCCGGTTTCCGCGGACAACGCGGACTCCCTCGCAGATCCCTTCATCGTAGACCGTCTCGACCCGCCCGTCTTTTCCGGCACTCTCCGGATTTCCGGTATAGACAGTCGTCTTGTCACTGTAAAGATCCGAGAATACGGAGGCATACTCGCGGAATCCGCAGGCATCCATCGTACCATTTTCATCAAGATACTGCTCCAGAATCTTTAACTCTTCCTCATCCAGACACTGTCTTAAGATCTGCTCCTGCTCTTCCGGATCGAGAGTTGAAAGACTGTATGCAGTTTCGAGCGGAAGATCCGTAAGGATCCTGCCGGCCGCTTTTCCGGTCTCTGCCATCGGACCCGGATCCAGAGAAAGGATTCCCCGGATCTCTGCGCTTCTGTCCACCGCAAATTCGTTCCGGACATTTCTGTATGCTTCGCCGAAATCTGTCTGTCCTGTCGATGCCGGCGGCAGCTCCAGACCGGCTGCGGGTGTTTCTGCGACAGTCTGGACCTTCGCCGGATTCTTTGCAGGCGCGTCCTTTTTCATCAGGTTGACTCCATAGAGCCGCTCTTTTTCTTCCAGTTCTTCAAGCTTTTTCTTTTTTTCCTCATACAGCCGGTCAAAGACGGAGAGCTCGCGCATATACCGCCCGTTGACCTGCCCGGTTACCCGGTCCGATACCTGCCTGATTACCAAAAACATAAATGCGATCATAAGCAGGAGAACCACCAGAACCGCCAGGAATATCATGACATACCGCATGGTCTTGCACCTGCCTTTCGATTAGTAGATCAGTGGATTGAAATAGAGAAGCAGGAATACAAACGCGAACAGTAACAGGAGCAGGACGGTCAGCACGACCGCCACCGTCATAATCCCCTGAATAACGTCAGATTTTGTCTCCGGGTTTCTTCCAATCGCCTCTGCCGCCTTGGAACCGAGAATTCCAAGACCGATCCCGGCGCCAAGGAACGCAAGTCCTAACATCCAGCCGATCGCTGATATTGTTGTGGATAAGATTGTCTCCATTTTTCTTTCCTCCATCTTGCGGGGAAATGTTTTCTCCCCGCTGCTTTTTCTTTATCAACAGGATCCCGATCCTGTTTTTCTCATAATAACCTGTTTCCGATTACTCCCCGACCTTCGTCTCATCTTCAGTCCTGATGATCAGAGGCTTGTCCGCCGGGATTGTCTCAAACAGCGGTTCAGCGCTCTTTAAGACGATCTCCGAATTATTTTCGGAAGAAGATCTGTCCGCGTCATCATTCACCGTTGTCCCGTCCGAAACATTCTGGGAAGATGCATCCTGGGAAGAAGCATCCTGGGAGGATGTACCGCCGGATGTGCTTCCGCCAGATGTGCTTCCACCGGACGTGCTTCCACCGGACGTGCTTCCGCCGGACGTGCTTCCACCGGATGTGCTTCCGCCGGACGTGCTTCCACCGGATGTGCTTCCGCCGGATGTACTGGAGCTTCCGGAACCGCTTCCGCTGTTGTAATACGGGTTCTTTGCCGTGATCGTCTTTAAGACAGTCGCCTGACTGCTGTTCGCTGCAAAGATCTGAAGCTCCAGACGGTAGGTTCTCACATCTTCTCCAACCGCTGCATCAAACCATTCTGTGACTTCACCGTTTGCCGCTTCGCTGACATCGACCTCATTTTCGCTGAGTTCGTTTCCGCTCTCACCATAGAGAACGGCTCTTGCGCTGTACGCCGGATAATCGTCGTTGATGCTAAGAGCATACTCGATACCGGAGCTCGTGATGGAACGGACGGTGAAATCGCAGTTGACCGTCTTCGTCCAGACCCTCATGGTATCCATGACCTTGAAGGAACCTTCGTCCTCATCGCTCTCATCATATTCCGGATAGTAACCAAGTACCACTCGGTATTTCGTCTTGGGAAGAAGTTTCTCTGTAAAACGGTAATCACTGTCATCCGGGCTCACAAACGCGTGCGCGATATAATTGTCATCATTCGCAGAGTGATTTGCCTCATAAACACGCAGCTCGATCACACCATAGTATCCGAACGGGTCGGAAATTGCAAATGAAGTATCAATATAGGAAGAATCACTTGTCACCTGTTTTAACTGCATGGACTGGCGTCCTAAGATCGCCTGGTCGGATCCGCTGTTGTCGATGCTTCCGCCATCGCCTCCTCGTCCGCCGGATCCACCGTTTCCTCCTGCTCCGCCATCACCGCCGTTTCCACCGTTTCCACCGGAACCGCCGTTTCCGCCGGACCCACCGATACCTCCGGATCCACCGATACCTCCGGTGCCTCCGGTACCTCCGGTGCCTCCGTTTCCACCGAGACCGCCGTTTCCGCCTTTACCGCCGAGGCCGCCGCTTCCGCCGACACCGCCGCTTCCGCCGACACCGCCGTTTCCGCCGTCTCCGCCGCGGATCGTGTAAGAGTAGAGCTTCTGGCCGAGATTATACGGATCTTCCACGACTTTTAAAGAGCCGAGGACCTGACCGAGATCGACCGTGCGCTCGAGTCCGAGATCCAGTGCTTCATCCTTCACGGTAAATGTGATATCCCCGGTCTTAAAGGATTGTGCATCAAGGATCTTGAGATCAAGAAGGTCGTTCATCACATGGACATTTCCGGAGCGGTCGCCCACCATAAATGCCCAGCCTTCTGCCTGAAGGCTTCCGGTGTTGTCGGTGATCCCGCTTCCGGTCATCAGATATTTCCGGTCTGTCAGTTTGTAAAAGGCCGGTTCACTGAGATCCGTAATCTCATAGCGGGAGTCAAGTCTTTCTACGGTTCCATCCGGATAAAACCGGTAGCCGCCTCCGTAGACCGTCAGGGATTAAGCCCCCGGATCATACGCAACTGTCTGGCGTCCGAGAGAATATTCTTTCTTATTATCATCGACCAGATTGTATCCTTTATTCCAGCTGCGGTATATTTTTCCTTCTGAGCCAATCTCGATCTTTGCGTAGCTGTTGTCATATACGGTCCCGCCTGCGGGCACCGCATATTTCTCCGACTGAGTATTGGCTGCGCTCACGACCCCCACGCTGAACCCTGCAACGGCTGTTGTCACAGCCGCTGCAAAGATCACGAAGGACCGCTTTGCTTTTCCTGTTAATGCTCGTTTCATCTCTGTCGCCCCTTCTGTTACGGAGTAAATATGATCGTATCTTTATAGATCTGACCACCATCTTCTTTCAGGAACTGGATCGTTACCGCATACTGGACATCGTCCTCCGAAAGTTCGATCGGAATTGTCGTCGTATAGGTTGACGTTGTTCCTTTCTGTGTAAACAGTCCTGTCGTTCCTGCTGATACCGTCTTACTCTCGGTATGAGCTGTACCCTGGCTGTCAACCCAGTTTACAGTCGTCTGGATCATCTTGATGTTATCAAGATTATAACCGTTGTATACAAGGATCTGGATCTGGTTTCCTGCATTTCTCTTGATCTGGATGCTGTCGAAACGACCTCCCCAGGTATCCATCGTCTTCTCTGCAGACTCGTAAGCCGCAAAGCTCTGCTTCTGGGCATCGGACATCTTTTCGATCTCGCCCCAGGTAAGTCCCGTCTCGGTTCCCTTGTTCTCCAGATCTTTTCTCGCATAGATGTGGAGCTTGTATTCTTTGTTTGAATCAAGGCTGCTGATCTTATCTGTCGTGGAAACGGTCACAATACCGTCCGAGACATTCTTTTCCCAGACACACATCTGATCATTGTTTTCAACGATCTTGTTGTCGCTGTCGTAGAGTGCGATCACATATTTACCTTCCGCAAATGCCTTGTTCGGATCCTGCGGGGTAACCGAGATGCTGAGTCCCTGTCCGTTGTTTACCGGTCTCGTTTCTACATAGAAGCCAGGATCGATCAGCTTATCCCAGTTGATCGTTGCAAAATAATTTCTGTTTCCGATCACGGACTCACCATTTGCGTCTTTCGCACGGATATAAAGACGGTACTGATGTCCAGGCTGCATCAGTGTGTTCTTTGAGAGATCGATCTTTTCGGTCATCTCAGACATGTAGCTTCTCGCGCGGCCGTCCTTGTCGATCCATGTTCCATCGCTGTTCTTTGTATAGCCCATTGCCGCAAGGATCGCGTCATTGCCTGCCACAACATGCTGCAGTTCAACACCATTTACGACTTTTTTCAGCTCATAAGTGATATCGAAGCCCTCTGTCAGGGAAAGACCGTAGGAAACATTCACACTCTTGTCTGTGTAGCTTACATAGTTGATATCCGATGCTTTAATTCCGGTGATATCCATTCCGTCCATCGTCTGGACAAAGTAGATCGCTTCGCTGTTCCTGTCGTTGTCAAGAAGCTCCTTTAAGGTATCACTTCCCATTGCCTTTCCAAGAACGTGGATCTCATACTCGGTATTCTGGCTGAGACCGGTGATCTGGCTTGTATAGTACGCAGCCTGATCTCCCTCGATCGGGATCTTTTCCTCAAAGACCGGATCTCCTGTCGTCTCACCTCGTCTGTAGACGCGGACCACGATATATCTCTTTCCGTCCTCTTCTTCCGCCAGAAGATCACGGCTGTTGGTACGGAACTGGAGGCGGCAGGTCGTAAGCGCTGTCGTTCTCATAACATCATTGATCGTCGGACTTAAGGTTCCAACGGTCACAGACATCTGGTTTGCATCCGCATCCCTTTCGAACATGAGTTTTTTCTCCACCTTGAGAAGCGGCTGGAGTGTTCCGCCGACTTCCTTGTAACCGGAAGTTCCGAGACGGAGCTGGAGGACCTGTTTATTGAATTCCTCCTCCTTCTGTTCATCCGTATAGGAGGACGGGAAGATATTCGATCTATTCTTGAACTTCAGAAGAATATCTCCATCCTTTTTGTTCTTCTTCGCATCCTCCGGCCAGAGACTGTCAATCTTCGTCACATCGTTGACTGTATACACTGCCATCCACGGAGTAGACCGAAGGTACGGATCCTTGCGGACAAGATTGCCGTTTGCGTTGATCGTATAGTACCACTCCATATACTGGCTGCTCTCACCGTTGTCAAGGGACTCCACGATATAATTTCCGGTCGTGCCTTCCGCGCTGTTTTCATTGGCCGGTGCATTCGTCAGATAGTACTGACCTCCGAAGCCGGAATCATACTGAAGGTTTACTGTAAAGGTTACCTTCTTTCCGCTCGTAATTCCTTTTAAGAGGGAGAGATCATAACCCACATACTGGTTTCCTCCGTCTGTCGTTCCGGTAAAACCAGCATAGTAAGAGGTATACGAAGTTCCGCCTTCCGGTGTTCCTGTCACGGTTACGCGGCTGACACGGTTCAGATCGATCGCATTATTCTTTACGATAAACTCAAAGCGCACCGTATTGGAATTGTTTGCATATGACACACGGATAGCAAGGTTGTTCTTTATATCGGAAGGTTCCATCGGCGGCGTATACATATGGGACGCCAGCGACAGGGTTGCGGAGGTCGGTTGGCTGCCGTTCTCCATGACATCTTTCTCATTATAGAGGACCTGATTCATCTTGATGGTGTAGGCCTGTGTGGCATCTCCCATCGCCATCTTCATGATCCCGTAATCGCCATCTGTTCCGATATAAGAAAGTCCATTTGTTGTCGGTGAAATTCTCTTCGCACCGAGAAATACTTCGCCGAGTGTGGTATCGTCCGTAATAGCCGTCTGTGCGAGCATGGATGATTCATCCACATCGTCGTAGTGGTATTTCCACTGCACTCCGCCCTTCTCGATCTTTTCGATATACATCTTTACGTCCGGAGACTGCTTCGGTGTGTCGACAACTCCCGATGAGAGCAGGGTGCCCTTACTGAAGCTTCCTGTCACATTGTTCGGGAAGATATAGTTGGAGTTGTTTCGGAAGGTCAGTCTCGCCTTGTATGCAAATACATAGTGCCATCCTCTCGTGACGTTTGAGTTTGGTCCCGCAAAGATCGAGACGGTACCGTTCGACGGACTATTGAAGTATGAAGCAGCTCCGCCGTTCGTGTTGCCGACCTTCTCCTCCTCGCTCATCCGGAGTCCCCAGGTGTTCCACACGGAATCCATCGTGCTCGTCACGCCGTTTACCGGATCCATAAAGAAGATATTGATCGACGGGAGCGAACGGTCATTCGCATTGACCGGAAGCGTAAATTTCAGTTTCGGGGAGTTATCCTTGCCCCAGTCTGTCCACTCGGTCGGATCATTTCCCTTATCTGTATCGGAATCGTTCTCATATCCGAGAATATCCTTCTCCGTCATTACATAGTAAGTGACAGAGTTCGCAAGTCCGCCTTCGTTGTTGTAGTTCGCGCGGAGGTTATATCCGACGATCGTGTCGTCCGCAAGGTTATCTTTTGTCGTTCCCTGCAGATAGGAGTTTGCCTTCGCGTTCGTGATGGGAGTCACAGTCACACCGGAAGTCAGCGGGCTCGGGAAATCCGGAACCTTCTCATCGTAGCTTACGGAGTAGTAAGTGGTACTTCCCGTCTCGAACGGAAGCTGGTTCTCATAATTTGACAGGTTCTGGGCAGAATCTGCCAGGTAGGAGTAGTTATATGTATAGTCGTAAACACCGAGGATCGCGATCGTATACTTGGATGCTGTCAGCTCTGCGGAGGAAAGGCCGAAGGTCTGGGCGCTGATCTTTAATGCGTCCTGACGTCCGTTTTCGCCCCAGTACTTGCTGACGAAATCACCCGTATACGGTTTGCTGTTGTTCGTGTTGTCGATATAGACGTCAACCGGACCGGCTCCCAGCGGAGTTCCGGAGGTGTTGGCACCTGTATAGATCGCAGCACGGACCATCTTGACCGATTTCGTTGAAAGATTTGCAGTGTCTTCTGTATCGGTATCTTTACCGAAGTAGACCGATACACCGACGTTCACAGAGGAGTCCGGAACAACGTTCACGGAGATCGGGCTGTGCTCGCCTGTACTTACAACGCAGTCACCGAGATATGTCCTCGTGAAATTCTTTGTCACCGGATCCTCAACGTAGCCCCATGCGGAGATACGGTAGCTGGACTTTGTCTTTAATCCGTACTGGAGGATCGGAATGTTGTATTTTCCTTCACCATCTGAGTAGTTGGAGTCCTTGGAGTTTAAATTGATCTTCATCGTTGAAGTGTAGTTTCCGCTGCTCTCGATCATGATCTCCAGCGGATGGGTCTCTGATGAAAAGATCGTTCCGTACTCCTTCGGGTCGATGGTAAGAACACCGTTGAGAGTTGTGTTCTTATCGAGGTCTGCGATATTCTCATTCCAGGTATAGTAAAGGGAAACCTCACCCTTGGAAGTCATCATGAATCCGTCGGACGGATCACTCGTAACTTCAACATTCTTTTCGTTATCGTAATAATTCATTGTGACGCGCACAATGTACTGGTGACCTTTTTCGATCTTGTTATTTCCATCTTTTGTCGGTCCGATATAGAGGGAGGTATTCGGCTTCGTGGAAGTCAGGGTTTCGATCAGTGCCCCCCTGTTCTCCGGATCCAGGATCTCCCAGGTATAACCGGTAACTGCCTCATCCTCATCCTGTACTTTTACAGAGAGATCAAAGTAGGTCTGGCTGTTTGCGTAGCCGGCCGGTTTTCCGTCAAATTTCGGAGTCTTCTTTAAGGTCTTCCATGTCTGGGTAGTACCGCTCGTCTTCCAGACTCCGCCCACATAGGACTCAAGTTTTACACTGTAAGTCTTATCACTCGTAAGAGTATTATTTCCGCCGTTTAAGGCTGTAAAGTCAGAAGCCGTGTCGAGTGTTACGAGATTGCTGTGATCTGCAAGCTCGGTCGCACTGACCTCTTTTCTCATGATCTCTTTTCCCTTGGAATCAAGGATCGTGATCCTTGCCTGGGTCGCTTCGGAGTAATCCATTCTCTCAAGGGTTACAACGAATCCGTCTTCCTTCGCATATGCCTTATCGAGGTTTAATCCCGAACTGTCTGTATAGAAGGTACGGTTGATGTAATCCCTGCTTCCCGTAATATTCTTTAACAGATACCCGGATTTTACGACCAGACGGTATTCCTGATCCGGACTTAAGTTGGAACATGTCACGGTGTAGGTCTCATCTGCCGCGAAGTTGATCCTCGTGTTGTCCGCTTCCCCACTTACCTCAAGCTCGACCGGCTGGCCGTTCTTATCGTAAATGTAAACGCTGCCTTCCTGACCGTTTAAGACATCGTCCTCATCGGTTACAGTGAAGGTTGCATCAAGAGTACCAGCTGTCAGCGTGAATTCCGTGATCTGGAAGGAGGCCTGTGCCTGGGTCTCCGGATTGTTTAAGCTTCCGTTCGTACCCTTTTTTCCACCGGATCCGTTGGAACCGCTCTGACCGTTGGAACCGCTTCCGCCATCGGAGCCATCATCTCCGCTGCTTCCTTCATCGCCGTCCTGGCCTTCGTTTCCATCTTCACCGTCTTCTCCGTCTTCGCCGTTGTTTCCGATCTTTCCTTCTTTTCCTTCGTCACCCTGCTCACCAGCCGCACCGGTCTCCCCGGCCGCGCCTGTCTCTCCTGCCGCGCCTTCTTCTCCGGACTGACCGTCGATAACGTCAAACTTAAATTCCGGTGCTACCCAGTCTTCTGCGGACTGCACCTGAATATTGTCATCTGCGTTTAAGAGCATCTCCTGAAATGTCATACGGCTGTTTCCCTGGGCATCAGAAATAATCTGGTCACCGAAGTCATAGCGGACTCCATTGCCCAGAGTAATATAGGTTCCATCCGCAACGACCTGATACTGATGGTTCTCATCCGCAAGACAGATAATTCCCTGTTCCGGGTATTCTGCCTCTATCCATCCATCAACTGCTATCTCCTCGCCGGAGGGCAGGTGTAAGGACGCGCCGTTTGAGTAGAGCATAAAGCGGTCATCGCCGATCTTCCAGATAAAGTTGTTGAAGGAGATCTCATTCCCGTTGTTCTCAACGGAGAATCCACCGCTTGAAGCCGCAATAACGGTATTTTTTTCTACTCCATAGTGGTTTACAAGTCCTGTGTTGATATCATCCAGATTTACAAGGACGCCATCGGACAGCGCACTGGCAGAACCATCTGCATAGTGCAGGAAACTTTCTTTCCCAACGCTGCGCTTTGTTCCTTCAACATCGTGAAAGACAAGTTCATTCGGGAATTTTCCTCTTACCTTTGTTCCTCCGGAGAAATAGTACGATTCCGGGGCTGTTTCTTCGCTCCCACTTTTCTCGCTTTGCGTACTTTGCCAATCTGACGACAGAACATAGCCATCCGCCGCCATCGAGGATTCTCTCGCTGATGACATAAAGATCCCGGCTGATAATGTTCCTGCGGCGGCAAGCAGCGTCGTTGCGCCGATCGCAATCAGTTTTCCGTATTTCGACATTTTTTCTCACCTCTTGATTATGCTGGGGACATATCTGTAAGCTTTTTCACATACTTCTGTTCATAAGTATCCCATAATACATAATGCTACCATGTTTGGAAAAAAATGTCTATATTTCTATGGTTTTTTTGCCTATTCGCGTCGATTTCTGTACTAAATACATAAAGTTTGATGGATTTTATCCATTCCGTTCAGTGAAATTTCAGAGCTGTTATCCGTGTAGCGACAGATTTTGTCCTGCTTCTCTTCCTATTATAATGTGTCTTTTTATAATATGTCTCTGTGCCATAGGTAACTTTTTGAATTTTCCAATCATAAAAATAGACTACGCCTTGGCACATTCTCTTGTCTCGCGCGGTCGCTTGCGACAATCTACATCTTCGCGCGGGTGCGCACCATTGGCGCGTTAGTGCCTTTTGTGTAATAGGAAATTCCTCGGAATTTCCTATTACACAAAAAATGCCTCCGGATATCGTTACTGTATCCATGAGGCATCTTTCTCTTCTTATTTAGTTCACCATATCTTCCAGATCTTCTACTTCCCCGGCGATCATGATTCTGGTCCCGGAATCCATAGACTGGATCAGCATTCTCACATAGGACTGGGCGAGCTGGATCCCGCAGAGAGATCTGTTCTTCGCACCGGACTGCTGGCAGTTTACCACCAGAGCCGGATAGCCTTCCGCACCCTCCTCCGGTTTTAATATCATTCCAAAGTTGGAAAAAGCACGCATTGCTTCCAGATTGACAAACTGAGTTGTCAGAAGTCCTTCCGGCTTCTTTCCGGCGATCACGCCGAAACCGTCTGCTTCCGGATCCGTGATCCAGTAATCATTTTCCGTAAGTTTCCGGTACGGTGCAAGACTGCCCGGATCATTCTCACTTCCGAAGGTGCTCTCCAGACGGTAAACACCATACACCTCAGAATCATCATCCTGTCCACCGGAAACATAGCAGTTGACCGAAAAATTTTCCTGCCAACCGGTATCCGTTCTCGAGAGGTAGAGAAGTCTCGAGTTCCCCGGAAGCTGTTTTCTCTTCGCGCGGACAACCTTCTCGCTGGAGGTACGATCTTTTGTTGTTTTTACTGTATCTGTTTCGGTGTCCAGATTATTGATGATCAGGAGCAGGCTGTTTACATCGTCACCAATCCCCATCTTATCGATCCAGCGTCCTTTATCCTGCTGGGTCTTCCAGCCGAGGTCTACCTCTACCTCATCATCGGGCATCTCTGCGTCCATCGTGATCGTATCGACTTGCGCAGATCTTACTGCGCCAGACGCAGTGCCGCCGAAAATCCCGATCGCCGCTGTCAGCGCAAGAACTATCGCAAATAAGCGTTTCCGCATGCAAAAATCTCCTTCTCTGATCCGGTCCCGCCGCAAAGCTTACTGCTTTCGCATTCCCACAGGGATCACGTTTTTCGAAAACCGGATATAAAATCGAATTCCTTCCGGGATCTGTAAAGACAGACCCACGCTTATATGTATCGTACCATACTTTACACCGCTTGTCACTGAAAAATCTACACTGACGAAATTTTGCCACAAAAATTCCATAATAAAGGCTGCCCTTTCGGACAGCCTCTTTCCTTTAATATAAATTGCTGATTTTTCTGTTGTCTGCCATCTTACTTCAAATACTTCTCAAACCACTCCATCATCTCCGTCATTCTGCGGATTCTGTGTTTCGGTTTACCGCTTCTTGAGAGTTCGTGGTTCTCGCCATGGAAGAGGCACATGCGGGCTTCTACACCAAAGTATTTTAACGCGGAGAACATCTGGATCGCGTCGCCCATCCAGCAGCGGTAGTCTTCGTCCGACTGGATAAAGAGGGTCGGGGTTTTCGCCATGTTAGCGTATTTTAACGGGGAGTGCTGCCACATCTTTTCCGGGCTGTTCCACGGATCTGCCTTGATCTGATCCATATTGAAGTAATAGCCAATATCGGTGGTCATGCACTTGGATACCCAGTTGGAGATACTTCTCTGGGAGCAGGCCGCTGCGAATCGTGTGGTGTTTCCGATCACCCAGTTTGTCATAAATCCGCCGTAGCTTCCGCCCATAACGCCCAGGTGCTTCTCGTCAACCTGCGGATAGCGCTTCAATACCTCATCTGTGAGTGCCATGCAGCATTCAAAGTCGATTCCGCCGTGCTTTCCGGTGATGTCTGCGAACTCATTTCCGCGTCCGTCACTTCCAAGCGGGTTCGTAAAGAATACGAAATATCCGGCATTCGCAAATACCTCGCTCTCGTGGAAGAACGTCGGTCCGAAGGTCGCGCGCGGACCGCCGTGGATCGTTAAGATTCCCGGATATGTCTTATTCGGGTCAAAGTTCACCGGTTTGATCACATAGCCGTCCAGCTCCAGATCTTTATATGTAAAGGTAAACTCCTCAACCGGGCAAACACTTCTCTCCGCCATCACCGCGTCGTTAAAGGAAGTGAGCTTCGTCTCCTCTTTTCCGTCAAAGGCGTAACACTCAGTGAGTCCCATATCACGCATGCCTGTAAAGTAAATGGTATCGCCGGACTTCGCCAGTGTGTGGACGCTTCCCTGGCGGTCCAGGATCGTCTCCATGTGACCCTCAGCGTCAAAGGTACGAATCACGCTCTGTTTTCGCAGCGTCGCGATAAAGTAGATCTTGTCGTCGTCATGGATCGCGGAAGCTCCGTCCGCAAACTTGCAGTCGCAGCAGATCGAGTTGTGGACGCTGTCATCATAGTCGGAAAGAAGCTCTACCCTGCCGTTCTCCACCGTATACAGCTTGTCATTCTCATTAAAGCCGTATTCTTTCATGTAGGAACCGAAGAAGGTTACTTTTCCCTTGAGGATGCACGCGTAATCGATGCTCATATCCTTTTGCTCTACAAGAGTCTTTAACTCACCCGTGGAGATCGTATACTGCTTTAATCCCTGGTAGACATCCTTTTTATCCGTGTAAAGGCTGGAAACATAGAGGATCGTATCATCGCCCTCGACCCAGGAACTCTCGACATTCTCGTAATCCGGAGTCACAATCTCACAGGAACCGCTCTCCATGTCATAGACTGCAAGTCTCGTTCTCTTCTTATTTACAATGCCCTGACCATTCGCCCAGAACGGAAGCTCATCGAAGACTTCATAGTCTTTCTCGTCCTTCCACGCCTTTAAAGCAGCTCTCTTCTCCTCGCCCTCTTCCATGTGGGAGAGATCCGGCTTGTTGTAATCATATTTCACTGTGAGGACAAGTTTCTTTCCGGCTTTTTTCATCTTCACTGCCTTATACGGAACAGCAAACGCGAACTGTGCCTCACCGCCATGGATGTTCAGGGTGTAGAAGCAGGTCCAGTCTTCCTCGTTCTTCATTTTTTCCTGATAAGCCTTCTCACGGTCCGCAATAAAGAGGACAGTTTCGGAATCCATCCAGATAAACGTGCGCTCTTTCTTTCCGCTTGTCAGTCTGGACGTTTTCTTTGTCTCCATATCATAGAGCCATAAGCAGGACTCATAGCAGTTGTCCTTCTCGTTGGCATCCACCACCGCCATCACCGCGTGCTTTCCATCCGGTGCCGGGGTAAAGATCGTGGGATAATGATAATTTGTAAAGTCTCTGATATCGATCTGTTTCATGGTTCCAGGTCCTCTCTTTCCTTTTTATATATGTAGTTTTATCGCAGGATCATTTCCCTGTCAAATTTATTATACTTACAAAAGAAGCTGCCCTCACAGCCCTGCACAGCATCCACTGCATCCATTTCTGTCGGCATTTCCTATTACACAAAATACCCCCGCCAGAATACCGGCGGGGGCATACGAATGTCTCCTTATTTGCCTTCCGTCAGATGGCATGCCACGAAATGATTCGGTTCGATCTCGCGGAGCACCGGTTCCTCGCTTCTGCAGCGGTCTGTCGCATACGGACAGCGGGCAGCAAAACGGCAACCTGGCTTCGGGTTGATCGGGGAAGTGATCTCACCCTTTAAGATGATACGCTCTCTCTTCTTTTTCAGGCTTGGTACCGGAATTGCAGAGAGCAGAGCCTGTGTATACGGATGAGTCGGCTTATCGAAAAGCTGTTCAGACGGAGCTTTCTCGATGAGCTGTCCAAGATACATAACCGCGATATCATCCGCAAAGTGGTTGACAACGGAAAGGTCGTGTGTGATGAAGATATAGGTCAATCCCATCTGTTCCTGAAGATCCTGCATCAGGTTTAAGATCTGTGCCTGAATGGATACGTCAAGGGCAGAAACCGGCTCGTCGCAGACGATAAGCTTCGGTTTCATCGCAAGTGCTCTCGCAATACCGATACGCTGGCGGCGGCCACCGTCAAGCTCATGCGGGTATGTATTGATCAGGCGGTCTGCAAGACCTACGACCTGCATCAGCTCACGCACTCGATCCATACGGGCTTTCGGGTCCGTAATAAGCTTCTGGAGCTTTAACGGCTCAGCAATGATCTCACTGACTGTCTTTCTCGGGTCAAGGGACGCGTACGGGTCCTGGAAGATCAACTGCATGTCACGTCTTAAGAGACGGAGTTCATTTTTATTCTTTTTACATACATCCTCACCATCGAAGATGACCTCACCGGCAGTCGGCTCGATGAGACGTAAGATCGAACGTCCTGTGGTGGACTTACCGCATCCGGACTCACCTACGATACCGAGGGTTTTTCCACGTTCCAGAGTGAAGTTCACGTCATCGACCGCATGGAGCAGTCCCTTTGGAGTGTTGAAATATTTTTTCAGGTGTTTTACTTCAAGGATCGTATCTGCCATTACTGCTCACTCCTTTCAATGGAAAATCCCGGCTCTTCGTAGCGGACGCAGCGCACATAATGCGTATCGCTCGCCCACTTCTTTTCCGGTCTGTCTTTTTTGCACGCTTCTGTGCAGTACTTACATCTCGGGGAGAACGGGCAGCCTTTCGGAAGGTTTGTCGGATCCGGCATCAGGCCCGGAATCGGCTGAAGTCTCGCCTTGCGGTCTTCAATGTTCGGAAGGGAACCGAAAAGACCTTCTGTGTATGGGTGCATGGTGTGGTTGAAGATATCTTCCAGAGTTCCATGCTCAACGATCTGTCCCGCGTATACAACGGAGACCTCATCACAGACCTCTGCGATAATTCCCAGATCATGGGTGATCATGATCATCGCGGAACCAAATTTCTTTCTTAAATCCTTCATCGTCTCGAGAACCTGTGCCTGGATTGTCACATCGAGAGCGGTTGTCGGCTCATCGGCAAGAAGGAGCTTCGGGTTGCAGGCGAGAGCCATAGCGATAACGACACGCTGCTTCATACCTCCGGAGAACTGGTGCGGATACTCGCCGAAACGTTCTCTCGGAATACCTACCACTTCCAGCATATCGCCGGCTTTCTGTTCAGCCTCTTTCTCACTGATCTTATCATGGAGCTTGATAACCTCGGCGATCTGGTCACCGACGGTGAGCACCGGGTTTAAGGATGTCATCGGATCCTGGAAGATCATGGAAACGGTATTTCCACGGATCGCCTCCAGCTCCTTCTGCGGCATATTTAAGATATCTTTTCCGTCAAGAAGGATGGAACCGTTTTTAATAACTCCCGGCGGGTCCGGAACGAGACGCAGGATTGAAAGAGCGGTTGTTGTCTTTCCGGATCCGGTCTCTCCTACCAGTCCTAAGGTTTTTCCGTGCTCTAACTGGATATCGATGCCGTTTACCGCCTCTACAACGCCGTCATCGGTCTCATAATGGATCACAAGATCCTTAATATCAAGAATTAAGTTTTTGTTATCTTCCAATATTTTGTCCTCCCTACTTCTTCAGTTTCGGGTCTAATGCATCACGAAGACCATCGCCTAACAGGTTCAGGGAAAGGATCGTAATGATAATCGCAATACCCGGGAATATGGTCAGGTGCGGAGCGTTTCTTAAGTAAGCACGTCCGCCGGAAAGCATTGCGCCCCACTCCGGTGTCGGAGCCTTTACGCCAAGGCCCAGGAAGCTTAAGCCGGATGTAGAAAGGATCGCGGATGCAACCTTTAAAGATACCTGAACGATGATCGGTGCCATACAGTTCGGGAGAATATGGGAGGAAATGATCTCGAAGTTGTTTGCTCCGATACATTTCGCCGCCTCTACGAATTCCTGATCCTTTACGGTAAGGACGGAAGCCCGGACGATTCGCGCGTAGCCCGGCACGGAAGAGATCGCGATGGCAAGCATTAAGTTGAAGATGCTCGGTCCAAGTGCGGATACGATCGTGATGGAAAGAAGAAGGCTCGGCACTGCAAGGAAGATATCCATGATACGCATGATCACGTTATCGATCTTTCCGCCGTAGAAGCCTGCGATCGCTCCTAAGGATCCACCGATCAGAAGTGCGATGGATACAGCTACAACGCCGACACTTAAGGATACTCTTGATCCGTGAACGAGACGTGCCAGAATATCACGTCCGAACTCATCTGTTCCGAGCCAGTGAGCTGCACTCGGAGTCTGGAGACGGATGGCTGTGTTCTGCTTGATAACAACGGTATTGTAATCGAACAGGAAATCTGCAAAGATGGAGATCAGTACGAGGAAAACGACGATTCCAAGACCGATCATTGCCATTCTATTCTTTTTCAAGCGGCGCCAGATCTCTTTGAACTGGCCGCGCTTCTTTACAGTCGCGCCGGACGCCGCTTCCTGATTCTTTGATGTTCCCATACGCTTTCCTCCTTATTTTTTCTTATACTGCGCTTTGATACGCGGGTCAATGAAAGCGTAGAGAATGTCCACGCAAAGGTTTACGATACTGAAGGTGATCGTCATCATGATAACGCCGCCGAGGACTAACGGGGCATCTTTACTCTTGATGGAGTCTACCAGGAGACGGCCAACGCCAGGCCATGCAAATACAGTCTCGGTAAGAGTCGCGCCGCCAAGAAGGGAACCGAACTGAAGTCCGATAACGGTAACGACCGGGATCAGTGCATTCTTTAATGCGTGTTTCCGGATCACCATTTTCTCCGGCACACCCTTCGCTCTCGCGGTACGGATATAATCCTGACGGATGACCTCAAGCATGGAGGAACGCGTCATACGGCAGATCAGTGCTGCGTCGCCGGTACCAAGGGTGATCGCCGGCATAATGTAGTTCTTCCAGGATCCCATACCGCCGGATGGAAGCCATCCAAGGTTTAAGGAGAATACGATAATGAGCATTAAGCCCAGCCAGAAGTTCGGGGTCGCGACGCCTAGCAGGGCGGCGACCATTCCGACATTATCGATCGCGCTGTACTGCCTCGTCGCACTGATGATACCGATCGGAAGCGCGATGGCTACTGCTACCAGGATTGACCAGAACGCAAGCTTTGCTGTATTCGGGAATGCAGCCATGATCGTCGGGAAAACATCACGTTTTGTCTTGTAGGATTTACCCATATCGCCGTGAAGAAGGTTCAGCATATATTTTCCGTACTGAACGATAACCGGCTGGTCAAGTCCGAGGTCTTTTCTTGTCGCTTCGATCGTCTCTGCGTCTGCCGACTCACCTGCGATCATCGCTGCTGTATCACCTGGTGAAAGGCTTAAGATGAAATAAACCATGAAGGTTACGCCGATCAGTACCGGGATCAGCATTGCAAGTCTCTTTAACACATATTTGCTCATGCACACCATCCAATCTACCGCATCCCGCGGCTGTTTTTTTGTGTTTCCGAAACCCGTCTGTCGGGGCCGAAGTTCCGGATCCTTGTCTCAGGGTTTCTGGAATGTTTTCCGGGCTTTCACCGGATTCTGGAAAGAGGTACGGATCCCTTTTCGTGACCCGTACCCTGTTTTTGCATGGACTCTGTCCTTTTGGGGATCAGATATTATTTTTCGTAATGGCAGTTGCCAAGGTAATGCTGTGCGCCTTTGTGAAGCTTGAAGCCTTTTAAGTCTGCGCGGACACCAACATTATCGTATTTGTAGTATAACGGGCACCACGGGGAAATCTCGTGGAGACGATCCTGAAGCTCCTTGTAGAGACCCATACGCTTGGTATCGTCGCTTTCTTTCTGAGCAGCGATGATGAGCTCATCGACCTTCTCATCTGTTAAGAATGCACGGTTACCGGTCGCACCATGGTTCTCAGAGTAGAATAACTGGTAGGTGCTTCCGTCTGCGTCAAAGCTTGTGTTGGACCATCCGAGGATGAACATCTCATGATCGCCTGCATTTAAGGAATCAAGGAATGCGCCCCACTCATATGTAGAAATATCAACGGTGATTCCAACTTCAGCGAGCTGTGCCTGAACGATCTGCGCGGAACGTGTACGAACGTCACCGTTTACATAGAGGTTGCACTCAAATCCATTCGGATAACCTGCTTCTGCAAGGAGCTCTTTTGCCTTTTCCGGATCATACGGATAAGCTTCCTCCTCTTCAGACCAGCCCGGGATCGTGGAGTTGATATAGCTGTTTGCTACAGTTCCACGTCCCTCAACGATCGTATCAACGAAGGTCTGCTTATCCAGTGCGTAGTTGATTGCCTGACGGACTCTCTCATCGGAGAACTTCTCTTTCGTTGTATTCATTCCGAGATACTCGATGGAAGAAGACGGCTGGGAAAGAAGCGCTACGTCGGAGTTTGCTTCCACATTCGCACAGTCTGTCGGGTCAACGTTCCATACAAGATCGACTTCTCCTGCCTCAAGAGCGATGGTTCTTGCACTTCCCTCCGGGATTACGCGGACGGTAATGGAGGTTGCGATCGGTTCCTCACCCCAGTATTTTTCGTTTTTTGTAAGGGTGTAGTGATCGTTCGGAACCCACTCCGTAACCGTGAACTCACCGGATCCGAGTACATTCTCCACATCGCCGTAAGCATCGCCTGCTGCTGTGACAGCTGCCTCAGAAACGATACTTAAGTTTGTCTGGGTAACGATCGTCTTGAACGCTGCATATGGCTGTGTGAGCTTGAAGGTTACGTGGTAATCATCGTCAGCGATAACCTCTGCGATCTTTGAAGTATTGGACTTTGTCTTCGGCATATCCTTCGCACGGTCATACGTAAACTTTACATCCTTCGCAGTTACCGGCGTTCCGTCAGAGAAGCACGCATCCTCACGGAGCTTGAAGGTATACTCTGTATCACTCTTCATCTCATAGCTCTCAGCCAGATCAGGAACAAGGTTACCGTCATCGTCGATATCCATCAGTGTGCTGTATACGTGATGGATCAGTACTCCGGATGTGGTATCCTGCTGTCCTGCCGGATCCAGTGTTACAACATCTGCACCCTGAGCCACAACGATATCCGTCTTTGTGATCTCGCCGCTTCCGCCGTTATCGGTAGTTGTCTGCGCGCTGCTGCCTGCCGGTGCGTTTGTAGACTGATCAGCGTTCCCTCCTCCGCAGGCTGTAAGGATCATAGCTGCTGCCATTGCCATTGCTGTTGTTCTTGCAATACCCCTTCTTTTCATTCACAAATTCCTCCTGTTATTTTCTTCCGCTCCCCACAGCGGTCGTACTTCATAACGGTAGCATATGTCAGTATTCACTATACCCGTCATGCAGTACTTAGTTCGTTCTTATAGACCAAGAATAACAGTTTTGAACATATTTGTCAATAAAATTCAATTTACAAGGGGTTGTTTTAGCAATTTTCACAAATTGCTGTGACCTTTTTTGTATTGTATTTACTATACTCCTATTAAGCTAATAGGTTGAACTGTCCGAAGATCCACTGCCTATAAACCGTCTTTAACGAAGTCGATGCTGCCGATCGCACTTCTCACTTCCGAGAGGCGCCCACGGCGTTTATTCGTCTCCTCCGGGTTATCCATGGCAGAGAAATATATCAGGGCGTTCGCCACAGACATATATCCCATCACGGAATTATAAAAGAACAGGTCGTGGTTATTGCAGGTAAAAACGGTCGTTCCGTAGGACGCGATCGGTGAAGTCCTCTGATCCGTGATGGCGATCTGCGGGATCTTCTTCTTGTCGAGATATCTTGCGGTATTCACGATATGTTTCGCGTATCCGGGTGCGGAAAAGATGATCGCGCAGTCCTCCGGCGTGGCGTGGGCCAGATAGTTATTGTAGAGAGCCCGGCTCAGATTCGAGAGATCGAGCGCCTCCAGTCCCAATGTCAGGAGTCTTCTCGTCGTATAGGCACAGAGCCCTGTCACCAGCTCGCTTCCCACCACATAGATCTTCCGGGACTGCCTGATGATGGCCACCGCGGAGAGGATATCCTTTAAGGAGACCTGTTCAAAGGTCTTCGCGATCACATTTTTCTCGTTCGTGACAAACTCCCGGAACATTTCTTCCTTATCGTGGTCACCGTACCGGATCCCGCCCACATGATCCGCGATTCTGTTTAAACCGTCCCCATGGACCAGTCTCGTCTGTAAATGTTCCCGCAGACGGTTCTTCATTTCCACGAAGCTCTGGGCCCCGATCTTCTTCGTGAACCTTAATATGGTCACCTCCGTCACACCCAGTGTCTCCGAAAGCTCTTTCAGGGAGTAAAAGCAGACCTGATCCGGATATTTGAAGATAAAATCCGCGATCCTTTTCTGAACCGGGCTGAGTTTTTCATAGCTTGCGTTTACTTCTTCGAGAATTCCCATGCTCATCTCCTCCTGTTTTACTATTCAGCCCTATCCCCATTTTATCAGCGAATTCCCTGAATAGTTATAATTCACTATACATCGTACTATACATGATAGTGACATTATAACCGAACAATCCATGCATTTCCAGTATTTTTTGTGTAATTTTCAAAGAATGTGCCCTTACACCTCCGGGCATCCCGTGTGACCGCTTGCGGCGATCTGCATCTTCGCACGGTTGCGTGTCGTTGAAAAGGGGCAGACACCTTCATGTCTGCCCCCGTCTTTCACATTTTAAATATTATCAATCTTCATAGTGGCAGTTGCCAAGGTAGTGCTGTGCGCCCTTGTGAAGCTTGAATCCCTTTAAGTCTGCGCGGACACCGACATTGTCGTTTTTGTAGTATAACGGACACCACGGGGAGATCTCGTGGAGGTATACCTGAAGCTCTTTATAGAACTCCATACGCTTGGTATCGTCACTCTCTTTCTGCGCGTTGATGATCAGCTCATCGACTTTGTCATCGGTTAAGAATGCACGGTTACCGGTTGCTCCATGGTTTCCGGAATAGAATAACTGGTAAGTACTTCCATCCGCGTCGAAGCTTGAATTCGACCATCCGAGGAGGAACATCTCATGCTCACCTGCATTTAAGGAATCGAGAAGAGCGCCCCACTCATAGGTAGAGATATCAACCGTGATTCCAACCTCTGCAAGCTGGGCCTGAATGATCTGGGCGGAACGGGTACGAACGTCGCCGTTTACATAGATCTTGCATTCGAATCCATTCGGATAACCGGCTTCCGCAAGAAGTTCTTTCGCCTTCGCCGGATCATACGGATAAGCTTCCACCTCGTCGGTCCAGCCCGGGATCATCGAATTGATGTAGCTGTTTGCTACAGTTCCACGACCCTCAATGATCGTATCAACAAATGTCTGTTTATCCAGCGCGTAATTGATCGCCTGTCTGACTCTCACATCCTTGAATTTCTCTTTTGTCGTATTCATACCGAGATATTCGATGGAAGAAGACGTCTGGCTCAACAGCGTCACATCCGGATTTGCCTCGATGTTCGCACAGTCTGTCGCGTCAACGTTCCATACAAGATCGACCTCTCCTGCCTCAAGGGCAATGGCGCGGGCGCTTCCCTCCGGGATCACGCGGCAGGTGATCGTTGTAGTGATCGGCATCTCACCCCAGTATTTTTCGTTTCTTGCCAGGGTGTAGTGGTCGTTCGGAACCCACTCGGTAACTGTGAACTCACCGGATCCGAGAATATTGTCAACATCACCGTAAGACTCTCCCGCTGCTGTGACCGCTGCCTCGGAAACAATACTAAGGTTCGACGAAGTAACAATGGTCTTAAATGCCGCATATGGCTGTGTCAGCTTGAAGGTAACATGGTGATCGTCATCTGCGATAACCTCTTCGATCTTGGAGGTATTGGATTTCGTCTTCGGCATATCCTTCGCACGGTCAAATGTAAACTTTACATCCTTCGCTGTAACCGGAGTGCCATCGGAGAAGCATGCGTCCTGTCTCAGGGTGAAGGTATATTCCGTGTCACTCTTCATCTCGTAGCTCTCTGCCAGATCCGGAACAAGGTTGCCATCATCATCGACATCCATCAAGGTACTGTACACATGTTTCATAAGTACACCGGAAGTGGTATCCTGCTGTCCTGCCGGATCCAGGGTCACAACGTCAGAGGCCTGGGCAAAGACGATATCTGTCTTTGTGATATTTCCGCCGCCGGAGCTTTCCGCTGTTGCCTGAGTCTCACTGCCGCCTGCCGCCGCGGTCGTTGCCGCTGCATTGTTTCCGCCTCCGCACGCTGTCAGCACCATTGCTGCTCCGACAACGGCTGCCACCGATCTCGCTGCTGTTCTTTTTTTCATTCACATGCCCTCCTTCAAGTTATTTCTGTTTCGTCAGAGTGTTGTTGGTAATCGTTGAATGTAAATATTTACTATACCTATATATACACTCTTTTCTGAATTTCATGATTAAAGAATATCATTTTCTAACATCTTTGTCAATAAAGTTTTCCTTTCTGCGTATTTTTTGTTTAATTTGTTTGTTTTATTTGGTTTCAGCCTTTCTATAGTCATAATCTGTTTACAATTTGTTCAAAATTAACAAAAGGAGGTTTCCGGCATGTATAGTAAATACTAACATTTCGGCAGTGAAAAAGGGCGGGACCGCAAGGATCCCGCCCGGAATTTTTTCAAATACTTATATTGGCACGAATTTTTCAGATGATCCGACAGTTTCTGTCACTCCATCTTATTTTACAACAAGGTTTACAATCTTCTTCGGAACATAGATCTCCTTCACGATGTTTCCGGTGATCTTTCCTTCTACCGCAGCTTTACCTGCAGCGATCGCATCCTCTTTTGCGATGTCAGCCGGAACCATGATGACCGCTTTTACCTTACCGTTTACCTGTACGGCAACCTCGATCTCATCGTCCTTCATGGCTTCCTCATCGCACTCCGGCCATGTTGCATGGAATACGCTGTCCGTGCCGCCGAGTTCTCTCCAGAGTTCCTCGCCAAGATGCGGTGTGAACGGAGCCAGTAAGATCACGAATGTCTTTAATGTCTCCTTGTCGATTCCGCCCTCTCTCTTCGCAACGTCTGTGAGCTTGTTGCAGTACTCCATGAATCCGGATACTACGGTATTCAGGCTGAACTGGTTGAAACGTGTCTCGATATCGTAGACAAGCTTGTGGCGGAGCTTCACCATCTCCTTTGTCTCCTTGATATCCTTGTCCTTGCTGTCCATCACAAGGTTGTAGAAACGATTTAAGAATCTGGCAACGCCCTCGATTCCTCTGTCGTCCCACTCGGCATCCAGCTCCGGCGGTCCAACGAAGAGCTCGTACATTCTTAACGCATCACAACCGTAATCTCTTACAAGATCATCCGGGGAAACAACGTTTCCTTTGGACTTACTCATCTTGATACCGTTCTTGCCGGTGATCATACCCTGGTTGAACAGCTTCTTGAACGGCTCATCGAAGTCGATCACTCCGATATCGTATAAGAACTTCGTGTAGAATCTGGAATACAGAAGGTGAAGAACGGCATGCTCAACACCGCCGATATACATATCTACCGGAAGGTACTTGTCTGCTTTCTCTTTAGATACAAGTTCCTTGTCGTTCTTGTTATCTACATAACGTAAGAAGTACCAGGAGGAACCAGCCCACTGAGGCATTGTGTTTGTCTCACGTTTTGCCGGAGCGCCGCAGCACGGGCATGTGGTGTTTACCCAGGAGTCGATCGCCGCAAGCGGGGACTCACCGGTACCGGTCGGCTGATAGCTCTCAACCTCCGGAAGTTTTAACGGAAGCTGATCCTCCGGGACCGGAACATTGCCGCACTTCGGGCAGTGAACGATCGGGATCGGCTCGCCCCAGTAACGCTGACGGGAGAATACCCAGTCACGGAGCTTGTAGTTCACAGTCTTCTTACCAATACCCATCTTCTCGATGATGTGCGGAGCTTCTTTCTTTAATACGGAGGACTCCATGCCGTTCCACTCACCGGAATTGATCATGGTTCCCTTCGCGTCTGTGTAAGCTTCTGTCATGTTCTCGATCTCTTTGCCGTCCTGGGCGATGACCTGGATGATCGGGAGACCAAATTTCTTTGCAAACTCAAAGTCACGGTCGTCGTGTGCCGGTACGCACATGATCGCTCCGGTACCGTAGTCAGCGAGAACATAATCAGACAGCCAGATCGGAACTTCCTTGCCGTTTAACGGGTTGATCGCATAGGATCCTGTGAAGACGCCTGTCTTTTCCTTGCCCTGGAGACGGTCTACGTTGGACTTCATGGAAGCGTCGAAGATGTACTTCTCAACAGCCTCTCTTGTCTCGTCCGTTGCAAGCTCTTTTGCAAGCTTATGCTCCGGGGAGAGTACCATAAAGGTTGCGCCGTGGAGCGTATCCGGTCTTGTCGTGTAGACGGTGATCTTCTCATCACGTCCTTTAACCGGGAAATCCACCTCTGCACCGTAGGATTTGCCAATCCAGTCTGTCTGCATCTTTTTAACCTTCTCCGGCCAGTCGAGCTTGTCGAGGTCGTTTAAGAGACGGTCTGCGTATGCGGTGATCTTTAACATCCACTGGCGGAGGTTCTTCTTTGTAACCGGTGTACCGCAGCGCTCGCAGCAGCCGTTTACAACTTCCTCGTTCGCAAGGCCTGTCTTACAGGACGGGCACCAGTTGATCGGGAATTCCTTCTCGTATGCAAGACCTTTTTTGAACATCTGTACGAAGATCCACTGGGTCCATTTGTAGAAGGACGGATCTGTCGTGTTTACTTCCATATCCCAGTCATAGAGCGCCGCGATCTGGTTGATCTGACGTTTGATATTTTTGATATTGGACGCTGTGGAGATTGCCGGATGAACGCCCATCTTGATCGCGTAGTTCTCAGCCGGAAGACCGAATGCGTCCCATCCCATCGGATGGATCACATATTTGCCCTTTAATAACTGATAACGGCTCCATACATCGGAGATTACATAACCTCTCCAGTGACCTACATGAAGTCCGCTGCCAGACGGATATGGGAACATATCCAGGCAGTAATATTTTTCTTTCTTTCCATCATTGACATTGATCGGATTCTTTTCCCAGTTCTCACGCCATTTGCTCTCAATGGCGGTGTGGTTGTACTGTGCCATGACGATTTTCTCCTCCATTTCATATCGTTGAAGGCGGTACAGAAATACGCTCCGCGGATTTCGCCCGCCGCCGCTGCATTTACCAGAATCCAGGAAGATCCTGATTCTGTTTCATTGCCCCTGAGCGCCCTTTAAAGACGTCCGGCAATAAAAAAAGTCCCTCTATCTCTATCATTTTTATAGAGACGTGGGGGACTTACATTCTCACGCGGTACCACTCTATTTCATACTGGGTCTTCACCCGTATGCACTCTTTTTCCGATAACGGCGGAAACCGGCAATGCCTACCAAGAATACCGACGGGCAGTGCCTCGTTTTTCACTGCTTACGCCCACTTTTTCAGCATGCTGCTCCGAGGCGAGTTCGGAAAGCTTCTGGATGCTGCCTCGCACCGGCCGGCAGTTCTCTGTGCTCCGTATTCTCTCTTACTGGTCCTCTTCGACGCATTTTAACTCAATAAATTTACCATAGAATCCAGGTTATGTCAAGGTTTCAGAAAACCGATTGACTTTTTCCGGATTCTTATATAGTATGGAAGAACAGGTCTCTGCTTGAGATTCCATCAGAAAAAGCGGCATTTCGGCATTTTTTCATCTGGCAGCCGCAAAAGACAAGGGGGAATATCTATGGAATATGTCCACAATCTCATCTGGCTCTGCCCGCTCCTCTTTATTGCGGGATTTATCGACTCCATCGCTGGTGGAGGCGGATTGATTGCGCTCCCGGCCTATATGATGTGCGGAATGCCGATCTACTACGTCTACGGCTGCAATAAATTCCAGTGTGCCTTCGGAAGCACCGTGGCGGCATGGAAATACTTTAAAAACGGCTGTCTCGACCTTAAGATCACGCTGATCAGCGCAGTGACCGCCTTTCTCTCCTCCATGCTCGGCACGAGGATCATTTTCTACCTGAAGGAGGAGCAGATCCGTTCCATGTTGATGGTTCTTCTTCCGCTCACCGCGATCCTTGTGATCTTTATGAAGAATGCTTGGAACTATACGGACACACGGAAATCCCTGACGGTTCCTGTCGCCCTGAAGGCGCTCCTCATCGGCATGACCCTCGGTCTCTATGACAGTATGTACGGTCCGGGCGGCGGAACGATCGCGATGCTGCTCTTTACCTTCCTGTTAAAATATGATATCCGCACCGCCTCCGGAAACGCGAAGCTCACGCTGATCGTCTCCAACTACACGGCGCTTCTCTCCTACGTTCTTTCCGGAAACGTGCTGTACGCCATTGCAGTTCCATGCGCATTCTGCAATGTTCTCGGAAACTATCTAGGCGCCGGTTTCGCCATCAAAAACGGTGCAAAGATCATCCGTCCGGTGATGATCTGTGTGGTGACGGTATTGATCATCAAGATCATTCTTGGAAAATAAGAATAACACGGGAAGTAGCCTCTAAAAGTACCCTTCCCTTTACCCCATAAATTCTGTGCGGCCGGGGATCTTCATGATAGTTTTTGTCGGTCGTTTCCTTCTTGAAGAACATTGGAAACTATTAGTATTGGCAGAACTGCCTGTTTTGAGTTAGAATAAATGTGTGTTATTTCTTCATTACAGATTAATTTAACACAAAAAGAGGACCTTGGATTCATTATGAACCCTTGGTCCTTCTTTCTTCAGAACGATATTATTTCTACCGGACATGATCGTAACGGTTTTCTCCTTCAACATCGATCCGTCTCCAGGCGCCTAGTTAAATCCGAAGAATTTCTGCGCGATCTTATATCCCGCGATGGAGAGGGATCTTCCGCCTTTTCCCGGAAGGTTCATGCCCTGTCCCAAGAAGCCCCAGCGGAGTCGCAGGTAGAGCGCCGGATTGGATTTCTTTAACTCTTCCCACAATGCTTTTTTCTTTGCCATATTCTCCTCGCTGCCGGACTTGATCGCGAGGATCGAGCAGATGACCATCATGATCTCTAAGTAACGGACCATATAGTGGCGGAGCTTCTTATTCTGGATCTTCGTCACATCATAGTAGCCAAGCATCAGCTTCGTCACGCGGATCTGCTGGTCGATTCTTCCGATCATGACCTGTTCATTGACAGACTGGTCGGAGCGGCCGATAAAGTAGCGGTAGAAGTTCACATCCAGGTAGTACATCGTATGTACATGCGGGAGCGGCTCGTAGACGAAGATATTGTCCACGTAGAATGTGTGCTCCGGGAGCTCCAGTTTACAGTCTCTCAAAAGTTCCGTTCTGTAAACGACAGAATGCATCAGGATATACTGTCCTGCAACGAACACCTTCACATCGCTCCAGGTAAAGATCTCGTTCTTCGGAAGCGCCAGATTATAGTTCATGACTTTCTTGTGCTTCGCGCCCTGTTTCTCATAGACAAAGTTTGTGATCAGCATATCCAGGGTATCTTTTCCGTAAACAAAGCGGCGCAGGGTGTCGAGCACCTGCCTGTAGGCCTGCTCATTTACCCAGTCATCACTGTCCACAACCTTAAAATAGATTCCGGTCGCGGCCTTTAATCCCGCGTTAACCGCAGCGCCGTGTCCACCGTTCTCCTGGTGGATCGCCTTACAGATACCCGGATATTCTTTCTCATAACGGTCAGCGATCTCCGCCGTATTGTCTTTTGTGGAACCATCATCCACGATCAGGATCTCCACCTCGTTTCCGCCCGGAAGCAGAGACTTGATACAGTTTTCCATATACGCCGCTGAATTGTAGCATGGAATTGCTATCGATAACAGCTTCAAAATTGTTTCCTCCTTACGTTCCCCGTGTTGGGGATCATTCACTGCCGCCACACAGAGCGCACGCCACAGTGATCTCTCGACTCAGTTGTTCCTATTTTAGCATAAGTTATCTGAAAATGCAAAAAATTATTTCTTTCAATTCTCTTTCATTCCGGCATAAAATTCATCCCGTAAGCTTCTGCCGCCGCAGCGCCATATATAATTTTCAGTTCAGGAAATTTCTCCTGTACTCAATCATAAAACTTTGAGTTTTTTCTTCCATAATCTATCAAAATATGGTAAAATATCTGAAAATACACAGGCGCAGACCGTTTTGTGCCGGTCCGCGGAGAAAACTTATCCGCGGCTCCCGCGCAATTTTATCTGCCCAGACGATATCGGTACATAATAGAAATGAGGTATTAGATATGGCAAAGAAAAGACTTGTTTTAGCACTTGGACATGACGCTCTCGGAACGAACCTTCCGGAGCAGAAGACAGCCGTTACAAAAACAGCGAAAGCCATCGCTGATTTTATTCAGGACGGCTGGCAGGTTGTGATCACCCACGGAAATACTCCGCAGCTCGGTATGATCCACACCGCGTTAAATGAATTTGCGAAAAATCACGAAGGTTACACTCCGGCTCCGATGTCTGTCTGCTCCGCAATGAGCCAGGGATATATCGGCTACGATCTCCAGAACGCTCTCCGCTCCGAGCTTATCAAACGCGGCATTTACAAAGCTGTATCTACGATCTTAACACAGGTTACAGTTGACCCGTACGATGAGTCCTCCTACACTCCAATGAAGGTGGTTGGACGTGTGATGAACGCCGAGGAGGCAAAAGAGGAAGAGGCAAAGGGCAACTTCATTGTGAAGGAAGGCGAAGGCTATCGCCGTATCGTTGCGGCTCCGAAGCCGGTCGCAATCGTTGAGATCGACGCGATCCGCGCCCTCGCTGATGCTGACCAGCCGGTGATCGCTGCAGGCGGCGGCGGAATCCCGGTTATGGAACAGGGCTCCCACCTAAAGGGTGCCAGCGCTGTGATCGAGAAAGACCGCGCAGCCGGACTTCTCGCGAAGGAGCTTGACGCTGATGTCCTGATGTTCATCACAGGTGTTCCGAATGTCGTATTAAACTACGGCAGTGACCATCCGATCAACATCGATAAGATGACAACGGCTGAGGCAGCCCGCTATGCCGGGGAAGGCCACTTTAAGACAGGGTCGATGCTGCCGAAGGTTGAAAGCTCCATCGACTTCATCAACGCAGGAAAAGGACGACGCGCGATCATCACTTCCCTTGATGGTGCAAAGAGTGCTTTAGCAGGTAAAGGCGGCACGACGATCCAGTAGGCAATACATTCTGATTTGACTCAGGTCAATCTTATTTAAATCCGGAACAAACAAGAATATGATCCCAGGGAGTTCTATACAGGCACTTCTCTGGGATCTTTTTTCAAATAATCTTCTCCCAACTGTTCTAATCATCCAAATCTCTTTAGTGAAAATAATAAAGAATGCACCTTGGCGTATTCTCGCGCGGTCGCTTGCGACAATCTACATCTTCGCGCGAGTATGTATCATTGTCACGTTAGTGCCTTTTGTGTAATAGGAAATTCCTTGTACTCTCCTATTACACAAAAAAGACCCGCCAGAAAGCATTTCTGCCTTCCGCGGGTCTTTCATTTTTCTACAAGTTGTTATCCAATCAGATAATAACATGTGCCGGGCACTTAGCCGCGCACTTGCCGCAGCCGGTACACTTTGTGTAATCGATCACAGCAACATTGTTATCCATATGGATCGCATCGAACTCACACTGCTTTGTGCAGAGTGTACATCCGATACAGCCTGCCTCGCAGACCTTCTTGACAGCCGGTCCTTTGTCGTGGGAGCTGCACTGTACGAGGTGGTTTGCCTTGTACGGAACAAGCTCGATCAGGTGACGCGGACAAGCCTCCGCACACTTACCACAGGCAACACACTTCTCCTTGTCGACAACGGCAACACCGTTTACAACATGGATCGCGTCAAACTGACATGCCTTCACACAGCTTCCGGAACCGAGACATCCGTAGTTACAGCCCTTGGAGCCGCCGCCCGGAACTGCATCTGCGATCTTGTGGCAGTCGTCAATACCATAGTAGTTGTATTTCACAGTTGCCTTATCGCAGGTACCTTTACATTTTACAAATGCAACCTTCTTCTCAGCGGAACCAGCCTCAACGCCCATGATCGCAGCGATCTTTTCTCCTACCGGAGCGCCGCCGACCGGACACTGGTCAACCTTTGCCTTGCCCTCTGCAATTGCTTTTGCGAGAGCGTCACAGCCTGCGTAACCGCAGCCGCCGCAGTTGTTGCCCGGAAGCTCTGCACGAACCAGAATTTCCTTCTCATCTACTTCTACTTTAAACTTCTCGCTGGCGATTCCAAGGAGTACGCCGATGACGATACCGACGATACCGACAACCGCAGCAGCGATGATAATGCCTGTCATGTTCATCTCTCGTTCCTCCTTAAATCATTCCGGAAAATCCGAAGAGAGCGATCGACATTAAGCTTGCTGTGATCAGGACGATCGGGGATCCCTGGAAAGCGTGCGGCACATCATTGTGCTCGATCTTCTCACGGATACCTGCAAGCAGGACGATGGCGATCAGGAATCCAACGGAAATACCGATACCGTTTACGACACTCTGAATGAAGTTGTAGCCCTTCTGTACGTTTGTCAGCGCAACACCGAGAACCGCACAGTTTGTTGTAATTAACGGAAGGTATACGCCGAGTGCCTCATAAAGGCTAACCATGTTCTTCTTTAAGAACATCTCAACGAACTGAACCAGAGCCGCGATTACAAGGATAAATACGATCGTCTGTAAATACTCGATATGGAGCTTTACGAGAACGAAATCATAAACAAGGCTTGTGCAGGCAGATGCGATCGTAATAACGAATACGACTGCAGCGCCCATACCAGCTGCTGTCTCTGTTTTCTTGGATACACCAAGGAACGGGCAAAGACCGAGGAACTGGCTTAAAACAACGTTATTCACCAGGGCAGAACCGATGGCGATCAATAAAAGTTCTTTCATTTCTCCATTTCCTCCTTAATTTTCTTTGCCGGCATCTGCTGCTTCCGTCTTAGCTGCCTCTGCCGCTTTTGCAGCCTCAGCTGCCTTCTTAGCTGCGAGAGCCTTCTCTGCCGCTGCCTTCTTTGCTGCCGCTGCGGCTGCTGCTTCCTCTGCCTTCTTCTCAGCAAGAGCAGCATGGTTTGTCATGCTGACACAGCCTGCACAGCTTGCGCAGTTACCGCCGCATACAAGGTCAGACTTCGGTGCGTCACCGTTGGTCGCGCATGGAAGACGGAGCTTGTTCTGGATCGCGGAAAGCATAGCCAGAGTGAACAGAGCACCCGGTGCAAGGATGATGATGGAAATGTGGTAAGCTTCCGGAATGATGGTGTGTCCGAAGATCGCACCTGCACCGAAGAACTCACGGCACATACCGATGACGGTAAGGGAAAGGGAGAATCCAAGTCCCATACCAAGACCATCGAAGAAAGATTCAACCGGACCGTTCTTGCAGGCATATGCCTCTGCACGGCCAAGGATGATACAGTTAACAACGATAAGCGGGATATAAATACCCAGGGATGCATACAGGGACGGAACGTAGCCCTGCATTAAGAGCTGTACGACTGTAACCAGGCTGGCTACGACTACGATGAATGCCGGAATACGGACTCTGTCCGGAATGATCTTACGCAGTGCGGAGATCAGCAGGTTGGAAAACATCAGTACGGCTGTTGTGGAAAGTCCCATGCCGAGACCGTTGATGGCGGATGTTGTCGTCGCAAGAGTCGGACACATACCTAACATCAGGATGAAGGTTGGGTTTTCCTTGATAATACCGTTATATAAACGTTCTACGCATTTATTCATGAATGCCCACCTCCTAGTTTAAGCAGTTATGCAGATAGTATAAAGCTGCATTGACTGCGTTTGTTGTAGCGTTTGATGTGATGGTGGCACCGCTGATGGCATTGATCTCAGTGTCAGACGCAGAACCGGATTTTGTTACGCTTAAGCTCTCGCAGTTCTTGCCAATGTACTGATTTCTGTAGTCATCATCTTTTGCCTTTAAGCCAAGACCAGGAGTATCACTTGTCTCACGGATACCAACACCTGTGATAGTGCCGTCTGCATCAAAGCCGATGGAGAGCTTGACAGCTCCGCCGTAGGAGTCGTTGGACAGGGAGTTGATCACATGTCCTACTACTTCGCCGCTTGCGTCCTTTGCCTCGAGAACGGACTCGATCGCAACGCCGCCGAAGCCGAGGTTTGCGATCTCATCAGCTGTCTCAGCGATCTTTTCTGTGGAACCTTCCACATCATCGAAGCTCTCTGCCTCCGGAAGGACCTGTTTGTAGGTTGCGTTGTTGGCTGCGATGGTAGCCGCCTCGATCGGAGCTTTTGTCACATCATAGACAACACCGAGACATAAACCGGAAACCAGGGTGATCGCAAAAAGGATCAGGGCATCTTTCATAAATCCAGACTTACTTGCTGCCATTTTTCTTACCCCCTTTTCCGAATGCTGTCGGGAGAGTTACCTTCTCAATCAACGGAACAAGCATGTTGCAGAAGATAATTGCGTAGGAAACGCCCTCTGCACCGCTTCCGAAGATACGGAACAGTCCTGTTAAAATACCAAGGCAGATACCGAATACGATCTGTCCTTTTGCAGTGATTGGGCTTGTTACATAGTCGGTAGCCATGAAGAATGCACCGAAGATCAGTCCGCCGCCGCAAACCTCTGCGAGCACGTAGTTAATATTGTGCTGGCCGAAGATAAATGCGAATACTGCGAAGGAAAGGATGTATGCTGCCGGGATGCGGATCGTAATTACTTTCTTAACGAGCAGGTAAGCTGCACCGATTAAAAGGGCAATTACGGAAACCTCACCGATGGTTCCCGGAATCTTACCAATGAACATAGCTGCAAGATCATATGTATCACCGGCTTTGATCGCCGCAAGAGGAGTTGCACTCGCAACTGCGTCTGTTACCGGGTCTGTGAACTTTGTCATAGCCTGTGCAAAGGAGATCAGCATAAAGCATCTCGCTGCCAGAGCCGGGTTCATCCAGTTCTGACCAAGTCCGCCGTAAAGCTGTTTTACGACGATGATTGCGAATACACCGCCAAGGATCGGCATCCATAACGGAATTGCCGGCGGCATATTTAAGCCTAAGATCATACCTGTGACAAGGGCACTGCCGTCACTGATGGTAACCGGCTTGTGCATCAGTGTCTCAAAAAGGTACTCACTGAGTACACAGGAAAGAACCGTTGCAACAACAACGATAAGGGAATAGATACCGAACTGCATCACGCCCCAGATCGTAGCCGGAAGCATTGCGATCGCCACATCGTACATTAAGTTCTTCGTGGAAACACCGCAGCGTACGTGAGGGGATGATGATACGTTTAATAATTTACTCATTTGTCACACCTCCTACGCTTTCTTTCTTCTGGCTGCCATGACAGCTTTACGCATCTCTTTGAATGCCTGTGTCAGCGGTCTGTGGGCAGGACAGATGAAAGTACAGGAGCCGCATTCGCAGCACTCCATACCATTTAATTTTTCGAACAGGGCAAGATCATTTCTTTCTGCTGCCGCCATCATCATCTGCGGAACAACATGACCTGGACATACCTCGATACAGCGTCCACAGCGGATACACGGAGATTCCGGATTTGCCGCAACCTGATCTTTTGTGAAGCAGGTCAGGGCAGAGGAGTTCTTCATAACCGGAATGTCCAGAGAGAATAATGCCTGTCCCATCATAGGACCACCGGAGATCATCTTCTCCGGCTCTTCCTTAAAGCCGCCTGCAGCTTCAAGGATCTCGCGGTAGCACATGCCAAGCGGAACCTGGAAGTTCTGCGGGTTTTTAACCGCATCACCGGTAACAGTAATGATCTTACGAATTAACGGTGTGCTCTCGCAGACAGCGTTATAAATAGAAATAACAGTGTCTACGTTATCTACGATACATCCTGCATCCGCCGGAAGCATCGTGGAGTTGATCTCGCGTCCGCCTGTAACCGCATAGATCAGGAAACGCTCGCCGCCCTGCGGATACTTTGTCTTTAACGGACATACCGTGATCTTTGGCTCGTCTTTTACGAGACCTTCCAGAAGCTTGATCGCCTCCGGCTTGTTCTCCTCGATTCCGATCACGCCTTTCGCGTTCGGGAACATGCTTAACATGACTTTGATGCCGCCGATCAGTCTCTCCGGCTGCTCCATCATCAGGCGATAGTCACTTGTCAGATACGGCTCACACTCAGCCGCGTTTACGATAATGTGATCGATCGCATTGTCATCCTTCGGTGCAAGTTTTACGTTGGTCGGGAAACCTGCGCCGCCAAGACCTACGATACCGGCTTCTTTTACGATATTCCGGATCTCTTCCTTGGAAAGTTTTGTGTAATCGCGTTTTTCGCCAAAACCTTCGATTGCTGTGTACTCGTTATCGTTCTCAACGATAATGGACTGTACGATTGCTCCGTTCGCAACCAGACGCGGTTCGATTCCCTTTACTGTACCGGATACGGAACAGATAACATTTGCGGAAATGAAGCCGCCTGCTTCAGCGATCTTCTGGCCAACCAGGACCTTGTCACCCTTGGCAACAAGCGGTTTCGCCGGAGCACCGATATGCTGGGAGAGAGGATAAACCAGCTCACCCTTCGGCTGGATCACCTGAATCGGCTTATCTGCGGACAGTTCTTTTCCCTCATAAGGATGAACGCCGCCTATAAATGTGCTCAGACCCATTTAACAAACCTTCTTTCTATAAAATTTCATAGTACCCATCACCTCGTAGTATAGCATATTTGGAATTTTTCTACAATTAGAAATCGGTTAACTTTTTAACAGAAATGGCCTTTTTCGGCGTTTGTATCAAAAAAAAAACAAAAATAAGGTGGGAGACCACTTAAGAAAATGAAGTTTTCAACAAAAAAAGCGGACAGGAACCGCGATTCCGTCCACTTTTTTCCATTTTCTGTTAGTTTTTACTAATTTAATTCAGCCATACCTGTATACAATCGGTAATAACGTCCTTTTTCTTTCAGGAGATCCTCATGATCACCGCGCTCAATGATCTCTCCATTCTCCAGAACCATGATGGCGTTGGCGTTGCGCACGGTGGAGAGGCGGTGGGCGATCACAAAGGTGGTCCGTTCTGCCATCAGACGATCCATGCCCTGCTCGATGTGCTTTTCCGTTCTCGTATCGACGGAGCTCGTCGCTTCATCGAGGATCAGGATCGGTGCCCTGGATACCGCCGCTCTCGCGATATTAAGAAGCTGCCTCTGGCCCTGGCTCAAGTTCGCGCCATCGCTCTCAAGAACGGTGTCATAGCCCTTGGGAAGCCGCATGATAAAGGAATGGGCAGATGCCATCTTCGCCGCCTGAATAACTTCCTCGTCGGTGGCATCAAGCCTTCCGTAGCGGATATTCTCCATGACCGTTCCCGTAAACAGGTGGGTGTCCTGAAGAACCATGGCGATGTGGCGGCGCAGCTCGTCCCGCTTAATATGGCAGATATCAACGCCGTCGATGGTGATGGTCCCGCTCTGGATATCG
This sequence comes from Pilosibacter rotomagensis, assembly GCF_045062245.2. Classification (NCBI taxonomy): domain Bacteria; kingdom Bacillati; phylum Bacillota; class Clostridia; order Eubacteriales; family Clostridiaceae; genus Pilosibacter; species Pilosibacter rotomagensis. The sequence goes on along the minus strand of NZ_CM170323.1, from coordinate 1,691,163 downwards.
TAGAAGCGGTTGATGAGATTCGTGATCGTCGTCTTCCCGGCTCCCGTGGAACCCACGAAGGCGATCTTCTGCCCCGGCTTTGCGTAAAGGCTGATATCCTTTAAGATGACCTTGTCCGGGTTGTAGCCGAAGGTCACATGATCTAACACCACTTCCCCGTGCATGCCGTCCATGGATACTGCGTCCTTATCATCCTCCGTCTCCGGCTCCTCATCCATCACGGAGAAAACGCGCTCCGCTCCGGCGAGGGCTGAGAACACGTTGGAAACCTGCATGGAGATCTCGTTGATCGGTCTCGAGAACTGTCTTGAAAAATTCAGGAATACCGTGAGCCCGCCGACATCGAAGTTTTTCACCACGCAGAGGATCCCGCCGATGCACGCCGTCAGGGAATAGTTTATCTGGCTTAAGTTGTTCATCACAGGTCCCATCATGCCCCCAAGGAATTGGGCGCGGATCTGTTTTTCGCGGAGATCCCTGTTTAATATATCAAATTCTTCCTCCGCGATCTCCTCATGGCAGAAGACTTTTACTACCTTCTGTCCGGTGATGGTCTCCTCGATGTATCCGTTTAAAGCACCGAGAGCCGACTGCTGGGCGCTGAAGTATTTCTGACTCCGCTTTGCGACTTCTCCGCCGGCCCGCAACATGAGCGGGATCATGATCAGGGTCACAGCTGTCAGCCAGATGTTCGTGTAAAGCATGAGGAACAAGGTTCCGATGATGCTTAAGGTTCCGGAAAAGAGCTGCACAAGAGTACTGCTCAGCATATTTCCGATGGTGTCCACGTCGTTTGTGAAGCGGCTCATCAGATCCCCATTGGAATTTGTATCGTAAAATCTCACCGGAAGCTTCTGCATCTTTGTAAAGAGGTCTGTCCGGATCCGCACAAGGGCGCTCTGGGCAACCTCTAACATCAGTCTTGACTGGAGATAATTTGCGATAACCCCCAGAAGATAGACGCACGCCATCATGGTCAGCCCTTTAAAAAGTCCCGCCACATCTCCGGGACTTCCGTCCGGCGGTGCAATAAAGCGGTTGATGATCGGGCGCAGCATATAGGAACCGGTCAGTGTCGCCACCGTGTTTACAATGACACAGAAAAATGCGATCCCCATCCGGAGCCTGTCCGCTTCCAGATAAGAAAGCAGGCGCTTTAAGGCCGCTCCTGTGCTCTTTGGGCGTCCTCCGCCTCTGGGAGCACCCGGTCCTCTTCCCATTCCTCTCCTTTTCGGTGCGGCTGCCACGCGTCCGGCATATCGTTTTTTCAGACTCGCTTCGCGGTCTGCTCTCGTGACGCTCATACTGCCGCCTCCTCTCCTGCCCCAATGGACTGATTTCCGATCTGGGTCGTATAGATCTCGCTGTATGTCTCACAGGTCTTTAAAAGTTCCTCGTGGGTTCCGTGACCGATGATCTTTCCGTCCTCCAGTACCAGAATCTGGTCTGCCTCCTGAACGGAGGAGATCCTCTGGGCGATGATGATCTTTGTGGTATCCTTGAGATCATGATAGAGACTCTCCCGGATCTTCGCCTCCGTCGCCGTGTCAACAGCGCTGGTGGAATCATCCAGGATCAGGATCTTCGGGCGCTTTAAGAGTGCTCTCGCGATACAGAGACGCTGTTTCTGACCGCCGGAGACATTGACGCCGCCCTGCCCCATCTCGGTGTCGTACCCGTTTTTGAAGGTCTTAACGAAGGGATCTGCCTGGGCGCTCTCTGAAAACCGGATCACATCCTCCATCGGCGCGTCCTCATTTCCCCATCGGAGATTTTCCTCGATCGTTCCCGAGAAAAGGACATTTTTCTGAAGGACCATGCCGACACCCTCACGAAGGTGTTTTAAAGAGTACTCTTTGACGTTCACGCCGTCGACAAGGACTTCACCTCCGGTCACATCATAGAGTCTCGGGATCAGCTGCACAAGGGAGGTCTTTCCGCTTCCCGTGGAGCCGATGATCCCGATCGTCTGTCCCGGTTCTGCCGTAAAGGAGATCCCTTCCAGAACGAGATCCTTTCTCCCGTTCTCTCCGCTGTAGCCAAAGCTTACATTCTTAAACTCCACACGGCCTTCCGTGACTTTTTTATCCTTATTTTTCGCATTATCATCATTTAAGCCGATCTCTGTGTCGAAGATCTCATTGATCCGCTTCATGGATGCGCTGGCGCGGGAGCTCTGTAAGAATACCATGGAAAGCATCATGAGGGACATCAGGATCTGCACGATATACGTCGTAAACGCAGTGAGATCCCCCACCGGCATCTTTCCGGCAATGATGATATTTCCTCCATACCAGACGACAGCCAGTGTCGTCACGTTCATGGCGAACATCATCACCGGCATCGTAGTGATCACGATCCGGAGGGCCCGGAGACTGCTCTCCTTTAAGTCGCGGTTCAGTCTGCTGAATTTTTCGATCTCATGAGCCTCCCGGACAAAGGATTTGACCACGCGGACATTCGTCAGGGATTCCTGAATCCCGGAATTCAAACGGTCCAGTCTCCTCTGCATCTCTCCAAAACGCGGGAATGCAGTCTTTAAGATCAGAATGATCGCCGCGAGAAGAAGTGGGATCACGATGAGGATGATGACCGCAAGCTGACAGTTCATCATAAACGCCATGATCAGGGCGCCGAGGAACATTCCGGGCGCTCTAAGCGCCATACGGAGCCCCATCATCAGGACGTTCTGAACCTGCTGGACATCGTTCGTGAGCCTCGTGACGAGAGAACCGGTGCTGTAACCGTCGATGTTCTCAAAGGAGAACTGCTGAACCTTTCTGAAGAGGTCGTTTCTCATGTCACTGGTAAAGGAGATGGACGCCTTTGCGGAAAAGTAGGCGCCGAGGATCCCACCCACCGCCATAAAGAGAACGGTCAGCACCATCAGGGCCCCCATCTTTCCGATATAGGCGAGATTCCGATCCGCAACGCCGTTGTTGATGATCATGGACATAAATTTCGGGAGCATGACCTCTCCCGCCACCTCGGTGAGCATCATCAGCGGACCAATCACGAAGGCACTGAGATACGGGGTGATGTATTTTTTGTATCGTTTCAATTCTGTTGTTTCCTTTCTGGTCAGATCTGCATTCGTTGGATTCTTTTGATGCAGTTTATCACGCATCTTCCCTCGGAAGTTTTCTCCTAACGATATAGAAGCAGATCATATGGGCCGTCGCCGTGACGATCCAGGTAAACGGATAAGATAAGTACAACACCGTCAGGTTATGGTATACTTGGAACACCGTAAAGATCCAGACGATCCGGAGTCCGCACGCTCCCAGAAGGGAGACGCACATCGGTATGACGGAATATCCGAGACCGCGGATGCTGCCCACCATCGTATCCATGATCCCACAGAGGAAATATGTCGTTCCAAAGACCACAAGTCTTCTCATTCCGTATACCATGACCTCCGGGTCCGAGGAATAGATCCGGATCAGGGCATGTCCGCAAAGATAAGCCGGAATTCCCATTCCGAGTCCCACGGCCGTTACAACGCCAAGGCAGGTAAACATGATCCGGTTGATCCTCGAATACTTTTTGCCGCCGAAGTTCTGGCTTGTGAAGCTTAAGTTTGCCTGATAAACCGCATTCATGGCATTATAGATGAATCCCTCAATATTCTGGGATGTCGTATTTCCTGCCATTGCGACAGAACCGAAGGAATTCACAGAGGACTGGATCAGAACATTGGAAATAGAAAATACTGCGCCCTGCATCCCCGCCGGAAGGCCTACCTGAATGATCTGGCGGAATTTTGAGCGGTGGATCTTCAGAGCTTTTAAATGAAGCTTCAGACAACCCTCACTCTCCATCAGGCAAAGGATCACCAGACACGCCGAAATCGCCTGAGAGATCGCGGTCGCCAGAGCAACTCCCGCCACATCCATCCGGAACATGATCACAAAAAAGAGGTTTAAGACCACATTGATCACGCCCGCCGCCGTAAGGAAATACAGCGGGCGCTTCGTGTCTCCCACCGCGCGGAGAATCGCGCTTCCGAAGTTGTAGATCATATTCGCAGGCATGCCGATAAAGATGATCCGCATATAGATCGTAGATTTATCGATCACATCGTCCGGGGTTCCCATGAGTTCCAGCATTGGTCTCGAGAGAAGCTGACCCACAATGATCAGAAAAAGACCGCTGACGATGCTGAGTGCCATGGCCGTATGGATCGTATCCTGCACGTCTTTTTCCCGCTTCGCTCCGTAATATCTCGCCACGATGACATTGACACCCACGGACAGTCCGATAAAGATATTGATCATCAGGTTGATCAGCGCCGTTGTGGAACCCACCGCCGCCAGAGACTGGCTGCCCGCGAAACGTCCCACAACGATCACATCCGCAGCGTTGAACAGAAGCTGCAGGATTCCGGAAAAGATCAGCGGAATCGTAAAGGTGAGCAGTTTTCCAAGGATCGGGCCGCTGCACATGTCCATCTCGTAATTTTTCTTCATAATACTCCTTTTCCCGTATCTGTATTTTCTTTCCGGCAGCATCCGGAAAGAAAAGCAGACTGGCATTTCCCGTCCCTGTCCGTCCGCTCATTCTATCCACGGCTGCTCCCGGTGCCGGAATGCGTAAGGCACATTCCTTTTATCTATTACGCAAATTATAGACGATTTTTACAAATAATGCAATCCTGCCACAACACGCTTCAGTCCTCAAGGACATACACCCGGAAGAGGCCGGACCACGGATTTCCGATAATATAGCAGGTGTAGGCTCTTCCAGCACGAACATTGACGTTGAAGGTGAGAAGTGGATTCGGCACGGTGCAGGTCGGACAGGAAACGCCGACGATAGAAGAAAGGACAAGGACCGGAAGCTCGCCTAATGCCGAAACTGCATACTGGGAACCTGTTACAAAGAAGGTATAGGTTCCGCTGGATGTCTGTTTATAGCTCGTCACTTCCTTGTATCCGATCCCCGCAAATGCTGTCTGGTTGTTGAAGGTCCGCACATCGTAGCTGGATCCCGCGTAGGACATGTTCGCGACACGGAGGCAGCCGTAACCTGACGGAACGTTCGTACAGCCCATGTCGGAGACACGGGTCAGGGACACTCCGGAAACCGTGTCTAAGATCACCATCGTGAGCCTCTCACCGGACACAAAGGCAATCGTCTGCTGATAATAGATCTGACCGTTGGTCCTGCGCACAGTGACGGTATGGAATCCGTCCGTCACGCGGATATAAGAAGAGATCGTGGCAAATTCGGAACCGGAAAAGATATTCCGGCCATCGATATAGACGTCCAGAGTTCGGCCCGACGTGCTGGCATTTAAAAACCGGACTCTGCTGTAGTAATTTCCTCCTGAGACCGTCGGATATGTGACCGGAAAAGAAATCGTCGGAAAGCCCGGGCGTCCGATGGTATTGTCGGGATAGACAGGGCGACCGCCAGACGGCGCGACCGGTGTCGTTGGGATTCCAGCGAGATCGTCATCCCCAGGATAAACAGGTCTTCCGCCCGGTGAAGCGATGGGCGGCACAGGGATTCCCGCAAGATCATCGTCTCCCGGATAAACAAAAACTCCTCCTAATGGCTCGACCGGTGTCTCCGGTACATTTGCGTCATTCTTCCCTGCTACAACCTCCGCTGTATTCTCTCCCGACGGTTCCGGCATTGATGTTGGATTCTCTGGCATATTAACACCTCAATATCTTTTTTACTACAAAATATGAAAGCAGAACGGAAAATGTTCCCTGCACATGTTTGAACCTCCATGAGCTTTCCGAGGAATTGATCTTTTTGTATGAAAAATTTATTCAAATTTTTTTGTTTTTATCGTTGACAAACCTGTTGATCCATGATACTATATTGGAGGTTCGAAAAACACAGTAAATGTGTTCGCTGCCTTGGCTCAGCTGGTAGAGCGTCGCCTTGGTAAGGCGGAGGTCGGCAGTTCAAATCTGCTAGGCAGCTTAAACCATGAGGCTTTCCGGAATATCCGGGAAGCCTTTTTTCGTGTTACAGGGAATTTCCTGTTGTACGAAAAGGTACGAACGCGCCAGTGATGTACACACACGCAGGACGCCCGGACATGTCAGAGCAATTGTTTATTACAATTGATAAGACTCCCGCCTCTTTCAGGCGGTGAGTACTTGCAGGAAATCCTTCGCGCACAAAAAAGACCCGGGAAACTCCTCTCCACGGGTCTTTTTTCATAATCAAAATTTTAAATTCTATGCCTTCGCCAGTCTCTGTCTCACGATCTCATACGCGAGAACACCTGTCGCAACGGACGCGTTCAGGGAATCGATATCACCCTTCATTGGGATCGACGCGATCATATCGCATTTTTCCTTCACAAGACGGCTCACGCCCTCCCCCTCATTTCCAATCACAAGGCCGATCGGTCCGGTGAGGTTTAAACGGTACATGCTCTCTCCACCCATGTCAGCGCAGACGAACCAGATGCCGCGTTTCTTTAAATCCTCGATCGTCGCCGCCATATTGGTGACCTTTGCGACCGGCGTATAGTTTAACGCACCTGCGGAGGTTCTCGCAACCGTCGCAGTAAGTCCCACCGCACGGCGTTTCGGAATGATCACTCCGTGAGCGCCCGCAAGGTTCGCGGTACGGATGATCGCTCCAAGGTTGTGCGGATCCTCAATTCCGTCAAGCAGGAATAAAAACGGCGGCTCGCCCTTCTCTTCCGCGATTTTCAAAATATCTTCCACTTCAGCGTACTCGTAAGCAGCGGCATACGCCATCACGCCCTGATGGTGTCCCGTCTCGGACATGGAATCCAGACGTTCCTTCGGAACAAAGTTTACGATCGTGTCATGCTTTTTCGCCTCTCTCACGATCGTGCGCACCGGTCCGTCCTGACATCCGTCAAGGACAAACAGCCGGTCGATGGTCTTTCCAGAGCGGAACGCCTCCAAAACAGCGTTGCGCCCTTCAATCGTCAGTTCTTCATATCTCATCGGAGTTCTCCTCTTTTTGTTTTTCCGTATCGCCGGAGTCAGCTTTTCCGGTCTTTGTCATTGCCAGCGCCACAAGATCCACCATGCGTTCCGTTCTTCCGGACAGGTAAAGATATCCCATCAGAGCCTCAAAGCCTGTCGCCATCCGGTAATCCTTCATCGTCGCGTTCTTCGCCATGGAAAAGGATTTTGCATTTCTTCCCCGCTTATAAACGGCATGTTCCTCCTCCGTGAGGTCTTCCTCGATCGCCATCAGGAATTCCGCCTGTGCGGCAGCCTTTACGAGAGCCGAAGATTTTTTGTGCAGCTTATTGACCTGCATATTTCCCTCGCTCACAACGATCGTCCGAATCAGGATCTCATACACCGCATCCCCGAGATAGGCGAGGACCAGTGGGGAATACTGGTTCGCGTCCGTCTCTTTTAAGTGAAATTTTTCCTTTAAGAGGATTAAGCTCTCTTCCATTTTACGCCCTCTCTTGTGTCCTCGAGAACGATTCCCATGTCGAGAAGCTTTCCTCTGATCTCATCTGCAAGTGCAAAGTTCTTTGCCTTTCTCGCCGCCTGTCTCTGGGCGATCAGGTCCTCCACCTCGGAGTCAAGAACCTCTTTCTTCTTCTCCGTGATGATTCCCATCACATCGCAGAGTCTCTGGATCTCATTCTTCATCCAGGAAACATATGCCTTTGTGCTCGTCTCGGATACTGTAGAGTTGGAGAGCTTGATAAGTTCGAAGATCGCAGAGATCGCGTCCGCGGTGTTGAAATCATCATCCATCGCCGCCTCATACTTTGCAACGAGCTCCATTGCCTTTTTCTGATTCTCCTGCTCTTCCGCTGTCATCGCGTCTCCGGATACCTTTGCCTCCATCTCGCGGAGTTTCTCCATTCCGGTTAAGATCCTCTCAAGACCGTTCTTGGAAGATTCCATCAGATCTGCGCTGAAGTTTAACGGACTTCTGTAATGTGCGCTCAGCATAAAGAAACGGAGTACCTGGAGATCATATTTCTCGCTGATCTCGCGGACAGTGAAGAAGTTTCCGAGAGATTTGGACATTTTCTTATTGTCGATATTTAAGAATGCGTTGTGCATCCAGTATTTCGCGAAGGGCTTTCCGTTTGCTGCCTCACTCTGGGCGATCTCATTCTCATGGTGCGGGAAAATTAAGTCCTCGCCGCCCGCATGGATATCGATCTCATCACCGAGGTATCTCTTTGCCATAACGGAGCACTCGATATGCCAGCCCGGACGGCCTTCGCACCACGGGGACTCCCAGTACGGCTCACCTTCTTTTTTCGGCTTCCAGAGAACAAAGTCGTTCGGGTCCTGTTTTCCTTCCTCACCGGTTACCTTGATCTCACGGAAACCGGACTGAAGATCATCCAGGTTCTTGTGGGACAGCTTTCCGTAATCTTTAAACTTGCGGACACTGTAATAAACCGTTCCGTCCGCAGCAACATAGGCGTAGCCTTTCTCGATCAGGGTGCTGATCATGTTTAACATGCCGCAGATCTCTTCCGTCGCGAGCGGATTCTTTGTCGCCGGTTCGATATTCATGCCTTCCATGTCTTTTTTGCACTCTGCGATGTAGCGTTTGGAGATCGTCTCGGCGTCAACGCCTTCCTCGATCGCTTTCTTGATGATCTTGTCATCGACATCGGTAAAGTTGGATACATAATTGACATCGTATCCTTTATATTCAAAGTAACGTCTCACCGTATCAAATACGATCATCGGTCTTGCGTTTCCGATATGGATAAAGTTGTACACGGTCGGCCCGCATACATACATTTTTACTTTTCCCGGCTCGACCGGAACAAATTCTTCTTTTCTCTTTGTAAGTGTATTGTAGATCTTCATACCTTAGCTCCTTCATCTATCTTTCTGTCTGTGAGTCTCTTTTCATCCCTGCTGTTTACAGCCCGGGCAGCCTCCACAGCCCCCGGAGATCACTCCGACGCGGTCCTCCGGCGCGTAATCCGCAACCGAACTCAAAAGCGCGATCGCCTGGGCGGAGATTCCTTCCCCGGCCCCGGTAAATCCAAGACCTTCCTCCGTCGTCGCCTTCACGCTCACCTGATCAGGCTCGATCCCCAGCGCATCCGCGATATTTTTCGCCATCTGCGGACGGTACGGCAGAAGTTTTGGTCTCTGCGCGATCACCGTGGAATCGATATTCTCGATCAGATATCCGTTTTCCTGCAGGATCTTTCCGACTTCTTTTAAAAGTTCAACGCTCGAGATCCCTTTATATCTTTCATCTGAATCCGGGAAGTGCTGACCGATATCTCCGAGAGCCGCAGCCCCTAAAAGCGCGTCCATCACCGCGTGAAGAAGGACATCCGCATCCGAATGTCCTAAAAGTCCCTTTTCATACGGGATCTCCACACCGCCGAGGATCAGTTTTCTCCCTTCTACCAGACGATGTACATCATATCCCTGTCCGATTCTCATGAGAATCTCCTTTCCATAGCTGTTCATCTTCTTCCGTTTATGGGCAGTCCAAGACCGACCCCGATACCACCTCAAGAACCGATCATCCGCATCCGCTTCGGGATACAGCGCACCACGAGATTCTGCTGGCACATACAGCTCTCACCGTCCATATGGACCGCGAGCGGTCTTGCCAGATGGACTTCCGCCTCGCTGCACTCAAAGACCCGGATCCCACGTTCTTTTTTCCGGACCCCCATCACAAGGTCCCGGAGGATCGGGATCATTTTTGTCTTTCTCGCGCTGTTTCCGATATAAACCGTCATCTTGCCATCATCATTCATCAGTTCGCTGTTCTTCCGTTTCTTCTTGTCTTCCCTGCGGACCATAAACGTAATGAAATATATATGATTAAACTCCACTTTCTGCGTCCCGTCAAGCAAAATATATCCTTTTGTCGGTTTTGCGAGAAAAAGCTGCTTGAGGCCAAGGCCGAATCTGAGTATTTTCGTCAGATGAAGTCTCGTCATCTGGTTTCTCACCGGGCAGCACAGAAGATTATGGCAGATCGCCGCGTCCAGTCCGATCCCGCACCGGCCCGCAAACCGCCTGCTCACGATCTCCTCATCTCCGAATGTTGCGACCCCATAGTCCAGCATCCGGTAATATTTCGGATGAAGGATCCGTTTTGCCTGACAGTTGACCTTCCAGAAGGATTCAAATCCCTTCGACAGCGCATTCCGAAAACCCGCCGGTACATATCCGAATGTCAGGAGTCCCCGGAAGGATACGCCATTCAGCACTTCATTATAAGTTCCTTCCCCGCCGACGATCACGATCACTTTCGCGTCATCCCGCTCGGCAGTCAGTACTTTTGCGATCTCAGCCGCGTCCCCCTGGTGTTCCGTAAAAAAGACCCGGTACTCCCGGCTGTCCATCTCCAGCTGATGTTCCAGTCGTTTCCAGATCCGGTATCCTCTTCCGGCACCGGCACTGGGATTTACGATAAACTGATACATAACGTCCTCCGAATCTTATATGTTCAGAATTTTCCGTGCAGCCATACACATCCTGACCGGGTCAGTACCATATGACATACGATATAGATTATAGTATATCACATAACCGCTAAAAAAAGGCTAAATTTTTTCTAAACTTCATGCAAGTGCACCGCGGGCACGTTACTGTTCGTTCCTTGCACAGACAGTAACTGATTTTGCCGAGGCTTCGCATTCCAAATCAGCGAAATGCACACACCACTCTATTGTCCGGAATTTTCAGTTCAGAAAATTCCTGCCCGCATACAGTAGCACGGACACATCCGCGTTGAAACGTAAGGAAATAGTAAATATCTCTTTCTTGTCAGCCAATATCTGTATCGATTATAATAAAAACAGATATAAGAAGCAAAGATATATAATTTTATGAACCCAAGCTCTGAAAGGAGGTCCCTGCTATGAAAAAAAGAATGCATGTCAGGCTTTTCATGTTGCTGTTCTATCTGATCTTTACAGTCACAGCACTTCCGATCACCGCAAAAGCTGATACGGGTCCAAAGCCCTCGGTGCGCATCCAGTTCAAAAATATGGGCGATGATCTGTGCTACGGCACACTGCTTTCAAAGGAGAAACGTACAGGACCTGCACGTGTCTGGGACGGCACCGCCAGAAATGAGCAGCTCTATGATCTTGACCGGAACATCTGGAAAGCTTTTGTAGATTACAAGGATCCTGACGGATATTATTTCCTTCAGAGGGGCTGGACGGTAAGCGAAACAGGCGAGATTGCGTGGACCTATTATCCACCCGAGGATTTTAAGATCCTCCTGTATTATCCGGAAACCGGGACCTTTGTATCAAGCGGAAGCTATGGGCGTTATGCATTTGATACTTATTACACCGTTGACATGGAGGGCGTCCGGATCGGATCCGTGGAATACAATGAGGGCCTGAGCACAAACGAGCGGATCAACGCGTATCGTTCCTATAATTATCGAAAGGAGCTTTTATCGCTCGCGGTCCGTATCCTTCTTACGATCGCAATTGAAATGGTCGTCGGGCTGTTATTCGGCTTCCGGCAGAAAAAACAGCTGCAGATCCTTGCGCTTGTAAATATCACGACGCAGCTTCTCTTAAATCTGCTTCTCAATATCATTCATTACAATGCCGGTCCGTTGGCCTTTATCACAAGCTATGTCTTTTTCGAGGTCATAGTCTTTGCGCTGGAGGCAGGTCTGTATTGCAGGTTTTTGAAGAGAGTGTCCCCCAAAAAGGAAAACGGTGACTTCGTTCTCTATTCGTTTATCGCGAATTCAGCATCATTCTGGGTCGGATATTATCTTGCGACAGTATTACCGGGAATCTTTTAAGTGAGAATCCAGGCACCGACAGAGCCTCCCTTATGTCTGCAAGATCATTGCGGATGTTCTTTCCCGTTTTGGTGCAGCAGAATATTTCAGAAAAATTATTATGATCGAAAAAAATCCCGGGATTCTTCTCAGATTCTCGGGATTTCCAATCGTAGCGGAAGGGAGATTTGAACTCTCGACACCACGGGTATGAACCGTGTGCTCTAGCCAACTGAGCTATTCCGCCATAGTAGCGGAAGGGAGATTTGAACTCTCGACACCACGGGTATGAACCGTGTGCTCTAGCCAACTGAGCTATTCCGCCATGATCAATATGAAATTTTTCATATAAATGGGACCTATAGGGCTCGAACCTATGACCCTCTGCTTGTAAGGCAGATGCTCTCCCAGCTGAGCTAAGATCCCATTAAGTAGCGGAAGGGAGATTTGAACTCTCGACACCACGGGTATGAACCGTGTGCTCTAGCCAACTGAGCTATTCCGCCATAACATATGTATTTTCATATGAATGGGGCCTATAGGGCTCGAACCTATGACCCTCTGCTTGTAAGGCAGATGCTCTCCCAGCTGAGCTAAGACCCCATTACTTCCGACTGACGTTTCCGTCAAGCGCGATTGCTTGTACAGTTTAACCTATTTTTTCGGAATTGTCAACAGTTTTTTTAAATTTTTTGTGATGATATTTTTCCTTTTCTATACTACACGATTTTTAAAAAAGACTGACATCTTCTTTTTTTCTCTTGCATTCCCGATACATCTTGTTATATAGTATAACGTATAGGGAACCAGTTTATGGATTCCAATATTATGAAACCTGCACAGGAGGGATTATCATTATGCCAAGAGGAAGAAAGAAAGTCGAAGTTGCTCCGCAGGATCTTTTAAACGAGGTCCTCACTTCCATTGAAGAGACAGAGCAGAAATTAAAAACATTAAAAATGCAGAAAAAGGACATCGAAAAACAGATCGAAGCTAAAGAGATGGCTGAATTATACGCGATCGTGAAAGAGAAAAACATGTCGATCGAAGATGTAAAAACGAAACTCGGCGCAGAATAAGTTTTGCACTTCTGCCTGAACATAAAAGGAAGATCCACATTTCCCAGATATCAGAGATGCGGATCTTCCTTTTTTATTCTATTTTACCTGTTTCGCGAAACCAGCAGTCCCACGCAGATCTCAGTCAGGTCCCGATCATTCTAATTCTTTTAAGATCGACTCCCCGATCATATTCTCCGCTTTCTTCAGTCCGAAGTTATCGAGCACTGTCGCGCCGATGACACCGAAGGTCTTCTGTTCCTCAAACATTCCCTTCTCTTTCATAGATGGGGAATAGGCAATAAATGGAACTTTTTCTCTCGTATGGTCTGTTCCCGTGTAAGTCGGATCATTTCCGTGATCCGCCGTTATCATCAAAAGATCACCTTCCCGGAGGTTTTCAAGGAGTTCGCCAAGCTTCACATCAAAGCGCTCCAGTTCTTCCCCATAACCCACCGGATTTCTCCTGTGGCCCCAGAGGGCATCAAAATCCACGAGATTCACAAAGCAGAGTCCCTTGAAATCCTTATCTTTGCAGATTTCAATAGTCTGTTCCATTCCATGGACGGAGCTCTTGGATCGGAATGCCTCCGTGATGCCCTGGCCGTCGAAGATATCCCGGATCTTTCCGACAGAGATCACATCGTATCCGTTGTCCTTTAAGATATCGAGCGCCGTTGTCCCGGTCGGCTTTAACGCATAATCGTGGCGGTTGCTGGTGCGGACAAATTCGCCTTTCTTCTTTCCGACATAAGGTCTCGCGATGACGCGGCCCACGCGCCACTCTTCCTTCATCGTGATCTCTCTGGCGATCTCGCAGCAGCGGTACAGCTCGTCAAGCCCGAATGTCTCCTCATTTCCGCAGATCTGAAGGACGGAATCGGCAGATGTATACACGATCATGTGACCGGTAGCGATCTCCTCCTCTCCCAGCTCATCCAGGATCGCGGTTCCGCTGGCGCTCTTGTTTCCGATCACCTTGTGTCCGGTGCGTTTTTCCAGCTCCTCGATCAGCTCTTTCGGGAATCCATGATCCGTGAACGTCTTAAAAGGCTTCGTCGTGTAGATCCCCATCATCTCCCAGTGGCCGGTCATCGTATCTTTGCCGTTGCTCGCCTCCGAGAATTTTGTGAACCGTCCCATCGGCGCATCCACCGGGTCCACGCCCTTTAACGGTCTTAAGTTTGCGATCCCGAGTTTCTGAAGATTCGGGATATTGAAATGTTCCATATGTTCCGCGATGTGTCCGAGAGTGTCCACTCCCACATCTCCAAATTTTTCAGAATCCGGCATTGCACCGGTTCCGAGTGAATCAATTACGATCGTAAAGATCCGATTATATTTCGGCATCTAAATCTACCCCTTTCTTTGCCTGTTCTACAAGTCTGCTTGTTCCGAGGCGGTCAGCCCCCAGACGGACAAACTCCGCCGCATCGCAAAAGTCTGCGATACCGCCGGCCGCCTTGATCTTCTTTTCTGCGGCCATGTGGGCCTTCATGAGCGCCACATTCGGCTTTGTCGCCCCTGCGGCGGAAAATCCTGTGGATGTCTTGATAAAGTCCGCGTCTGAGGCTGATACAGCCTCACACATCTTTATCTTCTCCTCCTCTGTGAGGAGACATGTCTCGATGATGACTTTCAGGATATGATAGCCGCAGACCTCTTTCAGGGAGTTGATCTCTTCCAGGATCTTATCGTACTGTCCCATTTTGACCCAGCCGATATTGATCACCATATCGATCTCCTCCGCTCCGTCCTTCAACGCCTCTTTCGTCTCAAACACTTTGACCGCCGTCGTGTTGTACCCGTTCGGAAATCCGATCACGGTACAGACCGGCATCTTCTCTCCGAGGTACTCCGAAGCCTGCTTTACGAAAGACGGCGGGATGCAGACCGACGCGGTCCCGAATTTCACCGCATCATCGCAGATCTCCCGGATCTGTTCCCAGGTGGACGGCTGCTTTAATAATGTATGGTCCACTCTCTTTAAAACATCTCTGTATGTCATTTTTCTTATCGTTCCTTTCCGCTTCTTTTCCGGCGGCTCAAATTTCCAGCGCTTTCCCTGTAAATCCGAGCGGAAGAAGCTCCTTCAAAAGGTATTCCCGGATCTCGCCCGCGCCATTCATGAGGATGATCCGGAACGTCTCCGGATCGCAGAATTCCGCCATCACCTGGCGGCAGACGCCGCAGGGCGCGCAGAAATTTTCCGGTTCTTTTCCTTTTGGACCTCCGACGATGGCGATCGCCCGGAATTCTGTTTTTCCTTCACTGACTGCCTTAAAAATCGCCGTGCGCTCCGCACAGTTTGTCGCCGGGTACGCCGCATTTTCAATATTGCAGCCGGTAAATACCCTGCCATCCGCGCAGAGGAGCGCCGCTCCGACGGCAAAACCGGAGTACGGGCAATACGCCTGTTTTCTGGCCTTCAATGCTTCCATGACCAGCTCTCTATTTTCCATGAATTTCCTCCCTTCCGGTCCGAAAATCCGAATATTCTATGTTCTCTTACCATACCATAAACACGGAGCAATGTCAAAGCAGCTTCCGGCACCCCCGGACATTCCCCGCCCAGGAAATTCCTGCCCGCGGAACACTTTCTGACACCTTTGTTACAGTACACGGGCACTCCATGCCCGCATACTGTAACAGGATTTTGCCGATGCTTCGCATTCCGAATCGGCAAAATCTGCGACCACAACGGTATTGTACGGAATTTTCAGTTCAGAAAATTCCTACCCGTAAAAAGTAACACCTTTCTTACGTTTCGATAAAAATTTATTCATGGGGGTTGAAACCGCAAAACCAAAGTGCTATAATGTGGCAACATAAAGGAAATATGACAAAATTGTTACAGAACATAAATTCAGAAAATAAAGGAGGTCATCCTTTGAAAAAGCTGATAAAAAAATACGGACATATATGGATGTTATCCTACGCATTCATCTATCTTCCCTGGTTCTCAAGACTCCAGGAAAATGTGAACAAGCCTTACCACGTCATGCACACGGCGCTCGACGATCTGATCCCGTTCAACGAATATTTTATCGTCCCTTACCTGATGTGGTTTTTGTACGTTGCCGCGACCATCGCGTTTTTCTTCTTTAAAAACCGCGATGACTATTACAGGCTCTGCACTTTCCTCTTCACAGGAATGACGATCAGTCTTCTCGTCTGCACCCTGTTCCCGAACGGAACCGATTTCCGTCCGGCGATCGATCCGGATAAGAACATCTTCTGTTATTTGGTATCGAGACTCTGGAGCATCGATCCATGTATCAACGTTTTCCCGAGCATCCACGTTTACAACTCCGTGGGTGTTCACATCGCGATCTGCCACAGCGAGGAATTAAAGAAACACCCGATGATCGTCCGGGCATCCGGCGTTCTGATGGTTTTGATCTGCCTCGCAACGATGTTCTTAAAACAGCACTCCGTCATCGATGTCGTCGGTGCACTCTTAATGGCATCCGTCATCTATCCGATCGCTTATGCGCCGGAGGCGGAGAAGAAGAAAAAATACGAGACGAGCTTCTAATAAGGATTCAGAAATATTTGCAGGGCAGCTTTTCAGCTGTCCTGTTTTTTCGCGCGAAGATGAAGATCGTCGCAGGCGACCGCGCTCAGCGCGAGAATGTTCCAAGACACATTCGGTCCTCTCCCCACTGTCTCCCGGGTCTAACTTCATCTTCACGCAAGTGTCCGGTTCCGGTCTGCCAGTGTTTTTTATCCAGAATTTTTACTGCTATAGAAAAACAGCCGCCCTCCTGCACGCTTCACGCGCGCAAAAAGGCGGCTGTCTTACTATTCCGGATCTACTTCCGGTACCCAGTCGCAAAATCCACCACATTCCGGTACGGTGTCCCGTTCGCCCACGCCGCGAGATTCTCTCCCGCGATCCTTACGATCCGCTCAAATGTCTCCGGAAGGAAGAAGTTTCCGGCCACATGAGGCGTGATCACGAGGTTTCCGAGGTCCCAGAGCGGACTGTCCGCCGGAAGCGGTTCCGGCTCCGTCACATCGAGTCCGCAGCCGCCGAGATGTCCCTCTTTTAAGACCTTGTAAAGTCCCTCCGGGTCAACGGCATTTCCGCGTCCGACGTTGATCAGGTACGCGCCCTTTTTCATCAGGCGCAGTCTTCTCTCGTCCATGATGTGGTTTGTAGCGTCTCCGCCCGGAAGCACCATCGCAACAATATCTGCTCTTCCGAGAAGCTCGTCCAGATCGTCCATCGTATGCTGCTCATCCAGATAATCCGGTTTATTCCGGTTCGTGCGGCGGACACCGATCACATGAGCGCCGAGTGCATGGCACTTTCTCGCGTAATCCCCGCCGATATCTCCGAGTCCGAGCACCAGGATCGTCGAACCTTCTACAGAGGTGATATTTCCCATGGACTGCCATATGTGCTTTGCCTGGTTCGCATGATACTGGTTAAAACGGCGGATCAGATCAAAAGTCAGCGCCAGCATATGTTCCGATACGGCAAGCCCGTAAGCACCCGTCGCATTTGCGAGCACCGCCTGTTCCGGAAGGATCCCCGGTTTGATGTACTGGTCTGCACCGGCAGAGTTTAACTGGAACAGTTCCAGATTTTTCGCCTCTTTTACAAGTGCCGGATCGACATTTCCGATGATCACGTTTGCCTCTTTTACATCCTCAGCTGTGACATCGCTGCCGTTCACATAGCGGACGCAGCAGTTTTTGTTGCCAGATGCAGCTTTCTCTTCCAGGAACTTTTTATGATCCTCATTTACCGGGATCACCACAAGGATATTTTTCTCTAGATCCGCCATGTATAATCCTCCCCGATCGGTCTTGTCGCCTCTTTTAACCACTCGTTCTCCTCCGCCGTCATAAACGGTGAAAGTTTCTCGTAGACCGCTTTATGGTACTCATTTAAGTTTCTCACATCGGACGGCTCCATCACGGAAATGTCCACCGCGTCGAGGTCGATCGGCGCGAAAGTCATGTTCTCAAAGCACATGAACTGGCCGTACTCGTTCTTTTCCGCTTTTCTGCACATCGTCAGGTTCTCGGTACGGATGCCGTGGCTTCCCTCAATATAAAGTCCCGGCTCGTCCGAAGTCAGCATTCCCTCTTCCAGGACGCAGGAGTCCTGGCGCTCCGGAACGATGCGCCAGCGGATACCGTTCGGGCGCTCATGAACCGCAGACAGGAAGCCGACGCCGTGACCGGTGCCATGGTTGAAGTCGAGTCCGCGCTCCCAGAGCGGGCCTCTTGCCAGATAGTCCACATTGAGTCCGCGGCAGCCATATAAGAATTTCGCATGCATCAGACGCAGCATTCCCATCATGACAAGCGTGAAATGAACCTTCATCTCGTCCGTGACATGGCCGATCGCGATCGTTCTCGTCACGTCCGTGGTTCCCTCATAATACTGTCCGCCGGAGTCAACAAGATAGAATCCGTCTGTTCCGACCGGGCTCTCCTGCTCCTTTGTCGCGTGGTAATGGCACATCGCGGCGTTGGATCCGAATGCGGAGATCGTCGTGAAGCTCGGTCCGAGATAACCTTCCTGGGCTTTCCGGTAATCCTCAAGACGCTCTGCAGCTTCTGTCTCCGTGAGAGCGACCTTTCCGGCGTTTTTCTTCATCCAGTACAGGAATTTTGTCAGGGCAACGCCGTCCTTTAAATGGGCCTTGCGGAGGTTTTCCATCTCCACCGGGTTCTTCACCGCCTTCATGAGGGAAGTCGGGTTCATGGCCTCCACAACGCGGTTGGATGCGTCGATCTTCTTATAGAGGGCAAAGTTTACCTTCTCCGGTTCCAGGAGAACCGTCTCATTCTTTAACTCCGCCACCGCATCATAGATCGCGTCGTATTTTTCGATCGTCACATGATTCTTTTCAAAATAAGCGCGCAGCTCCGGAGAGAATTTACGGCTGGCGATAAAGAGTCTCGCCTCGTCTTCCGTAATCAGGGCAAACGCCGGTGCGAGCACATTTCCGTCATCCGAATTCTTGCGGATATTGAAGAGCCATGCGATATCGTCAAGGCTTGATAAGATGTGGACGGACGCATTCTTCTCATCCATCTCGGATCTGAGGCGGATCAGTTTTTCCGTCACAGTCTCACCTGCATATTTCACATCGAGAGTCCAGACTTCCGGTGCCGGAAGGATCGGGCGTTCTTCCCATACTTCCCCGGCAAGGTCATCCCCCACGGAGAGAGTCGCGTGTTTCTTCGCCATCATCGCCTCAAATTTTCTTCCCTGGGCTGCATTGACCACGCGGCCGTCAAAGCCTAAAACTCCACCTTCCGGCATATGATCCGTCAGGTATTCCTCGATCGTCGGAACACCTTCCTCTCCCATCGCCATCAGACGTGTGTCCTGACCTTCCAGCTCTCTCTTTGCCTGAACGAAATATCTTCCGTCCGTCCACATGCCGGAAAAAGCCTGGGTGATCACCATGGTCCCCGCGGAACCTGTGAAGCCGGACAGGAATGCGCGGCATTTGAAATAGTCCTCCACATACTCAGAATCGTGGAAATCGGAAGACGGAACATAGTACGCGTCCACATTTCTCACTTTCATCAGGGTCCTGAGTTCCCTCAAACGTTCATTTGCCATTTTTTTACCTCCATAAGCAGGAAAAGTTACCGCACACATCTTTGTGGACCGTAACTGTTTTCCTGAATATTTAATACCGGTCAGGCTTGCGCCGCCGGGTCGTTCTCATAATAAGTCTGTGCAGATCCGCATCCGCCTGCTGCTTACAGCAGCGGAATTCCCGCCTTCTTCGCCTCCTCACGGACCTCATCCGGCCACAAGGAAGACTGGATCTCACCGATATGGGCTTTTCTTAAGAAGAACATACAGATACGGGACTGTCCGATACCTCCGCCGATGGTGTATGGAAGCTCTCCGTTTAACAATGCCTTCTGGAATGCAAGCTTCTCGCGCTCCTCACAGCCTGCCGCCTTTAACTGCTCGTGCAGGGAGATCTCGTCCACGCGGATACCCATGGAGCTTAACTCAAGGGCAATGTCGAGAACCGGATAGTAGACGATAATATCGCCGTTTAATTTCCAGTCATCATAGTCCGGAGCACGTCCATCGTGGGGCTCTCCGGATTTTAACTTTCCGCCGATCTGCTCGATAAACACAGCGCCGTGAAGCTTCACGATCTCATACTCTCTCTGCTTCGGGGTGAGATCCGGGTAGAGGTCCTCAAGCTCCTGGGATGTGATAAACTCGATGTGCTCCGGGAGAACACGGCCGATATAGTCGTACTCGTATGCCATATAGTCCTCTGTGATCTTTAATGCCTTATATACGGCACGGACAGTCTCTTCCAGTGTCTCGCGTGTTCTCTCCTCCTTCGTGATCACCTTTTCCCAGTCCCACTGGTCCACATAGATGGAGTGGATGTTGTCGGTGTCCTCATCGCGGCGGATGGCGTTCATATCGGTGTATAAACCTTCACCCGGCTGGAAGCCGTACTGTTTCAACGCGTAACGTTTCCATTTTGCCAGGGAGTGGACAATCTCTGCCTTTCTTCCGCCTTCCTTGATATCGAAGGCAACCGGGCGCTCCACACCGTTCAAGTTATCATTTAATCCGGATTCCGGCGTTACAAATAACGGAGCGGAAACTCGGGTCAGATTTAACTGTTTTGTAAGTTCCTTCTGGAAGAAATCCTTCACGACCTTGATGGCGATCTGGGTCTCTTTTAAGTCAATATCCGGAGTATAACCGGCTGGTACAATAAAATTCATTGTCGTGCTCACCTTTCTATGCAGCATTCAATTTCCTGTCTTTTCGCCGCTGTAAAATGCCTAAACAGCGGCATCTTTCCTTCGCGCTTTATGCTGCCGGTATCCATCATATCATTATTTGGCGGAAAATGGAAGAAAAAAGTGCCCCTGGGACATCTCCCTGGGACACTTTTCTTATTTCATCTGTTGAAAAAGCTCACGAAATGTTTAATTTTCCTTCCAGACTCCATTCTCATCCACGAAATATCCATCTGGTGTCTTTTCGTTCATATACAGCGAGCCGTAAGGTCTTCTGGTGTTTTCTGTGTCATAGATCCACATTCCGGAAGCTTCATCGTAAAACCAGGTCTGCGCCTCAGCGAATGGATTTAAGTACATATAGCCCCATCCAGGGATCAGCTGCCATCCAGTCAGCATCTCTCCTGTCGCAAGATCAAGATAATACCATCTTCCGTCCTGCGGGTCCAGGTACCAGCCCGTGAGCATTCCGCGTTTTTCGTCCACGTAATACCATTTTCCGATTGCCGCATCCCAGATCCATCCGGTCTTCAGGTAACCATCCCCACCGAATGCCCACCATGCGCCGTCGATCCGTCTCCATGCCACCTGTTCGCTCCGCACGCCGGATATCGGATCCGTCACATAGGAACCGGATACATATCTGCCACCCGGCAGCTCATACCACCAACCATTCTGATCCTTTTTCCAGGTTCCGTCAGAATGGCTTCTGGTCGTTGATGCCGGTTCTCCGGAATCGCCGGAATCATCGGAAGATCCGGAACTGGTTCCCGGTTTTGATGGAGTTGGGTTGTCCGGGTTCGGCTCGTCCGGATTCGGCTTATCTGGGTTCGGATCATCCGGATTTGGCTTATCTGGATCGACTGGCTCAGATGCCGTCTTCGTCCGCGCATCCAGTACTCCGCTCACTTCTGATGCCTCTGTATTCCGTCCTTCCTTCACTCTCACATAGAAATCATAGTCCGTGTCCGGAAGCAGTCCCGCAAACACTGCAGAATCCTGCCATTCCCCGTCTCCAAGGCGATATTCAAAGCCGCATAACTCTGGAATCTGAGTTCCATCCGTAAATGTTGTCGGCGGATTTAAAGTGATCGTATTGACTCCAATCCCTGCAGCTGTCGGAGTATCCGGTGTTTTCATTGCTGCTTTTTTGATCGTAAGTGTCAGAGTGATCGGGTCACACTCATAATCCGTATTATCGTCGCTGATCTTTACCGTGCATTTGTAGGTTCCTGCGTCTGTCGGTGCCACTTTGCTGTTATAATCGGTTCCGTTAATACCGCTGTAAATCACTTCATACTGATTCCGCAGATCCGCAGAGATATCGTACTCTCCCCATGATGCCCGAACGTCCTCATCAATTCGGTGCAGATTTCCATCATAGGTAAATTCTTTGTCTGTCCCCTCGATTTTGGCTTTTTTCTTCGCCCCAAAGATCACATTCGTCACAATGTCACATGCCGGCATCGTGAGAGATGCAGTCCAGCTTCCATCCGCCTGCTGTTTAAATCTCGGCGGGAACAGGACAACGTTTAAACCACCTTCGTAGGTAAATACCGCATTTTCCGTCGGATTGTCTTTCAGCCACTGAACGCCAGCTGGTGTCAACGTCGCTGTGATCGTTTCGCCAGCTTTGGCTGTTGGTTTATCCAAAGTATAGTAGCTGCTGTTTCCTGATTTCCGTACAATGTTATATGACGCGTTCTTATCATCCTTCACCTCAATATTTACGGAGATCATTCCAGGTCCGTCAAGATATACGTACAGGGTTGGATATTCTGTTGAATGATCCACATAGTACATTCCATTTTGTGTGAGAGAAGCTTTATCAGATACTTCCTGCGGACTGATCGGGTCTCCTTTATATTTGGATATTCCCTTGATATCAAATTTATCAAACAATTTACCATTGATGATATTTGTAATTTTAAGAGATCCGACCTTATCACTGTTTCCCCAGCTTGTAGTTGTGTAGGTCGCTGTCGTTCCCCATGTACTCCAGTCCTGTCCGACAAACCAGGTGTACTGGTAATATGTAATATCTGTTGCGTATTTTACTTCAATTTTGACATCACCGCACGGCATCGTGAAATGTCCGATAAACGGATCTATGCTGCACAACTTTGCTTCAAATGTTTTTCCATCTTTATCTGTTACCGCTATTTTGTTTACTACATCTTTCTCTGCAAGGTCCTTAAATTTCAGATATATCTCAGAACCAGCCTTGGCCTGGAATGTGATCGGGGAATCTGCTGTTCCTTTGCCTTCTGCCACCGGAGACGCATTCGATGCACCTTCTGCGTCCTCTCTGCTCCAATATACTCCGATCTCGGCATTTGGAGAGTTTTTAGTATCCTCACGGGTAATGCTGACCGTGTGCTCACGATTATCTACAGTAATCTCGCTGTCCGCCTGTTTGCTTTCGTCAAACTGGCTGACTGCAGTAACTTTGTAGGTACCAGCCGCTGCATCTTTGTGGACGGCCACCGTTCCATCATCTGTCACATGAACCGCTGCCGGATCGCTGCTGACCCATTTTACATCTCTTGATGCTCCATTCTTACTTTCAACCCTCGCTCTAAGCTTCAGACTTCCCCTCGGATAGAGAGTCGCCTGCTGCTGATCCAGACTGACACTGATAACTGACGGATCCATGTCCAGGGAGAGGGTTGGAATCATGGATTCTTTCTGTTCTTTTAATACAGGGAACAGGTAACCACTCTCTGCAGACGGCATGGTCCACACGTCTCCAAAGTCCCATCCAAGAGTATCCTGATAGAACTTCTCTGATTTCAGCCAGGCCTCCGACGCATCTGCTCCGTATGGCCGATTTTCACCAACATTTTCTGTCTTTGGTGTCAGAATGTTTCCGGATTTATCACTCGCTGTCGTTCCCACAAATCCATAGTTTCCAGAAAGTGTTCCGCCCTTGCTGATTCTGTTTACGGATGTCATTTCAGGGAAGATGCTGACGCTGTTTTGGATTGTTCCCATTTCAGCAAGACCACTTGTGTCACCTGCAACGATTCCCGTCGGAAGGCTTTCCCCTGCCGCATAGCTGTTCCTGATGACTGTGCCATTTCCTGCTCCAGCAAATCCTCCTATATGTTCTCCTGTTCGAATATCGGGAATCGCATAGCAGTTCTCAATCGTTACAATTCCGGTTCCTCCCGCCAGTCCAACAAATCCACCCACGAATGAATCACTTCCGGCGTTCTGTATTCTGGCATTCGCATAGGAAGAACGGATCGTTACATTTGATCCATCTGTGACATACCCGATAAGACCGCCTGCATCCGTTTTATATTTTTCTCCTGCTTCAATTACACCACTCACAAAGCAATTCTCAATCGAGAGCTTTCCACCATGTACTTTTCCTACCAGAATTCCGATATCCGGGGAAGCCTTGTCACGAGTATATGTGATTTTTGCGTTTTCAATATTCAGGTTCCTGATGCTTATATTATCGTTCGTCAATATTTGGAATAAACCTGTATAAATTAAACTTCCACTGACAATATTAAGTCCCTTAATGGAATGACCGCAACCGTCAAATTCTGACACTTTTTCTATTGCCTTGAAAGGATGACCGTTAAGGTTTATATCGCACATCAATTTTGCTTTTCCAAGGTCTTTATCTTGGAAATAGGCAAACTCAGCACCTGTACTGATCAGATAATAGCCCTCTGTATCTTGATCCGGTTTTTTCGTTTTAGTTCCATCCCATACATCATCTTCCCACATTGCTGTGAACGTGACATTCCCTCTCGGCATTGTATATTCTGAGTCTTTTTGATACAGTGTTCCATCCCCGGCACTCCATACGATAAAGTTCTTTCCGTATACGGTAAATGAATTCTCGGGAAGCTTGATGACAGTTCCTTCCGTCACATTTTCCTGTGTCGGAGCTGTTCCTGTGAATGTCTCACTACCGGCTTCAAATGTCACCTTAAATTTAGGCAGAATTTTGAGATCTACTTCTAATTCCAGCGTTTCAGAAGCCCCGTCAGTTTTGTTTAAAGTCAGAATGATCGTTCCCTGAATCCTGCCATCAGTTCCTGGATCAGCGCCATCTGTAGCGCTCTCAAGTATAAAACCATGCTCAGATGACCATGCAGCTTTAATTCTCTCGTTCGTACATACATTTGTAACTGTGTTAAGAACTACATCTTCAGTTGTCTCGTTCGTCACAGCCAGCTCTTTCAGCGCATTTTCTGCTGCCAGCTTCACATCCTGAAGGCTCTGCTCTGTAAAAGTATATGTTTCGCTTTCTGTCTCCAGACTTTCTTCATAAGTCTCATTTCCAAGCGCTTTTACCTTAAATGTATAGTCTCCCGTTTCCTTGATTTCAGATGTAAAGTCATAGCTCGTCTGAGACTGCTCGGAAATAGGCTGTGAAATTATCAGGACTTCACCTTTATACAGCTGTACCTGATATCCCGATGCGTTTTCAACTGCATCCCATACTGCTTTTCCTTTTACCGTATCATCCCACTTTGCATTTGCCGGCTTTAGAAGCTGAACTTTCCCGATTGTTTTCTTCAGTGTGATTTCACTGACCAGACTATTTTTGTAAAAAAGGTATGCCGTTTTCTTATTTGTAAATCCCAGATCCAGAGATTTTGCAAAGCTGATTTTCACATTTCTTGTATTCGACGTGTCAGATATCTCTGGTGTTTCAATTTCTGTAATGATCACGCCAGAATAATCCTTTAATTCCTTCTCTTCCGAAGACACTGCAAGATCCGATACCTCTAACGCATCTGTTCCAGCATAGGAAATTTCAATCGTATCCGATGCCATTGTTGATTCTAAATCGGTTGTTTTAAACTCTGCATTGACGATCGTGTCGGCTCCAAGTGTAACGGGATTTGCCTGCATCACAATTGTCACGTCCTCTGATGACGGAATCCCAATCTCCTCGTTGGTCACTGTCAGATATCCCGCTTTTTTCACGATAATCGTATAAGTGCCATCCGGAACTTCAATCGTAAATGTTCCATCTGGCGCGCTATTCGTAGTGATCTCTGTTCCATTTTCATTTTTAACTATAATCGTCGCTTCCGAAATTACAGTTTCATCTGCAGATTTCACAGTTCCACGGACTGTATTTGTTTTTGCCAGATAGATTGGCGGCTCTCCGCTTGTGAGCTCTTTTGCCGGGTCGATCCCAGATGTCTTTAACACCGGAAGAGATCCATCCTCAACTGTCCAGCTTTCACCACTCAAGCCAATCGTATCTTTCCAGAATTCCTTTGTCAGACAGGTCTCCTTCGAAACACCTCCTGTAAGTCCTACTGTGTTGAATTTACCAGTCCCTTTTGCTCCTCCAGACATGTTATTATATGCATAATTGCCTGTCCCATTAACACTGCCATATGAATTACCAAATATCTTTCCTACATAGCTAAGATATTCTAAATTTGTTATAACTTTTTCCTGCAATGCAACGCATTGAGAAATGTTAACGCTTCTACTATGTCCTCCTACCAGGCCTCCGCAGCCTTCCCCACAGATCGTACTTACTGTTCCGAGTGCTATGCAGTTCTTAATATTCAACTGGTTGTAAGAGCTGACACTTCCAACCAGTCCGCCCGCTAAGGGGACATTATTCTTCCTTGCATCTTCATATGTATTCGCTACATTTAAATCAACAAAACAATTCTCTATATATGTTATTCCCTGGCACTGTCCAACAATACCTCCCACCGGTTTGCAGGCACTTATTTCAACATTTCCACTTACTGCGCAATTCGTTATCCTTGCGTTATCCTGCGTATATCTTGCAATTGCACCGGTCTCTTTTGCCCCATTCTCTATTTCGACCTGCACTTTAAGATTTTTACCGTTCCGGTCACAACATAGAATAACGGCTGTTTTAGTCCACTGATTTCATATCCCCGTCCATCAAACGTTTTGCTTAAGTTTGATGCACTCCACTCACCAGCTTCACTTAAATCAATATTTTCTCCTAATGCAAAATATCCCTGTAGATTACCGTATTTATTATATTTCGTTCCCTGTGTCATCACCTTGACCCAGTCCCCAGAACTATAAATTACATAGGGATCATTTTCTTCTCCAGATCCTGTAATAGTAGTTTCCGCATCAAAAGAGCGCAATCTGTTCCTCTTTTTTGCTGCTTCCATCTCTGTCTTCGCATCCGCATCGGAATCCGAAATTTTCTTATATTCACCATTCGAATCCGACGCCGTAAGCGTCTCTTTATCTTCAGTGTTTACTATACCCCCCTGGGTATTTCATTTCCATATGCTGCTCCGCCAAACGGCACTGCGGTCACCATCATTACCGCTGCCATAATTGACGCTGCGATCCGCCTTATCTCCTGACGTTTTCTCATATGCCTGTCCTCCCTTTATCGATATTTTCTTACCATTGCACAGATTGATCCAGCTTTTCTCAAATTTTATCCCCTTCTCGTTTTATCGTCAATATTTCCTGCACAAGATGTCATTTTTCGACACAAGATGTAAAAGATTGATATTTTTTTTAACCACAAAAGGCTTACCATGATTTTTTACATTCTTCCACACTTTTCCCCAAAAACATGGTAAAATAACTTTAGCTTATTGCATCGGAGGTGCGGCAGAATATGAACATTGCGATCATTGATGATTTAAAAACCGATTCCGACCGGCTTGTCGGATTGATTGATACATATATGGAACAGCATCGGCTCCAGTGCCGGACCATGGATCTTTTTTCCAGTGGGGAGGACTTTTTAGACACCTTTACAGCCGGAAAATATCACCTTATTTTTCTCGACATCTACATGGACGGGATCACCGGAATGGAGACTGCAAAACGGATCCGGCAGACAGATCATGACTGCAGGATCATCTTTATCACCACCTCTCCGGAGTTTGCCGTGGAGAGCTACAATGTAAACGCGTCCTTTTATCTCCTGAAGCCGATCGGGAAGGACGGTGTTTTTTCCGCCCTCGACCGGTGCGGACTTCAGGCTGCGGAACAGTCCAGATCCGTGGAGGTTGCAACTGCCTGCGGAAAGACACAGCTTCTGATCCATGAGATCTCCTACACCGAATATGTAAGGCGGCAGGTCCTTGTGCATTTTAAAGATGGGCAGGAGCTGGCAGTCTCCATGAGTCAGAAGGACTTCTCCGCACTCCTGCTCCCGTACCCATGGTTTTCTGACTGCATCAAGGGGATCCTCGTAAACTTTGAAGATGTGGAAAAGCTCCTGGAAGATCGTTTTCTTTTAAAGAGTGGAGTCCAGGTCCCGATCAGCCGTTTAAAATATAAGGAAGTCCGGGAACAGTTTCTCGAATATTCCTATTCCATGGTCCGGGGAGGTCAATATGACAGAACTTCTTTTTAATGAATTTTGCAGCACCTACCCGTTCCATATGTTCGCGTACCTGCCCCTTCATGCATACCTTCGCTGCTCCGGAAAAAGAGCGATCCTGATCTCCGTTTTTGCGGAAACTATTTATCTGGCAATCTTCGCGATACTGGTATATTTGGGGTTTCCCGCCGTATATGTGCAGTATCTGGCGATCCCCATTTTTGGAGCCTTCCTCTACTATCTGGTTCAGACGAATATCGGCATCATCACGTTCCAGTACACCTTTGTTCTGGACTACCTGATGGTGATCCGCGCCTGCTCCTTTTTTATCTGCAAAAAGTTTTTTAACTGCGGATTCTACACCTGGCAGTCCGGCATTATCACACTGATCCTCGTACTCCTCACTGCCTGTTTTATGATGAAGCGGCTGATCGAGATCATGGACAGTCTCTCTGCCATACAGGCTCCTGCGATCTGGAAAACCGCCTGGCTCCTGCCATTTTCCACAACCATGATCATTTTTCTCCTGACCGGCAATATCCGGGACGGAAGCTTCAATCAGGCGCATCTTATCGCGAGGATTCTTCTTCTGGTCTGCATGTTCCTCACCAGCCACACACAGATCCTGCTGCTCCAGTTCTTTAAGGATCAGGCAGAGGCCGCCGCAAAATCCGAAACGATGGAAAAGCTTCTAAAGATCCAGTCGGACCAGTACAATCTTCTCACCGCCAGAATTCAGGATAACCGCCGGGCAAGGCACGATTTCCGGCAGCACCTGACTGTCATCAGGGATTGTGCCGACCGTGGGGATCTCGCTTCCCTGAAGGATTATCTGAGCGACTATGAGAAGATGTTCAAGCCTCAGGATATCCGCTCCTACTGTAAAAATTATGCCATCAACGCGATCCTCTCCTTCTACGCGGAACAGGCAGAAAAAAACGGGATCACCATGCAGGTCTCTATCCAGATGGATGACCCGCCGGTGATCCCGGAAACGGAATTTTGTGTTCTGATCGGAAATCTGCTGGAGAATGCGGTGGATGCGTGTGCAGGCATCGATGCGGAAATCCAGCCTTTCATCCGGCTCCATGTGGTCCAGACCGGCTCCTCCATGCTTTCCATCACCGCCGACAATACAAGCTCCGGAAGCCCGAACTGGTCCGGGGATAAGCTTCTCTCCACCAAGCACTCCGGTTATGGAATCGGAACGGAATCTATCCGCATGATCGCGGAGCGGTATCACGGGGATGCGCGTTTTGCGTGGAAAGACGGTATTTTCTATGCGTCGATCATGTTAAATCCGTGAATTACCCACCACTTAATTTTGAAGAAATTTGAAGTGGGGGCTTCTGGGGAATCCTTGGACTCCCGTTTAAGAAGTTTGATCTTTGAGTTTCCGCCCGCTCTCAGGCGATCCTTATTCTTACAGGCGTATCCACATCGCCTCTATCATATAGAGCCCTTAGGCTCACAATGTTACATTTACGCATGATATTTAAAGCACCATTGACATCAGCGTTGATCCGCCTTCCAGAGCGGTCCTGATACAGGCCACGGCAGATCCTGCGGCCGGAAAAGACCGGTGGCACAAGTCCTGCTTCTCCATATACGGGCATTTCATCCAGATCCCAGAAGGATGCCATGGAAGTATAGCTTTCCTCTTGTTCCACGTAGCGGATCCCATTCATTTCACACAGATATTTCAGTTTCCTGCGGAGTATCCCGAACGGAATTCCCACAAAGACCTGGTTCATCTGCCTGCCAAGGTCTGAGGAGCGCTGGAATGTGGTATTGTAGCCCACGATCAGGGTTCCGATATCGTTCCGGATGCAGTAGGTGACCACCTGTTTCGCTGCTTTACCCATGTAGTCACGGACCTGGTTGTTTCTCTTCCTCTGCAAAACGGCCTGACGTCTGGTTGTTTTCTTTCCGTAATGCTGCTTGTCTTTGACGCTCTGCAGGCAGGCGTTCCGCTTGTTGAACCACTGGTTGATGGATTTTAAGCGTTTCCCATCAATGAGGAAGCTTTCCCCTCTGTTGGAAACGGCCGTCATGAGATTGTCGATCCCGAAGTCGATCGCCAGTGCATGGGTCGGATTCAGATTTCTCTGAGCCGCTTCCACCTGATAGGTGTACTGGATCTCAAAGAACCTGGCGTCTGCTTTTGGGATGATACGGATCTCCTTAATGGTTTTATCTGCCAGGACCGGCGGGATGGTAATGGTGACCGGTTTATGATGCTTCTTATACGCTGCTGAGTACGGAAGGACAAACCGGTTCCCATTCAGTCTTACAAACCCGACGATCAGGGTTGCGTAGCCGTCTTTTGGAAGGTATTTGGGCAGCCTGCAGGATGAAAACGGATACTTCCCCTGCTTTGCCAGTTTCAACAAACCGAAGAAAGACTTAAAAGATCCATCCACTTCCTTAAGGATCTGCTGGGCCATGTTGGAATTCAGCAGCCGATAGTTTTCGGAAGTCTTTAAGATGGCGTAGTTTTTCTCATATGGGAGATACCGGCTATGTTCAAAGTAATGCTGCCGTACCTGGTAGATGGCCTGGTTGGTCAGGTTTTTGGCTGTGCGGCATAATTCCCGTAGAATGAGGAATTCATCTTTGGACAGATGCTTTAGCTGCTGGCATACGGTCAAATACAAAACGGTTCCTCCTTTCCTAATTGGTGCAGAACATATGTTCTGCACCAATTATAGCACATGGTTCCACAAAAGGGAAGAGAAAGAATTGTAATTGCTTACCGTTTTACATCTGTCTGTGTATCGTTATAGTGGCATTCATCCCGCCACCTACGAGGAATGGGGGTATTCTGCCGATTTTATGATAAAAAACTGTTTCACATTATATTCCCGGCACATACACGCCGCTCTCATTCACGTAAAGCCCGTCCGGCGTCCTTTCGCTCCTGTACATCGCTCCGCTTGACGGATCCAGATAATAGGACTTATTATACAGGGTGATCCAGCCGGTCGCCATATATCCGTCCTCCTGAAAATAATACCATTTTCCATTGATGTAAAGCCATTCTGCTGCTGCCCAGGTGCCATCGCCATAGTCCCACCACCATCGGCCGTCGGCACTCTGTTTCCAGGAACCTGCGGCGTAGGAGCCGATCTCCCCGGAGCGGACCCAGGCGCTCTTTGCATTGTTGGAGGACTTTACAGAGCGGACTTCAAAGCTGTAGGAACCCGTAGTTCCCATGAGTCTTGAGAAATCATATCCGGTTCCGTAGATCGTAAACTCATCCCCCGTGAGACTGCCGTCCTTTAAGAGACGGAGCTGGTAATATTTCGCCCCGTTGACGGCTGACCATATTCCCGTTCCGTAAGCATCCGGAGACCAGGACACACCCACAGGAGACTTTATGGTACTTGTTGTGGATGCGGTTGTCTTCTTATTGAACGTCAGGCGGAATGTCAGCTCGATGGTGCTTCTGTCATCTTTCTTTACCGCCTTCACGTACTCCGCTTTTCCGTAGCCATCCTTTGCGGAATCTGCAAGCGTCAGGCGGAAATCCTTTGAGGCTGTTCCCGAAAAACAGTAATTCTCCTCATCCGCAACTTCCAGCGTCACCGTGATCTTCGGAGGATTCGATTCCGTATAGCCGTTTCCGTCGTTGTTTTCGATATAAATGCTGCTCACATAGTAGAAATCCGTGTTATCCCCGTATGGCGTCACTGTGACGTCCTCAGAGTCGTTCTTAAGGCCTACCGTGCTGTCGATCGTCAGATAGATTTTTCCGACCGCTGACCTGCTTGCCGCAAAAGCCGGAACCGCCGCAGTCACTGCCAGAGCTGCTGCCAGCAGAAATCCTGCCAGCTTCTTTCCAAATCTCTTCATATATCGCTCTTCTCCTTCCCGGAAGAAGTTCTTCCACGCGCTTCTCTTTCTTTCCTCATATGCCAGTTTGTGCAGAAAAACGTCCCCGCAGAACCATCCTGCCGCACGTCCTCCTGCACAGATCTGTCACATATCCTTTATTTACCTGTTCTTAAAAATCTCAACGATCGCCTTCCACATCTGGACAAGCATGTTCCACATTCTCTGAAGCGGATTGACTGCTGCCTTCTCTGTCTCTGCATCGAGAAGCTCTGCATCATCATCCACGCTGATCTCCTCCGTGCGCATGATGATCTGCAGGGTATTCGGCTCCGCATTCTCATCGGAAGTAAAGGAAACCTTCTCCGCACTCGGATCCATATTTAAGAAGTTGGTGTCATCCTCAAGATCACTCCACTCATTGTCCATCGTATCCTTCATGGTGCGTCCGGCTTTTCTCATGGAGCTGGTGCTGTCGAGAACATTCAGGCTCTTGTTCAGGACATTCAGACTTCCCTTGATGGAATCCTTCGCCGCCGCATCAAGGCTGTCAGAGCTCGCACGGACCGTATTCTGTACAAGTGTCAGAGAGTTCGTGCTATTATTCAGCGCATCCGTTGTACGGTTCACAAGCTCTTTGGAATCATCCAGCGCAGACTGAAGATCCGGATAATAGACGTCCAGGGAATCCTTCAGAGCCTTCGTATCCTCGATCAGATAATCCATCTGATCCGTCGTCTGCGCAAGATATCTCGCGACATTCGACACATCATCCAGCATATTCGATGTGTCGGAAACCAGCGCATTGCTGGAGGAAGCAACCTGGCGGAGCGCTTTCTCCTTCTGTTTTAAGATCCCGATCAGCTCCTGGGCATTCAGCAGACCGGCGTGACCGGCGGAAGTATCTGCTCCCGCAGCCGCCTCGGCAAGTGCCTGTTCATCCGCATCCCCTGCCTCAACATCGTAGTAATCCGCAATCGTATCCTCCATGGATGCCTGGGATGATGCAAGATTTTTGATAAAGTCCACGATACTCTTCTGGAGCTGTGTGTCCAGCTTTTTGATCTGCTGGACTGCTGATACCACGTCATCAACGCTCACAGACGCACTTCCGGAGCTGCTCTTTAAACCGCGAAGACTTGTATCAAGCTTCCGGAGCGGTTCCTGCATATTTCCGAGCGTATTGACAACATCCGTCAGACTGCTGTGGGCAACCTCGGAGGCATCCTTCGCCGTCTGGATATACGGGATGATCGTTCCGAGCTGCTCGGAAAGGGCATTTAAGGATGCAAGTGCCTGGTCATTGCTGTCCAGGATCTCATCTTTGGAACCGCTGATGATGCCTCTCGCATTCTCCGCCTCGTTTAATCCCTGTTTCAGCTCGTTGACGCCGCTTCTCATGCTCTCCAAAGAAGCTGCCAGCTGGTCCATGCTGTCATATAACTGGTCTCCGGCACCTTTCCAGGTGTCCTTCGCATCCTTTAAGTCCACGATATGCTCAAGGTCTTTCATGGTTCCCGGGACCATCGCCATGATGACGCCGGATGTCTCGAATTTGTCAGAGCCGATCCGGATTGTATAGTCGCCGTCCTCGCCCGGAAGCGCCGTATACATGATCGCGGTCTGGGAACCGAGACTCTGCGTCTGCGCGCCTTCCGCCTCGACACTGTAGCATTTGCTCATATCGACGAGCATCGCGACAACGAGCAGCATATTGTTCTTATAATAATCTCTCGCCGCATCGTTCGGTTTCGCGGTCACATGGACCTCCACGAGTCCGGAAGCTCCGGCGAGCTTCTCTGCATCCGTCGGGACTCCGTTTAATTTGTAGGAGACATCCATCGTCCACGGAAGTGTCACCGTGTCCTTGTCGATCGCTCCTTTATAGTAAAAATATCCCTTTGTGTCGGCCGGGAGATTCCAGATAACTTTTCCGTCTCCGATCTCCGGGGTCGTATTGTTGGTCATATTTGTGACATCGAGATAATTTCCATAGTCCGTGAAGCTCGTGAGTCCGTTTAAGCTCACTCCTTTCACAACATTCACCTTATCTACAGAACCATAGTAATCCAGGTTCACGTACATCGATTCATCGACGCTCACAGACGCCTCCGCCGCATAGACCGGCGTGGAAACAAGGCTGGTGCAGAGCGTGACAGCTGCCATTCCCGCTGCCATGATCTTTCTATTTTTCTGTCTCATCACCGTTCTCCTCCATTCCTTCTCTATCTGTCATCTCCGGCTCCCTGCCTGCCGCCGCTTCGTTTTCATCGTCCTCGTAGGGATCCGCGCCTTCCTCTGTATCTTCTTCCGTCTCACCTTTTTTCGCGTTCCGTTTTTCTCTCCGGTTCTTCACCCGGCGGTGAAGACGTTTCGCAAGCGCCGCTGCCGGCTTCTCCCCGACGATAAAGTTGTCAAACAAAGTCAGGAGCAGCGGAAGCACTGTCAGTACCAATACAAGGCTGAACAGTCCGCCTCGTCCGATCAGGTGGCCAAGGTCGGCGATCGCCGTTGTGGACGAGATCATGTATACAATATATCCGGCCAGCGTGATGATGGAACCGGATGTAAAGATCGAGGAACAGGACGCCGCGATCGCTTCCACGCAGGCTTTTTTCTTCGAGAGCGTCTTTCTCTTCGCCAGATAGTTGTTTGCTAAGAGGATCGAGTAATCGACCGTCGCACCCAGCTGGATACTGCTGACGATGATGTAGCCCATGTACACCATCTCAACGCCCTGGAAATACGGCATCGCCATGTTGATGAAGATCGCCACCTCGATCGGGATGATGACGAGGATCGGCATGACTGCCGACTTGAAGCTCATCATAACGACGAGGAATACGCCCGCAAGGGACAGCACATTTACATTCTCATAGTCCTTGACGATGAAGGACTTGATATCCTGGGTCGACGGCGTCTCACCGACGAGATAGCTGCCATCCGGATAATATTTCTTTACGATCTCCTGGATCGCATCGGAATCCTTGAACGCCTCCGTACTCTCCGTCTTTGTTCTTGTGTAGATCAGCATCCGGCAGTAGCCGCCTTTATGTAAGAGTTCCACCGTGGACTTCGGAAGGAACTCTTCCGGAATCCCCTCCGGCAGCGTGTCTGCCAGGGCCGTCACGCTCTTTACATAGGAGAGATCCTTGATCTCCTTCGCCATCGCCCGCTCATTGACCTCCGAAGTGTTCGGATACAGGGCGAGCAGCATGTTGCTTCGTCCGAAGATCTTCGTGATCTCCTGGTCATCCTCATAGACCTGGGTTCCTTCCGATGCACCCATGGAATCATTTCCGTAGAGGAAGTCGTTTAATCCCTGCGCTGTGTAGGCAAGCGGCGTCACAAGGACGATCACCGCGAACACGATCGGGCGGATCCGGTAGATCACCTTTCCAAGGCCGTGGAAATCCGGCATGAAGGAACGGTGTTTCGTCTTCTCATTGAGCTTCGCAAACTTCAGGATCATTGCAGGCATGAAGAATACGACGGTCAGAAGGCTGAACACGATACCTTTCGCAAGGACGAGACCTAAGTCAAAGCCGATCGAGAACTTCATCGTTACAAGGGCGAGGAAGCCGACGACTGTCGTCAGGCTGCTGGCGAAGATCGAGTTGATCGCCTCCTGAACGGCGTTGATGATCGCGTCCTCCTCATTCATTCCCTGTTTGCGGTAATTCATGAACGCATCGAGCAGGAAGATCGAGTAGTCCATGGACGTCGCCAGCTGCAATATGATCGAGACGTTTTCCGTCAGGAACGAGACCGTTCCGATAAAAATGTTCGTTCCTTTGTTTAAGAGGACCGCAACACCCATAACCAACAGGAATAATATCGGTTCCGTCCATGCCGTCGTCGTCACGGAAAGCACTGCAAAGATCATGACAACGGCCACCACGAGGATCTTGCTCATCTCGCTCTCCATGGACTCGGTCATGGATTTGTTCTGGACCGCCATTCCGACATAACAGCCTTTGTCGCCGAGAAGATTTTTCATCTCATTGATCGCGTTGGAAGTCCGGCTGGAATCGCTCTCCTCGACAAACGTGATATCGAAGACTGCGTTTCTGTCCTTATAGTAATCCTTGATGTCGCTCTCATTGATGAAATCTTCCCCGGCGTAGATGTTGACGGAACTGTCGCACCACAGCACCTGGTCCACGCCGTCGATCTCGGCGATCTCATCTTTATATTGCTTCGCCTCATATAGTGAGACATCCTTCACCATGACCCGCGCAGTTCCCGGATAACCGAACTTGTCACGCATGACGTCAAGTCCGATCGCCGATTCCGCCGTGTCCGGAAGGTATTTTGTCAGATCGTAGTTTACATTGACGAAATTCATCGTCAAAAGTGATAAGAGACAGCCGATCACAAAGACTGTCTCGATCCACGCGCGTTTATGGATGATGAACGACGCAAGCATATAGGAAAAGCCGCCGCTCTGGCTCTTTTTCTTCTCCTTATGCCCGCGGAGCGCATTCTTTAACTTCTCTCCCATGTCCTCTCTCCTTCAATTCTGAAATGCAGCCGGTCCTGCACCGCGGATCTGGCGCGGGACCGCCCGGTCATTTCTTTTTTCTTACCGCTCCAGAACTACCATATAGTAGTCTTTTCCGTCTCTGTTTTCATGGGCGATTCCCATTCTGCGGTAGTATTCCAGAGAATATTTTTTATCGTTCTTCCGGTCCGCCTTTTCCTGCATCCGGATCATGACAGAATCATACGGATCGTACGTCTCCTCCGGTCCCCAGAGGTACATCTCAAAAAATGTCGCACTCTTTCTCTCCGGAAGTACGTTCTTTATGTAATCGCTCACCGTTCCCTCGCCCGGGATCATATTTCTGCTCTTCGAATATCCCTTCTCCATTGCGAGAGAGAGCCGTTTCTCTGCGATTTCATTTAACGTCTGGTCCAGGACAAAGCTCGCCTGCCCATCGTAAAACTCTACATCCCCGTTGTCATAGTCGTCCTCGGCATCCGGATAAGCATCAAAAAACAGGTCGCTCTTCTCATCATTCATCTCATCAAAGAGTTCCTGTTCCTTCTGATCCAGCATATCAACAGGGTACGCTCCGCCCCGCGTGTTCGGATTTTTCCTCGCATAGGAGAAGATCCCGTCCTTTGTGAACGTGTAGCATGTATTTTCATCCTCGATAAAATCTGTGCTCCAGGCACCGTTTCCCATAAGGTAGTACCAATTTCCGGAAATCTGATTCCAACCCGGCTTCGCTCCGAGCGTCTCCGGAACTGCCGCATAGGCAGGGATCCCGGACATTCCGGTCATCACGCAGAGGATTGCTGCCATTCTTCGTACATCTTTCTTTCTGATCATCCGATCGCCTCCGCTTTTCCTCTCCTGCTCCGGCTGCCTTTCTTTCTCGCACACCCTGCAGCAGGATTTTTTTTTCATTCCTTTTACTTGCAATATTATCTATGTTTATGTTAAAATACTCAAGAACCAGTTTTCAAAAATTGTGCCAAATGAGACAATTTGAGTGTTTTTGTCCAATTTGGAATGGATAAAGGAGTTTTGTGCTTTATGTTAAAGCTGCCTATACAGGAAGAGCATGTCTCTGTCCGCAGAACCTACCTGCTTTTGATGAAAGCGCTTCTGGATCTGCTGGCGGAAATGCCGTTTGAAAAGATTTCCCTGACGGATATCTGCCGGGTATCCATGGTCTCCCGCTCTACCTTCTACCGGTATTTTGAGGATAAGTACGATCTGCTCCACTACTGCATCAAAATGTATATTGAGGGACTTCGTCCGGTGGAGGACCTTTTATATTTCAGGAACATGAACTCCCTGCGGATCTTTTTGACGTTCCTGCTCTCACAGGCGCAGGAAAACCTTGCCCAATACCAGAAGATCTACCAGGTAAATAAAAACGGGTCCCTGATGTTCCTGATCCAGCATGATCTCGCTGAAATCCTGGCTGAGAGCGGATGGCACGGGGAAAGCAAAGGGTACCGCCTGAAGATCGCGATGCCGCTCTATGTTTCGTTTATGTCAAGTTTTTACCTTACAACGCTAAAATCCTACCTGGAGCTGGCCGATGACTACACGATCGCTGATTATGTGGAAAATGTGTGCCGGTTTGTCCAGAGGGATTTCTGGGAGGCAAAGGAAGACGAGACATGACAAAATGCCGCCTGTCACCGTTTTTTACCAGGTGAACAGACGGCATTCTTTCTATATTTTATATATTCTATTTTCTCTTCTCTGCGTGTTCATCCCACACCGGAACATCGATCCCCGCAACTTTCGAGGTAAACGCGGTTCCGTCATTCTTTTCAAAGTGTTCCCACGCCCGAAGCACATATTTGAATCCGATATACTGTAACGGAAGGTTGCAGTAAACCATGAGGATATTCGCAAAATCACTGAGATCCCAGAGAGCACTCAGATCCATGCCGGCAATATTTGTGATGACGCCGAAGGAAATGACAACAAGGCAGAGCACACGGATCGTATTGATAAATGCAGGCCGTGTCGAGATCCGGTTCGCGCACATCTCCGTGAAAGACATAAAGCCTACCAAGCAGGTGAACGCAAACAATCCGAAGCAGACGCTGACGAGCATCGTCACAAGATGGTAGATGGTTCCGGTTCCGGTGAGTGCGCCGCATGATGTCAGGAAACGGTCAAGTTTTCCGAGCTCAAACCATGCCGCACTGTCCTCCGTGAGCCACATTCTTCCCATGACAACGACAAAACCTGTCAGGGTGCAGATCACGATCGTGTCGAGGAATACGCCGAGTGCCTGGACACAGCCCTGATCACACGGATGGTTCGCATCTGCTGCCGCTGCCGGCATCGTGATGGTTCCCTGTCCTGCCTCATTTGACATCAAGCCGCGCTTGATGCCCTGGCTTAATGCGATGCCGAACGCTCCGCCGAAGACTGCTTCCGGACGGAATGCCTCGGAGAAGACTGCTCCGAAGAACCACGGGATCCTCGGGATGTTAAAGACGATGAGGAGGACAACCGTCAGGATATAGATTACTGCCATGACCGGAACTAACAGGTCTGTGACCTTTGTGACTTTTTTGATCCCGCCAAAGCTGATGATCGCCGTCGCAACAATGAGAACTGCGAAGGAGATCCAGTAAAGGGACGAATTCGTCTCAATCACGGTCCCGGTAAACACGCCCGCGATCGCGCCGACCGCAGAGATCGTGTTGAAGCCCTGTGCCGGGAAGCAGAGGAACGCGTAGATAATATAGAGGACACTGAGCGCCGCTCCTGCCCACGCTGCATTCTTCAAAAGTCTTCTTCCGTAGAATGGCAGGCCGCCCACATACTCATCATCTTTTCGCTCTTTAAAGATCTGGGAGAGCGTCGCCTCCACGAAAGCCGTCGACATTCCGAAGAACGCAGAGATCCACATCCAGAACAGAGCGCCCGGACCGCCCGTGGAGATCGCGCCGGTGACACCCAGGATGTTTCCGGGACCGACACGCATCGCCGTCGACAAGAGGAATGATGCGAGGGATGAGATTCCCGTTCCGCTGCTCTTCTGCCTCATCAGGACATGGAGTCCGTAGCGGAATTTCCGCACCTGGATAAAATGCAGACGGAATGTAAAATAAATTCCTGTTCCGACTAAAAGAATGATCGCCAGACTGAAATTCCCGAGGATCGGGATCTTCGCATACCAGTCAAAGTTTGTCGGAAAATCCCAGAACAGGTTTGAGACGATCTGGATCTTCCCGCATATGGCATTTACGGCCTGAAACAATGCTTCCATAGCTTTTTCCTCCTCATGATCTCTTATTTGTGTGAATGACCGGATCGAACGCCCCGGCATTTTCACACGCCGCAGTCGAATTCAGATTATCGTTCCACGCTGCAAAATTTGCGCATTGATTTTCGATATTCCGGACTCGTTTTTGTATATGTTTCTATAATATCTCTGATATTTGGTATTTTCAAGAAAAATTTGTCATATTTCAGAAATTTGCAAAGTTCATGTTCCTTCCACATTTCATTCCGGTATACTTTCAGAAACACACAGCGCCCCATACCCCAATCTCGGATTCGGATACTCCAGCTCGGACGGCAGCCGTTTCGCCCCTTTCCTCAGGTACGCTTTCACTTTCTCCCCATAAAGGTACGGGTCATTCCCTCTCACGATCCCCCACTCCATGAGAAGCGCCGCGGCTCCGGCGACGAGGGGCGCCGCAAAGGACGTTCCTGTGACCGCCTCATATCCGCCTCCGCTCTTCGGAGCCATGATCCCGACGCCCGGCGCTGCGAGATCCGGCTTCTGGGCATGGTAGATTCTGGTGTCCCCGCGGCCGGAAAACGGGGCATAGATCCCGGTCCGGCTGTCGTAGGCGCCGACAGTGAGCGGACGGAACGCCGTGGACGGGATCGTGAGCGTCGTCTCCGGCGACGGTTCGAGAAAAGCCGTATTCTGCCCGAGTGCGGCGGATGACGGAAG
The DNA here is from genome assembly GCF_045062245.2 of Pilosibacter rotomagensis. NCBI lineage: Bacteria > Bacillati > Bacillota > Clostridia > Eubacteriales > Clostridiaceae > Pilosibacter > Pilosibacter rotomagensis. Next base: position 1,651,006 of record NZ_CM170323.1, on the reverse strand, counting down.
CCAGAGATCCACATATGTATCTTCCCGCCCCTTTCCGAGAAACCGGAAAATCCAGATTCCGCTCTCCACATACGCCTGCTCCGGAACGAACTCGATGTAGATCTCCTGGGCGGCATTAAACGGGGACGGCTCCCCGTAATAGATCAGAAGCTCCGTCTCCCCGATCCGGATCCGGTCCGTCCCACGTATCGGAAGCAGTTCGAACTCCGCGTCACCGGACGGATCTCTCAGAAAGATCCGCATCCCGTCCTCATAATTTTTCCAGATCTGTACTCCGAATCCCATTTCATAATTGCCCACCGAAAGGCGGACTTCCGCGATCCTTCCGGGCACGATCACCGGTCTTGCGTGTCCTCCGGAATCCCCCTCGTTCCCCGCTCCGGTCACAAATACGAAGCGTCCCATCTGCGCCAGGGAATCGAGATACCTCTCCAGAAGTCCGCCGCCGTCATGCGACCCGTATGTATTTCCGAAGCTTAAGTTCACCGCCATCGGTCTCCCCAGCTCCAATGCCTTTCGCACAGCAAGATCCATCCCGCTCATCAGCTCTGTCGTCCTCGGAAATCCTGCCGGATCCGGGATCCCAAGACGGACAACGATCAGCTCGCTCTCATATGCGGCCCCGCGGTACAGCCCGCCGCTTGCTCTCCCGTTTCCGGCCGCGATCCCCGCCACCGCTGTCCCGTGACCACTCGTGTCAAACGATGGACTTCCGAAATTTCCTGGTGTTTTCTCCCCGCGGAGCAGCTCATCGATTTCCGCCTTTTCATATGTCTTCCCGGTGACCTGATCGTCCAGATACAAAATTCTCGTAGTTCCATCTTCATTCCGGAAATCCTCGTGAAACAGATCGATCCCGGAGTCGATCACCGCCACCAGAACGTCTCTTCCTGTGAGTCCCTCATTTCCGCTCTGTGACGGAAGAAAGCAGGAAGCCGCTCTCGCCCGGTTCAGGGCAAAGAACAGCCTCTTTGGTTTCTCCGCATATTCAATTTCCCGAAGTACAATCACTCCCGGGACATCCCGCTCCGGGATCCGGAGGATCGCAAAATCATTTAAAAGATATGTCCCCGAAACAGTTGGGAATTTTTCTCTCAGCACAGACGCAAGATCCCCGTGGTATTTCACGATGATCTCCCAGGTCCGGTCCGCCCTGTCATATCCAATATTCAGCTCCTTTGTCCGCTCTCTCGTCTCCTCCGGAACGGAAAGTGCCAGATTTAAGAGATTTTCAGCCTTCTGATCTTCCATATCCGCCGTGCCGCATCTCCTCTGTCCCCTGCCTGTCTCACGCCGGCGAAACTTACACGCCGGATCCCACATCATCACGATCTGACGCAGATTCCAACGCAGACAGATTCATTCCGGATATTTTATGCAGTGACTGCGGATCCTGTTCCGAACCTCTATCCGAAGATTACAAACGTCTGCATCAGGTACATGAACACCGGGATCGTCACCATGCTGATCACGGTTGTCACAGTGATGACGGTACAGGCAAACTCATAGTCCCTGTCATACTCCCGCGCCATGATCCCCATCTGTGCCATCGCCGGCATCACGGTCAGCATGAAGAATACCTCTCTCATCTCCTGTGTCACCGGCAGGAGTCTGAGGAACACAACGGCGGTCGCCGGCACCATGATAAACCGCATAAGGACCGCCACAACGATATCTTTTCCGATCCTGATCGATGATGTTTCCATGTTCCGGATCACGCTTCCGATAAACACAAGTGCCAACGGGGATGTGACCCCGCTGATCATAGACAGCGGTTTCAGGATAAAATCAGGGACTTCAATCCTGAAAAAGACTGCTGCCATTCCAAGAAACATTCCTACGACCGTCGGGCAAAACAGATTTTTGATATTCTGCGCCCATCTCGCACTCTTGCCGTTTTTTTCTCCCCGCTGCAGCAGACTGATCCCCAGCGTCCAGAAGAGGACTGTGCTCGCGATATAATAGATCGCGCCGACGGAAGTGATCCCCTCTCCCCAGAGCGCCTGGATCACAGGAAATCCGATAAAAACGACATTCGGGAAACCCGCTGCCACGATAAAAGTATCCCGCCTGTCCTCCCTGATGCGGCACACCTTTGCCGTCACTGCCGCTAAACAGACGCACATTAAGATCAACGCAAACACATACGGCACCTTTGTGATCAGGAACAGAAGGCGTTCCCGGCTTTCCAGGTCTCGATAGATATTATAAAACATATAGAACGGGAGCGTCGCCTCCACCGTAAATTTAGAAAGAAAATCCATTCCGTTTTTTCCGAACCATTTCTTTCTGGCGAAATAGAAGCCCATTCCGATCAATATCAACAGTGCAAAAATACTTTTTATCGATTGTAAGACCATTCCCATCCCCCTGAATCCATAAAAGAGTCGTAACTGTTCAGTACCCTCACAGTTACGAGCAAAAATCCATTCCAGATCGGCTTCGCCGATGGGATTTTTGCCTTCCGTCCCATGTTTTATTACGGTCAGCGCAGCAAGTGCGCAGACCTACTGAATAGTTACAAAGAGTCTATAAAAAGACCCCCGGAGCCATCAGACCCGGGGGCATCGTGCAAATGACACGTTTGATTCTGTTACTGTGCAGTTGTAATATTCATGACAATGCTGTCAAGAGCACTTGCATTTTTGATCCTTCCGTTGGTATAGATCACAACCATATATCCATCCTGTTTCCGGCAGTAGTAAGTGTTTGTTGTCTTCTTTCCGGTTACTGACGCTTTGTAATACTGCTGATTTGCGATCGTCACAGCAGCAGCCTGCGTTGCCTGGCCTTTCTGTGCTTTCTCAATACCGACAAGTGTATTTACAAATGTCTGTGCATCCATATCCGGTTTATTCTTCATATCGAGATAATAAATCTCAACATCACCGTTATCTGTGCTCATGCAGAGATCCTGTGTGCGGTACGGGTTTCCGATCGCATTATATTCGCTGCCGATATAGTCGTCACCGACATCTTCTTTTGTCTCCGTTGTTCCGATGATCTGCGGGATGCAGAGGTTCGACCAGGTATTGTAATATCTTCCTCCTGTGATATGTCCCTTCGGAGCAGTTGTTCTCGGCGCTACCCAGCTTCCATCGTCACCAAATGTATAATCAACGCCGTCAATGTTTCTTGTGGTGTTGGAGACCATAATGTGGGTTGCCGGATCGATATAGTACCATACTTCATTTCCGCGTCCGTCTCCCTCTTCGGATTTGATCCATCCGCTTGCGAGGTTTCCGTCCTTGTCATAATAACGCCAGTTGTTTTTTGCGTCACTCTCCCAGCCGTACTTTGTTTCTCCGGAAGCAGTCTCATCTGCAAATGCAGTCACCATATTTACACTGCCGATCGCTGCAGCGAGCGCTGCCATAAGCATAACTTTCTTTAATTTCATTTTCAATCCACTCCTTCATGGGTTTTTATCAACTAATGCCATTATACAGGGATTTTTTTGAGAACGCAAGCGCTAAGAACTGGAGGATGGCAGGATTTATGAAAAATTAAGAAAAAAGCGGCAAATTTTGTCATTTCTGACATAGATTTGCCGCTTTTTCCACTTGTTTGTATCTCTGATCCCTGCATCCGATATCCGTTCCCGGCAGCGATGTTCCGCTGCAGTTTCCGGTCATCGATCAGGATTACTTTCTCATGATGATCTCGTCTCTTCCCGGTCCGTTGGAAACCATGGTGATCGGCACTCCGATCTCTTCCTCGATCGTCTCGATATACTTCTTGCAGTTCTCCGGAAGATCCTCGTAGTTCTTGATTCCGCGGATCTCGCACTTCCAGCCCGGAAGAGTCTTGTATACCGGTTTTGCCTTCTCAAGCTCCGGAGTTGTCGGGAAGTCTTTTGTTACCTTTCCGTCGATCTCGTAGCCTACACAGATGTGAAGCTCGTCAAGATATCCTAAAACGTCAAGAACCGTGAGGGCAACCTCTGTGGAACCCTGGATCTGAACGCCGTATCTTGTAGCAACAGCATCGAACCATCCCATTCTTCTCGGACGTCCTGTTGTCGCACCGAACTCACCGCCGTCGCCGCCGCGTCTTCTTAACTCGTCTGCCTCGTCTCCGAAGATCTCGCTGACGAATGCGCCTGCGCCGACTGCGCTGGAGTAAGCCTTAACGACTGTTGTGATGTTCTTGATCTCGTACGGCGGAATGCCTGCGCCGATCGCGCCGTATGCAGCCAATGTGGAGGAAGATGTAACCATCGGGTAGATACCGTGATCCGGATCCTTTAAGGAACCGAGCTGGCCCTCTAAAAGGACATTCTTTCCTGCCTTGATCGCATCGCGAAGGTATTTGGATGTGTCGCATACATACGGAGCGACCATCTCCTTGTACTCCATAAGAGTATTGAAGATCTCCTTCGGATCAAGAGCCGGCTGATGATATAAATGCTCTAACATTACATTTTTCAGTGTGCAGACATTCTCGATCTTGTCCATCAGTTCCTTCTCGTCGCCGAATAACTCGTTGACCTGGAAACCGATCTTTGCATATTTATCAGAATAGAACGGAGCAATTCCGGACTTTGTGGAGCCGAAAGACTTACCAGCCAGACGCGCTTCCTCGTAAGTATCAAATAAGATGTGATACGGCATTAAGATCTGTGCTCTGTCGGAGACAAGGATCTTCGGCATCGGAACTCCCTGGCTTGTCAGGTCATTTAACTCTTTTACAAGGAACGGGATGTTTAATGCCACACCGTTTCCGATGATGCTTGTCGTATGATTGTAGAAAACACCGGACGGAAGCAGGTGAAGGGCAAATTTTCCGTAATTGTTGATGATAGTGTGACCAGCGTTGCTGCCGCCCTGGAAACGAACGATAATGTCGGATTCCTTTGCCAGCATATCTGTGATCTTGCCTTTTCCCTCGTCGCCCCAGTTGGCGCCTACGATTGCTCTAACCATGTTCTAATATCCTCCTTTGGACGTTCAAACGGAATGCACTTTGCGCATCCCGGCGTCTTACGCAGTTGTAGCTGTCATATTCATGACACTTTCATAGTTTACAACAAAAGTCTCCATAAGTAAAGTCAATATTTATTATGAAGTCCATAATAGCAGTTTATGCATTGCTATACACGGCCGGATCCGTCACCCCCGACGTTCCCTCAGCACTTCTAAAAACCGCTCTCCCGCCGGTGAGATCGGTACCTTCCGGTCCGTCACGACGCAGATCTCGCGCTCCGGCATCATCTCCCGGAAGGCAAGCTCAAAGAGTTCTCCGCTCTCGATCTTCTCCTTCGCGAATTCCTCCATCACACAGCCGATCCCCATGTTCCGGATCGCGAACTGGACGATCATATCACTGGTGGCGAGCTCAAACTCTGGTTCCAGGACGATCCCGCGCTTTTCCAGGAAACGGTCCATGAACTTTCTCGTACTCGTATCCTTTTCAAGGAAAATACAGGGCAGATGCTCCAGTTCCCCGTACTCCATCCGCTTTCCCTTCAGCGTCCAGAACTTGTTTCCGGCGACAAAGGTATTCCGGATCTTCTTCACCTCAAAGGCTTCCACCTCCGGTCTCGCGTCAAACGGCGTGCTCACAACGCCGAAATCGATCTTTCCCTCGTACAGAGACTCGATCGTCTCCGGCGTCGGCGCATTGGAGACCATGACCTTGATATTCGGATATCGCTCGTGGAAGGTCTCCAGATACGGAAGCAGGTAGAACTGCAGCGTCATATCGCTCGCGCCGATCCGCACCTCTCCCATGTCCATATCCACGAGGCGCTTTAACATCTCCTCGCCGTCCAGGATGTTTTCCATCCCGCGCTCCACATAAGGATACAGGAGTTTTCCCTCCGTGGTCAGTTTTACGCCTTTCTGGGTCCGCAGGAAAAGTTTTGTGTTCAACGCCTTCTCCAGCTGTTTGACCGCCTGGCTCGCCGCAGGCTGGGAAATGCAGAGCGCCTCTGCTGCAGCGGTAATGCTGCCGAGGCGCCCTACATAATAAAATACTTTATAATATTCTGTACTGATGCTGCTCGCATGTTCCATTATACATTGATCTCCGCTTTTACTCCGAGAAGATCCGCATTTTCCTTTAAGATCGGGCGGACAACCTCATCAAGGAACTCATCAACCTGTCTCGGTGCGCGGCCGACATACTTCTTCGGATCCATAGTCTTCTTTAACTCGTCGAGGCTTAAATTGAAGGACGGATCTGCAGCGATAAGCTCTAAGAGATTGTTGTCCTTTCCTTCCACTTTGACGTTCTTTCCTGCCTCCATGGAGAGCTCACGGATGCGCTCATGGAGTTCCTGTCTGTCTCCGCCGGCTTTTACCGCATCCATCATGATATTCTCGGTCGCCATAAACGGAAGCTCTGCCATTAAGTGTTTCTCGATCACCTTCGGATATACCACAAGACCGTCGACAACGTTTAAGTAGAGGTCCAGGATGCCGTCGATCGCTAAGAATCCTTCCGGAATGGAAAGGCGCTTGTTCGCAGAGTCATCAAGGGTACGCTCAAACCACTGGGTGGAAGCGACGAGCATCGGGTTCATCATATCGGACATCACATAGTTCGCTAAGGAAGCGATACGCTCACTTCTCATCGGGTTTCTCTTATATGCCATCGCGGAAGATCCGATCTGGTTCTTCTCAAACGGCTCTTCCACTTCTTTTAAGTGCTGGAGAAGGCGGATATCATTGGAGAATTTGTGGGCGCTCTGCGCGATCCCGGCAAGAACAGAGAGCACACGGCTGTCGATCTTTCTGGAATACGTCTGTCCGGATACCGGGAAGCACTGGGAGAATCCCATCTTCGCAGCGATCCGTCTGTCCGCCTCGCGGCACTTCTCATGATCCCCGTCAAAGAGTTCCAGGAAGCTTGCCTGGGTTCCTGTCGTTCCCTTGGAGCCAAGTAATTTCATGGAACCGATCACATGGTCAAGGTCCTCAAGGTCAAGGCAGAGTTCCTGCAGCCATAAGGTCGCACGCTTTCCGACCGTTGTCGGCTGCGCCGGCTGGAAGTGTGTGAAGGCCAGTGTCGGAAGTTCTTTATATTTATCCGCAAAGTCGGAAAGTTCTTTCATCACGTTGATGAGTTTCTTTCTGACGAGCTTTAACGCCTCTGTCATAAGAATGATGTCTGTATTGTCGCCGACGTAGCAGGAAGTTGCACCCAGATGGATGATCCCCTTTGCCTTCGGGCACTGGAGTCCGTAAGCGTATACATGGGACATGACATCATGGCGGACAAGCTTCTCTCTCGCTTTTGCTTCCTCGAAGTTGATATCCTCCGCATGGGCTTTTAACTCTTCGATCTGCTCATCTGTGATCGGAAGACCGAGTTCTTTTTCTGTCTCAGCTAATGCGATCCATAATTTTCTCCATGTGCGGAATTTCTTCTCCGGAGAGAAAATGTACTGCATTTCCCTGCTTGCGTATCGCTCAGAGAGCGGGCTCTGGTATCTGTCGTTCATGACAAAATCCTCTTTTCTAATTCAATGTTTTTCTAATTCAATATATTTTCACGAATTCTCCGCCAACTGCGGAGCTTTGTGGAACGTTGAATTTCCCTGATTATTTTTCGTAACTTCCGCGGATGTCTTCTTCCGGCGGATCCACCGGATACTCTCCGGAAAAGCATGCCGTACAGATCGGAAGTCCGTTTGCCATTTCACTTAAGCGCTCCATCTTTAAGTAGGCTAAAGAATCTGCTCCGATCACCTTGCAGATCTCATCGACGGTACGATTGTGGGCGATGAGCTGTTCGCTGGACGGGATATCGGTTCCGAAGTAGCACGGGTAAAGGAACGGCGGCGCGGAGATCCGCATATGGACTTCCTTCGCTCCTGCCTCACGCAGCATATCCACGATCAGGTTGCTGGTCGTTCCGCGGACGATAGAGTCGTCGATCATAACGACGCGCTTTCCTTCCACGGCCTCTTTTAAGACGTTCAGTTTGATCCGGACCGCAGACTCACGGCTGCTCTGTCCCGGTTTGATGAAAGTTCTTCCGACATAGGAGTTCTTTACGAACGCCATCGCATACGGGATTCCGGATTCCATGGAATATCCGAGGGCGGCAGCATTTCCGGACTCCGGAACGCCGACAACAATATCTGCGTCCACCGGGGAATCCTTTGCAAGGCAGCGGCCCGCATAGATCCTGGAGTGGTAGACGCCGACGCCGTCAAAGACGCTGTCAGGTCTCGCAAAGTAAATATATTCAAAAATACATCTCGCCTCTTTTTTCGGGTCATGCATCGCGAGGTTGGACTTGATGCCATCCTTATTGATCGTCACGATCTCGCCCGGAAGCACGTCGCGGACAAAGGTAGCACCGATCGTGTCAAGCGCACATGTCTCGGAGGTCAGGATATAGGCATTATCGCGCTTTCCGATACAGAGCGGTTTGAATCCCTGCGGATCGCGGGCGCCGATCAGCTTTCTCGGGCTGGAGATCACAAGGGAGTAGGCACCCTTGATCTTCTTCATCGCGTTTGCCACGGCTTCCTCAGCGGTTCCCACCTTGCAGCGCTCTCTGGCGATGTGGTAGGCGATGACCTCGGAGTCGATCGTGGTCTGGAAAATCGCTCCGTCGTAAGCGAGCTCTCTGCGGAGCTCCGGCGCATTGACAAGGTTTCCGTTGTGCGCCAGCGCTAAAGTTCCCTTCACATAGTTTAAAACGAGCGGCTGGGTATTCTCGATCGTACTGCTCCCGGCCGTGGAATACCGGACATGACCGACACCGATATTTCCCTTTAATTTTTCCAGTTTCTCTGACGTGAAGACTTCGTTGCAGAGTCCCATCCCCTTACAGGCATTGACAACACCTTTCGGTCCGTATGTATCGCTCACCGCGATTCCGCAGCTCTCCTGTCCGCGGTGCTGTAAAGCGAACAATCCGTAGTAAATGGTAGACGCAACATCATTTCCGTCCAGATCGTACATTCCGAAAACGCCGCACTCCTCGTGCAGCTCATCTGTTCCCCAGTCTAAAGTAAGTGATTTCTCCATAAATGCTTTTCATCCTCTGATTTATAAGTTTTTACGATAAAACAGCAGTGTTTCAGTAGAAATTATAATACATACCATATGGAAAATCAAGAAAAAGTTCAGTTTCCGGGCGTCCTGCGTACTTCTTTGTGAAACCAGAACAAATTTCCGGCTCCTTTTTCGATCCCGATACCATAAATTTCCCCTTCCGTCTCAGAGACAGATTCCCCGGAGTGTCCCGCCTCCAGCTCCGGCACCAGGAAGGTCTTCTCCGCCATCCCGGATCTCGCATACGAGTATGCGAACCAGAGAAGCTCCAGCAGCAAAAGGATCCTTGCAGTCTTTACAGCGGCTTTTCTTATCTTTTCCCTTCGGTATCCGTGTCTCCACGGATGGTATGGACGATACAGATAGCGGATAGCGTTCCCTCCTTTCAGGATTTTTTAGGGTTCGTTTTCACAGTTTAACGGTTTCCTATGTAGTTTTTCAATATGCATTCTTATTATATCTTTTTTCCCGCATTTTCTCAACTGAAAAATGGCCCGCAGGATCATACTGCGGTATTTCACATTCCTGCACACGGGCGGGAATTTTCCGGCCGGAAAATGCCGCATGATACCGTCGCATTGGTTCCCGACATGCCGGTCCGGAATGCAGGGCATCAGCAGAAACATGTTGCAGCACACGGGCATGGGACGCTCGTGTACTGCAACGGTTTCGCGTTCCCTCTTAGTCTGCCCGGGTTGTCTCCCGCGCGCTGCTCTCCGCTCCCGCCGCGGTGGTCCCCGACATGCCGGTCACATCGTCCGTCAGGTTATTGATGCCGTCTCCCACATCATCTACCATGTCCCTCAGGACTCCTCCGCTCTCGCCGGCCGTCTGGGACGGGGCGTTCGTACTCTGGTTCGTTCCATCGGTCCGGCTCTCCATGGTCGTTCCCGCTCCGGCGCTTCCCGTATCCGGAGCCGTGGTCATATTATTTCCGTTCTTTCTTCCGCATGCTGTCATGACGGTCACGGTCATCACAAGAAGCACACATACTCTGATCCATCTGATTTTTCCCATAAAAAACAATCTCCTTTCTACGGCTATTATGTGCCATAGAAAGGAGAAGTATTTTGGAAAAAAATGGATATCAACCGATCACGTCGGACATATCATAAAGTCCTGCCGGTTTTCCTGCGAGGAATTTCGCAGCCTCCACAGCGCCCTTTGCGAAGATCTCGCGGGAGTAAGCGGTGTGTGTGAAGGTGATGACTTCATCGCGGCCTGCGAACATGATATCATGCTCGCCGACGATGGTGCCGCCGCGCATAGCCTGGATCCCGATCTCCTTCGGATCTCTTGCGACACGCTCGGAGGAACGGTCATATTTATAGTGGTAGGTATTGTCAAGACTCTCATTGATAGCGTCTGCAAGAGCGATGGCTGTTCCGCTCGGCGCGTCGATCTTACGGTTGTGGTGCTTCTCCAGGATCTCGATATCAAATCCTGCTGCCGCAAGGACCGGGGCAACCTCTTTTAATGTCTTCATGAGAAGATTGATCCCGATGGACATATTTGCAGAGCGAAGGACTGCGTCCACTTTGCTCGCCTCTTTTACATGGTTTAACTGATCCTCAGAAAGTCCTGTGGTACATAAAACGACCGGAACCTTCTTCTCCTCACAGTAATCCAGGAGTCCGTCAACCGCTTTCGCTGTGGAGAAGTCGATGATGACATCGGCCTCCGGGCACTCAGCGAGAGATTTGAATACCGGATATCCTGCGTAAGTTTCTGTGTTCATATCCACGCCTGCGACGATCTCGATCGCGTCATCCTTTGAGATAATATCCGTGATCACATGTCCCATCACACCGTGGCATCCATTCATAATTGCTCTGATCATTGTTTTCTCCTCATCTGAAACCGACCGGCAGTGCGCCGCCATGCTGCAGCTCCGCCGCGGCTTTTTTCCTATCGTTTCCTACAGGATACCGAAATCCTGCATTGCCTTCTTTAATACTTCCTGGTGCTGCGGCTCCATCACTGTAAGCGGAAGTCTCGGCTCGCCGACATTCTTACCCATTAAGTTTAACGCTGCCTTTACCGGGATCGGGTTTACCTCAGAGAACAGAGCTTCGATCAGCGGAAGAGCCTTTAACTGGATTCGTCTGCTGGCTTCCACATTGCCTTTGAAGAATTCTGCACACATATCGTGGGTCTGCTTCGGAGCAACGTTGGAGAGAACGGAGATCACGCCCTTTGCGCCGAGTGCCAGCATCGGAACAACCTGGTCATCATTTCCGGAATATACATCCACATATCCGCCGGAGAGCTGGAGGATCTTCGCAACTGCGGAGAAGTTTCCGCTCGCTTCCTTGACTCCGACGATATTCTCGACATTCTTGCAGAGATCAACGATGGTCTCCGGAGCGATGTTGACGCCGGTACGGCTCGGTACGTTATAGAGGATCGCCGGGATCTTGATGGAGTTTGCGATCTTTGTGAAATGTGCCTTTAAGCCATTCTGTGTCGCTTTATTGTAGTACGGGGAGACTAACAGGACACCGTCCGCACCAGCTTCCTCAGCCTCAACGGAAAGTTCAACCGCTGTCTGCGTACAATTGGATCCTGTTCCGGCAACGACCGGAATCCTTCCGTTTACGACTTCGCATACGAAACGGATCACCTGGATGTGCTCCTCCTCGGATGTTGTCGCGGACTCGCCTGTGGTTCCCATCGCTACGATACAATCAGTTCCGCCTGCGATCTGTTCCTCGATCAGGCTTTCCAGTACCTCATAATTTACTGATCCATTTTCCTTAAATGGCGTTACAAGTGCTACGCCGGCTCCTTCAAAAATAGCCATACTGCGTCCTCCTCTTTATTATGTAAAATATCATGTCAAAAGAAAAGGAGCTGAGATCAAATAAGATGTCAGCTCCCGGATCTTCCAGATTAAGCAGCCCTCCATCTTTTTCTAAAGATGACAGTCATACGATTCTTCACCGCATGCCCAGAAACGGGAACCCTAGGGACTTATTTTCCTGTCTCTTCGGCGCCCTCCCCTTTTCTCCGGCAGCCATTTCCCTCTATCTGCCGGTCTACTCTTGTCAGGCGCGACCTCTACTTATCATTTATGGTATCATCATTCCTGATGATTGTCAATGTCTATGTTTTCTGCCTGTGAAATCCGTGAATTCTTTCCTGTGGAAACTACAGAAATTTCATCCGCATACTTCTCGATTCCCTCCGGACACACACGCCCGGTCATGACCAGATCGGTCTCCTCATCTCTTGCCTCAAGGAAACTCTGGAATTCTTCGGCTGAGATGATCCCCTGGTCCACGATCCCAAGGATCTCATCCAAGATCAGAACGTCACACTCCCCCGTTGTCATTACCTTTTTCGCGAAATTGAAGCCGTTTCGCAGATTCATCAGTTCCTCGTGCTTCTGCTCCTCCGGAAGGTCCTCAAACCGTTCCTTTGAATGTTCGAAGCAGAAAAATTTCAGATCCGGCTCCAGACGTTTTAAAACGTCCGCCGCTTCCTCTCCGATCATTCCTTTCAGGAACTGTACCATAATGACCCTTTTTCCGCGGAAAACTCCCATCATTGCGTATCCAAGCGCCGATGCGGACTTTCCGTTACCCGCTCCGCAGATCACACGGACTCTGCCACTTGCCATGATCATTCCCTCTCTTTGTGTATACCATTCGCTGAAGCTTTTCAGGGCTTCTGCTATGCTATATTATCACACCTTACTTCCGTTTGCAAGAGATTTGCCTGTATGCCGGCGGGATCCGGACGGCAGTATGCTGCAGTACACGGACACTCCATACCCGTGCACTGCAGCAGGATCTTCTACACTTCTGCGTGTTCCGCGCATTCCAGTTTGCTCACGGATACCTCGTACGCCACGCGTTTCTCGCACTCTGTCTCACTGACTTTTTTTGTGTACTCCCTGCTCTGGACACGCCCCCAGATCAGGATCCTTGTTCCGACACCGAATCCGGATGCATATCTCGCGTTCCTGCCCCAGGCGATGCACGGGATATAGTCAGATTTTCCGTACGGCCGGTTCACTGCCACGAGAAGATCCGCGATCTCTCTTCCGAGCGGGGTCTTCCGGTAGACCGGCTCCTTGCATATGTACCCGTCCAGGAAGATCTGGTTCGTCTTCGTATAATCCGTGAACTCCTCCATGAAACGGACTTCTCTGACAAACACAGACAGGACCAGACGGTTTTTCGTCCCCTCATGGCGGTTGTAGGAGCGGAACTGTCCGGAAGCTTCCATTGTACAGCCCCGGTAATCTTTCGTCACATCGATCAGACGTTCTGATATCATAAGCGGGATCGTGTCCGCCTGCTCACTCAAACGATTTACGAGAAGATCCACCAGATAGAATCCTTCCCCGAACACTGCATGACTGAATGTGAATCCTGAAACGATCGTTCCGATTACGGTTACTTTGTTGTTCTCCATTCCTTTTTCTGTCATAGTATTTTCTCCTTTTTGATTGTTTTTTCCGCTATACAGCTTTTACCGTATATTTGTATGTAATCAGAACGTATTTCAGAACCGTTTTGTGTCCGTTTTTTCCCTGTTTTTGTCGACAATGCTCCTTTTGTTTTTCCGGTTTCTGACAGGATCCCCCCATTTTTACCATATGCAGGCAGAATTATTACTTTTCGCGGATAAGAATTTTCCGAGCTGAAAATCCCGGACAATGCAGTTACGACAGCAGATTTTCCCTGGAACTCTTCACGGGACCTCTTCATTTTTGCCTGTACTTGTTATTTTTTTCTGTTCATGTTAATATTTTATAAAGATCGTCGTAACTGTTCAGTACCCTCACCGTTACGGGCAAAAATCCATTCCGGATCGGCTCCGCCGATGGGATTTCTGCCTTCCACTCTATGAATATATGAAAGGACAACAGCCCTGGGATCCCTGGGCTGTTGTGAAAAGGAAAAGACTTTTATGATCCACCTGCTTCTCTTCGGACGACAGGTCTATTTGAAATATTCTGCGGACGAAATGTCCGTATATGCCGCACAGGCATCATTTTTCATCATAATGGCGGCATTCCCGTTTTTCATGGTCCTCCTGGCCCTGATCCAGGTCGCTCCTATGATCCACGAAGCGGACCTTCTCCGCTTTCTGCTCCCGGCGATCCCGGACCGCTTTCGCGGACTCTTGATCTACCTTCTGGACAGTCTGCGCTCCGACTCCCCGGCAGCCCTGATCTCCGTGACTGCGCTAGCCGCCATCTGGTCCGCATCAAAGGGGATGCTCGGGATCGAAAAGGGCTTAAACCGGGTATTTGGAGTCACGTCCCCGCGGAATTATATTCTCCGCAGGGCACTCTGCAGCGTTTACACGCTCTGTTTTTCCCTGATGTGCGTGGCAAGTCTCGCGCTCCTCGTCTTCGGAAACTTCCTTCAGGGAATGCTCTTAAAATGGATCCCTGCCCTGGCGTACCTCTCGGGAACGATCTCCCTGTGCCGCGGTCTTGTCATGTTTTTCATGCTGACGATCTTTTTTATTGCGCTTTACACTGCGCTTCCGCACCGCAGGCTTTCAATCCCCGGACAGATCCCCGGTGCAATGTTCTCCGCCGCAGGCTGGGCACTCACTTCCCTGGCATTCTCTGTCTACTTCCGGTATTTCGGCTCATACGCTGTCACCTACGGAAGTCTGACCGCCGTGATCCTTTTTATGCTGTGGCTCTATGCCTCCATCTGCATTCTGTTTGTGGGGGCGGAGATCAACTGGTTTCTGCTGTTTTACAGGGAAAGGATCCAAATTTCACAGAAGAAAACTGCCTCGGATCCTACTACAAAGATTTGAGTTTCAGACCGGCCGGTCTGCGGAGCAATTCTTAAAATCCGTAGATCCTCTTTGCATTCTCGTAAAAGACTTTCTCCCACTCTTTCTCCGGGATCAGCCATTTTACGACCCCGATGTAATCTCCGTAATTAGCTAACGGCCAGTCAGTTCCAAACATGAACTTCTCATACTGGCTGCAATAGGAGATCCAGGTCTTCAGCGTGTCAAAATATCCTCTCTGCTGCTCTAAAAGCTTTGGAAAATCGATCTTTCCCTCCAGAAGTCCGGAGAGATCCGTCATCACATTCTCATTTTTCTCCACGACAGCCGCCGCATCCATGAGCCACGGATTTCCGAAATGGCACATCACGAACGTCACATCCGGATGGCGGACTGCTGCCTCATCCAGGGTCAGCGGGTGGCTGTACTTTAAGTAAGCGCGGGAACCGGCCGTCTGCCCCATGTGGATCGCAACCGGCTTATTATATGCCTTTGCAAGCTCATAGACCGGCTCATACACTTCATCCGTCACATACGCTTTATTGTAGCCGGGATACAGCTTGATCCCGACGCAGTCCTCCCGCTTTAAGTTTGCCTCCACCTGGTCCAGACTCTTCTTTTTATCCTGACTCACCAGAAAATCCCGGTCGAGTCCGACACAGTATTTCAGAAAATCCGGGTAGGAATGTGCCGCCGGATCAACGCCGCGGTTTCCCATAACGACACCGCCGACGATCCCGTATTTCTGATAGACTGCCCTTAAATCTTCTTCTGTATTTTTATGTTCCGCCCGCACCGCGATCTCCTGAAAATAAGGATTCTCCGGCACAAAGTGAAGATGTACATCAATAATTTTCATATTCTCACTCCTTATGTCTTTCCCTGTACTGTTTTGCCGCACTTGCTGCTTTCCGGTCTTCATATACAGCAAAAACCTCTGTTTCCAGAGGTTTTGCCGGTTGCTTTTCACGGTCAGGAATCTTCCTGACCGAAAATTCTGCATGACACAGTTGTGATCCCGGGATCAGAAATATTTCTTGCTGCCCCAGAGATTACATCTTTTCAGATCCAGATATTCGTGGTAGGCTTTCTCCAGGATCTGCTTCTCATTTGAGAATTTCAGAAGGTGGTACGCCTCATAATATTTATAATATCCGGAGTCTACGAAGTACTCTTCGCGCTGTGGTTTACTGTAATAACTGTCCGCCATCATCAGATACCAATGGACTTCCTTGTCGACGGTATCCTGCGGCGTGTTAAATGAATACTGGCTCTTTCCGATGTACTTGATGATCTGGGCCTGAACCCCGGTCTCCTCTTTCACCTCTCTGAGAGCCGTTTCTTTAAACTCTTCTCCTGCTTCCACAGTTCCTTTCGGCAAAACCCATCCTTCATACTTATTTCTGTAGTTCTTATAGAGGACCAGGATCTTGCCCCGAAATATAACCACACCGCCACAGCTCGTTGCTTCTATCATCGCAATTTTCTCCTGACAGGCATTCAAGGGACTCCGCTAAAAGCAGATTCCGCAGGTGTGTTTTTAACTGTGTTTAGTATACTTCTTTTTATCCGTGTTTGCAACCACGTTTTCTCTGACCCTGACACCAGGAGGCATGTGCCAAGGTACATTCGGGCGTCTCGCGCGCGGTCGCCTGCGACAACCTTCCTCTTCGCGCGAGTACTCATCTTAGGGAGGCAGTGCCCTTTTTTAACAGGAAGTTCCATCGGTATTTCCTGTTAAAAAGAAAACTCCGGCAGGAATATCGACATTCCGCCGGAGTTTTCACATCCGTGACCATTTTCAGGTCGCCTGTTGTTTTCTTTTATGAACGATATCCGTTCGGGTTTTTGGACTGCCAGTTCCATGCATCACGGCACATATCATCGAGTGTTCTCTTTGCTTCCCAGCCGAGCTCCACTTTCGCCTTTGTCGCATCGGAATAGCAGGTCGCGATATCTCCCGCGCGGCGCGGCTTGATCACATACGGGATCTCTTTTCCGACCGCCTTTGAGAATGCGTGGATCACATCAAGAACACTGTATCCGTGACCGGTTCCGAGATTATAGATATATACCGCCGGCTTGTCCTCAAATTTCTTTAACGCCTTTACATGACCTTCCGCAAGATCCATCACATGGATATAATCGCGGACGCCCGTTCCGTCCGGAGTATCGTAGTCGTTTCCGAATACACCGACCTCTTTTAACTTTCCGATCGCAACCTGAGTGATGTACGGTGTCAGGTTGTTCGGGATTCCCTCCGGATCCTCGCCGATCAGGCCGCTCTCATGAGCTCCAACCGGGTTGAAGTAGCGGAGCAGGATCACATTCCACTCCGGATCTGCCTTCTGCATATCGGTAAGAATCTGCTCCAGCATGCTCTTCGTCTGTCCATACGGGTTTGTGCACTGTCCCTTCGGGCACTCCTCGGTGATCGGGACGAACGCCGGGTCTCCGTATACGGTAGCGGAGGAGCTGAAGATGATCTTCTTCACGCCATGCTTTCTCATCACGTCGAGAAGAATCAGCGTACCGGTGATATTGTTGTGGTAATATTCCCACGGTTTTGCCACGGACTCGCCGACTGCCTTTAATCCAGCGAAATGGATCACTGCGTCGATCTTCTCCGCGTCAAAGATCTTTTCCATCGCATCACGGTCCAGCATATCCGCCTTGTAGAATGTGATATCCTTTCCTGTGAGCTGTTTTACTCTTTTCAATGACTCTTCCGACGCATTGTAGAGATTATCAAAAACTACGACCTCATGTCCCTGCTCTAAAAGTGCCAGACATGTATGGCTTCCGATATATCCTGCGCCGCCGGTTACTAAAATTCTCATGATGAACCCTCCCCGAATATTGCCGTTCTGAGATACGGTTATTTTACTTTTTCGTTATCATTTTAACACCGCTGCAGATAAAAGGGAATATCATTTTTCTTTTATCCTATACAGATTTCTTTGTTACTCTTCACGGGTAGGAATTTTCTGAACTGAAAATTCCGTATGATACCGTTGGGGTCGCGGATTTTGCCGATTCGGAATGCGGAGCATCGGCAAAATCCTGTTATAGTGCGCGGGCATGGAGTGCCCGTGTACTGTAACATTTCTTTCCTTTACTGCAGCCACGCGTCAAACAATTTCGCCGCGATCGGAGCCGCAGTGTGTCCGCCGGAACCGCCTTCCTCGACGATCACGCAGACTGCGATCTTCGGATCATCCGCCGGAGCAAAGCCTACAAACCAGGCGTGGGTCTCTTTTGCCTTGTCGACTTCCGCAGATCCTGTCTTTCCTGCCACCTGGTAGGAATCCCGCTTCAAGGCGGATCCTGTTCCGACGTTGACAACCTGTACCATCAGATTCTTTAAGGCGTCCGCCTCGTTCGGCACCATCAGTTCTCCCGCCACTGACGGGGAAAACTTCCGGATCACATCGCCGCCGGAATTCTCCACATGATCCATCAGATACGGTTTCATCAGAATCCCGCCGTTCGCGATCGCTGCAGTGATCAGGAGGTTATGCATCGGGGACATCAGTGTCTGTCCCTGTCCGATACTTGTCTGCAGGACTTCCCATGTCTCTGCGTCCGGCTGCATCTTGAAGGTGCTCCTGCTGTACGGAATGTCGAGCGGCAAACTCCGGTTAAACAGCAGCTGCTCCGCAAGATTCCGGTAGCTTGTCAGATCAAGCTCTGTGCCGAGGTTCGCGAACGCTCCGTTGCAGGAGTTTGCAAACGCCTGCGTAAAGTCCTGGGACCCATGAGCCGTCTTGTGGTAGCACTGGATCTTATTATTCTCAAATGAAAAGATCCCGCTGCAGTCAAAGTGATAGTCATTGTATGCGCCCGGGTGCTCTCTCATATACTCCAGGGCCGTGACGATCTTGAAGGTGGAGCCCGGCGGGTAAAGTCCCTGGGTCGCACGGTTCAACATTTTTGCCTCCGTGCTGTCCCCGTTTACAAGGTCCTGCCAGTTTGCCGCCACCGTGTTCGGATCGAACGACGGTTTTGACACCATGCAGAGGATCTTTCCGGTATCCGGCTCGATGGCAATGACCGCTCCCCGGTTCTTTCCGAGTGCGTCCGAGGCGATCTGCTGCAGATTCACATTTAAGGTTGTCACCACATTGTCACCGACGCTCTTTCTCCCCATGATTTCATCCGCCGTCTGCTCGATCAGGTTTGTATGGGACCGCAGGAGGTCAAAGTTTGCCAGCGACTCGATTCCGGTCTTTCCCACCGTCGAATACCCCACCACATGGGCAAACAGACTGCCGTATGGGTACTCACGGGTCTCTGTCCCGTCAGAACCGGTCGCTGTCACGGTCCTCGCAAGCACGGTCCCGTCATCGGCAAGGATCTTTCCGCGGGTGACCCGGTCCTCGAAGATCGTCGCTCTGGCATTGTAAGGATTGTCGATCACCGTATCGCTCTTCACAACGAGAAAGTATCCCAGATAGATCCCCATCGCCAGAAATAAAAATACTGCTGCATACACAAACCAGAGGATATTCCGGTTTGCTTTCGGATTCGGTTTACTCTTCTTCACTTGAATGTTCCTCCTCCTCTTCTTCTCCGCGTTTTAAGACGTAGAGTCCCTGAATGACCTGGAATATGATAAATGTGGAGACGATGGAACTTCCGCCGTAGCTCACAAGCGGCAACGTCACACCCGTCGACGGGATAAACTTTGTCACACCGCCGATCGTCAGGAACACCTGTGTGATATAGACGCTTCCAAGCCCGAATGCAATCAGTTTGTAGAACATCGCCTGCATCTTCATCGCGATCATCATGAACTGCATATAGCAGCCAAGGCACAAAAACAGAACACAGAGCGCATAGAGCGCTCCCATCTCCTCGGAGATCGCTGCAAAGACAAAATCCTTGTCCACCACCGGGATCTTCTCCGGCATTCCACGGTATAATCCCATTCCGAACCAGCCGCCTGTTCCGATCGCGAACAGCGCCTGGGCAACCTGGTAGCCCTTGTTCGCGATATCAGACCACGGATCCGCCCAGGCCTCCACACGTCTTCTCACATGCGGGAAAAGGTAGTAAGCCGCGACCGCTGCAACGGATCCGCCTGCGATGCCTGCACCGAACCACAGATAACTGGATGTCGCGACAAAGAGCATCGTCATATAGGCCACGAAAAAGATCAGCGCACTTCCCAGGTCCTTCGAGAGCACCAGGACCAGAACATGGACCGCCGCAACAACGGTCGTCTTAATGATCGTGTCCCGGTCTGTCGACTGGTAGAACATGGCAGCCACAAAGAATACAAAGCTGATCTTTACAAACTCGGATGGCTGCACCGTAAATCCCCCGAACGTCAGGGAGAGCTGGGCTCCGTAGGAAGTATTTCCGATCACGCACACCACGGCGAGAAGCACAAGCCCCAGGATCCCGTAGACCCACGGAAACGTGACAAGCTGCCACACCCGGTCGATGATGAACGGGATGATCCATGTCACGACTGCTGCCACCACAACGATCGCAAACTGACGCATCGCCCGGTCGGGATTCAGTCTTGTCAGGATAATAAATCCCGTTGCCAGGAGCGTGCACATATTGTTGACGAGAAGCCTGGAGCTGTTCCGGTAAAACAGGCGGGTCAGATAGATATACAGCAGGAAAAACAGCACCTGCGCCCCATAAAAGGCCAGCATCGTCACAGATCCCGTATTCAGCCAGATCAGGACATTCGCCAGAAAGTGAAGCATAAACAGGCACACGAGCTGACGCCCGCAGACGCGGTCTTTTCCCTCCTCATCCCGTACGGAAAAGAAACGGAAATTGTAATAGGTATCCAGGGCAATGAGAAGGATCATCAGGTATCTCGATATTTGTATGATCAGATTCGTCAAAAATTATCACCTACTCTACTCCGCGCTTAAAATGTCCGCGCGTAAACTGATTTTTCAAAACAGACGGTTCTGCTGCCTTTTCTCCCAGAGCGTACTCCTCGAAAAACGCGTCCAGGATCTCGCCCGCAGCCGCCGGTTCCTCTACCGTAAAGTTCAGGCGGAGCGCCTTCGGTCCGAGTCCTTCCACCGAAGCCGAAAGTCCAAGAAGAGAAAGCGGAGCCGAGTTGTAGATCGTGTTATAACAAAAACGGCACTGATTCACCACCGGGAAACGCATCTCTTTGCGGTCCTTCAGCCACATGATCTCCGGTTTTCCGGAACATCCGAGCGTCGTCTTCCTGATACACTGTGCGGAGATCATCATCGGCAGATAGCCGTATACGATCATCTCTCCGTGGATCCCGGAATCCCGGATCTCCCGCTCATTCAACTCCACAGGAACGGTCAGACGGTCTGCCCCGTACTGCTCCATCGCCTCCCCGGCCAGGTGGTTCCAGGAATACATTCCCTGGTCAAAAAAGAGCGGCAGCCCGATCCCAGCTTCCTTAAGGAATCCCGGTTCTTCCATTGATCCGATCCCGAGAGCGTCAAAACCGGCGTTCTTTAAAAGATCCATCTGCTTTCTAAAATACTGCTCCGCCTCTTTCCGGAAGATTCTCGGCATCATCAGATAACATCTCACTCCGGCCTCATGGCAGCGGTCCGCAAGTTTTTTCCACTCCTGGGCATCAAAGCTCTCCGACGCCAGATAGATCCCGTATTCTCCCGCGGATAATTTCCGGTACATCTTGAACTTCCCGAGAACTGTCTCGAACTGTGCCTTTGTCTGGACAAACGCAGTAAATTCCGGGATCTTTTCCGACGGTTCCCTTACAGGAAGCGTCTCCTCTTCCTTTGTCGGAGGAACTGAGCTGTTTCTCCGATATCCGGAAAGGATCTCTTCCTTAAGTTTTTCCAGGACATCCCGACGCATCTTATTTAACGCCTGTACCGGCATGAACACATTTCCCTCGCACTCCACGGAGAGATCTGTGAAGGTGAACATGGAATCTCCCGTCTTTGAGAGCTGTTTCCGGATGCGCTCCGCGTCCATCGGGGCATTCTTTGCCTCCTCAGCAGGCTGGGATTCCTCCCAGGCCGTATTTCCGGCCTCATCTGACACAGAAAAATATCCCGCGTTTCCAACCGCGATATACGCATTTCCCGTCACCGGGATCTTCTTCTCCGTATTTACATAGGTGCGGTCCAGATAGTCGAAAAGCTCCTGGTTCACGTCGCGGTATTCCGGTTTTTCTTTCAGGACTACCATATCCCGGCCATTGTGGGCTCTGTAATAGCCCTGTGACTGCCCGCCGCGGTCAAAAAGGGCGAGCAGGGCGTCACGGTCCGCCTGGTCTACATGGTACCCGGCGCGGCCCTCTTTTAAATAGAGGTCCACATATTTCCGGTAAATGCTCACGACACCGGCCGTATAGCGCGGGCTCTTCATCCGTCCCTCGATCTTTAAGGAACAGACTCCTGCTTCCAGGATATCCGGGATCAGATCCAGGGTGCAGAGGTCCTTTAAGCTTAAAAGATACTTCTCGTTCTTTTTATTGACATATTTTCCATTCTGCTCCGCGTCAAAAGGCAGACGGCAGGTCTGGGCACAACGCCCTCTGTTTCCGCTGCGCCCGCCGATCAGACTTGAAAACAGGCACTGGCCGGAATAGCAGTAGCAGAGCGCCCCGTGGACGAACGTCTCCACCTCAAGCCCTGTATCATCATAGATCTCGCGGATCTCCTTCAGTGAAAGCTCTCTCGCCGGGACCACGCGGACAGCGCCTAACGACTTTAAGTCCCTCGCGCTGTACTTTCCCGTCACAGTCATCTGGGTACTGATATGCACCGGCAGATCCGGAAAGTGTTTCCGGATATAGGTGAGTGCGCCCATGTCCTGGACCAGGACAGCGTCCAGCCCCGCCTCGTAATATGGTTTCAGATAGGAATACAGATCCCACATTTCTTTTTCTTTGACGAGAGTATTGACTGTCATATAGATCCTGCATCCGTGAAGGTGCATAAAATCGATCGCCTTTACCATCGTCTCCTCATCCAGGTTGTTCGCATAAGCACGCGCGCCAAACCGGCTTCCGCCGATGTAGACTGCGTCCGCTCCCGCGTTCACCGCTGCCACCATACTCTCGTAGGAGCCGGCCGGTGCGAGGATCTCAACCGTTCTGTTCTTCATCTTGTCTCCTTCTTTACATCAGGATCTGCAGCTGGCTGGATCCAGCAGCTGCAGATCCGCACATATTTACAGTCACATTCCGGGGACAACCCGTATTTTCCCCGGCTAGTCCTCTTTCTGGGCAGCCTCCTGCTTCATCTGAAGGCTGATCAGCTCATGTTTCAGGCTGTAGATCTCTTTCTCCATCTCATCCTTCTGGGCGCGCAGCATCATCGCTTCCTGAAGCGTCTTAAAATAATCATCCGCAAGATTTAAGTAGATCATGACTTCCTGGTAATCTTTGTTCTGTCTTGTAAAACCCGGCTGCGCCTTTAATACGGCAACTTTTTCATTGATATAGGCAGCCACTTTCTGCAGATATTCCGGGTCTTCCGCTCCGCCCAGTGTATAGACGTTTCCATTGATCAGTACTTCTGTATAATTCTTCTCTTCCATTCCAATATTCCTCACTTTTTCTCCCCGCATGACCGTTCTTCTGCCTTCCGGTCAGCGAAAAGATCTATCTTAACTGGTAACTGTTTCATATTCTCACAGCTGTCATATTTTTTCATTCTTTTGCCGTCTCAAGTCCGAGATGTCTGTAGGCGAGATCCGTCGCCATTCTTCCTCTCGGAGTGCGCATGATGAGCCCGTTCATCAGAAGATACGGCTCATATACGTCTTCTAACGTCCCGGAATCCTCCCCGATCGATGCTGCTAACGTCTCCAGTCCCACCGGACCGCCGGAGAATTTCTGGATCAGCGTGAGGAGCAGGGTCCTGTCATTATTGTCGAGACCGAGTTTATCGACATCCAGGATATCGAGGGCAAAGTCCGCCACATCTCTTGTGATCGCGCCGTCATATTTTACCTGGGCAAAGTCGCGCACTCTCTTTAAGAGGCGGTTTGCCAGTCTCGGAGTTCCTCTGGATCTTCTGGCGATCTCGAACGCGCCCTCCTCATCGATCTCAACGCCGAGAACCTTCGCGGAGCGCTTTACGATCACACAGAGTTCCTCCGGCGTATAAAATTCCAGCCGCTGGATCACGCCGAAACGGTCACGGAGCGGGGCTGTCAAAAGTCCTGCCCTCGTCGTTGCGCCCACCAGCGTAAATTTTGGAAGATCCAGCCGGATCGAGCGGGCCGAGGAATCTTTTCCCAGCATGATATCGATGGCAAAATCCTCCATCGCGGGATATAATACTTCCTCCACCTGGCGGTTCAGTCTGTGGATCTCATCCACAAACAGGACATCGCCTTCCTGGAGATTATTTAAGATCGCGGCCATCTCCCCCGGTTTCTCGATCGCGGGACCGGAGGTCACTTTCAGATTCACGCCCATCTCGTTCGCGATGATCCCGCAGAGCGTTGTCTTTCCAAGTCCCGGAGGACCGTAGAAAAGCACATGATCGAGCGCCTCCCCGCGGCTCTTCGCCGCATCGATGAAGATCTTCAATGTGGATTTGATCTTCTCCTGACCGATATAATCTTTTAAATATTGCGGGCGCAGAGTCCCATCTATTTTCTTATCTTCTTCCGTCTCTTCGGTCGTAATGATTTTCCGGCTCATAATATTTCCTATCCTGTCTTAGTTTCTGCTCCTCTGATACCGAATTACCTCATACGCTGCGGTATCATAAAAACGCAAGATGTTTCAGCGCACCCTTTAACACATCCTCGGAAGTCATCGTTTCCGTGATCGTCACTTTCTTCACGGCCGTCTGTGCCTCGGATGCGGAATATCCGAGCGCTGTGAGTGCCTCCACTGCCTCTTTTCCGGCTTCCGCCATTCCGGAGAATTCCGTCTTTCCTGTCTCTTCCGGTTCCACCCCGGCAAACAGGACGTCCTCCGCTTTTACCTTGTCCTTGAGGTCAAGAATGATCCTCTGGGCCGTCTTTGCTCCGACACCGGGTGCCTTTGAGATCGCCTTCGCATCGCCGGAGAGCACCGCCATCCGCAGGACATCCGGCTTCAGGGCGGATAAGATCCCGAGCGCACTCTTCGGTCCCACTCCGTTCACCCCGATCAGCTGGCGGAACATCTCAAGATCCTGTTTCGAGAGAAATCCATAGAGGCTCATTCCGTCCTCGCGCACAGAAAAATAGGTATAGATCTTTACTTCCTCCCCAAGTCCCGGCAGTTCCCCGAGAACCGACGACGGAATAAAGATCCGGTAGCCGATATTCCCCGCCTCGACAACGACAGAATCTTCCCTCTTTTCCTCCAGAGGACCGCGTATATATGAAATCACTGGATGAACCTCCTTAATCATAATGCATGTCGTAATCATACCATAGCCGCCATTTAAGTGCAAGCAAAACCGCTGGTGGAATCGAACATATTTTCGATTTTATTTTATCGATGCTTCATTGACTTTCCAAAAGCCCACAGGTATAATCAGAAAACGCAGACACCGAACATAAACACTACAGGAAAAACGTATGATCACAATAGAAAAAACATTTCCCGGCACCATCGCCTACCCGTTAGAGCGCCTCGGCGACCCGGAAAAACTCGTCTTTTTTGACATCGAGACCACGGGATTCTCCGCTGACTACAACACGGTGTATCTCATCGGTTGTATCTGGCCGGAAGGAGATCAGCTCCGCTTTATCCAGTGGTTTGCCGACACAAAAACTGCCGAGGCCGATGTCCTCAATGCATTTTTTGAATTTTTAAAGAATTTCCGCACCCTCGTCCATTTCAACGGGGACATGTTCGATATCCCCTTTGTCACAAAGCGCGCCGGCACATTAAAGCTCACTCCCACGTTTGACTGCGTGGAAAGCATCGATATCTTCCGCCGGATCAAACCATTCAAAAAACTCCTCGGTCTGCCTGACATGAAGCAGAAGACCATCGAGCGGTTTTTAAAGATCAGCCGCGAGGATCTCTATAACGGCGGCGAGCTGATCGAAGTCTATCTGGACTATCTGAAGACCCGGGATGAGGAAGAAAAGCGCCTTCTTCTCCTCCACAACGAGGATGACTTAAAAGGAATGCCGTCACTTCTCCCAGTCCTCTTCTATCCGGACTTTTTCGCTCAGGATTTCACATTGAGCTCTGTGAGGGAAGCTTCCGGTGAGACGGACCGGCTTCTCCTCTCCCTGGCCGGAGATCCGGAAACGATCCTTCCGGCCCCGGTGAGTGCCTCTGTCCCCGCCTACGCTTTTCGGGCAGACAAAGACCGGATGGAGCTTTCCATCCGGGTCTACAAAGGCACATTGAAATATTACTATCCGAACTATAAAGACTACTACTATCTGATCTACGAGGACACTGCGATCCATAAGAGCGTCGGCGAGTTTGTTGACAAGGACGCCCGGATCAAGGCAACGAAGGAGACCTGCTATACGAAAAAAGACAGCGTCTTTCTCCCTCAGCCCGCGGATATCTGGGAACCGGAATTTAAAACTTCCTGCAAAGATAAAACAGGATTTTTTGAAGTCCGGGAAGACTGTTTTTCCGATGCCGAAAAACTGAATCACTACATCCATGAGATCTTTTCATTTCTGAAATGACCGCACATGAACACAGATCCCGCCCACGATCGTCATTTTCCGGGAACCGGCATGACAATGATGACAGCAGCCGACTGTGAGATCCTTCTCTCTTCCCGCTGCTGTCGTTTTGCCTGCACATCTGTTCCTCTAATAATCCCCGTCTCTCAGAAGTTTTCTGATATATGCGAACGTTTTTCTCTCGCCCTTTTCCTTTAACATCAGAAGGATCTTATCGAGACATGCCTTCGTCTCCGGATGCATGACGATAAATTCCTTGTTTCTGGAGAAATAGGTATACGGCGCCGCGTCCGTGTAATTCTTTCCCTGATAGATCTTAGATGCGGCGATCCGGTCCATGACCATCTCTGCCAGATAATTCACCGGCATCTTCACTCCGACGATCTTCCAGTTGTTTTCCGCTGTGGACACGTCAGTCCAGTACTCAAAATGATGCTTGTTTCTTCCTTTATGATGAAGCCATGCGGAGGAATATCCTTTCTCTTCCTTCTCCGCAGCATTCGGGCTTCTCGTTCCCTGATAATACTTTACTCCTGTCCGAAATTCCTCCCAGGAATATTTTGACAGGTCATGGAGCAGTCCCTGTTTAAACAGCCCCACCTTAAAACATCCTTCCATGACAACCAGCTTGTGGTGCGTGATCGTCAGAAAATGATGCCATGCATTGCAAAGCAGCCGTTTTTCCTCATCATTTAACTTAACAGAACTCATATCTTTATTTCCTTATCTTCCGGACCGTTCCATCTTCCGGTGTGCGATCCGGCAAAGATCCATATTTTTGTAGAGGTCTGCCCGCGGCGGATCCTCAGTTACTCTCTTGTCGCCTTTTTTAACATCTCACCCAGTTCATCCACAGAGAATTTATAATGTTTGTTGCAGAACTGGCAGTTGACCTCGATTTCTTTTCCCTCATCGATCATATCCTGGATCTCTTTTCTTCCGATGCTGATGATCGCCTTCTCCACTCTGGAACGCTCACAGTCGCAGTGGAACTGCACCGGCATCTTCTTTAAGATCTCAAGTCCGAACTCCCCGAGAATATCTGTCAGGATCTCCTCCGGAGTCTTTCCTGCATCGAGAAGGGATGTGATGGAGGAAATTCCGGAAAGCTTTGCCTCAAGGCGGTCGATGATCTCATCGGATGCGCCCGGAAGAAGCTGGATGATAAAGCCGCCGGCCTGACGGACGGTATTGTCTTTGTTCATCAGGACTCCGAGAGCGACGGAGGACGGAACCTGCTCGGATGTTGCAAAATAGTAAGTCAGATCTTCCGCGATCTCACCCGTGATGAGCTGTGTCTGTCCCACATACGGCTCTTTTAAACCGATATCCTTGATCACACTCAGGACGCCGAGTCCCAGGGAACCGCCGACATCAAGCTTTCCCTGCGCATTCGGCGGCAGCATGACATCCGGATTGAACGCGTATCCCTTTACATCGCCCTTTCCGTCAGCAGTCACTAAAAGTCCTCCGATCGGGCCGTCTCCCTCGATCCGGAGTGTCAGGAGTTCTCCTTCCCCCTTTAAGTCGGATCCCATCATGGCAGCCGCCGTCATGAGACGTCCCAGGGCAGCCGTCGCGATCGGGCTTGTATTGTGGGCATTCTTCGCGGTTTCCACCATCTCTTTTGTCGTTGCGGCAAAGGCGCGGATCTGTCCGTCCGCAGCCGTCGCACGGATCATATAATCATTCATGCTCTATTTCCTTTCTTTTCCATGTTCTCTCGCGATCACATAAACACGCTCGCTGTCTTTTCGCGGCGGATTTTTCGTAAACGCGTCATAAACGGCAACAAATTCCATGCCTGCCTCACTGATCGCGCGTTTCACTTCCTCCAGGGAATACGCCCGCTGGTAGTGCGTCTCGTGATATTTCCGGAAAAGGTCTCCCTCTTCCCGGACGAAGATCGACAGGTCGTAGATATTGATCTTTTCCTCTTCTTCGTACTGGTTGTCCCAGATAAAGCTGGAGTCGTCCCGGTCCTCGGCGATCGTACTGTCACCCATGATCTCCCGGTATTTGTACTCGGTATTCAGATCAAAGATAAAGACTCCGCCCGGATCGAGATAGTTGTTGACCAGGCGGAACACCTCCGTCAGATCCTCCGGCTCCAGAATATAATTTATACAGTCACAGATGGAGACAACCGCCGCCACCGTGCCGTAAAGCTCAAATTCCCTCATATCCTGGCAGAGATAGAGGATATCGCTTCCGGATTTTTCCTTCTTTTCCAGGGCAAGTTCCAGCATTTCTTCGGAATTATCGACTCCGATCATATCGTAGCCGGACTTTGCCAGAAGCTCCGTGAGACTTCCAGTCCCGCAGCCGAGATCCAGGAGCAGTCCTTCTGAAACTCCCTGCTCTTTTAAAAGTCCTGTGAGATACTCACACCACTCTTCATATGGGATATTGTCCATGAACGTATCATAGACAGCGGCAAATCCTGTATATGCCTGCATTGTTTTTTCTCCTTATCAATCCGCGGTCACAACTGTATCACACAGAATTTTCCGTTCAGAAAATTCCTGCCCGTGTACAGTAATGAAAAAGCCACTACCCGCAATAGGTAATGGCTTACGTTTCATCTTATGCGTTGCGGCCGCAGCACTTTTTGTACTTCTTTCCGCTTCCGCACGGACACGGATCGTTCGGGTAGATCTTGTGGCCCTGGCGGCGTACGGTTCCGGAAGCTTTCTGCTTCTTGTAGAGCTCGGTTCTTGTCTCAGCGGAGAGGATCTCTGTCCACTGCGGAAGCTCATAGAGCCAGGAAGCCTTTGCCTCTACCATATTGTAGTAAAGCTTCTCCGGATCGATCTCGATCTTAACAACAGTATCCTCTGTCATTGTGTCGATCGGGTTCTCATATCCCTTTAAGCTCTCGTTGATTCCATCGAGGAAACCGGTCATAATGAGAACTTCTGTGCCATACTTCTCAGCAAGCTCTTTTACAGTTCCCTCAACAACCTCTGTCGGGTTGGAGAGGATCTTCTCGTAGATGCCTTTCTCGATCGTAAAATAGTTTGTCCAGAGTTCTTCTTTCTTTTTATCATCGAGACCGTCGCCGTAAGCGAGGTTTCTCCATGTTTCAAGTAATGTTGCCATATCAGTTCCATCCTTTTCGTATACTGTTTCTATTCTTTTCCGCACCGCCGAGCTCCAAAAGGGCAGACTGGTACAGGAAACGTCTAGAGCGTATTATAACATAGGATATTTTTTCTGTAAACAGGAAAATTGGCAAAAGGTTATTCCAAATAGTCTAATGCAAACTGCGCATAGATCCCTGTGCCGTGGAACAGAACGTCCTCATCCACATCGAATGACGGATGATGATGCGGTGCTGTGACGCCTTTTTCCTCATTTCTGCAGCCGAGATAGCCGAACACGCCCGGGACATGTTCCGTGTAGACGCTGAAGTCCTCGGCCCCTGTCATCTTCTTTAACGGGATGAGTGCTTCCTCGCCCATCTCCTCCGCAGCCGCGCGTCTCGCTGTCTTCACGAGCTCCTCATTGTCATTGATCAGCGGGCTCGGTCCGAAATAGTAGTCAAACTCCGCTGTACATCCATATCCTTCGACCGTCGGCTCCACGACCTTTTTGATCAGCTCCGGCATTCCGTTCCGGAATTCCCGGTTGAAGGCTCTCACCGTTCCGACAAGCTCCGCCTCATCCGCAATGATGTTCTCCTTTGTTCCCCCGTGGAACATTCCGACGGAGACGACGAGTGCATTGAACGGGTCATTGATCCTGCTCGGGATCGTCTGGAGGACCTGGATCGCCGCCGCCGCCGCCAGGATCGCG
This sequence comes from Pilosibacter rotomagensis, assembly GCF_045062245.2. Lineage (NCBI taxonomy): Bacteria > Bacillati > Bacillota > Clostridia > Eubacteriales > Clostridiaceae > Pilosibacter > Pilosibacter rotomagensis. The sequence continues at coordinate 1,620,827 of NZ_CM170323.1, read as the reverse complement.
TCTTTTCCGAGATTCGGGGCACTTCCGTGTGCTTTCTGACCATGGATCTTTATCGTAAAGCGGTCGCTGCACGCCATCCGCTCGCCGGATTCAAAGTTTGCGGTTCCGGTCGGCATCGTCGCCCAGATATGCATTCCGAAGATCGCATCCACGCCTTCCAACGCCCCGCGTTTTACATATTCCTCCGATTTTCTTCCGATCTCCTCCGCCATCTGGAAGATCAGCTTCACGGTCCCGTGAATTTTATCACGGTTTGCACTTAAGATCTTCGCAGCTCCGAGCAGCATCGCCGTGTGGCAGTCATGACCGCAGGCATGCATTACGCCCGGATTTTTGCTGCAGTATGATTTCCCCGGATTTTCCTGGATCGGGAGCGCATCGATGTCCGCGCGCAGCATCACGGTCTTTCCCGGCATCGTCCCCTCGATCGTTCCGACGCAGCCGGTGATCCCGTCGAATTCCTGTACCGGGATCCCCATCTTTGTAAGCTCCGCTTTGATGAACTTTGTCGTCTCAACTTCCTGCGTGCTGAGTTCCGGATGTTCATGGAGATGGCGGCGGCACGCGATCACATATGCTTCCTGTTCTTTTGCAAGTTCCTGTACTCTCATCGCTCTTCTCCTCCCTTTTTCTCCAGATAATCTGCGGCAAACTGCGCGTAGAACGCAGCTCCCTTTTTCAGGATCTTCTCGTTGACTCTGAATTTTCCGTTGTGGAGCGGATAGATGTCCTTGTCGTTCTCATCATAGCAGCCTAAAAATGCGAACATGGAAGACGGGATATGATCCATCACATAGGAGAAGTCCTCACTTCCGCTTGCCTTCTTCGCCTCAGCCCATGCACCCGGTCCGTAGAGCTTTTCCGCAGCCTCCCTGGCGATCTTCGTAAGCTCCGGATCCCCGTTTACAACCGACGGCTCCAGATAGGAATATTCGAGCTCCGCCGTGCATCCTTCCGCAGCTGCGATATCCGTCACGATCCTTCTCATGGTCTCCTCGACCATCGCCCGTGTCTCCTTCGCGTAACAGCGGACAGTTCCTTCCATGACAGCGGTGTCCGTGATGATGTTGAACTGGGTTCCCGCGGAGACCTTTCCGACCGAAACGACCAGCGAATTCAACGGATCATTCACACGGCTCACAATGTGCTGGAGTCCGAGCAGGATCGAGCTCGCCGCGACGATCGCGTCCTTTCCGAGATGCGGCATGGAGCCGTGGGTCGAAATGCCGTGGACCGTGATCTTAAAGTTGTCACAGCTTGCCATCAGCTCTCCATCTTTGATAAGGACCTGTCCGGCAGGGCCTGTCGGCCACACATGCATTCCCATCGCCGCGTCGATCCCTTCCAGATATCCGTGATCCACATAGTAATGGCTTCCGATAAACGCCTCTTCCGCCGCCTGAAACAGGAGTTTTACAGTTCCCTTTAATTCCTTTTCCTGCTCCTTTAAGAGTCTCGCCGCCCCTAAAAGTATCGACGCGTGGCAGTCATGGCCACAGGCATGCATCACGCCCGGAGTCCTGCTCGCGAAATCGACTCCGCTCTCCTCCATGATCGGGAGTGCATCGATGTCCGCGCGGAGCAGGATCGTTGGTCCGTCTCCTTTTTCTCCTTTTATGGTCGCGATGCAGCCCGTATAATCCGGGAATGTCTGCACCGGGATCCCCATTTTTTCAAGTTCTGAGACGAGATATGCCGTTGTCTCTTTCTCCTCGAAAGAAAGCTCGGCATGTTCATGGAGGAAATGGCGGTCTTTTATGATCGCACTCTCTGTTTCCTCTGCTCTTTTTGCAAAATTCATAAGTGCTCCTTTCTTAACAAGTAAAAAGAGCACTGCACGGCATAACTGCCATCTCATGCGGTGCTCTTTTTTACTATAGTTCTTTTATCTGCTCAAACATTTCCGTTTGTTTCTACAGATAGATCGCTCCTCCAGGTCCAAGCGGAAGGTTTAAGAGAACCCAGATCACAACCTGAAGGATCCATGCAATCGCGAATGTTACCGAGAACGGAAGCATGTTCGCGATGACAGTTCCGAGACCAACCTTCTCGTCATACTTGTGAGCAAAGCCCAGAATGACCGGAAGGTATGTAAATAACGGAGACAGCGGGTTTGTGATGGAATCGCCGATTCGATAAACGACCTGTGTGATCGCCGGATCGAAGCCCATCAACATCATCATCGGAATAAATACCGGTGCAAGGATCGCCCATTTTGCAGAAGCAGATCCAATAAAGATGTTGACGATACAGGAAAGGCAGATCAGGCCAAGAAGCAGCGGGATTCCTGTAAATCCGATCGTGCTTAAAAGGTTTGCTCCCTTGATCGCAAGGACAGTTCCGAGTTTTGATACGGAGAAGAAGTTTGTAAAGATGGCGATGAAGAAGCACATGAATACATAGTTTCCCATCTCGGCAAAGCCCTGGCTGATATCCGCCCAGACATCTTTATCATTTTTATACTTTCCGATCACAACACCGTAAACGATACCCGGGATCATGAGGAATAAAGTGACCGTAAAGACGATACCCTTTGAGAACGGGGATGCACCGCTTGTGATGGATCCGTTCTCATCTGCGAGGATCGCACGTCCGCCGAAGATCGGCAGGCACATGAAGACTACGACAGCCGCATAGATCAAAACAGAAAGACCTGCTGCTGCAATTCCCTTTTTCTGGATCGGTGTGATGTTGGAATTATCTTCATCAAAATCGTATTTGGCAAGTTCTTCTTTTGAAACCGGGAAACGGTGAAGAAGAACTTTCTCAACCAGGATCGTACCCACGATCGTAAGAAGTATGCAGGAGACGATCAGGAAATACCAGTTGATCGCGATGGACTGCTGATAGTTCGGATCGATCATCTGTGCTGCCTGCTCTGTGAATCCGTATGCAAGTGCATCGGAAAGACCGAGAAGAATGTTCGCACAGAAACCGGCTGCAACCGATGCGAATGCGGTGTACATTCCGAGAAGCGGATGACGTCCGATGGACATGTACAGGATCGCTGCAAGCGGCGGCAGTACGATAAAGCCTGCATCACCGGCAATATTTAAGTTGATTCCGAGGAACATGATGACCATGGTGACGATCCATCCTTTTGCCTTGCCAAGGAAATTGACCATGACGGCAACGAGGAAACCACTCTTCTCTGCAACGGAAGAACCGATGACAGCGACAAGCACCATGCCGAGCGGTGCAAAGCCGGAGAAGTTTGTGATGACATTCGTCCAGAGATAACGAATTCCATCGAGGGACAGGAGGTTAAATACCTCGATCGTTGATCCATCCGCCGGGTTTACCGCGGAGACGCCGGCTGCACTGCAGATCGCTGAAATGATCGTGACAATGATCGCCAGTCCAAGGAACATCGTGATCGGGTCCGGAAGTTTGTTTCCGGCACGCTCAATCGCATCCAGAATACGATCAAGGAGGCTTTTCTTTGCGGAACTGTTCTCACTCATAGATGACCCCTTCTTTCCACTGCCATATTGATTAGGCAGCTCTTTATTTTTTTTATATATTATAGCGGTAAAGTTTTTCATTTGCAACCTTTTGTTGAATATTTATGAAAAAAATAAATTTCCTATGAATTTTTTCTAAAAGAATCCTCGATCCGTTCTTCTTTATCAGTCGGGCTGCAGATTCAGACAGTCCGTTCTCCATTGATCATCAAGCACCCCGCTGCTTATTGGAACGCACTGCAATCTGCAGTATTATTGATAAAAAATGCATGGGATTCCGACACATCTTCTGTCTGCAATCCCATGCGTTTTCCGAGTCTCTGCTGCGGTCTGTATTTTCAGCAGAGCATTTTCATGATTCTCCTGATCTTTCCCTCAAAAAAGCAACGTCCTATCTGGCAGTGATAAACCCGTTGTCATCGATCGCAGTTTCCGGGGAGATCTTCCTCATATATGCAAGAATCCGCTCCTTCTCCGCTCCTTCCGCCTTCGTGACACGGCAGTTTTCCTGCTTTGCCGGGATAAACTGCAGGGACTCCAGTCCCTCCGTTCCAAACACCGCCTCGACGAGGCAGGTGTCGAGACTCTTTGAGTTAAAGAGGTAATTTCCGAGGCTGTACACGACCGGAACTTCCCCCACATACCCGATCGGCTGCAGCACATGCGGGTGATCCCCGATGATGAGATCCACGCCTGCTGCCGCGATCTGCGCAGCCTGTTCCGTCTGCCAGTGGTCCAGCTTGTCAGTTCCTTCGGTCCCCCAGTGGATGTACACGATCACATAGTCACTGTCCGCTCTTGCCTCCCCGATCACTTCCAGGAGTTTTGTGATATCGAGACACCTGAACACGCCCGGGGATGTCTCCGTCGCCCCTTTCGTATCCGGCGGATTCAGCCGTTCGATCTGTGTCGCGGAGATGAACGTAAATTTCTTCCCGTTTGCGATAAAAGAAACCGGTCTGACCGCTTCCTCGAGGTTTCTCCCGGCTCCGACATACGGCATTCCGATGGACTCCAGCGTATCGAGCGTGTCCGTCAGGGACACCTCCCCGTAATCATACGCGTGGTTGTTCGCGAGCGACACAAGATCTGCGCCCATGTCAAACAGCCAGGACGCATACTTCGGATCCGCCCGGAAGGTAAACTTTTTTCCGGCCGTCGGCGTCCCGCGGTTCGTGTACGGGAACTCGTTGTTTACCATAAAAATATCTGCGTCCCGCATGATGGAGAGAAGATCCGCGGAGATCCCGCCTTCGATTCCCTGTCCGCGCTTTAAAAGCGATGCCATGATCGCATAGTGGGAGTCAAACAGGATATCACCCGCAAAGACGATCCGCGTCTTTCCGGGCTCTGCTGTCTCCTTCGCATAGATCTTATTTGCCGCCATCACTTCCGGATCCTTTAAAAGATCCGCGTAAGGATCCGGCGTATCCGTCTCAGGTTCCGGCTCTGTTCCTGCTTCGCTCTCCGACCGTTCTGTCTCTTTTCCCATCTCCTCCTGCTGCAGGACCACGCGCGGTTTTTCCGCCTTTTCTTCAGAATGATCAGCCATCTCTTCCGTACTCCCGGCCTGACTTCCAATGGCTGCCGCCGTTCTCGCTGCCCCGGCTGCCTGACTTCCGCAGCCTGTAAGCAAGACACATGTCAGAATTGCCGTCAGCCAGCCTGCTGTTTCTTTTCTCATAATATACTCTTACCGCAAGAAAACGCTCTTTCGGTTCCACCTTTCTTTTCTTTGGTTTCTTTCGATTTTTCTCCTTCGTTCCATCTTACCAGACTTTTCCCTCCCATGCAACGCTTTAATCCCCACAACCATCCCTGAACTGCCAACCTTTCGCAACGGCGCTGTGCAACGCGACCGGCTGCATACGCAAAAAGGTGCGGCAGACCCACTCACAGATCTGCCGCACTCCTCTACTCATCATTCAATTTTATAAATCCAATATCAGCTTTTCACCCTTTCACGCTGAGACTTCCAGCCGCGATCGCCTTCCCGGACTTCCTGTCAAACAGCAGGATATCCGTACCTGCGATGTCCACACCTGTCTCCTCGCCGAGCTTAAAGGTAACGCCTCCGAAGATCACGCCTGTCAGGAGGTACTTTCCTATCTTTAACTTCACGGTCGACTCCATACCGGTCGGCATCGCTCCGTAGATCGTAGATGCGACAGAACCGTCTTTCGAAAGCTTTAATGCTTCCGGCCGGATCGCAAGGACAAAATCCTCGTTGGTGATCTCCGGCTCTTCCTCAACCGCATAGTCGGATTCATCGACCTTCGCGATATGATATTTAAATACTTCATCCTTATTGCTCTTCTCGACAGCCTTCTTATCCTTTAACATCTCCAGCCGCTGGGCTTCCAGGTCCGCCGCATCCTGATCACGCTTTCTGAACCAGGCATCCATATCGATCGGCTCATTCGGCCGGAAAGTCGCCTCGAGGTCATCCAGGATCGTAAAGCGGAAGCTTCCGTCCGCCTGTTCCTTTCCTTTCGCCTCCACAAAGTTGATCGACGGATTTCCGACGAAGTCCGCAACAAAGAGGTTCGCCGGTCGGTTGTATACATCAAGAGGTGCGTCATACTGCTGAAGGACCCCGTTGTTGATCAGACAGATCTTCGTCGCCAGCGTCATCGCCTCCATCTGGTCATGTGTGACATAGACAAAGGTGCTTCCCGTCTCCACATGTAGTCTCTGCAGCTCGTATCTCATCTCAAGACGGAGCTTCGCATCCAGGTTGGACAGCGGCTCATCCATGAAGAGCACGGACGGCTCCGGGGCAAGCGTTCTCGCGATCGCGACACGCTGCTGCTGGCCGCCGGAAAGTTCTGCCGGGTAGCGGTTCATGAACATCCCGATCTTTACGATCCGGGAGACTCTGCGGACGGATTTATCGATCTCCTCTTTTGTGAGTTTTCTCTCCTCGGTGAGGACTTTTCCGCCGGATACGATCGCATATTCGTCATTCAGGGACTGTCCTTTTGCTTCATAGGATTTTCTGATCCCGTCCAGTTTCTTTTTCAGCTCCTCCGCCTTCGCCTTCGCAGCCGCATCCGGATCCGCTGCATCCTGGATCCCGTATCCGTAGAGGATTTTTGCTGTATAGATCGAGAGGATGAACGCGTCGATAAACTTCAGATATACCTTATCCGTGTCGAGTTTTCCGCGCTTATCGCGGCACTCTTCCACGAGCTCTTTGATCTTCTTTCCGCTCTTTAAAGCCCGGATCAGTTCCCCGGTCGTCATGGCATCAAAATCATATTTCGGGAGTTTCTCCTTGATATTGCTGAGACCGAAGGAAATGTTCTGGTAGACGGTCATGTTCGGCCACAGTGCGTAGTTCTGGAACAGGAAACCGACTTTTCGCTTGTTGGCAGGAATGTTGATCCCCGCCTCACTGTCAAAGACCACCTTGTCCCCGATCTTGATCTGACCGGTCGTCGGCGTTTCAAGTCCTGCGATCATACGGAGGATCGTCGTCTTTCCGCATCCGGAAGGTCCAAGCAGTGTGATGAAGGAGTTATCCGCGATATCCAGGTTCAGATGATCGACCCCGTAAAATTTCCCCCAGCGTTTTGTGATATTTCTCAATGTGATTTCCGGCATATTAGTTTCCTCCTATTCCATCGTCAAGGCTTGCACCTGTCAGCTTATTGACTAATGTATTGAAGATCAGGATCGTAACGATCAGGATCAGGTTGATCGCACTCGAGAACGCGTAAAGTCCCATCTCGTCGAAGTAATCGAGCGTTGTCGAGAGGATAAAGCCCTGCGTACATAAGAGCAGGAACAGGGACAGCTCACGGAGACATGTCATGAACGGGAGCATGTATCCGCTGATGATCGCTGACTTCTGGATCGGGATGATGATCCGGAACATTCGTTTCGTCCATGGGATATCCTGGATGATCGCCGCCTCCTCGATCTCATTGCTGATCTGCAGCATGGAGTTCAGCGCGCTCCGGCTCGCAAACGGGATGTACTTGATCGTACCTGCGATGATCAGCAGCGTATATGTATTAAAGAGGTTGATATGTTCATTCGAAAACAGGATGAAGAACGCTGCACCAACTGCGATGGACGGCATCAGGTACGGAAGAAATGCCACACCATTTACATAGCTCGCCCACCGGCTTCTGCGGTTCTTCGCGACCGCATATCCAATCAGGGTACCGATCGTTCCGGCAAGCAGGGCACAGCAGACAGCGACGAGCAAGGTTCCTGCAAATGCATGCCAGATCGTATTGTTGTAGAGGATGCCGTGCTGTCCGTACATACCGTTCTCGGTGATATTCTCCTTTGTGATCCACCACTTCGTTGTCAGGTTACTCAGATCTCCTGTATAGAGGAAGCTGTAATCGCCCGGGTTCGGAAGGAAGGTCTCAAGTGCGAAGGAGAAGATCGGGAAGATACTTGTAAAGAATGTCAGGACGATCATCACGATACCGATCGCATATTTTCCGACTTTTCCAAGGTTCATCTTTGACAGCTGTCCCGATTTACCGGTGACTGTCGTGTAATTTTTCCGGCTCTTTAAGCTCACCTGGTTCATCGTGAGGATCGCGACTCCGAAGATCATCATGATGATCGCCAGGATACTCGCCTCACCTGTGTACTTGGAGTTTAAGGAGATATACTTTGTGGAAAGCGTTGTAAGACCTAAGTAATGCGGTACCGGGTAGCTTCCCATCGAACTTCCGAATACAAGAAGGATCGTCGAGAGGATCGCCGGTTTTACCATCGGGAGCGTGATCCGGAACATCGTCTTGAGCTTCGGTGTATCAAGGATCGTCGCTGCCTCCTCAAGGTTCGCATCCATATTCCGGAAAATACCGCCGATCAGGATATAGGCGAACGGCGCATAATGGAGTCCTAAGACAACGGAACTCGGGAACAGCCCCTGACACCACCATTTCGGCATACAGATCCCCGCAAGAGATGCAAGAAGTCCGTTTGACGTTCCGACAACCGCGTTGCTGTTGAACACGTTCTGCCATACAACGGCGAGTGTCCACTGCGGCATGATGTACGGAAAAATGAAAATAGAGCTTAAATATTTTTTGAATTTCAGGTTTGTTCTTGTTACTAAAAATGCGAAGGTTCCGCCGTAAATGATGGAGATCGTGCAGGTAAATACTGCTAAGAGGATCGTATTCCACAGCGGCTTCCAGAGGTTTGTCTTCGCCAGACGGCTTGTAAAGAGGTCCACATAGTTGACCAGCGTGTAACCGGACGCTTTTCCCGCGAGGTGGGCGTCGATGGTTCCCGGATGGATCGTGATCGTATCCTTTACGATCGCAACGATTGGTGCAACAGTGGAGAAAGTCAGTACGATGCCGAACAGGAGAAGGATGATGTTCTGCGGTTTTGAAAAATATGTTTTTACCCGGTTATATCCATTCACAGAAATGTCCGCTCCTTTCCTAAAACATGGATGCCGTTTGTTACGGCAGATGCCATATGTAACACGAGGGCGCCGCACGCATGTACGGCACCCTCTCAAGTGTCAGTCAGATTTACTTAGCAGAGTCACTGTACTTCGTGAGAAGTTCGATCCAGCTTCCGACTGTGAAGGAAACGGATGCGCAGTAGTCCGGATCTTCCAGAACTAACTCGCCGTCAGTTGTCCACCAGTCATATCCACGGTCATCTTTACACGGATATACATCTTCGCCGGCCTCGTTGTAGCCGCCCTTGCTGTGATGATAAGTTTCCTCGATCGCTGCTGCAACTTCCGGGTTTGCGGAGTAGCCGCCCATGTCTTTGCCCCATGCGGAGAAACCGTCCTCTGTGCATGTCATGTACTGGATGAATGCACATGCAGTCCACGGAAGCGGGCTGTTGTTTGTAACGAAAAGGTAATGGCAGTAACCGTAACCGCCGATGCCTTTGTAGCCGTCCTGATAAGCGGCAACCTTAATGTTATTTAAGGAAACGCCTGCGGACTCTTCTACGGAACGAAGTTTGGAGTAAACTAAAAGGCCAGCCTGATCCGTTGCGGAATCAGATACAAGTGTGTTGCAGATCGGACCATCATCTGTCTGCTCGTTGTAATTTTCAACCCAGAGTTTGATCCATGCAAGTGCGTATGCGCCGTTCTCGCCAAGTCCAAGATCCTCGGCATCTGCTGCCATCTCGTCGATGACCGGCTTGAAGTATGCTTTCTTTGTATCATCGAGAGCATCGTAAGCATCTTTTAACCATCCCGCATACTTATCTTCTGTCAGCATGTATAAGAAGTTCTTTCCGACGATCTCGGAATCGATATCCATGTATAACGGATGAACGCCTTCTGCCACGAAATCCCAGCAGTTATTGTACTCTGCGCTTCCGGTGCTATTGTACATGAATACCTTGTTTAAGGTCTGCAACGGAAGGAATCCTTCATATGCATCCGGTGTGGTCCCGTTTGCCTCTGCCCATTCCTTCGGGATATAAGTCTTTAAGATTCCCGGCTCTACCATCTTCGTCTGGATCTGGTTGCCGTCCTGGATCAGGGTCATCGCGAAAGTTCCCTCGGTCTTTAAGGAATCTGCGGTCAACTGCTCAAAGATCTTGTTGTTCTTCGGCTGCTGCCACTCATATTCCATATTGTAGGACGGGTCGATCGACTGCAGGTATTCGATGAATAACGGGAGTGCGCTCTTACCACGGCTGGAGTTTCCGACACCGTAGAAGGTCTTTCCGTTGGACTCCTCGATGGCTTTCTTTGCAAGCTCTTCCATCGACATTCCTTCGGCTTCCTTGATGATCTTTTCTACATCGGAAAGATCAGCATCGTCCGTTTTCGCTGCCTCCGTTGCCGCTTCACTTCCGGCTGCCGCTGTCTCACCGCCTGCCGCCGCTGTGGTTGCCGTTGTGGTTCCACCGCCGCCGCATCCTGCGAGGGACATCGCTGCCATGGAAACTGCAAGTGCCAATGACAAAGTACGTTTTCTCATAAAACTGTTCCTCCTTCATCTGATTGGGTCATTTTGTTTTTCTCACGACTCATTTTGTACTTTTATTATAGCGGTGCGCAGAAAAATTTAACAGTGGACAAAACTGCGATAGTTTGTGAAATCCTGTGATTTTGTATAATTATGTTTCGTATTTCTGCTTTTTTTGTGCAGTTTCGACATATGTTTTAGATTGTCAGAATTGGTAGTACCGGCATGTTGCTGTGAAGGCATGTTCTTCGATATGAAAAAAATGTGCCTTGTCACATTCGGGCGTCTCGCGCAAGCGCGGACTTTGGCTCGTTGTTCGCGTAAACAAGTGAAAACACGTTTCGCGAGTTTCCCCTTGTTATCGCGACAGTCGCCAAGATCTCGCGCAAGCGCGGACTTTGGCTCGTTGTTCGCGTAAATTAAAAAAGAGAACCTTGCCCCGGCAGGCTCAGTTCTCTTTTCCTCATTTTTATTTTCTGTCATTTCAGCTTCCGGATCCTCTGCCGCTTTTCCATTACAGAGCTTTCCGCCTATTTTCCAAAATACGCCGCGATCTCCTTCATTCTTCCCGTCTGTACGGCATGGAACGGACAGCGCTTATCGCAGTGACCGCAGGAGATACAGTCGGAAGCATGTTTTTCCAGTGTCGCGTAGTGGTCCGCCGCCATCGTATCCCCGGAAATTCTTTTAACTGCCAGTCGATCTGCTTTTTCACCTTCTCGAGATTTGTTGTCCAGCCGTATTCCCCGGTCTCGTAGTTTGCTCCAAAATGCACCTGATAGATCGTCTCTTTCCGGACTGAGGTCTCTTTACAACAATTTTCTCCGCTATTAATACAGGTTTTTCACCTTAAACTCTTTCTCAAGCTCTCTTCTCTGGTCCTTTTTCGCGATATCCGCACGTTTGTCGTACAATTTCTTACCTCTCGCCAGACCGATCTCAACCTTTACGAGACTTCCCTTAAAGTACACCTGAAGCGGGACCAGCGTGTATCCTTTTTCCTGGATCTTTCCCTTCAGCTTGTTGATCTCATAGCGGTGCATCAGGAGTTTCCGCTCGCGGAGCGGATCTTTATTAAAGATATTTCCCTTTTCGTACGGGCTGATGTGCATGCCGTAGATCATGACCTCATCGTTCGTGATCCGCACAAAAGATTCCTTGATGCTGCATTTTCCCATCCTGAGAGATTTTACCTCGGTTCCCGCAAGCGCGATACCGCACTCAAATTTGTCATCGATGAAGAAATCAAAATATGCCTTTTTATTGTTTGCGATCAGCTTAAATCCGCTGCTCTTTGCCATAACTTCGTCCTCTTTTCCGTTCCGGCAGGAGTGTCCCATGCCGGAACCATTTCTATCACAAGGTCTGTCCGCTGCAAAAAACGAAACCGTGCTATCGTTTGTCGAAATTCCGCACCGGAAGGAAATCGATCGTTTTCAGATACCGGTCCACAGAGACGACCTGGATCTTCACGGTCTGGCCAAGCTTGAATTTCTTTCTCGTCCGCTCTCCCACCAGTTCATAGTGTTCCTCATCAAACACATAGTAGTCGCCGTCGAGGTTCGCTAAGCGTACCATGCCTTCCACCGTATTCGGAAGCTCCACATAGAAGCCGTAATTGCTGATCCCGGAGATCACGCCGGTAAATTCTTCCCCGATATGGCGCTCCATGAACTGAACTTTCTTTGCCTTATCGGTCTCCCTCTCCGCCTCGTCTGCGAGACGCTCCCGGGAAGATGTCCAGATCGCAACTTCCGGAAGGATCTTCTCATAATGGGCGATCCTCTTTTTCGTGAGACCGCCGTGGAGATTTTCCTTGATAATCCGGTGGATTTGGAGATCCGGGTATCTTCGGATCGGGGAGGTGAAGTGCGTATAATAGTTTGCTGCGAGACCAAAGTGGCCCATGCATTCCGTCGTGTACTTTGCCTGCTTCATTGAGCGGAGTGCCAGTCTCGCGAGCAGCGCCTCCTCCGGGGATCCCGCTGCCTTTTCGAGCAGTTTCTGCATCTCCTTCGGATGAAGCTCGCCGTTCTGGAGCCGGATCGAATAGCCAAAATTGTTGATCAGAATGCCGAAGCGCTTGATCTTCTCACCGTCCGGTTTCTCATGGCTCCGGTACAGGAACGGGATCTGCTGCCAGTAATAATCCTCTGCGACCGTCTCGTTCGCAGCCAGCATGCAGTCCTCGATCAGCATCGTCGCCGCGTTCCGCTCATACGGCCTGATCTCGACCGGGCGTCCCTTTGCGTCCAGGATGATCTTGCACTCCGGGAAATCAAAGTCGACCGCACCGCGCGCCATGCGCTTTTTCCTCAGCACACGGGCCGTCTCGTCGAGAAGCAGGAACATCGGAACGAAATCTGCATATTCTTCGAGGCACTTCTTTGCAAATTCCGCTTTTTCCTTCGATTTCTCTTTCTCCGGCGCATCCGTCTGCGGTTCCTCAGTCCCATTCTTTGCTTCCAGGATCGCATTCACCGCCGTGTATGTCATTCTGCGGTCGATCCGGACGACCGACTCACAGATCTTATGTCCCACGATGATCCCTTTTTCATCAATATCCATGAGGCAGCTCATTGCCAGACGGTCGCAGCCCGCATTCAGGGAACAGATCCCGTTGGAGAGCCTGTGCGGCAGCATCGGGATCACACGGTCCACGAGATACACGCTCGTTCCGCGCTTATATGCCTCCGCATCGAGAGGCGTCCCCTCCTTCACATAGTGACTCACATCCGCAATATGGACTCCGAGATGGTAGATCGTCTCCCCGTTGATCGTCTCCTTCGACACACTGACCGCATCGTCGAGGTCTTTCGCGTCCTCGCCGTCGATCGTCACCATCGGGACATCTCTGAGATCCACTCTTCCGTTCTTCCCGATCTCCTCCGCCACATAGTCTGCGGAGAGTTCCTCCGGCGCATGGGAAACTTCTTCCATCACGTCCTCCGGGAACTCCTCCGGAAGTCCGTAGGCACGGACGATCGACAGGATATCGACTCCCGGGTCATTGATATGTCCGAGGATCTCCTGCACATGTCCCTCCGGATTCTTATTTCTGGTCGCATATGTGTCCAGTTTCACGACTACCTTGTGTCCGGAGACAGCGCCGTTCTCTTTCCCCTGCGGGATAAAGATGTCCATCGTGATCCGTGGATTGTCGGGGATCACAAAGCCAAAGCTTTTATTTTTTTCAAAGGTACCGATCAGCGTCTCGTTGGCATGTTTTAATACCTTTAAAACTCTCGCCTCCGCGCGGCCGCCTCTTCCGTTTTCATCAATAATGACCTGGACCGTATCCCCGTCCATCGCGTCCCCGGTATCATCCGGCGGGACAAAGAGATCGCCGTCGCGTCCCTCGATCGTCACAAATCCAAAGCCTCTGTGATGCGCTGAAAAGATCCCCGTCTGCGCAAACACCTCGGATCTCGCGTACTTTCCCTTCTTCGAGATCCCGACCTTGCCGGAAGCGACCAGTTCATTTAAGACCTCTTCCAGATCTTTTCTCTGCTCCTTCGGAACTCCGAGAAGCATCGCGAGTTCTTTTAATTTCATCGGAACATATGTCGGATCCTTCATCAGGGTCAGCAGCATCTGTTTCCGCTCTTCCATTAACGTTTCTTCCATTCTTCTCCTTGTCATATCAAAAACAGTTTTTCAAAAGTTCCCGGCACAGACTTCACGCCGGGCAGCCGCAAATAACCGGATAGATCCTGCGGACAGTTCTCAGACAGTGCAGCTTCCGATCTTCGTGTTAAACAAAAACACTCCTGCACGGGAATGATCGCTGCAGGAGTGTTCGTCATCTTAGAATTAGATTACCTTTAAATTTAATACCAGGGCAAGTACAAAAATCAGGACTGCCGCAATTTTTGTAAATTTCTCAAGGTTGCCTTCCATAGAACGACCTTTATTTTTTCCCCAGTAGCTCTCAGCCACACCGCTGATCGCACCAAGTCCGGAAGTCTTTCCTTCCTGCATTAACACGATCACTGTCATTGCAATACATAAGATAACGAATACAATCGTCAGAATAATTCTAATCACCGACTACACCTCCTGTCCACAATTAAAGTCATCATAACATAAAATAGGATGGCTGTCAATCCTCGTATTTTCCGGGCCGGAACTGATTTTCCGGCATATAAAGGAGTGTGCCGCGCGCGGCTGCTTGCATCAATCTCACTCGTCTTGCAAGTGCACATCATTCGCTGATCGTGACTTAGGGGTCAAAAAACGGCCATCCGCCGCAGGATTTCTCCCACAGGAATGACCGTTCTGTATTATGTCACTTATCGGATATCCGCACCGAGACGGAACTTCAGGTTTCCGAGGATCTTCTTTACAAAGCGCTCGACGTCCGTCGGATCAAGTGCCTTGTCCTCCGGGATGAAGGAGATCTTGAATGCCATGCTCTTCTTGCCCTTGCCGATCTGGTCGCCGCGGTAGATATCGAAGAGTTCAACATCTCCGACCTGCTTGCATGCCTTCTTGATCTCATCGATCAGGCTGCCGCAGCTTGTCTCCTCGTCAACGACCATCGCGAGGTCACGGGTCACGGTATCGTACTCGGAGATCGGTTTGTAGCGCAGACCTTCCGGCATATGGGCAGAAAGTGCTGCGAAGTCGATCTCACCGATGTAGATCTGGTTGTTCGCCTTGCTGTTTTTCGGAAGCTTTAACTCACCGGCAACGCTGTTTGCCAGCTTACCGAAGGAACCAACGCGCTCGCCGTCGCAGAGGACATACGCGGAGATTCCCGGATGGAGATACGGAACATCCTCCGCTCTCTCATACTCAAAGCTTACACCGAAGGAAGCTGCAAGCTCTTCCATCGTTCCCTTTACAGTGAAGAAATCTTCCTGCTCGCCAAATGCCGCGAAGCCGACATGCGGGATCTCGTTCGGGAGCTCTGTGAGCGGAAGTGCCTTCGGATAGTATACGTTTGCATACTCGAAGAAACGTCCGGCTGTGTTGCCTTTCTTCACGTTCTCAACGACTGTATTTAACATGGACGGAGCCAGTGTGGTGCGCATGATGGAAAGGTTTGTCGTGATCGGGTTTAACAGGCGGATCACATTGCGCTCTTTTGCATCCGCTGCGATGTGGAGTGCATCGAGGTCTGCGTCGGAGTAGAATGCAAGTGTGGAAACCTCATAGTAACCCTGGGATACCATCACCTGTTTTAATTTTGTTCTTCTCTTCTGTGCCGGATTTAATCCGCCGTTTGTGACTGCGGAATCCTTTAAGAAGGTCGGAACGATGTGGTCATAACCGTACTCACGGATGACTTCCTCCGCAAGATCCGGCTCGCCAACCTCGATATCCTCTCTGTAGCGAGGTGCTGTGACAGTCATGACATCGCCGTCGCGCTCAACCTCGAAGCTGAGTCTGCGGAGAATGTCGAGAACATTCTCTGCCGGGACCTCGATGCCGAGGATCTTATTGATGCCGCTCAATGTTGCGGTAAATTTCTTTCCTTCCTTCGGTGCTCCCGCATCCACATCGAATGCGCTCGCTGTGATCTCGCCGCAGCCGAGTTCCTCGATCAGGTGAAGGGCACGCGCCATACCGATCTCAACGGTGTACTCCGCGATACCTTTTTCGTAGTGGCTGGATGCGTCTGTGTTCTGTCCGAGACTTCTCGCAGTTTTACGGATGTTGTCGCGCATGAACTTTGCGGATTCAAAGAGAAGCTGTGTCGTATTCTCTGTGATCTCACTGTTCATTCCGCCCATGATACCCGCAAGAGCAACCGGCTTGCTTCCGTCGCAGATCACAAGGTTATTCTCGTTTAACTTGAATTCCTTGCCGTCAAGTGTCTGGATCATCTCATCCTGCTTTGCGCGGCGGACGATGATCTGGGAGCTTTCCAACGTGCTCATATCGAATGCATGCATCGGCTGACCGATCTCGAGCATTACGTAGTTCGTGATATCGACCACGTTGCTGATGCTTCTGAGACCGCAGAGAGCCAGATGACGGCGCATCCATCTCGGGGACTGGCCCGGAGTGATGTTTCTCACGCCATGTCCTAAGTAGCGCGGGCAGAGATCCTGTGCCTCTACTTTAATATCAAGATTTTCATATTTATAATCGCTCTGTTTGTAGTCGAGAGCCGGCATTTTCAGCGGTTTATCAAGAACTGCTGCAACTTCTCTCGCAATACCGAGAACAGACTGGCAGTCTGCACGGTTTGCCGTTACGGAGATATCGAAGATGTAGTCGTCGAGACCAACAACCTTTGCGATATCAGTTCCCGGAACGGTGTCCTTCGGAAGATCCAGGAGACCGTAAACCTCAGCGCCCGGATACAGGTCATCGTTTAAGCCGAGCTCTTCACCGGAGCAGAGCATACCGTTTGACTCGATGCCGCGCATCGGTTTTGCCTTGATCTTGATGCCGCCCGGCAGTGTGGAATTATCAAGAGCCGCCGGTGTGTGCATGCCTGCGTAGACGTTCGGAGCACCTGTGAGGATCTGGATATCATTTCCATACTCGCCGCAGTCTACTTTACACTTGAAGAGGTGTGTTCCCTCGATTGGCTCGCATTCCTTTACGACGCCGACAACGACACGGTCGATCTCAGCGGAGAGATCGATCAGTTCCTCTACCTCAAATCCACAGCCAAAGAGCTTGTCTTCCAGCTCCTGGGCAGTGACATCAATGTCAACATATTCTTTCAGCCAACTAAATGGTACTTTCATGATCTTCTCCCTCCCTTATTAGCCTTTGAACTGCTTCAGGAAACGAAGATCATTCTCATAAAGCAGGTTGATGTTGTTAATACCGTATTTTAACATGGCGATACGCTCGATACCGATACCAAAAGCGAGACCGGAATATTCATTCGGGTCGATGCCGCAGTTCTCAAGAACCTTGTGGTGTACGATACCGCCACCTAATACCTCGATCCAGCCGGTGTGCTTGCAGAGCGGGCAGCCTTTTCCGCCGCACTCGAAGCAGCTGACATCGACCTCAACGCTCGGCTCCGTGAACGGGAAATAGCTCGGGCGGAGACGTGTCTTTACGTTGCTGCCGAAGATCGCCTGTACAAACTTGTCGAGCATACCCTGAAGGTCGCAGAGCGTGATCTTCTTATCGACAACAAGGCCTTCCATCTGGTGGAACATCGGGGAGTGAGTCGCATCACTGTCGGAACGGAATACACGTCCCGGTGCCAGCATCTTGATCGGCGGCTTCTTCGCATCCATCACACGGATCTGTCCCGGGCTTGTATGGGTACGGAGTAAGATATCTTCCGCTACATAGAACGTATCCTGCATATCTCTCGCCGGATGATTCTTCGCAACGTTTAATCTTGTGAAGTTGTGGTCGTCATCCTCGATCTCCGGACCGTCGAAGATCTCGAAGCCCATTCCTGCGAAAACATCGATCATCTCATTCTCTGTTACGGTAAGCGGATGGAGACCTCCGGCCGGACGCATCTTTGCAGGCATCGTGATATCGACCTGCTCGCTCTTATTGCGGGCTGCGAGCTCCAGCTCATCCATCTTATTCTTCATTTCCTGGTAGCGGGCTTCTACCTGGTTCTTAAATTCATTGATCGTCTTTCCGACGTTCGGGCGCTCCTCCTTCGGAACACTTCCAAGACCCTTCATCAGGTCTGCGATGCTGCCTTTCTTGCCAAGGAAGCTCTGCCAGAACTCACCAAGCTGTTCCTTGGACTGTACACTGCCGAGAGCGGCTTCCATCTGCTCCTTCAGTGCTTTGATCTTCTCTTCCATAGTCCACCTCATTCTTTCGGTATGGTTTTACATTCTATCAGTGCGAGGACAAAAAAAACTCCGTCCCGCCATGGGACGAAGCTGACTCTCCGTGGTACCACCCAGATTCCGCATGCATTCATGCGGCACTCAAATGTCTGTAACGGGACTTCCCGTCCTGCACTACTTAGATCCCTTTCGCACAGGCTGCTCAAGAGTGAATTTACAAAAGTTTCCTTCGGAAGGTCTTTCAGCCGGTGAACCTTCTCTCTGTCATACCGGAACTCTCCTGTACTGTCTCTGTCATTGCGTTTCACACATGGTCGATGGTAGCACATTCCCACTGGTTTGTCAAGTCTCACCGGGGCAGAGGCAAAATCAGCACCAAAGCTGCACGCAACGCAGTTTCCCGCCCAAACCTTCTAACAGACACTGTCCCCGCATAATAAGTGTAAAACTTCAGCGAAATTTTCTCTCACTTTCTTGACACATCCAGCCATTTATGGCATCATCAGTTTATAGGCAGGAATAATCTGTTAATATTCCATTCCATGGAATTTATATATGATCTGCCCGCAAAACAAACGAAAAACAACCTCAAGAAAAGGAGGATTCCTATGGATTTTCTGACATTAACCATCGGAAAACAAAAAAACATCGCCCTGATCGCCCATGACAGCAAAAAGCATGAAATGATCGACTGGTGCGAAGCAAACAAAGAAATCTTAAAGGGACACTTTCTCTGCGGCACAGGAACAACCGCCAGAATGATCACCGAAGCCACCGGTCTCCCGGTCAAAGGCTACAACAGCGGTCCTCTCGGAGGAGACCAGCAGATCGGCGCAAAAATCGTCGAAGGGCGCATCGATTTCGTCGTATTCTTCTCCGATCCCCTCACAGCCCAGCCACATGACCCGGACGTAAAAGCTCTCCTCCGCATCGCCCAGGTCTACGATATCCCGATCGCCAACAACCGCGCGACCGCCGACTTCATGATCACCTCCCCACTCATGAACGAAGAATATGATCACCAGATCATCAACTTCCACCAGAACATCAAGGAGCGGGCAAGCAAACTGTAGAACTCAAAATGTAAAACCAATCGATGCAAACTAAATTCTACAAAACCTAGAAAGGCATGGAAACACGTTCACAACGTTTCCATGCCTTTCGAACCCTCTGCATTTATCATCTCACGCCAACCAACAGCGGTGAGCTTCCGGGCAGGGGCGCATGATCCGGGGAGCTGGTTCCTCTTGGCCCGCGGGTGACTGCGTTGGACAAGCGATAACACTTGTCTGAGCGCAGCGAGTTGTGTCACAGTACGCAGGCCTTCCTGCCTGCGCACTGTGACAGGATTTTGCCGATGCTTCGCATTCCGAATCGGCAAAATCCGCGACCGCTACTGTATCATACGGAATTTTCAGTTCAGAAAATTCCTATATAAAAGGCGCTGGCTACCTCCACTCGTCCGCCCTTAGCAGTCTCACGCAGGCCTAGTGGAACCCTCCCCGCATCCCCAGCGCCCCTGCCCGGAAGCTCACCGCGTCCCTCTCGCCAATCAATCCCCCATCAACTCTTTCTCCAGAAGCTCCATCTGGCTCTCCCCATACACCTTCAACCCATACCCGGCCAACACCGCCGCCGTCTTCCCCATTCCCTCACGCAGCTTATGCGAAAAACTCCCATCATAAACCCCATTCGATCCGCAGGACGGACTTCTATCCTTCAGGATCGCGATCTCACATCCATACTTCTTCGCTGTCTGCAATGCCGCATCCGCACCGAGAAGAAACTCTCCCGTCACATCCTCGCCCTCCGTATTGATCACCGCCTCATCCGGCATATGGATCTCGGAAGCCGCACGCGGAGTCGGAAGACCGCCCAGCTGTTCCGGACAGACCGGATGGAACTCGGCCTTTCCCTCCATCTTTTTCATAAACTCAAGCACACCCTGATTCCGATTGTTCGTCCCATCCCACTTGCAGTTCTCACCGATGAGACAGGCACTGATAAGAATATGTATCATAATTCTCCCTCTTTCATAGACCAGCTCGCGCAAACCGCAAATCCAGCTCTTTCACG
The DNA here is from genome assembly GCF_045062245.2 of Pilosibacter rotomagensis. NCBI lineage: Bacteria > Bacillati > Bacillota > Clostridia > Eubacteriales > Clostridiaceae > Pilosibacter > Pilosibacter rotomagensis. The sequence continues at coordinate 1,600,622 of NZ_CM170323.1, read as the reverse complement.
CTCGCTCGATCATCTGCCAATGCAGGCCATCTGTTCGAAAAAAGCAGGACCGCCCCACAAATCAACCTGCGGAAGCGATCCTGCTTTCTCTTTCTATTTTCAGAGATCACGCTGCGTCTTCGCAATCCCCTCTTCACTTGTATCTCAATTCGTTCCGGATCAGATTACATCTGGCTCTTCTTGCTGATCATTGCTCTCTTTCTGAGAGTCGGATCGAGGATCTTCTTTCTGATACGAAGACTCGTCGGTGTGATCTCAAGAAGCTCGTCGGTATCGATGAAGTCTAAGCACTGCTCCAGGCTCATGATCTTCGGCGGAACAAGCTTTAATGCCTCGTCCGCGCTGGAGGAACGTGTATTTGTCAGCTTCTTTGTCTTGCAGACGTTGATCTCGATATCCTCTGCCTTCGGGCTCTGTCCGACGACCATACCGGAGTAAACCTTTACACCAGGTCCGATGAACAGAGTACCTCTCTCCTGAGCGTTGAACAGACCGTAAGTGATGGACTCACCAGCCTCGAATGCGATCAGGGAACCCGTCTTTCTGTAGCTTAACTCACCCTTGAACGGAGCATATCCGTCAAAGCTTGTATTTAAGATACCGTTACCCTTTGTATCTGTCATAAACTCACCGCGGTAACCGATGAGACCTCTGGACGGGATGGAGAACTCAAGCCTTGTGTAGCCGCCGTTTGTCGGGCTCATTCCCTGAAGTTCGCCCTTTCTGCTCGTGAGCTTCTGGATGACAGCTCCGGTAAACTCATCCGGAACATCCACATAAGCAAGCTCCATCGGCTCTAACTTTCTGTTTCTCTCATCGTATTTGTAGATAACCTCTGCCTTGCTGACAGCGAACTCAAAGCCCTCACGGCGCATGTTCTCGATCAGGACGGACAGATGGAGCTCACCACGTCCGGAAACCTTGAAGCAGTCTGCGGACTCTGTCTCCTCGACACGAAGGCTGACGTCTGTGTTTAACTCACGGAACAGACGGTCGCGGAGGTGACGGGAAGTGATGAACTTACCTTCCTGACCTGCGAGCGGGCTGTCGTTTACCATGAAGTTCATGGAGATCGTCGGCTCGGAGATCTTCTGGAACGGGATCGCCTCCGGCTTCTCCGGGGAGCAGAGGGTATCACCGATGTGGATATCCGGGATACCAGAGATCGCAACGATCTCACCGATCGTCGCACTCTGTACTTCAACTCTCTTTAAGCCATCGAATACATAGAGCTTACCGATCTTTACTTTCTTCATCTTGTCCGGATCATGATGGTTTACGATCACGCAGTCCTGATTTAACTTTAAGGAACCGCTGTCGATCTTACCGATACCGATACGGCCAACGAACTCGTTGTAGTCGATCGTGCTGATCAGGACCTGGGTCTCAGCATCCGGATCACCTTCCGGCTCCGGGATATAGTCGATGATGGTCTCGAATAACGGACTCATGTCCACTTCCGGATCATCTAATTCTTTCTTTGCAAAACCTGCACGGGCGGACGCATATACGAACGGGCAGTCGAGCTGCTCATCGGATGCATCGAGGTCCATGAATAACTCCAGTGTCTCATCGATGACTGCCTCCGGTCTTGCCTCCGGGCGGTCGATCTTGTTGATGCAGACGATAACTCTTAAGTCAAGGTCAAGTGCCTTCTGGAGAACGAACTTTGTCTGCGGCATCGGTCCCTCAAATGCATCGACAACGAGAACAACACCGTCTACCATCTTAAGGACACGCTCAACCTCACCGCCGAAGTCCGCATGGCCTGGGGTGTCGATGATGTTGATCTTTACTCCTTTGTAGAATACAGCCGTATTCTTGGAGAGGATAGTGATTCCCCTCTCTCTCTCGATGTCATTGGAGTCCATGACACGCTCTTCTACTTCCTGGTTTGCGCGGAATACGCCGCTCTGCTTTAATAACTGGTCTACCAGGGTCGTTTTACCGTGGTCAACGTGGGCGATGATCGCAATGTTTCTGATATCTTCGCGTTTGATCTTCATAATCAATCCTCTTTCTTCATCTATAACTGTCCGCACACCGATCATTTTCCGACCCGTTTTGCACAGTCATCTTATCTTGTATCTGTTACATTTCCTGATTTTTGCGTTACCGACTCAAAATTATAGCATTCATGAAATCAAAATGCAATACAAAATCATCCAAAATTCGGGGTGAATTCGCCATTCTTTGTGTTTATTTCTGAGCAATTTGCGGTTAGACATCTCTTACTCTCTGGAGAGCGCCTCTGTTTCCGCCTGAGAAAACAGGCTGCTAAAGAGCCGAAGTCTGCCTATGTTCAGACTGTGTGCCTCCTACGGCATGCGAGCGCGAAAGTCTACACCGTACAGATTGCCGCCCTCTATCTTCTCTTCTGCCATTTCCGTGGGAAATCAGCCCTCAGCCTCTTATGTCCTGGTGCTGATGGCTGGTCTAGAAAAGGATCACTTCCTTATTAAGTGTGCCGTACCACACCTCGTCGCCCTTTTCGATCTTCGCGCTGCCGCTCGTTCCTTCCGTGATCTTCTTTTCCAGACCGTCGTAAGCAGCAACCGGGACGAGAACGGAGAATTCCACCTTATCTGTATACACGCTGTCGAGCACCGTCATGTTTTCCTGCCCGAGAATATACTGGATCTTTCCGACTCCCGTGTAATCGGTCACGATTTTCATCTCAAAGGCGCGCTTCTTCTCCACGATCTCGGAGGCCGCAAGTCCTTCCTTCACCGCACCCGAATAAGCCCGTACAAGTCCTCCGGTCCCGAGCAGTGTTCCGCCGAAATACCTGGTCACCACAACGCAGACATTGTGGACATCCTCGCCGAGGAGCACATCGAGCATCGGGCGTCCCGCTGTCTGGGCAGGCTCCCCGTCATCGCTGCACCTGGTCAGTTCGTGGTTCATCCCGATTGTAAACGCCTGGCAGTTGTGGCGGGCATCCCAGTATTTCTTCTTCATCTCCGCGATAAATGCCGTCGCCTCCTCCTCGGACTCCACCGGCTTTAAGTTCGCGATAAAGCAGGATTTCTTCACCTCAGTCTCCGCCGTTCCGCCTTTATACAAAATTTTTACGCTGTCAGCAGCCATATCTTATCTCCTTTTTCAAAAGTCAGCTCAGCCATTCCCTGCTTCCTGTTTTCATTTGCATATGACAGAAAATTTCCGCCGAAATGTACAAATGCAACCAATCCAACGGTGTATTTTTCTATGTTCCCTGTATATAGCTGAGTGTCGTTTCTGAATTCCACATCATGGAAAGTCGCCCATGATATTTATCTTTTTGTCATATTTTTGACGAATCCGACCACAAAATGTAATTTTTCCTTCATATTTCCCCACTTTGCGGTCAAAAATATCATAATACAAACCAAACTTTTCCACAATAACTATTTATAAATGAAAGAAACTTTGCTATAATTAGGGAATGACAAAGGAGGCATCCTGAATGAATTATGGAAAAAACGAGGTGGAAAAGACACTCTGCAAAACAAATTCCAGGGCTCAGAAGATTACCTCACATCTGGTACTTCTTCTCACAAAGATCATCCTGATCCTTGTCCTGTTTGCGGCGGTGCTTGGGATCAGCTTCGGCTACGGGATCTTCAAGGGCGTGATCGATGCGGCCCCGGAGATTGATGTGGCGAGCATCGAACCAAGCGGTTATGCCACCATGGTCTATGACAGTAAGGGAAACCTCACGGAAACGCTCGTAAAATCCGGAGCGAACCGTCTTGAGGCATCCTACGAGGAACTTCCCCAGTGCCTGATCGACGCCTTCGTTGCGATCGAGGATTCCAGGTTCTGGTCCCACAAGGGTGTTGACGTCCGTTCGATGGTCCGTGCGGCCGTCGGGATCATCACCGGCGACTCCAGTGCCGGCGGCGGAAGTACCCTGACCCAGCAGCTCATCAAAAACAATATCTTTGAAGGCGGAAATGAGGACACCTTCGGAGAAAAGCTTGAGCGAAAGATCCAGGAGCAGTATCTGGCGATCCAGTTAGAGAAGATCATGGATAAAAAGATCATCCTCAAAAACTATTTAAACACGATCAACCTTGGAAACAACACCCTGGGCGTAAAGGCGGCGGCTCTCCGCTACTTTGACAAGGACGTCTCGGAGCTCACGCTCTCAGAGGCAACGGTCATCGCCGGTATCACCCAGAACCCGTCGAGATTCAACCCGCTCTCCGAAAACGGAAGAAAGCGCAACGAGGAAAAACGCCGCGTCATCCTCCAGTACATGTACGAGCAGGGAAAGATCACGAAGGACGAACAGGAAGAGGCTCTCGCCGATGACGTTTACTCCCGCATCAAAAACGTGGATATCGTCACAAAGGAGACCCAGACTCCGTACTCCTACTTTACCGACGAGCTGATCGACCAGGTGTTAAAAGCATTGCAGGACAAAAAAGGCTACACGGAGACACAGGCCTACAATCTCCTCTTCTCCGGCGGTCTTGAGATCCACACCACCCAGGATCCTGATATCCAGTCCGTTGTGGATACGGAGATCAGCAATCCTGAAAACTATGACGTGGTCTACTACTCGATCGACTATCGGCTGTCGATCCAGCACGCAGACCAGACAACAACGAACTATTCTGATGAGACTTTAAAGACATATTTCCGCAAGGATCTCGGAGAATCTAACTTTGACGGCCTGTTCACCTCGAAAGAAAAGGCGGATGAGGCGATCGAGAAATACCGGACGGCGATGACAAAGGAAGGCGATACGATTCTCGGTGAATCCGTACACTACGTACTCCAGCCGCAGGCGTCCTTCGTCCTCATTGACCAGTCCAACGGCTATGTAAAAGCCCTGAGCGGCGGCCGCGGGCAGAAAGAAGTCAGCCGTTCCTTAAACCGTGCGACAAACACGCTCCGCCAGCCTGGATCTACTTTCAAGGTCATCACATCCTTCGCTCCGGCGATCGATACATGCGGAGCTACCCTCGGAAGTGTCTATTATGATGCTCCGTACACGATGGGAACAAAGACATTCCGGAACTGGTACAGCAGCAAAGGCTATATGGGCTACAGTACGATCCGTGACGGTATCGTCTACTCCATGAATATCGTTGCCGTGCGCTGTATGATCGAGACTGTGACACCTCAGCTCGGCGTGGAATACGCGAGAAACCTCGGGATCACCTCCCTGACGGACAGCGATTACAACGCCTCTACCGCTCTCGGCGGTATTACAAAAGGTGTTTCCAACCTGGAGCTGACGGACGCGTTCGCTGCGATCGCAAACGGCGGTATCTACACGAAGCCGGTCTTCTTCACCCAGATCCTGGACCACAGCGGAAAAGTTCTTCTGGAGAATGAGCCGGAGACAAAACGTGTTCTCAAGGATTCCACCGCATTCCTTCTCACGGATGCGATGGCACAGTCGATGGAGAGCAGCCGCATGTTCGCCTCCTCCGGAGTCAGCTTAAACTCCACCAGTGCGGTGGCTAATATCCCGGGGATGTCCAATGCCGGTAAATCCGGTACGACAACGAGCAACAACGATATCTGGTTCGTCGGATTTACCCCGTATTACACGGCGGGAATCTGGTCCGGATGTGATGATAACCAGAAGATCTCCGCGATCGGAAGCAGCACTTCCTACCACAAGAAGATCTGGAAAAAGATCATGACAACAATCCACGAAGGACTTGCAGATACCGGTTTCCCGGTTCCGTCTTCCGTCACGACTGCCCAGATCTGCCGGAAATCCGGAAAACTCGCGATCCCAGGCGTCTGCGATCATGACCCGAGAGGAAGCGCCGTCTACACGGAATATTTCGCAAAGGGGACAGTTCCCACCGAGGTCTGCGATCATCACGTCCAGCTGACCGTCTGCAGTGAATCCGGCGGTCTTGCGACCGAATACTGTCCGGAAAAGACCACGAGAACCTTCATGGTGATCCCGGAAGGTGAGTCCGGCGGAACGGATGATTCAAAGTACCGCTCACCTGGAACCTGCACGATCCACGGATCGTCTTCCGTTGTAGTCCCGAGCGATGAGACGTCTGATGAAAACAGCTCCTCTCAGGCTGAGACCACGCAGGAAACGGTTCCCGAGACCACAAAGGCAGCGCCGAAATCGCCGCTTGACCAGGTATATATCCCGAGAGGTCCCGGATACGAATAAAATCCATAGGAAATACGCCATACAGAAATTCCTGCATGGCGTATTTTTATGAGCATATATCCGGTTTTCCTGTATACAAAAAAGAGTCTGAGACGTTGCATAAAAGTAAGCTCTTTTCCATTAAGAAAAATCCCCCGGCATTTTCCATACCGGGGGATTTTTCTTAATTTACGCGAAGCGTGTTTTCATTTACATCATGGCATTTTCTGTAAATTCTGACTGTGATCCGCTCGCTTTATTCTGCTTTTCTCTTCTTCATCTCTTCGATCATCACCGGAAGAACCTTTGTGACATCTCCGACAATTCCGACATCGGCCACATCAAAGATGGATGCGTCCTCATCTTTATTGATCGCTACGATATATCCGGAACCGATCATACCGGATACGTGCTGGGTCGCACCGGAGACTCCGCATGCGATGTAGAGCTTCGGAGCGACGATCTTGCCGGACTGTCCGACCTGGTGGGCTCTGGATACCCAGCCCTCCTCGATCGCCGGTCTTGTAGCGCCTACAACGCCTCCAAGTACCTCTGCAAGCTGTTCCACAAGAGCAAAATTATCCTTGCTTCCCATTCCTCTTCCGCCGGATACGATGACCTGGGCTTCCTCGAGGTTGACGCTCTCAGCGATCTCCTTTACAGTCTCAACGACCTTTGTGCGGACATCCTCTGCTGTCACATCCTCATCTGCAACCTCTCCGCTCCTGCTCTCATCCAGATTCTTTGCGAAGGATCCGGAACGGACAGTCGCGATATGCGGAAGGTTCTCTCCCATCTTCATGTCGTTTAATACATTTCCGTTGTAGGAAAGTGTTGTGTAAACACCGTCTGCAGTGATCCCTGTCACATCCGTCGCACAGCCGGACTCAAACGCTGCCGCAACTGCCGGAGCGATCATCTTTCCTTCCGGTGTTCCTGCCATGTAGAGAGCCTTCGGCTGATATTTTTCCACAAGCTTTGTAAGGATCTCTGCTTTCTCTGCTGCCTGAAGCTCATTGCTTCCTGCTGTGAGGACTTTTGCCGCTCCTGCTGCGATCACAGGCTTTGTATCGGTATCTTTCCCGAATACGACTGCGAGGACTTCCTCTCCTGTTGCTTTCGCAAGCTCTGCTGCCTTGCTGACTGTCTCGAGTGCAGCTCCGATCGCAGCGCCGTCTGCGCTCTGGACGCAGACCATGATATTCTTTCCATCTGTATATTTCATTTTTTCATTTCCTTCCACGACTAGATTGCTGCAGTTCATGAACATTTCTGCCATGAACTGCATTCAGACCGGCAAATCAGGCAGTCTTAGAGCGCCTTTGCCTCATCCATCATGGCAAGTGCCTGGTGCACTGCCTCCTCCGGATCTTCCACCTTGATCTTTGTTCCTGCAGCTCTCTTTGCCGGCTCATAGACCTTGAGGACCGTTACCTGAGCCTCTGCCTTTTCTGCCGCTGCGAGCTCCTCGATCGGTTTCTTTCTCGCTGCCATCTTGCTCTTGATCGTCGGATAGCGCGGGTCATACTCCGGCTTATTGACGGTCACAACGCACGGAAGAACGGACTCGATCATGCGGTAACCTTCCTCAGTCTCCTGTTTTGCTGTCACTTTGCCCTCGCCGGCTGTGATATCAACGATGTCAGCAGTTACCGGAACGTCAAGCTCCTTTGCGAGGATCGTTCCAACCTGTCCGGATGCAAAGTCTGTAGTCTCCTTGCCGCAGAATACGATGTCAAATTTCTTTCCTGTCTTCTCCTCGATCTCTGCTTTTGCGGCCTGAAGTTCTTTTGCGATGACCTCCGGATCCGCATTCTGATATGCGTCATCTGCTGCCAGATATGCATAGTCAGCGCCGACTGCCAGACAGTTCTTTAAAGAGTTCTTAACGCTCTCATCACCGATAGAAAGAACTGTGACCTCTCCTCCTGCTGCCTCTTTTAAGCGGACTGCCATCTCCAGTGCATATGTATCAAATGCGTTTACGACCGGTGTCACACCGTCGAGCGCCGGTGCGCCTGTCTTCGGATCCAGAGCGATCTCTACGGAATCGTCCGGAACCTGTTTTACACAAACTAAAATTTCCATGTTATCCTCCAAACTTATTCGCAGCTGTTCAGTCCCCTCACAGGTATTACGGTCAGCGCAGCAAGTGCGCAGACCTGCTGAACAGTTCCCTTATTTCATTATTTATTTCCCGATCACATTATTTGCAACAACGATCCTCTGTACCTCGTTGGTGCCCTCAAAGATCTGGAAGATCTTCGCATCTCTTAAGAGCTTCTCGACCGGGTATTCTCTGCTGTAGCCGTAACCGCCGAACATCTGGATCGCCTCGGAAGCAACTTCCATCGCAATGTCGGATGCGTAGCATTTCGCGATCGCGGATTCCTTGCTGTACGGAAGTCCCATATCCATCTTTGTCAGGGCATGTGCGACCATCTGACGGGCAGTCTCGGTCTTGATCTCCATATCGGCTACCTTAAACTGTAATGCCTGGTTCTTGATGATCGGTTTGCCGAACTGGATCCTCTCTTTGCCGTATGCGACAGCCTCATTGATGCCTCTCTGTGCAATACCGGTCGCCACGCAGCCCATCCATGCACGCGCCTGGTCGAGCGTCTTCATTGCGATGCCAAAGCCCTTTCCTTCCTCACCGATGAGGTTCGCTGCCGGGATCCTGCAGTCTTCCAGAACAACATCGCAGGTGTTGGAAGTACGGATTCCCATCTTGTTCTCCTCATGGCCGGTGGAGAGACCCGGAGTCCCTGCATCGATCAGGAACATGGAGATTCCCTTTACGCCTTTGGACTTATCTGTCATCGCCGTTACACAGTAGAAGGAAGCGACGCCGCCGTTTGTGATGAAGCACTTTCTTCCGTTTAATACATACTCATCGCCGTCTTTGACTGCGGTCGTCTTGCCTGCACTGGCATCGGAACCTGCACCCGGCTCTGTTAAGCAGAATGCACCGAAACCGCCGTCGAGAACGAGGTCGCAGACATGCTGTTTCTGCTCTTCATTTCCTGCGATCAGAACCGGCTTCATTCCAAGGCCGCTCGCAGAGATCGTGGTCGCAAATCCGGCATCTGCGATCGCCATCTGCTCGATGAGTGCTGCTACATCCACACGGGAAAGTCCCGGTCCGCCGTACTCTTCCGGAACCTCGAGAGCCTGATATCCCTGCTCGATCGCTTTCTCATAAATTGCCTTCGGCCATTCGCCGGAAACATCGTATTCTTTGCACTGTTCAACAACTTCTTTGTCACAGAAATTTTTTACATCCTGCAGGAGATCCTGCGCTTCTTCAGAAATTAAATATGCCATAATCGATTTCCTTTCGTGTCTCTTTTTGTTTGACCGGTGCGTGGGAGCACACCGGCCGGCAGTTATTTGACAAATATGGTGTACGGCGGCTGCCAAATGGGGAGGAAAGCGGCTGCCGCCGGGGGAATCATAAACGGATCGTTATGCCTCTTCCTTCGGGTCATAACAGATCTTGCCCGGATTTAAGATCATCTTCGGGTCGAAGGTCTCCTTGATACCGCGCATCAGGCGCATGTTGACCGGACCGGCAAACTCTGCGAGGTAGCCTTTCTTTCCGAAGCCGATCCCGTGCTCACCGGAGATCAGGCCGCCGAGTTCTGCTGCCTTCTTGTAGATGTCTGCCATAAACTCGGAAACTTCTTTCTTGAAGGTCTCCTCATCCAGATCGTTCGCGCAGGTGTAGATATGTAAGTTGCCGTCTCCTGCATGTCCGAAGCTCTTGACTGCGAAATCATATTTCTCGGAAACACCTTTGACATATGTCAGATATTTTGCGATCTGGTTGACCGGAACAACAACGTCGCACTCGTCGAGGAGTTTTGTCTCCGCCTCGATCGCCTCGAGGAAGGAGCTTCTCGCTGCCCATGCATCTTTCTTCTTTGCAGGTGTGTCCGCAACGAGAACATCGACTGCTCCCGCGTCAAGAACAATTTCAGCAACCTGCTCGGTGAGCTCTTCCAGCTGGTCCATGCTGTCACCATCGAATGTCACAAGAAGGTAAGCACCGATGTCAACACCTTCGACCTGCTTCGGGAATACGCTCTTTCCGAGATAACGCTCGGAAGCGAGGACGATCTCTTTCTCCATGAACTCCACTGCCTGCGGCTGGAAATGATTCATGAAGAACTTCGGAACGGTCGCGATACAGTCTTCCAGGTTCTCATACGGGATGATCAGGCTGATCGTCTCCTTCGGAGCCGGGATGAGTTTTAAGGTGAGCTCGGTGATGATGCCGAGTGTTCCCTCAGAACCGATCATCAGGTTCAGCAGGCTGTAGCCGGTACTTGTCTTGGAGACCGTCGCGCCCATTTTTACGATCTCACCTGTCGGAAGGACAACCGTCATCGCGCGCACGTAATCTCTTGTGCATCCATATTTTACTGCGCGCATGCCGCCTGCATTTGTGGAAACATTGCCGCCGAGTGTTGCGAATTTTTCACCCGGATCCGGCGGATATAAGAGTCCCTGTTTCTGTGCGTCTTCCGCGAGGTCGTTTAACAGAACGCCCGGCTCTACGCGGACAACAAAGTTTTCAAGGTCATATCCGAGGATCTTGTTCATCTTGGTCATGTCGATCATGACGCCGCCATCAACAGCAACCGCCGCTCCGGTAAGACCGGTTCCTGCTCCTCTCGGGATCACCGGGATGGAGTTCTCATAACAGACTTTCACGATCGCTGCAATGTCCTCTGTGGTTGTCGCCTCGATCACAACCTCCGGGATTCCCTTTCCGTAGATCGGCATCTCATCATGAAAATAGTCGCTGTTGATCTCCTCACCTGCGTATACTTTTCCCGGAACGATCGCTTTGAACTGTTCCAGGATCTCAGGCGTCACCTGATTGTACTTCTTTGCTTCCATGTTTGTTTCTCCTCTTCTCATATCCTAAATTTTCAGTCATTCCGTATTGCTGTCTTTCTATTTTTTCGTGTTTCTCACGATCACGGATACCCCGTCCGGGATCACGGTGATCCCCGCATCCGTTTTGCCAAGGTACGCATCCGCCATCCGGATCGCTTTCTCCACACTTTCCGCGTAATCCATCTGCATATCCCGCACCATGGATTCCGGTGCACCGGTCACCATGATCACCTTGTGTTTTAAAAGGATCCTGCACAGGATCTGTGCTTCCCACTGATCCGGGATCGTCTTCTCCATCGGTGTGTCGAGAAACTGCTTCATAATCTCATTTTTGTCTCTTCCGCCTGCAAAGGTGTCATAGAGAGACTGACCGCCGTGACCCTGTCCGCACTCTGCGACCATGATGATCACTCCGCCCGGATTGCAGGTGGCCTCCGCAGCCGTCATTCCCTTTACCGACTGGTAAATGTTCTGGTCGAGCGGGTAACCTCCGTTTGTGGAGATCACGATGTCTGCCGGGATCGCGTCAACTCCGGAAAGTTTATCGACGAAGCGGCATCCTTCTCTGTGTGCCTGATCGAAGTCCCCGGCATACGCCCGGATGACTTTCTTGTTCTCATCGAGGACCACATTGACGATGAAGGCAAGCTTCAGGGTCTTTGCCGCAAATACCATATCTTTGTGGATCGGATTTCCATCAAGGATTCCCGTTCTTGCATTCGGACTATCGATAAATTTGGAGCAGTGGTTTGCCATGACCGTCTCCGCACTGGAAACTCCCGGAAGAATGCTCTTTCGCCCTCCGGAAAATCCGGCAAAGAAATGCGGTTCGATAAAGCCCTCCGAGATCAGAAGATCCGCCTCCGCAGCGATCCGGTTGACCTTTAAGATCCCGCCGGACGGGAGAACTCCCATCTCCTTCATCTCCTCTTTGTTGTGGCTTTTATGTACCACAAAGCGGATATCGTCGCGGTCCAGATATTCCTCACCGAACTTATCTGCCAGCTCCTCTCTCGTGGTCTCCCTGTGGAAACCTGTCGCGATCAGAACTGTTAATTTCGCATTCGGATTGCCTTCCTTGATCTCCTTTAACATTTCCGGAAAAATCACTTTGCTCGGGACCGGTCTCGTGTGGTCACTTGCGATCAGGACGATGTTGTCTTTTCCCTTCGCAAGTTCTCTCAGACGAGGTGATCCGATCGGGTGCTCCATCGCATCCCTCACGATCTCGCGCTCCTGTTTCTCTGCATGGTATCCATGCGCTCCGGAAACCAGGATCCCCCGCAGCCGCTCGTCCGGAATACAGACCGTCTTGTTCTCTCTTCCGTACGGAAGTGTGATGTTTGCCATATTCCCCTCCAGTCTGACATGAAATGTCGTTTCCTGTCTTTCCTGTCCTTTTCCTGCTATCTTTTTGATCATATCGATCATCGTTTTTTATTGGTAGTACCAATCATATTGCTTTTAAAACAATGTGAACATTTGTTTTTACTATGCGCACATTGTTGTTTCTTTGCCTCTTATTGGTAGAACCAATTAGTCTTAAAAAATAACTGCTCTCATAAGCAGTGTATTTTTTCTGATACAAGGATAGCGCTGTCTTGTATTTTTGTCAAGACATTTTGTTTTTCTTTGCATGAATTTCGCACAGATTGTCTGATTTTTGTCAATCTCAGGAAGTCTGCTCCTCTTTTCTTTCTCCGTGCTCTGCAGGCCGGATCTCTTTCCAGTTCCTCTGAATCGTTTACGATTCCTGATTCCGGTTCTCTCCTGCTCCTTACATATACTGATAAATATAATGAAAATGGAGTTTCAGTCCCTCTCGTGCCTTCTCGATATTTCCTTCCGCAAAACCTTCCGCCAGCGTCCGGTGCGCACGGCTCAAAAACTGTTCGCTGTGCATTCCTTCGATAATCTTTCCGCGCATCTTCGGGATATACTCATCCATGATCTTATTGAGTGCTTTATAGTTCGCGATCATGCAGAGATTCCCGCCCGCCTCGATCAGAAGATAGTGGATCGCCTTGTCCCAGCGGACACGCTCCTCCTCCGTCTCAGCATTCTCCAGGTTTTCCAGATATGTCATCATTTTTTCGCGCTGCTCCGCGGTTGCCTGACGGACCCCGCTCTCAAGCGCTCCCCATTCCAGGGTGGACCGGAATTCCGTGATCTTATCCACATCGATCTTTTTTAAGATGAACATGAATGAGAGCATCTCCGCGAGGATCTCATCAAAATTTCCGGAGACATAATTCCCGGCTCCCTGCTGGCTCTCCAGGACTCCCATGTTCTCCAGGATCCGGAGTCCTTCTCTTGCAGAGTTGCGGCTGATCTCCAGTTTCTGGGCGAGCTCCCGCTCCGGAAGAAGTTTTTCTCCCGCCTGGATCTCTCCGCTTCCGATCCCTTTCTTTACATATTCAATGACTTTTTCATAGGATTTCTCCATCGTTTCTGATCCTTTCCCCAAATCATTTCCTGTCCGGAACCGTCATGCCTTTCACGCTCCGCATTCCGAATCGGCAAAATCCGCGACCCCATTGGTATCATACGGAATTTTCAGTTCAGAAAATTCCTACCCGCTAAAAGTAACGGAATTTTTCCTCTTCAGGATAGAAAAAAGGAATGTGCCATGGCACATTCGTATGTCCTTCGCAGCCGCCGGCAACTCCTTTCGGATACATGATAATTGAAAGCTGCAGCCGGTATCATGTACCGGCTGTAGTCTTTCACGCCTTTCCGTTATTACGCTTCCATTGCCTTTTTGATCGCATCAAATAATTCGTCATATGTCTCATATGCCGCAAGCTCCGGGTGATCCTTTTTGATCTGCTCCGTGCTGCGGAATAAGAATCCCGCCTTGCTCGCTTCGATCATTCCGAGGTCATTGTAGCTGTCGCCGCTCGCGATCGTCTCAAATCCGATCGACTGGAGCGCCTTTACCGTCGTATACTTCGACTTCTCGATCCGCATTTTAAACCCTGTGATCGTTCCGTCCGGGGCAACCTCCAGAGAGTTGCAGAAGATCGTCGGCCAGCCGAGTTTTTTCATCAGCGGCTTTGCAAACTGCGTGAAGGTGTCACTGATGATGATAACCTGTCCCATCTCACGAAGCTTGTCCAAAAACTCTTTCGCGCCCGGGAGCGGGTCGATCTTTGCGATCGTCTCCTGGATCTCCTTCAGACCAAGACCGTGTTCCTTTAAAATTCCAAGTCTCCAGTTCATCAATTTATCATAATCCGGCTCATCTCTCGTCGTTTTCTTAAGCTCCGGGATCCCGCTCTCCTCCGCGAATGCGATCCAGATCTCCGGCACGAGAACTCCTTCCAGGTCAAGACACACGATATCCATAATCAGTTCCTCCTCATTGATCGTACTTCTATGTCGCAATGCAGATATTATACCATCATCCACTGTAAAAATCCAGAACTGCTTTCTGATCGTGTCCACAGAATTTCACCCGGAATTTCATTGTGCACCGAATTTTTCTCCTGCATGTACCCGAAGGCACCACACTCAAACTCACTGCCTATTCCTGTCCCTGCAAACCGGCGACTGTTTTCAGATATTCATACATCACCCGCGCCCCGTCACAGATACTTGAAATTTCTGTGTGCTCGGATGGGTTATGGGAAATTCCGCCACGACACGGGATGAATACCATGCCGGTGTCGCAGATATCTGCAAAAGACATGGAATCATGGCCGGCACCGCTCGGCATTCTCCGGCTCGAGATCCCGAGCTTCTTTGCCGCCTGTTCCAGGCCGTCTTCCACCTCGGAGCTCATCCTGATCGGCGGGATGCTGTTGATCTTTTCCGCCACATACTCAACGCCGCGCTTTTTGCAGCTTTCCCGCACAGCGGCCTTGAAATTCCGTTCCATGCAGTTTAAGCTGTCCTGATCGATCCCGCGCATGTCCACGCCGATCTCTACACGTCCCGGGATCACATTTAAAACGTTCGGATAATTCTGGATCACGCCGACGGTCGCAACGGACTGGTACGCAGATTCCTGCTTTCCGATCTTTTCTAACTCCAGGATAATCTCCGCCGCCGTACACAGCGCGTCACTCCTCATGTCCATCGGCGTCGCTCCGGAATGTTCCGCCATTCCTCTCAAATACACCCGGTACCGGATCGGTCCCGCGACCGTGCCGACGATCCCGACCTCCGTCTGATATTCCTCGAGGACCTTTCCCTGCTCGATATGGAGTTCCAGATAACGCCCCACACCGGATATCTGTTTCGGATGAAGGTTCAGACCGCGGCTGGCAAAGATCTGCTCCAGAGTCTCCCCGTTTTTCGCAGTCAGATGTCCGATATCCTGCTTGTAGACTTCCTTCGTGATCAGTCCGCTTCCGATCGTACAGCAGCCGAAATTGCTCGACTCCTCACAGCGGAATGCACCGACTCGCAGCGGGATCCGGAGACCGTCCTCCTTCGCCCACTTCATCACCATAAGTCCCGCGATCACACCCGCGACGCCGTCATAGCGGCCGCCGTCGATTACGGAATCGAGATGCGAACCGATCAGCGTATACCCCATCTCATCCGTATTGGCCACATAAGTATTTCCGACCTCATCCGTATGGATCGATCCGCCGAGTTCCCTGCCGAGTCCTTTGAAGACCTCATGCATCGCGTCCTCCGTCTCCGTATAGCCAAGTCTTGTCACACCTCCCTGCGGCGTGCTCCCGATCTCATAAAAACTCTGAAACAGTCTTTCACAGTACTGAATATCCTTGGGTTTATGCTTCATATGCGCTTCCTCCTGCGTATGCTCATGTTTATCGTAACTGTCCGCCTGTTCTCCTTCAGGAAACAGATTTCCAGTATGTTTTTTCTGATAATATCATTATAAACGCAAAATACTCAGAATCATATGTGTATTACGACAAAAAAAGAGGATTGTTTTTGGCGTTACAGACAAACAACGCCTTCCACCCGGATCATGGTTTTCCGTTTTTCATTTTCAGGGAATCAAAGTCATGTAAACCAAGAAAGAACCCTGCATTCTATACTGCTATACCCCCGCTCCCAGCTTCCACGCCAGTACCGCCATATAGATCATAAAATTGTCCTCCGGTTTCTTAAGATCCAGCCCCGTGAGCGCCTGGATCCGCCCCAGGCGGTATTTCACGGTATTCTTATGTGCATGGAGAAGTTCCGCTGCCTGATCGAGGTTTCCGGAACAGCTAAAATAAGTTGCAAGTGTATCGAGGAACTCCTGACTCTCCACAGGTTTTAAGATTTCTTCAAATGTTTTTCCCTTTCCGGACTCAAAAAACTCCTGAAGCGCACAGAATGCCCGGACTTTTTCATACTGACAGACACTCGTCTCCGGCCAGAGCTTTCTCTGGACCCGGATCGCCTGAAACGCATCGCTGTATGTATCCCGGATCCCGGTAAGACCTCTCCGGACCGATCCGGCCGCACAGACGATCCGGTCCGCCCCGGCATCCCAGAGTTCCCGGATCTTCTCCTCCGTAAACAGATCCGCAAGGACCGTCCTGACCTTGTCCTCCGTCTCTCCCTCTGCCAGGAGAAGATATCCCTTCTTTAACGGGATCCGGATACACTCCGTGATCTCCGTTCTCTCCCTAAAGAGTCCAAGAACCGCTCTGGCAAGAAAACGGATCCCCTTCCAATCCTGCTCGTCCGGCACGACCATCTTCCTAAAATTGATCACGACCGCCGCAAACCAGTCATGCTCCACATCCATCCCAAAAAGTCTCCCGCGCTCCGCCATCAGGACCCTGTCACTGTAATTCTCGTATAGAATATCCTTCACATACTTCTCCAGGATCGCCGAATTTCCTTCCTCCTCAAAGATCAGGTTCATCACGTTCACGATAATATCAATATAAGGAAGAGCTTCCGGCAACTCCAGGATCGGCAGCCCCACTTCATCCGCCTCTTCCCGCACACGATCTGAGATACACGCCACATACGGCCCCGTCTTCACCGCGATACAACAGCAAATGTCCGCGACCTCCCGGATCAGCGCACACTGCTCCTCCTCTCTCTTCCTCACAGAATAAAAACTCGTGATCAGAAAATCATTCCCCTTCAACCACTGCCTGATCTCCGGAACCTCCATCACCGTCACATGCTCCACTTTCCCAGAAAGCCCCGCTTCCCCTGCAAGGACACGCACTCCCCGCATGACCGGAAGCTTCAAAACATCACTCACCTTCGCCATAAACGATCCTGTCTCCTCCTGTCAGTCATCCCACACCATATCCATACGATAGACTCCCCACATACAGCATCCCCTCCATGAGCCATCCATCTTCCTCCGCTCCGGCAACACTGACCAGTATTCTCATAATGTATGATTATAACGTGTATTCGCAAAAGATTCCATGTATTTTTACATGCCGCCATCACTCTTTATCCCCTGGAGAAGAAACATCCTTTACTGTGCAAAATCATCTATCATACCTCCTCATCTCCCCACATTCCAAACATCCGCGCCTTTTTGCCCTTCCAGGGCAAAAACAGCCCACCCATGCCAATACACAGCGGCGGGGAGACTCCGGGCACGGACCGCCTGATTCCGGAATCCACCAAGCGTCCGCGCCCGGAGTCTCCCCGCCGCGTACCCCCCTATTCCTTCATCCCCGGCCGAAACACGATCGCCCCCAGATACCCAAACACCAGCGCCCCGCTGATCCCGACCGCACTCGCCGTAAATCCTCCCTTAAAGACTCCCAGCACACCATCCTCGCTCATCGCCTTCACAACGCCTTTCCACAGCGTATTCCCAAACCCTAAAAGCGGAACCGTCGCTCCGGCCCCCGCCCACTCTGCAAACGGCTCATAAACGCCAAGGAATCCCAGAACACTCCCGCTGACCACCAGCAACACCATGATTCTCCCCGGCATCATCTTTGTCTTTTCCATCAGGATCTGCACCAGCATGCAGATCAATCCACCGACCACAAACGCTTTTATATATTCCATAGTGGCACCTTCTCCTGATATAATTCTCTAATATAAAAATCTCCAGCAGTTATTTTCAACCTCATAGCTACTACTGCGCGCAGTGAACACTACCTTCAGCCGCACAGCCACCGGCACAAGCTACGACACCTCCAGCACCACCGCATGCGCGATCCCCGGCACACTCTTCCCCTCATTAAAACTCACCGTCGAAAGCAGCGCTCCCGTAGGCAGAAACAGCACCCGCTTCCACTCCCCGCTCCGGATCTTCGGCAGAATATATCCGCACAATACCGCAGCCGAACACCCGCAGCCGCTTCCTCCGGCGTGGGTATCCTGCTCCTCCGGTGAAAACATCTCAATCCCGCAGTCCATATATCGGCTCTCGATCCGGTATCCCGCCTGCATGAGATAATCGAGAAGAAGTCTCCTTCCGACAGTCCCGAGATCACCGGTGATGATCTGATCATAATGCGTCTCATCCACCCCGAGATCCCGGAAATTCCTGACGATCGTATCGAGCGCCGCCATCGCCATCGCCGCGCCCATGTTCATGGAATCATGAAAATCCATGTCCACGATCTTTCCGGTCGTCACCGCCGTGATCTTCGCAAGCGGCGGCTCCTCTCCCCGATAACTCCCGGAAGATAGGATCACCGCACCGCAGCCTGTCACCGTCCATGTCGCCGAATACGGCCGCTGATTCCCATACTCCAACGGAAACCGGAACTGCTTTTCCGCCGAGGCAAAATGGCTGGACGCGCTCACGAGCACATGGTCTGCGAATCCGCCCTCCACGCACATGGCACCCAGCCCCAGTCCTTCTCCCATCGTGGAACAGGCCCCGTAAAGTCCGAACATCGGGATCTCCAGATTCACATTCCCGAACGACGTCGCAATGAGCTGAGCCAGAAGATCGCCCGCAAACGAGTACCGGATCTCCTCCCTGGAAAGCCCGCTCTTTTCGATCACAAGCCCCGCAGTCCTGCTCTGAAGCTCGCTCTCCGCCTCCTCCCACGTTTTCTTCCCCAGCATGGGATCCAGCTCCACCCGGTCAAAACATGTCCCCAACGGCCCGTCCCCCTCCTTCTTTCCCACGGTTGAAGCTGCGGCGGTAATCACTGGCGGAGTTTCAAATACAATGCTCGCCCGACCCCGCTGTTTTTTTCCTTCTCCTGTTTTTCCTTTCATTTCATTCCTGCTCCTGTCTTTTATTTCTCAGCGGATATTTGCAATCCGCTTTCGCTGCCTGCTCATAGCCAAACAACCGTTCCGCAACTTCTCCCATATGATCTGCTGCTCCGGTTTTCCCGTTGCCATTCATGGTCAAGAAGTTTCCGTACACTGTGACAGCATGCAAATGTTTGATACCGATATCTTCCCCAAAATGAAAAAAAAGATGCGGAAATCCAGCACTCTCTGAATTTCAGCATCTTTTTCATTTCCATATTTTATTTCCATATCTGCGTTTCGCGCGTTACGATCAGCCCTCAAACGGCTTTACATCTTTGACTGCTTCCTTCGGAATGATCTCATGGTCCTCATCATCGATATCGATGAGTTTATACTTGTCGTTGCCCATGTGGAGTTCCTTCATATAGGAAAGCTGGCGAAGACCATGGCGGGTCTCCATGCGCTCTACGAGATCTTTATGCTGATCTTCCTTTAATGCGTACACAAGGTCCACGGAAGCCTGATCCGCGGCAAGGATATCGCGGGACGCAACAATTCCGATGTTCGGTGTTACGACCGGAGCAGCCGCACATCCTTCACAGTCACAGGATACGGACATGTTGCGGAGAACATTCACGAATGTGATGTGTTCACCGAAATGGTCCACAACTGATTTCGTGGATTCCGCGATGCGCTCCATAAGCTCTTCCATGCTGATGCTCCACATATTGTCGGAACCCTCTACTGTATGGATCATTCCCTTTCCGATCCGTCCGTCCGCACAGCCGATCCCGATATTCTTATTGGAACCGCCGAAACCGCCCATCGTGTGACCTTTAAAGTGAGTCAGGACAACCAGGGAATCATAATCTGCAAGATCTTTTCCCACAGACATCTCGGTAAACCATTTTCCGCCCTTTACCGGGAACATCGTCGTTCCGTTCTCATCCAGGATATCCACCGGGCAGAATGTCCAGCCATTGACCTTTAAAGTCTCTCTGTGCTGTTCTGTCGTATAGCGGTCTCCCTCATAATATGTATTCGTCTCCACGATCGCTGCATCCGGAAGATCCTTCTCGACCAGTTCCTTCACCCATGTATGCGGGATGATATTCGGACCGTTCTTCTCGCCTGTGTGGAGCTTGATCCCGATCTTTCCCTCGATCTTCTCATTGACGCGCTCGTAGATCTTTCTCAGACCTTCCGGGGAGAGATCTCTTGTAAAGTATACAACAGACTCCTCCCCCGTTCTCTCTTCATATGGAATATAATGTTCTCCGCCGGTTCCCGGTAAAATTTTCTGTGCCACAATGTCCTCCTTTTTGTGATAAAAAGTTTGCGGCTGTTCTTTTACACAGCCGCATAAGTTCATTTTCTGATATGATTATAAAACTTAAACTTAGGTTTAAGTCAAGGACTTTTTAGCTAAAATATTGTAAAATACAAAAGCATACGAAGAGACCGTTCGACTGTATAAGATCCGAATTTTCCTAGAATCTCCAGAAAAATTTCACCATTCCGAGTACCCAGCTCGCAAAGACCCCATAGAGGATCACCGGTCCGGCGATCGTAAAGATCTTGCAGCCGATCCCGAAGACATGGCCCTCCGCCTTATATTCGATTGCCGGCGAAACCACCGAATTTGCAAAACCGGTGATCGGAACGAGCGCTCCGGCACCGCCGAATTTTACGATTTTCTGGTATATATGGGTTCCCGTGAGGATCACGCTGAGTCCGATGAGACTTAAGGTTGTCCATGATGCAGCGCTCTCTTTTTCGATACCGAAAGACATATAGACAGAAGTCAGAATCTGCCCCAGCATGCAGATCAGTCCGCCGACCAGGAATGCGCGCCAGAGATTTTTCCAGGTGTTGTGGACCGGCGTCACCTGCTTTACATAGTTTCCGTATTCTTTTTTGTCGATCTCCATAAGTTTCACCTCATAATTTTCAACTCAGACACACATACACTCCGGCGCAGAATTTCAACCGGCACAGACTGACAGGCACTTTGCAGGATTTCTCTGCAGCCATGGGCTTTTTGCTGCCCGAAAGCAGCTTTTCATTATCCGAAATCTCTTATAAAATACACTGCTGCCCCAAACGCTTTCCCCGCTGCCACAGCCAGGATCACATACTGAAGTCCCACCGCAAGCCGGATCCGTCTGTTTAAAACAGGGAGCGCCTTTAACGTCTCCGCAAGTGACATCACGAGACAACCGACAAAGATCCCCACAGACATGCCGCATATTACAAGCACGATTCTCCCAGGAAACGGAAACGGTACACGGTAGAGATCCGCCAGATTTCCCCATACTCCCCCGAGGATCAGCAGTGTCTCATAGAGCAGCACATGTTCTGCCGTGTGCGTCACACCGATGAGCCGCGGAAAAACACCGATGATCGCAAGAAAGGCAAAGATTCCGGCCGCGATGACAGCACCCGCTCCGAGACCCGCAAACGCCAGGAGTCCAAGTCTAAGATACATCGATCCCCGACTCCTTTCTCCCGCCGTTTTTGATCAGCGTCTTATTCAGGTTTTCCTCGTACAGGCGCATCTCCACCTCGATCGGAGTCGGATCCACCGTGATCTTCCAGGATGCAAAATGATTGAAAAACAGCAGGATTCCCACTGCAAGTCCTACGGAGTAAGATGCCTCGAGGATCGTCGGCCCGTCCGCCCGTGTCCCAATGACCATCTCGTAGAGCTTCGCGAATACATCCGTCACATTGGCGTCATTGTTGAAGGTCATGATCGCAAATGCTGCCCCGAAAAAAGCCACCGCAGAGACAAGTCCCGTCTTCATCCACTCCCAGAGGCGGCTTTTCCTCCTTTTCGCCCGGTATGTGACAACAAAATCTGTTTCTCCGAGATTGTCCACCTGGATATTCTGCCCGGCCTTCTCGATCTTTTCCACAAGATCCATGACGTTTCCGACATAGGCCGCCTCCTTTCCCTCTCCGGAAAATGAGGTGACCTTCACGGCTTTCGCCTTCGCCTCCGCAGCCCTGTCGCTGCTGTGGACATCTGCGATCATCCCCAGATACACTTCTGTCTCGTAAACCTCTTTCACCTGAGGGATTTTTAAGTAGACAGTCGTACTGCTCATGCCTTCCACGGCTTTCTTTCCACGTCCTCAAGTGTCTTTAAGATCCCTGTGACACTCCCTTTCCGGACTGGAGCTTCCGCCCCCGGAACCATCACAAACGTCCCGGACTGCTCCGCATGTTTCGCCGGAACCGCCACAAGAAAATACCAGAACACAAATACCAGAACCGCCAGCGCCAGCACCGCAAAAATAATCTCCACATAGTCTTTCAACGGTTTCATTTCACATTCCACCTTTTCATCCAAACTTTTCTGTCAGGAGAAGGATGCGCAGGATGGAATGGTTTTATGCAAGGTTTTATTTGCGGCCTGATTTTTTTCTGTCTTAACCTAAGTTTTTGTATCTCATTTTCCAGCACATATTTATAAATCTGTCGTTCTTGTTCACTATCCGGCATTTTATCGGCACTATTCGGCACTTTTTTGGGGGGTATCGAGATCACTCCCCCATCATCCTCTCCCGCATCTCCCGCAGGATCTTCTTCTCCAGCCGTGACACCTGAACCTGTGAAATTCCAAGTCGGGATGCGATTGCAGTCTGGGTCTGGTTTTCAAAATAGCGCAGCTTTATGAGCTGCTGTTCCCGCTCCCCGAGGTCAGAGAGAAGCTCTGACAAAACGATCCTGTCCAGGACGCGGTCGTTCTCCGATGTCTTTTCCGCGATCTTATCGGCCAGACAGCCGCCGGTCCCGTCCCCGGGATCAAACGGTTCATAGATGGAGCCGACTCTCGCCCCGGCTTCCATGGATGCCGCCACCTCCTCACGGCTCGCCCCCACGGACTTTGCAAGTTCCTCCACGGTCGGCTCCCGCCCGAGATCCGCTTCCAGCTTCTCTCTCGCCGCTCCGACCTTCCCGGCAAGCTCCTTTAACGGCCTGCTGACCTTGATCATGCCGTCGTCGCGGAGAAACCGGCGGATCTCCCCGAGGATCATCGGCACCGCATACGTTGAAAACCGGACGCCAAGCTCTGTGTCAAACCGGTCAATGGCCTTCATGAGCCCGATATTTCCGATCTGGAACAGATCTTCCACTTCCGTTCCACGGCCCGCAAACCTCTTTACAATACTCCAGACAAGTCCTGCATTCTCCATAACGAGCCGGTCTCTCGCCTCTTTATCCCCTGCGTGTGAACATTTTAAAAGTTCCGCAGTGTCCGCCATCTCGTCACCTGCCGATCTTCTTTTTCATCGTGACGGAGGTTCCCTTTCCCGGCGCGGAGACGACCTCCACCTGGTCCATAAACGCCTCCATGAAGGAAAATCCCATGCCGGACCGACCGTCCTCCGGGCATGTCGTGAACATCGGCTCCATCGCCTGCTCCACATCCGCGATCCCGACGCCCTCGTCCCGGACTGTCACGGAAAACAGCCGCTCTTTCTCCCATGCTGTCGCAGCGAGAGTTATTTTCCCTTTCCCGCCCCGGTATCCGTGGATCACCGCATTCGTTACCGCCTCCGAGACTGCCGTTTTGATGTCATCCAGCTCTTCCAGGGTCGGATCCAGGCGGCTCGCAAAGACAGCCGCGACAACTCTCGCAAACTCCTCATTCTCGGACCGGCTCTCCATCACGAGTTCCATCGTCTCACACGCCGCCGTCTCCTCGCCTTTCCCATTCTGCACATTCTTCACCGTCGTCTCCATCCCTATACCTCCCTGCTGTAGATCGCTTCTTCCTTTGACTCATACTGGTGCATCAGTCCTAGGATCCCCGCAACCTTCAGAACGCGCATGACCTGCGGGCAGGCGCCGTAAAAGCTTGTGTGCCCCGCCTTCATCTGCTTGTAGCAGTTTAAGAGGACTCCGATGCCGGAGCTGTCCATAAACCGCGTCCGCGTAAAATCAAAGATGATCCTGGAGACATAATTTTCCGCCATCAGAAGATCTGTCTCATAACGCAGATTCCTGCAGTTATGGTGGTCAAACTCCTTCGGCAGATGAATGATGAGTGTCGGACCTTTCGCCTCGTATACAAATGAATCTTCCATATGTTCTTCCTCTCCTTTTCTATAATCTGATTATTTCCGGCCAAACAAAAAGAGACCTCACAGCTTTTCTTCTGTAAAGTCTCTTGATCATTTTTATTTGATTTCTAGTATCCCCGCTCCGTCTTCGCCTTCTCCGCAAACTCCGAATCCGCAAAGTTCATGATGACCTGTCCGAACATCTGGTTCGCATTGTCGGTGTCGCCCTTTGACTTGTACACCATGCCCATGTCGTAGATGACTTCCGGGTTCTTGTCGTCGATCTCCATGTATTTTTCATAATAGTGGAGCGCTGTGTCATAGTCACCGGCAGCTGTGGACTGAGCAGCCGCCGCCATAAGGACCGCCGGGGCATTTGTGTCCATGTCCGCTTTGATCTCATTTAAGATCGCCACAGAACTGTCATCCGTGATCTTCGACTGATCCATGTCCACATAGCTTAAAACCGCCGTGTTCATGTCCCCTTTTCGGTACGCATCGAGGATCTTTGCGAGTGTCGCATACTGGTTTACCGTGCTTCCTGAATCCCCCTTCAGGTCATTTAACTGACCTTCCGCGTCCTCCTTCTGCTTCTGGTAATCCTCAACCTGGAGCTTTAACTTGTCCGTCTCCTGGTTTGCGAGATTCAGCTTATCCGTGTAGGACTGCATCTCCTGATTATGTTCATAATTGAGCGCCCGCTCTCTCGCCGGCATGATGAGGAATACGACCATGACCGCGCCCAGGACAAGACCGATACCGATATTGATGATCGACTGCCAGCCCGTATTCTCCTTATAAGTCGGCGGCAGGATCACATCATCATCCTGCATTTCCCGGTGGGAGAACGCATTTTTCAGCTTTCTCTTTTCCACCTCCGCCTTTCCGGTATGCTCTTTTACATACTCCATGTACCGGGTGGCCTTCTCGTTGTTGTTGTCGATCTGGAGCACCTTGACCAGGGACTTTCCCGCCTTCACATAATCGCCGTGCTCCATGTAGAGGAGCGCGAGGAGCAGATGCGCCTTCACGAAATTCGGCTTCTCATCGACGATCCTCTTTAACTGCAGGACAGCGAGATCATCGCTGTCATTCTGCGCATAAAACAGTGCCTGGTTGAATTTCTTCACCATCTGGCTCGCGATCTCCAGCTGTCCCGGCTTTCTCTGCACCTCATCAAGGTAATGGTCCGCGCGGTTGTTGTCCGGCTGGAGATTGATGCTGATGACCCACTGGATCAGCGCATCCGACGTCTCCCCCATCTCGTAAAAGATGAGTCCCAGAAGGTTTCTGGCATCCGTGTGGTATTTATTAAACTGCAGGGCACGCTTTAAAAATCTCGCCGCCCCGGAAAGGTTTCTCTCCTTTGCCATTTCCAGACCACGGTTATAATAGCTGTTCGCCGCGTACTGGATCTTCTGCATTTCATCCATATATTACTTTTCCTTCTTGATATCCTTCATGATGTCCATCATGATGTCAGCCATATCTGTGAGGTCACTCTTTACGATCGCATCGCTGACCGCCTCGACCTCCAGACTCGGTTTAAAACGCTCGATCTCTTCTTCAAAATTGATCATATCTGTATCTCCTTTATCGCTGCAGTCTGTTCCATGCACGAGACCGCCGCTCCTGCTGCCGCTTTCGTATCTTCCGCGGCATCCGTTATCACTTTTCTCTGCCTGAGTTCCCGAAACACTCCTTCACTTCCCCCGCCAGATACAGCGATCCGGCGATCAAAGTCAGATCATGTTCCCCGTGAATGCGGAACAGACGGTTTAACGCCTCTTTCACATCCGGACAAACCAGGATTTCCGTTTTTTTCCCGCATTCCTGATCGGCAAGCACTTTTGCCGCCTCCTCCAGTTCCCTGACGGAAAGCGTCCGATGGGACTCCATCTTCGCAAGGATCCAGAAATCCGGCTGCAGACGCTCTCTGATCTCTGCCAGCATCTCCGGGTACTTCTTGTCCGCGGAGACCGCAAACAGGATCCTCACATGATCCGGATCCCGCAATTTCTTCAGCCTGCAGGCCGCATCCAGGAACGCCCGGATCCCATCTTCATTGTGCGCCCCGTCAAGGTATACGCCCGGACAGATCTGTTCCATCCGCGCGGGCCATTTTGCTTTCCGAACCCCCGCCTTCGCCTGCTCCGGCGTCACCGGAAGTCCCGAGACATCTAACGCCCGGATCGCCAGCGCCGCGTTCATAAACTGGTAAGGCGCCTCAAACGGGATCTCAAACGGTACCTCTCTGCCGCGGTAAGACAGCTCCAACAGATTTCTGTCCAGCCGGGCAGCCTCATCAGCCTCCATACCCGCGAGACGGGTTCGGATCCCGCGACCTGCCGTCTCCGGCGTCACAGGAAACTTTTGTACTCCCAGCTCCTCAGCCTTCGCAGAAATCACCGCTGCCGCCTCCGGAGAACTGCAGTCATATACCACAGGATGGCCCCGCTTTATGATCCCCGCCTTGTGCGCAGCGATCTCCGCGATCGTCGATCCCAGAAACGCCGTGTGATCGATGCTGATGGACGTGATGACCGAAACAAGCGGATCCTCCACCACGTTCGTCACATCATATGTACCTCCCATTCCCGTCTCCAGGACCAGAACCCTCACACCGGCATTCCGGAAAATACAAAGTCCCATGTAAAACAAAAACTCAAAGTAGGTAGGATGAACCTCTCCCCGCGCAGTCCATTTCTCACATACAGCCTGCACCTCCAGAAACGCCCTTACAAAATCCGCCTCCGGGACCATCACCCCGCCGATCAGAAACCGCTCCCGGATATCCACCAGATGCGGCGAAACAAACGTTCCGCACGGGATTCCCGCTTCGCAGAGCATTGATGTCAAAAAAGCACAAACCGAACCCTTTCCGTTCGTCCCGGCAACATGGATCACCTGAAACTCCCGGTCCGGATCGCCCAAAAGCCCGAGAAACTCCCGTATCTTCGGGATCCCGCTCTTCTTCCTCGCATACCCCGGGATTGCCTCGATCTGATCCCACGCGTCCTGCATCGTTATGTACTCCAAGAAAACTCCTCCTCGTCGTGACCTGCTTCTCCCACATATGATACCCGTTTCTCCTGCGTTTTGCAACCCAAACATATCGGAACAATTCGACGCATTCCAGCAAAACTCACCACACATGGACATTCACCGCCATCACCGAGCAAAGCGCCCGGGAGCTTAGAGGAACCATCCCCGCATCCCCGGGCACTCCTGTCCGGACGCTCACCGCGTACTTCCGCCAACCTCTCAGACAACCTTCCCTTCAAAACAGAACAGCCACAGGTAATAAACACCTGCGGCTGCCCCTATATCATCAGCACTTTCGCGCTATCACTTACTTTCCAAGCTGCGCCAACCGAGTTTTCACCTGCTCCATCATCTCTGTATACTTCTGAAGCTTCGCTCTCTCCTCATCGATCTTCGCCTGCGGCGCCTTGCTCACAAACTTCTCATTCGCAAGCATTCCGTTTACACGCGCAAGCTCCTTCGTAAGACGCTCCTCTTCCTTCTTCAGGCGCTCCGTCTCCTTCTCGATATCAACAAGCTCCGCAAACGGCATATAGATCGCTGCCTTCGGGATCACTGCGGATACAGCATCCTCGCCGATTCCTGTCTTATCCTTCTGGATCACAACCTCATTCGCAGAAGCAAGCGTACTGAAGAATACACGGCTGTTCTCAAAAATCTTTGTGAGATCAGCATCCTCAGTCACAACGAACACCTTCGCCTTTCTGCTCGGCGGAACGTTCATGGATGTGCGCACATTACGGATCGCGCGGACAGCCTCCTTGATGACCTCGACTGCATGCTCATCCTCGGCGAAATTCCACTCTTCCTTATATACCGGCCAGGAGGAGATCATGATGGACGGCTCCTCATCCTGTAAATTGCAGAAGATCTCTTCCGTGATAAACGGCATGAACGGATGTAAAAGCTTTAAGGAATTGATCAGGACTGTCTTTAATGTCCAGATCGCCGCTGCCTTCGTCTGGTCCTCATCGTTCCAGAGACGCGGTTTTACCATCTCGATGTACCAGTCACAGAACTCCTCCCAAACGAAATCGTAAACCTTCTGGAGGGCAATTCCGAGCTCGTACTTGTCCATGTTTTCCGTAACTTCCTTCGCAAGATCATTGACCTTGGAGAGGATCCATTTATCTGCTGCCGTAAGGTCACTGAGCTTCGCCTCGCCTGCCGGTGCCTTCTCGATATTCATCATGATGAAACGGCTCGCGTTCCATACCTTGTTTGCGAAGTTTCTGCTGGCCTCGACTCTCTCCCAGTAGAAACGCATGTCGTTGCCCGGTGCGTTTCCTGTCATAAGCGTCATACGGAGAGCATCCGCGCCGTACTTGTCGATCACCTCTAACGGGTCGATACCGTTTCCTAAGGACTTACTCATCTTGCGTCCCTGGGAGTCACGGACAAGACCGTGGATCAGGACGGTATTGAACGGGCACTCGCCTGTCTGCTCAAGTCCCGAGAATACCATACGGATGACCCAGAAGAAGATGATGTCGTATCCGGTGACGAGAACGTCTGTCGGATAGAAATACTTCATCTCGTCGGTCTCCTTCGGCCAGCCGAGTGTGGAGAACGGCCATAACGCGGAGGAGAACCAGGTATCGAGGGTGTCCTCATCCTGCTTTAAATGTGTGCAGCCGCATTTCGGGCACTTCTCAGGCATCATCTTCGCAACCGTCATCTCACCGCACTCTTCACAGTAGTAAGCCGGGATTCTGTGGCCCCACCAGAGCTGTCTGGAGATACACCAGTCGCGGATTCCCTCGAGCCAGTGGAGATATGTCTTACCGAAGCTCTCCGGAACGAATCTTAATTTGCCGCTCTTTAAAGCCTCGATGGCCGGTTTTGCCATCTCGTCCATCTTTACGAACCACTGCGGTTTTACCATCGGCTCTACGGTTGTGCCGCAGCGGTCGTGGGTACCAACATTGTGGCTGTGCGGAACGATTTTTACGAGAAGACCCATTTCCTTTAAGTCCTCGACCATGGCTTTTCTCGCCTCATAGCGGTCCATGCCGAAGTATTTGCCCGGAACATTGATGGTCGCGTCATCGTTCATGATGCAGATCTCTTCCAGGTTGTGGCGTTTTCCAACCTCAAAGTCATTCGGGTCGTGGGCCGGTGTGATCTTTACGCAGCCGGTTCCGAATTCCTTATCTACATACTCGTCAGCGATCACCGGAATCTCGCGGTCTGTGAGCGGAAGCTTTAACATCTTTCCGATGATATCTTTGTAACGCTCGTCCTCCGGGTTTACGGCAACGGCAGTATCGCCGAGCAGTGTCTCCGGTCTTGTCGTCGCAATCTCAACGAATCTTCCCTCTTCGCCTACGATCGGGTAGTTGATGTGCCAGAAGAAGCCGTCCTGCTCCTTGTGCTCAACCTCAGCGTCGGAGATGGATGTCTTGCAGACCGGGCACCAGTTGATGATCCTGGATCCTTTGTAGATATATCCTTTTTCATAAAGGCGTGTAAACACTTCTAAAACAGCCTCAGAACAGCCTGCGTCCATCGTGAAGCGCTCTCTGTCCCAATCCGCGGAGGAACCGAGTTTGTGGAGCTGCTTGATGATCCTTGTGCCGTACTCCTCTTTCCACTTCCAGGCCTCTTTTAAGAATCCCTCACGTCCGAGGTCGTTCTTGTTGATGCCCTCTTTCTTTAACTTGTCGATAACCTTGACCTCGGTAGCGATGGCTGCGTGGTCAGTACCCGGCTGCCAGAGTGCCTCGTAGCCCTGCATTCTCTTGTAACGGATCAGGATATCCTGCATCGTGTTGTCAAGAGCGTGTCCCATATGAAGCTGTCCTGTGATGTTTGGCGGCGGCATTACGATCGTGAACGGCTTCTTGCCCTCACGTCTTCCTCTCTCCGCATCTGCATGGAAATACTTGTTGTCCAGCCATTTCTGGTACAGGCGGTCTTCAATGTCCGCCGGATTGTAGGTCTTTTCCAGTTCTTTCATGGTCTTCTCCTTATTCTTTTCTACATCTGTTTTCTTACGATGGCATATTCATCATCAAGCTGGTAGAACCCGCAGGAAAAATCACTTCCCCGAAGGAACGCAGACATCTCGTCCTCGTCCAGATCCGCCTCGCAGACGTAGTAGCCATACTCTTCATCATATGTGTAAAAGGCGCAGGTCTCGCAGTTTGTGATTTGTACTTTTTTCTGTTTGGAATCTTTCTTTGTCATCGTTTTGTACTCCTGTTGCCGGTGCCTTTTGTTTTTCCGGAAATCCTGCCGGACTTTCCCGCTAAAACAAAAACGCCCTCTGCACATTCATGCAAAGGGCGAATCACCGCGTTACCACCTTTATTCACCATCCCCAGGACCTTCCGATCCTTCAGACAGTATCTCATTTGTTCTTAACGAGGTTTCTCCCCGGGAACAGCTACTTTCCGTTCACTGCTCCGGCTCCGAAGCTACCTTCCATTTCCGCATTCCCAAACCGTCTTCCAGCCAATGGACAGTTCTCTCTGGAGGCGCAAAAAATGTACTCCTCTTCTTCCCAGCTTTTCACTTGTTTCCCAGACCGGCTCTTTCTTTCATCCGGTTCGCTTCACAGCCGCAAATATTTTCCGACTGCTCTTTCCTAATATAGTAGAATCCTGATAAAATGTCAAGGAAAAAGTCAGCAAAATCCACCACTGTCCCTGTATCACACAGGATTTTCCGGTCCAAAAACTTCTGCCCGTGAAAATGATCTTACAGCATTCTCCTGTATTCCATCTTCCAGCGGTTCAGCACATCCCCCGCCGCCGCGATCCGGCCAGCCGGGTCTTTCTCGAACACAGCGGCAAGTTTTAAGGTCTCCGGCGCTTTTTCCGCCTCTTCCCTTGCCTCCTTCACTTCCTGATCCCAGACTTCCTTGTCATCCTCCCCGATCATCTCCTGGAACTTATCTTTTAATTTAAGCTCCGGATTCAGCGCCGTGAGGAAGTACATGCGCTTCACATACTCCGCCTCCGCCTTTGCATTCCAGGCGTTCTCGTAGGCATGCATCGCCTTCTGGTAGCAGAAAAGCTTCGCATAGCAGGCTGCAATGTTGTTCCAGACTTTCCCGCGGAAATCCCCGGAGAGATGGCGTCCTGCCCCGTCTAAGATCTGCTCGTAGATCGTGACTGCTTTTCCGAAGAGATCAAGACCGTAAAAATAATCCGCACGGCGTTTCTTGTATTCTTCCTCCGTGAGTTTCTTTAATCCGTTTACCGTCTGACGGTAAGCAGCCTGCTCCTTCGGGGAATAATAGTTGCACTCCTGAAGGATCAGATACAGGATCTCCTCCGTCGCACCGCGGCTCTCCATCCATTTTTCGATCTTCTCCGCGAGGAACGGCATGCGCAGCTCACTCCGGAGGAACTCCGTGAGGCGGCTGTCGATAAAGTCCTCCAGAACCAGCAGCGGGTTATTGTAGATCACATAGCAGAGCTCCTGGGAAGAATAGATATGGATCCCAAGATCTTCGATATAAAGAGGAATCTTCACAGGCTCCTGTCTGCAGAGAATCAGACTCATAACGTCACCTCCTGGCGGACCACCGCGTCCGTCTTCGGGAACAGCTCCCCGAATCCCTGGTCTGTGAGCTTGACCACCATCGTCTTCTCATCGATGAAGCCGACAGCCACCCGGATCTTCGTCGTCTTATTCGGACGCTCCGGGAATCCGTCAAGGGCAACCTTCACCTGGCGTTTCTTTTTCGGCTCCTGCTGCGGCGTGATCGTAAACGTGATCGCACGTTCCCCGTCCGGGATCACTTCGACCACACTTCTCGCCTCATACCAGCTCTCACCGGCAGATGCCAGGACGAGCTCCGACTTCGCGTCCCGCTTCATGACCTCCATGGAGACCGTGGACCATAATTTGCCCTCACAGAGGCAGACAAATGACGGGGAATCGCTCTCGTTTAAGTATTCCTCCGCCTTCATGGCAGCGCCCTTCGCAAAGAGAGCCGTCTCCACAAAGACTCTTCTCCTGTTGCAGATCTGTTTCATGAATTCCGGCGCCCAGTCTGTTCTCGCAAAGCCTTTTCCCGTCAGGAAGATCGAGGAAAAGATCTTTTTCTGCAGAAAACGCTCCCCGCAGGCGCAGAGGATCTTATCCGCCATCTTTGCCCCGGAGCCTGTATCCAGGACGCTCAGGCTAAAGCCCTCTTCCAGCTCCTCGTGCTCCGCCATGGCCGTCATCTGGCGGGGTCCTCTCGTGACCTTCAGTTCATAGTAGCGCAGATCTTCATCCGACAGGGAGAACATCCCCACCTGGCCTCCCCAGACGTCTCTCCTCTGGTTTAACACATAGTGGACAAAACATTCCGTGTGGCTTGCGATATGGATGCATCCCTTCGGAACGCCTAGGGCCTCCACGCTGGCCGTAAGACCTTCTAAAAGCTTCATCTCCATGTTTTTCAGGCTGATGACCAGCTCGTCGATCTTCTGCCCGCCGTACTCTGCCCGGACCATGGCGAGGATGCTGCCCAGGAATCTCTGCAGCAGCTCCATTCCGCCGTATTTCACGCCTCCGATAGTGGACGTTCCTTCTTTTGCCGCCAGGCTCAGGAGCTTGTCAACGATGACTCCCTCGCCCACCAGCGTATATTTGTACGCATCTTCCCCCACATACCACTCTTCCGCAGCCTTCTTTCTGCAGATGACGGTCGGGAGCATCCACGCATCCTCACGCCCCAGGACAGCTGCCTGGGTGTAGTTATCGCAGAGGTCGATGCCAATGATCAGTTTCTCCATTCCTTTGTCCTCGTTACGCCAGACGGAACAGTTTTTTCGCGATCTGACTGTCCGTCACATATTCTGTCATGCTTTCTTTCAATTTCCGGTCATCCTTCATTCCGAGATAGAGATTCATGGAATTCAGAGCCGTAAAGCGGTTGCCTTTGTCCCCGGTCGCCGGTTCGCTGCAGGTCACTTCGCCCTCCGCCTTCTTCACCATCGTTCCGTCCTCATTCTCCCAGATCTCGTATTCCATGATCTCGCCGTCAAATAAGAGCTTCTGACGCACATAGATCCCCTTATAGACCATGTTCATCTCTTCCTCATGGAACTCTTCCTCATCCGGCAGGATCCGGATCTTTAAGATCGGTCTTCCGTCCGGCCGTCCATGGTACTCAATGATCTCCTTGTCCATGACTTCGCCCGGCATTTCCACATATCTCGCCAGATCCTTATACCACGCAAATACCATGCCGCGTGCGGAGAGAATATCCATCATCCGGGAGAGAAGCTCTTTCTGCTCCTCGGAGATGGATGCCTGGCCAGAGTAGAATTTTGCCAGTGCCAGAAGATAGATTTCCGGGACTTTCCGAAGCTCCATCCCATGGATTGCGCCTTCCAGGTACGCAAACACTTTATCCCCCGGGACGACATCCCGCAGAAAATACTCCGTACACTTCACCGTAAAGTACGCCTTCACAATCACATCGCTGGTCTCTTTTCTCGACGCATAGAGATCAAATACCGTGTCCATATGTTTCTCACAGCCGGAGAACAGGTACTGGGCAAGCAGGCGCTCCTCCAGATCGTATGTCTCCACATGGGTCTTCACAGCCTCCGCAAGGATCCGGTACATGGATTCGCCGCTGCCGTTATAATGTTCACAGAGATAATCAAGGATCACGCTGTCTCCGTGACCGTCCGCGAATACGCGGCCCGCGAGGTGGAGAAGCAGCTCATCCTCCTCGAACATCCGGTCCAGGATCAGCTGGGATACAAGGGCCGCAAGCCGTTTCACGCGGATCTGCTCCTCGCCGAACTCTTTGATCATCTCGTAGGCCTGGACCATGTAACTCTGGACGATCAGCGTCTCGCAGACATCCACACGCTCCGGTCTGGAGAGTGTCTTTTTATCAAGTTTTAAGAGGTACGCACCGCCCTCCGCGTCCATCACCTCATCATCGCCTGAGAGAGCCGCGCGGTAATAGGAAATGATCCTCGTCAGCATCTTCTGCTGATAGGCAGGTTTCACCGGGAGGTTGTCCAGAGCCGTCTCGAGCTCAGTCACATCCTCTTTATCGAGATCTTTTTTCTTCATGATCTCCAGGCACGCCTTCATCTTTAACATCGGGTGCTCCGGATACATCTCAAAGCATTTTTCTTCCAGTTCTTTCTCGTCGAGAACCGGTTCTTTCGTATATTCCACGTCCAGATACCTGTTTCCGAAGGTATCCTGGAACATGATCACACTGTCCTCAAAAAACAGCGGCACATAGGCCGTCTGGTCCTGCAGTGGGTAAGCGTCCTCGCCGGTCAGGATCTCGTTGGAGACGATCACATATTTCATCGCCGAATCTTTGACCCGGATCCGGTTCGCCTTTAAGATCCCCGGTAAGACCCGCGCCACCTGTTCATCGATGATGTCCCGGTAGATGATATGTTTGTAGATCACCGCGAGTCTCTTATTGATCCGGGACTCGAAAAGCTGCTCCATGGCAAACTTTTCCATCTCGCGCTCGTATTTTTTATAGAGCGGATCATCCTGAGGAATATAGGCAGCCACGTTCGCGTAGAGAGCCGCCCGGCTCTTCTGGTCCAGGTGGGCGCTCTCGTAGGAGAAGTATAAAAGGACCTGGCGCGGCATCATCTGCTCGTAGGAATCCGGAAGCGCATAGAGGAAATATTCATAGATCCTCGTGAGACTGATCTCCTGGCTGATCCCCTTTTCATACCACGAAAAGCTCTCTTTTCCGCGGACATTTCCCTTGATCAGGAGACAGCATACCGCAGTCAGCATCTCCTTCGTCGGATACTTTTCATAAAGCTTTGCGAGCAGTCTGTAATACAGGCGGTGGAAGAATTTCGCCCCCGGCGCCAGCGCACAGATCCGCTCCGCCAGTTCCTCCCCCACAAGTCCGTTCATCGCCCCGTAGTAGAGAGCGTGGATCTCAAAGACATCCATCGTCTTTAAAAGCTCCGGGTTCTTCCCGAAAAGCCGGATCGTCTCGATATAGAGGAACGGGCTGCGGCAGCCGTTCTTATACTGCATCTTAAAGCTCTCCGCGAGCGCTTCCTCCTCCTCATACATCTCCGGCATCATTTTCAGCTGTAAAAGCTGCAGATAAAATCTTCCGTTGGCATCCTCCAGTTTCTTCCGGAACAGGCGGATCACCGCGTCCTTTTTCTCCTCATCCGGCTCCAACCGGTACTGAAGGTACTGATAGTAGCAGTAAAGTGTTCCGAGACGGTCTCTCAGAGCCGCGACCGTCTCCCAGGAATCATCCAGGCATAACGCTGCCTGATCCGGTCTTCCCGCATCCAGATACGTCTCCGCCTGGAGTAAGGACAGGATCACGGAACCGCCGTTTGCGCCGCGGATCGCATCCAGCTCATTCTGGATCTTTCCGAGAACGAGTTTTTTGTCGTAAAGTCCGCTCTCATAAGCTTCGCGGAGTTTCATATACCGGCAGACACCGGCCTTGCTGATCTCGCCCTCGGCGCGCTTTTTCTCCGGTTCCTCTCCCATCGCCTCGATCCGGATCACCGTATCTCCGTGGACCGTGAGAAGACGGATCGCACCCAGGTTCTTTCCGCGGTGCATCCGCTCCGGATGGATCCGGAAGCGGAGATCCAGACGGTCATCCTCAAAATCCGCCTGAGTGATGACTTTTTTCGGGATCTCGATGAAATCACCGTCAGCACGGACTTCCATATAGATATATCCCCAGGTGTTCTTCCGGAGGACTACTTTATCGCTCACGATATCCTTCGGTCTGTCGTAGACCTTTTTCGCCGTCGAAAGAGTCAGTTCGATCGGCTCCTTCACGCCTGCTGCCAGGAAGAACTCTTCCAATGCATTCTGGCGGTTTCCATGTCCCTTCAATCCCTCATAGATCGTGCGGATCTTCAGGTCCTTAAAGAACGGCGCTTCCGTAAAATCCCGGTACTCCATAAGTCGCAGCGCCAGATCCATATCTCTTTTTGCCAGCTCCACAAAGTCTTCCATCGTCTTCAGGGTTGACAGGACACGGACGGACTCGATCATCTCGACACGAAAAAGAAAAGGGACCTCCAGTTCTCCGCTGTTCGTGACAAGCGTGAAGTTTCCCCTGATCAGGTCTCCGTTCTCGCACCAGGAGGTGTCGACCTCGTAGACAATATGGTTTCTTAAGCCTCCGAAGGCACTCTTTAAGATCCTTACACGGCTGTGGCTTGAGTAGGCAAGACCTTTGATATACAAATTATTCTCGCTTGCCAGGTATAGTTCTCTTTTATAAACTGTATCGCTCCCCAGAGTCTCCTCGACCTTCGCAGGTTCAAGGAACAGCTTCGGCGTCTCCGCGTCCACGATTCCTCTGGAAAGGCGCATGATCCGTTCTCTCATATATTCATTCACCTTAAATTCATTATCCGATACCCGATCGCTCTGCGCCCCGCGCTTTTGCGATCTGCTGAAATATTCGTGGTATCATCATAGCACATTTTCCGTTCAAATTCACTACAATTTTCGACCTTTTTCATGGGAAGCCGGAAAAAGGACTTGAATCCGTTCAGTGAAACCTGTAAAATAGATGTATTCGCAAAGATTTTTACAGACTCTAAAATAAAGGAGCAACCCCTATGTTATCTGATCCGATCACGCTCTACAAACTGATGATCTTATATATGCTGGACCATGTCAACTTTCCGCTGACAAACTCCCAGCTCACGGATTTTTTCCTGGATCATGAATATACAACGTATTTTACGCTCCAGCAGGCATTAAATGAGCTGAAAGAGGCGGGGCTGATCCGGATGGAATCCACCCACAATTCCTCCCGCTACGAGATCACAAAAGAGGGTGACGACACGCTCTCCTTCTTCGGAAACAATATCTCCCCCGCGATCATCGAGGATATCGACAGCTACTTAAAAGAGAACAAATTCCGCCTCCGCAACGAGGTTGGCGTCATCTCCGACTTCTATAAATCAACAAACCAGGACTACATCGTTCACTGCGAAGTCCGGGAGGGAAAATCCATCCTCATCGGCTTCGATCTCTCCGTCCCCGACAAAGACCAGGCTGAGACGATGGCCAGCCACTGGAAGGAGCGGAGCCAGGAGATCTACTCCTATGTGATGAAAACGCTGATGAAGGGATGATATTCAAAAGCGGCATTTCCACAGATCATGTTCTGTGGCAATGCCGCTTTTTTGTTTACATTCTCTTATTCCTGTTCCTTCTTTGCGTTTTCCGCTTCCTTCGCAGCCTTTTTCGCAGCCCATTCCGCGGCTTTCTCCGCCTGGATCTCCTCCTCGGCGGTCAGAAGATCTTCTCCGGCAGCCATCTTGTCGATGAGCGTCCAGATATCCTCTCTTCCCTGCTTGGTCTCAGCGGAGAACGGGATCAGGATATCCTGTTTCTCCATTCCGAGACCGGTCCGGATGAGTTTTACCTGTTTCTGGATCTGGCTCCGCTTGATCTTGTCAAGCTTCGTCGCAATGATGACCGGGCGGAAGCCGTTGTAAACGATCCAGTCGTACATAGTCTTATCGTTGGCAGACGGCTCATGACGGATGTCCACGAGAAGGAAGACGCATTTTAACATCTGGGACTTATGGAGATAATTCTCGATCATCTTGCCCCATTTTACCTTCTCAGACTGCGGAACTTTCGCGTAACCGTAGCCGGGGAGATCCACGTAATAGAGATCTCCGTTGATGTTATAAAAGTTGATCGTCTGGGTCTTTCCCGGCTGGGAGGACGTTCTCGCCAACGCTTTCCGGTTCATGAGTGCGTTGATCAGGGAAGATTTTCCCACGTTTGATTTTCCCGCGAACGCGAACTCCGGCAGCGTATTCTCCGGCAGTGTGCTCGTCACACCGCAGACGGTCTCAAGTTCCACATTTCTGATAACCATTCCTATTCTCCTTCTATCTGGCTGGTGCAGCTTTCCTGTATCACGCGAACGCTTCGCGCACCACGTCGTCCATGGTCTTCACGAACACGATCTCCATGCCCTTCGTGATCTCCTTCGAGATCTCCGCCATATCCGGCCGGTTCTTGTCCGGCACGAGCACCTTCTTCATATGTGCCATTCTCGCCGCAAGTGTCTTTTCCTTTAAGCCTCCGATCGGCAGTACACACCCCCGCAGAGTGATCTCGCCGGTCATTGCAACGCTGGCGAGGACCTTTTTGCCGGTCACTGCGGAGAGCATCGCAGTCGCCATCGTGATGCCCGCGGACGGGCCATCCTTCGGCACCGCACCTTCCGGAATATGAAGATGCAGATCATGTTCCTTAAAATATTTGCTTTCCACACCGTACCGGTCAGCCACAGATCTTACATACGTCAGTGCGATCTGCGCGGATTCCTTCATAACATCGCCCATCTGGCCTGTCATCTGGAGTTTTCCGTCGCCCGGCATCACATTCACTTCGATCTGGAGAGTATCCCCGCCAACGCTGGTCCATGCGAGACCTCTCACGATCCCGACTTCATCCTCCTCGTTGGCATTCTCGAAGGTGATCTTTTCTTTTCCGAGATACTTCTGAAGATTTCCCTCTGTGATATGCACGGATTTCCGTTTTTTCTCAAGGAATTCTCTTGCCGCCTTCCGGCAGATCTCGCCGATCCGGCGCTCTAAGTTCCTGACTCCGGCTTCCCTCGTGTAGTTGTGGATGATCTTTTCCAGCGCTTTATCGCTGAAGGAGAGCATTTCCCCTGTGAGTCCGTTTCTCTCTAACTGCTTCGGAACGAGATATTTCTTCGCGATATGGAACTTCTCATTCTCCGTGTAACTGGACACTTCAATCACTTCCATACGGTCAAGGAGCGGTCTCGGGATCGTGGACACATCGTTGGCCGTCGCGATAAAGAGGACTCCGGAAAGGTCTAACGGGATTTCCAGATAGTGGTCGCGGAATTTCCCATTCTGCTCTCCGTCAAGGACCTCAAG
This sequence comes from Pilosibacter rotomagensis, assembly GCF_045062245.2. Classification (NCBI taxonomy): domain Bacteria; kingdom Bacillati; phylum Bacillota; class Clostridia; order Eubacteriales; family Clostridiaceae; genus Pilosibacter; species Pilosibacter rotomagensis. The sequence goes on along the minus strand of NZ_CM170323.1, from coordinate 1,561,485 downwards.
GAGCGCAGACGAGACATCTCCCCTGTAGTCCGCGGAGACCTTATCGATCTCGTCCAGGAGCATCAGCGGGTTCGCCACGCCTGCCTGGCGCATCGCATCGGCGATCCGGCCCGGCATCGCGCCGACATACGTCTTTCTGTGGCCGCGGATCTCCGCCTCATCGTGAATGCCGCCGAGGCTGATCCTTACATACTTCTTTCCGAGCGCGCGGGCCACGGATCTCGCAATGGAGGTCTTACCTGTTCCCGGCGGTCCCACAAGGCAGAGGATCGGGCTTGTGCCTTTCTTTGTGAGGGCGCGGACCGCAAGGAATTCCAGAACGCGGTCTTTTACCTGCTCCAGACCATAGTGATCTTCCTCCAGCACTTCCTTCGCATGGATGATGTCCTGATTGTCCCTGGACGTCTTCTTCCACGGCATCTCGAGGACCGTCTCGATATAGGTGCGCAGGACATTTGCCTCCTGGCTTCCGCCCGGCATGCCTTTGAAACGCTGGATCTCTTTTTTGATCTTCTCCTTTGTCTCCTTATCCGCATTCAGCTTTTCAAGCTGTTCCAGATACCCGTCAGCGTCCTCCGCCCCGGCATCATCTCCCAGCTCCTCACGGATGACCTTCAGCTCTTCCCTCAGGATGTAGTCGCGCTGGTTCTTATCGATATGTTCCTTTACTTTTCCCTGATAATCACGCTTGATCATCAGGATCTCGATCTCACGCATCAGATAATACACGATCCGGTCGTAGAGGTGGCTTACATAGTCACATTCCAGAAGCTCCTGCTTTACAGCAAAATCCCACGGGAATTCGTTCGCTGTCTGGGTCAGGAGCGGCTCCAGGTCTGTGATCACGAGGAGACTTCCGATAAAGTCCTTCACCGCCTTCGGGTTCGCGTTTCCAAACTCCTCAAGTTTTTCCTTGACGATCCGGCTCATCGCTTCCTTCACGGTATCCGAGAGCTGCTCCTCCTGCATCGGAGCGTCCTCGATCTCCGCCTCCAGATACTGTCCGTCTTCGAACAGTGTGAGAAGAGCCGCTCTCTCTAATCCTTCCACCATCACGCGCAGGATCCCGTTCGGCATTTTCACGATCTGTTTGATCTGGGATACCGTTCCCATCTGATACAGATCTGCGGCCGTCGGCACCTCCTGCTGTGGATTCCGCTGCGTCACAAGGTAGACCTTCTGGTCTCCCATCATGGCTGTCTCCACCGCGCGGACAGATTTTTCCCGGCTGATATCAAAATGCTGCACCATTCCCGGGAGGATCGTAAGTCCCCGGAGTGCCACAGCCGGCATCGTAATTTTCTTATCTTCCATTCATTTCTCCTGAGCGGAAATCCGTTTACGACATTCCGATCGTCGTGATTTCCGCCTTTTTCTATGAGACAGTTTCAGACAGGTCAGCGCATCCCATCGGATAATGCGGCTGTCCTATCGATCGTATTTGTAAAAAACGTCTCCGGCAGTTTCCGGATACATTGCGTCAAAAAGGCTGCCGTGACATTTCTGTGCGCAGCAGCCCCTCTTATCTGCGGGATACGGGTCCTGCAGGTTCATTTTGTAAGGAGAGCCGTTCTCTTACGCGATCTCCCCGTTTCCATCTTTTCTGGATCTTCCGGACAACGCCTTTTTCGGCACCGTCACATCGCGGTATACGACTTCCGGCTTTTCCTTTCCGTCCACCGCATCCTTCGTAACGGTACAGATACCCACGTTGGAATCGGACGGAACCTCGTACATCGTATCCATCATGACAGATTCCATGATCGCACGGAGTCCTCTTGCTCCCGTCTTTCTCTCCACCGCCATATGGGCGATCTCGTGGACAGCCTCCGGAGTGAACTCCAGCTTCACGTCATCCAGCTCAAATAACTTCTGATACTGTTTTACGAGCGCGTTCTTCGGCTCCGTGAGGATCCGCACAAGGGCATCCTCATCCAGAAGATCTAAGGATACCATCACCGGGACTCTTCCGACAAACTCCGGGATCAGACCGAATTTCGTAAGATCCTGCGGCATCGCCTGCTTTAACAGCTTGCTGATATCCGTATTTTTCTTATCCACGATCTTCGCGCCGAAACCGATGGAACTTGTCTCCAGTCTGGACTCGATAATTCTCTCAAGGCCATCGAAAGCACCGCCGCAGATGAACAGGATGTTCGTCGTATCGATCTGGATCAGCTCCTGCTGCGGATGCTTTCTGCCGCCCTGAGGCGGAACGCTTGCAACAGTACCTTCCAGGATCTTTAACAACGCCTGCTGGACGCCCTCGCCGGAAACATCACGGGTAATGGACACATTCTCGGATTTTTTTGTGATCTTATCGATCTCATCGATGTAAATAATACCGTACTCCGCACGGCTCACATCATTATCTGCTGCCTGGATCAATTTTAAGAGGATGTTCTCCACGTCCTCGCCGACATAACCGGCCTCAGTCAGCGTCGTTGCATCTGCGATCGCAAACGGAACACCTAAAAGCTTCGCAAGTGTCTGCGCAAGATAAGTCTTGCCGGATCCGGTCGGACCGAGCATCAGGATATTGCTCTTCTGAAGATCAACATCACTTTCCTTCTTCGATGTGATTCTCTTATAATGATTGTAAACAGCCACGGAAAGAACTTTCTTCGCCTCATCCTGTCCGATCACATAGTCGTCCAGAAATTCTTTGATCTCCTTCGGTTTTAAGAGGTTGATTCCGGAGAAATCCGGTCTTTCCTCCTCCTCGTTTCCGAGTTCTTCCTCAAGGATCTCACTGCAGAGTTCGATACACTCATCACAGATATAGACGCCGTTGGAGCCGGCTATCATTTTTCTTACCTGATCCTGATTCTTTCCGCAGAAGGAACATCTGATCTTTTCCTCAGGTCTTACTGGCATGTTCGCACCTCAATTCTAAATTTATAACCGGACCTAGTGTCCTGTGATCACGCGGTCGATCAGGCCGTATGCGGCTGCCTCTTCCGCTGTCATATAATTATCTCTCTCCGTATCGCGGGCGATCACGTCGAGCGGCTGCCCTGTGTTTGCAGCCAGGATCTTGTTGAGCTTTTCTTTTGTCTTTAAGATCTGCTCCGCAACGATCTTGATCTCCGTTGCCTGACCCTGTGCCCCGCCGGACGGCTGATGGATCATGACCTCAGCGTTCGGAAGCGCAAAACGTTTGCCCTTCGCACCGCTGGAGAGAAGGAATGCTCCCATGCTTGCAGCCATACCGATGCAGGTCGTGCATACGTCGCATTTAATATAGTTCATCGTATCATAGATCGCCATACCGGCCGTTACGGAACCGCCCGGGCTGTTGATATAAAGGTTGATGTCCTTATTCGGATCCTCGGATTCCAGGAACAGGAGCTGAGCCACAACAAGGCTCGCGCTCACATCGTTTACTTCCTCACCGAGGAAAATAATACGGTCTTTTAATAATCTGGAATAGATATCGTAGGAACGCTCTCCTCTGCTTGTAGATTCAAGCACATAAGGTACTAAGCTCATATTATTTCCTCCATCTTTTCTTTTATGATCGCGGCACACAGAAATATCTGTCCGGAACCTGTGCTCACCGTCAAAATTCCGGCTGTCTGCACACATTTCGGAACTATCCCTGTATAACCGACTGGGGATTGCCGCGAAAAGCTCTCCGCAGCAACCCCCTCTGAATGCGGGTCATGGTCCGTCATCAGACCACTTTCCACCATGTTTTCTGTGCAGATCCGTCTAAAGTATGTTGCCCTGATTAGTCAACGAACTTTGCCTCAGCTACAAGGAAGTCGATCGCTTTCTGTACAGCAAGGTCTTCTTTTAACTGTGCCATCTGCTCTTCACCAAACATACCCTTGATCTGTTCTTTATCCATCTTGAAGTCTGCAGCCATCTTGTCGAACTGCTCCTCAACTGCAGCATCGTCAGCCTGGATGTTTTCAGCCTTTACAACTGCCTCGAGAACAAGTCTTGTCTGAATTCTCTTGATCGCCTGCGGCTTCATCTGCTCGCCGATCTTCTCAGCTGTCATGCCTGTGATCTCAACATACTGCTTGAAGGAGATACCCTGGCTCTCAAGTCTGCGCGCATAGTCGTTGACCATACCGTTAACCTGCTCCTCAACCATCTGATCCGGGATCTCCATTGTTGCGTTCTCGATTACCTTAGCAACGACCTTATCCTCGTCTGCTGTCTTAGCTGCTTCAATCTTCTCAGCCTGTAATTTCTCTGTAAGGTCTTTCTTGTACTCTTCCATTGTATCGAAATCAGATACTTCGCTTGCGAACTCATCGTTTGCTTCCGGAAGCTCTTTTCTCTGGATCTCTTTTACTTTTACTTTGAATACAGCCGGTTTGTTCTTTAACTCTTCTACATGGTACTCAGCCGGGAATGTTACGTTTACTTCGCACTCTTCGCCGGTCTTCTTGCCGATGAGCTGCTCCTCAAAGTTGTCGATGAATGTATGGGAACCGATCGTAAGCGGATAGTCCTCAGCCTTGCCACCCTCGAATCTCTTTCCGTCTACGGAACCGTCGAAGTCGATCGTTACCTGATCGCCATCCTCAACGCCTCTGTCCTCAACTGTGATCAGGCGGGAGTTTTTCTCTCTTGCGCGCTTGATCTCTGTCTCGATATCTTCCTCTGTAACGTCAGATTTTGTCTTCTGAACCTCTACGCCCTTGTACTGGCCAAGAGTAACTTCCGGCTTAACAGCAACCTTTGCTGTGTAGATGAAGGACTTTCCTTCCTCGATCTGCTCGATGGAAACAGCCGGACGGGAAACGATCTCAAGTCCGCTCTCCTTTGCAGCATCCGGATAGCTTGCGTCGATCACTTCATCAACGGCATCCTCGTAGAATACGCCAACACCATACATCTTCTTGATCATGTTGAACGGAGCTTTTCCTTTTCTGAAGCCCGGGATATTGAATTTACCCTTATTCTTATTATAGGAATGCTGTACAGCCTCCTCAAACTTTTCTGCCGGCACTTCGATTGTAAGTTTTGCCGTATTCTTCTCTAAATTCTCAACCTGTACGCTCATTTTATGAGTTCCTCCTTAAATATATCGATAGCGGGGATCGGATGGTCCCGCCCGTATGATCTCGTAACTGCCGCTTTTTGGGCGTTACACGTTTTCCGGCATTATGATGGCCGCTCAGCGAAAAATCCGCCCGCAGGCATCACTTCTCCGTCACGCGCACATAGCGCCGCATGAAATTATAACATAAGACGCATAAAAAGACCAGACCTAAATTACAAAAAATCCAGAAAATACGGGATATTCTTGCTGCAAATACCTGCATTCTCTCCCCACGCCTGCCAGTCCATACCATTCCCGGCACACCACGCTCACATAACGCGCCTGCCCCACAGCGGTGAGTATCCAGGCAGGCGCACCTTGATCCGGGGATCTGGTTCCTCTTAGCTCGCGGGTGACTGCGTTGGAACACAGATGCCGCACTGTCTGAGCGCAGCGAGTTTGCGGCATCTGTGTTCCGCCTTTAGCAGGCACACGCAAGCTTAGCGGAACCATCCCCGCGTGCACCTGCCCGGATACTCACCGCGTACCTCAGCCAACACCCTCAGCGAGTCTATTTATCTCTCATACTGGATCGCCTTCCTGATCTTCTCCGCCTCATTCTCACTCACCAGAATACGGATCAGCTCCAACCCAAGGTCGATCGCCCATCCCATTCCGCGTCCGGTACTGATCAGCCGATCCGTTACCACACCGTCGCCGCGGCAGTCCGCACCCTTCATCTGATTCTCAAACCCCGGATAGCAGGTCGCACGATGGCCTTCGACAAGACCGAGCTCCCCTAAAACACTCGGAGCCGCACAGATCGCCGCAAGCCGCTTTCCTGCTGCAGCATGGGCCTTCAGCATCTCTGCCAGACCTCTGTGCGCCTTCAGGTTATTCGTTCCGACAAGTCCGCCCGGGAGGAACAGCACATCTGCGTCATCCCCGATCTCCTCGAACAGACAGTCTGCCTCAATCTTAAAACCGTGGGATCCCGTCACCATCTTTCTTCCCATGATGGAGACCAGTTTCACATCCACTTTCGCTCTTCTCAGGCAGTCACACACCGCGAGGCACTCCACCTCTTCCATTCCGTCTGCCACAAACGCATATACTCTTGCCATTTTCATTTACGCACCTTTCTGATCGCAGTGCGGGGGAAATCCCTGCCTTATAACGCAGTAGAAATCCCCCGCAAATCTCATTTTTTCGTAACTGTTCAGTACCCTCACAGTTACGAGCAAAAATCCATTCCAGATCGGCTTCGCCGATGGGATTTTTGCCTCCAGACCTGTGCTTTATTACGGTCAGCGCAGCAAGTGCGCAGACATACTGAATAGTTACATTTTTTCAACATCACTGTCCGTCTTTCTCATCATCCGTATACGGATAAAATTTCCCGTTCAGATAATATCCGCGTCCAGGTCCGCCCTCCGACCGTTTTACTTCTGTTCCGCGATCCTCTGCATCCGCCTGCTGCTGTGCGGAAGAATCCACGGTCTGCTCTGGTCCATGATACTGATACGGCTCCTGCGGCATATCATTCCAGCTGTCCGAGGCGCTGTTCTGTCCCTGTCCGTACGAATAACCGGTTCCGCCATTCTGTCCATAGCCGCCGTTCATATTTCCAGTTCCATACGCACCGTATCCGCCGCCCGGGTTTTCATTCCCACCGACATCTCTCACACTGTCCGGTTCCACATACTGTCCGCCATAGCGCGCGTTATTCTGTACAAACGGTTCCCCTCCGAATCCATTCAGGCGTCCCGAATATGGTCCGCGAAGCACTGCGTAAAGCTCCGCAAAGGTTGCATCCACATACGGCTGGACGAAGAAGGTTCCGATACCGCAGAGCAGGGTTCCTAAAAGCTGCCATCCCAGGAAGGAAAGGCCGAGTACAAAGGCGTTCCATTTCTGTCCATCCATCATCTCTTTCGAGAGTCTTAAAACTTCCATCGTCTTCATATCCGGGTTTTCAGCAAGAATATATGGAACCATCAGATAGCAGTACTGGAAATAAACAGAAACAAAAGCTCCTATCGTAGCGCATATCATTACTGCCCAAAATACACTACCGATCCATTCAACACCATTAAACAAGATCACAAGAAATCCCAACAGACTGGCCAGGATCACAACACTCTCTGTGATCAGTCCCCGAAGGAACTGGGTTCCCACGATCTTTAAATATCCATTGGAAAATCCCCAGAAGATCTTTCCGACACCCGCCGACTGCCCCGTCACACGGCTTTCCAGATAGAACCGGTTCCGTCCGACTTCAAACAATGGCTGTACAAAAATTCCGATCACGACAGAGACGATCACAATAACGACCACCGCTCCCGCGAAAAGACGGTAAAACAGGTTGCTCGCAACCATGGATCCGGCATTTCCGGCTCCCGGTCCGTAAGCGTCGCCAAGTCCAGGGACAAGCTCGATCCCGCTGGCAAGACCACTCTGGGTACTTCCACTGAGGCTGCCGTCGCCTCCTAATTCACCGATCAAAAGACCGCTCTGGTCATCCCGGCTGCTTCCCGTCGCATTCTGCTCCAGGTAGCTTGTAACTCTCTGCGTGTTTGCATTCGATCCGCCGAATCCGCTGAGGATCGCAAAGATCAGGCTCACCGCAAATGCCGCCCAGTAATATCTGCTCAGACACATTTTTGCACGGTTCTTTAACTCTGTCCTTGTCCACATACGCACTCCTCCTTTTTTCATGAACGGTGTTGACCGATATGCAAAAACAGGACGTTCTCCCGGATTCCGCATACTGGAACCGCTGAACTTTCATCTACATTTGTTTACTAATATTGTAACATGTTTTTTTACAAAAGACCTTACTTTTTCCTTGCGATATGATATGATTTATTACAGTTTGTTTCAATCACTGCCGGTAATTTCATAAGAACTGGCGATCAAATCTTCTGCCGCAACCGCCGGCATCCCAGAAAGGATATTTATCATGGAAATCGAACGCAAATTTCTCGTCACGACACCTCCTGAAAACTATGGGTCCTTCCCTCTTCATGAGATCGAACAGGCATACCTCTGCACCGAACCTGTGGTGAGGATCCGGAAGGAAGATGACAACTACTACCTCACCTACAAATCCAAAGGATTTCTCGCAAGGGAAGAATATAATCTTCCGCTCACAAAAGAGGCCTACGCCCACCTGCTCACAAAAGCGGACGGGAACGTCCTCACGAAAAAACGCTACCTGCTCCCTGTCCCGGGACGCGAGGATCTCACCGTGGAATTCGATGTCTTTGAAGGAAAATTCGCCGGACTCATGCTCGCGGAGATTGAGTTTTCCTCCGAGGAGGACGCAAAAGCCTTTCCTCCGCTCCCCTGGTTTGACCGGGATGTGACCTGGTCCGGAGAATACCAGAACAGCAAGCTTTCAAAAATGCCGTAACTTGTAAAAAAAGACCACCGACGGCCCAAAGAACCGCCGATGGTCTTATTTATTTTCATTCAGATTGCACGGATCCGGAAGAAATTACATCATTCCGCCCATTCCGCCTGCGCCTGCCGGCATTGCCGGAGTCTCTTCTTTGATGTTTGCAACAACGGACTCTGTTGTAAGGAGTGTGGAAGCAACACTTGTTGCGTTCTGTAATGCACTTCTTGTAACCTTAGCCGGATCAAGGATACCAGCTTTGATCATATCAACAAACTCTTCGTTGTAAGCATCGAAGCCCTGGCCAACCGGAAGCTCTTTTACTTTATTTACGATCACAGCACCCTCAAGACCTGCGTTGGATACGATGTGGAATAACGGAGCTTCGAGAGCCTTTAAGATGATCTTTCCGCCGGTCTTCTCATCGCCTTCCATGCCGTTTACAAGAGCTGCAACCTTCTCTGCTGCATGAACATAAGCAGATCCGCCGCCTGCGATGATACCTTCTTCAACAGCTGCCTTTGTAGCTGCAAGAGCATCTTCCATACGAAGCTTTGCTTCTTTCATCTCTGTCTCAGTAGCAGCACCTACACGGATAACAGCTACGCCGCCAGCGAGTTTTGCAAGTCTCTCCTGAAGTTTCTCTCTGTCGAAATCGGATTTTGTCTCTTCGATCTGACCTTTGATCTGGGCAACTCTGTCAGCGATGGCTTTCTTGTCGCCGAGACCGTCAACGATGATCGTGTTCTCTTTCTGAACCTTAACGGATTTTGCACGTCCAAGCTGCTCCATTGTAGCATCCTTGAGGTCAAGACCGAGTTCATCAGAGATCACAGTACCGCCTGTTAAGATCGCGATATCCTTTAACATCTCTTTTCTTCTGTCGCCGTAGCCCGGTGCCTTAACGCCAACTACGCTGAATGTACCTCTTAACTTGTTGACGATAAGAGTTGTAAGAGCCTCGCCTTCGATATCCTCAGCGATGATGAGAAGCTTTGCACCTGTCTTAACGATCTGCTCGAGTAACGGAAGAATATCGTTGATGTTTGCGATCTTCTTATCTGTGATCAAGATATACGGGTCATCAAGAGTTGCCTCCATCTTCTCCATATCTGTGCACATATATGCGGAAATGTATCCACGGTCGAACTGCATACCTTCTACAAGGTCAAGCTCTGTTTTCATGGTCTTGGACTCTTCGATTGTGATAACGCCGTCGTTTGTAACTTTCTCCATTGCGTCTGCAACCATCTCGCCGACCTCATCGCTTGCTGCAGAGATTGCTGCAACTCTTGCGATCTGGTCCTTGCTGCTGATCGGCTCACTCATCTCTGCGATCGCCTTAACAGCTTCGTCGGTAGCTTTCTTCATACCTTTTCTTAATACGATCGGGTTTGCACCTGCTGCCAGGTTCTTCATACCTTCATTTACCATAGCCTGTGCAAGAACGGTAGCGGTTGTTGTACCATCACCGGCAACATCGTTTGTCTTTGTTGCAACTTCTTTTAACAGCTGTGCGCCCATGTTCTCAAACGGGTCTTCCAGTTCGATCTCTTTTGCGATCGTAACACCATCGTTTGTGATGAGCGGAGCACCGAAGGATTTGTCGAGAACAACGTTTCTTCCTTTCGGTCCGATCGTTACGCGAACGGTATCAGCAAGTTTATTTACACCAGCTTCAAGAGCTTTTCTGGCCTCAACGCCATATTTAATTTCCTTAGCCATGTTAAGATTCCTCCAATCAATAATAAGTGATTATTCGATCACTGCAAGAATATCATTCTGTTTTACGATGATGTAATCTTCTTCCTCAACTTTTACTTCTGTTCCGGAGTATTTGGAGTAGATGACCTTATCGCCCGGTTTTACCTGCATCTTGATCTCTTTTCCGTCAACAACTCCGCCAGGACCAACAGCGATCACTTCTGCCTGCTGCGGTTTTTCCTTTGCCTGACCCGGAAGAACGATACCGGATTTTGTGGTCTCTTCTGCAACTAACTGTTTTAAAACAACTCTGTCAAATAATGGTACTAATTTCATTACTGACTCCTCCTTGTCATTTTACAAGCTCTTGTGACCGCTCTGTAATTTTCAGTCACAATTCTTTTTTTCTTTTATCTTATTCAGTCTGACTAAGGTCTTTTCCCTGACCCCTCGTCACAAATCATGTTATAGCACATGTTGTTAGCACTGTCAAGTCATGAGTGCTAATTATTTTATGAAAAATTTGTGACCTATGAATTTTCTGCATTTTCCTCCGTCAATCGTTCAATATATATCAATTTACGCGGAGAATCTTCATACAGACAAGCCTTCCGGGAATCTTCCTGTTACAGTAGGCGGGCATGGAATGTCCGTATACTGTAAAAACTTTTCATTGGTTTTATACATTTTTTTAACTTTTTTCATAATTATCTCTTTCTTTTTCCCATGAATTCGATTATGATTATAAATAGCAGACTGGCGGCTGCAGGCAGGATCTTCGATCCTCTGGATGCAGCGGAAAGGAGAATGAACCATGTCAAAAAAGAAATCAGGCCTTCTTATCGCATTTGGCGCGATGCTCGGCGGCGCAGTTGCGGCCGGTATCTCCTACTATCTGAAATTAAAATCCTTCAATGATGAGCTCGATCAGGATTTTCACGAATACGAGGAAGAAGATTCCCCTTCTGATGAAAATGAAGAGAAAGCGGAAAGTGCTCCGGAAAGAACTTATATTACGATCAACTCCGGAAAAGACGCAGAGACCGCCGATGATCCTGCAGCAGAAAAAAAAGAAGATCCCGATACAGCAGAATGTTCAGCAGCAGAGGGAACCTGCGAAACAGCAGCAGACAGCAGCTCTGCGGCAGAGGGATCTGCAGCAAATGAAAAAACATCCTCCGTTGTAGTTGAGGACGATACGGAGGAAGGAAAAACTGAATGATACAAAGTCTTCTCCGCTCCATGGAGCTATTAGAAGTTTTGAAAGAAAAAAACCGCAATTTCTCGATCGCGGAACTGGCGGAAGCGATGGAGCTTCCCCCAAGTACGGTACACCGGATCCTTCAGACATTCTGTGAGAAAAAGTATGTGATCCGCGATGACAGATCCCACACCTACCGGCTCGGTCCGGCACTTATTCCTTTAGGAAAGGCTGCCGCCAGAGGGATCCGTCTTCAGGATGCTGCCCACAGTATCCTGACGCAGCTCGCAAAGCAGACAAAGGAGGACGCTTATCTCGTGATCCCGGTCGGCAATAAGGGCCTTGTGATCGAGAAAGTCGATGGTCCGAGCCACTTAAAGGTCGTCGAGGAATTCGGCTACGAGATGTATATGCACTGCGGAGCGATCCGAAAGGTCCTCCTTGCATGGCAGAGTCCGACCTTCATCGACGAATATTTCCGAACCATCATCATCCACGACCAGGCGTTCCCGCATGTCCGCCCGGATGATCTGCGCGAAGAGTTAAAAAAGATCCGCCAGGACGGCTACGCCATTACCCGCGGAGAATATGTCAACGATGCTGTCGGGATCGGTGCCCCGGTCTTCAACTCTGAGGGCGAGCTTGCAGGTTCCATCGGCATTATTGCCCCGGAGATCCGGATCGGCTCTCCGGAACTTCTTGAGACCCAGAGAGATCTTGTCCAGTTTTATGCATCCGCCCTCTCCTCCGACCTCGGATACGAGAAGCACGATGTATTTCAATAGTCACTTTTGAATCTTCGGGATATACATTTTCAAATGTATATCCCTTTTTGTATCTTTTCCTCTATCCTTTTTTCACTCCAGCGCTTCGCGCAAAAGTTCCACGCCCTTCCGGATCTCCTCTTCTGTAAGTCCTGCATACCCAAGAACGATCGTGTGGGATTCCTTTGCCCGCCTTTCTTCCATACAAAATCCGGACAGACCGTAGACGCGGACCTTTTTTTCTTCTGCCTTCGCTAAAAGCGCCTGTTCCGCTTCACCCTTTCTGTCGGTCAGAAGAACATGAAGTCCCGCGTATTCCCCCTTGATCTCGAACCGTTTTTCCAATGGTTTTAATGCACCAAGGAGTACATCATGCTTTCCCTTGTAGATCTCGCGCATCCTGTTCAGATGGCGCTCGAAATATCCCCCGGAAATAAAATTCGCCAGGATCCTCTGATCGACTCTGGATACCGTCGAGGAATAAAATCTTCCCTTTTTGCGGTATACGGAAAGCAGACTTTCCGGAAGCACCATGTATCCCACACGGATCGCAGGGGCGATAGCCTTCGAAAAGGTTCCCATATACACGACCGAACCCGTCTGATCCATCCCCTGGAGCGCCGGGATCGGTTTTCCCTTATACCGGAATTCACTGTCATAGTCATCCTCGATCAGATACCTTCCGGGAAGCTCCCCCGCCCAGGATAAAAGCTCCTGCCTCCGCTTTACCGGCATCACGATCCCTGTCGGGAACTGATGGGACGGCATCACATACGCGGCCTGCGCAGTCTGATCCTCAAGCTCCTTTACACAGAATCCATTCTTATCGATCCCCACCGGCAGGACTTTATGCCCCACGCCGGATAATACCCGGTACGCCTGTCGGTAAGTGGGATCTTCCATTGCGATCACTGCATCTTTTCCGAGCAGCTGGGAGAGCAGCATCAGAAGATATTCGTTTCCCGCTCCGATGATGATCTGGGATGCATCGCAGTTCACGCCGCGCGCCGCATGGAGATATTCCCGGATCGCCTCCCTGAGGATCAGGTCTCCCTGCGGATCCCCCTTCAAAAAAAGATCCCGGTCCTCCTCCTTCAGGACAGCACGGCTGATCTTTCTCCAGGTCGCATAGGGAAAGCCCTCCAGGTCGATCCCGCGCGGGGAAAAATCCACTTCCATTTTTTCCGAAAAGAGCTGCTCCCCGGCATTTTCCTGTTCCATGCCGGAGGACAGCTCTCTTTTCTGATCCGTTCTGGCAACGGCAGACCGCGCCACCGGAGGAAAAATTCCGTCCAGTGACGCCGCAAAATAACCCTTTCGCGGAACTGCCTCAAGATAACCTTCCGACACCAGCTGCTCATACGCAAGCTGCGTCGTACTCCTGCTGACCTTAAGGCTCTTCGCAAGATCCCTGGATGAAGGGAGCTGCTTTTCCGGTCTTATATTGCCTTTTCGGATCTCATCTTTGATATATTGATAGATCTGTTCATACAGAGGCCTGTCCCCCTGTACATTTAACGGTACGATCAATTCCATAAATCTTTATTTCGGAAGCTTGAAGGAGCTCTTTAAGGAAACGATACGGTTGTATACCGGCTTTCCTTCCTCGCTGTCCTTGCAGTCTACACAGTAATAACCGTTTCTCATAAACTGGAAGCTGTCGTAAGCCTTTGCCTCCATGAGCTTCGGCTCTACATATGCGGTCGTGACGGTCTTGGAGTTCGGATTTAAGTTCAGGGTTCCGTCTGCGTTCAGCTTTCCTTTTTCCTCATCCACGATATTCTCATAGAGACGGCACTCGACTTTTCCGGCTGTCGGAACAGATACCCAGTGGATCGTTCCTTTTACCTTTCTTCCGGTAAATCCGGAACCGCTCTTTGTCTCCGGATCGTATGTGCAGTGGATCACTATCACATTTCCGTTTTCATCCTTCTCAACACCGGTACATGTCACGAAGTAAGCTCCCATGAGACGCACTTCATTGCCCGGGAAGAGGCGGAAATACTTCTTCGGCGGATTCTCCATGAAGTCCTCGCGCTCGATGTAGAGTTCTCTTGAGAACGGAACCTCACGCTCGCCCATCTCCGGATTTTCAAGGTTGTTCGGGATACTTAACATCTCGGTCTGTCCTTCCGGATAGTTATCGATCACAAGTTTGACCGGATCAAGAACAGCCATCATTCTCGGGCGTTTTAACTTCAGGTCCTCACGGATGCAGTACTCCAGCATCGCATAGTCGACGGAGCTGTTTGCCTTGGAAACACCGACGAGATCCACGAACATTCTTAAAGATTCCGGTGTATATCCTCTTCTTCTGAGAGCAGCGATCGTAACAAGACGCGGGTCATCCCAGCCGTCCACGATCCCGTCCTCAACGAGTTTTTTAATGTAACGTTTTCCGGTTACAACGTTTGTCAGGTACATCTTTGCGAACTCGATCTGACGAGGCGGATTCTCAAATTCACATTCTCTTACGACCCAGTCGTAGAGAGGTCTGTGATCCTCAAATTCCAGAGTACAGATGGAGTGTGTGATGTGCTCGACTGCGTCCTCGATCGGATGAGCGAAGTCGTACATCGGGTAGATGCACCACTTGTCTCCCGTGTTGTGGTGTGTCATATGGGCAACACGATAGAGGACCGGATCACGCATGTTGATGTTCGGGGATGCCATATCGATCTTCGCACGGAGAACCTTCTCACCGTCCTTGTACATACCGTTCTTCATGTTTTCGAATAACTGGAGGTTCTCCTCGATCGAACGGTCACGGTACGGGCTGTTTTTACCCGGTGTTGTGAAGTCACCGCGGTACTCCTTGATCTGGTCAGCAGAAAGATCGCAGACAAACGCTTTTCCCTTTTTGATCAGCTTTACTGCACACTCATACATTGTGTCGAAGTAGTTGGAAGCAAAGAACAATCTGTCCTCAAAGTCAGCGCCAAGCCACTTTACATCCTCTGTGATCGACTGTACAAACTCCGTTTTTTCCTTCGTCGGGTTTGTATCATCGAAACGAAGATTAAACTTTCCGCCATACTCTTTTGCGAGACCGGAGTTTAAGATGATCGATTTTGCATGTCCGATATGAAGGTAGCCGTTCGGCTCCGGTGGGAACCGGGTCTGGACATGGTCATATACTCCTTCCGCAAGATCTTTATCAATTTCCTGCTCGATAAAGTTTTTGGAAACTACTTCTTTTGTTTCCTCAGCCGGTGTCATATTCTCAGCCATATCAATTTCCTCCATTTCGTTTTTTCAATAACATGCCCGTACATCCTTCTATTTTCAATTTCCGCCGTATTTCCTTTTCCGGCAGGATCAGATATCGAACTGTTATAGATATAATACTAAATATTAGCACACTTTATCAAAGAATTAAAGGGGAAATTTTACAGGATTTACATCCTTGACTATGTTATCTTTCCTTTTTACCGGCAGGAATCTTCTGAACCGAAATTTCTGCCAATGAAAAAGGGTGAAAATTATTGACTGAAAATGTAGAAAATCCTTTGACGAATCTGTATTCAGGGATTATACTGTCCTTATAACCTGCTAAATTTTTCACAATATATAAAATCCGGAGGAAATGATATGGACAAGAATTCTTTCGATCTGATAACATTTGGTGAGATCATGCTGCGCCTTTCCCCGCCGCGTCATGCCCGCATCGTCGATGGCGATATCTTCGAAAAGCGTGCCGGCGGAGCGGAACTCAATGTTGCTTCCGGCGTTGCCCTTTTAGGACTTCGTACCGGTATCGTTTCCAAACTTCCGCAGAATGAGCTCGGAACCTTCATTAAAAACAGGATCCGTTTTGTCGGCGTATCCGATGACTATCTCGTCTATGACGACACACCGGACGCAAGACTAGGACTCTACTATTACGAGATGGGTGCTGCCCCGAGAAAGCCTACGATCGTCTATGACCGCCATCAGGCTTCCGTTACGAGGATCAAAATGAGCGAGATCCCGGATGACATCTACCACTCCGCGAGAATGTTCCACACGAGCGGAATTTCGTTAGCGCTCTGTCAGAACATGCAGAATGTTGCTGTGGAGCTGATCCGCCGATTCAAGGCCGCTGGAGCAACGATCTCCTTCGATGTCAACTACCGCGCGAACCTCTGGAGTGAGGAAGATGCCAGAAAGACGATCGAGGAGATCCTTCCGCTCGTCGATGTGCTCTTTGTCTCCGAGGAGACAAGCCGCCGGATGTTCAAAAAGACCGGTGACCTGAAGGAGATCATGAAGAGCTATGCCACTGATTATGGCGTAAAGATCGTTGCCACCACCCAGCGCACGGTCATCAGCCCGAGAAAACACAACTTCACTTCGATCGTCTACGACGCACGCTCTGATAAATTTTACACAGAGGCGCCTTACAACGACATCGATGTCATCGACCGGATCGGTTCCGGTGACGCCTATGTGGCCGGTGTCCTCTTTGGACTCTTAAAATACGGCGACCCTGAAAAGGCCATGCAGTTCGGAAATGCCACATCGAGCGTCAAAAACACGGTACCCGGCGATCTTCCGTCCTCCGATTTCAAAGAGATCGACCGGATCATCCGCGAACATCATTCCACAGGTCCGGTAAGTGAGATGAACCGGTAAGAAACAGCTGATTTTATCACATAAAACTTTTTGCACAAAAAGGTCTGAGTCTTTAATGCTGCTCAGACCTTTTTTATTCTATCATTCTCCATGTACACAACGTTTAAGCCAATCAGGCAAGTGAAAACACGCTTCGCGAGTTTCCCCTTGTTATCGCGACAGTCGCCAAGGTCTCGCGCAAGCGCGGACTTTGGCTCGTTGTTTTTTACATTTCCTTACAGATCCAGATCGATGAACTCGAAGCCATCATCATTCTCTGTCTTCTTATCAGGAGCTGCTTTCGCGGCTTCCGCTTCCTTCGCAAGATTTCTCGACAGATCTTTTTCCACATCTGCGACATTCTTTCTGACAGGTCTTGCCGGTCTCTCCGGTGCTGCTGTTCCGGTTTCTGCGGAAGGTCTTTCCGTTCTTACCGTTTCACGGGTTTGTACCGCCGGACGGCGTGTCTGTGCAGCCGGCTGTCTTCTGCGCGGCGCTTCTTCATTTTCCTCATACGGAAGTGTTTCTGTGCAGGCAGCCGGTCTTGCGGCCGGTCTTCTCTCCGGTGCTTTCGCTGTCATTCCGGACTTTTTCGTTGTCTGCTTCCCGGACTTTCTGTTTTTCCGTCCGTCTTCGTAGTCATCATATTCGTCATCGTATCTGTCGCGGTCCGGGTTCTTCGGTGCCTTCGGCTTTCTAAGCAGAAGAACGACCACAATGATCACTAAGATAATGCAGAGTGCAAAGAGTCCGATCACAAAGAATCCGCGAATCTCATAGTCCTTTAACAGACTGTTGTAATCCTCCGCAACCTTTAAGTACTTGCTGCGCGCATCTGCCGCATCCGGATCCTGGAAATAACGCTGGAGCGTCATCTCTTTCTGATCATAGCGGTAGAAGCCTTCATCGCCATTTTCGTTCCGGCCGTAGACTACACAGTATTCCGGAGCAGAATCTCCGCTGTCCTTCCAGATCCAGCCGTGAACCGTATGATCTCCGATATCGATGGTGCACTCGGCAAATCCGTCCGGAAGAGCTGTTCCCTCAGGGATGCACTCAGGAGGAAGAACGACAACCGTCTTCTCCGCCATCTTGACGACCACATATGCGGATAATGTTCCGGTCTCACTGTTGTATACAAAGAAATCTCCCTTGCCGGTATCATCGGTCATGTAAAGCAGGGTCATTCCGGAATCATCTGTCGCTGCCTTTACGGTTCTTCCCTCATACTCGATCTCCGTCGCAGTAAAGCCGGACGGGAGTTCCGAATCATCAAAGGTATCCGCAACCGTCCAGTTGCCTTCCTCGCCGACAACACCGCCGCTTGTCTCAGTGGAATCCGCAGTTGTCTCCTCATCGGAAGATGCCGCCTCGTCAGACTTTGTCACAACGATCGTGTACGTCTTTGTTGTCTCCCCGTCTTCCGCCGTAACGGTACAGGTGATCGTGTTCTCCCCGTCCTGGAGATCATCATTTCCGCTGATAGCAACCTTTGCAGCTCCATCTTTTGCAGGTGCACTGACCGTTACGGAAGTCACATCGCTGGAAACCGCAGCCGTGTACTCCGTAACATCGGCGGAGAACGCCGGTTTCAGCGTACCAGGTGAGATTTCAAGGGATGACAGGGACGCATCTTTGGAGGAAGACGCCGCCGCATTGATCTTCACGGAAGCACTTCCGACATGGTCAAGTGTTACAGCCTTGGAATCTGCATCATAAACCTCCTGGGATGTCACCGTGATGGAGGAAGTTCCCGCCTTTAAGGCATTAAATTTCAGTGTAAAACTGAATACCTTCTGGTCTGCGGCTTCCGCAGAACCGGTCACGCGGACCGAACCGGCGCCGCCGTTTGCATTTGTTCCGCTGACAAATTCAAGGGCATCCGCATCATACTGGAGCATCACGTCCGAGGAACCGAGAGCTCCGTCCGAAGTGATCTTCATCGTGACAGATACCTGATCTCCCACCGAAGCGGTCGGGTCGGAAAATGAGAGTTTCCCGGAGGCCGCAAAAGAGACCATGGATCCTGCCGGCAGCAGCATGACCATCAGAGCGAACGCCAGCAGTCCTGCCGCCAGTTTTTTCATACATTGTTTCATATTCTTCTCCTATTCCAGCTCATTCAGACAAATACCTGATCTCCTGCCCGCAAAGGCAACGGGTAAATCACGGTCCCTGTCAGAATAAGCTCCTATATCATCTTGATCCAGGCATAGTCTTTCCAGAAACAGACCTGTAATACGTTTTGTTCTATCTTGACGCTGTCACAAGTTTTCCGCTGCCGGAGGCGCCTTCCGGGTACGAACCTGTACTTCCCGGATTCGTACTTCCGGAGGTACCGGTCGTGCCCGAAGATGTCGTCACGAGCTTTCCGGAGCCGGAAGCACCTTCCGGATAGGAACTCTGTGTCCCGGAAGTGCTGCTTCCCGGACCGGAAGTTCCGGAACTACTTCCGGAGCTCGATGTACCTGTCGAACCGCCAGGTCCCACCGTTGATCCGGACTGACTTCCCGCCGAGCTGCCCGTTGACGGGGAGACAACAGTTGTACTGCCGTTTCCGTTTCCTTTTGCAATGGAAACCTGGTATGTTCTCGTATCACCGTTTTCTGCCTTCACTACGATCTTAACGATTGTCGTTCCGCTGCCGAGACTGATCGTACCGGCTCCGCTGACAGTTGCCTTGGAGTCGATCGCCGTCGCGCGGATATTGACGGAGGAAACGGAAGAATCAACAACAAGGTCATATTTCTCCGTATCCTTGCTGAAAGTCGGTGTCAGGGAATATCCGTCGATCGTGATTCCGGACAGTTTATTGTTCGGGCTTCCATTCACGGTCGGTTTCGCGCACGCTGTTTCCGGCATGTTATTGAACACCGGGATCTTAAAGACAAGTGCCTGTTTCTTCATCGCATCCGTATATGCTCTTGCGAGCTTCGCGCCCTCTCCGGCCGCGCCCTCCACGTTGGTCATATACTGGTGCTTGTACAGATTGCTACCCTGCACATTAAACTTTTTTAAATAGAAGGTATCCTGTCCGTTTTTCAGGAAATTCTCGCTGTAGTAGGTCGCTCCGCCAATGATGGACTTCTCAATGGAATTCCATGGTCTGCCGTAACTTCCCGACTGGGATGCATACCAGAGTCCTCTTGTAATTGCAGACATGGATCCCGACGCAAAAGCGCCGACATTAAAGAAGTTATAATATCCTTCATAGCCTGCGGTCTTTCCTGAAATACTTCCCGACTTTCCGGTTCCCTGCTCCTGAAGGATCATCGCTCCGAGAACGTAAGGATTGACACCGGTCTGCGCAGCCGCCTTCATGATGATATCCACATAAGTCTGCCCGGTCGGTACCGGAGATGTGTTTGACGCACCGGTATTGTCATCGGTGATCGAGGATGCATCCATTCCCGGGCCGTACTCGACCTCCGGGAGTGCCGTCGTGATCACTTTTCTCTGGCTGATCGTGGAGCTCACTGTGGAACCAGGGCCCTCAAGACTCACGCCCTGACTGCCGGTACTGCCGGAGCTGCTTCCCGAAGAAGTTCCTCCGGATGTGCCCGTGCTCATTCCCGGTCCATAGCTCTCTCCCTGCTGGAGCGAGCCGGAAGTCCCTGTGCTTCCGCTGTTATTGACGACCGGAGAGTTTCCGGAACCGGTGGTCTCCTGCACGCTCTGGGTCGCCGCGGTTGTCGACTCCGGTGTTTTTTCCAGGAATGTTCCGGTGATCAGGCTTGTAAGTCCCTCTCTCGTCTGCGCATTGCTGTCGTAAGCATGATGCAGGAACTGGAACACGTAAGTATCATTCAAAAAGTTTCTCGGATCCATATAGTAGGCGACAATATCTTTTGATGCCGCCACCCAGGACGATCCGTCAAAGCCTGTCCAGATTCCGGTATTCCAGTCATAGGCACCGTACTCTGTGGATTTCCAGGAAGAAATGCTGGATTTTGATACCAGATTCGTTCCGACAGCTCCCTCCGCCGCCATCACGTCGCTCCAGTTCAGCCCCGTCTTCTGAGCCTGAAAGACCCAGGTCGGATGCTCCGTGTGAAGTGTCCGCAGAGACACCTTATAGCTTTCCGGGAATCCCTGACTGTTCAGATAATTCTCAAACGTGGAGTCATAGCTGTAGGATACCGGGAATTTAATATAATCTGACCGGACGTAGCCTTCCTGCGTCCCGGATCCGGAAGAAAACTGGATCTTATACCAGGTTTTTCCATCCGATCCGGCTGTCTCGGAGACCACCGTGACGGCCGCCCCGTAGGCCAGCTTTTTTACGACGGATCCCGTCGTCCCCGGTGTGCTTCTCACATTCAGGGTAGTCGCATTTACCGTCGCCGAACCTGTCGCCGCATACGCCAGAGACAGTCCGGATATCATCGTTCCGGTCCGAGCCGCGCAGTCCCCCAAAAGGACCGCTCCCAGCATCAGCGCCAGAATTCTTTTTTGTTTTTTTGTCATGTTTTTCTTCTCTCCCACTGCCGGTTTCGTGATTTTTTGCATAAAACCGACATCATACCCATTATAATGACAAAGGCACTTTTCTGTCAACCGCGCAGGGAAAACTTCACACAAATTCCAAATATTGCCGCATTTTCTTAAGGGTTTTGTAAAAGTTTGGTTAAATAGAATGTGCCTCGGCACATTCGTGCGCCTCGCGCGGTCGCTTGCGACAATCTTCATCTTCGCGCGAGTGTGCATCTTAGGCACGCAGTGCCTTTTTTTAACAGGAAGTTCCATCGGAATTTCCTGTTAAAAAAATCCGGCACCTCCTCTCGGAAATGCCGGACTCACTTTTTTCGTCAATTGATATTCAGATTTACTGCAAAATTATACCGGATAAGCTTTATTCGCTTTGTCAGCAGTCTTCTGGTCAACCTTCGTCTGCTGTGCTTCGCGGTACTCGAAGAAGTCTTTCGCTACAGCCGGGAACAGAGCGTAGGATAAAACATCCTCATCCTGCTGCTTCCACTGTGCGCACTCCTTCTCGAATTTCGGTAACTGCGGCGGGATCAGATCTGCTGGACGACAGGTGATCGGAGTCGCGTCACCGATGATCTTCTTCTGGACTTCTTTGTTGAACGGTTTCACCGTCTTACCAAATTCGCCCATCATGATCTTCTTGGATTCCTTCGGAACCATTTTGTATCTCTCGCCGGAAAGAACGTTCATAACAGCCTGTGTACCAACGATCTGGGAGGACGGAGTTACAAGCGGCGGTTCGCCGAAATCTTTTCTTACTCTCGGGATTTCCTCAAGCACTGCGCGGTACTTGTCTTCCTGTCCTGCTTCCTTTAACTGGGAAACAAGGTTGGAAAGCATTCCGCCCGGTACCTGGTACTGGAGAGTCTTTATGTTGACACCGAGAACCTTCGGATTCAGGAGTCCGCTCTTTAAAGCTTCCTCACGGATCGGAGTGAAGTAATCGGTGATCTCTGCAAGCAGATTCTGGTCGTAACCAGTATCATACTTGGTTCCGCGGAATGTCTCGACCATAACTTCTGTTGCTGGCTGGGATGTACCGAGAGCCAGCGGAGACATTGCACAGTCAATGATATCACAGCCTGCTTCCACAGCCTTTAAGTATGTCATGGAAGCAACACCGGAGGTATAGTGCGTGTGCAGGTCGATCGGCAGTTTAGTGCCCTGCTTTAATGCCGTAACGAGCTCGGAAGCCGCATACGGAGTTAAAAGACCAGCCATATCCTTGATGCAGAGGGAGTCAGCGCCCATGCTCTCGATCTCGGAAGCGATATTCTTCCAGTAATCAAGTGTATACGCATCGCCTAATGTGTAGCAAAGGGCGATCTGGGCATGTCCGCCTTCCTTCTTTGTCGCCTTAACGGCAGTCTCAAGGTTTCTGATATCATTCAGGCAGTCGAAAATACGGATAATATCAATTCCGTTTGCGATGGATTTCTGTACGAAGTACTCAACCACATCGTCCGCGTAATGATTGTATCCAAGGATGTTCTGACCACGAAACAGCATCTGGAGCTTTGTGTTCTTAAAACCGGCTCTCAGCTTTCTGAGTCTCTCCCACGGATCTTCTTTCAGGAAACGCAGGCAGGCATCAAAAGTAGCGCCGCCCCAGCATTCTACTGCGTGGTAGCCAACTTTATCCATTTTGTCAACGATCGGAAGCATCTGCTCAGTCGTCATTCTTGTTGCAAGGAGAGACTGATGCGCATCACGAAGAACGGTCTCAACGATCTTAACCGGCTTTTTCTGAACTTCTGCCATTTTATTATCCTCCTACCGGGAGATCTGCCTGAGCAGACCTCCCCTATATCAAAAGTTTCGGTTTCAATTAAACTCCGAAGATAGCCATGAAGGTACCGGCAGCAACTGCTGTACCGATAACACCTGCTACGTTCGGACCCATTGCATGCATCAGAAGGAAGTTTGTCGGATCTGCCTCAGAACCAACCTTCTGGGATACACGGGCTGCCATCGGAACTGCGGATACTCCGGCAGAACCGATTAACGGATTAACCTTACCACCAGTTACCTTGCACATGAGCTTACCGAAGATAACGCCGGCTGCTGTACCGAACGCGAACGCGATAAGTCCAAGGATAACGATCTTGATGGTTGTAACTTTTAAGAATCTCTCAGCACTTGTTGTAGCGCCAACGGAAAGACCGAGAACGATTACAACGATGTACATAAGAGCGTTGGAAGCTGTCTCCTGTAACTGTTTAACAACGCCAGACTCACGGAAGAGGTTACCAACCATAAGCATACCAACGAGCGGTGCAGTTGTCGGAAGGATCATACAAACAACGATCGTAACGATAACCGGGAAGAGGATCTTCTCAAGTTTGGATACCGGACGAAGCTGTTCCATCTTGATCTTTCTCTCTTCTTCTGTTGTTAAGAGTTTCATGATCGGCGGCTGGATGATCGGAACGAGCGCCATGTAGGAGTAAGCTGCTACAGCGATCGGTCCCATGAACTCTGTCTGTCCAAGCTTACCAGCAAGGAAGATGGAAGTCGGGCCGTCTGCACCACCGATGATGGAGATCGCAGCTGCTGCCTTGTCGTTGAAGCCCATGAAAATAGCCATAAAGTAAGCGGCGTAGATACCGAACTGAGCGGCAGCGCCTAAAAGGAAGCTCTTCGGGTTAGCGATGAGCGGACCGAAGTCTGTCATAGCGCCGACACCCATGAAGATCAGGGACGGGAGAATACTCCACTCGTCCAGTAAATAAAAGTAGTGAAGAAGTCCTCCAACACCGTTGGAAGAATCTTCAATGCTCAGCATAATATCCGGATAGATATTTACGAGCAGCATACCAAAGGAAATCGGCACAAGAAGAAGCGGCTCGAACCCTTTACCGATTGCAAGGTAAAGGAAGATACACGCAACTAAGATCATGATCAGGTTTCCTACGCTTAAGTTCAGGAATGCTGTCTGCTGAAGAAGATTCAAAAGTGTATTTTGAATGTATTCCATGTTAATCCCTCCATGTGGAATCTGCAGTCAGCAGAAAATTAGTTTAATGTAGCGAGTGTAGCACCCGGCTCTACGGAATCACCAACAGCAACGTTGATTGTTGCAACAGTGCCGTCCTGCGGAGCAACGATCTCGTTCTCCATCTTCATAGCTTCAAGGATCAGGAGAACCTGACCTCTCTTAACAGCCTGACCTGCAGATGCCTTAACACCAAGGATCTTACCCGGCATCGGAGCTGTAACTGCTACTGCGCCTGCTGCGCCAGCCGGAGCTGCTGCCGGTGCCGGAGCTGCCTTCGGTGCTGCTGCCGGTGCTGCCTTCGGAGCCGGTGCTGCTGCCTTCGGTGCGGAAGCTGCGCCTGTGAAGCCCTCTTCTACTGTTACTTCATATACATTACCGTTTACTGTGATTGTATAATTTTTCATTGTGATTTCCTCCTGATAATATTAATTCCAGTTTCTGTTAGAAACACGTTTGATGGAGCGGACTACAAGTCCGTTGTCAACAGTCTCTTTTCCCTCGTAAGCTGCGATTGCTGCTGTGATTACGGAAACGAGTTCTGTATCATCGGTAAGGTTCTCCTCCTCAGCCGGAGCTGCTGTCGGAGCCGGTGCTGCTGCAGGGGCCGGAGCTGCTGGTGCTGCCGGTGCTGGCGCTGCCGCATTCTTCTTTGCTTTCATCTTTGCCTCAAATACGCTGATGTATTTGAACATGCTGATCAGCCAGCTGATGAAGATCAGGACTACGAATACAACGCCCATACCCATTAAGGTATTCATTCCGGCTTTCGCCATCTTCTCGCCTGTTGTGTAAACCGGGGAGAAGGAAATTGTCTCAACTTTGCTGAGATCTTCGTCCGCGATCAGAGTGAATTCCATCGCTCTCTTCTCGTAAACGGTGTTCATTCTTGCGATATAGCCGTCATCACCTTTTGTAACGACTGCTGTCTCGCTGGAAACGAACGCGCCAAGGTCATCCTTAATGGAATCCCAGGATTTTAACGCATTCTCCATAACAGTATCTTTGTTCTTTACGCTTGTTGCAAGGGCCTGTTCGATGGAAGCATCATCCATCTGGTTGAACAGATCCAGGTACTGCTGGGAGCCGGACTGCATCGCCATTTCGATCTGTGGATCGATTGTTTCAGCGGTGTCAGCGGCTGCAGAGCATCCTGCAAGCGTGAAGAGGCAAACTGCCATGCAGAGTGCAAGCCAGATTCTTCTAATTCTCTGTTTCATATTTCAGCCACCTCATATTAGATCGTTCCGTGCTTTTTGGACGGACGATCCTCTCTTTTTGTGAACAGCATCTCAAATGCAGCAGCTACACGCTGTCTTGTCTCGGAAGCCTCGATGATATCGTCTACATATCCTCTCTTTGCTGCCGCAAGTGCGCTTGCCTGCATCTCATTATACTGTGCTGCTTTTTCATTGATCAGGGCTGCCGCATTGTCAGCCTTTGCGATCTCGTCAGCATACATGATCTTCACAGCCGGTGCTGCTTCCATGACGCCGATCTTCGCGTTCTTCCATGCGTATACAATGTCAGAACCGATGGACTTGCTGTTCATGGTAAGACCTGCTGTTCCGTTTGCCTTGCCGACAACGACAGTTACCTTCGGAACATCTGCGTTTGCGAATGCGTAGGTCAGGCGTGCTGCCGCCTTCGCGATCTTCTTCTCGTTGCATTTGCAGTTCTTGTAGCCGTCTACATTGACGAGTGTAAGTACCGGGATCTCGAAAGCGTTGCAGAAGTTTACAAATGCTGCTGCTTTCTCACATCCTGCTGCGGTAAGGGCTGCGTCATAAGTAGCAGTCTTCTCGCCGTCTGTATAAACTTCGCTGCGGTTTGCAACACAGCCAACGGTAGCTCCGTTTAAACGGATAAATGCCGTTACCATCTCCGGTGCATAGTCCTTCTTCATTTCCATGTAGAAGCTATCGTCGGAGATCATGGACAGAGCGATAGATGTATCGCCTGCGCAATTTTCGATGTCTGTGCAGATTCTGTTTAAGTCATCTTCACATTCGCTGTAAGACATGTCATCCTCATTGTTTGCCGGGAGGATGGAAACAAGGTTTCTGATCTCTGTGAAAATTTCTTTCTCGGAGCCAGTCGCGCATACGTTTCCTGTCTCTTTTGCCTGATACTCAGCGCTGGAATTATCAGCATCGTTCTCAGCGATTACAAACGGAGCATTCACAAACATTTTTGCTTCCTGTTCCATAAATGTAAAATCAGCCATTTCAGATGCCACAGCCATTCCGCCGCCGCAGTTTCCGAACACAGCCTGGATCTGCGGGATCACACCGGATGCCATTGCCTGGCAGACATAAAGTTTGCCGAAGCCGTCCAGAGCATCCATGTTTTCCTGAAGTCTGAATCCTGCACAGTCAACAAGCCCGATAATGGGAGCACCCATTTTCATAGCCATATGATAGAGCTTCTCGATCTTCTTTGCGTGCATTTCGCCGATGGATCCGCCCATAACAGACGCGTCCTGGCTGTACACATAGACGAGAGCGCCATTGATCGTGCCATAACCGGTAACAACACCATCTGCAGGGGTTTCCTGAGACTGCATGTTGTAATCAGTGCTTCTGGCAGTAATATAAGCACCAACTTCAACAAAGCTGTTGTCATCAAGCAAATCATGAATTCTGTTGATTGCCGACGTTTTTGTCATTTTGCTTTCCTCCATTATTCCTTAAATTGACGAAAATCAAATTTCTGCCTAGTGTAATAATAAACGGATTTGATGCAAAATTCAAGGAGTTTTTCCCCGCTTTAGCAACATTTTTATCCCTTTTCGTCAGAAAAATTTAAGAAACTTTTTTTCTAATGCCTGTCTCGTGATGCAGTTAATTTTTTAAACCTCCTGCTTCCAGATGACGTTTCATCTCCGTAAAGCCCCGCCCACGGACTTCTCCGACCTGATGGACCACCATGAATGCTTCCTGATCGATATCCATGACGATCCGGTTCAATTTCTGGAGCTCCCGTCCGGAAACAACGGTAACAACAGCCATGGACGGCTTTCTCAGATGACCGCCCTCGACCTTGAACAGGGTCGTCCCGCGGTCAAGCTGCTGCTGTACTGCAAGATTGATCGCCTCATATTTTTCACTGATGATCTTCGCCTGCACCTGCTTTTTGCCCATCATGAGCATCTTGTCGAGGATCACCGTGTAGATCATGACCATGATGATCCCGTAAAGGATCTTTTCCCGATCACGGAAAAGAAGCTGGGACAGTAAGATCGCCACGTCGAACGCGTACATGGACACGGAAACCGGGATCTTAAGCCGCTTCTGGAGCACGAGCGGCGGAATGTCCATACCGCCGGTGGATGCTCCGGAGCGGATCACGATCCCCAACGAAAATCCGATCATCACTCCTGCAAAGATCGCGCAGAGCATGGGATCTTTTGTGAAAACGAAGTTTCCCGCCAGCGCGCTTAACCTGTTCAGGATAAATGGATAATAAAAAGTCGCGATCAGTGTTGTCGCCGCAAATTTCTTTCCGAGTTCCAGCCATCCGAGTCCGAACATGGCGATATTAAAGATCGCCACAAAGCCGGAGAGCGGGATCCCGAAGTAGTGTTCCGCAAAAAGTCCCAGGCCCGTGGCCCCCGCCGCGATCATGCCCGACGGAAGGATGAAGAGAACGACTCCTGCGGCATAGACCGTGAGGCAGAACAGGATGATCGCGGTCTGGATGACGGCGGATGCCGCCTTATTTTTCTTTGTTTCTGGTGTTTCCATGTTTTCTTTATCACCTTTCTTTTTAGATTGTCTATATTATATGTATTCTTTGTTCTTTTTTGTTTTTATAAACTATTCTGATCTGTTTTATGATCCGGTAAAGCTTTTACCGGTTAACACAGTACACATCTCCCAATGTCCTGCTCTCTCTTATCATTCAAAATCTGCTTTTCTGTGTCTTTACTGTTCTTCCCTCTACCTCTTTATCACAAAAAAGCGCGCAAAAAAAGGACGCCCGAAGGCGTCCTCATGAATTTTTCTTATTTGCCGAAAACTGCTTCATAGTCTTTGCGGAATTTCTCGATTCCCTGATCTGTCAGCGGATGATGTGTCATCTGCTCGATCACTTTGTACGGAACCGTTGCGATATCAGCACCTGCGAGTGCACACTCTGTCACATGCATCGTGTGGCGGACACTTGCTGCGATGATCTCTGTCTCGATATCATGAAGTGCGAAGATCTCGGCAACAGTTTCGATGAGGTCGATACCCGGCTGGGAGATATCATCAAGACGGCCTACGAACGGAGATACATAAGCTGCACCTGCTCTCGCTGCGAGAAGTGCCTGGTTTGCAGAAAAGATCAGGGTAACATTTACTTTGATTCCTTCCGATGCAAGGACCTTTGTTGCTTTTAATCCCTCAACGGTCATCGGGATCTTTACGACCATATTCGGATGGATCTTCGCGATCTCACGTCCCTCTGCGATCATTCCTTCCGCGTCCGTTGTCGTTGCCTTTACCTCGCCGCTGATCGGTCCGTCTACGATCGACGCGATCTCTTTCAGGGTCTCAACATAATCTTTTCCCTCTTTTGCGATCAGGGACGGATTTGTCGTAACTCCGCAGATCACTCCCATATCGTTTGCTTTGCGGATCTCCTCCACATTGGCTGTGTCAATGAAAAATTTCATTGGTTCCCCCTCCTGTTATTTCTCATAATCATGTTCTGCTGCCGTCTCCGCGCATGCGGGCGCCAGCTCTGTATAAGTCCATTTTAGCATGAGGATATGGTTTGTCAAGCAAATCATCATCCCGCATATGGAACAAACTCGAAGCACTCCTCCTCGGAGACACCATCGATCAGGAATCCCCAGCCATCGCCGGACTGTCTGACCGCGATCCGGCATTTTCTTCCGTCTTCCAATTCCATGTCCACAAACGTCTCTTCATCCGTCGCTCTCACATAGAATTTAGTCCCGACCGGCATAGTTGCCTCCGTCTCGCTTCCGTCAGCTCCGAAAAGTGTTACCGGCAGCGCTCTCGTCGATACGAGCGGCATTTCGTCTTCATGGGAATCGGCAGTGCGGATCTTTGTATACACATTTCCGTCCGCCTCCGGCATACCGTCCGCTCCCACATGGAATTTCCGGTACGCACTGTATGTTCCGAGCGCATCGATCCGTCTTGTGAGATAAAAAGCATCCGGAGTCTGGATCGGCGCGCCGTTTACGCTGTCTGTGGAACTGCCGGCTTTCGCCACCTTCTCACCGTTCAGATCATACACCTCCATGGTCTTCCAGTCATTTTCACTGGAAAGCTCCATGTAGAGATAGGAACGTCCGTCATCCGTCATGACAAGCCAGGTATCCCCGATCTTTCCGTAAACATCTTCGGTAAACGTATCCTTTTTCCCGTTCTGTTCCCGCTCGATCGTGAGTTTTCTTGTAAGGTCATCTTCCGTCTCCGGCTCTTCATATGTATAGCAGACGCTTGCGTCCACATCCCCTGAACGATAAGTCACGGTATCCCACGGATCCACTTTTTTTGCCCATCCATCCGTGGAAGCACCCATGTAGGCTTCCTCAAACATCAACTCATGGTCCTTAAACGGGACAGCGATCTCGATCTCGCCCGCCGCATACGGTCCGATCTCGTATGGAGCGAAGTAAACGCTCACCCCATTTTCCGTGATGGCCCACTCCAGGCTGGAATCTGCGTTCGTTCCATCAAACAGCGTGTCCACCGTATCTTCATAGCCATCGAACAGCTCTCCGTCCGCCGCGCGTCCCGCAAGTTCTTCCTTTACATAGCTCCGGAATCCGTCCATATTTTTCACCATATCAGAAAGCTCCAGCTGTTTTCCGGTCTGTGTATCAAAATTGTAATAATCGTTGTAGGCGGTCGGATGCGCACCGCCCATATCATAATACTTCAGCCAGGACATGCTGGCAACCGCCCCGTCAAAACGGATCGGCTGGAATTCATAATTGCAGGCATACGTGAACTTTGCGTCTGTAAACTCTTTCCGCATGTCTATCGCTTCCACTTTATACTCCTCGTATTCCTTTTTGTGCGCAGCCGCCATCTCATCATTTTTTGCCGAGAGTGCACTCTTTAACGCCTCATATCCGTCTCCCTGGACAAAGACCCTGTCACACCGGGACGTGATGATCGGAGTCTGGCTGTCGTCCCACTCCCCATCGTACTCGCCTGTCACCGCGATCGGGATCGGATCCAGCTTTCCTGTGCTTTCCGGCTCCTTTGCATCTGTCTCACCGGATGTTTTTGATTCTTCCGGTACCGTCACTTTTGCACTTTCTGTTGTCTTTGTCTCTTCCGCAGAAGTCTGTGCAGTCGTCGTATCCATCGCCGTATATTTTTTCTGGCAGCCCACAAGAAGACCAACCGCGATCAAAAGATATAATCCATACTTTCTCATACTTTTCTTCTCCAAATCCTGTTTTATTCGTCGTTATCCGCCGGAACGCCGACGCAGATCGGGATCCGCGTTTTCCGGATCGTTCCGTTTTCTATATCCTACCGCAGATCTTCCCCGGAATCCATTCATTTTCCCTTACGAATTCTTAAAAACAGCGCACAGTACACGGGCACTCCATGCCTGCGTACTGTAACAGGATTTTGCCGATGCTTCGCATTCCGAATCGGCAAAATCTGCTGCCACAACTGTATTGTACGGAATTTTCAGTTCAGAAAATTCCTACTGCGTACAGCAGCGCACGGACTTCTCCAGTCCGTGCGCTGCCCGTGTTTTTCTTATTTTAACATCCAGTCCTTCAGAACATCATGATCTCTCAGAAGCTTTCCTACGATCGTCCTGTCGATTTTCTTAAGAAGTGGTTTCTTCATCATCTCAAACGGCATCGGAAGTTTCATCTCGAGCGGAGACTTTCCGTCCATCAGCTTCACGGTGCTGTCCAGAAGTTCTCTCACATCGTAAACGCTGCCCCAGACCTCCGGCACACCGCGGTCCACGCCACAAAGTCCGTAAACAGCTTCCATGGCCGTGCGGACAGAATATTCGGTCGTGAAGATCGTATCTCTCGGTGTCTCTGCGAACTGTCCAAGGAAGGCCGCGTTCACAGATCCGTCCGGGATCACATCCGGGCGGTCGCCGGCTCTTCTCGGCATGAAGAATGCTGTGATATACGGCATCATCGTCGGTGTGCAGTTGCATGCTTCCCCGGCAAGCCGGTCGATGTCCTCCACCGGGATCCCGAGATGGTACAGCCACTCAGCTGTGATCTCCTTACCGGTGCACTCTTTCATCGGTTTCTTCACATGATCTCCCGGAACATCGGTAAACAGGCTGTATACCCAGACGCAAACCTCATCCTTTTTCTGGTTTTTAAACTGTCCCTGACGGTTGATCGTCCAGCTTAAGAGCCAGCTGGAATCCCGGCAGCTCACGATGCCTCCGGTGACGACCTTTCCTGTTCTCGGATCACGTCTGCAGATCTTTTTGATCTGGTCGATGATCTCCTCATTCGAGGTTGTGACAGTCGCGGACTCCCAGTTTGTCTTCTCGATATCGGAGCAGAATTTTTCCGGATGTCCAAAATCCGGATCCTGGGCCGCGATCTTTTTCCAGAGGCTCCAGCAGCCGCTGCTGCGGACTTCCGCATCTCCTAACGGTGCATGGTCCTGATCCCCGTAGATCGTTCCTTCCGTGCAGCTTCCGTTTGTGATGAATACCAGGTCTTTCTCCGTCAGCGGGATCTCCATCTCCCCGTTCTTTGTGCGGCACTCGATGGCACGGGCCGTCTTCTTTCCGTCTTTGATCTCAAAGCGGACGTTTGTGACTTCCGTGCCGAACCGGAATTCCACGCCTGCTGCCTCCAGATATTTCTGCATCGGCAGGATCAGGGATTCATACTGGTTGTATCGGGTGAATTTCAGTGCGGAGAAGTCCGGGAGTCCTCCGATATGATGGATGAATCTCTGGAAGTACCGCTTCATCTCCAGGGCGCTGTGCCAGTTTTCAAAGGCAAACATGGTCCGCCAGTAAAGCCAGAAATCGGAACGGAACACCTCATCGTCAAACACGTCTTCGATCGTCTTGTCGTAGAGATCCTCATCCTTTGTGAAGAAGAGCTTCATGATCTCCATGCTGCCTTTCTGGCTCAGCCGGAATTTCCCGTCCGTGTGGGCATCTTCCCCGCGGTGTTCCGTCGCCCGGCAGAGGGAATAGTTCGGATCATGTTTATTTAACCAGTAATATTCGTCGAGAACGGACGCACCCGGGATCTCCAGGGACGGGATACTGTGGAACAGATCCCAGAGGCACTCGAAATGGTCTTCCATCTCACGGCCGCCGCGCATGACATATCCTCTCGTCGGATCGTCGATCCCGTCGCAGGCACCGCCGGCAATGTCCATCGCCTCTAAAATGTGGATGTTCTTTCCCGGCATCTGCGCATCACGGACAAGGAAGCAGGCCGCCGCCAGGGACGCAAGGCCGCTTCCCACAAGGTACGCCGACTTCTCCTCGATCCCCGCCGGTTTTTCCGGGCGGGCGAATGCCTCATAGTTTCCGTTTGTGTAGTAGATCCCCTTGCTGTTCTTATCATGCTTTCCGAGTTCCGTGTTGCGGTAGTCAGACCTGCTTCCCGCAAAAGACCTGTCTGTCTTTTCTGCATTTCTGTTTCCCCGTTTCTTCGCCGCAAGTACCGCTGTGATCCCTGCTCCCGCTGCCAGGACTGCGCCGGCTTTCCATCCTTTTTTGCTCATCGTTTTTGCATTCCTTTCCCATTGATTTTGTTTTATATCCTATATGATGTAGTTTTTATAACCATATTATTAATTCTGATAGTAATCCTTTGTATATGCTTTGTCAAGCTTTTCCATTCAACTATTTTGAATATAAAACTTTTTCCGTTGTATTCCTCCTTATTTTTTCAAAAAATACCCCGCCCGCTGCACCAGGCAAACGAGCAAGGTATTAAAAAGGGGAGGATAAGTATTAATCTTTTTCTTTGGTACTGATCATAGGATTGCCTGTTTTTCCTGTTTTATACACCTCTAAAAAAATTTCTCCGCAGCAAAATCTGCGACTGCAGTTGTATCATACGCACTTTATCGAACCTGCTCAAAAGATGATTGATTTTCCATTCACCTTTTTCTATAATAAATACAGAAACGAATCCTGAACTTCCATCCCAAAAGATCCGGGTGGAAGTTCATCTGCTGCGAGACCGGTCATTTCTCAGACGGATCGCTGCAAATTTACTCAGATTGGAGAATCTTATGAAAAACCTTGTAATCGGACAGTCCGGCGGACCGACCGCCGTCATCAATGCAAGTCTTTACGGAGCAGTCAAAGCATTTAAGGAATCCGGTACGGACGGACATGTACTTGGAATGATCAACGGGATCGAAGGTTTCCTCGCAGACCATGTGATGGATCTTTCCACAGATCTTTCCGATGAAGAACTGGAGCTCTTAAAGCTGACTCCGGCCGCATACCTCGGCTCCTGCCGCTATAAGCTTCCGGCAGACCTCGAGAGTGAAGTCTATCCGGCGATCTTTGACAATTTCCGTGAGATGAACATCGGTTACTTCCTCTATGTCGGCGGAAACGACTCCATGGATACCGTCGACAAACTCTCCCGCTACGCGGAGAAGATCGGCAGTGACGTGAAATTCATCGGAATTCCGAAGACGATCGACAACGATCTGGTCCTCACCGACCATACACCGGGATTCGGAAGTGCTGCAAAATATGTCGCTTCCACGGTCCGCGAGATCGTCCTCGACGCCTCTGTCTACCAGCAGAAATCCGTCACGATCGTCGAGATCATGGGACGCCACGCAGGCTGGCTCACCGCGGCTTCCAGACTGGCAAGAAAATACGAAGGCGACAATCCATATCTGATCTACCTTCCGGAGGCTCCGTTCTCCTTAGAGCAGTTCTATAAAGACCTGGAGGAAGCGTTCAAAAAGTCTCCGAACCTCGTCGTATGCGTCTCTGAGGGAATCGCCGATGAGGGCGGCACATTCATCTGTGAGTACTCCGACGCTGCAAAACTCGACTCCTTCGGTCACAAGATGCTCACCGGATGCGGCGAAGTCTTAGAGAGCTTTGTGCGCGATAAATTCGGTGTCAAAGTCCGCTCGATCGAGCTGAATGTCAACCAGCGCTGCAGCGGAATGATGGTATCCGAGACTGATATCGAGGAAGCTGCCATGGCCGGTGCTGCCGGTGTGAAGGCTGTCCTCGCCGGAGAGACAAAAAAGATGATCGCCTTCAAGCGTGACTCCGATGTTCCGTACACAATGCACTGTGCAGCGGAGGATGTGAGCCTGATCTGCAACCAGGAGAAAAAATTCCCAAAGGAATGGATCTCCGCAGCAGGAAACGATATCACCGATGATTTCCTCGCTTACGCTCTCCCGCTGATCCAGGGCGAGCCAAAGCGCGTGATGGAAAACGGCGTGCCGAAATATCTGTACCGGAAATAGTTTTACAGCACCATTCTTCTTTGTTAATAAAAAAAGTTTGTTTAGCAGGAAGTTCCATCTGAATTTCCTGTCAGACAAAAAAGGTCCATGAAAGTGATCATTCGTTACTTTTCACGGACCTTTTTTCAATATTCAATTCGATCAATTCACTTCACTGATATCCATCAGCCCGCAGCCATCATAGAAGAACTTCAGGATCTCCTGACAGGTCTTTCCCTGCTTTGCCATGCCCTGGGCGCCATTCTGGCTCATGCCGACGCCATGCCCGAAGCCGCCTCCATAGATCGTAAACGTCGTCACCTGGTTTTCATCGGTGCCGTTATTCTCGATGTAAATAAAGCCGCTCGGAAGTGTATCCCATCCCGTGGATGTTGATCCGTCTTTTCTGTTGTATACAAGCGATGAATTTCCAAGAACGCTGCGGATCTTGCTCTGTCCGGAGAATGTCTTGGAACCTTCCGTTCCCACGACCTTCAGGGTCTTTGCGTATCCGCCGGCCCCTCTCGACGTGATCGTAAGTCCTGTGATCCGGCCGACACCGCCGATCTTCTCATCCAGGATCGTGCTGGTCGTCTTTGTGTTCCAGCGGAACATCGGGAAATCGGAATCGTAAGCATCTGTATTCTCATCTTTGATAAAGTTCTCAAACGCTTCATTCGAAGTCAGATCCAGCTTTTTCGCCTTGTCGTTGATCGTCACTGCTCTGAGATACGGCGTGTTGGACGCATCCGCTCCCCACACACTTCCGTCGGTCCCATGTCCGTCGGATGTGGAGTAATAGAACGCCTCGATCGGGTCCCCGTTGTATTCCAGAAGCTGCCCGAACGTCTCATTCACAGCAGCATCCGTGGAATCATACGTCAATGTATTGTTGTATACCTGGAAATTCGTGCTGTCATCCACATGGGCGCCGTAAGTGGAATAGGCGTTGCCCTGGATCTGGCGCCATGCGTAAGTTCTCGCGCAGATCGCCTGGGCCTTCAGTGCCTCCAGCTCATAAGTCGGCGGCATCTCGCTCGGCGTTACCCGTTTTAAGTATTCCTCGAGATCCACCTCGTTTAAGAGCAGCAGTCCGTCGCGCTCCTCCGTGATCTCCATATGTCCCGGATAGACCGGAGTTCCCTGGGCACGCTCTAAGCTGTGCACCGTAATCATCCCGCCATCGTTGGCAGATTTGAAGGTAAGACGTCCGCTTGCCAGTCTGGAGTCGCCCGGCTTGATCGTCACCGTCTCTCCTGCCGCGATGGATTCTGTCTTCGCATCCTTCTCATCCCCGTATTCCAGGACCGCCATCGAATCACAGGAAAGCGTGATCGAGTCGTGGAACAGAGACTTAAAACCATTTGTCATGATCAGGACACGGATCGCGTCGATATCCGGTTTCTCCGTCGTGAGTGCCGCACAGATCTCCCCGTCTGCGACCACAAACTCCTGCATGTGGTAACCGACAAGAATGTCCTTTTTCTGCTGCTCCCTCAGGACCCCGTATGTGCGGTAGATCTTAAACTGATCCGCCAGCGGCACACTGCCGTAGCCATCGATCTCGATCTCCGTATCTCGGACCGCAAGAACGGTTCCGGTGATCTTTTCTTTTTTCAGCACCAGCCGCTTTGGCTGACCGCCCTTTAAATACAGATCCCCGATCTGGCCAGAGATCTCACTCTCATCCTTTAATACTCCCTTTACCGGAAATTCCCTCTGGATATTTCCGATAAAGACGGTCACAGTCCGCCCGGAAAATCCAGAGATCCAGGCGTTCTCGTAGACGATCTCGTCAGAGACCATCGTCTCCACCTTTAAGATCTCATCGTCTCTCGCCAGGAACCGGATCTTCCGGTCAATATAGTTATCCAGATAAAGTCCCTCAAACTGGAAGGTCCCGTCCCTTGTGTATGCCGTCCATGCCGGAGCTCCGTCCACATTGTCCGGAGTCCCGTAAAGATCCGTCTCGACCTCGGCAACCGCCCCTTCCGGATCTGCGGCTGCACGGAACGCATCATAAAATTTCCAGAAATTTTCGCTGGAAACTGCTTTTTTTGCGCGGTCCCCGGCATCCACATAGGAAAGGAGTGCATCGGTTTCCCCGTTTCCCTCCTCTGATGCCTTTTTCGCCCAGTCCGAAAGGACTGCGTATGTAACTGCGGATGTCGCGCTCCTCTCATCCGCCTGGATCACCCCGCTGTCAAGATATCCCTGCCCATACAGGTAATCCATATATTTTACATACCACTGATCAGAAAGTTTTTCGTCAAAGTTCGATGTCTCCGGCGCATTTTCCAGGATCCCGCTCTCCGACTCCAGCGTCAGAGCGACCGTTCTGGACGCTGCCGCCAGAGAAACTCCATCCTGTTCCGTGTCCAGAAGTACGATCACGATGAGCAGTGCCACGACAAATGTCGTGACCCCTGCCATCCAGTTTATCATTTTCCTACTCTCGTTCATAATTCCTTTCCCGGGCAAACCCGGCCCGGTCACTGTACACGGGTTCTTCCCGCGTGAAAACATCCGGACTTACTGTTTGTCCGTGCGCCTGATATACTCACCGCTCTTCTCGTCAATGCGGTCCAGTTTTACATAGTCGTTTTCTTCCTGACTCAGATTCTTTTTCGCAAGAAAATGATCCTGGATCTGTCTGTAAACGTGGATGATGACCGCCATCAGCGGAACTGCAATGATCATTCCCACAAATCCGAACAGTCCGCCAAACAGCAGGATCGAGAACAGGACTCCGAAGCTGGAAACGCCTGTGGAGTTTCCGAGGATCTTCGGTCCTAAAATATTTCCGTCAAACTGCTGGAGTACCAGGATCAGACCGATAAAGTAAAGGCACTGTTTCGGACTGATGAGGAATACGAGGATCGCACACGGTACAGCCCCGATAAAAGGTCCAAAAAACGGGATAATGTTCGTCACTCCGATGATCACGCTGATCAGCAGCTCATACGGGAGTTTGAACAGGTTCATCAGGATAAAGCAGAGGATTCCGATGATCAGGGAATCGATCAGCTTTCCGATGATAAAGCCGGAAAACGCTTTTTTGATAAAACGGAACTCTCCGACTACAATGTTCGCCGCCTTCAAAGGCAGGATCGAATAGATAAATTTCTTTCCCTGAGCCGAGAGCGATTCCTTGATGTTTAACAGGTAGATCATGACGATCAGCCCGATCAGCAGATTTTTTGTCAGGGTGATCAGATTCATGACACCGCTGGAAACACCGCCGAGGATCTTCTCGATATTCTGGAAATTCTGGAAGTTCGAGAGATTCGACATCAGGTCTGTCTCCATCCAGTTCTGGAAATACTGGGCTGACTGCTCATAAATATTTAAGATCGCCTGCTCCACCGGAGGATTGTTCACGAAGAAATCCGTCAGCCAGTCATACACATTCTGGAAATATTCCGGCATCATATTGATGATCCCTACGATACTGGAATACAGCTGCGGAATGATCATACTGGAAAGACTGACGATCACCGCCAAAAGAAATACAAGGCTGACAGCTGTTCCCACGCTTCTTCCGAAAAAAGCACCCAGTTTTTCATTTTTAAATCTTGCCTTTGGCTCCCCGGACTTTCCTGTATACACAGTCAGCCGGTAGCACCAGTTGTAGACCGGGGACATTAAAAATGCCAGAACCGCTCCATAGATCACTGGTGCAAGCACAAAACGAACCTTTCCCAGAAAGGCAAACACCGCCGACCTTTCCAGAAACAGAAACACGACGAACACCGCCGCGATCAATACCAGGATCGCCGTCACACCTGTATAAATGTACCGTTCGAACCGTTCATTTTTCATATAAAAGTTTCTCCTTTGCAGTTACTTCTCTTTTTCCGTCTATCGAAACCATTTTGTACCGTCGACCATGGCATCATCATACCATACTTCTCATATTTAGAAAAGAGCCTTAGCAAAATCTGAACGAATGCAGAGCATCGGCAAATTTCCTGTTAAACGAAAAGAAGCAGCGATCTCTCGCTGCTTTTTTATCTTTCGCAATCCCAAAATGCCGTTTCCTGAATAATTGACGCCTAGCAGTGCTAGGTGGGCATCCGCACTTAAACATCTGCCTTCCACTCGATGGAGGCCTGGCATCCGTTCAAGGATGTAGGAATCCCGTATGTCAAAATGTAGGTTCAAAATAGACAGGAGTGTCGAACATCCCAGGAATCACATTCCCTTTCACTGACAACTATTATAGCGCATCATCGATCATTTTTCAAGTTCCATTTCATGGTACCGTACAATTTTGTTACAGTACACGGGCACTCCATGCCCGCGCACTGTAACAGGATTTTGCCGATGCTTCGCATTCCAGATCGGCAAAATCCGCGGCCTTAACGGTATCATACGGAATTTTCAGTTCAGAAAATTCCTACCCGCGAAAAGTAACCAATTTTCTTACTGTCGGATCCGTACACTTTTCTGCCCGTAAAAACGTCCGGTTTCTGAAACTGAAACACGATCCTGCCGCTGCTTCGCATTCCGGACCGTCAGGATCGCAGCCGCTGTATGATACAGAATTTTCAGTTCAGGGAATTTCCATCTGCAAAAGCCAGCGATCTTAACAGCTCTGCAACCTCACTTGGAGTTTCACAGAGATAATCTGCCCCGGCATCCTGAAGCTCTTCCTTGCTGCCGTATCCGTAAAGCACGCCTACCACGGAAAGTCCCGTCTTCTTCGCGCCTTCCACGTCATGTTTCCGGTCGCCCACCATGATCACGGATTTCTTTTCTTCCTCGCCGATCCCGTTTTCTTCCAGCACATACCGGATCACGTCATCCTTGTTCACGCGCTTTTCATCCAGGGACGCGCCGCCGATGAATTTAAAGTAGTTTGTCAGATGAAAATATTCCAGCACGCGCTTTGCGGTCACCTCCGGCTTGGAAGTTGCCACATAGAGTTCGAGTCCTGCGTCCTTTAAGGACTTTAACATCTCCTCAACTCCGGCAAACGGTGCGTTGTCCTTCCATCCTTCCACATCGTAATATTCCCGGAACACGTAGATCGCATCCTCCGCGTCCTTCTCGGAGAAATTGTAATACTCCTTAAAACTGTCGGAGAGCGGTGGACCGACAAACGGTTTTAAAACATTCAGGTCATCCACCTGGATCCCATAATGCTTCAATGCATACTGAACGCCTTTCGTGATCCCCGGCATGGAATCCGTCAGTGTCCCGTCAAGGTCGAAAAAAACTTTTTTTAACTTCATTCTGTTTCCTCTTTCATGTATTCCAATATCATCGTTCCGCCGCATATATTTTCTCCTGCTCACGGCGAAACCGTTTTTCCATATTTCAATTTCACAGGTATTTCTGCGATACCAGTGTCTTATTATCCCATGGCGGAGTATAAATGTCAATTGTAAAAAGCGGCATGCCCCAAAACGATCTTCACCGCCTGTCGCATGCCGCTTTTCCCTTATCCTTTTTTATTCTAATCCTTTTATCTGACCCGGAGTTTTTACCGGAAAAACTCGTGATTTCCATGTTTAAACAGGAATTCCAGATGTCTGTCAAACCAGCTCGCGTTCTTCCTGGAGGATGCCCGCCGGTTCATGAAATACAGGGCGCCGTCTGTCAGATCTTCACCCGAAAGTGCCCTCTCGACTGCCTCTACGGTCTCGGCCGTGACCTTGCAACGCTTGATGGATCCGTTTCCCACAGGGGAAAACTGGTGCTTCTGGTAAACGACTTTCGTGATCGTGTTCGGGAATGCATCGTCCTCCACACGGTTTAAGATCACGTTTGCCACCATGACACGTCCTTCGATGTCGCAGTTTCCGGCTTCCGCCTGAACGATCCGGAGAAGAACATTGTAGTCGCTTTCGGAATACCCCGTGAACGCTTCTCTTGCAGGTTCCTCTGCCACGACGGTCTCTTCTGCTGCCGCCTGTACCCTGGCTTCCCCGGACACCTCTGTTTCCGGCTCTGCCTGCGTGATCCCGCTCACTTCATCCGCCGCAGCCGCAGTTTCTGTTTCTACAGCTTCTTCCGGACCATGATCCGTGTCCGCATTTTCCGATCCTGCAGCAGGCTCTGTGATGCTCTCCTCTTTCGTCTCTGTATTTTCTGTTTCTGTCCTGATATCTGCTTCCGTCTCTGCGGATGATGCTTCATCCGCTGTCGTCTCATCCTCTAAAACATTTCCGTCTGTTTCCGGAAGAGCAGTATCTTCTGTCTCCTCCAGACTGTCTTCATCCGAACCTCCCTGCGTCTCGGCATACGCGACGATCGCGTTTTTGCCTCCGCCCTGGAAGTCCACCGCTGTAAATGGAATCACTGCGATCAGTGTTGCGCCCATCGTGAGGACTGCCGCATTCCGGTGCATCTTCTTTGTCACACCGCCGAAGAGTGATTTCACAAACTGAAAGACTGTCTGAAGAAATGAGTTCCATGGATTCATTTGAATACCCTCTTTCTCCGTCCTGTCGCCGGTTGTTCATTCCGACCGTTTTCCGGCCGGTGTCTGTGATTATAGGAGAATGAGGGGGCGAATGTCAATAAGTCCTGCACAACTTTGTTACATTTTACAGCCTGTTTTTTAAAGATTGTTACATTTTTTTAATAGTTTTTCCAAATATAATCCGCACAAAATCTGGATTTTTGGTAGTATTGGCAAGTATAAAATATTGCAAATATTACAATTTTGTTAAATATTGAGCTCCCATTTTTGAGTGGTTTCCCATAACGTTTTCAGTTATGTCAACTAATTTTGCTGAAGATCCAGAAGTTTTGCCCCGACATAGTCCGCAAGAGCCTGCGGGGAAAGCAGGACCTGAAAGCCTCTCTGGCCGGCGCTGACCGCGATCGTTTCATAATTTAAAGCCGCTTCATCGATAAATGTCGGGAACTTTTTCTTCATGCCGATCGGGGAACAGCCGCCGCGGATATAGCCTGTTGTGGCCAAAAGATCCTTCATCGGAAGCATCTCCACCTTCTTATCTCCTGCCGCTTTTGCTGCCTTTTTTAAGTCCACCTCGCCATCCACCGGGATACAGCAGACGAGAAAACCTGTGCGCTCTCCTTTCAGCACGAGAGTCTTAAACACACTCCCGTGGTCCACTCCCAGCATGTCAGCCGCATGGCTCCCGGAGAGGTCATGTTCATCCACCGGGTACTCCTTTGACTCATACGAGATCTTTGCGGCATCTAAAAGCCGCATCACATTTGTCTTTGTTTTATCATTTTTTGCAGATTTGCTCATAAATTTTTCCTCCTGAAAGCGACATTCTCTCTGCCGCCTTTGACTGCAGCCGGCTGCACATCCTCTCGACCGCATCTTCTTTATACAACGTCTTTGTAAAAAAATCCAGTCTTTTCTATAAAAGAATGTATGCCCACATATTTGTACCTTTAAGCCTGTATTTTATTACAGTCAACGCAGCAAGTGTGCAGACCTGCTGAACAGTTACCATTTTTCGCTGCATTTACTGCCGCATAAAAAAAGACAGCCGGTCCCGCATTTTCGCAAAATCGACTGCCTCTTTCCATCTTCTGATCTGTTTCTTCTATATAATATATCGCTTCTGATTCCGCATCTCAAAAGCCTATGAGAGGATCATCCGGTCGTTCGCGAGCGCGCCGCCCGCGGCTTCCTCAAACTTCGCGAGAAGATCCTGAACCGTCAGGTGCTTCTTCTCCTCACCTGCCACATCGTAGATCACATGGCCCGCGTTCATCATGATCAGGCGGTTTCCATGTGCGATGGCGTCACGCATGTTGTGAGTGATCATCAGAGTGGTCAGATGTTCACTGTTTACGATCTTATCCGTCGTCTCGAGGACTTTCGCCGCCGTCTTCGGGTCGAGGGCCGCCGTGTGCTCATCTAAGAGAAGAAGTCTCGGCTTCTTTAAGGTTGCCATGAGAAGTGTCAGCGCCTGTCTCTGTCCGCCGGAGAGAAGACCGACCTTCGATGTAAGGCGGTCCTCCAGGCCAAGTCCCAGAATCTTTAACTGTTCTCTGTAGAATTCTCTCTCTTTCGCGGTGATCCCCGGTCTCAGGGAGCGCGTCATTCCTCTTCTCGCCGCCAGGGCCATGTTCTCCTCGATCTGCATGGTGGCAGCCGTTCCTGTCATCGGATCCTGGAATACACGTCCGAGATACTTTGCACGCTTATGCTCCGGGAGCTTTGTCACGTCGATATCATCGATGGTGATTTTTCCTTCGTCCACAAACCACGTTCCTGCAACTGCATTTAACATGGTAGATTTTCCGGCTCCGTTTCCACCGATGACGGTGACAAAATCGCCTTCGTTTAAATGAAGATTTAATCCGTTTAACGCAGTCTTTTCATTGACGGTTCCCGCGTTGAAGGTTTTATAAATACTGTGAAGATCAAGCACGAGGTGCACCTCCTCTTTTTACCGGTTTAGAGAAATATTTGCCTTTCATGTACGGGATCGCAAGGAATACCGCAACGACAAGGGCAGACAGGAGTTTTAAATCGTTGGAATTTAATCCCATCCAGAGTACGATCTGAAGGACCAGATAATAAATGATTGCGCCGAAGGCAACGGAGAACAACTTGAAACCGAAGTTCTGGCTGATCTTTCCGAATACGACCTCACCGATGATAACGGCTGCGAGACCGATCACGATGGCGCCACGGCCTGCGTTGACATCCGCAAAGCCCTGATACTGGGCATATAAGCCGCTCGCAAAGGCAACGATCCCGTTAGAGATCATAAGACCTAAGATCTTTGTGAAATCGGTATTGATGCCCTGGGCACGTGACATGTTCTGATTGGAACCTGTGGCACGGATGGAGCATCCGATCTCTGTTCCGAAGAACCAGTAGAGGACCGCGATCAAGATCACAATGATCAATGCCGTCACGAAGATCGTGTTCCTGTAAAATGCGACTCCCTTTACATAACGGAGAGACACTAAAAGATCATACTTATCCACACTGATGGCCTGATTTGCCTTACCGCCCATAATGCGGAGGTTGATGGAGTAGAGACCAAGCTGGGTCAGGATTCCCGCAAGGATCGCCGGGATCCCCATCGCCGTGTGAAAGATTCCGGTCACAAGGCCCGCGATCATTCCCGCGATAAACGCCGCAAACAGGGACACTCCCACAGAATGTCCGTTTAACATGAAAATGATGCAGACAGCACCTCCCGTACACATGGTTCCGTCCACGGTAAGGTCTGCAAGATCGAGGATCTTATATGTAATATAAACGCCGATCGCCATGATGCCCCAGATGAGTCCCTGTGCACAGGCACCCGGCAATGCATTAAACAATGTTGCAAAATTCACGTTTCTTTCCTCCTATGGCTAATGATAACAAACAGGGTGACAAAAGTTTTTGCTGTTTGCCACCCTGATGTCCTCATAATTTCAAGTCGTTATTATTCTTCGATCACAACGTAGTCATCCGGAACCGTGATTCCAAGTGCCTCACAGTTTGCCTTATTGTATTTCTTTGTTACCTCCGGTGCAAACTCGATCGGCATTTCCTTTACATCTTTGCCGTCCATCAGGATCTCTGCGCCCATCTCACCGGCTTTGTATCCGATATCGTAGTAGTCGATGGAAAGAGTTGCAACGCCGCATCCGGAGCAGATTCCTTCTTCACCTGCAATTACCGGAACTTTCGCCGGAAGGCAGATATTGTTTATGATCTCTGCATTGGAAGCAGCCGTATTGTCAGTCGGAACATAGAGAACATCGTTCTCGCCTGCTGCTGTTGTTGTTACGGAAGCGATATCGTTGGAGTCTGCGAAGGTGTATTCCTTACAGGTATATCCGAGATCCTCAA
The DNA here is from genome assembly GCF_045062245.2 of Pilosibacter rotomagensis. Taxonomy (NCBI): domain Bacteria; kingdom Bacillati; phylum Bacillota; class Clostridia; order Eubacteriales; family Clostridiaceae; genus Pilosibacter; species Pilosibacter rotomagensis. Next base: position 1,517,118 of record NZ_CM170323.1, on the reverse strand, counting down.
GATATCCTTTTACGGTTGTTGCCTGGTATTTGGAGTTCGGCTCTGCGGAGCAGTATAATAAGCCGACATTCTTTGCATCCGGGAACAGCTCATTTAACATTGCTGCCTGCTGGTCGAGCGGAGCAAGGTCGGAGGTACCGGAGATGTTGAGACCTGTCGTACCTGTCCAGTTGTCGATATCAAGCGCTGTCGCGTAATCTGTGATGGAAGTTCCGAGAATCGGAATCTCGCTGGTTCCTGCTGCCGCTGCCTGAAGTGCTGCAGTCGCATTTGCAAGGATCAGGTCCACATCGTTGGAAACGAACTGGTTGATGATCGTTGCGCAGGTAGCGGAATCGCCGGATGCGTTCTGAAGATCAAATTTAACATTGTCACCGAGTTTATCTTTTAATGCAGCCTCGAAGCCTTCTGTCGCCGCATCAAGTGCCGGGTGCTGTACTAACTGGCAGATTCCCACATTGTAGGTCTTTCCGTCTTCTTTTGCTGCTTCTGTGGAATCGGCCGCTGCTGCTGTCGTTGTCTCTGCTGCAGCTGCTGTTGTCTCTGCTGTGGAACTGGATCCACATCCGGTTAATGCGGAAGCCGCTACAACGGCCGCCATTGCAAGTGCTGTTACTTTTTTCATAATATCGATCTCCCCTCAGTTTTTCTTTTTTGTAACATCCCGCTGTCATTTTCAGGATCTATAGATCCTCCCCTTCAGACGGGATCTCACATTCTCAAATGCGTTGTTGCGTTACGCTTTAACGCATGTAAGTGAAACTGTCCTTATCATACACCTATACGCCGGATTCGTCAAGCTTGATTTTCCTGTTTTTACCTTTTCTTGTTACAGTACACGGGCACTCTATGCCCGCGCACTGTAGCAGGATTTTGCCGATGCTTCGCATTCCGAATCGACAAAATCCACGACCACAACGTTATCATACGGAATTTTCAGTTCAGAAAATTCCTATCCGTGAAAAGTAACCTTTTCTCAATATCCCACAATAATTGTAGGTTTTTCACAATTTGTCAGACGATTTTTGTCAGGAAACGGAATCCGTTTTATCCGCAAAAACTTTCAGGAATCTCTCCCCATACTTCGCATACTTAAATTCCCCGACTCCGGAGACCGTCAGCATTTCTTCCTTATTCTTCGGTCTGATCAGACACATATGCACCAGAGTCTTATCGGAAAATACGATATACGGTGGAACCTTCTCCTCCCGCGCGATCTCACGGCGCAGTTCTTTTAACCGGTCAAACAGTGTCGTCTCCACCTCCGTAAACGACTCGGTACCGGCTGCCATCTTCGGCTTCTTCGTGCCGGAGATCTTCCCCGTCTTCACTCTCTCCTGCTCCTTCGGAAGCTTCATCATGAGCGTTTCACCGTCGTTTAAAAGCGCTTCCGCATTCTTTCCCGGCTTCACGATCGCGTACTCGTCAGAGGTCACCACCAGATATTCTTTTATCTGCAGAAAATTTAAAACCTGTCTTAACCTGTAGACCGGGACTTTTGCCAGCTTTCCGTAAAAGGAATTTTCATCCATGTGATAATTCCTGATCTTCGCCGTCGAAGCTCCGTGCACCGTGTCGAGGATCACCGTTGTCCCGTACCGCCCGCGGCACTCCGCGACGCAGCCGACGATGGCTCTCGCGATCTCCGTCACATCCGTCTCCTCAAACTGTGTCTTACAATTAGAACAGTTTCCGCAGTATCCGCTTCCGTACTCCCCGAAATACCGGAGAATATATTCCCTGAGGCAGTCATTCGTAAAGCAGTAGAATGTCATCTTTTTTAACCGTTCCCGGTCGCGCTCCGCAACGATCTGCCTTGTCACATCGTCGAGCTCTTCGTTGTCACGGTTGTTGTCGATAAACATCTGGTTCGTCACGACATCCCGCCCGCCGTACAGGAGCAGACAGTCCGCCGGTTCCCCGTCACGCCCTGCGCGCCCGGCTTCCTGATAGTAACTCTCCATATTTTTCGGCATGTTGTAGTGGATCACAAAGCGGACATTCGATTTGTCGATCCCCATTCCAAACGCGTTTGTCGCCACCATGATCTGGGCGCGGTCGAAGATAAAATCTTCCTGATTCTGCTTTCTCTCGCTGTCGGAAAGTCCCGCATGGTATCTCGTCACGGAGAATCCGTCCTTCATCAGCTTCTCCGTCACTTCCTCCACGAGTTTTCTCGTCAGGCAGTAGACGATGCCGCACTGTCCTGCATGTTCTTCGATATATGTTTTTACTGCCGCATATTTATCTTTCGGGCTCTGAACCTCAAAGTAGAGATTCGGGCGGTCAAATCCCGTCGTCGTCACGACCGGATCCTGCAGCTTTAAGAGATCGATAATGTCATCCCGGACTTCCGCCGTCGCGGTCGCCGTAAAGGCACTGACGACCGGGCGCTCCGGAAGTGCCCGCAGGAATTCCTCGATCTTTAAGTATCCCGGCCGGAAATCCTGGCCCCACTGGGAGACGCAGTGCGCCTCATCGACCGCCACCATGGCGATCTTCGCATGGACGGCAAAATCAAGAAATTCCGGAGTCAGAAGCCGCTCGGGAGCGACGTAGATGATCGGATACCGTCCCTCTCTCGCATATCCGAGCGCCTTATAATACTGTCCCGCCGTCAGAGAACTGTTCAGGTACGCAGCATGAACGCCCGCCTGGTTCAGGGCGCTGACCTGGTCTTTCATAAGTGAGATCAGGGGCGAGATCACCAGCGTGATCCCCCCGTTTGCCCCCGCCATCAGAGCCGGGATCTGATAACACAGAGACTTTCCTGCGCCCGTCGGCATGATCCCCAGCACATCCCTGCCGGAAGTGATCGCATCGATCATCTTCTCCTGCCCGTCCCGGAACGTGTCATAACCGAAATATTGTTTGAGAACCTCATATTTATCCATAAAAGTAATGATCCCTTTCCACACCCGCCAATTGCTGCCGGGAACCTTTTTATCGTTGATCTGTTGGCTGCAGCTGGTGAACCGCTTTCCAGTTGTCTGTCCATGATATCACTCTCCCGCCGCCCCCGCAAGTATGACCGCCATTAAAATTTCATAAACAAATCGGCAACCGTTACAGTACACGGGCACTCTATGCCCGCGCACTGTAACAGGATTTTGCCGATGCTCCGCATTCCGAATCGGCAAAATCTGCGACCACAACTGTATCATACGGAATTTTCAGTTCAGAAAATTCCTACCCGTGAAAAGTAACCGGCAACCACTACTGTATGATACAGAATTTTCAATTCAGAAAATTCCTGCCTGCGAAAAATAACTTTTTATCTCATCCACGGCCCGCCGCTTTTTATCTTGTAATCTCTCCCCGATATTGCTATAATTGGATACAATACAAAGATACTCAAAAAGAGTGATTGACGGAGGAGAAAACATGAACTTTTTAGAAGAGCGCATCGCAAAAGACGGTGTGGTAAAAGAAGGAAACGTATTAAAGGTTGACAGCTTTTTAAACCATCAGATGGATATCGAGCTTTTTGACGAGATGGGTGCGGAATTCAAGCGCCGTTTTGCCAATGAAAATATCAACAAGATCCTGACGATCGAGGCATCCGGTATCGGTATCGCCTGTATCGCGGCAATGCACTTCCATGTGCCGGTCGTATTTGCAAAGAAATCCCAGAGCATCAACCTCGACGGCGAAATGTATGTGGCGGAAGTTGAATCCTTCACCCATAAATGCAAGAACCAGGTTATCGTCTCCAAAAAGTTCCTTTCCCCGGACGATCACGTTCTGATCATCGACGACTTCCTTGCGAACGGCTACGCGCTTCAGGGACTGATCTCGATCGTCCATGACGCAGGCGCTACCGTTGAGGGAATCGGCATCGCGATCGAGAAAGGATTCCAGATCGGCGGACAGGTCATCCGAAATCTCGGCTACCATTTAGAGTCCCTGGCGATCGTAGATTCCATGGATCCGGCCACCGGAACCGTTAACTTCCGAAGCCAGGAATAGAAAAGAATGTGCCTCGGCACATTCTCGCGCCGAGCGCGGTCGCTTGCGACAACCATCATCTTCGCGCGAGTGCGCATCTTAGGCACGCAGTGCCTTTTTATTTAACAGGAAGTTCCATCGGAATTTCCTGTTGAATAAAAAAGAACATCCTGCAGTCAGTACCCAATGTACCGGCCGCAGGATGTTTTTTTATTTTTTCCTGTCAGTTTTCTCATTCATCTCGTTCCCGTTTTTCGCTTCTGTTCCGCTCTTCTCCTTCGGAAGCGGGATCGCGAGAACGGTCTGGATCACCTTGTTCTCCACCTTCATGATCTTTAAGAGGTAATCCCCGATCCTGACACTTCCCTTCTCTCCAACCTTCGGGATATGTCCGATCCTCGATACCATAAAACCGTTCAGGGTATCAAAATTGTCCTTATCTTCCTTATCAAATTCCACTCCGAGCGTCTCTTCCACGTCGTCCAGAAGGGTGAGACCCGTGAGCTCATATGTACCGTTTTTCCGGGATACGATATCCGGCTCTTCCTTGTCGTACTCGTCGAGGATATTTCCGACGATCTCCTCGAGAATGTCCTCCATCGTGACGATGCCGGCAAGCTGACCATACTCATCCACCACAAGTTCGATGTGGATCTTCTGGGACTGCATCTCCTTAAAAAGAGCGTTGATATTTTTCGTCTCCGGGATGAAATGAGGACTTCTCAAAAGGCCCTTGATCTTTGCGATCGGCGTGTTCAGATGGTCCTTGGAATCCGTATAGTGGAGCATGTCGCGCATGTGAAGGATGCCGATGATATTGTCGATATCTTCGGAATAAACAGGAAATCTCGAATAATTTGCTTCCTTCACAACGAAATCGAGCGCTTCCTTCAGAGTCATCTCCCCGTCGAGTGCGATGACCGCGGTCCTGTGTGTCATGATATCCGCCGCCACCTTATCATCAAACTCAAAGATGTTCGTGATCATCTCCGCCTCGCTGGCCTCCAGAACGCCCTGTTCATGGCCTTCATTGACCATGTACATGATATCTTCCTCAGTCACGTTGTCATCCTTCTCGCGGATATCGATCCCAACCGTCTTTAAGGAAATATAGGCAAACTGGTCCATCAGCCACGCAAACGGAAAGAGACATTTTGTCACAAGTTCCACGAGCGGCAGAACTTTATAACAGAAGCGGATCGGGCTCTTTGCCGCGATGCGCTTCGGGATCACGATCCCGAGCCCCGTGAGCAGAAATGCGATCCCGACGAGTCCCGCAATGTAGGCGATCCCCACCGCTGCCGGATGCGGGATCTGTGTATGCGTCCCGATTAAAGCCGTGAGTTTTTTTACCACAAACGCCAGCGAGGACGCGCCCATCGCAAGCGTCAGGATACTCGTCGCGAGCTGGTTCGTGCGGATGAAGAGATACGGGTCTCCCTGTATCTTTAAAAGTTTTTCCGCCCGCTTGTTTCCTTCGTCGCGCTCATCCTCCAGCGCACTGGTGTTCAGGGCCTGAACGGCCGCACCGAATCCGTACATCACCGCAAACAGGATCACTGATGCGGCAAACAGAACAATTCCTATCCATGAATTGCCATCGTCCATGAGATTTTCCAACACTCCTTTATCTTTCCATAACTATCCTATTTTTTCAGTTACTTTTTTCCGTATTTCGTCCACTATAACATCTATTTCCATGCCCGTCAAGGAATCATTCCGCCGTATCACTTTTCACGTTACAGTACACGGGTCCTCCATGCCCGCGCACTGCAGCGCCAAACTGCGATTATGTAGCAGTTTTTTCTCCCCGCACGGTCCTCAAAAACCGCCAAGTTCCAGACTGACCTTCAATGCGTCATTTACCTGGTCCAGCAGGTCCCCATCAAGATGGCAGATCTTTTCCCTTAATCGCTGCTTGTCGATGGTCCTCAACTGTTCCAGGAGAATCACCGAATCCTTCATCATGTCGCAGTCCCTCGCGGATAACTCCACATGAGTTGGAAGCTTCGCCTTATTCATCCTCGATGTGATCGCCGCACAGATCACAGTCGGACTGTGTTTGTTTCCCACATCGTTCTGGATGATGAGCACAGGGCGCACACCTCCCTGCTCAGAACCTACCACCGGTCTTAGATCCGCATAATAAATATCGCCCCGTCTGATGATCACAAGTCTCACGCTCCGTCTGAATTTCTGCGGAGAGTCCGGGGCTGCTGTCAAAGCCATAACGGTATCTTTTTTGACAGCTTCCCTGACATTTCCGTATTCAGATTGTTCCCCACTTATGATATTTTATTCAGAAATCGCGGCGGCGTGCCGGTCAGAATCCGACATACTCCTCATCCGGGCAGTTCATGATCCCGAGGACCTTTCCGTTCTTCACATACACACGCGGAACCCGCTTTCCGATCAGACACGGGATCTCGTAATGGAAGCCGCCGGAAACCTCTGCGATCTCCTCCATCGTGATCTCTTCCTCCCCGTCTCTTCCGATCAGGGTCACAAGATCTCCCTCTTTGGCCTCCGGAATCCCGGTAAGATCCACCATGAACTGGTCCATGCAGACGCGGCCGAGGATCTTCGCGCGCTTTCCGTGGATCAGCACTTCCCCGCGGCCGGACAGGTTTCTCGGATATCCGTCCCCGTAACCGGCGGAGACTGTCGCAATCCGCATCGTCCGGTCTGCCTTGAACGTTCCTCCGTAGCTGACTTCAGTTCCAGGCCCGATCTCCTTGATATACGTGATAAAGCTCTTCAGTGCCATCGCCGGCTTCATCGTGAGGATATCCTTTCTCACCTCATCCGACGGGTACAGACCGTAGATCGTGATCCCGGCGCGGACTGCATCCATGTTCATCTCCTGCATCTCCACGATCCCGGCGCTGTTGGAGCAATGGCAGACCGGAACCTCCACGCCTGCTGCCTTCACAGCATCGCAGAAGTTCTTAAACCGATCATACTGCTGTCTCGCACCAGTCTTATCCGCCTCATCCGCTCTCGCAAAATGCGTGAACATGCCGTCGATCTTCACTCCCGGAAGCGCCGCGATCTTTTTTACCATCTCCACGGACGCCGTGTCCGGTCTGAGTCCGATCCGGCTCATTCCGGTATCCACCGCGATATGGACGTGGGCTGTCTTTTCCAGCTTTTCTGCAGCTTCTGACATTCCCTCTGCCTTATCCAGTTCAAAGACCGGCATGCAGAGCTCCTGCCGGATGCACTCCTCGTATCTCGGAGCAGCGACCGGACCGAGGATCAGGATCTCCTTCGTGATCCCGTGTTTCCGCAGCTGCACACCTTCCTCAACGGTCGCGACCGCATATCCGCATACAAAGCGGTCAATCGTCTTCGCGACCGGAACGGCGCCGTGTCCGTAAGCATCCGTTTTCACGACTCCGTACATCTTTGTCCCCGGGCGGAGATTTTTCTCCATCGCCTCCATGTTTTCCTCTATATGACCCAGATCGATCTCTGTATAAATTCTGTCAAATTTCATTTTCTCTATCCTCCGAAAGGCAATCCGCGATCTCCCCGGCAAGGACTGCGTGGACGCCGAAGCGCTTCGCCGCTTTTTCCCCTGCCAGACCGTGCACATAGACTCCGAGGGAAGCCGCATCGCTCTCCTCAAGCCCCAGCGCGATCAGTCCCGCAATCACACCGGTCAGAACATCCCCGGAACCTCCCTTTGCCATAGCGGGCGTCCCACTTCCATTGACAAAGGTCTTTCCGTCTCTTCCCGCGATCACGGTCGCCGCGTCCTTTAAGACGCAGACCACTCCGTACTGATCTACAAACTCTCTCGCTGCACGGATCGGATTTTCCTTGATCTCCTCTATCTGAATTCCTGTGAGCCGCGACATTTCCTTCATATGCGGCGTCACGATGATATTTTCTGTAAAATAACCGGTGAGTTCCCGGTACTCCGCGGCGAGATTCAGCGCGTCCGCGTCAAGAATGATCGGCACATACGCGTCCTTTAAGACGTTTTCCACCATGAGCCGCGCATGATCCTCCATGCCGATCCCCGGCCCCAGAACGATCACATCCGCCCATTCCGTCTCCCTTGCGATCTTTCTCGCAAAACTCTCCGGATCTTTTCCGGCTTCTCTCGCATCGTAACTGGAAAGGATCGCCTCCGGGAGTTTTTCCTGGACGATGATCCTGTTTTCCTCCGGTGTAAAGATCTTCACGAGTCCGGCTCCCATCCGGTATGCCGCTCTCGCGGAGAGGCAGGCTGCTCCCGCCATGTTCTTTGCCCCCGCCATCACGAGGACTTTTCCGTATGTTCCCTTGTTGGAATCCGGCGTCCTTTCCGGGATCCTCAAAAGATCTTCCCGATCCAGCATCTGCACGTGTTTTTCCTGCTCCGCGCTGCTCTCCGGCACAAAACCGACGTCCCTGACCAGAAGCTCTCCGCAGTATTCTCTTCCCGGGAACAGAACCTGTCCGAGCTTTTTCATTCCGAAAGTGACCGTCACATCCGCGCGGACCGCGTCCCCCATGACTTCTCCTGTGTCGGAGCTGATGCCGGAGGGAATGTCCACAGCGATCGTCTTCATATCCTCATTGCGGTTGATCCAGTCAATGAGCTTTTTGTATGCACCTTCCACATTTCTCGAAAGACCGATCCCGAAGACCGCATCCAGGATCACGCCGCGGCATGCGTTCGCCTTTGTCACCGTCTTTGCAAACGGATGCGCCGGGGATCGTTTTTCTTCTGCATCCGGCAGTTCTTCCGCCGTCATCACCGGGATCCCCAGCCGTTTCACGATATTTAACTGGGCTTCCAGCTCTTCGCTCCCTTTTCCGTCCCGTCCCGGGAACAGGATCTTCACATCATATCCCTTTAAGAACAGCATCCTGGCGGCGGCCACTCCGTCTGCCCCGTTATTTCCAAAACCGCAGACGGACCAGACTGTCTCTGCCTGTTCTCTCTTAAGGATCTCTTCCGCTTTCTCCGCAACGGCAAGAGCCGCCCGCTCCATCAGCACCAGGGACGGGATCCCGTACCCCCTGATGGACCTGGTGTCAAACGCTTTCATTTCTTTTCCGCTCAGAACTGCTTTCATCCGGCATCCCCCTCTCCGACGGCAAACGCCATCGCATGGTCCTTCGTGTCAGAGATCGACACTTCGATCGTCCTGATCCCAAGCTCCTCCGCCTTCATCTCTGCTCCCGCATGAAGTTCGACATACGGCTTTCCAAGCGGGTCCCTTAAGACCTCCACATGGACCGGCATAAAGTCCCGGAATCCCGTTCCAAACACCTTCGCTACTGCTTCTTTAACCGCAAAAGTGCCGGCAAGGACCCGGGGATCACCCTTTGCCTGCCGGCGCTCGCGCTCGGTATAGATACGCGTCAAAAAAGCCTCTTTTTCACAGGCTTTTTTCACACGCTCAATTTCGATCAAATCACAGCCAACTCCAATCAACATGTCTCATTGGTTCCCGTCTGTTCTGCTTTTTCCTTTGCTTTCCGCTCCCGCTCATCCTGCATGCTGCAGACACGGTAGGAAAGACGCATCAGGCTCTCGGAAAGATGTACATTCTCAACGACTACATCATCCGGCACATTTAAGTCTGTATGGGCAAAATTCCAGATCGCCTTGATCCCGGCTTTTACCAGGCGCTCCGCGATCTCCGGTGCTTTGGACTTCGGGATCGTGAGAGCCGCGATCTGTACTTCATTGTCGACAATAAACTGCTCCAGGTCATCGATCCCACGGATCTCGACTCCGCGGACCACAAGACCGATTAGGCGCGGGTTGATATCGAACATTCCCTTGATCATAAAGCCGCGCTTCTCAAAATTTGTATAGTTGGCGATCGCCTGACCTAAGTTTCCGGCACCGATGATAATGAGGTTGTGCTGTCTGTCGATCCCCAGGATCCTTGCGATCTCGGTGTAGAGATATTTCACATTGTATCCGTATCCCTGCTGTCCAAAGCCGCCGAAATTGTTAAGATCCTGACGAATCTGGGACGCTGTCACCTTCATTCTGGCACTCAGTTCGTTGGAAGAGATCCTCTCGATCCCCTCCTCCATCAGTTCGCCCAGATATCTGTAATAACGCGGAAGTCTTGAGATTACCGCCTTTGAGATCTGTCTCTCGTCTGTCATTTTCTAGTTCCACCTTCTCAGTATAACGCTGTCTTTTATTATACCTATATCTATATTATTTGTCAAATCTTTGTCAGTAAAATGCGCAAACTGCCCAGACGGAAAAATGCCCCGCCCGAAATCTCCCCAGACCGGACGAAGCATTTTCCTTTGAGTATGTCTGTATTCGTAAGCATTCAATCCTGCATTCCCACAGGGCCGAGAGCTCACTCTGTATAAAAGCCTGCCCCTTTTGCAGCGCGGGCTGTTAGACAGTCATGATCATTCTGCAAGTTCTTCCCACTTTTCGTAGAGAACTTCCAGTTTTCCTGCGATCTCCTCTTTTTCCTTGTTTAACTCCATGAGTTTCGCAACGTCGGAGAAGACGCTCTCATCGCAGAGGAGGCCGTCGATCTCCCCGTCTCTTGTCTCCAGCTTGTGGATCTCATCCTCGACCTTCTTTAAATCGTTCTGGCGTTTTCTCTGGCGGGCCTGTTCTTCCTTCTGAGCCTTCCAGTCGAGCTTTCCGCCGGCATCCGCTGCCGGATTCTCCACAGCCTTTCCGGCAGTCTCCGCCGCCGCTCCTGTCTTCGACGCGCCGAATCCGACGATCCCGCCGGCACTCTCCGGCGCCTCGTTTCCGAAATGGGCCATCATCATCGCGTCATGTTTTTCCAGATAATAATCGTAATTTCCGATATAATTCATCATCCGCTTTCCGGTGAGATCCAGGATCCTCGTCGCGGTCTTGTTGATAAAATAACGGTCATGGGAGACATAGAGCACAGTTCCGCCGTAGTGGCTCAGCGCGTTCTCCAGAATCTCCTTCGATGTGATATCCAGATGGTTTGTCGGCTCATCGAGGATCAGGAAGTTCGCCTCGGAGAGCATGAGCTTTGCAAGCGACACACGTCCTCTCTCACCGCCGCTCAGATCCCCGATCCGTTTAAACACGTCATCCCCGGTGAACAGGAACGCCGCCAGCGTACTTCTGATCTGTGTGTTGGACATTCCCGGATATGCGTCGGAGATCTCCTCAAACAGCGTCTTTTCCATGTGCAGGACCTGATGATCCTGATCATAATAGCCGATGTGGACTCTGGAACCCAGAATGATCTCACCGGCATCCGGCTCGACAAGACCATTGATAATTTTTAAGATCGTCGTCTTTCCCGTTCCGTTATCCCCGATAATCGCCACGCGCTCGCCGCGCTTGACATCAAAGCTGAGGTCCGTAAACAAGGTCTGGGAGCCAAAGGACTTCGCAAGTCCGTTGACCGTCAGTACATCATTTCCGCTCAGGATATTCGGCTCCAGGCGGATGTCCATTGCATCGTTGACCTCCGACGGCTTTTCCAGGACCTCGATCTTATCGAGCATCTTTTCGCGGCTCTCCGCCCGCTTGATGGACTTTTCCCGATTGAAGGACTTCAATTTCTCGATGACCGCTTCCTGATGTTTGATCTCCTGCTGCTGGTTTAAGTACGCCTTCATCTGGATCGCGCGCATCTGCGCCCGCTTCTCACTGTAGGCCGTATAGTTTCCGGAGTACACGATCGCATGTCCGTTGTCCAGCTCGATGACCTTTGTTACGATCTTATCGAGGAAATACCGGTCATGGGCAACGATCAGGACCGCACCGCGGTAATTTAAGAGATATGTCTCCAGCCATGCGATGGAGGACATATCCAGATGGTTCGTCGGCTCATCGAGGAGAATGATGTCAGGATTTGTGAGAAGAAGTTTACCCAGAGAAACTCTTGTCTTCTGTCCGCCGGACAGTGTGGAGATCTGTTTGGAAAACTCTTCCTCCGTAAATCCGAGTCCCTTTAAGACTCCGACGATCTCACTCTTCCAGGCATAGCCGTTGATGAGCTCAAATTCGTGGCTCAAGCGGCTGTACTGGTTCATCATGGTCTCCAGCGCTTCCCCGGAGGCCGTTTTCATCGAATTTTCCAGATCTCTCAGCCGGTTTTCCATCTCGATGACCGACTTTTTCGCATCGAGCATCTCCTCATAGATCGTCCGGTGACTTAAAAGATCCTGATTCTGTGCCAGATACCCAAGTGTCTTTCCGCTTCCCAGCACGACCTCGCCGGAATCCGGTGCCATCTCACCCACGATGATCTTTAACAATGTTGATTTTCCGGCGCCGTTGATGCCGACGATCGCCGCTTTTTCATGATCTTCAATATGAAAGGAAGCGTTCTTGATAATATCGTCGCTTCCGAACGATTTGCAGATATTGCTGCAGGATAATATCATAAAATCCTCCTGTTTCTTGTTGTACAGCCGCTATTTCCTTCGTTCATACGGCTTCTGTATTTTTCCAGACGACGTTTTTCTTCCTCGCACAACGGTTCCGTTCCTGCACCGTCATGCATAAAAATCCGTCGTTAATCTTTTCATTGTTGTCCTGAAAAAAGGATTACTCTTTTTCACAGAATTTCTGCCTTTTCTCAACTTCTGCGTTACGCCCACGGGAAATACGGCCACACCGCCGCAAGAAACATGACCGGCAGCAGGTTCGCCACCTTGACCTTCTTTCCCCAGATCAGGTTCACTCCGACGCAGAAGATCAGGACCGATCCTGTCAGGGACATGTCCGCCAGTCCCTCATCCGTCAGGAACGGCTCGATCACCTTCGCAAGGAGCGTCATCGCCCCCTGGAACATCCCGACCGGGATCGCCGAGAAAATACAGCCTTTTCCCATGGACGCCGTCATGATCGCGACGATGATCATGTCGAGAACAGCTTTTGCCGTGAGAATCGAATAGTCGCCGTAAATTCCGTCCCGGATCGATCCGACGACCGCCATCGCTCCGATACAGACGGTCAGGGAAGCCGTCACAAATGCATCCACGAACGCATTGTCGCCGTCACTTTTCGTCTTCTCCTTCAGCCATTCCCCGAACCGTTCCATCTTCGTGTCGAGATCGATCCACTCGCCGAGAAGAGCCCCGACAGCAAAACAGGCGATCATCATCATGGATCCCGATGAAGAAAGCCCGTTTTCCGTCAGTTTTAACATCTGCTCCATACAGCCGGAGACTCCGATAAACAATACGCAGAGCGCCGACGCCATCATCAGGTTGCTCTGATAACGCTCCGTCAGTTTCTTTCCAAATAATAACCCCATCACGCCGCCCGCGACGATCGCAGTGACGTTGATGATCGTTCCAAGTCCGAACATAGTTATCTCTTTTCTTCTGTCATGATATCACGATCCGAAGTTTTCACACTCTTTGCGCTATACGGCGATCGTGATCCGCACTCGCTGTTTTCCAGCAATCTGCAGACCGATTTTCCTCTCCTGTGCCATGATCGCCTGTATACATGCAAATTGAAGTATAGCACAAAATCATATTTTCGTCTATCTCCAAGTTTTCCGGTCTCGGCATTCCCCGACATTCTGCCAGACGAATGACACCGGCAATGGAAAGGCGATTCGTCCCACTTTCCCTGCCTGTTCATAGCAAAACAACTGGAAATTCCACCCATTATTTAAAACGACCTCAGGTCAAGCCCTTATGATTTTCATCAGGATCCTGACACAGAGGTCGTTTTCTGCGTTTATACTGATTTTTTAATCTTCTTTTACCTTTTCTTCCCATCTGCTCCTTCTGTAATACAGGAAGGAAAGGATCGCGCATACGATCCAGCCGACCGGATATCCCATTCCGACCGTATACTCGTTGAATGCGATCTTTGTCACGAAGAAGAGATAGATCTGTCTGCAGACAACGAAGCTGAAGAGCATGATGCACATCGGTCCCTTTGCATCCCCGGATCCTCTCAAGGAACCCGCAAGGATCTGGTTGAAGGAACTGCAGAAGCGGAACGGGACCGTCATCAGGATAAATAAGGTTCCATAGTGCAGCACATCCGGATCCTGGTTGAAAAGGGATACCAGGGATCTTGCGGAAATTGCCATCGCGCCGGAGATGCAGATCAGCACGCCCACACCCATGAACACTGCCTGTTTGACGCCGTCTCTCGCACGCTTCACATTCTTTGCTCCGAGATTCTGTCCCACGAACGTTGTCGCGGCCTGTCCCATACTCTGGGCAGGCAGGATTGCGAACTGGTCGATCTTTGAGTGGCAGCTCCAGCCCGCCATGATGATAGAAGAGCCAAGTCCATTTACATACGACTGCACAAGCGCGTTGGAAAACGCAGTGAGTCCCTGCTGGACTCCCGCCGGAAGACCGATCCGGAAAATCTCGCCGAGGCAGGATTTATTGATGTGAAGGTCCCGAAGAACAAGGCGATGTGCTTCCTTCGTCCTCATAAGAGTCGAACACGCAAGAGCAGCGGAAACTGCCTCGGCGATCACCGTAGCGATCGCGACACCGCTGATCCCCCAGCCAAATTTCGCAACAAAGAGAATATCCAGAGCGATATTTAAACAGCTGCTGATGATCAGGAAATTTAACGGGCGCTTCGTGTCGCCCACAGCCCTTAAGATCGCACTGCTCATATTGTAAAGAAAGAGGACCGGAACTCCGGCAAAATAGATCTTTAAATACTCTCCCGCCGGTCCGATCACATCATCCGGCGTTGACATCCATTTTAACATCAGCGGGACAACCCAGACCGAGATCAGAGAGACAAAGCATCCGACGATCACTGCAAACAGGATCGTCGTCTCGACCGCCTCGTGGAGCTTTTCATGATTCCGGGAACCGAAACACGTGCTGATCACAACTCCGGCACCGATCGAGATCCCATTAAAGAAGTTTACCAGCGTATTGCAGATCGCCGTCGTCGCGCCGACCGCAGCCAGCGCCGATGTTCCGAGATAGTTTCCCACGACAATGCTGTCCACTGTATTGTAGAGCTGCTGGAAGATATTTCCCATGATCAGCGGGATTGCAAAAAGAACCAGCTGTTTCCAGATCACGCCCTGTGTCATATCGATATTGCTTTTTCTGCCGGATGTAATTTTTGACATTCTTTTGTCCCTTTCTGCGATCGCATGTGTACGAAATATGTAAAATCTGCCGTCATTCTGTAATATCTATGTAAATCATACGGGATTTTCCGTTAAAAAGCAAGCTGTTCTCTTTTGTTGATCCCACAGGAAATTTTTGTATCCGGCACATGATTTTTTTGTACCCCGTTCTTCTGGTCTGCCCGGGCATTCTTTTCGCCTTCAGAAGCTTTCTCCGGCTTTTTCTCTCTCGTTCACAAGAAAAGGACAGGATCCCTTTTCGGTACCCTGTCCTGTCTTTCCCATCTTTTTATTTTATGGCCGTGATTTCAGGAGTTACTCCCATGTCGGGATGTAAGCTCCCTTGTAAGTGTCCTCGATCACTTTTGCAACTTCCGGTGTACGGAAATAATCGACTACTTTCTTGTAAAGCTCGTTGTCCTTATCAGCTGTTCTTGCAACGATGATGTTGACGTACGGGTTGTCAGATCCCTCTTCCACGCTCTCAAGGAAGATCGCATCTTCCTTCGGGTTTAAACCGTTGTCAACTGCGTGACCGCCGTTGATGACTGCTGCTGCAACGTCCGGAAGAAGGCTTGCTGTATTTGCTGCCTCAACCTCTTTGATGTCAAGGTTTAACGGGTTCTCTGTGATGTCTTTCTTTGTCGGTGTGTAGCCTGCTGCCGGATCAACCTTGATCAGACCTGCGGACTCAAGAAGTTTTAATGCACGGCCGCCGTTTGTAGCGTCATTCGGGATCGCGATGATATCACCGTCCTTGATCTCGGATACGTCCTTGATCTTGTTGGAGTAGAGGCCTAACGGAGCCATGATGGTCTCACCGATGATAGAAAGATCATAACCGTTGTTCTTGCAGTCATCCTCAAAGTAAGCGATGTGCTGGAAAGAGTTCAGATCGATCTCACCGTCATTTAATGCACGGTTCGGAAGCGGATAATCCGCAAATTTTACAAGCTCAAGGTCGATGTTCTCCTCAGCAAGCTTGTCGATGACCGGCTGCCACTGCTCGTTGTTCTCACCTACAACACCGAGTTTGATGACTGTCTTCTCGCCGGAGGCTGCGGTTGTATCAGCTGCTGCCTCAGAACCGGCTGCGGTTGTATCGGCTGCTGCCGCTGTTGTCTCTGTCTTCTGGCTGCTGCCGCACGCGGTTAAGGATAATGCTAAAACTGCTGCTGCGCCAAGTGCTAAAACTCTTTTCTTCATAATTTTTCTCCTCCTGAACTTTCTTTGTCACTGCCCGTTTTCATTCGCATTCGCTGTGCGGACCGGACAGTTCCTTTTATTGATACGGCCCGGAAATAGTTCCTCTCCGTTTCAAGCAATTTTAATCTGAAACCACCGTTCTAGTGAGTCGTCTTTTTGATCACATAGGAACCGGTACTCTGGATCAGGCTTACCATGATCAGAATGATGATGACGGTTACATAGGTGACATCGGTCTGCCCTCTGGAGTGACCATAACGGATCGCGAAATCGCCGAGTCCGCCGCCGCCGACCGCACCGGCCATCGCGGTAAGACCGACCAGGCTGATAAATGTGATCTGCATTGCACGGACGATCCCCGGGACACTCTCCTTTAAGTATACGCGGAAGATGATCTCCCACGGGCTGTTTCCCATGCTCTCCGCCGCTTCGATCAGACCGTAGTCAACTTCAGCGAGCGCACTCTCGATCTGTCTCGTAAAGAACGGGACCGTTCCGAAAATAAGCGGTAAGATCGCACCCTTTGTACCGATCGCTGTTCCGACGACCATACGGGTCAGCGGGATCAGCGCTGTCAGAAGGATTACGAACGGGATCGAACGGAAAATGTTGACCAGCTTATCTAAAATATTGAAGATCACCTTGTTTTTCAGGACACCCTTCGGAGCTGTCGCAGTGAGGATGATCCCAAAGAAAAGACCGAACACCATGGAGATCGCACCTGACACGATGACCATGTAGATCGTCTGACCGAAGCTTTCGAAAAGCTCATCCGGCTTTGACATGACATTCGGGATAATCGCATTTAAGAAATCAAGCATTCTCGATCACCTCCACTCCAACATTCTTCTCCTTCAGATATTCGATCGCGGCTTCGATATTCTCCTTCGTTCCGCTTGCGATCGCCACAGTTCCGCCGATCGGGGCGTCCTGAACGATCTCAATATCTGCAAAGATGATATTCAGATCCACGCTGAATCTTCTGGAAGCTTCGGAGATCAGTGCCTCCGACGTATTCTTCTTAATGTAATTCAGCCGCAGGATCTTTTCACCCGGCTTTAATGCGACAAGCGGTGACTTCTCCTCGACCAGCTTTTCGATCTTCTGAAGGTTGGATGTCGTGCGGATGAAGTCTCTCGTGATCCCCGCCTTCGGTGCTGCGAAGATCGAGTAGACATCGCCTTCCTCCACGACATTACCGTGTTCCATGACGGCTACACGGTCACATATCTCTTTGACGACCGCCATCTCATGGGTGATGATCACGATGGTAATGCCGAGCTTTTCATTTAAGTGTTTTAAGAGCTGTAAGATCGCCCCCGTCGTCTGCGGATCCAGGGCGCTCGTCGCCTCATCGCAGAGGAGAACTTTCGGATCATTCGCAAGCGCTCTCGCGATCGCAACTCTCTGTTTCTGTCCGCCGGAAAGCTGACTCGGATACGCATTCTCTTTTTCTGCGATATCGACAAGCTCTAAAAGCTCCCGCACTTTCGCCTTGATCTGTGCTTTGGAAAGTCCGCTTCCCTTTAACGGGTAAGCGACATTCTCTCCGACTGTTCTGGATCTCATCAGGTTGAAATGCTGGAAAATCATTCCGATCTTCTTTCTCGCTTCCCTGAGTTCTTTCGCCGGAAGATCCGTGAGAACTTTTCCGTCAACCGTGACGGTTCCGCTCGTCGGTCGTTCCAGTAAGTTGATACATCGCACCAGTGTGGATTTTCCGGCACCGGAGAATCCGATGATACCGAAGATCTCACCACTCCTGATATGGAGTGTGACATCAGAGACCGCATGGACTTTTTCCGCACCGGTATCAAACGTCTTTGTAATATGGTCTAACTGAATCAATTTTATCCTCCCATGTACGTGTCAGCCGTACATTTTCTAATCTCTGTGTGTGCTAATAAGATACCACGTTTTAACCTATTCGTCCAATATAGATAAGAAATAAGTTATTATAGGTTTTTTCTATAGCAAAGCGTTTTTTATCAATTCCCGCCACGCAAAAAAGTACGGGGCAGCAACCATGTTCGCCGCCCTGTACTTCGTGTTCTGATCTATTTCTCTTTTCTTACGCTTCTTCCACAGCCTTCACAGCCTGATCAAGGAAATCCGCCTTCACATACTCGACCGTTCCCTCATCAACAGCCTTTGCGATCTCAGGACGGATCGGGATCTGCGCGAGAACCGGAATTCCGTATTCTTTCGCGACTTCCTCGATACGGCTCTCTCCGAATACTGCGATCTTCTTTCCGCAGTCCGGACATTCGAGATAGCTCATATTTTCAACAAGTCCGAGGATCGGAACGTTCATCTTTTTCGCCATGTTGACGGCCTTCTCAACGATCATGGAGACAAGCTCCTGCGGGGATGTCACGATGATGATCCCGTTGACCGGAAGTGACTGGAATACAGTAAGCGGCACATCGCCGGTTCCCGGAGGCATATCAACGAACATGTAGTCGATATCCTGCCAGAGTGTCTCACTCCAGAACTGTTTTACCGCACCGGCGATCACCGGACCACGCCAGATCACCGGATCTGTCTCATTCTCCAGAAGCATGTTGGAGGAGATCACATCGATCCCGGTGGAGGATGTCGCCGGAACAAGGAGTTTTCCGTCCGGTGTCACGGTCACGCCGTCATGGATCCCAAATGCATTCGGGATCGACGGTCCTGTGATATCGGCATCAAGGATTCCGACTTTCGCACCTGTCGCGCGCATCCGGCATGCCATTAAGGATGTAACTAAAGACTTTCCGACGCCGCCTTTACCGCTGACTACTCCGATCACTTTCTTTACGGAACTCGCCGGATTTAACTTCTCAAGGAAGCTCTGCGGCTCGCTCGTTCTGCTTCCGCAGTTTGCGGAGCAGGTTCCGCAGTTATGGGTACAATTTTCTGCTGTTTCGCTCATTACTATCTCACTTTCTAACTGTTATTCAGGCGTAACTGTTCAGTACCCTCACAGTTACGAGCAAAAATCCATTCCAGATCGGCTTCGCCGATGGGATTTTTGCCTCCAGACCTGTGTTTTATTACGGTCAGCGCAGCAAGTGCGCAGACCTACTGAATAGTTACATTCAAGCATACATTCTGCCTTGCATTTTATGTACAGAGCATAACCTGATCGTCCTGTACTGCTCTCCGGATCTTATTCCTTGAGTCCTGTCTCGATCAGATTGCAGACTGCTTCAATGGCCTCTTTCTCGTCCGGTCCGTCACAGTGGACGGTGATCTCATCGCCGCAGCGGATCCCGGATGCCATTACGTTTAATACGCTCTTCGCGTTGATTTCCTTTTCTTTATAAAAAATCATCACTTTAGAATCGAACTTCATGGATGTCTGGCAGAGCAGTCCCGCCGGGCGAAGATGAAGACCGGTCGGGTTTACGACTGTAACTTTTCTTTCTACCATTACCTAATTCCTCCTATTCTGATTGTAAGTTCATAAACAAGTAAAAACCGCCCCAAATGACCATTCCTCATTTACGACGTTTTTATTCATGACCAGGCAGTTTCATTGTATACTACAATTCCCCTAATGTCAACGGAGCATCCCCCGGAATCGTTTGACATTTTCCCCTCACCGGGCTACAATCAAAACAATATCGTGCACAAGCAACGTGTCCGGCCAGCCTTCACGATCCTGTCCCGACTGGAATGCCGGCACGTCCAAATATCCAACGAGGAGTTTTCCCCAATGAAAATACTTGCCCCAAACTTATATAAGACCATCCTGACGAACAAAAACATGAGGACTTCATCCAGAAACCTCTATATTATAAAAGGCAGCGAACGAAGCCTCATGATCGACACCTCCTGGAACGTGCCGGAGTGTCTGTCGGAGATGGAACAAGCCCTGAGCGAGCTCTCCATCGACTGCAGGAATCTCGACATCTTCGTGACCCACAATCATGTAGACCACAGCGGCTATGTCTCCTTTTTCACCGACCGCGGCGCCCGGGCGTTCATGAATCCGGTAGAGATCGCAGCCTCTTCCGACCGCTACCATCGTTTTTATGAGGACAATGATATGCGCCGCTCCTACACAAGTGAAGTCGGAGTCACAAAAGAACGGACTCCGGACGCATGGCAGGAGATCAAGGCAGGCGCCGACCAGCTCGCCAGGGATAACAACGTGAATTTCGACTTTCCATTCACGCCCATCGCCCCCGGAGACCGTCTTTCTTACGGCGGTTACGACTTCGAAGTCGTCTCCCTTGCCGGACACACCTCCGGTCAGTGCGGACTTGTTGAACGAAATGCAAAGTTATTCTTCTGCGCCGACCAGGTGATCCTCGGCCTTGTTCCCATCGTCATCACCTCAGGAAAGGATCAGCATCTCCTCACCGAATACTTCGCTTCCCTCAGGGAACTCGCATCTGATTACAGCGGATACCGTTTTCTCCCGGGGCACTACGGTGAATTCACAGAGATCAAAGAAGAGACCGACCGGATCATCGCCGGATACGGGGAGCGCTGCACACAGCTCCGTCAGGTACTGGCAGAAAGTAATCGCCCGATGACTCTCCTGGAACTCGACCAGGCGCTCTACATCCAGCGCATGCAGACTTACCGCTACTCCTTCCTGTTCTCCTATCTCCACACCTGGCCAAAGCTCTTTTCCTGCCTCGACTGGCTTTTCGAGACCGGTGTGATCGACCGCACGGAAAAGGACGGAGTTTTGTACTGGTCTCTCCGGTGACGCCTATTCGCTGCGCCCGGTCCTCTCCTCCGCCTCTCTCTTCGAGAACACGCACCCGCAGTAATTCTGCCGGTACAGCGCGTGTTCTCTGGAGAGCTCCGTGGATCGCTTATATCCGTTTTTCTTCTTGAAATCCGACGGCAGAAATTCGATGCCGTACTCTTTTCCCATCTCTTCCCCGATCCGGTTCAGCCGCTCCGCATCTTTTAACGGGCTGATCGTGAGGGTCGTTGTAAAGAAATCGAACCCGCCGGCTTTTGCCTCCCTCGCAGCCTCGGAAAGGCGGAGTTTAAAGCATTCCGTACACCGTGCGCCGCCTTCCGGCTCCTGTTCCAGGCCTTTTGCCGCCGTGTAGAAATCGTCCGGCACATACGTTCCCGCCACGAAATGGATCGGATGGCGGTTCGCCTCGTTTTCCCACTCTCCGTTAAATTCCCGGATCAGGCGCTCCTGCTCCGAAGTCCGTTCCTCGTACTCGGACGGCGGGTAGATATTCGGATTGTAATAAAAGACCGTGATCTCAAAATACCGGGAGAGATATTCCAGGACATAACTGCTGCACGGTGCACAGCAGCTATGGAGAAACAGCGTCGGCACCCCTCCCCCGCTCTGAAGTTCCTCCAGTTTTTTTTCTAATTCTTTCTGATAATTTCGTTTATTCATAAATTCTCCAATGATAACAATCGAAAACACGCTTCGCGAGTTTCCCCTTGTTATCGTGACAGTCGCCAAAGTCTTGCGCAAGCGCAGACTTTGGCTCGTTGTTCGCGTAAATAAAGGAAGAGAAAAAAGGCAGCCGGATCTTCTCCTGCTGCCTGTATCTCTTTTTCGGATCCACCAGACACATCCGCACCTGCGATCCGCTTTCATCTTTTTTGAAACGAGTTTCTACAGGAAATCCCTGATCCGTTTGCTGCGGACCGGATTTCTGAGTTTCCGGAGCGCCTTCGCCTCGATCTGGCGAATACGTTCTCTCGTTACGTTGAACTCTTTTCCTACCTCTTCAAGTGTTCTCGGATGTCCATCCTCAAGACCAAATCGAAGCACGATGACCTGACGCTCTCTCTCTTTGAGATCGCCTAATAATGCATCGATGTGCTCTCTCAGCATTACAGACTCTACATTTCCCTCCGGGGTAACCGCGTTGCTGTCCGCAACAAAATCGCCCAGGTTGGAGTCATCCTCCTCACCGATCGGAGTCTCCAAGGATGCAGGTTCTCTTGCGATCTGCATGATCTCCATGACCTTGTCCTCTGACATATCAAGCGCTTCCGCAAGCTCTGTCACGGACGGCTCATAGCCAAGTTCCAGGGTCAGCTTTCTCTGCATCTTTGACATCTTGTTGATCGTCTCTACCATATGAACCGGAACACGGATCGTTCTCGCCTGATCTGCAAGCGCTCTCGTCACGGACTGACGGATCCACCAGGTTGCATATGTACTTAACTTATATCCTTTTGTATAGTCGAACTTCTCAACGCCCTTAATAAGACCAAGGTTTCCTTCCTGAACAAGATCCAGGAAACTCATTCCACGTCCTGTATAACGCTTTGCGATACTTACAACAAGACGCAGGTTTGCCTCGATCAGGCGCTCTTTCGCAGACTCATCTCCCTCTGCCTTTCTCTTCGCGAGACGAAGCTCCTCATCCGCGGAAAGAAGCGGCACAGTACCGATCTCCTTTAAATACATGCGGACCGGATCTTCTGTTCCGATACCTTCCAGAAGGTCGATGGCGTCTAAGTCAATGTCCTCTCCGTCCTTGTCTTCACGGTAGTCATCATCCAGATCGTCCAGAAGCATGGAATCATCCGCAAGCATTGCGTCATCGATTACCGGCACAACATCAATATTGTTATGCTCCAGGTAATTATAAATTTCGTCCATCTGCTCCGGTCCGAGGTTATCTCCGGCAAAAAAGTCGTTGATCTCCGTCGCGTCAAGGGCATTCTGTTTTGACTTGCCGAGTGCGACAAGTTTCTTAAGTTTGTCTAAAAATACTTCTTTTTCCACTGAATAACGTCCTTTCAGGTTGGGGCTTGCTCAAACTGCTCCACGATAGTTCATTATATACCATCCAGCGACATTTTTCAACTTTTTTCCTTGAATTTTTCACTGATTTTTAGCATATTCGAAATATCTCATGCCGCTTTGCGATCAGTTTTCCGTCTTCTCTTCCTTTTTTTCCGGTTCCGGGCTGCAGCTCAGAGTAACTGCTTCCTTTACATTCTCGATCTTCGCCTCTTTTACCGCCCCGCCGAACTCACCGTCGAGGACCCACGGGACATCCTCATCTGCAGTCACCGTGAATTTTGATGACTTGAACCGGATCATATCCTTATTTTCCTGTTCCGGGAACAGGAGGAGTCCGCTTAAGATGTTTGGAAGGTCCACCGGTGACTTCGGTGTCCGGATAAACAAGCCCTCAAACAGACCGTCATGGAACGAAACATCCTTCGGAGCGAGTCCGCTGAATCCGCCGACACTCGTGGTATTTGTCACCATTCCGAAGATAAATTCCCCGTCTGCCTCGCCGTCATCCCATGCAATATGCATTTTATAAGACTTCAGCTTTCCCAGCGCCTTGATTGATTCCAGGATATACGCCTGATGTCCGAGAACATTTTTGACATCCTGCGGCGTACTGTAGGAAACCTCAGTAAACGCTCCGAACGCTGCGATATACACAAAATACCTCTGATCCCCGAATTTTCCGATATCGACACCGTAGGATTTACCGCTCACCACATCCCGCGCTGCCTCCGTGAGGTTTGCAGGGATCTTTAAACTTCTTGCAAAATCGTTCGTGGAACCGGACGGAAGATACCCGATCTCCGGTCGTTTTTTTAACTTCATGATGCCGGAGATCACGCTGTTTAATGTGCCGTCCCCGCCGCTGCAGACAAAAAGCTCTACCTCACTGCCATACTCCTCGGCGATCTTTGCCGCATCTCCCGGCTCCTGGGTCACATAGACGGACGGCAGATAACCTGCCCTGCAGAAGATCCCGAGGATATCGGATAACTGATTTTTAATGGCTTCCTTCCCTGAACGGGGATTAAAAAGAAATATCATTTTTTTCATCATGATCACGCTCCATACTTTCAACTAGCTCTCGCAGCTGTCCATTGTCTGCGCAGCTGCAATCTTTCTATAAGCCGCAAACGCATTCGGGATCGGATACTTTTCCTTCAGCTCTTCCCGATCTGCAAACAGCAGTCCCGGAATTTCTTCTGTTACACGGATCAGATATCCGCTCATATGCCATTCCACATGGCTGAAAATATGCTTTGCCGTCGGGAGTTCTTTCTCGATCACAGCTCTGCATTTCATCTGTTCCAGCACTTCTTTCCCGGAAAGTTTTCCCTCCAGGTTCGGGAACTCATAGAGGGATGCCAGAAGCCCTGTGTCATCCCGCTTTCTAATGGCTATTTTATCCCCGTATTCCACTAATAATACGGTCTTTTCCTCTATTTTCCTTTTCTTTTTCGGTGTTTTCACCGGGATCTCTGCGGTCAGAGCCTTTTTTCTCGCCTCACAGACGGTATAGAACGGGCACGGTGCTCCGCAGAGCGGCGCTCCGTTCGGCACACAGACGATCGCTCCCGTCTCGATGAGAGCCTGGTTGAAGTCCCCGGCTTCTCCTTCTTTTAAAGTTTTCAGGGTCTCCTCCACCGCCAGTTCCATCTTCTTTTTCACTGCCTGCTTTAAGATATCCTCATAGCTTCCCGCCACTCTTGACAGGACCCGCATAACATTTCCGTCAACTGCAGGGACAGGAAGACCAAACGCGATGGAGCCGATCGCTCCCGCCGTGTAACTTCCGATCCCGGGAAGTAAGAGAAGCGCCGCGTGGTCTGCCGGAAGCGCTCCTCCGTATTCGGAGACGATGATCTCTGCCGCTTTTTTCAGATTTCTCGCTCTGCTGTAATAGCCAAGACCTTCCCAGCACTTGAAAAGTTCCTCTTCCTCACAATCCGCCAGCGCCTGCACGGTCGGAAAGTGTTTCATGAAGCGGGCAAAGTACGGTTTTACTGCCTCGACTCTCGTCTGCTGCAGCATAATCTCCGAGATCCAGATCCGGTAGGCATCCCGGTTCTCACGCCACGGGAGATCTCTCCTGTTTTCCCGATACCACGAAAGGAGCGGTCCTCTCGCGGCATCCAGACGCTCCGTCAGGGTGAGGTTCTTCTCATCCGGAAAGATTTTCTGGAGGCCGGAATAGAGATCCGCCCCCGAAACATTCATTTCTTCCTTATACATATCCATAGACTCCGCGGACTGAAACTTCCCCGGAGATAATCTCCTTTAACGTGCCGTCAGCGAGACGTACAAGCAATGCGCCTTCCTTGTTGATCCCCTCGGAAACGCCGCGGAACTCGCCCGCCGGGTCCAGGACACACACCTCATTGCCGAGATTTACGAGATTCGCATTGTACTCCTCGATGAGTCCCGACATATCCTGAGTCTTGATAAACGTGTCATAGTATCCCTCAAAGGCCTCCATGATCGCTGCGATGATCTCGCTTCTCTTCTGGATCTTTCCGCTCTCTATGTAGAGGGAAGTTGCGGTAGCCTTAATGTCGTCCGGGAAATCCTTCTGGTTTACGTTAATGCCGATTCCCGGGATCACATACTGGATCTCCATGAGTTCCGTGCTCATCTCCGTCAGGATCCCGCAGATCTTCTTCTTATTCAATACAAGATCGTTCGGCCATTTGATCTCCGATTTCAGTCCCGTCGATATTTCAATTCCCTTTTTCGCCGCAAGAGCCATGACCAGCGTCAGCATCGACGCAGCCAGCGGATCGATCTGAGGTCTCAACAGCATGCTCATCCAGATCCCGACTCCCGCAGGGGATGTCCAGACACGGCCCCGTCTTCCCTTTCCTCCAAGCTGCTGTTCCGCAACTGCCAGAGTCCCGTGGGGCGCGCCCTGTTCCGCAAGGCTCCGGATCTCGTTGTTTGTGGAGACTGTCTCCTCAAAGAATACGACATTCTCTCCTGCCCACTTCGTATGGATCGTACTTTCCAACTCTTCCTTCGAGAGCACATCCGCAGATCCTTTCAGAATATATCCTTTATTCCGGACCGCTTCAATCTCATAGCCCTCTTCTTTCAGCTGATTGATCACCTTCCAGATTGCTGTCCTCGATACACCGAACTTCTCACAGAGCTCCTGTCCGGAAATATAGCCGTCTGTCTCTTTTAATAATTTCAGGATTTCTCCCTTCATCTCATTACCTCCAACAGTTCCTACCAAATGCTAACCGCGCTTAAGATCGTGAAGATCAGCAGGACCGTTCCGAATCCCATCTGGAACACCGCCGCAGTTCTTCTCCGCCGCTCCCGCTTTGTCCGGGAGAGCCAGTATTTTCCTGTGGCGAGATTTAAAACCGCCGCCAGAAAAAAGATCACCGGAAAGAGGAACATGTACCTCTCCGTGTCAAGAAACGAAATGACGGACATGACCACCACGGCGATCCCGATGATGATATGCATGGCATCAAGCGCCATGGATTCGCTCCTGACCTTTCTTCTTTTATTGTTTTCCGCCATATTTCAGCGTTCTCCTCATATCTCTATCCTACCGTCAGCTTATCCGAAAGCAGTTCATGGATCTTCCCAACGATCTCATCCGGCGTGTATACACGGTAGACTTCCAACTGCATCTTTTTTGCAAACAGCTCAAGGACCGCACCGTAAAGATCCCTGTAGTCCCACTCGCTGCAAAGCCTCAGCTTCTTTGCGAGAAACGGAAAGATCTTTTCCGTGTAGACACGGTAACCCGTGAGCTTCGCGAATTCGTCCTCTTTCACATACGGTCTCAGCCAGATCTTAAAGAGGTCAAGCTCCGACATGATCCTGCCAAAATAATACGCCTCGGAATATGGCATGTCAAGATAATATTTCCGCCCACAGAGTCCGTAAAGAAATCTCAGCCCGTCGAAATAGCCGAGCTTCATGTTTTTCTTCGTCCTTGCGCTGTCAAACTCCAGGATCCCGCCAAGATTTCTCCCCGGTGCGATCTCATGGATCGTCACGTCCGCCGGAATCTCCATAAACTTTCTCCGGTCCACGCCGATCCCGTAAAGGCGGATCACGATGATATCTTTATATCCCCGGTCCGTCAGAAGATCGACCGGGACATTGTTGACGCTGCCGCCGTCCAGATACGTCTTTCCGCCGATTTTTTCCTGCTTAAAGCCCGGAAAGTAAGCGCTGGCCATCATCATGTCCTTCATGGTTCCCGGCGGCGCTTCCTTCACATCAAAGTCCTCTTCCTTCCGGTCCGTGACTGAAAATGACGCGGCACAGAAATCACGTGGTGAGCGCCTGATCCGCTCCTCATCCACCGTCTCTTCCAGAAGTTTTTTGAGTGGGGCGATATCAAGCCCCCTGTCTGAAAACAGCCGTTTGAATTCTGCCGCCGCGTCGGTCATTTTCATGGATCGAACGCCGAATTTCTTTAGTTTTGCGATCATGGGATCATCCACCCGGAATACCGTGGAGTAGGTCATATTCCCCCAGATCTCCTCCGCTTTTTCCAGGTCATCCATACAGATCAGTGCGCCGTTCAACGCCCCTACTGACGTTCCCGCGACTCCCCTGATCTTCACGCCGGCTTCCCGGAGCGCTTTCCAGACGCCGATTTGGTACGCACCCCGGGCTCCGCCGCCCTCTAAGACGATCCCATATTCTTTTTCAAGATCAATTCTCAGTTTCACTCTTCTTTGCAATCTCCGTTACACTTGTCACAAGGCCGGCCAGGGACTGGATTTCGGACGGAATAATGATCTTTGTCGCCTTTCCGTCCGCCGCCTTTGCGAATGCCTCAAGACTCTTGAGCTGTAAAACTGCCTGGTCCGCTCCTGCTTCCTTGATCATGCGGATGCCGTCGGCATTCGCCTGCTGGATCTTTAAGATCGCCTCCGCCTGACCTTCCGCCTCGCGGATCCGTTTTTCCTTCTCCGCCTCAGCGTGGAGGATCGCTGCCTGCTTATCCGCCTCCGCATCGAGGATCGCGGACTGTTTCTTACCTTCCGCAACGAGGATCGTGGACTTCTTCTCACCTTCCGCACGGAGGATCGCCTCACGGCGCTCACGCTCCGCCTTCATCTGTTTCTCCATCGCATCCTGGATCGCTGCCGGAGGGATAATGTTCTTTAACTCCACACGGTTGACCTTGATGCCCCACGGGTCCGTCGCAACGTCCAGTGCGGAACGCATCTTTGTGTTGATCGTCTCACGGGAAGTCAGGGTCTGGTCAAGTTCCAGGTCACCGATGATGTTCCGGAGTGTGGTTGCTGTCAGGTTCTCGATCGCCATGATCGGATTCTCAACGCCGTAAGCGTAGAGCTTCGGATCCGTGATCTGGAAGAACACGACCGTGTCGATCTTCATGGTAACGTTATCCTTTGTGATCACCGGCTGCGGTGCAAAGTCAACGACCTGTTCTTTTAAGAGAACGCGCTTTGCAACACGGTCGATAAACGGAACCTTAAAGTGGATTCCCACGTTCCAGGTTTCCAGGTATGCGCCAAGCCTCTCCACGACCATCGCCTGTGCCTGAGGCACGATACGGATGCAGGAAACAAGGATCAGCAGAATGATAAAGATCAGTACTAATACTAAAATTGCTGGCATATTTAAATCCTCCTTTATGAGTTTTGGGAAAAATTTTATTTCTGGCTTTCAGAGGTTTCGGAAACCGGTTCTACAATAAGCTTCACGCCCCGGACTTCCTTTATGAGCACATGGGTCCCCACAGGGATCGTCACTGCGTCATCCGCAGATCTCGCCGTCCACTCCTGCCCATTGACGACTGCAACTCCGGACGGCTCATTGTTGTCGATCTTTGTGATCACTTTCGCCTTTCTTCCGATCAGTCCGTCCACATTCGTCTTCACGGTTTCCCGGTTGATGAACCGTGCTGCGAGCGGTCTCGTAAAGAGCAGCATGAGAAACGATACGACCAGAAATACTACAAGCTGCATTTTGACAGAAAAGCCAAAGATTGCAACGAAAAACGCAAACAACGCGCCGCCTGCAAACCAGATCGTCGTGAGCGCCATAGTCGCCGCCTCGATTCCGATCAGAATTACAAAGGCTACCAGCCATCCGATCATATCCATAAAATCACTCCTTTACGCGCGCCGCTGTCTCGCCGTCTCGAACATCAGGATCGATGCAGCGATGGCGGCATTTAAGGACTCCACCTTTCCCGCCATGGGAATCTTCACCCAGGTATCTGCCAGGTTGGAAAGCTTTTCTGTCAGCCCGTTTCCCTCATTTCCGATCAGGAATGCTGTATTACCAGTATAATCTTCCTGTTCGTAATTATTCTTTCCTGCAAGATGGGCCGCAAAAACACGGATTCCCCGCGCCTTCAGATCCAGGACCGTCTGTTCCAGATCATCCGTATAATAGAACGGGACACGGAACACGGATCCCATGGTGGAGCGGATCACCTTCGGGTTATAGAGGTCCACAGTGTCACGGCTCATGATAAGTCCCGTGATCCCCGCACCTTCTCCGGCTCGCAAGATCGTTCCGAGATTTCCCGGATCCTGAAGATTTTCCAGAACCATCAGGTGGGCGGGACGATCATTCTTTAAAAGATCCTCCATTCCATAGGAAAATTGTCTGACAAGTGCCAGCACACCCTGAGGCGTCTGTGTATCGGACATTGCCGCAAACACCTGATCACTGACAAGTTCATATCCCGGGTATTCTGCAAGAATTGCGGCATTCTCCGGATTTTTCGCGAAGGTTTCAGAAACATAGATACTTTTAACCTGATCCTTCGGGAGCTCAGCGGCCATCCGCACTCCCTCGACAACGAAAAGTCCCTGTTCGTTTCTCGCTCTCGCTTTCTTCTTTAACTCGATGACCGCTTTTACCTGATCATTTTTTGTACTCGTGATCATCGATCTGCCTCCGGGTCAAGTTTCTCCACTTCATCCATCCAGATCCGTCTCGCCGCGTCACTCGGCATTCTCAAATCTCCTCTCGGAGAAACCGCAACAGATCCGACCTTCGGGCCGTCCGGCAGGCAGGAACGCTTGAATTGCTGTGCGAAGAACCGGCGGTAGAAAGTATTTAACCACTTGTAGATCACCTTGTCCTCGTAAACTCCCGCGAAAGCGATCTTCGCCAGGCGGTAGATCTTCGCCGGATGATAACCGTAACGGAGAATATAATAGAGGAAGAAATCGTGAAGCTCGTAAGGTCCGACCAGGTCCTCCGTCTTCTGGGAAATCTTTCCGTCCTCCGGCGGCAGAAGTTCCGGGCTCACCGGGGTATCGAGAACATCGTAAAGAACATCCGCAAGGGCCTTGTCACCGCAGGTATCCGCGTAGTAACGGACAAGATGGCGGACCAGTGTCTTCGGAACAGAAGTGTTCACGCCATACATGGACATGTGGTCACCGTTGTAAGTAGCCCAGCCGAGAGCCAGCTCGGACATATCTCCGGTTCCGATGACCATACCGTTTGTCTTGTTCGCAAGATCCATAAGGATCAATGTGCGGTATCTCGCCTGAGAGTTCTCGTAAGTCACATCATGGATCGCCGGATCATGTCCGATATCCTCGAAGTGGGTGGAAACTGCTTTTCTGATATTTACCTCTCTTAATGTCGCACCCAGCTTCTTTGTGAGCGTGACTGCGTTGTTGTAGGTTCTGTCCGTAGTTCCGAAGCACGGCATCGTGACGGAGAGGATATTTTCTCTCGAAATGCCCAGCATATCGAAGGCTCTCGCTGTGATGAGAAGTGCCAGGGTGGAGTCGAGTCCGCCGGAGATTCCTACAACCGCGCTCTTGGCACCGGTGTGGGCGAGACGTTTCTTTAAGCCCATCGCCTGGATCGTTAAGATCTCCTCACAGCGTGCGGTTCTCTCTTTCTCGTTTGACGGAACGAAAGGTGCCGGATCGACATAGCGTTTTAATGTGAGCTCCGTTTTATTTAAGGTGAAGTCCATGTAATCATAGTCCTCAGTCTCCGCACCCGGCTGACATGTGGTCATTCTTCTTCTCTCGTTTTTAAGTCTGTAAAGATCGATGTCCGCCGTGATCATGCCGTTTTTGAAACGCTCGGATTCCGCAAGGATATTTCCGTTCTCGGCAATGATATCATGTCCGCCGAAGACGAGGTCCTGGGTGGACTCGCCCTCTCCGGCATTGGCATAGATGTACGCACATACGAGGCGGGCAGACTGTCCGGCGATCAGTGTCTCACGGTATCCCGCTTTTCCTGTGGTCTCATCGCTGGCGGAGCAGTTTGCGATCACGGTAGCTCCGGCCTTCGCGTGGGATACACTGGGCGGATCCATCGTCCAGACATCCTCACAGAGCTCCGCGGCAACTACAAGTTCCGGGATATTTGTACAGCGGAATAAAACCTTGCTTCCAAACGGGACCAGGCGTTCTCCCCACTCTACCACATCAGGCTTTACCGGACCCGGATTGAAGTGGCGGAGCTCGTAGAACTCAGAATAGTTCGGGAGATGTCTCTTCGGAACGAGTCCCAATAATTCTCCGCTCTTGATAACAGCCGCCACGTTATAAAGTTTTCCGTCCTTCATCCACGGGAGTCCGATGAAGGTCAGCATATCCATCGCTTTTGATGCATTTAAGAGCCATAAGAGTTCTTCCTTTGCCTGATCGACCAGCGTATCCTGTAAAAACAGATCACCGCAGGTATATCCGGTAAGCCCCAGTTCCGGGAACACCAGAATCTTTACGTCCTGATCCGCCGCCTCCTGCATCATCTTCCAGGTCTGCTCCCGGTTAAACACCGGATCCGCAACCTTTAAATCTGGGGTGGCTGCCGCCACCCGGATAAATCCATCTTTCATGTCTATTCTCCTTAATCTATTCTGACTTTGATGGCCGCGCTGCGCGCAGATGTTCAGTCAATCCTGGAGTGTATTCCGTTACAGCAACTGTTCCGTATCTTCGCAGCTACCCGTTATACAACAATTCAGTCATAAACGGTGCTTTCTATTGTTTTGAAAATTTCCGCATGGCTGAATGATTACTTTTTATTATACACTTTTTTTCTGAAAATAGCTATGGCTTTTCGATTGTTTTATATATATTTCATGAATCGTTCTACCATGTGTCAGTTCAGCAAGTACGTGTGCGCTGCAAACCTGCCTGCACAGAAACTCGCATTCGCTGAACTGCATAAGGGCAACGCTGGAATGGCGAAAGGCTGTGCTCCCCCACTGAGCACAGCCTTTCATTCACGTACAATTTCCTTGCATTATACAGTTCCTCGAAATTGATACCCCTTCAATTTCAATGCTTATGCAGTATAACAAAATATTACCGGAAATGCTATGGTAAATATAGTTAAATTTGCACAATTTTATTGTATATATTTACTATCTTCCGCACAAATGTCCGCTGAGGAAAAGCAGATTCGTTGTTTTTACAAAAAAACAATCTATTCTATGGCCGTCCTGTCCGATATGGTCAGAATTTTGTATACTGCACACATTTGCTGGTGGCATACAGATGCCATGTATCCCCCGCATAATTTCATAGTTTTTAAGAAATCCTATACTGTACTGCAGCCATCACAGTAAATCCGCAGCTTTGCTGAAGCGTTGCCTTTACACTGTAATTATCCTCGAAAGGACCAATGAGCCATGAATATTTCAACCAACTTCGACCAGAACATCTCACACTTTCACGAAATTCTGGACATTTCAAAGAACTTTGACATTGTCTACCGCACGCTGACCATCGCCGGCAAAAAAGCCTGCCTGTACTTTGTGGACGGCTTCACAAAGGACGAGATCCTTTTGCGGCTGATGCAGGACTTCGCCTCCATAAAGCCGGATGCTTTCCCGGCATCCGCCCATGACTTTGCAAAGCAGCATGTCCACTACGGCGAAACCACCATCGAGACCGATGATACCATCATCTTCACTCAGCTTCTCTCCGGCCTCTCCTGTCTTTTAATCGACGGGTATGACCGGGCAATCCTCATCGACTGCCGTACTTACCCGGCCCGCGGGGTTTCGGAGCCCGAAAAAGACAAGGTGCTCCGAGGCTCCCGGGATGGCTTCGTGGAGACCATGATCTTCAATACCGCCCTGATCCGCCGCCGGATCCGGGACGTGAATCTCACGGTGGAGATCATGCAGACCGGAGAAAGCTCCCACACAGACATCGCGATCTGCTACATGAAACGTCGTGTGGACGAGGACCTGCTAAATAAGATCAAGGACCGCATCGAAAATCTGCATGTAGATGCTCTGACTATGAATCAGGAAAGTCTGGCAGAATGTATCTTTCCCCACAAATGGTTCAACCCGTTCCCAAAATTTCGTTTTTCTGAACGTCCGGACACGGCTGCAGCGTCTATTCTGGAGGGAAACATCGTCATCCTTGTTGACAATTCCCCCGCCTGCATGATCCTGCCATCCTCAGTCTTTGACATTATTGAGGAGGCAGATGACTATTACTTCCCGCCGGTGACCGGAACCTACCTGCGTCTCTCCAGGATGACAGTCTCCTTCCTCACCCTGTTTCTGACCCCGGTGTGGCTTCTCTTTATGCAGAACCAGAACTGGATCCCAGACTGGCTGGAGTTTATCAAGCTGGCGGATGACATGTATGTGCCGCTGATCTTCCAGCTCCTGATCCTGGAATTTGCCATCGACGGCCTGCGCCTCGCCGCTGTCAATACGCCCAGCATGCTGACGACACCCTTAAGCGTTATCGCCGGTATTGTCCTCGGTGAGTACTCCGTAAAATCCGGCTGGTTCAACCCGGAGACGATGTTATATATGGCCTTCGTCACCATCGCCAACTACTCCCAGGCGAGCTTTGAGATGGGTTACGCGCTAAAATTCATGCGTGTGATCCTGCTGATCCTGACCTCCCTCTTAAACGTCTGGGGATTCATCCTCGGCACCGCCATCGCCGTCTGCTCCATCGTATTCAACCGCACCATCGCCGGAAAGAGCTATATCTATCCGCTGATCCCGTTTTCGTGGCCGGAGATCAAAAAGAGATTCCTCCGGGGACGGCTGCCGCATACAGAGAAAAATAAACGCTGACCATTTTCCGGTAAATTCCGTATTGATGCATTTCATTTACCGGAATTTCCCATTGCACAAAAAATCCGTGTCCTGCATATTTCGTTGTGCAGGACACGGATTTCTTCAATTGTAAATATATCAAATCTTCAACGACCATTTACTGAGATCCCAAACCTTTGACACCAGTCCGTCATAGAACTCCGGCTCATGGCAGATGAGGAGAACTGCTCCTTTGTACTCCTGAAGTGCTCTCTTAAGCTCATCCTTCGCATCCACATCCAGATGGTTCGTCGGCTCGTCGAGAAGAAGAACATTCGTCTCCCGGTTCATAAGCTTGCAGAGGCGGACCTTCGCCTGCTCGCCACCGGAGAGGACGCGGACCTGGCTCTCGATATTCTTCGTAGTCAGGCCGCACTTTGCAAGGGCAGAGCGGACTTCGTACTGGGTGTAGGACGGAAACTCCTTCCAGATCTCCTCGATACAGGTCGTCGTATTTCCCGGTGCCATCTCCTGCTCAAAGTAGCCAGGAAACTGGTAATCACCGACCTCAACACTTCCGGAGATTGCCGGGATCAGGCCCTGAATGCTCTTTAAAAAAGTGGTCTTTCCGATACCGTTGGCGCCAATGACCGCGATCTTCTCACCGCGCTCCATGAGGAAATTAAGCGGTTTTGAAAGTGGTTCATCATAACCGATCACAAGATCCTTCGTCTCAAAGATCAGTTTTCCGGTTGCCCTTGCATTCAGGAAATGGAACTCCGGCTTCGGTTTTTCCTTTGCAAGCTCGATGACCTCCATCTTGTCCAGCTTCTTCTGTCTCGACATCGCCATGTTTCTCGTCGCAACACGGGCCTTGTTTCTCGCAACGAAATCCTGAAGCTTCGCAATCTCCGCCTGCTGCCGGTTGTAAGCTGCCTCCAACTGGCTCTTTTTCATCTCGTAGACTTCCATGAACCGGTCATAGTCACCCACATAGCGGTCAAGCTTCTGGTTCTCCATATGGTAGATCAGGTTTACCACGCTGTTTAAAAACGGGATATCATGGGAGATCAGGATAAAGGCATTTTCATAGTCCTGGAGATACCGTTTCAGCCACTCGATATGCTGTACATCCAGGTAGTTTGTCGGCTCGTCGAGGAGCAGGATATCCGGCTTTTCAAGAAGAAGTTTTCCGAGGAGGACTTTCGTTCTCTGTCCGCCGGAGAGCTCGTCAACGTCCTTGTCAAGACCGATCTCGTCGAGGCCGAAGGCGCGTCCGATCTCCTCCACCTTGGAGTCGATAATGTAGAAATCATGTGCCATCAGAAGATCCTGGATCGTTCCCAGCTCCTCCATCATGGCGTTCATCTCTTCCTCAGAGGCGTCTCCCATCTTCGCGCAGATGTCGTTCATCTTCTCCTCCATCTCAAAGAGGAAGGAAAAGGCACTCTTAAGCACATCGCGGATCGTCATACCCTTCTCAAGCACGGTATGCTGGTCTAAGTAGCCCACACGGACATTCTTCGACCACTCGACCTTTCCCTCATCCGGCATCATCTTTCCGGTGATGATATTCATAAATGTGGACTTTCCCTCACCGTTTGCTCCGATGAGACCGATATGTTCCCCCTTTAACAGGCGGAAAGAAACGTCCGTAAAGATAGCCCGGTCTCCGAAACCATGGCTCAGGTGTTCTACATTTAAAATACTCATAAAACTTCTTTTATTCCGGCTTTTCCTTATAATTCAGCCGTTTTCCCTTTCTCCTGGAACCCCAGGTAAACCTATACTACTGCAAGCAAGCTTGCGTCGGACTTCAGACCTTTTGACCCTGATATCATATAAATAATGTCATGATCGGAATTGTGATCAAAGAGAACAGTGTATTGGTAAGCAGACATTTCGACGCATACACCGGATCCGATCCATATTTCTCCGCCAGAAGCGCCGTCGTGCTTCCCGCAGGCATCGCTGTAAGAATCACCGCGCACCCTGTCATGATCGGATCTGCATTTAACAGGCGCATGATAAAGAGCGCCAGAAACGGCAGTGCCACAAGGCGCATAAACGCCAGATACACAGTACTCCAGTCCTTAAAGGACGCCAGTGTCAGTTCCGTCATCATCGTCCCGATCAGGACCATGGAGAGCGGAGTTGTACAGTTTCCAAGTCCCGTGATAGACTTTGCCAGAAATTCCGGCAGAGTAAAATCTGTGAAGCTCCTGAAAAGTCCGATAAAGATCACGATCACGCACGGATTCAGCATGACCTTCTTAAACGCAGCCTTTTTATCCGCCTCCGCCGTGAAAATCGATACTCCCGCCGTCCACATAAAGATACGGTTCGGGATAATAAAGATCGACGCCAAGAACATTCCCGCCTCGCCGAGCACCGCTTTTACGATCGGCAGCCCCAAAAACGCCGCGTTATTGACGAGTGTGGCATACTGTAAGACGGATTTTTTCTCCTTCGGATACATGTTGTAGACAACTTTTCCACCGAGCCATGCCGCGAAGCAGATAAAAAACGCCACTCCGAGACACAGGGCCGCCTGTTTTAACATGTCCAATGTGATATGCATGCTGAAGGAGTTAAAGATCATACAGGGCAGCGTGATCCTGAGAACAAAATCCGTGAGCTTTCCCTGCATCTTTTTTTCAATAATTCCACGCTTTCTGCAGTAAAATCCCACCGCCATGTACACGAGCAGGATCGCCTGGGTCGAAAGCATCTTCATAAAATTTTCCATCTGGTCCCTTATTTCTAAATACACACAGTCCGAAAAAAGGCTGTGCAGGGAACAGCGTTTCCGCCGCCTGCACAGCCTTTTGCTGCCCTCTCGGGATTAAAATTATTCGTCTACGCTGTAGTTCGGAGCCTCTTTTGTGATGTGGATATCATGCGGATGGCTCTCGCGGAGTGCGGCTGCGGAGATCTTAACAAAACGACTGTTCTCCTGAAGCTCTTTGATATCATGAGCACCGCAATATCCCATACCGGCACGAAGACCGCCCAGCATCTGGAATACGGTATCCTCAACGAATCCCTTGTAAGCAACACGTCCTTCAACGCCTTCCGGAACAAGCTTCTTCGCGTTCGACTGGAAGTAACGGTCCTTACTGCCGTTCTCCATAGCAGAAATAGATCCCATTCCACGGTAAACTTTATATTTTCTTCCCTGATAAAGTTCGAAGTCTCCCGGGCTCTCATCGCAGCCCGCGAACATGGATCCCATCATGCAGACATTACCGCCGGCTGCGAGAGCCTTTGTAACATCTCCGGAATACTTGATACCGCCGTCGGCGATGATCGGAATACCGTACTCCTTCGCAACTGCATAGCAGTCCATAACAGCAGTGATCTGCGGAACACCGATACCTGCAACGACACGTGTCGTACAGATCGATCCCGGTCCGATACCAACCTTGACAGCGTCAACGCCGGCCTCGATCAGGGCTCTTGTAGCCTCACCCGTTGCAACGTTACCGGCGATTACCTGAAGATCCGGATATTTCTCCTTGATCATCTTTACGCAGTTGATAACGTTCGCAGAGTGTCCGTGCGCAGAGTCGAGAACAACAACATCGACCTTTGCATTTACAAGGGCTTCCGTTCTCTCAAGAACATTTGCTGTGATTCCGATTGCAGCACCGCAGAGAAGTCTTCCGTGGTCATCCTTTGCGGAGTTCGGATACTTGATCTGCTTCTCGATATCTTTGATCGTAATGAGTCCTTTTAAGTTAAAGTTTTCATCAACGATCGGAAGCTTCTCGACTCTTGCCTTTGCAAGAATGCGCTTTGCTTCTTCCATGGTTACGCCTTCTTTAGCTGTAACCAGATGCTCGGAAGTCATGCACTCTTTGATCTTCTTGGAATAATCTTCCTCAAATTTCAGATCACGGTTTGTGATGATTCCGACAAGCTTTTTACCCTCAGTGATCGGAACACCGGAAATGCGGAATTTTGCCATCAGCTCATCTGCATCTTTTAATGTATGTTCCGGGGACAAATAAAATGGGTCTGTGATTACTCCGTTTTCAGAACGTTTTACCTTATCTACCTCTTCAGCCTGCGCCTCGATCGACATGTTTTTGTGAATGATACCGATTCCGCCCTGTCGCGCCATAGCGATCGCCATGCGGTGCTCAGTAACGGTATCCATGCCGGCACTCATAAATGGAATATTGAGTTTGACTTTCTTTGTCAGGTGTGTTGAAACATTAACCTGATTTGGGATTACTTCAGAATATGCAGGTACAAGGAGCACATCATCAAATGTAATACCTTCACCAATGATCTTACCCATTTTATGGTTCCCTCTCTTTCTTCTGTTTTATTATTTTTAAAAAAAATATAACTAAAAACTGTCGTTGCGTCAGTTCCAGTTATTATCCTAGAGTATAACAGCTTTGTCGAATTTTAGCAACCGTCAATTCATATAATTTTTTTCACTTTTTTATTATTTTTGCTTATAAATTTCCGAAAATTTTTCAGCCCGGCAGTTCCAGCCTCGCCATACGGAATTACCGGTACTCTTTCAGGATCTCCAGAAACTCAAGATTTTCCTCGTGCGTCCGGACGCAGATCCTGTAAAATCTCGAATCGAGTTCCCTGTAGTTTTTGCAGGACCGGATCAGGATCCCGTGTTCCAGAAAAAACTCGTACAGCCACGATTCCTGCTCCGTCTTAAAATCCTTAAACAGAAGGAAATTCGCCTCCGAATGGAACACTGTAAATCCCGCCTTTGTGAGTCCGTCCGAGAGAACCTTTCTCTCCTTTTCCACCAGCTCCCGCATTTTTTTCAGGAACGGGATCCGCTCATCCGAAAGAGCCGCCAGCCCAGCTTCCTGGGCCGGGATCGATACGCTCCACGGCTGCCAGTTTTCTTCCATCCGCTCGATAAGCCCCGGATCCGTGCAAAATCCATAGCCGATCCGCAGTCCCGCCATCGCGTATGTCTTCGTAAATGCCCTGAGGAGAAATAACGTTCCCCCATTTTCCGGCATTCCTTCCTTCCACGCCAGAAATTCCCGGATACAGCCATCCGCCTTTTCTTCATTTAAGAATTCGATAAAGCATTCATCGATCACGGCAACGATCCCCGCTCTTTTGCAGTAGTCGAGGATCTTTAAGAGATCCGCTTTTCTCATCATCGCACCGGTCGGATTTGCCGGTGTACACAAAAAGATCATATCGGGGCGTTCTTTTTTCAGAAATTCCAGATATTCGGAAATGTTTAGAAAAAAGGATTCCGATTCTTTTAAGTAAAAAAAGGAAACTTCCGTCCCACATGCTTTCAGTGCGGTCTCATATTCCATAAAAGACGGGGCGGGGATCGCGGCTTTCTTCGGGCATAACGTCTGCACCAGCCGGAAGATCAGCTCCGCAGCGCCGTTCCCGAAGATCATCATCTCCCCCGGGATCCCGGTAAGTTCCGACATTCTCGCGCGGAGTGCTCCGCAGGTACTGTCCGGGTATCTGGTGCTGAGTGCGATGCTCTTCATCGCCGCCTCCCACACAAAATTCGGCATCCCCAGTGGATTTACATTGATCGAAAAGTCAAGCTCCACGTTCCGGTTCCGGTAAACATCACCGCCGTGTCCGTATTCCATCACTGCTCACCGCCTTTTAACAGCACCGGGATCCCGCAGACAACGCGAAAGACCGTTCCCGCGCGTGCTGCCAGATACTGGCACGCGTCCCCGGTCATCTCACGCCAGAGGCGGTCATCCGCGTCCACCGGGACGATCCCGCAGCCGATCTCATCACAGGTGATGACTGCTGCCGGATTTTTTTCCAGAATTTCATCCAGAAAGCGGTACATGCACGCTTCCGCCCTGTCCCCGCAATTTTCCTCATTTCCAGCCGGATATTCCGTCCGCAGTCCCGACTCGTCCGGATCCTTGATCATTCTTCTTATATATATATGAAGATTTAAGATCACCTCCGCGTTGAACGCATCGGCAAATCGCGTTTTTTCTCCGTCCGCCGCACAGATAAAGCGGTCTTCTCTGTTCTCCACCGCCCTTTTCATGGCAAATTTCGCTTTCCCCTGATGCGCTCCCCCTGTGATCAGCGTGATCCCGTCTGTCATATGCTCCATTTTCTCCTTGTCCTCTCTCTGAGCCGTGTTCTTCTCCGCAGTTTTTATCTTTACCGGAATTCCGCAGAGGACCTCATACACTTCATCGGCCTCCCCGGCCAGCGCAATATTGATCTCTCCCAGAAGGTTCCGGTACTCTTCCGTCTCCTCCGAGTATGCCCCCTGCTCTCCGGAGACATCATTTGTCACGATCACGAAAAAGCCGGACTTCTTCCTGACCTTTTCGATTCCGGCAAGGATCCTCTCTTTTGCATGTTCCTCCGGATTCTTCATATCTCCCCGGTACATCTCATTCGCCGCAAGGTTTGAAACGCATTCCAGAAGACAGCGGCTCCCAGCCGGGATCTCCGCCGTTTCAAGATCCACCGGACATTCGATCGTCCTGAAATTCTTCTCCGCCCGCATATTCCGGTGTTTCCGGATCCGCTCCCTGCACTCCTCATCCCAGGCGATCATCGTCGCCAGATACCAGGATGGGCAGGTCTTATTTTCTTCCGCCCGTTCTCTTTTATCCTGTTCAAGGATCAGCGATTCCGCAAATGCCGATTTTCCGCTCGAACTGCCTCCGTTTACAAGAATCATCATAGTCTCTTCTCTCCTATTATCCGTGTACATCACAAGCGCTGCCGCATAGCATCTTTTTACAGCCTGGGATCATACGCCGCCGCCACCGTCACGCCATCTCCCGCTTCCTTTTTAAATAAGATCCGGCAGTCTCTGACTCCCATCCGGCAGGCTGCCACCGCAGATCTCTCGCAGACATTTCCGGTTCCCGTCGTCTTTTTGACAAATTCCGACTCTGTAAACGTTCCCGGCTGGCTGTTCAGCTCCTCACTGGAAAAGGTGAGAAACGGGACCTGCAGCGTATTTGCAAAATCGATGATCCCCTGTTCCTGCTTTTTGATATCGATACTCGCGACCGCAAAGACACTTCTGAGGTCGATCCCGTTCCGCCTCATAGCGTCCTCCACCGTCTCTCGGATCTTCTCCGCGGGAGTTCCCCGTTTGCATCCGATCCCCAGTGCCACACACCTCGGTACGAGGCGCAGGACACGGTCTGACGGGATCCCGTCCTTCTCCCGGTCCGACACCGTGATCCGGATATTCCGTTTACAGAGCCGGTCGCGAAACAGTCCTTCCGGTATTTTTTTCCATCCTGAAAAGCCGAAATCCGAGAGCACGCCAACCGGTTCCTCCGCAAGAATATCCGCCGAGATCCTTTTTGCAAGTACCCGGTCCGTGATCACAAGCCCGTGATCCTTTGCAAAGACATCCACTGCGAATT
Source organism: Pilosibacter rotomagensis (assembly GCF_045062245.2). NCBI lineage: Bacteria > Bacillati > Bacillota > Clostridia > Eubacteriales > Clostridiaceae > Pilosibacter > Pilosibacter rotomagensis. The sequence goes on along the minus strand of NZ_CM170323.1, from coordinate 1,475,775 downwards.
TCCGTTCCACATCCGTCGCCGTCGTGACGACAGGGACCGCCCCGATCCCACCGGCCACAAACTCCGCCAGGCGGTTTGCTCCTCCTACATGACCGGAAAGGAGCGGGATCACGAACGTTCCCGCCTCATCCACGCAGAGAACAGCCGGATCATGGAATTTATCCTGCACGAACGGGGCGATGGCGCGGACAGTGATCCCGCAGGCGCCGACAAAAATAAGCGCATCCGAGCGCTGAAACTCCGCCCCGGTCCACGCGGAAAGTCCGCCCTCCGCGATCGCCTGATAAGGAAGACCGGCATCTTCCCTGGCAAGCCGGAGCGCGTAACGCCCTGCGACCCACAGCGACGTGTCCCATTTTTCCTCATTTCCGCCGGCACTCCCCGTCCCGGCGATCTTTTTCATCGTTTCAAATCCCATTCTCGTAAAGCAGACGAGCGATACCTTCATCATCTTCCATCCTCTCCGGATCAAGTCTCACTTGCATTCAGCCAAACTCTTTCTTCCTCATTATAAAAGAAAACTGCCGGTTGTTCAACGGCAGTTTTCCTGTTACTTTTTGCGGGTAGGAATTTTCGGTCCGAAAATTTCCCTTTTTCTCCTCATCAGATGTGTTCTTCCCCCGCAGACAGCTCTCTTTTCTTTTTTGTCATAAGACCGCCGATCCGTCCGCTCTCCTTTGCAGTGAGTGACCTCCACCCGCCGGCTACAACCTTGTCGGCAAGTCCCAGTTCCTTCGCGATCTCAAATTTCATCCGATCCTCCGGCTTTATATGCTCCGGATCGATCGGTTCCCTTTTCTTTTTAGACAATGGTCCACACTCCTTCCGTAAAGGAAGTATGCCCGGATCCTGTCTTTTTATTCCCTTAGTTTCCGCTCTGGAAGATCACGATCTTCTCTGTCTTTGCGGCATCATCTGCAGATGTCCAGACGAGGATATCGGTTCCCTCTGTGAGATCTTCCTCGGAAACGATATTTTTAGTCAGATACGGAAGAAGTCTTGTCTCAGCCGTGATCGTGTATTCGCTGCCATCCACGGTTGTTAAAACGAACTCTCCGTCTGCACTTCCCTGATCAAGGCTCTCTACCTGGGTATATTTCGGGAACGCCGCGTCCTCCGGAACATCCGTGATGATCATGATCCCGTTCGCGATCGGCGGCAGACTCATTGTCATCGCCGGTCCCACATAAACGTTCACTGCTTTTCCTTCCGTCAGAGTATCTGCTTCAACCGGGTAACCGTTGACGCCGTCGAGGATCTTTGTATCATCAGAGATCGTGATGATCACTTCCTCGGTAGAATCCCCGACCTGGCGGTTCATCGTAAGCTCACCGTTTTCCATGGAAACAACGGTGCCGACAAACGGAGCGTATTCACTCTCTGCCTCCGCTCCTGTGCCCTCCGGGTTTTCGCCGCCTGGAAGCATTGTCGCCTCATTTTCTGTCGTTGCGGAAGTTTCCGTTCCTGTCGGAGTCTCAACGACAACAGCTTTTGTCTCTTCCTTTGTCTGTCCGTCCGCCTTTGCACATCCGGTAATTCCCATAGATGCCATCATCATCGCTGCACATGCCAGCGCAGTCATTTTTTTCATATTCTTCATAATATCAGTTCCTCCTCAAATTTTCCAGATTTCAAAAAAGTTGTCGCAGCTGTTTTCTTTTTTGTAGGCATATCTTAGCATATAATTCTTGAAAATACACTAGGATTTCATTTACAAATCCCTTACGCATTTTTGTAGAAAGGATCCGGATTGCGGCATTTCTGCGGCAATCCGGGCACTTTGGAGTGCGCACCCTGGGCAGGCAGTGCCCTTTTGCTTAACAGGGGTTCCGTTGAAATTTCCCGTTAAGCAAAAAAGGGACATCACAACTGTGATGTCCCAAAAAATTCATTTCCGATCAAAGACTTCCAGATTACTCCTCAGTCTGCTCCTGTGCGTTGTCAGCCTCAAGAGCCTTCATGCTTAAGCTGATCTTTCTGTCTGCCTCGTTGAAGTCAACGATCTTTGCAGTGATCTCCTGACCGATGGAAAGTACATCAGCCGGCTTAGCAACGTGCTCTCTGGAGATCTGGGATACGTGAAGCAGAGCGTCTACGCCCGGCTCAAGCTCAACGAATGCGCCGAAGTCAGTCATACGAGCTACCTTACCTGTAACTACGTTGCCTACTGCGTACTTCTCAGCAGCGTCAGCCCACGGATTTGTCTCCGGGAACTTCATAGAGAGAGCGATCTTCTCACCGTTGATATCTTTGATGAGAGCTGTTACCTTATCGCCAACCTTGAATACTTTCTTCGGATTCTCGATTCTTCCCCAGGACATCTCGGAAATGTGGAGTAAACCGTCAGCGCCGCCGAGATCGATGAATGCACCGAAATCAGTTACGTTCTTAACAGTTCCTTCTACCTTATCACCTACATGGATCTTCTCGAAGAGTGCTTTCTGCATCTCAGCCTTCTTAGCAACGATAAGCTGCTTGCGGTCGCCGATGACTCTTCTTCTTCTCGGATTGAATTCTGTGATTACGAATTCGATCTCTTTATCAGCATATTTGGATAAATCTTTCTCATATACGTCGGATACAAGGCTTGCCGGGATGAAGATTCTAGCTTCGTCCACGATCACGCTTAAACCGCCGTCAAGAACCTGAGAAACCTTTGCTGTAAGAACCTCGTGGTTCTCAAATGCCTCCTCAAGTCTCTTATTTCCTCTGTCTGCAGCCAGTCTCTTGTAGGAAAGAGCAACCTGACCTTCACCGTCGTTCACCTTTACGACTTTGGCTTCCATCTCGTCACCAACATGTACAAGATTTCTTAAGTCTACGTTGGACTCGTTTGTGTATTCACTGCGGGTAATGATGCCATCAGACTTGTAACCAATATTTAAAACGATTTCGTCTTCTTTTACGTCAATGACCTTACCGGTGACAACCTCTCCTGTACGTATTGTTTTTAATGATTCTTCTAACATTTGTTCAAAACTTAACTCTGACATTTAGTATGAACCTCCTCGATAATATTGTTTGGGGTTGACGCCCCGGCCGTAATACCTACACTGCGCACAGAACTAATACATTCAGGATTAAAGTCGCCCAGAGTCTGGATGTAATAGGTGTTTTTACATTCCTTCCGGCAGATATCGTATAGCTTCTGGGTATTCGAGCTGTGTTTCCCGCCGATAACCAGCATCACGTCCACCTGCGAGGCTATCCTCATCGCTTCCACTTGTCTTTCCTGTGTTGCATTGCAAATCGTATTTAAAACAGTTATATCATACCGCGTTTTAGAAATTTTTTCAACTAGATCTTGAAATTTCTTGTAATTAAATGTCGTCTGGGATACGATACAAAGCTTTTCGTCCTCCGGTAATTCCAGTCTGCGGAAATCATCCATGTTTTCGATGACTTTTGTCCTCTCATCACCCCAGCCCTTGATGCCCTGCACTTCCGGATGGTCCTCACTGCCGACGATCAGGACTCTTCTTCCCTCTGCGGTCTGTTTTTCCACGATCCGGTGGATCTTTTTTACATACGGACATGTGGCATCGACGATCTCCACTCCGTTTTCTTTCAAAATGTCATAGACATCTTTTCCGACGCCGTGGGAACGGATCACAACAACGGCATCGCGGATCGTCCTCAGCTCTTCCAGAGTGTCGATGACCTCCACTCCTTTTTCCTGAAGATCCCCCACGACCTGTTCATTGTGGATGATCGGACCGTAGGTGTAGATCGGTTTTTCCGTCTTTCCGATCTGCTCATATACTTTTTCCACAGCACGCTTCACGCCAAAGCAGAAGCCCGCTGTCTTTGCCACTGTTACTTCCATGTCACGCACCCTGCTTTTTCTCGATCATCGCAACGATCGCGTCCACAACTTCCTTCAGAGTCATGTCGGAGCTGTCAAGAAGCACCGCATCCTCCGCCTGCTTTAACGGAGAATTCTCCCGGTGCATATCCCGGTAGTCCCGGTCGATGATGTCCTTCTCGATCTCGTCGAGATCACAGTCAGTGCCTTTCTCTTTGAGCTCATTGTAGCGGCGTTTTGCACGGACTGCGGAGCTTGCAGTCAGATACACCTTCACGTCGGCATCCGGAAGGACGCAGGTTCCGATATCGCGGCCGTCCATGATGACGTCCGCCTGTCTCGCCAGCTCCTTCTGGAGTTCTACAAGCTTCTCCCGGACCTTTTTATAGACAGAAGTCGCAGATGCCATATTTCCGACCTCCTCGGTGCGGATCAGACCGGACACATTCTCACCGTTTAAGATCACCTGCTGCGCACCGTTCTCATAGCGGATCGTGATCTCCACCTGACCCAACGCGGCGTTGATCGCACTCTCGTCCGTTTTGTCGATGCCTTTTCGAAGAAAATAGAGTGCCATGGCCCGGTACATCGCTCCGGTGTCCACATAGATAAAGTTTTTCAGTGCCGCGACAGATTTTGCCACGGTACTCTTTCCGGCCCCTGCCGGGCCGTCGATCGCTACATTAAAAGACATGTCATTCTCCCCTTAGTTTATTTCAAGTTTTTTTATTTATTCGTGACTGTTCATTTATTCCGCACTTCTTCCGGCCAGCATTCCCGTCGACCAGGCGATCTGCAGGTTGAATCCGCCGGTGACGCCGTCCAGGTCAAGGACCTCTCCGGCGAAGTAGAGACCTTTTAACTTCTTCGACTCCATCGTGGACGGATTTACTTCCTTCACATTCACGCCGCCCTGGGTCACGATCGCCTCATTATATCCGCGAAGTCCTGTGAGCGTTACCGTGAATGCCTTCGTGAGGTCAACCAGACGCTTCCGCTCCTCAGCCGTCACCTCATTGACCTGTTTTTCCGGATCGATCCCGCTTCTTTTGATCATCACAGGGATCAGTTTTGCCGGGAAGAGATGGTTCAGCGCGTTCTTGAACTGCTTATTCTTCGCCTCATCGAAATCCCGCAGGATCCTGGCGTCCAGCTGCTCTCTCGAGAGCGCCGGTTTCAGGTCGATCTCCATCTTAAGAGGCGTTTTTCTGATGATCTTCGCAGCATAGCTGCTGGCGCTTAAAACGACCGGTCCGCTGACGCCGAAATGGGTAAACAGCATTTCCCCGAATTCTTTCCAGAGAAGCTTCTTTCCGTTCCAGACCGTCACCTCGATGTTTCTCAGGGAAAGTCCCTGAAGTTCTTTCACATCGTCCTCCGCGCACACGAACGGGACAAGCGCCGGTGACAGCGGTGTCACCGTATGGCCTGCCTCCTTTGCAAACCGGTATCCGTCCCCGGTAGACCCTGTAGACGGGTAGGAAAGTCCGCCTGTGGCGATCACCACCGCGTCGGCCTCTACGGTCTTTCCTGATTTTTCCAGGATGATCCCGGCTGCCTTTTCCTCGCGGATCACGATATCCTTTACCGGTTCATTCAGAAAGATCTTTACGCCGAGGGATCTCATCTTCCGCTCCAGAGCCCCTGTCACATCGGATGCATGATCCGATACCGGGAACATCCTTGCGCCGCGCTCTTCCTTTACCGGACAGCCATTTGCCTCCACGAGATCCACGATATCGAAATTCGTGAACCCGTAGATCGCACTGTAGAGGAATTTTCCGTTGGAGACCATGTGTCTGAACAGGTCCTCCGTATCGCAGCCGTTTGTCAGGTTGCATCTTCCTTTTCCTGTAATATAGATCTTTTTTCCAAGCTTTTCATTTTTTTCATAGACGGAGACGTCATGTCCGCACTCCGCGGCGCCGATGGCAGCAGCCATTCCCGCTGCCCCGCCGCCGATAATCACAACTTTACTCATTTCTTCTTATCTTTTTCCACTTCTTTTATCTTTTTCTCCATGGCGTCCGCCACAGTCTCGAGGACCTTGATCCTCGCATACCATTTGGAATTTCCTTCCACGACGATCCAGGGTGCGTCCTTCGTGGAGGTCTTTTCCAGCATTTCATTCACTGCAAGAACATAGGAATCCCACTTCTCCCGGTTTCTCCAGTCCTCGTCCGTGATCTTCCACTGTTTCTCCGGATTTTTCATCCTGTCATTGAAGCGCCGTTCCTGCTCATCTTTGTCGATCTGGATCCAGAATTTCAGGACAAGTGCTCCGGAATTGACGAAATGCGTTTCCATCTCGTTGATCTCCCGGTAGGCATGATGCCAGTCTGCCTCGGAGCAGAATCCCTCGATCCTCTCCACCATGACTCTTCCGTACCAGGTCCGGTCGAAGATCGCGATATGTCCGGCCTTCGGCACATTGTTCCAGAATCTCCAGAGATAGTGGTGGGATTTTTCCAGGTCATTCGGGGATGCCGTCGGGCAGACCTTGTAACCTCTCGGGTCGAGGTGGCTTGTCAGACGCTTGATCGCGCCGCCTTTTCCAGCCGCATCCCATCCCTCGAATCCCAGTATCACCGGGATCCGCAGACGATAGAGTTCCCCGTGGAGCGTCTCCAGGCGTTTCTGGAGCTTTGCCAGTTTTTTCCGGTACTCTGCCTCCTTGAGGCTCTTCGTAAGATCCGCTTTCGCAAGAATCCCTTTTTCATACCGGTCCGGCGGGAGCGGAGCTTCAAAAAGTTCCGGCTCTTTTCCTGCCCGTTTTTTCTCAAGCGCCTTTTCCAGAACATCCGCCACCGTCTTTATCACTGTAAGGGCCGTTTCCGTCTTATCCTTCGCATCGATCACATACCAGGGTGCGTAAGGCATATCGGTCCGGCGGATCATCTCGTCGCTGATCTTTTTGTATTTTCCGTAGTGGGCGTTCCTCTCACGCTCTTTTTCTGTCACGCGCCATGCGGTATCCTTTGATCCCAGGAGTTTTTCAAACCGTTTTGCCTGTTCTTTTTCCGATATTTCGAGGAACAGCTTCACGATGACTGTTCCGCCGTCCACGAGACAGCGTTCAAATGCAAGAATATCCTCAAACGCTGCATCCACCTGTTTCTCCTTCAGGATCCCCTCAAAGCGGTCCGCCTGGACTCCCCGGTACCAGCTCGTGTCATAGATCGCGATCCGCCCCGCTGCCGGGGCATGGACCGCAAACCTCCAGAGGAACGGGCGGAGTGCCTCCTCCTCGGTATCCTTGTCTCCGGTGTAAACGTCAAATCCTCTCGGATCAAGCGCCTGCATGAGACGCCCGATCTGAACGCCCTTTCCGGCGCCATCATACCCGTCAAACAGGAGATAGACCGGGATCTTTTCCTCCTTACATTCCCGCTGCAGGCTTCCAAGTCTTTCCATCTCTTTTTTCAGGACTTCTTTTTTCTGCTTTTTTTCATCTTTCATCGGCTGATTCCTCCACTCTATGGTCCGATCAGACATTCTTAACCATTTTTGTTTCCCATGCCTATTTGCAGTTTTTCCGCCCTGGCACGATCTGTCATCAGTTTCTTCCAATTCCCGTCCGGGTATGCTTTTTACTGATTCATCCGCGCGTGCTCTCCCGCAAGCTCTTCATACAATTTCAGCGCATTCCAGTTCTGGTTCGTCGGTGTGAGCACTGCCTTGTAGTCGATCCGTCCGGCTCCTGCCTTTCTGAGCGCCAGGATCACCCGGTCCACCTGTCCGGACGTAAGACCTGCCATCACCATCATCTCTTTTTCAAAGTCCTCTCCGTCGTAGATCTCGCCGCAGGAAGTGATCTCCTTCACTCCTGCGAGATATCCCACCGGTTCCAGATACTCTTCCTTCTTCACTGCGCGAAGCTTCATTCCAAGTGGAAACAGCGCTTTTTTGATCTTTAACAGTCTCTCGCCCTCCGGCAGATGGTATAAAAGGATCGTAGGTTTCATATATTTTTCTGATTCCTTCCTGTTTTCATGTATTTCATTATATCAATTCCCGTGCAGCTTTGCAACGGCACAGAAAGATCCATGATTTTTTTGTTGATTTTTCCCTGGATTCTGATATAATGAATTTACTTCCGGGGTATGGCGTAGCTTGGTAGCGCGCTCGGCTGGGGGCCGAGAGGTCGCAGGTTCAAATCCTGTTGCCCCGATTTTTATAAGAGCAGAGGCTGAAAAGCCTCTGCTCTTTTTGTTTTTCTTCTCTATTCTTCTTTCAGCACCCCGTTTATCCCGCGGATCACAAGCATCGTGATCACCATCAGCACGATCGCGATCGGAAGTGCGATCCAGGCGGACTGGACGAAGCCTGCGATGATGTAGGAGATAAAGGATACCACCGCAGCCACGATCGCATACGGAAGCTGGGTCGTCACATGGTTTACATGCTCACACTGGGCACCGGCAGACGCCATGATCGTCGTGTCAGAGATCGGGGAACAGTGATCCCCGCAGACAGCTCCTGCCATGCAGGCGGAGATGGAGATGATCATGAGATCCGGATTGCTGTTCTCAAATACCGCAACAACGATCGGTATCAGGATTCCGAAAGTTCCCCAGGATGTTCCCGTCGCAAATGCCAGGAAACAGCCCACAACGAAGATGATCGCCGGAAGGAAATTTAAGAAGGAACGGGCGCTGGACGCAACCACAGTCGCCACATAGACATCTGCGCCGAGGCTGTCCGTCATCGCCTTCAGTGTCCATGCGAAGGACAGGATCATGATCGCCGGGACCATGGACTTAAAGCCTTCCGGGATACATGCCATGCACTCGGAGAATTTCAGGACCCGGCGCACCTGATAGAGACCGATGGTAATCAAAAGTCCAAAAAAGCTTCCCATCGTAAGTCCCAGGGACGCGTCACTCTGGGAGAAGGCTGTCACAAAATCCTCTCCCGAGAAAAATCCACCCGTATAGAGCATGCCGATCATGCAGCAGATGATCAGGGATATGATCGGGATCAGAAGATCCAGAACAGTTCCCCTGACAGAGACCTCCGGCTGTTTCTCCGTGTCATACGGACGTCCCGGCGTGGTATAAAGGTCCCCCTTGAGCGCATTCTTCTCATGAAATTTCATAGAGCCGAATTCTGTCCGTAAGAGTACCATTCCGATCATCATCACGATCGTCAGGATCGCGTAAAAGTTGTATGGGATCGCCCGCACGAAGATAGAAAATCCGTCCTCGCCCTCAACAAATCCGGTAACCGCGGCCGCCCAGGAAGAGATCGGTGCGATAATGCAGATCGGAGCTGCCGTCGCATCGATCAGGTACGCGAGTTTTGCTCTTGAGACTTTAAATTTGTCTGTCACAGGGCGCATCACGCTTCCCACAGTCAGGCAGTTAAAATAATCATCGATAAAGATCAGACAGCCCAACAGGATCGTCGCAAGCTCCGCGCCCACGCGTCCCTTAATATGATCCGCCGCAAACTGGCCGAATGCTGCCGACCCGCCGGCCCGGTTCATCAGGCACACCATCGTTCCAAGGATCACAAGGAAGATCAGAATTCCCACATTGTAGCTGTCAGAGAGAACGCTGATCATTCCGTCCTCAAAGATATGGGTGATCGTTCCCTCAAAGCTGAAACCGGAATACAGGATTCCACCCATGAGAACACCAACGAACAGAGAACTGTACACCTCTTTTGTGACAAGTGCCAGCCCGATCGCCACGACCGGCGGAACGAGTGCCCAGAACGTCGCGTAGACCGCCGGCACATACTCTTCCGTCTGCTCTGCGCCAAATACGGTTGTCGCGAACACCAGGATCAGCACCACGGAAAGCACTGCTGTCCTTTTTATATTTTTCTTCATATCCGTCATAACAGACTCCTCCCTCCTGCCTCCGGAGAGTTCCACGCTCTCCGCTTTTCCTGCAGTTCTATGTTTTATGTGACTGTCCGGTGCCTTCCGGCTGCCGGCTTATTTTTATGTAACAGGGAATTCCCCGGAATTTCCTGTTACATGAAGAAATCCCCTCTCATCAGTACAATTCTGGTGAAAGGGGATCACAACATACACAATTACGATTCTTTATTCATCCCAGTTGTGATATACAGCCTGTACGTCATCATCCTCGTCAAGGAGATCAAGGATTCTCTGCATCTTCTTGATCGCTTCCTCGTCGGTAAGTTCTACCCAGTTCTGCGGGATCATAGTAATATCAGCCTCTACCATCGGGATTCCGGCTTTCTCGAGAGCCTCGCGGACTGCACTGAAGTTGTCCGGATCTGTGATAACCTCGTAGCTGTCCTCTTCCTCGGAGAAATCCTCAGCGCCTGCATCAAGCGCTGCCATCATGAGCTCGTCGGCATCCATATCACACTCTTCTTTGTCGATCACGATCTGGCCCTTGCGGTCGAACATGAAGGAAACGCTTCCCTGTGCGCCTACGTTTCCGCCGCCCTTTGTGAAGGCGCTTCTTACGTTCGCTGCAGTACGGTTCTTGTTGTCAGTCAGTGTGTCAACGATGATCGCTACACCGCTCGGACCGTATCCCTCGTATGTTAAGTTTTCGTAGTTTACAGAGTTTAAGTCACCGGCTGCTTTCTTGATACCGCGGTCGATGGTATCGTTCGGCATGTTGTTTGCTTTCGCTTTTGCAATCACATCACGCAGTTTGCTGTTGTTAGCCGGATCAGCGCCGCCCTCTTTAACTGCGACAGCGATCTCTCTTCCGATTACGGTAAAGATCTTACCCTTTGCTGCGTCGTTTTTCTCTTTCTTGTGTTTGATGTTGGAAAACTTATTATGTCCTGACATCGATTTATCTTCCTTTCTCTTCGCATCTCGCTCTTTTTTATCTCTCGTGCACCGGTCCCAGGGATCTTTTTGTGCGCATTATACATAGTCTAAAATATTTTAACATCATTTTTCTGATATGGCAAGCGCTTTTTCCGGATACCCCTGCTTCTGCTTCACTTTTCCTTGACACACTCCACTCTGAGTATTTATACTCATTTCATAACGATCCAGTGCTTTCCGGCTTATGATCTGCCGGGGGCAACCCAGCAGGTTCTGTGAATGGATGCACCTGATCTGCATTTTCGCGCTAATACACATCATTGGCACATTAGTGCCTTTTCGTGTAACAGGGAATTCCCCAGAATTTCCTAATATCAATTATGGAGGACATGACGATGAAGAAGATTGAGATCGACACATTCCTGAAGTTCCGCTTTTTGAGCAACCCGCAGTTTTCACCCGATGGAACGAAGATCGCCTTCACGGTATCCGTACCGGACCGGGAGACCAATGGCTATCTGTCTGACCTGTACCTGTATGATCTCGGGAATAAGACTGTCTCCCGTGTCACCTGCGCCGGTGACGCGAAGATCTGGTCCTGGACAGCAGAAAATACGCTGATCTTTACTGCGGCCCGGACTGCGGCCCTTAAAAAGGAAAAAGAAAACGGCACTTCTTTCTTTTATGAAATCTCTCCGTCCGGCGGCGAGGCCTCATGCCGCGCATCGGTTCCGGCTTCCGTCACAGGAATCCGTCTTCTCCCGGACGGGCGTTACCTCCTGACGATCCGCCATGATAATTACAAGGATACAAGGAAGAAATCTTACGAGGTCTTCGACGAGCTTCCGTTCTGGGGCAATGGCCAGGGATACACGAACGCGAAGAGAAACCGTTACGCTGTCTATGATATGGGATCCGATAAGCTCACTTACGTGGCGGACGAATGGACTGACTGCTCCCAGCATTCTGTCCTTGGAAACCTCCTGCTCTACAAGGCCTATCCGTGGAAACAGAGTGTCATGGGAATCCGTCCGGGCGTTTATCTTTATAACCTCTCCACCGGAGAGACAAAAGCCTTGATCGCGCCGGATTCCATGCGCACCGGAGTTGTCTCCCTCTTAGACGAAAAGACTGCACTCATTGCGGCAACGGATGACTCCTATAAGGATACGACGAAATACTGTGACTTCTACCATATGGATCTCGCGGACGGATCCATGAAGCTGATCCATCCTTATGAATCTTCCATCGGCGGCTCCTCCGTGGGCTCCGATTCCAGATTCGACGCAGGACAGACGTTTAAGGCTGTGGACGGGGAATTTTACTATATCTCCACCGTGGAAGATTTTTCCCATCTCTATAAGATCTCGCAGGGCGGCACTGTCTCCGGGCCGCTGACGGCAGGAAGCTCCTGCGACAGCTTCGATCTTGCGGGCGGACACATCGCCTCCATGGAATTCCACGGCCTCCACATTGCGGAACTTTTTGTAGACGGCGAGCAGGTGACCCACATGAATGACTGGCTCACCGACGAGTACGACGTCCAGACTCCGGAATCCTTCACATTCACTGCCAGCGATGGGTACGAGATCCACGGATGGGTATTAAAACCGGCAGGTTTCGAGGAAGGTAAGTCCTATCCTGGAATCTTAAATATCCACGGCGGTCCTAGAACCGTTTATTCAGATGTCTACTATCATGAGATGCAGATGTGGGCAAACCGCGGATATTTTGTGTTCTTCTGCAACCCGAGAGGATCTGACGGACGGGGTACGGACTTTGGAAATATCAACGGAATCTACGGAACTGTGGACTATCAGAACCTGATGGATTTCACGGATGAAGTCCTGAAACGGTACCCGATGATCGATCCGGAACATCTCGGTGTCGCAGGCGGCTCCTACGGCGGCTTCATGACAAACTGGATCATCGGACATACAGACCGGTTCCACGCGGCGGCTTCCCAGCGTTCCATCTCCAACTGGGTATCCTTTGAGCACAACTCCGATATCGGACACACCTTCATCTTAAACAACCAGGGAACCAACACGAGGACCGATGTGGAGCTTCTCTGGAAGCAGTCCCCGCTCCAGTTTGCGCCGAACTGCAAGACACCGACACTCTTTATCCACTCCGATGAGGACTACCGATGCTATATGGCGGAAGGACTCGCCATGTTCAGCGCCATCAAGCGGAACGGCTGCCCGTCGAAGCTTTGCCTGTTCCATGGAGAAAATCATGAGCTGTCCAGAGGCGGAAAGCCGGAGAACAGGATCGACCGGATGACGGAGATCATTGACTGGATGGATGAATATTTAAAATAAAGGAAACAATCCTACCGCTCTTTTTATACATGCCATAAGATTTCCTGTTAATGAAAAAGAATGTGCCTTGGCACATTCTCGCGCCTCGCGCGGTCGCTTGCGACAATTTACATCTTCGCGCGAGTGCGCATCTTTGGCACGTCAGTACCTTTTTATGTAACTGGGAATTCCTCGGAATTTCCTGTTACATAAAAAATGGCTGCAGGGTCGTATCCCCTGCAGCCACAGATCTTATCATTATCGATTCACATAATTCAACACCAATGCAAGAAGCAGCATATGGACCGGATAAAACGCATAACAGCTATACTGGAAGACTTTCGTATGGCAGCCCTGCCGTCCACGATACAGCCAGATCGGAAGCAATGAAAGCAATGCAAGTCCCTGCTGGCAGAGTTCAAAGTCCATCCCCAAAAAACGGATGGGGTACATCAGACCTCCCAGAAGCTCTACGTTGACCCAATAAAGCGCCAGAAGCTGTCCGGAAAAACACCACCATTTTCTTCCCCGGAAAAAGTAAAAAATAAACAGTGTCAATACACCGGCACCGTAGTAATCTGCCATTCCTACCGTCCCAAGCGCACTTCCAGCCAGCACGACCAGAACCGCTGTCGGCAAAAAGATCCACAGTTTCCGTTTTTTTCGAACTTTTTCCATCAAATGGATTCCAGAGAGTCCTATCAACAGCGTCCAGATCACATTCTGATGAAACGGATAAAACCAGGTTCCGCCATACATCAGATCAAAGGGTATCTCCGACAGCACCGCAAACAGCAGCAGCCGGAGAATGTACTTTTTAAAGCTGTGCGTGTGAAAATATCCTTCCACTGCCATAAATGCAAAGATGGGAAACGCGAGCCTTCCTACGCAGGTCAGCCAGTCCTGCGCCGGAAGAAGCGTAGCCCAGAGATGATCCATCAGCATAAATGTCATGGCAATGATATGGAGCATTGCTGCACTGATGTCAAAGGTTCCTGACTGAGATGAATGTACTTGATTATTTACCATATTGTCACTCCTGTTTTTTTCTCTCAGTCCAATTATACTTCCATTTACCATCTCTGGTCAAATCCTTATCAGTGACAACGTTTCTTCTGCCTGCCGTCTCACGTTCACGCCTGTCAAAATCGAATCCTGTAAGCCCTGCCCATAGTGCTACTTCTTTTCGTCTGTGTCTGGCTATGATTTCATATCTACCACCATGTGGACTCTTTCTCACCAGAAACAGAACTAATACACTTTCTTTCTAAAGCAACAAATTATGTTCTCATTTGGTTGTTCCCTTCGCTGCGCTAGAGAAAAATGGGATTATACCCGTGAGCAAATTGCGGATCGTGCCGAAATCAGTTCTCGTTTTCTATCAGCTATCGAGAATGACAAACGAAAGCCGAGCTTGGACGTCCTGATCCGTCTCGTTAATGCTATTGGTGCTTCATTTGATGAAGTTCTCGCACCGCAGATAGAACAGGAGAGTGAAATCGTAGAGCGCATACAGCGTTTAGTCCTACAATGCAGTCATCGGGAACAGGAGCTTTTACTTGCCCTGATTGACAAATTGCTCGACACAAGGGGAAAACCAGAGAAAGAATAAACGCGGCTGGGTATCTGCTTACCCGACCGCGTTTATTCTTTGTCCGCTGCTATTACGGGCAAACAGTCTTTTTTGTAGAAGGGGCATTCCAGTACACATGTCGTTTGGAATGCCCCTGTTTTAATTCTTAATTTGCTGGTAAAACAACTTACTTTCTGACTCCATCCGCACCGATGGTCTTGCCGTCTACGGTGGTATTCACCGCCATAGAGCCATCTGCGTAGAAGTAATACTGCTTACCGTCAATCTGCTTCCAACCACCAGAGAACATTTTGCCGGTATTTTTGTCCAACCAGTACCACTTCTGATCATTAGAGAGCCAACCTTTGACCAAATCCCCGTTTTTGTAGTAACTCCATTCACCGCTGTCGTTCTGCACCCAGCCGTTGGCAGTCTGCGGATCGATGACGATCTCCACGAACCGCCGCAGGACGGTAGCGACTTCGGCTCTGGTTGCGGTTCCGGCAGGGTCGAAACAGTTGTTTGTCTTGCCCGCAAGGATGCCCGCCTGCTGCATGGACTTGACCGCTTCTTTTGCCCAGGAAGAAATACCTGCGCTATCCGCAAAATTCACAACTTCCAGAGTTTTCGGGATGGTGTAGCCCAGTTTGGTAGCGTAGTTCTTCATAATGACCGCCATCTGCTCGCGGTTGATGTTGGTATCCGGGGCGAAAGTAGTATCTGTCGTTCCACTGACAACGCCAGTCTTTGCCGCCCAGTTGACATATGGGGCGTAGTAAGCATCTTCTTTCACATCGGTAAACATGCTGGCCTGGTAATCAGTCGGGTCAACACCTGCTAATCGCCCCAGTGCGGTGACAAACATTCCTCTGGTCATGCCGGTATTGGGACTGAAGGTGGTGGCACTGGTACCACTCAGCAGCCCACGGCTAACAACAAAGAGCATATTGTCCTTTGCCCAGTGGTTGTTCACGTCGGTAAAGGCAGGAATCTGATTCTTGTAGCCTATGCCGTAGATGCTGAAATGCTCTGCTACAAAAATCACTGCTTTCTGATCCATATTATAGCTGGATTTGCTGATCCACTGTACATTACCGTTTTCGTCCACATAAACCGCATACAGGTTGCCAGGCTTCTCGTTTTTCGCCGGAGTATACGGAATTGCAATGCTGACGGTCTTCCCGCTCAAGTTGACAGCAGTTTCCTTGCCGTTCTTTACTTCCCATAAGGTAATATCATAGACCGGGCGATTTCCAATGGCTGTTTCTACTTCCTGAGAGGTAACTGCGGTCTTCTTCATTTTTAGAATAAGATCTCCGGTAGTCTGACGGTTCAGTTCCTTTAGGGTATCCAGCATAAATCCAAAGTCAGCCATACTGTCGGTATCGATGGTGAACCGTTTGGCACCAGAGGACACTAGTTTATCCAGTGCATCTGCTTTCAGCGTAATCTGCACACCAGCTAACGCTTTGCTGATTTCCACAGGAACAACCACCGCGATACCGTTTTTCGTATTCCCATGCTTTATTGAGTCAGACTGGGCAACGGAGATAACATCAGCAACTATGCTTCTTGTAATCACTGCATTTCCCTTACTATCCACTTTTACAGAATTTGATTTTGCTGTAGTTGGTGTGGTCGGGTTATCCTTGTTCGGACGATCAGTGATAAAGGCGTTGCCAGAGGGATCGTCCCTGTCTTCGGAAGATGAACTGCCGCTAGTATAGATCCAGTAGGCATATAGGGTGGTATCTGCCGTATAAACCTGATTTAAGGTAACTTTTATGCCGCCGGTCTGTTCGGTGTACCATCCATCAAAACGATAGTTGCCACCACGGGTTGGTGTAGGTAAAGAGGACAGCTTGCCGGAACTATCTGTGGTAGCAGCAACCGGATTGACACTGCCACCATTAGGGTAAAATGTCACGGTATAGGTATTTGCTTCCCACTTCGCCCAGTATTCCTTATTGCCCGTTTCGGTGTCGCTGATTGCCGTAACAGGAAAGCCGGTCAAGCCTTCGTTGTCATACCATCCCTTGAACGTATATCCCGTATAGGTCATATCGTCGGCTGTCGGAAGCGTTGCACCCACGCCGTAGGTGTATCCGGTGACATTACCGCTGTTGATCGTGCCGCCGTTTGTGTTCAGCGTGACGGTGTAGGCATTTGCTTCCCACTTCGCCCAATATTCCTTGTTGCCCGTTTCGGTGTCGCTGATTGCCGTAACAGGAAAGCCGGTCAAGCCTTCGTTGTCATACCATCCCTTGAACGTATATCCCGTATAGGTCATATCGTCGGCTGTCGGAAGCGTTGCACCCACGCCGTAGGTGTATCCGGTGACATTGCCGCTGTTGATCGTGCCGCCGTTTGTGTTCAGCGTGACGGTGTAGGTATTTGCTTCCCACTTCGCCCAATACTCTTTATTACCCGTTTCGGTGCTGCCGATTGCCGTAACAGGAGAGCCGGTCAGACTCTCGTTATCATACCAGCCCTTGAACGTGTGGCCTGTATAGGTCATATCGTCCGCCGCCGGGAGTGTTGCGCCCACGCCATAGGTGTATCCGGTGACATTGCCGCTGTTGATCGTGCCGCCGTTCGTATTCAAGGTTACGGCATAGGTCGGGGCTGTCCACTGCACCGTCAGTTCCGTCACATCAGCCGGAACGTTGACGCCGGGCGCGTAGAGCTTCCCGTTGCTCCCGAGCCACATGAAGTAGCTGCCTGTATTTCCGTCCGGGCGGGTCAAGCCATCGGACGCAGGCGCGGCAAAGCTCTCGCTGCTTTTCACAATGATTTGAATCTCCTCGGAGCTGCCGCCCAGCTTGCCGCCGCCAAGGTCAAGGGTAACGGCCTTCAGTCCGTCAGAGCCCAGTTCGTCAGGGTTCAGGACTTCAAGGACGGGGCGGAAACCGAGGTACGGGAAGGAGCACGCAACATTGCAGCTGATCCAGTAGCGGGCCGAATAGTACCCGCGAACCGCACGGTACGACTCGGCGGCAGAAGAAGTATCCTGTCCCCACGAATACATTTTATTCCAGTTTTGGATATATCCGCTGTTCTTGTTCAGCATCGTGTCCCATTCGTTGCTTTGGGGCACGCCGCGTTGGGAATCGCCCGAACCTGTAGAGATACTTCCCACAGACGGTGCGCGCAGGGTATAGTCCACGCCGCCGCTGGCATAATTTTTGCCGAAAATCAGACCTTCGTCATTCAGGCCACCCCAGCTAATCGTATGCGTTACGGCATAGTCCGCCACAAACAGGCTGTGGGGATATTTGTTCTGCTGTGCATACTCCTCGGTGGTTGCCGTCGCAGACGTGAGTTTGTAGGCTTCTATCGTTCCCACATAGGTAAAGGGAACATAGTGCAGCGACGTATCCGGCAAAGAAACCGCACCATCTGAGTTTCCGCCGTTTGCCGTTCCGGGAATATTCATCGCCGAAAGGTCAAAATAATATCTGCCGCCGGGGGTAAGGGTGAACTGCTCTGATAAAGCAAACTGCGCCGTGAGCTTGGTAACTTCCGCCGGAACGTTGGCACCGGGCGCGTAGAGCTTGCCGTCGCTGCCAAGCCACATGAAGTAGCTGCCTGTATTTCCGTCCGGGCGGGTCAGGCCGTCGGACGCAGGGGCGGTAAATGCGCTGCCGTTTTTCACGATGATGTGAATAGCATCGGAGCTGCCGCCCAGCTTGCCGCCGTTCAGGTCAAGGGTAACGACCTTCAGTCCGTCAGAATCCAGTGTGTCAGCGTTCAGGATTTCAAGCACGGGGCGGAAACCGACGTTCGGGAGGGAGTACGTAGCAGTGTAGTAGCCCCAGTAGCGGGCCGAATTGCACCCGCGAATCGCACGGTACGACGCATCAGCATGGTTGTCCTGTCCAAAGGAATACTTACGTGACCAGTTTTTGATATACCCAGATGTATTATCCTTCCAGTCTTGATTTGCCTTATCTAAAATCGCATCCCATTCGTTGCTTTTCGGGATGCCTCGCGTACTACTACTATCGTCTTTGCCATTATTATTATTAGACTGACTCCCTGCCGACGGCGCCCGCATGGTGTAGTTCACGCCGTAGCTGGTATAGGGTGTGCCGAAAATCATTTGTTTTTCGTTCAACTGATTCCAGTCTACATTAAAGGTCACATTGTAGTCCGCAATAAACAGGCTGTGGTCATATTTGTTCTGCTCTGCATGCTCCTCGGTGGTTGCCATTGCTGATGTGAGCTTGTAGGCGTCCACCGTTCCTGCGTAGGTAAAGGGAACATAGTGCAGGGTGCTGTCCGGCAGATCGCCGTTTGCCGTTCCGGGAATATTCATCGCTGATAGGTCAAAGTAATATCTGCCGCCGGGAGCGAGGGAAAACTGCTCGTCAGGCGAATCATTAGCCAATAGCATTGGCGCAGCCAGCGCCCCCAATGCAGCGGCAGCTTCCGCATACCGGGTCATATCCAGCTCGTCGGTTTCCTCGTCGGAGAGCTGCGCCTTCGCCTCGTCGATGGCCTCAAGCTGCGCCTTGACTTCCTCAGCGTTCTCTTCAGTGATTTCTTCTGCGTTCGGTAAAGCGTTGATCATGGCCTGTACGCTTGCCACCGTGACAGCCTCCGCATTGGACGGAGTAGCCAGTTTCTCACTATCCTCACTGCCGCACAGTTCGCAGACATACCCGCAGGGGGTCCCCGCAGTTGCAGGAGAGTAGCCGCACTCATCGTCATGCTCATGCTGGCAGTTTAATTTCTTGGTGATACACCCGCTTTCCTCGTCGCAGATGTGGGGGCAGTTCTCCGGCTCCCGTTTTTGTGCGCCGGACGGGGTCGCTTCATTGCCGGAAACGCTTTCCTCCGGGTAACAGTCCTCGTCATGTTCATGGACGCAGTTGGTTACTTCCTCATAGCAATCTGCGGTGTGTTCATGGACGCAGGGTGTTCCCGCCGTTCCCTCCGTGTAGCCGCAGTCCGCGTTATGCTCCGGGTGGTGTTCGCACAGGCCGCTTGTGCCTATTGTAACGCCGCCCGCCTGCCCATTCTCCTCGGCCAACACGGATTGAGAGCAGAGGGAAAAGAGCATTGCGCCGCAGAGCAGCAGGCTCAATATCCGTTTTTTCAATTTCATTTAGTCCTCCCTTTCTTCCGTACTGACTGTACGGTCTTTTGATTTGTTTTTCAGCCGGATGCAGATCATGGTCACTGTCACCCCCACCGCAAAGGCGGCGATGCCGACCACAACGTATGCGCTTGTGCCTCCTCGCAGCAGCACAGAGCCATAGCTGTCTGTCACGGTGGGGACGCCACCTGACTGTACCTTCCGCAAAAGAATACCGATCCCGGCAAAGAGAAGCAGACTGCACACGCTTAAGGTGGAAAGCACGCGCCTTTCGTACCGCTTCCTGTATTGCCTCGTCCGTCGCCGGATCTCCCGAATCCGGCGCTCCGTTCTGCCGGTCATTGTCAATGTCTCCTTTCGCTTTTTGTTTCCAGGGTCAATCAACGACCCTCTACTTCCTAAAAGACATGAAATCCAAAATCCTTCCACCTAAAATCGAAAAAAATTCAAAAAAATTGAGCCGCCCCGAATTTGGGACGGCTCTGCGCGCGAAATCTGTATTTATTCAAAGGAAATGTTCTGCCTTGGCAGCAGCTGCTTTGCTGCGTATAGGCAGAGGAGGAGCAGCGACGGAAAGAGGTATCCTGCCGTTTTCCATACACCGTCCGCCGTGATGAGCAGATTATAGATGGCATGGAAACCGATGCAGGCTCCAAGAATACCCACGGTGCCGGTTGCTGCCAGCCAGTGACGGCGAAACACATGGGAAACACCGAAGCCGGAAAAAACGCCGCAGAGAATATGCAGCGCTCCAGCGGAGATCCCGCGGATCAGCAGAAAGTTAAAATTGGCCGCGCCGTTTTCCGTCAGATAGCAGACATTTTCAAAGGTGGCAAAACCAACGGCGATGGCGATGGCTGCCGCAGGCATCTCTTTCGGCTCCGGCTCAAAAATCAGATAGAAAAACAGCAGCGGCAGAAGTTTCATGACTTCTTCACATACGGGCGTGATCTCGATAGCGGCAACGGTGCCGTCCACGCCGTATTGCCCCATGAAGAAGCTGCTGACATAGGCGCTGAGCAGGCAAACGGCCATACCGACGGTCAAAAACAGCGCATAGCGCCGAACGCGCCCCTTGATGAAAAACATGGATAAAATCAGCGGAAGCACAAGGCAGAGGAAAATATTTTCAATATAGGTCAAGCCTGCTTCACCTCCCGCAGCGTCAGGGGCAGCAGCGCCGCCATGGATAACGTCAGCGCAAGGTCTACAGCGTAGTAGAGCTGAAAGCGCGTGTAGTCGTGCGTGAAGTCAGAAACCAAATATAATAACACCTGCAACATAACGCAGATGATCATAAAAAAGTCTCTTTTTCGGTACAAGCTGCCGTTTTGTATATGAGATACCGAGAGATACATGATCGCGCCCGCCGTGAGCGCAAACAGTGCGGAAACAAAATAAGACGGGCCAAAATCGTGGTCGAGAAAAGCAACCGCTGCAATGAACGCAGCCGCGGCTCCGGCAGGGAGCGAAAAGCGGCACTTCATCCCCTCCGTTCGCAAAATCTGTGCGGACAGGTAGAAAAGCCACGCAGCCAGCCATGAGATCTCCGCCACATAAAATACTTGCGGCCAGATACCAATGATGATCAGATACAGCACATAGTATATCGTCCCCATGGCAAAGCAGGCATAGGCAAGAGATAAAATCAGGAGGCTGCGGTTCCTGTGACGAATGGCAAGAATACCGGCAGCGACACAGGCGCAGAGCAACACCGTGATCTGAAAAAGATTATCAATGAGTTCAAAGTTCTCCATCTCCGGCATCCTCCTGCTTCTGTCGTTCACATCTCCGATGCACACGGTATAAAAGAACCGTCACGCAAACTCCAAGAAGAAACGCCAACAGCCCCATCATGATATAGCCAAGTGCGGCGTGGCTTCCTATCAGGCTTGCCGTTCCTGAAGAATGGACGATGCTTCCGTCCGCTGCGTTCCTCATCAATCCCGGCATCATTGCACCGATGCCGATCACCAAAAACAGGCAGGCCGCCATGCAGACTGCATATATCCCTTGTTGTTTCTTTTTTCGATGCTCTTGTTTAATTTCCGCTGTCCGCCTGTGGATCAGGCGGGCACGCTCCTCACTTGTCCGCATAAGTAAATCCCTCCTGCTCCAAAATTACTTTCAGGCTTTGTTTTCCACGGTAGACCAGTTTTGTGATCTGGCTCTCACTTTTGTTCATGACCGTTGCCGCATCGCGGTAGCTCATATCTTCAAAATAGACAAGATAGAGTGCTTCCCGGTATTCTGCTTTCAGCTTTTCAAGCGCATCATAAAGTTGGCGATCTCGTTCGCTGCGAAGTAGATCGGTATCGATCAGGGTGTTGCTTTGCGGCTCAAAGTCCAATTCATCCAAGCGCAGAAACGCAAGACGGTGTTTCTGCTTATGTCGAATCGCAAGATGACGAGCGGTTTTGTAAAGATATGCCTTAAAACTGCCCACACCCTCAATCGGCCGCTCCTTTGCGAAAAGCTGTGAAAAGGCCTCGATCATCAGATCCTCCGCCTCGTGGATGTCCTTGATATATCCGTTGATGTAAAGTGTCAGCGCATCGCCGTAGCGTTCCACCAACAGGTCGGTAGCTTTTTGCTCTCCGTCAAGATACCGTCGGTATGCGGTTTCATCGGAGATCATATCCACCGCCTCCTTCCGTGGCCTTCCTACGAGGGTCGGACGGTTTCTCCGCATTTTCCGGGATCGCCCATGAGCGCCCGAACCGGGACGCGCCGGGGATCCGCCCCTCGGCGCAATATTGGTTGACCCGCCGCTCTGACACGCCCCAGTGATAGGACGCCTCCCGAATGGAGATATAGCCCTTAATCCCGTTCATACCGCACCTCCGCATGGATAATACTCAACACGATACATTGTATACGAATATCCGAAGAAACGCAAGGCATCCGGAGAAGTGTTCAGAAAAAAGTTACCGTGGCAAGCAATGCCTGTGTTAATACACACAGACTCGCAGAGAAGAAAATCCTTTTGTGATTTTCCTCTCCGCTTATTTCCATTCACGCCCATCAAACATCTTTAAATGGGCCACATCTTCTCCCGGTTCTGCTTCCTTATACATGACATCCCGATAGAATACCGGCATCGCATGATTCTCACAGACCAGCTTTGGTTTTCCCTTTCGTTCTCCTTTTTCCCACAGATCAAGCCGTGTGTAATAGGAGGACACCGCTCCGAGTGCATGTTGGATCGCTGACCTTCGCAGATAGGATGGCATCTTGGGGAAATGACGGTCAAACGCAAACCGGGCATGATTCTTTTTCGTCTCATGTACCAGATGTTCCGCTTCATTAAAGCGTTTTTGCGGATTCCTGATTTCGGAAAGTTCTTCCCACGTCTCTGCATACACCGGGATCAGATAGGAAACTGCTTTCCGGAAAATATCCAGTGTCGCACGGAGCGGTATATTCTTTTTATTAATTTCTACTCCATAGCTGGATACAATCTGCATAAAGCCCCCTACTTTCTTTTTTTCTTCTCTTTTTGTCCCTCAATATATGCCATTACCTGATCCCGGCTTCGGTCACTTACGGTAACTGCACAATACGACGGATTCCACAAATGTCCTCCCCACAGCTCATACAGCATCCTTTTACATTCTGCATCTATCCCATTCTTCAGAACCTGTTTTCGATATTTCGTGCACCAGACAAGATGGTATTGTAAAGAATATACATAGCCTCTACCATATGAAAGTTCATTTTCCTTAATAGTAAATATATCTTTCTCCATGTTTACCGTATATCATATGTCTCCACATACGGCAAACATTTGTTCTGGACCTCGATAAAAAATTGGGCACACCTAACTCATCACTAAAGTAACGAGAATGCGGTGTGCCGTTTTTCAAAATTCTCTTTTTCATGACGCACTTCCTCCTGAATACAATCTTTCTCTGTGATGTCCCGCACGACACGGCAGGGATTCCCCATAGCAAGAACACCTGCGGGAATGTCCTTTGTAACCACGCTTTTTGCCCCAATCACAGTGTTAGCTCCAATTGTTACCCCCGGAAGAATAGTAACGTCTCCTCCGATCCATACGTTATCTCCAATTGTTATCGGCTTTGCTTTTTCCAGGCCTCGATTTCTGTCCTCTGGATATAGCGGATGGATTGCCGTATAGATGCCACAGTTCGGGCCAATAAAGCAGTAGGAGCCGATAGTGATAGGGGCGCAGTCCATGAGATATGCATTGTGATTGAAGAATGTATGGCTGCCGATTTGACAGTTGCAGCCGTAGTCTGTATAGAATGGTGTTAAAATCGTCACTTTCTCTCCACACATAGGAAGAAGTTTTTCTATGAGAGTTTTCTTTTTCTGCCCATCCTTTGGCGAAGTCTGATTCAGTTGAAAACACAATTCATCCGCGTCTTCACGCAGCTTCAGCAGCTGCGCATCATTGTTTGCATCATACCATAGTCCATTTTCCAGTTTTTCTTTTTCTGTCATCTGTTTTTCTCCTTATTCTACTGTTAATTTTGCCAAACACCGGCCTATATCTCCCTTAATACAGAGTGCCTGTTCCTGAATTTCTCTGGGACAATATGCTTCTGACAGATTGATGCAGGCATACACTGCCCTGGGATTCTGGTGTGTCATGCGCCAGAAGGGGTACTTGATGATAATCGGGGTGTTGTAGCCAACGCCCAATTCCAGAAAGAGAATTTTTTGTCCTTCACGGGTACGGAGAAAGTTTTCATACCGCTCCGCTGCTCTGTGCCAACCTTCGTCCTCAACAAACTTACTATCCGACCGCAGGTTCATCGTCAGCGGCTTGCCGCAGTGGGGGCAGACAGGGAGCAGCGCTGACGGGATTTTCATATCTTTCTGCCGTTCCACCATCTCCCGAATCACAGCTTCGTTATCAAAGGTTTCCTGACAGCACGGCTCACCGCACTGGAACAGACCATAATCGCCCTGCGTGTAAAACAGCCGTTTCTTGTCAAAGCCAGCCTTCTGAAAGCAGTGGTCAACGTTCGTGGTGATGACAAAATAATCCTTGTCCTGCACCAGCTTCAAAAGGTCATCGTAGACCGGTTTGGGAGCATCCATATAGCGGTTGATGTAGATGTATCGGCTCCAATACGCCCAGAATTCTTCCATCGTGGGGAAGGGATAGAAGCCGCCGCTGTACATATCTTGGATACCGTACTTTGCCGCAAAGTCGGAAAAGTATTTTTCAAACCGTTCGCCGGTGTAGGTGAAGCCCGCCGCCGTGGACAGTCCGGAGCCGACACCGATCACCACGGCGTCGCAGTCCTGTAATGCTGCTTTCAGCCGTTCCATCTGCTCAGAGCAGCTTTTCGTAGATGGCTTTGTCCAAATCCTTGAAAACATTGAAGATCACCTTCTTGACACTAGTTTGCTTTTTGAAAAATTCTTTGACCGTCCGGACTGCAATCTCTGCCGCCAGATCATTTGGAAAATGAAACTCACCCGTGGAAATACAGCAGAACGCCACGCTTTCCAAGCCATTCTCTGCCGCCAGCTCCAAGCAGGAGCGATAGCAGGAGGCGAGCAGTTCTTTGTCCTCTCTGGTTGCTCGACCGCTGATGATCGGACCAACCGTATGCAGCACATAGCGGCAGGGCAGATTAAACGCCGGGGTGATTTTCGCCTGTCCGGTGGGTTCCGGATAGCCCTGCCGCTCCATCAATTCCTCACAGGCAAGCCGCAGCTCTACGCCCGCATAGGTATGAATGGCGTTGTCAATGCAGCGATGGTTGGGAATATAGCAGCCGGTCATGCCGGAGTTTGCCGCATTGACAATGGCATCGCAGCGGAGCGTGGTAATATCGCCCTGCCAGAGATACAGCCCCGGCTGAATGGGTGTCAGGTCGGCAATATCCGTGATACCCTTTGCGGCGGTCTCGTCTTGCAGATAGGCATCCTGTGTTTGCAGGAAATTCGCGCCAATCGGATAAGCTCTGCGGACATTCATCAGACCGCGCAGTAAAATCTTCTGCCGTTCGGAATCCGCCGGGATGATCTGCTTCTGACAGGAGGGGCGCTCGTTCAGCAGAGATTGTATGAGAAACAGTCTTTTTTCGCTCTGGTTCATAGTCAAAACCTCAAAAGATATGCGGGGATTTGAAGCAGCCCCACAGGACGGGTTTTCCTACGGGGCTGCTTCCTCATATCTTCTTTCATCCGGACTATACCGTCGGTTACGGAATCTCACCGTATCGGGCGCTTTTGCGCTTCGCAGACTTTACTGCCGGTCAGGGATTTCACCTTGCCCCGAAGATTTCGTTGGTTTGCTTTCTTAGAACTCGTAGGGAGGGTTGCCGGAGAAGTCGGCGATGATGCCGTGGGCATTATCCAGATAGAACACCTCAAAGATGGGGTTGGTGGCCTCGCCGTACTGACCCTTCACGATGGGGTTCCGGATGCACATTTCCTTGGCAGCCATGTTGTTTTCAAACACAGCCTTGCCGTGGAGACGGATCCACGCATAGTCTGGACTGGAAACGGAGATCTCTACCTCCGGGTTCTCCTGCATATCCTTGTAGACATCCTTGGTGTTGTTGGTGCAGAACCACAGCTTGCCGTCCAGCTCGCCCGCGAACATGAAGGGGCGGCACTTTGCCTTGCCGTCACGACCGACGGTAGCCAGATACTGCACAGGGTTGGCATTCAGAAATTCTACGACTTTGTTCATGTTAAGTACCTCCAAAAATTTGTTGTTTTCTCTTGATGCTTTGATTGTAATGCGATTTGTACGGCTTGTGAAGTATGCACAATATTGTGGTATGGTTACCTCTGGGTAACGATCAGAACTTGCCATTCTGATTCTGCCAGGTGGACTGGTCTGCGATGGTCTCCATCACATCCCAATGCTCGGCGATCTTGCCGTCCTCATCGAAACGGAAGATGTCAAAGGCGACCTGCTCACCGGCACCGGCGAAGTTGTAAATCGTCTGCAAGAACACCTTGTCACCGTCCTCGAAGGCGCGGATGTTGTTCACAGTGGTTTTCACATCGGCGGATGCGAGATATCCCACGGAACCGATGAAGGTGTCCGCATCGGTGCCGTATGCCAGATTGTGCTGGATGTAGCCATCTGCCAACAGGCTGCGGGCGGTGTCCGTATCGCCGGTGGCAAAGGTGTTGATGAGCGCCAGCGCCTTTTCGGTCTGGCTCTGCTCCTGCCGGACAGGCGTCGTCTGCTAGGTGTTTTCAGCGGGTGTTTTGGCAGTGGGTGTTTTGGCAGCGGCATCCTTGGAGCCGCATCCGGTGAGAGCCGTGCCGAGCATGGCAAGAGTCAGCGTGAGAGAAAGAAATTTTTTCATTTTGAGTAACCTCCTTGGTAATTGGGCTTGCTTTCGTTTGCCTCTGGCATTATAATAATACCGTAGCTTCAATTCGTGAAGTAAGCACAATATTGTGCTGTAGTTACCAAGAAGAAACAATTGCGCCGTTACTGGGTTCTCCCGTGTTTCGGCGCTTCCAATTTTTTTCGGAGGGATTGAAATGATCGAAGCAAAAGCAAAAACTGAGCTTCCGGCCTGTCCCGTGGAGACCACGCTGACCCTCATCGGGGATAAGTGGAAGGTGCTTATTCTGCGGGACTTGATGCCGGGAACGAAGCGATTCGGGGAACTGAAAAAGTCCGTAGGCAATGTGTCCCAAAAGGTCTTGACCGCCCAGCTCCGGGCAATGGAGGAAAGCGGACTTGTAAACCGCAAGGTTTACGCCGAAGTCCCGCCGAGAGTGGAGTATTCGCTGACAGAACTCGGCAAAAGCCTGAAACCCATTCTGGACTCCATGTGGGCTTGGGGCGAAGCATATAAGGCCAAACAGTAAAAAACCCGAAGCAGTACCTTTACCGTGCTGCTTCGGGTTTTCCTTATGTGAAGTCAAATCATTCCAGAATCTTTCAATGCCTCTGTAATGGCTCTTTTCTTTTCCGGCGGACATTGTGGCTGTCTGGCATCCTCGGATTTCGATTTATTGTCGTTTTCTCACTCAATAATGCCTTGTTTCTGCTTTACCGAAGCGATATAAAGACTACTGACCTTCAAGCCGCTTTGTTTCAGCGCATAATCCTCGATTTGCCCATAGGTTGCCAGTCCTCTTTTATCCTACACCATTTCGTCCACATCAATGTTGATCTGTGTCACAGGATTCCGCAGAACTAAGAGACATATTGTCTCGACAGTTGTTTCAGTTTCCAAGGGAAGTTCTTTCACTTCCTCACCATCAACAGGTACGGGGAAATTGAATACAATCTTCTTTATCCAGCTTCCGTCTTTCCTTTTCTCCGGGAACATCTCAATTCGCTCGATAAAGGCCTTCATAAACTCCTTCTGCTCCGCTTCCGTTGCGGAATGGTAGACTTCATCAAATGCCAGCAACAAGCGATAGATATTGTCACCGGAAATCTTCTCCTGCTGGATGCTGCGGATCTGACTTTGCAATTCGCCAATCTGAGCTTCGATTTCCTCTATCGTATCATACTGCTCATCATAGCGGCGCTGCAAGTCCAAAATCTTTCTGTCATAGTAGACATCGTTGATGTCCAAGGTATCCATCTGACGCTCCAAGCGGCTTTTCGTTCCAAAGGCTTGCTTTAGCCGCCCTTGTAGGACAGCAATCTGCTTTTCCATATCTTCTGTATCTACTGCTGTTCCGATTTTCGCCTGAATTGCTTCTACAAATCGTGGATTGTTGACCATAGCGGAGATAACCTTCGCCACAAATTTGTTGATTTCCATCTGCTCGATATTCAGACGGAAACTGCACTCATGCCCTGTCGGTGTAACCGTATTTTTGCAGTAGTAATAATACCGTGTTTTCTTGTCCTTGCTGTGCGCCTTGGCGATATTGCCGTACATACTCTTGCCGCAGCATGGGCATTTCAAGATACCGGACAGGATGTGTGCATGGTCTGGATTATTGACCTTTTCCCGCTTAAAGGAATTGATCTTGCGCTTTTCCTGTGCCAGATACCAATCTTCTTCGGAAATGATAGCTTCGTGCTGCCCTTCATAAACCGGGAACTCCGACTGCTCAACCACGTGCATCTCGTTTCTTGTACCCTGTTTCTTTTCTGTTCTTCGTCTGCCGTAAGCAATCTTTCCCATATAAACAGGATTGTACAATACATTTTTCACAAAATCCCTTGAAAATCCCGGAATGGTATTATTCTGTCTTAGTTTCTTAGTATAACCATTGCGGTTCAGATATTTTGCAACTCCTGCAACACCCTCATTAGTGTGAATGTAACGGTCATAAATGACCCGAATTACTTCCACTTCATCCTCTGCAATGACAAGGTTTCCATTTTCCAGTTTGTATCCATATGGAGCGAAACCGCCGTTCCATTTGCCCTCACGAGCCTTTTGCTCACGTCCTGCCATTGTCTGTGTGCGGATATTTTCTCGCTCAATCTCTGCCACCGCAGACAGCACAGAGATCATCAGCTTTCCTGCATCCTTGGAGCTGTCAATGCCATCCTCCACGCAGATCAGATTGACACCGAAATCCTGCATGAGTTGCAAAGAGTTCAGAACGTCCGCTGCATTTCTGCCAAATCGGGACAGCTTAAAGACCAACACATAAGAAACATCATCTTTGCCGTCCTGGATGTCATTCAGCATCCGTTGAAACTCCTGCCGCCCTTGAATGTTCTTTCCGGAAAAGCCCTCGTCAGAATACTCCCCGGCAACGATCATATCCTCGTATGCCGCATACTTCCGCAGCTTGTCACGCTGGGCATCCAAACTGTATCCGTCAACCTGCATCGAGGTGGACACTCTTGTATAAAGATAGCATTTAAGTTGTTTCTTTTTCAGAATCTCCACCTCCCTCATTCCTTCCTTTTACCATAAGTCCCTCGTTGCGGATATAATACTCCAAAAGCCACAGCACATAATCCGGTGCATGGCGGTTGTCCAATTCCCATTCAGTCATAGTCCGGTAAGGAATATGGACGAGCTTGCAAAAATCTTTCCGATTCAGTCCTGTGCTTTCACGCAACTTTATAATTCTGTTTTTACAATCCATCCGTCTTTTCTCCACAAAAGCAAAAATACACATTGCGTAATCATTATAGCATAGCCATAGTGAATACGCAACGTGTAAATTGCAAATTTTACGCAGCCTTATCCGTCAAAAGCTGCGCTTGATTACTTTCCTCGGAATGCTCCACTTCCTGCGGTGCGTCCTGCTCCAATTTATCCAAAACCTGATGTCCATATTTCTGGAGCATCTGGTTCATAACATCCACACAGCGGTCAAATGCCGCATTATATTTCGCTTCCTCATAATATTTCTTCAATAGGCGATTCCTCCATCAAAGTTCCATATCCTGTCCACGCTTCCGGGCAGGGTGTTCGTGTTCCTGTGTTTCCTTTCCTCTGATGAGGATAGAATTGATAAAAGCCCGAACCTTTTCGGATGCGATTTCCAGTGCATCCAGAAAGGGTTGGGCTTTCTGTTTGAGTTCCATATATTTTTCGTTTACCGCTTCATACCGCTGCTTCCAGATGGAAACCGTCTTTTCTGCGGAAGCCAGTTTTTCTTTCAGACGCTTGTTGTCAGCATTGGCGATAATGCCATTGACCGCATAGCGTTTGAGTGTGTCGCATTCATCCGGTGTCAGCGTGATATTGTTTCCGAATGTGGCTTTTTTGCCCATTGCTTCAATGTCCTGCACTGTCAGCGCAATGGTCTTTGCCGCCTTGGTTTCCATTTGCAAAGATTCCAGTTTCTTTTTCTGTTTTGCTGTGGCAGCTTTGGCATCCTCCAAATTCTGTTCTGCCTGTGCCACCTGCCCGGTCACAGCTTCCAGCCGCTGCTGTTCTGCCTGCACCTTGAACTGGGTCACAGTCAGATGTTCCTCGGTGCTTCCACGTTCTCCACGCTCCAGATCGGTATATCCGGCAACTCGCATGAAATGAAAAAAGTCATCCTGCAACACACTGTAGGATGACCTCAAAATCTTTTTTCCTTTTGCGTTCAACATTGGATTACCGTCCTCGTCAAGCACCAGCTTGGACTCCCATTTCTTACTGCGGCTGACCTGTGTGATGACCTCCTTAACGGTTCCCCGGAGGGCTTCATCCTTGCATCGCTTCGACCAAAGGATCTGCTTTTCCACCACCGGGATATAAACCACATGAAGGTGGTAGTGGTACACCTCCTCGCCCAGAGCTTCGGACATTGCCCGGTTGCGCTCATCGGCGTGCATCACAGCGGAGAGGATATACTGTTCACCGCCCACGATCTCCACGGCGGCTTTGTAGGCATCGGCATAGAACTCTTTTGCAAATTCATAGCCACCGTGGTTGTAGAAGTAAGCGGAGTTCACATCGAAGATCAACTCGCCGTATTTGACGGCATCCGGTTTCAGACCTCTGGTGGAGATCACGCCGTCTTGTTCCATCTGCTCAAACATTTTTACATAATCGTCCATGGGTGCTTTGAAATGAACGTTCAAAGAAGTGCGTTCCGGCACGATGTCCTGATTGCTGTAGCTGTCCTTTTCACGCTCATTGTGTTCCTGTACCTTAGCCACATCAGCCGGTGTTTCCAAGTCCTGATTTCTGGCTACGGTACGGTCTATTCCATCATTTCTTGCCATTGGATTTTTCCTTTCTTTGAGATTTGCAGACAGCGGAGGGCTGGAGAACGGCACTTTTTCAAAGTGTAATAACCCACTATTACACTTTCATCCATACTGGCTGCAAAGTGCCGTGGGCTCTCCGAGGGCTCTCCCGAGGGGGAATGCGGTCACTGCGGTGACCTCTGCTGAACTGCCCGAAAACTGTCTGCATCGTTTTCTGTTGTTCAGCCCGGATAGCTGCTGTTTTGCGAAACACCACCCATCCCGGCGGCAGTGAAAATCAAATCTTTCACTGCAATAGAAACAGCCCAAATAAAGGAAATGAGCTGTTTCTATCAAGAGCGTTTCACGCTCTTTTGCTGCGTACATACGTACCAGCAATGGGATTTACTCGACCTGCCGCCATTCCTCCGGAATGTCCTCCGGTACGTACGTACACGGCGAATCTCCGTAAAACCCATTTATATGAGGTCGTGCAATGGCTTCCACTCCCATGAATCCCCAAACCCGCCGTCCGGCAGAGTTGGTGATATTGTTGCAATGTTCCAGATTGAATCTCCCGGCATTGGCAATCATGGCGTCGCTGAAGCTGCGGGCTTTCAGCGGTGCAAGGGAATTTTCTTCGCACCACATCCGGTAGATTTCATAGAAATCCTTGGAACTGATGGACGCATCCGCTTTACGCTGGATGTATCCCTCGGAATCCATGAAATCAAAGATATTGTTGTTGTCACGCTTGACCGCTTCCCGGTTTTCCCGGATACGGTCACTCTCCGTAAACTTAAAGTTGTTGGTAACAAGCCGCTGTAAGCCTTCAAATGCCCACAGGAAGATACCCTCGGATTCGGCTTTCATCTTCTCCGCAAGGTCGGGATCGTCAGCTCTGTCCACTGGCTTTTCCTTGGTGGTCAGCACAAGCTGTCTGCGATAAAATCCGTCACTGCGGTCATACAAGGCTTGCAGATCACCGTTGCTGAATGCCAGCAATCGGGCGAACATCCAGCCCTGATAACTCTGCTTGCCTTTGCGTTCCAAATCCATCTTGCCCTGTGCGGTGACAATGGATTTTACATAGTTGGTCTGGCGCAGAGCTTCCATCCGCATATCATCATCCACGCACAGGAGAATGTGTTCCAAATCAGCACGGGCGAAGCGGTTTTCAGAAATCTTGCCGATGCTGCCGTCTTTCATATTCGTGCCGAAGATGGTAGACAGTACCGCACCGATTTGAGATTTACCTTCGCCGCCGTTGCCTTTAATCACCATCATGCGCTGCCCCTTGTTGGAGGGAATCAGGCAATAGCCGATAAACTCCTGCAAAGTGGGGATGTCCTCCGCATGGAGCAGCCCATCCAGAAATTTTAGCCAGGTCACAGGTGTAGGTGCATGAGGATTGTAAACAACAGGCAGACGGTTTCGCACGATAGTCGGTCTGCCCTCGGTAAATGTGCCGTTCAGCAGTAGCGTACCGTTGGACAAATGAATCCGATCCTGCTCCGGTGGAAAGTCCGGCACTTGCGCTTCCAGTTTCAGCACTTCCAGAATGTTGGTGATCTTCCGGGGGATATTGTTTACGGCACAGAATTTCAGCTTGTCGTAAATCTCCCCACGCAGAGGGAGATCGTCCGTCACTCGACCATTGGGCGTGAAAAAAGCTCCGTTTGCGAAGATGATTCTGCGCTCCTGCAGAAATTCTTCACAAAACAGAGCTTCGTTGATGTTCTGCCCGTCAAACCAGACAGGCAAATTCATATCAGGCGTTTTCCGGTTCTTCGCCATGGTGCGCCACCTCCTTTTTCTTTCGTGTGATGTACTCTTGCAGAAAAGCAATTTTGCCGTCCTGCATCAGCTTGTCCACCAATGCCACCCGTTCTTCCAGATCACCCACCGTCAGCACATCTGCCATATATTCGATATAGCAGTGCATCTGGCAGGCTTCCACAAAACGGTCATCCAGAGCATCTTCCGGTGTCTTGGGTGCGTATCGTACTTTCCAATCTTCCAGCAGATGCAGATAATCCGTCAGCACCCGGAAACACAGCATTTCATCCTCCCGTAACTGACGGATATAGGGACGCTTCGGCTTGACCATAGCTGCGGCAGTGGGCGGTTTTGGGTCAAGTCCAAAGTCCGCAGCCAGCTTTTGCGCTGCTTCATAACTGCTCAGATCGAACAGCCTTGCCACAAGGTCGATTACGTCCCCCTTGGCTCCGCAGCCGAAGCAGAAAAAATAGTCCTCATTCAGCTTCAAGCTCGGATGCCTGTCGTTGTGGAACGGGCAGCAAGCCATGCCGTTGTGGCTCACTTTCAGCCCGTAGTGTTCGGCGGCTTGCTTGACGCTGATTGCCGCCTTGATGGTTTCATAGATTGTCATAGAAAACCCTCCGTTCATAATATTCTGGAAAGCACGAAGCACCCGCCGTGATTGGCAGGTGCTTCGCTCCTTCTATTATGGTTATGACGGATTTTTCAAAAAACAGGCTAATGACAGGACAATCCTGTTTCAAAAAACAGGACAACTTATCTGAGGACGTAGATTTCTTTACATTTACATGATATAATTAGAAAAATGAAAAAACAGGACAGGAGGGCAAGCATGAATCAAGAATTGATGACATTGGATTTCTGGCAGGATACGGTCATATATGAGAGCAAAACATTTCCTGTCGGTACGCTTGCCTGTGATGCACTGAATGTTCCTGTGAATACCATTGCAAAAATAAACGAGCAATGCGAGAAAATCAATCTGCTGCTTGGAATATTAAACGCCGGACAGGATGCTTCTGCACTCTGTCCTATTGCAAAGGAAGCTGCTCTGACGATGCTTGATATTCTCAGTCAAACACCGCCGTTCTCCTATATGAATATCTCAAAGCACAGAGAACGGATTGAAAAAGTCTTTACTGTGGACAATGCGCTGAAATATGTGGAGTTTGCCATAAAAGCCGCAACCAATTCTTTGCAATTTGAAGAAATCCAGAACTTTACCGATGCGATGATGCTCCAACGCTATACCGCAGTTTTCGGGCATCTGGCATACTCCCTTGGGGAATACCAAACGGCCATGCTTGATTTTGCAGAAAAAACAGACGGCAACGAAGCAGACCGCACCGCAGAGGGTTTTGCAAAAATGTTCGGCAGCTATTTCCCGCCGGAGTTTTCCATCACGGAAGGCAATACCTGGATGTCTACCCTGAACAATTCCGTTCAGTATGTATCCGTCATCCGTCCCGGCGAAAAAGTTGCGAAGCTGGTCAAGCGGATGCACTATGTATCCTTTGTAGGGATGTTCCGGTCTGATCTTTTTGAGGGCTTATGTGTTGGTCATGCACCGAAGAAATGCCGGATCTGCGGCAAGTGGTTTCTGACCACCAACGCAAGGCACACCAAATACTGCGGTGGCTATGCACCGGGGGACAAGCTGCACCGCACTTGCCGTCAGATCGGTAATCTGAAAGGTAGAGAACAGCGAGAACTTGCGGACGATCATCCGCTGAAGCAGATTTATGAGAAACGGCTGAATACCATAAACCGCTATGTGAAGCGTGGTACTCTGGACGCTGATCTTGCGGAGGTTATGAAGAAGCTGGCAAAAGATAAGATGCTTCGGGCGGTCAGCAATGTTGCTTATGCCAAGGGTGATTATGAAAAAGAGATGGAACAGGCTGCTTTGAAGAAAGAAGCCAAGATCATAAAACAGACTTATATCGGGGGAATGTGAGATGGGAGAATTTGATTTTACATACAGTGTACCTGCAAATTTTAATAAACGTGTTGTTCAATTTCTTCAGCAATTCGGAAAAGCTCATGTAGCCCAAGCCTTTCAACGGTGCGAATATGAGTATGAAGATCTTGGTCTGGCTTATTATGCAGGGATGAAAGGTGATAACTGGAATAAAAACGCTCTGGATTTCACATTTGAAGGGGCAGAATCTGACATAGCATTACTACAGTCTTTCGATTCCGTACTGCAAGATGCGATAGGAAAGGCGCTCAAGGCAAGTGAATCGGGACTTCTCGTTCGAAAGGTCTACTATTTTGCTTCTGACAGTACAGCCGAATCCACAATGATTCCACCATCAAATGAGGAACGATTAAATGCTGATATGGCAGCAGCTCAGAGTGTACTCGATGATTTGATACAGGTGGGCGAACGCGTTTGCTTGAACGCTTCGTTCACCGCATCAAGTTCTGAGAACACCATAAACGACTACTTTAGAGATATGCTTTCTTTTAAGGGATATAACGAAGTAAAAGACCAGACAAGGCATGGCATATCAGCAAGCGGAAAGGATGCAGCAGAGGTTGATATACTCTTGACCAAAGCTGGGCGAGAAATTGCTATATTTGAAGGTTTGAAGCTGGACAGTGTATCAACAGTGTACATTGACGCTCATATTGACAAAGCCATTGTCAATTATAATGCACTCGGGACAGCTACTTTCCTTGTTGCATATGTAAACTCTGCGGATTTTGAATCCTTCTGGAAGAGATATTCCGATCATGTGCGGCAGTACGATTTTCCACTCCAGATAAAGCGTCCATTCAATGTGCTGCCTTATCCAAATGCGGCTGCTCGGGTTGCGACCCTGATTCTTACACGAGATGGATTTGATTTCCCTGTGTATTTCATCGCTTTTAAGATTAGTTAATGGTTAGCATCTGATTCACTTGAAAGGAGGTGCGCTATGCTGAATGATTTTACATGGAACATGACTGGATACATACCGAAATACCAAGCCAATCCGCACGGTGACGGCATTATTCCCTATGTGGCAGAGCGCATCTTCCAACTGGAACCGGAGCCGCCAGTGGTGGACAGTCTGAACGAATATATCCTGTCTGCCTTACAGGAGAAGAATTTGATATATTTCTCGTTCTTTCTCCACCACTACGAACCGCAGCTTAATAAGCGTATCAAGAGCTTTCTTAGCGTGGATGGCGGCGATTTGTACGACACAGACCGATTTATAGATATAAAGCTCTCCTGCCGGGAGCAAATGCTCCAAAAGCTGATTGTTTACGACCCCGCCAAGGGTGCAGAGTATGCCACCTGCATTTATCCGTTTATCCGGGATGCTATGCTCCGTTTCCGTATGGGCGAAGAAAAATGGTCGGTATCTTCTCTGACCAATTATAAAATGGTGCGGTCAATGGCATGGCTGTACCATAACACCAAGGATGCGGTCAGCGAGTTTTCCAAGAAATACAACTGTGATCTTGCCCTTGCGGAAGAATATCTGAAAGTTGTCCGTGGCATCCGTAACCAGCAGCCATTCTATGTGACGGACGAGGACGGAGAAGAAACAGGCGAAGATGTTGCCCTGGATGATACTTGGAACTATACCGACATCCTATGGAATGGTATACAGGCAGAAAAGGTACAGCGGGCATTTGAGAAGCTGAACTATCGGGAACAGACCCTGCTTGAGAAGCGTCTGGCAATCTGCATGACCTGTGGGCGTGTCGGTTCATGGAAAGAGCGTCCCACCTTTGAGGAACTGGCGGTTATGTTTGAGGGCAGTACAGCCAGCGGTGCAGAACGAGCTTACCGAAAAGCAGTGGACAAGCTGACGGAATTGTTGGTTGCCAAGGGCGCAATCCATGCAGTCCGGCTAAAACAGAAATCCAAAACCAGACGAAAAAAGAAAATCGCCGCCGCAATCTACGAATACCAGGCAGACTGCGACGGCGAATGGGGTAAGATTTCATTTGATTTTGAAAGCAGCACAGCAGAGATCATCCACCTTGCCGATTGGGATACGATAAAAACCAACCGCTTTGCGAACAAGGCCGTAGCCTATCTTCTGAACTGTGAAAATGAGAAACTACCAAAGGAAACAATGGTGGCATTTGAACCATAAAAAGAAAAACCGCTACAACATCCATCCCACTTTGGAATGAGAATTGCAGCGGTTTATTTGCTGGGAACTAATTATTCGATATTTGTGATTTCCCAATCATCATTTACCAGATGGGTAAATCCTTTGTTTTCTTCTTCATCTGGAATTGATGCTGTCCAGATGATTTCTCCGTTTTCACCCAGGGCAGTTATTGTTAATCCTCGCAGATCAGTGTAGCCATCGAGGTTTTCGAGCCAGATGCGTTCGCCTTTCTTGAGCAGAGAACCATCTGCATTTTCAAAGCCGCCACTGGAATTTGGCATTGAAAGCTTGATGCTCTTAACACCTTCAGAACCAATGGTCAGATAAAACTTTGAAGGTTCATTCTCTGTAGATGGAAACAGAATTGCCTGGCGTGCTTCTTCGGTAGCGAAGATCCACCACTTGCCATTCATAAAGAGTTCAATGGTTCCCTCGGTTGCCCCGTATTGATAACCATATCCTGTACCAAAATTGGACTGATCGTCAACGGTGGGCTGTTTACTTCCATCAACTTGGGATGTAATCTCACCATCCATCACGCCGCATCTTGCTTCTATTGTGCTTTCGTGACCGGTATCGAGATACAATGTTCCATTCACCATAACCATAGGGATTAAGTCCCATGTTTCGGCTTCCCTTATAAGCTTGATTCCATAAACATCTGCAATTTGTGCAGGATAGGATTCAAGGATTTCACCGGAATATTCAATTTCGATTACATTTCCGATTTCAGGTTCTGGTGATGGATGAGCATTGCTAATAGGTACCACAATTCGGTCTGCACTATTCAATTCCCAACTACCTTCAACGGGCTTCACAAGATAATGGCCATCATGAATTTCCAGAATTTCAGCCCGGAACACCTGATGGGCTTCGTTGGAAAAACCTTCAATCTGAATACTATTATTCTTGAAAACCAGTCGGCCTGTTTCTACCAGTTCATCGGTATTATACTTTGTTTTATCTACATAGAGGTATCCATCAGCTTCATTAAATCTGAGGGTAAAATCGAAATATCCTCGATCAGATAGCTCATAGCTTGCTCCGTTTGCATAGTCATATATGATTATGCGACTATCAATGATGCCGGAACCAAAGGTGTATGTGGAGCAGAGGTCAGGGATTCTGTCGCCTGTTAGATCACAGAAATAGGTGTTCCATATAGGCATGCCATGGAATAGAGGTACAATTCCTTCTTCAGTTACAGCCTCCATTTTTTCAGGATACCAACGGAACGTTACACCCGGAAACTCCGGAAGATTGATTTCAAGTCGTCCGTCCCATACCATTTCATCGGGGGTCTCAAGATAATCAAACCATTCGGTTACCGTCCCGTCCGTGCCATTATTCTTTGTTACAGGATTTGTTAAGAAGCAAACCGCAACAAACACGCAAACAATGACTGCCAGAACGACACCCCAGAAAGCAGGCTTCTTGTAATTCATCACAGACTTCACACGATCTTTAACACCAACTTCACCAAAGGCAAGAGGACAAGCGGCGATCATCCGGCGGTTTACGCTGCAAGCAACAAGTGCTTGGGTATAGTCGGCTCTTTGTTCGTTGCCAAGTTCCTTGATGACCCTTTCATCACAAGCAAGTTCGATATCACGGCATAGCAGAACATAAGCCAGCCACACCAAAGGATTGAACCAATGGATAGTCAGCAGGAGAAAACCAAAAGGCTTCCACCAATGGTCTTTACGATGAATGTGTGCCTGCTCATGGGCAACAACGTGTTCCAGATCCTGACCGTTCATGTTGAACGGGAGATAGATTCTTGGCTTTATGATGCCAAGCACAAACGGAGATTTTACATTCTCGCTCTGGAAAATGTTGTCCTTGTAGCGAACGGCAGTATCAACTTTGCGATGCAGACGCCAATAGCTGATAGCTGTATATAAGGCAAGTGCAATCATGCCGAAAATCCAGATGTATTCAAAGATACCGATGGTGATTTGCAAAGGATTTACACTGGCACCAGCCATCGGAGTATTGGACTGGCTGATGATAGGATTAACAGCATTGTTTATTGCATTTATTCCACTATTGATGGTAGGGGTGGTATTCATTCCAATGTTCGGCGGAATGGTTTCGGCACTTGGAATTAGACTCAATGCGCTCTCGATGGAAAATGGGAAAGCCAGCCGCACTGCTACGATGCCCCAGAGCAGGACATTGACCCACTTGGGGGCTTTCTTCAAAACAAACCGGAGCAACAGCACTGCCAGGACGAGCCAACTTGCCGATATGCTCATGTTGATGATTTTCAAAAAGAGTTCGTTCATTGTGAACCTCCTTTCCTGATGCGGTCGATCATGCGCTGCATCTCATCAAGCTCATCTTCGGACATAGCCTGATGCTTTGTAAAAGCAGCGATAAAGGCAGGCAGAGAACCCTCGAATTTCTTCTCAACCAGTTCGTCGATCTCACACGCCTGAGCTTCATCTTTGGAAACGAGAGAAGTAATAGTGCCATTGTCGTTTTTCAGCACACCGCGATCTCCAAGACGCTTGATAACGGTATAAGTTGTAGTCCTTTTCCATCCGAGCTGATTCTGACACAGCTTTACAAGCTCGACGGCAGTAACCGGCTCATGCTCCCACATAATCAAGCAAAACCTATACTCACTTTCGTGAATCTTCGGAAAATCCATATTCATGCCCTCCATGTCTACACCGTTAGACTCCATAGATAGTCTACCACATTAGACAATCAAAATCAATAGAGTTCACAGAAAAGATACAAAAAATGCCCGCAGAATTTCTCCCACGGGCAAGGTGTTGGTTAGCTATCAAGCGGTTTGTATTCAGTTACAGTTTTCAAATAGGTTTCTGGATTACCGTTCAATATCAAGTCTGCATATCCAATCGGATCATTGTAGATCAGATAGTCCAGTTCTGACCGCTGATACATATTGTCGGCAATCTCGTTTTCCACGGCGATGGTGTTAATCGCAATCATGCTACCATTTGCAAATTCCAGTTCCACACAGGCATTATCCATGTTGAACTCACAAGAAATCAATCTATCCATAAGAAACCTCCATTTTGCTGGATGTTAGATCATCCCAAAATATTTGAATGCTTCTCGGATTGCTTTTTCCTTCTCCGGTGGGCATTGTGGCTGTCTGGAATCCTCGGACTTCGGCAGATTGTAGTTCTTGCCGACTTCCAGTCCGCATTTTCTCTTTATCTGAGAAATATAAAGGTTGGAAACCTTTAACCCGGTATGCTCCAAAACATACTCCTTGATCTGCGGATAGGTTGCTCCATCTTGGAACTCGGACATATCCATATCTTCCAAAGAGAACTCAACCCGAATCTTTTTCGAGTCGACCTCACCCTTGGAAAGCAAGACAACCGTCTCCACATGCTTATCATTGTCCAAACTTAATTCCATATTTTCCCCAATGATTGGTAGCTTGAATTTGATTGATTTGAGCCACTGTCCATTGGGCTGGCGCTCCGGAAAGATTTGTATTTCTGAAATCAGCGCTTCTATAAATCTTCTCCGTTCTACGTCATTCATCACCCCGTATAGTTTTTCAAAATAAATTAGAACCTTGTAGATGTTGTCTGCGGTTAGCTTTTCAGCCTCAATAGCCTGCTTTTTTGCCCTTGCCTCAACCAGAAGGTTTTCTTCCTCTTCTATCTTATCATACATTCGATAAAGCCTGTCATCAAGATCTGCTTTTCGTTTAATATAGTGACGATCATCAGGATCAAGCGAATCTATTTCTTCCATCAATTTGGATTTAGTGGAATAATACTGACGAAGTTGCTTTTCGTGATTCGCCACCTCCTGATCTATTGTGGAAGTGTCTACCTTCATATTGATTTTTTCCTGCATCATCATGGCAAATTTAGGCTTGCTGACTAATGCTACTATGATTTCTGCGACTGCATCATCCAATAGTTCCTCATTGATTTGCTTTCTGTAATCGCACTTATGTCCACGGGTCATGGTGCGGTGTTTGCAACCATAGTAATAAAAATCCTTATACTTTGTTCCATCCTTTTTGTGTTTGATACATTTGTTTCCATACATTCCTGCACCACACACAGGGCATTTTACAATACCCGAAAGCAGATGAGTTCTCGTATCTTTTCCCTTATTTACATGCTCATATTTTTTTGCCTGAGCAAGTAATTTGACCTGCGCCGCCTGCCAGATTTCTTCGGAAACAATGGCTTCATGCA
Organism: Pilosibacter rotomagensis; assembly: GCF_045062245.2. Lineage (NCBI taxonomy): Bacteria > Bacillati > Bacillota > Clostridia > Eubacteriales > Clostridiaceae > Pilosibacter > Pilosibacter rotomagensis. The sequence goes on along the minus strand of NZ_CM170323.1, from coordinate 1,434,553 downwards.
ATCCGTCAACCAGTAAATAGTTCTCTTGTTCTACAAGATGATAGTCATTTCTGGTTCCATGTACTTTTTCTGTTCTTCTGCGTCCATAGGCGATTTTGCCACAATATACTGGATTTCTTAGTATTAGGCGAACCAAATGGGCATCAAACAGAGGATTTTTTCCATTTTGCCGTTGTATTTTTCGTATTCCGTGATTTTCCAGATATTTAGCAATGCCATTTGAACCAATATTGGTATTCACATATTGGTCGAATATCACGCGAATTGCTACTGCCTCTTCCTCGTTTATTTCCAGTTTTCCGTCCACAAGCTGATAGCCATACGGTGCAAATCCGCCGTTCCATTTTCCTTCTCTGGCCTTTTGGATACGTCCTTCCATCGTTTGGACACGAATATTTTCCCTCTCAATTTCAGCGACTGCCGAGAGAACGGAAATCATCAGTTTGCCAGCATCCTTAGAAGAGTCTATCCCATCCTCAACACAGATTAGATTCACGCCAAAGTCCTGCATAATCTGCAAAGTCGAAAGAACATCTGCCGCATTTCTCCCGAAACGGGATAATTTAAAAACAAGGACATAAGAAACTCCGTCTTTTCCTTCTTTAATATCATCCATCATTTGAGAAAACTGTACTCGGCCTTCAATGGATTTTCCGGACTTACCGGCATCCTCATATTCTCTTACAATTTCATAATCATTGTACTCTGCAAAAGCTTTCATTCTTGACTTCTGTGCGTCCAAGGAGTAGCCGTCAATCTGCATTGTTGTTGACACTCTGGTGTAGGTATAAACCTTTACTTTTTTCTTATCCATAAGCAACCTCACTCATAGTGCCACTGATGTGCACTACATAATATCATACATCGTTCCAGTTCCAAAATTGTTTGGACTATATTATCACGATATAATTATATCATGCAGCCTTTTTGATTTCAACAGATTCACACTTTAAATCGATAAACTCACTAATATTTTTCTTTTCTTTAGGGTCTGGCAAACTGTCAATATCTAAAACATCCACATACTTCTCGATTAAATCAGCAAGCAAATCCGCAAGGCCATTCCATTCATCTCCCATAAGCCATTTCTCCCAAAATCAAAAAGAAATAAGTATGAAATCCAATCAAACATTTATCACCTCTTTATATCAAAGAAGTGCTGCGCCGATTATCCCGACGCAGCACCGCTTCTCTCTTATTTTTTGTATCGTATTCTCTGGACAGCAGGACTGCCCATCAGCACACCCCCGATACAGGGAATATTCAAGCCGGTTCAGGGTTAGTCAGCCGGATGGCTGCTGAAGCCGCCGCATACCGCCGATAGGTGGTTGGCACCATATTCGCAGTAAGTTTCGGTGAGTGGCACGGTTCCTTGCGCTGCGCGTCCTGGCACTTTCCGGTCCACCACAGGCCGGTCATCAGCCACCAAATGACCGCTCGGCCCCTTTGATGTTATCGTATTGACGGATGCTCTGACCATCCGCAGGGGGTTATCGCGTTTGTGCTATGCGATGCTCGGCGCAGCACTCAAAAACTTGAATACTGAGTATGAACGGATTGCCCGTTGTTTTTCAAGGTACACAGTCAAAAGGGTTCTTTAAAATCCCTTTCACTATATAGGAGGGAAAACGGGTAATCGTTGATAGTTACGCCGCAACTTTTTTGCGGATTTTTTTCAAGGCGGAGTGCACGGAACGCATGACCGCCGATTTATTGCAGTCCTGCATTTTGGCAATCTCTGAATAGGAGTATCCGTAGAAAAAATGGAGAATGAAACGCCACCGCTGCAACGGAGGAAGTTTCTCCAATATGCAGCCGATCTCCAGCAAGGTTTCCAGGCGCTCGGCGGTTTCTTCCAGCGGCTCCGTAGCCAGATCATACAGTAGACAATCATCAAAAGATTTCCCTTCGATATGTTTCCGGCGCTCATACCGCTGCCGTTCCTCCTGCTTCCGGCTTTCCTCGTAAACGCGGTAGATTTCAAGGGATACTTCCACATCGACAGGGCGGTGATCCGCATTTAAGATTTTGACAAGATACATAGTGCGCCCTCCCTTATGCAACTCGAACCAGAGCGATGATTTTATCATCGTCCTGTGGATCAATAAGGAACGGGCTGGGCTGGGCATTCGCAGCGCCAGGCGACGCAGGGGGCGGCGCAGGCTCTGTCAGGATGAGAAGTGATTCACCAGGGGCCAAATGGATTACTTTAATGGTTTTCAACATATTGCAACACCTCCGATTATTTTCTGAGGGCTTGTCCCTCTACATATCGGAGATTTCAGCGCCCCTCAATTAAGGGGGCGTACAAATTTCTTGAACGGAATAGGCAAAGGCAAGGACAGCATCACAATGCTGCCCTTGCTTTCACTTATTCAGCTAAGAAGCTGCGGAGCCGGTGAAAGGCCCTTTGAAGCAGAAGTGTGACCGCTGCCGGTGAGCAGCCAAAGATGACTGCAATCTCCTTGTACTGATACCCTTCCCAAAAGGCCAGCTCGATAGCGAAACGCTGCCGGCCTGTCAGGCGGCGCAAGCCATAAGCCAGCTTTTCGTTTCGGACGGTATCAATAAAATCCTCCACCATCAGTTGCTCCGTAAAATCATCCTGGATATAGATAGACCGCTCCTTATATGTAAGTTCCTCGCTCATACTCTCCAGGGAGTAGCAGTGATACCGGAACCGGCGGTCAGAGTTTGCAATAATACGATCCTCGTCTTTAAGGATCGCAGCCCAATCTTTTTCGGCCATAAGCCTGTTCTCCTTTCTGTCGTTTGTCTGCGTGGGCGGGCAGACAAACGGGGGAGAACGGCTCCGTGCGATAATCGCAAAATAGGGACTAACATAAGTACAGGTTTTTCCCGTACTGATGTTAGTCCCTATTAGTGGGTTAATATAAGCATCGCAGAGTTCCGTATAAGTGTGTAGATATTCAGCACATGCTGCGTGATATTTTTTCGCCGGAAATCCGGTTCAAATGTGCTGAAATCTGGGCCATATCTGTTATAGAAAGCCCTTTTGCAACCACTAATAAATCATCAGCTCCTCTCTTAATGACTACTTAGAGTAGCTATTAAAAAGCAACGTATAAATCATTTTGAATACCTCACAATCCAAGTACAATACTATTATGTGAGGTGACGGAGCGTGGCTAAGAAAAAACAACAAACCGTTTATTCCTTTGGTTTCGCGTACCGATGCGCAAGAGAAAAGCGAGAATATACCCGTGAACAGGTTGCAGAACGGGCAAATATCAGCCCTCGTTTTCTCTCGGCAATAGAAAATGACCGGCGAAAACCAAGTTTGAATGTTCTGATCCGGTTGGTTCTTGCCATTGGAGCATCTTTTGACGAGATACTGGCTCCGAGTGCAGTTTCGGATGAAGAAGTAACAGACAGGATTAAACGGCTTATTACACAATGTAGCCGACGAGATCAGGAGCTTATCCTGGGTCTTATCGACAAGATGCTGGATAACAAAGAAGAAAAGCAGTAACACGGATGGGTGGAAATCCAACCGCGTTACTGCTTTTTCCATGAACGGGCGCTTTCCCCTTCATTCTTCTTTATGTGTGTTGTAGGCACCCTTCAGATGCTCAAAGGACTCCTGGCTGATGACGTGCTCAATCCGGCAGGCGTCCCGTTCCGCCGTTTCCGGATCTACGCCGGCTTCAATCAGCCGGTCGGTAAAGAAACGGTGCTTTTCGTAGATCTGCTCCGCCACTTCCCGGCCCACATCGGTCAGGTGCAGGAAATAGTCGCTGTCCATCGTCAGGAAGCCCCCGTCCCGCAGGGTCGCCACCGCATGGCACACGCTTGGCTTGGACACGTCCAGGCGCCGGGCGACATCCACGGAGCGCACCATGCCTTTTTCTTTTTGCAGCATCAGCACAGCCTCTAAATAGTCCTCGCCCGACGCATGAATCTTCATTCTATCACCCACTCACATAATCCCAGCATTTGCAAACTGCTTGTTGTAAACCTTTTTTGCAATAACTCCGACAATTATTGAGATAACTACGGTTGCGGCAATAGCAAGAACCATAAACCACGGAGAAGTCAAGGTTGATAATATCTCAGCATAATTTGCAGACATTTCTTCGGATGCCTCTGAAATGGCATAGTCAGAGAATACCCATACATACAACGGAGAACCGATATTGCTTAACGAAAGCAGGATATAACTCATCATGATACCTTTGTAATTCTTATATCCGGCCCATTTCCGAATGATTTCCGCTAAAATAGAACAAGCAATCAAGCTCCCAAGCAATAGATTCGCAAGCTCCCCAAAAGCCACGAAAGCGATTGCTACAAATAGGTTCATAATGAGAACCACGCCTGCTTTCGGCACTTTTGCCATAACATACATATATGGAAGCCATGCCACGAGAGCAATTAAAGCTGTTACAAACAGATAGAGCAATGGGTGTATGCCGCCCATAATCGTAGCTGCCAAAACCACAGCAAAGTAAATAACGGAAAATACGATTGTCAGACCTAAATCTTTTAACTTCCAGTGTTGTTCCATAAGATTTCCTTTCTATTTTCCTTGCTGTAATTCAACAAGGTGTGCATATAGACCGCCCTTTTTCATCAGCTCAGCGGGTGTACCCATCTCACTGACCTTGCCATCATCCAGAACAACGATCTTATCAGCATTTGCCACTGTCCTCATGCGATGGGCAATCACCATGACCGTCTTATCCTTCAGCAACACCGACAAGGCATCCTGCACCAGCGTTTCACTCTCGGCGTCCATAGAGGCAGTTGCTTCATCAAGCAGGACAATGGGAGCATTTTTCAGCAAAGCGCGGGCAATCGAAATGCGCTGACGCTCGCCACCAGACAGGGCGCTGCCGTTTTCCCCGATGTTCGTCTGATACCCTTGGGGTAGGTGCTGGATAAATTCCTCGCATTGGGCGGCTCTGGCCGCAGCCATCACTTCCTCATCGGTGGCGTCGCCCCGGCCCAGCCGGATATTCTCCATGACCGTCTCATCAAAGAGCATGACATCCTGGAACACAATGGCATAGTTCTTGAACAGCGTTTCCGGTTCGACCGTTTTGACATCCACACCGCCCAAGGTAATGGTTCCGGAGTCCGCATCCCAAAAGCGGGCCGCCAGTTTGGAGGCGGTGGACTTGCCGCTGCCAGACGGGCCTACCAGCGCCGTGACCTCGCCCTGCTTTGCCACAAAAGACACGCCCTTCAAAACCGGCTCCTCATTGTAAGAGAACACCACATTCTTAAACTCAATATCGTAGCCCTTGTTATTGCAGACATTGGTTCCGGTCTGCTCCGGGGTCGCGTCAATCTGTTTCATTCGCTTGACGCTGACAAGGGAGGAAAATACTTCCGCCATCAGCATGAAGCAACTGGTGAAGGGGTCATAAATGCGGCCGGCAAACAGCAGGAACAGGATGAACATGGGGATGGACAACGAACCGGCTGTCACCAGAATGCCTCCCACCAGCATAACCGCCACAAGGCCAAACCGAAGGATGAATTGAGCCGTAGTTGTAGCGGCACCGGGAGCGATCTCGTTGCGGAAGGAACACTTCACCACATAATCCAGCTTCTTTTCCAGCCCTTCCAGGTATTCTTTTTCACGGGAGCAGGACTTCAGCTCCTGGATGGTGTCGAGATATTCCTGTACACCGTCATAGGCAGCTCTTTTGGCATCCATGTTGGCGCTCTCGGCATTGGACTGGGCTTTCTTTGCCGCAAAGACTACCAGGGCCGCCACAGGCACCGGCACTACAATGCAAAGGCCCATCCGCCAGTCAAGCGCCAGAAGGCCGATGGCCGTTATCACAAACATGAAGATCGTTCCGAAGAGCTGCGGGATCGCATTGGAGAATACGCGCTCCAGAGCCGTACAGTCCCCCATAATGGTGGTGGTCAAGTCAGAAAGGTCACGCTGGCCAAAGAAGGACAGCGGAAGTTTCCGCAGCTTCTCTGCCAGGACAATCCGGCGGTTGGCACTTTCCTTATACGCCACAGTATAAGTTTTGTTGTACTGGAGCCATTGGGTCAGAAACACAATGATAAACATGACCACAGTGCCGCAAATAAACAAGGCCGCATGATCCCGCATACTGCTTTCCTGCCCGGAAATCACATTCAGCAGTTCCCATATCACCATGACCAGCAGGCTGACCGGGGCAATCAGGCACAGATTGCTGAGCGTAGTGGCTGCAATTCCTTTATTCAAATCTCTTGATCCCTGATCGCTCAGGGCAAACATCCGTTTCAGCATACTTTCACCTCATTCCCGATGTGCCACTTGGTAGTCTTTGTGTAGTTGCTCCACATTTTGGCGTACTCACCGCCCTGCTTCACCAGTGCGTCATGGGTTCCGCTTTCCACCAATTCACCCTGCTTCATTACCAGAATGAGGTCAGCGTCCTGGATGGTGGAGAGCCGGTGTGCGATCATAATGACCGTCTTGCCCTTGACCAGCCCTTCAAAGGCTTTCTGGATCTGCTGCTCGTTCTCCGGGTCAGCGTAGGCGGTGGCCTCATCTAAGACCACGATGGGGGCGTCTTTCAAAATGGCGCGAGCAATCGCAATGCGCTGTGTTTCGCCGCCGGAAAGATACACACCTTTACTGCCCACCACGGTATCGAGGCCATCTGGAAACTTCTCCAGAATATCATCACACTGGGCCAGATGCGCCGCCTGCAAGACTTCCTCCCGTGTGGCGGAAGGTCTGCCTGCCCGGATATTTTCCAGAAGGGTGTCCTTGAACAATTTGGGGTCCTGGAATACAAAGGCAACCATCTTCATCAAGTCAGCATGAGGAATTTCCCGAATGTCCACACCGCCGATCTCGACTGCCCCCTGCTGCACATCGTAGAAGCGGGGGATCAGGCTGGCCGTTGTGCTTTTTCCGGAGCCGGAATGCCCGACCAATGCGGTAGTTGTTCCAGCCTTGGCCGTGAAGCTCAAATGGGATACCGCCGGATGGTCCGTATTTTCGTATGCGAAGGTCACATTCTCAAAGGACACATCATAAGTCTTGGGATGTTTGGGTGCAGAAGTCTCCACCTGCGGCTGGGCAGTCAGAATCATGTCGATGCGGCGCATGGACTCCTCCGCCTGCATTTTGTAGCTGGTCATATACATGATCTTGTTAAGCATAACTGCACAAGCAGGAGAGAAGATCACATAGAACAGAAAACTTTGCATAAATCCGATCAGGTCGTTGGAAACAAACCCGATAATAAGCGCCGTAGGTACCAGCACCAGGAAGCTGGAATTGATGACTGAGTTAAACGCCACCATTCCCTTTTTGCAGGACATCGTGTAAGCCAGAGCAAACTTCCGGTAGGATTTGATGGCGTCGTTAAACTTGGTGATAGATTGCACTGTCTGTCCGAACACCTTGACTACCGAAATGCCCCGGATGTACTCCACCGCCTCATGGTTCATCGTTTCCAAAGAGTCCTGGTAGGTCTGCATGAATTTCATGCTGTCCTTCCCCATGAGGGACCCCTGTAAGAAGAAACCGATGCCAAAGAGCAGCAGGAGAGGGATACCTACACGCCAGTCAAAGACCAGCATCAGCACCAAACTCACGATCATCGTGACCTGTGCGCCCACCAGGTCGGGAAGCTGGTGAGCGATGAAAGTCTCGGTCTGAAAACTGTTATCGTCGATGATCTTCCGCAGTTTTCCGCTGGGATTGGCGTCAAAGTATCCCATAGGCATTTTTGCGAGATGTTTCAGTGCCACCATTTTCAGGTTTTTCTCTGTGTGGAACGCTACGACATGGGAGCAGAGCAATGCTGAGAAATAAAGGAGCAGACCAATCAGCTCCAGCCCCAGAGCAAGCAGGCCCCAGCGAACAAGACTGTTCGTGTCTAACGGCGTCCCGGCAAATACGCCCACCAAGTCACGCGCTGCAAAGTAAACGCAGAGGAACGGTCCAAGGATAAAGACCGAACTGATGCCGGATAGAATGCGGGAAACGGTGAGTAGCCCACGATGCTTTCCTGTGAACTCCATCAACCGCTTAATCCCGCCGGATTTTTGTTTCATGGATACAAGACCTCCTTATCAATTCTTTGATTAGTTATTGCTAACCTCTTGATTTAAGTGTACTGCTTTCGCTTGGCATCGTCTACGACCTATCAGGTATGTTATGCTCCAATCGGGCCAAGTGAAAGGAGCGGGCCCATTTAATCGGCCTGCTCCTTTTGTCAGTTAATTTGAATGGCTCAATTCAGATGGATATTCTGAACGGAAGTAAAGCTGGCATCGGTGGGGAAGGTATAGCTTGCTACCGCATCGCTGTAAATGGCAAGCTGCCGGGTATAGATCAGCGGCGTAGTCAGGCACTGGTCTGCCATAGTAGTCAGGATGGTGTTGTAAATTTCCTGAATACGGGCCTCATCAGTAGCAGAGTCCAGTTCGTCTACCAGTGCCGCCAGCTCCGGCTGGGACGCCCCAATCTGCATGAGGATGGGGTCCATAGAGGTAGACGGGTTGATGTTGGTAATGACCATAGCCGGGTCATAGTAGCCACCCTGGGTCTTGAAGATGGTCAGGCCATAGTCACCGCTCTGGATCATGGCATACCAGTCCATCATTTGAGCGGATTGCGGGGTCAGCTCAATGCCGATCTTGCTGGCCTGGTCACAAATGTAGACAACCATATTGTCATCGGAGGCGGTGCCGGTTTGATACAGGAAAGCGGCGGACAGTTCGACTCCATCCTTCTCACGAATGCCATCGCCATCGGTATCTACATAGCCAGCCTCATCCAAGATTTGATTGGCATGATCCAGATCAAAGCCGTACACTGTCTGCTCTACATCACAGTAGGGCAGGTCACGAGAAAAGAAGGTATCTGCCTTGTCGAACAGGCCACCGTAGATGTTGTCTACTACGGCATCCTTATCAATGGCGGAAGAAATGGCCTCACGAACCACCTGGTCGCCAAAAATCTCACTGCTCAGGTTATAGCCCACATAGTAAGTCTGCAAAGACTTTTCATCGACTTGAGCGCCATATCCATCCGTCTGCTCCATCTGAGCATAGCTCTCGGCAGAGACATTCTTAATACCGGAGAGGAAGTCCACCTCACCATTCTTCATGGCTAAAATTTTGGCATCGTTGTCGGGGATGTACTTGATAGAGAAGCTATCTACTTCAGGTGCTTCTCCCCAGTAATTGGGATTGCGGACGAAGTTCCATGTCTGCCCGTCATTGTCCCCAGCGTACATATAGGGGCCGGTTCCATAAGTGGCGCTGCGGAAACTCTCCTGCTTGGCAGTCAGATCCTCATTGAACTGCTCGCTGGATACGATGCCGAAGGGGTTAGCAAGGCACAGTTCCCGGAGGGTGTTGTAGTAGGGCTGGGTCAGGTGCAGCTCCACCGTGTACTCATCGGTGGCTACCGCATCCTCAATGATCGTGGACAGGCGGCCATAGGAGCCGTTGTACTGGCCCAGGTTGACCGGAACAGCCAAAATAGACTTTGCCACATCCTCGGCGGTCAGGTCAGAGCCATCGGAGAACTTGACGCCCTGCTTGATCTGGAAGGTATAGGTTTTTCCATCCTCGCTCATGGACCAATCTTCGGCCAGCACACCCACGACCTCGCCCTCGGAATTGTACTCAAACAGGGTGTCATAGAAGCTGGTGAGATAGTAGGTAATGTCGTAACTGGAGGAGGATACCTCTGGGGTGAGGATGGTGTAAAAATACTCAAAGCCCCAGCTCTCCGCCAAGTTCAGATGTACGGCCTGAGCCTCAGTGCTTTCCTGCGGGTTCTGGCTGCTCTCTGTATTGGTGTCGGCGTTGCCTCCGCAGGCGGCCAGAGATACCGCCATGACCGCCGCCATGAGCATAGCGGCAATTCGTTTCAGTCTCATTGCAAATCAATCCTTTCTTTCGTTTTATCATTCCAGTCTGTTGAAGTGTTCACTAAACCGCTTGCCTCCAAGAGCATCCTGCTGTATGGATCGTGAAATACAGAATAATCACCGGAGAACGCGGCGCACTCCACCAGATTAGAATTTCGCATGACAAAAATCTCGTCCGCCACGACCACTGTCAGTTCCATGTCGTGGGTTATGAAAATCAGCGTAAAACCAAGCTGCTGTTGCAGGTCTATAATTTCATCAATGATTTTCTTCCGCAGCGGCAAGTCAAATCCATTGGTGGCCTCGTCGAAGATCAGGCATTGCGGCTCAGCGGCCAATGCCCTGGCGATTGCCACCCGCTTTTGTTCTCCACCGGACAGCTCTGATGGAAGGCGGGTATAGTAGTCCCGCGATAGATTGCAAAGCTCCATCAAGTTCCGGCAGCGTTCCCGCCGTTTCTCTTTCTCCATGTGAAAAAAACAAAGCAACGGTTCCTCTATGGATTTACCCACCGGGATCTTGGGGTCCAGGGCAGATGCGGAGTTCTGCTGAATGATCTGCACCTTCCTGAAATGTTCTTTCCCTGCTCGTTTCCGCCCATAGACGGGTGCGCCATCTACGAACACCGAACCGCCGCTTGGCCGCTGTAATCCTGCAATCATCCGCGCCAGGGTTGTTTTGCCCGAACCGGACTCTCCCACGATTGCATACCGGCCGCCATCACTGAAATGGGCGCTCAATGGGGACACAGCAGTAAATAGTCCTTTCCCACCAAAGCCGTCAGAAAAAGAACAACTAACCTCTTTCAGTTCAATCAAGACATCTCCCTCCTTTCCAGCCGGCAGGCGTTCAACAGATATTTTGTATAATCCTCTTTGGGGGTGTTTAGTATCTGCTCTGTCTTGCCCTGTTCGACAATCCGCCCGCGATCCATCACAAGGATACGGTCAGACACCGAGGCAGAGCGCAGGTCATGGGTCACGAATAGCACAGACATTCCATCTTTACAGAAACTTTTCAGTTCCCTCATTAGCCCGATCCGGTTGCAGGCATCAATGGCCGTGGTCGCTTCATCCGCTACCAAGAGGGATGGCTGGCACATCAGCGCTGCCGCAATCATTAGCCGCTGGAGCATTCCGCCAGACAGTGTAAAGGGATAGCTGTTCAAAATCCGCTGGGTATCCTCCAGCCCCAGCCTCTGCAAGATGCCAGCAAATAGACGCTGCATTTCCTGCTTTGGCGTTTTTCCATAATGGAGCAAATAGGTCTTTTCCAACTGTCGCCCCACTCGAATGGACGGATTAAAGGCGGTCATTGGGTTCTGCATAATCAAGCAGATTTCTTTCCCATAGATAGCTTGCCGCTTTCGTTCCGGCAGGTTGAGCAAATTTTCCGCTTGGAACAGGATTTCGCCATCAGCACGATAAGCGTTTCCCAGCAGCCCCATAATTGCCTTGCAGATGGTAGTCTTTCCCGCGCCGGAGCTGCCAACAATGGAGAGCATTTCCCCCTGGCCTAACTGAAATGATATATGTTCGGCCACGCTTTTCCCGGAAGTTAAAGAGATATTCAGGTCTTTGACCTCAAGCAACACGAATATCATCCTCCTTCCCGATGGCATCCCGCAGGCCCTCGCCCAGCAGGTTGAAGCCCGCGCAGCAGACGATAAGGCAGATGCCCGGATAAATCAGGAGCGCAGGGTTTGAGTAGACACTGTTTCGGGCCTCATTGAGCATTGCACCCCATTCCGGGGTCCCGGCGATCAGCCCCACGCCCAGGAAAGCAAAACTGGACACCGACATGATCGCCGTGGCAATTCCAGTGGTGAAGTACACCACAAACTGCGGGAACACATTTGGGATCAGGTGGCGAAGTACAATGCGGAGGCCAGAAGCGCCGGAAATCCGGGCTGCCTCTATGTATTCCTTTCCGCATTCAGTTTTTGCATAAGAGCGTACCATCCGCAGAAACCACGCCAGCATAGAAATCCCGATGGCAATGATGACACTTGCCACAGAATTATCCACCGCCGACACCAACGCCATCGCAATGACGATGAGTGGAAAGGCCATAAGGATGTCGCAAAGTATCCGCATGACTTCATCCAGCAGGCCGCCTTTATAACTGGAATAGCATCCCACGAACAGGGCGAAGGCAGCCAACACGATCAGTACCGGAATGGTCAGCCCCATAGAGTATCTTGCTCCATAGAGAAGTCTTGATAGTTCGCAACGGCCCATTTGGTCACAGCCAAGAGGGTACTCCGCAGAAGGCGGAGCATTTTTCAGCGCAAGATCTGTGGCATTTGGATCATTTGGGGCCAGTAGCGGGGCCGCCAGAGCCATAAGAATAAAAACCAGAATCAGAGCCAATCCAACAATGATTTGTCCTTTTCGTTTCATACCGCTTTCCTCCTATACGCAGGGCAGATAGCACTCGAAAGCAAATCCGCCAGGGTGTTGAACAGAACAAACAACACGCCGCACACCAGGATGGAACCGGAAATCCCATAGATGTCCATACTCTCGCAGGACTCCATCAGGTAAATGCCAAGTCCCTGGATGGAGAAAACGCTCTCTACCAGTGCCGAAGTCCCAAAAAGAGCAGCACAGTATTGGGCGAAAAGTGTGATGGCTGCAGGGAGAGCATTTCTCAGCACCTCGCCATACACGATCTTTGAATTGGAGAACCCTCTTGCTCTGGCATAGGTCACATAGTCACTTTTGAGTTCATTCAGCACTGCCGCCCGCAGCACCCTGGCCGCAATACAGATAATAGGGACCGCCATTGCTACCGATGGCAAAATCAAAGATTTGAAACTGCCGTCCGAGATCACACTGAAAATGGGGATTTGAACCGCAAAGGCGGTCAGCAGGATCAGCGCCAGCCAAAAGCTCGGCACGCAGATCCCAATGATACAGATAATTCGCATGACATTATCAAAAATCCCACCTTTTCGTATGACGGAGATGGCGGCAATCAATACCGTGAAGAGGATGACCCATGCCATTGCCATAACTACCAGCATACAGGTCACAGGGAGGGCGTCCTTGATATTTTCGATGACCGGCTGCCGGTTCGTGATTGCGGTTCCAAGGTCGCCGGTCAGAACACCCTTGATGTAGTCGGCATAGCGTTCCAGAAAAGGAGCGTCCAGTCCCAACTCCTCTCGCACAGCCTGAATCTGTTCCTCTGTTGCAAAGACATTAACCTTGCGGACAATCATCTCTGCCGGATCGGTCCCAGTAAAAACTTGCAGGCAGAAGCTGAGTGTAACGACGCCCCAAATAACAAGAATAAAATTGATGATGCGTTTGGTAATTCTTTTTGCGGTTCCTCCCGCAATCCGCATAGTACATCCCTCCAAACTTTAGTTAGGTTATGCTAACCGCCGGTCAAAAAAAGCAGCCGCGGTTCAGCGGCTGCTTCACAGCGTACTCACCATTGGCACATCAATAATGATAGCATACCAGGGTGGTACATTCTATAACCGAACAGGTCGGATTTTACTCCAATCAGGTCAGCAATATTTGTGGCGATATGCCTGCGGGGTCACTCCCATAACAGATTTGAATGCGGCAGAAAACTTGCTTTGATTTTCATATCCCGCCACACTTCCGATCTCCCCAATGCTCAAAGTCGGCTCTGAAACCAGCATTTCGGCAGCAGCCTCCATGCGTTTCGTCTTGACAAAGGTGCCGATGGAGGCCCCAGCAATAGATTTGAAGCATCTTTTTAAGCTGGACTCTGCCAGTCCGAACATACAGGCCAGATCCTGAATGGTATCTTTGGTAAAGGGATTTTCAATAATATACTGGTAAACCTCCTGTGTCCGTTTGGAGATGTCCGCAGAAAACTGCTGCGGCCGACAAACTGCGCTGTCATCCAGGAGACTTAAAAACAGTAGCAATTCGATGACCTTGATCCAAAAGTACGGAACCTGGATACGCTCGTCCACCGAGTAAAGCTCGCTGAAAATATGGTCGATTTCGTGTTTGGATTTGATGATAAGGGAACGCCCATCTGAACACAGGCGTTCTTTTATCTGTTCCAAACTGATATGAGCTTGTTGAAAGCCCTGATCCAAGGTTTGCTGCGCGGTTTCCATTTCCAGCAGTACGGTGATGCCTCGGTATTTTTTCAGAGGGATACGGGAGCCAAGGAACACCTGTTTATCTTTGGAGAGGTAATCCACGCAAAGATCGCCTTCGCCTAAAAAGCTGACTGAGCCACCTTCCAGTTCACATTCATAGCAGCCCTCAAGACAATGATTGATCTGCAAAAAGTCTTTTTCAAATCGGATAGGGTGAAAACAAGAATCCATTTTCAAATCGTTATAGGTAATTTGAATACCAGGCGCAATTTCAAAGCGCCTCATCGTTCCTTCGCCTGACTCATTTCCCTCATGCAATGTACTTGCTGTGTTCTCATTGTCAAGCGAATAGATATTATGAAATGCGAATGAGTTATTGATGATGGATTCCACATCCTTTCAATTCAGATATTTAGATTATACTTTATTTGGATGTAAAAGACAAATTATTTGCGGTAAATTGAAAATAATATTCAGCAGTTATTTGTTATCCTAATTTCGGGGTATTTTTTGCAAGCAATGGAAAGGAATATCCTTTCCTGCTTGTTGGGGCGTTCCCCAAACCCCCGGCCCGACAAAAATGTGCGGGCCGAACACCATGCAGGGCATGGTGGCTTGCGCGTCCGGAAGGACGCTTCTCTGCCGGAGGCATAGCAAAAGCCGGAGGCCGCGTCAAGGGTAAATAAATGCGCTTCGCGCACCCCTGACCCGGCCCCCGGCTTTCGCTTTTTGGCGAACAAGGCGGCAAACTCGCAAAGCGGTTTTACCGGCCCTGTTCCTGATTGTTTTCTTTTTCTCGCTGGTACTCCTGCACCTGCTCGATCCTTAATAATGCGTCCACATTGGCCTTTACCGTCTGCAATTCCTGGTTTTCTTTTCGGAGTCGCTTATAATCTTCGTAGGCGGCCTTTTTCTTTGCCAGCAGGTCACTGTATTCCGTCTGTAAGGTTTTGACCGTCGGCAGCTTCTTTTCTCCAAACTCGTCAAAGGCCCGTTTGGCAGCTTCGTGCAAAAGCAGCTCCGCTTCATGGGCCGCCTGGAACCGTGACTTTTCCCTGGGGCTGGCTTTCCGATAGGCCACATAGGTATCACGGGTTTTCGCATAGTTGATGATATGCTTTTTCAGCTCCGCGATCTGCTCCATCCGGTGTTCATACTGCTTGATGGAAGCTGTCATTTTATCAAAATTCTCGGATACGGAAGCGACCCGCGCTGCCAGCAACTCATAGTCCGTGATGTTATGTTCAGTCAGATAATTCAGCGTTTTCGCCGCTTCCTTCAGGTTATGGATTTTCAGCCAGCGTTCATAGCCCGGCCCGCGTCCCTGCAAGCGGCTTTGAATATCCAAAAGCAGATTGACCCGGCCATTCTTTTGAAGCGGCGCAGCCCTCCGGCGCGGGCGCTTCACCGGCTGTCCAATGCGCTCTTGGATAGCCTCCTGCGTATAGTCGGCTCCCAGGGTTTTGGCACGGGTAAACCGTTCCTGTCCCTCGCTGGCCAGACGAAAGCTCAGGGCCTTCCGGGTGGTCTGGATCTCATATCCTTCCCGGCGCATGGCTGCAAGAAATTCCTCATAGCTTGACACCGTTGGCAGTACCCGGTCAATCGTCCGGCGCAGCTTGTCCTTCCAGCTTGTGCCGCGCCGTGCGTTCGCCCACTCTGCATAATGCTTACCTTTTTCTTTGGGCTTTTCAATCACGGAAAGGCCATGCTCCCGGCTCAGGCGGTCATTGATTTTCCGGATCGCCTGATAGGTATTCCAGTAGTTATTGAACTTGTGAGAACAGTCCAGGGCGGTGCTGTTAAATTCGATGTGACAGTGGATGTGTTTCTTATCCACATGGGTAGCGACAAGGAACTGGTGCTGCCCGCCGGTGAACTCCAAAGCAAGTTGATACCCCAGCTTGTTTGCGTCCTCCGGCGTGATTTCCCCAGGCTTAAAGGACTGGACAATCAGGTAGGAGATCACATCGTTTTCCGGGGTGCGTTTCCGGCCGGTTTCCGCTTCGTAGATCTGCTTGCTTAGGGCAAATTCCTGCCAAGCGGTATCCGGGTCGCACTGATAGGAGGACACCAGCAGCCCGCCTTTTGTCTTATCCGGATTCTTGTCATAGTCAATCCGGTCTTTCAGAACCGCCGCAATACTCCGGCCCTCGCTGGCGTGGCGCGGTTTGATTTTTGAAATTGCCATCTGCTGGCCCTCCTTCCAGAAAAAATAGGGGCGCGGCCCTCACAGAAAGAGCCGCGCCCGCAGGTCATAGATTAAATGGATTTTAACATCTGGTTGAAGTCTGCCACCCGATCCGTCAGCCAGGATGCTACCAACGGCAGACCGTAGGGACTAACGAGCCACGCCAACACCATAAACCCGATGAAGCCGTCCACCCGCCCGGCGAACAGCACCAGCAGCCCGATCAGGAACAGCAGCACCGCCACGATACCGAGGATCATACCGGAGAACAGGCAGAAGAAGCGGCAGAAGGCCACCAGAACCGTCAGCACCAGAACCACAGGGAACAATAAAATTTTCAAAAGTATTCTCATAGGGGCGTCCTCCTTAGAAGCTGGTTTACAAGACGAACTATATCACATTAAAGTGTGAAAGTAAAGGCGTGATTTATAAATCTGTCAGTTTCCCCAAAAGGGTACTGACTGCGCCCCAAAGCTCCCGGTATCGCTCCTGCAGGTCGGCTACGTCCTCCTGATAGAGATTTCCCGTGCTGTTCACCCGTTTGGCGATCTGGTTTAGGTTGTTGGAGCAGTTACGCAGCAGGGACACAAGAGTCTTGAAGTCGGACATATCCACCTGCACCGCGTACCCGTCCACCGCCATTTTCCGTAAGTAGGCCCGCTGGTTATGGATACCAAGCTGCGCCATCTTTTTTTCAATGAGTGCCTTTTCTTGCGGCGACACCTTAAAATATAGGGGAATGGTGCGCCCGCTGCGTGGTTTCATCAGATTGCCACCTCCATATCCTTGCCCTTTTGCGGAGGAGAAGCGGTCGCCGCCGATTCAACCCCAAGGCGTTTTAACATTCCTTTGATGGAGGGCTTTCCTCCATCCAGTTCCTCTTTGTCCCGCTCCCGCTTGCCGGTGGATTTTCCATCCATATTCAAGGCAATCCGCAGCACATTCAGACGGGCGGATTTTTCGGCCAGCTCCTGTTCCTGGGGGAAGGGACGTTTCACCTCCAGCTTTGCTTCCTCCATCTGCGCGGTCAGATTTTCCAGCTTGCCTTTGTGTTGCTCCAGATTTTCTGCGATAGCTGCCAGGGCATTATCCAGACGGGCGATGTTGCCTACCGGATCGCTGCCCAGTTCAATGGTATGGGATAGGTTTTGCTTCATTGTCACTTGAAATTTCTGCGTGGCTGTATCGGCCCACAGGGTCATGGGGAAGCCACGGTATTCGCCAAGCTCCACCCGCTGCGAAACGTCGGTCATTTTCGTGCAGGCATCGATGATGGCCTGACCTGCGGCCTTTCGCTCTGTATAGGTCTGGCCTGCCACTGTGATAGAAAAATGCTCCTTATCCGGCTGGGGGTGGGCCTGAAAAACCGCCAAGTCTCCCTCAAGCCCCTGGATCTGTTCCTTTGTGCCGTTAATCGCTTTAGGGAAAAACTGAATGAGCCGATCCTCCAGCATATACCGCTGTCCCTCGTGGTTAGCTTTCAGAAGTTTTAACTTTGTCACCTGGCTGTCCAGATCGGTCATTTCAATAATGCGCGGGTCGCCGGAGGCCAAGGCCTTGACTTCGGCATAGCTTAAAGCAGCCTCGTCCACATCCTCGCAGGAACGGGATGGATTTTTGCCGCTCATCAACTGGCCGATGAATTTCTGCTTGTTCTCCAAAATGCTCCAGTTATATGCGTCAAAGGTATTCTCCGTGACGTATTTATAGATTTTCACGGTTTGATTCATGTTGCCCTGACGCAAAATGCGGCCTTCGCGCTGCTCAATGTCGGCAGGCCGCCAGGGGCAATCCAGATGGTGCAGCGCGGCAAGGCGCGTCTGTACGTTGGTGCCCGCGCCCATTTTGGCCGTGGAACCAAGCAGCACCCGCACCTGTCCTTTCCGCACCTTTGCAAAAAGCTCCGCTTTCTGAGCCTCTGTCTTTGCATCGTGAATAAAGGCGATTTCCTCCGGCGGTACGCCCTGGGCCATGAGCTTTTGCTTCATATCGTCGTAGACGTTGAAGGAACCATCCCCCTTTGGGGTAGACAGTGGCGATAGGTAAGATTTTGATGTTATCTCCAACTTTTCCCCCGCCCTAAACCGTGCATGAACCTTTCAGCTCACACGGCTTGCCATCAAGGGCAAATTGATTTACATTTTAACAACTCTCAACATGAACAAGACTTCTGAGCTTATCAACTTTGGTTTTCTGTTTCGGAGTGAGGTTTAAGGAATCCGTAAGCCTTGCAATAGTGTTGGTATCGGTAGCGTGAATAAGCCTGTGGGCATTTCCGCATAACAAAATCAGATTTTGGTATGCATCTGTGCCTCCGTTGCAACGTGGGACTTTGTGGTGACAGAAAATATCTCCAATCATCAGCTTCGCCCCGGTTACGGCACATTTACCCATTTGAGCCGAGTATAGTGACAATCTGTTGTCGTTATACTCTATGGTGGCATTCCAGACCGGGTTTCGCATCAGATAATGCAGAATCTCCATATCAACTGCTTCCAGTTGTTTATGAATCATTGCCCTACCTTCTGCGGTGTACGAGTTCACACCACGTTTTCGCTGAATGGGATGCCTGTGCTTGACATAGCCTATTGGCGCAAGCGCAATTCCTCCTACATATCGCAACTGCTTACTTTTTCCGTACCGTTCCTTAATCACGTCTGCTATATGGCACGGAATCCGATTCTTTTCAACCTCTGCTGCCGTTTTTAACCGCTGTCGAAATCTTGTTTTCTGGCTCTTTTGGACTGAAAAGGCTAATCCTCTGAAATCCTTGCTGACCTTGGTCGCCATGCTGTAGTAGTCATGGACACCGAGTACAAAGGCATTGTATTTCGCAATTTCCTCATATTCGGAATGTGCCGCATTCTTCGGGTACTGAATCGCATGGGTCAGTTCCGCAAGGTTGTCTTTAATTTTCTTAATGGATTTCTCTCTGACATGGCTCTCTACAACAAATTTGGTTTGTCCCTGTTTGGTTTTGCCCCTGGGAATCACTTTCAGTCTGAATCCCAGAAAATCGGAATAGTCCTCTTTCAGGCTGATTACCTTGGACTTCTCCGGGCTTATATCCAGACCGAGACGCTCTTTCAGCCAGTCCTTTGTTGCATGGAACAGCTTGACCGCATTAGGATAGCTGCTGGTAAATATTTTGAAATCATCTGCATATCGGACACAGGTTATTTCTTTCAATCCGCTTCTACGCAGGGACGCATACTTATTACCATGATTGGGGCTGCCATTGCGGTTAGGCGTTTGCTTGAACGGATATTGTGTTGGAATGTTTTCCCATTGGCTTGCCAACCACCAGTCCAGTTCATTCAGCACAATGTTTGACAGAAGCGGAGAGATGATACCGCCCTGCGGTGTCCCTTTCTCTGGAAACCCAATTCCTGCCACTTCCGCTTTCAGCATTGCAGATATAATAGAAATCAGCTTTTTGTCACATATTCCAAGTGTCCACAGTTGTTTTAGCAGCTTGCCATGGCTCACATTATCGAAGAATCCCTTAATGTCAATGTCAACTACATAATGCAGATGGCTTAGCTGCATATTTTTATGGACTTGAGAAATTGCGTGCTGCTGGCTTCTGTTTGGCCTGAATCCGTAGCTGTGGTCATGGAATTTTGCTTCACAAATTGGCTCTAAAACTTGTAGAACACATTGCTGAACAAGTCTGTCCATAATGGTCGGTATCCCCAACGGTCTTGTCTTACCATTGTCCTTTGGTATCTCTACTCGGCGAACACTTTGGGGGACATACCAACTGAATTTCCGTTGCACAAGCACAACGAGCTTTTCTTCAGAGAGCTTTTCTAAGTGCTGTATGGTCTTGCCATCTGTGCCTGCTGTTTTGCTTCCTTTATTCTTCTTGATGTTCCGGTATGCCAATTTGATATTTTCCGGCAGGGTGATAATTTCCACCAGCTTGGTGAACATCTTGCCATCCATACTTTCGGCATACAGCTTATCTTGAATTTTCTGGAAATCGTAATATTCAGCATGGCGCAGTTTCGATTTCTTCAAAGCCTTTTTCTTTGTTGCCATAGTCGGTCATCACTCACTTTCGTGGGCTTAACCTTTCTTAGTCCTACTCGAACCTATGCGTGTTTGTTAATAATGATATTTTCAATTTACTCTTGACTACAGCCCGTCCCTCCACCGCTTACTTTTTTCACGGCTTCTAAATTCAACCATCGCTGACTGAATACGGTACCATGGCTGCACCTTCCTCCCGGATTAAGAAAAGTTATACTGCACCTTCATTCCTGATGACACAGATT
Organism: Pilosibacter rotomagensis; assembly: GCF_045062245.2. Taxonomy (NCBI): domain Bacteria; kingdom Bacillati; phylum Bacillota; class Clostridia; order Eubacteriales; family Clostridiaceae; genus Pilosibacter; species Pilosibacter rotomagensis. Next base: position 1,414,117 of record NZ_CM170323.1, on the reverse strand, counting down.
TCCTTTTCATGCTTCATAGCGTGCAATCGCTCCACATCTGGGACTTTCTACGTTCCGATATTCCTATCTGTACATGATGCCCTTAGACTATCCTTTTGGCCAGTATGCTGGATAGCACCTGTAATGCTATAGGGAATTTCATTGCGACCGCCTTACTTTACCCCACATACACCATTTTCATGGCAACGGCATTTCTACCGTTCTTTCTTCTTGACCCATACATTCGGACTTTCGTCAGTGGTTGTCAGCCACATTCTTGTCATAGGCATTTTATAGACCCCCGACCTATAGACCGCACTATCCACCTCTGGACAGCTTTCCACATCTGCCTTACGGCTCTGTTTGGACGGTTCTCAGCCGACTTCAACGTGCTGTGTCAGCGCAGGATATTGCACTCCTTTGCTTCCAACGTAGTATCAGGTGAGCGTTTCAGGGCGTTACCCCATCATTCCACTCTTCAGAATATCAGTTAGGGAAAACTCTGTTTTCCCCGCTACTTTTACCTCCTTACAGGCTTTCGCCCACATAAAGTTTATTTGTAGCAACGTATCGCTACACGGTCACAGAATACAAGCTGCGTCCCCTTGATTTCCTCCGTGTCCCGCCAAACCTGCAACACATTCCGGACACAGGCATTGACCTTACTTTCCGGATCGTCCGGCAGCGTCGGATCAGACAGCCGCTGATCCAGGGCCAGCTTGCGGCCATCCGAGGTAATTTTGAGCATATTGTCCTCGCGCGGCTCCACCTCCCGGTTGCGTACCGCTTCGGCCCGCTCCCCCAGGTCGGCCACCAAATCCCGCTGGAAGTCGCTGGGGGTGGTAACTTCGGTGATTTTTTCCGCCGCCGGAACCGGCAGGCGCAGCATATCCGCCGTCTGAATGTCAGCAGCCTCCCGCCACATGGCCATGAGTTCCGGAAGATTGAAAAACTTTGCAAACCGGGTCTTACTGCGAAAGCCCGTCCCTTCCGGGGCCATCTCCAAAGCAGTGATGGTTTCGCCAAAGTTGGCCGCCCAGCTATCGAAATGCTCCAGGCCGCTGGACTTTAGCAGGTCGTATTGCAGGTAGCGCATCATGGTGTAAAGTTCCACCATCGAATTGCTGACCGGGGTGCCGGTGGCAAAGACCACGCCGCGCCCGCCGGTGATTTCATCCAGATACCGGCACTTCGCAAACATATCGGAAGATTTCTGCGCTTCGGACTGGCCGATTCCCGCCACATTCCGCATTTTTGTTGCCAGAAACAAGTTTTTGAATCCGTGGGCTTCGTCCACAAACAGCTTATCGACGCCCAATTCCTCAAAGGTAATCACATCATCCTTGCGACTCTGGTCATTTAACTTTGCCATCCGCGCTTCCAGGTTCTTTCTGGATTTCTCCAACTGCTTGATGGTGTAGCGTTCGCCGTTCTGCTCCTTTGCCTCCTGGATACCGTCGATCACCTGGTCGATCTGCTCCTGAAGGATGGCTTTCTGACGCTCCGGCGAAAGGGGAATTTTTTCAAACTGGCTGTGCCCAATCACCACGGCGTCATAATCGCCGGTGGCAATCCGGCTGCAAAACTTTTTCCGGTTCGCCGGTTCAAAATCCTTTTTGGTAGCCACCAGCACATTGGCACCGGGATAAAGCCGCAGAAAATCCGCGCCCCATTGCTCGGTCAGGTGGTTGGGAACCACCACAAGGCTTTTCTTTGCCAGCCCCAGGCGTTTGGATTCCATCGCCGCCGCAACAATCTCAAAGGTCTTGCCTGCGCCCACACAATGGGCCAGCAGGCTGTTCCCACCGTAAAGCATCCGGGCCACCGCGTTGCGCTGGTGGGGCCGCAGGGAAATTTCCGGATTCATACCAGAAAACCGGATATGCTCCCCGTTGTAGCTGCGGGGCCGGATGGCGTTATAGAGTTCATTGTACTTCTGGCACAGGTCGGCACGTCGGGCCGGGTCTTTCCAAATCCAATCCTTGAATGCTTCCCGGATCTGTTCCTGCTTCTGCTGGGCCAGCATAGTTTCTTTGGCATTGAACACACGACTGGTAGTGCCGTCCGGATTGTGGACGGTATCATAAATTCGGGTGTCCCGCAGGTTCAGGCTGTCCTCAATGATGGCGTAGGCGTTTCTCCGTTTGGTTCCGTAGGTCACATAGGCCAGGGAATTGTTTAGGCTGTCCCGCGATTTTCCGCTCACATTCCATTCGCCGGTGGCCGGGGAATAGCGCACCTGTATGTCCTTCTTGAGATAGAAAGGCGGTTTTAAGAGTTCATGGACAAATTGGGTGTAATACTTCGGGTCAATCCAGGTGACGCCGATCCGCACATCAATCTCCGCAGCGGAAAGGTCTTTGGGCTGCGCCTGTTCCAGCGCGGCCACATTTTCCGCAAATACGGGGGCGGTTTCTGCCGCCGCCCGCGCAGCGGCCAGCTTCTTCCGGACGTTGCCGGATAAATACTCGTCTGCCGTTTCCCATCCGTTAAGTGGGCCGCCACCGGCTTCCGGATTTTTATAAATCACCCCTTTCAAGTCGCGGATGATGCTGTCGGTTTCGCCGGGAGTCCCCAGCAGGGAGGCCATATATTCCAAATCCACACGGGCGTGCTCCCCGATGGAAACGGCCAGTGCTTCGCTGGCGGTGTCCACATGGTCAATCGTCACCTGCTGGTTGATGGTACGCTTTGTGAACATATCCGCTTTGCGTTCCAGGTTCCTGTCCTCGTCCAGAACCTCCAGGGAACACAGCAGGCAGTAAGACGAATCCTGTTCAAAGGCCCGCTTATTGCCGGTGCTGTTTAAGAGGCCGTATTCTGCGGTGTAAGCGTCATAGGCTTTCCCCAATTTTTCCTGGACTGCCCGGATTTCCTCGTCGGTGCCGCCGTGAAGCTGCAATTCAATGAGGTTTCGGGTCACATCCCGCAGGCCGATCATGCCACGGATGCGCTTTTCCGTGGTGGCGGGAACCTCCACCGGAATCCGCTCGCCATCCTCTACAAAGTAGAGCTTACCGCCGACCTCCGTGTAACTGAAATTCCGGGCTTCCAGGTCGGCAGTTTCCATCCGCTCCAGCAGCTCCGGGGCTTCCACCTTGCCCTTTCGGGAGAGAAGCTGCTGATCCGGCGGGGAAAGTTTTGAAAGAGCTTCGCTCAACTGATCGGCCAGTTCAATCCCAGGAAGCGGGGCGCAGGTAGTTTCCCGTTCGTTCCCATACATACTTTTGTCCCAGGCCATCGTGCCAAGCACCATATCCGGGTGGGTTTCAAAGTAGCGGTTGATGGGGATTCCGTCTGCGGTCTGCCCCAAATGCACCCAATCCGGCACCTGCTCCGGCGGCTGTGCCCGCTTTTGCAGGAATAAAATATCCGTGGTTACATCCGTACCGGCGTTTCGGGAAAAGGCGTTATTCGGTAGGCGCACCGCGCCTAAAAGGTCAGCCCGCTGTGCCAGATATTCCCGCACAGTGGAATCCTGCTTATCCAGTGTGCCCTTTGAAGTAATAAAGGCCACGATTCCTCCGGGCTGTACCTTATCCAGCGTTTTCACGAAAAAGTAGTCGTGAATGAGAAGGTTTTGCTTATCGTACCGGGGATCGGCCAGTTTGTAGCTGCCAAAAGGCACATTTCCCACAGCCAGGTCGATGGAATTGTCCGGCAGGTTAACGCGCTCGAAGCCGTCCACAGTGATGTTGGCCTGAGGATAAAGCTGCTTTGCCAGCCGCCCGGTAATGCTGTCCAGCTCCACGCCCATCAGGGTGGCATTTCGCATGGACTCCGGTAAAAGTCCAAAGAAGTTTCCCACGCCCATTGCAGGCTCCAGGACGGTATCCGGATGAACGCCCATCTGCTCCAACGCCTGATACATTCCCTCAATCACGGTGGGGCTGGTAAAGTGTGCATTCAGGGTAGAACCACGGGCAGAAGCATATTCCTTCGGGGTCAGCAACGTTTTTAACTCTGTATATTCTGAAGCCCACTTTTCATTGGCTGTGTCAAATGCCTGGGGAATGCCACCCCACCCAACATAGCGGGATAGGACTTCCTGTTCCTCCGGCGTCGCGCTGCGGCCCTGGGCCTCCAAGTCCTTCAAGAGCCGGATTGCAGCCACGTTGTTCTGGTATTTTGTCTTTTGCCCGCCTGCGCCCAGGTCAGGATCGGTGATGTGGAAGTTTTGGGCAGTATTCTCCGGAATGGCTGCTTTGATTTGCTCCCATTCTTCATCGGACACAGTAATATCAACTTCATGGGTAGCGGGGCCGTTCCCGATTGTCAGGGTATCGCCCTCGCGGGTAATCGGCTGACCGGTCAAATCAGGCTGCTGCTTTTCGGCATCTGCCTTTTCCAATTCTTTTATAAATTGAGCGGCAGATTCTGCATCGGGAAAAACCTTTGCCCAACTATCCTCGTCATAGTAATAGTCCTGTGTTTCTTCATCTAAAATGGCAAATCGGCCACCATCCGGGACATAGGAATCCGTGTCACTGGCTTCTATCACAGAATAGCGGCTATGTGGCACTGCCTTCTCTTGCTCCAGTGGTTCCTCCGGCATCGCGTCCATTCCTGTGTGGATCAGGCTGTCAAAATCCAGCACGGAAAGCTCCTGGGCAATCAGGTCTGAGAGGGTTTCGTATTTGTCCTGATGTACCTGCACCCCGTCTACCAGATAGCAGACGGTATAATCCACCAGATCCGCATCCACCTGGAGGATGTGCTTTTCGTCCTCAGTGGTGGTGCAGGCCAGCCCGATATGCCGCAGGTCGGTAAATTCCACCTCGGAGCCGTATTCCCGTTCACAAAACTCGGAAATCAGCCCTTTTGCGGTATCAAGCTGGGACTGTCCGTAAGCGGCGGCAGCTCCAACAAGCATTTCCTCTGTACGAGCTGCCACAGCCAGGTCTTTTTCCTGCTGGTGTTCCACCCATTCCCGCACCACGGCTACCGGCTCACTGCGGAAGATGGGAAAGCCGGTGCCAGCCGCAAAGGTATCATCCCGCAGACTGACGCGGCCCGTAGCGTAATCGACCTGATCGACGGTAAAGGTGCGCCCATCCTGTTCCAGCTTCATCCCAAGAGGGATAAAATCAGCCACTTCCAGATTTTTGACAACCTGATACCGGCCATCCTCCGGCTCGCCAATGGCGACGTTATGGCCGTGAAGCTGCAACTGCTTTGCCAGATGGGGCCAACCCAGGTTGGTGCCGGTGACGGTAGTTTCCCCAAGACCGGGAATGTCCTGAACCACAGTCTTTAGGCCCAGGTCAGCGGCGGCCTGCTTTGCGTCCTCGCCATAGAGAAGGAAATAGTCGCCAACCCGGACGCTCACCATAGAACCAGGATGATCTGCCTTTAACTTCATGTATTCCGGCACATCCGGGATAAGGGAGGGCATAACGGGGGCCTCTGTGGACGGTTTGACCGCTTCGGGCGCGCCCGCACCGGTGGGTTCCGGGGGGGAAATCGACGAAGGTGGGGTTATACCCTGGCTATCCCCGTTTTGGGGTTCTATCTGTCCACGCCCGGCCGCTTGCCGCACATCTGTTAAGGCTGTGGCCGCCTGCTCCAATACCTCCCTGTCCATCCGCCGGTGGAACTCCGGAAAATCATAGTAAAGCCGCAAAAGCTCCGGTTCACTCACAGTCAGAACTGCCCGCCGGACTGCCGCTTTTCCCTCAATCGCAATATTTTCCGGATCACTGTTTTTGATAGCGTTTTGGTACGCTTCATCAGCCAGCACGCGGGATAGCACCATCGGCCGAAAGTCCTCATACAATTCCCGCACGCTGCGAGGTTCGGTGATTGCGGAAAGGTCAAAGGATAGCTGCTCATTGGCTGCCGTGCCGGATTGCTCGAACAATTTCCGGCTGGCCGCCTCCAGTTTGTTATCCTTCGGCTGCTCCGGCGTTCTGCGCCTGGAACGGGAAGAAGCGGAGGCCGCAGCCTCCGCTTCCTGGTGGGAAATCTTCTGTATCTGCATTTCCGGCAGGTCAAAAAGGGTGAGCTGCCGGTAGTCCGGTTTGGTGGAAAACGGTGTTTCCATCTCCACGGACGAAGAAACGGCAGGCTGTTCACCTGCCGTTTCTTCCGGATTTAACTGTAAATTAGGTCGCTTCGGATGATCTCCTCCGCCGACTGCCGGATGTTGTTCATCCGCTGCACCCATTCCATCTGATTGCTGGCTTTCAATGCTTCGGTCACGCCCTGTTCCTTCGCCATTTCTGCCACCAGATTGTCCATCTGCTCCTGGGCCGTCCGGTCGATCTCGGTCAGATGTGTCCATAACCTGCCGGTCAGCAGCATCGAATTGTAAAGTCCCCTGCGGTGCTCCATCAGATATTTCTCTCTGGCCCTTCCGAACCGGCCCAGGGTCTGCGGCTCGTTCTCCCTCTCGTCCATCCGGAGATTGGGAACCTGATACCCGTTCTGTTTGCTGTATGTCAATGTCGCCATGCGTATCGCTCCTTTCGCGCTTTAATGTGCTAAAGTTTCCTTTATCATTATACGGCTCTACGCCAGACTTTGCAAGAGAATTTTTGACCTTTTCCCGTTCTATTTTCCGTATGGTATCGCCAATCTCCAAAAGCAGCTCCCGGCTCCCTTGAGATACCGCCGTACCCAGGCAGGCCAGGGCAGCGGTGGTATTGAAGTTGGTGATTTCACGGAAATCCTCTGCGTCCAGGTAACGGCTCACATCCAGGCCGCAGCGGGAAAGGACGGCGTACTGGACGCTTGCCCGTAGGGTGTTGCGGAACAGCACCTCCACGTTGAAATCGTCCAGCTCTTCTAAAAAGCTGTCCTCCCGTTCATAAAGTAGATCGGGCAGGTATTCGCCGTAGCTTTCCTGCACCAGCTTTTCCGCTGTCTCCATCAGAAGGTCGCCCAAATCGCCGGAGCCGTCAATCCCAAAAGTGTCGCGCAGCCGTTCCATAACCGGCTCACGGTTTTCCTCCGTCAGTTTCCAGAGCCAGGGGTCTTTACCGCCCCGCACCGGATGGGTGTCAGCCACATCATGCACATAGTCCAGATAAGGCTTGCCGCCGTATCCTTTGCGGATCAGCGCGATAGCCGTACTGCCCGCATTAACCCACCGGCGCATTTTATTGTTCCAGGTAGACATATCCGCGCAGGCCGTCGCGTTCGGCTTCTGTGCGTAAATCAAAAGCTGATCGTCAAAATCGTAGGCTTTATAAAAGCGTGCCGCCGTAGTGAGAAAGCGGCACCATTCTTCTGGCGAGTATGTGACCTTCCGGCTGGTTTCCGCAGCCAGTTCCGAAATGGTCTGCCATTTCTGTGCCATAAGAGCCTCCTTTCCAAAAAGCAGGGCGGCATAGTCACTCCATGCCGCCCCAAATGATTATGCGGATTGCCTGCGCTCCCGATTGCGCTGGTTCATCTCGTCCAAAACCCGTTTCTGTGCTTCGGAGAGCGCCCGCGGCGGTGAGATTTTCACCCACTTTTTAGGCAATTCAAAGGTCAGCCCACCGCAGCGGTTATCCTCAGTCTGCCGCACCTGGGCCGGATGGGTCTGGCACAATTCCAGAAGCACCCGCTGCAAGGACGCATTATGGGTGTAAACGCTGGCCGTGGCTTCTGCTTCGTTAAAAAGAATGATGGTTTCCTGTTCTACCTTCAGCAAGGCCATCCCGATCACCGTTCCCTTTCCGGCGCACCGGCCCCAGGCAGGGGACGCGCCTCCTGCGCCCGGCGAAGCTGCTCCCGCAGAGACGGCGGCTTTTGGGTCATCTTTTCTTCCCTGTGTTCCGGCGCTTTGACGGTATCACCGGCCTTTTCCGGCTCCCGGTCTTTGGCGCGGGTTCGCTCCGGCTGGCGTTCCAGAAAAGCAAGAATTTCTCCATCCGGATAGCGGATCGGCTCAAAAATACGTCCGGTCTGCAAAAACATCCCCTCCATTCCGGCCCCGGCCTTATAGTTTCCCTGGCTGTCCCGTTCACTTTCCAGAAGCACCAGGCCGTTGTCCAGCACATACCCCGGCTCCTTGCGCTGGTTCACCCCCGGCAGGCCGATGGTCACAGAAAAATCGGTGATGGCGGCAAACTGTTCGCGGAGGCCGACCTCGGCAAAGGCGTGAGGCTGCATTTCATCCCCGTCATAAACGGGGACAAACAGCTTTGGAGCTGCTGGTGCGCCGGTAACGGTGTGGTCGCCGGATTCATACACGCCTGGGGCCTCCTCCATAAAGTAGAGAAGCGTCCCATTTTCCAAAATGTACTCCACGCCGGGGATATTCTCATAGCGCGGCCCCAGGTATCGCTCAAAAGTGTCAAAGGGCACCACGGCATATTGGTTTCGTTCCTCACTCATGCTTTGCACCTGCTTTCTTCTGGTCAAATTCCAGCTTGTAATTCACATACTTGCCGGTATCGTCGAGTACCACGGTGGCATCGTAGGCCACGCCCTTTTTCTCGCTGAATAGGCCGGTCATTTTGACACGGCCCTTTTTCAGCAATGCGCTTGCCACCGCTTTGGTCAGTTCTTTATGTTTGTCGGTAAAGAAGCGGCTGTTCTTCCACATGGTAAACCCGCAGGAACGGTCAACACACAGAAAACTCAGCTTGCTTTCCACCACATCCTTGCCGCAGCGGGGACACTTGCCAATCGGCTCCCGTTTATCAAAGAGGGAGGTATCTGCCTGGATTGCCCGGTAGCTCTCCACCAGATCGGCGGTCATCCGTTCAATCCCGGAGAGGAAATCGTCTGCGGAACGCTCCCCACGCTCCACCTCCTTTAAGGATGCCTCCCATTCTGCGGTCAGTTTGGCCGATTTGATGCTGTCTGGCAGCACCACAATCAGGTTATGGCCTTTTTTCGTGGGAAGAAGCTGGCGGCCCTTGCGTTCCAGAAAGCCGCCGCGCACCAGCTTTTCGATCACACCGGCGCGGGTAGCCGGGGTTCCCAGGCCCGTGCGCTCCACATCCTTAATCTCTGCAAATTCCTCTGCGCTGGCGTGTTCCATCGCGGAAAGCAGCAGATATTCCGTGAAGTGTTTGGGCGGGCTGGTGGTTCCTTCACGCACCGCCGCCTTGCAGCCGGAAAGGGACTGCCCCTCGGTGATGGAGGGCAGCGCGGTCGGTTCCGGGTCGTCCTTTTCCGGCTTCTGCTTCAGCGTGGAGAGGAAGGCTTGCTCCACAGCCTTCCAGCCAGGGCTTGTTACTACGCGCCCCTTTGCGGCAAAGGGAGTACCGCCGCAATCCAGCTCCACAGCCGTATCCTCGTAAACCTGTTTTTCGCTGACCGCGCATAAAAGCCGCACGATGACCAATGTGAGGATGTTGCGCTCCCCGGCAGGCAATGCGGCAAGCGCATCCTGCTTTACCTGCATGGTAGGCAGCAGTGCATGATGATCGCTGACCTTTGAAGCGTCTATTACACGGGAGATGTCCGTCAGCCCCACCTCCACAGAAAACGGCAGGCTGGAAACAGATTGTTCCAAAAGCTCCGGCACTGTGGCGGCGGTGTCCTCTGTCAGATAATTGGAATCGGTACGGGGATAGGTCAACAGCTTCTTTTCATAGAGGGCCTGGGCATAATCCAACACCTGCTGGGCAGTGTAGCTAAACAGCCGGTTTCCGTCCCTTTGGAGGGAAGTCAGGTCATATAGCTTCGGCGGGCTGGCGTTGCGCTGCTTTTTCTCCACCCTTCGGACAGTGGCAGTCTGGCCTGCACAGGCAGCTTTCAGTTTCTCCGCTGCCTTTTTATCTGCCATCCGGTCGCTTGCGGCAGGAAAACCGCAATCCAGTTCCACCGTGTAAAACTTCTCCTTTTTGAAACTGTCAATCGCGGTTTCCCGTTCCACTACCAGGGCCAGGGTAGGGGTCATGACGCGCCCCACGTTGAGCGTCCTTCGGTAAAGGGTGGAGAATAGCCGGGTTCCGGTAATTCCCACCAGCCAATCCGCCTTTGCCCGACAGAGGGCCGCAGCATAGAGAAGGTCATACTCGCTGCTGGGGCGCAAGGCGGAAAATCCCGCTTTGATTGCGTCCTCCTCCATGGACGAAATCCACAGACGCTCCATCGGTTTGCGGCACCCGGCCTGCTGATACACCAGCCGGAAAATCAATTCCCCTTCGCGGCCCGCGTCGGTGGCACACACCAGGCTGTCCACGTCGGCGCGGTTCATCAGGTCAGAAAGCACCTTGAATTGCTCCTTTTTTCCTGGGTCAACGATAAACTTCCATTCTTTCGGAATAATCGGCAAGTCCTCATACGTCCACTCGGAATACTTCGGGTCGTAGGCATCGGCAGGGGCCAGCCCCACTAAATGCCCGACGCACCAGCTTACCAGAAAGCCGCCGCCCTCCAAATATCCTTGTTTTTTCTGTTTTGCCCCCAGCACAGCGGCCAGGCTTTGGGCCACGCTGGGTTTCTCGGCAACCACTAATTTCAATCGCGTTTCCTCCTTTTCGATAAAAGCTCCTTGTAGCAGACACCCACACAGCGCCTTCCCACGCCATAGTTGCAGCCATAGCAGGGATGATCGGGCGGGAGCGCCGGAGGTTCCGGCGCCCGCCGCCCGGCAGGTTTCTGCTGCATCATCCGTTCCAGCCCTGGATTGTTACTGAATAGGGGCATCCTCGTCCTCGCCCGGAAGTTCCTGCTCCTCCTCATAAAGCCGGCGCTGTTCGGCTTCTTCCTCGGCAGTCAGTTCCTTCACAGGTTCTTCCAGCTCTTCCTCCCGGATGGTCGGCTCTTCCGGCCCTGCAAACTCAAATTCATCCAAATCGGCAGCATCGTCCAATTCGTGTTTGGGCTTATAAATCTTGAAGTAGTACCCCAGGCCACCTACGGCAAGCACCGCCACGCCGATCAAGGCCAGCATAACCGGACTGGTGCCTGTTTCCGGCGCAGGCTCCGGTTCGGGTTCCTCTATTACCTCGACAGGCTCCTCCGGCTCCGGTGCCGGTGTGGGTTCCGGCTCTGGTTCCACCGGCTCAGTGGTTTCTTCCGCGTCCGGCTCGGCAAGGGCCATCAGGTCGGACTCCGTGACCGCATTGAGGAAATAGACGTTTTCCGTATCGCGCTGTTTATCAATAACCAGATAAAAGACGTTTTCATCCTCGGTCACAATGGTATAAAACTCCTTTTCGTCCTCGCTGGTGGCGTTATCCAGGACAGTGCCGGTTCCGTTTGGGGTAAAGGGGTTCGGCTCGGCAGTTTCCTTCGGTTCGGTAGTTTCCTCCACCGGCGCGGGTTCCGTCTGCGGTTCGTTACTCTGTGCATAGGCAGTAACAGAAAAGGTGCCAAAGCACACCGCAAGCGCGGCAAGCACCATAAAAGAGCGTAGCTTATTCTTCATCGTCCATTTCCTCCTGTTCCTCCGGATTCTGTACCGACACAGGCAGGCCGCCGGTATTGCCGTTGCGGATGGCCTGAATGATGGAGGCCAGTTCTTCCGGCGTGACCTCCAAGCCGCGCACCATACCAACAATCTCGGTATTCTCAAGTTCCGTTTTCTGCTGCTCCAGCTCCCTAAGCCTTGCCTGCTGGGTAGTGATTTTTCCCTTGACCTTCTCAATCTCGGTCACGATTTTCTGAATTTTCTGGTTCATCAAAACTCCTTTCCGGGCGGTTATAAGCGCCCAAATGCGTAAAAGTGCTGTTGCCAGTAAGATGTGTTGATATTGGCGTACTGAATGGGGTAGAGTAGGAAAGCGCCGCCTTACCACATTTCTGTGGCAGGTCTGCGCAGTCCCCTCTCAAAACCGTGCTTGCACCTCTCAATGCACACGGCTCGCCATCTTTGCTCCATTACAAAAATAACTCTTAGAATCCATGATGTATTTTCTGGTGGCAGTCGTAACAAACCACCAATGTTTTGCGCCGCTTCGCTATCATCACTTTTTCCCACGGTTCTTTCCCTTTCAGGTTTTTAACCTTATTCACGTGATGAACCTCTAATCTCCCGTCTGTTTTTCCGCAGAGTTCACACACTTTGGCCTTTAACCGGTCATCAATCGTGGTTTTTCCTTTGGAAACAATCGTCACAATCACAGGTTCTATGTCCTCACACTTTTTACCGTCAATCTCATTGAATTTCGTGAGACGGCGGATTTTCTTCCCGGCTTTGGTATCGTAGGGAATCCCCCAACGCTTTTCGCCAATGCGGTACTTGTCATATATTTTTGACAGCTTGCACCGGTGCTTGCCGGATAGTGTTTTCAGACAGCTGTACTCCATGAGATAGCTAAAGTAGTTCAAGTTCCGGTAATTACTGGCAAGAGAGTAGTAATTGCATATCCCCCGCAATTCAGCGTCAAATACCGTCACAATCTCCAAATCGGTGTGGCGCAATAGTGGCAGCCTTCCAATCGGTTCTATTTTTCCATTGTCTGCTCTTTGTTTGACAATCCCTTTTGAGAACAGAAACTTTTCGATTTTGTCATGGAAGGGTATCAATAATTCCACGGTATTGTTCATGGTACGCTGTCTGCATTTCTTCCACGGTTTTACCTGCTGGTCACGGCGTACCCGTACATCATATCCCAGAAATCTTGCAGGAGTGTTGCTATGGGTTATCAGCGTCTTTTCCTGACTTAATTCCATTTTCAGGGCATTTTGGATAAACTCCGCAAGTTTTGCTTTTATCCATTCGCAATCCTGCTTACTCCCATTAACAGCAATCAGGAAATCGTCAGCATAACGGACATATTTAATCTTCTTATCATCACATAACTTTGCCGGGGTTTTATATAACTCACCGGACAGCTTCTTGTATTCCGCAATTAGCAAGTCACGTTCTGCACCAGCTTCCCGCCGGTCTATCTTTCTTTTAAGATTTATCCGTTTTCTTTCTATCGCCTGATATGCCGGGGTTGTTCTGTACGGGGTCTTGACATCAAATTCCTTTTTCAGTTCCTCCATGTAGCTGTCCAATTCATTCAGGTACACATTTGCAAGTATGGGCGAAATAATCCCGCCTTGCGGACAGCCGCTGTAAGTACCGTGGTATTTCCAGTCCTCCATGTAACCTGACTTCAAGAACAACTGAATGAGTTTGAGGAATCTGGCGTCTTTGATTTTCTTCCCGATGACAGCAGTCAGCACCGTATGGTCGATGTTATCAAAACAGCCTTTTATATCGCCCTCCACAAACCAGCACGCTCCAACAAACTCATGCTTGATTTGCGCTAAAGCCGTATGACAGCTTCTTCCGGGGCGAAACCCGTGTGAGTAGCGTGAGAATATCGGCTCATATACCGCCTCTAAAATCATTCGCATGACTTCCTGAACCAACTTATCAGTAAAGGTTGGCAGACCTAACGGACGCATTTTCCCATTGGATTTTTGGATATAAGTACGCCTTACAGGTTTCGGACGGTAGGTTTCCGTTCTCAACGCTTCAATAATTCGCTCCACATACTCCTCGCTGAATCCGTCCGCCGTGTCCTCGTCCACACCCTTTGTACCTGCGCCATGATTGGCATACAGATGTTGATAGGCTATGAAATAAATATCCGGTCGAAGCAGATAGCGGAAAAGCCTTGTGAATACTTCATCATGGTTTTTCTCTGAATTTCTTTGTAACTTGGTTAAAATCTCCATTGTTGGTTTCAATGAGGTTTTCCTCCCTAATCAATTTTTGATTTTAATTCGCTTAGACTGCTTCCCTTCGCCATGTGAGCGGCTTTCCCGCATCCGTTTTTACGGCTTTCCCTGTCGGTTCAGGGTTCTCGGACTACTATGGAAGCTCCGTTGCCATGCCAGATTTTCAGTGTCTTACACATAGCCCTTGCGGGCGCTCTGGTTTAGGCAATCTCCAGTTAACGGAAGTAGTAGGTAAGTGTGAATTGTCGGATATGCTTTCGTTCCGTTGACACCGGTTCTCCGGCGCGCCGTGCATGATATTTGATAACCTACCGGAAGGCAACCCTTTCCGATATTGCTGATAACGTGTCAGAAGGCTCACCTTCCTGACACTGTTTGCACCATAGGTTTCAGGCAAATTTCCTATGCCCACACTGAACAGGGGCTGGGAACTCACAAGATTCAAACCCAGATTTATCCTCATATTCACTTATCCTGGCGGTTCAGTCGCACCCGATTGCCTTTAGGTGACTTACCGCTTTCCTGACGTGCTATGTTCCCGTGTCAGCTTTCGCCTTTCGGTTAGTCAGGTGGATTCCCGCGTTATCTTACGGGGTAGTACCTTCAATCTATCCCCCTTTCGTCTACTTCTACTTCCGTCCTATCTGGACGCACTGAGCCACAGTGGATCATCATCCCGTCGCCCACATAAATCCCTACATGGGACACCGGCCCCGCGCTGTCATAAGTTCCCGTGAAAAAGATAATGTCCCCTGGTTTGGCTTCGGAGGACGAAATAATCGCGCACTGATTGTAAATGCCTTGCGCTGTGGTACGGGGCAGGTTATGAACGCCGCTGTTGGTAAAGACCCAGCAGACAAAGCCGCTGCAATCAAAGCTGGTAGACGGATTTGAGCCGCCCCAGACGTAGGGGTAGCCCAGGTACTTTTCCGCTTCGGTAATCAGCGCGGCAAAGGACGGGTCGGACAGGGCCTCACCGGGGATCTCATAATGCTCCCCTTCAGAGGGGTTCGCGTAGATGTTGTCTCCGAACAGATAGGGCTTGTTGCCTTTTAACTCCAGGATGGCGGCATACCGGCCCTTTTCATCTTCGGTCAGGTTTTCCACCGCCACCGTCCCCAGGGAATGGTTCCGCAGGGTCACATGGAGAATGTAATACTCATACGCCTCCTCGCTTTCATGTTCGTTGCCTTCCTCATCCGTCCAGGTCACAGTCCGGTAACGGATCTGCACCTCCTCACGGGTGGTAAGGGTATATTGCTGGTTGAACAGGGCTTCTAATTCTGCCTGTACCTGGGCCGGGGTGAAGGCATTGAATTTTGTAGTCAGGTAGGAAATCAGCTCATTGGGATCGTGGCCAATGGTGTCCACATCGTACTGGTACTCGTCATAGCCGGGAAATTCACTTTCGATGTTGGCCATCCGGCGTTCCAGCTCCTGTTCCAGCGCGATATAGTTGTCCTCCACCTGCAAAATGTCGGGATCTTCGGAGGTATAGGAGGTTCCAAGTACGGCCCCCATCGCCCCTTCCATTGACACAGAGCAGGAGGACAGGGAGGAAAAGAGCAGGATAAACAGCAAGGCCACCCCGCCGACAATCACCAAAACGCCCTTATTGTTCTTGACCAGGGCAACGGCAGCCTGTCCTGCGTTGCTGACTGCCTCCTTCGCTTTTTTCGCCACCGCAGCCCCGCGGCTCCCGGTTTTTCTTGCCTCCCGGTAGGCTTTGGCATACTCACGCTTTAGTTTCCGCTTCTGAAAAAGGGCCGACAGGGAATGCTTTTGCAGCTCTGGATTGTCCCGGACGGCGGCGTGGTAATTGGCATTGACTGTTGCCTTTGCACTTTTGACCTCCAGCCGTTCCACCTTGCGGTAGGGCGCATCCTTTACAGAGCGGTAGCCTTTCCGGATCGCGCCTGCCGCCAGATTTTCCGCTGCAAACTCGGTCTTGTGGGCCGCTTCGGTGCCTACATTTTCCTTTTCCACCTGCCGGATTTTACTGTGAGCCGCCAAATCCACCGTCCGGCCAGCTTTCAGGCCAGCCCGCGCCACCGGGTTTTTCCGGCTGCGCGGTTTTACCTCGTCCTCAAAACTCAGCGAGTGCCGAACCTTGCCGGTCATAGCGTCAAATTCCCGGTTGATCCGGGCACGGCGCTTCTTTGGAAGGTCAGCTTTGGCTTTTTCCAGCTTTTCTCCCAGGATCTCCGCCTTTTTCTCTGCATGGGCAGCCCGTTCCTCCGCTGAAAAATGCAGCCGTTTGCTTTTGGCTGCATCATCCGCATCGTAGATATTGCGTTTTCGCTTCATGGGCCACCCCCTTATGCCGCCAGGTCGGAAGGCTTCGTGGTCATTACCCGGTAGAGCTGCGTATCACGCGGGAATTTGTCCTCAAAGGGAATGATCTTATCCCCGAAGAACAGAAGGCCCTCGCCCTCGCTGCTGTTGGTCACATGGGAAAGTTCCTGTGGCGAAATGCCAAGTCGCTGGGCCAGGATATTCCGGTCGCTGGCACCCTGATTTAACATCAGCACGAAATCGCTGTTTTCCAGGATGTTCTCAATCTCGGAGCTGTCCAAAAGGTCTTTGACGTTCTGCGTCAGCGATGTGGGAATCCCGTTCCACTTACGGAACCGCTTGTAAATCTCAGCGGTGTAGGCCGCTGTCTGCGGCTCCTTTAAGAGCAGGTGGAACTCATCTAAGAATATCCGGGTGGTGATACCGGCATAGCGGTTGACCGCAGTACGCTGCCAGATATGCTTCTGCACATTGGACATGACCAGCTTTTTTAAGCCCTGTCCCAGCTTGCTGGTGTTGTAGCAGACCATACGGTTATTCAAATCCACATTCGTTCGGTGATTCAGATAAGATAGGCTGCCGGTGACGTAAATCTCCATCGCCGTAGCCAGATCATCCGCCCGCGAATTGTGTTGCTCCCGCAGGCATTGGTACAGGTCGCCCAGGACGGGCATATTCTCCGGCCTGGGGTTCTTTAGGTAATCCCGGTAGACCAGACTGATGCAGCGGTCAATCAGGGATTTTTCAATGGGCATAAGCGGATTGCCATAGGAAGCCATCATCAGCTCGCACTGTGAAAGCAGGAAATCCGCCTGCATGAGCATGGGCGACTCGCCCACATCGGTGGACAAGTCCAGATCCATCGGGTTCAAATAGCTGTGGCTGTCCGGGGCCAAGTAGATTGTTTGGCCGTGAAGCTGCTCCGTCAGGGCGGTATATTCATTTTCCGGGTCTAAAATCAGGATGTGGTCATTGGTGGCAAAAAAGGCATTGGCCATCTCGCGCTTTGCAAAGAAGGATTTTCCGCTGCCCGGTGTGCCCAGCACGATCCCGTTGGGGCATTTGAGAGTTTTCCGGTCTGCCAGGATGATGTGCTTCGTCTGCGTATTGACACCGTAGTAAAGGCCGCCCGGCTGGAACACCTCACAGGAGCGGAACGGCAAAAAGATTGCCGTCCCGCTGGTGGTAAGGCCACGCAGGATCTCCACCTGGTTCACACCCAGGGGCAGGGCCGATACAAAACCCTGTTCCTGCTGATAGTCCAGCCGGATCAGGTTGCAGTTGTTGGCGTTGGCGATGCCGTTCACCGAATAGATGATGTTTTCCAGCTTCTGTTTGGTTGGCGCGGTATGCACCAGAAGGATTGTGACCATAAACATCTTTTCATCGTGGTTCTGCAAATCCTCCAGCAGCTTTTCCGCCTCCTTCCCGAAGGTCACAAGGTCAGGGGGGAGAATGTCCATGTCGAAGCCGGAGCGCACCGCCCGTTTCTGTTCGTCGATTTTTGCCTTGTCCAAATCGCTCAGTTTCCGTTTCACGGTTTTCAGCGCAGCGCCCTGGTCAAGCGCCTTTGCGTGGATGCTGACGATCTGGCTGCTTTCGATATTCAGAAGCGCGTTCAGCAGCGTGTCATACAGCTTCGTGGCCTGGATCTGCAAAAAGGAAACCGCGCCGACCGACGGGCCAACGCGGAAATACCGGCCCTCCTTAAACAAGAAGGAGCTGGGCGCAATATAGTCTTTGCTGGAAAGGCCGGTTCCCACCAGCGAATCCCAGTTGAATTTGAACCGCTGCGGCTCATCCAGGTGCAGACAGTGATGCAGCAGCAAAAGCCGTTCATAGCCGTCCATCCCGTGGGCCTGGGTTCCAATGCCTTTGAACCGTTCCAGCACATCGGCCTGAATCTGTTCCAGGCGGGACGCGGCCTGCTTTACGTCCTCGGCCTCCACTGTGAAGGTCAGGCACAGGCTGCGTTCCGTCTTGCACAGGCTGGCTTTTGTGAGCAGCATATCGGAAAATTCCTTACGGATAGGGTCAAAGCTGTCGCCGGTGGGCGGGATACGCAGGATTTTCCGATACTCCGCCATATCCGGATAATAGCAGACCACGGAAAGCTGAAAGGCCACCGTGGGGCCGAAATAATTGACCAGTCGGCAGTACAGTTCAAAGATGACCGCCTTATCATCGTCGGACGCTTCGGCATAGCTGCGATCCTCAAACGCAATGCTTTTGCTGTAAAGGCGGTTCCCCAGGCTGCACACCCCATTCTCATACATTTCCTCATAGGGAATGGTCTGCTGGGCAGTGGCGGCAATCTTACCGTCGCGCTTTGCCCGTCGGATTGCCTTTGCGAGCTGCTTTTTCTGTGCGGCACTTAACGGCGTGTCCGGACGGATGATCAACTCGTCGCCCCAGCCCACGGCCCGTTTTATTTCCCGTCTTTTCAGTAGTGGAAACAAGCTGTTTCACCTCCTCGTCAAAATAGGCTTGCCGCTCCAGGGCGGCAAATCGGTTGTCTGTCCGGTAGGGACGCGCCTGTTGCGTCAGGAACCGGACGCGGATATAGTTTTTCAGTATCTTTTCCGGCGGCTGCCCGTTCTTTTCGTAGAGTGCGAAAAAGAAGAATGGCAGGGCCGTGGCAATCAGAAGAACCAGAGCAATATCGTTGCCCAGACTTTTCCGGGTCAAAAAGTAGATTGGCACGGCTACTAGCGCGGCCAGCACAAAAAAGATGAGCTGCCGCTTCGTCAGGCCGAACACAACCTTGCTTTTTACCTCAGTCAAGTCCTTTGTGATGTTCACATGGGCCAATCAACTCACCTCCCGTAAGATTTTTTCATAGCGATATTTCATCTGTTCCGGAGCCTGGGGGACTTTGGGCCTGCGCGTCCCTGTCCAGTGTTTTCCACCGGCAAGACCGGCACAAGTCCAGCCCGCAGCGCGGATACTGGCACCGTTTTCCGTATCCAATGTGTAGGTAATGATTTTCCGGTAGCCCATCGCCTTTGCAGCGCGGGCGGCGGCAGCATAAAGAAAGCTGCACACGTTCCGGCCTCCGAGCGTACAAAGGCGTGTCACTTCCAATGTAAAACCGTCATCCAAATACCGGCTGACGGGCCTTCCGGCAATCACCACACCTACCAATTCCCCGCAGCTTTCACAGCCGATAGAGAACTTATATCCCTGGACACGCTGATGGTGCCGGTGGTGCTTTTCCACAAATTCATTTGCCTGCGCCAGTGTCAGGGGGATCAATGTCAGCATGGCGGCCACCCCTGAATGGAGCCTGCGGCCTCATTTCCCCATACATCCCATCCCGGCGCACGGCTGCGGGCGAAAAGCTCAATCCTGGGAACGTCGCCCATCAGCCGGACGATGCGGCTGCGGGCTTCCTCCGGTTTCTTGCTGTGTTCCTCGATGTGGGACAAAATCACCTGATGTACCCCGGCATTGGCACGTTTCGGATGCCCTCTGGTGGCAAGCAAACAGATCTCGGCGTTTGCCCGCGTCCAGTAACCCATGCCGGTGAACAGGGTGGGCGCTTTCCGGTTTTGCTTCACCCAAACGAAAGCGACGGATTTATAGGAAAATCCCCAGGCATCCATCACCGGCCACGCCTCTTTCAGCAGAGGAAACGTCACCCAAAGAAACAGGGCACAGTCCTTTGCTGCCAGTCGATGAACCGGCAGCGCCTTTATATCTTCCAGGGACATGGTGGAATAATGGCTTTCCGCAGACCGGCCCGCGCCCTTTTTGCTCCACACTCGGTAATGCCAGGGTGGATCGGCGTAGATTACAGAATATTTTCCAGGTTCATTCACTCGTCCACCTCCTTTAATGGGCGTTCAGAATACTTTTTGCTACGCTGCCTGATTTGAACAGGCTGAAACAGAGCAGGACGGTATAGGCAACGCAAGTCCAGATAGCTCCGTGCAGGTCGCCGCCGGACAGGGACAGGCTTTTGACCAAAATCGCATAAATCCCGGTGATGACCATGATTAAGAAGCCTTGCAGTCCCAGGGCAACCAGGCCCCGGACGTAGTTGGTGCCGATATTTCCCCACTCATGGTTGGCAAAGGTTGCAAAAGGCAGCGGCCCTACGCTGGCATAGATATATATTTCAATCATTCTGCCGTAGAGAATGATGGTAATGAGCGCGCCCATCACCGTCATGGCGAAGCTAACCACCCAGGTTTCCAGCATCAGGGCAAAGAGTTCGCCCAGACCCTTTGTTTCCAGTTCAGTAGTGATAGAAGCCAGGGCCGACGAAATATCAATGCTGGCGTTTGCGTCAATGACCCCGGCGCTTTGCTGCACCATTGTCTGTGCCACCTCAAAGATGGCGATGATAAAGTCGAATGTATGGCTGACGACGTAGGCCGCAATCCCGGCCTTGATGATCCATTTGAAAAAGATGAACGTATCAAAGTCGTGCATATTGTTCCGGTCTATGACCATGCGGATCAGTTCATAGGACAGGACTGCGGCAATTACAAGGCCCGCGATGGGGACGATTACAGACTCGGACAGGCTGTGAATCATAGAGAAGACGCCGGAGTTCCATTGCTCCGGCGTCTTTCCAACTTCCCCTGCGATAGTAGCGACCTTTGTATTTACATCACCAAACATATTCGACAGGTTTCCCGTGATGGCTTCGATCAGGAACTCCTTAATCCATTCTGTTATAGCGTCGATGATAAAATCCATAGGCCGTTACCCATACATTAACCGAGCAGGCCAGACAGAAGGGGAACCACCTTCAGGCCCAGGAGAATGACCCCTCCTCCGGCCATCAGTTGCTTGACCCCCTGGCTTTTGGAGGCAGGATTATCCCCTCCGTAACCTTCCATAAGGTTGATAACGCCCCACACGCCGACACCGGCACCAATGGCAGTCACGACGGTAGACAGAGAAGAAACAGCAGTAGTAAAGAATTCCATAGGAACCTCCTTGTAGTGTGAAAATAGATTGATAGAAACAAAAAAGGCCCACACCGTTTGAAAAAATACGCTGCAAACGGTGTGGGCGGTTAAGCCGCAGAAATAGAGTCGGCTTCTCCCAGGTCATAGACCTCAAATTCATCCTCCGGCTTTACTTTCAGCCGGTGAGCTAAGTACCCCTTCACATCCAGGGTGTACTTCGGGTTGGCATCGGCGGTGTACCGATACATCGGGTGGCGGGTCAGGTCATACTTGCGCGAATAGAACGGCCGGACGCCCTGCACCTGCAAAATGCAGCGGCTGGAGGGCATAACCGCCAGTTCATCCACGCTTTTTAATTCCTTTCCCAATTTTTGATAATTTAGGCCATAGCTGCGGGAAGTGCCCCGCGTGTCGCTGGTGTTATAGGTGTCAATGGTTTCCTTGCCAAGCATAGTAGCCACCATCTTTAGGCTGCTTTCCTCCTTGCCGCCAAGAAACAAAAGCGACGAGCAGCAGCCCGCAATGGTTTCCGCATTGTCCCGGTACATTCCTTTAAGCTGGCTGTACGTCTGGAGGACGATATGTGCCGAGATGTTCCGGGAGCGGATCACACTGACCAAATGCTCCCAGTTGGGAATTTTCTGATTGGCAAACTCGTCAAACAGGCAGGTCACATGAACCGGCAGCCGCCCATGATAGACGGTCAGGGCACGGTTGCACAGGACATTGAACATCTGAGAGTACATCATCGCTGAGATAAAATTGAACGTGGGATCGCTGTCGGACACCACCGCAAACAGGGCGATTTTTTCCTCACCCAGCTTTTCCAGTTCCAATTCATCGTACTCCATCATTTCCCGTACTGCCTGAATATCGAAGGGAGCCAGCCTTGCGCCGCAGGAAATCAGGATCGACTTTAGAGTTTTGCCGGCCGCCATCTTAAATTTCTTATATTGACGGACTGCAAAGTGGTTTGCGTCGCGCTGTTCCAACTGTTCAAACAGCAGATCCACCGCCGACTTAAAGTTTTCATCGTCCTCCCGGCATTCGCAGGCATTGAGCATATCCAGCAGAGTGGTCATATTCTTTTCTTCTTCCGGGGCTTCATAGTAGATGTAGGCGATCAGCGCCTGATACAACAGGGCCTCGGCCTTGCTCCAGAAATCGTCCCCGCCTTTGCCTTCCTTGCTCTGTGTGTTCTCCATGATGACCGTCACCAAAGAGAGAATGTCGGTTTCACTGTGGAGATAGTGGAAGGGGTTATAGTGCATCGAGCAGCCAAAGTCGATGGTGTTCAGGATTTTTAGCTTATAGTGACCTTGCTGCACCAGCGCACGGCCTACCTCCTCCACGACAGTCCCTTTCGGATCGGAGCAGACATAGGAGGCATTCATCTGAAGCAGGTTGGGCTTGATGTGGTAGCGGGTTTTTCCGCTGCCGCTGCCTCCGATCACCAGGACGTTGAGATTGACATTCCGCTTTTCCGGGTCGGCAATCTTTCCAAGGGTCAACCGCTCCGTATCGGTCAACAGGATATTTTGGGAGAAATCGGAGTTGATGAACGGCGCTATATCTTTTTCGTTGCCCCATCGGGCCGTGCCGTATTCTTCTCCGTGCCGATACTTTTTCGCATTCTTGATCTTCGACCAGACCACCAGACGCAGCAGCACAGCCGCCGCTGCGCCCACCAGCAGGTCAAAGGGATGAAGGCTGGGAAACGGGTTTTGAAATACCAGCCCCAGCTTTATAAAGGCTGCCAGCAGCCGGTCAATCACATCGCCGCCGGTAGTAAGCCGGTAGGCTTCCCCCAGCTTCGTGCAGAGCAGACCGGCAATCAGGTAGGGAAGGCTGGCTTTGACTGCCTTTGCCGGATTGATTTTTGGCAGGTTCTTCATCGCGTCACCTCCTGCTGTTTGTTGCGGGAGAGAGACTGCGCCATTTTCCGGACAACCTCCTGAAGCTGTGTAAGCTGGCGGCGAACCGACGGCTTTTCCTGGGATTGGCGCTTTACTACCTTGCCGGAATATTCCGCAAAGGCAGCGGTCAACGCATCCGCGTCCCGTGACTTGAAAAAGACCAGATAGCGGGGAGGCTGGCTTGTGGTGTCCTTTTTCAGTGCGAAATCAACGCCGTATTTACGGGCAACACGCTCAAAGGACTTGATGTTGCCATCTGTGATCTCGATATTGGAAACGCCTGCGCCCTGCCGGACAAGGTGCTTCACACTCTGCTTGCCCTTATAAATTTTCGGGTTCTTCTGGCTTTTTGTCATTTCTGCCAGGGCTTTTTCCAGGGCCTTCTTCAAGAGATTTGCGGTCAGCTTTCCCGCTTTAATGCTGATCGCCACAGATTTTTGTTCCAATTCTTCCTGCATGGGCTATCCTCCTTTCCGGCAGGGTGGAAATGGAAAGCAGGATACTAAGGCGGCACCACCAGCCGGTGCAGCAGGAAACGCAGCCGCCGGTGAAAGAAATCAACGGGCTTCTTCATGGCCCTGGCTCCGGATTTTCAAAATGCCGTCCAGCGTGGTGGCCGTAATACCAAGCCGCTGCGCCACAGCAATATCGTTCTTTACGGCTTCGTCCACCTCGTCGCCGCAGACAATCAACACATGGCTGCGCCGCAGCAGCTCCCGCGCCATGTCAATCCCGTCCTTGTGTTCGGCGGGGATGGAGTCATTGAGGAAGTGCGGCAGATAGAGGATAGGGCAGATCGGGGTAAAACCGGCCTGATAGACCTTGCGGCAGTAGACCACCGCCTGGTCGGTGTCGGTAAATTCCTGGCCGCTCCAGGCGGCAGAAATGTAAGCAAATGGTTTCTTCATGGGGTCGCTCCTTTCTCCGGCTTCGTGCCGGGTGGCAAACAAACGGCCCCGCGTCAAGAATGAAATGAACGCGCACCGTGCGCGTTCTTGACACAGTGCCGTTCATTTGCAGATTGGTAACCAAGGGCGGACCGGATAAGACCGGCTCGCCGCCCTTATTTGAGTATGAAAAAACAGTTACCCGCTGCCGTACATATCGTGATTGACAAGTGCGGTGTAGTAACTGTTGATGGTGGTAGGCGCATTGTAGAGGGAGGTCAGAAGGTAGGCACGGATGTTCCGCACCTTCGTCGTATTCTCATGCAGGCTGCTGATCACATACTCGATGTGGCCGGAGTCCAGCTTCAGCAGCCTGCTTTTCACAACCTCCTTTGGGTAGTCCTCGCCTCCAATGCGGATCATTTTTCGGTTGCTGCATACCGTGTCTACCAGAATGTCCAGAATTTCATCCAGCAGATCGCAGTCATAGCCCAGGTTTTTCCGGAGAATGTCATACTCAATATTCTCCTTCAAAATCTCCCGATAGGCTCGTATCGTATCCATCGTATCAGCCGCCGTAGGCGGTCTATCTTCCGGAGGTCGTACCGCCGGATAGATAGATGGATCAGTATCACTCAGATCAGTCTTATTCTTATTAGTATTGATTGTGTCCGATTTTCGGAAGTCAAGAGTTCCGCTTTCGGGAAGTGCAGACTTCCGATTTTCGGAAGTCTTGACTTCCTCTTTCCGGATGAAGTTCTTAACGTAGATTTTTGTGGGGCGTCCCTGGCCCTGCTTCTTACGCTCGATCAGGCCCACTTTGTCCAACTCGGTGAACAGGGACACCGCCTTGTTATGGCCGCAGCACATCGCGTCCATTGCTTCTTCCAACGTGAAGTAGATAAACACGCGCTCCTGTTCGTCCAGCCAGCCATTGCGTATGGACAGCCCCATGCGATCCAACATCAGGCCATACAGGATTTTCGCGTCTGCTGTTATCCGCCGGAAGCCGGGGTCGGTAAACAGCACCTTCGGAATCCGGTAAAAGGTATATTGCTCTGCCTCGGTTCCGTAAAAGTAATCCAATGCACCCGGCTCGGCCATGTTTTCACCCCCTTTTCTTTCAGACCGGCAAAACAAAAGGCGCTGCCCGAAAGCAACACCTTTTGAAATGGTCGCCGTCCGAAAACAGCTTTTTATAGGATTGTCAAATCATTTGAAAATGCTTTAATGCGTCCATAATTGCCGCCTCTTTCTCTGGCGGGCACTGCGGTACTTTCGCATCTTCCTTTTTGGATACGTTATAATTTTTTCTTTCGATGATTCCACACTTTCTTTTTATCTGAGCGATATAAAGCTGGCTTACTTTTAGTCCGTACTTGTTCAAAACATAGGCTTTGATTTCATCGTAGGTTGCTTTACTTTCCGCCGCCGTTAAATCCAACTCATCCATCTTAAGTTCTATTTCGATATGATGGTCGACTTTGAGTTTGGACAATAATACTACCGTCTCCACCTGCGTCGTCCCCGGGAACATGTCGACGCAGCATACTCTTGTGACCTCATAACCTTTCGCCTGCAGCACGACGAGATCTCTCGCAAGGCTCGTTGGTTTGCAGGAAATATAGATCATTTTTTCGCATCCATAATGGTCGATGATCTTTGGAAGCGCCTTCGGATGGATTCCGTCTCTCGGCGGGTCTAAAACGATGAGATCCGGGCGTTCCTCTAAGGTATCTAATACTTTTAAAACATCCCCCGCGATGAAGTCGCAGTTTGTCAGTCCATTCTGCGCCGCGTTCACCTTCGCCGCCTCAACAGCCTCCTCAATGATCTCCACGCCGGTCACATGTTCTGCTGCCGGAGCCAGGATCTGGGCAATGGTACCGGTTCCGCTGTAGAGATCGAATACCTTTCTTCCGTCTGTCTCACCGATGTATTCGCGGGCCGTCTCATAGAGCACCTCCGCACCGAGAGAGTTGGTCTGGAAAAAGGAGAATGGAGTGATCTTAAATTTTAATCCGAGAAGCTCTTCCATAAAGAAGTCCTGTCCATAAAGGATCACCGTGCGGTCATTCTGTACCACATCCGCAAGGCTGTCGTTTTCTGTGTGGAGGATTCCGGCAAAAGAGCCTTCCAGATCCAGTCCCAGAAGTTTTTCTTTCCAGCCCTCAAGCAGCGCTTCCTCATTCTGCTCACTCTTCCATGTTCCCTCCGTCTGGGTGGAGGTCACAAGATCCACAAGGATCTCCCCGGTCTTCACACCGCGGCGGACAAGAAGATGTCTCAGATAACCGACATGCGCCATTTTTTTATAGAAGACTGCTCCGTGCTCCGTAAAATAATCCAACGTCGCTCTTAAGATCTTACAGCAGTCCGGATGCACCAGCACACACTGGTCCACGGTCACGATATCATAAAAGCTGCCGCGTTTATGCATTCCCAGAGTCATGGGACCGTCCTTAAACTCATCTCCGAAGGAAAATTCCATTTTGTTCCGGTATGCCTTTGTCAACGGACTACCTTTGATCCCCTCAAAATTGTAGCCGACCGGCAGAACCGGATCTAAAAGAGCCCGGACCTGCTGCTCCTTGATCTTTAACTGTTCCTCATAAGGAACCGTCTGGTACGTACATCCGCCGCAGTCCGCACGATGAGGACATGCGCCCTCTGTGTTTTCGTATGCTGCAGGAGTCACGACCTTAAGGAGTCTTCCCTCGCATCTTCCTTTGCGCTGCTTGGAGATCGCGATCTCGACGGTCTGCCCCGGGAGCGCATTCTTTACAACTACCTTTTCCTCTCCGATATGGAGGATTCCTTTATTTGGAAAATCCATCTTTTCCACTGTACCGGTGTAGATCTCACCTTTTTTCATATAATTTTTGTACTCCTTTTTTCTGCCGGGAATCGGATTTTTCCGTTTCTGATCGCACAGCGCACAAACGATGCCTCGTTCCCTGATATGTTTTTATGCACAGAAAAAGGCTGTGCAAGCGATCCCTGCCACAGCCTCGTTCTCATTGTGTTTGTAAGCATTTCGGCTTAAGCTTCTTTCTCGTCATCCTTCTCGACAGCTTTTTCCGTTTTTTTCGGAGCTTCTTCCTCTTCCTCGAAAAAGTCATCGTCGAAATCATCGTCGAAATCGTCTTCAAAATCTTCCAGATAATCCGGTGTAAAGAAGCGATATACTGCGTATGCGATTCCGGCTACAGCAGCAACAGCGCCGATGATAGCAAGCACCCAGAGGATACAATTCTTTTTCTTATCCTCTTCTTCTTTTTTATGAAGCAGTTCATTCAGCTTGGACGCGTTTATAAGTTCTTCCATTTTGCTGAGTGCGTCTTTACTCATCGTATCGAATTTGTTCATCCTCACACATCCTTTCTGTTTCACAGCCGCCCCGGACAAGAATGATCCGCACGGACAGATACTTTGTAATAGTATATCATGATTTTATGGTTTTTACTATCCCTAAATTTTCATAGTTTTAGACACCATTTTTTTATACCGCAGTATATGGAGCTCTACAATTCAAGTCGAACGTCTGTGAGACTTGGCGCGTGATTCTGGTCAGCGTAAGCTGACATATTCTTTACAGAATCACTGCGCATCCTCGCGGAGCGTTTATCTCAGTCGGAGACCTAACTCCCACTGAGACTAATTTGTTATTACTCACCACCTGAAGAGGTGGAGGCTTCTCGACTGAGATAAACATGATAAAATAAAACTGCTGTCGCACCTCCAGCAGAAAGGAGGCGGTATTTATAGATTACATAAACACTTTCCTTGTCTCTGTCGCGGCAAGCATAGTTGGCTACTATGTTTGCAAATGGCTGGATAGGGACAACCGACAGTAACAGCCTAAACGGTTCGGCTCACCGCAAAGAGCAAGAAAACCCCCGGAGGTGCCACTCCGGGGGTTTTCGCGTACTCATAGACATATAAGCACTTTCCTTAGCTGTTTTTAATTATATGCGATTATTTAGGAAAAATCAATACCAAACTTTTTCAATCACGTTTTGACTTTTCTTTACTTTACAGCTTCTTCAACTTTGCAAAGGAAGCAAACATCTTCCTTGTCCCGATCGCCGCATTATCAAAATCGACTGTGACCTCAAAATCTTTTCCGCCGTCCGCGATGGATTTCACGGTTCCGTCACCAAAACGCATGTGATGGACGCGGTCACCTTCGGAGTAATCCAAAGACTTCGGTTTTTCTACGGTGAACGCCTTTCCGAAGGTCGGCGTGTTCTTCGGCGCCGCAGAAGTCCCGGAGGCATATGGATTCTTATAGGCATCGGATTTCTGTCCAAAAAGACTCACACCCGCCGGACGGTTCTGGAATCTTCCGGTGTGACCGTCTGCCGCTTTTCCATCCGCGCCGGAAGCCTTCGCCCACGGAAGTCCTGCTTCCTCCGGAAGGTTCCTGTACGCGTCTGCCATTTTCTTCCATCCGGTCTTTGAGTCATCCTGGTCCGGACGTTCCAGACACACATCCGGGATCTCATCAATAAAGCGGCTCGTTCTTTCAGGCTGTACCTGCCCTTTTATCATACGGCTCTTCGCCGCAGTCAGAGTCAGGCGCTTCTCCGCCCTCGTGATCCCCACATAGCAGAGACGGCGCTCCTCCTCCAATGCCTCCGGTCCTTCCATCAGAGACATCATACTCGGGAAAAGACCATCTTCCATTCCTGCAAGATACACATACGGGAACTCCAGACCCTTTGCGGAATGAAGCGTCATGAGGATGATCCGGTCCTCGGATTCGTCCATACTGTCAATGTCCGCAACCAGAGCAACCTCCTCTAAAAATGCAGACAGACTCGGTTCTTCGGCGCTCTCCCAGTAGGTGACTGCCTTGTTGATCAATTCCTCAATATTTTCCATTCTGGACTCGGCTTCCACCTCGCCCTCTTCCTTCAGCTCGTCACGATATCCTGTCTTATCAAGGATCGCCTCGATCACATCCTTGATCGGAGTCTCTTCCTTTAACATCTTCCGGAACTCGCTGATCTGGTCTGTAAATACTCCGATCTTTAACGCCGCTTTTCCGATTCCCGGAACCGCCTGCACCCTCTCCAGCGCCTCATAGAAACTCATATCGTTTTCCATCGCGAACATGTTCACCCGGGCGACACTCATAGCTCCGATTCCACGCTTCGGAACATTGATGATCCTCTGCACAGCCAGATCATCCCGCCCATTGGCGATCGTCTTTAAATAACAGAGAACATCCTTGATCTCTTTTCTCTGGTAGAAGTTTACGCCGCCCACGAGACGATACGGGAGATTGTACGCAACACATTTTTCCTCGAATATACGGGACTGGGCATTCGTCCGGTAAAGGATCGCGTAATCCTTCCATGGACCGCCCTTTTTTACGATATCCCGCACGATCCATTCCGCTTCCTCAAAGGAGGAAGGAAACTCCCGGAATACCGGCCGCTCTCCGACCTCGTTCTCTGTCCAGAGCGTCTTATCTTTTCTTCCGGTATTGTTCCTGATCACTTCATTCGCCGAATCCAGGATCATCTTCGTAGAACGGTAGTTCTGCTCCAGTTTGATCACCTTCGCCCCCGGGAACGTCTCCTCGAAGCTTAAAATATTTCTGATATTTGCACCGCGGAACCTGTAGATCGACTGGTCATCATCGCCCACCACGCAGATATTCCGGTACTTCGCGGCCAAGAGACTCACAAGCTTAAACTGCACCGTATTCGTATCCTGATACTCATCCACCATAATATAGCGGAAACGATCCTGATAATACTCCAAAACTTCCTGCTTTGACTGGAACAACTCCACGGTCTTTACAAGAAGGTCATCGAAATCCAGGGCATTGTTCTTTTTTAAACGTTTCTGGTACTCCATATAGAGCTCCGCGATCCGTTTCAGTCTCGAATCACCCTCAGCCTTCGCGCTGAGCATAAATTCTTCCGGACTGATCATCTCGTTCTTTGCGGAGGAGATCACGCCGAGGACGCCCCGTTCTTTTAATAGCTTCGTATTCACCTCAAGATCCTTGAAGATCTGTTTCATCAGGGTTTTTGTATCATCGGAATCATAGATGGAAAAATCCGTCGTGTAGCCGATATTCTCAATAAATCTCCTTAAGATCCGCACACAGAGGGAGTGGAAGGTGCTGACCCAGACACTATCTGCGCCGTATTCCACAAGGCTGTTGACGCGATCCCGCATCTCTCCCGCCGCCTTGTTTGTAAAGGTGATCGCCAGAATATTCCAGGGCTTCACACCCTTTTCCTCTATTAAATAAGCAACCCGGTGTGTCAGCGCTCGTGTCTTTCCGGATCCTGCACCCGCCAGCACTAAGAGCGGACCTTCCGTAGTGAAGACAGCTTCCCGCTGCATCGGATTTAATGTATCGTAATTGTTCATTCTGTTCCCCTTTCACGTTTCCGGATACCGACAGTTCTGCTCGTATCTCCCACATACTGAAACCACCGGTATTCCGGCAACAGATACTACCATTCTACCACAGGAACACTCGTTCGTGCAATCTTTATTATATGAAAAGTATGTGGCTGTTACTGTATGCGGATAGGAATTTTCTGAACTGATAATTCCGTAATAGTACAGTGGCAGCAGTAGATTTTGCCGATTTGGAATGCGAAATGGTAATGATATAAAAACGCCCCGGATCAGAGAGAACTGTCATCTCAGGATCCGGGACGTTTCTTTTGCAGGCCGGCAGCCAGCATTTGCCACCAGCCTTATTTTATATTTTTTAGAATTCCAGATAAGCACCTTTCATCGGGCTTGCCGCATGCTCACTGAACATACGGAGCACACCGCTCTTGTAGCGGAGCTCTCTCGGCTTCCAGTTTTTCTTTCTCTCAGCAAGGACCGCGTCGATCTCCTCCGGAGTCTTTCTCTCGCCCTTGATACCGATGATGTTTAACTTTCTCTCCATCACATCGATCTCGATGAGATCGCCTTCCTCAACGAGAGCGATCGGGCCGCCGTCTGCCGCCTCCGGGCTGCAGTGTCCGATAACCGGACCTGTGGATGCACCGGAGAATCTTCCGTCTGTGATCAGGGCGATGGAACGGCCAAGCTCCTTGTCGCTGCTGATGGCCTCGGAGGTGTAGAACATCTCCGGCATACCGCTTCCCTTCGGTCCCTCGTAACGGATGAAGACTGCGTCACCTTTCTGAACTTTATGTTTCAGGACAGCATCCAGACACTCTTCCTCGCTATCAAACGGTCTCGCCTTGAGAACTGCCTTGAACATCTCCTTTGGGCATGCGGTGTGCTTGATAACCGCACCTTCCGGAGCAAGGTTTCCGCGCAGAACTGCGATGCTGCCGTCGGTTCCGATGGCCTTGTCAGCCGGACGGATGATATCCTGTCTTGTGATGGAGATTCCGTAGCGCTCGTTGAACTTCCGGAGCCATTTCTCGCAGCGCTCATAGAATCCGTTCTCTTTTAATTCCTTTAAGTTCTCACCGAGAGTCTTTCCGGTCACGGTCATGACATCAAGGTGAAGGTGGTCTTTGATCTCCTCCATGATCGCCGGAACGCCGCCTGCATAGTAGAAGCACTCTGCTGGCCACTTTCCTGCCGGGCGGATATCAAGAAGATACTTCGCGCCGCGGTGGAGTCTGTCGAAGGTGTCACCTGTGATCTCGATTCCAAGCTCATGAGCGATCGCCGGAAGGTGAAGTAAGCAGTTTGTACTTCCGGAGATGGCCGCATGTACAAGGATCGCGTTTTCAAAGCTGTCCATCGTCACGATATCGCTCGGACGCATGTTGTCCATCTTTGCAAGCTTAACTGCCTGTTTTCCGGCCTCTCTCGCGTAGTTTAAGAGATCCGGGCTTGTCGCAGGCATCAACGCACTTCCCGGAAGGGCAAGGCCAAGAGCCTCAGCCATGATCTGCATGGTGGATGCAGTTCCGATAAAGGAACAAGCGCCGCAGCTCGGACATGCGTTGTGTTTTGCCCAGTTTAAGCGTTTCTCATCGATCTCACCGCGCTCATACTGGGCGCTGTACATGCCAAGCTGTTCCAGAGTTAACATCTCCGGACCTGCATTCATGGTTCCACCCGGAACAACAACCGCCGGAATATTCACGCGGAATAAGCCCATGAGGTTTGCCGGCATTCCCTTATCACAGCTTGCGAGATATACGCCTGCATCGAAGGGAGTCGCGTTCGCGTGGATCTCGATCATGTTCGCGATCATCTCACGGCTTGCAAGGCTGTAATTGATTCCATCAGTTCCCTGGCTCTCGCCGTCACAGATATCGGTGCAGAAATATTTCGCGCCATGGCCGCCTGCCTCAGCGATTCCTTTTTTTACTTCATCTACAAGGATATGGAGATGTCCGCTTCCCGGATGGCTGTCACCTGCCGTGCTTTCGATGATGACCTGCGGCATCGCAAGCTCTTCCGGCTTCCAGCCCGTTCCGATCCTTAACGGATCAAGCTCCGGCGCAAGTTTTCTCATTTCCTGACTCTTCAGACATTTCATGATATTTCCTTCTTTCTTTGTGGGGTGTTACTCGTTATTGAGCGAATGATATCTTTTATTGGAACCGCTTTCCAATAATTTTGTTCTTTCTCTGTGTTTCGAATGCACCGCGGCTTTAAGCTGCGTATCTGCATCTTTCTACTACGCAAAGAATGAAATTACAAGTGCTACAAGGAATCCGGTCACGCCGACTAAGGTCTCCATGATGGTCCAGGTTTTCAGAGTCGTCTTCTCGTCGATTCCCACGAGGGATCTTACCAGCCAGAAACCGGAATCATTGAAGTGGGAGCATACGGTGGAGCCGCCCGCTACTGCCGCTACGGTACATGCCAGATATAACGGGGACAGCTCGCTGATTCCCGGAAGCGCCGCAACAATACCTGCCGCCATGGTCATGGCAACCGTCGCGGAACCGACACTGATACGGACAAGGACTGCGATGATAAATGCAAGGACAACGATCGGAAGATTCATGGATGCAACCGCGTTTCCGATCACATTTCCGAGACCGGAGTACTGAAGCACATAGCGGAGCACGCCGCCGCAGGCGGTAACGAGAAGGATGAGACCGGTCGGCTCTAAGGACTTTGTCATAACCTTCTCAAGCTCTTTCATCGTGTAGCCATGCTTTAAGCCAAGACCAAACATAGCAGCCAGAGTCGCGAGTAACAGTGCTACGAACGGCTCACCTAAGAACTCAAAGACCGGAGCAACACCGGCTAATGCCGGGACAACACCGCAGATGGAGTCCAGAATGATGAGCACTAACGGGATCAGGATGATCCCAACGATCAGCCAGAAGCTCGGAAGCTTGGACTCATCGATCTCTTCCTGATTTGCCACACTCTCCGGTACCGGAACATAAAACTTCTTTCCGCACATGGATCCCCAGACCGGACCGGCTACGATCATCGCGAAGATTCCGCAGAAGATTCCGACTAAGATGACCCAGCCAAGATCTACATTTAACATCGTTGCTACGAGAACCGGTCCCGGTGTCGGCGGAATGAACGCATGTCCAACCGCAAGTCCTGCAAGGAGCGGGATCACATAGTGAAGAGAGGAACGCTTTGTCTTCTTTGCAAGGGAGAATGCTAACGGGATCAGAATGATCAGTCCTGCATCGAAGAATACCGGCATCGCGATCACGAGACCTGTGATTCCAAGCGCCCACGCGGCCTTCTCGTCACCGAATTTCTTTACCATCGTGACGGCGATCGTCTGTGCGCCGCCTGAGACCTCTAAGATCGCACCGAACATGGATCCCAGACCTACAAGCAGGGCAATTCCTTTTAACGTGTTTCCAATTCCATCATTTACTGCCGAAATAATGTCCTGTGTCGGCATTCCCGCGAGAAGTCCGATACAGATCGCACCGATCAGGATCGCGATCATCGCCTGAACATTAAACTTGATGATCAGGACAAGCAGGATCACCAGACCGATCAGGGCTGCCAGGACAAGGCGGGTCGGGTTGAGTACAACTCCTTCAGACATAGTGGATTTACCTCCCAATATATTTGTGTTTTTTGACGCGCGGCATCCGCATGATACCCCAGGACGGGACCGCGCTTGTGATGCATACCGTGAAAACCAGATGAGTACTGGGGCTTTCCGGCATTTTCATCAGACATCTCCGGGGATTCCGGCGCTAATTTTTTATATTCGTCTGATGTCTTATGTCTATGTGCATAATCTAACATTTTTCTGTACTTTTTGCAACACATGTCTGATGTATTTTGGTTTTTCTCTTTTTCGCACAAAAAAAGCAGGGGAAAATTGTGCATTATTTTCCCCT
This sequence comes from Pilosibacter rotomagensis, assembly GCF_045062245.2. Lineage (NCBI taxonomy): Bacteria > Bacillati > Bacillota > Clostridia > Eubacteriales > Clostridiaceae > Pilosibacter > Pilosibacter rotomagensis. Next base: position 1,380,260 of record NZ_CM170323.1, on the reverse strand, counting down.
GCAATCCTGCTGTTTATTCCATTATCACCATGATCCGGTCATTTCCCTAATTTTTTATTTTCCTAAACAATCTGCTGCATTCTGTCCCGATTTTGCCGCCTCATCGTTACAGTACACGGGCACTCCATGCCCGCGCACTGTAACGGGATTTTGCCGATGCTTCGCATTCCGAATCGGCAAAATCCGCGACCACAACGGTATCATACGGAATTTTCAGTTCTGAAAATTCCTACCCGTGAAAAGTCACGCCTCGTCTCCCATCTGCTCGTAGGCCGTCCGCCGTCTTAAAAGCTCCTGCCGGTTATACGTCAGGTGCATCACCATCGCGCATCGCGCCCCCGTGGAATCGTGGGAAGCGATCGCCTCCGTGATCGCGCGGTGAGTCACGATCGTCTCCGTCCGCAGCGCACGTCTTGTCAGGTTCACGAACGTATTGATCCCCGAATTGATGATCGGGATCAGGGATTCCATGACCTGGTTTTTGCTGCAGCGGGCGATCCAGGTATGGAACTCGATGTCCTTCGGCATATGGTCCTTGTCCGCGAGATAGAGTTCCTCCGTCTCCTTACACAGCCTTTTTAGAGTCTCGATATCCTCATCCGTCGCATAGACAGCCGCCTTCGCCGCGATCTCCGGCTCCAGGATCAGGCGGACATCGAAGAGATCAAGCGCCAGCTTAAATTTATCGTGAAGTTTTGCGGTAAGTCCCAGCGGATCATCCTCGACCGGTGTCAGGCTTTGCACATAAGTTCCGGCGCCTCTTCTCACCTGAAGGACCCCTTTTGTCACCAGGCCCTTCACCGCCTCACGGATCGTACTTCGCCCCACCTCGAACATTTCCGCAAGTTCAAACTCGTTTGGCAGACGGTCCCCCACCGCCAGCGGTTTCTTTTCTATATACTCCAGGATCCGGTCTTCGATCTGGCTTCCCAGGAGTTTCCGGTCTTCTTTTTTCTTTGTTTCCATATATTTTCCCCACATTTATTTCAAGTTGTCTGATGTTTTTATTATACGGGAGTTAAGAAAAACTGGCAAGGTAAAAATCATAAAAAGAATGTGCTTCGGCACATTCGGCGTCTCGCGCGGTCGCTTGCGACAATCTTCATCTTCGCGCAAGTGCGCATCTTAGGCACGCAGTGCCTTTTTATTTAACAGGAAGTTCTGTTAAATAAAAAAGATCCCGTATACAACCGGTACGTTCACCGGGATCTGTATACAGGATCCTGATCTTATCAAAGTTATTCCACTCTTACAGCTCATCTTTCACATATCCGGCCACATTGTAAGCATGGTCAGAGATACGTTCCAGGTTGCTTAAGATATCCAGGAATACAACGCCTGCGGACGGGTTGCACTCGTTCTTGGAGAGACGTTCGATATGCTTGTCGCGCATCTCTTCTTCCAGAGTATCCACGCGGTCCTCGAGCTTGCTGACCTGTCGGATATCTTCCATATTGCCATCATTTCTGGCTGCGACTGCATGATCCACCGCACCGATGGCCGCTACGGAGATTTCTTTAAGGTCCTCGATACCCGTCTCAGAAAAAGCAAGCTGATGTTCCTTCAGATACTGAGCTGCCTCTGCGAGGTTTTCCGCATGGTCGCCAACGCGCTCTAAGTCGCTGATGCTGTAAAACAGATTGCTGACCTGCACCTTCTGCTTCTCGTTTAAAGAGAGATTGTTGACCTTGATGAGATATTCGGTCAGCTTCTTATTTAAAATATCGATCTCTGTCTCATTCTTAAAGACCTCATCCAGATGTTCATACTTTCCCTCGACAAGAACACTCGTTGCAAGTTTTAAATTTGCAAGCGCCATCTTACCCATATGAACAACTTCCATCACGCCGACTTCCAGTGCAAATGTCGGAGACTTGAAGATACGTTCGTCGAGAACCGGAAGCTCGTCTTCCTTTTTCTCCTCTTTCTTCTCGTCCTCCTCTGTCTCACGCACGATCAGACCGGAGAACGCAACGAGCTGTTTTGCAAACGGGAATAGCAGCAGGGTGTTCGTCAGGTTGAAAAACGTGTGGAAGATCGAGATCTGCAACGCATTGATACTTCCCTGAGCAATATCCGGTCGCATCATGGAGATCACATACATTCCGATCCCGAAGACGATCGCACCGAAACTGTTGAACGTCAGGTGGATCACCGAAGCGCGCTTCGCATTCCGGCTTGCGCCTGCACTCGATAAGATCGCAGTCAGACAGGAACCGATATTCTGTCCGAGTGTGATATAGATCGCAGCGTTCGTTGTCACGACTCCGCTTGCCGCCAGCGTCTGAAGAATTCCGACAGAGGCGGTGGAGCTCTGGATGATCGCAGTTACAAGCGCTCCGACCATGATTCCCAGGATCGGATTTCTTCCGAGAACCGCAAATGCCTTCGCAAAGATCGGAGCATCCGTGTACGGAGCAACGGAACTTGACATAAACGTCAGTCCCACAAACAGGAGTCCGACACCGATACAGACCTCACCGACCAGACTTTCTTTCTTCTTCTTTGAAAACATCAGACAGAAAGAACCGATTGCAACAACAAGCGGTGCAAAGAAGGACGGCTGCAGCACTTTCATCGCATCACCGAGAGAGTTTAAGGAAACCATCCATGCGGTGATCGTCGTACCGATGTTCGCGCCCATGATGACGCCGACCGCCTGGGTCAGATTCAGGATCCCGGCGTTTACAAAGCCGACGACCATGACAGTTGTCGCTCCGCTGCTGTGCAGGATCGCGGTGATCAGGGCGCCAAGTCCGACCGCAAGGAGCCGGTTGTCCGTCACCATTCTCAGGAACTTGTTCAGCTTACTTCCGGCCGATTTCTGCATGCCGTCGCCCATAATGCTCATGCCGTACAGGAACATACCGAGACCGCCCAGGAAACTGAAGATACTTTCCAGATATCCGATATTCATAATGTCTTCTCCATTCTCTTTTGTCGCCGCCCGGAGTTTCGCGAGCAGCGGGCAAAATGCCGCCGTTTTCGACTTCTTCCGACGGATTTTCTCCCTGTGCTCCATCATATCATAGAGCACAGTATTTTTTCAATTCTAAATATAATATTTGTAAATTTTAGGTAAAGAATTCAAAATGAATTTCGGATTTTTAGTGATTGTCCCATTATTTTTTCAGGATTCTGATCGCATTTTTTACATCTTTGTGAAATGTTTCCCATTCTTCCGGATGGTCCACAAAATACTTCGGACAGATCTTGCCCGTCACATCATAATGACGGATGATATCGTCCGGCTTCAGATCAAACTCAACACAGAGGTACGCGCACAGATTCACCAGCGTCTGATATGTACTGTCATAAAATTTTCCGGTCTCGTCCGGATGACAGCACTCGATGGAGATCGTGTCGCTGTTCCTGTTGTTGGAGGCGTAGGCGACCTCATCGAGCGGAATACACTGTACCACTTCTCCCTCAAGTCCGATCACAAAATGGCTGCTGGCTGATGTCGTCTTCGAACCCGTCTGATCTTTCAGACCTTCAAAATAGTTCCGGTTCTCCAGCGCGGTGCTGCAGGGATTCGCAACGTAATGGACCACGATCCCGTTTACTTTCTCCAGAGGAGTCTGCGGTCTGGAATACTTATTCGGAGTCAGAAGATCCACTTTTACATACTCCGGCACCTTTACATCTGCCGGGTTCACCTGTTTTCTCCCGGTAAGTTTCTTCGTCACGAGCACCGCTGTCGTGATCACGGCGATCACGACCACGGCCGCCAGACCCCCTAAGATCATACGGCGGATCCGCTCCTGTTTTCTTCGTCTTCTCCGGTTCTGTTCCCGCCGGAGTCTGCGCTCCTCGATCTCATCTCTGTTTGTCATCATGTTTTTTGCGGCTGTCACCGGTCGGTACTCTCATGCCCGCATGATCTGGCATTGTCCGGCCGGACAGTTTTTCCTTTCGTCTATTCTTCTAATGCCGGGCAGACTTTTTCTCCTGCCGATCGGTCTGCATCGGATTTCTGACCTTTTGACCCTGATATCATACTATAACTGAAAACAGTTCTTCTCAAACCGGATCAGCCCGTCCTTTTTCATCCTGGAAAGTTCCGCAGACAAGGCACTTCGGTCCACCGCAAGGTAATCGGCGAGCTGCTGACGGTTGTAGGGGATCGTAAACGTCTGCTTTTTCTGTCTCTCCGATTCGAAGGAGAGATACGCCATCACCTTTTCCCGGATGGACCGCTGTCCCATGTGATCGATCTTTCTCGTCAGCATGAGATTTTTCTTCGCCATAATATATAGAAGATTGTGGATCAGGCGATTGTGGTGGGAACAGGCCGGTGTGCAGACATTCAAGATCTTCCTGACATTCAGGAACAGGATCCGGCTTTTCTCCGCCGCCTCCACGTTCACCATCAGAGCTTCCCCCGGCATGCAGGCATAGGCCTCACCGAAGAGTTCCCCTCTCCCCGCATGTCCAAGGACCTGACGGTTTCCCCAGAAATCATCTCTGGAGATCTCGACACTGCCCGAGAGTACAAAGCCCATCGAATGGATCTCGGTCCCTGCGAGAAAGACAGCGTCGCCTTTTTCATATTTTTTTTCTACTGCGGAGAGACACTTTAAGATGCTCTCCTTTTCTTCGGGCTGGATTCCTGCAAAGAGCGGGGAATCCGGGATTGTTTCGTTTGTGAACATGGGAAGCTCCTTTTTTTGTGAAGGCAAGCTTTTGGCCAGGTGTGGTTCTCTTGCCACGTGCGGTCTTCTTGTTTTCATTTCATGAAAACAAGAAGCTTCGGGCGTCCGCCCTATGGAGATTTATGGCGGAAAAATTTCTTATGCAAGTGAACTTGCAACAAAATTTTTCCGTCATAAATCTCCGCACTTCAAACGTTTTCGTTGGAAATACAACATACATTTTTATGTTATTGTAGTATACTTACCCCACGAAAGTCAATCCATGACACAAAGTTACCACAAATCGATACCACGAATAATAACCGGAAATGCGGCTGAATGTTTGTCCGCATTCCGGCATGATACGAAAATCTGAAAGGGGAAACCATTATGAAAAGAACCATCGTAAAAATTGATGAAAAGAAATGCAACGGCTGCGGCGCATGTGCGGCTGCCTGCCAGGAAGGTGCGATCGCAATGATCGACGGAAAAGCAAAGCTGATCCGCGACGATTACTGTGATGGACTTGGAAACTGTCTTCCGGCCTGTCCGGCGGATGCGATCAGCTTTGAGGAACGTGAGGCTGCCGCTTACGACCATGAGGCTGTCTTAGCACATATGGCCGCGAGAAAGGCTGCTTCCCTGGCACCTTCTGATGCCCCGGCCCCAAAGCCGGAATTTACCGGATGTCCGGGTTCCATGAGCCGCACGATCTCCCACGCTGCGGCATCCCACAGTGCAGCGATCCCGGGGCACTCCACACCGGTCTCCATGGAGAGCAGACTCTCCCAGTGGCCGGTCCAGATTAAGCTTGCCCCGGTCCGCGCCCCGTATTTTGACGGTGCGAAGCTCCTCGTTGCCGCAGACTGCACTGCCTACGCATACGGAAATTTCCACAACGATTTCATCGACGGTCATGTAACACTCATCGGATGTCCGAAACTTGATTCCGTAGACTACTCAGAAAAGCTCACCGAGATCATCAAAAACAACGAGATCCAGAGTGTGACCGTTGTCCGCATGGAAGTTCCGTGCTGCGGCGGGATCGAAGCTGCTGTAAAGAATGCCCTGATGGCGAGCGGAAAGTTCATTCCGTGGCAGGTCTACACGATCGGGACGGATGGACGGATCCTGAAGTAACTGGATTTTGCCGATGTTTCACATCCTGAATCAGCAAAATCGGCTGCCGCAACTGTATCGTACAGAATTTTCAGTCCAGAAAATTCCTACTCGTGTACAGTAACATTACAATCATTATAAAGGAAACATCTTATGTCAATATCAACTTCACAGACTCCGTCCGGCCGTACCCCGGAACAGGATGCAGTCATCTGCGCCCTCATCGGTCTTGCCCGCGCCACAGAAGCAAAGGAGATCCCGGCAGGAACTGCCCCGGTCCTCTTCGCCTCCCTGGCCGCTGCAATGCCAGGAAACACTCTCTCCGCTTCCGCTGCGAACGATCTCATCTCGCAGATACACGAGCAGAAAGCCATCATCGCTCCCGACTGTGCCGCCTGCCCGTCTCCCTGCGGGCGGACTGCGGACTTTCTGCCGGAGGACTTAAACAGGACCGACGACGGTCTCTTTGAGGAGCGGAACAGGCTCCTCAAAAAGCTCAGCGAACAGGCCAGGACGGAATGGACACGGATCCTTGCCGATCAGGAAGATCCGGAAATCACAAGACTCTTTATGGACTGCGTGTTCATGGCAGGATACGCGTACGAAAAGGAACTGTTTGCGCCGTATTTTGAAAAACTGGAGAGTTACAGTACACGGTCACTCCATTCCCGCGCACTGTAGCGGGATTTTGCCGCAGTAACGCTGGCGAATCTTATTTTTTAGTATTTCCTGTCCAATGCATTGATAATCTTGCATTTTTGCTCTATGCGTCCTATAATCTTTTTATGAAGCTGCCAGTTCCGGGAAGGAGTGCGGCATAACAGCTGTATCGGAGGTGTCCGGTCTCACACTGATAATCCCGGGAACACGCTCCGGCTGGCGGACTTCATCTTGATTTTCGACACGATCTCAACAAGTGAAAACACGCTTCGCGAGTTCCAGTTTTTCTGTCAATCATTCCGGCATAGATGGGAAATATTCTCATATGCAGAGGTTTTCTTTTTGTTTAACAGGAAGTTCCATCGAAATTTCCTGTTAAACGAAAAAAACAGGGAGTGACTTGTCCACTCCCTGCAGATGATACAGAAATTATTTCATTTTATTCATTGCTATTTCCACTGCATCAAGAAATCGTTCTGCTTCTTCCAATTGCTTCTCCGCTTCTTGTTTACTTGCAATATAAAAGTCATCATAGTCCGATTTTTCTCTTAAAAATGCACTGTTCTTTATTACGATAGATAAATTCCTATCGAGAATATTTTCTTTGAGATACTCCTTATTAAAAAAGCAATAACTCCCGAATGCTTTGATGAATCAAAACCTTTTAAAATATTCATCGCACGCATCGCATGGAAAATCGCATAATAGGATCGGTTCAACGATGTTTTGTACTGTCCAATCTCAAGATTTTCTCTTGCTGCAACCAGCATTTCCTTTGCACGATCCATCCGGTATCCGGCTAATTCCTTCAGGCTGCCTTCCAAAGAACAATTCCCTCCTTCTGGACATTTTGATAGAACGGAAGGATTTTCCCCCATTTCTGCAGATTTTCTTTTTCAATATCAACAATAGAAAAAACGCGATCATAACGCAGATCCATATCTGCAGCCCAGCAAATAAACCGATCTTTCGTTTCAATATCCATACCTTTTTTCACGATAACCGCTATATCAATATCACTTTCCGGCGTGCTTTCATTCCTTGCAACAGATCCATATAGGATAATTGCTTCAATGTTATTCGCAAAAATATCACGTAATCCCTGAATCAGTTCATCTTTCATCCTATCCGTCAACATCGAATCATCTCCTTTTTATAGTATATCCGATATTGATATGCAGTGCAAATACTCTTCATAAAAATTTGAATGTATTTTCACCTTTTTTCTCAGATAAACCACTCCGCCTCCGCGCGTCTCGTATAATTCTGTTTCAACATCTCCACATGGGATAAGAATGCTGCATCATCAAAATATTTTGCTCCGGTCGGACATGCCTTGATGCAGGCCTGGCACTTGATGCAGATTCCGGTACAGGTATCCGGCGCGTCCTTCGGGATCGATCCCATCGGACAGACAGTCGCGCAGATTCCGCATTTCGTGCACTTCTCCGGGTCCGTCTTCGGTTTTGCCTTTAAGAATACCGCCGGTTTTCCATCAGTTCCAAGCGGTGTATAATATGCCCCGACCGGATCATCTCCGCGGACCGCGATCTTTTCCGGGATCTCAGTCAATCCAGAAACCTTTTCTGCCACCTTCTCACCAAACTCTGCGATCTTCACAAGATCATCCGCATCCGGACGTCCCGTTGCAAGCTTGCTGCTGAAAACATGTTCCGTCGGAATTCCTGCTCCCGCAACTGTATGGAAGCCGTGTGCCTCAAGCTCATTCCGGAGCTCGATCAGACCATTGTCAAAATTTCTGTTTCCGAACACAGAAACCGCTACCGCAAGCGCCCCGTTTCCCTCAAACGCAGTCTGCACATACGGGAGCATCTTGTTCGGGATACGGCCCGCATAGACCGGAGTGCTGAAGAATGCAAGGTCTTCCTTATCAAAACTTACAACACCTTCCCTGTTTTCCGGAAGTGTAAAGTCAACCGTTCCCATCGGCACACCCAGGCACTCTGCCGCCCGCTTCGCCATCGTTGTGACGACCTTTTTCGCGTTTCCTGTCGGGCTGAAATAAACCGCCCATACTTTTGTGATCTTCATATTCCCTGTTCCTCCAATCCATAAGTTGTATGGTCAAATGTATCTCTGACCGGAATTTATATGTTTGCTATTTTTGTTAAGCTTATTAACTTCTTTTTGTATCTTATTCCATATGGCATGATTTGTCAATCCCAATGAAGCCACGTTCTTCTGGCTGTCCATACGTTTCAACGGGATTTTGCCAATGCTTCGCATTCCGAATCGGCAAAATTCGCGACCACAACGGTATTATACGGAATTTTCAGTTCTGAAAATTCCCACCCGCAAAAAGTAACGAAAGCAACAGCTGTCGTAAAACTTCATATAGAATTTTGCATTCTTTTTTGATATAGTAATGATAGCATAGATTGATGTAATGCGCAAATTAAGATGAAGGACAGACACACAATATGACCGAAAAACCGAACCGGACTGCCGAGATGGCAGATATCCTCCACCAGGCCTCCATGCTCTACATGGCCTCCAATCTCCCGATCGACTATGGGACCGGGACAAAATACACCTCCGTGGAAGTCCATATGTTAAAATATATCATCGATCATCCGGGAAAAACAGTCACCGAGCTCTCCCGCGAATGGGACCGCACCAAGCCGGCGATCTCCCAGATGTTAAAACGCATGGAACAGAAAGGTCTGATCTCCTGGACGACCGAACCCGGTAATAACAAAAAGCAGCTCTACCATGCCACCGAACAGGGGATCCAGCTTCACAGTGCCCACACCGAATACGATATGAACGTCTTTGGACAGACGCTCGACTATCTCCGCGAAACCTGTTCCGATGAGGAGATCGAGACATGTTTTCATGTACTGAAGGAGTATACGAAGGCGCGGAGACGGAAGCATTATCAAGCGAAGTAAATTTACACTCCTGTTCTGGTAAAGCGAAAATCTGTGTCACTGTTGTCAAAGAATATTCGCAGTCAGCCTTCAGTATTTGCTTATTCCTTTACGCAGCAGAAGCAAAGGATGTCCCTGACTCAGTTAAAGATCAAAAGTCTTATCTGTTTGGATCATGACATGCTCCGGCATTTGTTATAAAAAAGAAGGGGCTGTCGCACTAACGTGCGGCAGCTCATTTCATATTCCCAACACAAAACGCCGAGCTTCGAAAAGCCCGGCGTTCGTGGTATAATCAGTTTATGCGACTAAACAAAATAATACAGAGAGATTATACCTCTTTTTCTCTGTATTATCAAATCAAACTTCCGCTGGATTTAGAGATTTCTATTCCATCTGATGATCCGGTTCGTCTGGTAAGTGCCTTTGTGGAGGAAATGGACCTTTCTGAACTGTATAAAACTTACAGCAGGATCAGAAAAAATCAGGCAACGCCGCGTCAGATGCTGAAACTCGTCATCTATGCAGCAATGAATCGAATCTACTCAAGCAGGGATATCCAAAAGGCATGCAAACGGGATATCAACTTTATGTACCTCCTGGAAGGAATGCCGGCTCCTGACCATGCAACGATCGCGCGTTTTATCTCCCTGCATTTTTCGGCTTGTGCAAAGGTACTGCTTGCCCAAATGTCAGATCTGCTCTATCTTCTTGGTGAGATCTCAGGAAAGACCATTTTTATTGATGGCACCAAGATCGAGTCTGCAGCCAATAAATATACCTTTGTATGGAAACGGGCTATTACGAAAAATCAGGCCCGGTTATACACAAAACTATCTTCTTTTGTGGCTGAATGCGAAGAACTCTATGGAATCAGGACCGTATACCATGACCGGATATCCATCCACACATTAAAACGGTTAAAGAAGCAGTTGTGCCGCATAAAAGTGCAGGAGGGAATTGTGTTTGTACATGGAATCGGGCGTAGAAAAACACAATTACAGAAATCTCTGGAACAGCTGGATCAATATCTGGAGAAACTAAAGGAATATACAAAAAAGCTGTATACGCTTGGGGATAGAAACAGCTATTCCAAAACAGACCCTGACGCAACCTTCATGAGAATGAAAGAGGACGCGATGCTGAATGGACAGTTAAAGCCTGCTTATAACATTCAGCATGGAGTGGATTCCGAATACATCACATGGATCGATATCAGCCCGCACCCTACCGATACACGTACCCTGATCCCGTTTTTGAAAGACATGGAGAATCACCTGGGATTTAAGTATTCAGAAGTCGTTGCAGATGCCGGGTACGAAAGTGAAGAGAACTATCTTTTCATTGAGGAAAACGGACAGACCGTTCTTTTTTCATCCAGCAGGCTTTTTTTCTACCCGTATCTGAGTATTTTCTTTACAGCTCTGCTGCCTCTTCCAGTACATTTTCTTCTGCTGCATCCTCTGTGTTCGGCTCAGACTCTGCTGCTGTTTCTGTTTTGTTTTCTGTTTCCGCCTCTTCTGCATCTCCGGAGTTTTCGACATCTTCTGCGTCTTCGGTGCTTTCTTTGCTGTCTTCCTCCTTAATCTCCTCACCGGAAATTTCCTTTTCAGAAAGTTCAGAGTCTTTCCCGGAAATCTCTTCCGAAACAGCCGGCTTCTCTTCCTCAATAGGTTCTGTATTCACGATCATTTCCGGAAGTTCGATTGCCATAGTAGATGCTTTCTCGATGACCTGTTTGCCATTTTTATCCAGTACTACTTCCAGATCTTCATATCCTTCTGCGCTGATTACAACAACATTCTCATTTTCTGTAAATCCAGCTTTATCAAGGGAAATCTTTCCGTCTGTCGTGGCCAAAGAATATGTATTATCTCTATAATATCCTTTTTCGTATGCTTCTCCGTTTACCGTGACACCTGTGATTGCCTTCATCCAATCATCATTTCCCATTCCCACTGTAATCGTATAGCTGCCAAAGAAATAGTCTGTGTCACCCACAAGTGGAGCAGACTTTTCCTCTGACTCCTCCGGTGCTTTCTCTACGAGATTTCCCTTCTGATCGAGAATTACTTCCAGATCTTCATATCCTTCCGCACTGATTACAACAACATTCTCGTTTTCTGTGAATCCGGCTTTATCAAGAGAAATCTTTCCATCTGTCGTTGACAACGAGTATGTATTATCCCTATAATATCCTTTTTCGTATGTTTCTCCATTTACTGTGACACCTGTGATTGCCTTCATCCAATCATCATTTCCCATTCCCACTGCAATCGTATAACTGCCAAAGAAATAATCTGTGTCACTTACAGTCGGAGCCTCTTTTAACCGACCATCATCGTCTCCTTTTTCTTCCTCTTTCTTTGTGATCTCAAACTCAACCGTCTCCACGCCATAATACTGCGCCGAGATCTCCACACTGTACTCGCCAGCCTCTTCAAAGAGATCTTTTCCGAGTAACAGGCTTGCTCCATTGATCGTATATCCGATCTTTTTGAAAAGGCTCTCCTGTCCATCCGGAGAAAGTGTCTTTTTCGTTCCGTCCGGTCTTGTAAGCACAATGCTCTGGAGATTCTTCCAGATATCACCGGTCTCATCCACCGTGTTGGTGATCGTCACTTCTGCTCCGGTCTTGAAATCACCGCCAGCTTCCAGTGCTACATCTTTGAGATCCTTTGCAATCGCAATATTGAATACTTTATCCTCATACCCGTCAACTTTGATGGTCACTTTATTGTCTTTATCGACTGCAAAGAGTGAGCTGTCAAGAACAAGAATATTGTCTTCCAGTCTGTAAAGCCCCTGATCAACCGCCTGATAGGAATTGCCATTCAGATAGATTTTTCCGTTTTCAACAACATTCTGTAAGTACGCGGTGTCATCCGACATGATCCGGACATCCTGTCCTTCCGAAATTTCATTGACCTGATCGCCATTCTCATCGACCAGAACAAGCTTTGGTGCAGTCTTTCCAAGATAGGATCCGCTCATCATCGTCCCACCGAGGCGATTATCTTCAAGCACATATTTTACCGCATACGGGCGATTCAGGGTTTCTGCTGCGCTCTCATCTGCAATATAGTCTGCAAAGCTTAAATATTCCCCGTTCTCATTTTTCGCTTTCTCAACTGCATCACGGTATTCTGCAAAGGAATAGAATGTTGTCCCATCTTCCCCGATCACCGCATCCCAACCGCTCATATCGTAATTCCAACGATCCGCGATTGCCTGGGCAGATTCATTTTTCACTCCGATATTCTGAAGGAGAAGTGCGTTCGTGAGCAGATCCGCATCGAACATCAGGTCTGCGGACATCGTCGTGCTTCCGCCTTCTGCTGCATTTCCGCTTCCACTTGTGCTTCCGCCGCTGATGGATGCGCTGGACATCGCATCAATTCCATAGATATCTTCTGTAACTACACTGTTCTGCGCAGCTGCACCTGTGCTCACGGTAAATGTGTAGCTCATATCCTTAAATCCGGTAGAATGTACAGTGATCGTATATTTTCCTGCTTCTGGAATATTGTTGCGTCCGTTTTCTGCATTCTCATCATTGTAAAGGACAAACGTGTTTCCGATCAGATACCAGTCACGGATCTTCTCCAGTTCGGTCGTATTTCCATGCGGATCTGTAAGTTCCACCTTGCTGACCGGAATCTCGATTCCATAAGTCATGTTCTTCACTTCAAAGTGAATATTCTTTCCGCTTGTAATCGCTCCAGCCTCTTTTAAGACCATGCTCGGAGCCGTTCCGTTTACAACCTCGATCGGTATCAGTGTATTCTTTCCGCCGGAGGTGATGCGCAGGTAATAAGAACCGTTCGAGTAGAAATTCGACTGGCCAAGCGGTACAATGATCTGTCCAACCGTATTTCCGTAATGCTCCCCCAGCTTCTTCTCATATCGGAGATCACCGTTGATCGTATTGTTGTAACCCTTTCCAGATACCAGTGCTACTTTTGTGATCTCATCAAACCACTGTTTGTCCACCTCTTCCGTATAGTTAAACATTACGACAGCCTGTCCGCCGACGCCATACAGATTACTCTTGTCCTCTGTCAGCTCTGCTGCCGGTGCATAGTAACGGATCCCGCTCTTTTCCTCTCCGAGATCAAAGGTCGTTGTCTCCGGTTTCCGTCTGATATTTCCGTTCTCATCATAGTTATCAAGATTATAATCCCACACATATACAGATCCATGTGCCAGAAAGGCAGCCGGTGCTGTATTTTCGCGAACTTCCGGTGCTTCCGGATTCTCATTTTCGCTCAGACGGATGATCTGTGTTTCTCCATCTTTTCCTGTCACGGCAAGAACCGCCGGGTTTAAGTTTGTAATCTCCCATTTTGCAATGGTTCCGTCACGATCTACTTTTGTGAACGCAGATGTCACATCGGTTCCATCGACTGTGAGTGTGCAGTCATCCAGGGAGTAGCCTTTTGCAAACGCAACCGTCACATACTGGCTCCATCCGAGATCCACCAGCTTTGTCTGGCTCTCTACAACAAGAGTTTTTGTCTCCGGAGTTTCCTCATTTCCGGAATCATTTCCGCTGTCTCCCGGTTTTTCATTGCTGCCGGAATTGTTTCCATTGTCCCCTGTATTTTCATTATTTCCGGAATTGTTTCCGCTATCGCCTGCGTTTCCGTTGTTTCCGGAATTATTTCCACTATTGTCCGTGCTTCCGTTATTACCTGAATTGTCCCCACCGATATCGGTGCTTCCGCCATTTTCAGAACTGCTTCCATTGTTGCCTGTATTTCCACTGTTGGAGGAATTCCCGCCGGAACTGCTTCCTGAATCGCTGTCCGAAGATCCATCACTTCCACCGGATCTTTTTCCGGATGTCTTCTGCTCACCACCCGGTGCATCATACTCTTTTCCGTTTGCATCAACCCAAGCACCGTTCGCATTTACCTTGTAGCCATCCGGTGTCGTACCGTCATGTGCCATTTCACCGGACGCACTCAGATAATACCAGCGGCCACCAACCGGAACCCAGCCGGTTGCCATACTTCCGTTCGCCCACAGATAGTACCAGTCCTTTGTCACCGGATTCTGATACCATCCGGTGATCATATTTCCGTCTTTGTCGAAGCGATACCATTTCCCGTTCTCAAAAAGCCACTGGTCTGCGGCATATTCACCTGTAACACTTCTGTATTTCCATGCTCCTGTCTGCATCGACTGCTCCCATCTTCCTGTCGGGATCGCAGTCGCTGCCGGAGACACCATGGTCGTCATCGTCATAGATAATGCAGCGGCTACCGCCACTCCCTTGAATCCATTTTTTCGAATACCTTTCACCTTTTATCCTCCTCGTATGTTCAATTCAATTTGAATGCTAGCACATTATAGCAATTCAATGGTGTTTTCTCAATAGATTATATGAGAATGATTTTCAATATCATTTATATGGGAAATTTTCTCATTAACACAATACTTATACTCGTAGACATTTCGTATCACGCGTAATCACTTGCAACACCATTCATCTTCACGCGAGTGCGTATCTTAGGCACGCAGTACCTTTTTGTTTACCGGGAAGTTCCATCGGAATTTTCTGGTAAACAAAAAACTGGTTTTATGTACATTCTCTGCACACAAAACCAGTTCGTCATTCTCCCGATATTCTTTTATCTCCTACGGCTTACAACTCTTACAAGCCTCATATCCCTCTTCGATCAATTTCGACCGTTTTCCCGTATACTCTTCCTTATTTTCCGCCTTGATCTTCTCGACAGAGGTACAATCCGGGCGGTGGAACTTCATGGTCTTTGTATTGAGGATGTAAGTACCGCTCTCCGAATCAGATGTTTTCGAAACTGTACTGCCGGAACTGCCCGCGGACGTGTTCTTTCCGCCCGAAGAAGTATTTGCGCCATTTTCGGAAGCGCTGCTATTCCCGCTGCCTGCAGCAGCTGCGCTTCCGGCGCCTCCATCTTCCGCCAGCCAGTTATCCCCGGTCGCATAGTCGATCGCAACGCCCGGCTGGACATTATAGACATAAACACAGAACAGGACACCGTCTCCATCGTCCTCCACCGACTCCGCTTCCATCAGAACGCCGGAGGCCAGGAGATTGTCTCCCTCAAAGATCGGCGTCACCCGGTAGAGCACATGGTTCCCGGTTTCTTTTACATAGTCGGCTGTCAGGTTTTCGAACGGCAGCATTCCCTGAACATTCAGATATCTTGTTCCGGTGATCAGGTTCTTCTCATTTGCATTCTCCGCCGTCAGCTGGTATCCGATCAGATGGCAGCGGTTATACACATATTTTCCATCCACGAAGTCATACTTCTTATTGTGCCAGCCCGTCGGCTTGACCTCCCCGATCGAGCCGCGTTTTTCCGTCGGCATCGTATCCGTACTTACCGAAGCGTATGCCACGCCGCATCGTCCCAGCGCATCGAGGTCACTGTAGCTCTCAAAGGAGACATCCGTGAGATCGCTCTCCGAAAAATACGGAACATTTCCATTGACCGCAACATGCGGTGATCCGGAATATTCCGGAATATCCGATAACTGGAAGGTTCCGGAACTTCCGCTCGTTTTCGATGAGCCGGAATTGCTTTTTCCTGACTGATCACTGCCTGCTCCGGATGCTTTTGATTCCGCAAGATCTCCCAGAATATTTCCTGCTGCCTGTGCAATATCAGCCGCCGCGCCTGCTCCCGACGCGACATCCGCGCCCTGGCAGGCAGTTACCGCGAGTGATACCGCGGCGATCACGCCGAGCAGCCATTTTCTTAAATTTTTCCTCATCTGTCATTTTCCTCCGATGTCATGATTCTATTCCGTTCTTCCCTCTGAAAGATTTACCTCACATAACGTTCTCTCGTGATCTTTTCATGGGACGAACCGGCAAACTCTTTCGTTTCTACACAGTTCCATCCTGAAAGATCGACCGGGAAATACACATCCGCAGGGTAATCCCGGTTCCACCGGTACAGATAGATTTCCTGTATCCGCTCTTCCTCCCCGGAAAGATCCGCATCTTCCGCAAAGCAGAATTCACCTTCGCCCGCTTTCTGCAGGAAATCTTCCTCCACACGGATCTGCGTCATCCCTTCTTCCACGAACTGCTTTTTACTATAGGCATCCATCCACAGGATTTTTCCTTCTGTCAGCTCCAGGATATCCCCGCGCAGGATCCGGTCCTGGCTCTGTCTGCGGTGATTGAACATCATCCCGTTATGGTCATCCACACATACGATCAGTATCATATGCTCCCCTCCCCTTGTATCATATCTTTCGATCCTATCCCGTATTCTACCACATTTCCGCCTTGCAGACAACCATATGTTCGATTCCTTTTTCTTTTGTAAAGTTCCTTTCAGCAGCGGAATCCAGGGTAGAAACAGACAGATACAGAATTTTTACATGAAGAATTTTTCTGACTTTCCATCAAAAATTCTTGACATAATCTTCCTTCGGTGCGATAATAAGACCGTTGAGAGATTTCAGACATCTCACAATTTCATAAAGGGGCTTGTAGCGCAGTTGGGAGCGCACCACATTCGCATTGTGGGGGTCGTCGGTTCGAATCCGATCAGGTCCATAAAAAACACCATCCGTTTTCCGGATGGTGTTTTTGTTATCACCTCTGTTATTTTTGTTCCATCGGAATTTTCTATGGAACAAAAAAGCTGTTCACCCCTGCCACAAGTCCGTCTGCCAGTTTGCCCAACGTCGCGTCATCATGGACGGAAGCTCCGTCTCCAAGCTCAATATCGATACTCGGGATCGTAGAGTAGGAAGTCTGGGTCAGATCCATCTCCATGGAGCCGGAAGAAAAGATCTTCACTCCGTTCTGTTTCAATCCGGAAACCAGCGCACCTCCAAGCTTATTGTGGGACTCCCAATGGGATTTTACCGGCTCCATCGCGCGGTAAGCGGCATTATTCGGCACACTCATATAGAAGGCGCCTTTGTCCTTTTTTGTCGAATCCCAGTGAAGGGCGATGTGGCAGTCTGCCGTGTTATTCGCCATCACGGTTCTCGCCACATTATCGAGCTGGACATCCTTTCCGTCCCGGATCATCAGGACATCATATCCCGCCGCGAGAAGCTTGTCGCGGAAGATCTGTGCCATCCGGAGTGTCACCGTGCTCTCCGCTGTTCCGTCCGCAAATGTCATTCCGCCGGATACCGCGACAGCCTTTGTCGCTCCGGCCGATGTCGTTCCGCTCGTCACCTTCGCAGTCTTATCCGGGTGACAGTAGGTCTTGACACTCGCACCGCCGGATGTTCCATGACCGGCGTTCACGGCGATCACTTTATTTTTTCTATTTGCTGTTCCATTGTGATAGTAAACCGCATGTCCGCTGTTGATCGCCGAAAAATCCGCATATTTCCAACCGGAGTTCATTCCGACCTGCCATGCCTTGTCCACGTACGCTTTTAAGGAATCCGGGACCGACACGGTTCCATCTGCGGAGACTGCAGCCGTACCTCCGGCTGCCGTACTCGTTGAGCCGTTTCCCGCCTGCGGTTTGCTGACCGTCAGGTAACGGCTTGCCACATAGACCGGTGTTTTGGAACCTCCCACCTGGATTTCGCTCCACTCTCCGTTATTTTTTACTCTTGAAACCTCGGTCCCTCTCGATAAGGTTCCAAGCACCTTTCCGGAAGCTGTCGATGGCTGGCTTCTGTAGTTTAATTTGGAAGCGTTCACATAAACGGTGTCCGCAAGAGCGGTCATCGGCATTGTCATCGCAAACAGCGTGAACAGTCCCGCACACAGGACTGGTTTTAATGTTTTAAATCGCTTCTGTTTTCTCATCTTTTTCCTTTCCTGCCTCAAAAGGCACCCCGTTTTCCTTCCGGTTAAATATACATGAACCTCTGCGCGTGATCCATTGTCCCCGGACCATGTGCGCCTTTGCAAAGCGTCTGTCTCCGTCTGATCTGCCTAAGATAAACAGCCCGGTATCTCTACCGGACTGTTTATTCTGATTTATATTTTTGATCGTATAACTTTTAGTCTCCTAATACGTTCACGATCTTCGCAGGTGTACGATAATTCCATGTGGAAATCTTGATACCGGATTTTGCATTGGACGCATGGCACACCTGACCATTACCGATGTAGAGAGCTACATGGTTGATTCCGCCGCTTCCGGAGTAGAATACAAGGTCGCCCGGACGCATCTGGCTCGATGTGATCGACTTTCCGCTTCCGGACTGTGCACCGGAGTTATGCGGCAGGGAAACACCAAACTTCGCCATGACGGACATCGTGAATCCGGAGCAGTCTGTTCCGTTTGTCAGGCTCGTTCCGCCGTATACATAGCGGTTTCCGACGAACTGTACCGCATAGTTCGCGATCTGCGCACGCTTGGAGGAAACGCTTCCGGACTTCGATCCGGCCGCTCCGTCATTTGCACTGCTCTTCTTTCCGCTGCTCTTGGAGCTGGAACTGCTCTTTCCGGTGCTGTTCTTCGTATTGCTCTTACTGTTAGATGTATCCGCAACTTCAACAACCGGTGTGTACTTGATCGCCTCTTCAAGACCATACTTAACATCCACGTAGTCACTGGACAGGTATGCATCCTGATCATCGATCTCGATCTTGACCCAGCCGTCCTGCTGATCCGCGACAAGGAATCGCTCACTGTTGGAGATCTGTGTGTAGATCGAAGAGTTCGTATTCGGCTCCGTCCGGACATTGACACCGTCCGTATTGGAGATCGCCATCAGTTTTGCAACCTGGAGAGCTTTATCTTTCGCCTGCTGTCCGGTCAGGATATACTCGGATTTGACATAACCGGTGATATTTCCGGAACGGATCTTCAGCCATCCTGCAGTCGATGTGTCGAGGATATCACATCCCGCATTGCTCGGCAGCTTCGCGATAATCTTGCCCTTCGTCTCATCCGGGTTATCACGGACGTTCAGGTAGTTCGATACATTGGAAACACCGAGGTTATCATAGAGGCTTAAGACGGTCTGTCTCATATCCTGCTTGATCGCTTCATCCAGGGCATATTTTACCGTGACATAATCCGCGGAGATATATCCGTCGGAAATCTGGATCCAGCCGTCCTGCTGGCTCTTGATGTCGTATCGCTCATTCTTGAATACCTGGTCCACCACGTCGGCATCCGCCTTCGGCTCGGAACGGACATTTAACTTATCCGCATCGATCACGGCGCGTTCCGCCACGTTTTCAGCAGCCAGTTTCTTCGCCTCATCCCCTGTGTAGACATACTGGGAACTCACATATCCCGTCACACCGCCGGATGAGATCTTATACCATCCTTCTGTCGAAGTATCCAGGATCTCGCAGGCACCGCCTTTCGGAAGTTTTCCGACAACCTCTCCGAAGCTCTCCGGCGTCTTTCTGACGTTCAGATATCCGGAAACCTCCGCGATACCGAGATTTGCATAGCTGTCCACGATACTCTGAACCGTCTTTTCGAATTCTTTTGATTCGATCTCCTCGGCGGAAAGCGTTGTCTCGAGAACGATATTTTTCTCTTCTCCGCTCTCGGATACCGCCTCGGTCGTCTCCAAAGAAGCCGCTGCCGCCTCGACCTTCATGCCGCCAAACGTGTCTTTATGGTTTTTGATCATGGTTCCCGCGACTGCGACAACTGCAACGATCGCAACAGCCGTACCGCCTGCTGCCAGGATCTTCATATACGGCATCGCCGCTTTTTTCTTCTTGATCTCGCGAAGTCTCAGGATATTGTCGCGCTGGCTCGCCTGATGATCCTTCTTCGGGCGTTCAGGCTGTCTGCTTCTGTGAGTTCCTGAACTTCGTTCCGAACGTGTCCTATGTACCGGCTCATGCTCTGCTTCAGCAGTTTCTGCCTGATCCGCTCCCAGAGTCTCAGATTTTTCATTCTCCGGCTCCGTTTCCTGTCCCTGCGCTGCAGTATCATCCGGCTGCTGATCCGCTTCCTGTGGTACAGACTCCGTCTGCATCTGAGGAGACTGTTCCGCCGTATTGCCGCCTGACGGCTGCTCCGCGTTCTGCCCGACAGTTTCATCTGCCGGAACTTCCGTAATCTGATCCTCCTGCGCTGCGTTCTCCACGCTCACCGGATCTTCCTTTTCTGTTTCTTCCATCATTTCTCTGTCTGACATGTATGTTCTCCATCATCCGCCCCATGGACGGTTTTCATATCTTTTCGTAACGGCTTCATCCTTTTACCGTCACATCATTTACCTCTTTTTTACTCTACCCGTAATTGTAACAATCCCGGCGGAGCCTGTCAAATTTTTTCCACCGGGATTTATAATAATTTTATTTCAATTTTCTTAAAAATCTGGATTTTCTGCCGGAATTCGCCTATTTTTAATTCTTACCCAGCGTCTGGAAATGTTCCATGCTGCCGTAGAGAGACTTGATCCGCTCAAACTCCTCCCGGTCAAGAAACTCAAGTTTTCCTTTTCCGAACGCCTTCGCCGCCTCGATCATGAAGCGCGCCGCGTCGTCAAGATCCTCCATGTGCATAGATCCTGTTGCGCATCCGGCAACAATGGTCTCGGTAGTGATCGCCACGCCCACCACCGGCGCTTTGGTGGCTGTCGCAGGCTGCAGGATGCTGTTCAGGTGGAAGATCCCGTTTCCATACGGCGTGATGTCCTGCTGCGTCAGCGCAAATACGTAGGGCAGCTTTCCGGTCGTCATCTGCATGACATCGAGAAGATCTTCGCTGACCCTCAGGATATATCCCTGACATACGGTCGGGGAGATCGCAAAACCGCGGTGATTGATGATCCGGTTGCCCTTTGTGGTATCCACGACGAGGACTGCATCCAGGTCATCCGTCACCTCCTCCTTATTTACCTGCCATGTCTCCACCGGGGAGTTCATAAACGGCACCGGTTCATGTGGAACCGTCGGTGCATCCGGGCAGACATGCGTGGAGACGAAAACGTCCCCCTCAAGGAAATCGCCTTTTGTCTGCATTCTCAGAAGTTTTGCAGCTACTGCGAGTGCTGTCAGTGCACCGTCGCCGTCCGAGACAAATCCTGTCTGGTCAGGTCTCGCGCCAAGTCCTCCGAGACGTCCGAGGATCCCGATCGTTCCCGCACTTCCGCCTTTCGACTTTCCGTTCTTCCCGGGGATCAGGATCCGCACCATGTCCGTGTGACCGTTCGGTCCCGCCAATGGATATGTCTCCGCCTGGCACATCGGGTTGATGGCTTTCAGATACTCTACCACTTCGCTGCCGGACGCTGACGCACTGTCCAGAATATCAAACAATTCGATCAATTCTTTATAAAGCATAAAACATCCTCCTTTTCCTGGTCTTATTTCCATTATTTAAAATAGCCCTGTTCCTCATAGTACCGCCGAGCCCCGTCATGAAGCGGGACCGGGAGATCCAGTGCACGGAATTCTTTGTCATCCATTGCCCGCATGAAATCCTGTCCGGCTGTATACACAGGTCCGTTGACCTCCAGCGCCCAGGCGATCTCATGGGCAAGTTTCTCGTCCATGTCCGCAGAGACACAGACCAGGACTTTCTCGCAAAATGTCGTGATCTCCTCATCCTGGTTTTCGTAGGTTTCCGCCGGGATCGTGATCTTACTGTACTCCGGGTGTCCGGCCAGGATCGCATCCAGCTCTTCGTCCGTATAGGATAAAAAGCGGATCCTGTTCTCCGATGCCAGATCCTTATAAGCTGAAACCGGACTCTCCGTGAACGCATGGATCCCGTCCGCCCACTGGTCGCGGATCCCGTCGGCTCCCCCTTTGATCCCGTAGTACCAGATCTCGGAATTTTCCTCATTGATCCCCAGAACGTCAAACACTTCCCCGGACACTTTTGCAGTCTCAGAACCTTCATTTCCGGCCGCGAGCGGATGTCCCTTTAACTCCTGTACCTCAGAAAGTCCCAGTTCTTTCGGGGATGCCCAGGTGGAGACGATCGGGTAACAGGCCGCGATCGCGCGGAGTTTTTCCTTCTTTTCGCCTTCGCACGCTCCGGTTCCCGTGTATGCCTCCAGAGCCGCCCCCGCCGGAACGATCACCAGATCATACGTTCCGTCAAACAGATGATCCATACTCACATAGGCGCCTTTCGACGGCCATGTCTCCACATAGATCCCCGGAACTGTGTTGCTGATGGTCGCCGCCACGGCTTTTCCGGCCCGGTCCATCACGCTGTCCTCAGTGAAAGTCCCCATAATGAGTTTCCGTGTCTCCTGAGCATCAGACTCCTTCTTCGAACATGCGGACAGCACGCAGGACGCGGCAAGAAGAGCCGCCATTCCCGCACACACCCGTTTCTTCCTGTTTTTCAGCATTTTCATCATGCGATATATCCGTCCACGCAGACAGCGCCATACGGGCGGATGCTCATGCGGTATGCACTTCCCGGTCCCATGGCCTTTTCGATATAGGTGATGTACTCATCAGCCACACGGTTCGGCAGCATCGCCATGATAACGCCTGCGAATCCGCCTCCGTGAACACGGCATGCGCCGCAGCCTTTCTCCTTGATAAATAACTCCGTGAGAGCCAGCGCGGATGTGATCCCCTGCTCCTCAGAGCCCGGAACATAACAGTTCTGGAGCCATTTCCAGGAGGAATTTCCGGATTCCGTGATCAGATCCAGGAATTCGTCGAAGCGGTTCTCCTTTAAAGCCTTTACTTCTTTCTCCACGCGCTTGTTCTCCTCAAAGAAGTGGAGTGCACGTAAAAATGCGCGGTCGCCCGCCTCTTTTCTCACTTTTTCTGCGTTGTCGATCACTTCTTTTTCCGTGATGTCCGCGCAGAACTCTTTGCCGAACACGGCTGCCACGCGTTTCATCTCATTCGGGATTGAGGAATACTCTTCACTCAAGTCTGCATGTCCCTTTCCTGTCTGGACGATGATCAGACTGTGATCCTGCGCGCCGAAATCATAATCGATCTTCTCAACGGCCGGTTTTAACGGGTTCTTGAAGTCGATCGTGATCATGCCGCCGACCGCACATGCCATCTGGTCGAGAAGTCCTGATCCCTTGTTCCAGTATTTGTTCTCCGCATATTTGCCGACATGGGCATATGTAACAACGTCCACTTTGCCGTCATTAAAGAATTCGTTGATCATGGAGCAGATCAGCATCTCATAGGATGCGGAGGAGCTGACCCCGGCGGAGCTGATCACGTTGCTCGTAATGTAGGCATCGAATCCGCCGATCTGATATCCCATCTCCTGGAAACCTGCCAGCATTCCTTTTGTCAGATCGATAGTCCCCGCCATCTTGTCGCTCGGCTTTAAGTTATTGATATTGATCGTGAATTTCTGGTTGTATGTCTCACTGATAATGTGGATCTCGTCGGTTCCGTTAGCTGCCGCACAGGCTACGCAGTCCAGATTGATACTTCCGGCCAGGACCTTTCCGTTGTTGTGGTCCGTATGGTTTCCACTGATCTCGGTACGGCCTGCGGAGGTAAACATGCTTACATTCTTCTCCCCAAACGCCTGTCCGAATTCCTCGAGAACATGCTCATAGCGCTTCTCATTCTCAGCGGCGCCGGTTCCGTACATCTCCTTAAAAAATCCGGACGCTTTCTCGCTCTGTAATGCTTTTTTTGCAGCTTCTCTATCCATAACCCCAATCTCCTTTTCGATCCGCTCTGCGGATATTTTGTTTACGCTAACAACGAGCCAAAGTTCGCGCTTGCGCGAGACCTTGGCGACTGTCGCGATAACAAATTCTTTTTTTCGCTTTTCTTCATGAAAAATTTTCTTTTTTACGGTATGTTCCAGTGAAATGCAGCAAAATCCGATTGAAAAGAAACTTTCTATTATTATATAATACTTCTTATATGTGTTGCAAGGAAAACTTTATCTTCGTCGTGATAAGCTTCCATATCTTTCAGGCGGTGAGCAAGCCGCTCACGCTGGTCCGACTCATGCGTCAGGCCTCACGCGCATTCAACTTAAATGAACATGAATCAGAAAGGATTTTATATATGTTGCAAACCGACTGGGGCGGAAAACCGTACCACTCTCTCGACTATGAATTAAAGAAGCAATTTGGAAAAAAAATCTATAAGATCTCCTTAGACGGCGGCATGACATGCCCGAACCGCGACGGAACACTCGGCACAGGCGGCTGTATCTTCTGCAGCGCCGGAGGATCCGGGGATTTCGCGGAAAAACGCACCTCTTCCCTTAAGGAACAGATGGATCTCGCAAAAACCCGTGTTAGACGCAAGATATCCGGAAATGACAATTCCTACATCGCCTACTTCCAGTCTTACACGAACACATATGCTCCGCTCCCTTATCTGGAACAGCTTTTCACTGAGGCTGTCTCTTTCCCGGAGATCTGCGGTCTTTCCATCGGGACAAGACCGGACTGTCTGCCGGATGGGACGGTGAAATTATTGGCAGAATTAAACAGGAAAAAACCGGTATGGGTGGAGCTTGGACTGCAGACGATCCACGAGGATACAGCAAAACTCATCCGCCGGGGATATGAGCTTCCTGTCTTTGAGGATGCGTACCGCAGATTAAAAGCTGCGGGCCTCACCGTGATCGTCCATGTGATCCTCGGGCTCCCTGGAGAATCGAAAGAGCAGATGCTTAAAACCGTCCGATATCTCGGAGCTCTGCATGCGGACGGGATCAAGCTGCAGCTCCTTCACGTCTTAAAAGGCACTGATCTCGCAGCTCTCTACCGTTCCGGCGCTTTTCGCACGATGGAGCTGCCGGAATATCTGGAGCTCATCGGAGACTGTCTGAAAATCCTCCCGCCCGATACCGTGATCCACAGGATCAGCGGGGACGGACCGAAGTCTCTGCTCATTGCGCCGGAATGGAGTGGAAACAAGCGGCTTGTTTTGAATTCGATCGCGAAATATCTGAAGGAGCAGAAAATCTATCAGGGAATGGGGCTTTTGTAAGTGCAAAAAAGTCCGGTTTTCATGAGAGAAAATTTCTTTTTCCCACTGAAAACCAGACTTTTAATTTTTTTCAAAACGGTTGCTGCTTTCCTTCATTGTTCTGATCCACAGTCAGTCATTTCATTACAAAGCATGTGATTCCCGTCTGTCATAGACACGTCCTTTGGTTTTATTGTTAATTTTATACCGCCGCGATAATTCCGCCGTCTCCCGCGTAGACCGTCGCAAGACCGGCCATCTCCGTCACGATGATCTCCTTGAATTTTGCAGTCTGCTCAAACTTTTCTTTCACATACTGCGCGCGCTCCGGTGCATTGCAGTGTGCGATCGTAAGGCGTTTATCTTCCGTTGTTCCTGCCTCTTTTACGACGATCTCCACCATTCTCTGAAGCGCTTTCTGAATACCGCGGGCCTGATCGAGCTTGATGATCACACCGTGATCTGCGCCCATGACCGGCTTGATATTTAACTTTGTTGCGAAGAATGCCTGAAGTCCTGTGAGACGTCCGTTCTTTCTCAGCGTATCGAGTGTCTCAAGAACGAAATATGTCTTCTGTCTGTCGCGGTATTCCAGTGCTTTCTTCACGATTTCATCAAACGGGAGCTCCTGCTCACACAGTTCCTGGATATAAAGCGCAAGATTTACCTCTCCCGTGGAAGCCGACTCAGAATCGATCACCACGATATTCTTCTTTCCAGTTCCGAACTCTTCCTCATAGAGATTCTTCGCAAGAACCGCACTGTTGTAGCATCCGCTTAAGTGGGAAGAGATCGCGATAATAAAGACATTCTCCTCCTCACAGCAAAGAGCATCCTTAAATGTCTCCGGAGACGGGCAAGCGGTCTTCGGGCATTCCGGGCTCTCCTTTACGATCTGAAGAAAACGCTTCTGGTCAAAATTCTCATCATCGATAAACTGGTGATCTTCCACCATCAGCGTAAACGGGATCAATGTAAAATGCGGATCTTTTCTCTGCTCTTCTGTAAGATCCATACAGCTGTCCCCAATAATTCTATAATTCATACTGCTTCCTCCAGCTCTATTTCCTATCACGGCTCTGATATATTTTTATTCATTCCCCGTGATGTAGTATTCAATACCATATATTATAGAGTGGCTTTTATAGAAAGTCAATAGGATGACAGTATTTTGCCGACGCTTCGTATTCTGAATTGGCAAAATCTGCAGACGCAACGGTATCATACGGAATTTTCAGTTCAGAAACTTTCTGCCATGTACAACAACGGTTTCCAGGTAACAAGTGAAAACACGCTTCGCGAGTTTCCCCTTGTTATCGCGACAGTCGCCAAGGTCTCGCGCAAGCGCGGACTTTGGCTCGTTGTTCGCGTAAAAAAATTCCCTGCCGGACAAACAGGTGTTATCATTTCTCTTGTCTGTCTGGCAGGGAGCATATCAACGTGTGTCCGCAAGTGTCAGGATCACTTTTTACACATCTTTTCTCGATCCGATCATTCCCATCTTCTTCAGATAGGGAGCGACCGTTATTTCATCTCTGCGAAAATCTCCCGCCCGGGATAAACAGCGTTCGGATATGCGCAGTGATTCCAGTCATACTTCCATGGATCAGAAGTCAACTTCTGTTCCATAATAAGTGCAGGTAAGCAGTTTCGCCATCGCCGCCGGATCGATCGGTCTCGGGTTGGAGCCGGTACATGCATCACCGACGGCAAGTTCTGCGATATGATCTACCTTCTCCTTGAACTCATCCTCATTGATGCCGAATTCTTTTAATGTCTTCGGAATATTCAACTTCTCGTTGAATTCGTTGATCTTAGCACAGAGACTGTTGATCAGTGCCTGTCTGGATCTTCCTTCCAATCCCATTCTTCTCGCGATCTCCGCGTAACGATCAGCCGCAACCGTATCTTTCGCATTATACTGAATCACATACGGAAGATAGATCGCATTTGCACATCCGTGCGGGATATGTCCGGTGGAGAAAGCAGCACCTGTCTTGTGAGCCATGGAATGAACGATTCCTAAAAGTGCGTTGGAGAATGCCATTCCCGCGAGACACTGTGCGTAGTGCATCTCTTCTCTCGCATGCTTATTTCCGTTGTAGGATGCCGGCAGATATTCAAGAACCATCTCGATCGCCTGGAGTGCCAGCGGATCTGTAAACGGTCCGTTCAATGTGGAGACATAGGCCTCGATCGCATGTGTCAGGGCATCCATACCGGTATATGCAACCTGTTTGACCGGAAGTCCCATAACGAGATCCGGGTCCACGATCGCAACATCCGGAGTAATATTAAAGTCGGCAAGCGGATATTTCACGCCTGTCTGATAATTCGTGATAACGGAGAACGCAGTCACCTCTGTGGCTGTACCGGAAGTAGACGGGATCGCAGCGAATTTCGCTTTCTGTCTCAGTTCCGGGAAGCTGAACGGAGTGATCAGATCTTCGAATGTTGTTTCCGGATACTCGTAGAAGGCCCACATCGCCTTCGCCGCGTCGATCGGGGAACCACCGCCCATCGATACGATCCAGTCCGGTTCGAACTTGCGCATTGCTTCCGCGCCTCTCATAACTGTCTCTACGGACGGATCCGGCTCAACCCCCTCAAAAACCTCGACTTCCATTCCGCCTTCTTTTAAATAATTAACCGCCTTGTCAAGAAATCCCTGGCGCTTCATGGAACCACCGCCGACAACAAGGAATGCTTTTTTGCCCTTCAGATTCTTTAACTCTTCCAGACATCCTTTTCCGTGATAAATATCTCTCGGTAATGTAAATCTTGCCATATGTTCCGTTCTCCTTTCACAAAGCTGTCCTTTCAGACATTGATGCAGTGTTTATATCGCATATTGAGCGAAAAAGATCTGGCGAATATCCTGCCTGGTTTCCTTTTCCCTTTGAGAGTATTATATCATTGTTAAATAATTAACGCAAGTGATTCCCGGTTTATATTCTGATATTTTTATGTGTTTTAGCTTTACTTTCTATATAAAGCAGTCTGTTCTTTTTTCAGTCTTATAATTGCTTGTCAGTTTTTTTCATTCCACAGCAACTTGACTGATCGTATTTTCCTAACTGTACTCTCTCATATGCCTTGCATAACTCAGCAGACCGATCATTTGTTCAGATTCGGGGCTCACAGGCATTTTCTCCTTCTCAGTATTCCGATGATACAGACCTGCAAAACCTCTTTTTTACACTCGCGAGATTTCATAAATATCTTCCATCGGGATCTTGTCTCCCTCTTCCAGGATCAGCAGCTGCTCCGCCTCGTCCACTCTTTTTATATGCCCCGAGGCTGTCACATATGCACCGCCATCCTTTTTTTCATCGGGGACGAAGAAGGTCACCGTAATTTCAGGGTGAATCTCCTTCTCTTCCAATATCAGCCGTATTTTCTCATCCAGCTTCTCTTTTTCATATTCATCCAGCTCGATCCGCTTTTCCGTGATCCGTTCCGTCTCCCTCAGGACCGCCCCGAAACCGGTGAGTGCCGCAAATGGAGCAAACTGGGCTGCCCGGTCCCCGATCGGCATCCGGGGATGCCTTGACCTTGTCGGATATGGAAGATCAATGATATCTCTGTATGTCTCCCACGCACTCATGCCTTGTGACCTCCGATCTGGCTGTTTCTGGTTACCGCTGTCGCTCCCTCTTCCAGGTTCATTCCCTTTAGGATCGCGTTTTTTCCGAACTTTTTCTTGATCTCCAGAACCGCCTGCTGCATCCGTTTTTCCCGTGCCAGATCTTCCGCTTCCTTCTTTTTCTGTTCCAGCTGCGCTCCATAATCAGTAAAGAGATCCAACTGTTCGTATGTTTCCTTCTTTTGCTCCACTCCCTCACAGGCAACATGGTTTGCAGAGAGCGCGATCCGCCGCACCAGAAGTTTCGGATTCATAATCTCATCGTAAAGAGACATCACTGCGTCCGTGATCCGCTTTGTGGAAGAAGTATGTCTGCCAAGATTTTTAGAACCATGGGCATGTTTCGGGATTCTTCTCCCGTAACGGTCGGTAACAATCTCACCGCCATAATTTCCCTTTCGTTTCGGATCTGTCAGGTTCTCGATATCGTACCCCACCGTCAGGACCACCTGATCCGTCGTCAGTTTCTTATCCACAAGATCCAGCGCCAGAAGGTCTGCCATCTCCCGGACAACAAGTTTCGCTTTTTCAACGGTATAAGGGCAGGCGAGAACCTGTCCCGATCCGACACTGTGATTTTCCGGTTTATATGCCTTAACGTCCGCGATCGTACACGGTTCATATCCCCAGGCGTGATCGATCAGAAGTTCCGCATTGACTCCGAACAGCCGGTACAGAAGATCTTCATTATAATAATCCCCGTCACTTCCGAGTGAACACCTTGCGATATCCCCCATCGTATAAATTCCCCGCTCTTCCAGCTTTTTCGCATATCCACGTCCCACGCGCCAGAAATCCGTCAGCGGGCGGTGATCCCACAGATTTCTTCTGTAGCTCATCTCGTCCAGTTCTGCGATCCGGACTCCGTCCGCATCCGGCTCGATATGCTTCGCCATGATATCCATAGCGATCTTGCAGAGGTAAAGATTTGTTCCGATCCCGGCTGTCGCCATGATCTTTGTCTGTTTCTGAATTTCACGGATCATTTGGACTGTCAATTCGTGGGCCGTCGCATGATACGTTTCCAGATACGAAGTCAGGTCGATAAACACCTCATCGATCGAGTACGAATGAATATCTTCCGGAGCTATATATTTTAAATAGATCTGGTAGATCATCGAACTGATTTTCATGTAGTGCGCCATCCGCGGCGGCGCGGCGATAAAATCCAGGGCGAGATCCGGTCTTGCTGCCAGTTCATTCGCCTCGCAGGAACTTCCCGTAAATTTTCCTCCGGGAGCGTATTTCTTTCTCTCCCGGTTCACCTCCGACACTCTCTGCTCCACCTCAAAAAGGCGGGCACGCCCGGGAATCCCATACGCTTTCAGGGAAGGCGACACCGCAAGACAGATTGTTTTCGAAGTCCGACTCCGATCTGCAACGACAAGATTTGTCGTCATTGGGTCCAGATTTCTGTCTACAACCTCGACGGAGGCGTAGAATGATTTCAGATCGATTGCAGCGTAGATCCTGTTTTCTCTGCCTGTCGTATCTGCCATTGCTATTCTCCCCTCCCATTGTTTTTTCTACAATCTTATTCAGAGTTTCTGCGCATTCCTGTTATTTTAAGCCACCAAACTCTTCGTAGAAGTATTCCTCTCCGTCTTCTTTTATTTTGCACTCACAGGAAGAAGGACCCGCAAAAAATCCCTGTGCGGCCGCGCCGGATCCGCCTCAAATACCTGGATCCGCCCATTATCAGGTCCACGGTCTTTAAACGCAGGAAACATAAATCCGCAGACCGGCATTCCAGGCTCATAATCCCCTCTCACCGGACATACCGCACAGATCAGGAAACGGTAAACTTCCTCCGATTCCCATAGACTCTCCTTATCCTTTGCCTTTCTCGGCACATCATAGTTCCCATGAAAGAAATATACCGCATAATCCCCGGACGCCTGATACTTTTCCCCAAACATCTCATAAAAAATATCCAGCAGTGCATCATTCTTTAACTCACACTCCCGAAGCGCACAGAGCAGCTGCCATACACTCCCCTGCTTCTTCTCCTCCGGGTCAAAAACATACTCCTTTAACGCAACATTCGTTTCAGAAAACGGGATCATCTTCGCGATATCAAGGTTCTTTTGCTGATCCGGCAGGGAAAGCTGACGGAAATTTTTATTAAAGGTCCCGTCCACAAATCCATCTTTATCCAGATACGCACCGGCGATCCGGTCAAAGCAGTTTCTTTTTAACGTCATTCTCCTCGTAAGTTCCAGCATGTCATCACGGTTGATCGTACCCATATATTTTCTCCGCCCTCTCTTTTTTCCATTCCTGTTTTCTGTTATTCCTGTATTCCGAAATTTTTATTCCGACTTATTTCTCTTATTTCTCTCCTGATCGATACTCCTATTATATAATCAGAACATATGTTCGTCAAGCATTTCTATGTTTTTTCTTCTCTGCCCATAAAGTTCTCTGGTCACAATAGCTTAAGCACGGAAAACGCAAAAAGATCCGCCAGCGGGGATCATTGTTATGATTCGCTGTCGGATCTTCCTTTGTCTTACCATCTCTTAGATCGTGTGAATTCTCACATACTCCCAGGTATATGTGCCGCTCTTTCCTTCATCTTCCAGGATAAACGGTGTCACTTCCTGATATCCTTCGTCTTCCATCATATTCGCTGCCTCAAGACATGACTCCAGATTATTCTCAAAATCTACGGAGATATACGGATTCTGGTCACAATCGGCCTTTCCGTCCTGATCTAAATGCGCAATTGCATACTGCATATTGATAACTTCCTTTCTTCAATATTATTTTCTGAACTGGTGTGATTATACCATATTGCCGCGACATTATCAAGCTAAAATCAGTAATAATTATCATTATTGTCAATTATGGCAATCCACTTGCAGCCTGCGGAATATCACCTCTCTCCGCTTCGCTCAAAGATCAAATGTGTTCTTGTAAGTGATACCATTCCAACACTTCCATCAGATTTTCCCGCCGTACACGTTCACCACCGCGGAGCATCATATCCAACATATCGTCTTCCTCCGCTGTGCGGTCCTTCTTACCCGCAAGTGCTTTCCCCGCAGTCCGTATCATGAGCTCCATCATCATGCGGTACATCCCATGAAGCTTATTCACATCAAAATTTCCCTGTATGGTAAAAAGCGGGCACTCCCCTGGAATGCAGTTCTTTTTCCGGACAGCGTCCGTCTGCGTTCCCGTACGTCCCATTCCGACGGCACAGACAGCCTGCACCTGATAATGCCTGACAGCCGCTGAATATCCTTTTATGGTACCTGCCATGATCCAGCCCAGGCAGATCACGTCTACACCTGGTCGGATCTTTTTTTGTGCCTCTTTCATTGAATATGCAGGAAGTCCTGTTTCCTGCGCCAGGATCTTGGCATATTGCTCTGCACTGCCGGTATTCGTAGTATAAATGATCGCCTCCATATGATTCTCCTCCAACAAATAAAAACATGCTTCGCGAGTTTCCCCTTCTTATCGCGACAACCGCCAAGGTCTCGCGCAAGCGCGGACTTTGTCTCGTTGTTCGCGTAAAAAAAGACACAATGCGGGATCGATTTCTCGATCAGCACTGCGTCTTAGCGTCTGGCTCTTTCTCTTGTTCCAATTGGGCTACCACTTCTTCCATGTGGTGGGGCATAATATTTTGTCAGCTTATACTGAACTGGATCACACATCAGGTCTCACTTTCGCTCAACCTGAACCTGGATCATATAATTTTTTGCATCGATCAATGTTTCGCTTTTACATTTCGGGCAGAACAACGGAAACGCCCTGAGTTCCGTCTCCCAAAGCAGCTGCAGACGTGTTTTTGCCCCACACACCGGACATCGGATCCAGAATCTTTCCCGCCCTGTATATTCTGTCATTTTACATCCATCCTCTCTGCTTCCATCCGCCTGATAAAACGGTCGATATGTTCGCTCAGCAATCCGGAAACTGCACTTTTTTCCTCTGCGCCGTCATAAACGCTGTAGAGCAGAAACATCGGACCATAAAACTCCAGGGCAAGCTGCATGGCAGACGCATCGCTGTCCGTCATCTTCCGAAACACCGCCGCCATATACTCCGCTGGCCCGGTCGCCAGATAATCATGATACAGCTTTTCAAGTTTCGGATCGCGATACTGTTCCAGCGTCAGCATCTTCCTGAAATTAGACGCGAACGGTTCCTCCGTCCAGTGGGCAAACTGCGCCATGCTATATGAACGGATCATCCCGATCGGCGTGTGAAGATACGCCTCCGCGAAACCATCCGGCTCCGTCTCCGGCATCTCGTACTCTTCCGCCCGCTCATAATCCATCTGATTCATCCGCTCCACGATCCTGTCCAGGATCTCCTGTTTTCCCGTGTAGTGCTTATACAAAGCTCCCTTTGTAATTCCCATCTGCTTTGCGATATCATTCATGGAAGTCCCCGAATATCCGCTCTGCGCGAACAGCTCAAGGGCAGCCTCCAAAATTCGTTCTTTCGTCTCTCCAGCCATGACCTGACTCCTTGTTTTTTGTAACCGTTCGGTTACTTTGTATTATAGTAACCAATCGGTTACTTGTCAAGAGGTTTTCATTTTATTTTTCACTCCCCTCAAACTGCAGCAGCGATAGTGCTTTCTTTGTGCGAAAACAAATTTGGCTCTGGAAATAGATTCCGAAATATCGCATTTTATTTATTCTTTTATTTCGAGCTTTCCATAACCCGGTATTGTCATACTTATGAGATTATTATATCATTATGGAAGATCCTGATATGAAAATCAATGAAAACGTTTATTTATATATGCGTAGAAAGGAAAACAAAACATGGACATGAAACGTAGAAGAGACATGCAGATCGCGTACATCGCAGATCAGAGTGTCATGGAGGAAATGGCAAAATGCAGAAAGATCCTGCAAAAGCTTAACTTTGCAGACCGCTCCGATTTTGATGGGATTTCGGAGACAGTAAAAGAACTTTTAGGGAAATCCGAAAATGCCTGGATCAATCCGCCTTTTTACTGCGATTACGGCTCCCATATTGAAGTCGGGAAAAATTTTTATGCCAATTACAACTGTACGATCCTGGATGTCGCAAAAGTAAAAATCGGTGACAACTGCCAGATGGCTCCGAATGTTGCGATCTATACAGCCGGACATCCGATCCATCCGGATACCCGCAATTCCGGGTTCGAATACGGGAAAGAAGTTACCATCGGGGACAATGTCTGGCTGGGCGGAAATACCGTCGTGTGTCCAGGCGTCCACATCGGAAATAACGTTGTGATCGGCTCCGGAAGTGTTATCACAAAAGATATTCCTGACTGGTCGATCGCTGCCGGCAATCCCTGTCGCGTCATTCGCAAGATCATCGAGACCGACAGAAGAAAACTGTTCCATGAGGAGGAGATCGATGAGGAAGCATGGGAGATGATATGTGCGCAGAACAAGTGAGCCTATGAAAAAGTCTGTAACAAGATCATGAAGGGCAGGAAGTTCAAAAGGAAATCCGGATGATCTATCATCCTCGTATCAAACCATACAGACTCACTCCGATCATAACCACTGCAAGTCCAACAAACACCGAATAAACTACCTTGCTTCCCCTGGATTCCGTATTTCTAATGCAAAACACAAGATAACAGATCCAGACAATATAAGCGACAAACAACAGGCCGCTCATATAAAAAAACATCGCCAAAAAGAACAGAGTATTAACCACCTTCATGCCATTCTCAGAAAAAAGGATCTCTTTTATTTTCCTCATAGCCCTCACCTCCATAAATTTTGCCGATGTATCCTCTCTTTACCAAAGTTTCATTCAATAATCGATAAAACCGCTCCAGTTCAAGATCCATCTATGATCAACCGTGTTCTGGACTTTCGACAGTTAAAATGTGCGTTGTTAGACTCATAAACAATAATCAAAGTGCTGTCATTAACTTTTGATCATTTATCTAATATCCCACTTCTATACTTAAAATTAAATGGGAAATAATATATCTCAGTCGTGTTTTTTCCTCCTATTGAGTTCCATATATAAATTTTGTATGTGAAACTGGAATAGACAATAGTCCCGCCATCCTCAAATACTTGTTTACTCCATGGAAAAAATAAAAACCAGGAAACAATAAGAGTTATTACTACAGTCCATAGTATACAATGTTTTTTCATTTTGTCCCCTCCATTTCCCTTTGATTTTGTGTACCAGTGTACAGGTTCTCCATTCATATCACGATCAAACAGCTTTTATGGTGATGCGTTTTTTCTTCTTTGCTCATCTATCAACCATACTATTTATGTATTGAATAATTACCGCGTAATCTCCTATTTTCCAGACCGAATGTTGAAATGGAAATTCATTATTCAAAATAATAATTAAACCTGAACTTTTTACAGTATAACGAACACTTCGCTTGCCAGAATAGTCAATATTATAACTTTGTTCTCCTGAACGTGATTGCGGAGTTATGTATATTTTCTTTGGGGTTATATCCTTTATTAATTGAGTAAGTCCGCTTCTTTCTTCTGTCAAAGTCTGGTTGTGATAGATTCCTTTATAATCATACCATTCAATGGAAACGGTATCAGAATCATCAAGCCAATTTCCTTTTAAACTCATGTTATTCCAAAGCAAATAAACTATCAGTAGGCACAGAATAGATATTAATGCAATTATGCGTATCTTTTTAATCAGGATCATCTCCATTCTTTAAATGGTGAGTATCACGTTTTCAAGACTAGAAGTAACGACATAATGATTAGGATACTGCGAAAATGGTTCATCACCAGGCAGAAATATAATCTGCATAAACTAGCTCCTTGTAATATTACAAAAAGTAATTACTTTCTTTATTACTGTAATGTGATATGCCCTAACACCCATTCAATGTATTGATCATATTCTTTTTCTATATTAACCACGAGTAATTTATGATCTACTACCATTGCATAACAGTCCGACCAGTCATATTTTGATCCCGGGCAATAATATGTGGAATTCCCTCTAATATCTTTTTTCGTGAATATGTCCGGATTGCTTTTTATTACAGCGTTCAGTTGTTCTTCGCCATTGTCCGAATCATATGTTGCCAACTTTACCTGAAATCTATCGCTATCTATCTCACATTCATATGTTACTGCCGTATAGCTCTTTGCCACAGAAACAGTTTTATCTACTGCGCTGAACGATCCATTATCTAAATTGCTTTCCTTGTTAAAATTAAGCACAAAAATATCCATGCTGTTGTTTGCTGAAAAATCCTCTATAGAACCATACTCTGTGTTTACTATAGATTCTGTGATATTCTCATCTTCATCTCTTTGAAATATTTCAGATAACATCTGGGTATTGTGCGCTCCTACACCAGTTAATGTTAATCCCACTGCTAGAATGAAAATAAGAATAGATTCTGCTATGCACCATTTATCTTTCGATAAGACTGTTTTAAGTTCAGGATATGTTCGCTTTAAATGGTATAGGCGAAAAATACCGGCTATGAACCAGATCACCGCAACCCCAACAATACTATTGGATAAAAAATCACCTTTTATTATTTCTAATGAGAGTAAAATTTTTTTTATATACAGGCTCACCAAGATACAGCACATCCCAAAAAGAAAAACTCTCCATGTTTTTATTGATTTATCCATAATAGTGACCTCCTTATCCGGGGGCATTCATCTTAACGGGGCTTTGTTAATTATATTTTTCCTCTGTCTCATTCAGGAACCGATAAAACTGTTCCAGTTCAGAATCGATCGATTCATCCATGACATATTTCTGCCTGTTCACTGTGATGTTTTCCCCGCAAAAAATAATATCATATTGATATGTTTCCGTTGTTATAATGGCTCTTTTGCTCCAGCCAGATGAGTTGATGATTGAAAATACAGGTTTCTTTTTTCTTTCATTAAACAGACTCGTAAATTCTTCGATCTCCTGCCGGTCTGTTATTCTCTTTTTATAAGGTGGGGATACGAGTATGATCTCGGTGACTTTTTCTGCGTTTAAATCATCAAGCTTAGTTATTTTTCCAACAAAAACTACTATGCCTATGATGATCAGAACAAAAATGATATATCTTATTTTAATTTTCTTCTTGCTCATACTGCCTCCTCTCCGGGGGGCAGTCCACTTTGCGCTTTTCTCTTATTTAAATTATATTTCAATTGCTGTTTTTTTCAATATACTTCCGTATATCTTCATAATTTGTAATATATTATTTATATTTTAGTTAATTATCTGTAATTTTATGTTCTATATGCAACATCACTGCCCATTTTCCGATTCACCGATACCTTTCCTTTCAATCTCTTCAAGCACCCACTCCGCCATATCACGAACCTCACGATATTCATCCTGACATACTTTTTTAATAACCGGAAGGTATTTCGGATCATAGTTATTTAACATCGCGTTCAGCGCATTCGTTTTATACCGCCACTCTTTCCCCTGCGGAATATACCAGAGTTTGGGCTGCACGACGGATCGCAGCCAGCTGTATTCCGCCAGAACGATCTCTGTATCCGTAAAATAGCTGCTCCACGCTTCGAGTTCTGGGAATTCTTCTGTATCTTTCCATGCTTTTCTATTATGGGGCCATGCATCCTAGCAGGCATCGCAGCCGTAGATCCATTTTTCGAATTTGTTCTGCAGCGGTTCCGTCCTTAGATCCCAGCCATCCCATGTTGTCAGGCAGGAAACGCAGGTGTTTCTGCACATCATGTACGGCGCTTCCAATGATTCTGTCGGACAAGATCGTATGCACAGGTTACATTTCTCAGCGCATGGTCTGATCTGATTCTCCACAATGTACTGAAGCGGCTCATCAATTAAAAAAGCCTCCAGATACTGATAAGACCCTTTCTCGGTATAAAAGAAATTGTTTTTTCGTATGATTCCAATTCCCGCCTTCATTCCTGCCCACCGCAGAGCTGTAATTCCAAAGTCTCTGTCAGTCGCCACCTGAAGACCGCAGTCTGCAAGGTATTTTTCAAATGCCACGCTTGTCTTATAACCTTCTGAATCTGTATGTCTTCTTCCGTCTGTCAGATAATATTTTGCAACACGGCCTTTCATTCTTTGTCCCCACCTAATTTCTTTTCCTTCCAACTGAGTTTGCCACCGGCAGTTTCCGGTGACAATAGCAGTAAAAAAGTGCGTACTCACCTCATAAGCTGCTTTACCAGTTCTTTTTTTCTTTGCTGCTGTCATGCTGCGATTTGCGCTCCTCAACCATTTTTACAAACCACTCCACCATTGCCGGATCCTGATGTGAGAAAAAAGCACTTGTGGCAGTATCCATCTGTGAAATCTGGTTCATATCATTCTCATCAAGCGCAAAGTCAAATACATTAAAGTTTTCAATCATACGTTCTTTATGTACAGACTTCGGAATTACGATCACACCTCTTTGGATATGCCAGCGGAGCATTACCTGAGCTGTTGTTTTTCCATATTTCTGTCCAATCGCTTTCAGGACTTCATTCTCAAAAAGACCGTTTCTTCCTTCGCCAAATGGTGCCCACGCTTCCAGCCGGATATCATATTCGTCTGCCCATTCTTTTAATGTTTTCTGCTGGTTAAGGGGATGCGTTTCCATCTGATTTACCATCGGCTTAATATTTGTGAAGTTTGCAAATTCTACCATGCGGTCTGTATAATGGTTGGAGATACCGATTGCATGGAATTTTCCTTCTTTGTACAATTCTTCCAAAGCACGCCACGCGCCGTAAGTATCACCAAACGGCTGATGCAGCAGCAGCAGATCCAGATAATCTGTACGCAGTTTTTCCACAGATTCCAGCACAGATTTTTTACACTCTTCATATCTGAAATGTTCGATCCATACCTTGGAGGTTAAAAATATTTCTTTTCTGTCAATTCCTGACTTTTCAATAGCCTTCCCAACTTCCTCTTCATTAAAATAACTCTGGGCAGTATCAATGCTGCGATATCCCACTTCCAATGCATCCCGCACGCATCGTTCACACTCATCTTTCGTAACCTGATATATTCCATTTGTTCTCCCCCTGCCTGTTGATTCATTTTTTTCATCATGCTATAATCCTACCAGCCGGTAGCTGCTACCGGTCAAGGACTTTTTGAGATCCAAGCTGTTAAATTCAGCATTTTGAATTTAATTTTATGTTTTTAGGAGAATGTTATGTATTCCATGAAAGAGGCCTGCAAATTAACCGATATGACCTACGAAAATTTGAATTTTTATTGCAACGAAGGACTTGTTCCCAATGTAAAAAGGGATAAAAGAAATTACCGGATGTTTGATAATCACGATATTAAATGGATCCAGAGTTTAAACTGCCTGAAAAATTGCGGTATGAGCATTGCTGAAATGAAAGAGTATCTCGCACTTTGCCTTGAAGGAGAAAAGTCTATTCCAACGCGAAAAATTATTCTGCAAAATAAAAGAGAAGCTCTGCTTCAGTCTATCGAAAAATTGCAGCAGGCTGTCGCATTTATTGACTGGAAGCAGAGCTTCTATGATAAAGTCTTGTCTGGGGAAATGAAGTATTATAGTAATTTACTGCCTGAATTAAGAGAATAACCCCTCGCTTTCAGCTCAGTCAATTCCCAGCGCCGATGAGTCACCGGGCACAGGCGCGCCTGGATCCCGGGAGCTGGCTTCCTCTTGGCTCGCAGGAAAATGCGTTGGAAGACAGGGAACACTTGTCTGAGTGTCAGCGAGTTGTGTTCCCTGTTCTCCGTCCTTAGCATTTTTCTGCAAGCTTAGAGGAACCCTTCCGGAATCCCACTAAGCGTCTGCGCCCGGAGACTCATTGGCGCGTACCTCTTGCAAAAAATGTATAAAGAAAGCAAACTCGTTTCCTTAATATTGAAATCCCCCAAAAACAAAATCATTCAGAACCAGATCAAAATGCAGCGATATGTCCGGCTCCGATCACACGAAAAGACCGGATGAAATCATCTCTATTCCTCCTCCAACATACATCCTTCCGGCGCATACATCCCAAACAGCCAGTCCTCCAGCACATTCAGGTTATCATCGGAGTGCTCGATCTCCCTCGCGTACCGCCAGGAGATCTCCTCCACATCCTGCATGGACAGCTTCTTCCCGTTTTTCAGCCACCGGACGATCAAAAATTCCTGGATCCAGCGGACAGAGAACAGCGCCAGCTCCATCTTGGAACAGACCATATTGTCATAGACTGCCCCGCAGAAATATGTATAGACAAAGAACATCAAAAGCTGTTCGCCCAGATTTTCCCACTCTTCTTTATGGCTGCTCAGCGCCCCGTACATCCGGTGAAATTCCTCGCAGATCTTAAAATATTCCTCTTTGCTTCCCTGATACAGCCGCTTTTCCGCTCCATCAAGCACCTGATCCCACTCCGGACGCAGACGTTCCAGACCATAAAGCACCTGAAGTTCTTCCTTCTGCCACTCCCACTGATGAAAAGATGCCGCATCCACGCCCTTTTCTGAGAGACTTTCCGATATAAACTCCCGCAAGGTTCCCTCCCTGTGATGGCGTTCGCATTCCTGAAGCAGATCATCGATCTCAAACTCTCTTCCTTCCTCCATACAGATCTGGTATCTCTCCGCCAGCTGCTCGCACGCTGCCATACGCAGTGTCAACGGCAGATTTCGATCCTGTAAAACAGAGAAAAGAACATCTCTGGTGTCTTCCAGTCTCGAAAACATCATAAAATCAAACTCGTCAAAACCATCCTCCTCGTCCGTCTCCTCCTCAAGAAACCGGACCGGCTCCTTGCAGGAAAGAATGATCTTCGCCGCCTCCGGGCAGGAAAGGGACAGGGATAATTCCCTGAGTCCCTCAAATTCCTCCGTGTGTCTCGGATAAAGGCGGCAGGTATCGCAGAGCGCGTCCGGTCCCAGTGCCTTATAGAGATCACACAGATTCTCATCATTCAAAAATGCGCACCGCCGTTCATTCTGGCAAAAGCAGTCCTCTTTCCAGTTGATCAAATTATGCAGGCGTTTTCCAAACTCCCCCTGCACATTTTTATACTTCTCCAGAGAAGCATCATCGATCATAATCTGCCATCCCGCACAGCAGGTATCCGGGCAGTCTCCGGCCGTACAGACAAATTTATCGTAAAAATGTGGTTTCAAATATCGCATCGTTTATTTTCCTTTCTGAATCACATAACTCTCCAACTGCAGCTTTTCTTCCGGCGCATATCTGCATCTGCCGTTAATGATATTCCCTGTAATAATCATCCGGATCTCCGTATTTTAAAACAGCTTCCTGCTGTTCTTCATCACTCAGACTCCTCATAAACAGCCAGTTTTCCTCATACATATAATGCGGATACCGAAATCTCGTTCTCACAAATGTATTCGTTACATACAGGGCAATGTGTTCATCATACTGTTCCACTTTCTGCTCAAATCCAAGACTGTAAAGAAACCAGTTCCATGCAAAAAACAGGAACAGAAAAACCGCCGCCACGATCACCGGTATCCTGATAATTCTTCTCATCCAGC
Source organism: Pilosibacter rotomagensis (assembly GCF_045062245.2). Classification (NCBI taxonomy): domain Bacteria; kingdom Bacillati; phylum Bacillota; class Clostridia; order Eubacteriales; family Clostridiaceae; genus Pilosibacter; species Pilosibacter rotomagensis. Next base: position 1,339,013 of record NZ_CM170323.1, on the reverse strand, counting down.
CGTCGAATTTCTTTCTGTTCCACGCCAGCAAAAAAAATGTCCCCGCTGTCAGCACGATCTGCCAGAACACGCAGAGCCCAAGTGCAATGGCGATCGCCCTGTCAGGGATATAATACCAGCCATCACGCAGCCATTTTTCGCCTGAAAAAAAGAGAATTGTGACCACGCCAATCACACCTGCTGCAGCCAGCAGTATATAGAGCCATTTTTTCTGTATTTTCATGCCGCACCTCAACGCAATCTAAATTCTTCCGCTACCATAATATCATAAAAAACAAGTGTAATGCAAAATTTTCACATTTCTACACTACACCCGTCATTTCGTATGTTACTGTTCGCGCCTTGCGCAAACAGTAACTGTATATTTTGCTCACAGCTCAGAAGACGAAACCATACACGTGAACATCCAGCACTTCTCAACTACAGCGCCGTCCCTCTCTTCGGCACAAACATCCCGGACATGTCTGTCTGTTCCAGTTTCAAAAGCCCGATCTTCTTCTCAATTCCGCCCGCATACCCGGTAAGGCTCCCGTTTGTTCCGACCACCCGGTGGCATGGAATCAGGATCGAGATCGGATTGTGGCCGACTGCGCCTCCGACGGCCTGAGCGGACATGTGCTTTTTTCCTGTCATCTCAGCAATTTTTCTGCCGATTTCTCCGTAAGTCATCGTCTTCCCGTATGGGATCGTAAGCAGGAGCTTCCAGACCTCTTTCCGGAATTCTGATCCGTCCGGCGCCAGCGGCGGAAGAAACTCCGGATCTTTTCCTGCGAAATAAAGATCCAGCCACTCTCTCGTCCTCTTCAAGACAGGAGTTTCCTTCTCCTCTGTCCCGTTCTCTTTTAACCCGGAAGCAAAATACTTCTGCCCCTCAAACCAGACTCCCTTTAACGCTTCTTCATCCGCCGCCAGATAAAGGATTCCAAGCGGTGAATCATAGTGCGATACAAAAATCATATTCTGTTTCTCCTTAAATTTATCATATCCGCCAGCTATTTTGTGTCTTCTTTATCACGCTCTCTTTCCAAGCCACACAGCCACCCCGAAATGCACCAGGCAGACCGCTGCTCCCAATACAAACACCCACTCCGGACCGACAAACTTCCAGACAGCGCCTAAAAGCCCGGAGACCGTCACTGCCAGCACATGATCCACACTGAGCCCAAACGACAGGTTCTCCATCACGTCCGCCGGAGAATCGCTGAGTTTTTTCATCAACATCACATGGACCGCGTTAAAATGATCTGCGATCATAATAAAAATATATGCCGTGAACGCAAAGATCTGCTCCACTCTCCCCGTAAACACACCTGACGTGATCCCATGGACTGCCCAGGCCGCATACAGAAAGATCGCCCCGATCGTCACACTCTCCAGAACAAGTCCCTTTTTCACACCATACCGGTCAAGAAATTTTCCGATCTGCGGAGCAATCATACTGCTGCCAAAATGCGCCGCGATTCCAAGAAGCGCCACCGTATCTGCCCCCATCGCAAGAAGCTCGATAATGATCCACGGTGCAAACACCAGACGCATCCGTTTCTGGAAACCATAAACACCCGTAACGATATAATAAGGAATGTATTTCTTCTTAAGCGGCAGTCCTTTTTTCTTCTCATCATGCTTCCGCACATCAAGGGCCGGAACCTCTCTTCTCAGTCTCCACAGGAAGAATAACGCCGCCGCAACGACTACAAGTGACACGCAGAACGACGGAACGATCGATCTGTCCGCCCGGAACCAGAACGCCCCGTACCGGAACCCGATAAATACAAGCAGCGATGCCGCCATGGACCCCATCGTCGCATATCCCCGGTATTTTCCGAGAAACGTTCCCGTCTTCCCCTCATCCGCGAGATCCATCGCGATCGCGTCCCGGACCGGCATGACAATATGATCCCCGAGAGAATAGGTAAACACAAACAGCTGCATTAAGAGATATCCCGGAGATAAAAGTCCAAGGACAAACATTCCCACCGCGTACAGGCAGAAACTGATCATCGCTAACGTCAGATTTCCACATCCCGACAGCGCCGTGATCACAAACACTCCCACAACTCCCGGCAGCTCCCTCGGGATCTCCAAAAGCCCTCTCTGCACCGAGTCCACCTGATACACGCCCTTAAAATAGTTCGAGATAATACTGCCGCCAAATCCGTTCGCAAACGTAAACAGGACGAAAGCGATCAAAAACAGCCGCCTTGCCCTCTCCTTCTTCATCTGTTCCGCCATAACCTTCCTCCCATTTAATCTCGTCAATATCCAGCACAGGACTGCCTCTGGACGCGATGCCTGATTTTCAAAAAACGAAACAGTACAGTTTTCCTCCATCCAGACATCTCTTTTTTCTTCGAAAAAACGTTATCTAACCTCAATTATAATACATATCTTTCATATGAACAAGCGTTCTTTCCCACAGTAACAACCAGATCATACATCCTCCAGGTCTATCCTTACGCCTCCAATCCCCAGCGCAGGTCAGCCTCCGGAACCGGGTGCCTGATTTACAGGCCTGGCTTCCTCTTGGCTCGCAGGAAAATGCGTTGGAGGAAATGGGGCGCTTGTCTGAGCGAAGCGAGTTGCGTCCCATTTTCTCCGCCCTTAGCATTTTTCTGCAAGCATAGAGGAACCGCCTGGAAATCGACAGCACCAGGAGCCGGAAGCTGACCTGCGCGTACTTCCGCCAAGTTGACCCAATCTCTCTTTTCCTGACTCAGACCATAAAAATACCGGAACAGCAGTCTCCCCGCCATCCCGGTATTTCTCAATTCCTATAAGATTTCCCCAAGGAACCTACTCCCCGAGGTCCACCATCACATCAGAAACCTCAACCTTCTGATCGATCAGTCCACTCTCAAGCATCCAGTCGATGTTCTCCTGCCAGCACTCTTCCGTCTGTGTCAGGAACGGAACATCCTCCGTCTCCATAAGCGGCAGCAGAGTCTCACAGGATTTCTCCTCAACGCTCTGTGTCAGCGGGAAATTCTCCTCATTCTGGTTGTTCATGAGGATCGCGAGGCAGCCGTCCGGATCCTTCTTAAAGTCCTCAAAGCCCTTTGCAGATGCACGTAAAAAGCCCTTTAAGACCTCCGGCTCACTCTCGATCATCTCATTATTTGCGAGGAACACTTCCTCATAATAATTCGGAATGCCATATCCGTTTGCCATGAAATAATTGACATCAAAGCCCTCTTCCTCCAGCTGCGGAACCTCATGGTTCACAAGGCAGCCGATGGTGGCATCCACGTTTCCGGTAGTCATGGAGCTCATCAGGTCAAATCCAACGTCGATCAGATTTACATCTGACGCGTCCGCGCCCACATACTCCATCATGGTCTTCACAATAGACTCACTGAGAGCTGTTCCGCCGTATCCAACTGTCTTTCCGACAAGATCGGACGGGCTTGTAATATTCTTATCCTTTAAAGAAAGTACAATGCTCAACGGAGACTGCACGATCGCACCGATGGACTTGATCTTCGTTCCCTGATTTGCAACCGCCTGGATCACATCCTGCTGATAATACATTCCGATCTCCGCCTTGCCGGCAGCGACAAGTGCCAGAGCATCATTCGCATTCGCCGGGAAGCGGACCTTCACATCAAGCCCCTCTTCCGCATAATATCCGCGCTCGATGGCAGTGTAGATAAAGGTGTGGATCGCGTTCGGATACCAGTCCAATACCACGTTGACCTCACGGAGATCCTTTTTCTCATCAGAAGCAGCCGCTGTCTCTGCCACGCTGCTGTTTTCCGCTGAAGCGGCTGCCGCTGCCGTCGTTTCCGCTGTCTTTGTCTCACTCTTACCGCATCCTGCAAGTACTGTCATACTGAAAGCCGCAGCCATCACCGCTGCAGCGATTCTCATTCCTTTTTTCATGTCATTTCCTTTCGTTATCAAAATAATTTGTCCTGCTCTTTCACTGGTCATCCAGAATTTCATGTTGTGTTTTCTACTCATTTCTCCAGTGAATGATCCGTTTTTCAAGCAGTGTGACCACCCAGACAGCCGCCATCGCTGCCACCGATAACAATAAGATCGGTGCGAACACTCCGGCTCCATCAAGCTGTGTCATCATCCTCCTGCTGAAGTATCCAAGTCCGCTCTGAGCTCCCAGCCATTCACCGATGGCCGCTCCGATGATCGATAACGGAACCGCCATCTTGATCGCTGAGAAAAAGCAGGGCAGGACAGCCGGAACCTTTAACTTCATAAAAATCTGGCGTTTATCCGCGCCAAAGGTAAACAAGAGTTCTTCCATCTCCGTCTTCACCGACTTAAATCCGTCGAATACCGTGATCGTGATCGGGAAAAATGTGATCAGCACCGTCACAAGCACCTTGCTCCAGATCGTATATCCGAACCAGAGTACAAAAAGCGGTGCCAGAGCTGTCGTCGGGATCGTCTGGGACGCGATGATAAGCGGATAAAGTGCCTTTTCCGCTGTCTCGCTGGCATCCATCAGAACGGCCAGACCAAGGCCAAGAATAATGGAGATCAGAAGTCCGATCCCCACCACCGACATCGTTGCCGGAAGGTGTGCCTTAAATAACGGACCTCTAAGCTCCCAGAGCCGTACCACCACCTGGGTCGGTGACGGCAGGATATATGCCGCGTCGATTCCCATAGCCGCCGCCTGCCAGAAGATCAGCAGAGCTGCCACCAGAATCGCCGCCGGAAGGTTTGTACTCAGAAAATTATGGGTCTGTCCGTGCGAAGCCCCGGAAGGAACCCGCGCATGATCCTTCTTCATCTTTTTACTCATGACGTCTCCTTCCTCAGCATACCGATCAGCTCCTCCTTCAAGGACAGGATCTCCGGTTTCCGAAGCTCGTCCCTGGATCTCGGATATTCTGCCGGAACATCAATGGACCGCAGATGGGTGATCGGTGATTCCTCTACAACCAGGATCCGGCTGGACAAAAAGACCGCTTCCTCCACATCGTGCGTGATAAAAAGGACTGTCTTTTTCTCCCTCTCCCACTGCTCTAAAAGCCATTCCCGCATGGAGATCCTCGTCAGGTAATCGAGGGCTGAAAATGGCTCATCGAGGAGCAGAAGGTCGGAACCCGTGAGCACCGTTCTCGCAAACGCCGCTCTCTGACGCATGCCGCCGGAAAGCTCCTTCGGCATCTTGTCACCCCAGTCCTTAAGACCAACAGATTCGAGCGCCGCGTCCGCTTTCTCTCTCATCTCCATTTTCGAATATCCGCCCCGGATCTCCATCGGCAGCAGGAGATTCTCCCTCACGGTCCGCCATGGAAATAAAAGATCCTGCTGCGGCATGTATCCACAGTAGTTTCTCTTCCTCTCAATGGACTCTCCGTCCACCAGAATCTCGCCGGAAGCCGGCAGAAGGAGCTTGTTCACAAGCCGGAAGATCGTACTCTTACCACAGCCGGAAGCGCCGATGACGGACACGAATTCCCCGTCCTGTACATCGAAGGAAAGGTGGTCAATGATGGAGAAATCTTCCACATCATATTGAAAGCTTACATTGTCAAATTTCAGCATCCTACTGCCTCATTTCCCATGCCATATCCCAGAATGCCGCCTCGTAGCGGGAGCATGCTGTAAAGATGTCCACGAGATGCTGTTTCCGCATTTCGGAATAGTCCTCCGTCAGGCGGTTCATCAGGTCTGCCAGCACCTCATTGTCCTCGTGGTAGGAATCGGACGCATATCCGCTGACCCATTCCCCATAGAACTCATGCTTATCTGCAGCCGGATACTCTGCAAGGATCTTCTTCGCGATAAACTCATAGCTCAACGCGCAGGAAAGGATTGCCGCCATGACCTCCGCCTCTCCTTCCTCGTAAGCGACACGAAGCATATAAGAGGTATAGGACAGATTATCAAGAGCGACCGGTGTCTGCTCCGCCTCCTCCTTCGCGATTCCAAGTCTCGTCATGTACGCGCGGTGGATATCCATCTCACCGTCCAGGATCGAATGGGTATAACCCGCGAACAGGCGCATAGCGTCGAGGTTTTTCGCCTTCGCCGTGCCGATGGAAAATACCTTTGTATAATCAAGAAGATACAGATAATCCTGTATCATATAATATTTGAATTTTTCATGATCCAGACTGCCGTCCGCGATTCCCTTTACAAAAGGCGTTTCGTTATAGCCGGCCCAGATCTCCTTTGTTGCCTCTAAAAGGCGTTCTGTCATCGTCATACCTGTTCCTCCGCAAATCCTTTTCCGCGAAAATCAAATCCGTGATCCATCGGTCCGGATCCATGTCCGAGATCCAGCATGGCTGCCAGCGCTCCGGAGATGTAAGCCTTTGCGCGCTCCACCGCCGTATCGAGGTCATAGCCCTTCGCCAGATTGGAGGCGATGGCACTCGATAAGGTGCAGCCGGTTCCGTGGGTGTTCGGGTTGTCGATACGCTTACCGTTGAACCAGCGGTAGCTGCCGTCGCGGTATAACAGGTCGTTGGCATCATTCAACTGATGACCGCCCTTACAGAGGACCGCGCAGTGATAGGTCTCACTGATCTGTTTTGCCGCCGCGATCATGTCCTCGGCGGACTTTACTTCCATCCCTGATAAAACCTCTGTCTCCGGGATATTCGGGGTCAGGACTGCCGCCATCGGAAACAGGTATTCTTTTAATGTGCCGATGGCATCGTCGCTGATCAGCTTTGATCCGCTTGTCGCCACCATGACCGAGTCCACAACGATATTTTCTGCTTTGTGTTCATGAAGCTTCTTTGCGATGGACTTGATCAGTCCCGCAGAAGAAACCATTCCAATCTTTACCGCGTCCGGACGGATGTCCGTAAATACGCTGTCAATCTCCTGTTCCAGGAATTCCGGTGTTACCTCGAAAATCCCCTGGACGCCGGTCGTGTTCTGGGCCGTCAGTGCTGTGATCGCGCTCATTCCGTATACTCCGTTTGCGATCATCGTCTTTAAATCGGCCTGGATGCCGGCGCCTCCGCTGGAATCGCTTCCAGCGATCGTTAATGCTGTCTTCATCATAAAAACTCCTTTCAGGCATCAATAACTTTTTATTAGGCGACGCAAGGTGGTGCCCCCAATGTGCCGCCGCGGAAATGTTTTCCGCTTGATCTATTCCAAAACCCAGAGGGAAAATTGCTGCTCTGTGAATTTAGAATTCATATTTTCAGGCAAGTAGTATTTTTCTTCTGGCTTATTGGCTTGTTTGAATGTAGTGTTTAAAAAATTATATTATAAGATTTCTCTTACCGCCTCTTTCAGTTCTCGTGTCGCCTTCTCAATATCCTCTGCCGCAAAGATCGCGCTGACGACTGCGACGCCATCCACACCGGTTCCCTTAAGGGGCTCCAGGCGGTCCTTATTGATCCCGCCGATGGCGACTACCGGGATATCCACCGCCTGACAGATCGCAGAAAGCGCCTCCGGTGTCACCGCTGTGGCGTCCTTTTTTGTTCCTGTCGGATACATCGCTCCGACGCCGAGGTAATCCGCCCCGTGCTTTTTCGCGAGAAGCGCCTGCTCCACATTCTTACAGGAAACACCGATGATCTTATCCGGTCCCAGCTTTTCTCTCACTTTTCCCGCTTCCATATCGCTCTGTCCCACATGAACGCCGTCCGCGTCCACCTTAAGGGCGATATCCACGTTGTCGTTGATCACAAAGGGAACATGATATTCGGCACAAAGCTTTTTGATCTTCTTCGCCTCTTCTAAAAACATCTCCTCATCCAGCTCTTTTTCCCTCAGCTGAACAAAGGTTGCTCCGCCCTTTAAAGCCTTTTCCACCTGGCTCTCCAGAGTCTCACCATTTAACCACGCGCGGTCTGTCACCGCGTAGAGCAGCATATCTTCCGGTCTGCAGTTCATATCTTCTACCTCCTACAATACATGAAACGCGCCTCGCACATTCCCGCTCCTCGCGCGGCCGCTTGCGACGATCTACATCTTCGCGCGAGTGCACAGCATTGGCACGTCAGTACCTTTTGTGTAATAGGGAATTCCCCGGAATTTCCTGTAATAACAAGTGAAAACACGCTTCGCGAGTTTCCCCTTGTTATCGCGACAGTCGCCAAGGTCTCGCGCAAGCGCGGACTTTGGCTCGTTGTTCGCGTAAAAAAAGGAGACACCCGCAGGTATCTCCACTTCTACTCTTTCTCTTCAGCAGCTTCCTACGTTGGCATGATCCAAATCAGGTATACGGGTCTTGGCGATGCAGCCAACTCTCAGCCTGATCCGTCAGGCTCCCCGGTCTGTTTATTTTCTTTTTTCTGACAAGATTTACTATATACTTTCCGAGCGGAAAAGTCAAGTTTGCACCCGGTTTCGTACATGATTTCAAGACTGCGGACTTTGCATGGATCCATCGATATTTTTCATGTATTCCATGCAGCCTGCTTACAGCCTTGTGTTCCCCGCCCATCGCTTTTTCCCGGCGGCCTTTCAGAAATTTCCTCTCTTGCCTTTTTCCATCTCCTGTGCTACAATCCAAATCGGTTAACGGAATGCAGCATGAGGGGGAGCGCCCTGGTGCTGCGGTCAATTCAATTACTTGATGACGAAGACCAGATTGCGAGGGAGCCCGTGTTCCGGGCTGAGAGGATCCCAGAAAGGATCGACCGTCCCATGCCGCGGATCCATGTCCGCGGCTTGTCAGCATTCTGCCTGAAAGTCATTTTTACGGTATGCTGCAGAAGGCATGCCTTTTTCTTTATCCGCCTGCTTCTCCAGGATTCATGGCAGCTGAATGCGTTCTATTTCTTATTCGGAACGATCACGCTCTCACAGTGTCCTGACCATTAGCGGATATTGAAACTATTTCACCGTATTTCCCGGTGTCCCATTCTTTCAGCAGAAAATATATTCTGCCCTGACGGGCTATGGAGGTATTATATTATGAAAAAATTTGTTGTACCGGCTCTCTCCCTGGCACTCTGCCTCGGACTCACTGCAGGATGTTCTTCCAAAACGGACGCACCGGCTGCTTCCACAGGGGAGACCACAGCTGCCGCTTCTGCGGAAAGCACTTCTGAAGCAGCCGCTTCCGCAGAGACAAAATCCATCGATTCTTTAAAGATCGCTTTCTCCCCGTACGCGGACGCAGATACGATCACGACAGCAACAGAGCCGTTAGAGAACCTTTTAAAAGAGACACTGCTTGAAAAAGGCTACGATGTCAAAGACATCGACATGACCGTCGGAACAAGCTACACCGCTGTCGGTGAGGCACTGAGCGCAGGAAGCGCTGATATCGGATTTATCTCCGGAGGAAACTATGTCCTGTTCTCCGATGACTGCGACGTTCTCCTGACGGCTCTCCGCTACGCCATCAATAAGGACTCCGAAGATCCGAAGGAATGGAACGACGGCACCATCGAGGAAAACACAGACAAAATGAGCACATATTACCGCTCCATCATTCTCGCAGGACCGAGTGAAAAAGGTCAGGAGCTCTTAGCAAAAGTCAACAACGGCGAGGAACTTACCTGGGATGACTTAAACAGCGCCACCTGGGCAGTCATGGGACCAACCTCCGCGTCCGGCTACATTTATCCATCCTTATGGTTAAACGAGCGCTACGGAAAGACCATCGCTGACCTCGCGAATGCGGTCCAGTCCGATTCCTACACCACCTCCCTTGCCCGCCTCGCCTCCGGACAGGCAGACCTCATGGTCTCCTACGGCCATATCCGCACAAAATATGCGCCGGACTGGAAAGAGAAATTCGGCGGCACTGATGATATGGTAAAGCAGACAGGCATCATCGGCGTCACAGAGGGAATCTACAACGATATGATCGCATACAGCAAAACTTCCGAACTGATGCAGGATGCTGACTTCCGTCAGGCTCTCGGCGATTCCTTCATAGAGATCGCAGGAACTGATGAAGGCAAAGACATCATCAAAGTCTTCAGTCAGGTCGGCTACGAGTGGGGCGATGACGCGAACTATGACGGGGAACGCGCCGCACAGGAAATGTTAAAGTCTATGAACTAAACAGATCCCAATTTTTTACTGATTCATTATTTGTAAGGCAGGTATCTTCATGGAAATCGTTCTTCAGAACATTGGAAAACAATTTAAAAACGGGACACGCGCCCTGGACCATGTAACCTTTACCATCCCTCAGGGCGAGTTCGTCTCCGTGATCGGTCCGTCCGGAGCTGGAAAAACCACCCTGTTCCGGATCTTAAACGGCATGGAGACGCCGGGGGACGGGGCTGTCCTTTTTGATGGCAGCAACATATCGTCCATGTCCGGAACTGCCAGGAAGAATGTAAAGAGATCCATCGGCACCATCTATCAGGATTTCTGTCTCGTGGAAAATTCCACCTGCCTTGCAAATGTGCTCACTGCCTGTCTGCCGGATATGGGATTTTTCCCCGCTGTGTTCGGAATCTATGGAAAAAAGCGCCGGGCAGAAGCACTGAAATTTCTTGACCGCGTGGGACTCTTGGAAAAAGCAGAAGAACCGGTAAAAAATCTCTCCGGTGGTCAGAAACAGCGCGCCGCCATCGCGAGAGCCCTCATGCGTCATCCAAAAATCCTGCTGGCTGATGAGCCCGCCGCCTCCTTGGATCCGGTCACCGGGCGGCAGATCCTGACACTTTTAAAGGAGATTCAGGAAAAGGATGGCGTCACGATTCTTATGAACAGCCATAACCTTGAATTTTCTCAGGAGTTTTCCGACCGGATCATCGGGCTGAAGGACGGAAATGTAGTTTTTGATGGAACGCCATCGGAAATGAATGAGGAAATCCTGAGAAACATTTATCTCAGTCTCGAAGACGCCCACCTATCTTAGGTGATGAATAATAGAACTCTGCTATTTATGCATTTATCCATCCCAACGGATCCTTGCAGAGAAGCATTTCAGAGGAGGAAGCAACCCATGTACAGAAATCGAAAAAAATATATAAAACCTGCCGGCTGGATTCTCTTCCTTCTCTGCTTTTACGCCGCCGCGTCCTTCACCGGATGTGATCCGGCTCTTTTTATTTCAAGGAGCTCCCATCTTTCAGATCTGGCGGCCGACATGATGCGGCCGGATCTCTCCTTTTTTCCGAAGATCCTGCTGCCTCTCTTTTACACAGTCCAGATGTCCGTTACTGGTACCGTGACAGGATCCGCTCTGGCGCTGATCGTTTCCCCTTTCGGCGCTGTATCCCTGCATTTTCCGTCCTGGGCAAGGTGTTTGCTGCGTCTCCTGATCCAGGTACTCCGGTCTTTTCCGGCGCTGATCCTGGCGCTCGCCGCGACCTTTCTCTTCGGACTCGGAACCTTTGCTGGAACCTTCGCCATCACGCTCTACACCTTTGCGATCATGACAAAGCTCACCTACGAGGATGCGGAACATGCGGACATAGCCCCCTATCAGGCCCTTATCTCTATGGGCTGCGCCCGTTTCCCGGCATTTATCCATGCCGTCCTGCCGGAGATTTTGCCCGCGTTTCTGACAAACGCCCTGTACCTCTTTGAGACGAATGTGCGGCACAGCTCCATTCTCGGATACGTTGGGGCAGGCGGAATCGGTCTGATCTTAAATGAAAAGATCTCCTGGCGGGAGTTCCACAAGGTCGGAACGATCCTGCTGCTGCTCTTTCTCACCGTCTGTGTCATCGAGTACGCAAACCGGTATTTTACAGCTGTGATCCACAGCGGACAGATTACAGAACTTTTTTCAGGCAGCAAAGCCTTGTCTAAAAAAGCCTGTGTCTCTGGACGGATGATCCTTTTCGGTTTCACCGCCCTCTTCCTCTTCTGCCTCGCGGCCCAGACCCCGCCGGATTTATCAAGAACAAGTGCCGCGGCGTTAAAAAGTATGGCAGCCGGACTCACGCATCCGGACTGGACCTTCTTTTTCTCCACAGAGAAAGACGGGCTCGGCTATCTGCTTCTTGAGACCATCTGCATTGCCATTGTCGGAACAGCCATCGGTGCTTTCCTTGCCGCACCCCTTGCCTTTCTCAACACAAGACGCTTTGTCCCTGCTCCGACCGCTTTTTTCTTTAACCTGATCATCATGGCGATCCGGTCGATCCCGTTTCTGATCTATGGTCTGATCTTTATCCGGGTCTCCGGTCCCGGCGCCTTCACAGGTGTCCTGACGTTAGCCGTCTGCAGCATCGGACTTCTCACAAAGCGCTTCACCGAATGTCTGGAGACCATTGATCCCGGCCCGTACCGGGCGCTCCTCGCCATGGGTGTCCACCCGGTTCCAGCCGTCTGCCACAGCGTTCTCCCGCAGATCGCTCCGGCATTCTGCTCCGCCGTCCTCTACCGCTTTGACGTCAATATCCGTGAGGCGTCCGTTCTCGGACTCGTGGGCGCAGGCGGGATCGGCGCACCGCTTATCTTCGCGATGAACCAGTACGACTGGAATAAGGCTGGAGCGATCCTTTTGGGACTGATTCTGCTTGTGTGGGGTGTGGATATTCTGTCTTCACGCAGATAAAATAAATCCCTGCTCTTTCATCTCTTTTTAGAACTGTTTGCAGAAATTCCATCCTGCCCAGAAATATGCTTTCTACAACTGACGTCCAGCATGAACTACATAGATTTTATAAATAGTAAAAAGACCTTTTGACACAAAATAACAAACGATGTCAAAAGGTCTTTTATTCATTTTTTGACCCGGACACACAGGTCATCAGCCGCCTGTGCTCAGGTTCCACCTTTTACCGGATAGTCAGCCCGATGTATCGTCTCAGCTCGCCGGTTTCACCCATTCTGTCGCACCTGTCGACGCAGCAACAGGTTTCAGTCCCTGTTTTTCTACAAATTGATGGAGCATCTCCGCAGTCTCAGCGCGGGTAACCGTGCCCTTCAGATCAAGAAGATCGCTGCCGGCTGCCATGCCAACCTGTGTAATATCATGGCCCCTGACCTGTGCGTAGCGATAAAAGATCGATGCAAGCTGTTCACGCGTAACAGGATCATCCGGCCCAAATTTTTTGCCGTCAGAGTCTCCCATAATACCGTTTTGCTGCGCCCAGGTTACAGCATCGTAAAGCCCTACGGTACCGGGACCGTACTCAACATCCGTAAAGTGGTTCTTTCCCTCAACGGCAGGGCTGCCCGCCATACGGTAGAAGATCACCGCGATCTGGGCACGGGTGATATTAGTGTTCGGCGCAAATGTCACCGCACTGGCGCCGGACATCAATCCCTTCTCATGGACAAACATCACATCCTTATAAAACCGATCATTTCCATACACATCCGTAAATGGATTCGCCCCTGCGTGTGGATCGCTCTTTATCCACCCGGCGTAAACCGTCCTGTTTCCGATCATCCTGAGTTCCGTGATCTTCTGTGTCAATGCCTGATCGGAATACCAGCCGGTAAAATCATAGCCCTCGCGGGTCGGAATATGATCGGAAAGACTGACCGTCTTACCGTGGGTTCCCCAAATTGCACTTATGCCGCCGCCACCGTTCGCATGGAAGTTCAGCATATAGCTGGTGGTATCATCGCTGCTTCCGGAACTGCTGCTGTCCTTTTTCGGGGTCGTCGGGGCCGTTGGAACCGTGGGTGTCGTTGGAATCGTAGGTGTCGTCGGAACCGTAGGTGTCGTCGGAGTCGTAGGTGTCGTCGGGGTCGTAGGTGTCGTCGGGGTCGTAGGTGTCGTCGGAATCGCCGGATCCTTCGGGACAGCCTGTCCTGCCGCAATTCTGATACCACAGCCCTTACAATAGGTGTCCCCCGTATAGCCATCTGCACTGGCGGTGGCCTCAACTCTGCCGCGCACCTCGGTGCCGCCCGTGTGATGATCTGGATTCAGTTCCCCATAAGCTGCGCCGCAGACAGAACACACCGCCTGATCTTTGCAGGTGGCCATTCCGCCGGAGTGATCTTCCCTGATATCACTTGCATCACATTTAGAGCATTTCCTCCAATGTTTATCGGCATCGCTCTGCCATTCGCCCCATGCGTGAATACACACAACCGGATTTTCTGGCTCCGGTATCACGATCACAAGTCTCCAGCTGGCATAAAACACCACATTCTCCGTAACAGGAAAAATATCTCCCGGGCAGCCCGCTTTCTCTCCATCAGGATTATCCAGCGCCCAGTAATCAAGGATCGCTGATTGATATGTAAAACCAGACTCCGGAAGAACGTAATCCCCGGATATGCCTTCCACTGACTCCATACGTCCCGATGCTCTGCCTCCATCAAAAGAGACTGTGTAAGTTTCGCCCTTTACCTTCCAGTTTATCCATGCAGCTTCAAATTTGTCTTTATACGCGTCAGGAACATATATCGTCAGATTCTCCGGCCATGATTCACCGGGCAGATAAAATGCCAATGACAATTCTGCTTCATCCGGATCTTTCCAATGGGTGTGAACTTGCCCAAGTTGCGGGCATTTATGAAACGCGAAGGGCATCACATTTTTAACACTATTTGGAATATCAATCTGCCTGAGGGTGTTACAGTCATAAAAAGCGCCAGTCCCTATTGTTTTGACTGTTTTTGGAATTTGCACCTCACTGAGTCTTATGCATTTACTAAATGCATCTTTTCCAATCGTTGTCACTCCTTCCTCTATGATCACCTTGTCAATCTTAGACTTTTTGTCCTCCCAGGGACACCTTTTACCGGAACTACTATTATCAAAATCAGGCATTTCCCCTTTACCGGATATCGTAATGGTCTTATTGTCTCTGCTGATCGTCCATTTAATATCTGTGCCGAGGATAGGATTCTGGATGTCAGGAAACGGTCCATACAGCACAGCCGCAACCTTCAGATAGCGAGCGATATCAAGTACAACCGAGTCCTCAACGGAAAGTTGTATCATTGCGTCCTCAACAGCTTTAAACTGAAGCCTTACCTCCTCGATGTTATCGTTATTGATATCTGTTACGTCCGGCAAAGCATCGATCATATCCTGTGCGCGATCGATAGAAGAGACTTTCCTCGCATTGGACCGGGTGGCGATCGCTTTATTTTTCATAAGCGCTTTCGCTGTGATTGGAGTGCTTTCGCTGTCATATTGACAATTTAATTCTTTTGTGATGCAGCCGCTTTCCTCACTGCATACATGGCCGCATTCGGTGGGCTCCACCGCATCAGATGAGGTGGAGGCAGATTCCGTTATCTCCTTCTGCGGATAACATTCCAGCGTATGTTCATGGACACATTTTTCCATCCACGTATAACACTCCGGGGTATGTTTATGGCTGCCCGCTCCTTTTCTCATTTCTGCCGCCAATACAGGCACAGAAACTAAAGAAAGCATCGTACAGATGCAGAGCAGCGCCGCATAGATCCGTTCTCTTTGTTTCTTTTGTTTTTCTGGCTTTCTCATTGATTTTCCCCCATTTCTATGGTATCTGTTTCCTTTTTCTGAACTTGATATATAAAGCAGTGAGCACAACTGCAGCGGTAAAGGAAATGACCGCTTCCAGCACATATCCGCCCACACCCTCATGCAGCAGGATCGCCCCGTACATTCCCGCAGCATCCATCGGCTGGCTCTGCACCGTCCCTACCGTTCCCAGAAGAGACAAAAACAGCAGAACGCACAGTGCCGACAGACTGCGAATGCTTCGCCGCGCCTGTCGGCGGCGAGATTCCGCTATCCGCTCCTTTGCCAGTGCAACACGCTTTTGTGTATCGTACATGCACGCAAAACCTCCTTTCTGAAAACTCAGCTTAAAGGCCTTTCACTTATATAGGTACAAAAATCCGGAAAAACTCTCACCCGGAAAGCAGATTTTTCAAAAAAAATGAGAGCTGCTTAAAAACAGCTCCCAAAAATCACAAAATAAAGTTATATTACGATGTCAGACGGCGGGCAATCAGCTTTCCCGCTGCCAAGATCATTACAGGCAGAACATAGGCAGCATACTGCACTGCGCCGCCGTAAGCGATCAGCAGATTATAGAGCGCGTGAAACGTGATGGCTGCTCCCAGCAGACCGCAGGTTCCGGCAATCTTCAGCCAGGTCCGCTGCCACACATACGCAAGGCCTCCGCCTACAATGGCTCCGCAGATCACATGCATCGCTCCTGTTCCGATCCCCCGGAAAAAAATAAAGGAAAAATGTCCGGCTCCATTTTGGATCAGGTAGCAGATATTTTCAAAGGTGGCAAAGGAAAGAGCTGTGATCACAGCGGAGATTTTGATCTGTTCCGTCTTTGGCTCAAATATCAGAAGATAAAAGAGCAGAGGCAGAAGCTTCATGACTTCCTCCACCACCGGGGCGATCTCCGCAGTGGCGGCAAAGGTATCCGCACCATAAAGTGCAGCGAAAAAGGTATTGATATAAGCGGAAAGAAGACACGCCCCCATTCCTGCAAGGCAGAACAGAAAGAATTTTGTCTGCCGTTTTCCCATGCACAGGGCGGCGATCAGTAACGGCGATGCCATACAGATAAAAACATTTTCAATATACGTCATTCCTGCACCGCCTTTCCCATTGCCGGCAGCAAAGCGAGCAAGCAGCCTGCCAGCAGAAGATCAAACCAGCAGTATGGGCTGAAAATGGAATCTCCCGGCCAGAAGCAGCCGGAAGTCCAGAGAGCATATTCTAATGTTGCATAGCACAGTACCCAGGCATGAAAATATTTCATATTATGTGCAGCTCCCCTCTGCCTTCTGGCATAGGCAAGTCCCCGGATAGAAAAACAGGAAACAATGATCATCATACCGCACCAGAGCAGATTGGAGAGGATATCTCCAAATGTGCAGTAAAACATGCACAGCGGAACACCGATCAGGACGGCACTCAGGGCCTTCCTGCACGGAAATCTCCTTTCTTCTGCCGAAGAAAGCGCGTATTGCAGCATGGAAAGGAAAATGACACTTGCTACCCAGCCGAACTCTGACACATAAAAGACCTGCGGCGTTTTGGAAAATAAGAGCAGATACAGCGTCCAGTAGAGGGATCCAAGGAAAAAACAGCCATAAAAGCAGGTCAGCAGGAAATACTCCTGTTTCCGGCTTTTCAGATACCGGATACCGCCCAGAAAAAAGCCTAACAGGGTAACCGCGGCTTGCAAGAGGTTACTGATGACTTCCATCTGCATTTTCCCCCTTTTGCTCCCCTGTCTGTTCTTCTTCGTTCAGTCTACGTATGCGGAAACATAACACCGTCACGCACACGCCGAGAACAAAAGCGAGCAGTCCGACCACGATATATCCAAGTGCGGTGCTGCCGCCTAACATCGTCGCCGCTGTTTCAAAGCCAGAAGAAGTTCCCATCTCAATCCGGCTGACAGTATCAGGCATGGAAAGGGAAACACCTGCGATCACCGCAAGACATGCGGCCACGCAGCAAACTGCTGCAGCCCATTCTCTCCGCAGTCTTTTTTTGTATTCTTTTTCCGCAATACGACGTTTTACTTCCGCGATCCGTTCCTCATTACTTCGCATTGGTAATTCCCTCCCGCTCCAGCAATCCACGCAGACGCGCTTTTCCCCGGTATACCATATTGGTGATCTGCTTCTCACTTTTTCCCATGACCTCAGCGGCCTGCCGATAGCTCATTCCCTCAAAATAGGTCAGATAAAGAGCTTCCCGGTAATCCGCCTTCAGCTCATCCATACAGATATGCAGGATCTGATCCCGTTCCTTTGTCCGAATGACCTCTTCCACCAACGTCTTTCCATCCGGCTCTTCCGTCAGGTCATCGAGGCTGAAGAAAAGCCGATGTCTGCTTTTGTGGCGCAGAGCCATGTGCCGCGCTGCTTTATACAGGTAAGCCTTAAGACCGCCGTCCCGGATGCGTGGCTTTTTTGTGAACAGATAGGAAAAGACTTCGATCATCAGGTCCTCCGCTTCGTGGACATCATGCAGATAGCCATTGATGTATAGGGTCAGCGGGTTACCGTATTTTCTCATTAAAGCCTCAAGTCCTGCTTCATCGCCGCGCAGATACTGTCTGTAAAGTTCTTCATCAATAACCATGCTGTTCATTTCCTTCTGTCTGAAATACTATACACAGTATATGTGGGCATCGGCATAATTTCAAGTCCTATTTTACTTCAAACTTCGCCCCGTGCTCCAGCTCATCCCCGTCCATATGATAGATCGCGTCGATAATATAATTCCGGTATGTTGCGTTCCCGTCCTGCGGTGTCAGCCGTTTATGGGCGATCTCCCCCGCGAGTCCCATGGCACAGACTGCCGCTGCTGCCGCCTCAAGCGGATGCTCCTGATTTGCAGTCACAAATGCTGCTGTAAGAGCAGAAAGCTGGCAGCCGGTTCCCGTGATGGAGGACATCATCGGATGGCCATTGTAGATGCAGTACGCTTTTTTTGCGTCTGCCACGAGATCAATAGCGCCTGTGACCGCGATCACAGCCCCTGTCCTCCCCGCAAATCTTTTCACGAATGCCACCGCCTCATCAAGGTTCTCTTCGGTTACACGGTCTGCGATATCCGCATCCACGCCCTTTGTGGTCCCTGTTCCCACTGCAAGCGTCTTGATCTCAGAGATATTTCCGCGGATCACGGTGAATTTTACCGTTTTTAAGAGTTCGTTTGCCGTCGATGTCCGGAATGTCGATGCCCCGACGCCCACCGGATCCAGCACTGCCGGGTGTCCCAGCTCATTGGCCCGCATTCCCGCGATCTTCATGGACTCGATGGTACGGCTGTTCAGCGTACCGATATTGATATTGAGGCCTGCGCAGATCGTCTGGATCTCCGCGACCTCCTCCTTGTCGTCCGCCATGATCGGGGAAGCCCCGCAGGCCAGAACCATATTTGCGCAGTCATTGACCGTCACATAGTTCGTAATATTATGGATCAGCGGGCTCTTCTCCCGCACCTGATCAAACATCTGTTTTAACATGCTTCTCTCTCCTCTACTGTCCCATTGCTTCCTGCATCCCTGCAAGGATATTGGCTTTCTTTAAGCTGTAGATCAGCACACCGCTGATCACTGCACCTCCGGCAGTTGAAACAAGGAACGGGATCACATATGCGTAAAATGCCAGACCTGCCGCGCTCTTTCCCATAAGGAAGACCGCTACCGGATAGGCCGTGAGTCCGCCAAGAACAGAGGTTCCAAATACCTCACCGATCAGTGTCGCCGGAATATTCTGTGTCTTCTGATACACAAGCCCGCAGATCAGCGCGCCGAACATACTG
The DNA here is from genome assembly GCF_045062245.2 of Pilosibacter rotomagensis. Classification (NCBI taxonomy): domain Bacteria; kingdom Bacillati; phylum Bacillota; class Clostridia; order Eubacteriales; family Clostridiaceae; genus Pilosibacter; species Pilosibacter rotomagensis. Next base: position 1,319,941 of record NZ_CM170323.1, on the reverse strand, counting down.
CCCGGGAATGCCATCAGGCTTCCAAGTCCCAGAAGATTCCGGATCAGCGCCGCCGCGAATGCCGCACCCAGTCCGTATCCCGGTCCTAAGAGGACTGCACAGAGAATATTCACCATATGCTGTACCGGGGAACACTTACTCCCGAATACCGGGAATGAAAATAAGCTTCCTGCCACTGCGACAGCACAGAAAACGGCTGCCACCGCTAATTTTTTCGTATTTGTCTGTTTCATGTTTTATTCCGCGTGACCGGTCCTTCCTTCGGACCGTCACACATTCCTCCTTTGAAAATTTTCCGCAGCCGCAAAGCTTCCCTGCGCAGCTGCATTTTTAGGAAACGTCTGTACGACAACAGCGCTTCCACAGGCGAAGTACCATGTACTCCACATAAAAATGTACAGTTCCCCTCTCCGGATCACTGTATGGAAGGCGGTCGATGCTTACTGGCATCCTCTCACGCCGGAACACGGCTTCCCATCGCTGATCTCATACATGGCCCAGGGCGCTCCCCCTCGGCCCGCCGCCTGCTGGCGGATCCCGTTTCCTCCTTTCCCAAAGTATGGTTTTTGTTACTTTTTTTCTGCCACCTGTTTCGGAAACACAATGATCCCGAACTCTTTAAGTCAGATGACATAAAAACAGGAGACACCCATCGCGGCATGTCCCCTGTAAAAATTCACATCATGACTTCCTACGGCGGCATTATCCGCATCAGGTTAAAGGGTCGAAGTTCGATTACTTCCTCTCAGCCCGCCAACGAGCTCCCCTGTTTTTTGTAAGACTTATTATAGCGCATCTTCGAAAATTTGCAAGTAAAGAATTTCCTATTTTTCTTTTTCCTTCTTTATCCGCACGTCCTGATCCATCTGAGCTTTCGCCTTTCTCGCAACCTTCCCGGCCGTACTCATCGTACTGCCCCGGACGATCATTCCATTTCCAAAACGCCTGCGGATATCGTCGAACGCCTCATCTGCTTTCTTCTGTTTTTCCCGTTCATCAGGATTCTCAAACAGGGAGATCTGTCTGAAATCATCCGTTGTAAGATCTGTCAGCGCCATTCCGATCAGCCGCAGAGGCTCACACTTCCAACATTCATATAACAGTTTTTTCACCTGCGCAAAGATCTCATCCGTCACATCCGTGGGATCCTCAAAAGCTCTCTGATGTGACCTCGTCTTAAAATCCAGTGTCCGATAGGTCACCGCCACACAGCTGCACTTTTTCCCGTCTCTGCGCATCCTTGCAGCCACCACATCACACTGGGCAAGCAGAAGCGCCAGTGCCTGCTCATACGTCACAAGATCCTCTTCCACGGTCGTCTCCGCGCTGTAGCCCTTCGCTTCCTCCCGCTCCGCACGCACCGGGGAATCGTCGATGCCATTGGCATACCGGTAAAGCTGATGCCCGGCCTTTTCTCCCAGGATCCGCTTAAGCTCAGCTTCCCCGCTCCGCGCCATATCTCCGATGGTCTTAATTCCTTCCTGTAAAAGTCTCTGCTCCGATGCCTTTCCAAGGAACAGAAGATCCCGCACCGGAAGCGGCCACATTTTTTTCGGGATCTCAGGCGGAAAAAGCGTATGAACCTTATCCGGCTTTTCAAAATCCGATGCCATCTTCGCTAACAGCTTATTCGTTCCGATCCCGACATTCACCGTAAAGCCCAGCTCATCCCGGATCTTATCCTTGATCTCGTGAGCCACCGCCACCGGATCCGGATAGATCAGATGGGTACCGGTCATGTCGAGGAACACTTCATCGATTGAAAAGGACTCCATCGCAGGCGCATAGGACGCGCAGATCTCCTTAAACGCCCGGGAACATCTCTGGTACAGCGCAAAATCCCCCGGCACGCACACGAGATCCGGACATTTCCGCAGTGCCAGGGCCACAGGTTCCCCTGTTGTCACCCCGTACTTTTTCGCCGGAATCGATTTCGCCACAACGATGCTGCGCCTTAGCTTTGGGTCCCCGCCGATACAGGACGGGATCTCCCGAAGATCCGGCAGCCCCTCCTTTACACGCTTCGCCGCCTCCCAGGAGAGGAAGGCGCTGTTCACATCCACATGAAATATCAACCGTTCCATACTGTTTTCCTCATACCAGAACTTTCTGAGACTTCCGTCTCCTCATTCAGTCAGGCACTGCAAAGGAAACCTTTCTATAATCATGCCTCAGCTCATCCTGCCGCACTGCCTGCTCACGCGCTTTTTTCTCTCATGATCCAGAAAAACGTGCATGTAAATATAATTCCCTTTACGATCGACGTGGACGTAAGCGCCCACCAGATTCCGTCAAGCCCCATGATACCGCTAAGAACGATGGCAAGCGGTATTCTGGCACTCGTGAGCACAATACTGATCACGCTGCATAGTCTCGTTCTTCCGAGTCCCGACAGTGCTCCGATCGTCGTCAGCTCCACGCACATAAATGCCTCGCTGAATCCAATGATCACGAGATAGCCCACAGCTGTCGCAACCGCCTTCGGCTCATGAAAGAAGATATCCGCGATCGCATTTGGGAAACAGATAAATACGGCAGAGACCAGCACTCCCCAGATTCCGACCGTCCACAGGGATACCTGATATCCTTTCCGGACGCGTTCTCTCTCCCCTGCCCCATAGTTCTGGGCCACAAACGCGTTTAACGCCGCCGCGAAGCCATCAGCCGTATTCCAGGAGATCGATTCGATCTGACCGCCAACTCTCTGCGTTGCCACTGCCTCCGCACCGTATCCGGACACCATTCGCGTCAGGATCATGGAAATTCCACAGTACGCCATGCCCTGAATCGCGGTTGGAATTCCGATCCTGCAGATCCCCCTTAAAAATTCAGCAGGGATCTTCGCAAAGAGCCGGGTTCCTTTTAACACATTCTCCTTCTTCCGCGCAATGATCCCAAGAATCATGATACTCATCACGATCGCCTGGGCCGTCACCGTAGCAATCGCTGCCCCGGTTACGCCAAGTTTCGGAAATGGTCTCGGTCCGAGGATAAGGACCGGATCCAGGATCATGTTTGTCACGAGTCCGATCAGATTTGCCATAAACGGCGTTTTTGAATCTCCCTGAGCCGTATAGAGTCCCGTCAGCGTCAACGTCAAAAATGAAAATACGATCAGTCCGCAGGCAATCTTTGTGTAGGCCAGCGCTGACGCCTGGGCTTCCGCATCCTCAAGTTTAAAAAATCCCACCATCTGATTGACAAATATGAGACAGAGGACCGCATACGCGATTCCCATTGCCGCTGAAAGCTGCACTGCAGCCTGGGCAAATCCGTGGGCTTTTTCCCGGTCCCCGCGCCCGATACACTGTGCCACCTGAACCTGTCCGCCCATTCTCGCCATGGACGCCAGCCCCTGCGAAAGCCAGGTAAACATTCCCCCGACGCCGACCCCCGCTACTGCCTTTGATCCCAGAAGGCCGATCCACGCCATGTCCGTAATGTTGTAAAGCGTCCCCAGAAATGCCGATGCCATGATCGGGACAGCAAGCTTCACCAGCGTCTTCATGATCGGCCCCTTTGTTAAATTTCCTTCCATTCCCCAAATTCCCTCATTCGTTTTATTTTTCGCTGATCCAGTATCTCTATTATACATGGTTTCCTGCAGAATTTCATCTATAAAAAATTTCGCAAGCTTCCCGCTCGGCTCCTTAAGCCTGTACCGCCGTTGGCTATTCTCAGACTTTTTTCCACTTTGGGGAAAAAGATTTCATTTATTATTTTTTTGCCTTGCAAAAATAAAAAGAACGATTAATAAAGTGACCGGGAACAATAGTCCAACTCCCATACCTGCACGGATATTGTCTATAATTAACGGTAAATCCGCTTCTATTTTATCCCCCTCCATCATTATTTCACTTTCATTTAACCATTTAAATTTCATCTTCTTTCAATTCACCTTTAACAGAATTTATGCATCTTTTATAATGACAATGTGTTGATATTAGACGTGTTTTTGAGTATACTATACTTGAATGGAGGTGTTTTGTATGGCAACAACTAATTTAAATATTCGTATAGACAAGGCAATCAAGGATCAGGCGGAGGAAATCTTCAATGAACTTGGTCTGAATATGACAACTGCTGTAAATATGTTCCTGAGAACCGCTATCCGTGAGCATGGTATTCCTTTTGAATTAAAACTGGAAGTACCGAATAATACTACAACCGCTGCGATTGAGGAAGGACGGAAAATGCTGTCTGATCCTTCTGCACCGAGATATTCCAATATGGATGCTTTGAAGGCGGCACTTGAAGTATGAAATATGATGCGTAGTTTACCAATCAGTTTAAAAAGGATTTGAAGCTTGCCAAAAAGCAAAATAAGAATCTGGATAAGCTGTTTGAGGTAATCGATATTCTGGCGAATGGCGGTACGCTGGATGCAAAACACAGGGATCATGACCTTACAGGAAACTACAAAGGTACTCGTGAATGTCACATCGAACCGGACTGGCTGCTTATTTATGAGATTCGTGGAGATGTTCTTGTTTTGATGCTTTTTCGCCTTGCTTCACATTCTGAGCTGTTTAAGAAATAAGTACAAATCGAAATTTGTAAATCTCAATAGAATAGCAGTTTATTAGCATCGGTCAGAGAAATCTGGTCGGTGCTTTCTTTATGCTCGGCAGCAATGCCGGGCAACCCTGAGCAAAAGGAATTGCCATCCCTTTGGAATCTCAGCCCGCTTTGAAATGAGTACCCACAAATGGGAAATGGTTTGTGGGCATTCATTCCAAAACGAAATAATCCCCAGAGCTTCATCCGGGAAGAAGATGAAGTTCTGGGGATTTTCAAGAATGCATGAACTGAGTAGGGAGCCTATCTCAGTATCATATGAATGCATTAATTCATTGGATGAACCTAAGAAACCCATGAGCCGCTTAAACTACAAAATTCCTATTTTTTTCTGACGGCAGACCTGGATTTCCTCTATGGATGGCAATGCTGGAATTGCGCCGCCCCTCGTTGCAGTGAGGCTTCCTGCGGCATTTGCAAAGTCCACTATTTGGCTCAGGTCACCAAGGAATAATTCCTCTTCAGGCAGGTCTTTCAACGACCAGAGCATTGCGCCGACAAACGCATCCCCTGATCCTGTCGTATCGATAGCTTTCACAGGGTATGTAGGAATCAGCTGCGCGTGGGTTCGGTTACGGTAGAATGCTCCCCTCTCTCCCAGCGTTACCAGCACCAGAGAAGGTCCCTTTTCCATCAGGATTTTGGAACCCGCCTCCAGATCGGCTGTTCCGGTAATCAGCAGCAGTTCTTCCTCAGATACCTTCAAGATATCTGCCAAAGCAATACCTCGCATGATTTGTTCCCGTGCATCTGCCTCCGTATCCCAAAGTAGCGGTCTGTAGTTTGGATCGAAACTGATTCTCTTAGCTTGCTGCTTTGCATAGGCCGCAGCATCAAGACATGCACTGCGGCAAGGTTCATCAGTCAGAGACACTGATCCAAAATGGAATATCTTACACTGGTCGATTAGATCTCTGCGAACCTCCGATGCTTTCAGCATTAGATCCGCTCCCGGTTTTCTGTAGAAAGAAAAGGATCGGTCTCCCTGTTCATTCAGTTGAACAAATGCCAGCGTTGTCGGAATAGAGTTGTCTTCTACCAGACCGGCATCATAGATGCCGCATTCTGTCAGTGTCTGCCGCAGATAACGGCCGAATCCGTCTGCACCAACTTTACCAAGGAAGGCAGAGGTTCCTCCCAACCGGTTGTTCATAGCCAACACATTGGCTGGCGCACCACCGGGATTCCGGGCGAACATAGCGATTCCCTGCTCATTTACTCCGCTGGGCGTAAAATCAATCAGGATTTCCCCCAGTGCAACAATATCGATCATTCATGTCACTCCTTTGTAAATTCCTCTCGAAATAAGCGGTATGGTTTCCCACCTGTCTGACCTCAGAAAGGGGAGTGAATCAGTACAGAGCACCAACCAGATTAATCAGGAATCTAGCCGGTTGTGAAACCAGATAGTCCTGCTTATATGCGGCAACAAAATCCCAAACCTCTGGGTGTTCTCCAAAGGAGAAAAAGCTGATTTTGTCGGCAGTCTCATGTTTCTCAATGCGGAAACTGCTGGCAAATGCCACACCGTATTCCTGTGCCACCAGGGACAGAACGGTATCAATGGTACTCAGTTCCGCAATTCTGGGAGAAATCGCATGACTTTCCAGAATTTCCGAAGCCAGCTGTCCCAGCCGCATTTTCTTTTTCAGAGTAAGGAAACAGTCGTTTTCAAGATACTTCAAATCAATCCACGGATATTTTCGCCCGGGTTCGTTTTTGGAAAGCAGCTCATAGTGGCCGTTTTTCGGGGCACACAGTACAATTTCCTCCTGAGAGATCAACTCACAGCAAAACCGTTTTTGCGTGAACCTGCTTTTTTCAGACATGGTGAAAAAAGCAATTTCAATGGTCCCGTCACTGAGCATACGCTCCAGTGTGTCCACATCTTCCTCAAAAATCCGAAGCTCATAATCCGGAAACTGCTTTCGGAAATCCGGTAAGATCATGGGCAGAATGGTATGACCGCGTCCAGGGGTAATTCCCACGGACAGTTTTCCGTGATCGACCTCCTTCAACGCATCCAGTTCCTTTTCCAGTTTCTGCTGGAGTTGCAGGATACTGCGCGCTGTTGCCAGATAAAGTTCCCCTGCGTATGTTGGGATCAGCTGCCGTTTTCTTCTTTCAAACAGAGGAAGCCCCAGCTCATCCTCTAGCTTCAGCAGGAATCTGCTGAGAGCCGGTTGGGAAACAAACAGGCGATCCGCTGCTTTTGATAGTGTTTTCTCCTGGGCAATCACAATAACATACTCGATTTCTCTGCGATCCATGGCGCGCTTCCTTTCCTGTTGTCGGGAAATCCCGTTGTTGGCTATATTATAGCAGAGGAAGCACCGTTCTGACAGCCGCCCGGAGAACTTTTTTCTCGTTTTCGATTTGCATGGAATTGATGGCAATGACCGCATTCTTCCTGGGGACGACCACACAGTACTGACCATACTTTCCGTCCGCGCGGAACATTCCATCAGGCATCATCCAGAACAGGAAACCATAGTCGGTGCCAATTTCGTCATCGCCTTCATCGGAGACAATATGGCTGCGGGTTGCTTCTTCCACCCACTGGGCAGGAATCAGCTGTTTTCCGTTCCACTGACCCTTCTGCAGGTACAGCAGCCCCAGCTTGGCAAACTCGCTGACATTCAGCTGCAAGCCGCCGGCGCCAAAGGTGTTGCCCAAGGGGTCCTTCTCGCATTCCGGACGGGAAATTCCCAGGGGCTCAAACAGCCGGGGCATCAGATAGTCCACCAGCGACATCCCGGTTTTTCTCTGCACCAGAATGCCCAGAAGATAGGGACCTGCGTTGTTATATTGGAAAACGCTGCCCGGCTCATGAACCACCGGAGCCTTCAGCACAAATTTTACCCAGTCCTTCTCCACCATCTTGGGACGCATGGCTCCCATCAGCATGGGGCTTTCAAAGCCCATGGACATGGTAATCAGATGGCGGAGCTTCATTTTTTTCAGATTCTCACTGGGATTTTCCGGTGCGTCCTCCGCAAAGTGATCCAGAACATAATCATCCATGGAGAACAACCCTTCCTGGGCAGCGAAGGCGCAGGCGGTGGAGGTGAAGCTCTTGGTGCCGGAATACTGGTTCTGACGCTGCTCGGGCTCCGGCTGGTAGTACGCGATCAGCTGTCCAGCCTGAAATACACGCATTCCCCGCACAGCCAGATTCTCAGAGGTAACAGCTGCCTCAAAGGCAGAAAGATCAAGTTGACGCATAGTAACACTCCTTTGTTTGTTAAGATAGCTGCCCCTGGAATCCCCTGAGGCAGCCGTAACGGTTGTTGCGGATTATACGGGAATGATGCCGGTGACGAGAACGAAGGCCAGCATGGCACTTGCCAGAACGAATGCCCACTTGTAGGAGAAGGCGATATGATCCTTCAGTTCCACATTGGTCAGGCCAAGGCCCATGTAAGTAGCAGCAGTCATGGGCATGATGTAAATGGCAGGGCCAAAAGTAATCAAGAAGGCTGCGCCCACAGCAGCGGCAGGGATTCCGTAGACAGACACAATCTGGTTGACAATGGGCAGAATGCCATAAGTCAGGGCATCACCGTGGATGAACATACTCAGCGGGCTGTTGACAGCGGCAAACAGCACGTGCAGATGGGGAGCCATGCTCTCGGGCATGGCGGACAGAACCATCTGAGTCATGGCGTCCAGCATGGGGCTCTTGCCCATGATGCCGATAAGAACACCGGAAGCCAGTGCCGTGAAGGCCATGGTCAGAGCATCGGTGGCGTGGGCCTTGACACGCTCCATCTGCATCTTCTGGGAGGGATAGTTGACCGTCAGGCCGATGGCCAGAGCAATCATAAAGGTGATGTGTGTTGCCACCTTGGTCATGGTCAGCATCAGCACAACCGCCACGATCAGGGCAATGTTGAACCAGAACAGCTTGGGACGGTGCAGTTCATTCACTTCGGCGACAGTTTCCACGCTGACGGTCTCCGCCTCGGCGGCAGGGTTGTAGCCCGCTCCACGCTTTTTTTCATTCCGGGAGAGCAGGACACACAGGCCAAGGATCAGAACAATTCCGACAACCTGTGCGGGGATGCAATACCTCCAGATCTCAGAGGTGCCGACTTCCAGCGCGGCGGCGGTGCGTCCGCAGGGGCCACCCCAGGGCACGATATTCATAACGCCCATGGTCAGGGTTGTGATGCACAGCAGGTTGATGGGCCGCACATTCATTTTCTTATAAATAGGAAGCAGAGGAGGGATGCAGATCAACAGGGTGGTTGCACCGGAGCCATCCAGATGGCCAATGAAGGCAATCAGCACCGTGGCAAACATCAGCAGTGTAATGTTATTGCCCACCAGTTTCAGAACCTTGCCCACGATCACATCGAAAACACCGGCATCGTTCATAACACCGAAGAACAGAACCGCGAAGATAAACAGGATTGCCGTGGTCGCCACACCGGACACGCCGGAGGCAATATATCCGCTCATCTCCTCAGCGGTAAAGCCGACAGCAAAGCCAACGATGATGGGAAGGAGAATGAAAACCACCGCAGGTGTACTCTTTCCCCAGAGCAGCAGGGCTACGATCAGAATCATCAGAGCGAAGCCTGCAAGACCTAAGTATGACATATCTTTCTTTCCTTTCTCTTTTTGTGATTTGTTTCGTTCATCAATTACCGCGGTTATCTAGATGCTTTCATTATACCGGGTGCAGGAAAAATTATCCAATACCCAAAAAATCCGGTTTGTATAATCAAATGTTATACAAAAAACGCTTTTGTGCAGTTTTCCCAAGATGTCCATGGCGATGCCGGGATGAACGGGAATACCGCCGTATGCTGTCTGTATCAGGCAGCCTGCGGCGGTATTTTTACCAATACTACATACTTTTCCCGAAGAGAACACGGGTTGTAATCTGAATAAAGTCCCGGAGGTACTTGGGCATAAATTACTCCTTACTGTGGCAGGCGTAGAGATGGCGGTAGTTTTCGTAATCTTTCAAAGGGTAAAACTCCCCTCGTTTTCTGCGGATAAACTCATCTATATAGATATTGGACATCAGCATACAGGCACCGGAGGCAACCGCCACCCGCTTGCCCACCTCCAAAGTGTTTGTCTCCAGCAGTATCTTGGGATGAAAGCCAGAGCGATAGAAGAGCTTGTCCTGCACTACCCGGATGGAATGCCCTTCCCGCATCGGCACAAAAGTCTCTCTCCACATCCGCCAAGGTGATGGGGGGCCGGACTCGATGCGGGCCACGATCCCAGTGTCTCTGGCATCCAGAATGCTAATGGTTTCCTGCTCGATAAGCTGCTCATAGACCAGATTGGTGCCGGTGGATTCCATGGCGACGAAGACCAGGTCAATGGTCCCCTTTTGCAACAGCTCCTCCAGGCTGGCAGAACCCCGTTCCGTCAAATCCAGAGTGACCTTGGGATACTTCTGCCGAAAAAGCAGGAATGACCTTGGGCAGAATCTGCATGGATCGCTGCACACTGATGCCCAACCGCAGCCGACCCGAGTGGTCGGCTTTGATTTCCCGCAGCTGCTTTTCCAGCTGGTCGTTGACAGCCAGTATAGCATCTGCTGCCGCCAGATACATCTCGTCGGCATAGGTCACACGAAATAGGGAGCTGTAGCGGGTATGCCGATATTTTGTAACACTTTTATAATTCAAAATCATTATAAATACTGCTACCAAATTTGGTATTATATCGGCCACCGATTTATTTTGGGTAGTTTGCGGTTTTGAAGCCCATCTATGATTTTTGATATCATCATTATACTTTACGAATGCCTGTGCCTCTTGCTTAGTCAATTCAGGCTCGTTTCTGGTTTGTTATGTCTTGGATTATAGTATGGTCTACTCTGTGCTTCTTTCAGCTTTGACTTATAATCTGCAATATTCTTCTTGTATTGGACCAACATTTTATGCAATCGTGTACTTTGACTTATCTGCAGATTACATGCATATTCTAATACTTTATTTCTTTCCGTCTCATCCAAATAATCAAGAATTCCATCCGGCCACTCAGGTATGTTGTCCGCTTTTTTCTGCGGTAAATCTTCCTCGACCGCTACGTCCAATTCTTCTGTTGCGTCAGTATGCACTTTCTCTACTACTTCTTCTCTACCCTGTAAACTACACTACCAGCTTATAATACCTCAGTGCCTCCATGATATATTCCCTTTTCTCTGGAGTACATTATTTTATCTCAGGAGCCTCTTTCTTTGAAACATTATAATTAGGACGCATATCCAATTCACAATCCCGTTTTATTTCTGCTATATAAGCAGTATGCACCTTCACCCCATGCTTCTCCATGATATACTTTTTGATATTCTCATAAGTTGGTTTCTGTTCCTTATACTCCTTATGCATATCAGGACTAATAGGAACTTCCATCTCAACCTGGAAGTCTCTCTTTTTCTTTCCTAAGTCACTTTTTTAGTTAAAAGAGCTACCGTCTCAACTGTATTACCACTTTCCCACAAAATCTAACCTTGACAATACCATCCACAAATATCATTTAGCGAACATGCATCTCTTATTATATTTATTTCAGATGAATAATAACCTGCATCCATTAATGAATCCTAAACTCATCCAAAATAACAGCCGCCTGCTCATAATTTAAATTGATCAATATTTCAAGTATATCTTCATATGCTTCAATAAGTTCTTGATCCTGTTTAATTTTATCACTATATGTAATAAAGGATTTAAGGATAACCAACTGTACTATTGCTTCTTGTTCTCTTATTGATTTTTTAAATTTATTTACCTCAGATTTTGCATTTTGAAAGCTATTTCTAATAGAAATTAATATTTCTGGCAGCAATTCATCCATATGCATTTGGTAAATCGTTCTCAACAGTTCCTTTATGTGATATTTTCCATACTTTGTAAATTGCTTATTCAAAAATTGCTTATCTACGTATGAATAATTTGTTTTGATTTTACTCCAGTCTCCCGTGCAATATCTCGTTACAGAAAGCATAAGAGATTTATATAACTGTATTCGAACATACTCCTCATCAATGTCATTTACTTTTTTCTCAATATATAGAATTTTCTTTTTACATATATTTCTTCTTTTTGAGTCAACATATGAGTCAAAAAATTCACATAAAAAATTGCCAAAGATATCTTGATAGAACTCAATTGTATCTGTTGTAAATTTTGTAAAATCAATCTCTTCAAATAATATATCGATTGCCATTTTTGCATCATCTTGGGTTTGAATCATTTCCCGCTGAAACAGCTCTATGATTTCATGTTCTTGGTAAACATCAAAAATTTCGTGAGCATTATAATTTCTTTTAGTATATTTCCAAATATCAATCACACATAGCAAAATTTCATGAATAACCATTCTAAAAGATTCATTCGTAAAATTTAGGCCGCAATTTGCAACATAGCATATTGTAGATATATCATAGTTACTCATATCAAAAACATCTATCTCTAAAGATTCTTCCTGCAGCAGATACCTATCTATTATCTCCTCTTCGCGACTAGTATAACAATTTCCATCATCATCTTTGATATAATGATCTATTCCTGACAACTTAGGTTGCATATTAGGATTAAATATAAACTCCTTATCTTTCTTACTCACTTTCAAATAATTAGCATTATATTTTTGATGTTCCATCTGATCTTCAGATAATTTAATAATTGTATTAAATACCGCTTGTGCCAAAGTCTCGTGATTAGCTAAATATCTCTTCACGTATTTAGCCATTTCATCAATAACACCATGTTGCCCCTTATACATCAAACAATCCAACACAATTTTCTTTATTTTATTTTTTATCCCAATAGCAACGTCATTTTCCAATTGATTCAATAAAACTGGCATAAGTGCAGTATCTGCCAAAAAGCTTCTATTAGAAAACAATTTCTCTATTCCGTTAATCCATATTGTGCAAAACTTTTCCCTTTTCTCATTTTCTAATTCTTGATGATTTATTGCACTAGCAATTAAAAGTATCAAAAGATTTTCATATTGAAATGCCATATCAGTATCCTTCATCAATTCTAAAATAACTTTAATTGCATCAAGAGTTGATGGCAAGTCAATCTGCCCAGACACCTTATTATCATTACACTTTTTAATCGCCGCATTTAATCTCTGCTTAGGTTTATTGAATTCTTCTTGTCTTAGAACAATTTTTTCTGCTTCCCCTGATATTTGGGGTTCTAACATAATTATATTGTCGGTTATCTTGGTTGCTTTTGCACCACGCATATCCATTTTTTGAATCTGTAAATAGTCCTGTGCATTTTCTGCATCATTTTTTATAATTGAATATAAATAATCAAGAATTCCATAGCATTTATCCTGAACCATTGAATCAAAATATATCTGTGTATGAGATACATATTCTTGTATACTCAAATCACATTTTTTATCCAACTCATATCTATCTTTAAGCTCAGGTATCCCCATGGTCTTAAGAATTTGCCTTTCGAGCAACTCTTTTGTCGGATTTTTTTTGTATAACATATATCTTGTGGTATCCCAATGAACAAGTTCTATGCTTGTAGCCAAATCCAAAGCATAACCCGGTAATTCGTTTTCAAAGTGCATTCCTATACTCTCAATGATTGTAAGCAATACTATATTATTTGATTTTGAATAAATAGTTTCTTTGACATAATTTGCAAATGCAACAGTGAATTCATGATCCTTTTTACAAATCTCCAAACTGCTTATTATAGCCTCTTTAAGACAAAAAATAACATCTCCTATTAAGGTAGGTACATTGTGATCTCTAATCCCTGCAAGCCACATGTTTCCATTTCCCCAATATTCCTTTATTGCATTACTCTCACTAATTTTTACTTTGATTTTTATTACATATTCAGGATTATTAGTTGCATATTCTAATATTGCCCTATTTATAAATTGAATTGCCCAATGAAATCCCACTTTAAAATTCAATCGAAACAGATTCCATAAAAATGCATTCTCGTACACTGTTCTATATAAATAATTATAATGTTCAGCTTTCTCACTTAATCCATATTCAAAACCCTTAGACAGTCTATCGGCTCTATAGAAATCAAATTCCTCTGCATCTACTTTTCCACGTAACCATAGTATATCAGCTATCGAACACAATTCGCTTGCTAATCCAGTTACCAAAGCAGGATAAGCATTCTTCAATGTCCATTCCATAATATCTTCTGACTTACGCATACTTTTTCTATTTCCATTAATATAATTATTAATCAATGTATTAAAAAACTTTTTTAACCACTCTTCTGAGTTATCTGCCATTCGATAAAGTGCTTCCAAGCAAGACGATATTTCATCTATGATTTTATAATAGTTTTCTTGCTCAGATTCCTGCAACGAATATTCCACATAATATTCCATCATAGCGCATGCATCTGACGCAATAACTGCCACTTTATCTTCTTGTTTCGCATAATCCAAGCATAACTTAACTATATCATCTCTTTCGATTATATTTTTCTTATATATTTCTTCGTTTTTCAAAAGTCGAATAATACATGGTCTTCCATTACCAATTGGGGACAATTTCATTTGTGGTGATTCTTGTCTAATATGTAATAACTCACCTTCAAATGCGAACAAATTAATATTCTTCACAAAGTCGAACAACATGCCTTGTTCCAGAATCTCCGACCCTTGTTCTTCGAAATAATTATCACAAAACCTTGACTTAACAATTCCAATTTCTGTTTGCCTTTTCCAACTTTGCGGAATCTCATCAGAAAAAGTAAGGCTATATAAAAACTTATCTCTATTTACCTGTATAAACATTTTATTTGAAATCCAAATCTGATACCGTCTATACACACATCGCCCAAGATTTTCTATTTCATCATAGAAGGTCTTATACTTCCCTTTGCACAAATCAAAAGCTTTATCAAAATAATGTTCAAAGCAAATATCCTCGAAAATATCATATTTCAGTCTAATATAATCTCCTTGTTGAGCAATTACACCTTCTGAAAGCAATGCATGCATTATGTCTCTATCTATATCGTCCTTATGAATACCCAACATAAATTTTCTAGCTCTTTCAAACACAATCTTCTCAACAGTTTCAATAACTTTGTTACTGAGTATGCCATACATTCGAGATTTTTCCTCCAAACATATTATGTTTTTCCAAATATATTCTCTTAGAGAATTTTCATCACCTATATTATCAATATCCATCGAATTACTAACTATCAAGTTTATATAAAAGGGCGATTTTAATAAATCAACATATGAATTTGTTTTATACATTTTATGAATAATCGGATATTGCTTCATAAGCAATGCAAGTTCATCTTCTGTTATATCGCCAACTTCATAAATTTTTATTGAAAAATTTGTTTCCAGTTTAATAAAAGCATTTTTATCACTCGTTCTACAAGATGTTACTATGTACACATTTTGATATTCTTCCGCCATATCATACAAATACTGTAATAATTCAAATTTTGTTTCGGCACAGTCCGCAATAAACTCGAGAGCATCAATAAAGAATATTAATTTCTTTCCATTAATACACTCTAAAACGTCTTGGATACAGCAACCCCAAATGTCGTCAATATGACTTTCTTCCAAAAATCTTTCAGCACGAGCATATAAAACCAATTTTTCATTTTCAACATATTTTTTGCATAAAACAGATTTACCGCTACCAGCTCCACCTTGTATTGAAATATATCGCTCATTGTCTTTTGTTATTTTTTCAAGAAATTCATTTCTATCGATTTCATACTCTCCGTTAATCAATCCTTCAATATTTTTCAACCCTAAATTACTAAGTTCCAATGCACCTTTAAATTTTCTGATATTAATATTAAAGTTCTCATACTCATCCTTTAATACCTTGTATAATTTCTTCTGAAAATTAAGATCATTTTGTGCTTTAGTTATAATATCATTTGTAGTAATCAAATTATCTTTAATAGTAAATGAAATACTCCCAATTTGATTATCCCCACTATACTCTCTCATCTTATCAATACTATTATTACTAAGTACAAAAAATACAATATTCTTTAAGTCCGAGCATTTTTTATCTTTTGAATCCCTTATCTTTTCCAATGTGGTTTTTATTTTTGTTGGTACATCTTGTACAGTACTTACCTGCACTAAAAGTTCTCTGTTTTCTGATATCAAATCTACATATGGATAAGTTGCCGTCTCGTCATTCAGATTACTAAACTTCTGTCCGAACCATACATTACATACCTCAATTGCAAATAACTCAAACATTTTTGCAGCATCAAATAATCCGTTTTTATTTGCCATTTTGATTTTTTCATCATATGAAGACATATATTCAATTATGAAACCCATTCTTTCGTTTGAATTCAACATATATTCAATGCTCCTTATCCGTTAGTTTCTTTTAAAATATTTACCTGAGTTCATTCTCAATTTCTTCTATCGTTGGCATAGAAGCTCTATATTCCACAGGCAATAAATTTGACAACTTATACTCAGATATTCCTATCGGTTCTTTTGAACTATTTACCGCATATTTTGCAAGGATATTATTTTTGCTTTTGCATATAATCAGACCAATTGTTTTTGCATCAAAATCTGTCTTGACCAAATCATCCACAATATTCACATATGTACCAATCTGTCCAATGTCTCTCGATGTAAAAGCTACTATTTTAACTTCAACAACAACGTAACAATGCAAATACAGATGATAAAATAAAAGATCTATTTTTTCCTCTGTTCCTTCAATCGGTATTGTATATTCTCTTCCAACAAAAGCAAACCCTTTTCCAAGTTCCATAAGAAATTTTGTGATGTTGTCCATCAATGCGTCTTTTAACTCTTTCTCACTATAATCTTCTCTGATTGCTACGAAGTCGAAATTATATGGATCCTTTGTTATTTCCTGTGCAAGGTCGCTTTGTGGTTCAGGCAATGCGTATTCAAAGTTTGAAATTGCTTTTCCCTGACGCTCATATAAATCGGTATCAAGATAATTTAAAAGTACTGCCCTTGACCAATTATTTAAAATCGTTTTCTTCACAAAAATATTGATTTTTCCCTGTCCAATTTACATTTATCAATGATAGCTCTATGATGTCCCCACGGAATCGAAAACAATTCTTTATCCGATAAATCTCCCACAAGTTGTGGAACATTTATTGAATCCTCTTTGCTCTTCAATTCTTCCACAAATTGTGGAAGAATTGGATCACTGTACAATTCATAAAATTTCTTCATATATCTGAGATTCGAACTTGATAAGCCTTGAACCCCTGGCAAAATTGTTCTCATATCTTTACTTAAATGTAACTGTTCAGAACCCCCTTCAGGTTCGTTGCCAGTTATTGTGCAAAACAGAGAATCGAAAAATCTTTTTTACTCTGATTTGCTGTTACTCTGTGGATAAAAGTGATGAATTTTTACTTGTATATCAGTCTTGTGGATAATCCTCAACTACCTACCTTTTATCCGCTTCATTTTCGTCTTTGGAGGCGATATTGAATATATTTGTAAGCATTTGCACCTTCAAATTTAATACTTATCCACCGTCATTTTGCCGAATGGATTTTTCGACAGATTCGCTTTTTTACAGCGTTTCCGCTATAATAAAAATGCAAAATCTAGCGGAAAGAAGGTGGTTTGAATGCCCGTTAACATCACAGAAGAATTCGTTCGCCAGCTTATGGCACAGATTGATTTTCTCACGAAGCAAAACAGCACATTAACAGCTACAATTGCCGAGCTGAATCAAACCATCAAAGAGCTGAAAGAACAACTAAACAAAAACTCCAAAAACAGTTCCAAGCCACCTTCCTCTGACGGTCTTAAGAAACCTGCGGTAAAAAAGAACCGAAGCCTTCGTGAATCTTCCGGGAAAAAGCAGGGCGCTCAGCAAGGTCACAATGGTGTCCATCTTTCTGTCATCTCCAATCCGGATCACACCATGGAACATATGCATTTTGACTGTAACGGATATCCTTATCGCGAGAAATGTCTGGATAAGGCTTGCATAAAAGAAACCCGTCATGAGATTGATGCGGTTGTGACTGTAGATGTCACTGCGCACAATCTTATTGAAATGCGCGAATGCCCTTTGCATGGTGGCATAAAAACAGGATCATTTCCTAAAAACATAAAAGCAACTGTCCAGTATGGCAAAAATCTTCAGGCGATGGTTGTGGCTTTCAATACGGTTGGTGCAGCCAGCATCAATCGCACTCATGAAATCCTGTCCAGTGTGTTTAATATTCCATTAGCAACGGGAACCATCAAAAACATGGTAACCCGCTGTGCGGAATCACTGAAAGATACTTATGAGCAAATCCGTCTGAAAATGATTACGCTCGGACTGATCCATTGTGATGAGACTGGTAGCCGCGTAGATGGAAAAACCTGCTGGGTTCACGTTGCATCCGATCAGAATTACACATATCTGACCATAAATCAGAAACGTGGTCAGGCTGGCATGGATGCTGCGAATGTACTGCCGCATGCCAACGGGATCATTATGCATGACTGCTGGAGTTCTTACTGGAAGTATCAAAATGTGACACATGCCATCTGCTGTGCGCATCTTCTCAGGGAATTAAACGGTGTGATTGAAAATCATCCGGAGCAGACATGGGCAGTCCGTTTTAAGAAGCTTCTGCTCGATATGAAAAAGGTGCGAGATAAAGCACTTCTTTTAGATAAGGATGAGGTCAGCTACTATCACCGCCATAAATTTGATATGGAGTATGATTCCATTATCAAAACTGCATATGGGGAAAATCCATTCCCCGAAACTCCTGCAAAAAAGCGCGGTCGCACGAAAAAGAGCAAAGTATTAAATTTGATCTGCAGACTGTATAATTACAAGGAATCAGTCTGTCTGTTTATAAAGAATCTCTGTGTACCATTTGATAATAATCAGGCGGAACGTGATCTGAAAATGGTAAAAATAAAAACCAAAGTCTCTGGATGCTTCCGAAATGAAGAAGGTGCACAGGAATATCTTACAATTATGAGTTATATCGGATCAGCTCGCAAGCACGGAATAAATGCTTTCACAGCTATCCGCGAGGCACTGAACGGAACCCCTGATATCATTTTCAACTAACTGGGTTCTGAACAGTTACACTTAAATTAACAAAAAATCCACTGCCCCACTTACTTTCAGCCGACTTTTCTACAATATCTCTTCCTATAGACCAATAGAAACCAATCATTTCCTGATTAACAGAAACAGATGCCTTAATCTGTCTCTGTTTATAGCGTTTTCCTATGTCCTCAATCCACTTCCTATACTCTTCATCCATTTTTATAAGTTGATTCATGTAAACCCTTTCAGAATTCTGTTTTTTCCCACATCTCTTTATAGGCATTGACATAAAAATTTATACATCCAGGATATGTGTATACAAATCTTCTGCACAACTTTTTATACAATTCCAGCATACTCGCATCATCTGCGAAATCTAATAAGTAATCGAGACAATGAGACAATTCTTCTTCTGATACCTCTCTGTTGCACAATTCCTCCACTATGGGTAAATATATTTCATATGCCTGCTGTCTAATCTTGTTGAGCTCAATTACCGCGCTAAATATATCATTTCCCATTCCATTTGACCTCCAAATAACTGATATAATTTCTTCAATAGTTATTATAATCAAAGCTCACAGTAAATAACATATAAATAACGCTCATATTAAATCACCCCAAAATGTTTTAATGCATCCTTTATCGCTTCTACTTTCTCCGCCGTCGGATGCCTTCTCGGCTGTTTCAACTCTTCTACCATATTAGGTGCATCATACATCGGCAATCCTAAATTTCTTTTTACCTCTGCGATATATGCCGTATGTACTTTGAAGCCATATTTTTCTTCAATATATTCTTGTATCATTTTATATGTAACCCTTGGAGCCGGCTGATATTGCTTTGCCCGCTCCGCAATTTTATCTAAAGGTACCTTTTCTTCACCTTCTCCAAATTCAACTTTCACATCTATATGGCTATCTGGTGACTTGTGGGACAAGAGCACGATGCTTTCCACATGCGGTGAAAGTTACTTCTTATACTAAATAGCGAAACCGTCACCTTTTGCGAAAAGGTTCATACCCTACTTAGGGGGATAGCCTTTACCCCTCTTCAAACAATAAATTAACCCTCCGCATGTAGTTGCATAGTCTCCATTGTTTTGCTCACTTCACTTACCAATGGTAACGTTTGTCTTTTATTCTTTGCGATATATTCCTGCATTGCTTTTACTCTGGATTTAAACTCTTGCTTAAGCTTAATATGCGGAATTTCCTGCTCATCATACGATTGAATATATTTCAGAACATAATCCCAAAAATTCTCATTCGTCAAGTACTCTCTCAATTTGTCACGTAATTCAATTACCCCGGCATATTCGTATGCCGCTTCATAATAAGGATTGAATATCCAATACAACTCCTGATGAGAATCGCCATATCCAATAAAATTATTCCTACGTTTGAGAACGTTACTATTTAATAAATTTAATAATTTTTCATGAATCTGTTTTTCTGTACATTGACCACTAAAGGAAAACTCGAGCCAGCGTACAGTATTTTTAATATATTCAACCGCTTCATTCGTGTCTGAATGTTTTTCCAACAAATGTATTACATACTGAAGATCCAATAACAACTCAAAAGAAATTCTTTCATACTCTTCTTCTTTAAAACAATTTCTTCCATGAGCCACTTTATTACGAATCATGCTGTTAAAGTAAAACTTAAAGTATAATGCTGCCTCTTCTAATCCCATACTTGTATCATTCTTTTCCATTTTACTTTTCAAATCATCTTTTTCGAACAAATCAAATTGTCCATCCAAACGATTCTGGATATTGGCATCTACAAACATATCATAAAATAAACCTTCAATTTGGATGACAACCAAATTCATAAACACAACATAATTTTGATTCTCAAATGAATCAATAATCGTATTTAAGATATTTTTCCGGTCTTGCAAACAGTACAAACCATCTATTTTCTGCCTTAAATACTCTAACACTTGCTGTTCTGAAATATGTTGTTTTAATTCCTGTATATACTTATTCAAATCCTGTGTTCTCAGGTTTATCCATTGATCGCTATCTAAAACCTTTGCTCTTTTTTCTTTACATATCTCAATCAATTCATCTAATCTATTCCAATATGCACCATTACCATTCTGATAATAAAACTCTTCTATATCATCTAAAACTTTTCGCATCTTAATCATATAGAAAGGCTTATATATTGATTGCACTGCATTTTTCCAGGATTCCAAACATACGTCATAATTTTCAAAATTACTTTTATAGTCCTTCAATCCACCACTATCTTCCTGCGCTACTTCGATTGCTATTTTTCTCAATGAAAAATAGGGATCTTCAGTATCTAAGAAAATAGTTCCTTCAAAATATGCTTCTATTTTTTCTTTTGCATACTTAAGCATTTCTCGATAGACATAATTTTCCTGAATCGAATCAAATAGTGTATTGTATTCATTTTCTATCTTTTTCAAATCCTTTAGAATACTTTTGTTTACATTATTTCTTGCTTGTAATTGATTTTGCTTTTTTATTAAACTACCACAACATTGAGGATGTTCCTTGTCTATTTTTATAAGATCATCAATACGCAACATCTCATTCTCTATTTCTGCAATAATAGAATAATATTTATTTTTTATTCCGTCATAGTTTTGCTCAATTTTCTGATATTCGTCTGCTGGATATGTTTTAAACCGTATAACATGCTCACAAACTAATACACACAATTCTTCATAAGTGAGTCTTGAATATTGCTCCTGACTATAGCGTAAATTCATGCAAATAATTTGTTTTATCTGAGTAATATCAACTTCTGCAATTTCTTCCAGGAGCATATTTATTATAACATTACCAATTACTTGAAAATCCCTTTCTTGAATCATCTGCACTTTTTTCGCTAAACACTGTTCATCATGCAAACAATCCAAGACCTTTATATATAATTCTCGTTCGATCACTACCAATCGCCCTCTTTTCTATCTCTAACTATTAAATAAGCTTCTCAAATATAGTATATATTTTACCATATCACCTGTTATTTTACCATCTGCCAAAGAGCAAGAAAAAGCCGATTCGGAAATGCTACAACTCCCAATCGGCATTTTTTTAACTTGCATCATGCTTGCGAATCGATTTTATCCAATGAAAAATCCTCATCTCTTCTACATATAATGCGCAACTTACGAGGTGATTTTATTTTATGGGAGCTTAATTTATAAGACCAAATTATCATATCAAGCAATTCCTGCTGAGGAATAGATGCACCTGAGCCTCCGTCAAAGCGAGTTAATCCAGCTCCTAAAATCGGTATACATACATCTTTCTGCCCATAATACTTATCTATTTCTTCCCATAATACCGATAAGCAATCCAAATATTCATCACGTGTAAAAAATCTACCCAATCCATTTTTATCCAGTTTAGCAAATGCCAGCAACAGGTCATCCCCATTCGGTACTATTCTCCCTGATTCATACCGTTCTTTGCTCTGATATTTCGATTTAGTCTTAAGCGGCTTTAGCTGTGAGTTTGATAACAGTGATTGAATATTTAGATTCGGATTTGCAGTTAAATATTGCCCACAAATCGAAGTCGGTTTTATATCAGCAGGATTAGTGCCAACATGTGTTGAAAAACATTCATCAAAATTAATTACTCTTTTACATTTCTTCATTTTGAGCAAATCGCCATATTCTACTGTAATTTTATAATTGTTCCCTTTTATACTAACTTTATTTCGCAAAAGTAAATACGCTTTATATCCAAACGCTGCAATAAACCAAACAATTACAAAAGTAAGTACACGATTCACGATAATATTGATTTCTGAAGTATAGCCCTCTATAGTGAATTGTTTAAGAACATCTTCTGATATCAATATAACCTTTCCAAATATAGCTTCCGGAACGAAAGTAAAAACTGCCGAAATGATAGCAAAAGCACAAGCCGCACTTTTCTTTAACAGATCAATCAAAATCCAAGCACCTCTTTTATGTATGAATAATCTCCTACTTTATCACCTCGATAATTTGTTGTCCAGAAAGGTCTTGCGCTATCTTCATAATTCTTCATATAAGAAGGAAGCCAACCTGATTCTTTTCGAAGAGAATTATAAACCACAATAATTGTTTTATTTTTCTTCTCAGTCTGTTTAAATTCATGTTTCAAGTATGAATATGAATTAATGCATCCCACATCATCGTTTTCACCAGGAGTAGAAGTAAAAAATACCTTACATGGTTTCGTACCATTTGTATTTTGTTTATAAGGTGTACAATTACAAGAACTTTGATCATTGCCAGAACGCTTACAAGCACTCCCTGCTGTACGCAATGCAGTCTTATCTCCAACAACAAAGATAACTGCAGATGAAGCATTAATTTGTCTGTTAAATTCTTGTTTCAAATCGCATATGCGGCAATCAGGATCTTTTGAAACGCTCCCTGATGCTACTTTAGACATATCAATAAAATCAACCTTATGAAGATTATCACATCCCCATTTGTTCAACTCTTCAACGACATCACGATCACCATCGTATTCTGCATAATCTGCACTTATATATACTTGCTTACTCATATTGATCTATCCTCCTTTATTATTGTTAGCACTCTCGTTCATTGAGTGCTAATTTGGATTATATCACTAATTATAGAATATTACAAGTAACCAATACATAAATCTACTAAAAAAAGCCGATCAGGAATCACAACTCCCAATCGACATCTTTTCTTACTCCTCTTCATTTTTCCATTCAATCTCCGTTCCGTCCAGGAAGACCACCAACAATGTTCCATCTTCAAAAACCTTGATGTGGTCCAGTGTTTTCAGTATGAAGTCCGTATCCATCTCCGTCAAAGGCTTTGCCCCATCGGTATATTCTATGAACTTCTCCGCCCGATAACTTTCCAAGAGGTTCTCGCTCTGCAGCTGTTCCGTCCACTGCTCCATAAAATCCTCTCGGTTCTCCACCAATGCGTTCCAAGCCATCAGATAAGCCTTTATCAGCGTTTCTTCCTCTACGTGGCGGTTGGCACATCCCATAACT
This sequence comes from Pilosibacter rotomagensis, assembly GCF_045062245.2. Classification (NCBI taxonomy): domain Bacteria; kingdom Bacillati; phylum Bacillota; class Clostridia; order Eubacteriales; family Clostridiaceae; genus Pilosibacter; species Pilosibacter rotomagensis. Next base: position 1,296,292 of record NZ_CM170323.1, on the reverse strand, counting down.
CCTTTGACCTTGTAGCGTTCACTGCATTGCCATACCTTACGGTCAACTCCCGTACTGCTCCGCCAGCCTTTCCGTGCAAATACTTTATTACAGTCTCCGCAAATTATCTTGGAAGCAAATGGATTGCTTTCCGGCCGGTGGGAATAGGAGTTTGTCCCATGCTCCTCCAGATACTTTTTCCTGCGTTTTATTTCAAGCTGTACACATTCCCATATCCGCTTTGAGATGATGGCATCGTGATCATCCTCCACATAAAACATCTGAATTTCCCCTTTGTTCTGTGTACGTTTCTTGGTGAGGAAATCCACCGTATAACTTTTCTGCAGCAAGGCATCACCCTTGTATTTTTCATTCTCCAACATACTCATTAAGGTTGTGGACTGCCACTTCGTACCGCCATCCCATTTTTTCACACCTTCCCGTTCAAAAATCCTCTTGATGTAATCGGTTGTTTTTCCGTCCATGAATTCCTGATACAGCCGAACCACAATCGGCTCCTGTGTCCTATTGATTACCATCTTCCCCGTTTCATCCGTATCGTAGCCAAGAAAACGCTTTGTACTCATTTTGTGCTTCCCTGTCTCAAACCTTCTGCGGATTCCCCATGTGCAGTTCTCTGAAATGGATCGGCTCTCGTCCTGTGCCAGTGAGGAAAGAATGGTAAGCAGCACTTCCCCCTTTGCATCGAGAGTATTGATATTTTCCTTTTCAAAAATAATCCCTATCCCCAAATCTTTCAACTCTCGCACATAGTTCAAGCAATCCAGCGTATTTCTTGCAAATCTGGAAATGGACTTGGTAATAATCATGTCAATTTTCCCTGCCCTGCAATCAGCAATCATACGGTTGAAGCTTTGTTTTTGAAACAGCCTCATTTTTGAATCTTTATAGTTCCTTTTACAACTTCCTCAATATACTTTGAAGAAATTTCATAATCAATGGAATCCGGAATTTCTTTAAAAACTAGCACTGAAGGAAATGCCATTACAGTATTATGCTTGAGATAATTGATATGGAATATCAAAATATCTACATCATCTCTTTGATAATACTCATAACAAAAAATTCTATTTAACTCTTCTGAATATTCGTCTTTGTTTCTATTATAATGTTCTTGCACCGATGGTCTGTTAAATGGATTTTCAGTAAACTTATAATCCATTCTTGGTTTTTCTGATGGATATCCTGTATATTCAACAATAACATCATTGCATTTAATTTTATATGCATATCCTAAAAATCTCATTTCCAATATATCTTCAATGATATTAATTTCTGGAATGGCTATATCTTTCGTTTTGCAAATATGATTTTTCTTAATAATTATTTTTACGTCAATATCTTCATCAAATGTATTTCCAACATTAGCCACAGTTAAATCCACTAACCCTTGTTGATCTACTTTCCCAAAAAAAGTCATATATTCATTATAATCAACAATAGCCCAATACAAATCTTCTATGGTTTCGTAACGTTTTTTCTCTTCCTCACTACCTTCTAAAGTTGTACCACCACCTCCATAAAAAGGAACAATCAAAGATACCCTTTTTTTGAGATTTCCAACATTCCAAAAAAATTCTTCAATTTCTATACCATTCTCATTAGCAAATTCACAAATAATAGTTTTCCATTCATCAGCAATATCAGCATCCATTATTTTCCCTGACATTAAATCCGACTTTCCTAACAACTTATTTAAATCAGGTGAATTGATTAATAACGAGTTCTCTTTTTTTTCAATAGCTTCAGAAGGTTTTTCTTCTCTAGCTTCCAAATATCCTTGCTGCAACAAGGTAATTTTTGAAATAATACTTTTCTTTTTATCCTTTACCAGTTTGCATTCAGAAAATTCAGAATACTCCACAATTGCATCTTTATCTTCCTGCTGAGATGCCGCCTTAATTTTAAGAACTGGGCTTGCTTTTTTTTCAAATGAGTTTTTCCCACCTACCGCTAGTGGTAAAAAATGCATCCCTAAATGATTCGTAAATAACTGTCGTAATTCCTGTTCATCTCTTACTATAAAATAGATTCCTCTATCTTTGTACTTCTCTTTGAATGCTTGCACTTTCTTATATTGTTCCATATCTACACTAGATGGATTTACAGGTGCATCCAAAAAATACATGAATACTTGTTTATTTGAAGATAGCATTTCTTCAATTTCTTCTTCTGTTCCTGAACCATATCTATCTGTCGGTGTACCAAATTTTGTCCAAAATATAGCAACTGCTGCATCACACTCCCGAACAAATTGTTTATTCAGTAGTTCCTGTGGTTTGTCCCCAGATTGCGGATAACTATCTGTTGACCAGTGCTTTGTAACAATTTCCATATTATTAATATTTCCATATACTCTATTAAAATTACCCACACATTCTCTAATAATATCCGTAAACTGATTCACATCACCCGGGCATGAAATTAACAAATCATATGCAGTAATTCCTACTCTCGGCATAAAACTTATTCCTCCTCTGTTACTTTTGTCTCTTTTGCGAAAAAGTATCCTTTCGCCAAAATATATATCTCCCATTTTCCCAAGCCTATCCCCTGGGGTAAACATCCGATTATATCATCACTCTATGGAAACAGAAACACACATCCATTTTTCTTCCAAAATCGCAGAAACCTTTGATTTATTGGGATCTTCTTGACAGAAGGCAGACTGTTTCACAGTGCCCGGTCATCGGAAACTGATCCACCGCCCAGGCCTTCTCCGCCCGATATCCTTTCTTCTTAAAATACGCTAAGTCTCTCGCCAGCGTCTCCGGATTGCAGGAAACATACACGATGCGGTCCGGGTTTAAGATCGCGACGGCGTCCATGAATTCTTCGGTGCTTCCGCTTCTTGGCGGATCCATGAAGACAACGTCGGCGTGGGCATTCTGGGATGCCATCTGGACCATGAATTTTCCGGCATCGTTGTTGTAAAAATGGATATTTTTCTCACCGTTTACCTTCGCGTTTGTGACTGCATCCCGGACAGCGTCCTTATTTAACTCAACGCCGATCACTTCTTTTGCCGCGGATGCCGCAACGATCCCGATCGTTCCAATCCCGCAATAGGCGTCAACGACCAGTTCTTTTCCGGTAAGACCTGCTACCTCGATCGCCAGGTTATAGAGTTTCTCCGTCTGGACCGGATTGATCTGATAGAAGGATTTTGAGGAGATCCGGAATTTTTTCCCGCAGAGAACATCCACGATAAATCCCGGTCCGTAGAGGACGTGCTCTTTCTCTCCGAGCACCATGCTGGTGTTTCGGTCGTTTACATTCTGGACCACGGTCGTGATCTCCGGATGGACTTTTCTCAGCGCTTTCACAAAGTTATTCTTCGAAGGGAACACCGGCGATGCCGTGATCAGGACCACCATGATCTCCCCTGTCGCATGGGCTATTCGCACCAGAACATGGCGGAGGAAGCCATATCCGGTGTCCTCATCAAATACCTTCATCTTGAACGACGGAAGCAGTTCCCGGATCGTTCCGATGATCTCATCCGCCTTTTTATTCTCGATCAGGCATGTTTCTACCGGCAGAACCGTGTGGGTTCCCTCTTTGTAGACTCCGGAAATGATCCTGCCTTTCCGATCTCTCGCCATCACCGCATGAACCTTATTTCTGTAATGGAACGGATCGTCCATGCCGATGATCGTCTCGACCTTGCAGAACGGGCGGAGAAGGTCTGCAACCTCTTTCTTTTTGTGCTCTAGCTGCTTCTCATACGGCATGTCCAGATACTGACACCCGCCGCAGGATTTAAAATGCGGACAGAGAGAGTTCTTTTTCCCCGATTTCCCGCTATTCTGGTCTCCCCGTGCCCGGGTATTCAGCATTTCTCCGGATTTCCGGTTTGTTCTTCCGTTCCCGTTTGTCCACTCTTTCTTTTCACTCATTTTCTTCATCTTCTTATCCCGGTTTTCTCTATTTTCCATCTCTTGTTTTCTCCATTCTCTTTTTCTATCTTTTATCCGGCTTCCCCTTGATTCTCCCAATCCATCTGATTATAATATCACATAAAGTATATCTTTTTTCCCCGAATTATTCTACATGATTTTACATAAGTTTAGACAGAAAGGACATACACTCATGGAAAACACATGCAATCACGACACTGCTCAGCCAGCTTCCACTCCATCCCCTGTCGCCGAGACAGGCCGTCCGAAAGATTGTTCCGGACGTCTTGAGACAGAGATCCGCACTTACGATCTTCTCGACTCCTTGAATATCCCCTACACCCGCGTCGACCACGAAGCCGCATTCACGATCGATGCCTGCAACGGTGTTGACGAGATCCTCGGGATCCACATCTGCAAGAATCTCTTTCTCTGCAATGCGCAGAAGACAAAATTTTATCTTCTTCTGATGCCGGGCCACAAGAAATTCAAGACAAAAGTCCTCTCAAAGCAGATCGGCTCCGCACGGCTCTCCTTCGCAGATGATGATCACATGAAGGAATATTTAAAGCTGACTCCCGGTTCCGTCAGTGTGATGGGACTTATGAACGATCCGGAAGGTCATGTAAAACTTCTGATCGACTCCGATGTCTTAAAGGACGAATCTTTCGGCTGCCATCCATGCATCAACACCAGCAGCCTGAAGATCAAAACATCCGATATTCTCGAAAAATTTCTCCCGGCCGTTCACCATGAACCGACGATCGTGGATCTTCCTTGGGAAGAGTAAAAGAAGAACAGGAACATGGCTCCTCAAAAAGTCTTGTTCCTGCTCTTCTTTTTCCTTTATTCTTTATCCTATATCCTTTTGCTGAACGCTATTCTCAGACTTTCCGCCGGACTCGCGGTACTTTCCCATGTATGGGAGATTTCTCTTGCCCGGCAGAATCCTTGTCCTAACTGCCTGTCCGCCAAAAACGGAAGCTGCAGGTCAGAAAGGACCTTTTTTCCCTTACTGCATCACACCGCTCGCATTGAAGGTATAATCCACACCGTCAATGTTCTTCGTTGTTCCTGTCACCATCGCACCTAACTCTGCAGGATCAAGATAGTACCAGTAGCCGTCCGGATTTACCCAGCCGCTCATTCTTCCGCCATCGCGGTAGAAATACCATTTTCCGCCTTCCTGCTTCCATTCACCGCTGTCGATCGCGGTTCCCTGTGCAGCCTTCGGAGCATAGTCTTTATATGCGAATTCCAGGCAGACATTTCCGTTGATCCCGTTTACGCGCCCTTTATCTGTGCACTGCCAGATCGTACGGCCCTGATACTGTCCGTCCGCGCCATATCTCGCAAGCCAGAGATCATATTTGATCTGGTTTGTATCCATCTCGTTCGTAAACTTGCTGTAATCACTGTAAACGATCGGGGTATATCCGGCCGCAGCGATCGTGTCACAGAACGCATTTACCACATTTGTCAGATCCTGCACTGATAAATAGTCCAGAATATATTTTGATTCCACATCCACGGCAACGGGAAATTTTACCGCATATCCGGACATCTTTTCCAGAGTATATTTTGCTGCCGCTTTTGCCTCATCGACGGTCCGGGTCTGGAGGAACACATACGGGGCCGCCTGAACTCCGTTTGCGGAAGCCCCTTTCATATTTTTCTCATAATATTCGTCCATGGTATACTGTCCTTCATATCCAAAGGATCCCATACGAACATACGCAAAGGAGACATCATCCGCTGCAACCTTCGCCCAGTCGATATCGCCCTGCCATTTGGAAACGCTGATGCCGCGAAGAAGCGCCCCGTCCATATTTTTTCCATTCGCGTCTACGTAAACACCGTTGACCTTTTTCCATGCACTTGCCGGATCACTTGTCGTGGTATCCGTGGAGGCCTTATTCTGGTCCTCGTATCCCGGTCCAACCGGAGTCTCATCCGCAAAAGCTGTAAAACTGCCCTGTGTGATCATAAGCGCTGCGAGAAGCGCTGTCATATATCGAAATTTTTTCTGAAACATTCTAAAACCGCCTTTCTCTTTTCATACGTCTTTTTTCCTGCCAAAAGTCATAACCTTGAGGCTTCTATCATCTGAATATCGATCGTAAACTGCATTCTCCATCCAATGTCTCTCCAAAGCTTCGGCATAAACATCCCTTTTCTTTAAGACGTACCAAGTATACTACAATTTCCCTCTTTTTTTATTAAGAACTTCTTACGTTTTCGTTGTCACACATATAAGACTTTGTGGCAAAATTCCGTCCAAACCATAGATGCGGACACATTGGCAGATGTTCTGCCAGGAAAAGCATAACATTTTCCTATCTGGTCGACAAACGGTCGATTTCATACATAAAAAGCTGTCCTCACCGGACGGCCTTTTCCTCACGCCGAGCGCGATCGCCTGCGCCAATTTTCTTCTTCCACAAGTGCATCTCATTGGCACATCGTGCCCTTTTGCTTAACAGAAAATTCCCTGTTAAACAAATGAAAACACGCTTCGCGAGTTTCCCCTTATTATCGCGACAGTCGCCAAGGTCTCGCGCAAGTGCGGACTTTGACCCGTTATTCGCGTAAATAAGAAAAACCCCTGAAAAATCAAGGGTTTCGAGCGGAGACGGAGGGATTCGAACCCTCGTACCGGGATGAACCGATAAACGCATTTCGAGTGCGCCGCGTTACGGCCGCTTCGCTACGTCTCCGGATTGTCTGCTTTTTGAAAAAGCAGACTATATATTATTATACATATTTTTTTCGATTTGTATAGAGGATTTAAAAAATTTATTTTAATTCCCCTCCGCAAAATAAGCATCCACCGCCCCGGCGATCCCGCTCGCGATCTTTCCCCGGTAGCCATCGTCCTGAAGCCATGTGTCCTCGTCAGGATTGCTTAAGAATCCCATCTCGAGCACACAGACCGGGATCTCGCACCAGTTGATATCGGAGGAGCTGTCCGTCTCCTGGACGCCTCGATTCTTCGTTCCTGTCGTCCCGCAGACGGTATCCACGATCTTTTTGGAAAGATTGTAGCTCTTGTCATGAAGAGACGCGTTGTAAGGGTTCTGGGCTGTCATACAGGTTGCTAATGCCCCATAGGCACCAGAGTTGTCCATGGAATCCGCGTGAAGCCGGATCAGGATATCCGCGCCGCTCTGATTTGCTGCGACGGACCGCTCCGCGCTGCTCATGTTCACATCGTTGCTCGTCCGGATCATGACGACATGGTATCCGCGGTTTGTGAGCTCTGTCTCAAGCTTTTTTGCGACCGCAAGAGTGACCTCATATTCAGGGACGCCGCTCGCCGTTCCAACTGAGCCTTCCGGCATCTTCGCCTTCATCGTCGAAGAGGACGGGCCAATCGGCTCCTTGGAAGTATTGGCTTTCGCCTGGTGTCCCGCATCGATCGCGACGGTATGTCCGTTAAACGGAACTTCCGGAGCAGTCTCCGCGTCATCGTTCGCCGCGGCTGTATAAGCCTCCGCCGCTGACTCTCTCGCTGCCGCGACACTCTCCTCCTCCGACATCTCCGAAGCCATCTCCTCTGATTCGGAGACCGATTCCGCATCCTGCGAGCTTTCGGCCGCCTGATCTGCGCTCATCATCTCCCCGGCAGGATTGCCCAGTGCCTGAAGATCAGCTTCATCGGAATTTTCCGTTCCCTGTTCCTCGCCGGATCCGCTTTCTGACTCCGCTGCCACAGTCTCGCTGCTCAGATCCACCGCCTCATATTTTCTCGTCCCATTGCAGCCGGAAAGCACCAGTGCAAAAAAGACCGCAGAAATAAGGAATCGGAGGAGTCCGTTCCCCTTTTTCATCCTGCTCATAGGATCGTTCCCCCTCCGACTACACATTCATTTTCATAAAATACAACTGCCTGTCCCGGCGTGATCGCACGCTGCGGCTCTTTAAACCGGCATTCCACGGTTCCGTCCGGGAGTTCCCTGATGATACACGGAGATCCCTTGTGGCTGTAGCGGATCTTCGCGAGAACTTCCCATTCCCCGCCGTGAAGTCCGTCGATCGCCATCCAGTTCACATCCTTGCAGACCAGATGGTCGGAAAATACATCATTTCCTTCGCCGATCACAACCTCGTTCGTCTCCGGGCGAATTCCTGTGACAAACACCGGATGGCCCATCGCGAGGTTTAAGCCCTTTCTCTGACCGACCGTGTAATGAGTGATCCCCTTATGTTTTCCAAGGATCACACCATTTTTATCCACAAAGTTTCCGCTTCCCGGAACACTTTCGGCTTCCCGCTCGATAAATCCGGCATAATCATTATCCGGAACGAAGCAGATCTCCATGCTGTCCTTCTTCTTTGCCACGGCAAGTCCACGGTCCTCGGCGATCTTTCGCACCTCGTCCTTCGTGTAATCACCGATCGGCATCAAAGTTTTGGAAAGCTGGAACTGGGTCAGGTTATAGAGCGCGTAAGTCTGATCCTTCGCCGCCGTCACGGAGTTCCGGATCGTATAACGGCCGTTCGGAAGCTGGCTGATCCTTGCATAGTGACCGGTCGCGATATAATCGGCTCCGATCTCAAGGCTGCGCTCCAAAAGCGCCTCCCATTTTACATAGCGGTTGCAGGCAATGCACGGATTCGGTGTCCGTCCGTGCAGATACTCCGCAACAAAATAGTCAATGACATTCTTCTGGAATTCTTTCCGGAAGTTCATAACATAGTAGGGAATTCCAAGGGTCCACGCGACACGTCTCGCGTCTTCCACCGCGCTGAGTCCGCAGCATCCGCCGTTTTCCTCAACGGTACAGGAATCCTCTTCCTGCCAGATCTGCATGGTGACACCGATCACATCATAGCCCTGTTCCTTTAAAAGACAGGCCGCAACCGATGAGTCCACGCCTCCTGACATTCCCACCACGACTTTTTTCTTCATTAATATTCCTCGTCCTCTTCATGCTCACTGATATCGGACACCGGCTTCTGTAAGCCTTTGATCTCGATATGGTGCTTTTCTGCATAATCCCAGAGTGCTGCATGGATCGCTTCCTCGGCAAGCAGGGAGCAGTGAACCTTTACCGGCGGAAGTCCGTCAAGTGCTTCCATAACTGCCTTATTAGTTACTTCCATCGCTTCCTCGATCGTCTTTCCCATTACCATCTCGGTCGCCATGCTGCTTGTGGCAACGGCAGCACCGCAGCCGAATGTTTTAAACTTACAGTCACGGATGATATGTGTCTCGTCATCAATGTCGAGATAGATTCTCATGATATCGCCGCATTTTGCGTTTCCGACAGTACCTACGCCGCTGGCGTCCTCAATTTCTCCCATGTTTCTCGGGTGCTGGAAATGGTCCATTACTTTCTCTGAATACATTATTTTTCCTCTTACTTTCTGTTCTTCTTAATGAAATCCTCATAGAGTGGGGACATTGCGCGAAGCTTCTCCACGATCTTCTTAAGGCAGTCTACAGTATGGTCGATCTCTTCCTTCGTTGTCTCCTCGCTTAAGGTAAGGCGTAAGGATCCGTGCGCGATCTCGTGCGGAAGTCCGATGGCTAACAGCACATGGGACGGATCCAGGGAACCGGATGTACATGCAGATCCGCTGGAACCGCAGATCCCGTCCATATCGAGCATGATGAGTAAGGACTCACCTTCGATAAACTGGAACGCAAAGTTCGCATTGTTGGAGAGACGGTTTGTGCGGTGACCGTTTAAGCGTGTGTACGGTATCTCGTCCATGACACGTCCGATCAGGTAATCACGGAGTTCTGTCTCTTTCTTCTTATTATTCTCAAGCTCTGCCATCGCAATCTCGACTGCTTTTCCGAGACCCACGATTCCCGGCACATTCTCAGTTCCGGCACGGCGTTTTCTCTCCTGGGCGCCGCCGTGGATGAAGGAGCGGAGTTTTAAGCCTTTTCTGATATAGAGGAAGCCGACTCCCTTCGGGCCGTGGAACTTGTGTCCGCTGGCGCTTAACATGTCGATATGGTACTCATCCACATTGATCGGTTCATGGCAGTATGCCTGAACTGCGTCGGTGTGGAAGATAATTCCGTTTTCATGGGCGATCTCACCGATCTCTTTAATCGGCTGGATCGTTCCGATCTCGTTGTTTGCGAACATTACAGAGATCAGGATCGTATCCGGGCGGATCGCCTTCTTTAACTCGTCGATGGAGACGGTGCCGTACTCATCCACCGGGAGGTATGTGATCTCGTAGCCGCGCTTTTCAAGATATTCACAGGTGTGAAGGATCGCGTGGTGTTCGATCTTTGTTGTGATGATGTGTTTTCCCTTGGATGCATATGCCTCCGCAGTTGCGATCAAAGCCCAGTTGTCGGACTCGGAACCGCCGTTTGTAAAGTAGATCTCATTGTCCTTTGCGCCGAGAGAATTTGCGACCGTCTCTCTTGCCTTTGCGAGCGCTTCCTTACACGGTGTGGAAAACTCATATACCGCAGAAGGGTTTCCGTAATATTCTGTATAAAACGGCAGCATGGCTTCCACGACTTCCGGACGTACCTTTGTCGTAGCCGCGTTGTCGAGATAAATTACTTTCTTCATTGTTCCGCCTTTCTGTTTTAAGAGGTTCAAAGCCTGATAACACTATTAGTTTATGCCATGACCCGCGAGTCAGCGCCGCAAAAAGCGCGGACAGGCCACAGATATTTTACATTATATACGAAACCCCTCAGGAATTTCAACCGGTATTCTCATGTTTTTTCAGAAATACACAGTGAATCACTAAGTATTAAAGAATTTGTGATGATTTCAATCTTCATATCAGTCATCCGTCTGCGATAAACCGGATTCATATCATTCCCCTGCTCCCACATATATATAACCGAATCCTTCTGCCATTTCGGAGCTGCCATGCCTTCTTCCCATAAGCCCCATCCACTCATCACCGGAACAATTCTTCTCACAGCCGCCGGTCTCCTCTCCCGCGTCCTCGGCTTTTTCTACCGGATCTTTCTCTCCCGCACGATCGGCGCCGAAGGTCTCGGGATCTATCAGATGATCTTTCCGGTCTACGGGATCTTTTTCTCCTTGTGCGCCGGCTCGATCCAGACTGCGATCTCCCGTTTCATCGCAGCGGAGCCGGAACATGCGAAGCGGACGCTTGTTTCCGGATTTCTCCTTTCCTTTTCCATGTCACTCTCCGCGGCCCTTATGATCCGACATTTTTCCGGATTTCTCGCGGGATCTGTCCTCATGGAACCGCGGTGCGCCCCGCTGCTCTCCGTTATGGCCTTTGCAATCCCCTGCACTTCCGTCCATGCCTGTATCTGCGGCTACTACTACGGAAAGGAAAAGGTGTCTGTCCCTGCAGCCGCCCAGCTCTTTGAACAGATGATCCGGATCTTTACGGTCTTTCTCCTGGCATCCATCTGGATCGAGAAGAAGATTCCGATCACGGTGTCGCTCGCGGTATTCGGCCTGGTGGCCGGAGAGGCCGGATCTGCTTCGTTTGTCCTGATATTTTTTCTTCTTTTTCATGAATTTCATGGAAATAAAAATAATTCAGCAAATTTCTCCGATCATGCCGCGCACAAACCTCATAAATTTCAAAGTACCGCAGATATTCCGGGACTCCTGGATTTCCTGTCTCCCATGAGTGCTCTCCTCGCTCTCGCCGTCCCGCTCATGGCCAACCGGCTGATCCTGAACCTCTTACAGAGTGCCGAGACGATCATGATCCCGGAGCGGCTCACTGTCTACGGCCTCACAAGGTCCCAGGCTGTCAGTACATATGGGACTCTCACCGGCATGGCAATGCCGTTTGTCCTCTTTCCCTCCGCTCTCGTAAACTCTCTGGCTGTGGTCCTGCTGCCGTCGACCGCCAGACACCAGTCTGCCGGAAACACCTCCGGCATCGCGGACGGGATCTCCATGTCCTTCCGCTACAGCCTCTACCTCGGGATCTTCTGCATCGGGGTATTCACGGTCTTCGGCGAAACTCTGGGGCTGCAGATATTTAAAAGCCAGGACGCCGGATCTTTCATTCAGATCCTCGCCTGGCTCTGCCCGTTTCTCTATCTTGCCACCTCGTCCGGCAGCATTTTAAATGGCCTTGGAAGGACGAAGCTCACATTTTTCCATCACCTGGTCTCTCTCCTCGTCCGCATCGCTTTCGTGTGGTTCGGGATCCCGGTGTTCGGGATCCGTTCCTGTCTCTGGGGGATGTTAGCAAGCGAGGTTCTCCTCGCTCTGCTCCATATCCTGGCACTCCGAAGGATCACTGCGTTTGAATGGAACGCATGGATCCTGATCGGAAAACCGGTATTCTGCCTGCTCTGCGCGCTCTGGATCTTCCGCCTGTTCCCGGAAGACTTCCCGATCCCGTCCGGTTTTCCGGAATTTTTCCGCACCGCCGTCCGGATCCTCATCCTGTCAGCCGCCTACTTCCTGCTTTTGCTGTTTTTCCACAGGAAACCGCAGCGCTCCGCTGCATAAGTCAAACAAACCATTCCGCTACTCGTCGAACTCCACTGTCACATAGTATCCGCGGTCATTCTGGATGATGTCCTTCACAATGCCCTTTTTGCTCTTCAGACGCTCCGTAAAACGGAACAGCCCCGACATGGCCACCGCCGGCTCGATCATGTAATTGACATTGACCGGTGTGACCGACTCGCTGACATCCACTTCCTGCCCGACCTCAACGAGACCCGGGCGCTCCATTTTAAATACGATCTCTCTCATTTTTATCCTCTTTTCCTGATAAATACAACAGTTCTTCCGATACGCTCTTCTGACAGAAAAACAGATGCCGCCAGCCCGCTTTTGTCGCGTTCTCTGGCGGCATATAATCTTTTTTCTTAGTCAGACATGACTCCCATCTCTTTAAGATGCTGAGTAACCGTAAATTTATCCCAACAAAAATCCATTCTGCAGTTGAAATAACCGTTCTGCGAAGGTGTGTATCATCCAGCGACCATCATTTGCATGGACCTGGTTTCCTTATTACTTACCCTCGTAAATGATCGCGGAATCCACATCATATTTCTGAAGTTTCTCTCTTCCTTTTAATCCCGCAAGCTCCATCACAAAACAGATCTTAACGACCTCGCCGCCGAGTTCTTCCACGAGCTTTGCGATCGCCTCCACAGTTCCACCGGTTGCGATCAGATCATCGATGATCACGACCTTCTGACCCGGTTTGATGGAATCTTTATGAAGCTCGATCGTTCCGGTGCCGTACTCTAAGGCATACTCCATAGAAACCGTCTCTCTCGGAAGCTTACCCGGTTTTCTCGCCGGGACAAAGGATTTTCCCATCTCATACGCGACCGGTGTTCCAAAAATAAATCCTCTGGACTCCGCGCCGACAACCACATCGAAATCCACGTCCTTCACCATCGCAAGGAGAGAATCGATCGCCAGCTTAAATCCATCCGGATCCTGTAAGATCGAGGTGATATCGCGGAAAATAATTCCCGGCTCCGGGAAATCCGGAATGCTTACAACATAATCTTCCAGCTTTTTCATAACTTTTCTGGTTCCTTTCTTTCTGACTCACTATTTCTGCAGCGATCCTGATTTCATCTCAACCAACTTGTTAGCTTTTCATTTTCAGGGCCACCGCTGATATTCTGTTTTCGCAGCAATCTGGTCCTTTTTCCAAAGGACCTCTATTGGCGGTTTCCGTTCTCTGCCGGAAACTCTTTTTTATTTTATCACATGTGTATTTTTCTGGCAACCACGAGAAAAAGCCAAAACCTTAGTTGAACGCCCATCTTTTTTGTAGTATAATCGGAACCAGTTCCGATTTGCGTTGTTTGTCACCTAAACGAGGTGGAAGTCTGATCTGACTGAGATAAAATATTACAGAAAGTTCAACGCCCGGCTGTCTTTTCCCATGCCAGGCTGTTGTTTAAATTGGTGAAGCAATTATGAAAATATCTACAAAAGGCCGTTATGCGCTCCGCATGGTCATCGACCTGGCGGAACACACCGAGGATGGGTTTATTTCCTTAAAGGATATCGCCGCCCGCCAGGGGCTCTCAAAAAAATATCTGGAGCAGATCGTCCCGCTCTTAAATAAGACCGGAATGCTCTCCACTACCCGCGGATACCAGGGCGGATATCGTCTCGCGAAAGCTCCGTCGGAATGTACGGTCGGTGAGATCTTAGAGACCACAGAGGGCAGTCTCGCCCCGGTCTCCTGCCTCGAGCACACTCCGAATCCCTGCGAACGCTGCTCCGCCTGCGACACGCTCCCGGTCTGGGAAGGTTTAAACCGCGTCATCATGGACTACCTGGACGGCATCACGATCCAGACGATCCTGGACCAGAAACATGAGCTGGAGGAGAAACACAGACTGGCAGCGGAGGAGATCTTAAACAGTGTGAAGGGGCCATGCAAATCATAAGATTGGCAGCGGCGGTATCGGTCAGGTCTTCCACCTCATAATACCAAATGATATAAGCTTCGTAGCTAGTTCCTTCCGAAATAACTGCTGCGAAGCTATTTTTTCTTCGATCAGTTACAGTAGACAGCCACTCTCACCCATCAGAAATACACTCACCGATCATCTTTTCATCTTATATCTCCTGCGTTCCCCCTTATGTTTTGCATAAACCTGCCACCAGCGTTTTCCTGCAGTTATACAGCCACAGCAAAACAGCAGCCACATGCACTTTTTTTGCGCACTGGCTGCTGTTTTTCGTTCACTTATTGAGGGGGAATATCATATTGGGAGTATTTTGCAAGGATCTTATGATCTCCGGGACGATTCCTGCCAGGCATTCATCGTCCCGTACCATTCTGTAAAAGCAGTGGATTATTCCTGTAATGTCTTAAATGCCTCGTCGAGATCCTCGATGATATCGTCGATATTCTCAGTACCGATGGAGAGACGGATCGTGTTCTGCTTGATGCCCTGATCTGCAAGCTCTTCATCGTTTAACTGGGAGTGGGTTGTGGATGCCGGATGGATGACAAGGGATTTTACATCGGCAACGTTTGCGAGTAAGGAGAAGAGTTCCAGGTTATCAATGAACTTCTTCGCAGCCTCTGCACCGCCTTTGATCTCGAAGGTAAAGATGGAGCCGCCGCCGTTCGGGAAATATTTCTTGTAAAGTCTCTGCTGCTCCGGATCATCGGATACGGACGGATGGTTTACTTTTTCTACGAGCGGATGGTTGTTTAAGTACTCAACGACTTTTAATGCGTTCTGTACATGGCGCTCTACACGGAGGGACAATGTCTCAAGTCCCTGTAAGAAGATGAATGCGTGGAACGGGGAGATCGTTGCGCCTGTATCACGAAGTAAGATCGCACGGATCTTTGTGACGAATGCTGCTCTTCCTGCTGCCTTTACGAAGCTTACGCCATGGTAGCTCGGGTTCGGCTCAACTAAGGACGGGAACTTTCCGCTTGCTTCCCAGTCAAAGTTTCCGCTGTCGATGATCACGCCGCCGATCGTGGTTCCGTGGCCGCCGATGAATTTTGTTGCGGAATGGAATACGATGTCTGCGCCGTACTCGATCGGTCTTACAAGGTACGGAGTCGCAAATGTGTTATCCACTACGAGTGGGATCTTGTGTGCATGAGCGATGGATGCGAGCTTCTCGATATCGACAACATCGGAGTTCGGGTTTCCGAGTGTCTCAACATGGATCGCTTTTGTGTTCTCCTGGATCGCATTCTCAACTTCCTCGTAGTTGAACGGATCAACGAAGGTTGCTGTCACACCGTACTCCGGAAGTGTATGTGCGAGGAGGTTGTAGGTTCCTCCGTAGATGTTCTTTGCTGCAACGATGTGGTCGCCTGCATGTGCAAGGTTTTCAAATACATAGGTTGCTGCCGCTGCACCGGATGCAACTGCAAGTGCTGCAACGCCGCCCTCAAGTGCTGCGATTCTCTTTTCAAATACATCCTCGGTCGGGTTTGTCAGTCTTCCATAGATGTTTCCGGCATCGGTAAGTCCGAAACGTGCTGCTGCATGTTCGCAGTTTTTAAATACATAGGAAGAAGTCTGGTAGATCGGGACTGCTCTCGCATCTGTCACCGGATCCGGCTGTTCCTGTCCTACATGAAGCTGTAATGTCTCAAATTTGAAATGTCTCTCTGCTCTTGTCTTCTTTGCCATAGTATTTTCCTCCTCTTATTCCGGATCGGGACATCGCATTTCATTCCCGAAAAATTTCTTATTTTCATTTACCAACCATCCTATCTGGTTGCAAGGTAATAGTACCATATGTTGGAAAATCTGTCTAATTGGATGTACTCAGGGTCTGCTATAGGTTTTTCCTATTGCTTTATGCTACGTCAAGGCACCGCAGGAATCATGATCTTTTGCACCCTTTCCGGCATTTCTCATACACTGAACATATAGAACGATCGCAAAGAGAGGTCTTTTGGTATTATGAGAAAATTTCTGGCACCGGTTCTTCTTGTGTTTACGGCGGCGGCTCTGCTTGCCGGATGTAAGAAGAACACGGAATCATCTTTAACTCCCGTGACTTTAAATGAGGTTGCCCACTCCATCTTCTACGCCCCCCAGTATGCCGCCATCGAGCTGGGGTATTTTGAGGAGGAGGGAATCGATCTGACACTGGTAAACGGTGCAGGGGCTGACAAGGTCATGACAGCCCTGGTATCCGGGGATGCGGACATCGGGTTCATGGGATCTGAGGCGAGTATCTATACTTATATCCAGGGCGATGAGGATTACGCCGTAAACTTCGCCCAGCTCACCCAGCGCGCCGGAAACTTCCTGGTCGGACGCACACCGGAAGCTGATTTCAAGTGGGAAAACCTCATTGGGAAGAAAGTTTTAGGCGGCCGTGCCGGTGGCATGCCCCAGATGGTCTTTGAGTATATCTTAAAGAAGAACGGCATCGATCCCGCCAAAGATCTCACCATCGACCAGAGCATCAGCTTCGGTCTCACCGCGGCAGCGTTCACCAGCAATGATTCCGACTACACCGTCGAGTTCGAACCCTTCGCGACAGCCCTGGAACAGGAAGGAAACGGCTATGTAGTCGCATCCCTTGGAAAAGATTCCGGCTACGTCCCTTACACGGCCTACAGTGCAAAAAAAAGCTATATTGAAAAGCATCCGGAGATCATACAAAGCTTCACCAATGCGATCCAGAAAGGCCTCGACTACGTGAATACCCACTCCGCCGCAGAGATCGCCGAGACGATCAAACCACAGTTTCAGGAGACAGACACCGAAAAGATCAAGATCATTGTGGAACGTTACAAAGAGCAGGATACCTGGAAAGGAAATACCATCTTTGAAAAAGAGAGCTTTGAACTTCTTGAGAATATCCTCGAGGAAGCCGGGGAGCTTGACACACGGGTTCCTTATGAGGATCTTGTGAATACGGGGTTTGCGAAAGAAGCTGCAGCACAGTAATCCCATCTGCTGCAGGGCATCCGCAATAACAGGCGCTATCTCTCCCCTGCAGAAATCAGCGGCAGTTTTCTCAAGTTTTTGGCATCAAAAAACGGAAGCCCCGGACCGTATCACTCATACGTCCTGACCGCTTCCGCTTTTTCAATTATTTTTTGTCCGCTCCGGACACGACACAACGATCACCGACAGTAAAATTGCCGCGATCCCAGTGAGCGTCCTTCCGGTCATAACTTCATGGTATACAATAACTCCCACGATCACGCTTGTCAGCGGTTCAAAAGTCGAGAGCATCGAGGCGTTCTGCGCGCCGACATACTTTGTACCAAGCTGAAATGCCGTCGAGGCGATCACACCTGCTGACAGGGCAAAGATGACCGTCAGTCCCCAGCCTGCCGCTGCGATGCCCAACGTAAATTTCCCCGTCTCCAGCGCGATCAGGAATATCTCCACGGTGCCGATTCCGGAAAGCCAGAAACTTAACTTATACGGATGCATGTCCACGAGTCCGCAGTGATCTAACAGCAAAATATACAGTGTGTAGACGATTCCTGAGACAAACGCGAGCAGAAATCCCATCAAGCTGACCGTCCCATCCGCCTGGCAGAGACACAGGATCCCTGTCACGCAGAAAAGACAACTCACCGCTTTTTTTCTGGTAAGTCTCTCATGATAAAATACGATACTTCCAATCAGGACAAGCACCGGATACACAAAGTGGATCGTTGTCGCCATTCCGGACGGGAGGTAATTGTAAGAACTCCAAAGCAGATACGGCGTCAGGCAGTACCCCTGGGCGCAGAAAAACAGCTTTTTGAATTCATCCCGGCTCACGCTGTAATCTTTATGCATCCAGACTGCATTCACGATCCAGAATGTCACTGCCGTTATCATCATACGGAAGAATGTCAACGTGACCGAATTTCCGCCCATGGCGTAGATCTGCTTCGACAGCAGCGGATTCACCCCAAACAGAACCGCTGATAAGATCGTATAGAATATCCCTTTTAATTTCACACTATCGCCATCATTTCAGCTTTGTCGCGCAGTGGCTCGTATTATAGTTCCATCCTGTCTTCTCAAGCTCCTCTATATCTTTCACGACAGCATCTACGAGGCAGTCATTCATGAGCTTTCCTTTTTCCGCTGTCGCGATGGTCGCGTCACCGGTCTGGGCTGTATCTGTGATCTCAGCGAAATCCCACTTGATATCGACATGTTCCGGAAGATGATCTGGCACGACGCATGTTGCCTGATCCGGCTCACACCACTGCGGGAATAAATGGTAAGCGATGGAGGATTCGCCCTCTCCCGCATGTCCAAGTCCGTTCCAGACCTTGAAGGTTCCTTCCGGGACGAGCTTTCCGGCGATGACCCACCATTCCGGCAGGGACGCGATCCTTGCGTCCGGATATTTCTCCTTGATCTTTCTCGCCGCGATCTCGATTGGAGCGATATTTCCGTCATGTCCGTTCATCAAAAAGATCTTATTGATACCGTTTCTCAGGACAGATTCCACGATATCATAGATCACATGGATCATGGTCTCATAATCAAAGGTCAGGGTAAACGGGAATGTGTCATAATGTCCGCTGTAGCCCACAGTAATCGGCGGGAGAACCAGCATTCCCGGCACACGGTCCGCCACCTGTTTGCTGAGTTCGTAGGAGACGATGGTGTCACAGCCCTCTGCCAGATGCTGTCCATGGGCCTCGCAGGAACCGATCGCCAGAATCACCTTATCAAATTTACCTTCTTTTATCTGGTGGGCTGTCATTTTTAATAATTCGTTCATACTGTGTTTCTCCTTTCTAAAATGGTCATTAATTGCGGAAAAGGCGCCTCTGCACGGTCAGAAGCGCCTTTCCCACAAGAGGTAACGGTATAATGAGAAATTGTAAGCTATTTTATTTTACAAGATAGAGGTACGGTCTGCGGTCCTTGAAAGACGGAAGTTTCGCGCGGACCTGTTTGATTCTGTCTGTATCGATGGTCGCGCAGATAAGCTGCGGTGTCTCGCCTGCGGATGCAACCGCAACGCCCATCGGATCCACGATGATGCTCTCGCCCATGCTGTTTACGCCAACCTGGTCTGCCGCAACGATGTAAGCGGTGTTCTCGATGGCTCTCGCTGTGATCAGAGTCTTGAACTGATGGGATTTTAACGGACCGCTTGCCCATGCTGTCGGCATGAGAATGATGTCGGCTCCCTTGAGAACCTGATCTCTCGCAACCTCCGGGAATCTTACTTCGTAGCATACAAACAGTCCGATTTTTCCGAACGGGGTATCGATCGGATCAAACAGCTTGTCGCCCGGGCAGATCGTATCAGACTCTTTATATCCGAACGCATCGTAAAGATGTGTCTTTCTATACACTCCCTTGATCTCGCCTTCGCTGTCGATGATCATTGTCGTATTGTGGTTGCGCGGATCTGCCGGATTGTCTACTTTTTCATTCATTCCGAATGCGATCCATACATGGTTGTCTTTTGCCAGTTTCTTCATTTCCGTTGCAAACGGTCCATCCAGAGTCTGGGCGCTCGCAAGCTGTGTCTCATGCGGAGTTCCCGCCGGATAAAGGCTCATAAAGCACTCCGGGAATACGATAAAGTCTGCATGATAATATTCTACAGCCTCTGCAACAGCTTTTCTAGCGTTCTCAAGGTTGATTTCCGGGTCACCATTCTGCTCCATCTGAGCAACTACAAATCTACTTTTCATAAGAATACCACCTTTATCATTTTTAGCATTACATTAAGCACCAAGCAGTAAATTCGGAAGCCATGTTACGATCGGCGGGAAGAATGTTACAAATAAAAGTGCTATAAAGATCGGGAGATAGAAGGTCTTTGTACCTGCAATTACGTTCTCCAGAGGTTCTCCCGTTACTGTACTGAGTACGAACAGACACACACCTACCGGCGGAGTGGAAGCTCCGATCGTTACCGCGAGGGCAACGACAACTCCAAGGTGGATCATATCGATTCCGAAAGCTGCCGCAATCGGCATTAATACAGGAACCATAACGAGCTGGATAGAAGTACCGTCCATGAAGCATCCAAGGAAAAGAAGGATAAAGAGGATGATCAAGAGGACGACATACTTACTGGAAGTAAAACCAACCAATGCGTTTGTGATAGTTTGCGGAACCTGTTCTTTTGTCATGACCCATGCGATAACAGAACCAACACCTGTAAGGAACATGATGGAGGATGCGGAAGTAATTGTCTTCTTGAGCGCATCAATCAGGTTCTTGAGAGAGAATGTCTTGTAAATGATGCTTACAAAGATTGCATATACGCATCCAAGGATACCGACCTCTGTTGCTGTTGCGACACCGGTACCAACACCGAGGAATAATAATACCGGGCAAAGAAGAGCGAAGATACTTCTCTTTGTTGCAGTGATAAGTTTCTTAAGACTAAATTTTTCTGGTTCTGGGCACTGTACTTTTCCGGTCGCACACATGAAGTAAATCTGTGCCATTAACGCTGCCGCAAGAATAAGTCCCGGAAGAAGACCTGCCATAAAAAGTTTTCCCGGGGAAGTATTGGAAAGGGAACCGAATACCAATAAAACAACGCTGGGAGGAATGATCGGTCCCAACAGAGATGCCGCTACGGTTACACCGGTGGAAAACTTTCCGTCGTATCCTTTACTTCTCATTGCCTTTACGCCCAGCATTCCAAGACCAGCCGCATTGGCAACCGCAGTACCGGAGATTGCTGCGAAGACAACGGATGTAACAACGTTAACCTGTGCAAGGCTTCCTTTCATATGTCCAACAAGAGCTTCACACCAGTCAAAGATTCTCTCAGTGATACCGCCGCTATTCATGATGTTTCCAAGAAAGATGAAAAATGGAATCGCCATAAGTGTGTAGTTGCTCATGCCGCCGGAAATAAGGCTTGGGATAATAACAGGATCAAGTCCGCTGTATTTTATAGCGGCTAACGCTCCGATTGCCATCGCCATGGAGATTGGTGCTCCTAAGAGTACAAATACAATCAGGATGATAAACATGAAAATCGCAATCATTTCTCATCTCCTCCTTTCTTTCCAAAAACCGCAAGTGCTGCTTTGACAGTGTTCGCAATGTATTTAATCTCTGTTGTTCCGATTCCTATGAACAGAGCGTAGCTTCTGAATTTAAGAGGATATCTCGCTACAATCGTCACATTGTTGCCCTGTGATAAGTACAATTTATAGAGGTTTACTAATAATATATAGTTCATGAATACGAGCATGGCCGCCACAAAGAGATCAACGATCTTTCGTGCGGAAGGCGGAAGCTTATTGATAAATAAGTCCAGGCAGATGTCCGCATTGTCATTCGCTACTTTCGGGAGACCGAGCATTGCGAACCATAACATTAAGAGTACACTGATTTCCTGTATCCAGATAAAGGAATTTCCCCATAAGTTTCTCTGTAAGATCTCATAGGCGTTTAAAACAATTGCTGCAACGAGTGCAACAACGGCGATCCATCCTTCTACTTCGACGATGCCGTCATATATTTTTTTCAATGTTTTCATACGCTTACTCCTGCAAATTGCTAAGCTTTTGGGAGAAGTTCCCGACCGCTCTGGATCAGGAACCCAGTTCCCTTAAGCCTGTCTGTGTGAATCAGTTCTGTTGATTAGTTTAAGCCAAGTTCTTTAACGATGATCTCGTTGAATTCGCCCTTTGCGGCTAAGCCTTTGTAGTAATCTTTCAGAGCGTCTGCGAAAATGCTGTCATCAAAGTCAAGATCAAATGTAACGCCGCCTTTTGCTTCAAGTCTTGCAATCATATCGTCAACGTCTTTTTCAATGATCTCGTTGGAGTGTGTTGCTGCATCGTTCGCTGCGCGGATAAGTGCATCCTGCTGATCTGCTGTAAGGCTGTTGAACTTGTTGAGGTTCATAACCATCCAGAGTTCTGCCGGATAACAGTCCATACGTGTTACATAAGGTCCAACCTCGTAGAATGCCATGGACTCTACATTTGAAATCGGGCAGTTAACAGCGTCGACCTGCCCCTGCTGAAGAGCCATATAGCACTCACTGTAATTGACAACGGTTGTTGTTACACCGAGAGATTTCATTGCTTCCATGAATACAGGAGAATCTGCGGAACGAAGTCTCATTGCCTTTAAATCAGCAACGCTTGTGATCGGCTTTGTAGAGCATGTAACGTAGTACGGTCCACGTCTCCAGTCACGGTTTGTGTTGATGAGTTTAAATCCTGCGGACTCAAGCTGCTGTTCCTGTAATTTACCGAAATCGCCTTTTACGATCTCTTCATATTTATCCCAGCTGTCAAATAAGAACGGGTAAGAGCAGATACCTGTGTCTACGCCGTATCCTAAGTAGAAGATACCGCCCTCACAGTACATATCAACAGTACCTAACTGCATGTTGCTGACTACTGTTGTGGAGTCGCCTAACTGCTCACTCGGATATACAGTTACTTCAACGGTTCCGTTTGTGTATTCTTTTACAAGATCAGCGAAATCTTGGAAGGATTTTCCCTCAAAGCTGTCTGCCGCAACCTTTGTTGCTAAGGATAACTTTACGACATCACCGCTCGCTGCTGTGTTTGAAGCTGCCTGTGTCGTTCCGCCTGCTGCCGCTGTTGTCGCCGGTGTAGAGGAACCGCCTGATGAGCATCCGCCGAGCATTGTAGCTACCATACCTGCTGCCAGTACCATTGCTAATGTTTTTTTCATGTGTAATCCTCCTCGTATAATAAGTTCGTAGGCAAGAAATATCGCTTATGAACTTATTCTTTTTATGGGTATAGATGGTAAGGACATCCAAGAGGAACTCCCCTCATCCTGAATCCCATCCATACGGTCAACAGTTACTTTTTATATGATTCATCCTGTGTTATGATATCAGGCAGAGTCTGATGTCCGAAGGCACTGCTTTTCCTCCTTTCAGCCGGCTTTGGCCGTGACTGCTTTTTTAGCATTCAGCCTGGCACATATGGCACATTCCGCTAACACAGAATTTTCGTCCCCCGCCGTAGCTCCAGCAAGAAAGGCTGGCCGGGTGCATGCTCATTGCGCGAGGCTTCGGTCACCATATGCAGCACAGGATAAACCTTTTACTTCAGGCTCCACAAATCCAGATCGGAAAGGATGTGATATCTTGTTAAAGATCAACTATATGTCCACCTTGTTTGTAGGTATTGATGTAAGCTCAAAATCCAATGCGGTCTATGCCATGGATTTTGAAGAAAACAAGTACATCTCATCCTCATTTGGCAACAATCAGCCCGGCGCTGATGAACTTGCCGATATGATCGCTAAATGCATGCAGAAACATAAAAACCTTGATACAATCATCGTTGCTTTAGAGTCTACCTCTGTTTACAGCGTCCATATCGCAAATTTTCTTTCTACATGTGAGACGCTTATGCCGTACAAGCCCTATGTTTTCTGTGTCAACCCCAAGGCTACATCCAATTACCGTAAATCCTATATCGGAATGGAAAAGACGGATCCTATCGATGCTTTTCTCATTGCTGACTTCGCAAGGGTCGGCAGGACGAAAAAGCTTGAGCCTTGGCGCGGCGGCCAGTTTATCGCCCTGAAGCGTCTTACCAGGCATCGCATGCACCTGTCAGAATGCATTACCAGGGAAAAGACCTACATGGTTTCAAACCTGTATCTGAAGTTCAGCGAACTGCAGCTTCTTGAGGGTGATAACAAGCCGTTCAGCAATATTTACGGCGCAACATCTTCTGCCATACTGACGGAGTTCCTGTCCCCCCAGGAGATCATCGACCTCTCAGAGGAAGAACTCCTTTCGTTCCTCGCTGAAAAAAGCAGGAACCGTATTTCTGACATATCCAGGACATCCGAGCTTTTGCGGAAAGCCGCAAGGGACTCGTACCGTTTGGATCAATGCATGTATGAACCACTGAATATTTCACTTGCAAGCTCATTTAACTGCATCCAGGCCTATCAAAAAGAAATAAAACTGATAGAGCAGGCAATTGAAAAGTGCATCAATGGGATGAACCCGAATGCGTTTCTTATCCTGAAGTCCATTCCCGGTATCGGACCGGTATGGGCCTCCGGCATGCTGTCCGAAATAGGCGACATAACTGCGTTCCACTCATCCGATGCACTTGCAAAGTATGCCGGTTTGTACTGGCTGAAAAACGATTCCGGCGATTTTATTTCCGAGGACAATCAAGTCTCAAAAGTCGGGAATCCGTATCTGCGCTATTATCTGGGAGAAGCGGCTAACAGCGTCAGGAAGCATGTGCCAGAATACACTGAGTATTATGCAAAAAAATATGCTGAAGTTACCAAGCATCAGCACAAAAGAGCACTCGCGCTTACATCTCGTAAACTTGTACGGCTTGTTTTTGGATTGCTGGTCAAAAACCAACTGTACACCGGCGAAAAGCTGGACACTCAATCAAATATCAACAAGAACTGATGTTCGCCTTTGGATTTTCCGCCGAAGGTCTATTAAAGTTACCCTTTTTCCTGAAAAATATATCAAAATCTTTTTTAAAAACTCTTGACATATCACCAGAATGCTGTTTTCTTTGGTTATGTTAATCTTATTTATTTTTCTCTGCATCTTCCCACGGATTTGCTTCCTCACCGGCGATCTTTAACGCGTCGTTGATGATCGGGAAGTAATCGGACATCTTCTTTCCACTTCTGAAGCCTGCGAACATTCCGTCCGGAGCCTGCTCTGCGCGGTTTCCAGCTTCGCCCATCTCTAAGAGTTTCTCGCACTCTTCCGGTTTCATAACGATTACGCCCTCAGCGTTTCCGAAAATAATGTCGCCCGGATTTACAACAACGCCGCAGCAGTTGACCGGTACATTGAAGCTTGCGGTCTTATCTTCTTTAATAGTAGTTGTCACAACGGAAAGTCCTGTAGCGAATACCGGAAGTCCTACGGATACGATTCCTGCGGAGTCTGTTGCCGGTCCATCGATAACGATTCCTGCCATTCCCTGGCACTGCGCGTTTAAGGAGCATCCGTCACCGCAGCATGCGTGAATGTTTTCTCCGCCGCGGTCTACAACGATTACGGAACCCTTCGGTGCATGTTCAACTGCGTAATATAACATGATGTTGCTGTCGCCTGTCATTCTTACGGTAACAGCCGGCCCGATCATCTTGAAATCTTTGGATACCGGTTTGATGCTGGTATTCATATATCCGTTCTTTACAAAATGCCCAAGCTGTGCCGGATCAACCTTCATAAAACGATCGATGAGTTCTTTTGTTAATGCCATAATTTCCTCTCCTTTTGATTCTTTGTAGTAAGCATTCTCTAAACCGCCCTGCGGTCCCGGAGGATCTTATTTTGTTTCGTTCAATGCTTCTGCACTTATATATAGCAACCCATGTGCCAAATTCAGCAAATTCCCCTCTTTTTATAGTTTTGCACATTTTTTTTGGTTATATCTGCCTTTTTGAGTGCTGCTTTTGTGCATTTTTCACAATTTCCATTTTTCTTTTCACCTTACAATTAGTATGTATCGGCTGTTTTAGTCTCATTTTTTAGACATTATTTCGATATTTTTCTCACTTTTGAGACTTCCGTTATGTTTCAGACTTACTCAATTTTCATATTTGGTCCAAATCAGACCGTCTGCTTATCAAAAAACGGAAAAGACTTATAACTTCACTTAAAAATTATAAGTCTTCTCCCTTTATTCCTTAATAAACTCATTCATTTTTCTATAATAGGATGCCACACTGATATCCAGCTCATCACAGATCTCTTTAATCTGCTTCTTCGTCGGCTGTCCTCCATATTTTTTTACTTTATTCTTTAATACATCCACTTCTTTTTCATGGAGAAGCTCCTTTAACGTCTTCTTTTCACCCTCGCCATTCTCAGATTTTAGACTGTTGATCTTTTCTGGAAGAACATCCATGGAAATCACGTTACTTTTCTCGAACGTCATCATATATTCCACGCAATTTTCCAATTCCCTGACATTTCCCGGCCAGCAATATTCCATCAGTTTTTCGAGAACAAGAGTGGACACTCCGCGGATATCTTTCTCGAGGATCTTATCATATTTTCCGAGGAAATACTGGACAAGAACAGGAATATCTCCCGCCCGTTCCCTTAAAGGCGGCAGATGAAGCGGAACCACGTTCAGTCGGTAATACAGGTCTTCCCGGAATTCCTTCCTCTCGATCATTTCCTCTAAGTTTCTGTTTGTCGCGGCAATAATCCGCACATCCACGTCGATCAGGGAATTAGAATTGCTTCCGATTCGGTCGATCTTTCTCTCGCTCAGGACACGGAGAAGTTTTGCCTGGAGATATAACGGCATCTCGCCGATCTCATCCAGGAAAAAGGTTCCCTTGTGGGCCAGCTGGATCTTACCGATTTTTCCGCCTTTTCTCGCGCCGGTAAAAGCACCTTCCTCGTATCCGAACAGCTCACTTTCCATCAGGGACTCCGGAATCGCTGCGCAGTTCATCGCGACGAACGGTCCATCTTTCCTGGAGCTTTTCGCGTGAATCAGGCGGGCGAAAAGTTCTTTTCCTGTTCCGCTCTCCCCTGTGATCAGGACATTTGTGTTGTGACGGGCTGTCACTGTCGCCTGGCTCACAAGCTCCCGCATCTTCTTATCCGCAAAGACCAGCTGATTCTCGATCCCATTTGTATCTCCCTCTGTCTGGTTGATCTGCTCCTGAATCTGGGAGAACGGGCTTATGATACAGAGAACATCCCCGTCGCTCTCATTGACGTACAGACTCTTCACCTGGAGAAGGAACTGGAAATCATCCACGGTCCTGTGGATCTCACGAATGTTGTTCCGGTGTGTCTTTACGGTATTTTCAGCGACTTCCTTCACGTCCTGGAGGAGCATCTCGCCAAGCTTCGGTTCATCCAAATGCAGATATATCTTTGCCAGCTTGTTGATATGACGGATCTCTCCGTTCGATGAGATCAGAAGTGCTCCTTCTTCCATGGTCTCTACCACATAGGTAAGATTGTTATTAAGCACCCTCATCTGATCCACCAGATCTTCCTGTTCCAGCTTGCTGGCAATCAAATTGGATATCTTCTCAATACATAACAGCAGCTGGTCCTCTTTTGTCTCGATCAGTTTCTTCTGTTCCTTGTCAAAGGATGCGAAATACACACACCCCTCAACTTTTTCCTCTGGTCCTACAAGAATCGGATGACCGATCAGTGCGTAATTCGCAAAATCGAATTTCCTGTCATCATAGTAATATTTCTCCATATAAGCCAGTGCATCACGAACGATCACTGGCTTTTTTGTTGCTGCCATCTGGAGGGAAAAACCATTTTTCCACTCGGGCCGCATCTCATCTTCTCTATATGCAGAACCATGGGTCTTGAACCAGTCATTCGATCCGGCAACACGTTCCAGCGGATCAATATTTGTAATTGTAAATTCCAGATTTAATACGGCTGCGAACGACTCACATAGCGTATCCAGATACTCTTTGATATCTGTTAATTTCATAGATATTTCCCCCTTCTAACTCTTATAGCCGACAGCTTTCCTCGCATTTACTGCCGTTTTTATCAACTCGGTTTCATATCTGCCTGTATTTTTCTCAGGCTGCTAAAACGCCCCTCTCGAATATATTATAATGTTCGATTATTTTTGTCAATTCGGAACACACCATAATTAAATTCTATATTTCCCCCAATTGCATTCGTTTATCCAGTTATTATTTTGAACAGGTGTCTTATTTTTGTTAAATTTCCACCAAGGCTTAAAAATATAAAATCTCCCTTTCCGAAAATCAGCCACATTGCCAAAACATTCGGAAAGGGAGTTATCTGGAAAAGGTCGCTATTTTCTACGATCTCTTATTTCGATTAGTCAACTTTCATCAGATCTGCAATTTTTCCTTTAACGCCTTCCTCAACCAGACGGTCGATGTTAATCAGCGCATCCAGATATTTACCTTCCGCAAAATTCTTTCTCCACTCTACTTCGTTGCGGTCTGCAGCTTCTGCCTTTTCAACTAATTCCGCAAATCGGTCAGCTGGAGCTACAATAACACCGTCTACATCTCCGTATACGATATCACCCGGATTAACAACTGCACCGCCGCAGCATACCGGAACATTGTACTCGCCGTCGATTCCCTTTAATGTATTTGTTACGGAAGCACGTCCTGTGGAGAATAACGGGAAACCGAGAGCCTTAATCGGACGTGTATCAGTATTCGGTCCATCAACGATAATACCTGCAAGTCCAAGACTCTTCGCAGCCTGAACAACCATCTCACCGACAGCAGCCACACGCTTGTCACCCATACGGTCAATAACAACAACGGACCCCTTCGGAGCACGTTTCATTGCGTAGTAAAGCATTGCGTTATCGTTGCCTGGAAGTCTTACGGTGAATGCCGGTCCGATCATCTTGATATCTTCGCTGATCGGTTTGATGCTTGCATCCATGAATCCGCCCTGAACATAATGTCCGATCTGAGCCGGGTCTGTCTTTAACGCACGTGCAAATAATTCGTTCATGTCCATAAGAAATACCTCCATATTTTAATATTCCGTATTCGGTATACCGAAAATTTGTTTTTTATAATATCGCCATCAGCGATATGAATAAAATGATCTTCTTGATTTTTCCGTATTTGGTATACCAAAATTTATATTTAAAATATATCACCTGTTCTTCAAATTTTCAAGTACCTTTTACCCGATATTTCAATATTGTACAAAATATATAAATATCCCCTCAAAAACATATACATTTTTCACAACAGCAAAGAAAGAGCAGAGGTTACATCAGAACACCAGATTCTCATCGCTGTTGATCTGCAGAATTTCCGGAACCTTTTTCAGATGGCCTTCCCACACAGAAATATGCTGCTCTAATTCCTCTCTACCTTTCTGGTACTCATGGTTTTTCAGGCACTCCAACAGCCTGCTATGATTACTGCAGTAGGTGTCCAGAGAAAAGTCCCCATAACGTACCGATAAGACAGACGTCCTGATCAGTTGATCTCCAAGCTCAGACATAATATGAAGCACGTTATCATTTCTCGAGATTCTTGCAAGCTGTAAATGAAATTCGATATCCGCCGCCATGGCCTCATAGTGAGATGCTTTTTCCTGTTTTTTCGCGATCATCTCCATATTTTCATAAATATGCTCTAAGTCCCTCACATCCTGATCTGTCATCTTCTGAACAGCAAGATCATAGGACATCAGTTCCAGAGGACGGCGAATCTCCATCAGACTTTGCACATTTTTCCAGGTCAAAAGACTCACAACCTTAAATTTCCCTTTTTTTGAAATCCATCCTTCCTGCTCAAGACTCCTCAGGGCATCTCTGATCGGAGTTCTGCTGACTGATAAGGAATCCGCTAATTCCCTCTCGTTCAGAATTTCTCCTGGTTTAATATGATTTGCAACAATCAACTGTTTCAGCTGACGATAGACCTTTTCTGAATATATTTCGTTTTTATCGATAGCTGTCAACTGAACATGTTCCATTGACTTCCCCCCTGTATTTTCATTTTTGATCTGTTTCCAATCATGTTCGTATATTATTTTTAGTATACCATATTCCAAAATAGCGTCAATCATTTTCTGCTTTGCCATTCCTGCATGAGCTTTTCACATATATATTCGTCATATGCTTACCATGCAAGCCTATTCTGACAAACTCTTATAATAATCTATCACATTGATAAATGGGATAACAATTTTTCCATTGTTGAAAACATTTGAAGTAATCGTTTCTATTTTTCCCCTGGCTATACCGATAATTGCCGCTGCTCCGTTCACTATAACTAACTGTCGAAATGTATCTTTATCTACATCTGAGCTGGAAATAAAAGCCCCTTCTAAAGATAACTGAATTTGGCAATTTTGATTTTCTGACTGCTCTATATCAATCTCAAAATCAATTGTCATTTGTGCGAAGAACACATCATTCGTTTCTTCGAAATGTGGTTCATTGATATTTAATCCAAAACTTCTCTTTGCTTCCTTTTCGACATCCACTATATTATTGCCTATAGTAAGTGTTTTTACTGTAGTTCCGACCAGTTCAATACCTGGTACAACAAGATTGAATTCCATTATGCAATAGCCTCCTTGTTTGTAAGTGCTGTCGCCCAATTACTGTTCTTTTTATTCTTTGCTATATAATCTCTATCCCATCTGACGATTTTATAATCTGTTTTTGCACATAAAGAATCAAACGATATATTGAATTTCAGATTTAATTTTTGGCAGATTTCATTCAGTGATCTTACTGTAAAATTATACTCTCTGCTTTCCCATTTTGAAATCATCCCCTGTGACACTCCCATATATGCAGCAAACTCTTTTTGTGACATATGCATATCCAACCTACAGCGTTCAATTTGAGCCGAAATTTTAGCCAATTCTACCGTTGTCTTTATTTCTGCTTCAGAAAGTCCTTCCGAAAGCCAGGTACTCTTCTTTGCACTTGCGATTTTCTCTGCGATTCCCATTTTTCTCCTCCATACAATATCTTTTGTAACATACTTAAATTTTAATTACTCTCAAGCCACTTCATTCTCTTGTTTGCTATTTCGATTCCCCTTTGATAATCTCCATTATTTTTTTCTAAAAAAGCTGTAAGAAGAATAATACTACCATCGAAAATACAATAAAGAACTCTGATATTTTTTCTGGATTCAGGATGCCGGATACTATAAAGATTTCCACACCCATTTAACTTTTCAAACTGCGGAAGGTCTACTGCCCTCTCTTTCTCCTGTTCTAATACAGCCAAATCCTCAATGAGTTTTTTTTGATATCTTAGCCAAGGTGGTATATCTTTCCACGGTTCATCTACAGCTTTTCTGAACTCTTTTTTTAAATTAGATATAGCATATGTGTTTTCAATTCCTGTAATGCATATTTTTTCTAATTCCACACCTTAACCTCCCCCCTTTCTTTTTATTATATTACTTATATGTAATATTTTCAACCTCGATCAAATAGTTTTTCAATCTGTATTTCCTTATACACAAAAACAGGATACCATCTCAGCTGCATTCCCACAGCTCTGGTATCCTGCTTTTTCCTCTATCCTATTCCCCCGTCAGATGTGCCTTCCGCACTATCTGCAGGCATCAACAAACGCTTTTAAGAGCTTTAACTGCTCATCAGAGTCATACATCATCTCCGGATGCCACTGAACGGCTACAGAGAACGGATGATTTTTCTGAACGATGGCCTCCGGAACACCGTCGGCAGATTTTGCGATGATCTCAATGTCCTTGCCCGGGTCCTTTACGGCCTGGTGATGGAAGGAGTTGATCCGGATCTCGGTTTTACCGTAGATTTTCTCCAGGATCGAACCTTTTTCGATCGTGAGGTCATGCCACGGATAGTTTCTCGGGTATTTGTCACCGAAATGGTGCTCAAATTTTCCTTCGATCTCAAGATCCTGATACAAGGTTCCGCCTGCAGCCACGTTCATGATCTGGATGCCGCGGCAGATGCCGAGGATCGGTTTTTTGATCTCATTCATAAAGTACTTTGCAACTGCGATATCATGGTTATCGCGCTGCGGGATGATCGTTCCGCAGTATCCTTTGGTAGGAGTATTGTACTGCTCCGGTCCTACATCGTGACCGCCGGAAATGATCACTCCGTCCAGTTTATTTAAGAACTCTTTGATGGATTCCTCATCACAGTCCTTATAAACCGGGATCAGTACCGGGATTGCTCCGGCTTTTTCCAATATATATACGTAATCTCCTGCAACGAAGTTCCAGTCCTGACCGACGATTCCCATTCCGGAAGTAATTCCGACGGTGTCACGGTAATCGTAATTGCATGTTACTCCAATTAAAGGTCTTTTCATGTTGTATACCCTCCTGCATTTAATTTCTCTTTTATGATTATGTTTGCTCAATATTTTGCCGCGTTTTTGTTTTCCGCGTCATCTTGTACACACAGTATATTCTCTGAAGTTTTCTTTCTGTCAACATCGAATTTTAACACAAATTTTGCAAAACATAAAGTATACTTCACATTTTATAAAAATTTTATAAAAATTTCCTCTTGAACTCAAGTTGCCTTCATAAGCTATAATGCAGACATCAGCGATGCGAAAGATCTTTTTTCAGAAATCTTTCCATACAAACGTTCAGAATGCAGACGGAGTGATGCTGAAAAGATCCGTTCCTTTCTGAAGAACGAAACACAAAGGAGGATGTGTGTATGTTTATTTACAATGCAGTGTTGGCCTTTAACTCTTGGATCTGGGGCATCCCGATCCTGATCATCCTGATCGGCGGCGGTCTTTATCTTTCCTTTATTACAGGATTCGTTCAGGTCCGTCACTTCCCGACCATCATTAAATCGACAGTCGGCAGCATGTTTAATAAGGAAGAAATGAAAGAAGAGACCGGAAAACATCACGGTACGATCTCAAGCTTCCAGGCTGTGTCCGCAGCACTTGCAGCCGTTCTTGGTACCGGTAATATCGTCGGTGTCGGAACAGCGATCGCAGCCGGCGGTCCTGGCGCGATCTTCTGGATGTGGGTTGTTGGTTTTGTAGCAATGGCTTTAAAGTACTCTGAGGCCTGCGTTTCCATCGCAGTTCGTGAAAAGAAACCGGAAGGCGGCTACAAAGGCGGCGCTAACTACTACCTTTCCAAGATCAATAAACCGTTAGGCTTTGCATGGTCCATCGCTATCATGTACGGTCTCATTACCGCAGCTGGTGTTCACACAGGTTCTGTTGTAACAGCCGCTGAAAGCCTTGGTGTTCCGCGTCTCGTTGCTACGATCATTGTCTGCATCATCATCGCCCTGATCATCTTCGGCGGACTTCAGGCTCTCGTTCAGATCACAGAGCGTCTTGTCCCGTTCATGGCAGCGATCTATATTTTAGCTGGTCTCGCAGTTGTTGTTTTAAACATCGGCAACCTTGTTCCGGCATTCGTAAGCATCTTCAAAGGTGCCTTCACAGGTACTGCAGCACTCGGCGGCTTTGCAGGTGCAACTGTATCCGCAGCGATCCGCAACGGCTGTGCACGTGGTGTTTACTCTTCTGACGCTGGTAACGGACAGTCCTCTATCGCATACTCCCAGTCTTCCGAGACTGATCCGGTGAAACAGGGTATGTGGGGCGTATTCGAAGTATTCTTTGATACCATCGTTGTTTGTACTTTCACAGCACTCGTTATCCTCTGCACAGGTGTATGGCAGACAGGCGAGGCTGGTTCCACACTTGCAATCACAGCATTCAAATCTGCTTTAGGCGGCGCTGGAAACGTGATCGCATCCCTTGGTCTTATGATGTTCGCAGGATCTACTGTTCTTGCTTTCTGTACCTTCATCGGTCTTACATGTGAGAACGTATTCGGAAAGACCGGACGCTGGATCGGTCAGATCGGTTTCGTGATCCTTGCCTTTGTCGGCGGTACTGTTGGTGTTGATATCCTTCTCGGATGGGCTGACTTCGGTAACGCATGGACCTTAACCTTAAATATCATCGGTCTCCTCTGCTTCAGCAAACAGATCGCAAAGTGGACCAAAAACTACTTCGAGAAAGGAAGTTCCTACGCAGAGTAATTGCCGTACCTCCTTACCCCCTGAAAAGAGCGGTTTTCCTCACTTACTGCTCGCGGCAATTGACATACCAAAACTTTTTCTCATATCATTATCCAAAAAGGCGGACAGGTTTTATCTCCTGTCCACCTTTTTTACCCTAACCGTCTGGATCCGCTGCCTCATATGGATATGTTCCTCCAGGATTCCATTTTTTCATAGCCACACGACACATTTTGCATTATAATAAATCTGCTTTTCCAGATTTCATTCATAAGAGATCGAATGTCTGAAAAAGCCGACTGACAGCTTTCTATATTTAGGAGAAACAGATGGAAAAAATCGTTACTGCTATCATGATGTTCTTCATGGTCTTAGGTGCCCTGGACCGGGCGGTCTTCCGCAACCGGTTCGGACTTGGAAATGAATTTGTGAAAGGATTAAACAGCATCGGTCCCCTTATTCTCGGAATGGCCGGGATCATGTGCAGTGCCCCGGTTCTCGGAAAACTGCTCTTAAAACTTGTAACTCCGCTCTTCGGAGCGATCGGTGCCGATCCCGCGATCATCGCCGGAACATGTTTCGGTCTCGATATGGGCGGCTACTACATGACAGCCTCCATGACGAATGACCCATCCGTCATCATGCTGGGCGGTGTCATTTTGAGTACCGTGCTCGGCGCCACCATCGTATTCACGATCCCGGTGGCCCTGACACTCTGCCGCCCGGAGGACGCGTCTGCGGTCTCCAAAGGCATCGTATTCGGGATCATCTCCATTCCTTTCGGGACCATCGCGGCGGCTCTTGCTTCCGGTCTCACACTGCACTACACTCTGATCAACGCAGCTCCCGCCTTCGTCCTTGCTGCTCTTCTGGCTGCCGGAATGATCTTCTTTCCGCAGAAGACCCTGATCATCTTCCGGGCGTTCGGAAACCTCCTGCAGGCATTTATCATCCTGGCTCTCGCAGCCGCGGGTGTGGAATCGACACTCGGGATCACGGTGATCCCCGGTATGGATCCCCTGGCGGAACAGCTTGAGACGATCGCCATGATCGGGATCACGCTGGCGGGTGCCTATCCCTTTGTCCATGTCCTCTCAAAACTTCTCGCCCCGGTTCTCAATGTGATCGCGAAGCTCATGGGCGTCAATGGACCTTCCGTGACCGGAATGCTGGCCTGCCTGGCAAATCCGCTCCCGATGTACGATATGATCCCACTCATGGATGAAAGAGGAAAAGTCCTGGCAATGGCGTTCTGCACCTGTGCGAACGCGATGATCGGCGACCACTTTGCCTTCATCTCCATCGCATATCCGGAGGGAACCACCGCTACTTTTATCGTAAAGATCGTCAGCGGTGCTGTCGCTCTTCTCATTGCAGCTCTCTCCACAAAAAAAGGCGGTAAAACGCATTGATCGCGTTTTACCGTCTTTTTTGTTTTTCTACAGATTTTCCGGTTTATGACCTGCTTTCCACGCTGTAAATGAATAGATCCTGAGCACT
The DNA here is from genome assembly GCF_045062245.2 of Pilosibacter rotomagensis. NCBI lineage: Bacteria > Bacillati > Bacillota > Clostridia > Eubacteriales > Clostridiaceae > Pilosibacter > Pilosibacter rotomagensis. The sequence continues at coordinate 1,261,008 of NZ_CM170323.1, read as the reverse complement.
TCGCCGATCACCTGGCAGGAGAACGCATATACTCTCGCTCCGCAATCTGTAATCGCTCCCATCTGTTCGAGTGACAGCTCATAGCCACATTTTTTATAGTCCTCCATCAGATATTCCATCTGGAATCCACGTTTTGAACTTTCCGGATACTTGGTCAGGAGATTTTTTCTGGATTTTGCGCTCCGGTCATAGCTTAAATATGTACCGTACACACGGACATCCTCTTTAAAATACCTTGCAGCATCCATCAGATAACAGTTTTGATGGTACAGCATATATTCGCCTTCCCCGCAGAACGTAATGTAGCGGTCCACACAACTGCTTTTTAACGGGTAATCCGTCCCTGCATCGGCGATATAGAGGATCTGACATTTGATATCGCACTGTTCGATCAGGGCTTTGTACATCCTGAGGATCTCTGGGTATTTATCGATCAGGACCAGCGTACTGCTCGCCGGCAGAAGTCCCAGATGGTTGTACATGTAAAAATATCCATTGATATTCGCCTCCAGAAAGACTTTTCCGTTCATATCATCCTTCATCAGAGACTCTGTCACACGGTCATAGCATCTCTGGAAACAAAAGCTGAATTCCGGTCCCATATCCCGGTACAGTCCGCGCTTGAGATCCGGATGATCATAGATTCCGGTGTAAAGATTTCCGGTCTCCACGATCCCGTCAACGATCTTCGCTTCATATTTCTTTTCACATGTTCCATTCCCATAACCGGAACACACGAGTTTTCCTGAAATGATGTATCCGTTCTTGATCTCCGCATCCTCGATATTTAACGGTTCCCCGCAGTACGGACACGCAAAAAGAGGCAGGGCACTCACCGGCACCCCCGTCACACGCCTCTCGGCTGTTCCCTTTTCCCGGAGATTGTGGATCTCCTCCCCGATCTCCCGGTAGGAATTTTTCAGTTCCTCTATTTCAGAGAATATTTCCTGCTGCTTTGTCTCCAGGATCGTCAGCGCCGCATTGATCGTACTCGGCTCGATCATTCTGGAATGTCTCGTCAGGATCAGATACTGCTGGATCTCTTTCAGTTTAAACTGATGCTTCCGCATCTTTAAGATCAGATTCAGATCCTCCACTTCACGCTCGGAGAAATCGTACTGGGCGCTGGAATCATTCGGGATCAGCATTCCCATACTTACATAGTAGCGGACCGTCGCAACACTGACACCGCATAACTTTGCCAACTGTCCAATTTTCATCGGATCACCTCATTGTTTGCGATATTTTGAGAACTGTCGCTTCTCACCTTTACAGTTCTGTTTTTTGCAGCTCTTTCAGATATCAAATTCTGCATTTTCTATCTATTATACACAAATAATAAAAAAAAGCGAACTGTTTTTCACCGAAATCTTTGCATTTTCTTAGCGAAATATACAATGTCTACTCCGCCGTCTCAATTGCCTCCCTGAGCTTCTCCAGGCAGGAATCATCCCCGAATCCGACCTCGATGATTGTTTCTGCCCCTGCCATGGAAAGGATCTCAGAAGCGCCTTCTATGAGCTCAGGATCCTCACACAGATCCGTCTTTGTGATAACCCCGATCACAGGTTTTCCGGAGAACAGGGATCCCATCCGCGGGGAAAATGCATTCTGCTCATCGATCGCCGAGGAGAGGAGCAGGATTACATCCGCCTCCACGGCTGTCACGATGAGGGCGCTGTAAAACTGTTTCTGCTCGACATATTCGCCCGGGGTATCCACGATATCATCCCCGATGACCTGAATCGACTGGGTCTTTTTGTAGGAGACCTGCTCCCCGATGAGTCTCTGGCTGAGCGTCGTCTTTCCGCAGCCGATCTTTCCCACCATCATGATCTTCTTCATGTCTTCTCTCCTCCCGCGCACTGTAACATAGGATTTTGCCGATGCTTCGCATTCCAAATCGGCAAAATCTGCGACCACTACTGTATTATACGGAATTTCCAGTTCAGAAAATTCCTACCCGTAAAAAGTAACTTTCTTCCCAACTTACAAGATCCTGATTTTCATCAGGATCTTGTAATATCTGTGAGTGTAAAATGAAGGACTTCTCCAAGGACTCTGAGTACATCCTTAAGGGCCGCATCCACGGCCGCCACATCCCCGCATACGACCAGGGAGCCGGAAAAACGATCGACAAATACGATCTCCACCTCTGCCGCCTTTGTCGCCACATCGGCTCCTATGATCGCCGCCTCACTCGGCGTGATCGTCAGGATCCCAAGAGCTCCACGGGTCTTGCTGACGACGCCGAGCTTTTTATAGAGATCCTCGTTCGGATTCGCGATGAGGTGGGCCATGGTGACCTGCTTGCCGGGTACGAACTCCTGGATGATCCTCTGTTTACTCTCAAAAGGATTCTGCTCTGTCATGATGTCTTCTCCTTCTCAGGTCTCATTATAAAAGTGCCGCGAAGATCTCCTCGCGCGGGCTCGGGATCACTACGCTGCTGAGCGCCAGTCCCTTCTCTGTTCCTGCCGCCATTCCACACTTCACTGCTTCCTCAACAGCTGCCACATCCCCGGTCAGGACCGCGAACGATTTTCCGCCGATCCCGATCCCCAGACGCACATCGATCAGTGTGACATCCGCCGCTTTTACCGCCGCATCGGCCGCATAAACTGCCGCTGTAATGCTGTAAAATTCCATGACGCCGACCGCATTCACGCCTTCCGGTGTTGTCGACAGGTTGATCGCCTGGATCACCTGCGGATGTACTCTCGGAATCACAACGGAGTCCACCGTATGCTCTCCCGTCACGCGCTCTCCGGCCTCCAGGGACGCCTGGACCGCCGCCACATCCCCGTAAAACAGGGTCGTATATTTTCCCGGACATACCGGTTTTGAAAACAGCAGGGATGTATCTGCTGCTTTTAAGATCGCATCTGCTGCCTCGATTCCTTTCGCGATGCTGTTGCTCTCAAGAATTCCGATCGCTTCCACTATAGCCACTCTCCTTTATCCTGCCTGACTGCCGGCTGTCTCCGTATCTTTTACGGTTCCTGTTTTTCATAACTCCAGCTCTTTCCTGTCCGGATCTCGATATACGCTCCATCCGGATCAATGGAAACCGTTCCGGACACGGAAGCATGAAGCTCTGATCCCAGACTCTTTTCCGGACAGGCAGCGATCCGTTCTCCTGCTTTCACCGGATCCCCGTCCTTCACAGTCGGAACAGACGGCGCTCCGATCCCCTGTCTGAGGCTTAAGCGGACGCATCCCGCTTCCTCCGGGTTTACAGAAAAGAAATCATCGATCTTCAGGTTCTCATAGGCGCCGACACCGGCTCTCGCCGCCACACGCTCTGTTGGGGCTTTTCTCATCCCGCGCTCCGGACGCGCTGTATATTCCACGCCTTCCGGTCTCTGATAGCGGATCCCCGCCTTCGCAAGCTCCTTTTTCAGCATGGAATTCACGGTTCTCGGCTTCAGTCCCATCGGACACGCGTAGATCTCGCAGATCCCGCATTCACAGCAGAGCGCCGCATTCCTTACATCCGGATCGTTTAACATCTCCCCGATCGGAGTGCCAGAGCTCAATTTTCTCATGATCTTATTTGGACGGATCGGATGTCCCAAAAGCGCTCTCGGACACATCTGGGAGCAGAAGGAACACTGGATGCAGGCAGATTTTGCCTGATTGATCATGTGCTTTACCGTCACCTGGTTTCTTCTCGCGATCGCGGAATCCTCCGGAAGTACGATCAGTCCCGACATGGTCTTCGTCACATAGGAGTTCGGAACCTCTTCCATGGGGATCATCTTTCCCATCATCGGACCGCCGTTGACCACGATATACCTCGAAAGATGCGTGCCGCCCGCCAGGGCGATGCACTCGCTGACCGGTGTTCCGACCGGCACTCTGAGGATTGTCGGATGCGCCACCTCTCCTGTCACTGTCAGGAATTTTCTTGTAAACGGTTCCCCCTCAAAGGCATCCCCGATCCCGTAGATGGTTGCCACATTGCTGACCACGCAGCCGACGGAAAGCGGGATCGCAGCCGGAGGAACGACCCGTCCTGTCACTTCATAGACGATCGTCTGCTCGTCCCCGGCCGGGAAAAAGCTCTGAAGCTTATGAAGTTTTACAGAGGAGCCAAGCTCTTCAATGGCACGCTCCAGAGACTCGATCTCCCTTGTATATGCCGCTTTTAACGCAATGATAAATTCTTTCGCACCAGTTTCTTCCTTGATCCGGTCTGCCGTCCGGATCAGCTTTCTGGCGCAGTTTCTCATGAGATACCGGTCCGTCTGCAGGAGCGGCTCACACTCCGCTCCATTCACGATAATTGTCTCGACCGGACCGCCGGAATATTTTGCATGGGTCGGAAAACCCGCTCCGCCGCATCCGACGATACCGGCTTCTTTTATGATTTCCGTAAGTCCTGCCATGTTAATTCTTCTCCTTTGAAATCTCCATGGAATCGATGATCCCGACGATGGCGCTGTCGATGGGCGCGTCATCCTCGCCGATCGCCCGTCTCGCTGTACTTCCGCTGACAACAAGGACCATCTCTCCGATCCCGGCTCCCACCGAATCCGCAGCGACAAACGTCGCTCCCTTTCTCGTTGTCGTCGTCTCCTCACGGACGATCATAAGTTTATGTCCGTTTAATTTTTCTTCTTTTTTTGTCGCCCAGACATGACCGACCACCTGACAGATCATCATCGTTTTTTACCTCCCTGTCTCCCACACGAGTTCCATCTTTTCCCGGCTGAAAATGTCCTTCGCAGATGGAGTGACGATCACGCCTTTCTTTATCGTCAGCGTGCCGCCTTTCTGTGCAGTCAGTTCTTTCGCGATTGCTTCCGTGATCAGCTTTCCGTTAAATACCGTCTCCGGCTTTTTTACCGGCTCATCACATGGAATCTTTTCTTTCTCCGGCTCCGTCTTCACAGCCGGTTTCTGTTCGATCTTTTCCTCCGCGTGCGGCTTTGCCGGAGTCTTTTCCAGGCTGCAGCACGGTGTCTGAAGGCGCATTTTCGCAGTCGCATTCTTTGGAAGCATGCACGCGTTCGCCTCATCATAATCAATGTGCATCGCAAGTCCCGCTGTGGAGCTGACTCTGCAGATCACATTTTCAAAAGTTGCCGGACGCTCCCCGCGGATCGTCACCGATACTCTCTGTCCATCGGAAACGCCTGCTTTCGCTGCGTCATCCGGTGTGAGATGAATATGGGCCTGTGCCACGATCGCACTTCCTTTTGCGTCGTAGACTCCTTCCGGTCCAATGATATAGACATCCCCGGCTCCATTTAAATCCCCGGACATTTTGAGCGGGGCCTTAACGCCGAGTGTTCTGGCATCCGTTGCCGAGAGTTCCACCTGCACATAGGGGCGCTCCGGTCCCAGGACTGCCACATTTTCGATCCTTCCTTTTGGAGTGACGAGAGTTACACGCTCCTCACTCAGGAACTGTCCCGGCTGGGAGAGCGGGCGCTTTGGCGTCAGCTTTTTTCCTTTGCCGAACAGCACTTCCACTGCTTTATCCGTCAGATGTACATGTTTTGCGGATACCTCAACGGGAAATTCCAGTTCCGGTTCCCGTCCCGGCATCCAGTTTCCGAATTCGGACAATACGCGGAAGATGATCTCCTGAATCTGTTCTCTGTCCACGTTATTCCTCCATCCTGTCGTAATAGCCGGAAAGCAGGCGGCAGAATACAACATAGACTCCGCTGCTCAACCGGTTTAACGCCTTTATGATCCCATAGTCGTTTTCTTCGTCTTCAAACGCATTTGCCGCCGCAAGCTCCACTTCCCGGATCTCTGCCCGCAAAAGGTTCAGTTCCAGGGCCGTTTTTCCCATCGATGCGTCCGGGATCGGATGATCCATCCCAAATGTCTCCCTTACCTGGTGGGACATCCGATGAATCTCCTTCTCATCCAGACCGAAGAGAGAAAATCCCGCGATCTCCTCTTCCTTTACTTCTGATCCCAGGACTTCCCTCAGACCGTTTAAAATATCGGCGAGGTCTTTATATAGCCCGGGTTCATTCCGGTACTCCGCCATCAGAAGAAGGACTTTCGCCTGGATCGTATCCACCTTTCCCCGGAAAGCGATCCGGGGATGGGTCTTCATCACAAGAAGATTCCCGCGAAGATGAGTCATGTTCTCCGGTTTCTCCCGGTATCCCTCTCCTGTTTTTGCATCGATATAGGTGTGGTCTCCCTGTTTTTTTACCGGCGTCCTGGTCATGGACTTCTTCTCCTCCGTGTCAATGACCATGGACACCCCCTTTTCCCGCAGAAAGTCTTTTGCCATCGGCGTGACAAATGTCCCGGCTTCCACATGGTAGACTCCGTCCTCCGGGGTTTTCCACTTTGCCCGAAGCTCCATTTCTGTCAGTACTTTCATGCGCTGTTTCCTTTACTTTTGTTTACTCTGTGACTACGCTCACGTGCGGAAGAATGGATTCCACTTCGCCGTGCGGACGCGGGATAACGTGTACGGAAACGAGATTTCCGACTTTTCCTGCTGCTGCCGCTCCTGCGTCTGTCGCTGCCTTGACTGCTGCGACATCACCGCGTACCATAACGGTCACGAGTCCGCCGCCGATATGCTCTTTGCCGATCAGCGTAACATCTGCTGCCTTTACCATCGCGTCGGCCGCCTCGATCGCGCCGACAAGTCCTTTTGTTTCGATCATTCCAAGTGCCTGTAATGATGCCATGTTCGTTTCCTCCTGATATCTTTCACGCAGCCTTTTTCAGGCTGTGACATGTCTTAGATCTTCTGAGATGATCATTCCCCAAGCTTCGGAAGAATGGACTCAACCTCTGCATGCGGACGCGGGATAACGTGTACAGATACAAGTTCCCCTACACGGCCCGCTGCTGCTGCGCCTGCGTCTGTCGCTGCCTTGACTGCTCCGACATCGCCGCGCACCATAACGGTCACAAGTCCGCCGCCGACATGTACTTTACCGATCAGAGTAACGTTTGCTGCCTTTACCATTGCATCGGCTGCTTCGATGGATCCTACTAAACCTTTTGTCTCTACCATTCCAAGTGCTAATAATGCTGCCATAATCGATTTCCTCCTGTTTTATCTGTTCTAATAGTTTAAATTATATATTCTTTCTTGTTTTTTGATTATTTTCCGAGTCCTGCTCCGAGTCGTTTCATGATCTCACGTGTGATCGCCTCGATATCCTCCGGGGTGAGATCTGTTTTGGTACCGCATTCGCAGGACGGCTCATCCTTCGGGACCGGACTTCCTTTTCTCAGATCCTCCAGTTCGCAGAGTCCCCATGCCACACGGCGGATGTTGATGAGATTCATCGGGGTGATGTTATCGGAAGTTGCACTTCCGCCGACTGCTCCGCAGCCAAGCGTCAGGGCCGGTGCAAGACCTGTGCTCGCTCCGACTCCGCCGAGCGCACCCGGGGTGTTGACAAGGATCCTCGATACCGGTTTTCTTAAGGCGAACTCACGGACAACATCCTTATTCTTTGTGTGGAGTGTCATGGTATGACCTGCGCCCTCATTCTGAAGGATGCGGATGCTGAGCTCACATGCGGCCTCCCAGCCGTCTACCGTGAAGAATGCGATGACCGGGCAGAGCTTTTCTCTGGAGTACGGATTCTTCTTGCTGACATTCATCGGATCCTGTTCGGATACGAGAAGTTTTGTTCCCGCCGGGACCGTGATCCCAGCCATCTCAGCAATTTTCAGTGCCGTTCTTCCGACGATCTTCGGATTCATCGTTCCGTTCGCTCTGAGAAGAAATCCGGAAAGCTTGTCCGACTGCTCTTTCGTCAGGAAATAGCCGCCCTGTTTTTTTAATTCCTCTTTTACCTTCTCTGCGATCTCAGTCTCTGTGACGATGGACTGTTCGGATGCACAGATCGTTCCGTTGTCAAAGGTCTTCGAATCCATGATCCGTTTTACCGCCATCGGGATGTCCGCACTCTTTTCGATATAGGACGGACCATTTCCAGGACCAACGCCGAGCGCCGGATTTCCGGAAGAATACGCCGCATGGACCATCGCTTCGCCGCCTGTGGCAAGGATGATGCTTACATCCGGATGCTTTAAGAGAGCATCCGTCGCCTGGACAGTTGTGAGGCTCACACAGTTGACGGTTCCCTCCGGAGCACCCGCGCGTTCCGCCGCCTCTTTCACGATCTTATATGTAGCTGTGATACAGTTTTTTGCTCCCGGATGCGGGCTGATCACGATGGCATTTCCAGCTTTGATGGAAATGATGCTCTTGTACATGACGGTGGAAGTCGGGTTTGTGGACGGGATCAGTGCCGCTACAACGCCCATCGGAACGCCGATCTCGGTCACCTTTGTCTCCTCATTCTCCCTTAAGACTCCGACCGTCTTCATGTTCTTTACGGACTCCCAGGTAATTGCGCTGCCGAGCTTGTTCTTTAATACCTTGTCCTCCCATTTTCCAAATCCGGTCTCCTGGACCGCCATCTTCGCCAGCTCCTCCGCATGCTCCATACATGCGGAAGCGATGGAAGCACAGATGGCATCTAATTTTTCCTGCGGAAATGTGCAGAGTGTTTTTTCTGCCTCTTTTGCTTTTGCGACCAGGTCTCTGACCTCCTGGATCGACTGCAGATCACGATCAATATTCACGATCTGACCACTCCTTTCTGTTCTGTAGTTCTATCTCATTTTCTAATATGCCAACGGATCCTCAGCGATCCGGCAGACCGCATCTGCGAAGGCATCGCATGCCGCCTGACAGGATGCCTGAGTTCCCGTCAGAAGTCCGCCTGCAAAGTTTGTCTCCGTGGGCGGTCCGTAGTAGAGGGAAAGCTCCACATCCGCCGCCTTCAACGCTGCATCGAGTCCCACGGAAGCTTCCAACGGCGGTGCGATCAGATACGCCATCGGTGTTCCCTCCGGGACTCCCGCCTGACTGGAAAGGTAGCTTCCTGTCCGGGAAATACAGTGGGCAAAGTAGACTACCGTTCCCGTTTCATTCGCCTCATAAAAGTGCGCATCGTTCTCGATCAGGGAGAATGCCGCCTGAAGTCCGCTTCTCACTTCCTCCGGATCCGGTCCGGAAAGGATCCCGATAAACTCTCCCGCAAGTGCCGTGCTGGCATTTCCAGAACCCGCGTACATGCTCTTCGCGTAGGCCACATGGACATCTGCCTTCTTTGTCGCTTCATCCACCGCCGTGTAGGACACATCGTCGCAGTCGGTGGTGAAGATTCCGAGACTCTTATCCCCCGGACGGACATCCAGGTTCTTTAAGAGCATCGGATCCGCATTCGGGATGATCCGCACTGCCAGGATCTTTGTGTTCAGCTGTTTTCCTGCCATGCTGCCTCCTATTTTTTCAGGTCAACACCGCTGGCCTTTTTCTCCAGGATCAGAGCTAAAAGATCAACGATGTAAGCTCCCGCTTCGACCGCCGGGACTCCGTTTTTGTGGATATTGGAAACAACGGTTCTTCTCGCCTCCGGCATTCCGACTGTCGCCATATAGGAAATGTAGGCGCTCATGCTCTCCGCCGTTGCGAGACCCGGCCGTTCTCCGATAAAGGAGCAGACGATCTTTGCGTTAAGAAGCTCTGAGATCTGGTCCTGGGCAGCGACTCTTCCGAATTTTACGAAGATCGGCGTTCCCGTACTGATCCCTTTCTCTTTTAGTCCTTCCATCACGATCGGCAGGATCTTCGGCGCATTCGCCTCGATGGAGGAGGAAGAAAGTCCGTCACTCACGATGATCTGGACATCGATATCATGGACACAGTGTTCGGAGATTGCCTTCTTTGTCTCCTCAGAGAAATCTCTTCCGAGATCCGGTCTCGTGAGGAATACGTTTTTGTCCTCACAGAGTGTCTTTACCGGGAAAAGTCCCAGTTCCGAGACAAGTTCCTCGCTGACATCCATCATGACCGCATCCCGCGCAGCCGCGTGGTCGGCGCGAAGCTTTAAAAGCGTCTGGGTCTTTAATCTCGGACCGCACCTGCCGACTCCAATCCGAGCCGTCGTCTTCGCCATCATCCTCTGCAGGGCATCCGGATCCTGCGGGCTATCGATGAGAGGCGCCCGCCAGTCCTTTTCCTTCAACTCATCCTCTCCGCTTTCTGACTCTTTCGCCGTTGTTTCCGCCTTCGGAACACTTCCGACGGCCGCCTCGAGGATCTCCTGTTCCTGTTTTTTTCTGTTTTCTCTCACGGAAGCTTCCGCCTTCACATCAGCGACTCCAGAGAGCCCCGGAATTTCTTTTTTTGTTTTGGGAGCGGACGTTCGCTCTTCCTTTCCCGCCTGAAACCCTGCCAGGATCTCTTCCGCGATCCGGTCGATCTCTTCTTTACTCAGCACTCCGATCACCGCCCTTTCTTCATGAAGATCGTCGGATCTCCCGCGTACTTTGTAAGTCTTCCGTTTTCCATGATCCCCATCTTCTCAAGCCACCGCTCGAATGCCGGGATCGGATGTTTCCCCAGGATCTCACGGATCGTTCCGATGTCATGGTAGGCATTTGTCTGATAGTTTAACATGATGTCGTCGCTGGTCGGAACGCCAAGGATGTAATTGACTCCCGCTGCCCCTAAGAGCAGGGACAGGTTCTCGATGTCGTTCTGATCTGCCATCATATGGTTTGTGTAGCAGCAGTCACATCCCATCGGGATTCCGGAGAGCTTCGCCATGAAGTGGTCTTCAAGTCCTGCCCTTATGACCTGTTTGGAATCATATAAGTACTCCGGTCCGATGAAGCCGACGACTGTATTGACCATGAACGGGTGATATTTTCTTGCGAACGCATAACATCTCGCCTCCATCGTCACCTGATCCGCTCCCCAGTGGGCGTTCGAGGAAAGTTCACTTCCCTGTCCTGTCTCGAAATAGAGAACGTTCGGTCCTGCCGCCGTACCCTGCGTCCTCATCAGCTCCTGCGCCTCATCCACAGTCTCCGCGGAGAAACCGAACGCTCGGTTTCCTTTCTCGCTGCCCGCGATAGACTGGAAGATCATGTCACACGGCGCTCCCTGTTTGACCGCCTCGATCTGGGTGGTGATATGTCCCAGTACACAGATCTGCGTCGGAATGTCAAACTGGTGTTTGACCTCGTCAAACCGCTTTAATACCTCCGCGAGACTCGACACGGTATCATTGACCGGGTTCAGTCCGATCAGGACATCTCCACATCCGTAGGAAAGTCCCTCAAATAAGGATGCCGTGATCCCTTCGACATTATCGGTCGTATGGTTCGGCTGAAGTCTTGTTCCCATGATGTCACGCTCTCCGACGGTGGTATTGCAGTGAGCCGTCACGCGGATCTTCTGTGCCGCGTAGATCAGGTCCAGATTCGTCATGAGCTTACAGACGGAAGCGACCATCTCCGCGGTCAGTCCCCGGGAGATCCGGTGGATCGCCTCATTGTCCGCCTCATAGGAGAGGAGCCATTCCCTGAGGTCGCTGACCGTCCAGCCGGCGATCTCGCCAAATATTTTCCTGTTCAATCCGTCGATGTTGATCCTTGTGACCTCATCTTCCTCGTAGGGCGCCGCCGGATTCTCGTAGAGTTCTCTCAACGTCATTCCTGCGAGAACATCCTTCGCTGCGATGCGTTCGATATCAGATGCGGCCGCCACACCGGCCAGGACATCTCCGGATTTGTGTTCCCCGGCTTTCGCCATCACTTCTTTTACAGAATCAAAGGTAAAGCGTTGTCCGGAAAGTATCGTATGGTATCCCATGTTCCTTTTTCCTCTCCTCCTTTTACCCAAATAATAATGTCTTTACAACTACCGGGATGACAAGACCGTTCATCACCGGCTTTCCGAAATCCACGAAGTTGTTGTCCTCCACGCGGATCTCGTCGATCACCACAATATTTCTTTCTTTTAAAAACCTCTGTCTCAAAAGCTGTCCCAGCGCCTTTGCCATGTCCTCCCTGACAACAAAAAGAAGCGGTTCCCCGGTCGGGATCGTCGCATGCATTCCATCTCCCAGAGCGGCGGCGAACGTCTTTAATTCCGTGTAACCCGGATTTTTCTTTCCGTTCACGGCGAGAACGATCTTCGAGCTGTCACTCTGTTTTAAGAACCAGAGGATCTTTTCTTTCAGTCCTTCGCTCTTTCCCAGCCAGCAGTCGTTTTCCTCTGTTTCCGAAAGCTTGAGTACCGGAATATTCTTCATCGGGAACAGCCCGTCCGCATAAGCGATGGTGCTTCCGGAGATCGTCGTCGTGTAAGTTCCCGCTCCGATCACTGTGGCCCGGATCGTCTCCTGCGCGCTGATCACATGGAATTTTGAGAACAGGCGGCTCTGCCGGATGGCATCTGCTAAGAGGATCCCGATATCCCCGTATGCAAATACATCCATTCCCGGATGGTAGATGCATTCCGCCACACCGCCTGAAAAACAGATGTACCGGATCGGACGTTCTGCGGGGATCTCAAATGTTGAGGAACCCGCTGTCCGGACTTCTTCTAAAAGCTCTGTGGGTTCCGCCGCCCCGAGCATTTCCTCGAGGACTTCCGCCATTCCATCACAGAGTCTCGAGAGGACCGCCTCATCTGCCGGGTCACCCTCATTGATCGAAAGTCTCAGCGCTTTTGCGATTGCCGCGGCACTTGGGCTCACATAAGTGATTCGTCCATGTTCATCCACAGTCACCTGACGGCCGCCGATATCCATGCAGCCTCTCGTCCCGATCACACCTCCGTCAAAGAGGACCACGTTCGTGGTTCCGCCGCCAATATCCAGGTTCACAACGACAACGCCGTTGTCCTCCGAATATTTCCAGGCGCCGCTTCCCTGTCCCGCGATCACAGATTCCAGATCAGGACCCGCCGTCGATACGACGAAATCTCCGGCAAACACACTGAGCTCATCAAGGACCATGGAGGCATTCTCTTTTCTCGCCGATTCACCGGTAATGATGGCGGCTCCCGTCTCCACCTGTGCCGGGACAACGCCCGCGCTCTGATACTCTTTTTCTAGGATCTTCTTTAACGCAGCTCCGTCGATCAAGGATCTGTCCAGAAGCGGTGTCCGGTAAACCGGACTCTTATAGATGATCTCCTTTCCCACGATCTCCACAGAAGGAACCGAGAAGTATCCCGCTGTATTTTCGATCGTCAGGTGGCTGAAGATCACCTGCGATGTCGATGTCCCGATATCGATCCCAACGCTCAACATTTTTGAATGTTCCAGGATTCTCACCTCCGTTCACCGAAATTTTTCCAGAATTTTCCCAGAAAAGAACAAAAGACCCAGAGCAGAAATAAATTCCTGCTCTGAGCCTTATCGCTGTTGCACCGTACCCTGTTGTGCGGTGAAATATTCAATTTCTTCATTTATTATATTCCAGTCTCCGTGGATTTGTCAATCAAAAAATCGAAGGTGACGGAGGTTCCGTTCTCTCCGCTCTCCACATAGACTTTTCCTTTTAATTTGTCCTTCACGGTCATCTGTACCAGCATCATACCGAAATTTCCCTCATTCCGGATCTCTTCCGTTCCAGTCCCGTTGTCCTGGACCGTCACGGATGCGTACCGTTCTCCGTTCTTTAAGATCACGCGGATTTCCCCGTTTTCTCTTCCCTTAAACGCGTGTTTGTACGCATTTGAAACAAGCTCATTCACCACGAGCGCAACGTCCGTTGCCTGATCCTGGGAAACAGTCAGATCATCGCCGGAAAGTTTCAGATCAATGGGATATTCTGCCCCATATAGGAGCAGGAACTGGTTCTTTAACTTCTCGAGAAACGGCATCAGAGGCGCCGGTCCCTCATCATTTGCCGTGAGGATCTCGTTGATGGAGGCGATGCTCTGGACTCTTGCGATGTTTTCCCGGAACGCCTGCTTCACTTCCTCACTCTCCGACTTTCTCGCCTGGATGTTCATGATGCTGGCGATGAGCTGAAGATGATTTTTTACCCGGTGATGGACTTCCCGTCTCGCATTCCGCACTGCGGTACTCTCAGTCCTCGACGCGACCGAACCAAACGCCACCGGCTGTCTCGCCATCGCCTCGTATTTCTGTTCTCTCCGGATCTCTTTGCTGATGTCCCGCTCGCCGATCAGGATCCCGATGACGCTTCCATCCTCGCCCTGGATCGGGACTGCATCCTGGCGCACCATATTTTCCTCCTGAGTCACTGCTTTGATATCCCGTACAGGAGTTCTCGTCTCGAGCGCCCGGTAAACCGCCGGTTCGTCCTTTTGCTCAGCTGCACATCCGACAACACTTTTCTGATAGGCTGACGGCATATATTTCGGTCCTGCCTGGGCTGCGACAAACATGATCCCATCCGTTTTGTCCATACAGTCGATAAACAGATCGGCCCCCGCAAGCTCCGCCATCATCGGCAGCATCTGTTCCGTCCGTTTTAAAATCTCTGCATTCTCCTCCGAGAGACCGGTGCGTTTCATGAGTTCTTCTTTTGTCATGCTACGCCTCCTCTTCCAGGAGCTGCTTTGCAAAGGCGGAAACCGTAAGCCCGGCCTTTTCCGCTCCCTTTACGAGGTAACGGTACGCCTCCTGCTCCGTCATCCGGCGCTCCCTCATCAGCCACTTCTTCGCCTGATTTGCCTCGTCCCTCTGGGATTCCACGCGGATGATCGCACGGGCCACGGAAACTAACGGTGCACGCTTTTCCATGGCTGTCTTCTGCATTTTCCGGTACGCATCCATTTCAGAGATATGTTTTGATCTCGCCAGAAGACCTTTTGCCCGTTCGATCACACGGTTCTCCTCCAGTCTTCTGTTCGCCTCACCGATCGCCAGCTTCTGTTTCGCAAGCCGTCTCCCCTGCGCATACGCCATCTCGATCGTCGGCCGCAGATTTCTCGCTTCGACCGGCTTCACGATATAACCGGACACTCCGATCCGGCCGGCCTGTTCCAGAAAGTCTTCATCTGCAAAAGCGGTGCAGATCACAACGCAGCCTGCGAGGTTCTCATTGATGATCGTCTCCGCCGCTGTCATTCCGTCAAATACCGGCATCTCAAGGTCCAGGAGGACCACATCCGGGTTCTTCTTTCTGCAGAGTTTCACCGCGTCAAATCCGTCCGCGCCCTCCGCTACTACCTCATAATTTAACTCTTCCAGCATCTGACCGAGGTCCATCCGGATGATCGGTTCGTCATCCACCACGACCACAGTCTTTTTATTCTCCTGTCTGTCCGCCATTTTTCTTCCTCAGTTATAAAAAAAATGTGCCTTGACACATTCTCGCTCCGGGCGCGGCTGCCTGCGCCAATCTTCAACTTCGGGCGAGTACGCGTTTCAGGCACGCAGTGTCTTTATCGTTTTTTACAGTCCGTGCAGTAAATGCACCGATCTGCTGAATAGTTACCATCATACAATATTTTTCCGGAAAATGGAACCGCCAGATTGAATTTTCAATCCCGAAAATTTCTACCTGTGAAAAGTACCACCAGCTTCTTCACCTTTCATTCTCCACCACCCTGTCATCCACTTCATATAATCAGCCAATCCGGCAGTGTCCACATCCTGTGCCGCTATGACAGGGACATTTCCGACTTCTTCCCCGTTCAGGCGGTAACTTAAGGTTCCAAGCCGGTCCCCCGCCTTTACCGGGGCGTTTACGTCTTCCTCCAGCGTCAGTTCCCGCTCCATGCCGGAAAAATCCTCGCCGTGGAGCCCGAGATATGTAAAAGGTTCCCCGTAGGAAAGTTCCACTTCCGGTTCTTTTCCGCCGTTGACCGGGAGCTTCGGAAGCTCCGGCGGCGTCTCGTCCTTATAGAGCCTGCAGTTCCCATATCCATAATTTAAGAGCGTCACCGCATCTTTAAATCGTGCCTTGTAATCCGGCGCTGCCATGATCGCAGCGATGAGCTCCACACCGTCCTTCTTCGCCGTGGCGGAGAGACAGTATTTCGCGATGCTCGTGGACCCCGTCTTTAATCCTGTCACCTCAAAGTTCGTCGCCATCTTTAAAAGCTTATTCGTGTTGGAGAGGCCGAACTCCTTCGATCCCTGTTTGGTCACATGGGTGATGTTCTCCATCCAGATCGTCGTGTAGTTCGTGATCTGCGGATATTTTGTGATGAGTTCCCGTGACATCAGCGCAATGTCCCGCGCGGTCGTCACATGTTCCGGGGAATTTGTGAGTCCGCAGCAGTCGATGAATTTTGTGTGCTCCATCCCCAGTCCTTTCGCCCGCTCATTCATCATCTTCACAAATGTCCCCTCATCTCCGCCGACAAACTCCGCCATCGCCACCGACGCGTCGTTCCCCGATGCGATGACGATGCACTTGATCAGTGTCTCCACCGTCTGGATCTCTCCTTCCTCCAGAAACACCTGCGATCCGCCCATGGATTTCGCGTGGGCACTCGTCACCACCTCATCCGTCAGGTGGATCTTCCCGGACTGCAGGGCATCGAAGATCAGGATCAGCGTCATGATCTTCGTGACACTCGCCGGGTTTCTCGGCTCATCCGCGTTCTTCTCACAGATCACGGTCCCTGTGGACGCCTCCATGAGGATCGCGGACGGGGCTGTGATCTCCGGGCCGGGACCGGCTCCCGCCGCAGTTTCCGCTGTGATCCGTCCACTCTCCGCTATTTTGCTGTTTCCTGCCCCCGCATATCCGTTTACCGGTCCCATCATCACCAGGATCCCGGCCATGATCCCGCAAAAGATCCTTTTTCCAGCTCTCATGCTTTTTCTCCCGCCCAGCCTGCTCTCACGCAGGATTTCTCCATATAAAATATGGAGCGGACATTCCTTATTATGCCACTGCTTACAAAATGCTTAATTTTTGTATTTTCCATAGCGGCGAACATGCGGTTGTGTTATGATAGAAGTAATAAAATCGTAACTTGCCATGCATCCGAAGGGAAACTCCGGGGGAGGTTCCTGTAGGTGTGAAGGTACTGAACAGTTGTTACAGTACACGGGCACTCCATGCCCGCGCACTGTAACAGGATTTTGCCGATGCTTCGCATTCCAAATCGGCAAAATCCGCGGCCATAACGGTATCATATGGAATTTTCAGTTCAGAAAATTCCTACCCGTGAAAAGTACTGAACAGTTACATAAAATCCTTATTGATTACAAGAGGTGATACTTTGGAATACAACAACGATTTTGAGAGACGCCGCGCATATATTTCAAGCCGCGAAAAGATGCGGAAACGACGCCGGACCGTTTATCTTACGATCCTTTTTATGGTCCTCGCTGCTCTGTTCCTTCTGGTCGGCGGCGGGATCCTTATAAAAAAACATGGCGGGCTTCCCGGACTTGCGAAAAAGGAGACAGAAACTTCCTCCGATCCTTCCTCCAGAAACGGAGACACAAACGTTTCACTGGCGGAGAGCGGATCCGATGGAGATGCATCTTCCGAAACGCCTTCCTCCACAGCTCTGACAGCCGCCTACAATACCGGCGATGCTGCGCTGGACGAGATCTTAAACAGCGCCCATGCAAAATTTGTTACCTACGATTACGATGCCGCCCTTGAGATCCTGAACTCGGCGACAGATTATGCCGAAAACGAGGATCTAAAGGCATTGATCGCATCCTGCGAAGAGACAAAAGCCACCCTGGTTCCTGCTGATGTGAATAAGATCACCCACATCTTTTTCCATTCCCTCATCATGGACAACTCCAAAGCGTTTGACGGGGATGCCGATGAAAAAGGCTACGATCAGGTGATGACGACAAAAAGTGAGTTCTTAAAGATCCTGGACTCCATGTACGCAAAAGGCTATGTTCTCGTGAAACTTCACGACATTGCGCATGAGGAGACCGATGAAAACGGCAATGCAAAAATGGTGCCGGGAACGATCCTGCTGCCGCCTGGAAAGATCCCATTCGTCATGTCGCAGGATGATCTCTGCTACTATGAGTACATGACCGGCGACGGTTTCGCGAGCCGGATGATCGTCGGGGAAGACGGGAAACCGACTTGTGAGATGGTGATGGATGACGGTTCCGTGTCCGTCGGCTCCTACGATCTCGTCCCGCTTCTGGAGGATTTCATCACGGAACATCCGGACTTCTCCTACCGAGGTGCAAGAGCCGTCCTCGCTTTCACAGGATATCAGGGTGTCCTCGGATACCGGACAGACCCGTCTTATGAGACTACGAATCCCAACTATGAGGCCGATAAGGAGACGGTCCGCCAGGTTGCGCAGTGTCTCCGCGATAACGGCTGGGAGCTCGCCTCCCACAGCTGGGGACATATCAACTTCGGAAAGCGCTCCTTTGAAGATGTGAAGACCGATTCCGATAAATGGGCGTCCCGCGTGGAATCCCTGATCGGAAAGACCGATATCCTGCTCTATCCGTTCGGCTCCGATGTCGGCGACTGGCACCCGTACACATCTGAAAATCAGAAATACGAGTATCTCCACCAGCTCGGTTTCCGCTACTTCTGCAACGTGGACTCCAGCCGGTACTGGGTACAGTTCGGACCGGATTATCTGCGTCAGGGACGCCGGAATATTGATGGCTACCGGATGTACTATGATCTCCCGGAGACGAATCCGACGAAAGATCATCTGAGCGATCTCTTCGATGTGTCGGAAGTGTTCGACCGCGAGCGGCCGGTTCCGGTGGCACCGATGAACTAACATAAAAAACAGACTCTTTCCTCCTGCAAATCGAGAGTAAGAGTCTGTTTTTTATTTTCGTTGGAATCCAATTTTCTGCCTGTCAAATTTTCTTAGAACTGCACGATCTCCTTGATCTCCTCCGCCGGCTCAACGCTCTCCGCGTAGAGGACCGGTCCGACGCCGTCGTAGTCCTGCCAGAACTCGTAAGCGATCTTCGCGCGGACTTTGACCCACTGCTTTGTCTCAAGGTTTCTCGCCTCACGCGCCTTGCAGATGAAGCCCAGGAACGTCATATCCGCCTCGCAGCATGTCATCGCCATACGGCCAGGAACGAAGTAGTTCTTCGGGAATTCCGGGGATTTTAATACCATTCCGGTAAACTCCACGACCTTTCCCTCGTAGCGGTCTTTCTTATCCAGCGCATCGATATACCAGATACCGAAATCCTTCGGATCGATCTTGATCACGTCCGCCTTCATATCGTACGGAAGATCCTCTTCCAGGACTTCCTGCTCGATCTCGCCTTCCGCGTCCTCGAAGATCAGCTCTGCCTGCGGGTTTAACGCCTTTAATCCGCGGCGGTAGCGGGTGATGTTCTCGTCGCTGACTTCATCGCAGCGGTTCATGATCACAAGCTCGGAGTGTTTGACAAGAAGCGCAAGGAGCGGCTTCATGTTGTTCAGATAAAGATCAAAGGTAGAACCGTCAATGATCGTGATCTGCTGGAAGAGCTCCCAGGTATCCGGCAGCTGCAGCTGATCCTGCGGCCACATTCCGTTCCACTCGATGAGGACACGGTCCGGGTCATAGAGCGCTTCGATCCGGCCGTAGAAGTCTTCATCCATCTCGGAGACATCTTCAACCGTCACGATCTTCGTTCTTGTCTTCTTTAAGATCTCCTTATCATACTCCGTATCTCCCTCTTCGCAGAGGATCAGGACTGTTGTTCCGTCGGCCTGGAAATAGTCCTGCTGTAAGGTATTTGTGATAAACTGGGTCTTTCCTGCTTCCAGAAAGCCATTGATGACAAATACCGGCATTTTTTCCTGCTGTTTCAATGCTTTATTCTCCTATCTGATTGTATGACAGAAGCTTTTCGCGAGATCCTGATGACGCAAAAAGCTCCTGTCGTTTTTATTTCCTGTAATCGTAACTGTTCAGTGCTCTCACAGCTACGGGCATTCTTTCATATCCGTGTCCGGCACATGCCCGACACTGCGCATTCGTCTCTTAAGCCTCGAATGCTTTCTTTAACTCGTCTTCCTTTAAGTTGGAACCGATCACGCACACTTTACCTGTGTAGATCGGAGCGCCTGTGCGGACTTCCGTCTCCTCCGGAACGAGATCAAAGTAGTACCAGGTTCCGTCTGCATCCGGGAGCATTCCCTTTGCACGGAGAACCTGACCGTATTTCTCAGAATGAGCAAGCTCCTGTAACAGGGACTCGAGTTTCTCCTTTGTGATCGTGCGGTTTGTCTCAAGACCCCAGCTTGTGAATACCTCATCGGCATCATGGTCATGGTGGTGATGGTGATGATGACCGCAGCCGCACTCGCCGTCATGATGCTCGTGCTCATCCTCGTCGTCATCATCGTCATGGTGATGATGGTGATGACCGCAGCCGCACTCCTCGTCATCGTCATGGTGATGGTGGTGCTCATGCTCGTCCTCATCGTCATCATCGTCGTGATGACCGCAGCCGCACTCCTCGTCATCGTCATGGTGATGGTGGTGCTCATGCTCGTCCTCATCGTCATCGTCGTCATGGTGATGATGGTGGTGGCCACAGCAGCACTCCTCGTCATCGTCATGATGGTGGTGATGACCTTCTTTTACTTCCTCAAGAAGCTTCTCAGCCATATCATCGGTCGGTTTCTCGATGATCGCAAGAAGCTGCTCACCAGTCAGCTTGTCGATCGGAGTTGTCACGATCGCTGCCTTCGGGTTCTTCTCACGGATCATCTCAACGCACTGTGCAACCTTGTCAGCGTCAGCGACATCGGTACGGCTTAAAACGATCGTTCCGGCGCTCTCGATCTGGTTGTTGAAGAACTCACCGAAGTTCTTCATGTACATCTTGCACTTCTGTGCGTCAACAACCGTAACAGAACCGTTTAATACAACGTCGATCTCGCCTGCAACGTCGCATACTGCCTTCATGACATCAGAAAGTTTGCCGACGCCGGACGGCTCGATAATGACACGGTCCGGTGTATATTTTGTGAGGACTTCATTTAAGGAACGTCCGAAATCACCAACTAAGGAACAGCAGATGCATCCGGAGTTCATCTCACGGATCTCAATTCCGGAATCCTTTAAAAATCCGCCGTCGATTCCGATCTCACCAAATTCATTCTCGATCAAGACTACTTTCTCACCCGCGATCGCTTCTTTCAGAAGCTTCTTTATAAATGTTGTTTTTCCGGCTCCGAGGAAACCGGAGATAATATCGATCTTTGTCATAATGACACCTCTTTCTTGTCACCTGTGCCATGTTTCTGTAGTTCTGACAGGTCTGTTTTCCAGTGTTTCTTCTCATCCGCAGACCGGAACACATGCCGCAGTTTTCAGATCACTGCGAATCCGTCTTCTCATAGCACTTTCATTTTTCGTTACCATTTACTAACTTTAACACATTTTCCCGCAAAGTCAAGTACTGCCGCTTTCCTTTGTTTTTCGGAAAGCGGCAGTATCTGAGATTTTTTCTCATTATGAAGTTTTCCGCAGATCTGCGCATCTGTCTGCGCTGACCGGAAGAAAGCATATCTTTCTTACCGCACCTTCTGCTTCAGGATCTGAACGATGCAGAACACCCCGAACATCACGAGATTGACGACCACCACACTCGCTCCTGCCGGGATCGAATATACATAGGAAAGAACGAGTCCGATGAAGAAACACACCACCGACACGACGCCGGAGGAAACGACCACACCGAAAAAACTCTTAAAGATCCGCATGGAGGTCAGCGCCGGGAAGATCACAAGACTCGAGATCAGCATGGCACCCATCATCCGCATTCCGAGGACGATCGTGATCGCAGTAAGGACCGCGATCAGAAGGTTATAGGCCGACACGCGCACGCCGGTCGCCTTTGCGAAGCTCTCGTCGAACGTCACTGCAAAGACCTTATTATAACAGATCACAAACATTCCGAGGACGATCACGGAGAGCACCACGCTCAGATACATGTCCTCACGGCTCATGGCGAGGATACTTCCGAACATGTAGCTGCTCACATCGGTCGTCATTCCCGTTGTCAGGGAGGTCACGATAATACCGATCGCCAGGGATCCTGCAGAGATCATCGCGATCGCCGCGTCACTCTTGATCTTTCCGTTTCCCGTGATCCGAAGGAGCAGGACCGCTGCGGCTGCGACGACCGGGATCGACACCGCGAGAGGCGCCCAGTTAAACGCCACTGCGATCGATAAGGCACCGAACGATACATGGGACAGTCCGTCACCGATCATCGAATACCGTTTTAATACAAGGCTGACGCCTAAAAGCGACGCGCACAGAGAGATACAGATCCCGCCGATCATCGCGCGCACCAGAAACGGATAGGAAAACATTTCCTGTAAAAGTCCCATTTAGCTCTCACCTCCGAGGAATTCTCTTCCAAATTCCGATTTTTTATACTCTTCCACAGTCCCGTAGAACTGGACTGTCTGTTTCAACTGTAAGATCTTGTTCGCCTGAGTCACGATGTTCCCGATATCATGGGAGACCATCAGGACTGCGACCTTTTCATCTCTGTTCAGATGGCGGATCACCGCATAGAAATCCTGGGTCGATGCCGGATCGAGACCGGTGATCGGCTCGTCTAAGATCAGGAGCTTGTCGGTCGCGCAGAGCGCTCTCGCGATCAGTGTTCTCTGCTTCTGGCCGCCGGAGAGATCCCGGTAGCAGCTTTTTTTCAGATCCGTGATCCCGAGCTTTTCCATGTTGACCTGTGCGATCTTCCGCTCCGCCGCAGAATAGAATGGGCGGTTTCCGCGCTTTCCGAGACAGCCGGAAAGTACGACCTCCTGGACCGTTGCCGGGAAATCCTTCTGCGCCGGCGTCTGCTGCGGGAGATATCCGATGCCGGACCGTTTTAACTCGTCCGCGATCGTGAGGACTCCCCCGGTCGGCTTTAAGAGCCCTAAAAGGCCCTTCATCAGCGTACTCTTTCCGGATCCGTTCTCACCGACGATGCAGAGATAATCCCCGGGAACGATCTCCATGGACACGTCCTTCACCACATCGTAATTTTCATATCCAAAGTCCACATGTTCACATTTTAATAAAGGCTGGTTCATCGATAAAGTCCTTCCCGTAAATTCACAACATTCTGTTCCATCAGCTGCAGATAGGTAACGCCGCTCTCAAATTCTCTCCTCGTCACGTTGTGGCAGGAGTGGAATAATAACGGCTTCGCTCCGGTCTCCTCACTGATGATCTCCGCCACCCGGTGGCTGGAAAGCTCCAGATAGTAGACCGCCGGGATCTGTTCCTCCCGCACTTTGTCGATCAGATAAGCGATCGTCTTCGCGCTCGGCTCCGTGTCGGACGAACAGCCGGAAAACGCTGCCCGGTAGCGGAGTCCGTAGGTGTCCGCAAAATAGCGGAGTGGGAACTTATCCGCCATGACGATCAGGTCAAGATCCGCACCGTCCACGACATCCCGGAATTCCTGGTCGAGATTCTTCAGCTTCCCGAGGTAATCCGCCTCATTCGCCCGGAAAACCGCCGCATCCGCCGGATCCATCTCCTCCAGCGTATCCGCGATCACCTGCGTGATCTTCATGGCATTCACCGGAGACGTCCAGATATGCTCGTCATACTCGATCTCGTAGGCATGGTCGTCGTCCGCATGGTCATGGTCCTCCGTATCGTGGTCATGATCTGCATGGTCACCGTCTTCCTCGTCATGATGCGCATGATCATGTCCATGATCGTCGCCGGAATCTTCCATTCCTTCCACGATTTCCTCCTGAACGACATCGACATAGTCCATCATCGTGATGACCTTCAGGTCCGGGGCATCCAGGGATCCGAGCACCTGTGTCACCCACTGTTCCATCGTTCCGCCGTTGCAGATCAGAAAATCCGCATTCTGGATCAGTCGGATATCTGCAGGCGTTGGTTCAAACGAATGGCTGTCCTGACCGGCAGGGATCACCATGGAAAGATCCACGACGTCACCGGCGATCTGTCTTGCGAAATCATAATACGGAAACAAGGTCGTCACAACCTTCAGCTTCCCGTCTCCTGGAGTTCCCACATTCCCGTGTGTGTCCCTGACAGAAGCGCACCCGGTCAGGGAACCAAAAAGAAACATCGCTGCAATGAGCCATGCTTCCACCCGTTTTCGTCTTGTTTTCTTAAAATATTTCAATCTGTCTCCTCCGGTATCATCACCCGACTATCTCTTTTAAGATATCCTGCGGCTTTTCAAGCAGAAATTCCGGATGAAATGCGGCAAGTTCCTCACGCCCCCGGAATCCCCAGAGAACTCCAACGGTCGTCATCTTCGCATTCTTTCCAGTTTTCATATCCGTGTTCGTGTCACCAAAATACAGGCACTCCGACGGATCTGCACCGCAGAGTTTCGCCGCCTTCAGCGCCCCTGACGGATCCGGCTTCTTCGGGACACCTTCCTGCTCCCCGATCACCGTGTCGAAATAGTTTGTTCCGAACACGTATTCCACCGTCTTTTTCGCCTGAGCGTCCGGCTTATTGGACACGACCGCGATCTTAAGACCGAGTTCCTTCGCTCTCGCCGTGAGCTCCATGATCCCATCGTAATGATGCATCTCATAGTTACAGTATTTTCCGAAAATCTCCATATATACAGGTAAGATTGCCTCGTAATGCGCTTCGTCCGTATCTCCGCAGGCGGCCAGAGAACGCTTCATCTGCATCTTATATCCATCCCCGACGATCGTCTTCATCTGAGTCTCCGTCAGAGGACCGAGCCCGAACTTCTCAAGAGCGAGGTTCGTGCAGTAGGTCAGCGCATGGATCGAATTTACCAGTGTTCCATCGAGATCAAAGATCAGACACTTATATTTCATATCTGCCTCCATCAACGCAAAAGTGAATCCAAAAAGGCGGTCCGTCCGCCCTTATTCCGGGCAGAAAATTCCATAAAACCGCCGGTTTCATCGAAATTGTGTCATCCACAAAACTGTGCCACTCATTTTATCACAAACCCGAAAACTTGACAACACTTTTCTATTTCCCTTTTTTCTCATATTTTCACTCCAATATCACGTGGAATTCCATGTTCAGAAAACGTTACAGGATTGTACGAAATTTTCAGTTCACGAAATTTCTCACTATGACAAAGCAACCCCAAAATTTCCTGCCTGTGAGAGCTCCCGCCGCATTTTTGCCGTCTTTTCACTCTCTATTTGCCGCTATTTTGCCACTTTTTATTGACTCTTTTCTGTTTCCATATTAGGATATAGATAAGTTCGTAGAAAAAACGGCAGATTTCATATTTTTTATATGCAGTCTGATACCGGAAAAGGAAATCCCAGGAGGTATTT
Organism: Pilosibacter rotomagensis; assembly: GCF_045062245.2. NCBI lineage: Bacteria > Bacillati > Bacillota > Clostridia > Eubacteriales > Clostridiaceae > Pilosibacter > Pilosibacter rotomagensis. Next base: position 1,235,955 of record NZ_CM170323.1, on the reverse strand, counting down.
TTCATGAAAAAGATCTGTATCGCAGCTCTCGCTGCAACTCTGGCACTCGGAACAATGATCACAGCACAGGCTGCTGACACAACAGAGCCGACTTATCCTAAACAGTACCGCAGTGTAAACGGCGGTCGCCTCCGCGGCTTAAAATCCCCGGCTGGCGGTGCGTGGGAAGAACTCGCTGACGGCACCTGGAAATATCATTTCGCAGAAGGTCTCGAAGCAACTGACTACTGGCTGGAGATCGACGGAACCTGGTACTATTTCGGTCATGACAACATCATGCAGACCGGCTGGGTAAAAGATGACGGCAACTGGTACTACATGGACCTTGAGACCGGCGCCCTCTTTACCGGATGGCATGAGATCGGCGGCAAATGGTACTACTTCCATGAGGAAGGCGACGGATTCAAGGGAACTCTCATGGTTGACTGTGTAACTCCGGATGGACACACGGTTGATGTAAATGGAGCTCTTGTAGAATAAAAAAGGAAAAAATTGATCAAAACCGCTTATGGATCCGGAAATCCGTAAGCGGTTTTTTCATGTTATAATTATGAATTCAACCGGTATCCCGCTCCCCAGACCGTCTCGAGGATCTTCGGATTTCTCGCATCGTCCTCGATCTTCTCCCGGATCCTGTTCACATGGACTGACACAGTCGCCGCGTCCGAGACGTAATCGTATCCCCAGACTGCCTCAAAGAGACGATCCTTTGAAAATACGACATTCGGATTCTGCGCCATGAACCTCAGAAGCTCAAACTCAGCGACATTCCCGGCTTTTTCTCCATGGTTCTCCCTCTTTCATAACTTCCCGACCGGAATTTCCGGGCCGGAATCTCTTCGTGCCTCTCGGGCCGCCGCTACCATCTCTGTCAGTTTTGAAGCGGCTGCCCCGCAGAGGATTCCAATGACAGCCCCGGCCAATACATCCGTCGGATAATGGACATACAGATACAGTCTCGAAAATGCGATCAGGCATGCGACGGCCCCAAAAGCCACACCTGTTTTTCTCTTCTTCATAAACCAGGCGGCTGACGCTGCAGCAAAGGATACCGCCGTATGTCCAGACGGAAACGAATAATCTTCCGGTCTCGGGATCAAAAGGATTCTCGCCGGATCTGAAGTAAACGGACGCGGTCTTGCGACCAGAGGTTTCAGAATCACATTGCAGCTCAGTACCTCAAAGACCAGTGCTGTCAGAATGCAGATTCCAAATGTTCTCGTCTTTTTATATAAAGTAAAAACAAGTCCTGCCGCGATCCAGAAGATGCCGCCGTTCCCGAGAGCGGTGACTGCAGGCATAATCTGATCCATAAGATCCGACTGAAATACCGACTGGATCCCGTTTAAGATATCAAACTCCCATCCCATACTGCTTTCCTCTCTTTCTGAATATGATCTGATGCTGCATGATCCAGCTGAACAGGAACATGGTACATTCCATCATGACCTTTGCCACGTAGAGAGGAATTCCTCCCCTCACAAGGATCCCGAGGATCATGCTGTCCAGGATCAGGTTTCCGGCTGCCAGCGCTGCATATTCAAGAAATGACTCCCGACTCTCTCCGGTCCGGAACACCAGGCGGCAGTTCATTTCATAATTATACACGGCGCTGAACATTCTTGCAAACAGATTAGCCGCGTAAATTCTTAAAGGGGATCGCAGACTTTTTTACTCGTACCGCAGCGCGTCGATCGGATCCGCCTTTGCGGCCTTCGATGCCGGATAGATTCCAAAGAAAATTCCGACAACCGCCGAAAATGACACTGCAAGAATGATGATCCCCGGCCGGATCACGACCGGGAGTCCAAACGCGGCACCTCCCGCCGTCACAACGGTCACGGCAAGTACGACGCCGATGATCCCGCCCAGGGCGGACAGGATCGCCGACTCCGTGAGGAACTGGATCAGGACATCCCTGGTCCTCGCGCCCAGCGCTTTCCGGATCCCGATCTCCCGGGTCCTCTCCGTGACGGACACCAGCATGATGTTCATGATCCCGATCCCGCCGACGATCAGGGAGATCGCCGCGATCCCGCCGACCGCCATGGAAAGTCCTCCCATCATGCTGTCAATGCTTCCCATCTCATCCGCCACCGTGTTCGTATAGAAATCTCCTGCGTTCCGCCCTTTTAATTTTCCGAGATAGGCGGTCAGGCGGGACATGAGATCCACCATATCGGTTCCTTCTTTTGCATATAAGCGGCAGTAATAAAACGTATCATTCGGCCAGGTGAGCAACGTGTACGGAATGTATGCGGACCCTGTATCGCTGGAACCGCCCATCAGCAGTTTCTGAAACGCGCTCATCTCCTTTTTATAGACGCCGACTACGGTATAGAGGTCCGTGTCCCCGTAGATCGTCGTCCGGAATGTCTTCCCGACCGCATCCTCCGTTCCAAAAAGTTTTCCGGCGCTCTCCGCCTCCATCACCACGTTTTTCTTTCTTCCAAGGATATCACTCTCGTTTAAATACCGTCCGGCAACCATCGTCACCGGCTGTACTTCCTGATAATCCCGGTCGACTCCCTGAAGATCAAATTTCATGGAAGTCCGACCCACGCGGACATCCGGGCTCACACTCGCATAACTGTCGATATATGCGATCTCGTCTGCAAACACTTCCCGGATCTTCTCCAGGTCATCCAATGTGAAATAATCGCTGTCCCGCACGTCCTCGACCCAGTATCCGATCGACACGACTGCCTGCGTCGTTCCCGCATCCTTGTAGAGATCCGCAAACAGTCCCCGCATGGTGTCTCCGATGGAGACGATCGAGATGACGGAGCCGATCCCGATGATGATGCCGAGCATCGTCAGAAAGGAACGCATCTTGTTCGCCATGATGGCATGGAACGCCATGACCATATTTTCCCCTAACATGAACTCACCCCGCTCTCTGTTCCGGCTGCCTCCCGGAAATGTCGGTAGAGGCCCTTCATGTGGAGTTCCCCGCTCCCCTTTGTCGGATTCTCATTGATCTCATCTTTGATGATCTGTCCGTCGGAAAAGTGGATGATCCTGTCCGTGAAGGCGGCAATGTTTTCCTCGTGGGTGACCACGATCACCGTGGCTCCAGCCTTGTGGAGCTCCGCAAAGATCTCCATGATCTCGATCGATGCCGCCGTGTCGAGGTTTCCCGTCGGCTCATCCGCGAGGATCAGCGGCGGTTCGTTTGCGAGAGCTCTGGCGATCGCCACGCGCTGTCTCTGTCCGCCGGACATCTCGTTCGGCATGTGACCGGCACGTGCGCCAAGTCCCACACAATCTAAAAGTTCCATGGCACGCTCCGTCCGTTTTTTCTTCGGGATCCTCGCATAAGTCATCGGCAGCTCCACATTTTTTAATGCCGATGTGCGTGAGATCAGATTGAAGGACTGGAATACGAAACCGATCTTTTTGTTTCTCACCGCCGAGAGTTCATCCGGCGACAGCGCCGCCGTGTCAATCCCATCCAGATAGTAATGACCGAGTGTCGGGCGGTCGAGACAGCCCAGAATGTTCATCAGGGTGGATTTTCCCGATCCGGAATGGCCCATGATCGCCACAAATTCCCCGCGGCGGATCGTCAGGTTGATCTTTTTTAATCCCAGGACCCGGATCGCGCCCGTGTCATAGATCTTCACGAGATTTTCTAGGCGGATCAGCTCGTCCGTCACATTTTCCGTAAGCCAGGCAGCTCCTCTCCATTTTTCAAACATCTCTTATTCCCCCTGTTTTGCCGCTGAATTGACAGCCATTCCTTCCGGATACTGCTCTCCCGGCTCCGCGATCAGAAGCGAATTTTCGTCCAGCGCATGGCCCTCCTGCGGGATGATCTCCGCCTCCACATCTCCTTCCACGCCGATGGTGACCGGAACCCAGGAGACGACCCCGTCCGTGAGCTTCTGGACATAAGCTGCCCCGTCTTTCTCCATGACTGCCGACACAGGGACTGTCAGGGCGTTTTCCGATTCCTCCAGCACGATCGAAGCGCGGGCGGTGATCCCGGCGATCAGCTTCGTATCGCTGTCCGTGATCCGGATCGTTGTCGGGATGACACGTTCGGTGGATCCGCCGCCTTTTTCCTCTCCGGTCGGGGAGATCGAGTCGACAACTCCGTGGACCGTCCCGCCGTTTAAAATATCCGCTGATATCTCCGCCTCCTGTCCGAGTGCGACTTTTCCGATCGAATATTCGCTGACTTTGATCTCAAGTTCCAGCTGGTCGAGGTTTTCGATCACAAACAGCGGGGCATCGTTCTCCATCTTGTCGGCAAACCGTCCGACTTTCGTATTTACGCGGACCACGGTGCCGTCGATCGGCGCTTTCAGCACGGTATCCTCCAGGGATTCCGTCGCTTTCTCGTAGTCATATTTTGCCTTTTCGATCTGGAGGCGGTAGGAATCGTCCGCAACCGCTGTCCCATTCTTCACGGTATAGGAGTCCCGCTCGCGTTTCGCGTCATTGAGTCCGTTTTCCGCAGTCTCAAGGTCTACTTTCGGCACGCTGCCGCCGTCATAGAGTGCTTTTGTCCGGTCGTAGTTCGCCTGTGCGGTGTTCAGGTCCTGTATGGCTTTCGCGTAGCCGTTTCGTGCTTCTTTGTCTTTCTCCGCGCAGGTGCTCACTGCGAGATCGTAATCGTTTTTTGCGATATCTGCCGTTTTTCTTACATCGGAGTCATCGAGGACTGCCAGTGTCTGTCCTTTTGTGACTTTGTCCCCTTCTTTTACCGGGATCTCCAGGATCTCCGCATGGAGGTTGGAAACGACGTCCACGCTGTCGGTTCCGGATACCGGGCCGGTGACGGAGAGGCGGTTCTGGATCGTTTTTCTCACAGGGTTTACGGTGTCCACCACCGGGACCATGTCTTTTCCGCCGCCGAGGATCTTTCCGGCTGCGATCCCAAGGACCAGGATGACGGCTGCCGAAACGGCGATCTTCTTTTTCTTTCCACCTTTTTTCTTTTTTGGTTCTTTTTTTCCGCTCATCAGAGCTTCCAGTTCCTGATCGAACTCATCAGGTGAGATTTTTTCTTCACTGCTCATGGTTTACTCCCTTGGTGTTTGTGTTTTTTTTTATACTAAGGAGTAGTATAGCAGGGAAAGCTTGCGTTTTTTGGACTTCTGTCTTTCGGTTTTCTTGCGGAATTTTTACGGTTTTGGGGGGATTGGCGAAGGATACGCGCAGGCCACCCACCAGGCATGGGTGCCGGGATTTTCGGGGCGGTTCCTCTAGGCTTGCGAAAGAATGCTAAGGGCGGAGGTGCGGGGACACAACTCGCTTCGCTCAGACAAGTGTCCCCGCACCTCCAACGCATTCTTTTGCGAGCCAATAGGAAGCCAAGCCCCGCAAATATGCACCCGTGCCTGGTGGGTGGTCTGCGCTGGTGCTGGACAAAAGGAAAGATTGATGGATAACGGTTCACGTGTGCAGATATGGATTCATATTTTATAATAAATACTGTTTGTGAGGTGTCCATGACTCCGAAGTTGGAAGTGAATGGGGTGGATTTCTCCTATCATACGTTGGAGGGAGAGACGAAGGCCCTTTCTGATATATCGTTTCATGTGAACAGCGGGGAGTTTCTTTGTATTGTCGGGCCGTCGGGGTGTGGGAAGTCTACGCTGCTTTCGCTGCTTTCCGGGCTTCTGGCGCCGGAGCGGGGGGAGATCCTTCTGGATGGGATCCCGGTCGCGAAGGGATCGTCCGGGATCGGGTATATGCTGCAGCGTGATCATCTGTTTGAGTGGCGCACGATTTTTTCAAATGCTTCTCTCGGGCTTGAGGTTCAGGGGAAGTGTGATCCCGGGCATATCGGGCGGCTGAGAGAGCTTCTTGATGCGTATGGGCTTCAGTATTTTTATGACGCAAGGCCGTCCGAGCTTTCCGGCGGCATGCGGCAGCGGGCGGCGTTGATCCGGACACTGGCGCTGGAGCCGGATCTTCTGCTTCTCGATGAGCCGTTTTCTGCTCTTGATTATCAGACAAGACTCTCCGTCTGTGATGATATCAGCTCGATCATCCGCAGCCGGAAAAAGACGGCGATCCTGATCACGCACGATCTCTCCGAGGCCGTCAGCGCGGCAGACCGGATCCTGGTCCTGACGAGCCGGCCCGGGCGGATCAAGGGGGAGCTTCTGATCCGTTTTCCGGATCATGAGACGAGTCCTTTGAAGCGGCGGAATTATCCGGAGTTTTCTTCTTATTTTAATGAATTGTGGAGGATTCTTGGAAATTCAGGGGAAGGTGATGAGATGGCTTTGGACGGAAATGATCGGAAGTATGGGGGTGTTCCTCTAAAGGATGAAAATGACGGACCGAAATGTGGGATCGGAGGTGGAGCGGATGAAATTTCATGATATCGCTTCTTTTCTTTTTTTCCGGCGGCGGGGTGCGATCCCCACGGAAGCGCTCTCCGTCTCTCCCGCCCAGCATCGCTATCTGGAACAGGAACGGCGGATCCGCAGACAGATTTTTGCCTGCCGGGTCTTGTTTCTGATCCTGTTCCTTGTTTCCTGGGAAGTCAGTGCCCGCATCGGGATCCTGAATGATTTTATTTTCAGTTCTCCGTCCCGCGTGCTCTCCTGTTTTCTTTCCATGGCGGCGGACCGGACGATCTTTTATCACACGGGGATCACGATTCTTGAGACGATGCTCAGCTTTTTTCTCGTGACATGCATCGGGATCTTCGGTGCGGTGGCGCTCTGGTCCAGCAGGCGGCTGGCAAAGATCCTGGAGCCGTATCTTGTCATGCTGAACAGCCTGCCGAAGTCCGCCCTCGCCCCGGTCCTCATCGTCTGGCTCGGCAACAACATGAAAACGATCATCACGGCGGCCGTCTCCGTGGCGGTCTTCGGCTCGATCTTAACGCTCTACAACGGCTTTCTCTCCATGGACCCGGATCAGATCCGGCTGATCTATACGCTCGGAGGGAAGCAGAAAGATGTCCTCACAAAGGTCCTGCTGCCAGGTTCTGTCCCTCTCATCATCAGCAACATGAAGGTCAACATCGGTCTCTGTCTCGTCGGCGTCATCATCGGGGAATTTCTCTCCGCGCAGGCAGGCCTCGGCTTTCTCATCATCTACGGCAGCCAGGTCTTCAAACTGGACCTCGTGATCATGTCTATCGTGATCCTGTGTGTGCTGTCGGCGGTGCTGTATCAGGCGGTGACGATGCTGGAGAAAAGGTGTGTGCGACATCATTAAGTCGAATGTACGCAACACTTAACGCAGGAATTTCCTGTCAAACAAGCAAAAACACGATTCGCGAGTTTCCCCTTGTTATCGCGACAGTCGCCAAGGTCTCGCGCAAGCGCGGACTTTGGCTCGTTGTCCGCGTAAATAAAAAGACAGCACACGTACTCCTTCCATGTCGACAATCAGAGTTCTGTGTGCTGTCTGTAATTTATTACGTAACTGTTCAGTACCCTCACACCTACAGGAACCTCCCCCGGAGCTTCCCTTCGGATGCATGGCAAGTTACGAGCAAAAATTCATTCCAGATCGGCTTCGCCGATGGGATTTTTGCCTTCCGTCCCATGTTTTATTACGGTCAGCGCAGCAAGTGCGCAGACCTACTGAATAGTTACTTTATTACTTTTTGATTTTCTTAATCCAGGGACTCCCGGTAGAATCCTCCGTAGAAGTTCTCCGTCTTAAATACGTTGATGATCACATGCTCATCCACATCCTGGATCAGCTGGACGATATCGTTGATCTCATAGGAAGAGATCACGGTGTGGAGCAGATACATCTTTTTGTGGCTGTAACCGCCGATCGCTTCCACACAGGAAATTCCGTGGTGGTACTGGCTGACGTACTTTTTCATGATCTCCTCCGCCTTCTCGGTCGTGATCTGTAAGGTCACGCGGTCGTAGCGGTGATGGAAGGTGGAGATCATCTTTGTGGAAATGAACTGGAACAGGATCGAATAACCTGCATATTTCCATCCGAACATGTGTCCGAAGATCACAAGGATGCAGACATTTCCCATGAACACGTAATTCCAGATCGACTTTCCTGTCTTATTTGAGACATAAAGTGCGATAAAGTCGGTACCGCCGGTCGATGCATTTCCTTTCAGTGCGAGAACAACAGAGAGTCCATAAAGAACACCTCCGAAGATCACATTCAGGGTCAGGTCATCAAACAACGGGGTATAATGGCAGACTTTTAAGAAAAAGCTGGCGAAAAATACCTGTAAAAGTGAAAATACGGTAAATTTCACGTTAATGCTGCGGCAGCACATGAGTGCGACCGGGAGATTCAGGACAACTAACGCCAGGGAAGTCGATACGGAAAATCCGTACAGCTCGGTAATTCGGTCGATCAGGATCGCAAGTCCTGTAAATCCGCTGGACAAAAGTCCCGCCGGACGGATAAACGCCAGGATCACATAGGACTGCAAAAGGGCAGATGCCAGAACTGCCACAAAAGAAATCGCACAGCGGAATGCGAAATTTTTCCGCATCCCGCGCACCTTTTTCGTTACATCATTCCACGAACTCATAAGTGGGGTACTCCTTTTTCATACTTTAGATTTTCATGATAACAGGGTCACATGTTTCTCAACATATCGCAGAAAACCTGTCTCCCGGATATTTCTGTGGAATCATTTTTTCATGCCAGACCTCTGTCTATCTGCCGCTTTTTCATGGGGTTTTGAAAAACAGCATTCATAACTTTATCATGTTTTTTCCCCTTGTCAATCCATCCCGGAAAAAACAAGAAAAAAACAGCCGGAGACAAGCTCCGGCTTAAGAATGTTAAAATTTATACTCTTTTGTTTCCAGATCTATACAATTATGTTATAGTTCTCATCTCTGCTCTGTTAAAAGTTCCTTTAACCGGTCGTTCAGCTCAGTCTGATCAGACATTCCTGCATCTTTTCAGTCTCCTCAGCTCTTCTTCTGCGGACAATTCTCCCCGATTGCCGTGAGATACCGGTTGCACGCGTCCTTCATACACGCGATCAGAGGCTTTTGCGTCAGCGCAAAATACCGCTCCCGGATCTCCTTCTCGATCGCCGGAATATCCGTCTTTAAACTTTTTCCGACAAACATCGATGCCACAAACCGCTTTGTCACATCCAGGATCGTATTGCAGTCCAGCTCCAAAATTTTTCCAGTCTCCCGCTCCACGATCAGACTGATATAAAATTCCCCGTGCAGATTGTAGATCGCATCCTCTTTGCTCGGCTTCGCCTGGCCGACCACGAGGATCGTGTTCCTGTTCTCCATAATGTATTCCCCTTTTCCCAAAACTCTGTACTTCCATTGATCAACTTATAACCTTACTGCGTTACAGTACACGGGCACTCTATGCCCGCGCACTGTAACAGGATTTTGCCGATGCTTCGCATTCCGAATCGGCAAAATCTGCGGTCATAACAGTATCATACGGAATTTTCAGTTCAGAAAATTCCTACCCATAAAAAGTAACTTTACTGCTTATTATACCACCGGAATTTCCCTTTTTCCATTGACATTTCCACCCATTTCCACTAAACTAAAGATACAAAAACAGATTCTTTTATTTATCGGGACTCCTGCCCGGATGCTCCCACCGTAAATAAGAGCCATGAATCTTCCAACAAGGGGATCAGTGGCTTTTTTTGTTGCCCTGATACGAAAAAAGCATTCTCCTTCTCATCACATTCGCGCTGCCGCAAAAGCCCCGGACCGTCCCAGGCGATCCCATCTCCGCTTCCCTGCAGCCCGATCATCAATTGGAGGATATGAACATGACATTCTTTAAAGATCTGGATACCATTATGAAACAGGACTTCGGAAACCGCGGACTCTTAAAAGCACTGCCGGACAACCCGATCCGCGAAACACTTGAAACACTCTCCACTGCCCGCCGCGTGATCCTTCTCACCGGTTTCCCGGTCCGCCTTGAAGACGGAACCTATGTAGGCGAGACAGACGGACCTCTCGGCATCGCCGATATCGCCGCCGCCCTGACAGCACTCGGCGTCTCCGTCCTCGTGATCACCGACGAACCCGCCTTCTCCATCGTGAGCGACGTCGTCTGCTACCGCGCACCTAAAGCAAAACTCATGATGCTGCCAAAAACAGACACCGAAGACTTCATCCGAAGCTGCATCAAAAACTTCTCCCCGACCCACTTCATCTCCTTAGAACGCCCAGGAAAAGCCGCCAATGGCCACTATCACAGCATGCGCGGTGAAGTCCTCGACGACATGATCACCGACTCCGCCCTCTTCCTCTCCGAGGCAAAAAAAGCCGGAGCAGTCACGATCTCCATCGGTGACGGCGGAAACGAAATGGGAATGGGAACCTACCGGAATGTGATCGAGACATTTGTCCCGTTCGGAGATAAGATCTGCACCGCCGAAGCCGCCGATCTCACACTCGCAAGCGGCGTCTCCAACTGGTGGGGCATCGGCATCGCCGCCCTCTGCTCCCTCCTCGCCGAGAAGAGCCTGCTCCCGACCCGCGCCGAAGAGACCGAATCTCTCCGTCTCGCCGTAGCCGCAGGCAGCGTCGACGGCTGCACCCGAAAAAATGAAATGACCGTAGACCACCTCGATCTCGAGACACACCTCGGAATCCTCGACTCCGTCGATGAAATCCTCAAAAAAGAACTGGGCCTCTGTGCGATCGCCTAAGCCAGGATTGCACACAGTCCAGTACCAGATATCAGAAATCTTCAAAACATACCGCATCTGACATCACCACTATCCAGGATCGCACAGCGCAGCGCCTGCGATCCCCACCCAGCACAGCCAATTTCAGCGCCGGCCGGCCTCCGGATCCGGGTGCCTGATTTCAGGGGCTTGGCTTCCTCTTGGCTCGCGGGAGAATGCGTTGGAGGAGATGGGACACTTGTTTGAGCGCAGCGAGTTGTGTCCCATCTTCTCCGCCCTTAGCATTCTTCCGCAAGTCTAGAGGAACCGCCCCTAAAATCCCGAGTGCCCGGAGCCGGAGGCCGACCGGCGCGTACCTTTCGCCATCAATTTCATATTGACATCCCCACCCCCATTCATTATAATAGCTATAAATAATACGAATACCACATATGAAAGGGGGTTATGTTCCTGCGGTCCCTGACAGGACAGCGGTATTTTCATGGAACAACATCTGTCACAATACAAAATCTTCTACGAGGTAGCCCGCTGCGGCAACATCTCCCGGGCTGCCAAAGAACTCTACATCAGCCAGCCCGCCATCAGTAAAGCCATCAGCAAACTTGAAGAAAGCCTCGGAACCAGACTCTTCAACCGAAACTCCCGCGGAGTCCAGCTCACAAGAGAAGGAACCATCCTCTTCCAGCATGTGAACACAGCCTTCGACTCCATCGGTCACGGCGAACGCGAACTCAAACGGATCCATGACTTCCATATCGGAAACTTAAAGATCGGCGTCAGCAACACCCTGTGTAAATACGTCCTCCTCCCCTACTTAAAAGGCTTTATCGGAAAATATCCACATGTAAACATCGCCATCGAGAGCCAGTCCACCTACCAGACACTCGACATGCTCGATGCCAGAAAGATCGATATCGGCCTTGTCGCTGAGCCAAAAAACAGAAAAGGACTCCACTTCCAGCCCCTGATGGAGATCAGCGACATCTTCGTCTGTACGCCTGCCTACCTGGAGAATCTTCATTTAAGAGAAGGAAACGACCCGGATATCTTTAAGACCGGAAATATCATGCTCTTAAACCGCTCCAACATGAGCCGGAAACACGTCGATGCCTACCTGTCCGACAATCAGATCGAGATCAACCAGATCCTCGAGACGACTGACATGGAACTCCTCATCGAGTTCTCCCGGATCGGACTCGGGATCGGCTGCGTCATCAAAGACTTCATCGAAGATGATCTGAAAAACGGTACGCTTATCGAGATCCCGCTTGATATCCCGATTCCGAAACGCGTGATCGGATTCTGTTATCATCCACAGGATGTTCCTGATACCCTGCGAGAATTTCTGGAATTCTGCCGGACATTCCGCAAAGCCTGATCCATCTGTCTTTTTAGCAGAAAATTTCTGTTGCAAAAAGCCGGAAACTGAATTTCTCGTACAGTCTGAAATTCAGTCTCCGGCTTTTTTTCAATTTACAACCTGCCATCGATTCTTTCTGCAGGATCCCCATCAGGATCACACTTGATCCGATATTCCCATATCCCTAATTTTCGTCGTGATACCCGGTCGCCTCATAGAACTTCTCGAGACTTCCGTACTTGAACACCATCTTAAGCTCACTTCCAATGCTGTTCATCATCGTCTCATCCGGGATCTCATCGCGGTGGTACCAGCCAGCCTCGGAGAGCTCGTCCTCCTGAAGCTTGATCTTGTCCGGTCCATCGAGCTCCGCGAAGAATCCGATCATCTCCGTGTCGGAGAATGCCCACGGCTGGCTCTTATAATAGCGGATATTTTTGACCTTCAGGCCAACTTCCTCCATGACCTCGCGGTGGATCGTCTCCTCAAAACTCTCTCCGATCTCTACAAAACCGGCGATCAGCGCATATCCGCGGTACGGATTGTTGTTCACACGGTATCTGGACATCAGGAGACGGTCCCCATCGGAAATCGCAACGATTACAGCCGGGGAGATCTTCGGATACTCAGTCTGTCCGCACTCCGGGCATACCAGCGCGCGCTCGGTCTTGCTGTTTTCCATCAGGTGACCGCAGCATCCGCAGTACTTTCTGCTCTCCTTAAAGCGGTGAAGCTGGGTAGCAGTGATCCCTGCGAACGCCTGGTACATCGGATGCATCTTCCGATATGCCGCTGTCGGGCAGAGCTCATATGCGTCGGAGACATGTTCCGGCATCTCTGTCACATAATAATAATGATTTCCATCGATCGCGAACAGATAGTACGCGTTCTCTTTGAGCGCTTCTTTGTCTTCCTGGAAATCAGAAAACTTCGGAATCTCATGATTCTCCTCAGCTGTTTTTCTCAAAAGTGTCTTGCTCTTCTTGATAAAGAGGACAAAGTCCTCATCCTGCGCCTTCGGCTGTCCGTAAGTCAGATCAAATTTATGTGGGGCGATTTCCTGGATCATTCTTTCTCTCCTATTCATTAATATAAGTTTCCGCTCTCTGCTCTGTACACAGCTTTCCTCGTTTTTCTCAGACGGAAACCATGAAATTTTCATGCTGCAGTACACGGACACACTCTGTCCGCAAAAATTACCGCATCGTTTTTATGATACGCCGCCCCCGCCCTTTTGTCAATCCGGCAAAATCCGCTAAGATCAGCAAAACTCTTCCCCCGGCACGGCAACCTATGAGATCTATGTTGACGAACATTTTTATTTGTCGTATAATGCCAGACAGTATGCCTTTTTCAGGAATCCTGACTGCCAAAGTACAAACTTTCGGCAGTCTTTCCACATTTGTAACTGTTCAGTACCTTCACACCTACTGGAACCTCCCCCGGAGCTTCCCTTCGGATGCATGGCAAGCTATGAGCAAAAATCCATTCCAGATCGCTGCGCCGATGGAATTTTTCCCTCAAGTCAAGGCTTTCTTACGGTCAGCGCAGCAACTGCGCAGACCTGCTGAATCGTTACCTACATTTTTTCTTTTCTGAAAACAGGCAGGGATGTATGTATGAAAGGAGTCATGTTCTATGGCAACAGAAAACAAGATGGGAGTCATGCCGCTAAACCGGCTTCTGATCTCCATGTCCGTGCCGATGATGATCTCGATGCTCGTCCAGGCACTTTATAACATTGTCGACAGTATGTTCGTCGCACAGCTCAGTGAAAATGCCCTGACCGCCGTATCCCTGGCGTTCCCGGCCCAGAACCTGATGATCGCCGTTGCGACCGGAACCGGCGTCGGTGTCAACGCCGCCCTCTCGAGAAACCTTGGGGAAAAGAACTTTGAATGCGCCAACAAGATCGCGGATCACGCTCTGTTCCTTGCTGCATTGAGCTATGTCGTATTTGCACTCTTCGGCCTCTGCTTTGCAAGACAGTTCTTCTGTCTCCAGACCGATATCGAGGAGATCGTGGATCTCGGAACTACTTATTTAAGAGTCTGCACGATCGCTTCCTTCGGACTTTTCATGGAGATCGCCTGTGAGCGTCTCTTACAGTCCACCGGAAAAACGATCTACTCCATGTACACCCAGGGTCTCGGCGCGATCATCAATATCGTTCTGGATCCGATCCTGATCTTCGGTTATTTCGGAGCGCCTGCTCTCGGCATCGCGGGTGCGGCCGGCGCTACCGTGATCGGGCAGATCATCGCCTTTTGTCTCGGTTTCTTCTTTAACAAGACGAGAAACCATGAGATCACGATCTCTCTCCGTGACTTTAAACCAAACAGCGAGATCATCAGCCATATTTATGCAGTCGGTATTCCGTCCATCATCATGGCATCCATCGGAAGTGTCATGACCTTCGGAATGAACAAGATCCTCATCGCATTCTCTTCCACGGCGACTGCGGTATTCGGCATCTACTTTAAGCTCCAGAGCTTCGTGTTCATGCCGGTCTTCGGTCTGAACAACGGAACGGTCCCGATCATCGCCTACAACTACGGCGCCGGAAAGCCGGACCGCATCATGGGAACCCTGAAGCTCGCTGCCATGTATGCCGTAACGATCATGCTGATCGGTTTAGCGGTCGTTCAGCTCATACCGGATAAGCTCCTAATGATCTTCAGCGCCTCCGACACCATGCTCTCCATCGGCATCCCGGCACTCCGGACCATCTCCCTGAGCTTCCTGTTCGCCGGATTCTCCATCGTCTGCTCTTCCATGTTTCAGGCGCTTGGTCACGGCATGTTGAGCTTATGGATCTCCGTGTTCCGTCAGCTGGTCGTTCTTCTCCCGGTCGCATTTGTTTTTGCGAAACTCGGAGGACTTCACGTCGTATGGTTCGCATTCCCGATCGCCGAAGTTTTCGCGATCGTTTTCAGTGCAGTCTGCCTCGGCTATGTGTATCGGAAAGAAATCCTTCCGTTAAAGGCACGTCAGGAAAATTAAAATAACATCATTTATATTTTTCAGAGGTGGAAAACAGATTCCCTGCAGACCATTTTCCCGGTTCCTGTCCGGGGATAAGACAGTCCTGCCGGATTCCTGTTTTCCATCTTTTTTATCTTTATTTCCCATTACATCTGAAAAATGTGCATTTTCTGTCTTTCCCGCTGTAAGCTGTACATCTCCCCGGATCCACTGCCCTGATATTTTTTCATAAAATTTCTCATTTTAACCTTTTAGTTCAAGACAAACCCGGAATTTTATAGTATGATAGACCTGCCTGCAGAACAAAGGCTTCAGATCTTCACACCGGCCGGCAAGGATCCGCCGTCCGTTTCCCTTGAAAATATATTGAATACTTTCCCATCCGGCTGCCGGCAACGTTTTTTATGTCCGACAGTTGATATTGATCTGTTCTGATTGGAAATATGGAGGATAAGATTGAAAGTATGAAAAATCTGTCGAAAAAACTGACCGGAAAAAAGATCCGGGATGAAATGCGAAGAAGAAAAATGACCGTGCGGGATCTCCAGGACGCGCTGGAACTGGACAGTCCCCAGTCGATCTATAAATGGCTCCGGGGGGAATCCTTTCCTTCCCTCCCGAATATGCTGGTACTCGGTGAATTATTTCAGGTTCCGCTGGAAACACTCCTGATCCGTGAGGACGGAAGTCCCGCCTACCACCGCATCTTTGACGGCGGTTTTCCGTACCATATCGGTCTTCTCTTCCAGGAAAAAGACGATTTTTCCTCAAACAGACGGTCGAAAGCACGTTCAGATCTGTTTGCGGGAAATTACTACACAAAAGCTTTTACTCATTCTCAGGAACATCCGGATCCAGAAGTGCCTCATAACTGACGTTTAAGACCTTTGCGAAATAACGCAGCTCAATATCGGTCACAAACCGCTTCCCGCTCTCGATCCTCTGGATCGCATTCTTATCAAGATCCAGTCCCTTGAGCTGGAGCATGTCCGCCAGATGCTTCTGCGATACATCCGTCATCGCACAGCGAAGCTCATGAATTTTGATCCCGCAGATATTGTTCCTGCCGGATATTGTTTTATTTTTATACATATAATAACACTCCTTGTTTGGCATTCACTGATTGTCACTCCAAACAATATATGTTATTATTGAAACACCGATGACATTCAGTGAATGTCATTTGTGGAAATTATTGGATTATCATCATGAAAAATAATCCTGCTGCCGTTTCCGGAGCAGGTTTCTCAATTCCCAAATATATTTAAAGGAGGATGTCTTTATGGAAATCACAAACGAACTGAAGCAGGATCTCTCCACGCTGGAATCCGCATGCGGAAATTTTCTCGAAAAATATGAATCCGTACTCACAAGCGCTCTGAATAAACAGGAAATGTCCGCCGAGGAAAGCCTGAAGATCGACCTGATGCTGGAACTCATCACACATCTCTCCTCCGCTCAGTTTGCCGCTTCTTATATGCAGAAAGACGTCGTGAAAGAGGGGATCCTGATCCAGGATCCATCCGGCAGCTTCACGCTCGGCGGAACTCCGCTCCCGCCGATGACCGATATCGAAGTGTATGTCCATGACGATGAACTGGACCAGGATGTCTGGAAACGCGTCTTCATCGGCGGCAGCCCGAAACAGCGGATCTGCGGTCTGAAACACCCGAATCTCACTTCCGGGATCCATGCGCGGATCCGCAGCTGAGAGCTTTTCACTCTTCCGTCTCGATGATATCGCGGATCGTCTGCATCGAAAGATCTACGGACGCGATATCATCCGCGCACTGCTTTAATTCCCCGCTCATCATCGCCGCATGTCCGATCTCCTTTTTATATTTCAGCTGGTGTTCCAGGCTCGCCCAGAAATCCATGGCGATCGTCCGGAGCTGGATCTCCACATAAGTTCCCGCCGTTTTTCCGGTCATTCCCCGAAGGATCAGATGGATCCCGCGATACCCGTTTGGCTTCGGATATGAAATGTAGTCCTTTTCTTTGACCAGTTCATAGTTTTCCTGACTTTTCAGCCATTTTTCCACCCGGAACACATCATCCGCAAAGGAACAGATGACCCGGACTCCCACCGCATCATGGACTTCACAGAGTGCCGACTCCAGTGTCTCCGGCAGCGCTTTCCTCTTTAACTTCTCCATCATGCTCTCCGGCGATTTGATCCTGGAACAGATATACTGGACCGCGTGGAATCCGGATCTTTGATCATCCGGAAATTTCTTCAGCAGCTCCAGCATGTCGGTTCTCGCAGTTTCAACACGGCATCTGAGGTCGATCCTACTGAGCTCCCGCACCTTTTTGACCGTTTCTACCGCTCCGACCGATCGAGGAATTCCGCGACCGGCGGCTACGGGATCGGTCTCGCGATCGCAAAAGCCATCGTGAACACGCACCGCGGAAAGATCCAGGCGTCCACGGAGGATGGGAAGTCGCTGACGATCGAGACGGTGTTTCCGGGATGATGATCAAACAAAAAAGATCCGCCAGAATACCGAAAATTTCTTCTCCCCGGTATCCTGACGGATCTTTTTATGCGATCATGGAACTGTCCCGTTCCTCCGCTCACAGTTTTTCAGATTTCTGCCGCTTTTCTATTCTTTTCCAGCATTTCATTTCATCTTTTTCTTCTCTTCATACTCCCTCAACGCCCGCAGCGCCTCCCCGGACAGCGGGAACAGTACCATGAGGTTGAACACGGTCATCAGTCCGATGCCGACATCGCCGAGGTCCCAGACGACTGTGTAGGCCTGAAGACCGCCGACAAACAGCATGATCAGGGCGAAGATCTTATAAAGAGTCTGATAGCACCAGCGGTTTCCGAAGAGGTATGCCACGTTGGAACGCGCATAGAACAGGATTCCGAGGAATGTCGAGAAACTGAACAATGCCAGCGTGATGGCGATAAAGACCACTCCGAACTCGCCCATATAGTAGCTCATGACTTTCTGGAGAAGGTCCATTCCTGCGAGTCCCATCGTCAGTTCCTCCGGGACAAGCAGCATGATCATCGCCGTGCAGCTGCAGATCACGATCGTATCGATAAATACGCCTAGTGCCTGGACAAGTCCGACCTTTACCGAGTCACTCTCCTCCGCCGCTGCCGCTGCACACGGTGCGGAACCGGAACCGGCCTCGTTGGAGAACAGACCGCGCTTGACTCCGTTCATGAGAACCGCGCCAAAACCACCCGCTGCGATCTGGCGGAGTCCGAATGCCTCCTCAAAAATCCTCTTAAAAACGCCCGGAACGCTTCCGAGATGCGTCGCGATGATGAACAGGGTGATCACAAAATAACATCCCGCCATGATCGGAACGATCACATCCAGCGCGCGGACCGTTGCATTTTTTCTTAAGACGATCACCGCCGAGAGCACAACAAGAATGACCGTCGTGATCATTGGTGAGATTCCAAATGCATTTTTAAATGCCGATGCCACCGAATTGCTGATGACCTGGCTGATCCCGCCCCAGCAGATCAGACCGGACAGCGCAAACAAAACGGCAACGATGGAGTGTTTCAATTTCTTTTTTCTCACGCGCTCCGCATAGCTGTGGATATAATAAGCCGGACCGCCGTGATATCCGCCGTAGAGCGGATCTTTTTCTTTGTATAGATGCGCCAGGGCTGCCTCCACAAATGCCGTGGAGGAACCAAAGATCGCCGAGATCCACATCCAGAACACGGCTCCCGCGCCGCCCGCAGAGATCGCAGCGACAACTCCGACGAGATTTCCCATTCCCACACGGGTCGCTGTCGACACAAACAAGGTCTGCACCGGTGACAGACCGCCTTCTTCCTTCTTTTTTCCGCCCAGCGCCCGGATCATATCCGGAAACAGCCGGACCGGAAGGAATTTCGTCCGGATCGTAAAATAGATCCCCGTTGGGATCAAAAGCAACACGAGAAGAGGGATTCCGATCCCATTTCCGTTGCCGATCGGGATCGTGAACAGATCTCCCCACAGGAAGCGGTACACCGCTTCGATGACTGCTAACACCATAATTTTCTTTTCTCCTTTTCAGATCGATCTTTCCGGCTGTTCTGTCATTTCCCCTCTTACAGCCGTCGTTCCAGACCGGCACCGACAAAAAGCTTCACCACCACGACGCGCCAGTCTGTTAAATTGTCATGCATTGATTTCTATTATACACATACAAGTGTGTCTCTGTCAAATCCTATCGGTGAAGCAGTTCCGGTGCCATCTCATGGAGCAGATCCGCGAGCGCTTTCGCCGCCCTGGACCGGTATTTTCCTGCCGGCCAGACCAGTGCAAGGTCCAGGAAAATCCCCTCTTTTCCGATCCGCAGATACCGGAATCCATCCCGCATGATCCGGCAGGACCGGTAGGTAAAGGCCAGCGCAACACCTTCCCGCGCAACAGCTGCCGCAAACGCCGCGGAAAGGTATGTATCGAGTCCGAGAGGTTCCACACCTGCTTCCCGCAGAGAATGGCGTGCCGTCCGGCCGAGTACCGTGTTCGGCGGACCTAAAATATATTCATACGGGGCGGTATCCTTCAGATCGATCCACAGTTCTTCCGGATCATTCTCGCATTCGTGTGCATATTTCATGACAGGATGCTCTTTCGTAGTGACGAGCATGATCTCATCCCTCATCAGTTCCTCGAATCCATGCTTGATCCGGACCGGAGGTGCTGCGATCAGTGCGAGATCCAGGATTCCCTCCAGGATCTGGTTTTCCAGATCAATACTGTCCATCTCGCTGATCTCCACATGCACCTTTGGATAACGCTCGTGAAATTTTTTCAGGACCGGCGGCAGCAGATACGTTCCCCGGTAGGTGCTGATCCCAAAGATGATCGTCCCGCCTTTTAAGTTTTCGATATCAGAAGCCTCACTGCGCGCTTCCCGGTACTGCTGCAGGATCTGTCTGGCATGAGAAATAAACGCCTCCCCGGCAGCCGTCAGGCGGACTCCTCTGGCAGTGCGGACAAAAACAGATGTACCGAGATCCTGTTCGATCAGACGGACAGCCTGACTGAGACTTGACTGCGCCATAAACAATTTTTCCGCCGCCCGGGAAATACTCCCCTCATCGGCAACGGTTACAATGTAATCCAGCTCTTTTAAGTCCATAAAACACCTCCGTCAGATATCGGAATTACCGATACCTGGTATCGTAAATTGTGGCTTTCCCCTATATCAAGACTAGTATAAAATATAACCATAGCAAAATCAATGTCTCTGAAGACAGCAAAAACACACAGGAGGGAATTTGAATGAAACAGGATCTCATGAAAGGCGTGATCGACATGCATGTCCATACGAATCCGGATCTGCGCCTTCGCGCATACGATGACTTCGAACTCATGGAAGCAGCGATCCGCGTCGGCGCGCGTGCCATCGTCATCAAGACACATCAGGGGACAACCATGGACCGCGCATATCTCTGCAACCGTCACAACGAGATCGTACATGGAAACACGAACAACTTCACCATGTACGGAAGCATCACATTAAACCGCGTTGTAGGCGGGATCAATCCGAAAGCCGTCGATACCGCACTTCGTCTTGGAGCAAAAGTTGTCTGGCTCCCGACACAGTCCGCAAAAAATCACATGCAGAAAATGGGCCAGGATCTGAGTCAGTGCGTGGAAGTCGTAAAAGACGGAAAGATCGTTCCGGAACTGCGCTCTGTACTGGAACTTGTCCGCGATCACAATGCAGTCCTTGGAACTGCCCATATCGCACCTGATGAGATCTTTACCGTCGTCGAGGCAGCCCGCGACCTCGGAGTCAAAAATATCGTGATCACCCATCCGGAGTGGTGGATCGTGGGAATGAGCCATGAAGACCAGCTCCGCCTCGTGAAGGATTACAACGTCATCCTGGAGCGCTGTTACGCACAGAACATGGGCGGCGGAAAATATAAGAGCAATCTCGCAGACAATCTGGAGATCATCAAAGAAGTCGGCTACCGAAATGTCATGGTCGACACCGACGGCGGACAGACGGAAAATCCGCACTGGGAACTCGCACTTGCGGAATACATGCAGTATCTGGTCGATCACGGAATTCCGGAAGAACATGTTTACCATATGACTCACACGATCCCGGCATCCCTGCTCGGCATCAACGAACAGGAGGAATCCGCATGTTAAGTATCATTCTGGTCGCATCCATCGCAGTTGCCGTCGTTCTTGGCTACAAGACAAAGATCAATACCGGATTCTTCTGTATCTCGTTCGCTTACCTGATCGGATGTTTCGGTATGGGGATCAAGACAAAAGAGCTAATTAGTTTCTGGCCGGTCAGCACGATGTTTGTGATCCTGTCCGTCTCCCTTTTTTACAACTTTGCGGCTGTCAACGGAACGCTTGAGAAGATGTCTGCAAGTCTTCTCTACATGTGCCGCCGTTTCCCGGGCATGCTGCCGTTTGCCCTCTTCTTTGTAGCAGTTGTTCTCTCGGTAATGGGAGCTGCCTACTTTACTGTTCTCGCATTTCTGGCTCCGATCACGATCCTGATCTGCGAGGAAGCAAAAATGGACAAGCTGACCGGCGCTGTCGCGATCAACTGCGGTGCGCTTGCAGGCGGAAACTTTCCGACAGCCTCTCTCGGTGTCGTATTCCGCGGTCTGATCGATACCGCTTACGAGTCAGAACCGGCTTTTGGAACACCGAATTCGTTTGTGGACGAAATGAAGATTTTTGGATTCGCCATCATCTTCTCCCTGATCCTGATCGCGATCTTCCGCTTCGGTTTTAAGAGCAACCGCGGCATCGGCAAAGGAGTTACTTTCTCCAGGCCAGAACCGTTTGACAGGAAGCAGAAGCTGACTTTATACTTGATGCTGCTGATGATGGTGATCGTCCTGATCTTCCCACTCTTAAAGCTCGCGCTTCCGGACAATGCCCTGATCGGAACGATTGCAGGAAAAGTTGATGTCGGTCTCGTTGCTTTCTGCTTTACCATCATTGCCCTGTTATTTGATCTGGCACCTCAGAAAGAGGTCATCGCCCGTGTTCCGTGGAATACGATCCTCATGATCGCCGGAGCCGGCATGCTGATCGCGGTCGCTGTAAAAGCAGGCACGATCGATGCCCTCTCCGCATGGATCGGATCCAATGTACCGGCTGCCCTGATCCCGCTGGCATTCAGCTTCGTCGGTGCGTTTATGAGCTTCTTCAGTTCCACGACCGGCGTTGTTGCACCGGCATTATTCCCGCTGATCCCGGGACTCGCCGCTGCAACCGGACTGAACCCGGCCGCTCTCTTTGCCTGCACGATCCTCGGCGCACAGAGCAGCGCGATCAGCCCGTTCTCATCCGGCGGAAGTCTGATCCTCGGTTCCTGTGGAAACGAGGAAGACCGCAACCATCTGTTTAACCGGCTTCTCTTTGTTGCCGTTCCGATCAGTGTGATCTGCTGTGCAGTCTATAACCTGATCGTGACATTTGTACTGTAGGATCAAATCAAATCATTCAAAAAGGAGAATCATCATATGAATCACAAAATTACAGTATTCCGCGGTGACGGAATCGGTCCGGAACTTGTTGACAATGTGTTAAAGATCTTAAAGGCAGCGAACGCACCTCTCGAATATGAAATCTACAACGTCGGAGAGGACGAATGGAAACGCAACGGCGCACTGATCCCGGAGGAAGCCTACGCATCTTTTGAGCGGACAAAAGTGCTGTTAAAATCCCCGATCACGACCCCGGTCGGAAAGGGATTCCGCTCCCTGAACGTGACACTCCGCGGAAAATATGATCTTTACGCAAACATCCGCCCGGTAAGATCCAACGATGCCGTAAAAACACCGTTCAAAAATGTGGATATCGTCATTTTCCGTGAAAATACGGAAGGCCTCTACGTCGGCGTCGAAGAGCAGATCGATCCGGACACCGTCCATGCGATCAAGATCGTTACACGAAAAGCGAGTGAGCGCATCATCCGTGACGCATTCGAGTATGCAAAGAAAAACGGCCGCAGAAAAGTGACCTGCGTCCACAAGGCAAACATCTTAAAGATGTCCGACGGCATGTTCTTATCCATTTTCAAGGAGATCGCGAAAGAATATCCGGAGATCGAGAGCGATGACAAGATCATCGACAACACCTGCATGCAGCTCGTGATGAACCCGAACCAGTTTGACGTGATGGTCATGCAGAACCTGTACGGAGACATCCTCTCCGACCTCTGCAGCGGTCTGATCGGCGGTCTCGGACTCGTTCCATCCAGCAATATCGGTGCCGATTACGCCATGTTTGAAGCTGTACACGGCAGCGCGCCGGATATCGCCGGAAAGCACCTTGCAAACCCGACTGCATTCCTCTGGTCCGCCTGCATGATGTTAGAGTACCTCGGGGAAAATGAGACTGCAGCGCGGATCCGCAAAGCCGTCGATGAAGTTCTCGCAGAAGGAAAACACCTCACAAAAGACCTGCACGGAACAGCAAGTACCGAAGAGTATGTGGATGCGATCCTGGAAAGATTATAAAACTGAAATCAGAGGGGGCTGCCATTGGCAGCTCTTTCTGTATCCCTGAAAGTAAAAAGACATCACAAAACCTTGTTCGAATGGAATCCACTCCAATTTCCGGTTTTGTGATGTCTTTTTATGATCTTTTATTCGCTCCTGGCATTGATCACTGCCCCTGCTCTTCCACCTTCTTCGGCGGCATCACTGTCAGGTCTTTCACGATCTCCCCTGCAAGGATCAGTCCGGCAACCGACGGAACGAACGCGATGCTGCCCGGAATCGCACGGCGCTCGGTGCATTTATGTTTCGCGCCCGGCGGACAGATACAGTTCTTTCTGCAGCTGATGCTCATGTCTTCCTGCTGCTCAACCGGCTGCTCCGTGGAGTAAACGACTTTTAACTTCTTCACTCCGCGCTTCTTTAATTCGCGGCGCATGACCTTCGCGAGCGGGCACATGCTCGTCTTATAGATATCCGCCACATGGAACTGCGTCGGATCCAGCTTGTTTCCGGCGCCCATGCTGCTGATGACCGGAACTTTACAGTCGATCGCCCGCATGATGATCTCGATCTTTGCCGTCACCGTGTCCACCGCATCGACCACATAGGAATATTCCGTAAAGTCGAACTCATCCGCATTTTCCGGGAGATAAAAGCACTTTCTGACCTCGACCTGGGCATCCGGATTGATATCCAGGATCCGGTCGCGCATGACTTCCGCCTTATACTGTCCAACTGTCTTTCTCGTCGCGATGATCTGGCGGTTGATATTTGTCAGGCAGACCTTATCATCGTCCACCAGCACAAAGGAACCGACTCCGCTTCTCGCCAGTGCCTCCGCCACATATCCGCCGACTCCGCCGATTCCGAAGATCGCAACCTTCGCCTTCGCAAGGCGGTCCATATTTTCTGCTCCTAAAAGGAGCTGTGTTCTTGAGAACTGATTTAACATCTCTATCTCCAATCCTGTCTTTCCTGCAATGTTACCGGCAATCTCCCTGTTAAAACAACCATTCGACGGGATTTTGCCCCTGAAACCTTTACCATTATACCTACTAATTCGGTATGTGTAAAGAGAAAGATTCCTTCCCATGAAAAGCAGCAGTTTTTCTGCGTCCTGTAACGAAACAGGACACCATCTCTGGTGTCCCTTCCGTACTTTCTGATATTCTCACAAAACTGTCCGAACCATTCTTGCAGTCTGATTCTCTGTCATCGCTGATCCTGCTTTTCTGGAAATCTCCTGCCATGATCCCTGCATGTCATTTTACTTATCCACATGGTTTCTGTCCGTCAGAATGATCCCCTTGTATCTCGGAGAGGTGCGCTCAAGCTCATAGCATTCTCCCTCCGGAGTCGGGTACTGATCGATAAAGTCGCGGATCGTCTTCATCTCCTCCGCGGTCAGATCAAATTCCAGTGTCTGGATGTTGGATCTTACATGTTTGGAGTTTCTGGTTCCGACCATGACGGCTCCGACGCTCTTCTGGTTTAAGATGTACTGGGTTGCCACGTTGGCGATGCTGACGCCGTGGTTGTCTGCGATCGCTTTCAGGACCGGAAGGAGCTTCTGCATTCCGTCCCAGCCGAGGGAATCCTCGATGATCTGCATGTATTTCACCTGGGAACGGGTCTCCGGCGCCTCATATGTCTTTCCCATGTAGCGCTCCGCGAGAAATCCACCGGCCAGTGTGCCGTAAGCGAATGTGTAGATGCCGTGCTCTGCGCTGTAATCCAAAAGTGTTCTCTCCGGACGGCGGTCAAAGACGGAATACTGCGCCTGGTTGGATACGACCGGGATACCGGCGTCAACCATCTGCTTTAAGGCGTTTGTATCCATGTTGCACATACCGATGTTGCGGATCTTTCCTTTTTCCTGAAGCTTTACAAGGTCAAAGGCCGTCTCCATCATGCCCGGCACATTGAAATCCCACCAGTGGAACTGTACCAGATCCAGAGCTTCGCGGTGCATTCTCTTTAAGGAGCGGTCCACGATTCCTTCCGTGTACTCCATGTTGATCACCGGAAGAACGTCCTTGTCCGGCACAAATTTCGTGTGGATCTGGATGTCTTCCTCCTGATAATGTCCGCTCGCCTTTAACTCTGTCACAAAGCGGCCGAGGACCTCCTCAGCGCCCGTGTAGATGTCGGCACAGTCAAACGTCGTAAATCCCTGCTCCACCAGCTCGTGGAACGCGCGGATCGCATCGTCATAGTCCAGGTGTCCCTGAAGACAATGCTCCGCGGAGAGCTGCCAGCAGCCATTGATGACGCGGTTGAAGGTATATCCATTTTTAAACTGAGCTTTTTTCTGCATGATCGATTCTCCTTATTATCTAATTCTCATGATATTTTCCCGCATCCAGTCTCATGAGCGGCACGACCGTGCACTGCCCATGACTCTGGATCCGCTTTCCGACTCTTGTGATCTTAAATCTCGCCCCGCAGTTCGGATCCGGGCAGGCGATCTCCGCGTCGGAGAGCATCCAGTCGTTCGGGTCCAATGGCCGTTCTTTTGCCGGAAGAAGCGGCAGGATGGCGCTCAGGGAATACATGGAAAACGATGTTTCCTTCGGAAACACCAGGTTTTCTCCCTGTACCAGGAAATAGTCCCCCACCTTGTGGCTGCACACCATCGGGCAGTCACCGGCGACTACTTCCACCTTGAGATCGTATAATGTAAAGGTATCATCCATTTTTCCATAACCTCTTTTCTCTCGTGTACTCGTTCCAATGTCTGTGCCATCCTGACACTTCATGAGCTTTCATGATCCAGATCCGGGAAACCACTCCCCTATTCTTCTTTCTGGCATCCCCATCCCGTAAGGACAGCTCCAAGGAATACAAAGAACAGGACAAATCCGTAGATCGTTCCGCCCGCAACGATGACCGGGGAAAGACCTGTCAATGCGGATCCGATGAATACGAACACGCTCATGAACGGGATGATCGCCGGAAGACTGTTCGCCGTTCCATCTAAAAGGTTCGCTCTGCGGTACGGGTGAATGTTTCTCGCCGCTCCGATCTTATTTAAGATCGGTCCGAATGTCAGGATGGAGGCACTCGTCACACCGCCAAGTAAGATCGTTGTAAATGCGATCCCCATCATGCAGACGAGCTCCGCGCCTTTCGCTGTACCAGCCATCTTACTGTCGAGGATCTTCTCGGCGATCAGGTTCAGCATGCCTGCGTCGCTTAAAACTCCCATGATGCCGAATACGGAGATGACAAGCGCACAGGTTGGTAAAATATTGTTGATCCCGTCAACCAGGAAGCCGACTGCGGCGTTGTTTGCCGCGTCGTTGGAAAATACCTGCGCCGGAGTAAATAATCCCGCTGCAAGGCCGACAAGCGTTCCTGTCGCAAGACCAACGAGGATGCCTTCATAGATATTTCTTGTTTTTGTCGAAACCGTCAGCATCAGGACAACCGGGATCAGCATGACTAACGAAACCGGGTTGGACGCCGCATCGATGGAACCTCCCTCATAAGTACCGCCAACACCGCCGAAAATCGCGAAGATCACGATCGTGATCAGTCCTGCCACCAGCGAATACTTGATACGGCTTGACACGACACCACCGATATCGGCCGGTTTTCCGTTCTTAAACTGCTGCGTGGAAGCCGAAGCGATCGTCGTGTCGGAGATCGGCGCCAGGTTATCTCCAAAGATCGCGCCGGATACGATGCAGCCGGCCATCATCATCTCGTTGGCACCCAGCATGATCCCCGCCGGGTAAAAGATCGGGAACGCGATAAACATGGTTCCAATCGAGGAACCGGTCGCTGTCGATACGATGCATGTGGCAAGAAATGTAAATGCAACGAAGATCCCGCCTTTCATGCCGACTGCGTTGGCGATCCATACGAATCCGCCGGAAAGACCGCACAGCTTGATCAGGGCGCTGAACATGCCGACGAGCAGCAGGATCACAACGACCGATACCGACGTGATCGAGGAAATTCCCCGGATCGCACTCTCCCAGAACTCACTGTAGCTCGTGCAGAACACGCCGCCGATCAAAAGGGCTAAAAATCCTCCGACTGCAAGTGCTTCCATGTTGAATGCTTTAAAGCCGACGAACAGCACCATGCAGAAGAATACATAAATTGCTACCGGGATCAGGGACATTCCGATCCCGCCGCGAAACTGAAGTTTTCTCTCCTCGCTCATACGATTGCCTTCCTTTCTTCTGTAACATAACTCTTGTCATATACGAAAGCCTCCCGGGAGACTATGCGTTTCTGCATGCCACGATGCATTTTCTCACCGCTCCGTTTTCCGGCTTTCATAAAGGACTGACATTTCAAGTTCAGAAGATCGGGAAATCTTTTTATCAAAAAAGCCCATCCCTGAACTTCGTTCAAGGACAGGCTGTCATATACCTGCGGTACCACCTTGTTTGGTGCCAAGCACCCACTCTTTACAGAATGCAGTTACATTCCTGGTCTCGTAACGCTGACCCTGCGTCTCGGCTACTAAAGATTCCTCTTGATCCGTTCCTCTTTTTCACCTTGCCCTCTGAGGCCCACTTACCACAACACTCTGTCCGGATCCCACCGCCCCGGACTCTCTGGGAGACTGTTCTTTCTGGTACAACTTCCTCTTCAACGGTTTAAAGCAATAATAGCAATGTCATACGGATTTGTCAAGACTTTTTTATCGGAAACTGGCTGCTGATATCCCAACTATCTTCTCCCATGCTCTTCACAACAACTCCAATACTCTCTCATAAACCGGAGCATTCTCTTTCACTACGATCATCAGCTTCTCCTTCGCACCGTTTAGCCTGTAAAACAGTGTGCGCACCGTATGATCCTGCGATCGCAGATACCTGTTTTCATCGTAATAATACTTCTCATCCAACAGCACCGCCAACCGGTCCATCGTTTTCCCGTTGTCTTCCTGTCGCGAAAGGATCTGAAACCCGTGTTCCCCTGCATCCAACATCAGATTTTCCGCTTCCCGCTCATCATTTGCATACAGCACTGTGACATTCGGGAAATGCCGGGTGGTCTTCCGGTCCGGAAGGTGCATCAGATTCTGGATAAACGAGGAAAGCTCCACATTTGTCCGGATCCTGTTTGTCAGTCGGAAAAGCTGGATCCCCGGAAGTTTTTCCAGCTCATTCTTCGCACTCCGATCCGCCTCTTCCGGGGAGAGCTGGTCCTCGCAGTCACTGGAAAAGATAACCGGACGTGTTCCTGCTGCCCGTATGATCCGCTTCAGGGGCTCCTCACTCAGCAGATGCGCCTCATCAACAAAAACAGCACCATAATCCTCAAAACCGGTCTCCTCCGTGATCTCCCGGTCCGACATCCAGAGAATTCGCCTGAGTCTCTCATGAAGCTTCTTCCACTCCTCTCCCGATGTCCCGCAGTGGATCATGCAGACCTTCTGACGCCCGGAAAGTTTCATCGCGATATCGTAGAGAAGCAGCGTCTTTCCCGTCCCAGGAAGTCCGGAAAATGAGTAATATCCGCTTCGCTCCGCGCGGACTTTCTTTAAGATCTGCCGCTCAATATCCTTCTGTTGGGCCGTCAGGAAATATTCCTTCTGCAAAAACCGCTCCGGCTGTGTCAGCGGGGAGATCAGATACCATTCTGCCCGGAAGCAGTCTTCGAGATCTCCCGGCTCATCCTTACCCGGCTCCTTCAACTCTTCACATAGCCGGTCCCAGTCCGCATCCACAAGGTTATCATGATTCGTCAGACGGACCAGACGGTCCTCACTGCTGATATAGGTATAGGACCGGATCGGTCTCCCCAGCACCGATAAGTAATAACGGTTCTGGATCAGCTGCCTGCGGATCGCGTCCCCGGAGACAGCGCCGCTCTTCAGCTCGATGTTCACGATCTGTTTTTCCTTCACCTGGAGCAGGTCAAACTCTTTTCCGAGACGCGGGATCTGGAAAGAATAAAAGAAGCGGAGCCGGTACACCTCCGGCATATGTTCTTCCAGGTGATCCACAAATGCCCGCATACTGTTCAGTTCCCATGTCCGGATCTTTAAAGGTTTTTCCCTGCCCGACAGCTGATGCTCCAGCCTGGAAAGACAGGCGATATTCTGTTTTCTAGTCAGTGCGTAGATGGATATTGATTTCATGGATACACTCCTGAATATAAAATGCGTCGTAAGTGCGCAGACCTACTGAACAGTTACAATGCGCCAATGTGAGCACATCGGTCATCACATCAATATTCTAACATCATGAAACAAAAATTTCATCCTGTCAATTGTTTTATTGATATGGCAGTGACCGTGCACTGTAATGGGAGCTTGAATGTTGACACTGGATCAGCAAACCGTTATTATATAAGTACAATTTAAACAAAATCTTATTTTTGTCAGTACATTATCGCATAAAACCAAGATAAGCAGAATTTTTAGGAGGCCATATGAATAAAGCGGAAAAATCCCAAATAATTGTTCCTGTTATTTGTTTTGTGTGCGTTTTTTTGTCTGCAGTTCTGATATGGAGTTATTATAGCAAGCCCGCTGATGAGGACGGAACCTTAAGCGTTACAATAAAGTATCCAGAATATGAAACTGCCGTTATAACACCGGTTTCTACGATGGAATGTGCCATAGATAACAAGTTCTTACATGAACTTCAACAAATTTCAGAAAGTTCCGATGGAAATACAAATGAACATATTTATAATTATCAATATGACACACTGCCTGATAAAATTTATATAAAGGCACCAGATATTTATGTATTTGAACAAGGCAGATCAAACTCATCCATGACACCATGCAGCGTTGGAAGTGTGGCTTACTATGCTGATGAACCTTGGTTCTCTATCACTTCAGTCACTGTAGATAAATTATATACCGGAGTTTTTGATATAACAATTTCGATCGAGTCATTTAAGGATATCGTTCCAGTAATGGCAACCTTAAAAATAGGAGATATTGTTTTGAATGAAGAAGGAAGTGCACCAGAAAAGGAAATGGCGTTTGAAAACGATAATTATATTTCAGAAACCTTTCAATTTCGGTATAATCGGGGTGCATTAAACGATATCTCTGATTTAGTTAATGAAGCAGCCTTCTGTACTGAAGATGTTTTCCGCAGAATAAGCGGAGCCCAAATAACAGCAGAATGCAATATCCCATCTGTTAAAGTTGTTATTGAGGATTCAGGATTATCTTCCAGCTTGTGATGATGAGCTATGAGAGCATTTCAGATGCATGAGAGCAGAAAAACCGGCGAAGATTTATTCATCGCCGGTTTTCTCAATATCAATCTGTCATTTTTCTTCTGATCCTGCAGATCCAGAAAATTTTCCGGATCACTTACGCCTCGTCGATCGCCCGTCCAATATCATGTCTCATATACTTATTCTCAAAGGAAACCCACTCCGTCGCCTCATAGGCTTTCTTTCTGGCTTCCTTCAGGTCTTTTCCGGTTGCGGTCACACCGAGGACACGGCCGCCGTTTGTGACGATCTGGCCTTTGTCGTTGAATTTTGTTCCGGAGTGGAAGACATAATAGTCGTCTTTTCCCTTGAACTTCTCAAGTCCTTCGATCGGGAATCCCTTTTTGTACTCGACCGGGTAGCCGTCGGATGCAAGGATAACGCAGACCGTCGCACGATCATTGTCGAACTTTAAGTCTACCTTATCGAGCGTTCCGTCGATGCACGCCTCAAAGACGTCCACGATATCGTTCTCCAGTCTCGGAAGAACAACCTGCGCCTCCGGATCGCCGAATCTCGCGTTATACTCCAAGACCTTCGGTCCCTCCGGTGTCAGCATCAGTCCGAAGAAGATCACGCCCTTGAACGGTCTTCCCTCTGCCTTCATCGCATCAACGGTCGGCTGGTAGATGTACTTTTTGCAGAATTCATCGACTTCCTCCGTGTAGAACGGGCTCGGGGAGAAGTTTCCCATACCGCCTGTATTTAAGCCCTGGTCGCCGTCCTTTGCACGCTTGTGGTCCTGGGCGGAACTCATGATCTTCACGATATTTCCATCCACAAAGGACAGAACGGAAACCTCACGGCCGGTCATAAACTCCTCGATGACGATCTCATCCCCTGCGGAGCCGAATTTCTTATCCATCATGAGCGTCTTCACGCCCTCTTTTGCCTCTTCCAATGTCTGGCAGATCAGAACGCCCTTTCCGAGCGCAAGACCGTCCGCTTTTAAGACGATCGGCATCTTCGCCGTCTCAAGATACTCCAGCGCCTTCTCCGGGTCTGTGAATGTCTCATAAGCGGCTGTCGGGATATGATATTTCTTCATGAGGTCCTTGGAGAATGCCTTTGAGCCCTCAAGGATCGCCGCATTCTTTCTCGGTCCGAATACGCGGAGTCCCTCTTTCTCGAAGACATCCACAATCCCACCGACGAGCGGATCATCCATTCCGATCACGGTCAGGTCGATCTCTTTCTCTTTTGCAAATGCAACTAATTTATCAAATTCCATGGCTCCGATCGGCACGCACTCCGCCACCTCGGAGATTCCGGCATTGCCCGGCGCACAGTAGATCTTGTCGACTTTTTTGCTCTGGGCGACCTTCCATGCGATCGCATGCTCTCTTCCGCCGCTTCCAACGATTAAAACCTTCATCTATTCTTCCTCCTGTAAACTTCCCTATGACATAAGCCGACTGTCCTGGCAACATGTAAAAATACATATCAGCCAGGACAGATACGATCAGATCTCGTGGTTCGCGATCATGTCGATCGCCTTCGGAAGGATCTTCCACTCCGCCTGCTCCATGACACGGCGCTGAAGAACCTCCGGCGTATCGCCTTTTTCCACTTCAACCGCTTTCTGCAGGATGATCGGACCGGAATCCATTCCCTCATCCACAAAATGCACCGTCGCACCGGTGATCTTTACGCCTCTCGCAAGCGCAGCCTCGTGGACCTTCAGTCCGTAAAAGCCGACACCGCAGAAGGACGGGATCAGGGACGGATGGATATTGATGATCTTATTTCTGTATTTTTCGATCATAGCCGCCGGGATCTTTACCAGGTATCCGGCCAGCACGATCAGATCCAGATGGTAGGAATCGATCTTCGCGACAAGCGCCTCATTAAATTCCTCTCTGGACGCAAACTCCTTCGGGGACAGGCATTCTGCCGGGATCCCGTGCTTTTTCGCGCGTTCTAAGGCAAATGCACCCGCATTGTTGCTGATCACGACCTCCACCTTCGCATTGCGGATCGTACCCGCATCGATCGCATCGAGGATCGCCTGAAGATTTGTTCCTCCTCCGGAAACGAGAACGCCGACTCTTAACATAAGGTCACTCCCTTTTCTCCTGCCTCGATGGAACCAATGATATACGGGGTATCTCCCGCTGCCTTCATGGCTGCCATCGCCGCACGGACATCCTCCTCAGCGACTGCAACGACCATACCGATTCCCATGTTGAACGTGTTGTACATGATCTTCTCATCGATCTCACCCTTCTGCTGCATCATCGGGAAGATCGGCGGGATCAGATAGCTGTCCTTGTGGATCACCGCACGGACGCCATCCTTTAACATACGCGGAACATTCTCATAGAAACCGCCGCCTGTGATATGGCTGCACGCCTTGATCGTAACACCTGCATTCTTTACGTTCTTTAAAGCCTTTACATAGATCCTTGTCGGAGCAAGAAGCGTCTCGCCGAGAGTCTTTCCAAGCTCATCATAATAGGTATTTAAGCCCTCTTTTGTCATCTCTTTCTCAAAAACCTTGCGTACAAGAGAAAAACCGTTGGAATGAACACCCGTGGAAGCCATTCCGATCAGGACATCACCCGGCTGGAGATTCTCACCTGTGATCATCTCCTTCTTATCGCAGACGCCAACCGCAAAACCGGCAAGATCATACTCATCCTCAGCCATCAGACCCGGATGCTCCGCAGTCTCACCGCCGATCAGAGCAGCTTCGGACTGGAGACAGCCGTCCGCAACACCCTTGACGATATCCGCGATCTTCTCCGGATAGTTCTTGCCGCATGCAATATAGTCCAGGAAGAATAACGGCTCGCCGCCCGCACATGCGATATCATTCACACACATCGCAACTGCATCGATACCGATCGTGTCGTGCTTGTCCATGATCATCGCAAGCTTTACCTTCGTTCCGCATCCGTCCGTACCGGAAAGAAGAACCGGCTCCTCCATATCCTTGATCTTTGCAAGAGAAAAAGCACCGGAAAATCCTCCAAGACCACCTAAAACTTCCTCACGCATCGTCTTCTTCACATGCTCTTTCATCAGCTCCACAGACTTGTAACCAGCCTCAATATCAACTCCGGCTTTCTTGTAATCCATATGTATTCCCGGCTATCGCAGACATCCAGAAGATGTATGATAGCTTTTCCTTTCCTTAATTTTTCTATATCAGATGATATCGTGTGCAAAATTTTTTGCCCCCTGATACCGTATTGTTCCACACTTCGTGCTCCTGCAATTTCCTAAAACAGCCATACTCTGCTCATTTTCCTGCGCAAAACGGCTGCTTATTCATGGTTTGGGATGGTGGTATCATCCGATCACTTCTTCATGGAAGCAAGATACTCCTTATATCCGATCTTGTCGAGCTTCTCCGCCTTGCTCTCCACTTCCGTCTTCATCTTCTCAGAATAAGCCTTTAACTTTTCAAGGAGATCCGCATCCGAAGCCGCAAGGATCTTTGCAGCAAGAATACCAGCATTCTTTCCGCCGTTGATCGCTACCGTTGCAACCGGGATCCCGGACGGCATCTGCACGATCGAATAGAGGGAATCCACCCCGCCAAGGTCAGAAGTCTTCATCGGGATTCCGATAACCGGAAGCGGGAAGATCGCTGCACACATTCCCGGAAGATGAGCCGCCTTACCTGCACCGGCAATGATCACCTTCATGCCCCTGCTCTCAGCACTCTTCGCATACTCAAAGAAAGTGTCAGGCTCCCTGTGTGCGGAAATGATCGTCATCTCAAAATCAATCCCAAACTGTTCCAGTACCTCGGCAGCCTGCGCCATAACCGGCATATCAGAGTCACTGCCCATTACAATTCCAACTTTTGCCATTGTCTTTTCTCCTTATGAGTGTAACAAATATTGATAAGTTCCACTAATATATAGCATTTGAATAACAATAATTCCTTATCAATCATAATACAAGGTTTTTCCATGCACGTCAAGTGGGAATCGTAGATTTTGCCACATCCCCGCACGAGCGTCCCTCCAATCTTATTCCTGCCACTCCTCAGCGATGCGCCCCACGCGAGCATACATCTGCCGCATCTCTCAGCGATGCGCCCCGCGCGAGCGCAATCTCTGCCACATCCCAGCGGTGAGCTTCCGGGCTGGAGTGCCTTGATCCGGGGATCTGGCTTTCTCTTAGCCCGCGGGTGACTGCGTTGAAAACAAGACGACACTTGTCTGAGCGCAGCGAGTTGTGTCGTCTTGTTTTCGCCCTTAGCAGTCACCTGCAGGCTTAGAGGAACCATCCCCGCATCCCTGTGCACTCCAGCCCGGAAGCTCACCGCGTACCCTCGCCAATACACAAAAAAGGTGCCCCCGAACATGCAGCCCACCTGCACCTCCAAAGGCACCCATTTCAACTTAAAAAGCGATCTTACTCCTCCCCCAGCGGCCTGTTCAACTCCTCCAGCCCCGCCAGCACAAATCTCCCATCAAGGATCAGATCCACCTTCGTCCCATCCTCACGCACAGCCGAAATCCTCTCCAGCTCCTTATATGGGATCGTAATATCCGTATGCACTCCGAAATACGCCTTCGAGACATCTTCCTTCCGCAAGATCGAAACCTCATTGTCCCGCGCGATCATCTCTTTCCCATCCGGATTATACATCGGACTGTCCTCCGACCAGCTGTAACAAGTATCACCGACCGCAAAATGCGGCCCCATCTTCTCCACGATCAGGATCGGCAGCCGGTCCAGGATCCCGAACTTCTCCGCCATCGCATACGCCGTCGTGTTCGTTCCGATCGCAAACTCGCCGAGCGGCAGGATCTCATGTCCATTCATGATCCCCTGCACGATCAGGCGGTGTCCCGCCTCTTTATCGATCTCTCCATTTTCCGCAAAGTTGTCGCAGACTGCAGAAACCACACGTCCGTCTTTGAACTCCATCAGAAGATTCCGGTACTGGATATCTCCGATATAGACCGTTCCCACATTTAAGATTCCGTTCGTCCCCGCAAGCTTCGGTGAAGTGAACACCTCACCGAGGGGAATATTCACATCGGCCACGCAGTTCTCAAACTTCGTCTGCTTTTCCGGATCAGAAAGGGCCGCCAGACGTACCTGCATGTTCGTCCGGTTCTCACCTTTTCCGATCACTTCCACATACTCTGCTGTATCGAGCACATCGATGATCTTCTGCTGCATATCGCGGTAAAGCTCGTAGTCCAGAGTGTTGATCCGGATCGTCTCTTTAAATATTTCCGGGAAGTGTTCCCCGATCGCCGGAACCGGGAACGCGATGATCGTGAAGCTCGTCTCATCTCCCGGAATATATTCGTTCACCACCGGCATGGATAGATTCCGGTATTCCAGATAAAGGTTCTGCTGTTTCTCCGTAAACGCCCATGCCTCCGATTTGTTCACCGGTTCAAAGCCCGGCTCACCGAAGGTTTCGATGACCGCCGGTCCCGCGTAGGCTGCCGCTTCCTCCTTATACTGCTCATAGGCAGTCTTTAAAACACCGATCTTCCGGTCACGGAACGCCTTGTCCATGTAGACCGCGCTGTCATACCGGTGATCATAGTCATACTGTCTGTTCGGGGAAGACGATGTATAGCCGCCGCGCCCCGCCGGATTCCGGTTGATGCTGCCGACCGCACCTCGCGGGAAGATCACGGAAAGACCTGCTGCCTCGAAATTCTTCACTGCCTGGCGAACCATACGCTCCATTCCGACCGGATACCGGATTGCCGCCGTTTTCTTCTTTGCGAGATCACGTCCCATGACCTCAAACCCGCGGATATATCCGTCCGTATAGGTATCCGCCATCTTCCTGATTTCTTCCTCCGGCAGGCTGTTTAAGAACGCCGCTATCTTTTCCTCCTCCGGGGAGATATACTCGCCGAAGCGGTACAGGTAAGAAAGATCCGAGAGATCACTCTCCATGATGATCTTCTTCGCAAAATCAAGCGTCGGATCGACACCTTCCCGCACACGGTAAGTCAATGTCACATCACAGTAATCACTCGCACTCCAGTAGAGGACGTCCTTGATCTCCTTCGCCGCCGGAAGCGCCTCGCCCTCAAACAGGTTGTAGATCTCGATCAGCGCCTCGTTTCCGATCACAAGGTCCAGAACACGCCCCTCAAATGCATAGACGATGTCCGCACGGATCTCCGCATAGAGATAAGAAAGAAGCTTTCCATACTCCTCTCCGAGCGTCTGCACAGCATAAGCCGGATTCGCATAACTTGTCTCATAAGCTCCCGGGAGAACGTCCGCATAGAGCTTCTGATTTAAGGCTCTCCCCTCTTCCAGAGTCATCTTGTCAAGACTTCCGTCTTCTTTTGCCTTCAGGACTTCGCCGCACTGAATGATGAGCTCCGTCACCTTTTTATAATAATCCCGGTAAACTTCCGGTACTGTCTCTTCCGTCAGAAAATCCCGGATCCGCGCCATGGAAAGGTCATAGCGCTCTCTGATCAGATCTTGTTCCATATCTCATGCCTCCATTTCATTACAGCGCAAATACGATCATCAGTGCCCACACGAGCAGCAGGATCCCCGCCGCCGCAAGACAGATCTTCGCCAGAATGTAATTTTTCTCCTTCTCCATCATCGCGAAGATCCCGTAGACCACCGATGATACCGCAGTGATAATACTGCAAAAACCCAGAGCTGCTGCCGCAAGCGGCGCATTCCCCTGGGTGTGATAGGAAAAACCGATGGCCGCGGCGTAAAAAAGAAGCGCCGCCGCCACAAGTCCCGCCGCCACAAAACTGTTTTTTGCCAGCGGCTTTTTTATATACGATACTTTATTTCCGATTCGTTCCACTGTATCTCTCCCACACGCCTTTCGCAAGGGCAAAAATAATATACCCGACAAAACCGCCGATGGTATTTAAGAGCAGATCATCCACATCGAAACTTCCAACCTTGCCGACGAGCTGCATCGTTTCCACGGTGAGACTCATGGCAAAGCTTAAGATCACGGTGATATACCAGTGTCTCGTCCGCTCCCAGATGACCGGCAAAAAAAAGCCAAACGGCATAAACGCCAGCACGTTGCCGAAAATATTTAAAAATACCGCGCGCCAGCCAAGAATGTCCCTGTATAAAATAAAACGCCGAATCTCTTTAAAAAGGGTCAGGTTGTAGGAATATTCGGCCCTCGCATCGGGGCTGCGCCCCATCTCTTCGGCGAAAAACAGGAAATATGTCAGCAGAACCAGATACAGGACGAAAAAGACCGCCCCAAGAATCCGATGTCTGTGTTTTTTCATCTTCAAACTTCTCCATTTTTATTTTCTCCCGTTCCCGGGCGGGTGCTTTCCCGCATTCTTTTCGCATTTCTTGCAGAACCGGACCTTACGGGAGAAAAGCAGGAAAGGAGATGCCGCCATTTCAGCCGCATCTCCCGCTGCATCATCTTTCCCTGAAATCAATTTTTTAGAAAGTAATATCTGATTTTCTCTTAAGAAGCAGTGCGCCGTTCACGATCGCGATGATCCCGGCAGCAAGTCCGACAGATGCAACGATGATTCCGACCGCGATGCTCGCTGCGCCTGTGTTTCTCATGGTCTTATAAATCTTTTCCATAGAACCGCTCCTTTATTATTTTACACCATACTGCTCATAGTATGCGTCGATCGCTGCTTTTAATGTATCGTCGATGATCACTTTTCCCTTGTACTCCTTATTGTAAAGGTGCTCAACGACTTCCTTCATGGTTACGATCGCTGTTGTGCGGAAACCGTATTTCTCCTGGATCTCTGTGAGTGCGGATTTCTCGCCTTTTCCTCTCTCGCAGCGGTCAACAGAGACAACAAGACCGAGAACATCGACATCGCCCTGTGCCTTGATGATCGGAAGAGTCTCCTCGATGGAAGTACCTGCTGTTGTTACATCCTCGATGATCACAACCTTGTCACCGTCAGCGATCGGGCTGCCGAGAAGGATTCCCTTGTCGCCGTGATCTTTTACTTCTTTTCTGTTGGAGCAGTATTTGATGTCTGCGCCGAAGTGCTCGTTGATCGCCATGCTGGTCGCAACAGTCAGCGGGATTCCCTTGTAAGCCGGTCCGAAGAGAACATCGAAGTCTGTTCCAAATGTGTCATTGATCGCTTTCGCATAGTACTCGCCGAGCTTGCGAAGCTGAGCGCCTGTGCGATAGAATCCTGTGTTTACGAAGAACGGGGTCTTTCTTCCGCTCTTTGTCACGAAGTCTCCAAATTTTAATACACCGCAATCAACCATGAATTCGATAAATTCCTGCTTGTACTTTTCCATTTTTCATCCATTCCTTTCAAGATAATATACTGTTTCGCAGATTTCTGATATCGTTATCTGCCGGCTTTTTGTCAGATGGCGTCCCTGCCGTGCAGGAATGCGATCCTTATGTTCAGTGTACGGCGCCGATCAGCTCGTGGATGTCCTCCACGCCGTACTTCTTCATATATGCCTCAATTCCCTCGATCACCTGGATCGTTGTATCCGGGTTGATGAAGTTCGCGGTTCCGACGGACACGGCTGTCGCGCCCGCGAGGATGAACTCCAGCGCGTCCTCAGCTGTCATGATGCCGCCCATTCCGATTACCGGGATCTTTACTGCGTTCGCAACCTGATATACCATGCGGACAGCGACCGGTTTGATCGCCGGACCGGACATACCGCCGGTCTTGTTTGCCAGCGCGAAGGTCCGCTTATTGATGTCGATCTTCATACCCGTGATCGTATTGATCAGGGATACCACGTCCGCTCCGCCTGCCTCAACGGCTCTCGCCATCTCCGCGATGTCGGTCACGTTCGGGGAAAGTTTCATGATCACCGGCTGCTTTGCAACCTTTTTGACTGCCTTTGTGATCTGCTCCGCGCATTTCGGATCCTGACCGAACGCGATCCCGCCTTCCTTTACATTCGGGCAGGAGATGTTGATCTCGAGCATGTCCACGTCGGCGTCCGCAAGGCGCTCCACAACGTCCACATAGTCGCTCTCGGACTTTCCGCAGACATTGACGATGATCTTTGTATCATGCTGTCTTAAGAACGGAACGTCGCGCTTCATGAAAACATCAACGCCCGGTCCCTGAAGACCGATCGCATTTAACATTCCGCCGTAAACTTCCGTCACACGCGGAGTCGGATTTCCCGGCCACGGAACATTTGCGATTCCCTTTGTCACAACAGCTCCGAGACGGTCAAGGTCGATCATCTCGCCGTATTCCATACCGGAACCAAAGGTACCGGAACAGGTCATCACTGGGTTCTTTAACTCCACACCGGCCAGTGTTACTTTTGTATTCATGCCTGTTCCTCCTTTTTGATCATGATGCCGGAGGCGATGCGCTCGCGCTGCTCGTCCGGAGTCAGGAGCTCTACCTCTTCGGCGCGGAAGACCGGACCGTCCTTGCAGATCCTCTTGTTTCTCACGTTGCTGTGCTCATCGATGTCTTTGCTGTGGCATACGCAGCCAAGACAGGCACCGATCCCGCACGCCATCTTCTCTTCCAGGGAAATGTAACACTCGATCCCGTTCTCCATCGCATAGGCTTTCAGTGCCTTTAACATCGGAGTCGGTCCGCATGCGTAGATGATATCCGCGGTGAGCTTCTCCGCGCGGATCGCATCGATGACATTTCCTTTTGTTCCGACGCTTCCATCCTCCGTTGCGATCACAACATCAGCATATTTGCGAAGCTCGTCCGCAAGGAAGGTCTCCTGATCTCTGTAACCGATGACTGCTGTCTTTTCGCAGTCCAGGTTCTTCGCGAGTTCCAGCATCGGCGGGATTCCGATCCCTCCGCCGATCAGGAATGCCTTTTTCTTCTTTAAAGGGAATCCATTTCCCAACGGCCCCATAATATCCAGGGTATCGCCTGCCTTGCATTCGGAAAACTCCTTTGTGCCGGCTCCCGCGATGCGGTAAACGATCCGAAGTCTTCCATTCTCCTTGTCCGCCTCACAGATACTGATCGGACGCGGAAGAAGTTTTGACGGGTCATTTGTGTAAACAGCGATAAACTGTCCCGGAACAGCCACTTCTGCCATCTCCGGTGCGTCAAGCCACATGCTGTAGATCCCCTCCGCCAGCTTCTCCTGGCTGTGGATCACAGCGTTTACTTTTTTCTGTGCCATGGTTCCCTCCTTATTACAACACATCAGCCACGGACGAATGGCCATGGCTGATGATTATTTTTTCAATGTGGATCATTCCGCAGTTGTACAGCTTTTCTGGTTACAATACTTTTCTGAACAATTGCGTTTTTTCATTTATAATACAGAATTGATATCTGCGATCATGTCGATAACGGCCTGTCTGGATGCCTCTGCAAAGTGCTCCGGACCGAATTTCGCATATTTCTCCTGCTTATAAGCTGCGATGATACCACGGGAGGAGTTTACGACAGCTCCGAGTCCATCTTCGTTAAAGCAGTGCATTAAGTCTTTCGCAGTACCGCCCTGTGCACCGTAACCCGGTACCAGGAAATAAGTCTTCGGCATGAGCTTTCTTAAGATCTTGCTCATCTCCGGATAAGTAGCGCCGACAACCGCACCGACGTTGCTGTAATCGCCGTCCATGCTCGCTTCGCCCCACTCAACGACCTTCTCAGCGACTAACTCATAGAGAGGTCTTCCGTCTACAAGACGGTCCTGGAACTCACCGCTGGACGGGTTGGAGGTTTTAACGAGAACAAAAAGTCCTCTGTCTTCATCGTTGCAGACATTGACGAACGGTTTGATGCCGTCTGTTCCGAGGTACGGATTTACGGTAATGAAGTCTGTATTGAAGCCACGGCATACGTTGCTTCCGACTTTTACGCTTCCGATATGTCCAACTGCATACGCGGAGGAAGTGGATCCGATATCGCCTCTCTTGACATCGCCGATCACAAGGAGTCCCTTGTTCTGGCAATACTCGATCGTGCGGGCATATATTTTAAGACCCTCAATGCCAAACTGCTCATACATTGCAATCTGCGGTTTCACTGAGGGAATCAAATCATAAGTGTTATCGATAATTTCTTTATTAAACTGCCATACAGCCTCGGCAGCGCCTTCCATGGTCTCGCCGAAGTCCTTGAATGCTCTCTGTACAATATGGTTCGGGATATAACCTAACATAGGGTCAAGACCGACGCAGATCGGTGCCTTTGTCTTCTGAATCTTCTGTATGAGCTGACTGATCATAGTTTCCTCCTCCGATGTAGTTACGTTTCTAAAACACCTTATTCTTACCAATTTTAGCATAAGAGTTTTTCTGTTTCAAGTAAAAATATAGGTTCTGAAAAAATTTCCGCATTTTGCAAAGATTTTTCAAATATTGTGACAGAAGTCTTTTTCTGCATCGTTATGATGTTCAATTCATCTGCTAAACAAAATGGAATGTGCCTCGGCACATTCTCGCGCCGAGCGCGGTCGCCTGCGACAACCTTCATCTTCGCGCGAGTGCGCATCTTAGGCACCTGGTACCCACGCCAGCTGCCGTTCTCTGTTTTTATACTTTTATCAACTGTGGAACATGATCGTACAGACGTATTCCCCGTTCTTGTAATCTTTCTTCGCGAACTGGTCTTCCA
Organism: Pilosibacter rotomagensis; assembly: GCF_045062245.2. NCBI lineage: Bacteria > Bacillati > Bacillota > Clostridia > Eubacteriales > Clostridiaceae > Pilosibacter > Pilosibacter rotomagensis. The sequence continues at coordinate 1,193,830 of NZ_CM170323.1, read as the reverse complement.
CCTGGGTCTCCATGTTCATCCAGAGCTCCTCGGCGGCCAGCATGATGTGGGAGAGCATGATGCCGATGTTGAATTCCTTAAAGGCGCGCTTTTCTTTTCCGGAAAAAGGGAGTGTTTTTTTCGCAAAGATATAGATCCGGTCCGAATAGACGACAAAGCGCCATGGCTGGGAATTGAATGAGGACGGAGCGAGTCTCGCGGCACGCAGGATCGCCTTCACCTGCTCCCCCGGTTCGTCCTTGAACGCGCAGAGCGCCGCAAGGGAAGCGCGGTGAGCCAGGGAAGAATCGCGGGACGGGCGTCCCGCAGCCCGTCCGAACGCGATCACGAGGAAACGTTTCAGACCGTCTTTTTTCTCCTCTCCGGCCTTCGTCGCCCCGAGATAACAGGTTCCGAGTTCCTTTGATGTGAGGTAAAGGACTGCCTGCTCAGCCGCATATCCGGCATTCCGCACGGACAGCTGGTCATTCCCGCAATAGACGGCAAGATAGTACGGCGCCTCGACCTTCCAGAGACCATGGATCTTCTGCTTTCCGTCTGAATTGTCTATGATCTCAAATTTTACCGTTTTCTCCTCATCGAGGAGCGCGATATTTTTCAGATACCGCTCCAGCGCCTCCAGCCGTCCCGGTGCAAGTTTCTCCATCTCATACTCGCGGACCGAACATCTGTTAAAAATCGCCTCATAAATACTCATAACCGCTCGCCTCTTCCCCTCATGCCGGATGATCGATCGCCAGATCCGGCAAAACTGTCAATTTCTTTTTTCCATCCACTCCGGTCCGCTCCTCACCAATTCAGTCCGGAAGACGTTCTGACAAGATCCGCCCCGCAGCTGATCACACGGAATTTTCAGTTCAGAAAATTTCCGTTCATGAAAAGGAACCTTCCAACTCTTTGATGAGTCCTTCAAACACCTTCATCGCCTCATTGACGACATCCGGCTTTTCCATGTCAAGCCCGACTAACTTTAAAAGCTCCACCGGCGTCTTTGAGCATCCGCCCTTTAAGAACCGGAAATAACCTTCTTTTGTCTTTTCGTCCCCAGAAAGGATCCGCCTTGCGATCGCCATCGCCGCGGAAAATCCTGTCGCGTACTGGTAGACATAAAACTGCATGTAGAAGTGTGGGATCCGCTCCCACTCATGATCAATGTCCTCATCGATCACAGTCTCTTCTCCATAATACTCCGAATTCAGCTCATGGTAAAGACTGCAGAGCAAATCTTTTGTGAGAGGAGTCCCGCTCCAGGAAAGCCGGTAAGTCTCTGCCTCAAATTCCGCGAACATCGCCTGGCGGAACAGCGTTGTGCGGAAACGCTCAGCGAGCTGGTTGATGAGGTAAAACTTCTCCTTCCTGTCCTTCGTCTCATTGATCATATAGTTTAAGATCAGGATCTCATTGCAGGTCGATGCAACCTCCGCCACAAAGATCTTATATCCGGCATACGTGTAGGTCTGGTTGGCATTGGAGTACCAGGAGTGGATCGAATGTCCCATCTCATGTGCCAGGGTGAGGACGGAATCCAGCGTTCCGTCAAAGCTCATCAGCACGTACGGATGCACGCCGTAAACGCAGTTCGAGTAGGCTCCGCTCCGCTTTCCCTCATTTTCATAGACATCGATCCAGCGGTTCCCGAAACCATTCTTTAAGAGGTTTAAATATTCCTCTCCGAGAGGTTTTAATGCCTTCAGGATCAGTTCCTGTGCCTCTTTGTAGGAGTACGTTTTCTCATACTCATCCGTGAGCGGCACGTAGAGATCATACATGTGTAGCTCCGGAAGGTCCAGGCATTTTTTCCGGAATCCCATATACCGGTGCAGCAGCGGGAGCGCATCATGGACTGATTCCAGGAGGTTATCGTAAACACGCTCCGGGATCTCGTTTTCCGCAAGGTACATGGCTCTTGCCGACGGATACTGACGCATTCTCGCATAGAAATTTCCCTGCTTGACATTTCCCTCGTAGGTTGCCGCGATCGTGTTCGCAAACTGGTGGTATCCTTTGTAGAGGGAATGGAAAGCCGCCTCTCTGACACTCCGCTTTTTGCTCTCGATAAGTTTCCCGTATCTCGCGTGGGTCACCTCAACGAGTTCCCCGTTCTCGTCCTCAACCGGGTCAAATTTCAAATCTGCATTATTAAATAAGGAGAATACCGATGACGGAGTGTGCGCGATCTCGGAAGCAGACGCTAAGATTGCTTCCTCCTTCTCTGAAAGCATATGCGGTTTTTTCGCGAGCAGACGTTCGATCTGGAGTTTATACGCCTTTAACTCATCCGTTTCCAGGAATCCGTTCATCGTCTCATCCGGGATCTCCAGGATCTCCGGCTGGGCGAAGGACGAAGCAGCCATTGCTTTTACCGCAAGAGACTGGACTCTGGACACCAGTGCCTGATTCTCGCTGACAGAGGTATCCTGATCGCGTTTCTGCATCGCATACGCATAGAGGAGAGAGATCGTCTCATCCATCGATTCATCAAATTCCAGGTAACTTTTAAGCAGATCTGCCGAACTTCCGAGTTTTCCCCGGTATGTCTCATACCCCGGGATCCGCTCTTCCACTCCGTCCGCAAGTTCTTCAAACTTCTCCGGCGATGCGATCATGTCCTCCAGTTTCCAGGTATCCTGTTCTCTGATCTCTGAACGTTTCTTTACTCTCTCAGCCATGGTTTTCTCTCCTTTTGCACTTTTTATTTTAGAGCAATCCTGACATGATCGGCACTGCAACGACCGTCATAAGACCTGCTACTGCGATCGACAGGCTGCTCATCGCACCTTCTACCTCACCGAGCTCCAGCGCCTTTGCGGTTCCGATCGCATGCGCGGAAGTTCCGAGTGCCAGTCCTTTCGCGATCGGTTCCTTGATGCCGACAAGCTTAAACCAGCCATCTGCAACGATATTACCGAGGATTCCCGTCAGGATGATGCTGACGATCGTCATCGTCACGATCCCGCCGGCTTCCTCCGATACTCCCATTCCGATCGCTGTCGTGATGGACTTCGGAAGCAGGGAAACATAGTGGACATGTTCCAGACGGAAGATCATGGACATCACATAGACGCTGACGACACTTCCGATGACTCCGGCTGTGATCGCTGCTGCGACTGCTGTCAGGTTCTTCTTTAATAATTCTAACTGCTTATACAGTGGAATTGCAAGACAAACCGTTGACGGTGTCAAAAAATAACTGATATAGGATGCACCTGTGTTGTAATCGGTATAGCTGATCCCGGTCGCTTTTAAGAATGCGATCACAAGGATGATCGCGACGAGCAGCGGGTTTAACACTGGCCATCCGAATTTTTTCTTTAACTTCATACCGATCAGGTATGCGAACAGACTGATAAATACTCCAAAGTACAATGACATTTCTATTTCTCCCTCTTTTTCTGTCTCTTGATGATCCACTCTGCCGTCTTGCCGGTGATGGTCATGACGATGAAAGTGGTCACAAAGGTGATGATGAGCATCGGGATCATAATGGCTTTTAACTCTTCGATCTTATCGATGATCCCGACAGCGGCCGGAATAAACATGACCGGCATCAGATCCAGAAGCAAGTTTCCCGTCACTTCCACATCGGAAAGGGAGATCACTTTCGTGCATAAACCGCCGAGAAGAATGAACAGTCCATACACTCCGGCGGGAACCGGCAGCGGAATGAACATATTCAAGAGTTCCCCCACCATCGTGATCCCGAAAATGATCACAATTTCTTTCACGTACTTCATTTTTGTTTTCCTCCTGTTGTCAGATTCTGTCTCTGTTTTCTGCGATGTTCGCAGGCTTGCGGAGAGACAGTATAAAATGGTCCAACCATTTTTGAGACTAGGAACCATTTTATCACCCCGTTTGCATGGCGGCAATAGAAAAAAACACGGAAAATTCCTTGAATTGAAGTATTTTTCTGTATATACTTATCTTCATCTGAACACGATGGCGGCAGTGATTCTATGGTGCGGAATTTGTCTCTCTTCCGCATTTCACTTCTGCATTTTTATCCCCGGCAGATAAAACTCCCGCCGGATCCACATACTTTGTTCCTGAAAGGGAATGTTTTTCACCGATTTTTCCACTTAGTTACAGCATTCTGGTGATATGTCAAGAGTTTTTAAAAAAGATTTTGATATATTTTTCAGGAAAAAGGGTAACTTTAATAGACCTTCGGCGGAAAATCCAAAGGCGAACATCAGTTCTTGTTGATATTTGATTGAGTGTCCAGCTTTTCGCCGGTGTACAGTTGGTTTTTGACCAGCAATCCAAAAACAAGCCGTACAAGTTTACGAGATGTAAGCGCGAGTGCTCTTTTGTGCTGATGCTTGGTAACTTCAGCATATTTTTTTGCATAATACTCAGTGTATTCTGGCACATGCTTCCTGACGCTGTTAGCCGCTTCTCCCAGATAATAGCGCAGATACGGATTCCCGACTTTTGAGACTTGATTGTCCTCGGAAATAAAATCGCCGGAATCGTTTTTCAGCCAGTACAAACCGGCATACTTTGCAAGTGCATCGGATGAGTGGAACGCAGTTATGTCGCCTATTTCGGACAGCATGCCGGAGGCCCATACCGGTCCGATACCGGGAATGGACTTCAGGATAAGAAACGCATTCGGGTTCATCCCATTGATGCACTTTTCAATTGCCTGCTCTATCAGTTTTATTTCTTTTTGATAGGCCTGGATGCAGTTAAATGAGCTTGCAAGTGAAATATTCAGTGGTTCATACATGCATTGATCCAAACGGTACGAGTCCCTTGCGGCTTTCCGCAAAAGCTCGGATGTCCTGGATATGTCAGAAATACGGTTCCTGCTTTTTTCAGCGAGGAACGAAAGGAGTTCTTCCTCTGAGAGGTCGATGATCTCCTGGGGGGACAGGAACTCCGTCAGTATGGCAGAAGATGTTGCGCCGTAAATATTGCTGAACGGCTTGTTATCACCCTCAAGAAGCTGCAGTTCGCTGAACTTCAGATACAGGTTTGAAACCATGTAGGTCTTTTCCCTGGTAATGCATTCTGACAGGTGCATGCGATGCCTGGTAAGACGCTTCAGGGCGATAAACTGGCCGCCGCGCCAAGGCTCAAGCTTTTTCGTCCTGCCGACCCTTGCGAAGTCAGCAATGAGAAAAGCATCGATAGGATCCGTCTTTTCCATTCCGATATAGGATTTACGGTAATTGGATGTAGCCTTGGGGTTGACACAGAAAACATAGGGCTTGTACGGCATAAGCGTCTCACATGTAGAAAGAAAATTTGCGATATGGACGCTGTAAACAGAGGTAGACTCTAAAGCAACGATGATTGTATCAAGGTTTTTATGTTTCTGCATGCATTTAGCGATCATATCGGCAAGTTCATCAGCGCCGGGCTGATTGTTGCCAAATGAGGATGAGATGTACTTGTTTTCTTCAAAATCCATGGCATAGACCGCATTGGATTTTGAGCTTACATCAATACCTACAAACAAGGTGGACATATAGTTGATCTTTAACAAGATATCACATCCTTTCCGATCTGGATTTGTGGAGCCTGAAGTAAAAGGTTTATCCTGTGCTGCATATGGTGACCGAAGCCTCGCGCAATGAGCATGCACCCGGCCAGCCTTTCTTGCTGGAGCTACGGCGGGGGACGAAAATTCTGTGTTAGCGGAATGTGCCATATGTGCCAGGCTGAATGCTAAAAAAGCAGTCACGGCCAAAGCCGGCTGAAAGGAGGAAAAGCAGTGCCTTCGGACATCAGACTCTGCCTGATATCATAACACAGGATGAATCATATAAAAAGTAACTGTTGACCGTATGGATGGGATTCAGGATGAGGGGAGTTCCTCTTGGATGTCCTTACCATCTATACCCATAAAAAGAATAAGTTCATAAGCGATATTTCTTGCCTACGAACTTATTATACGAGGAGGTTTATGATGAAATCATACTGCGTCTCTTCTTTAGATTCTTTCCGGAAAGACCAGATCCAAACCATGGTAAATACATGCACAGCTCACGATCACACCTCGCTCTCTTTCCCTTTTGAGGATGCATCCCTGTTTCTTTTTTCTGAATACGACGGGCGCATCGTCTCCGCCATCGCTTTTGTTCCGGTGGACGACCTTCTGTTTGAGTGCTCCGCCTTTACAGATCCGGAATTCCGCGGTCAGGGACTCTTCTCTGCGCTTCTGGATCAGGGGATCCAGGAACTTCCAGAGGATTCCGAACTGCTCTTCTATGTGGATCAGAAAGACCGGAACACTGCCGCTGTCCTTGAGGCGATCGGAGCGGAACAGGACTCTGAGGAACATATGATGGAGCTGCTGCCGGAGGATTTTTCTACTGCTGTCCGGCGAACTGACCATGCGGAATCTGCGGCTGCACCATCCGGCTTTCTCACCGATGTTCAGCTCGAAACTCTGGATATCGACGGGACCCTGACACTCTGTTTTCGATCCGGACATGCCATCGTAAATTTTTCTGTCTTCCCGTCCCACTACTATCTCTACGGTTTTGAAGTGGAAAGATCGCAGCGTGGAAAAGGATACGGAACCTCATTTTTACAGACTGTCCTTGTAGGACTGTTTTCAGACACCGAAAATCTCCTGACGGATCTTTACACCGGTCGGACTGTTTCCGACACCCCGGTCGCGGTTTCATCCCGCACCGGTGCTTCTGGTGATCATAAACGTCCGGTCCTCCTTCAGGTTGCCGGAAATAACACTCCGGCTCTTGCCCTGTACAAAAAAACAGGGTTCCGGATCACCGAAACCCTGTGCTGCTATCTCTATTAAGGACGCATTCGACAAACAGCTTTTTCCTCAGCTTTCTTTTGTCGTCTGCCCGCTCTTCTCTTTTTTGCATCTGCTGCCGGCTGTTCTTTTCGGCCTACGGCAGATCTTTATCAAACTTGAGGGGATTTTCCCTGCTCTCACGATCTTCGATCTTCCGGCGGAGCGCCAGCATTTTAAGGTCTGTCTGTGCGATCACCTCTGCACACTCTTTCAGTTCATCGCTGATCTCACTCGCATCTTCCACATCCTTCTTATACTTCATCTGATGATCCAGACTTGCCCAGAAGTCCATCGCGATCGTCCGGATCTGGACCTCCACGCGCATGTTTTCCCTCCGGTCGGAGAAGAATACCGGAACTTCGATGATCATATGGTAGCTGCGGTATCCGTTGACCTTCGGGCAGCGGATATAGTCTTTTACCATGAGAACGTTGATATCATCCTGTCGCGCCAGCATCTCGGCGACGGTATAGATATCATCCACAAACGAACAGATCACGCGGATCCCCGCCACATCGTAGAGATTTTCCCGCACCGACTCTACGGAGATCGGGAATCCTCTTCTGTGGAGTTTTTCGATGATGCTCTCCGGCTTTTTCACTCGGGATTTGATCATCTGGATCGGGTTTCTCTGATTCCGAACTGCGAGATCGTCGTTCAATACTTCCAATTTCGTCTTCACTTCCCGGATCGCGCATGCGTAGCGCATATTTAACTCCCGGAACTGACGTGCCTCATTTAAAAAGCTCTCCGGGATATCGATCGCTCCCGGCGCGTTGACAGCCGACTGGTACAGTTCACCATTTGGGTTCATACTGATGTTCATTGGTAATTTCCTGCACTTTCCTTCAATATTATGCTCGCCACCCATTTCTGCACAGGTGGTTTCTTTTCATGATCATTCCTATTATACCGGAAAATATGCCATATTACAACGAAAGATTTCCGAACTTTTTATGAAGTTTCCACAACCCTGTTCACCCTATATTCTTTACAACGCCCGCGTTTCATGCTATGATACCACAAAGGGAACAAGCCCTGCCCTTGTGCCGCAACCACTTGAATTCAGGAGGAAATCATTATGAAAACACTTGGATATTACAATGGGAAATTCGGTCCTCTCGAGGAGATGACCGTGCCGATGAATGACCGTGCCTGCTACTTCGGGGACGGTGTATATGAAGCAACACTTGCAAGAAACGGAAAGATCTTCGCCTTAAAAGAACATCTCGACCGCTTTTTCAACAGTGCGGGCCTTCTCAGGATCGAGATTCCTTATACACGGGAAGAACTGACCGCGATCCTCTATGACATGCTCGCGAAGATGGACGACAGCGATATCTTCATCTACTGGCAGATGACCCGCGGAACCGGCATCCGCCAGCACCAGTTCCCGGAAAAAGGCACAAAGCCGAATCTCTGGATCTTTATGAAACCGGGAAAACCGGCAGATTCCAGCAAACGCCTGAAGCTCACCGATGTTGAGGATACCCGTTTCCTTCACTGCAACATCAAGACCTTAAACCTCCTTGTGAACGTTATGGCTGCTGAGAAAGCCGAGTCCATGGGATGCGGGGAATGCGTCTTCCACCGCGGCGATGTTGTCACCGAGTGCGCCCACAGCAATGTCTCCATCATCAAAGACGGGATCTTCAAGACTCACCCGACCGACCACTACATCCTCCCGGGCATCACAAGAATGCATATCATCCAGATCTGCAAAGACAACGGGATCCCGGTCGATGAGACACCGTTCACAATGGCGGACCTCATGGATGCCGATGAGATCATCGTCTCCAGCTCCACAAAATTCTGTTCTCCGGCTTGCGAGATGAACGGAACTCCGATCGGCGGAAAAGCTCCGGAACTCGTAAAGCTGATTCAGGAAAAATACATGGAGAAATTTGAGAACGAGACGGCAAACTAGGTCAGAGTTCCTGATTTCCCACTGCACGATCGCAAAAACGAATCCTGATACCAAAAAGGTCAGAATGGACGCCTTTCCATTCTGACCTTTTTTATGGATTCATGGCAGTTCAGACCTTCTTTACTCGACCCCGTTCTTCTCGCAGAACTCCGCCAGGCAGCACCTGTCACAGTACGGCTTTGTTCGCGCAGTGCAGACAGCCCGTCCATGTTCCACGAGGCGGTGGCAGAAATCATTTCCTTCCTCCGGCGGAATGATCTTCCAGAGCGCCATCTCAACTTTTTTCGGGTCCTTGATCCCGTCCACGAGACCAATCCTGTTTGTCAGGCGGATGCAGTGGGTATCGGTGACGATCGCCGGTTTTCCGAAGACATCACCCATGATGAGGTTCGCGCTCTTTCTTCCGACGCCCGGGAGTTTTAAGAGTGCGTCAAAGTCATCCGGCACATTTCCATGATACTGTTCCCAGAGGATCTTCATGCAGGCGCTGATATCGCGCGCCTTGCTCTTCCCGAGTCCGCAGGGACGGACGATCTCCTCGATCTCGTTCACATCCGCTTCCGCCAGCGATTTCACATCCGGGAATTTTTTATAGAGATCCTGAACGACCACATTGACTCTCGCATCCGTGCACTGGGCCGCCAGGCGCACGCTGACCAAAAGTTTCCAAGCTTCGTTGTAATCCAGCGTGCAGTCCGCATCCGGATACTCTTTTTTTAATGCCGCGATCACCTTCGCAGCAAGTTCTTTTTTCTCTTCCAGTGTTTTTTCCATATGTATTTTCTCCTGTCCTCCGGTTCTGCTGTACGAGCCGCTTTCCGGTATTCGGCTGCAGCTTCACGCCTTTTTGGCCGGTCACTTTCTCCCGTTTAACTGATCCAGCACATCCTGGACCGTCATATACTCCACATGTTCCGGCATCTCGATTGCAGCGCCGAAACGGTCGTCTACTTCCGATATAAAATATACAATCAGAAAGGAATCGAGACCAAGATCTCCGATCAGAAACGCATCCTTTTTGATCGGCGTATCGACATACGCTTCCAGGATTTCTCCGAGAATTTCCAGTTCCTGCTCTTCCTTCCGTTCGATTTTCATCTTTGCATCCTCATGAAGGTTCATTGATCCACCTCGTTATTTTTTACATGAGCCGCCGATCGTTTCCCGCACCAGGCAGGATCTGACCGCCGCCCCGATCACATTTCGTTCCTTTTAGTATAACGCTGAAATCCCGGGTTTACAATCTCTTTTCTCTTCTCCTGTATGAACAGGATTTCATTGGTTTGATCCATCGTTTTTCCGCTATATAGAATGTGTTTCGCAATAAGAAATCCCATTCTTATTCCTACCCGGGGAGGTTCTTTTTTCTGTTGAAATTCCTTCCCAAAACCTGAATATTTTGGAAAAAGGTATGGACGAAACTTCATTTTTGTGAGAAAATGGAACGGGTATGATGTGATTTTTTTAACGAGCATTAAAAACCATATATTGAAAGGAGTCTCAACATGATTTATTCACATGAAGTAGAACAGATGTGCACGGTTGCGCAGGGCGTAAACCATGGCGCAGCTCCGATCCCGGAGGAAGCGAAATGGGTACAGTCCAAGGAAATCAAAGATATTTCCGGTCTGACACACGGTATTGGCTGGTGCGCTCCGCAGCAGGGTGCCTGTAAGCTGACCCTGAATGTAAAGGAAGGTATCATTCAGGAGGCTCTTGTGGAAACCATCGGATGTTCCGGTATGACTCACTCCGCAGCTATGGCAGCAGAGATCCTTCCGGGCAGAACAATTCTTGAAGCATTAAACACAGACCTTGTCTGTGATGCGATCAATACAGCAATGAGAGAGCTCTTCCTCCAGATCGTTTACGGAAGAACCCAGAGTGCATTCTCCGAGGAAGGTCTTCCGATCGGCGCTGGTCTTGAGGATCTCGGTAAAGGTCTTCGTTCCCAGGTTGGTACGATGTACGGTACTTTAAAGAAAGGTCCGCGTTACCTCGAGATGGCAGAAGGTTATGTTACCGGTATCGCTCTTGACGCTGATGACCAGATCATCGGCTACCAGTTTGTAAACCTCGGCAAGATGACCGACTTCATCAAAAAAGGCGACGATCCGACAACTGCTTACGAAAAAGCAAAAGGTCAGTACGGCCGCGTAGCAGATGCAGTGAAGATCATTGACCCGCGTCAGGAATGATTGGAAGGAGAAGAAAACAATGGCATTATTTGAATCCTATGAGAGAAGAATTGACAAGATCAATTCCGTTTTAAACAGCTATGGCATCGCATCCATTGAAGAAGCTGAGAAGATCACAAAGGATGCAGGCCTTAACGTATATGACCAGGTAAAGAAGATCCAGCCGATCTGTTTCGAGAACGCATGCTGGGCTTACACAGTAGGCGCTGCGATCGCGATCAAGAAGAACTGCCGCCGTGCCGCAGACGCTGCTGCTGCGATCGGTGAAGGTCTTCAGGCTTTCTGTATCCCGGGTTCCGTTGCTGACCAGAGAAAAGTTGGTCTCGGACACGGCAACCTCGGAAAAATGCTCCTGGAAGAGGACACAGACTGCTTCTGCTTCCTCGCAGGTCACGAGTCCTTCGCAGCCGCTGAGGGCGCGATCGGTATCGCTGAGAAAGCAAACAAAGTTCGTAAAAAACCGCTCCGTGTTATCTTAAACGGTCTCGGAAAAGACGCTGCACAGATCATCTCCCGTATCAACGGCTTTACTTATGTTGAGACAAAGATGAACTACTACACAGGCGAAGTTGAGGAAGTTTTCCGCAAATGCTACTCCACAGATCCGGAGAGCCCGCGTGCAAAAGTAAACTGCTACGGCGCTAACGACGTAACAGAGGGCGTTGCGATCATGTGGAAAGAGGGCGTAGACGTTTCCATCACCGGTAACTCCACCAACCCGACCCGTTTCCAGCATCCGGTTGCAGGTACATACAAGAAGGAATGCGTAGAGAAAGGCAAGAAGTACTTCTCCGTAGCATCCGGCGGCGGCACAGGCCGTACTCTTCACCCGGATAACATGGCAGCAGGTCCGGCTTCCTACGGTATGACAGATACCATGGGACGTATGCACTCCGACGCACAGTTCGCAGGTTCCTCCTCCGTTCCGGCTCACGTTGAGATGATGGGTCTGATCGGTATGGGCAACAACCCGATGGTCGGCGCTACCGTTGCTGTTGCTGTTTCCGTACAGCAGGCTGCTGATGAAGGTAAATTCTAAAAAAATCAGGCGCTTCCTTGCGAAGCATCATACGAAAAACCCGGGGATCATAATTCCCCGGGCTTTTCTATTTATGCGAACAACGAACCAAAGTCCGCGCTTGCACGAGACCTTGGCGACTGTCGCGATAACAAGGGAAAAACTGCGAATCGTGTTTTCACTTGTTGACATCATCAAAAACTTCACGCTCAACCGTATCTTGCAGAATCTCCGGTTTAGAAATTTCCATCTTTTTGAAGCAGCAATTGCGCCTCGTCCGGGATTCCTTTACTGCTGCATCTGCACTTCTTCCCTCTGCTTTTCCTTCAGTTCCCTCAAAATTCCAAGAACGATCACCACGCCCAGGACAAATGTCAGCGCATCTGCGACCGGCTGGCATAACTGCAGTCCGCGGATCCCGAATGCAGACGGAAGGATGAAGAGCGCCGGGATCAGGAAAAGTCCCTGGCGGCCGGACGCGACAAGTGATGCGCGGAACCCGTATCCGATCGTCTGGGTCATCATGTTGGACATGACGATCCAGGCGGACAGCGGCAGCGTGACGCACTGGAACCGCATCGCCCAGGTCCCGATCTCGATCACATCGAGGTCCTCTTTCCGGAATGCACGCATGATCTGCGGCGCACCGACAAAACTTCCGACTGCAAGAACTGCCAGAAAGACAACCGAGACCTTCACACAGAACCAGAAGGACTCCAGGACTCTGTCATACCGCTTCGCACCGAAATTGAAGCCGCAGACCGGCTGGAATCCCTGTCCGAATCCGATCATGGCGGAGCCGATGAACATCATATACCTGCTCACGATGGAGAGAGCCGCGATCGCCGCATCCCCAAATGGGTTTGCCGCAAGGTTCAGCGCAGCAGTCGCAATGCTCGCGATCCCCTGACGGCAGAGGGACGGGATCCCGCCGTGAAGGATCTCACCGTAGAGGGATAAAGAAAGCGTGATTTTTCCCGGTTTCAGGTGCACACAGTCCTTTCTCAAAAGACTCTGGAAAAACAGGATCCCGAAACTGATGCACTGGCTGAGTGCAGTCGCAAGTGCGGCGCCGGAGATCCCGAGATCCAGTCCGAAGATAAAGATCGGGTCCAGGATCATATTTAAGATGCCTCCGGTCGTGATCCCGATCATCGCGTAGACAGCCAGTCCCTGGAAACGGAGCAGGTTATTCATTGCCAGCGACCCTGTCATGACCGGGGCCGCGATCAGGATATGCTTTGCATAATCCTTTGCGTAAGGAGCGATCGTGTCCGTAGCTCCTAAAAGTCTCACGAGCACATCAAGATTCGGCAGACACACGACCGCGAACAGGAGCCCGATCAGGATCGCGGAATAAAAGCCGGTGGAAGCGATCCGCTCTGCTTTTTCCTCATCCCTGCTTCCGAGGACCCGCGATAGATAGTTTCCGCTTCCCATTCCGAGCGTAAATCCAAGTGCCTGGATCATGGACATCAACGAATAACTCACGCCGACGGCCGCCGATGCACTCGTGCCGATCCGGCTCACGAAAAATGTATCCGCCATGTTGTAGATGGAAGTCACCAGCATACTGATGATCGTCGGGATCGCCAGGCTCGGGATCAGCCGGGAGATCGGGGTTTCCGTCATTTTTATGTAGCGTTGTTCCTGGGTCATGGGGCTCTTCATGTTCTTTTTCCTCCGTTTCGTATATTAACTCTGCAAAAGGTGCGGCTGTCCCATCCTGCCGCCCCGGGGCCAGATAGTATAAAGAGCCGCCTGCGGAAGAATCCCCTTCCAACGGCAGCTCTTTCTGTCATGATGACTCAAGCAGGTGCCTTTCGGAACGCATCTGCGCTCCGTCAGGCACAACTCTTTTTATTCAGCTTTCTTACCGCTCAGATACTCGTGGATTCCGCGCGCTCCTGCTTTTCCTGCCTCCATGGCAAGAATAACGGTAGCAGCACCTGTCACAGCATCTCCGCCTGCAAATACGCCCTCACGGGAAGTCTTTCCGTTCGACTCATCCGCAACGATGCATTTATGTTTGTTGATCTCAAGTCCGCCTGTTGTGGAGGAGATCAGCGGGTTCGGGGAAGTACCGAGCGCCATGATGACCGTATCAACATCGATCGTATAATCGGAACCTTCGATCTCGACCGGACGGCGTCTTCCGGATGCATCCGGCTCGCCAAGTTCCATCTTTCTTACGACCATGCCTTTTACCCAGCCCTTTTCATCGGTCAGGATCTCAGTCGGGTTCGTTAAGAGATTGAAGATGATCCCCTCTTCTTTTGCATGGTGAACTTCCTCTGCTCTTGCCGGAAGCTCTGCCTCACTTCTTCTGTATACGATATGAACCTCTGCACCGAGACGGAGAGCCGTTCTCGCTGCGTCCATCGCTACGTTTCCACCGCCGACAACAGCAACTTTCTTACCAGCAGCGATCGGTGTGTCATAATCGTCGCGGAACGCCTTCATAAGGTTGCTTCTTGTCAGGTACTCGTTTGCGGAGAATACGCCGTTTGCGTTCTCGCCCGGGATTCCCATAAATCTCGGAAGACCGGCACCGGAACCGATGAAGACTGCCTTGTAGCCCTCTTCGTCCATCAACTCGTCAACGGTTACAGACTTGCCGATAATTACGTTTGTCTCGATGTCAACGCCGAGTTTCTTCACGTTCTCGATCTCCGGCTGTACAACGCCCTGTTTCGGAAGACGGAACTCCGGAATTCCGTATGTTAAAACTCCGCCCGGCTCGTGAAGTGCCTCGAAGATCGTTACTTCATAGCCAAGTTTCGCGAGATCGCCTGCACAGGTAAGTCCGGACGGGCCGGAACCGATGACAGCGACCTTGATGCCGTTTGTCTTCTCCGGCTTTTCCGGAACGATCCCGTTCTCTCTGGACCAGTCGGCAACAAAACGCTCAAGTTTACCGATGGAAACAGCCTCGCCCTTGATGCCGCGGACGCACTGGCCTTCACACTGGCTCTCCTGCGGGCACACACGGCCGCAGACAGCCGGGAGTGCGGAAGATTTTCCGATCACCTTTGCAGCCTCAGCATAGTTTCCTTCTTTTACTTCTTTTACAAATGCCGGAATATCGATCTTGACCGGGCATCCCTGAACGCATCTCGCGTTTTTGCAGTTTAAGCATCTGGACGCCTCAGCGACAGCCTCTTCCTCATTATATCCGTAACAGACCTCCTCAAAGTTCGTTGCGCGAACCTTCGGCTCCTGTTCTCTTACCGGGACTTTCTTCATTCCATCCATGTCATTTCCTCCATATCACCGATCAATCGTTGCCGCAGTTTCCGCATCCGCCGTGGTGGGTTTCGCCCTCACGGAGTTTTAAAAGGGCACGGCCTTCTTCTGTCTTGTACATCTGCTGGCGTTTCATTGCCTCATCAAAGTTTACGGCATGTCCGTCAAATTCCGGTCCGTCAACACAGGCAAATTTTACCTTTCCGTCAACCGTCACACGGCATGCACCGCACATTCCGGTTCCGTCTACCATGATCGGGTTTAAGCTTACGACTGTCGGGATCTCAAGCTCCTTTGTCAGGAGACATACGAATTTCATCATGATCATCGGTCCGATCGCAACACAGACGTCATATTTCTTTCCCTGCTCATTTACGAGTTCTTTGATGACCTCGGTAACCATTCCTTTATGTCCGTAGGAACCGTCATCGGTCGTCACATAGAGGTTTCCGGCAACCGCCTTCATCTCGTCCTCGAGGATCAGGAGATCTTTTGTCTTGGATCCCATGATGACGTCAGCGTCGATCCCATGTTCTTTTAACCATTTTACCTGCGGATATACCGGAGCTGTTCCGACACCGCCCGCAACGAACAGATATTTTTTCTTCTTTAATTCTTCGATGTCTTCTTTTACGAAATCAGACGGGTTTCCGAGCGGTCCGACAACATCACGGAAGGAATCTCCGACCTGTAATGTGGACATACGCTCTGTGGACGCACCGACTGTCTGGAATACGATCGTGATCGTCTCCTTCTCGCGGTCATAATCGCAGATCGTAAGCGGAATACGCTCGCCTTTCTCATCGATCTTTACGATCACAAACTCACCAGGTTTGCAGTTTGCGGAAATTCTCGGAGCTTTTACGACCATCAGATAGATCTTATCCGCAAGCTTTTTTGCCTCTAAAATAGGATACATATCCCATACCTCCTGTTTTCTCAAACATGTTCCGCCGAAAAGACTTTTCCGGCAGCTGAAATCAGATTGCAACACAGAACTTTTCAGATCATTCTCCCGCCCTCCATCGGAGCTGGGTCTGCAAAGTCACTGACACACACTGAGTTCAGTGTAACATTTTTTAGTCAGATACGCAACATCGATTCTTCCGGTTTTGCGTTTTTTCTGCATTTCTGTATCACTTTTACGCGTCACAGCAAAGAATCTGTTTTTTCTCCCAGTGCCAGAGCCTTCTTTCCCGTGCGCTCATACCGCCGGAATTCATAGCAAAGGTCGAAATACGTCTGCTCATCGCTGTCCGCCGTCACTTCCCAGTCCGGATCTTTGTCGAGATCCGGGAACCATGTATCCGCCATGTACTCGTAGTCGATCCATGTGATGTGGGCCGTGTCGCAGTACGGCAGGAACGCCCTGTAGATCTCCGCGCCGCCGATAATGTAGATATTCTCCGACGCAAACTGTTTTAAATATTCCATGGCTGAAGAGAGATCATGAAAGATCTCACACCCCTTTGCCCTGTAAGACTCGTCTCTCGTGAGAACGACATTGACTCTCCCCGCTAACGGCTGCCCGCCCGGAAGACTTTCCAGCGTCTTTCTTCCCATGACGATCACTTTTCCTTTTGTCTCCTCACGGAAAAGCTTCTGGTCATCCGGGATCGTCACCAGAAGTTTCCCCCTGTTTCCGATCGCCCAGTGTTTATCCACCGCCGCAATGATATTCATGGCTGTTTCCTCCTTTATATTGATGGCAAAGCCACTCTTCTTTCTTTTTTCCCTATTATAGCGAAAAGACGCCTGAATCGCAAGCTGTCATATCCGCATTCCCGATCTGCCCAGAAGAACAGCCCAAAAAGCATGTGATCCTCCTAATTTTCATCTTGTATCCTCCCACAAAACCCGTTATAATAGGGAAAGCATCCGGCGCAGGACAGGCGGTTGGAAAATCCTTCCGCTGCTTTCTCTTCCGCCAGACTTTTTTATGAAGGAGAACACCCATTATGATAAAATTTGAACGCACAAGCGTCATGAATTTCGAGAACGCCATGCGCGGCGCAAGAAACCCGATGAACAGCTGGGCACGCATGGACAGCAGCTACGATGAGGATGGAAATTTCGTCTTCGGCCCGAATGACATCGATCTTGCGAAACGTCTCCGCATGGCCGGAAGCGACCACCGCAAATTCATCCGCCAGATCTTCGTCTCCGTGGACATTACAGCTCCGCTCTACTGGTGGAAGGAATATGATACCTACAAAGTGGCGACCGTCGCAAACTCCACGAGTACCATGCACAAGATCCATTCCAAACCGTTCGACATCGACGATTTCAGCCACGACCATATGACTCCGGACACTCTCGCCTACATGCAGACCGTTGTGGACCGCCTTGAGCAGATCCGCCTGAAATACATGAACGAGGGCAAGAACAAAGAGGACTGGTACGATATGATCCAGCTCCTCCCGTCCAGCTACAACCAGATGCGCACCTGCACGATGAACTATGAGACTCTCGTGAACATCTATCACGCGAGAAAGAATCATAAGCTCACCGAGTGGCACACCTTCTGCGACTGGATCGCATCTCTCCCGTATGCGAAAGAGCTGATCATCGCGGAATAAATAAGTTTGCATAAAAAGACTGCCCGGCGCTTTTTTCGTTACAGTACACGGTCACTCCATGCCCGCGTACTGTAACAGGATTTTGCCGATGCTTCGCATTCCAAATCGGCAAAATCCGCGACCACAACGGTATCTTACGGAATTTTCAGTTCAGAAAATTCCTACCCGTGAAAAGTAACCTTTTTTCAACAACATCGGGCAGTCTTTTTTATGCAGCCTTCCTTTTCAGTCAGCTCCGGCAGCCTTCCGCAACTGCCTTCTCTACTGCCCGATCGGTACGTTTATCTCCTTCTGGATCGTCAGGGAATAGATGACCGCTTCCTTCACTCTTTTTCCTGTGATCTGGGAGAGCGCCCGGGCATAATACTGAAGCTGGACCTGATAATGGTCCAGAAGAGTCTGTTCTTCCCCTTCCTTCACTCTGTCGGTTTTATAGTCTACGATCACAAGTCCGTCCCTCTCCTCAAACCATGCATCGATGATTCCCTGAATCAGAACGAGTTCATTCGAATCCGCCGCTTTCATCTCCCGGGCCGGAATTCCAAGGATAAACTGGCTCTCTTTTCTCAGTTTTCCCTGCCTGTCTGCCATCTTCATCCGGCCGGCGATCCCGGACCGGAAAAACTTCGCGATCATGCCGGGTGACACCAGGCGGACCGCATCCGGCTGCATTCTCTTTTCAGAGAGAACCCGGTCAAATTCTTTTTTCACATCCTCATACCCGGAAATATCCGAAAAATGGATCAGTTCCAGCATCCGGTGGCAGGCGGTACCGCGGTCTGTTGCCTGTTTCTGACGTGCCCTCTTCTCAGCGGCAGACAGACGTTCTTCCGCTTCCGGAGATTTCTCCGGCTCTCCCTCTGGCCCCCGTTCCGTTTCTTCCGCCGGATCTTCCCGCTCCGAACGGACCAGGAACGCGCTTTCCGCATCATCCGTGAACTGTCCCTGCATCTTCAGTTCCGAGACGGACATCTTCGCATGCAGGGAAAGATCTGTCTCAAACGGATACGGTTTCCGAATCAGTTCCGGAATTTTTTCCGGCTTTTCCCCGCGGAGTTGTTCCAGTTCCAGGTAAAGTTTTGCCTTCTCTTCCTGATTTTTTTCTTCCTCCACAAGGAGATCCTTCATCGGGACATTTTTCACATCGATCGTTCTTTTTGCGCCCCCGGCTGCCATCAAGATCCAGTCCAGATAGGAGGACGCCGCGCTCAGCACGGTAAACGGCAGTGCTCCCACTGATCCGGTCATTCCCCATTTTTCGATCTTGTTCTCCAGGTACTTGTCCCCCGCCGTGATGATGAGCTTTTCTTTTGCACGCGTCATCGCGACATAGAGGATTCTCAGCTCCTCCCCCATGTTTTCGAGGTTGGAGCGCCTTGCGAGCACATTTTTCTTTAAAGTAGGCGCCTTGACTTTCTTCACCGGATCCAGAAAATCTGCCGCGATCCCGAGCTCTTCGTCGATCAGGATCCGCCCTCTTGCATCCTGGCGGTTAAATTTTTTTCCGCATCCGGCGAGGAATACGACCGGGAACTCCAGTCCTTTACTTTTGTGGATGCTCATGATCCGCACCGCATCATCATGTTCCCCGGACCGGGATGCCTCTCCGAAATCCGTGTTGTATTTCTTCAGTTTTTCGATATAGCGGATAAAGTCAAACAGCCCCTGATAGCTTGTTTTCTCATAATCTTCCGCCTTCTGTACCAGCATGGCAAGGTTTGCCTGCCGAGTCTTCCCGGCCGGCATGGCAGCCGCATATTTGTCGTATCCTGTCCGATCAAAGATACGGCCGATCAGTCTGGAGACCGGAAGATACAGGGATTCTCTCCGAAGCTCCGCAAGCAGATCCATAAAGGTCTGCAGCTTCCGGAAGATTGTCTCTTCTTCGCTCTCTTCCCCGGTCCGGACCGATGCCATCGTTTCATCATGTTTCCCATGTTTTTCCAGATAGTGCTTCACTGCCCCATAGAATCCGATATCTTCCCCGCGGTCCGGATCCCGCTTAAAGTCCGCCATCACAATGGCAAGCTCCCGGTCCTTCATTCCGCCGATCGGAGATTTCAGCACTCCGGCTAACGGGATGTCCTGCATCGGATTGTCGATGAGCGCCAGCATATTTAACATCGTCTCAACTTCCACCGCTGTAAAATACCCGGTCCTGGACTCCGCATACGCCGGGATTCCTGCTGCACCGAGAACACTTAAAAATTCCTCCGACCATCCGGAAAGACTCCGCAGAAGGATCACGATATCCTTTTTCTTTAATCGTTCATACTGCCCGGTCTTTCCGTTATAGATCTGCATTCCGGATTCCGGATCAGTCAGCTCTCGGATCTTTGCAGCTATCAGTCTCGCCTCCGCTTCCCGTGCTGTGTAATCCGCTTTTTCCTCATCCATGCCGTCAAAAAGAGGATCTCCCGTATTTAAGAGCAGGACCTCCGTCTTTGCCTGGCCTTCTTTGGGCGTTTCCGGAAATTTTGCTCCCGCATACAGGGCCGCATCGTCCGTGTAGCAGATATTTCCCAACTGCTTTGTCATGATCTGATAAAACACATCATTGATGCTTTCAAGGACCTCCCGTCGGCTCCGGAAATTTTTATGGAGCTCGATCTTCTGGTACAGATCATCCTCATCCCCGTAAGATTCATATTTTTCCAGAAAAAGCTCCGGCTTCGCCAGTCGGAACTTATAGATGCTCTGCTTCACATCGCCGACCATAAAAACATTCGGTGTCCCGAACCGTTCTCTGGATACACAGCGGATCAGTGTCTCCTGGACCTCATTGCTGTCCTGATACTCATCTACGAGAATTTCTTCATAGATTCCCGAAAGTTCATCCGCCACTGCTCCCGGTCTGTGATCCGGACTGCCGCCTGTAAGGATTTCGAGTGCAAAATGTTCCAGGTCATTGAAATCCACCAGATTCTTTTCTTCTTTTGCCTCCTGGAACCTGGCGGAAAACTCTTCCGCAAGTTCCAGAAGCATCCGGATCGGTCCCCGGCAGGCATCCATGTCGGAAAACACAGAATCCACATCACCCGGAAGATAAAGGGCTTTCATCTTTTTGATGCCGTCCTTTGCGGCATTTCTGAGCGCTACCGCCCGCTCTTTCTTCTCCGGATCCACCTGTTTTCCCCTGACAGCCGCCAGACGTCCGAATTTCAGTCCGGCAATCCCATCTGCGATCTCCCGGTAAGTCTCCGCTTCTTTCAGTATTTCCATTGCCCGGATATCTTCCGCCAGCATCGGGGCATACGCCTGCGGTCCGTCCTCCTCAGCGGCAAGTTCTGCTGCCTCATAAAGACCATCCAGAAATTCCTCCGCCTGGCGTCCCACATCCCGGATCAGGAATTTCATCCAGGCCGGTTCCTTTCCGCCTTTTTCCCCGGAACTTTCCTCACTGCTCTCCGAAAGCTCGTCCCGGCAGGCGGCGATCCACTCTCCCGGCCACGGATTACTCTGTGAAAACTCCCATACTTTTAAAATATAGTCCTCGAGACCTCCGTCCGTCCGCCCTGACGCATAAGTGTCCACAAACTGCAGGAACCGCTCATCTTCTCTCCCGTAATATTCCTCCAGGAGCTCTTTCATCACATCGGCTTTTAAGAGCAGAAGTTCGCCTTCGTCCGCCACCCGGAATCCCGGATCCAGATCCAGCTCGTGGAAATGTTCCCTCAGTAGATTCAGGCAAAAGCTGTCGATCGTGGTGATCTTCGCATGGTGGATCAGCGTGCTCTGCCGTTCCAGATTTTTATTTCCCGGGTCTTCGTCGATAAGTGATCCGAGAGCCGTCTCCACACGCTCCCGCATCTCCGCGGCCGCCGCGTTGGTGAACGTCATGACGAGCAGTCTGTCAATGTCCACCGGCTGATCCGGATCTGTGATCATGCGGATGATTCTCTCAACGAGGACCGCAGTCTTTCCGCTTCCTGCGGCCGCAGAGACAAGAAGATTCTTATGCCTCGTCTCAATGACCTGTAACTGTTCATCCGTCCATGTTGTCGCCATCACATCTTCTCCTCTCCGTCCTTGCGTCTCCCCGGTTCCGGTTTTCTGTTTCCGCTTTCCTGTTCCTCTGTCTCATTTTCATCTGATTCCTCCGGATCGATCTCCTTCCAGATCTCCTCCGCCTTCATCGGGCGGAAACGGCGGAATCCATATCCGTCTGTCTTCAGATCAAATCCGCAGACACTGTGGTATGGACAATAGTCACATGCTGTCCTGTTTCCCTGTTTATACGGATTGACCGCCACATTTCCGTCCAGGATCTCACCTCCCATAGTCTTCAGCTGTCCGTTCACAAAATCTGCAAGTCTGGCAAACCGCTTTCCCCCGGCAACAGAGGACTTTACCTCCTGGACATATCCGTCCTTTAACGCAACCGGGATCACATCGGATTCCTTTTCGATGTCCCGGTCCATATGGCGGATCACATCCAGACTGCTGTTCACGAGTCCGTTCATTCTGAGCCTGCGCAGGATCCCGGCTTCGATCTCCTCGTCCGTCATCCCGTCCTCGCGGTCGATCACAGGGTCATCGATATGATAATAAAAGATCCCGGCCGGGACCGCCTGCTTCCCCGGATGCCGGTTTTCCTGCATTTTCAGCGCCGCATCCATATAGACCACGAGCTGAAGCTGCAGTCCGTGATATAAAAGCGCCAGATCAAAGGATGTGCTTCCCGATTTGTAATCCATGATCTTCACATAGACCTTATCCTCATCCTCAAACACATCCATCCGGTCGATCCTTCCCCGGAGATTCAGCGCCTCCCCATCTTTCAGCGGGATCCTCGTGCTGACATCTACCTCGAACTCTTCCGGCTCAAAATCGCCCTTCCGGATCTGGTAGATCAGTGCCCGCACGGTCCGGTCCGTGATCCTCTCCACTTTCTTTTCGAGATATGCATTTCTCGCAGAGCTTTTCATGATCGTATTCCGGTACTTTGCAGAAACCTCCTCCACCGCTTTTCTTACCAGAGTCCGCCGCTCCGCATCCGTGATCGTTCTGAAATCCTTCCCGTGATCCCGGATATTTCTGAAAAACGTATCGAGCGACTGGTGAAACAGATTTCCCATATCGGAAAGATCAAGCTCATACTCTTTTCCTGCACGCAGTCCAAGTCCGTGATTCAGGAAGTGGGAATAGGCACATGCCGCATATCCCTCCATTCTCGTGACACTTCCCCGAAGCAGCGTCCCATAGAGTTCCCGCGCAGCCGTTCTGCCGATCTCTCCTTTTTTATAAGAATAGGCGACAGCTTTTGCAAGATTTTCCATCTCGGCCTCCGTCTCTTTCTCCGAGGAGAGAAAGCGGTAAAGCACTCTCGGCTCTTCCTGCGCCGGATCCATCATTTTCTCCGGCTCCTGCAGCCAGGAAAGCACGGATTTTTTTGCTGCCGTCACGGATACATCCGGACATTTCTCCTCCCCGCTCTCATGGATCACAAGATCCGGGAATCTCTTTTTCATCTCCCCGATCATGCCGGATGGACGGATCTCTTTTCCTTCCGCCGTCACCGCCGGCCAGGAGAGGATCAGCTGGTCGGACGGCTTTGTCATCATGAGATACAGATAAAACCGCTCCATAAAGCCCTCTTCCCTGGCGGTCGGTGCAAGCTCCATGGAATTCTTTTTTAAGATCTCCCTCTCATTGTCGCTAAATAGTCCGCCCTTTGAATGGTCCGCCGGAACAATTCCCTGGCTGACTCCGAGGAAAAAGAGGACTTTGATCTTGTCGAGACGTGTTCTCTTTAAGTCTCCGCAGACCACACGGTCCGCGCCTGCAGGGATCATCCCGACAGAAAGTTCTGAAAAACCGGCGGAGAGGATCTCCGCGTACTCTCTTCTGGCCACATATTCGTCCCCCAGGAGACTTTTAAATTTCTCAAAGAGTTCCGTGACAAGACCGAAAATTTCCTCATACTCTCTCGCCTCGCGGTCCATACCGCAAGTTTTAAACTGCTCCGACAGTTTTTCCAGCTTTTCCTCCGCGCCGAGCATCTCCAGAAGCTCCGCCAGTGCATCCGTGACTGTCTTTACCGGAACTCCCCGGCCGCCGCACTGTTCCCGGAGCAGCCGCAGTGGCGCCATGATCTCCTCTTTAAAAGCATTCATTTCAAGAAGATTCAGATTTTCTCCGCCATCAAACGTCCGGTCCCAGACTGCATCCCATTTGGCAAAGCCGCGGATTCCCATCGCACGCACATAGATTTCCATCCGGTCCACTTTCTCAGTCTGATCTGTTACAAGTCCCGTTCGGAGATATCGGAACATGCTCTCGTAATCAAATCCTTTCTGCAGGATATCGAGAGCACTCTGGATCAGGCGGATCAGTGGATTTCCGGAGACATCCCGGTTCTCATCGAGGAAAAGCGGGATCCCGTTTTCCTCAAAGCTCTTGGTGATCTCACGGCTGTATCCTGGAAGATCCCCGCATACCAGAGCAATATCGCGATACCGGTATCCGTTCTTTTTTACAAGAGTCTCGATCCTGTTTGTTATAAAGTCTGCCTCGTCCTCAGGATTTTTCGCCTGCACGAGAAGGATTTCTTCCGTGCCGCCGCGGTATCTGGGATACGGATAACGGAAAAACGTCCGTTCCAGATGGTCGAGCGCAGGACTGTTCCGGAAGCGCACCAGCGGACGTTTGTAAAAGATCAGATCGCGGTAGATTTTTATGCCGTTTTCTTCCGCCAGTTTTTTCAGTTTTCCGGTCATCTTCCTGCTCATATCAAAGAGATCGGTCTCATCGGACTCCGCAGAAAGATCCAGTCCCGGCTCCATTGTCGCAGAAACCGTCACAAAGAGATCCCGGCAGATTTTTAACAGGATTCCGATCAGCCGGTACTGGATCGGGGTAAAACCTGTATACCCGTCGAGAACCATAACACTGTCCTTTAAAAGCTCCGACCGCTCCGCCACCTGACAGAGCACATCCAAAAGTTCCTCCAGAGTAATGTACTTTTCCTTTGTGAACTCCCGGAATGCCTCAAAGATCACCTCCATGTCGGAGAGCTTTGCCGAAAGGATCTGACCGACACCGTCTCCTGCCGACTGGATCTTAAGGTCTTCCGGAGTTGCCCCGTACTGGTAGAGTTCCGAGAGCATGGACTTGATCTCCCCGATAAACCCCGGGCGGTTCAGATGAGACGAAAACATGGTAAGTTCGTCCTTCTTCTCCCCCGCAAGTTTCCGCAGGATCATATTTTTTCCCGTATCGTCCAGGACCTCCGGCTGCGGAATCGACAGTTCTGAAAAAATCCGGTAAGCCAGACGTTCAAAGCTCACAACATCAATGTTCATCGTTCCATGATTCGGATGCAGTCTCACGATCTCCTTCTGGGCCTGCATCGTCGCCTGTTCAGGCGTCACCACAAAAAAACGGCCATCCGGCTCCTTCATGGACAGCTCGATGATCTTCCTATAGATATATTCTGTTTTCCCGGCTCCGGAACCGCCCATCACCATGCACAATCCCATTCTATGTCCTCCTGCTCCCTGACCGCATTTCCGCCGGTCAGGCATTATTCAATTTCAGATATGTAAACCGTATATGTTCCGGACAAAAATGTCAAGTTTTTTGTCCGGCTTCCGGCCCATGCTCCGGGCCATGCAAAAGGAATGCCATGTATTTTTTCTCATCCGCTCTCATATGATTAATACAAACCATCCCCAAAAGGATCTATTATTCTATGAGTTCAAAAACAAAGATCATCGTCCTCAGGATGAAGGAGATCATCTACACGGCTCTTTTTATCGGCTTCGCCATCGTCCTCATCATGCTGTTTCTCTTTATGTTCCGCCCTAAAAAGGACAACATCTCCCATGATGCTCCTGATCAGGCATCGGAGAGCTCCTCACAGGCCGCTCCCGCCTCTGTTACATATGTTCCGGGACTTTATTCATCTCCCATCGTTTTAGGCAGCGAGAACGTCAATGTGGAGGTCGCTGTGGATCACACGGGGATCCGCTCCGTGTCCCTTGTCCCTTTAAGCGACTCCGTTGAGACTATGTATCCTCTAATGGCTCCTGCCATGGATCTCATCTCAGAACAGATCCTCGAAAACCAGAGTCTGGAAGGTCTGGAATACCCCGCCGGTTCCCAGTACACCTCCATGGCGCTCGTATCGGCGGTGAAAACGGCGCTCTCCAAGGCATCCGCGAAGTAGATCTCAAATTTTTTTTAATAACCCACTTGACAAATCTCTTTTCCTCCTGTATACTCTTCACCATGATAACAATTTACCACGCTAAATCAAAAGTTCATTAGCATGTTGAATCAAGAGCATACAAGGAGGAACCATCCATGAAGAAATTCAATCAGCTTTTCATCTTAGGTACGTCACTTTTATTATCCGCTGCGGCACTCACCGGATGTTCCGGTTCCTCCGCGATGGGCGCTACGATCCCGCAGACAACGGCATCTGAGACAACAACTCCGCAGACAGACGCAGGTCTGGTAGCAGCAGAGACGACCGGTTCCGGCAATCGTTTAAACGACATTCTGGAGCGCGGATACATCGAGATCGCGACCGAGCCGTACTTCGCTCCGAACGAGTTCATCGATCCGACAAAGAGCGGAGATGACGCCTATGTAGGCTCCGATATCGAGCTTGCGAACTATATCGGCGAATCCCTCGGCGTTGAGGTCCGCATCAAACCGATGGACTTCACAAGCGTTCTCGGAAGCATCACGACCGGCAAATATGATCTCGCGATCTCCGCTCTGGCTTACACACCGGCAAGAGCTGAGACCATGAACCTCTCCAAAGGTTATTACTTCGGAGACGAAGATCCGCAGACTGCTTACGGTATCCTGGTCCGCAAGGAAGATGTCGACAGCATCAAATCCTTCAATGATCTCTCGGACAAGGTTGTCGTTGCACAGAACGGTTCCCTTCAGGAACAGTTCGTACAGGAACAGATCCCGAGCTATAAAAAATACAACCGTGTTTCTTCCACAAACGATGGTTTCCTGATGGTCCAGACCGGCAAAGCCGATGTCATGGTCGCTGCTCTCAGAATGGCAAGATTATATCTGGAATCCAACCCGGACAGCAACCTCGTGATCGTTCCGAACCTCTACTTTAAAGTTGATCCGGAGACACAGGGAACAAGAATCGGTATCCCGAAAGGGGAAGATGCCCTGACAGACAGGATCAACGAGATCATCGATGAAGTTGTTGATCAGAATCTCTACAATGAATGGTACGACGAGTATACGGAGTACGCTAAGAGCCTTGGCATTATCGAATAATTCGATCCTTTGATATAACCCCGCGGCCGCGGTCAGGCCGTACCCCTTCACCGGCGTCTTCCCCAGATGCCGGAAGTCATCTCATGAGAGTTCCCCCAGAACTCCCGTGACGAAAAAAGGCGATCCGCAAATTACCTGGCGGATCGTCTTTTTCGTTTCTTTATTTTTTACACTTCCCAGTCAGAATCAAGGAATCCTTCCCCGTAGACTTCCTGAGCCTCGGATACGATCATGAATGCGGTCGGATCGATCCCGTAGACGATCTTCTTCGCACGGTAGAACTGTTTTTTATCAAGCACGCAGATCACCGTCTCGCCTTCCTCTTCCCGGTAGGCACCGCGGCTCTTTAGCAGTGTGCAGCCGCGCTCCAGATTCCTCATCAGCTCCTTTGCGATCTCCCCGGATCTCGGGCTGATCACCGTGATCATCGTGCTCTTATTCATACCATAGAGGATCACATCGATCACATACGTTCCGACTACCATATTGATCAGTCCGTAAAGACCCGATTCAATATTCCGGAACACCGCCATGGACAGGAGAATGATCACGAGATCCGTAGCCATGACAGCTTTTCCGGTCTGCATGTGCGGGCGGAACTTCTGTAAAAGCTTCGCGGCGATATCGCCGCCACCCGTTGTGGAACCGCGCATAAATACGACCGCCAGGCTGATCCCCATGAGCACTCCCCCGAAAAGGCAGGACACCATCTTGTCCCCCGAATACACCGGGAAATACGGCGTCACCAGTCCATCAAGGATCACCGTCATGATCGCCACGGTTTTCAATGTCTTGATCGTCTTTTCCTTCCCCAGATAGATCCAGGACGCGATCAGAAGCGGGATGTTGATCAAAAATGTCAGTGTACCGATCGGCAGGCTCGTCAGACGGTTGAGCAGGATCGCCATACCGCTGGCGCCTCCCGGCGCGATATCAATGTTGTCGATAAAGCAGTGCAGCGCAACAGCCTGGATAAAACCGCCCGCCACATCTGCCAGAAAATCCAGGGCAAATTCTTTTCCACGTGTCTTCCCCATAAGATTACCCCCTCATATCAAATGCTGCAAAGTCCGATTTTCCGGCATTCCCCACATGCCGGAGCGTGTCTGTCCGCCCTGTCAGCGTTCTCTGTCTTCCGGCTTTCTGCCCGTCCGGACAGAAAGTTCCCGATGCTGACCGGCCGGTCCGCTAGTCCTTATACAGCTCTTCAAACAGTTCCACAGGAACATATGCCTTCACATGGATCCCGTCGTCCTGGTATTCCTCCGAGAGAAGCTGTCCGCTCTTCCGGATCGTCTGGATCCGCCCGGCATTTTTGTATGCAAAGACCTTCTCAAAATAGATCCTGCGGTTTCTTAAGATCACGGCAAAAAGATCGAGCAGTTCCCCGATGCCCTCTCCTGTCTTTGCCGATAACCGTACCTTATAGTCCGCAGACATGTCCCGGCAGGCAGTGTCCGCATCCGGACGGTCCACCTTGTTGAACACGGTGATGATCTCTTTGTCCTTGATGTCCAGTCGGCGCAGCGTCTCGTAGACTACATGCATCTGCATGTCCATCTGCGGATTCGAGCAGTCCACCACATGGAGGATCACATCACAGTACCTCGCTTCTTCAAGCGTACTCTTGAATGCCTCGACAAGGTGATGCGGAAGCTTCCGGATAAATCCGACCGTATCCGTCAGAAGGACCTTCTCCCCACCCGGAAGCACAAGCGCTCTCGTCGTCGGATCCAGAGTTGCAAAGAGCTTATCCTCCGCCAGGATCCCGGCGCCGGTGAGCTTATTTAAGAGTGTGGACTTTCCTGCATTCGTATAGCCGACAATGGCCGCCGTCAGAGTTCCGCTCTGCTCTCTCTGTTTCCGAACCACATCCCTGTGGCGCTCCACATCATGAAGCTCCGATTTTAACTGGCTGATCCGCTCATGGATCCGTCTGCGGTCCACCTCGAGTTTCGTCTCACCAGGCCCCCTCGTGCCGATTCCGCCGCCGAGTCTCGACAGAGAATTTCTGAGTCCGACAAGACGGACGGCACGGTATCTGAGCTGCGCCAGCTCGACCTGGATCTTTCCTTCCCTGGTCTTCGCGCGGGCCGCAAAGATATCAAGAATGATCATCGTCCGGTCCATGACCTTTGTGTCCAGGGCATCCTCCAGGTTTTTGAGCTGTGCCGGGGAGAGCTCATCGTCACAGACAACTCCGGTCGCTCCGCTCTCCCAGACCATCTCCTTCAGTTCCTGGATCTTTCCCTTTCCAAGGTAGGTTCCCGGATGGATATTTTCCCGGTTCTGGATCACGGTCCCGACGGTCTCCGCTCCCGCGGTCTTTACAAGCTCTTTCAGCTCCTCCACGGATTCTTCCGTGTCATCGGAGTCGTTCGTGCTGGCGGCAAACAGGATCACCCGCTCCTGCTGCTCACCGATCTCTATCAATTCTGCCATTCTTTCTCCTATCTCGTCACAAGAAACGCGATCTCATGATCCGCTTTCTCATCCTGTCCGTACTGTTCCTCATAGCTCCGGAACAGCTCCAGCGCTTTCTCATACTGCCCCAGGTACTCGTAACACACCGCCTGGTTGAAGGCGATCTCCTTCTTCGCCCTGTCATCGGAGAGTGCAAGTCCCGCTTCCCCGTGCTGCAGTGCTTCCTCGTAATCGCCTTTTTTCATCGCCGCCATCATCCAGCGGTTATAGACTTCCGTGCTGGAAAATCCTTCTTCCACCAGCGTCTGGTAGATCTCATCTGCCTTCGTCTCATCTCCGGCCGTCATATAAGCCGCCCCAAGAGCTTCCATCGCTTCAGCATAGCCGGCAGCTGCATGTTTTTCGTCCGCCTTTGTTCCGGACTCCAGACGGTTTTCAGCGCCTTCCGCATCGCCGGAATTTGCGAGACTCACCGCGCCCAGATAATAGTATTCCGCTCTCGGTTTATCCACCTTCACCAGCGTATCATATGTGTACGCCGCGGCACCGTAATCTCCCAGCATAAATTCTGCCTCACCGCGGTATTTTAATACATCGATCTCAAAGGATGAGACATGCTTTGTCTGATCGATCAGGCTGTCAAACTCCGCGACAGCGCTCTCATAATCGCCGTTCTCCATGAGAGCGATCCCGTTTTCCTTCCCCGCCTTCATCTCCTCTGTCACATGACCGCAGCCGGTAAGGAGAAAAAGCATGCCAGCGATGAGAAGAGCTGATGCGATATGCTTTCGAACTTTCGCATGGAACTGCCGGTCTTCACAGACGACCGCAGCCGGCGCGTAGTTCAAATTCAGTACATCTTTTTTTGATTTTTCTCTTTTTTCTGATTTTTGATAATATTTATACATTTTCAATTATATGTTTAATTTTGTTCTTTCTGTGATACTTCTGATTCTTCATCCTCCGCGCCTTCGGAAATATGCTCTGTCTCCTACGCGCGTGTCGTACTTCCGAATCCACCGTTTCTCACTTCATCGGCCTCGTCATCCACCGTGATGCCGTACTCCACAAAAATTCCCTGGGAAAAACCGGTTCCGGCTTCCACTTCCACAGTCTTTCCTTCACGGCTGTCGTTGGTGAGCTTCACCTGGATGTGGCCCTCGTTGTCGGATCCGTAGTAATCGCTGTCGATGATCCCGACGGTATTGTTTAACTGCAGGCGGAACTTAAATCCAAGTCCGCTTCTCGGATAGAGCTTTAACACCCAGCCATCGTCGATCCGTGCGCGGATCCCGGTAAGGATCTTTGTCATCTGACCAGGTTTCAGTGTGAATGCGGCCGGTGCGAAGAAATCATATCCGGCGGAACCTGCGGTCGCCCGTTTCGGGAGACGGATCCCGTCATAGATCTCCTTTATCATATCGTCTGTATCCTGCGGGTGTTCCCCCTGCCAGTCTTTTTTAAACTGCTCAAAGCTTACTTTTTCAAATTTCGCGATTCTCTGCATGTTGTCTCCTCTTACTCTCATTCTGACGCCCCGCTCTTCCTTTCCGGATCGGCGTGCGCTCCCGGATCATTTCTCCTGTCGGACCATCCGGATGTCTCCCACTACTATACCAAGAGCCCGGTCCCATTTCAAGCATTTCAAACGAAAAATCCGGCAGAACATACCACGTTATCGCGGCAGTGTGTCCACTGCCCGCAGTATATTCTGCCGGATCAATCCGTCTGTGACGTACAAAATCATCTTAAACTCAGATTCTCCGCTGCTATTGCAGCTATCGTGATCGGCATTCGCCGTTCGCCATAAATCTGCAAGCAGTTTTCTGGCTCTCTTGCGCTCATTTCATCATATACGACAGCATCTCCATCCCGAAAATGATCACATAGAAAAGAAATCCGGGATTCAGATACACATATTTTTTATACGATGTCGGCACTCCGTTCTGCTGCCCCATCTGCCACCAGTAACGGCGTCCGTCCCGGAAGAAGAAATAGATCCCTGCCGCGATGAGGAGCAGGACCATAAGAAAACTGGCAAACGAAAACGCCGCTGCCGCCCAGGAAAGCCCCAGCGCATAGAGCCCGTCCTCCACCATCACGAGCAGCATCGAAAACGAATTCACTGCCATATGGAGCAGGACATTGTAAAGGATCCGGTTCGTCCGCACCGCGAGATAACCGAGTACCAGTCCGATCACCACCGCATACAGGAACTGGTTCAGATTCCCATGCATCAGCCCGAACATGACCGCCGTGAATACGACCGCCGTCCGGTCTCCAAATCGTCTCGCTTTTCTTAACAGCACTCCCCTGAAGAGCAGTTCCTCCATAAACGGAGCCACCAGGCAGGTATAGATCACCATTCCCGGCGTCAGTGCATCCAGTGCGTCCATCACCGGGTTCATATCTCCAGCCGGAACACCGGTAAATATGGAAATAAACGAGTCAAGAAAGACTCCCAGGAAGTTAAAGATATAGCCGAGTCCCAGCGCCATGAACAGCGCAGAAACCCATACTTCCGCCGAAAGTTTCTGGGCCGGTCTCCGGTCTGACCGCAGAAACCAGGTCATCGGGATCACCGCAAGGAACGGAAGTCCGATGCTGAAGACATACTGCACGAGGACTCCGGTCCACGGGGACGAAAAGAGCCCGGAGAGCAGACGACCCCCGCCGCTCTCCAGGCTGAACACCCAGTGCCGCACCATGAGATAGAACGCACTGCCCAGGTACTGAAGACCTGAGCAGGCACACATGGCCAGACATAAAACTGTAAATGTGATCAGAAAATCTCTTCTCTTATGCACCATATTCTTCCTTCATGATCTCACTGCTTCTCGCAATGAACTTTGTCATACGCTCCGGAGAAAGACTTCCGTGAGCAAGTTTCGCAAGGTCATAGAGCTGTTCGCAGAGCATCGGTGTCTTCTCTCCGTCCTTGTTGGCAAGAACGTATTTTACAAGACCGTTGTTTGCGTTGATGACTAATGTCTCCTCAGCCGGGAACATATCGGAACCGCCGCCGTACATGCTGTACATCTTCATCATATCCTGCATTCTTCGGCTCTCCTCGGAGACTGTGATCATGGAAGCGAGACCTTCATTTTTCAGCTTCTCGACTTTCACGTTCAGCTTGTCGTTTCCGATCGCCTTCTTAAATACCTCAGCGAGAGTCTCGGCGTCCTTCTTCTCCTGCTCCTTCGCGGCCTCATCGGTCTCCTCCGTCTCTTTGAATGTCTCGTTGACATCCGCATCGATACGCAGGAACTTTAAGCCCTCATTCTTCTGCTCCACATGCTGCATGAACGGGGAATCGATCGGGTTCGGAAGGATCACAGCGTCGATCCCGGCTTCCTTGAACATGTTGATGTACTGGCTCTGCTCTTTCTCGTCCGTTACATAGAAGATCTTGTTCTCGTGTTTCTCCTTGTTCTCCTCAAGGCAGTCAGCGAGTGTCAGATATTTGCCGTCCAAGTTCTTATAGAGGATGTAATCTTTCATCTTCTCATCGAACTTCTCGTCCTTTAAGCAGCCGAATTTGATGAACGGATTGATATCATCCCAGTATTTCTCGTAGTTCTCGCGATCTGTCTTGCACATGCCGGAGAGCTTATCAGCAACTTTCTTTGTAATGTAATCGGAGATCTTCTTTACAAATCCATCGTTCTGAAGAGCACTTCTGGATACGTTGAGCGGAAGATCCGGGCAGTCGATCACGCCTTTTAACAGCATCAGGAATTCCGGAATAACTTCTTTGATGTTATCCGCGATGAATACCTGGTTGTTGTAGAGTTTGATCTTTCCTTCGATGCTCTCGTACTCCATGTTGATCTTCGGGAAGTAGAGGATTCCTTTTAAGTTGAACGGATAGTCCATATTCAGATGGATCCAGAATAACGGCTCCTTGAAGTCCTGGAATACCTTGCGGTAGAACTCCTTGTACTCCTCATCGGTGCACTCGTTCGGATGCTTGTTCCAGAGCGGGTTCGTATCATTGACCGGAACCGGGCGTCTTGCGATCTTATATTTCTCTTTCGCAGGGCTCACCTCAACAGTCTCCTTCGATCCGTCCTCTTTTTCCTTCTCCTCGGTCTTTGCCGGCTCAACGATCGTCTCGATGATCGTATCCTTGTCGGTCAGTTCCTCTTTCTCGATCGTATCGTACTGCGGCTCAGCAGTCTCATCGTTTAAGTAGATCTCGACCGGCATAAATGCACAGTACTTGTCGAGGATCTCTCTTGCGCGGTACTCATTCGCAAACTCAGCGCTGTCCTCATTTAAGTACAGGGTGATCAGGGTTCCGTGGCCTTCCTTAGTGCCTTCCTTCATATCAAACTCGGTACCGCCCTCAGACTCCCAGTGGACCGGTTTTGCGTCCTTCTTGTAGGATAAGGTATCGATCGTTACTTTGTCCGCTACCATAAATGAGGAATAGAAACCGAGTCCGAAATGACCGATGATCTGGTCTTCATTCGCTTTATCCTTGTACTTGTTCAGGAAATCCTGGGCGCCGGAGAAAGCGATCTGGTTGATATACTCGTCAACCTCATCCTCTGTCATACCGAGACCGTTATCTTCGATCTTGATCGTCTTTTCCTTCGGATTTACAGTAACCTGAACTTTATACGTTTCATCGTCCGGGGTCTCATACTCGCCCATCAGAGCCAGTTTCTTTAATTTTGTGATGGCATCGCAGCCATTGCTGACTAACTCACGATAAAAGATATCATGATCGGAATACAGCCACTTTTTGATGATCGGGAATATATTCTCACTGTTGATTGAAAGACTTCCGCTTTTTGCCATGTTAAACCACTCCTTATTTCCATTCGCGCGTCGGGGGACGATCTGTATTGCCGCCCGACGGACCGCTTTTTTTTATTTTCTCTGTAACCGTTCCATTCTTAAACAGCTACTTTTTTCTTCTTTCAGGACAGCCGGTATCGCCCCGGATCTCAGGGATTTTTAACAGCTGTTCGATTCAACATGACATATTTTAATACCAGAAAATCAAAATGTCAATAAAATTAGCACTCATTTTTGATGAGTGCTAATAAAATTTTTATAAACTTTTTGATTTTTCTCTGTCAGTCACGGAGCTGCACTTCTGCTGCCCACTTTTACAGCCGCTCGCGGATCAGTTTTCACTCTCGATCGGAATAAACACGCGGGCCTGTTCGTCCTGCTGTTTTTTCTTCCGCTCCTCTTTCGCAGCATTGACTGCCATCTCGCAGAGTGCCATCTGGGAGCCGACCGGAAGTTTTCCTCGGCGATCCGGCTTTTCATATGTCCCGTCCGGCTGAAGCACATGGGCCTTTAAGTTGTCCTCCAGCTCCAGCTCCATATATCTGCGAATCCTGTCTTTGAGTTCCTCTCTCAATACCGGGAACATAATCTCGACACGGCGGTCCAGGTTTCTCGGCATCCAGTCGGCACTTCCCATGTAGATCTCTTCACTTCCGTCGTTCTCAAAGATAAAGATCCTCGCATGTTCGAGGAATTCTCCGACGATCGAGCGGACCTCAATGTTCTCGGAAAGTCCCGGGATCCCCGCCTTCAGACAGCAGATGCCGCGGACAACCAGGCGGATCTTCACCCCTGCGCAGGACGCCTCATACAGCGCGGCGATGATCTCCTTGTCACAGAGGGAATTCATCTTCGCGATGATCGATGCCGGCTTTCCGTCTTTTGCATGCTTCGTCTCCCGGTTGATCAGATGCAGGAATTTCGTTCTGAGCCACAGCGGGGCAACCGAAAGCATGTTCCAGTTTAACGGCTCGGAATATCCGGAGAGCATGTTGAAGACCGCAGTCGCATCCTCTCCGATCATCGGATTGCAGGTCATGATTCCGCAGTCTGTGTAAAGTTTTGCAGTGGAATCGTTGTAGTTTCCGGTTCCAAGATGGACATATCTCCGGATCCCGTCTTCCTCCCTGCGGACCACGAGTGTGATCTTTGAGTGCGTCTTTAAGCCGACGAGTCCGTAAATAACATGACATCCGGCTTTTTCCAGCTTTTTCGCCCAGATGATGTTGTTCTCCTCGTCAAATCTCGCCTTCAGCTCGACGAGAACCGATACCTGCTTTCCGTTCTCGGCTGCCGCCGCCAGAGCCGCGATGATCGGGGAGTTGCCGCTGACACGGTATAACGTCTGCTTGATCGCCAGAACTTCCGGATCCTTTGCCGCGCTCCGCACGAAGTCCACGACAGGATCAAAAGTCTCATACGGATGCATCAGAAGGATATCGCCCTTCCGGATGTTCGTAAAGATATCATCGTCATTCATCAGAGCCGGAACCGGCTGCGGCGTATATTTCGGGGTCTTTAAGTGGTCGTACCCGTCAAGCCCGTACATTTTCATCAGGACCGTCAGGTCGAGCGCACCCGGGATCTCAAAGATGTCTTCCTCGTTGACCTCCAGCTCTCTCTTTAAGATCTTTAAAAGTCTTTGGTCCGCCTTGTCCTCGATCTCCAGACGGATGACTTCGCCCCACTGTCTGCGCTTTAACTGCTTTTCGATCTCCTCGAGAAGATCCACAGCTTCCTCCTCGTCCAGGGAGAAATCGGCGTTTCTCATGATACGGAACGGATGGGACGTCACGATATCATAGTTTAAGAACAGCTGCTGCATGTTCCGCTCGATGATCTCCTCCAGGAAGATCACATTCCGCATCTCACGGTTGTTCTCATCGGTCGTCACCGGGAGGCTGATGATCCTCGGAAGGACAGCCGGGACCTGCACCATCGCGAACTCCAGCTCCTTGCCGCCCTCTTTTTTCTTTAAGAGCGCCGCAATATTCAGGGACTTGTTTCTGACAAGCGGAAACGGCCTTGAGGAATCCACCGCCATCGGCGTCAGGACCGGATAGACCTCCTCACGGAAATAGCGGTCCACAAATTCGCCCTGCTCCGGGGTCAGGTCCTCGTGATTCTCGATGAGGTTCAGTCCGATGCTCCGAAGAGCCGGGAGCAGCGACCGGTTATATGTGTTGTACTGCTGAGTGACAAGCTCATGGGTCCGCACACTGATCTTTTCCAGCTGCTCCGACGCGGTCATCCCCGCGATATCCGGCTTTTTATATCCCGCATGGACCATATCCTTTAAGGATGCGACCCGGACCATGAAAAACTCGTCCAGGTTCGATGCCGTGATGCTTAAGAATTTCAGCCGGTCAAAGAGCGGTGTCGTCTTATCTCTTGCCTCTTCGAGAACACGGCAGTCAAATTCCAGCCAGCTGAGTTCTCGGTTTACATAATTTTTCGGATCATTGAAGCGTGCCGGATCCTGCTCCTTCCGTTCTTTCTGAGCATTCCCCTTTTTTAACTCTTTTTTCATTTCTCTGCCTTCCTGTATCCGGCCGGTCCACGGTTCACGCTGTGCGCAGACGAAAACCGGCTCCGGACACCCTTTCACATCCTGAATTCATCGTGTTTCGCAGCAATATCCCTGTCTGCACTCCGGCATCTAGCTGTATTTTTTATGCCGCAGGACCGGCCGGATCCCGAAGATCTCCTCGAAGAATGCCGCCTTCTGTTCAAAGGATACCGCCTCCAGCGTGATATCGCCCGGATAATCCGTCGTGATCATGAGCTTTCCATCTTTTACTGCCATCTTGCAGTCCGCAAGTTTGTCCCCGTGGCCGCGGTCCATGGAATTTGCCAGACGCAGGATCGCCGTCAGCTTCGCGATCAGGAGCATGACCTCATTCTGCCCGCCGAAGCTGTCTGTCACAGCGTCCAGCTCGGTCTCCATCCGGACCATGTTGTAATCGAAATCCCGGATGTTGTAGCGGACCACATTTGCGATGATCTCACGTTCCAGGTGCGAGATCCCGATGATCTCCGTCGACATGATGATATTGTAGGCGCACTCGTTGGAGTTGCGGACGCTGATAAATTTTCCGCAGGCGTGGATCAGCACGGCAATCTGTAACAGAAGCCGCTCTCTCTGCCCCATTCCATGGTATCTCCGCATCGTGTCAAAGATCTGGAGCACATATTTTTCCACTGTCTCCGTATGACGGCTCATGCACTGGTAGCGCTTCGCCATCGTGCGCGAGGTGCTGATGATGTCATTGTCAAAATTGTGCCGGAATTTCAAGAGTTTCTTGTCCGCCGCGTACTCGGCCGCGATCCCGTCGCAGAGGCGGATCCCCGGGATCCAGATCATCTCCGCTCCTGTCATCTCAAGGAACTTTTTATAGATCACCACGCACGGAAGAAGCAGAGATGCATACTCCCGGCTCACACCGAATGCCTCCTCGATCTGTGTCTCATTCATCGTGACAAGGCGCGCATAGAACTCGTCAAAGCGCTCTCTCGTGACTCTGCGGAGCGGTTTTCCGTGATCCTCATACCGGAACAGATAGAGGATATTTTCTCCGATCCCGATCAGATGTTTGATCTTCTTATCCTTCAGGTACATCTTTTTATAGTTTTCCAGCTCATTGTCCACCATCTCTCCGATGAGATCCCGGTACTGCTCCACCGTCGTATTGACGTCCTGAAGAGTGCCGCGGATCCTCAAAACACCGAGCGGCAGATTTTCCGTGGTCACAAGAAGGTTCCTGTCGAAAAGCGAGATCTGCATGCTTCCAAATCCCACATCCACGATCGCGGTCCCCTGCTGGATATTCTCATCAAACTCATCATCCGAGACGGCGATCGCCTTGTATCCCAGGAATCGCTGCTCCGAGTTGCTGATGATACGGACCTGGATGCCGGTGCGGACGCGGATCTGATCGAGAACGATCCGGTTGTTTCTCGCCTCACGCATCGCACTCGTCGCATAGGCACGGTATTCCGTGACCTTGTAGGATTTCATGATCCCGGCAAACCCCGCAAGTACATCGCAGAGCTCTTCCACCATCTCATAGCTGATCTTTCCGTTGTTGTAAGTATCGCTCCCAAGCGCCGTGACATGGCGGATATGGTCCAGTTTCCGGATCCTGTTCCTGTTTGAGATCTCATAGATCCCCATCTCAACCTCAAACGATCCCACATCGATGGCTGCAAATGTAAGGGCTGCCATAGCTTTTCCTCCTCTTATAAGAATCGGTCCGGAAAATACCGGACCGTCTTTCATCAATAATTTCCTAAAATTCTCATGACGGAAGCTTCCGCCGCGATCCCCGTCAGGGCGTTGCGGACTCCCGCGTCGCTTAAATTTCCTTCAAAATCCACGAAGAAACGATATTCAAAGCTCTTCTCCGGGATCGGTCTGGACTCGATCATCATCATATTGACATTGTTGAAGATGAAGCTTCCGAGAATGTTGTAAAGAGATCCGCTCTTGTGCGGAATCTCAAACGCCACACTGATCTTTCCGGCTTTCTTTGCGTAGACCGGCTCTTTCCCGAGGATCAGGAAGCGTGTCGTATTTCCCTTTACGTTATTGACCTCCTCCGCGAGGACCTCCATTCCGTAGAGTTCCCCCGCAGTGCGGCTCGCAACAGCTGCCTGGGACGGATCCTGCTCCTCCATGACCTTCTTCGCGGCAACGGCTGTGTTTAAGACTGCGATCTGTTTCCATTCCTTATGGGCGGAGAGGAAATCAGAGCTCTGGGCCAGCGCCTGGGCGTGGGAATAGACTGTCTTGATATCGGAGAGCTTTGCACCCGGAACGCCGAGAAGCATGTGGGCAACCGGAACATAGATCTCGCCTACTATGTAATTCTTATATTTTAAGAGCAGGTCATAATTGTTGATCACGAAACCGGCCGTGGAATTTTCGATCGGGAGTACCGCGTAATCGGCGCGTCCTTCCTCGACCTCCTTCATGGTATCTTCAAACTCCGGAACATGGTAGAGATCCGCATCCTCACCAAAGTATGCTTTGGCCGCTGCATGGCTGTATGCGCCCTCAACGCCCTGGAATACGATCCGTTTTCCTTTTTTGGCGATCTCTTCTACCTCGGAAAAACCGGTATCCATTCCCATTCCATGGGCGGATAACAGACCATACTGATACCGGCGGCTGATCGACATCAGCTGGGAGAAGATCTCCTTCACTGCCTCTCTGTTAAAATCGCTGTGCGCCAGATCCTGGACTGCCGCGATCTTCTGCGCCTCTCTCGTCGCATCATAAACGGCTTTTCCCGTTCCGATCTTATATTCTGCAACATCTCCGCAGACGGACATGCGCTCTTCAAACAGGCGGACGATCTCTTTATCGATCACATCCAGCTTGTCCCTGCATTCTTTTAAGTCAAGATTCTTCATGTATTTCTATTGCCTCTGCTTTCTGTCATTTTACAGCACGCGGACCCTTTTTTCCTTAAACGTGATCCGCTCTTTTTCTTCCGGAATTTGTGAAGTGATCGACCGGTATGGTCTTTTATCACTTTTCTTCCTGCATCTCCTTCAGCATCCCGATCAGCACATTTCTCGTATATGCACCCGGATGTTTCCTGTCTTCCGGATCCAGCTCTTTAATATTGATCGGTTTTCCGTAATAAACGGTGATATGGGACGGAGTGATGAACGGAAAATGCTTTTCCAGAACTTCCGCAGTACCTGTCATCGCCACCGGGATCACCGGACAGCCGGATTTTTCCGCGATCTTCAGGCTTCCCTCTTTAAACGGAAGAAGCTCCGTGATATCTTCGTTCGTATTTCTCGTTCCTTCCGGGAAGATCCAGATGGAGATACCATTTTTCACCTTCTCGATCCCCTGAAGGATCGTCTTTAAACCTTCCTTGATATTTTTTCTGTCCAGGAAGAGACAGTTCACGTTGGCCATCCAGGTTCTGAGGATCGGGATCTTCTCCATCTCCTTTTTCGCCACAAATCCGAGCAGCGTCGGAACCGTCGTATAACCGGTCAGAATGTCAAAATAGCTTCTGTGGTTTCCCACATAGAGGACTGCTGTGTCCTTTGGAATATTCTCCTCACCCTTTACGGTGATCGTCACACCCGCAAGCTTTAACAGACACCGGAACACTGCCCGGACAACCCGGATCGACTCCAGATCTCTCGCATGCGGATCTTTTTTTCCAAGTGAAACCTGGGCCACCAGGAACGGATAACTGACGATCAGAAATCCGACCAGAACGACCAGGACCATAATCAATCGAATCATAAGTACAAACCTCCCTTGTCTGATCACAGCCGTCATTTTCCGCGGCTGTCTCTTGTTTCTTACTCTTTTCTGTCTTTTGCGCGCCCCGGAAATTCCGCGGACGTTCACACAGAACGGCGTGTGTTCCGGGTCACATTCCCGGGCACATTCTTTTATCCGGGACTCCCTTTTTTTCGTACACTTTAAAGAGTTACTGTGTTGAGGTTCATATGGATTTATTATACCGAATATGACCTTCATTTGCAACTCAAATACAGGTGAAATCCATCTCAAATCCATCTCAAATTGTAACTGTTCCGTACACTTCGGCCGGTGCTGAACGTGTGCCACTGGCACACAGCCCCTACGGCAACGGGCTTTTTGTCTTCCGGCCTGTCAGATACTCAAACAGGAGACCGGTCCCGAACCAGAACGGAGCGAAGTCCAGGCGGATCACCCCGTTGATCTGAAGCATTCTTCCGGTATAGTCCCATGGGCAGATCCCGAATCTTCTTAAAAGTGATCCGGTGAGATACTCCGTCAGAAAGATCAGCACCATATCAAGGATCCCATGGCGAATGATCCAGTCCCGCACAGAGATTTCCCCGAAGTCCCCGATCCACGCGTCCACTCCTCTTCCGATCGGTCCAAGCAGCACTCCCAGCCCATAGATCGGAAACATGTAGAGGGATGTTCTTCCCATCATTTTCCAGTCCCCGGCCGCAAGACTCTCCGCGGATGTGAGCAGGATCTCGAGTCCCCATCCGGTCAGCCCGCAGATGATAAAATTCTCCACATATTTTCTCCGGATCCCTGTCCGGGATCTCCCTATTTTTTTCGGTTTTCTCCGGCATTTCTGATTCCATTTATTCATGGAATCAGTATTGGTGATTTAAAGATGGACTATGCAGATTGTCTGTTGCTTTTCACAGGCAGAATTTTCCGGAGTGAAAGTTTGCCGATGCTGACGCTTTTCCCGCCTGCGGTTCATCTTCCTGCTGGTTTCTCACACATACTGGTTTTTCGCGCTGTCATATGCGTAATCGATCGACGCCATCGCCTCGTCCACCGTCTTCCGGTCCAGATCGAGAGCCCGGCAGAGCTCATCCATGTCCGGATAAAAGTCCCGCAGCTGGGTGTTCAGGTAACTCAAGAGCATCACGGGATCTTTTGGAATATTTGCCATCTGACTCTTCTCCTTCCTTTACTTTCTGATTCCTCCTGTGTTATACTATAACCCATATGTGAGATGATTGCAAACGAAAGGGGATTTTAAAATCATGAAACACCTTCTGCTGCTCGGAACAGGGGGAACCATCGCCTGCAAGAGAGGCGAAAACGGTCTGACACCGCTTCTTACCGGTGATGAACTGTTGTCTTATGTACCGGATGCAAAAAAGTTCTGTGAGGTGGAGACCATCCAGGTCTTAAACATTGACAGCACAAATATGCACCCGAAGCACTGGCTGAAGCTTGCTCAGGTTCTGGAAGAGAATTACGACAATTACGACGGCTTCGTGATCTGCCACGGAACGGACACGATGGCGTACACAGCTGCCGCCATGTCCTACCTCGTCCAGCACTCCAGCAAGCCGATCGTCATCACAGGCGCCCAGAAGCCGATCGACCTTGATGTGACGGATGCGAGGACCAACCTTTTAGACAGCCTGCGATTTGCCGCTTCCGACCGTGCTCACGGCGTTACGATCGTATTTGACGGAAAAGTGATCGCCGGAACCCGCGGAAAGAAAGAGCGCAGCAAGAGCTACAACGCGTTCTCCAGCATCAATTTCCCGTATCTCGCTGTGATCCAGGACGAGCACATTTTATACTATATCGACGATAAATGGCAGGACCGCGAGAGCGTCCGCTTCTACCACGAGATGGACAGCCAGGTCAGCCTCTTAAAGCTGATCCCGTCCATGGACTCCAGCCTGCTCGACTATATGGCGGAACATTACGACGCAGTCGTCATCGAATCCTTCGGTGTCGGCGGACTTCCGTCCTATGAATCCGGCGATTTCTACAGCTCCATCGAAAAATGGATCTCCATGGGAAAAGTCATTGTCATGACCACCCAGGTCACCCAGGAAGGCAGCAACATGTCTGTCTACGAAGTCGGCCAGAAGATCAAAAACGCCTTCGGTCTCATCGAATCCT
Organism: Pilosibacter rotomagensis; assembly: GCF_045062245.2. Taxonomy (NCBI): domain Bacteria; kingdom Bacillati; phylum Bacillota; class Clostridia; order Eubacteriales; family Clostridiaceae; genus Pilosibacter; species Pilosibacter rotomagensis. The sequence goes on along the minus strand of NZ_CM170323.1, from coordinate 1,151,186 downwards.
ACGATATGACCCTGGAAGCCACAGTCACCAAACTCATGTGGATCCTCGGCCAGACAAAAGACCACGACAAAGTCCGCGAAATGTTCTACGAGACGATCAACCATGATATTTTGTGGAATACAGGGAGACGGTAGATTACCGTGACTTTAAAAATGTATTTTAAAAGGGCATATCGGACAGGATTTTCTCCCATCCGATATGCCCTTCACTTATCACTTTCTCTTCCCGTTCAATATCTTTGAATTTCTTACAGCCTCTTATACCCCAATCTGGGGCAAAACATCCTATCATCCTCATAAAATTAAGGTGCTTCTGTGTTTTATTCCGCATCCTCCGCCAACGTATACGGAGTAACCTGGTAAACATAATAATTCAGCCAGTTCGTATACAGCGTGTTCGCCATATTTCTCCACAGGAGCGGCGGAACCGAGAACGGATCGTCGTGCTCGTAGTAGTGGAGCGGAAGTGCCGGATTCAGACCTTTGTTGAGGTCACGGTGATACTCATTGTTTAAGGTCATGCGGTCGTACTCCGGATGGCCCTGGACGAAGATCTGGCTGCCGTCCTGGTTCATCACGAGGAATACGCCTGCCTCGTCGGATTTCGCGAGGATCCGGAGTTCCGGATGCTTTAAGATATCCTCCTCGCGGACTTCCGTGTAACGGGAATGCGGGCACTTGAAGTAATCATCAAAACTTCTCAGGAGCGGAACCCGCTTGTCCAGCGCCTTCTGGGTAAAGATACCGGAAAGCTTCTTTTTCATCAGGTGCTTCGGGATTCCGTAATGATAATATAAGCCCGCCTGCGCGCCCCAGCAGAGATGCATCGTGGAGGTCACATGCGTCTTGCTCCACTCCATGATCTGCGTCAGCTCCGGCCAGTAGTTGACCTCCTCATACTCCATCAGTTCCACCGGTGCTCCGGTGATGATCATTCCATCGAAATGTTTCTTGCGGATCTCCGGGAAAGTCACATAGAATTTATTTAAGTGGCTCGCGGAGGTATGCGTCGACTCATGGGTCGACATCGTCATGTACGTACATTCCACCTGCAGCGGGGTGTTGGACAGCGCTCTGAGAAGCTGTGTCTCAGTGTCCTCCTTTAACGGCATGAGGTTTAAGATCAGGATCTCCAGCGGACGGATATCCTGGCTCTGGGCACGATCCTCATCCATGATAAATACGTTCTCACTCTCAAGGATCGCTCTTGCCGGCAATCCATTCTGTATTTTAATCGGCATTTTTTTCCTCTCCTATCATCTTCAGGAAATCCTCTTCGGAAAGGATCGGAATGCCAAGTTCTCTTGCCTTCTTATTCTTTGACGAATTGGATGTCACATCATTATTGATCAGATAACTGGTCTTCGCAGACACGGAGCCTGCGGCTTTTCCGCCGAGAGACTCGATCTTCTCCTGCAGTTCCTTGCGGTTCGCAAAATGTTCAACGGAGCCTGTGATCACGAAAGTCTTTCCGGCCAGCGTCTGTTCCTCATTTTTCACTTCATTTTCAAAAGTCAGATCCGCCAGCAGATGATCCAGTATCTCATTGTTCTTATCATTCTTAAAGTACTTCACCCACGCATCCGCGAGCACACCGCCGATCCCGTCGATGGAGCAAAGCTCCTCCGCGTCGGCCCCGCGCATGGCGTTCAGGTCAAACTCGAAATGGCGGCAGATCACTTTCGCATTCGCAAGACCGATCCCCGCGATCCCGAGTCCAAAGATCAGCCGCGGCAGCGTCGTATGGGACGCAGTCTTCGCCGCCTGAATAAGATTCTCATAGGATTTCTCCCCGAATCCCTCCATCGTCACGATGGCATCGCGGTGACGGTCCAGATGGAAGATATCATCGAATTCATGGATGAATCCCGCTGCGATAAACTTCTCCAGCGTCATCTCGGAAAGTCCGTCGATATTCAGCGCATCCCTGCTCACAAACAGGTCAAAGCTCTTGATCTTTTTCGCCTGACACTCCGGATTTGTGCAGTAGAGGGACTTCACATCATTCACACTGCGGATCTCCGTCGCCCCGCCGCAGACCGGACAGATCTTCGGGATATCACGGACGCCGCTTCTTGTCAGGTTGTCCGAGATCTGTGGGATGATCATGTTCGCCTTGTAGACCGTAATCCTGTCCCCGGCCCCCAGCTCCAGTCCTTCCATGATACTGATGTTATGGACACTGGCGCGGCTCACCGTCGTTCCCTCAAGCTCCACCGGTTCGAACACGGCGACCGGATTGATGAGTCCTGTTCTCGACGCACTCCACTCGATGTAGGAAAGCGTTGTCTCCTGGATCTCGTCCGCCCATTTGAAAGCGATGGAATCCCTCGGGAATTTCGCCGTCCGCCCAAGCGACTGTCCATAGGCGATATCATCATAAAGCAGTACAAGACCATCCGACGGGATATCGTAATGTTCGATCTTCTCCGCAAATCCGCGGACTGCATCGGAGAGTGTCTCCGCCGTCACCTCCACGAACTCGACCGTCTCAAATCCCAGGCCAGAGAGCCACAAAAACTGCTCTTTTCTCGAATTTTTAAAGTCAACGCCCTCCGCCCGCACCAGTGCAAACGCCATAAAACGGACGTTTCTGGATGCCGTGATCTCACTGTTCAGCTGGCGCACGGAACCGCTGCAGAGATTTCGCGGATTCTTGTACTTCGCATCCACATCTGCGATGGAATCGTTTAACTTTTCAAAATCTGAATAGCTGATGACCGCTTCCCCGCGCAGGATCAGCTGACCCTTATACGGGATCGAGGTCGGAATATTGATAAACGTCCGGGCATTCGGCGTGATCACCTCGCCGATCTCGCCGTTTCCGCGTGTAACCGCCTTCGCAAGGACCCCGTCCTCATATGTCAGGACCACAGTCAGCCCGTCCATCTTCCAGGACAAAAGTCCTTTCTGTCCGCCGAGCCATTCCCGGAGCTCGTCAACGCTTTTCGTCTTATTCAGAGAAAGCATCGGCCGCTCATGGCGCTCTTTCGGAAGTTCACTTAAGACTTCATATCCGACTTTCTGGGTCGGACTTCCGGCAAACACCGTCCCTGTCTCCTGTTCCAGTTTCAGGAGTTCGTCGTAAAGCCTGTCATATTCGAAGTTGCTCATGATCTCGCGGCTCTCCTGATAATAGGCTTTCGATGCCTCAGAGAGAAGCGGGATCAGCTCCTTCATCCTCTTGATCTTGTCGTCCATATTTTATGCTCCTTGCGCTCCGGCGCACCCGGTTTCCAGCTTTCCGGGGATGCGGGGGCTTTCTTTTCCGGCTTCTTTTCGCTGTCCTCGCGGACATTTCTCCAGACCTTTCCGGTTCCGCTCTTTTTCTCGAACGGCTTTCTCTCACCATTTTTTACAAACGGTTTCCTGTCGTTCTTCTTTCCCTGATATCCGGAGCGGGCTGTTTTTCCGGCCGCTTTTGCCGGATCCACCAGTTTTCCGATCTTCGCAGCTTCTCTCGCCGGAAGATTCGTCGAACCTTCCACCAGTTTCATCAGATCGCTCAGCTCTTTTTCCGTCAGCTCCCGGTACTCCCCGCGCTTTAATGTACCCAGCTGGATGTTCATGATACGCACGCGTTTCAGATTCATCACATGATAATCGAGCGCACGGCACATCCGGCGGATCTGTCGGTTTAATCCCTGCGTCAGGACGATATGGAACGTGTGGCTTCCGGTCTTCCACGCGCGGCATGGCTTTGTCGTCACGTCGAGATCCTCAATGCGGACGCCTTCGCACATCTGCTTTAAAAATTCTTCCGTCACCGGATGATCGACAGCCACCGCGTACTCTTTTTCATGCGCATTTCCGCCGCGCAGGATCTTGTTGACGATATCTCCCTGATTTGTCATCAGGAGAAGTCCCTCGGAATCCTTATCAAGACGTCCGACCGGATAGATCCTCTGGGGATAGTTTAAAAACTCGACGATATTTTCTGCATGATCCTTATCCGAAGTCGTGCAGACGATCCCACGGGGCTTATTTACGATCAGGAATACCGGTTTTTCCTTCTCTCCCACCGGCTTTCCGTCACAGACCACCTTCTGTCCCGGGCGGATCTGCATTCCCATCACAGCAACTTCACCATCCACCATGACTTTTCCATTCTCCACAAGCCGGTCTGCCTCTCTTCTCGAGCAGACGCCTGCATCACTCAGATATTTATTTAAACGAATCGTTCCTTCCAATCTACTTCTCCCTTTTATTCATAATTTATGATCCAAAATTTATCCTTTCGCCCATTATATCGTTTCTGAGGGGCGAATGCAAGAAAAAAACGCCTGTCAGTCCGGGACATTTCCCAGATCTGGCAGACGCTTTCCTGTCTCACTGCCCCGGTATCCCAGGACATCAGAAAATGCATCTGATAGGAATCGAACCACTGATATATAACCTACAACCACCGATAAATGCTGTGTTTTTAGACCACTGGTGTTGATTTGACCATAAATTTGACCATAACAACGTCAAACTGAATGGAAAAGAGGTGAATTATCAGATGCGAATCAAAAAAAATACCGATACACATCTAAGCAGATGCTGCCAGACCAGTCAACTGCTTCTCAACATTGTGATCCTCTTATTTTTAGCTCCCCTATTATGTAATACGCTGTACGATCTGCGGCAGATAGCCGCCGATTTTCCGGCACAGCTGCGCACCGCAGTCCGCCATTACATTTATAGCGAATAGCCACAACTACATCGCAGGCAAGGGTGATATCCCCGTCCAGTCAGCCCACACAGGCTCACGCCGTGCTCCGCGCACGAGTGATCCTGTCCGGGCATCCTTCCCGGGGAGGCGCTCCAAAGTCCTGCTCATTTTAGAGGGTGACCATGACTTTGCACCGCCAGGCCAGATACGTCGCCGGTAAAACCTGCAACCATCTGGCCAAGGGCGGAAACCGCCCTATGGAACCCACCCTTGCCTGCGATCAATGCATAATATGAGAGGTATCACATGAAATCTAAAACTAAAACCACCTACATCGGATTTAAGTGCGCGCCGGAGCAGAAAGAACAGATTATCTCCAAATGCAGAAAATATGGTCTCTCCATGTCCGAATTTATCCGGGTCTCCTGCGTCCGCAGCTCCATCAATATCATAAGTGGAATCCCAGAGCTTACGATTGAACTTTCACGCATTGGAAAAAATTTTAACCAGATCGTGCGAGCCGTCTATCTGCATCCGCAATCTCTGGAAGCAAGTGAGCTTGCCAGGATCGCCGATGATCTGGACGCAATCAAAGATCTTATCACAGAATTGAAGGAGAATACGATCCATGCCGATCATTAAGATCTATCCCAGTAAGCGACCAGTCCGGGGAATCCTGCAATACATTACCCGCGGTGATACTGTCCCGGAGGAACTGATCCGCACAAACGGCTGTGACATTCTGGATGCTGAACAGGAATTTTCCGATATCGCGCGTTACTACAATAAACCCACAGGTGCCGGAAACCGCACCTACTACCATATGATCGTCAGCTATAACACGACATATGAGAAAATCAGTCCCGAGGAAGTCCGCGACATGGTTAAGGACTTATGTCAGCGCACAAAAATTGACTGTTATCAATGGTATCTTGCGGTACATACTGACCGCCCAGATCACATGCATGCGCATGTTGTCATCAATAACGTCAGCTACCGCGGCGATCGTAAACAGCATGTTAAGGCTGGGAAAAGCTTTCAATCAACGGGAAAACTACGCCATGAACTGATGGAAAAAGGGAATGTCATCTGTAAAGAACACGGATATGAACACAGCCTGGTCAACACCAAAAGCAAAGCCCAGGAACGTCTGACACGGGCGGAGCTTGCACTTGCGGCTAAAGGGGAAATCAGTTGGAAAGACAAGCTGAGAAACCAGATTGAATACGCAAAGGAACAGGCATCCAGTAGCAGCGAATTTATCTGGCTTATGAAAGATAATTTTGGTGTCACAGTACAGGAACACAAAAATGCATACCGATATATCCCGGAATTTTTTACACGGAAAAATGCAGCATCGCCCAAGCCATGTCACGAGCGGCGTCTGGGTGGAGACTACACGAAAGAAACAATTGTCAACTATATCGAAAGAAAGGCTAAACATTATGACAACTATAAAAAAGAAAAGAGCCTCGTTCGCGGAGACCTTGCAAAAGCAGATGAACGCACCGTCAGCCGAACCTATGAACAAGATGACAGCAGAGAGCGATAATTCTTCGCCCTGCATCCGGCTGCGCAAAAATTTTGATGACCTTGATCCGCCCCAGACACCGGAGCAGATCCGCCAGACTGCTAAACGAGACAGGCTTAAGAGTGCTATGCTTTTAAATCTCAATAAAAATGCTGAGCATGCCAAAATCATGAAAGATCTTGAGACCCCTGTTTCAAAAAAGCAAGAAAACATTCCTATCTCAAAAATTGTGATTCCTGCACGTTTTCCCGCCGAAAGCCCTCTACCAGAAGAACGGAAGTCATTGCTGAATTGCTTTTTTGACTTTTCCGCATTTACAGGACTTTGGATCAGTGCCTCATTGATGGTCTCTTGTAGAATCCTTTTGCTGCCAACAAAACTACATGTAAACGCTCTTTTAGATCTGGCTGCCTTAGTGCCATCTGGTATGATTACCATACAAAATATCCGTAATCTAATTGCCGGAGAACGTGACTTTACATTTCTGTCACCATTTGATCCGAAACGCCGAAACGAGCGTTCTCTCCCTCTCGTAGAACGTAAGGAATTACGACCAGCACCAAATGCTCATCTCTATCTTAACGGGAACCCAGGGTTTTTATTTGGTCGTTACGGACGGCGTTATGTTGGTAAACAGCAGAATATGGACGGACATATTATTTGCATCGGAACACCCGGAAGCGGGAAGTCCGCAGCTGTCGCAATCCCTACGTTGCACATGTGGACAGGCGCACTTTTGGCCATTGATATCAAAGGAGAGTTGTTAAAAAATGCTCCCGTACGATATAACCGCCGTGTGATGGATCCGTATAATCCGGACAGTTATGGATATGACCCATTTGAATTGTTGTATCTTGCGCCAAAGTCAGAATTTACTCATGCGCTCAATGATATCCTGTATGCGATTATTCCTGATCGGGATACTGAGGATCCATTTTGGGAACAGGCAGCGCGTCACTATCTGGCTGGTGTCTATACCTGGGCTTATCATGCATCTAAAACATTTATCGAAGCCAATCGGATCATTTACAGCACTCCCGCAGAGGAACTTGTGGATAAAATTATAAGTACCACAGAGGGTGACGCAAGAGATCACATGCAGCATTTCAAGGGTCTCTCAGATAAAACTCTCTCATCCATCATGGAAACCGTACACAATGCGATAGAGCTGTTTGCCACTGATCCGGTCGTGCAGGAGTTTTTAACACGAGAACGTACAATATTGCCGCGTGATCTATTGGAAGGTTATCAGATCTATTATGAATTGCCGGAATCCAGACTGCAAAACTGGTCTCCTCTAACTGCCATGATTATCAACCAATTTTTGCATGCGATGACCGAATTTCCAGATAACAATCCTATTCGCACGCTTGTTCTATTGGATGAATTTCCGCAATTAGGGAAAGCGACTGCTGTGATTGATGGAATGGCAACACTGCGAAGTAAAGGCTGTACAATATGCTTACTGATGCAGTCATACAGTCAGTTAGACCGCACCTATGGACAAACTGCCAGAAGAGTCATTACCGACAATGCTGCTTATAAGCTTATCCTATCCGTGATGGATCCACAGACAGCGCAGGAAATATCATCCATGGTAGGACAACATTATCAGACCCAGGCTAGTGTCAGTACGCATGGATTATTATCCGACCGCCAGTATAGCAGCAGCGAACATAAACAATTAACCAATTTAATCCGACCGGAGGAATTACAAAATCTTGGGAATGAAGCGTTATTATTATCGCCTTATAGCTTTTGTAGACTTCAAAAAACATATTATTTTAGGGAGGGTTTTACGAATGTATCGGAAAATACATCTGCGCACTAATCCATATCTGATTAAAGATGGGAAATATTATCCCGAGACTAGAGACGATATCCATTTTAACTTTGCGAAAGACGAATGCTGCAAGTGCCATAATGGCACTTGCCCAATTGAAGGTCTTACGCTTGCTGATCTCTATTTTGTCAATGTCTCACCAAATCGAATCATGCCAAAAGAGTATGAACCAGACTATTGTATTGGAATGGCGAAAAAGTTGATTTGTGGAGATTATCAGTTTCCAGTAGATATACAGCTTTCAAGTCTGGACGGACATATTATCTGCTACGATGGGAGACATAGAATCTGTATCGCGCAGAAATTAAATGGAGAACATGAATTTAAAGTACCTGTGAAGGTAAACTTTATTGTAGGCTGATGATAAACGCAAAAGGGAGATGGAATCTGTTCTTCTCCCTTTTTAACATTTGATACGTTTTAATTTTATTGTTTTTGCAAAGCAGAAGAAATAAGCATTATATGGACAGCCCAAACTATACATGATATAATTTATATGTTAAAAAGACTTTTCACTTCGATATACATGCAAAAGGAGAAAATAGTATGAAGAATAAAAAACATAAGTTTATGCGTGTAGCGTCTCTTGCGCTTGCTGCAAGTCTTTCCTTCTCTACGATGACTGCGTTTGCAGACTGGAAGCAGGAGGGAAACACCTGGAAGTATCAGAATAGTGATGGCAAATATGCGACTTCGACATGGCAGTGGATCAATGGCAAAAGTTACTGCTTTGATTCCAATGGAAATATGTATGCCAATACCACAACTCCGGACGGCTATACAGTAAATACGGATGGCGCATGGACTGTAAACGGTGTTGTACAGACAAAGAATGAAACATCGAAGAAAACCTATTCTGATAATGATCAGTATCCGCTGGCACATTTGAAAGACTGGTTTGTATTAAATAGTAGGGGTAAACTGGTCTCAAAGTGGTCCATGGAATATATGTACGAGCAGCATCCAGAACTGGATGGAAAATGGAATGATAAATACAATTATAATGGGTATGCTGATTATATATATAGCAAAGCCGCAGAGTATCATAATGTTTCTCTCGCAAATAAGGGAGATATTATTGGAAAACCGTTTTACGCCGTAGCAAGATTAGCAGGGGTTGCAATGCCGGGATATGAAGCGGCGGAAAGCTCTGCTGAAACATTAGCAATTGAAAAGGAAATTAGAGACTTTTTAAACAGTTTTGACTGGAAAAATGCGTCTGATTATGAAAAAGCAGTACATATTGCAAGACGTGTAAACAAGGCTGAATATGACAACACAACGAACTCGTGCAACCTTGCATATGGATGTTTAGTTGAAGGAAAAGCATTATGTGATGGATTTGTAAATGCTGCTAATTTGCTAGCATGGTGTGTTGATTTGCCCTCAACTCCTGTGGTGGCAATTTCTGCGAACCACACATATATGGCATATTGTATCAATGGTGTGTGGTTAAGTCATGAGGCGACATCACATGATGAGTCATTTAGTATAGCAGATCCGCAAAAAGATATATATATGATTGGATCATTAAAAAAATATGGTTTGCTTGCAGATTATTGCGATCGCACCGGATACACAGTTCCGAGTAATGATGTGATCTTATCAAAACTTGCAGGACACGCAAGAGTCATCGATAATTTAGGGCGGATCACAGTAGATTTTAATTAGATTAGCGAAAAAAAAGAGAGCCTTATTTGGCTCTCTTTTTACATTAACTATTACAAAATTTTCAAATAAAAAATAAGTTAAGATATATTTATTTTCTTTCTTTTTTGATTGGCTTTTATCTTTTACTGATACGTTTAATTAATAATTTTATTAATATTATTCTTATTTAATTTTCCTTTATTTCCCTACAAAAAAACATATGTTATTTACTTAATTTTATTGTTATCTCATCAATATAGACATCCGGATCAATTGCTACATTTGCATCTAATTTATATTTTGCATTACTGGGTACTCTGATATTAATAGGTATTCCATTTAGATGTAGCAGTATAAGCAGATTTACATTTACTGGATTAATCAGTTTTGAATTAAACAACTGTGAAATGGTATCTTTACGCATATCATATCCTAAAAAATCCGAAATACAAAACGCATAAATATTATTGTTTAGTTGTTTTTCCAAATTTGCAATATATTTTCTTATAATTGCGTTTTCTTTATTCCTTAAATACGTAACACAAGCCACATATATCTTATATGTTAATTCCGAATCATCTTTCCCGTTGTAATATTCTTGAGTCCTACGTTTGGGTAATAATAACATATCTATCATAATTTTCACCTCCTTTGTTTTTAACGCTCTAAATGTGCTTGTTATAGCTTCTTGCAGACTATCTGTCAGTTCTCTCAATTCCATATGTTTTCTCCATGGAAACATATGTTAATTATTGATTCGGGATCCGGTATATTGAAAAGGGAAACAACAAAAAAGGCCATAATGCTTCCTTTCAGCACTATGACCCATACTCCATTTACACAACGAACAATAAACTATAATTAGTATAGCATATATCTTATCATTTGTCATGCATTTTTTTGCGTTTTTTTCAATATTTTTCTGCATTTTTTTACATCCTTTTTTGAGGTAAAACATATATACTAACATCATAAGCAATGCATTGTTTATAAAAAAAAGGAGAAAACGATAACGTTATCCAAAAAACAAAATGCAATTTATAATGAATAATAGACTTTACGATTCCGCATCATCAACAATGATCGGCGAGAACTGGAACGGTAAGACTGGCTTAACCTGCTATTGCGAAACCTTATATCGTAAGGATAACGGTGAATACTGGTTACATATTGTCGGCGGAGCTATGACAAGTCTTGCTCGACCTACCGGTATTAACAATCTGACCGGCGGTGAAAAAATTGTATCCCTTACTCGAGAAGAGGCACGTCAATGGTGTGAGCATAACCTGGATGCTGAGACCTATATCTCTATCTGGGGTACACCAGAGGAGTAATTTGCTAAACCGTCCCGGATACGCCATCCGGGACACCTCCAAGGAGGAATTTTTTGTGAAGAATAACTCTTTAACTAAAGATGCCCCAGATATCCCCCAATATCTGAACCAACATGATCTCCAACATATTTTCGGGTATGGCAGAGATAAAATGCGGCGTTTTCTCAACTCTGGTCTCCTCCCCGCTGTCAAGATCGGTAACAACTACTATATCTCTAAACAGCAGTTAGATGACTGGATGACAAAAAACGCCGGAAAAGAGTTAAACTTTTAGTTGCTTGAAGTGATGCGAAAATGCTATAATGACCACAATCAATACAGTGGTCTGATACATGGCATTATCGCATCATCGAAAGCGAGGACAACCATGAGCAAATCAGCAACCACAAATAACACAACAAAAAGATATGATGGAGAGGGCACGATCAACCAGCGCAAAGATGGTCGTTGGGAATACCGGGTATCACTCGGAAAAGTCAATGGGAGGTATGCTTATAAGAGCTTCTACGCGCCGACTGAACGCGAGTTAAAGAAACTAATTAAGCAGTATAACTCTGATCGTCAGAAATACCTCTGCGAGGCAGATAAGACGCCATTTTGGCAGCACGCTGAGCATTGGATGCGCGTTTATAAGTTTCCCAACCTTCGCGGCAACTCAATCGACCGCCTTGAAACGACCTATGAAGTGCATATTAAACCAGCCTTAGGCTTTCTCCCTCTCACGCAGATCAACAGTGATGATATCCAGATGCTGATCAACGCAAAAGCTCAGGAGCTGAGCTACTCGTATATTAAAAAGATCTACGAATTTCTCAACGGATTTTTCAAGTATGCGAAGCAGCGCGGTATCATCACCACGAATCCCTGTGACGCTGTCATCGTCCCAAAAGAGGAACATGTTGCCGTTAAGACACGCGAGATTGATATTTTGACTCCAAAGGAAATATCAAAGTTCTACGCCTTTAACAACAAGATTTTCAAGAATGACAATCAGTTTTATAAACATGTCCCAGCCTATCTCTTTCTCCTCAACACCGGGATCCGGTGCGGAGAAGCGATCGCGCTTGAATGGAGTGACATTGATTTTGAGAACCGCATATGTCGGATCAATAAAAATTTCACACTTGTAAAGAGCCGTGATAAAAATTGGAATGCTGGAAAGCGTCAAAAACTGGTCAGTGAGACAAAGACCGCCGCAGGTGTCCGGGAGATTCCATTAAACGACAGAGCTGTTGAGATGCTGGAACAGATCCAGAACTACAACAGGAAACGAGGAATCGAAACTCCTTATGTGATCTCCACCGACTCCGGTGCACAGATCTCCGAGCGATCACTATTCCAATCTCTGGAATACGCCCTGGGAGCCGCTGAGATCCATCATATCGGACTGCATGGACTTCGCCATACATTTGCTTCTACTCTGCTCCGTAAGGGCGTAGATATCGCCGTTGTGAGTAAGTTATTAGGTCATCGTAACGTGACCACAACTTACAACACCTATATTCACATCATTGAAGAGCAGAAACGAAACGCAATCAAAGCGATACCATCCATTTAAACATGCGGGTTTCGGGCAAAAAGTTTGACCCAAATTTGACCCAAAAGTTGACCATGAATCTGACCACAAAAAGTGCAGTCAGAACCAGTCAAAAACAGTCTATATCAGTCTATTCCGGTTTCCATGTGGATGCATAGAAAAATCCCGCAAACCCTTATTTCAAAAGGTTTACAGGATTCTAACCGCCCTGGCTTCCCAGGGCATAAAAAAATGCATCTGATAGGAATCGAACCTACGCACGCGGCTCCGGAGGCCACTGCTCTATCCACTGAGCTACAGATGCATCTCTAATAGTATACAATAATTTTTTGATTCATGCAAGGGGATGAGAATTATTTTTTTGTATATTTTTTCACTCAATTTTTCTAAACTAAGGATGCATGCGTCCTGGCACCTTCCGGAGTCCCGCGCGGTCGCTTACGATGATCTGCATCTTCGCATGAATGCGCGGCAGTTCCAGGTGCACTGCTTTTCCATTTCCCGGCTGCCGCGCTTTTCATATTTTTAATGCTTTCTTGAAAACAGATAGTAGGACGGAGTACGGTTTGCGCAGTCCTCTGCAAGAACTTTCAGGCTGCAGTAAACAAAGCCATCTACGGCTCTCGCTTTTCCATCCCTGCCCGGCTCCTCATATTTTCCTTCTTTATAGGACGGATCCAGAATGCACGCCTCATTGTCATCGGCCGATACAACGAGGATGTAATGTCCTCCATGAGTGAACACCCCGGTATACCCTTCCCGGTCTCCGCCGGAATTTGCGATGGCGAGTCCGCCTTTTGCCAGGTGCGCCTTCAGTTCATTCAGATCACTCGTTTCCCCATAATTCAGGTTAAACCTTTCCGCAACGACGGGGCCCAGGATCTTCAGGCTCGTTCCGATCTCACGGTTCGCGCCAACCTCATTGGATAATTTCAGGCAGTCTGTGAGTTCATAGGTTGACAGAGTCAGCGCATCCACCATCATGCACAGACAGCTCGGTCCGCAGCCTGCTGCAGCCACATTCCGCTTCTCCTCCGGCACTCCGCCGTGGTCCAAATTATGTTCATAGGGGATATCTCTGTGTTCTAACTGATTGATATATTTCATTACAACTGCTCCTTCCGATTGCCGCATGCACCATGCTTTTGATTTTCCTATCGTACCACCATAACCTTAAAACAACAAGATATATTTTTATTTCCCGGCTGATGTCCGAGCCTTTTGCAGATGATCACCGATTTTCCCCATATTCCTTCGCGCCTCATTGATTTTTCTTCCCGATTCTGCTACAATGGCATGGAACTTTTTGATAAAGATGCCAGACAGGAGATAGAGAAATGAATGTAACAGATTTTAACTTTGAACTGCCGCCGGAACTGATCGCACAGGATCCGCTTGAGGACCGTTCTGCTTCCCGGCTGCTTGTATTAGATAAAAAGACCGGAGAAATGGAACACCGTCATTTCCGCGATATTCTGCATTACCTGAAAAAGGGCGACTGCCTTGTTATCAACGATACAAAAGTTATCCCGGCGCGTCTCATGGGACATAAGGTCGGAACAGATGCCGGAATCGAAGTTCTTCTTTTAAAGAGAAAATCCGACAATGTCTGGGAAACTCTTGTAAAGCCAGGTAAAAAGATGAAGGTCGGTGCAGAAGTATCCTTCGGTGACGGACTTTTAAAAGGAAAAGTCATCGATGTCGTCGATGAAGGGAACCGCTTGATCCAGTTTGAATATGACGGGATCTTCGAGGAGATCCTCGATAAGCTTGGCCAGATGCCGCTCCCCCCGTACATCACGCACCAGTTAAAAGATAAGAACCGCTATCAGACTGTATACGCGAAGCATGAGGGCTCCGCAGCCGCCCCGACAGCCGGTCTGCATTTCACAAAGGAGCTTTTACAGGAGATCGAGGACATGGGAGTTAAGATCGCTCATGTAACACTTCACGTGGGTCTCGGAACCTTCCGCCCGGTAAAGGTCGATACCATCGAAGATCATCACATGCACTCTGAATTCTATATCGTAGAGGAGTCCGAGGCAAAGAAGATCAACGATACCAAGGCAGACGGCGGACGTGTGATCTGCGTTGGAACCACAAGCTGCCGTACCCTGGAATCTGCAACCGGCGATGACGGGATCTTAAAGGCTGGAAGCGGCTGGACCGAGATCTTCATCTACCCGGGATACAAGTTTAAGATCCTGGACTGCCTGATCACAAACTTCCATCTTCCGGAGTCCACGCTTGTTATGCTCGTATCCGCTCTCGCAGGACGCGAGCATATCCTGAATGCGTACCAGGAAGCGATCAAAGAACGGTATCGTTTCTTCAGTTTCGGAGATGCAATGTTTATTCATTGACCAATGATGTCAAAGATCCCTGTGTGACTTTCCGATCACACAGGGATCTTTTTGGGTTACAGCAACCTTTTTTGTTCTCCGGAAAATTTTCCTGCTCTCCTGCTGCAGGGCACCCGGCTCTGTCAGAGCACATCCTTTTTCCAGAGAATCCAGAATAACGATCAATCCAACGGAAATACCACAGTAAGCAGCATCTTGAAATCTTCTTTTGCAAACACTGCATGCGGTTTCTTCGCCGGCATAACGAGAACATCTCCGGCTTTGCAGATATGTTCCACACCGTCTACGGTGAACTGACCGACGCCTTCGATCACATGAACCATCGCATCGCCGGTAGAATCGTGCGTGCTGATCTCCTCACCTTTGGAGAACGCAAACAATGTCAGACTAACTGCCTTATTCTGGGCAAGTGTCTTGCTGACGATCTGTCCCGGTGCTGCTGTGATCTGAGAAGCAAGGTTTAAAACTTTTTCATGGTCGATATTTTTGATAAAAGCCATTTTTC
Source organism: Pilosibacter rotomagensis (assembly GCF_045062245.2). NCBI lineage: Bacteria > Bacillati > Bacillota > Clostridia > Eubacteriales > Clostridiaceae > Pilosibacter > Pilosibacter rotomagensis. The sequence goes on along the minus strand of NZ_CM170323.1, from coordinate 1,135,770 downwards.
TTTTTCCTTTCCGTCCGGATCTTACCATGATCCGTCTCTTAAACTGGATCAGTCTTGCCGGATTCCAGGGGCAAAGATCTTTCTGTGGGCAGACTTGCATCAGAGTTCTAACTTTTGCCCCCTGGGATTATATTATTGCTATTTTACCACGATATCTTCCTTTTGTATGTTGTAAATACAACATTTTTTCGTTCGAGTGTCAATTTCAGGGGGCAATTCTTGTGAATCATCACGATTGATTTTCGAACTGGATTTCGATAGAATACACCTATCCTTTTATTTACGCGAACAACGAGCCAAAGTCCGCGCTTACGCGAGACCTTGGCGACTGTCGCGATAACAAGTGAAAACTCGCGAAGCGTGTTTTCACTTGTTTTACATCCGTAACGGTCCAATCCTTTCCTTACAGAAATTTCCATCGGCAGCTTCTTCCCGATGTCTGGCCACCAACCTGTAAACTCCGGGACCAGCTTCATCCCCTGGATCCGTCCGGCTGGATCGTTACACACATTCTATTCTTACACGTCACAAATATCAAATCTATGAATCTGAAAACACATCAGGAGGTATTACAATGAACTACGAAGAATTCTGTGCTGCACTGCGGGAAGAGCTTTTTAACATGCTTGACACCGGCTATTCCATTCACCGGGAACACGTTCTGAAAAACAACGGGGTCGTCCTCGACTCCCTGGCTCTCTTAAAAGCAGGAAAACACTGCTCTCCCGTGATCTCCCTTGAGATGCTGTACGAACAGTTTGAAAAAGGACATTCTATGTCCGAGCTCTGCGATTACATGGTATCGATCACTGATACGGAACTTCCGCTCTCCGTGGCGGGTCTAACTTCCCTGAACCATTTTGAAGATTTCCGGGACCGGATCACCTGTCGTCTCGTCGCCCAGGATAAAAACGAGGAACTTTTAAAGACGATTCCCTGGATCCCCTGCCTTGATCTCGCGGTCATCTTCTCCCTGGTCATAGAATCTGAAGGGGAAACTCAGATCAGCTCCGTCATCACAAACGTGGTGTCCGCGTCCTGGAACTTGACGCCGGAAGATCTTTTTTCGCTTGCAGCGGAAAATACTCCCCGAATCTATCCGGCAAATTTCCGGCGCCTTGAGACAGTGATCGAGGAATACTTCCCCGGTTCCATCGATTTTGTTCCGGAAGACTGCCCGGTTCCGACGCTCTATGTCCTTACCAACAGTTCCGCTCACCACGGAGCCGCCTGCGTACTCTATCCGGACAAATTAAAAGACCTCGCGGATGCGTTTGGGAAAGATCTTCTCATCCTTCCCTCCAGCATCCACGAGGTCCTGATCATTGCTGATTCTGAAGCTTTTACGGAACGTGATTACCATGTCTTCTGCAATACGATCCAGAATGTCAACCGCGAGTCGATCCTGCCGGAAGACTTTCTCTCTGACCATCTGTACCGCTACCGCAGAGAAACCGACCGGATGGAGATCTACGCTGACAACTCCGAAGCTCTTTTGTAGATCCCGCCTGCCGCACGCCTCCCACAAAGCTTCCAACAAGCTCACCGCCTAATTTCTTCTCGCATGACTTCCTTCATGATAGAGATGTACGAGATTTACGACAGAATCTGTAATAAAGATCGCCAGGGCGATCGCTCCTGCGGTATGAAGTGTTGAGATCAGGTAATGCGTGGAAAGCGCCTGATCTCCCTGGATCAGATAATATACAGTCCGGTAAATCCCTGCTCCCGGAACTGTCGGAAGGATTCCCGCGATCAGGAAAACCGTCACCGGAGCTTTCTTGATCCTTGCCAGGATATGACTTAAAAATGCCATTGCAAGGATCGAAAAAAACGTTGCCTGAAGAGTGGAATGTGTCAGGTTATTGATCACCAAATACGCCCACCAGGCGAAACCGCCGGAAAATGCGGCATATGGTAAAAATCGCTTTGGAGTTTCCGTCAGGATCGAGAACATCGCGATCGCCCAGAACGCACTGAATACCTGTATGATCATAAAAGTCCTCCTTCCAGACTGCGTGCAGCGACAAGTCCTGCTCCGACTCCAAATGCTACCGCAAGTCCCACAACGATCGCCTCGAGGATCCGCGCAGAACCGGCAGCATAATCGCCGTTCAATGTATCACGAATCGCCGTCGTAAACGTCACCCCGGGGACAAGAGGCATAACAGCGCTGACAATGATCGTATCAGAATTCAGCCCCGGATAGGAATGACAGACCGTCATGGCTGAAAATGCCAGCACAAAGGCGCCAAAGGCATTAAAACAGAAATCGTTGAATTTCAGCGCCTTTCCGATCCAGGCCGCGACCGCAAGGCAGACACCGACTACGATCGATGCCAGAAAGTCTCCAAAGGATCCGCCGAACATGGGGGCAAAAAACGCCGAAACCCCAACGTACCCCAGTCCCTGTGTCAGCCAGTCATACTGGATCGTCTTCGGTGACTGGATCTCACGCAGCTGTCTCAGCGCCTCCTCCACGGTGATCTTTCCCTCACAGAAATGGCGCGACACATCATTCACCAGACAGATCCGGTTGATACTTGTACACCGGTCCGCGACACGTTTGACCCGGGTCAGCGGTTCCTTATTCGGATCGCTTAACGTGACAAAGATTCCTGTTCCATATACGATCGTCTCCGTCTGCTCATACTCGGAGCGTTTCAACATATGGTTCATAGTATCTTCCACTCTGTAGATCTCCGCGCCGCTGACAAGCATGAGCTCACCTGCCAGCACCACGGCCTCAAGCAAAGTTTTTTCGTTCATCTGTTACCCCTTTTACCCCTTCAGATTCTTGTTCCGATCCACGGTCAGTAATTTCACAGAGTCTGACATATCAGCGCAAACCTGACCGTGATTTGTTGCACTGTTCTCTTTTCACCCACTTATTCTTCTAATGACTGCTTCCTTTGAGTGCTCGTCAGAAGATGGGAGCTTCTCAATATTTTTGCTCTGTCAAAGATCACAGACGGCTTCCGATCTGGAATACGACAAATGCCGCCATCCAGGCGAGTACCAGCTGGAATACGACCATCCCCAGGGTCCATTTCCAGGACTGTGTCTCACGTTTGATCGTGGCGATCGTGGCGATACACGGTGTATAGAGAAGGCAGAATACCATCAGTGCATACGCGTTGACAGCCGTGAATCCCGTTCCCCCAAGGATTCCGGAAAGTTCTGCCATTCCTGCTGCCGAGTTGATGTTTGTGATCCCGTAGAGTACGGACATACTTGAAACAACAACCTCCTTAGCGGAAATTCCTGAGATCAGCGCTACCGCGATCTGCCAGCTTCCGAGTCCGACCGGTTTTAATACCGGCACCAGGATCTGACCGAATTTTGCAGCAAAGCTGTCCGCAACGTTTGTGATGAATCCGGTCGGTCCCACATTCATGACAAACCATAAAATGATCGATGCGAGAAAGATCGTTGTTCCTGCCTTTGTCAGATAATCCTTTACTTTCTCCCATACGTAGATCGCTACAGTTCTCAAGTTCGGGATCTTGTATTCCGGAAGCTCGATCAAAAGGGCATTTTCCGTCTTGCTGTCTGTCGTTTTGTGTACGATCAGCGCAATGATGATCGCCATCGCAACTCCGACAAGGTACAGGGAATATGCCACTAACATCGCCGACTTCGGAAAAAACATATCAGCAAGGAGTACATAGATCGTCAGCCTTGCTGAACATGACATAAATGGCGTGATGAGGATCGTCTTTAAACGGTCTCTCTGGTTTTCCAACGCTCTTGTCGCCATGACTGCCGGAACCGTACAGCCAAATCCTAACAGCATCGGAAGGAACGCACGACCGGAAAGTCCGACCATTCCCATCGTCTCATTCATGACATATGCCACTCTCGCCATATATCCGCTGTCCTCAAGGAATGCAAGTGCGAGAAAAAGAATAAAAATATTCGGCAGAAATGTCAGGATTCCTCCGACTCCAGCAAGTGCACCATCAACAACAAGGGAGATCACCCAGTCGGAGGCACCCGCAGCCTGCAGCCCTGAAAGTACACTCGACGATAAAAGTTCCAGTCCCTGTTCAAAGTAACCTTTCAGGAAATCTCCGACGGTAAACGTCAGGAAAAATACAAGTGCCATGATCCCGAAAAATACCGGAATTCCAAGAACCGGATGCGTCAAAAGACGATCCACCCGATCCGTCATCTGTGATTTTTCTTCTTTGTTAAAGAGACATTCGTTGACAACCGATTCCACATAGTCATACTTTTCATTGATGATCTCTTTTTCCAGAGTTTCCGGAACGATACTCTCAAATTCGATCGGATGGTCCTTCATGACCTCCTTATCGTACTCGAGCATCTTGATCGCATGCCAGCGAAGGTTCGTCAGGTCCGGATATTTTTCACGGAGAAGGTCCTCTACTCTCTGGATCCGGTCTTCGATCGTCCTGTCATAGTGAACGATCACCCCCTGCGGTCCTTCCTCATAATGATGTACCACTGCATGCATCAGAACATCGAGTCCTGTCCTCTTTCTCGCTGATACCGGAACGACCGGGATCGAGCCCAGCATCTCCGGGAGACGGTGAAGATCGATCTCCATTCCGCGCTCTTCGATGATATCCATCATGTTGAGTGCCAGAATTACTGGTTTCTTTAATTCCAGAAGCTGCAGCGTCAGATACAGATTTCGTTCCAGTGAGGACGCGTCAACGACGTTGATGATCACATCCACATCGTCCTCCTCGATACAGCGCCTTGTGACGAGTTCTTCCATTGTATAGGAAGTCAGGCTGTAGATACCCGGCGTATCGATCACATGGATCTTTCTGCCCTTATAGCTCGTCTCTCCTTCCACCCGCTCTACCGTAACGCCGGGCCAGTTTGCCACTTTTAATTTTGCACCGGTAAATGCATTGAACAAGGTTGTCTTTCCGCAGTTCGGGTTTCCCACAAAACAGACATTGATCGGTCTTTCTGTTCCACTCATGATGCCGCCTCCTCTTTAACTTCGATCCCGCCTGTGATCCGCCTTCCAAGCGCCAGACGGGTTCCGCGGACTTTGATGATCATCGTTCCGCTGTTTTTCTTGTTCATCACAAGAAGAGGAGTATTCTCATTTACACCCAGCGCCTCCAGACGCCGGTTGATCGCATCTTCCACATGAACCGATTCGACCAGGTACGTTGTGCCAATCTTTCCTTCATAAAGTTTCATCCTGTGTCCATCCTTCATTATCATAGTCGATAGCAGTCTTCCTGTCATCTGGAAATATTGTATTCTTATTGAGAATAATTGTCAATAATCGTATTCCGGTACATTCGTCCGCCCGGTGCGGGCAAAGGCATGTGTGCACATATCAAAAAGACTGAGAGCTTCTGTCTCCCAGTCCTTTTTCCTTTTTTATAGCAGTCACATACCTTCGTCTGTAAAATCCTTCCACAGCATTTCCCCGGAATACAAAATATTTCTTCTTCCTGCTGTGCGTTCTAATGATCCTCCAGTTCCAGCAGCATCTGTTTCACTTCCTTCATCCGGTCACGCAGCTTAGCTGCTTCCTCAAAGTTCAGTTCCGCTGCCGCCTGGCGCATCTTCTTTGTAAGTTCCTTTACAAGTTTCTCCAGTTCCCTTGCATCCATAGACTCCGGATCTTTCTTAAATTCTTCCTCATTCGCGCTGACTGCCTTTGAAATCGCGATCAGATCACGGACTGCTTTTTTGATCGTCTGCGGGGTAATTCCATGTTCCTCATTGTACTTCTGCTGGATCTCCCGGCGGCGATTCGTCTCGTCGATGGCGGCCCGCATGGAATCTGTGATCGTATCTGCATACATGATGACATGACCTTCCGCGTTTCTGGCCGCACGCCCGATCGTCTGGATCAGGGATGTCTCTGAACGAAGAAATCCTTCTTTATCCGCATCCAGGATCGCAACAAGCGTGATCTCCGGGATATCGAGTCCCTCTCTGAGAAGGTTAATTCCGACAAGGACATCAAAGACGTCCAGACGCATATCCCGGATGATCTCCGCACGCTCCAGCGTATCAATATCCGAGTGCAGATATTTTACACGAATTCCGGCTTCCCTGATATAATCCGTCAGGTCCTCCGCCATACGCTTTGTGAGCGTCGTGATGAGAACTTTATTGTGCTTTTCCACTTCTTTATTGATCTCGCCCACCAGATCATCGATCTGTCCTTCCACCGGACGGACAGAGATTTCGGGGTCCAGAAGCCCTGTCGGGCGGATGATCTGCTCCGCACGCAGGAGTTCATGTTCCGCCTCATAAGTGGACGGCGTCGCCGACACGAACATCATCTGGTTGATATGTGTCTCAAACTCCTCAAAATTCAGCGGACGGTTATCAAGTGCGGACGGCAGACGGAAGCCATAATCCACCAGTGTCTTTTTTCGCGATCGGTCACCAAAATACATGCCGCGGACCTGCGGAAGCGTAATATGGGACTCGTCCACGATGATCAGAAAATCATCCGGAAAATAGTCGAGCAGCGTGCACGGCGGCTGCCCCGGTGCGGAACCCACGAGATGGCGGGAATAGTTCTCGATCCCGGAGCAGAATCCAGTCTCCCTCATCATCTCCACGTCAAAGTTTGTCCGCTCAGCGATCCTCTGTGCCTCCAGAAGCTTATCCTCACTTTTAAAGAAGGTTACCTGCTCCTTCATCTCTGCAAGAATATTCTCAGTCGCACGCATCATCTTTTCCTTCGGAACGACATAGTGGGATGCCGGGAAGATCGCCACATGTTCCAACTGTGCCTTCACCTCTCCGGTCAGCGCCTCGATCTCTATGATCCGGTCCACCTCGTCCCCGAAGAACTCGATCCTGTACGCCTCACTTCCGGAGTATGCCGGAAATACTTCCAGCACATCTCCTCGCACACGGAAACTTCCTCGTTTAAAATCCATCTCATTTCTTGTATACTGGATATCGATCAGTTTGTGGATCACTTCATCTCTGTCTTTTTCCATTCCAGGGCGCAGCGAGATCACCATGTTCTTATAATCGATCGGGCTTCCCAGACCATAGATACACGATACCGAAGCTACAATGATCACATCATTCCGCTCAGAAAGGGCCGCTGTCGCAGAATGACGCAGCTTATCGATCTCATCGTTGATCGCGGAGTCCTTTTCAATATAAGTATCCGTCGACGGCACATAGGCCTCCGGCTGATAGTAGTCGTAATAGGATACAAAATATTCCACCGCATTATTTGGGAAAAACTCCTTCATCTCCGAATAAAGCTGTGCTGCCAGCGTCTTATTGTGCGCGATCACAAGTGTTGGTTTATTCAACTGCTGGATCACGTTCGCCATCGTAAATGTTTTACCGGATCCAGTCACACCGAGCAGTGTCTCAAACTGATTGCCTTCCCTGAAGCCTTTTACCAGCTGTTCGATTGCCTGCGGCTGGTCACCGGTCGGCTGATATTCTGATACAAGTTCAAAATGATCCATGGTTTCCTCCTGATTCGGTCTATTTCATCTTTTTTAGTTTCATGCTTCTTTCATATTATTCCGGTCTCGCATCCTGGAATTAAAAATATATTTAACTGCTTTTAAGTATACCATGTCTATATAGAAATGTACAGTTATTTTCGAACTTATGTTCTATTTTCCATTTGCTCCCGCTATCCTACGCCCCGCACGTATATTGCACGTAAAAAGGCGGCGTCCCCATTCTCCCTCTATCGGAAGTCGGAAACGCCGCCTTAGCGGTTCATATTATGGGAAACTGCTGTTTCTCATTTTTTAAATCAGTCGTCCAGCTCGTCCTCGCCTACAATCTCGTCGTACTCTTCAGTGTCGAGAAGTTCATCGAACGCATCAGCAACGATCTCGTACTCCTCGTCGCTCTCGATGTTCTGGATATCCGGAGTTCCATTGATCTCTGTGTAGCGGTATAAGTATACCTCGCCATCCTCAGCCTCATTTCCGTCTAACGGAAGAAGCGCGATATATTCCTTATCAGCCGCCTCAAAGATCGTAAGGACCACGCACTCTAACTCGGTTCCGTCATCCAGTGTCAGAGTCACGGTCATCTCTTCATCGTTTGCAGCATCCTGATTCATATTTTTGTCCTTTGCCATAAGCTCAAATTCCTCTCATTTCCGGCATCCTGCCGTTTCTTGCAGCGGTTCTTTTCTGTCACGGCTGCCATTTTTTATAGGATACCAGTAAACTGCCATAAAATCAATAGAAAGAATTGCTACTTTTAAAAAGAAGCGATCAGTACGTTACTGTACACGGTAGGAATTTTCTGAACTGAAAATTCCGTACAATACAGTTGTGACAGCAGATTTTGCCGATTCGGAATGCGAAGCATCGGCAAAATCCTGTTACAGTGCGCGGGCATGGAGTGCCCGTGTACTGTAACGTCAGTACTCAACTCCCCGTCTCGCCATGATCCCGCGGTCAAACGGATGCTTTCTCTTACAGATCTCCGAGACATAATCCGCTGCCGCGATCAGCTTCTCCGACGGATCTCTCCCAGTGAGAACGATCTCCAGCCCGTCCGTCTGATCTCTTCCGGGGCGGTTTTCAAGAAATTCTAGGACATCGCGTTCCGGAACCATCCCGTAATTTACAGCCGCCATGATCTCATCAAACACCACCAGATCCGCATGTTCCGCGAGTTTCACCGCTTCGCCAAACAGCTCTCTGTGGTATGACGCACATTCCCTTTTCGTCTCTTCATCCATCGACCGGACAAAGCCAAATGTTTTCCGGCACGGGATCAGCGTAACCTCCGGGATTTTCTTTAAAATTTCCACTTCCCCGGAATTGTCCGTCTTTAAAAATCTCGCGATCACCACGCGTTTTCCGCATCCTGCCGCCCGGACGGCCAGTCCGACCGCCGCGCTCGTTTTTCCTTTTCCATCTCCGCAGTAAATATGAACAAGTCCCATGTTTCTCCTCGCTTTTTAAAACAGAGTGCAAAGTGCAGTAATTCCGTGAGGAATTTGTCAACTTGCGCTGACCAGAATTGCTTACCAGGTCCCACGTACATTCGACTTGATCACAGTCCTGCTTCCTCCACAAACCGGGAAACATCCGTCTTCCTGTGATACCGCTCCTTCACCGCCGCTACATGAAGCCGGTCCTTCGCACGTGTCAGGGCGACATAGAACAGCCGTCTCTCCTCCTCGATATCCGCCGGCAGACCCGCTTTATGGTGTGGAACGATCCCCTCATTCGCATCAACCACAAAGACGACCGGATATTCCAGTCCCTTTGCACTGTGCATCGTTGACAGAGTCACGCGGTCTTTCGTCTCCTCGCGCTCTTCCTGATTCTGCTTCTTTAATTCTTCCTCATACCGGGCCGCATGTTCCTTCCACTCCACAAAGGTTACAAATTCCGCCGCGCTCTCCGCGAGCTTATCTGCCGTCTCGAAAAGTTCCTCCGGCTTCATTCGCCTGAATTCTGCATAGGACCGCAGATAGTCATCGTATCCGATCGCCTTCCGGATATAGTTGACTGCCGACACAGGCTTTAACGGCGCCATTGCGCGAAGATCCGCCTCCAGGTCACAGATCCGCTCCTCCATCCAGTCCCTATCCTGGTAAAAGGATTTCAGGCGGTCAAAGGATACGATCGGCGTATCAAAGGCATCCCTGCTGAAATACCGGTTTGGCCGGTTCATGATCCTGTAAAAATCGGATCTTTTCCTGCTGCCCGCCGCGATCTCCATGTAGGCGAAGAGATCCTTCGCGATCCAGTGGCTGTAAAGATTCGGGATCACATCCCGCAGCTTAAACGGAATATTATAGCCCATCAGCCGCTCCGCCATCAGGCCGGAATTTGCCCCTGTTCGGAACAGTACCGCGATCTCGCTCCACTGATACCCGGCATCATGGTACGCGCGGATACTCTGCGCCACCGTGTCCATCTCATGTCCGGGATTATCGAAAACCCGGAAATCCACCAGACGTCCGGATCCCCGGAACGGCTCCAGCTTCTTCTCAAACCGGACCTTATTGTGCTCAATAAGGCGAAGAGAGGTCTCCACGATTTCCTTTGTAGACCTGTAATTCGTTCCCAGAAGCACCCGTTTTGTCCCCGGAAAATCCTTTTCAAAGCCGAGCATGATCTCCGGCTTCGCCCCGCGGAACCGGTAGATCGACTGGTCATCATCTCCGACGATAAAGAGATTGTTCTCCGGCAGTGCCAGCATCCGGACAACCTGATACTGAAGAAGGTTAATATCCTGGAACTCATCCACGAGAATATACTTAAACTTCTTCTGCCATGCTGCCAGGATGTCCTTCCGCTCCGTAAACAGCTCATGGCACATGACGAGCATATCGTCGAAGTCGATCTTTCCCGTCGTTTTCAGCATCTCATCGTACCCGTCATAAAGCTTTTTAAACCACTCTTCCGGGCAGTTCTGGGAATAGTAGTACTTCAGATCCAGGCGCTCGCCTTTTACGTAGCTGATCTCATTGATGATGGAGGAGATAAATTCCGCCTCGTCCTCGACCTCCATCTCTGATTCATCGAGAAACTTCTTAAAATACTGGCGTTTTTCCTCCCCGCTGATCACATTTCCGGCAGGGAAACGGTACGCCCACTTTAAAATATGGTAAAAGACCGAGTGAAAGGTTCCAAAGCTCACACGGGAACCTGCCGCCTCCAGAGACGTCCCGCAGGCTTCGCGCCTCCGGGGACCAGGATCAGCAGTTCCAAAAAAGGGCTTTTCCGCCCCCGTCCGGCTCCCGCCTGCTCTCTGCTCCGCCTGTTTCCGCTTTTCGTCTTCTTCCCTCGCCAGTCTCAGAAACCGTTCCTTCATCTCCGTGGCCGCCGCTTTTGTGAACGTAATGACAAGAATGCCGGAGGGGTCAACGCCCGCCTCCAGCAGTCTCTTGATTCTGTGTGTAATTACTGTCGTTTTTCCGGACCCCGGACCCGCGAGGACCATCATCGGTCCATCCCGGTGTTCCAGGGCCGTCATCTGTGCCTGATTAAAATCCATTATTCTGCTGCTTCCAGAAGTTCGATTCCCTTCTTAATACGAGCCAGAGACTCCTCTTTTCCGATGATCTCCATGATCTCAGTAGCGCCTGCCGGAGTCATCTGCTTTCCGGACACTGCGGTACGGATCGGCCACATTACGAAGCCTGTCTTTACGCCCTTATCAGCAACGTATTTGGAAAGAGCCTCAAAGAGAGCGTCATTGCTGAAGTCATCCTGCGCCTCAAGGATCGGAAGAACTTCCTTCAATGTCTCTAAGGAGTTCTCTTTTGTTGTCTTCATCTTCTTATGAACATACATATCTGCGCTGTATTCCGGCATTTCCTCGAAGAAATCGATCTGATCCGCGATATCGAGCAGAGTCTCAATTCTTGTCTTTACCATTCCGGCGATCTTCTTTAAATTCAGCGGTTTCTTGATCACAGCCTCAAGGTACGGTTTTGCGATCTCGAAGAACTTGTCATCATCCATCTTCTTGATGTACTCACCGTTCATCCAGCGAAGCTTTGTCATATCAAAGACAGCCGGAGACTTGCTCATGTTGTGGTAATCGAACTCTTTTACAAGCTCCTCAAGTGTAAAGAACTCCTGATTGTTTGCCGGAGACCATCCTAAAAGGGCAACGAAGTTTACGATCGCCTCTGTTAAGAATCCCTGCTCAAGAAGATCCTCAAAGGAGGAATGTCCGCTTCTCTTACTTAATTTCTTGTGCTCCTCGTTTGTGATGGTCGGGCAGTGTACATAGATCGGAACCTGCCAGCCAAATGCCTCGTAGAGACGGTTGTATTTCGGAGAGGAGGAAAGGTACTCATTTCCGCGGACAACGTGTGTGATCTTCATCAGATGGTCGTCCACAACGTTTGCAAAGTTGTAGGTCGGATATCCATCGGATTTGATGAGGACCATGTCGTCGAGTTCTGCGTTGTCTACTGTGATATCTCCGTAGATCTCGTCATGGAATGTGGTGGTTCCCTCTTTCGGGTTGTTCTGGCGGATGACGAACGGCATTCCCGCCTTTAAGTTTGCCTCTACCTCTTCTTTGGAGAGATGCAGGCAATGCTTATCGTAAACCATGATCTCCTCACCGTTTACGGTCTTCTTTAATGTATTTAAGCGCTCCTGGGTACAGAAGCAGTAGTAAGCCTCACCTTTTTCCACAAGTTTTTTCGCATATTCCATGTAGATCCCGGCTTTCTGACGTTCACTCTGAACGTACGGACCGTAGCCGCCGTCCTTATCCGGACCTTCGTCATGGACCAGGCCTGTCTCTGCCAGTGTGCGATAGATAATGTCCTCGGCGCCCTCAACGTGGCGCTCCTGGTCTGTATCCTCGATACGGAGAATGAAATCTCCGCCCTCGTGCTTCGCGATCAGGTATGTGTAAAGAGCTGTTCTTAAATTACCTACATGCATCCGGCCGGTCGGGCTCGGCGCAAATCTTGTTCTTACTTTTTCCATAATCCATACTCCTGTTAATATATATTTATCCGCGGATAAGTCCGCAGACAGACATTCTTATCATTTCCATCCTCTACACCGTCATATCCAGCAGATGGCACGCCAGATTAAAGTACACCATCAGGCTCACCGCATCCACGATCGTCGTGATCATCGGCGACGCCATGATCGCCGGGTCAAGTTTTAATACTTTCGCCCCGATCGGCAGCGTGCATCCGATCGTCTTCGCGACGATAACGGTACAGAAAAGACTCATCACAACCGTCAGACAGATCATCGTATTTCCCGGGTACTGGATCATCAGGCGGATAAAATTGACCACCGCCAGCACAAATCCGACGATCAGACCGACCCGTACTTCCTTCCACACGACTTTCAGGATATCCTTCGGCTCGATATCACCGACAGCCATACCACGGATGATCATCGTGCTGCTCTGGCTTCCGGAGTTTCCGCCGGTATCCATTAACATCGGGATAAAGCTCACGAGAAGCGGGATCGCCGCAAAGGCATTCTCGTATTTTACAAGGATCCCACCTGTGATCGTACTGGAAAGCATCAAGATCAGAAGCCACGGGATCCTGTTCTTTGCCAGCGTGAATACGCCCGTCTTTAAATACGGCTTTTCACTCGGCAGCATCGCCGCCATCTTCTCGAAGTCCTCGGTCGCCTCTTCCTCCATGACTTCCATGACATCGTCGACCGTGATGATCCCGACCAGACGGTCCTCACTGTCCACGACCGGCATGGAGAGAAGTCCGTACTTGTTCATCGTATCGGCCACAAGCTCCTGGTCATCGGTCGTCTTCGCTTTGATGACGTGCGTGTCCATGATATCGCCGACCTGGCGCTCATACGGCTGAAGGAGAAGGTCCTTTACCGTGATCACACCGTCCAACATCCTTTTTTCGTCCATCACATAGCAGGTGTAGATTGTCTCGGAATCTACTGCGTGATGGCGGATGTAGGCGAAACACTGCTCCACCGTCATGTTCTTTTTCAGTCCGATATACTCGGCTGTCATGATACTTCCGGCACTGTTCTCCGGATAGTTTAAGAACTGGTTGATGAGCTTTCTCGTCTCCGGCTTCGTGTTCTGTAAAACACGGCGGACCACCGTCGCCGGGAGTTCTTCCACCAGGTCAACGGCATCATCCACATAGAGCTCATCCACGATCTCGGAAAGCTCCTTATCTGTGATGCTGTTGATGATGTGGCTCTGCTTGTCCACCGGAAGCTCGGCAAATACCTCGGTCGCCAGCGCCTTCGGCAGCATCCGGAACACGATTACGGTGCGCTCAGAGTCCAGTTCTTCGATGAACGATGCGATATCCACCTCGTTCAGTTCCACAAGCTCTTCCTTCAGCAGGCGGTATTTTTTTTCCTCTGCCAGCTCCAGAAGATGCTCCATGTCAAATGTTTCATTTCCATCATTCGGCATTTTCTTTTCCCCCACAATCTGTTATTTCTGCCCGGAATTTCCGGCAAAGATTCATGCGATCATGGAGACAAAGCCATTGCATCCGGTAAATCCAAAGACACCGGTTACAACTGAACAGATTGATTTCGGCAACACACATAACAGCAGCCCCCGGTCATGCGTATTGCCACCGGTTCAGGGTGTGCGTCTGCCTCCATCGTATGACTTCGACCTTCCATTATGTGTTCACTTCCTTTCTCTGTCCTTTCCATTATAAGAAAATTTTACCCAATTGGCAACCTGTTACGCAATTTTTCGCACAAAAAAGGGTAAAAAAAGTCCCAGGAAACACCTGGTTCCCTGGGATTCTGAAACTTGTTTTTGCAGATTAAGCTCTGGAAAGGTACTCACCAGTACGTGTATCGATCTTAACGCGATCACCCTGGTTTACGAATAACGGAACGTTGATCTGAGCGCCTGTCTCAAGAGTAGCCGGCTTTGTTGCGCCTGTAGCTGTATCGCCCTTGAAGCCCGGCTCTGTATCTGTTACTTCAAGCTCTACGAATAACGGAGCCTCAACAGAGAATACCTTGCCGTTGTAGGAGCAGACTTTAACAGTCTCGTTCTCTTTTACGAACTTTAATGCATCGCCAACAACATCTGTGGATAATGCGATCTGCTCGTATGTGTTAACATCCATGAAGTTATAAAGGTCGCCGTCTGCATACAAATACTGCATGTCCACACGGTCGATTCTTGCTGCCGGGAATTTCTCGGTCGGACGGAAAGTTCTCTCAACAACACCGCCGTTGATCACGTTTTTTAATTTTGTTCTAACGAAAGCAGCGCCTTTACCCGGTTTTACATGCTGGAACTCTAAGATCTGTACGACCTGTCCATCAATTTCGAGTGTAACGCCATTTCTGAAATCACCTGCTGATACCATAAATGATAATCCTCCTTAAAACTGTTTCCAATTATTTTATTTCACATTTCACGCTAATAGCTGATTCTATCCTATTCTATACTATTCTACTGCGGTTTTCAACTATTTTTTGCAAAAATCCCCGGCTGTCTGCCCCATTTTTTTCAATCGTTTCCTGTAAAACGCGAGAACTATCGCCTCGAGATAGCGTTTCAGGACGATCTGGATCTCCTCTTTGGGATTGATCGGCTTTACGAGGATCGAGTAGAGGCCTGTCCGGTTTGCGCCCCAGACATCCGTAAAAATCTGATCCCCGACGAACAATGTCGTGTCGCGGTCTGTTTTCATCCGTTCCATGGCCCGCTCATATCCTTTTCTCGACGGTTTTCCGCCCTTAAAAATATAGGGACTCCCCACCTTGTCAGCGAACGGAGATACCCGCGGCTCTTTATTGTTGGAAAGGATGCAGGTCGAAAACCCGATCGCGCGGAGCCGCTCAAACAATTCGATCGCCCGCGCATCTGCCGGTGCACCGTGGGGAACCAGCGTGTTGTCCACATCAAAGATGATCCCGCGATATCCTCTCTCATAAAGTTTTTCGTATGGGATCTCATATGCACTGTCCACATAGTTTCCCGGATAAAATGTCTCAAACATACTGCTGCCCTGCGTTCGGCTTGAATTTTTCAGCCCTTTGCAGTTTTCTCCCCATCTCTTATTTATTGTTCAGGAACTTCGCGAGCTCCTCCATAAATGCGTTCACATCCTTAAACTCCCGGTAGACGGACGCGAAACGGACATAGGCAACCTCGTCCACCATCTTTAACTTTTTCATGACAAGCTCACCGATCGTCACGGACGGGATCTCCCGCTCCTCCATACTGAAGATCTGTTTTTCGATCTCATCGATCATCTTCGTGATCTGTTCCGAAGAGACCGGGCGCTTATGACAGGAAAGAAGGATTCCATTCTCGATCTTCTCCCGGTTGTACGGTTCTCTGGAGTCGTCTTTCTTGATGATCATAAGCGGCATTGTCTCTAATTTTTCATACGTCGTAAAACGTTTCCCGCACTCTTCGCACTGACGGCGGCGTCTGATCGAACTGTTGTCATCCGCCGGGCGCGAATCGATGACTTTTGTATCCTGTGCACCACAAAATGGACATTTCATGGGATTTCCTCCTTTGTGCGGCTGTCTGTTATATTCCGGTCACAGCCGCATTTTTATATCATATCTTATCATATAACAATCCTGTTCTGCAAGCCTGTACACTCATTATTTTTCAGGCACCCGGATAAACATGTTACAGTACACGGACACTCCATGCCCGCACACTGTAACAGGATTTTGCCGATGCTCCGCATTCCGAATCGGCAAAATCCGCGACTCCAACGGTATCATACGGAATTTTCGGTTCCGAAAATTCCCAACTAGGAAAAAAAGCGGATAAACTTCTCGCGCATCTTCTGCTGTGCCTCCAGTTTTTTGATCTTCTCCGTGCTCTTCGCAGGCACCCAGGCCTTGTTGGCATTGTAATAAAAATTGATCTGCTTCCAGTATTTCTCCGGATACCGGAACAGATAGTAAAGCACCTGCCGTTCCAGCTCCGTGATCGGCAGCACGCGCTCATACGTCTCCATGATCTGTCTCCCCAGGCGCTCATTCCATTCATGTTTTTCCATGATCTTTCTGAGAAAATAGTACAGGTCCTCCATCTGCACACCCAGGTGCATCTGGTTGAATTCCGTCACTGCCGTATATCCGTTTCCGATCAGAATATGGTGGTAGTCCGGCTCCCCGTGGCAGACCGCATATCCGTTCATGATCTCCTCACCATGTTTTTCATACAGCCGTTCCATTCCCTGCTCCGCTTCCTCTGCCTGCACCGCGAAACACTCAAAATTCCTGATCACGCAGAGCTCAAACTCATTTTTCTTCCGCTTTCCCCGGATAAACGTTCTCGCCCTCCTGAGCTCCCGGTTATGGCGTCGCATCGCTTCAAAAAGCGGCGGCGAGACCATGGATCTCATATTCCATTCAGCCTGCCTCTTTACTTCGCGAAACTGCCGGTGCAGGAGCGCCAGCGCCCGGGCCGCCGAGAGGAGCTCCTTCTCATCTTTCAGATCACATTCCCGGTCCGCATACCATTGTTTCACAATATACCGGCTTCCATCCTCCGCCGAAGATAAAAGTTCTCCCTCGGAGTTTCTCACATACTGATCTGCCTTTACCGTCTCCATCCCGTCCAGAGACTGCAAAACCGCCTCCTCGAACTCCAGACGGTTCACGCTTCCCCGATATTCCTTTAAAAGCCGCAGCCCCTGATCCGTCTCCAGGATCCAGGACCCGCGTCCCCGCCGCAGTGTATTCACCTGAAATCCATACGTTTTCTCTGCCTCTTCTTTCCAGTCGATCACGATTTGATCCCCCCATATCCCGTTCTGACCTTTTCCAGCTTTCTGCACAAGATATGAGAAAACCATGGTGATTATTCCCACAAGCATACATCCGCAACAGCAAAAGACACCTGTCGGATTCCCGGCAGATGTCCTTCATACAATGTTCTTCTGGTATTATTTGAATTGGCTAATTTTTTCTAATAATATATCTTTTTTATTCAGTTCTGGATGTTCGATCACAATGTTCAAAAGATACAGGAGTCCGTCTCCGATCTCTTTTCCATGTTCCAGTCCCATCGCAAGAAGATCACCGCCATTGACCGCAAGCTGTTTCAGACTTACGCAGTCCCCCGCTTCCCTGATCTCCTCAAAAAGATGCAGGATCTCCGGGACATTCTGGTCTCCGTCCATTTTCTTTAACTGCATGGCACCGAGGAACTGGTACTCCGTAACCTTACTCAGGGCTCTTCTGATCTCGATCTTATCCGCACCAGGAGGTGTCTGAAAAACATTCAGCATGTTTTTCACGTTCCCGATCGTATCATTATCAAGTTTCAGGCCTCGTAAGATCTTCACCGCTTCTTCCGGCTTCATATGACGCAGAAATCCGGCCCACCGGTGGGACTTATCCGCCGTGAGGGAGGAAACGCCCTTCCAGCATGTTTTAAGGATCTCCCGGTCATTCCGTTTTTCCTGCATCATGCTTCCGCTTTCTGGCTCATTCTCCCGGAGTTTCCGCTCAAAGACCTCCGGAAATCCCGGGGCCACATACGATGCGATCCCGGTCTCCTCCACCATCCAGATCTTCTCAGGATGATCCGAGAGCAGGAGTTTCGTGAGCTCCACCTGGATCCTCTCCTTGCTGACATGGACCAGGTTCGGCGCGATCTCGGCGATCGCCCGGTATGTCTCATCATCGATCACAAAATCAAGCTGGGCGGCAAACCGGACAGCCCTTAGGATCCTCAGCGCGTCCTCCGTAAAGCGGTCCCTCGCACAGCCGACGCACCGGATCACCCGGCGTTTCAGATCTTCCATGCCCTCAAATTCATCCACGATCCCCGTCTCATGGCTGTATGCCATGGCGTTGATCGTAAAATCCCGGCGTTTCAGATCTTCCCTCAAATCCGGCGTAAATTCCACGGTCTCCGGATGTCTCCCATCCAGATATTCCCCATCGATCCGGTATGTCGTCACCTCATAGCCTTTTCCATGCTTGATGATCGTCACCGTGCCGTGCTTTAAGCCCGTATCGACCGTCTTTCCGAAGATCTCCTTCACCTGCTCCGGCTTTGCAGAGGTTGTGATATCCCAGTCCCCCGGGATCCTTCCGAGAACGGCGTCCCGGACACAGCCGCCGACGATAAACGCCTCATATCCGTGGCTTCGTATATTGTCAATGATCCATTCCGCCTCATAAGGCATCTCAATTCTCACTGGTCCGGTACCTCCTTTTTCTTTATCGGAAATTTCATTTCGAAACTCCACAAGGTTCTGTCTGCACTGCCTGCCCTGCCGAACCGTTGCTCAAAAGACCGACCCGGATTTTCTTCTTACTTTGCAAGCTTCCCTAGGATCGGGATCAGCCGTTTTGCAAGCACAGCCGCCAGAATACATAAAATAAAATCCTCACCGACCGTCAGGAGGAAACAGTTGATAAACACAAGCTTCCAGCCGACACTCACGCCGAGGACAAAATTGCTGCACACATAAAAATAGATCATTCCGCAGGCATAATCCGCGAGAAGTCCCCAGAACGCGGAAAACAACAGCCAGAAGAATGATGTGCTCTTTCTGATCTCATATACACGTCCGGTCACAAAAGCAGCCGCCGCAAAGCCGATCAGGAATCCGAACGTCGGTTTTAACAGATACGCCGGTCCGCCGCCCGTCGCAAAGATTGGAAGTCCGCAGAGTCCGATCACAAGATATGTGATCACACTCGCAAACGCCCGCTTTGATCCCAGGATCAGAGCCGCCAGCAGGACAAAGAAAAACTGCAGCGTAAAATGCATCGGCACCGGCTGGACAGGGATCGTGATCTTAAGAAAAGCCCCGACGGCGATGAGGGCTGTAAACAGCCCCCCGAGCGTCAGGTCTTTGATATCCCATCGTTTCATTAATATGCTTTGCCCCAGTAAACCATCTTGGTTGCCGGTTTGCCGCAGCATACGCAGGTATCAGCAAGCTTTTCCTGCTTGAACGGCATACATCTGGATGTAACGCCTACCTGCTCTTTTAACTTGTCCTCACACTCCTGGCAGCCGCACCACATTGCACGGATGAAGCCCGGCTTGTTGTCTGCGATGTCCTTCATCTCTTCCATGTTGTGGGCATCGTAAGTATGCGCGTCACGATGTGCTTTCGCACGCTCGTACATATCGTGCTGGATCGTCTTTAAGAGCTCGTCAACCTTCTCTGCGATCTCGCTTAATGCAACTGTGATCTTCTCGTGAGTATCACGGCGGACAAGAACTGCCTGTCCTGCCTCGATATCCTTCGGTCCGAGTTCTACACGAACCGGGATTCCTCTCATCTCGGACTCAGAGAACTTCCAGCCCGGGCTCTTGTCGGAATCATCAACTTTTACGCGGAAGTTGGAGAGAACCTCTTCCACTTCTCTTGCCTTCTCGAGAACGCCCTCCTGCTGCTGGCGGATCGGAACGATCACAACCTGTGTCGGAGCTACGTTCGGCGGAAGTACAAGACCTTCGTTGTCACCATGTACCATGATGATCGCACCGATCATACGGGTTGTCATACCCCAGGATGTCTGGTGAACATATTTTAACTGGTTATCTTTATCAGAATACTGGATTCCGAATGCCTTCGCAAAACCATCCCCGAAGTTGTGGCTGGTTCCGGACTGAAGTGCCTTACCGTCATGCATTAAGGACTCGATCGTGTAGGTTGCCTCTGCACCTGCGAACTTCTCCTTGTCTGTCTTCTGTCCGCGGACAACCGGGATCGCAAGGAAATCCTCACAGAAGTCAGCATAGAGATTTAACATCTGGATCGTTCTCTCCTGAGCTTCCTCAGCAGTCGCATGAGCTGTGTGGCCCTCCTGCCATAAGAACTCTCTGGAACGAAGGAACGGTCTTGTCGTCTTCTCCCATCTCACAACGGAACACCACTGGTTGTAAACCTTCGGAAGATCACGGTAGGAGTGGATGTCTTTCTGGTAGAAATCACAGAACAGAGTCTCGGATGTCGGGCGGACACAGAGACGCTCCTGAAGCGGCTCAAGACCTCCCTGAGTCACCCATGCTACCTCCGGTGCGAAACCTTCGACATGGTCTTTCTCTTTATCAAGTAAGCTCTCCGGAATGAATAACGGCATGTAAACATTCTTTACGCCTGCTTTTTTAAAGCGCTTATCAAGCTCATGCTGGATATTCTCCCAGATCGCATATCCGTCCGGTTTGATGACCATGCAGCCCTTTACGCTCGCATAATCACATAATTCTGCCTTTTTTACAACGTCTGTGTACCACTGCGCGAAATCGTCTTCCATGGAAGTGATGGATTCCACAAGTTTCTTGTCTCTTGCCATTGTTTTCTCCTTTATATAAAAATTCATTGTCTGCATGTCTCTCTGTTTCAGATGCGGAGAATTTCCTGTTAAAAAGGAATGTGTCCTGGCACATTCAGGCGTCTCGCGCGGTCGCTTGCGACAGCCTTCATCTTCGCGCGAGTGCGCATCTTAGGCACGCAGTGCCTTTTTGTTTCACAGGAAGTTCCATCGGAATTTCCTGTGAAACAAAAAAGGCTGCCGCTCCCCACGCAAGGGACCGACAGCCGGCGTTACCACCCAAATTAGCTTCCGCCTGTCGCGGAAACTCTCCTCTGATATCCGTTAACGCCGGATCTACGCTGTACTTAACGATGCAGTCGTTCCGCAGCAATCCCGATCTCCGTGATCTTAGCTGTCCATTACGACATTTTCCATCTCTCGCACAAAGCTCCGAGGCCGGTTCAACAACGCGCACATAAAAGCTCTCACCATCCGCTTTCTCTCTGGAATGCCGCCCTTCATCTACTTTCCCTCTTCAATGCCTGTCTGATATGCATATATGATGGATTTTAATGGATTTTCTCCCGTTTGTCAAGACTCCGCCGCGGATTTTACCGGTTCAGCAAAACTCTAAAAGATCAGCTTGATCAAAAGCCATACTGCCGCGATGCATAACAGCACCAGCGCAAACGCCGTAGAAAGTCCGAACACAACAGCTCCGATCGCGATCGATACGATAAATCCAAACAGACTGAGGACCGCACCAAGAAGCTTTCCGCAGACTCCGAGGACAAGACCGACACATTTAAAGATCAACACAAGGAATACAATTGCAAATAAAATTGACATTTTTTACCTCCCGCCAGACCGCCCTGCCAGGAAAGTCCCCTCCGGAACCAACGATTCCCGAATGCAAACCTGACAAAAAGCGGTATTTTTCTTCGGCTTATTATATTCCCGTTTCCTTAATTTGTAAATGAAAAGTGACATACTCCCTAGATGTGGGAGAATTCTTGCTGATTCTTGTTAAATCTCCAAATACCTGATCCTCTCCCCCGCATCTCTCTGATAAACCCGATGCGAGATTGAGATCACCGTCCGCCCCTCAGACGCACTCTTCAGCGCCCGGAGCACCATCTCCTCCGTATCTGCATCCAGATTCGCCGTGATCTCATCGAGAAGCAGGATCCTCGGTTCTCCGGCAACTGCTCTTGCGATAGACAAAAGCTGCCACTGTCCCTGAGAGAAGATTTCCGGTTTACATAACGTGTCATATCCCTGATCCAGCCCCATGATCGTCTCGTGAAGCCCCACAAGCTCTGCAGCTGCCTGAACCTCCGCATCCCCGATCGCCGCATCAAACAGCGTAATCTGGTCGCGCACCGTCCCCGGGACCATGTGGAACGACTGCTCCACATAACCAAACTTCGTCCGCTTCTCCCTGTCCGGGATCCGGTATGCCTCCTCGCCCTCGATCAGCGCCTCACCGGAATTCGGCCGGTAAAGTCCCAAAAGCAGCTTAAAGATCGTACTCTTTCCAGCGCCGGTGCGCCCCGTCAGCGTCACCTGCTCGCCTGGGTAAATTGCGAAACTTAAATTTTTCAAAACAACATGGTCATCGTAGCCGAAAGTAATATTCTTAAATTCTACACAGGGTTCTTCTTTCGATCCCCCGTGATCCATGCACGTTTCTCCCTCTGTGTTCTTCTTTTCCTTCCGCTTATCTCCGGTATCAGTCTCTCCGTCCTTTTCCTTTCCCGGCTCCGATTTTCCGGCATGGTCCGGCATGGTCTCCTTCATGTTCTCCCTCTCCGTTTTCGCCAGGAACTCATTGATCCTGTATACACCGGCAACCGCCGACTGGATCGTCTGGATCTCCATTCCGAGATTCTCGATCGGGGAGAACACCTGGGAAATATAATTGATGACTGCAACCGACGTTCCCACGGACATACCGAACAAAGCCAGGACCTTCGCATTTCCGGACGCGGCGAGCAGCATCACGGCCGCAACGGCGACCGCGTTGAGAAACAGGATCACCGGTGAGTAGACTGCATCATAGAAGTTTGTCTTCTCGATTGCAGAATAACTCTCCCCGATATAGTCATCATACCGTTTCTCCATGTACGTCTCTTTTCCCAGCGTGTGGATCGTCCGGATACAGCGGATCGTCTCCGGAACATGGTTTGTGACACGACTCACCGCCACACGGTTTGCAAGCTGCGCCGTGAGCATCCGCTTCTGTACGATCCTCGTGAACACAAAGATCACCGGGATCAGAATGATCAAGAGCAGTGCGAGTCCGCGGTTCTGGAACCAGATCACCGCAAAAATGCTGACGACTCTGCATGCATCCGCGAACATGCTGATGATCCCGGAGGTAAACAGCGCTTCCACGGTGTCAACATCGCCGACAAATCTGGAAACCACAGCTCCCGGTTCTTCCTTATTTAATGTGTCTGCACTCAGTCGGACAAGCTTATCGGAGAGCTCGCTCCTGAACGCATGCGTCATCTTCTGACCAAAGACAGTGAGGAAACTCTCTCTCAGGGACTCCAGCGCCCCGGTCAGGAAGATCAGCAGAAAATACTCCGCCGCCATGGAAAATCCCGAAAAATTTCCGCCGGCGATCCGGTCAATGATTTTTCCGAGAACAAGAGGCGGAAGCAGAGAAATGGCAACCGCTCCCGTCACCGTCAGAACGATCCCGATGGAAAGCCATTTTTCCCGCGTGACCGTTTTTCCGATGATCGATGCCGCACTGATATTCTTCTTTCCACTCATTGCTTTTTCCTCCTTTCCCCACCGTTTTCATTCCCATCAGACGATGATCTCCTGTTTTTCCGAATTTCTCCTGACGCCTTGTTTTCAGCTCCACATTCCTTTTTCTGCATCTCTTCTGCATCATTCGCAGACTCTTTCTCCGCAGCCTGCGCGTGATACAACTCGGCATACTGTTTATTTTCTGCCATCAGCTTCTCATGCGTGCTGCATGTTCCCGTCCCGTGTTCCATCCAGATCACCTGGTCGAACTCCGGGAACAGATACAGTCTGTGGGAGATCAGGAATACGATCCGGTCCTTCGAGAGCTCCTTCAGATGTTCAAACACCTGTTTCTCCGTGCTCCTGTCCAGAGCCGAGAACGGATCATCCAGGATCATCACCGGCTTTCCATGGCAAAGCATTCTCGCCAGAGCAAGGCGCGCCGCCTGACCGCCGGAGAGACGGACGCCGCTGTTTCCGACAACCGTATCTTCCCGGTCCTCCATCTCCCGGACCTCCTCATCAAAGCATACAGCACGCAGCCATGTCCAGACATCACTGTCATCTCCCAAAAGAACATTATTTCTGATGCTGTCGCCCAAAAGTTCCGGATCATGTCCGAGATATCCGATGAGTCTGCTCCGCTCCTGTTCCGTACAGGAGGAGAGTTCTCTGCCGCCATATGTCAGATGGCCTTCATACGGATATTCGCAGAGAAATGTCTTTCCGAGCGTCGATTTTCCGCACGCCACCGGACCCGTGATTCCGATGATCTGTCCAGGTTTCGCGGTGAAGGAAAGATCCTCAAAGATCGGCGCACTGCCCGGATAGCTGAATGTCAGATGATCTGCGGAAATGACGCCGTGTTCCGTATGACTTTCGCCTGTTTTTGCACTGAATTTTTCAGTCTGCTCTGCGATCTCATCCTCCTCCTCAGCCTGAGCAGCCCGCTCCATATACGGATGGATCCGCTTCCAGGACACCTGTGCCTTGTGGACCGCGTTGAAGAGTTTCGCCGCCTTCGAGGACTTGCCGGAAAGCTTCGTATAGCACGCGAGGAAGGTCGTAAATGCTGCGACATCCCAGCTCGTCCAGCCGCTTCCAAGGATGTTCTTAGAGCCAAAATACAGGATCATCACGGTTCCCGCCATCGCGATCACCTTGTAGACCGGCGGCAGGGCCGCGTTCCAGATATTGGCCCTGACTGCCGCACGCTCATACTCTTTCAGATGGACCTCATAATCTTCTCCCCGCTCCTTCTCACATCCGAACACCCGGTATGTGATCGCGTTTGTGATCCGGTCCAGTGTCGCTGCATTGAGTTTTCCGGTCTGTTCCTTGTAAGCAGCCCCCGTTCTCTGGACGATCCGTTTCATCTTCTCCGCGATAATATAGGAAAACGGCGGAAAGATCAGTGAACAGAGTGCAAGTCTCCAGTCGTAGTAAAACAGCATTCCCATATAGCCGAGAAGCGCCACGCCCGTGTCAAAGATCTCCGTCGTGAACTTTCTCATGCCTTCCACGCAGTCGTCCACATCGGAGATCGCCTTCGTGATGACATTTCCCGCGCCCTCTTTCTCCAGCTCCACACGCGATTTATGTACCAGCGTCCGGTAGAGGATCCTCTTCATTCTCCTGTTCACATTGTTGGCAAACCGGCGCACATAAAACCGCTTGATGTATCTGGCCAGCTGCACCAGCCCGATCACGATCACGTAAGCAGACGCCAGCCGGAGCATTGCCGGGAGCCGCTCCGCCCCGCTCAGGATCCTCATCAGGCAGCCCGCCATTTTTCCTTCAAACCATGGTCCCGCCATGAGACCCAGATTGTAGATCAGTCCAGACACCGTGATCAGCGCCAGGACCTTCCATTCCTCCCGGAAATAATCCAGGATCCGGTCCGGATGAAGTTTCTTTTTATTCATGATGATCGTTTCCTCTTTTGTCATGCTTCACTGCTTGTTCCTTCTGATGGTCTGTATACCGGCCGCAGGATTCCTCTTTCTGCCGCTCTGCGACGAGCTTAGAGACCGTTTCAAACCCCGCACGCCTCTCATTTTTCGAACGCCAGTAAAGCTTATCCAGTGTCTCGCAGAATCTGTTCCTCTCGTCCTCCGGAAGTTCGGATAAAAGCCATTCATAAAAGATCGTCTCGATCTCCGCCTTTGAATTTTTTAGCTCCTCCGCCTTCTTCGTCGCAAAAAGCAGCTGACTCCGGCCGTCCGCCGGATTCGGCTTCCGTTCCAGATAGCCTTTCGCCTCGAGACTCGCCGCCCGTCTTGCCGCGGCTCCCTTATCGATCTTTAACTTTTCCCGGACCTCCGTCTGGGTGATCCCCGGATTGTGGCGGACAAGATGGATAAAATCAAATTCCGCCGTTCCGATCCCCTCTTCTTTCATCGTCTGCACCGTAAATTTTCCGACCTCACGGGCGATCTTCGTCATCTTTCTCTCCGTCTGATCCATATATGATCTCCTTTCTGGCAGAATTCTTTCCGTCAAACCTTTCCGCCTGTTCAAAACGCGCTCTATGAGCTTCTCCTGCTGTTGCAGCCGTCTCCGGTCCCACCCGCAGATATGTACTTTTTAGTTGTACCATCAACCAATTTGGATGATGGTACAACTATCTAATTTTGTCAACTGCAATTTGTTTCTTTTCCTTCGAAAATAACGTCTTTCCTTTATTTTCTTAGAATTTCAGTGCAAGAAACGTATCGCAGCAAAAGAATGATATTATTTTAACAAAGTTTGCTATTTTGTTGTTGATTTTGTCCAATTTTCATGTATAATGGAATTGAAAGATATCATTATTGCCTGTAAAAATTCCAGGTAATGGTACCTGTTCAAATCTGAACATGTACAAAATTTTCATCAAATTTATGAAAAGAGGTTAGATAAGCGATGGCAAAGATTGATTTAAGCAAGTATGGCATCACCGGAACCACAGAGATCGTCTACAACCCGTCTTATGAAATGTTATTCGAGGAGGAAATGAAACCGGAACTCGAAGGCTATGAAAAAGGACAGGTCAGCGAACTCGGAGCAGTTAATGTTATGACCGGTATCTACACCGGCCGTTCACCGAAAGATAAATTTATCGTTGTGGATGAAAATTCCAAAGATACTGTATGGTGGACATCTGACGAATACAAGAACGACAACCATCCGGCTTCTCAGGAAACCTGGAAGGCAGTAAAAGATATCGCATTAAAAGAACTTTCCAATAAGAGACTCTTCGTTGTCGACGCATTCTGCGGCGCAAACAAAGATACCCGCATGGCGATCCGTTTCATCGTTGAGGTCGCATGGCAGGCACACTTCGTAAAGAACATGTTCATCAAACCGACTGCTGAAGAACTCGAGAACTTCGAGCCGGATTTCGTTGTTTACAACGCATCCAAGGCAAAAGTTGAGAACTACAAGGAACTCGGCTTAAACTCCGAGACAGCCGTTGTCTTCAATATCACAAGCCGCGAGCAGGTTATCATCAATACCTGGTACGGCGGAGAAATGAAGAAAGGTATGTTCTCCATGATGAACTACTACCTTCCGTTAAAGGGCATCGCTTCCATGCACTGCTCTGCAAACACCGATATGGAAGGCAAGAACACCGCGATCTTCTTCGGTCTCTCCGGAACCGGTAAGACAACTCTTTCCACAGATCCGAAACGTCTCCTGATCGGTGATGACGAGCACGGCTGGGACGACAACGGAGTATTCAACTTCGAGGGCGGCTGCTACGCGAAGGTTATCAACCTCGATAAAGATTCCGAGCCGGATATCTACAATGCGATCAAGCGCAACGCTCTTCTTGAGAACGTAACTCTCGACAAGGACGGCGTGATCGATTTCACTGACAAGAGCGTAACTGAGAATACCCGTGTCTCCTATCCGATCGACCATATTAAAAATATCGTCCGCCCGATCTCCGCAGGTCCGGCAGCAAAGAACGTGATCTTCCTCTCCGCAGATGCATTCGGCGTACTTCCGCCGGTATCCATCCTGACTCCGGAGCAGACAAAATACTACTTCCTGTCCGGTTTCACAGCAAAACTTGCCGGAACCGAGCGCGGAATTACAGAGCCGACACCGACCTTCTCCGCTTGCTTTGGTCAGGCATTCCTCGAACTCCATCCGACAAAATATGCGGAAGAGCTCGTTAAGAAGATGGAAAAGAGCGGCGCTAAGGCATACCTCGTAAATACAGGCTGGAACGGAACCGGAAAACGTATCTCCATCAAAGATACCCGTGGAATCATCGATGCGATCTTAAACGGCGATATTTTAAACGCTCCGACAAAGAAGATCCCGTACTTCAACTTCGAAGTTCCGACCGAGCTTCCGGGCGTTGACTCCAAGATTCTCGACCCACGCGATACATACGCAAACGTTGCTGACTGGGAAGAGAAAGCAAAAGACCTCTCCGGAAGATTCATCAAGAACTTCGCAAAATACGAGAGCAACGAAGCCGGCAAAGCACTTGTTGCCGCTGGCCCGCAGATCTGATCTTAAATTTATTGGAACTGCTTCCATTTCGCAATTTCAAAGGACGCTGCAAAATCTGCAGCGTCCTTTTTTTAATCTCAGCCGGACAAAACTCCCTCTCCTGTCCCAAGCTCTTTTTCCCGTTCCCAGCACTTCTTTTTATTGATCCTTTCTCCAGTTTTCCACTCTGTACTCTCACATAGCCCGGAAAATCCACGGTGTGATCCTGTAGCCAGATTTTCCTGTGTTTTGCTGCTGTGGCTTTCCATAAATCATAAGCCTGTAAATTTATTCTTCTGACTCCCAACAAATACAGACTGAAAGCTAAAAATCTTATTCTGTTTTTTAAATAATCCTTGCAATATGGTATTTCTTATGGTATTATATCAGTAACAGTTACTATTATTATTTTAGATTATTCACAAGGAGGTCCTCTATGAGCGTAAAATTCTATATCTGCAATCACTGCAAGAATATCATCACAAAAATGAACGATTCCGGCGTCCCGGTTGTCTGTTGCGGAGAGAAAATGACGGAACTGATCCCCGGCACTTCGGACGGTGCACACGAAAAACATGTCCCGGCCTTCGAAGTAAACGGAAATAAAGTTTCCGTAAAAGTCGGCTCTGTGGAACATCCGATGATGGAAAAACACTATATCCAGTGGATCCTGATCGAGACAAATTTCGGAACCCACTGCCGTTCTCTTACTCCGGAAGATAAACCAGAAGCAGAGTTCTTCCTCGCTGACGGTGAAAAGCTGATCGCAGTTTATGAGTACTGCAATCTTCATGGACTCTGGAAAGCGGAAGCATAACTCCCGCACTGCCCGAAGCTACTCTCTCATAAAAACAACGGAAGCTGCCCCGGCAGTCCTCAAAAATGCGCGTTTTAAAAAGCAGCAGCTGATATTTGATCTGCTGCTGCTTTTTTTATCCATCTTAACTTTTTCTCCCTTAATCCACCTTCAGCGCATTCGGATAGATCTTTTTCAACACGTCATCCCCATAATGCTCATCCATCTCCTGCTGCCAGGACGATGTCGCCGGGATTCCCTTTTCCCGTTCACTGCTCCGGATCAACGCCAGTCCGGAAACCGCCATATCCACACAGAAAAAGACAAGGAGCAGCCATGTCGCGATCTTTCCAAAGCGGATCGGGATCTTCTCGATCCAGGCGGACATCACCGGGTAAACACCTTTGATCCAGACAACCGCCGCGATCCCCCAGAAAAAACAGTACAGAAGGTTGATGCGCCCGCCAAGGTTAAACGGGATCTTACTGTAGTCCCAGAATACTTTTCCGAACATGATCTCCGTCATGACGCTGCAGGTATATTCATACGCGCCTCCTAAAAATGTGCCCATAAAGAACAGAAAGCGGTCCGAATATTTCCGGTAGCGGTACAAAAGCATCGTCGCCGCCGCGAGAGCCACTCCCCAGACGATACTGAACGGTCCCCAGACAAAACTGCTCCGGCTCATCCAGATTCCTGCCGTCAGCCGGCAGAAGATCGTCTCCACGATATCTCCCAAAAATGCGCCGACAACAAGCAAAAGTGCGATCTTATAGAAACAGAGTCCGTAGGCAAAGACGGTCTTTCTCTGCTCGGCCTCGGCCTGAAGCTCCCTGCGGTAAGCCGCTTCCGGGTACGCATTCTGGATCCTTCGGTCCACCCAGCCGTAGATCCTGCGCTCAAGTCTGGAACTCACACCGGTCAGCCAGGAGTCAACGCCCTGCCACTGGCGGATCCTCCGGCTTCTTCCGGACAGGATGCACAGAGTTGCCGCGACATCCAGGATCAGGATCCCGCTGAGGATCCAGATCACAAGATGGGCCGGAGTCATCGGGATCATCCGGAATACGCCAATCAGAAGCGGCGCTCCCCATCGCATGGTGACAAATCCCAGAACGCCCCAGATCACGGAGACCGGAAAGCAGATATAGCCATCCAGATTCCATTTCACATGAGAATAGTCCCACCAGCGCTCATGGTACATTTTTTCGATCACATGACCGGCGATCCATTCCGCCAGCGTGGAAAAGATCATACTTCCAAGAAACAGCCAGATCCCCCTGAGGTCTCTGCATACCAGCATCAGTGCAGATCCGGTAATTCCATAGATCACACAGAGCGGTCCGTTTACAAGGCCTCTGTTTACAAAGCGTTTCTGCCTCACCGCCGCTGTCACGGTCTCAAGAACCCAGCCGGAAAAGCTGTAGGCAAAAAACAGCCACAGCCACTCATATCCGGAATATCCCATCCTTCATCACCTGTCCTCTCTGTAATTTCACGGCTCCCACCGCATCAATAATATCCCGCAGACTTTTTCATTCCCTCATAGTCTTCCTCTTCTTTCTCCCATCCGATCCGCCTCTCCGGCTTCGTCTGAATAGATATTTTACTATTTTACCACATAATCAGAAAACCGGAAATCCAATTTCCACAAAATAATCCCTGCATCCGCAGTTACAGTTTTCTTTTATTCTGTTTCTTTCCTATTTACCTACCAAAATAAAGGATATTTTTGTAATATTTTCTCCTCCGGGATGGATCCGTCGGGAAATTTCTGATGGTATTCCGCATCCATTTCCGATTTTTCCGCCAGTATTTCACATTTGTCCGTATAGTAAAGACATTCAGATCTTGTTCTCTCTTACTTTTTCGCTCCCCTTTTGTAATCTCCCTTTTATTTTTCCGGAATCCTGTTTTTTCCTTTATAATCTCATCTGAACTCTGCATTTTTTCACGTTGTATCCAGTTTTCGCAGAATTTTATTAACCGAATCTCATTTATTTCCTTATAATAAATGGTTCATCTTTTCAAAAATTTATGTTATACTAAACAAGTTCGTGTCAAACGGACAAATACAATTTTATATCAAAGGAAGGTCTCTTATGGAAAACACCAAGAAAATCGACTGGTACACCCTGGCCTTCATGGCATTCTCCACGGTTTGGGGATTCGGAAACGTGCTGAATGGCTTCGTTTACTTCAACGGAGTACAGGTAATCTTCAGCTGGATTCTGATGTTCGCTCTCTATTTCGTGCCTTATGCCCTGATGGTAGGTGAGCTCGGCTCCGCGTTCAAACAGTCCGGCGGCGGCGTGAGCTCCTGGATCCACGAAACGATCGGCCCGAAATGCGCTTATTACGCTGGCTGGACTTACTGGGCTTGCCATGTAACTTACATCGCAAGTAAAGGAAGCGGCGGATTAAAGGCATTAAGCTGGATGGTATTCCAGAACGGCTCCACTTACGACACATTCCCGACGATCGCTGTACAGATGGCAACACTCGCTGTCTTCCTGTTCTTCTGCTGGGTTGCAAGCCGCGGCTTAAACCCGTTAAAGAAATTAGCGACGATCGCTGGTTCCAGTATGTTCGTAATGTCCATCCTGTTCATCTTAATGATGTTCGCAGCACCGGTCATCAACCCGAACGGCGGTTTCGTATCTGCTGATTACACAGTAAAAGGTCTGATCCCGCAGTTCAACGTGAACTACTTCACATCCCTTTCTATCCTTGTATTCGCAGTCGGCGGATGCGAGAAGATCTCCCCTTATGTAAATAAGGTAAAAGATCCGTCCAAGGGATTCCCGAAGGGTATGATCATGTTAGCCGTTATGGTTATGGTCTGCGCGATCCTCGGAAGTATCGCAATGGGCATGATGTTTGATCCTGCTGTCATCAACGAGAGCAACGACAGCTTCAAGTCCTACGTTTCCAACGGCGCTTACTGGTCCTTCCAGAAGCTCGGTGAGTACTACCATGTTGGCAACCTCCTGCTCGTTATCTACGCAGCATGCAACGCCATCGGTCAGTTCTCCACACTTGTATTAAGTATCGACGCTCCGCTTCGTATACTTCTTGACAACGAGGACGCAAGACAGTTCGTTCCGTCCGGCCTCTTAAAGAAGAATGAGCATGGCGCATACATCAACGGTATCAAGATGGTTATCTGCTTATCCGGCAGCATCATCCTGATCCAGTCCTTCGTACCGGGTGCTGCATCCGTTCTGACTCAGTTAAACAAACTGAACTCTGTAACCATGCCGCTTCGTTACTTGTGGGTATTCGCAGCATACATTGCTCTCAGAAAATCCCTCAACAAGTTCAACCCGGAGTACAAATTTACAAAGAACCAGACAGTTGCCCTTGTTGCAGGCGGCTGGTGCTTCTTCGTAACCGCAGCTTGCTGTCTCCTCGGAATGTATGTTGAAGGCGATATCGCTTCCACAGCATTAAATGTAATCACACCGGTAGTGCTCACAGCACTTGGTCTGATCTTACCGGAGATCAAAAAGCAGGAAACTGCGAAAGCAAAATAAGTTTCATCTAAAAAAACGTGTGAAAATGAGTAATCATTCTTCACACGTTTTTTATTTACACAAACAACGAGCCAAAATCCACGCTTGCGCGATACCTTGGCGACTGTCTCTTTTTTCACACCTCTTCGATCCGGTGCAGCTCCCACACTCTCACATTCACCGGCTCAACAGCGCCTCCACAGTACGGGCAGACACGGTCTCCAAGTCCCGCGATCGGAGCCCCGCAATGCGGACAGCTGACGCCGATCGCAGTCTCTCCGCCCCTGATCTTTGTGATATCCTGGATATAGACGAGTTCCATATTAAAGCGGTGCTGCTCTTTTTCCCGCTCCACATTTTTCTTTTTATCCGGCGTCCTTAATGTATGCAGATACTCCACAGAGGACTGGATCCTGATCCTGCACTTTCCCGGGTTTTTGTCATATCTGGAGATCTCTGTCTGATGGACATGGATCGCATCAAATTCTTCCCGGATCTCCTTCTCCTCCATCTCCTCGATCTTCAGGCGAACCTGATCTTTCAATGACAGGGACACGTTTCCAAGATAAGAAAGATCCCGGTGCTCCAAGGCCTCCAGATAGCCTTTTAGCTGATTTTCACACCTCTGTTTCCACTCCGGCCAGTGAAACTCCGGGAAATCCTTCTCGATCCGCGGAAGTTCCACCCTCGTCATTCCGGACACCGACTTCGGTGTATCGTCCTCCAGCGCTTCCTGACGTTTCAGCCCTTCGATCAGACTCGAGGTTCCGAAAAATTCCCGCGAAATCTGCCGTATCTTAAACATCACAAAAAAGAGAGCTCCGATCAGACCCAGCCCAGTCACGATCGCGACGATGAGGATCGCGTTTCCTGCTGTCATATCGTTTCCTCCTACTGTAAGGAATCCTCCAAACAGACCCCTTTCGTTATCGTGGTTTCACCATGTATTTTCAACTGCTGACCACATAGACAAAACAGGGCAGCCTGCCAGAGTTTCACTCCAACCGCCGCCCTGAAATCACTTATTATTTATTTAAATAATCAATCGCAGTCTGCGCTAACAGAGAAGAACCTCTCCAGAGGATATCCTCGTCCACATCAAAACGGCTGTTATGTAACGGCCATACCGGATCCTGATCCTGTTTAGCGGTACCGAGCCATACAAACGCGCCTTTCTTCTCTTTCAGATAGAAGGAGAAGTCCTCCGCCGGCATAGCCGGGAGTTTTACATCCACAACATCATCTTTGCCGAAGAGCTTGATTGCTGTATTGCGGATCAGCTCAGCGTCCTCCTCATGATTTACAAGTGCCGGATAGCCGTGGCCATAGTTGATATCAGCAGTTGCGCCGGACTGTAAGCAGAGACCATCGAGAGTCTTTCTCATAGAATCCTCGATCATCGCGCGGGTGTCCTCATTTAATGTACGAACGGTTCCGTCCAGTGTACAGTCACCTGCGATAATGTTGTATCTTGTTCCTGCGTTAAAAATACCGAATGTCACAACAGCATTGTCAAGCGGATCAACTTTTCTGCTGACGATGGTCTGTGCGGCCATAACGAACTGGGAACCGAGAACAACAGCGTCAATACCCTGATTCGGTTTTGCGCCATGGGCAGTCTTACCATGGATATTGATCGTAAAGTGGTCTGTTGCAGCCATTAACGGGCCTGCCTTCACCCCGATCTTGCCGTGCGGAAGATCCGGCCATACATGAAGACCGAATACAGCTTCCACATCATCCATATATCCGGAATGGAGCATTCCTCTGGATCCGCCAACCGGAGACATCTCCTCCGCAGGCTGGAAGATCAGTTTCACCGTTCCGGCGATCTCTTCTCTTCTCTCACAGAGAAGCATTGCAGCACCAAGAAGACCCGTCATATGGTTGTCATGTCCGCAGGCATGCATAACACCGTCATTCTGGGACTTATAAGGAACCTCATTCATCTCCTGGATCTGTAATGCGTCCATATCCGCACGGAGAGCAACGACTTTACCCGGTTTCTTTCCCTTGATAACTCCGACTACACCGTATCCGCCGACATTTTCATATACTTCGTCGCATCCCATCTCCTTCAGATACTCTGCAACCTTCTTTCCGGTTCTTTCCTCATGCTGGGAAACCTCCGGGTGCATGTGAAAATCTCTTCTGATTTCAGATAATTTCGGCATGAAAGCCTTTGCTGACTCCGTAATTGTGCCCATTTTTATGTCCTCCTTATTTTTGAAGTCTTAATGAAAAGAACCCGGCGACAGTCCGTCTCCGGGTTCTTCTGAGTTCTCTGAATTATAAACCAAGAGCCTCTTTAACTTTAGCAACGATATGAACACCGATGTCCTTAGAAGCATCTACAGACTGAGCACCGATGTGCGGGGATACGATGAAGTTATCGCACTCGAACAGTGGGCTTGCGAATGTATCATTACCTGTTAAGCCGCTGCCTGCAAGTTCGTTCTCCATAACGTCTGCTGCGTAGCCGCCGATTCTGCCCTCTTTCAGAGCTTCATACATATCAGCCTCGTTTACGATACCGCCACGGCTCATGTTAAGAACAACAGCGCCGTCTTTCATCTCAGCGATGGATTTCTTATTGAAGAGATTCTTTGTCTCCGGTGTCAGCGGTACATGGATAGAGATGAAATCAGCAACCTTGATCAGCTCGTCGATAGAAGCCTTTGTTGCGCACTGCTGCTTAAATACGTCGTCCGGAAGGAACGGATCGTAAGCAACGATGTTCATCTTGAATGCACGGCCAAGCTCACCTACACGCTGACCGATACGGCCAAAGCCCATGATACCAAGAGTCTTGCCTCTCAGCTCGCGGCCTTCGAATTTATATTTATCCCACTCGTGTTTTACTTTTACATCGTAGTTTGCTACGAATGTTCCACGGGAGATATCTAACATCTTGGAGAATGTCAGCTCAGCAACTGCGTTTGCATTTAAGCCCGGTGCGTTGAATACCTGGATTCCTTTGGATTTTGCGTAATCCATATCGATGTGGTTTAAACCAACAGAGCAAACACCGATAACCTTTAAGTTCTTTGCAGCATCGATGATCTCTTTGTCGATCTTCGGGTCTACACGCATGATCAGGACATCAACATCACCGATCTCTGCAATAAGCTCCTCTTTGCTGCACGGAAGATTAGCAGCTGTCTTAACATTCATAACTTTGCTGAGTTCCTCAGCGATTCCACCCCATACTTTGTCGATAATAAGACAATTCATAATAAAAAACTCTCCTTTCAGGACAATGTTCCTTTCCTCCATCAACCACATGGAGGATCATACCCCGTACTCATCTATCTTACTTGAAGTACATTATTTTGTAAAGTATTTTCGCGAATTTGATTTATTTTCTTAATAAAGAATATTTTATTCCCATTGAGCATTTTGTGAATAAAATGTTCTTTTTCCCCGCTTCTGCTTTACTGTTTTTCTCTCACAGACAAATATCCGGAATCTGCACCAAACATTCCCATATATTTCATTTTTCTGCAAAAACAAACAGTAAATTCTCTCATCAGCAGTAATTCTGATCCATTTTCCAATAAATCAGAAAAGGGATGCCGTCGGGCACACTCCCCGACAGCATCCCCTATATTCAGTACCTAGTGCCCTTATGCAGTTTTTAGAAACCGCGGGCTTCGATATCCGAGGTTCGCTTCAAACTACCAAGCGATACCCTGAGCCATCATAGCATCTGCAACCTTCTGGAAACCAACCATGTTAGCACCTGCAACCAGGTTGTAACCAAGGCCGTACTTCTCAGCGCACTCAGCAGAACCATCATGGATCTCTGTCATGATCTGATGAAGCTTATCATCAACTTCCTTAGCTGTCCAGGAGATTCTCTCGCTGTTCTGGCTCATCTCGAGAGCGGATACAAGAACACCACCAGCGTTAACAGCCTTAGACGGAGCAACAACCATGTTCTTCTGATCCATTAAGAATCTAAGAGCTTCGTTTGTTGTCGGCATGTTAGCAACTTCGATGTAGTACTTGATGTTGTTAGCAACGATTCTCTTAGCCTGTGTAAGGTCTACATCGTTCTGTGTAGCACACGGCATGATGATATCAACTTTCTCGCCCCACGGCTTGTCTCCAGCTACGAACTTGCAGCCGAACTTATCAGCGTAGTCCTGAACTTTGTTACGTCCAGAAGCTCTCATCTCAAGCATGAAGTCGAATTTCTCTTTTGTTGTAATTCCGTCCGGATCGTAAATGTATCCATCCGGGCCAGAAAGTGTAACAGGCTTAGCACCTAACTCAGATAATTTCTGTACAACGCCCCAAGCTACGTTACCGAAACCAGCAACTGCAACTGTCTTACCCTCTAATGTGTCATGCTCATGTTTCATAACAGACTCAAGGTAGTAAACAGCGCCGAAACCTGTAGCTTCCGGACGAATTAAGGAACCACCGAAGGAACGAGCCTTACCTGTTAATACGCCGTTCTCGTAAGCTCCTCTAAGTTTTCTGTACTGACCGAACAGATAACCGATCTCACGTCCGCCAACACCAAGGTCACCAGCCGGAACATCGACATCCGGACCGATGTGACGATATAACTCTGTCATGAATGCCTGGCAGAATCTCATAACTTCTCTATCGCTCTTGCCGTTCGGATCGAAGTCGGAACCACCCTTAGCGCCGCCGATCGGAAGTGTTGTTAAGCTGTCTTTGAATGTCTGCTCGAAACCTAAGAATTTCATGATGGAAAGGTTTACGCTCGGTGCGAATCTTAAACCTCCCTTGTACGGTCCAATTGCTCCGTTGAACTGTACACGGTAACCTGTATTTACATGAATGTTTCCGTTGTCATCCTCCCACGGAACACGGAACTCGATAACTCTCTCCGGGATTACCATTCTCTCAAGAAGGGCAACCTTCTCATACTCCGGATGTGCATCTACAACCGGACCTAAGGAAGATAATACTTCTTCTACAGTCTGGCAGAACTCCGGCTCGTTAGCGTATTTAGTTTTTACGTCCTCAATTACCCTCTCAACATACTTGCTCATCTCGCAAATACCTCCTTAAATGTTGGTTCTTAAACCCCTGTGCCATTTTGCACTAATAAAAGACTTTCCTTTGCTCGTGAGTCTCAACCAAGTCCTTAATTGGATTTCCGAGAAAACTTTTGTATCTTTTGTATATACAGTTTAAATACCATATATAATACGTTGTTTTCACTATGTATACAGGATTTCTCGCTGCATCACGCGATCCGAAAGCTTCTGTATTTCCCTCAATACGGATCTTTCGAATCCCTTGATTTATTTAAGACTCATTTTGCTTACGTCCTTTATTTGTCTTTATTCTAACATACCCTTTTGACTTTGTCAACAATCTGTGGTACGATTCTTACAAAAGCCGATTTATCGACATAGCTGTCGTTAATAGCATGTCTTTATATCATTTTTTCATATATAAAAGGAGGTTCGGCCATGATCAGTATCAGCATCATAAGTCCTTTAAAATCAATGGCTGTCATCGATAAAGCGATCGAACACAACGATTTCGGATGCGTATTTCACAAGTATGTCTACGAGAGTCTGGAGGAAATTAAGGACATATATGACCAGTGTAAAGACATCTCGGATGTCCTCTTCTTCTCCGGTGAGCTCGGATATTCCTATATTCTGACGCATGTGGACGACCTGAAAGTCCCCTGCACCTTTATTTCCTATACGGAGAAGACGCTCCTGTCCATTCTTTTAAATTTCGTGATCCATTACCCTGATGTTCCGCTGAACAGACTTTATATCGATTTTCTGACTCCGGTCAATGATTTCATGAATCTGAAAAAATA
This sequence comes from Pilosibacter rotomagensis, assembly GCF_045062245.2. Taxonomy (NCBI): domain Bacteria; kingdom Bacillati; phylum Bacillota; class Clostridia; order Eubacteriales; family Clostridiaceae; genus Pilosibacter; species Pilosibacter rotomagensis. The sequence continues at coordinate 1,097,706 of NZ_CM170323.1, read as the reverse complement.
CCTGGATCCGGAGCACATGCCCTACTGCTTTGAAAATCCCGTCTATAATTATGAGACATTAAAGGAACGCGCCGTAGAGCTGTGGAAAGAGAAAAAGATCGATATGATGTTTACGAGAACGACCAATCAGCTGGAGGTCCTCAATAAGCTCCAGATCCCGTACATCCACTTTCTTCCGACCGAGGAGATGGTCCGCGACTCGATCCGCCACGCGGTAAACTCCATCCGCTTAAAGCAGAAAAGCCAGCTCAACAAGCTCGTGATCCTCATAAAGCTTGTCTATCCGGATAATATTTCTTCCCAGGACAGGGAATATCTGGAGATCACGCTGCACAAATATCTCCTAGATTTCCGGAAGGAATACAATTACGATTTCGCCATTCACGCCGTCTCTAACCGGTTCGAGCTCGCTCTCGACAGTGATCTCTATAAGAGCAGTTTCAGCAGGATCCAAGATCTCATCGCTTTCCTGGACCAGAAGGGCGACCTCGAATTCCGTCTCGGTGCCGGATTCGGAAAATCACTGGGCGAAAGCCATTATCAGGCAGATCTCGCACTGCAGGAAGCAGTCAAATACGGAAAGAACGATGGTTTCGTCATCTCCGGCGAGGACAACGCTCTCACAGGACCGCTCTCCCTCACCAGATCCTTAAACTACAGTTATTCCAACACGAAAGCGCTTGATTACTCCCAGAAGAATGGGATCAATGAGAGTAATCTCTTAAAGATCGTCGGTCTCTTCCAGATGGATAAAGACACGGTCATGACAGCCGCCTCCCTCTCCCAGTGGCTCAATATCACAAGCCGCAGCTGCAACCGGATCCTTCAGCAGCTTCTCGACTCCAATTTAATAGAAGAGATCGAGTCGCAGAAGCAGGAGGGAAAAGGCCGTCCGACAAGGCAGTACCGGTTCTGCAAGGGCAATTTTATACGGACGTTTTTCTGATCTTCATGCCAAATGCATGGAAACAAAAAAAGACACAGCCGGGACTGCATCCTCTCCCGGCTGTGTCTTTTTATCTTCCTATTAGAATATTTCCCGGCACACTTCTTTGCAGTTGCTCTCTTATGCTAATGCAGCGAGCTCTTTTCCAAGTGCCTTGCAGTTTGCAAGTGCATCGTCATCCGGTGTTTCCTGGCAGATCACGCCCTCACCACCGACAACAGTTGCGCCTGCAGCTTTCATTCTGTCTTCCCAGTCTCTCATCCACTGGCCGTCTCCCCAACCATAGGAACCGAACAGACCGATCTTCTTGCCAGCTGCGAAAGCCTCAACTTCTGTTACGAACGGCTCCATCTCGCCTTCCTCAAGAACCTCAGCTCCCATTGCCGGGCATCCGAGTGCGAAAGCGGAAGCTTCCTTTAAGTCATCCATGGAAACGGAAGAGATATCTGTGACAACAGCCTCTTTTCCTGCCTCTGTGATTCCTTCGCCGACTGCTGCAGCCATAGCAGCTGTATTTCCTGTCTGGGACCAGTATGCAACAATAACCTTATCCATTTTTGATTTCCTCCTGAAATTTGTTTTGCGGTAACCCGGACCTCGCCGTCCGCCGCTTTTATAATTGGAACCGGCGGTATTTAAGATGCCGCCAGGATATCCCTGATTTCATTCCCGTTTCCGGTCATGCCGATCACATAATCTCTCGCCTGATCGTAAGCTTCAAATGTTTTTAATGTATCTTCCAGATTTCCATATACTTTCCAGTATCCGGAGTACAGAAAATCTCTGCCTTCTTTTTCGATAAATCCTTCCACATCCACCGGCGGATAGCCGAGGACAAGTCCGATCTCATGCGGAAATCCGCGCTTTCCGTTCATATGATCCTGATAAGCATCCGCGATCCTGTTCAAAGTTTCTTCCAGATCCGGATTTTCATACCCGAAAGATGTCATCAGTTTTTTTACATCTTCGCGCTCCAGGTATGCCGCAAGCATTCCCGGACGATATAAAAGGATGGACAATCTTCCCTGAAATTCGTAGAGCACTCTGCAGCAGACCGGTGATCCTTCAAAGATCCGGAGCACTTCCTCTTTCTGATCTGAGCGCACATTCAGGAGATTTGATAATTTGATCCCTGTGAGAAGCGGCGCGCACTGCAAAACAACCTGCTTCTTCGTTCCGTTCACCGGGAGCTTCTGTACTGCCCCGAAGATCTCTTCGCTCATGCGTATACCGCCTTTCTGAACATCACGCGCTATGCTTTTCGAGGATTTCAGCCAGTGCTGTTCCGCTGCTCGTATGACAGCGGACGATATCGGTACGGTCCTCATCCACCTCGTCCAGTACGCAGCGTACCATCTTGTGGGATACCGTATTTGTAAACAGGATCAGAAGATCCGGTCTTCCGATCAGCTTATCGAGTCCTGTCTTCATCTGGGTAAAAACTTTCGCTTTATATTTATGATTTTCACAAATTTCTTTATACTGTCTGACCATGCGGTCATGTCCGCCGATAATAACAACGCTCATGTAATATTCCTCCTTTGCTTAAAGGTTAGCTCCGTCTAACTGATGATATAAGGTTAGCATAAGCTAACTTTAATGTCAATATCTGCTATTGAGAGTTTTTCTCATTAGTTAGTTTTAGCTAATCGTATGGTCCTATCGCATTTATCCCGCCACGCGAAATGGCAGCGAACAGCCCGATCACTCATGCTGCCGATCCGGACTTTTCGGTTCAAAAATCTTTATAGATTTTCAAAAACAAGTGGAATTAACTTTGACTCAGTCCATATCTTGTGTTATAGTAGAAGGACGAATTATAACTGTTCAACAGGTCTGCACTCGTTACAGTACACGGGCACTCCATGCCCGTGAAAAGGCAACCTTGCACACACGTTATACTGACTGTGATAAGACATGAACAGGAAGATAAAGAATCCTGTAAACTTCGTTTAACTGACTGACACCTGCAGACGCAGCTCTGTTTAATCCGGAGATTTCCGGCACAAAGCTGCATGATGTTCCAATATATGGGGGTAATTATTTGAAAATCCAGGAATCCGCTGAAAACTATCTTGAGACAATTTTAATGTTAAGTGAAAAACAGCCGTATGTGCGTTCTATCGATATCGCGACCGAGCTCGGCTTCTCGAAACCAAGCGTCAGTGTCGCAATGAAAAATCTCCGGGTCAACAATCTGATCCTGGTAAATGACGAGGGACACATTACACTGACCGACGAAGGCCGCCGGATCGCCGAGACGATCTATGAGCGCCACACGGCCCTCTCCAAATGGCTGATGGACCTCGGAGTCAGTGAAAAGACAGCTCTCGAGGACGCGTGCCGCATCGAGCACGATATCAGTGCTGAGAGCTTTGCGGCGATCAAGGAACATATTAAGAAATATTCTTCTGAAGCGAAGAATTGAGTAATGTAAAACTTCTCTCGAAAGTTCCATTTTCATTATGAACGTCCTTAAAAATGTCTGAAATGCAATTCAACAAAAAAGCGCAGCGATCACAGACTCCAATAAGTCCATGATCCTGCGCTTTTTATTGCCGCGCGCGATTTCCCGCACACTTTTCTTTTTATTGCTCCTCAGTCCTTATAAGCGAATCCCGCAAAGGACAGCTCGCATCCGCCTGCCACGCGGCGGAAAATATTTACAACCGTACTCATCACATCGATAAACACATTGTCCTTCGTCTCAACTCTGACCCGGCTGCGGTCATCAATGATCTCGGCATCCCGGATATCCGGAAGTTCCAGGACTTCCCGCATGATCTCCGATGCCTCCTGCTCCGAAATCTTCTTTGAAAGCTGATAAAATCTTCCCATGATCTGCTCCATTTCCCTCCCGCAGGAGTTGCGTTAAAAGCGGCCGTTCCCATCGGAAGTTTTTCATGTGATCCGGGTGGATCGCGAGCCGTTTGTTAGGTGCTGCTAACTATTTTTATCATACACCTTTTTGCAGAAAATGGAAGATTCTTATTGAGAACTTTTCTCATTTAAGTAAATTATCATTTATGACATGCAATTTTTTACACACACACTATGGCGACATTTTACCGATATTTCGCATTTCAGATCCGTAGAATATCTGAACACAGGGCTTTTCCTGCCATGACTTTTCCAGAATCTTTATAGTGCAGTACTATTTCACCCACACACCACTTGCATTGACCTTATATCCATCCGGAGTTGTCGTATTCGTCAGCATATATCCGTCAGAGCCCATATAGTACCAGAGTCCGCTCACCGGCGACTGGAACCAGGCATTTGTGAGGTAGCCGCCGGACTTTTTGTCCACCCACCAGCCTTTGGAATTGCTCTTCCACTGGTAGAGAGCACCTTTGCTGTAGAGGTACATATTGGAGAGCACACCTGACGCGCAGACATTATTGATCACAAATCTCTGTCTCCATGTCTTTCCGTCGGAATCCTTCGCCTGGATTTCAAAGGCACCGGCCTGTCCTGTGTAGGAGGACTTTCCTTCCGACTTTCTCGCGTTCCAGTCCAGTGTATACTGGAGAGTACCGCCTTTCTTTACCGTTCCGAGAGACGCGCTGAAATCCCGGATCGGATTTCCCATCCCATCATATGCCCTTACCGTATAAGTCGCACTCGCTGCCGCCTCCGTAAACGTCACGACGGTTCCTCTCTTCACGATCGGCGCATCCTCCGTCTCTTTCTTTCCCGATGTATTTGTCACAGTCACATTCGTCGTCCCCACATAGGAACTGTCCGCGCTCTCAACTCTCCAGGTAAATCCGGCAAACGCCGTGATCTGGAATGCTGCCGCAAAGATGCATGCGAAGATAGCTGTCTTGATCGATTTTTTCATAGCGATCCACCTCACTTAAATTTAGCACTCATTCCATTATAGCTTATCTCCGAACGAAATGCAACTTGACGAGTCTTACGCTTCTCTTATGGAAAAGTGGCAAAATGAGGGCGGAAAGAAATGACATGAGAAAATATTCTTTGAATCTTGAAACCACTTTCGTCGGGAGTTTGACACTTGTCTAAACTCCCGTTCTGTCAGATTTTTTATTTCATTTTATCGTATTTTCCAAACTTTACCAGTCAATCATAACATACTTTCCTTTTCGCTTCAAGTTCGCAGGTTTCCCCATAAAATCCTGCAAAATGCCCTTTCTCCCGCCCTTTCACATTGACATCCCCTCTCAGTATGCGATATAATTCTTATTAACTATCTTCAAAGATTTTAAAGGGCAAAATCATCATTTTTTTGCCCCCAGACATCTTTTAAACGCTTACTTGAGGGGGTATTTTTAGTTATTATGAATGGTGCAGAAGCTATGGTCAAATGCCTCGAGGAAGAGGGCGTAACCAGGATCTTCGGATATCCGGGCGTTGCGATCTCCCCGTTTTATGAGGCCTTATATAATGCCGGAACCATCGAGCATGTCCTCGTCCGCCAGGAACAGGCTGCCGGACACGCCGCAAGCGGCTACGCCCGCATCTCCAGAAAAGCTGCGGTCTGCGTAACGTCCTCCGGCCCAGGCGCGACAAACCTGATCACGGCACTGGCGACAGCTTACGCCGACAGTATTCCGCTTATCGCGATCACCGGGCAGGTAAACTCCAATCTCCTTGGACGTGATGTATTCCAGGAAGCCGACATGCGTGGTTCCACAGAATCTTTTGTTAAGTACAGCTATCTTGTAAAAAGCGCCGATGATATTCCGCGTATCTTTAAGGAAGCTTTCTATATCGCCTCCACCGGACGAAAGGGACCGGTCCTTATCGATATTCCCTGCGATGTCCAGATGGACCTCTTAAAGAAATCCTTCGACTACACATCTGAGGTCAATATCCGCGGATACAAGCCGAATACAAAGGGAAACAACCCACAGATGCACAAGGTAGTCGCAGCGATCAACAAGGCGAAAAAGCCGTTGATCTGTGCCGGCGGCGGCGTGATCCTCGGAAATGGTGAGGAATGTGTCCGCCAGTTCTGCGAGAAAAACAATATCCCGCTTGTCACAACGATGATGGGAATCGGTGTCATGCCGAAGAACCACCCGCTCTACTTCGGTATGCTCGGAAACAACGGAAAACCTTACGCAAACCGCGCGGTCGCAAACAGTGACCTTCTGATCATCGCGGGCGCAAGGATCGCAGACCGCGCCGTTCCGAAGCCGGAAAACCTGGAACAGCAGGTCAACATCATCCACATCGATATCGATACCGCTGAGATCGGCAAAAACCTTGGACCGACGATCCCACTGGTCGGCGATATCAAGAATATTTTCGACCGCCTCCTGCAGGAGAATATCTCCATCGACACGACACAGTGGATCGAGACACTCCACGATATCAAGAAGAGTACCGTTGACCACCGTGTTTTCAGTGACAAGCTCGTAAATCCGATGCTCTTAGTCCAGCATCTCTCCGAGAAAATGGATGATGACGCGATCTATGTTGCCGATGTCGGACAGAACCAGCTCTGGTCCGCCGACAACTATGTGATGAAAAACGGCCGTTTCCTCACGAGCGGCGGTATGGGAACTATGGGCTACTCGATCCCGGCTGGAATCGGAGCGAAGATGTGTACTCCGGACAAGCAGGTCGTCGTTGTCTGCGGTGACGGTTCCTTCCAGATGTCCATGTACGAGCTTGGAACCATCGCAGTAAACAAGGTCCCGATAAAGATCCTTGTCATGAGAAACCACTATCTCGGTCTCGTCCGTGAGCATCAGGAAAAGACTTACGAGGAACATTATTTCGGTGTCCAGCTCTACGATTATCCGAAATATGCCGAAATCGCCGCTGCCTACGATATGGAATATTTCCACTGCGACAGCAACGAAACTCTTGACGCGGAGCTCGACCGTTTCCTCGCCTGCGACAAAGCATGCCTCATGGTCTGCGAAGTCGACAGCCACAATAATACGAAATAAGGAGAACGCAAGATGAAAGGTATTTTTTCTGTACTTGTAGAAAATAAAGACGGTGTTCTCTCCCAGATATCCGGTCTCTTTGCGAGAAGAGGCTTCAACATCGACAGCCTTGCCGTAGGTGAGACCGAACGCCACGATATTTCCAGCATGACGATCGTCTCCACCGGCGACCAGCGCACGGTCGATCAGATCGAGAAACACTTAAACAAAAAGCTTGACGTGATCAAGGTGCGCCGCCTTGAAGAGAACCGCAGCGTCCTTCTCGAGATGATGCTCATCAAGGTCTCCTACTCTGCGGCAAACCGCAGTTCCCTGATCGAGCTCTGCAGCGTCATGGGTGCAAAGATCGTCCACGTCTCCCCGAAGAGCATGGTCATTGAGTTCCATGCCGCTCCGGATGTGATCACGGACTTTATCGAGCTTGTGAGAAGCTTCGGGATCCTGGAGCTCCAGAGGACTGGAACGATCTGTATGTCAAAAGACTGATTCCCCATTATCGCGACAGCCGTCAGGGTCTCGCGCAGACGCGGATTTTGGCTCGTTGTTCACGTAAATCAAAAAATGTCATGAACGGAAGCTTTTTACTCAATGCTTTCTTTCATGACATTTTTTATAGCTCTTCAGCTGATTGCTGCAAACAGTGATACCGCTATTTATAACTTTCTGACGATACCGGATATTTTCGATGCCAACATCCGAATGCAGCTGTCAATGACAGATCCGTAAGTCCCTTTTAGCTGCGCTCTGCCATAAATTTCTCGACTTCTTCATATGTAGGGATGCTCGGCGCCGCTCCACTCCTGCTGACCGCGATCGCGCTTGCCGCACTCGCCGTTTTTAGGATTTCCGGGATCTCTTTTCCTTTTGTGAGTCCCGAAAGGAAATATCCACAGAACGTATCCCCTGCCGCGGTCGTATCCACTGCTTTTACCTTATAGATTTCCTGTTTAAAGCACCGGGTTTCATCAAAATACCAGGAACCTTTTTCTCCCAACGTCAGGACAAAAGCTGCTTTCGGATATTTTTCCTTTAATTTTCCCATGATCGTTTCCGGCTCTTCACTCTCTGCACCGGAAATTTCTTTCCCCTCGATCTCGTTGAGAATAAAATAATCGATAAGATCCATCGGGATCGTCTTCAGATTCTCATTGATTGGTGATGGATTCAGGGCAATCTTTGCCCCGGCTTTCTTCGCCTGCTCCACGGCATATCCCACATTGGAGATCTCATTCTGGAGAAGGACGATATCTCCTTCACTGATTTCCCTTAGAGCATCGTCGATCATGCCCATTGAGACAGCATCATTTGCTCCCCCGCAGATAATGATATTGTTCTGCCCGTTTTTGTCCACCTGGATCACGGCATGACCGCTTGCTCCTGAAAGAATCTTCGTTTTTCCTGTATGAACTCCGGAAATTCTAAGAATTTCCAGAAGCATTCCTCCGTCAGATCCCACAGCACCTGCATGGTGTACCTCCGCTCCGGAACGCGCAGCGGCGATCGACTGATTCAATCCCTTACCTCCGCAGGCCTCAGAATATGTATGCACTTTGATCGTCTCCCCCGGCTGGACAAAATGTTCCACACCGTAAATCCGATCGATGTTTAAAGAACCGATATTGATAATTTTCATAACATTCTCCCCGGGATCTCCCGAAAACTCTTTTGTCAAAAATCCCCCAGAATCGCTTCCGGGGGATTTTATCTTTTCATTTATAATGATACAGATTTTCGTTCTGCGTCAGTCAGATCCTATTTGTAACCTTTCTCATGAAGAGCAGCCTGTGCAGCAGCAAGTCTTGCGATCGGTACACGGAACGGTGAGCAGCTTACGTAGTTTAAGCCAACCTTGTGGCAGAACTCTACGGAAGACGGATCTCCACCGTGCTCGCCACAGATACCGCACTTTAACTCCGGACGTGTTGCGCGTCCTTCTTTAACAGCGAGTTCTACGAGACGGCCAACACCAGTCTGGTCAAGTCTTGCGAACGGATCAGACTCGTAGATCTTTGCTTTGTAGTAAGAATCAAGGAACTTACCGGCATCATCACGGGAGAAGCCGAATGTCATCTGTGTCAGGTCGTTTGTACCGAAGGAGAAGAACTCAGCTTCCTCAGCGATCTGGCCTGCAGTAAGAGCTGCACGCGGGATCTCGATCATTGTACCGATGTGGTACTGCATATCGGAGCCTTTCTCTTTCTTAACCTGCTCAGCAACTTCAACAACGATATCTTTCACGAATTTGAGCTCTTTCTTCTCGCCAACGAGCGGGATCATGATCTCCGGAATGATATCATATCCATCTTCTTCTTTTACTTCGATCGCAGCTTCCATGATCGCACGTGTCTGCATCTTTGCAAGCTCCGGATAGGTAACTGCAAGACGGCATCCACGATGACCCATCATCGGGTTGAACTCATGAAGCTCATCGCATTTCTTCTTGATCTCGTCAACAGTCTTGCCCATATCTTTTGCAAGCTCTGCCATCTCTTCCTCTGTCTTAGGAGTGAACTCATGCAGCGGCGGATCTAAGTAGCGGACTGTCATTGGTCTGCCCTCGAGTGCCTTGTACATAGCCTTGAAGTCGCCCTTCTGGTACGGAAGGAGTTTGCTTAAAGCTTCCTCTCTTGCCTCAACAGTATCAGAAACGATCATTCTTCTTAAGTTGTGGATTCTCTCCGGATCGAAGAACATATGCTCAGTACGGCAAAGGCCGATGCCCTCTGCGCCAAGCTTAACTGCGTTCTTTGTATCAGCCGGTGTATCAGCGTTTGTGCGGACACCAAGTTTTCTGAAGGAGTCAGCCCAATCCATGATTCTCTTGAAGTTTCCGCCTACGGATGCTTCCTGAGTCTTGATATCACCGTTGTAGATCTTACCTGTTGTACCGTCTAAGGAGATGTAATCGCCCTCGTGGAAGGTATGTCCGCCGAGTGTGAATTCCTTCTTCTCCTCGTCGATCTTGATCTCGCCGCAGCCGGATACACAGCAGGTACCCATACCACGTGCAACTACTGCAGCGTGAGACGTCATACCACCACGAACTGTTAAGATGCCCTGGGCCGCATGCATGCCCTCAATGTCCTCTGGAGAAGTTTCAAGACGAACTAAGATAACTCTCTCGCCCTTGCCGCCGATACCAGCTGCCTTAGCGTCATCTGCTGTGAAGCAGACTTTACCAGCTGCAGCACCCGGGGAAGCCGGAAGAGCCTGTCCGATAACCTCGCCTGCCTTTAATGCAGCCGGATCGAAGGTCGGATGTAATAACTGATCAAGGGATTTCGCTTCGATTCTACAAACAGCTTCCTCAGGAGTGATCTGTCCCTCATCTACTAAATCGCATGCGATCTGGATTGCAGCCGGAGCAGTTCTCTTACCATTACGTGTCTGTAAGAAGTAGAGCTTGCCTTCCTCGATCGTGAACTCCATATCCTGCATGTCGTGGAAATGATTCTCAAGTTTCATAGCCAGTTCCATGAACTGCTTGTAGCACTCCGGAAGATCTTTCTCAAGCTGGGTGATCGGCTGCGGTGTACGAACACCGGCAACAACGTCCTCGCCCTGTGCATTGATCAGATACTCACCGAAGATGCCCTTTGCACCTGTGGATGGGTTACGGGTGAACGCAACGCCTGTACCGGAGGTATTTCCCTTATTACCGAATACCATGGTCTGTACGTTTACTGCGGTACCCCAGTCACCCGGAATATCATTCATACGACGGTAAACGATCGCACGCGGGTTGTCCCAGGAACGGAATACTGCTTTTACAGCGCCCATTAACTGTTCCTTCGGATCCTGCGGGAACTCTTCGCCGTTCATAGCCTCTTTGTATACAGCTTTGAACTTCTCAGCGAGTTCCTTTAAATCGTTAGCGTCTAACTCTGTATCATAGTGAACGCCTTTTGCTTCCTTCATCTCATCGATGATCTTCTCGAAGTAGGACTTCGGAACTTCCATAACAACGTCGGAATACATCTGGATGAATCTTCTGTAGGAGTCATATGCGAAACGCGGATTTCCTGTCTTCTTTGCGAAGCCCTCAACCGCTACATCGTTTAAACCAAGGTTTAAGATGGTGTCCATCATACCCGGCATGGATGCACGCGCACCGGAACGTACAGATACGAGCAACGGATCTTCTGTATCACCGAATTTCTTTCCATTTACGCCCTCGAGCCATGTAAGAGCTTCGAAGATCTGGTCCTGGATCTCTTTTGTGATCTGCTTTCCGCTGTTATAGTAATCTGTGCAGGCTTCTGTTGTTACTGTGAATCCCTGCGGAATCGGCATACCGAGATTTGTCATCTCAGCAAGGTTACAACCTTTGCCGCCGAGAAGATTTCTCATAGCTGCACTGCCTTCTTCAAACTTATAAACCCACTTTGCCATAAGTTGTTATTCCTCCTAGAATTAGATTTAGCTTAGACTTAAGATGTCTGTGGCTGCCCTCATTTCTTTGCTCCCCTTGCGGTACCCCCATGCCCCATCACACGATCTCTGGTTTTAGAGATTTCGCACAAAAAAATTGAGTGTCGGAAAAAAGGTCTGTACATATTATAAGGGATGTTGCCAAAATTTGCAACATCCCTTTGTAAATCTTTCGTGATTTTTTCACATATTTTCGTGTTTTTTCGCAATACTCTTTAGACATAATTGTGTATATTTTATATTCAATTTAGTACAATTAACCAATGAGCACTGCGATCAGGATCCCCAGGATCGCCCCGGCAACTACCTGCAGCGGCGTATGTCCCACGTATTCCTTTAATTTTTCCTGGAGAAATACTCCATCAAGGTTCAGAATATTCTCAAAAAATACACTATTCAGCAGCTTCGCCTGTTTTCCCGTCTCCCGTCTCACGCCCATCGCATCGTACATTACGATCATCGCAAGGACAAAGCTGACGGCAAACTCAAAACTTCCGACTCCGTATTTCATTCCGGAAGCTGTTGTGAGCGCGCAGACGGTAGCCGAATGGGAGCTCGGCATTCCGCCTGACCCGAAGATCCGTTCAGGATTAAAAGACCGGTTCAGGACCATATCGATCACGGTCTTTAAAAACTGCGCGACCGTCCACCCCAGCACAGCACTGATCAGCACCTGGTTTCCCAGAAGTTCATTCCATATCGTCATGTTTTCCTCTTTTCTGTAAGATCATTATCAGGCGGCTATTCAGACAAGTGAAAGCACGCTTCGCGGGTCTCCCCTTGTTATCGCGACAGTCGCCAGGGTCTCGCGCAAGCGCGGACTCTGGCTCGTTGTTCGCGTAAATGACATTCCCGCCCACATGGATGCGTGGGCGGGAATGGATTGTGTGAACAACTTAATATCCGATCAGCCAGTCGTATAATTCCTGATATTTCTTTGCGGAGCTATTCCATGAAAAATCTACAGCCATAGCCCGGTCAATGATCTTGTTCCACTCCCGCTTCTTATCGTAGAAGATATGTTTCGCGTAGCGGATGATGTTTAACATTTCGTGGGCATTGTAGTTTGCAAAGGAGAATCCCGTTCCTGTTCCCTCAAACTCGTTGTACGGCCACACCGTATCCTTTAAGCCGCCGGTCTCACGGACGATCGGCACCGTGCCGTACCGGAGCGCCATGAGCTGGCTCAGTCCGCACGGTTCAAATAAGGAAGGCATCAGGAAGGCATCGCAGGCCGCATAGATCTTGTGGGACAGCGGCTCGGAATAATAGATCTGCGCCGATACCCTGTCGTGATACTTCCAGTCATAATGGCGGAACATATTTTCATAGTTCTCATCGCCGGTTCCGAGGACCACTAACTGGACATCGTCTGTACAGATCTCGTCCATAACGCACTGGATCAAGTCGAGACCTTTCTGGCTCGTGAGTCTCGAGACGATACCGATCATAAATTTCTTATCATCTCTGGCAAGTCCGAGCTCTTCCTGGAGTGCGCGTTTATTTTTGACTTTTTCTTTTCGGAAGTTCTTCGCATTATAATTCTGAACGATATCCCGGTCCGTCTCCGGGTTGAATACATCGTAGTCGATTCCGTTTACGATACCGCGGAGATCATTGGCGCGGGCGCGCATGAGTCCGTCCAGTCCTTCCCCGTAGAACGGAGTCTTGATCTCCTCCGCGTAAGTATTGCTGACCGTCGTGATCGCATCCGCGTACACGAGACCGCCCTTTAACATATTTCCGTCTTTATAAGCTTCCAGCTTATCAGGAGTAAAGAAATAGTCCGGAAGACCGGAAAATCTCTGAATCGTCTTCACATCCCAAACGCCCTGGAATTTCAGGTTGTGGATCGTCATAACGGATTTGATCCCGCGGAAGAATTCGCCCTCGCCGAATCTGCCTTTCAGATATACCGGGATCAGTCCGGTCTGCCAGTCGTGGCAGTGGATCACATCCGGTCTCCAACCGATTACCGGGAGTGCGGATAAGGCCGCCTGGGAGAAGAATGAGAATTTTTCCAGATCGTAATACCAGTCTCCATACGGCTTATCTCCCCAGAAATAGCTCTCGTTGTCGATAAAATAGAAGGTGATCCCCTCATAAACATATTCAAGGATCCCGACATAACGGCTCTGTCCCAGATAGTCCATATAGAAATGATTTACATAAGTAAGGTTGCTCAAAAATTTATCTTTGATGCAGAGATATTTCGGGATCATGACCCGAACATCAAAATATTCTTTATCAAAACATTTCGGTAAGGAACCCACAACATCGGCAAGTCCGCCCGTCTTGATAAAAGGTACAGCTTCGGAAGCGACAAACAATATTTTTTTCATGATAACCCATCCTTCCACTTTTCTTGCGTTACCGTTCACCGATTTGGACCCGGTAACGTGATCCCGTCGGTCTTTCCATCCCCTGTCGGCAGGATCCGCAGCCAGAACTGCATCATACGGGATCTTCCGTTCAAAAGATCCCTGCCAGTGAACAGCGCTCTGTGCCCCGCTATTAGATTCAGTATAACACATCCCTGTAAAATTAGAAAGTGGGTCTTTTTTGTTTTTTCAGATTTTTCAGATTCGTTTATAATCCAGTCGGATTTTGTCTGCAATCAATGCAATAAATTCTGAATTTGTCGGTTTGCCTTTGCCGCCGTTTACCGTATATCCGAAGAGGCTGTTCAGTGTGTCGAGCTCTCCTCTTCCCCAGGCCACTTCGATCGCATGGCGGATGGCGCGCTCCACGCGGCTCGGCGTCGTTTTATGGGTCTTCGCGATCGTCGGATATAAGATCTTCGTGACCGATGACAGCATCTCGGTATCCCGGACCGACATGATGATAGCATCTCTCAGGTACTGATATCCCTTAATATGTGCCGGGATCCCGATCTCATGCAGCATCTGGGTCACATCCGTCTCCAGATTCTGTTCCATGTAGTTCTCCTTGTCGAGATAAGGCTGTACCCGTTTCATTTCCGTATGTACATTGCCCGCCGCTTTCGCCCGTCCGCGGCAGACTCTGCGGATCTTGTCCAGGATCACGTCGCGGTTGAACGGTTTCATGATATAATAATTCGCTCCGAGGCGGAACGCATCCTCTGTCACATCCTGACTGCTGGCTGCCGTCACCATGATAAACGAAGGGTGGTTCTTCATCTGTGTGTTATTCTTTATCTTTTCCATGACAGAAATTCCGTCAAGTCTCGGCATGATCACATCCATGAGGACAATATCCGGATTTGTTCGGACGATCATATTGTATGCGTCCTCGCCATTATCTGCTTTTCCAACCACATGGATCCCGTCCTCTTTCTCCAGGATCTCGCCAAGTAAATTCAAAGTCTGTCTGTTGTCATCCGCGATCGCAATTGATAATTCTGCCATAATGTTCCTCCTGTTACACTCTGCGTTCTTTTTCTTTCATTTCCCCTGATCCTTTCGGATAGCCGCCGCGATCTTTCACGTTTTGATCTTCTCCGGTAGGAATGTAGAAATTATACGATTTTCTTTCTGTCGAATTCAAGGTTAAACAGGTGTGATTTCGGGTTTTTGCTCGTCATTTTCTGACTATATTCTATTATTTTGTAAATATCTAAATATTTTTCAGCATTCTCTTAGCGGATCTTAGCGAATTTTCGAGTCGAAACAGTTATACAAAAGAATGTGCCTCGGCACATTCTCGCGCCGAGCGCGGTCGCTTGCGACAATCTTCATCTTCGCGCGAGTGTGCATCTTAGGCACGTAGCGCCTTTTTGTTTAACAGGAAGTTCCTTCGGAATTTCCTGTTAAACAAAAAAGGCCCCGGCATGTCTCCATACCAGGGCTTCGTACTCTGTAAGTATTCTTATTTGATCGTGAGCAGGTAATTCGCAAACTGCTGGGCAGTACGGCCGGAAAGTCCGCCGCCGCGCATCTCGAAGCGGTTCGCCTCGTAGCAGATCTCCTCGTCCGTCATGATATCCGGAGTGATGCCTGCACGTCTCGCAAGTGCGATCGCCATCTCGTTGAAGCCTTCCTTGTTCGGCTTCGCATAGTAGATGGAAAGTCCAAAACGGTTGACCAGGGAGAGTTTTTCTTCCATAGTGTCGGAACGGTGCAGATCTTCGCTGTGCTCCATATCCTCTCTGTCCTTCCATGTCTCCTTGATCAAATGACGGCGGTTTGATGTCGCATAGATCAGGACATTGTCCGGCTTCGTCTCAACGCCGCCTTCGATAACGGCCTTTAAGAACTTGTACTCGATCTCAAATTCTTCGAAAGAAAGATCATCCATGTAGATGATGAACTTGTAATTGCGGTTCTTGATCTGGGCGATGATCGTCGAGAGATCCTTAAACTGGTGCTTGTAGATCTCGATCATGCGCAGGCCCTGCGGATAGAACTGGTTGACGATCGCCTTGATGCTCGTGGATTTACCGGTACCGCTGTCGCCGAACAACAGGACGTTGTTCGCCGCTTTTCCGTCGCAGAACGCCTGGGTATTCTCCACAAGTTTCTTCTTCTGAAGCTCATATCCGATGAGGTCGTCCAGCATCACGGCATCCATGTTGTTGATCGGGAGGAAGCGGACGGAGCCGTCTCCATTCTCAGCAATGCGGAACGCCTTGTTGAGACCGAACATGCCGACACCGAAGTCCTTGTAGAATTCCGTCACATATTTGAAGAAATCAGCTCCGGACTCAGCCGTCTCAAGCTGTTCACTTAAATTTCTCACCTTTTCGCTGACATTTTTATTGTACATCAGCTCTTTTTTGCGGATCGCCTTATAGTGAGTCAGCTGGGTGAAGCAGTCGATGGAAAGTTCTTTTTCCATCCAGGAGAAATCATAGTCGAACAGCTTTTTAAACATCTCAAAGTCATGAGTCACAAAGTTGTTGACCGTTCCGTCCTGAGCCCCCATCTTTTCACAGACGAGGCTGAACGGATTCTCGTTCGTGATCAGCAGGAAGGTCAGGTAATTATGCCATAAATTTTTATCAAATGCATAGTCTGTTGCAACCGTCAGAAGATTTTTTACCTGATGGAATACGCGTCCGCGCAGTGCGTCTTTGGACTCTGTCTGATTTTTTAATTTTTCGCAGATATCCGCAAGCTGCCAGAGGATCGAGTCTTCCGGCAGGCTGCCGTATACGAGCAGGTTTGATACGATCTCATTCATATGGTTTCCTCTCTTGATGCAAAGGACGGCGCAGCTTCTCAACAAGCCCGCCGCCCTTTTTCATTTTCTTCAATTTCGATGTACATCTTCTTGTCTGCTTTCGCGGTCAGGAAGCTTCGGGCATCTGCCCTATGAATCCTTCGCCTACTCTACGATCGCACCTTTATCTGCGGAGGATACGTTCTTTGCGTAGCGTTTTAAGTATCCGGTCAGCTTCTTCGGCTCACGGATCTTCATGGTCTTCTTTCTCTCTTCCATCTCTTCATCAGAAACGAGAAGCTTTAAGCTGTAGTTTGGGATGTCGATCGCGATCTTGTCGCCGTCCTTGATGTAAGCGATCGGGCCGCCTGCAGCTGCCTCCGGAGAGATATGTCCGATTGCTGCACCACAGGATGCACCGGAGAAACGGCCATCTGTCAGGAGAGCAACGGTCGTATCGAGTTTCATGCCAACGATCGCGGATGTCGGGGAGAGCATCTCTCTCATTCCCGGGCCGCCTGCCGGTCCCTCGTAACGGATGACAACGATGTCGCCCGGAACGATCTTTCCTGCGTAGATCGCAGCGATCGCCTCTTCCTCGGAGTCAAAGCACTTTGCAGTACCGGTGTTGACTAACATCTCCGGTTTTACAGCGGAACGTTTTACGATCGCGCCGTTCGGAGCAAGGTTTCCGAAAAGAACGGCAAGTCCGCCTGTCTTTGTGTACGGATTGTCGATCGGACGGATAACTTCCGGATTGCGGTTTACTGCATGTGCAACGTTCTCAGCAACCGTCTTTCCTGTTACAGTCTTGCACTGTCCCTGGATCATTCCTGCATCGAGAAGCTCTTTTAATACTGCGGAGATTCCGCCTGCTTCCATCAGATCCTGCATGTGGTGATGTCCGGCCGGTGCAAGATGGCACAGGTTCGGAGTATGCTCACTGATGTCGTTGATCATATGAAGGTCAAGAGCGATATCAGCCTCGTGAGCGATCGCAAGAAGATGAAGTGCGGAGTTTGTGGAGCAGCCGAGAGCCATATCGGTTGTCAGCGCGTTCTCAAATGCTGCCGGTGTTACGATATCACGCGGACGGATATCATCGGCAAGCAGCTTCATAACCTGCATACCAGCTGTCTTTGCAAGGCGGATACGCTCTGCGTATACAGCCGGGATCGTACCATTTCCCGGAAGGCCGAGACCAAGAACTTCTGTTAAGCAGTTCATGGAGTTTGCGGTGAACATACCGGAACAGGAACCGCAGCCCGGGCAGGAGCTTCCTTCGATCTCAGCGAGTTCCTCATCGTTGATCAGGTTTGCTTTTCTTGCGCCGACAGCCTCAAATACAGTATTTAAGTCTCTCTGGTTGATGGAGAGCATCGGACCGCCGGACACGAAGATACACGGAAGGTTCAGACGCATTGCTGCCATTAACATACCCGGAACGATCTTATCACAGTTCGGGATAAATACGAGAGCATCAAAGCAGTGTGCCTTTACCATACATTCGATGGTATCAGCGATCAGCTCGCGGGAGCTTAAAGAGAAATGCATTCCGTCATGTCCCATGGCGATACCGTCACAGACACCGATCGTATCGAACTCCATCGGGGTTCCGCCTGCAGCGAGAACACCGTCCTTTACGGCACGTGCGATGTTCTGTAAGTGCATATGACCCGGAGCGATCTCGTTGAAAGAGTTTACGACGCCGACGAACGGGCGGCGCATCTGCTCATCGTTGTATCCGTCTGCCTTTAACAGGGAACGGTGCGGCGCATGTTCTACGCCTGCTTTTACTTTATCTGAATTCATTGTTTTTCTCCTTATGAAATCCAGAGCCAGGCGGTGATGCCTGGCCCTGAAGAATTTTTTTAGGGTTTCGCTGCCCCGCAGTGCCACACTCGCGGACTTGCGTCCGTTCGTGCGCGGGCATTCGCCCTATAAAGCCGTCGGCAAAGATTCACTTATGTGCAAGCACAACGTGAATCTTTCCCCGCCGCCTTTGCACTGCTCATTTTCCTACGCGACTATTTAGCCTCGTCAAGATCCTGTGTCTGCTTCCAGCCCATCTTTGCTCTTAACTCGCGGCCTGTCTTAGCTGCAAGTGTATCAGCGTGTGCTGCTCTTGCTGCGTTGAAGGTTGTTCTGCCAACCTGGTTCTCAAGGATCCAGTTCTTAGCGAATGTACCATCCTGGATCTCTGTTAATACCTGCTTCATAGCCTTCTTAGCTTCGTCGCCGATGATTCTCTTACCGCTTACATAGTCACCATACTCAGCAGTATCGGAGATGGAGTATCTCATTCCCTCGAAACCAGCGTTGAAGATCAGGTCTACGATCAGTTTCATCTCGTGGATGCACTCGAAGTATGCGTTCTCCGGCTTGTAACCAGCTTCTACAAGTGTGTTGAAACCAGCTTCCATTAATGCGCAAACGCCGCCGCAGAGAACTGCCTGCTCACCGAAGAGGTCTGTCTCTGTCTCTTCCTTGAATGTTGTCTCGAGGATACCGCCTCTTGCTCCGCCGATGCCTGCAGCGTATGCTTTTGCGATCTCCATGGAGTTTCCAGCCGGGTCCTGCTCAACAGCTACGAGGCACGGAACGCCCTTGCCGCCAACATACTGGGAACGAACGGTGTGTCCCGGTCCCTTCGGAGCGATCATGATAACGTTTACATCTGCCGGCGGAACGATCTGTTTGAAGTGGATGTTGAAGCCGTGAGCGAATGCAAGTGTCTTGCCTGCTGTCAGGTTATCTTTGATGTCTTTCTTGTAGAGAGCTGCCTGCTTCTCATCGTTTACAAGGATCATGATGATGTCTGCTGCCTTAACAGCGTCTGCTGTGAGCATAACTGTGAAGCCATCCTCTTTTGCCTTTGCAGCAGATTTGGAGCCCTCGTAAAGACCTACTACTACGTCAACGCCGGAATCTCTTAAGTTCAGAGCATGTGCATGACCCTGAGAACCGTAGCCGATAACAGCTACTTTCTTTCCGTCAAGAAGTGATAAGTTACAATCTCTCTCATAATACATGGTTGCCATAGTTTTCTTCTCCTTATTCTTCATTGTGATCGACACATAATGTGTTGTCTATTCCTAAACCGATCGCGATCTCTCCCGACCGGCTAAGTTCTAATATACCAAAATCTCTGACTTTTTCAATAAAAGATTCAACTTTTTTGCTGTCTCCGGTAATCTCGGCTGTCAGATGCTCTTCACCGAAGTCTACGACTTTTCCGCCGTACTCGTTGATCAGATCCAGTACCTGATGCTTACTGGAACCTCTGTGGGTCCCTGTCAGGTGCATTTTAATGTACATGTGCTGGGCAAAAACGGTGTTCTCCGGCTCCAAAAGGGTTACCGCGCGGACATCGATGAGTTTTTCCAGCTGACGGACCACCTGGTCCTTCATATATTCATCTCCTGTGGAGACGATCGTGATCCGCGTATAGTTCGGATCATCAAGTGTTCCTGCGGAGATATTATCGATATTATAGCAGCGCTTTGCGTAAAGACCGGCGATGCGGTTTAAAACGCCGAAGCGGTTGTTTACGATCATGGCGACCGCAAACTTTTCAACTTTGTTTTCCATGGTCACCTTATCCTTCCACAATCATGTCTTTGATGGATCGTCCCGGCGGAATCATCGGCAGGACTTTCTCATCCATATCAATGTGACAGTCGATCAGAACCGGTCCCTGGGATTTGTCAGCTACATCAAGGGCTTTCTTTAGATCCTCCATCGTGTAGACCGCGTATCCGTCAGCACCGAAGGCTTTCGCCAGAGCCGGGAAGTCCGTCTTTCTGTCCAGGATCGTCTGGGAATAGTGACAGTCGTAGAAAATTGTCTGCCACTGTCTTACCATTCCGAGGACATCATTGTCGAAAATGACGATGGTGATCGGGAGTTCCTGACTCACCGCCGTCGCCATCTCGTTTAAGTTCATTCCGAAGCTTCCGTCTCCGGTGAAGAGAACGGTTCTTCTGCCCCTTGCGGCGATGCAGCCGCCGATGGCTGCTCCGAGACCGTATCCCATGGTTCCGAGACCGCCGGAAGTGAGAAGCGTATGCGGCTTTTCAAACGGGTAGAACTGCATGGTCCACATCTGGTGCTGTCCGACGTCGGTAGCGACCACTGTGTCCTCGGTACAATGTCTGTGAACTTCCTCGATGAT
The DNA here is from genome assembly GCF_045062245.2 of Pilosibacter rotomagensis. Classification (NCBI taxonomy): domain Bacteria; kingdom Bacillati; phylum Bacillota; class Clostridia; order Eubacteriales; family Clostridiaceae; genus Pilosibacter; species Pilosibacter rotomagensis. The sequence continues at coordinate 1,077,086 of NZ_CM170323.1, read as the reverse complement.
GGCTTCCGGTCCGTAAGGTTTCGGTGCCGGGAGGATCATCTCGTTCTTATAGCCCTCAAGCTCACTCACCCACTCCGGATGCCGTTCTTCCGGGAGCGCTTCCAGAATCTTCGTAAGGATCTCCTTCACATCGCCCCAGAGGCTCACATCAGGACTGACATTCTTTCCGATCTCCGCGCGGTCGATATCGATATGGACCGTCATACATTTTTTTGTGTACTCGTTCAGGTCGCCTGTCGCGCGGTCAGAGAATCTGACGCCGACTGCCAGAAGCAGATCACATTCGGACTGGGCCTTGATGGACGGATATTTTCCGTGCATGCCGCACATTCCAAGATTCAGCGGATAGGAGGCCGGAACGGCGGTGATCCCCATCATCGAAAGACCGATCGCCGCGTCGACCCGTTTTGAGAGCTCAAGAACTTCTTCCTGGGCTCCTGCTGCCACAACACCGCCGCCTGCGTAGATAAACGGCTTTTTCGCCTTTTTGATCATCTCAACAACTTCACCAATGTCTCCGCACTCGGACTTTCTCGGTTTTTTTACAACACTTGGGACTTTTAAGTCCTCCACATACTCGTATTCCGCAGACTGGACGTTCTTCGGAATATCAATGAGAACCGGTCCCTTACGTCCGGAATTCGCGATCTCGAAGGCTTCAATAATCGTCTTCTGAAGATCCTTGATGTCCCGGACCATGAAGTTGTGTTTTACTACCGGCTGTGTGATCCCGACGATATCCACCTCCTGGAAAGAATCCTTTCCGAGACTGTTTACCGCGACGTTTCCTGTGATCGCGACCATCGGTACGGAATCGAGGTAGGCATTCGCGATCCCTGTCACCAGATTTGTAGCACCGGGACCGCTTGTCGCCAGGACCACGCCGGTCTTTCCGCTTGCTCTCGCATATCCGTCAGCGGCATGGGCAGCTCCCTGCTCATGGGCCGCTAAGACATGTCCGATACGGTCAGACGCAAGATAGAGTTCGTTATAGATATCAAGCACTGCGCCCCCCGGATATCCGAAGACCACTCTCACGCCCTGATGGATCAGCTCTTCCACCAGGATCCGCGCTCCGTTCATTTTCATAGCTGTTTTTCCCCTCATCTTATTTCTTTCAGAATGTCCGACTCTGTCAGACATTCCCGTCTTTTCTTTTTTCGGTACGGACAAATGTCCGTATCAAAATTCAGGTATAAAAAAGCCTTACAGCGTTACACTGTAAGGCTTTGCTTTCTTTCGTAACTTGTTCTTTCAAGTTTCTATCAGGCAATCCCAGATTCAGTATAACGCAAATAAGCATTCCCGTTCACGACGATAATGCTGACGATAATTCGAATCACGACTGCGAGTAGAATAAGATTCGTCATATCTTTGCGTCTCCTTTCCAGTTGCCCTTCAGCAATGTTGCTATGTTTTATTATAAGCACTTTGTCAAAAATTGCAAGTAGTTTCTTTTTATAGCTTGTATGAACCAGAGTTATGCAACATTACCCGATCGTAAATGCCTTTTTGTTTAACAGGGAATTCCGCAGAGTTTCCTGTTAAAAGAAAAAGCTCTGCAGACACCGGGATTTTCCCCGGCCTGCAGAGCTGCTTCTATTTCAAATTATTTTTACAGTTTTGAATATCCATACGGATTGATCAGCGCATCCAGTTTCTTTCCTTCCTTACATAACGGACAGTTCCTGTAATCGCTGTACTGGTAATCCGGAACATCTTTTAATCCGAATACCGACTTGATCGGAATCCCATTGACATTCTCAAGCGCGCTGAATACTGCGGAGATCCCCTGAATAATTCCTCCATAGTACTGGACACCCTCGATCGCCTTGTTGATCGTCAAGCCTGTTGTCACAGTCGCAGTGAGGATCAGCACATTCTTTCCGTTGATCATTGCGCGGTAATTGTCCTTAAACACAATCTGGCTGTTGCTGTTGAACTCCGGTTTGATAACGTAGATCGTCTTGTGGGCGTTCTTCGACATGAAACCGCCTTTTGTCAGCTCCTGCGCAAGAAGTGTTCCGATCACTTCGGTCCCTTCCATGCATACGATCGTATCGACGATCATATCGTACAGATACATATGTACGAGTGCCTGGGCAATTCCTCCCGCCTCACTCAGACGGCTCTTTACCGTCGTTAGGTCAAAATAGTAATTCGTGTGGGCATGATTCGTTGCAAAATGTCCCTTTACGATTTTTAACGGGGTATCTGTACCGGTCGTCTGAATTTTGTCATACTTTAACTCCATACACGATCCTCCTTATTCAAATCTCACGTTTACTGTTATTTGACTATATTATACCGAATTTTCAGATACTATTCAAGGAATTTTCCTGTTTTTCATCAGGTTTTTCGTCACTGTTTACGCCTTGCGCAAACAGTAACGGTTTTTCTCCCTGTTTTTTCTACCACGCAAGGACCTCATGTCCGGTCTCTGTCACGAGTACCATGATCTCCCTCTGGGCGGACGGAAGCCTGTCATCGGTATAGATCGTCCAGCCGTTGCTGTCATCCACAAAGATATCCGGGCGGCCCATGTTGATCATCGGCTCGATGGTAAAGATCATCCCCGGTGCCATAAGCATCTCCTCGCCCCGTCTTGTCACATAGCTTACAAACGGATCCTCATGGAACTCAAGACCGACACCATGACCGCCGACTTCCTCGACAACAGTGTAACCGTTCTGCTTCGCATAGTCATGGACAGCCTGACCCATATCTCCTAAGAATCCCCACGGTTTTACCTGCTCGAGCCCCTTTTCCACAGCTTCGTTCGTGACGCGGACAAGTTTTTCCTTCTCCGGGTCCACATTGCCGATCAGGAACATTCTGGACGAATCAGAGAAATATCCGTGAAGGATCGTGGAGACATCCACGTTAATGATATCACCGTCTTTTAAGACAACATCCTTGGACGGAATTCCGTGGCATACCTGATCATTGATGGAGGTGCACACGCTCTTTGGGAATCCCTCATAATTTAACGGTGCAGGAATCCCGCCATGTTTTGTCGTAAAGTCGTATACCCACTGATCGATCTCCTCTGTGGTGATTCCCGCCTTGATGTGCTCCGCCACATAGTCAAGGACTGCCACATTCAGTTTTCCGCTCTCACGAATCCCCTCGATCTGTGCCGGTGTCTTGATGATCTTGTGGGACGGAACCTCGTGGCCTGCAAAACGAGCACGACTGATCTTCTGGTCAAATGCCATATGGCACTCACAATATGGCTTCCCGCTTCCACACCAGCATGGATCATTTTTTCCGATTCTGCGAAACATAATTTTTCCTCTTTTCTATCTGTTTTTGCATTTCTGCATCGCACAGGATTTTCAACAAAAAATGTGCCTGGCACATTCTCGCGCCTCACGCAGTCGTGTGCGGCAATCTATATCTTCGCGTGATTGCACATTAGAAAATTCCTGTCCGTGTACAGGAATTGCGTTTGCGAATTCTTTTATTTTCCTGTATAATATCCTTATCTATCATAACGTCGGAGACTCTGTTTGTCAAATAAGTCTCCTGAGAAAATATGCCGTTAATATCACGGCGTGGATTTTCCGGACTGAAAATCCCCCGCGTTGCAGAGGCGGCTTTAAAGAAAGTGAGGAATTTACATGAACGTACTGATCACCGGGTTCGACCCCTTCGGCGGAGAACCGATCAATCCGGCATGGGAAGCCGTAAAAGCCATGAAAAACGAGATCGCCGGGGCAACGATCACAAAGCTGCAGATCCCGACCGTAGTCGCTAAATCCATTGCGAAAGTCCATGAAAAAATGCAGGAGCTCCACCCGGATATCGTTATCAGCATCGGCCAGGCCGGCGGACGGTTCGGCGTGACTCCGGAGCGTGTTGCGATCAATGTAACAGATGCAAGAATCCCGGATAACGAAGGAAACCAGCCCATCGATGAGCCGATCTTTGCAGATGGGGATGCTGCCTATTTCTCCAATCTTCCCGTGAAGGCGATGGTTCAGGAGATCAGGAACGCCGGTTATCCTTCTACCCTCTCCAACACCGCAGGAACCTATATCTGCAACCATGTCATGTATGGAATTTTATACTATATCCAAAAGGAATTTCCAAATGTACGCGGCGGCTTTATCCACGTTCCGTATGCCGTTTCTCAGGTTGTCAATAAACCGGCGACCCCGTCTATGGCTATTGCGGATATTACGGCTGCATTGGAAGCGGCTGTGAAGGCCGCTGTTGAATATGAGCAGGATATCAAAGTGGTCGGAGGAGAGACGCACTAAAAGTCACTTCTGTCGCACAAAAAAACTTCATCTCCGGAATTTTTTCAGGCTGTGATATCAGTCTGAAGGTTTCCAGAGATGAAGTTTTTCTGTAACTGTTCAGTAGGTCTGCGCACTTGCTGCGCTGACCGTAAGAAAACATAGGCTGGAGGGCAAAAATCCCATCAGCGAAGCTGATCTGGAATGGATTTTTGCGTGTAACTATGAAGGTACTGAATAGTTACGTTTTTCTTTTATCCGGGTTCCGGACTGCCTTTCGAGGCACCCGCCCGGAATCCGGTTTTCTGATTATTCTTTTGTTCCTCTCTCCGCAGACGCATTGAGTTTTCCGTCGACCACGTCGATCTTGATCGTATCTCCGGTATGGACACCATCCGACAGGATCAGGCGGGCTGCCAGAGTCTCCACATTCTTCTGCAGATATCTCTTAAGCGGTCTTGCGCCGTATACCGGATCATAACCGTTGTCCACGATAAACTGCTTTGCAGAATCGGAAAGTGCAACCACAAGCTCTTTATCTGCCAGACGCTTGTTGATATCGGCAACAAGCAGATCGATGATGCTTCCGATGTTGTTCTTTGTGAGCGGCTTGAAGAGGATCGTCTCATCAAGACGATTTAAGAACTCCGGACGGAAGTGTGATCGCAGATCGTTCATGACCTCAGCCTTTGCCTCCGGCTTAATATCACCGTTCTCATCGATGCCGTCAAGCAGGTACTGGGAACCGATATTGGAGGTCAGGATAATGATCGTATTCTTGAAATCCACGGTCTTGCCCATGGAATCTGTGATACGTCCGTCATCGAGGACCTGAAGCAGAACATTGAATACATCCGGATGTGCCTTCTCGATCTCATCAAACAAAACGACACAATACGGTTTTCTGCGGACTGCCTCTGTGAGCTGACCGCCCTCATCGTATCCGACATATCCTGGCGGCGCTCCGATCAGACGGGATACGGAGTATTTCTCCATGTATTCACTCATATCGATCCGGACCATGTTGTTCTCATCATCGAACAGACTTGCCGCAAGTGTCTTTGCAAGCTCTGTCTTGCCGACACCGGTAGGTCCGAGGAACAGGAAGGAACCGATCGGCTTTGTCGGATCCTTGATCCCGGCCTTGGAACGGATGATCGCGTCTGTAACCTTCTCAACTGCCTCATCCTGACCGACAACACGTTTGTGGAGCTCATCGTCCAGATGAAGAGTCTTGTTTCTCTCGCTCTCCGTGAGCTTTGCAACCGGGATACCGGTCCAACGGGAGATGATCCTTGCGATCTCATCTTCGGTAACGCTCTCATGGACAAGGCTCAGATCTGCGTTCTTTACCTTCTCCTCCTCTTCCTTCAGCTCTTTTTCAAGCTGCGGAAGCTTACCGTACTGGAGCTCTGCTGCCTTATTCAGATCATATTTCTGCTGTGCATCCTGGATCTGACGATGGACTGCCTCGATCTCCTCACGGATGGAGGAAAGCTTATCAACCGTCGCCTTCTCATTCTGCCACTGGGCCTTCTGAGTCGCAAACTGGTCATGAAGCTCCGCAAGCTCCTTCTGAAGATCCGCAAGACGCTCCTGACTTAAATGATCTGTCTCTTTCTTGAGAGCCGCCTCCTCGATCTCCAGCTGCATGATCTTTCTGGAGAGTTCATCCAGCTCCGTCGGCATGGAATCAAGCTCCGTCTTGATCATTGCGCACGCTTCATCCACCAGGTCAATGGCCTTATCCGGAAGGAAACGGTCGCTGATATAACGGTTGGAAAGAGTTGCCGCCGCTACAAGCGCGGAATCGGTGATCTTTACGCCGTGATAAACCTCATAACGGTCCTTCAGTCCACGAAGGATTGAAATCGTATCCTCAACCGTCGGCTCATCAACCATAACCGGCTGGAAACGACGTTCCAGAGCCGGATCCTTCTCAATATATTTCCGGTACTCGTCCAGAGTTGTCGCACCGATACAGTGCAGCTCACCACGAGCAAGCATCGGCTTTAACATATTGCCGGCATCCATGGAGCCTTCCGTCTTTCCGGCTCCGACGATGGTGTGAAGCTCATCGATGAACAAAATAATCTGTCCCTCGCTCTTTCTCACCTCATCGAGAACGGCTTTTAAACGTTCCTCAAACTCACCACGGTATTTCGCACCCGCAACAAGGGCACCCATATCCAGTGAGAATAATTTCTTATCTTTTAAGCCCTCTGGCACATCGCCGCGGACGATACGCTGTGCAAGACCTTCTACAACGGCGGTCTTGCCAACACCAGGTTCACCGATCAGAACCGGGTTGTTTTTCGTTTTTCTGGAAAGGATCCGGATCACATTCCGGATCTCGGCGTCACGGCCGATCACCGGGTCCATCTTCTGATCTCTTGCCTTTTCTACAAGGTCGGAACCGTATTTATTCAAGGTATCGTAGGTTGCCTCCGGATTATCACTGGTAACTCTCTGGTTGCCGCGGACTGTGGACAATGCCTGTAAGAATTTATTCCGGTCGATCCCATAAGTACGGAACAGTTCCTTTATTGCCCTGTTCGGTTCTTTTAACAGGCATAAGAACAGATGCTCGACGGAAACATATTCGTCTCCCATCGCCTTTGCCTCGTCCTCGGCGTCAATCAGGACTTTATTGAGGTCCTGAGTAAGATAGACCTGTCCGCCTCCGGATACCTTCGGCAGCTTCTTAAGTGCTGCTTCTGCCTCATCTGTAAACTGCTCACCGGAGATTCCCATCTTTGTGATCAGCTTTAAGATCAGGCTGTCATCTAACTTTAACAGACTCACCAGGAGATGTTCCTGGTCGATCTGCTGATTTCCATATTCATAAGCCAGCTTCTCGCAGTTCTGGACTGCTTCCACTGATTTCTGTGTAAATTTGCTGATATTCATGATCGCAAGCCTCCCTTCAATTCTGAAGTACTTGTTGTGTTTGTTGTCAGTAATACCGCCCAGCGAAATTTTCATCCGCCGGGCGGCTTAATCTTTCAGATACGTGGCAGCTTCGCACACGTTTCTGTATCGTTACCGCTCGGGACTGTCAGATCACCCTTCGATGGAAATGTGCTTCGGACCTTCAACCTTCTTCTCTTCCTCTTTCGGAATCGATACACTCAGGATACCGTTTTCGAATTTCGCCTTAATCTCCTCTTCCCGAATCTCCTCGCCAAGATAGAAGGTTCTGCTCAGAGCACCTGCATAACGTTCCTTGCGGATGTATTTGCCTTTCTTATCTTCCTCGTCCTTATCAAGACCTTTCTCGGCACTGACGGTCAGATAGCCATCCTTCAGTTCGATCTGGATCTCATCTTTCTTAAATCCCGGAAGATCTATATCAAGCTCATACGTCTTTTCTGTCTCTCTGACATCTGTCTTCATCAGTCTGGATACATTCTTACCATACAGCGGATCCTTCTTTTCTGTAAAGAACTTCTCATCAAACGGGAACATATTATCAAATAAACTTTCTCCAAAAATACTCGGCATATACATAAATCATTCCTCCAATCAGAATTCCTGTTTTCTTGTTTGTCATCTATCTGAAAGAACTTCAGAAGATTTTCCAATCTTGGGAACTCCTTGAGATCCTTTGATTTTTCTCTCTTCCTTTGTTCTGCATGTAATATAACACATATTATTAGCACTGTCAATAGGTGAGTGCTAATTATTTTGTGAAGATTTTGTGAAGCCTTGATTTTACGGGCTTCACAGGGATTTTTCACTTACTTTCGCACTCGATTTTCTTGATTTGACCACATTTTTACCACAAATTCTTGGAAAAATATATTCGTCTGATTTTCTTACCACATTTTACGACAACGACTTCTGGTTTATACCACAGCAGGTACGGTTTCTGGCAGATTCATTTTAGACATCTCGTTCTCCACATGAGACTTTTCTGCAATATGATTGTAGACATTCATTGTGATCTGTGCATCCGAATGGCCCATGACATACTGCATAACTTTAGGATTGACATTGTTCTCACCCAATCTGGTACATCCCGTATGACGAAGGGTATGCGATGAAATGGGAGGCATCAGCTCCGGCTCTCGTTTCTCTTCTTCTGCCAGTTTGCTTTCTTTCTTATTATAGGCATTGACAATATTTTTCAGAAAGCTGTTCACTCCCGCTGGCATAATCGGACGTCCATGCTTTGTATTGAAGATGAATCCACTGCGTCCACCAATCTCTACATTACTCTGCAAACCAAGCATCAGGTTCAGCTCTCTCTGTTTACGGAACGCATCATATACCATCTGTGTCATAGGAATGTCTCTGATTCCTGCATCCGTTTTGGTTTCTGAATCATGGAAACAATATCCTTCATCACCTTCATAATATACAAGCTGTCCACCTACATGGATCTCCCGATTCTTCATATCCACATCCGACCAGGTTAAGCCGATGGTTTCACTCACTCTCAGGCAAGCCCCAAACATAACCTGCATCATTGGAAGATGAGGCTTATACACATTACTCTGTTCAACAAACTTCAGAAGTTTTTCCTGCTGTTCCAGTGTCAGTGCTTCTTTCTCCTTTGCTGGAGCCCCATAATCTCCAAGTGTTCCTGTTACCGGATTCTTGCGGATAATCCCATCATCCACTGCCAGTTCAAAACTGGGATTCAATAAGCCATAAAGACCTTTGATCGTACTGTGTGCCAGTCCTTCATCTGACAATGCGGAAAAGAACATCCTTACGTGAGATGTCTTAAAATCTACAACACGAATGTTTCCCAAAGTATTTCGTATCCGGTAGTCCCACATACGGATATAATTCTTTTTCGTTCTTTCCTTGATATTCTTTGTTGCCATGTATCGCTCAAACAACGTATTTACAGTCAGCTTCTTGACTGATGCGTCTGTAATAAGCAGATCCTCCATATCCTTATTGATCTTCTTTTCCATTTCTCGCAGACTCGCCAGATCAGCTGCATAAACCGAATTACGCTTTCCGGTAATTTCATCCTTGTAACGATACTCATAACGTCCATCCGGCCGCTGGTATTCACCTGTTTTTAAATTTCTGCCTTTATTATCTTTTCTTGCCATATCAATCATTCCTTTCACTTCATTTTTCGTTATTCGGAATGATTTTTGTCCTGTCGGTATCAGCCATTTACTGCCTGATATCTGCTCACAGATTAACATAATATTTTATGATTTCCAAGGGTAAATCCCTGCAAAATGCTAATTTTTATTTGCCTGTTTCGCAGGAATATTTTACCCTTTTCCCTTTTCATTCCGAAGGAAAGTTGTTGTATTTTATCCTTTTATCTTTCATTACACTGCCATTGCATCAAGATATTTTTTTATCTTATCCACGTTATAGAGAACACGTCTTCCAACAATCACTCTTGCTTCTGCATAGTCTGCAATTTTCTTTGCAGTTACTTCTCCGCAGGATAACATTGCCATTAATCCTTCAATATCTACCGTCAGACGGTTCTCAGCCTTATACTCTGTTGTTTTTCTCATGATGCACATACCTCCTTTCCTCCGTATTCTTCTGCATCACCTCCCAGACAGCGGTTATGCCCGTTGTCAGTACATCTACTTTTTATTTGGACTTCTTACGATGATTTTCCATTCCGTTCGGCGTGTTGGCTTCCATTTGTATATAGCGGTGTCAACGTTACATTTGACCTCTATCAGAAATCTTTCTGAATACTGGCAGCTTCTTCTCAAGCATACCAGCCGTTGCCGGAGTATCTTCGGTTTCCACATACTACTCTCTGATACAGCGGTGGAATCCTGTGTTACCTTTAAGCCCCGAAAGGCACCCATACAGCTCATTCAATTTTCAAGGTTCAACAATCAAAAGTTTTGTAGGTATACATTTTTGTACCTATTTCGATTTAATGCCATTATATCCCCCGTTACTGCTAATGTCAATACCACTTCATGTGTTTTAGGTTCTTTTTTGTACTCTTTTTTATTGATTTTCTGCCAGCTTGTGTTATAATATGGACAAATAGTTATTCATTTCTTGATTTTACTGTCTTTAATGGATGTTTATCAGGACTAATGCAGAGGTGACTTTATGAATTTTAATCTGAAACTAAAAAAAATTCGGACATTCCGGAAAATGACACAAAAAGAACTGTCAGAGAAGATTGGACTGACCGATCAACATAGAATTGTACAATATGAAAAAGGCGTTCGTGTTCCAAAAAAAGATCTGGTCGATAAAATGGCTAAGGCTCTGGATGTCAATCCTTATACCCTCTATGATACCGCTGGACGTGACGCTTCCGAAATGATGGAACTGCTTTTCTGGCTGGATGAATTTAATCCATCTGCATTGCATCTGTTTCTCCCTAAGAAATTTCCCGGTGAAAAATGTAATGAAGTAGCAGACACTTCCGTTTACTATCATGACAATGATGGCTGGCCGGCTCATGCACCTGTCTGTATGTGGTTTGACTATGGGGTTCTGAATGATTTTCTGAAAGAATGGGTAATTCGAATGGATGAACTAAAATCCGGTGAGATTACCAGAGATGAATATTTTGAATGGAAAATCAACTGGCCACAGACTTGTGACGGGTGTGGGAAATATGAGCCTAAGAAACAATGGCGGTCTGTAAAATCAGAACTCAGTGAAACTTAGCAAAACTTAAATTCACTGCTTTTTTTCTCTTTAGTAAAAGAAAAAGCACTGTAAAACCAATAATCAAACGGTTTTCAGTGCTTTTTTTCATGTTTTAACTATCGAATTTCCCTCAGACACCTACATAAGCGAAACTTAGCGAAACTTAGCGAAACTTAGCGAAACTTAGATTATGCCCAATACACAGTATTATTACTTATAACAACTAAATTACTTCTTGTCGTGTAATCTATTATTTATTCCAATACATCAGGTGTCCACTTTGTTCCAATATCGTTAGTTGGAAGTCGTTTTGTCTTGTATACAAAAGCCACACTATACCGTGCTCTCGTCACTGCAACATAAAACTTAGAAAGACTTTCATCCTTCATGTCTTTGGACTTTCCTGACAACCAATCCAGCATTGGTTTCGTCGGGTAAATCAAGACTCTATTAAAAGTAAGTCCCTTGGACAATCCAAAATTCATCGTTTTTGGGATGGGATTTACCTTTGTTCTTTTATCATACCGCAACTGAACAGGATTATATATATCTACATATTTATCAATATCATTCTCGTGAACCCAAAATATTCCATCATGTCCCGTTTTTTCATTCATGGCAGAATCGCATGGCTTCATATCAGGATACATCTGATTTGCAAGATCACATATAATCTGATTATTTCTATGAGATGTCGATAATGTTGTGGTATCAATATTCATTCCGGCAATATTATCCTGCACAAAAATTACTATTTTCCCACCTGCATATTTTTTATATTTTGCTTCGTAATGAGTTCGATACGTCGTCTGACGAGGATCTCCTACTAAAGTCATGTTGCAACCAACCTCATGCAACTTTTTTATAACTTCTAAATCATATCCGACAAAATCTTGTATTTCATCTACAAAAACATAAGAAAAAATTTTTCGTATTCTGCGAAATACACATCCATTCGATAATTCGTCCAAAACACAGGGCAATTTTGAAATCATATTTGAATATACATTACCGGAAGCCGTGACATATTTTTTCTCATTTGTATCCTTTAGTCTCAACAAATTTTTATCTGCCTTATTCACTAATAACACACCGGATACCCTATTATTTATAAGATAGCTTTGGTAAGGTCGTATACCATGCTTGATTAACAGCGAAAACCACGGCATAATAGTTACATTGGATGGAATACAACCATTTATTTCGTAAAATTTGTCTCTAATGCTTTGTTCATTAGCATCGGTATAAGTTGTTATCAAAACATTTTCAGAAATCTCTAATGCCTTCTTTACAAGAAATGTTGTTTTTCCTGCCCCTGCCGCCGCAATAATTAGACTACTCATTTTTTATCGCCCTCATTATATACTCAGGATATTTAATTTTCGTAGCCGATTCAAAAATTGCTATGGCACAATCCGTCTTATGAGCGTGCATATATTTGTGCATCTCATCATCCGTATCGTAGTTAGTTCCAAAAATATTGTTCATTGCTTCTCGTCCATTTTCTTTTAATATTTTCGGTTCTAAGGTATTATAATTAAAATCCTTACCTGACAGTTTCAAATCACCTGTATCCACTACCTCATCAACACATATATGAATACATTGTATTTCTTCATATTCTTTGTACTTTTTCTTAACAGCTTCAATATTTCCATCATTATCCGTAACAACAGCTGTTTCTTTGTTTAGTGTCTGTGCAATTTCAAGATACCGCTTAAATGTCACCCCACCTACGGTCATTACATCTATTCCATCTTGGATAGGAAGCCGCCCCTCATGAGTATCCATATATGCCCGCTGAACAACCAGCTCATCTGAATCGCCCTCTACTAAGATTGATTTTTTACAAAGAATCAATCGCAGTGTATCATAACCTGCCACTTTTTTGAAAAATTCAAAAGTTTCCTTTTTGAGCGATTGCATCGAGCAACAATTATCGCCTGAAAGCAAAATTAAATTTTCCAGTCCGAGTTTATTAGCGACAAAGCTACTATGCGTTGATGCTATAATTTGTCTACCAGATGCAGCCTTTTCAATAACTCCCATTAGTTCGCTTAATCGAGAAAAAGACAAATGACTTTCAGGTTCTTCAATCAAAATAATACTTGCTTTTTCTGCCTGTTTATGACTTAAAGCTAATTGTGTTTTTATGATACATTGTGCACCTTTTCCAGCATGAGCAAACGGGATTCCATCCACCTGCGTAACCAAACTTGACTCCCAAGAATTTTGAACTCCCTGATCGGCACTCAATGATAATTTCCCATTCATAACAGTAGACGCTGCACTAATTTTCTCATTGATTGACTGAATTGCTTCATTTTGTGCAAACTCATCTATCATATTTCTATGGGCTTGTGTTATTGCTGTTATGTCCTCTGGTTCAAGGAAATCCTTTACTACTCTGGAAATATATACATCAGACCCATTTTGGTATCTGTAATTTGACGAATCAATCATTACAGACTTTATTGGTATGAATCTGGGCATTTTTTCATCTCGGCTAAAAGAAAACCATTTAGCTTCATAAAATTCAATAGGCAAACTTGTAATTTTTTCTGTTTTCAGCAAACTTTCATATTCTGAATTAAATTTATCAGAAAAACTAATTGTGAATCTGATTCCCTCTATACCATCACTTTTTTCGGAATTACCATTTCCTTCATATTCAGGCAATGTTCCACTTTTGAAATATAACTCAATCATTATTTCTGGAGGTGCAATCGGTTGTCCATTTTCCACTGATGCCAGGTATTCCTCAACTGCTTCTCTATTAAATAAATATGTTGATAGCTGATTTCTAATATTTCGACCAGCATACATACCCGTTAAAGCCACATGAATGGCTTCAAGAATAGTAGATTTTCCAGATTCATTATCACCAACCAGAAGATTGATATTTTCATTAAATTTTACTTCAAACGGATTTTTAAACTTCTTAAAATTTTGAATGATTACCTTCTCAATAGCCATTCGTAGCCTCCTATCTTCGATTTTACTCTACCCCCAACGCCTTAAACACCGCATCTTCCGCACTCTGATACGGAATCAGCTGAAATGCACTCATCAGCTCAGCCGGAACGCTTGCAAAATCAACAAATGAGGTACTTGGAATCAGCACCTTCTTTGCGCCGCTATCCAGACACACCTGAAGTGTATTGGCAAGTTCATCCACCTTTATCATTGTGCCACTAATTGTTATATCTCCCAACACTGCCAAGTTGCTGACAACAGGCTTTCCAAGGGCAATCGAACAAAGTGCAATCAATGTTGGAAGTGCCAGTTTATCTGTCATGCCGATACCCTGCAAATCCTGATAATTGATGATGTAATCCTTAGTTGAGGTACTGATAGATCCACTGATCCGATTGCCGTTGGCTTTCAGATAATTAAATGCCGTGTTCACCGCTTCCTTGCATTTAGAATCACTGCCTAAGCCAGTCCGTTCAATTTTGCCATTGCCTGGAAGCATCTGACTTTCCAAACGGAATACACCAATCATGCCACTTTTTCCTCTGGATACGGTATAAACCTGTCCCGGATTACACATTCCATCCGGTATCAGCTTACCGCCACCCTGTTCTGGTACGGAAACATAATGTTCTGACATATCTTCTAGATCTATATAAGAGAAGTTTACATCATAAAATTCCATACCGCCCAGTTTCTTCAATTGCTCCTTGACACGGCGACGCATTTCCAATGCAATCTGAATAATTTCTTCCAGTTCTTCTTTGGTAAACTCACCATTTGGGTACATCAACTTCAGATAACCGTCTATCATACGACGAACCGCAATTGTATCACGCTGATTCAGATTTCTCCCCAAGCGGAAGTAGTGATCAAGCGCATCTCCATACTGCTCCTTGCGAAGCTCTCGGATAAACTCTGCCAAATAGTCACTGATAAAACCATAATCATTAGTAAAATGCTCCGGTCTGAACTTCGGTATCTCCCATCCTGGAAGATAGCAGTGCATACGATCAAGAAATGCTGTATCTGTTCCCATTTCCTGCGGGAAAGGTGCAAACAGACTGGATGTTTTCAACAGCACATCCACACTCTGATTAATATTTCCCACAAATACCATGGACGCAGTAGCAGCTTTTTCTTCTTTGCCACGGGCAAAAGAGCCGGATGCCATGTAATCCTTCATAATCTGAATGCCATCTTTATCTTTAAACTTGATACCTGCCACTTCATCAAAGGCTACACAGTCCCATAAGCCGACCAATCCGACCGTTTTGCGTCCCATATTGTAAAACAGGTTTGCAACCGTCGTCTGTCCACCGGAAATTAAAATACTGTTCGGTGAAATCTCTTTGTAAAGATGAGATTTACCGGTACTTCTCGGTCCCAACTCACAAAGATTAAAGTTATTTTCAACTAATGGAATCATACGGGTTAAAAGTAACCATTTCTCACGATATGTAAATTCATCTGGCTCCATGCCGATAGAACGAAGAAGAATATCCAGCCATTCATCTTTCGTAAAAGCCTTTCGTCCCTGCTTTAGTTCATCAATATCAATGTGCGGCATCTGGATCGGTGTCAGCTTACGGATACTGATTGGTGAAATATCTTTCTGCTTTTTCTGTTTGGGACGAAGCGGATTTCCATCAATGTCCTCAATACCAAAATTATTGTCGCCTTCAACCTCATAATCCAGCTGAACAATACACCAGATACCGCCACAGAGCAGGCGATCAAATTTTTCTGGATATTCATCGGCAATCGGTACATTACCAACGCCCAAATTAGAAAACTCTGCAAAAAAGCAATCTTTTTTCATATCCAGTCGAACAGTCACCATATCAATGATTGTGTGACTGCCTTTTTTACGTAGCTGAGACAGAATTTTCTGTGATTCATCCGGGCGTACAAAGTTGTCAGCAAGAATACGCTTCACATTCTGTACGCCTTTCTCTATAACCGTCTCATCATCTGAACTGCAATACTGTCCCAACAAGAACTCAAGAACATACACTGGGACATTCGCCCCTTCTTTAATTTTCTTTGTCAGGTCTTTCCGAACAATCTTACCGTCAAAGTTCTGACGGAGCTTGTTCTTTATTTCTTCACGGGTACTTTCACCCTCTGTAAATTGCTCCATCTTTCTCTCCTCCTGCGGCATTAACTAAAAAAATCAAACTCGTCCACCGCAAAGGCGATGTCAATCTGGAATGGCTCCCGCTGTGGCAGCTGTAATCCCTGTTCATCTGCAATTACCAGATAATAAGTAGCTGTATTGCTGTATTTCAGAGATTTCAAATTAAACTGACAACGGAAAGTTCTTTCTGCACCGTTATCGCTGGTCTTATCTGCAATAATCTTCTGAATATCACTAATCTGTTTGCCGTCCTCATCTGTAAAATAAACTTGATAGGTTGCTGCTTCACGATTTGTACTGACCGCATCTTTTTGATAGAAGTTCAACGAAAAAATCATATTGCTGATTTTACGGTTTGCGGACAGTAAATTGACCGTTACCGGCTTAGTATCATATTTCTGCTTATTTCGCCTATATTCCATAGAATCATTGCGGAGATAATGATACTCAATCACCGGAACAATCATTTCCTGTAAACTGATACCACCATGCACAAAATTCATACCGCCGCCATTCATTTTGATACGAATACTTTCTCTCGGTGCAAATCCATCGAATTCCGTATTTCCGCCCAAGAATTTTACAGGCATCAAGTAATCTGGTTGCACACCCTTCTGCATAATTGCATATCTTCTGCCATATTCCACACATCGCTTGATACTTTCTTTTTTTGTAATGTCAGAGTTTGTTACATCCACATCAAAAAAGCCTCTTTTATCTACCTTATCCTCTTCCTTCAAAGGACTGTATGTATAAAGAAATCCATGGTCTGCCGTAATTAAAATATTCGTTCCACCAAATTCATTTACAATGATACGCACGAGGTTCTTCAATTCTGAAATCGCCTTGTCACACGCAGCAAAAACAGCAGTATCCGAAGTGTGGCTGGCTTCATCTATGGTATCGTGGTAAATATAGACCACATCCATACCTTTTACTAAAGCACTTCTTTCCGCTCGTTTCATAGCAATGATGTCATTATACTTTAAAGCCACGCTTGCCGAATCTTCTGTTTTCAGAACCTTATCCCTATAAGTACTTGCCGTAGACTGTCCATCTGCCAAAACCGTCAAAATATCGTTCCGAACCTCTACTGTCAGTTCTTTGTGCGGCAACAAAGCTGCCATACCAAACTTTGTAGTAGAAGGGAAGATACTCTGCATACTACTGATAGAAACCTTACTTTGCGTTTCTCGCTGAAGCTGATCTGCCATCGTAGCTGCCACTTCATAACGCATGGCATCTGAGATAATTACAAATACTTTCGTATCCGAGGTTTGGATACGGGAACGGTAAAAATCCTCCTGTTGAGGTACTTCCAGAACTTTACCGTAAGTTGCCAGTTCATCCGCACATACATCCGACCAGTTGTTGCCCAACTCACCTAAGAACCAGTGAGTATAAAGTCCTTCCACCTTATCGACAACATGCTTGAACAAATCATCCAGCAGAATATTGGAAGTCTCCAAGCTCTTTTGAAAACTAAGATGGAACAAACGGTAATATGTGTCCATCTGATAGTAGCTCTCAGTATATTCTTTCCAGATACTTTTCGCTTCTGCGGTATGGAATCCGGCTGAATGTTCCTTAAAGAAACTTTGCATATTCGCCACTTGTAAGATACCGTCATAAAAATTTTCAAATGGCTCATACCATACACAAGTTCTCCGTTTTTCAACAGTATACGTAATGGTATCCACATCAATGATATGGTCACTGATTTCTGTCATTAGCTTTGTCAGAATCACTTCATTAATACACGGGAAGCATTCTGTTCCTACCAAATCCTCTACCGTCAGCTTTTCAAAGCGCTGATACAGACGGGCTTCATCCTCAACATAACGTGCCACATCATATAATTGCGGAATGTTGTCACTATGAAGCCATTCAGAAATAAAATCATAGCAATATGCCTGATGTGGCATGGAAATAAAGCCGTCCAGTCCGGCAAGATATTCCTGCCGCATGGTGCGGGTCGTTGCAGTTAAAAGCAGATGAATTGCTAACCGCCCAAGGTCTGGTTCTTCCTCCACAAATCCGCATCCCTGACGAACCATCGCCCAAAATGCTGCGTCTGCATGATATTTTACAAAATCCTGATAAACCGTATTATTATTCAAATCAAGTCCCGCCTGGAACACACTACGGAGAATCATATTAGGCTGTGCATCTTTCAATCCACAGATTGCCGCCATAACAGCCATGTGTAACTGTGCCGGTGTTTCCGGAACTTTATTCTGTGTACTAACTTTCAAACGACGGTCTTTCGCATTGAAGTAAGCACGATAATTTTTAACCTGTTTCCTCATTGCCGGATTTGATATAAGTCCCATCTCATCCATCCAGATAGAAATCAGATCTGCCCGAAACTCTTCGCTGTAAAGCTCCACGTCCAGAAGCCAGTTATCATCCGGGCGATTATAAACACACGGACTGTAAACCAGATAATTTGTGGTCAAATCATCTACTGAAAGCAGTTTTTTTACAGAAAACGAATTATTTCCAGTCAGCGCAATCACCTTTGCATTTTCCAAAACCACTTCATCCAGTTTATCCTCAAATTCCTTATCTTCATCGTACCAGAAAATGATACGACGCTGATAAAACTCATCCAGAGGTGCAGCAAATCTGCGATTTAAATCTTGTATTATTTTATCTGTATCCATGCTGTCCTCCTACCTTATAATTTTCCAATTTGCTTTTCGTTTTGTTCCGTCCTGTACCAATCTACCTTTTTCCTGTAAAGAAGCGAACATTCGAGAAACCGTTCTTTTCGATATACCCATTTTTTCCGCATAATATGCCTGTGTTGCAGACGGATTCTTCTCTATAATCTGCAACAATTTTTCTATCTGCGTCTGTTCCTTATTAAGCGGCACTTCAGCACTATTAGTGCCATCATCAACGCCACATTTAACGCCATTAGCGCCATTTTTAGTGCCATTGGCGTTAATCATGGCGTTATTGGTCGCAACCTGACCTCGATAAATATTAATACGCAAATCAACTTCGCCACCAATAAACTCCGGCTCCCGCAGTCCGGCAGCTTTTACTTTATCAATAATTCTCGGAATACCGCTTCCCCAATGCTCGATCAGGTTCATATACGCAAACGCATGGGCAAGGGCTTCATTTCTAATTTTGGAATAGCCCTCTTTCATACGATCCATCGTTTGTCCCATTGGCAGCTTTCCCGGAGAAGTGATTTCCAATCGGTTGTCATATACCGCAACCTGTATCGTACCATGATCCAGATAACTACGATGTACCATAGCATTGATAATCAACTCACGAATGGCATCTGGTGGAATCTCATAAACATCCTGGCGATAAATTCCCACAATTGTAGCACCCAGATGAATATTTCTCAAAACAAACTGAAATGCTTCGTCTATCTGTTCCCAAAGCGGACCGGTATATTCTCTACGGTCAACAAATACCGCTTTCGTTGTCCCTTTGAACACGCCACATTGCGTTGCAACATGAAGTCCACCGTTGCCTGTTAAAATAGCAAAAGCATTGGACGGATAATCTTTTCCATCACGCTCAATCAAAATCCCCCAGGAGCGCAACTGCTGTCTGCCTACATCTTTAATCGATGCTTTCTGTTCCTCTGTACGGGCATTTTTGACAGCCTGCTCTTTCATAGCTTTGCAAAGGGCATCAATATCTTCATCTGTAACATTTAACCCAGTACATAAAGCCTGATCGTAGTAACGATTACTGCCCTCAAACAACAATTCTTTTATCATATACTCGTCGGCAAGGCGGGTAGTTCCGGCAACACGGACATATACACCGCCATCTCTACCAAGGGCTTTGATATAATACGGGCGCTGTCTGCCCTCAGAAACCTCTACCACAATGACAGTCTTACCATCAACCGTCTGTAAAGTGATATCCGGGATAATTGCTGGTTCACAGCTGTCTGATACAGCATTGGCAATGGCATCCATTTTCTTGAACACATCTTCCTTGTCAAAGCCAATAACCTCTCTGGTTTTATCGGCAATTCCGAAAATGATTTTTCCTCCGGTTCCATTTGCAAAGGCAACCACAGACTTCATATATTTGATGCTTTTCTCCGGCAGGTTCTCTTTAAACTCTACATTTTTTGATTCCCCTGCAAGAATTTCTTCTATGGTCATCGTAACACCTCGCTCTCTTTAACAGTCCTAACCGCCATATTTTTACTTGATTGATGAAGAAATTGAGCTCAGTGCTTTGCTTAAAGCATCTTCATCAGCCTTTTTTCTTCTCTCACTTTCCCACATACCGAGTATCTGATAAATACATTCTTTCACAACAGGAAAATATTTTTTGCATTCTTCTTCGCTTAATTCATGAATACCTTTGCTTAGGATTCCGTAAATAGTTGTATTTTTGATGAGTATCTCAGGCAAATATCCCTGTAACATCTTAATTCGTTCAGCCACCCTTGCCTGTTCAAATTCCTCATCATTAACTTTATCTCCCGCAGTTGCTTTTGCTTGATAAATAAGTCTTTCAAGAATTCGTCTCAAATAAACATATGAACCTGCACCAATACCACTTGCAAATAACCCTATGGCAGTTCCAAGCTCTTTTCGATCTTGTTTAGAAATCACATGCTTATAAGCATCTAATTCTGGAAATGTCATATCTGCAATAGATGGATACTGCCCAATTTTCATCATTGAATTGTCTGTTGTCAAAATAATATAATCCAGATGATGCTTCTCATCCATTGAACAAATATATTCCAATTTCATTAATCTCGTCGTATCAGCTATTTGCCAATTTATCCATTTCCATTCTTCAGCAGAACTCTTTTCTTGTCTGGCTTTGGTGCTAAATATCATATTTTGAAGTGATTCTATTTCCTCGCCAAGAGATGCACACCTAATTTCTTCATCCCCCTCTGGACCCGTTTCAAAATAATACTCAATAGGTTTCATGTGAAAAACTCGCTCTTGCTTGCACTCTTTACAATAAGCGCTAATTTTAACATTTCCCTTAAGTAACTCAATCAAGTCAGCAATATTATCTTCACAAATTTCTTTAGAATCATATAATCCCGCAGTTTGTAAAAACGTAGCAAATATATTTTCCATTTACGCAAGCCCTCCTTACTTTATTTTAGCCAAAACATCCTGGAAAATTGCATAATTCTTCTTTACACCATCGTCCAGATCAATGGAGATCATCTGGTCAGCAAGGTGATGAATCTTTTCCTCGTAGGTTCTGATTTCAGTATCCTGTGCCTGCAAGGTGGTCAGCTTTTTGTTCAGCTTCACACGCTCGCCAGTAGAAGCATTGGCAATACGTTGTTCCAGATCGGCAATGGCAGTGCGATAACGAGCCTGCTGTTCATGCACATAATCGGTACGAATACGGGCAATGGTGTCCGGCTGATAGCGGTGCATATAAATCAGAGCCTTAAAACCGTTTTTCTTGCCGCTGTCAAACAGCCAGTAGATTGGGCGTTTCTGATAAATCTTGCAATGGTCGGAGTAGAAGTCGCTCAGGAAGTAATTCCGAATCACATCCTTCGGCTGACCCTTGCCGCCGAGGGCATCCGCAATAAATTTCAGGTTTTCGTCTAGCGTATCTGCGCCATAGACGGTTTTCACGAACTTCACGAACAGACCGACAATATCATCCTCGAAGTATTCATCGTCGCAAATCGGGATAATGTTATCCTTATCCGCAGCAAAAGAAGCATACTTGCTGGCATCCCATTCGCCGCCTGCATAGGCAAGTCCGTCTACATCCAGAGAGTAACGACCAAACATACAGCCAACCGCATAGGAAATGAATGAGCGAATCTCTCTGCCAAGGTCAGCCTTGCGAACAGTGATATCCTTATCCTCAACTTCCGGTGTCAGTTCTTCTTGCAAACCGTAAATGTCAATGAAGATACGATTCAGTTCTTCCTCGTTGGCTTTCAGCTGATTAAAACGCTCATCGCATTCAGCCTGCCACTGTTCAAAGGCTTCTGCAATAGTAGGAACCCTGCGAATCAGTGAATGATGTCTGAAATCCCATGATGTTTCAAAAGAATCCCAGTCTTTTTTGCTTATCGCTATTGAAGAATCAACATATTCTTCAACATTACTCTTCTCTTTTTCTATAAACCAAATCGGAACTTTTGCTACATCTCCAACATTCATATTCAATGTAGGATTAAGCATTTTAGTTATTTTTCCTACCACTTTACTGTTTAAAATTCCGCACAAATATTTAAGTATATGTTTTTCTGGAAAACACGATATTCCCGCCACATTAAAAGCAAAATTTTCGTCATAATATCTAACTGAAAATTCTCCACTTGTTATTAAGGACCAACTTAGTGCTGGCTTAAAATTGTATTCAAGATTTTGTGGTCGCGATTTTAGTTTTCCCTTGGTATCCTTAAAATTCTTTATCTCCTGTCCATCATTTTCCCATAAAAGAATATATTCTCTATTACCATACCAACGTCTAAATTCTCCACCTTTATTAAATGGATACCATTTTTTCTTGCTATGTACGAATGCCACATTATTTGCTGATACCTCAAACCATAATCTTAAAAATCTATTATTATCCCCTGTGATTAACCCTTGCTTTGGTTCGCTTATAGATGCCAATGATGGCGCTTCTTTGAATGCCTTTAACAATTTATCACTTACTCCATATGCCAAAATTGCTCCAGGTATTTCTTTTATATTATTTGTATTAATCCTATAAACATATTGGCACGCTTTATCACTTATTGCTTCTAAAACTTTTATACTTTGAATCTCTGCGCCATAGAATCTGCTTAAACTCATATAGGTACCTGTGTAGTTATAGAAATTTTTCAAAAACACAAAAGTACAAATCGGTACATATGCAGATTCAAAAAAAGCATGATATTCTGGTTGAATTAATGAATGTATCGAATTTTTCTCTAACCATTTCTTTCTCGCATTTTCAAATGAAGACAAAAACATCCATGTATATGATGTCATCAATCCAATTTTGGCATATTGAGTTCCGAGATTTATACATTTATCAATAAAAACAGCATATAAATCTTGCTTTGTTTCGCCATAGTGCTTTTTAATATAGCTTAATAATATATCACTCATGCCATTTGATGCCATATACGGCGGGTTCGTCACAACCACATCATATTTATGTGCCAGTGCTTCCGCCACCTGTACCAACGGTAGTAATTCTCTCAATACCGTATCACGGAACATATTTATATCTTCCGTAATCTCTGCAAAACGGTCATACAGAGCAGACCAGTCCTGCTGCGTTACTGTCAAAATCGAGCCATATTCCTTTGCATCATGCAGCTCACTGATAATGGTATCCATAGCCGCCTTCAGCTTGGCATCGCCATCACAAAAATACTCCAGCGCAAACGAATCTACATGATTGCTCTCCACAATAGCATATACATGGGGCTGAATGCCACGGCTGAAAAAGCGGCGGTCATACCGACGGGCTTTCATCATCACCGCAAAGTAAGCCAGCTGTGCCGCACGGTCATCAATATCCAGACCATAAAGATTGTTCTCCACAATACTTGCCACTGCTTCACGGGTAGTATAGCCGTAGGATTCATAAATCTTCATCAGCACATCAAACAGATATGCAAGAATATGACCAGAGCCGGAGCATGGGTCAATGACTTTCAGCTGATCCGGCGTCAGTGCGGCGTATTCCATACGAATTTCTTCAAGCTGTGCCTGCACTTCTGGCTCCTGCTCAGCTTCTTCCAGATAGTAGTGCCATTTGGTATCTTCAGGGTCACGGTTTCCGGCAGCATAAGCAGACTGTTCTTCCTCGGTAGGAAGAAGCTGACTCTTAACATCTGGGTGTCCCTCCAGCCACAAACGACCAAGGCTGTTCTCTACCATGTAACGAACAATCCAGTCAGGTGTGAAAAGCTGGGTTGCTGCAGGGATGTTTTCTTTTGTGATTTTCACATTCTTTTTCAGTGCTGCGAAGACATCGTCTTTTTTCTCGCTGTTATAATATTGATACAGCCATCCGATGATCTGGACAGCATCCTTCCAGTCATCCTCCGGTATCAGTTCAATCATCTGCTGAATCACACTGCCTTCACGAAGCAGGTTGTCTGGCAGAAGAAGCTCCGTGTAATCCGCAATCTTCTGGAACATTCCCGGCAGAATCTTATTCAGAGCGTTACACTGCACGATCAGCAGATATTTATACAGTTCTTCGGTCTTTTCTGCATCTTTCAGCTCATAGACCTTTTCCATATCGAGTCCATCCAAATCCAGATGAATGGCTTCGGCTATAATCTGCGGCTTAAAGTTGTTTTCCTCATCCGTGAATACACGCACATGGGAAGGAAGATAACCGTTTACTTCCATGAATCGCAGAGCAGAGAAGCGGTTGAACCAAGTGTAGGCAACCTCCTCCATGACCTGCTTATATCCTTTATCGTTAATCTCGGCAATCAGAGCCTGACGCTGTTTCTTTTCATCGGCAGTGAGGACTTTTCCACCAACGCTGTCCACATTAGCTTCCTCAATGTTGCCCTCTGTGATACCGTATTCCACACTTTTCAGGGAAACGCGGGCGATCAGCTCTGTTCTTGCCCAGACGGCAAATTTTTTAATCGCATTCTTATCCATAATTTTCTCCATCTTCTATTCGAACAGACAATTTCTTAATACCTTTATCAATATTCTCCATTGATTTTCTCAAATTATCAACACTATTCTTAAACTCATCCACTTCTGAAATATAGTTTAAAAATCCACTGTACTCTGAAAAATCGATTGCAATTTTTTCAATATAAGATTTGTTTTTCCCATACTTACAATATTCGTAACCAATCCTTACTGTTTTTTCTTCAAAATCGTTTATGATATTAAAAACATTTGTATCAAATGAAATAACCCATTTCTGATTTGGAAAAATCACAATACTCGTCGATTCTTTCTTTTTTAATCGTTCCTGCGTTTTCGTTTGCAACTGTTTGGTAAAAGTTTCATTAAACGTCAAACTTTTAACTTCCAATGGAACAGTGCCAACATTTCTCAAAACAATGCACGCCAACGTTGAGCGAACAAGTTCAAACGATATTTGCATATAAGGGCGATTTTTCTCACTTCGTTCCTTGAGCAAAAAGAAAATTGTAACCCATGAAGCAATTAGTGCTAATATTGAAATTACACTATCCCAAGGAAAAGCTGAATTTTGCTGTTCAACTGCAATAACCAGTCTTTCAAGTAATTCTTCCATAGGTACACTCCTTAATTCAGCTTAATTTCGTCGCAATTCTTCAGCAACTGTTTCAGCTGAGAACGAATCTTCTCTACATAATCATCAATATCCGCATCCGTCTGTAAGGTCTTTGCCTGGAATACAACCTGACGGTTATAGGCTCGGACAACCTTTTTCTTTGCAGTTGCTTGCTCTTTTCCTTGCTGTGTCGGCTGTACCTGTGGCTTCGGTGCAGGCGGTTCCAAAACAGATTCAATATTGCTGACTGTATCATCCTTGTACTGACACGTTGGCAGAAACATGGCATCCAGAAGGGCAAGGCTCTTTAATTCTGCGATTTTTTCCTTGCATTGGCTGAAATACCGATCTGATTTTTCAATCAGATGGGATACCTTGGAATCACCGTTTGCGGCAGTATGGGTCGCTTCCATGCACTGACGAACCGTTTCCAGAACCTCGGCACGTTTTTCTTCCAGCATCTTATCATGAGCGCTACGAACCGTATCTATTAACGGATTCAATTCACGAATCCGGGTATAGTTGAACTTGCTTCCATTCTGAACCATCGTAATCAGACGAATGGTATTCAGTGCCTTATGTGCTTCCTCATTTTCTGCAATTCGGTCAAGGTCGTCGTGCAGAGATTTTTCAAACTGCACTGCCTGGTCGAATACTGTTACCTGGGTTTTGAAGAAGTTTTCAATGCCATTGCTCATGGCTTCCTTGTTATTGAAAAGAGCATCCTCTTTTTTCAGCACACGCTCAATCAGAGCAATATTGTCTTTTTTCTGAGAAAGTACATCGTCCATCAGATGAATGGCTTCCTGCACCAATGCACGATCCGGGTATTTATGTCCGTCATAACGAGCATCCAGAGAAGCATAGTAATCACGCTGCTCGGTAAACTTCTCCGTCACAAAGCGAATCAAACCATCTTCATCGTCCGGTACATCCATGATGTCGAAATACTCTCGGAGCATCGCTTTTACATCACGCATCATCGTAGCAGAAATGGTTTTACGCTTGCTGATGGAAGTCTTGCCTATCTCACTCTTTTTGCGGAGCATATCAGGCAGTTTCGAATCATCCGGCTGAATGGTATTGCCTGCATACTTGATGGTTACTTTCTGGGAATAAATCAGTTGTGCCGCAACCGCAGCAATGTCGATTTCTTTCCAGCCATACGGAATCGCACTGTATTTGCTCTGCACATCTGCCATAGATGTCGGCAGCTTTTTCGCATCCTGCATTTCCAGATATTCTTCCATGGCAGAAGCTGCATCACGGTTCGGTTCCATACCCGGAAGTGCTGTTACCGCACCTGTCAGAATCGCAATAATATCTGCATCACTGCCTGCATGATCTGTAATCAAATCGAGCTTGCTATATACATGAGCAACCAGATATTCAAGAGACTGGTCAATCTTACTCTTGGCATTTCCAGCTTTGATTTCCAGATGCTCACCGTCTACATAGAACTGCGCCCCTTCAATAGCATTTTGCAATTCGGTCATGGCACTCAGCTCATATTTTCCGGCTTCGTCCTGCTGATCACTGATAATTTTCTGCACAGTTTTTGGAAGCTGGCTTACATTTCTCTGCTTTACGTACTTGCGAATCTTCATAGCAGATTCCAGAGATTCATAGTAAGGTGTGTCAGCCAGAACCACGATTGCTTCGTTACCTTTGGATTCTGCCATCAGACGATAATCTGTTTTTTCAATAGCATCGGTAGCAACGGTCAGGAAACGCAGACGCATACCGCCTGTTGCCACACCGACTGTAATGCCATCTACCATTTGGTCGAAAGCAAAATCATATTTTCCATAACGAAACTTCTTGGTCGTGAAAATATCGCCGTAAATCATCTGAGCGATACGCTCCACGATAGAAGCGGTATCCACATTGGTATCCCGGATTTCACGCTGAATGTCCTGTTCTTCGTCAGTCAGAAAGTTATAAGTGTCGCCGGTTCTGCCGATATAGTTCTGGCTCATCAGACGGTCAAGGCATCCACGGACAGCTTCGCGCATGATAATCTTATCTACACGAATATCGTCTGCCATAAGGATAACTATATTGTCCAGATTAGAAGGAATGTCATCAATATATCGAATCAAGTACAGAAGTTTCAGTACATCCACATCCTGCTGTTCAATGCCATCGCCGTTGTCGGCAGCTTTCTGGCAACGCTCGATTACCCTGCGGATAGAACCGTCCAAGAAAGTATGTACGGTATCATAAAAACGGAAGAACGGAACAAGTGCGTATTCATCCTTCTCCTGAATTTTCTGTGCAGCTTCCTGGAAACCGGACAGCATGGAACGCTCACCACCGGACAGGTGCTTACCGGAATTTCCATGTTTCCGGATTTCAGCAAATACCTTCTGCATGATGATGAACTGATATGGCACGAACGGGAAGTTCTCTGTAAATTCCCTCGGACCAGAATAGCCTTTAATGTCCAGAATAGAGCCGCTGAAGCTGAATAGATTACGAAGGACAGAATCATTCTGTTCATAAACACCTTCCAGGTCTTTGGCTGCTTCTGTTTTCTTTTTCAGAATACGCTTCTGGATGACTTCATCCACGGAGGAGGAAGATAAGCTCAGTCTTGTTTTGAAACGAGCCTGGATACGGGAGAACTCATCGGCACGAACTTTGATGATTTCATCAATGGCTTCCTGTCCGGTACAGATCACCCAAATCTTACCTTCGCACTCACTTCCGATTTTCTCGGTCAGAGACTGGAGGTTCAAAAGCATATCGGTATCCGTACCAACATACTGACCAACCTCGTCAATCATAAACAGCAGACGGAAGTTTGCAGGTTTAGTATCTACATAGGCTTTCATATCTTCCACAAGCTGTGCAATAGAAATCTCTGTTGCAGTTTTATCATTGAACCACGCCTTGGCATCGTCCTCACTCATATCTAAAACTTCCATTAGTGTTGGGATGATGAACTTTCCATTGAAAGCAAAGGCACGGCGCATTTCAAGCCAGGACTTGCCTTTCTTTTCTTCAAAAACTCTACGGAACTCCTCGGTTTTTCCCTGCTGGTCGATATAACGCTCCATCATGGCAACTTTCAGATTTTCACCGTAAAATCCCAGATGGTTGTAGAACATTTTGGCAAATACACGAAGAACCGCAGTCTTATCTTTATTGCTGAATCCCTCAATATCAATATTGAACAGAATTGTCTCGGTCTGTCCCTTTGTGGCACGATCAATCAGCATAAAAGTTGCCGGGTCATCCTCAAACTTTTTACGGAAACACTCCACACTGCGAATGCCTTTTACCTCTTTATTTTCCAAAAGATAGGAAAGCATTTTCAAAAAGTGAGATTTACCACTTCCAAAGAAACCAGAAATCCAAACACCCATATCAGCGGTCGGCTGGTCAAAAGCATCACCGTAATAATTGAAGAACGTAATGAAGTGTTTCTTCAATTCTCTGGTAATGACATATTCATTTAACTCCTGCTCGATTACATCATCAGCAGCCTGATCTACTTTAATTACACCATTGATTTTGCGGTTAATGTCATCCGCAAACATATCTCGAATCATCATGGCTTTATCCCCCTTAATCTATGACATTGAATGCCCGGTAATAATCATTTGGTGTCAAACGATTGAACAGTTTTACATGACGGCCATCAAACTCACCCGGATACATAACCAAAATCGGAATATCCGAAAAATACGGTTGCAAGGCTTCCAGTAACGTATGGATTCTCATAAACGGGAATACCTCGCCTACACCTGTCAGCATCAGCACATCACCCAGTTCGTGTGGCTCATACTGGATTTTTTCAATAAACTCTCCATTGCCGATTGCAGAATTAAGCTGCTCCAAAAGATAAGCACTTCCGTCAGCTTCTTCCATATCGGGAATTGCATCTGTGATGTCCATATCATCGCAGATAGAGAGAAATGTTTTATATAAATTACAAACGATCAAATGGCAATCTAAGGACTGATCGGTTTCCAGCTGATTCACAAAATGGCGGACAACCATTTCATTCTCCGGTTCATAACAGAAGATTCTGATATTCACCTCATTGCTGAGTCCCTTGCCTTCCAGGAACTCCGGCTCCTGAATCAATGCCCGAACTTTGTCCAGGCGCTCTTTTATTTCACTCATCGGGTTACCTCCTACACAAAGCAATTAAACGCCGGCAGTACCGCCGTGTCGCCATTGCTTCTGATGGCATTCTCTAAAATAGGATGCAGCCATACTGGATTCAAATGATCTGCCTTGAGGTTGTCGAGATATTCTGTTTCGACAAGCACTCTGGCAATAATCTGTTTTAACTTTGTTATCGTACTATCGCTCC
Organism: Pilosibacter rotomagensis; assembly: GCF_045062245.2. Lineage (NCBI taxonomy): Bacteria > Bacillati > Bacillota > Clostridia > Eubacteriales > Clostridiaceae > Pilosibacter > Pilosibacter rotomagensis. Next base: position 1,047,556 of record NZ_CM170323.1, on the reverse strand, counting down.
AGGAAGCTACGGTATCATTTTGTTCCTGTAAACGTATAAAAAATGTATTCAAATCTATCTTACCAAAAGACGTGTCCCTTAATCTGTACTTCTCGCCAATGACGGTCAGCATAAATTCCCAAACCAGTCGGCTCTGCTTCATCAATGAATAAAGACAAATCTGTTTTGCTACATCCGTTGGCTGTGACGCAATCGCAGCAACCAGTGAATCATCTTCCAGTGCATGAAGCCGTTTGATACAGGCTTTCGCCATGCGTGTAATAGATTTTTCAGTTGGATACTGAAAAAGATTCTGCTCTACAATTTCTTTAACAATTGCATCATCAGAATTTCCTTCTACCATTAGCTTTGCGGTAGAACGCATTTCGTAGAAAAGGAACGGCTCTCTGGTCAAAGACGCAATATAAGGATAAGAATGATCCATGTTCCCGTACCTCCTTACTGTTCCTCTTTTTTATCGGGAACAAATTCCATGATGTCTCCAACATCACAATTCAAAGCAGAACATATCTTTGACAGAATCTCTGTACTTACATTTTCATCTTTTGATAATCGAGACATCGTTGTTGTACTAACTCCTGTCATTGCACGCAAATCTTTCTTCATCATTTCTTTATCAATCAACAATTTCCACAATTTCTTGTAACTAACTACCATTTTTTCACCTCAATCTTATTTGCTTGAAATATCTGTTCACATGGTATTTATCATCATATCACAAAAATGCGTTTCAAACAATCTAATCTATCAAAAATCATAATTCAATTCTGAAATATCGCATTTAAAATCACAAGAAACACATCTTAACAAGACAAGCTGAAAGTACAAATGCCACTATATATCCAATTACACAGAAAAATTTTATCTCGTTTATTTTCTCTGATTGCAATTTTATTCTTTTTTTCAGTTTTTGCACTTCCTTCTCAGCCATCTTTCTATTCTGTTCCGCCTGATGCTTTAATGACCGTAATTGTTTTTCTGCTTCTTTTTGTTTTCTATATGCCTCATCAACAGCTTGCACAGATGATTTATTCACCTGTATCTGCAATTTAGAGTTCTGGTCCTGAACGTCTTTTATTTCTTCTTCGAGCTGCTCTTGCTCTCTCCTGCTCTTCAATCCGTTTCTGTTCCTCAAATCGTCGTTGTTCTTCTGAAGCGATTGATTCAGCTTCTGCGTTTCGGACAGTTCGGTTGTCAAACGATGAATTTCGTCGTTTAATTTCCGAATTTCGTCTTGCATTTCGTGATTCTCGAAGAATAGATTCTGTTTTTCCATTTTCAGCTTGTGTGTCCTTTCCTGAAATTTCTGGATAAACTCGTTCATCTTCTGATTTCTCACCTGTAATTCGTCCTTCTCCACCGTCACTTTCTCCAGCATTTCTGCCTGCTCCTTCGCAAGCAACTTCCACTTGTCGGTAGTATACAGCGAGTTCTTCGTCTGATCCGTTTGTTCGTTCTGCTTCGGCTCGTATCCTTTCGTAATTTCCATTAAATTCATTTTCCAATCCCTCCTTGCTGATATCCAGATGAAATGTTTTTGACAAATTGCTGTCTCGCACCTTCTTCCCGTCCTGGTTCTGAAAAGTGATGTGCTTCCGTTTCTCTGACCAGTTTACATTCCATCCAAACTGTTTCATTTTTTCTATAAACTTTTCTTTGCTGATACAATTTTCCATTGCCTTTAATACTGCCATTGCACAGTCCGCTACAAAGCTGTCCTTTACCTGCTGTCGGAACAGGTTATATTTGTCTTTGCTCCATGCAATGACTTCCCCTTTTTCAATCTGACTTCCATCAAAATGTTTTCCTTTTTCAGCAACGGACAAGCCACGTTCTCGGCACATCTGATTGGTAAGCTGTTTCATACGTTCCAGATTCTTTTTGGTGTTATGCAGTTTTCTTCCATCTTCATAACTCACTGAATTAGTAACCAGATGGCAGTGGATATGATCTTTATCCTTATGCACAGCCACTAAGGTCTGGAATCCACTGAACCAATTTTCTGCAAACTCCTTTCCAAATTCTAATGCCTGCTCCGGAGTAATCTGCTCGTCCTTATGCCAAGAAATAATGTTGTGAGCGTACATTCTCCCAGAATCTTTATCCCATACCTTCTTTTCCTCTAAAAATGTTCTGTACACCAGATCATAATTGATCTCGTCATGACAGTACGGGCCTGTTACACAGGTAAATAATTCGTTGGTCTTGTCCTGTCGCAAAACATATTCGATGCAGTTTCTCATTGCTCCATGTGTATTTGTCCGCTTATTAATCGTCTTATTAATAGCCATATCTTTTCACTCTCCTTCCGGTACTTAAGAATATTTTTATTGAGGAAATACAACGTACTGTCATTTGGAACTTCTCCATCTGTATGCAGCTTTCTTGCAATCTGATTAATATTTGTAGTAGCTCCACGAAGCTGACTGAGAATATCTGCAAACAGCTGGTTCAATCTTTTCAGTTCTTCCACTTCCTCTGTAGAAGCTATCTTCAAATCTGCGATTGCTTTTATTACAACTTCCTGCTGTGTTCTTCCGGATTCCTTTACTTTGCTTTGAAGTAGCTCATATTCCTCTTTATTCATCCGTATAGTTACTGTATGATTTCGTTTTCTCATAGGCTTTCTGCTCCTTTCTCTACTCGATTTTCATTCTTTATTAACAGACACAGCGTTCTGGTGCATATTGGCAGGAGATTTATAAGAGAGTGCAACGCTCTCTTATACAGGTGCAGGACAGAGTCCTAGTCAATCAGTAAGTGTTCCGCAGGAATGTCCGGTGGACATTTCGCAGGAATACTTACGCCATTGACGTGCCAGGGTTCCAGGGGCAGAGCCCTCTGGCAAGTTTAGGAACAGCCCAAAGGCTGGCTCCGGTGCAGAGTGGCTTGCCACTTTGCGAAACTTGCCTGTCATCCCCCCACCACTGAACCGACACCCACCAAGCCATATTTTCCACCCTACGTTATCAGATCAAAATGGAGATGACAGTGGTTTTGTGGTGCAGGGACAGACTGTGGAAGAAATAGAAAAGCTCCCATTTCCATAGATTTTCTCTTTCTAAAACAGACTGTTCCTGCATCACTCCGATGCGAAGTATCGGACAATCATGTGCCGTATCCGGCACTCTATCTCTTTTCTTCGCCTTGCTTGTTCAATCACCCATCTGCCAACGCTTTTCTGTTATATTTTCCTGTTATTTCTGTCTTTCTTTTTCTGGATCTCTTTCCATTTCTGCTAAAAGACATCAAAATAGCAGTCATAAACATTTCTCCAATTCATAATATCTGAAATGTCACCACTGCCATTGTCTTTTTCTGCTATTCTGTTTTTGTAAAGCTATTCCTTACTGTCAGTCTGTTTTCCTGTTACTGCTATTTCATAACTATCTAAAAACTGTCTGCAAAATCCAATGCTGCATCCATATTAGCTTCTTTCTCCCAGTCCAGATTATCTTCGGTAATCTCTCCATCCTTTTTTTCCATTGTTAGTATTCTGTCCGACAGCTTACTTTCTCCTACCGATTCTTTTACAAACGGTACAAGCATTTCCATCAGATTCTTCGCTATAGCCATCGGGGCAGATTCTTTTACTCCATCCCGGACAGCTGTTTCCACTCTTTCCAGAAAAGCATCTTCCTTTTCTCTGGTTTCCAGATACGGATCTGCTTCATTCCTGTACTCTCTGGAAAAATAATCGTTTAAAGCAACTACAACTGCTCTGGTGTACGATTTATATTTTTCCCTGTCCATCGTCTGCAAATATTCCCATGCCTGCCTGTCCTGTTCATCACAAAGATTCAAACGGATATTTGTATTGATGATTTTCCGTTCTTTTCTCATACAAGCATTCCTCCGTTTCTCTGAATTTTCCTTACGCTCATTGCTTCATAGCCTTTCGCTGTGGCACAGATGTCCCGTACAATCGTTACACGGCTCTTGTCATATTCCCCAAAATTCTGGATCATACAACCGCCACCGCCGACCACATACAGACGCATCAGTTCTGGATTATATTCCCGTTCTCTCAGCTTATGGAAAATTTCTTTCGTATAATCTCCGGCAGCTTTACAAATGACTGTCAGATATTTCTCACTAATATCTGCTGTCCCGGTACGGATCACCTGCTCAATCACCAGATCGTCCCCCACTGTTCCCAGTTCTTTCAATAAGGATTCCCTGACTGCAAGCACACACTGATGCGTTCCATATTTCTCTGTAAAGCATTTCTTCTCTAATGGACGGGAATTATTGATATACATGATATTCATAGTTCCATTTCCAATATCCACAAGCATGTTGATTCCTTTGAAATCCTGTAAACGGTAAAAAGCTGCTGCAAATCCCTGTGGGTAAATATCAGCTCCTGCAAACTCCACATGATATTCTTTATTGCGGAATATAAAATCCACACATTCATTCTGGAGAAGATATTTCTGGAAATCTTCTTTCTGTGTAGCTACCCAGGTAAGCGGAAGTCCAGCTGCAATGTGTACCTTTGCTTGATTCATTTTTTTCCCATCAAGTTCCTTTGCTATAGCCGCCAGTGTCAACACATAATAGTCCTCGTCCTGCGTTTTCTCTGCACAGAACTCTTTGTGTTCCTCTCCGATCTGGTAATACATACCATTGTAAACAAGAAGATTATTCTGGAAGATTGGCTCCTTGTCATATCTGGCTACACCGGATGGAAAGCATCTGGTGGCAGTTTTCATGTTTCCATACCCATGATCAATCCCGACCACCATAATTGTTTCATTTCTACTATTTTTCATCATTCTCATAATCATACCTCATTCTTTCTTTTCTTATCCAATCCTATTAATACTTACGTGAATTGATAAGATGGATATTTTATTTATTGGTTCTTTAATAATTCATATTTAATAACATGGATTATTAATAGCAACGGTTTGTCCAGTATGGGATTTACCATATCTGGTTTTCCTATTTTCTGATGTCCGGAGATAGAAATTTCCTATGACCTGATTGTCCAAAATTGGACTATCCACCCTTAGGCACTTCTCTTCTCCACTTAATTATTTTCTTCTCCTAATGGAACTTCCCGGATAATATATTCGGTATCGCCATAAAAGCCATACTCATTACGCAATCTATGACGTTCCACATATCCATGATGCTCTAATTCCTTAATTGCAGAACGAACAGAATCAATCCCATCTCTACTCAATGTTGCCAGTCCTTGCATATTGTAATTCCAGTCATCTGGCAAACTTAACATCAGCGATAATAGACCTTTCGCTTTCAATGTCAGATTCTTATTCTTGAAATGATGATTACTCATTACCGTAAAATTCTTAGTTCTCTCTACACGAAAAATCTGTGCCATGCTCCCATCCTCCTTTCCAGTTCAAAAGAAAAAGACGCAAGCCATATCTTATGACTCACGTCTTACTTCGCTCACAATATTCTATTTTTATCAGTTACCTGCCAGATTAGTTACTGGCAATCCTTATACATAAATCAATTCTTTCAGGATAATCTCTTCTGCAATCGCTCTGTGCTGATTGGCAGCTCTTACCCATGCCATCTGATCTTTCTCCTTATCCGGCAGTGGTTCTTTTTCTTCCAACTGTTTCAGAATCACTTCTTCCCGTTCCCTGGCTGCCTTGTCCACTTCCAGAAGATGCTCTCCAATCGTATCCTGCAGAAGCATCACCTGATAGGTTGAATTTCGATGGTTTTTCAGATAATCTCTGCGAAGAAAACCATACTTGCCAAGTTGCTCCATCTGTTCACCGGATTTATAGGTGAGATTTGAGATCAAATATCCATTTACATTCGTATACGTTAATTTCATTTTATTAGCACTCTCCATTTCTCATCATTTTTTGACCACAAATTTACGACATTTACGACAAATCTGACACTGCTTTACAATACCAGACAAAATGACTGATGCCCCGGAAAGCCTGTAAAACAGGCACTTCCGGGATACACAAGACAGGACAAAAATCAACTTCCATTATCAAGAGTTGAGTGCTAATTTTTTTGTGAATTAATTGTGTATTTCATTGAAGCATTGTAACTTTTCAGGCGCATCGTAGAACGCATTCTATAGGTAGTCGCCAAGCATCTCTCCCACACACCTCTCGATCTCATCAATAATTTCCATACACCGGTTCTTCTTCATTCCAGCCGTAATGCCAACAGCTAATAATTCTTTTCTTCCCGGATCTTTTCCATTTCCGTCAACGGTCGTTGTGTGTTCCCCATAGTACGTATTACTATAAGTAAGATCGTATGCAGGGCTCAGTCTCCACTGATCTTTTTCTTCATCATACAAATAGGTGAAATTTTTTGAGTGGTCATCTCTGTTATGCGCAAAAACATTAAAACACATTCTTCGAAACATACTTTCCACATCCGCATAATGATCCTTCGTCAATATCTTCGTAAGTTTCATCAGACTGTGGTAATCAAGACTCGGCTGTTCAAAGTCCAGTTCGAGAAGCGCTGCTGCTGTCAGCATATGGACTCGCTTTATTCCATTTTGATCAGGGACTCTGTCAAACCGCCTGGTTCCAAAATAGCCTTTACAGATTCCAGATGGGAACAACTTTGTCTCACTCATCGTAATTTCACATTTCCGGGCACAGCATGAATAATCATACTCCATTTTTCCCGCATCTTTTCCATCTACATGGGCCGGAAATTTTATGATCCACTCTTCATTTCCAATCGAAGTCATGATCTTCGGCCTTGCTCCTCCGCTCGTTCCTCCAAGCCGGTACAATTCGTCAAGTTTGTCTGTATATTCTGTGTTCAATATTTTCTGACACTCCCGCGCCAGTTCATCCAGGTCAGGATTATCCTGCTGCTCTGGAAATTTTCTTTCCGGATAATACGTCAACGCACCCATTCCTGATTTTCCAACTATTGCCAGTCGGTCTAAAACCGTCAGTTTATCCGGATCCTGTTTATGCTCACGAAGCAGACGATTTAGCAGCAATCTTCCCCAATTATCCGGAAGACTGTCCGCAAACACGCCATAAAGGCCGCCAAAATAATCCTTTGTGGGCACAAACACCTGCTTTTTTAATGGCAGCGAGAATGGGCTGATCGAAAATCCATGTTCCAGCCATTCATCGGTGTACTGAAATGCTGCTTTTCGATTTGCTGTCATGGCCAATGTCCCCACAAGTTTTTCATCATAATACACCTGCAGCGCATTATCTTGTTTCATTTATGACCTCCTTTATGTCTCTGTATGGTACCTGTGAAAAAATATTCCTGAGTTCATCCGCAATATCCAATGCCATTGCGATTTTCGTCAGAGACAACAAGGATATCTGACCGGTAGACTCGAATCTTTTAACAGAACCATAACTCACACCGCTCATCGACGCCAGCTTCTCCTGCGAGATTGAACGCCGTTTTCTAATATTGCGAACCCTCTGCGCCAACTTCAAATCCAGTTCTTCCGCTGTCTCCCATATAAAACCTTCCATAGTCTTTCCCACTTTCGATTTCGTTTTTCGTACATTTATTGGATAATATTTTATCTATTTTTACATGATTACATTCAAAATATATAATATATTATCTGTTATTATTTTACCATCAGTCAATATACAAATCAATAAAAATGTAACCCAACCCATTCTCACTATGACCTCTGCAATCTCCATTTGCCTGCAGACACATATCAATTTTTTCATTAAAAAAGACCACTGTTTCCACAAATCGCTCTGTGAAAACAGTAGTCTTTTCCTGAATGGTCAATGCTCCCCATTTGTCTCATATACATACAGAGAGAATCGATCCCCATTTATGATCTGAATTCCCGCATACAATGGCTCATTCTCCTGATCGTATGCTGTACTTCTAACGAACATCAGATAATCGCCCTTTCGGACTTCGAGTAATTTTGCTTCCTCCTGTGTTGCTCTGCAAAGCTCAATCAGTTTTTCCGAGCTTGTAACCTGCATTCCTGCTTTCTCTTTCAAATAATCAAAAAGGGAATTATCCTCAAACTGAGCTTCTAACAGGAATGCATATTTTAACGGAAAATAGTTTTTTTCAATTACAACCGGTTCTGAATCCGCGAATCTCAGACGTGATATAAAGATCACTTTACTGCCCGTCTCAATTCCAAGTCTCTCCGCAATCTTTCCATCAGCATCCACGATCTTATTTTCCAGCATATGTGCCCCCGGCACGACTCCCATCTGCTCACACATCTCACTGAAGCTCTGGAGACGTTTGATATTTCTGGAAAATTTTGGCTTTGTTACGAACGTTCCCTTTCCCTGTTTCCGAACAACAAGTCCTTTTTCCATGAGGGAACCGATTGCTTTTCTCACGGTGATCAGACTGACACCATACGTCTTTGCCATCTCTGATTCCGTCATGATCTTATCTCCCGGTTTATATCTTCCGCTTTTGATATCCTTTTCCACTGTATCCATAAGCTGAACATATAACGGAGTCATCGCATCCTGCTTTAACATTCATTTTCCCCCACTGTCTAAATTCTTTTCAATACTATTCTAATAACAGCTCAGACAAATAGCAAGGACAATTTCCTTTCCAGAGCAAGTTCCCTGTTCGATCCCAAAATTTTTACAGGCAGTCACCAGGCTCCGGATCCTCAAACGGAACGCCGTATCCAAAAGCGCCTCTCACCATGCATGTCTTTGCAGCGAATTCAGCTCCCTTTTCCATTGCTGTCTCGATTTTTTCTCCATCTAAAAGGGAAAGTAAAAAGGCAGTTGTAAAAGAATCTCCGGCTCCCAATGTATCGATTGCATCAACAGGCTTTGGGATCTGTCTGTAATACTTTTTTCCGTCAAAAGCGAGGGATCCGCGTTTTCCCATAGTTGCCACTGCAATTTTACAGCCTTCCGATACAAAGCGCTTACATGCTGCCTTTGCGGTCTCCTCATCAATTTCTCCGCAGGAGAAAAATGCGTAATCAACAACAGGCGCGATCTCTTTTAAATAATATTCCTCATTCCAGTGACCGGAAAAATCATAAGAAACCGGAATTCCAGTTTCTCTTACTTTTTTTAACTGTGAATCAAAGTGACCATTATTACTGGTATGAACAAGGGAAAATTCCCTGATATAGGAAATATCCTCTGGCTTTAGATCCAACGGATGCTCATTTACGATCCCTCCGCGGTTGCTCATGATAAACTGTCTGTCACCATTTTCAAGCCGGACTTTTGCGTATCCATTCTCGCCGGCATATTGCCTGCATCTGGAATGATCGACCCCGATCTCATCAAGAACAGAAATAATGTGTTCTGCCACTCTGTCCTTTCCAAAAACGCCGAGGTACGCAGACTGCGCCCCCAGCATTTTTGCATATACAGAAAAGTTCATGGCCTGACCACCCGGATACATGATCTTTGCAGGATAATACTGATCACATACATTATCTCCGATGCCAATTACCTTTATCATTAATACTCAACCTTCCACATATATCTTCTTTCATCCATTGAATGACCTGTTTTTTCTGCCAGCTGAGATACATAATACCGCTCAATCGGGATCATGACAACCGGATTGAAGAATTCTGCAACCGAAGGATCGATTTTTCCTCCATTCAGCTTTTCAAAATCAATGATAATAAAGTTCTCAGCATATGTATTCAGGAACTTCAGGCATCTCTCATCGAGCGCTCTTGTACGTCCCTCACTCATTAACAGGATCATCGGAAGCTTCTTATCGGTTGTCTCAAACGGTCCATGGAAGTACTCACCTGTGTGCAGGCATACCGCATGTCTCCACTGCATCTCCATAAAGTGACAGCAGCACATGGAATAAGCAACTCCATAGTTCGGACCGGATGCAAGGACATAGAAGACCGGCTCATGTTCGACTTTTTCTGCCCATGCCTGTGCAGCCGGAAGACAATTTTTCTTTCCCTCTGAAACGATCTCATCAATATACTGATACGCTTCCATTGCTTTGTCATATTTATCCCAGTTTTCAAACTGATGGAGAACCTCAAAGCCGATGCGGAGCGCATTCGCCTGATTGGAGTCGCTGTAATCCTGATGATCTCCGTTTGAATATGTCACAACATACTGACCGACCTTTGCCATACCGGTCTGCATATTTCCCGTCATGGCAATCGTGATTGCTCCCGCTGCATTTGCTGTTTCGACAGCTTTTACAGTCTCCGGTGTAGCCTTAAGAGAACAGATGACTGCGATACATCTCTCATCTAATTCTTTCGGGGTCGCATGTACGAACTCATTGCTGGTATAGGTTGTCGCACTGAAATTTTTTGCTTCCGACTGGATCAGGTAGAGTCCCGGGAAAATAGCTGCCTTTGATCCACCGCAGGCAACAAAATACATATGCTTTAATCCGCCTCGCTGATCCATCTTTTCCTTAATTTCCGCAATGATCTGTTTTACTTCCATAGTTGATTTCCTCCTCTGCGCATTTTTCGCATGTTATATTTTTACAATGTTTACTGATACAGAAAGCAGGCAACGCTTCTCTTTGTTCCATCGTCTCCCGTGATCTCTGTTAATTCCGGACGACTTTGTCTGCATTGGTCTGTTGCCATCGGACATCTTGTACTGAACAGACATCCTGTCGGCGGATTTAACGGACTCGGCAATTCTCCCTGAAGAATCACCTCATCCCGCTTCGCGTGGATATCCGGAACCGGAATTGCTGACAGCAATGCTTTTGTATACGGGTGAAGAGGTTTCCCATAGAGCTCCCTCTTTCCTGCATATTCCATGATGCGCCCCAAATACATGACCGCCACCTTGTCGCAGAGATACTCCACTACGCTCAAGTCATGAGAAATGAAAATGTACGTTAAATTTCTTTCTTTATGAAGGTCCTTTAACAGATTCAGCACCTGTGATCGAACTGACACATCCAGCGCCGATACCGGCTCATCACAAATGACAAGTTCCGGATCGTTGATCAGGGCTCTTGCGATCACGACTCTCTGTCTCTGTCCGCCAGACATTTCATGCGGATATTTTTCAAGATATTTATCACTGAGACCGACCTCCCGCAGGATCTTCCTGACCTTTTCCAGTTTTTCTTCTTTCGTATATTTTCCCGCCACATCCAGCGGTGCCATAACGGATTGAACAATTTTTTTCTTTGGATTTAAGGACGCATACGGATCCTGAAAAATAATCTGAATTTTTTCCCTCAGCGGACGCATCTGGCGTTCGTTATAATTTGTAATATCTTCTCCATGGAACAGGATCTGTCCCCCGGTTATCTCATGAAGCTTTAAAATGGACTTTCCTAACGTTGATTTTCCACAGCCCGATTCGCCTACAAGGCCTACGATTTCTCCCTGATTGATCTTCAGGTTAATGGAATCCACCGCTTTTACTGTAATTTCCTTTCCATGTACTTTTTTTACCGGAAAATATTTTTTTACATCCCGGATTTCCAATAAAGGGGCCTCCATTATTCCACCTCCCTGCTGTCCTGTATTTCGGGATCCATAGACCGGAAGCATCGTACAAAATGTCCTGCTTCTCCCTGCATTCCCGGATCTTCTTTTTTGCACTGTTCCGTTGCATATGGACATCGCGTAGAAAATCTGCAGCCGGCCGGCATCTCATCCAGCCCCGGAACCGTTCCCTCGATCGTAAACAGATGATCTTCCTGACCACTTCCAAGCTTTGGAATTGATTTCAGCAATCCCACCGTGTATGGATGCATCGGATGATCAAAGATATCTTCTGCGGTTCCATATTCCACTGATTTTCCTGCATACATGACCATGACATGATCTGCCATTTCTGCCACCACACCCATATCATGTGTGATCAAAATCACCGACGTGTCTGACTCCTCCGCAAGCTTCTTTAAAATTCTGAGGATCTGGGCCTGAATCGTCACATCCAGGGCCGTTGTCGGTTCATCTGCGATCAAAAGCTTTGGCTGGCAGAGCAATGCCATTGCAATCATTACCCTCTGTCTCATGCCACCGGACATCTGATGTGGAAATTCCCTGATCCGCTGCTCCGGAGAAGGGATCCCCACTCTGGCAAGCATTTCAATACACTGTTTTAATGCTTCCTTTTTCGGTATCTCACGATGATGGGTCCTGATCATCTCTAACATCTGATCTCCGATCCTGTATACCGGATTCAGAGACGACATTGGTTCCTGAAAGATCATGGAGATCTCATTTCCCCGCACCTTGCGCATTCTGGTTTCTGATGCCTTTGACAGATCTTCCCCTTCAAACAGGATCTGGCTGTTTTCATCAATTTCGCAGACAGAAGGAGATACCAGACGCATAATCGAAGTGGCCGTGACGCTTTTTCCGCATCCTGACTCTCCAACAATCCCGATCACCTTTCCCCGGTCCAGTGAAAAAGTAACATTATCCACTGCTGTCAGCTTCTTTTTTCCTACTTTAAAGGAAACCTTCAGATTTTTAACTTCCAGCAAATGTTCATCCATCTGCTCCCCTCCTGTCATCATCCTTCTAAATTTGTGACAAACCCGTCACCGGTTTCTGATCATTCTTTTACAGACCATTTCCAGACAGCCTGGTTATTGACTCCGCCTTCAAATGCGTTATATCCCTGGAATCTCTCCGACTGAACTCCGAAAGTATATCCGTTATAGAGCATTACTAACGGCATCTCATCCCAAAGAAGCTGCTGATATTCGTTTACCAGTTCTTTTTTCTTTGCTTCGTCTGTTTCAGCAGCAATCTTATCCTGAAGCTCTGCGTATGCGGTATCTGTGATCTGGCAGTATGTCGCATTCTTATTGTCATAATATCCGGACATCCAAAGCGGATAGGACATTGCTGTTGAACCGCAAATTCCAAGATCATAAGTGCCATCCTGAAGTCCTGAGAACATCGTTGCAAGCTCAACTGTCTGAACATCGATCGTAATTCCCGCCTCTGCAAGATTCTGCTGAATGATTGCTGCCATACTCTCTCTTGCGGAGGTTACTGCCATTTTAAGTTTTCTTGAAGAATCCCATCCGGCCTCTGCAAGAAGCTCTTTCGCCTTATCTACATCTCTGGACCAGGTGAGTCCGCAATCATATTCCGATCCCGGGATCACACAGGTTGCCGGTGCAATGCCTTTTCCCTGCAGATTCTGCTCGATCAGAAGATCCTTATCAATTGCATAGCTCATTGCCTGACGAATACGCTTATCTGATACATTCTGGTTATTGATCAGGAATACGCCTACAAAGGTCGGTTCACTTGATTCTGTCACCGTAAGTCCCATATCCTTTGCCGCAAGTGCATCATCAGTCGTTGGCTGCTGATAAAATCCATCCATCTCTCCTGCTGCAATGGATGTGATCGTATTCGTGGAAGCGATCACTTTCAGAATCAGTTTGCCAAACTGCGGCGCACCAAGCTGATAATCCGCAAAAGATCCCAGCTCCAGCTGGCTTCCGGAAAGCTCAGAGATAAAGGTGCAGGGACCGGAACCGATCGGTGCTTTCCAGAACTCATCATCTTTCATTTTTTCAGGTGCGATATCACCAAGAAGATGTTCCGGAAGTACATAGAAATACTTGTTATGAAGGATCAGCCAATCCTCGACCGGAGTAACATTCTTAAAAGAAATCTTCAATGTATAGTCATCCACAGCCTCAACTCCGACGGATTTTTCAGCCGTTTCAAGACCATTATCATCGGTTCCTGCCCATGTGTTGAACTCACTTCTGAGTCCGTAATCAAACTTCGGATTTGTGATCAGCTGTGCGGTAAATACCCAATCCTTTGCGGTTACCGGCTGACCATCGTGCCATTTTGCATTTTCATCTAAGTGAAAGATTGCAGCTTTTCCATCATCAGCAGATTCCCATGATTTGGCCGCTCTCGGTGATACCCCGGAACCGGCTTCCTCAATAAATGCAAGGCGGTCGTACAGCTTGTCGCAGACCAGATTCTGATAGATCGATCCGGATGTAGATCCGTAAGGATTAACGGTATCCCATGCAGTCGTCAAACCGTATGTAATGACCTTATCGGAATAATCTCCCGTCTTATCCGTCGCCGTTGACGCTGCTGTTGTTCCTTCCGCTGCAGATGCAGCCGCTGTTGTCTCATTTCCGGAGCTGCCTCCGCAGCCGGCGAGAAGTCCTGTTGCCATGGCTGCCGCAAGCATCCACGCTGCAATTTTTTTACCTGATCTCATAATGATCCTCCTTTAAATTTTTTGATATATACTGCCCTATTTTGTTTTTGGATCAAGGGCATCTCGTACACCTTCTCCGATAAAATTAAATCCTACAACAACGAGAATGATGCAGATTCCCGGTGGGAACCACACCCACGGACGTGCCGTCAATACAAGAAGATTCTGCGCTGCAAATATGATATTTCCCCAGGATGCCTGTGGTGTCTGGACACCCATTCCGAGAAAGCTTAACGAGGATTCTGTTAAAATTGCGCCTGCTACCCGGAATGAAATATTTGCCCATACCGGAGGGATCGCATTTGGCAGTACCTCTGAAAGCAGAATCTTTGGAGTACTCATTCCAATCGCTTTTGTTGCCTGAATATATTCACGTTCCCGGATCGATAACACATTTCCGTAAATCAGCTTTGCTATTGCAGTCCAGCCCAATACTCCGATCACCACCGTGACCGTAAGGATCGACGGTCCAAACACCGCAACGAGAACAAGGATCAGGACCATCGTCGGGAATGACATAAATGCATCTGCGACACGCATGATGACAGTTTCTGCAATTCCTCTGAAATAACCGGCGATCAGTCCTAACGGAATTCCGATTAAAACCGAAATGATCGTAGACATGATTCCGACAAACAGTGAGATTCTTCCTCCATATAAAAGCCTTGCGAACAGATCTCTTCCCACATCATCCGTGCCCAGAGGGTGACCGGAACATGGGGCTTTGTTGAATCCTACCGCCCGGTCAGTCGTATATGGGTCGAGCTTCATGAATATCGGGATCAGGATGACTGCCAAAACAAGAAAGCAGACAATGATAAGGCCTAAAACAGCTTTCCGGTTATGCATAAATTTTTTTACTGCTTGATTACTTAATATTTTTTTCATGCCCTGATGCCCTCCTATTTAAATTTAATTCGCGGATCCAACGCAGCATAGATCAGATCCAGAATCAGATTTACAACGAGAACAACGACACAGATCAAAACAGCGACTCCCATGATCACCGGATAATCACGACTTGTGATCGCAGTGATCATCAGGCTTCCGATCCCCGGCCAGGCAAATATCTGTTCTGTCACAACAGCACCTCCGATCAGAAACGGGACGGAAAGGCTTAGGGTTGTAACGATCGGAATCAGTGAATTGCGAAATGCATGTTTGATCACAATGACGACATTTCTAAGTCCTTTTGATCTTGCTGTTTTTATGTACTCCTCATTCAAAACCTCAAGAACACTCGATTTTGTCTGTTTGATATAATTTCCGATTGGCTGGATTCCACACACGAACGCCGGAAGTGCCAAATGATAGAGAAGATCCTTCCAATCACCACCAGTTCCTGCCGAATACATGCCGCTCGTCGGAAACAATTTCATTTTTACAGCCAATACATAGATCAGAAGAAGACTTAAAAAGAAGTTTGGCACAGATGCTCCGATAAAAGCAACAAATGTACTGATATGATCCCATATCGAATTCGGTTTACAGGCTGAAACCACTCCAAGCGGAATTCCTATGATGATCGCACCAATAATACCGGTTCCAGTAAGCAGTAATGATGGGATGATACGCTGTCCGATCATCATGCTGACTGTCTGGGAGGTACGGTATGATGTTCCAAGATTTCCATGCAGCAGGTCTGCCAGCCACAGAAAATACCGGACAAGAACCGGCTTATCAAGTCCCAGTGAAGCTTTCAACGCCTCCAGATCGCTGAGTGACATTTCTCCGGATGAAGCCAAAATTGAAAGCGGTCCTCCGGGAGCAAGATTGATCAGCAAATACACCGTAAATGTAATTCCAAGAAACACCGGTATTGCATAAAAAAGTCTTTTTATAACATATTTTATCAATCAGATTCTCTCCCTTCGGCTTATTGTTTATTTAACATATCGTTTAGAATTGCCAGATGGAGCTTTACACATGGTTCAACGGATCCGATATATCCGTACTCTTTCTCACTATGATCATTCGCTCCATGCGGTCCCATTCCATCCATAACGATCGCTTTTCCACATCTGGAAAGATGGTTCGCGTCAGAGAGTCCTCCACGGTCTTTTTCCTCAAATGGAATCCCATGTTCTTCAGCAACTTTTCTGACCCGTTCGATATACTTTTTCGCTTCCTCTGTTTTTATAAACGGCGGAGTTTCCTTCTGCATCGTGATCGTTGTTTTTACTCCGGGAACAAACGGTTGTCCTTCTGTTATTTTATTTACATATTCTTTCAAGCGGATTCTTTCGCTGTCATCCCTGAATCTCATTTCAACACTGATTTTTGCATGATCTGCAACTACATTTCTGGCTGTACCGCCATTTGCGATCCCGACATTTACCGTCGTATCTTTTTCTCTGTCCGCCAGACTCATTAATTCTACAATGTAATGTCCCATCTCAAGAACCGCAGACGCATTTTCTACTTCAAACATAAAGCCCGCATGGGCCGCCTGACCTTGAAACTCAATATCATACGTCAGGGAACCTTTTCTCGCAAAGCAATGGCGGGTTCCATTTTTTCCGGCAGATTCCATGACAAAAATGTGATCTGCTTTACAGCCGATTCGATCCGTGATCTCTTTTGAGTAGATCGACCCGATCTCTTCATCCGGATTATAGACCATTGCGATATTCAGGCATTTCTTCTCAGTTTCCGGTAAATTTGCCGCGATATGAAACATTGCAAGATCACCGTTTTTCATATCACCAACACCCGGACCGTAGTAATTTTCTCCTTCGATTCGAAATGGTCTTTTCTCTGCCGTCCCGTCCGGAAATACCGTATCCATATGACCGATATACATCGCATCATAATGTTCGGATACATGATTTGTAATAAGAAGAACCTGACGACCTCCATCGGCAGGAATTCGTTCTACGTTCCAGCCGATCTCCTGATACCAGCCAGCCAATTTATCTGCCACCCGGTTGATTCCGGCTACATTTCCAGAGCCGCTGTCAATGTTGACCAGCTCTTTCATCTGTTCCAAGTACAATTCCAGATTCATGTTTCCCCTCCCTTTCGCCTTCAAAATCTATTTCAAAATTCACATCTCTCATCTGAAATTCATTATATGTCATATTATAACCATTTGTCAATATGTATTATTATATATTGTATTATAATTAAATTTTGTGTATTATGTTCATCCGAATCCACCGCTTTACATTTTCGCCAGTTTTTGCTATAATAATGCTACATCGTGTGGCGTTTCTGCGTAAATCCAGTTGCAGAAGCGCCACACTTTTTTTATCTCCGTGGGAGTTAGGTCTCCGACCGAGATAAATGCTCCGCGAGGATGCGCAGTGATTCTGATAGGAATACCAGAATCAAGCGCCAAGTCTCACGGGTGTTCGATTTAAATTGAAAGAAGGTGGGAAGTGAACGATAAAGAACAATTTTATAGACAGATCGTGTTGCAGAAATGCGTAAGTCCGGATTTTAAGGAGCTTACGCATTTCTTATTTTTTTAGAAAAAGGAGATTATTAGATTATTATGGAAATTGGAAATCAGTTTTTGGGGACAGAGCGTATTGATAAGCTGATGCGTCAGTACGCGGTTCCCTGCATCATCTCACTGTTAGTAGGTGCATTGTACAATATTGTTGATCAGATCTTTATTGCAAACGCCAGCTACCTCGGCTCTTACGGAAACGCAGCTAATACCGTTGTTTTTCCGCTGACGGTTGTTGCACTGGCTATCGCTGTTATGGTCGGTGACGGCTGCTGTGCCTTTGTCAGCATGGCGCTTGGCCGGAATGAAACAGCCCGGGCAAAGCGCAGTGTCGGCAATGCGGTGGTTTTGATCATTGTAGGAAGTCTTATCCTGACCGCCGTATATCTGATCTTTGCAAACAGCATCATCGCCATGTTCGGCGGTACGGTCAATGAGGAAACTTACCGGCATTCACAGGAATATTTCTTCTATATTACTCTTGGGATTCCGTTTTATATGTTCGGCCAGGCTATGAATCCCATTATCCGTGCAGACGGGAACCCGAAATTTGCCATGATTTCCACACTGGCAGGCGCTGTTATCAACATCATTCTTGACCCGATTTTCATTTTCGGCCTTCAGTGGGGCATGATGGGTGCAGCTGTAGCCACAGTGATTGGTCAGGTGGTGACGGCAATTCTCGCTGTCTGGTATCTGGTGCACATGCGGATCATCAAGCCGGAAGCCGGTGACTATGCACTTTCTCCAAATATATTCGGACGGATGCTCACCCTTGGTATTACCAGCTTTCTCTCTCAGATCAGCCTTGTGGCCGCAATGGCAGCGATCAACAATATGCTCCGTAAATACGGTGCATTGGACGCTGTGTTCTCACAGGAGCAGTACGCACAGATCCCCATGGCAGTCGTCGGGATCGTAATGAAATTTTTCCAGATCGTCATTTCTATCGTAGTCGGCATGGCTGCCGGCTGTATTCCGATCGTTGGCTATAACATGGGTGCAGAAAAGACCATGCGTGTGAGGGAGCTGTTTACCCGGCTGCTTATTTCCGAGGCTTTGGTAGGTGCAGTCGCGCTCATACTGGCGGAAGGATTCCCGCATCAGCTTATCGCTATTTTCGGCGCTTCTAATGAGAGCAGCTACTATACCGATTTTGCTGTTAAGGCATTCCGTACCTATCTTTGCATGATGATCTTCGCGTGTGTCAACAAGGCATGTTTCATCTTTTTACAGGCCGTGGGCAAGGCATTGACATCTACCATGCTTTCCATGTTCCGTGAGGTAGTATTCGGAGTCGGCCTCGCATTGCTCCTTCCGGTTTTCTTCGGTCTGGACGGTGTTCTGTATTCCATGCCGGTTTCAGATATTCTGACCTTTATTATCTCAGCAGTGATTATCATAAAAACATATCATGAATTAAATGTGAAAGGAGCATAAGACGTATGAAAAACAGAGTGATTACGATCAGCCGTGAATTTGGCAGCGGCGGACGCACCATCGGAAAAAAAGTGGCAGAACAGCTGGGCATCCCCTGCTATGATGCAGAGATCATTCAGAAAATGGTAAAAGAAACCGGTTTTACACCGGAGTATGTAAAGGAAGCCGGTGAATATACGCCCGGCAGCTTCCTCTCATCTGCATTTTCAAACCGACTGTTTGGCCCCACAAATGAAGATATTCTGTGGGAGCATCAATATAAGGTCATCACGGAGCTTGCACAAAAAGGCCCCTGTGTAATTGTTGGACGCTGTGCTGATTACATTTTACAGGATAAGGCCGACTGCCTGAAGGTCTTTATCCACGCAGATATGGATTTCCGTGCCCTGCGCATCGTCGAGGTTTATGGAGAACGGGAACAGTCCCCGGAGGAGCGTCTGCGCGATAAGGATAAACGCCGTGCCGCATATCACCGGTTCTATACCGACATGAAATGGGGATATGCACAGAATTATCATCTGACACTCAACAGCGGTGTGCTTGGAATCGATCAATGTGTAAACATCATCACTTCTTTATATTAGAGATATCCTTCACACTGCATTTCTTTGCAGACAGGAGCAACATCTAATCTATTCCCTTCCCGGATCCGGAAAGGGAATTTTGTATCTATCCGCGCAGATAAGTGCTATAATATAATACTAAGATCATGCGGTCCGAAGTCCGACGCAGGCTTGTCCGGAGGAATACTTTTGCCCCTGGGCCCCCAAAAGATATGATTCAAGTCGGAGACCTGACTCCCACCGAGACAAATTTGCTGTTACTCACCACTAAAAAATGTGGAAGTCTTCTCGACTGAGATAAAAGGATCAATAAAAAAAGAAAGTGATGGATAAAAAATGCAGACGTATACTTATGTTTCCAAGGGAAAATTTGAATTAATGGAAAAACCGAAGCCGGTTCTTATGGATGAGCGAGATGCCATTGTAAAGGTAACACTTGCCAGCATTTGCTCAAGTGACCTGCACATTAAACACGGAAGCGTCCCCCGCGCTGTGCCGGGTATAACCGTCGGACATGAAATGGTCGGTATTGTTGAAGATATTGGCAGCGCTGTAACGAATGTGAAGCCCGGTGACAGAGTCACGGTAAACGTGGAAACCTTCTGCGGGGAATGTTTTTTCTGCAGGCATGGTTATGTAAACAACTGCATCGATCAGAATGGCGGCTGGGCTCTCGGATGCCGGATCGATGGCGGACAGGCAGAATATGTTCGCGTGCCGTTTGCAGATCAGGGGTTAAATAAAATCCCGGATCATGTTACAGACCGTCAGGCTTTGCTGGTCGGAGATGTTCTTGCCACCGGTTTCTGGGCAGCTCGTATTTCTGAGATCAAAGAGGAGGATACGGTATTGATCATCGGAGCAGGACCTACGGGCATCTGTACGCTGCTCTGTGTCATGCTGAAGAATCCGAAACGTATCATCGTCTGTGAAAAAGACGAAGGCCGTATCCGCTTTATCCATGAGCACTATCCGGAAATCCTTACCGTATCACCCGAAGCCTGTGCAGATTATGTTCGTGCCAACAGTGACCATGGCGGAGCAGATGTCGTTCTCGAAGTCGCAGGAGCCGAATCCACGTTTCGCCTTGCATGGGAATGTGCAAGACCAAATGCGGTCGTGACGGTCGTTGCTCTTTATGACAAGGCTCAGACACTGCCGCTGCCGGATATGTACGGCAAGAACCTCACGTTCAAGACCGGCGGTGTAGACGGCTGCAATTGTGAGGAAATACTGCGGCTGATCGCAGAGGGCAGACTGAATACGGAACCACTTATCACACATACATACCCGTTAGACAGGATCGAAGAAGCATACACACTCTTTGAAAATAAGATGGACGGTGTGATCAAGGTAGCCATCGAGTGTTAATACGGTTCCCAATCCCGGTTCCTGGACACTGTATTTAAATTGTCTTCCCGGCAACCGATTCCGTTTCTCTATAATAACACAGTCCGCTGCATCCATACGGAAACAACATTCGCTTCATATCCCTGATATATTCCTCTTCCGTATCCACATGCTCAAGGATATCCAGAGCTGTCTTCAGGTTCCGGATATCCTTTTCCATAAAATCTACATAATTTCCACGCCCCACAAGCTTCAAATGGGTGATTCCGGCCTGTCGCAGCCGATACAGTGCGCAGAGTCCACAGCCTGTCGCACCGCAGAGATAGCCGTCGGAATCATATCTTCGTTCCTCATACTCTTCGTTCGGTTTATCTGCGCTTCGTTCATCATTCGCATCTTTCACTGTGTTCTCCGTCCGTGAGACCAGCTTCTCCGTTTCTGAACCTTCTTCTTTTTTCTCTCTATTTCCTTTAACTTTTCCTATCTTATACGGGACCCGGCAGAGATGCCCCATCTCGTCGCAGTGCAGGGAATTACAGAACGCCCCCGAAAACTGACAGAGCTCGTTCAGTGCAAATGCCTCAAATTCACATACGCCCCTGCTGCCCTTTTCCCTCTCATGCCGGATCACCGACTCCATGTCTGCGAAGCTGTTCTTCCTGTGAAAGATAAGCCGACTGACATCCAAGCGGTCAAATACATCTATCATCCGACTGTTTACCTCTGCCGTCTCCCCACTCAGATGGATCTCACAGCGGATCCCATTATTTTTCAGGTAGATCAGCAGCGCCGGATCCGCGATAATAAAGCTTGAAAATCCAAGCTCCGTACACCGGTGAAGGACATCCGCGATCTCTGGGTACTGCTCCGGTGTATAATAAAGCGAATTAAATGTCAGATGTACCGGCTTCCCATACTTTCTCACCAGCGCCGCCAGAATCCTCAGCTCACTCTCCGCCCCGATCTGCACGTTAATGCCAAGAACCTCACGACGGTTTAGCGGCAGCACCGTCCCGTATTTTTTATTCCATTCATAAGGTACGTATCCGCAGAAAAACTCATCTGCCCCGGCCTCGACGTACCGCACATATTCATCGATGGATCCAAGTCCCGCCGTGATCTTCATTGTATTTCTCCTTAAATTCAGCTTCCCAACTTCTGAAAGTTCGCACCTGCAACATTTCGTTTCTTTTTTCACAAGTACAATTCTGACTATCTGCTATTTTTAATTGCATATTAGTTACAGTAAATTTACTACGATTCTATCAATTCTTTTCTCTTTCCAACCTTCTGTATCCGCCATTCCGGAAACTGAACTCCCATCCAGCGCAAAGAGCGAATTATACCGCCCCACCATCTTCAAATGCTTCGGATACAGAAAGACTTTCTCTCTGCAATATCCCGGACACGATTCCGGCAGTTCCTGCTTTCCACGTTCCCCATTTTTACACGCAGCATACAGTGTACAATACTGGGAGGTATTCGTCTGATAAAACGGAACGTGGATGCTGTTCTTTCCTTCCGGAAATTGCTGCCTGTATCCGCAGGACTCCCACTCGTACCGCCGGATCCCGAACGTGTCCCTCAGATACGTCCGGTAAAATTCCGCATTCAGGCTGTTCTCCCGAAAATATCCTGTCTCTCCCTGCTTGTATCCCATCCGTGGATCCTTTTTTCTTTTATTTAACAGAGTCCCCATACACGGCACAAGAACTTCTTTTTCTTCCTTCCATTCCTTCCGCTCTCTCAAAAGCTCCAGCAGACCCCAGTCGTTTGCCGCGATCTCCAGAAATGTCTCCCGGTTTCTGCACCATTCTTCCAGCTCATCCAACAGTTTTTCCACCGGTTTCAGCATAAATTCCCGCAGATATGAAAATGTAACTGTCACAGCCAGACCTTCCGACTCTGCCTTTTTAAAGATCTCAAACAACTGCCGTTTTTCAGGAAACAGCAGATGGCAGAAGGCATTTCCCACATAGATCCGCTCTGGAACCGGCATTCGTTTTCCCAGCTCTTTAGCCCCATTCACGTTCCAGTACCAGTCCATAAAATCGCGGAATTTCATGGATAAATACCGCTCATAAAGCTCCGGACGGTCCAATTCCACAGCAACTTCGATATTCTTCCGTTCCTGCTCTTTATATTCTTTGTATTCTTTATATTCTTTGTATTCTTTGAGTTCAAAATCTCCTGCTGCGATGCAATTTCCCCTTATACCTGACTGATTTTCGATTCGCGTTTCCTGCCTCGCCCTGTCTTCTCCTTCATCAAACCATTCTTTTTTCTGTTCAATGAAATTCTCCGCAAACTGTTCATCCTTTTTTGCCGGATACCCGGTAAGCGCCATTGCAAGCTCCCCGTCCTCGCACTCCAGCTTCAGCCGCACAAATCTATCATACCAAAGGATCAGTTTTCCAGCGCATTCCCGGTATTTCTCCTGCTCCACAAACACCGAATACTCATATACCGGAATCCCCAGTCCATCTTCCACACGCACTTCCATCTCAAAAGAACGGATCTCAACTTCCGTATACGGATCCCCGCTTTTCTTCTCCTGACTCCCTGCCTTCAGCCCGTTGAAACCATCATAAAAACAGATCCGGAATCCCTTTACTTCGCGGATCTCATGCAATGTCCGAAAACAAAATCCTTGTTTCGCAAGCTCCGTGATCCGGATCTCCTGCCCGTCTGCAAATCCCGTCACCAGTCCGAACGGGATCATAAAAACTCCGTTTATTTCTCTCTTCCCTGACACTTTTCGTTCCCCAATTCAAATCTTTTTGCAGCATCATAGCTCACGCCGCTCGTGAATTACCCACCACTTAATTTTGAAGAAATTTGAAGTGGGGGCTTCTGGGGAATCCTTGGACTCCCGTTTAAGAAGTTTGATCTTTGAGTTTCCGCCCGCTCTCAGGCGATCCTTATTCTTACAGGCGTATCCACATCGCCTCTATCATATAGAGCCCTTAGGCTCACAATGTTACATTTACGCATGATATTTAAAGCACCATTGACATCAGCGTTGATCCGCCTTCCAGAGCGGTCCTGATACAGGCCACGGCAGATCCGGCGGCCGGAAAAGACCGGTGGCACAAGTCCTGCTTCTCCATATACGGGCATTTCATCCAGATCCCAGAAGGATGCCATGGAAGTATAGCTTTCCTCCTGTTCCACGTAGCGGATCCCATTCATTTCACACAGATATTTCAGTTTCCTGCGGAGTATCCCGAACGGAATTCCCACAAAGACCTGGTTCATCTGCCTGCCAAGATCTGAGGAGCGCTGGAATGTGGTATTGTAGCCCACGATCAGGGTTCCGATATCGTTCCGGATGCAGTAGGTGACCACCTGTTTCGCTGCTTTACCCATGTAGTCACGGACCTGGTTGTTTCTCTTCCTCTGCAAAACGACCTGACGTCTGGTTGTTTTCTTTCCGTAGTGCTGCTTGTCTTTGACGCTCTGCAGGCAGGTGTTCCGCTTGTTGAACCACTGGTTGATGGATTTTAAGCGTTTCCCATCGATGAGGAAGCTTTCCCCTCTGTTGGAAACGGCCGTCATGAGATTGTCGATCCCGAAGTCGATCGCCAGTGCATGGGTTGGATTCAGATTTCTCTGAGCCGCTTCCACCTGATAGGTGTACTGGATCTCAAAGAACCTGGCGTCTGCTTTTGGGATGATACGGATCTCCTTAATGGTTTTATCTGCCAGGACCGGCGGGATGGTAATGGTGACCGGTTTATGATGCTTCTTATACGCTGCTGAGTACGGAAGGACAAACCGGTTCCCATTCAGTCTTACAAACCCGACGATCAGGGTTGCGTAGCCGTCTTTTGGAAGGTATTTGGGCAGCCTGCAGGATGAAAACGGATACTTCCCCTGCTTTGCCAGTTTCAACAGACCGAAGAAAGACTTAAAAGATCCATCCACTTCCTTAAGGATCTGCTGGGCCATGTTGGAATTCAGCAGCCGATAGTTTTCGGAAGTCTTTAAGATGGCGTAGTTTTTCTCATATGGAAGATACCGGCTATGTTCAAAGTAATGCTGCCGTACCTGGTAGATGGCCTGGTTGGTCAGGTTTTTGGCTGTGCGGCATAATTCCCGTAGAATGAGGAATTCATCTTTGGACAGATGCTTTAGCTGCTGGCATACGGTCAAATACAAAACGGTTCCTCCTTTCCTAATTGGTTCAGAACATATGTTCTGTGTTAATTATAGCACATGGTTTCACAAAAGGGAAGAGAAAGAATTGTAATTGCTTACCGTTTTACATCTGTCTGTGTATCGTTATAGTGGCATTCATCCCGCCACCTACGAGGAATGGGGGTATTCTGCCGATTTTATGATAAACCAATAACGTGCAGCTGTACCTTTTATATAAAAGAATGTGCCTTGGCACATTCTCGCACCTCGCGCAGGCGCTTGCGACAATCTGCATCTTCGCGCGAGTGCGCATTTTGGGCACGTCAGTGCCTTTTTATGTAACAGGAAATTCATAGGAAGTTCCTGTTACATAAAAAAGGACCGCTGCCCCACAGATCTCTCTGCAAAGGCAACGGTCCTTTTCAGCTACAGGTTATTTTCATTGATACCATACACCGCAGGCAGCTTTCACTGTCTGCCGCGCTTCCTTAACCTTCGATCGCAATACGCTTAGAAGTTTCAACCTTCTTCTGCTCAACCGGTTTCGGAACGGACAGGCTTAAGATACCATTTTCAAATTTAGCCTTGATATCTTCCTGCTTTACATCTTCGCCAACATAGAAGGTTCTGCTCATTGCTCCGGAATAACGCTCCTGACGGATATAATGACCTTTCTTATCTTCCTCATCCTTATCAAGACCCTTAGCAGCGCTGACGGTCAGATAACCATCCTTCAATTCTGCAGTGATCTCATCTTTCTTGAATCCCGGAAGATCGATGTCCAGTTCATAGGAACCTTCATTCTCCTTGATATCAGTTTTCATAACTCTCGAAGCATTCTTTCCATACAGCGGATTCTTCTTAGAAGTAAAGAAGCTGTCATCAAACGGGAACATATCATCAAATAAACTCTCTCCAAAAATACTCGGCATATACATAAATCATTCCTCCAATCAGAATATCTGAAATCTATTGTCTGGGAGATTCTGAAAATCTCCAGGACTTTTTGCATCCCTTTGATTTCTTTCTCTCTTCCTTTGTTCTGCATGTACTATAACACATATGATTAGCACTGTCAAGAGGTGAGTGCTAATTTTTTGTGAATTAATTGTGAACTTATTTTTCTTTTTAAAAGTCATTTTTGTTCAAAATCCGCTGGGACAGTGAAAAACTCTCCGGCATCCGATTGCCAATGCAAGACAGTATCCGTAACTCCTGATATCTTAGCGGTTTAAAAAGAACTCTGATACTTTTCGTCTTTGACAAACGTACCATACAGAGTTCTTTTTCTTATCTGTTCTGTCTGTATTCCCAGATTCTTATTTCTCTCACACTCCTCGTGCATAATCATGATCATACATGCATTGGTTTTCTGCAGTAGCACAATGTGATGTGCAATGGCAGGAAAATTTAAAGGACATAAATTAAGAACATCTTGAATTATTTTTCCAAACGCCTATAATATTGATAAGTTATCCATTTTGATGGCAAAACTCTACTATCAACCGTAACGCTTCTGGACAGTTTATTCTATCCTCTAACAGTTACCCCCACAATCTGACAGATATTGTTTATTCCGGATATTTGTCATCTCACAACAAGAAAGGCAGAAGCAAATGAGTTACAGTGTATATCTTCCTAATTATTCCATCGGTGAAAATTGTTACAAGGAACTTCCATACGTCGCAAGAAACTATGGAAAAAAGGCAGTCGTGATCGGCGGTAAAACAGCCATGGAAAAAACAAAAGATGCGCTCCTGGAAGGCATCAAGGGCTCCGATCTTGAGATCACGGATTTCATCTGGTACGGCGGTGATTCCAGCTACGAGAACGGCAATGCATTGATCGCGAATCCGGCTGTCCGCAACGCAGATATCATCTTTGGTGTCGGTGGAGGAAGAGCCTGCGACACCGCAAAATATGTAGCAAACGAACTTGACAAACCACTATTTACCTTCCCGACCGTTGCCAGCAACTGCGCGGCCGTGACTGCCATCTGTGTCATCTACAATGCCAACGGCACCTTCCGGGAATATTATTATCCGAAGCTTGCGGATCATACCTTCATCAATACCGCTGTTATTGCGGATTCTCCTTACGACCTCCTCTGGGCCGGAATCGGCGACGCACTCTCCAAAGAATGTGAGGCTGTTTTTTCCAGCAAAGGTAAGCACTTAAGCCATACTCCGTTAATGGGTGTCCAGCTCAGTAAAGTCTGCACACAACCGCTCCTGGATTATGGAAAAGAGGCACTCGCATCCTTAAAAGCGCACAAAGTCAGCGATGCCCTCATGCAGGTCACTTTGGATATCATCGTCTCCACCGGTATCGTTTCCAATATGACGACTCATATTCCGGATTATTACTACAATTCCTCCCTCGCGCACTGTGTCTATAACGGCTCCACGATCACGCGTCATGGTCACGAACACCTGCACGGCGAAGTCGTATCCCTCGGTGTTCTCTGCCTGCTCACCTATGAAGGCGCGAACGCTCTCCGTGATACGATCATGAAATTCAATGCCAGTATCGGTCTTCCGGTATGCTTCGATGATATCGATATCACCGAAGATGAATTTGATCTCATGGCAGATAGAATTCTTACTTCCACCGAATGGCAGTACCGCCCGCAAGATGTGACCCGTGAGAAATTTATTGCATGCATGAAAGAACAGAATAAGATCGGACAGGAATTTAAAAAACAGACTATGCTCTTATAAATGTACCGTGGAATATCTACATGCTATTCCGTCAGGAAAGTCATTAGAAGCTTTGCACAAGACATTCATGAAGACGAACATATTTGCAGAATTCCGTAAACTCAGAGGTAAAATTAATGAAAAAGTTAGGATTAATTGGTGGAATAGGGCCAGAATCCACCATTGAATATTATCGCAGCATAGAATATGGCGTACAGAAAAAAAGTGGTCAAAATTTCTTTCCCAATATCACCATAGAAAGTCTTAATGTATTTGACGTACTCAATTTATGCAAAAATCAGGATTATGATGGGTTGACAGATTATCTTCTCAACGGTATCAATCAACTTTCTGCAGCAGGAGTACAATACGCTGCTCTAACCGGAATCACAACACATATTGTTTTTGATGCATTATCGAAAGTATCTCCTGTACCGCTTGTTAGTATGGTAGATACCGCAAGTGAATTTGCCAAAGCACACAGATACAGAAAAGTTTGCCTGTTAGGAACTCTTCCAACCATGAACGGAACCTTTTTTCAGCAATCCTTCGAATCTAAAGGGATCGAAGTCATTACACCGGATGCGGCAGAGAAAGAGTATATTGGTAGAAAAATTGAAACAGAACTGGAACTTGGGAAAGTTGTATCTGATACTCAAAACAACTTTCGAACAATTGCAGAACGAATCATTCAAGATGAGAACGTTGACACAATCATACTTGGATGCACAGAACTCCCATTGATTTTCAAAGGATTTGATTTATCAGTTCCATGCCTTAATGTGATGCAAGTTCATATTGATTCACTCATTGATTTAATTATGTCGGAATAGATACTTTCACCAATGCCGCTGTTATTGTGGATTCGCCTTACGACCTCTTCGCGCGAGTGCGCATCTTTGGCACGTCAATGCCTTTTAATGTAACAGGGAATTCTTCGGAATTTCCTGTTACATTAAAAATAGGCTTCGCCTATTCAACTCATTACAATCACCAGCGCGTTTCCCTCGAAGAAATGTACGAAAATGCAATGTCCAAGTTTCGCGAAAAGCGGGCTTTTTTCAATTCAAGAAAGCGCCACAAGCGATCTTTCCTATGTTATCTGAATGCGCCTCAAAAAACAGTTTTTACATCTGTATTGTAATTCCAGCAAGAAAGGATTCCTCACCGGGAACAAGATCGAGATCACCGCCATGGCTTTCAATGATTTTTCGGACAGATGAAAGCCCGATTCCATGATCATCAGATGTACCCTTTCTGGAGAGGAATGTTTTTCCCTCCTGCAAGGCCAGACCGTCGTAAGTGTTTTCAATCTTCAAAAAGTACATATTGCCTCTGGTTTCGCCTGCAATGAAAACGCGGCGCACCCCTTGCTTTTGGCGGCTGCACGCCTCAACGGCATTGTCCAAAAGATTGCCCAGCACCGTACACAGTTCCACATCGGTAAGCGGCATCTGATCAGGAAGATCGAGCCGCACCTGAAATTCTGTCCCTTGTGTCTGCGCCATGCCGTAGTAGTATTCAATCAGCGCATTTACGACGGGATTTTTGCAGAACGCAACATGGGAGTGACCCGATGATGCCGCAACCTGTTCCTCTACCTGTAACAGGAAGGAGCAGATCTCCGTCTGTCCATGTTCAGAGGCCATGCGGTCTATGGTACGCAGATGGTGTTTGATGTCGTGGATCAGCCTTCTGTTTTCTTCCGCTGCTTCAGAAACCTGACGGCTGTATTCGGTCTGCATAGAAAGCTGACGGATGACCTGCTTGCGTTCTTCCTGAAAAATCAGGCTGTTTCCATATCCTTCTATCACATCGCGCCAGAGGGAATAACCGATGGCGGCTGCTATGAAAAAGCTGCCCCATTCCAAAAACCAACCGCCGATAACCGGCTCATAAACCGGCAGAAGGCGATCCCATATAAAGGCGCAGGTTGCGGCTGACGCAGCATAGAAGATCGGCCGGCTCCGTTTTTCTCCTCTGTGAATGGCAAGCACAGCGATGATAAGCAGATAGAGCGCAGATGCCGCCTTATAACAAAAGACCGATGCAGAGAAGAAACGAATAGCTCCAAGGGAGAGATGGGAAGCCATCATGCCATACACAAACGCATATACCAGGAAGGCAGCGCCCACTCCATTACTGATGGCCGCAGGCAGGAAGCCCGGCCTGCATATCCGGTTTTGCAGAACTACGATCAGCCAGGTAACCAGATAGATACAGAACAGTTCCATCGTGTACCAGGGGAATACGGGAACCGCAGCCAGCATATGAAGCACAGGATAGGATGACAGGCCGCACATGGCAAGGCAGATCAGTCCGAACAGGAATGTATTTTTCTGTTTCATCCGGCGGCTGAAATAAAAGGAAAGCAGCGCACAGACAAAGGTAACTGTACAGCTGAACAGGCAGAATGCAAACCGGATTCCTCTGGTTGTATTGACCGCCAGCATCGTTCCGAAAGCAGGCGGATAAACAATCCCTCCGTAAAAGTGGTCATAGTTGCTGACCGCTATGGTGAGTGTCACCGGTTTTCCGCCATGAAAAGTGACCATGCGGTTTTGAACCAATGGTGTCCCCTGTGCAGGTTCCCCCATTTGCAGGATCAGGTCATGATCCAGATAAAGGCTGTAAGCAGAAAACACTTCCGGGATTTCCAGCGCATATGTTTCCTTCCGTTCCGGCAGGAAGAATGTCATCTTGTAAGTCCCGCAGCCATAGGGAGAAGGGTTTGCAGGGCTGGAGAAATTGGTCTGCTCTCCAATGGAAAGGTAGCGCATATAATGGCTTTCATCTTGTATTTCTTCCGGGGTCAAAAGCGCGTCAGGATAAAATGCCCAGCCGGATACCAGAAAGCGCACCGGTGACTTTTGAAGTTCTTCCTCAGAAAGCGCCAGAATCCCATTTGCCGCTTGGGTTGTGTTCTGGCTATATTTATTATTGAACTGATACAGGCCAAGAAAAAACAGGGATGAGCACAGGCAGACCATACATAAGGCAGCATATTTTTTTACCACAGAAGATACCATCTTATTTTCGCCTCCTCCTTAGGAAAAACACACCGGCAGACAGAAGAACCAGACAGGCCGGAATGAAAAAGAATATGGACGACCAGCTGTGCTCTGTGTCGGCAGTCTGTGCCAGGGAAGCGGTATCTTCCTTTCCCACAATGGTGTATGCCCCTGTATGGCTGATCTGAAAGGAAGCGGCTTTCGCCGTATCGTCATAGCCGGTCATGGGAACTTCCACGCCGTTTTCATCACAAAGGAACAATGTGCCGGCTGCCGGGTCATTTGGATAGGGCAGCATGACAGAAACATCTGGCAGGGAGTTTAGCGCAGTTCCATTGATGGAAAACGAAAAAGAAAAACCGCCGTCCGTATCCTTTTGGATGATGACTTCAATCTGATCTTCGTTTTGGATGCCCTCTGGCAAGGCGTCTTTGGGTATGCTGATGGTGATTCCCTGTTTGGAAAAGACGGCTCTTTGCGCCCCTGTTTGCAGCATCATCAAAAAGCGCGTGCCGGAAATCCGGTCAGTGGTTTCATCGAAGAACTCTGAAAAAGCAGAGTTTTGGGAATCTGCGACTTCCTGGGGAACGGTCATAGCGCTTTGCACCGGCTCTTTCCTGTTTTCCGAAAGCTTCCAGGCAGGATCGGGTACGGTAAGCTCTGAAGTGCCGGCAATCGTCTGCACTTCAGGGGGCGGCTGCAAAGCGGTATCTTCCTCTGTATCACCGTTTGCCTGTTTCGATGGGAAATCGTCTTTATCTATATCTATGGAATCATCGGAATCCATTCCACCGTCATTTGTTACAGGCGGTTTTGGAGGCTTTGTGGAGGGCCTGTCTGAGAAACCGTCATCCTGATCGTCGGTATCTTCAGGAGGCGGCTGAATGATGGTATCGGGTGGATTTCCGCCTGCATCCCCTCCATCCCGGTCGCCATCGTGATACCCTTCAAGGACAATTTCATCTGCGTAGGTAAAGGACAGGATGCCGGTCTGTCCGCCGTCATAATCAACCTGAAGGCGGTAACTGCTGCCCGGTGCCAGCAGACGAGTGGCAATCGAGAGCATTTCCTGACCCACATAAACGCCACTTTCCAGACGGTTCCATGAACCGTTATTTTCGGACAGCCATACGCTGATCTCATCCAGTTCCCCTGGCGGTGTGACCCAGGGAAAATAAAGGCTTCCTCTGGCGGCCAGAAAGCAGTTAATGTCCGGGCTGCCCGGGGCCTGAACAGAAACAGGAATTGAGATTTCAGGGAAAGCAATTCCCTCTGCAAACGCAGTATTTGCTGGTGCGGTCAGCCTTCCTGTTGCATAGTACAGTCCCACAGTATTCAGATCAATACCGGAAAAGTCCCATTCCACCACAGCGGTGTAGCTGGTTCCATTTTCCGCATAGCATTCCAGATAGTAAGGGGAAAAGGCAAACAAATTTTCCAGTGTTTCGGTTTCGCTGCCCTGTTGAACCGCAAACGCGTCCGTATAAGGATACCATTGCTCTATGGAAGTGATGACAGCAGGCGGCATTTCTTCCACCCGGACGGAAATCTGAAGCTCCTGCAAGACAGCTTCACCAAAGGCATACCCCTCCGGCAGTTCAATCCGGCCTGCTGCGGTATATTCGCCTGGAGTGGTCTGGTCAATGGCCGAAAAATCCCATACGACAGGAAATGTTTCCTGCCGGATTTCTTCACCTACTGTTACAGTGGCGCAGACGGTTTGATACTGAAGGGCCAGCTGATAAATTTCCTCCAGGTCATCATCAGACGGTGTGGTTCTAAGGGGCAAGGTGAAAGCCGGCAGGGAGAGCAGTTTACCTTCATTTTGTATTTCTGTGACAAGGACGAGGGATGCTTCTTCTGATGCTTCCGGGGTTTTACTATCCAGTGTCCCCGGAGCCTTGCTTTCTAACCCCGGCGGATTCTCCCTTCTTTCATCGGCATTGGCTGGGGTTGCAGTTTCAGCGGCAAATGCGGGGATACTGCCGGTGAAGCAGAGGAGGCAGACCAGACAGCCCCCCAGAATACGCCTGTGTATTTCCTTTATTCTCATACGATACCCCCCATTCCAGAGAAAACATATTGACGGTAGGTTTCCCGCAGCTGTTTTCCATTGCGGAGGGCAATCGGAAGTTCCTCCCCGTTTATCAAACGGAAGGCCTGGCTGTCAACATGGCTGATATAATCCATGTTGATTAGAACGCCCCGGTAGCAGGGCAAAAAACGCTTGTCCTTCTGCAATGCGGCAGTGACTTCCTGAAAACCTCCGCTTACCGGTATCACGCGTTCCGCCGTATGAATCCGTGTCATACGGTTTTGATAATCTATGTATAGAATCTTCTCAGTGGGAAGTTCCAGCTTTTGACGATCAGCCATAACCGAAAGTGTCATCACTTCATAGGGTGGTTTTAGCTGGCACAGCTCCATCGCTTCTTCAAAATCTGCCTGATGGAGCGAAAGCGGCTTCAGCAGATAATAGCTGGCGGACAGGCTGTACCCCATCCGGGCATAATCTTCTGTAATGGTCAGAAAAACGATCTTACAAAGCCTGTTTTTTTGGCGCAGCCTTCTGGCGGCCTCCATTCCATCCATGTTCTCCATATAGATGTCCATAAAGACAAGTTGAAAATTGACCTGGGCGGCAGCTTTCAAAAAATTCTCTCCGTCCTCAAATTCTGTCAGCGTATAGTCCAGCTGATGCTTTTTCATATAATTTTCCAGGCAGACAGACAGTTCTTCTCTGTCCTCTGCTCTGTCATCCACAATCGCAATCTGCATCGTGCCATCTCCTTTGCACAATAATCCAATATTAGTATAACATAAAACCGCAGGAAAAAACTTGCGTCTTAAACAGGAAACCTGCGTCTTAAACAAAGTCGGTTGCATTTCCCTTGACAAGATGCTATCCTAATTATACTACCAGACTTTCCGATGAGAAGGTCTGGTTTTTTTATTTTTAGGAAAGGAGGCTCAGCATGAAAATCGCACTTTGTACGGAGCAGAGAAATGTGGAATGGTTTGAAAGCAGGCTGCGCTCCCTTTTTGATGGGGATGGGCAGCTTGCGATTGACGAATTGTGGAATGAGAACCAGCTTGCCCAGGCGCTGCGGCGGAGCCGCTACCATGCGGTTGTCATCGCCATGACCGGAGCAAAGGGACTGGAGGCGGCCATACAGGCGAAGCGGCTGGCACCGGAAACACCGCTTGTCTGGTGGAGCGATGATAAAAACTTCGCCCTGATCGCATATCACCTGCGTATCCCTGTGTTTCTTTCGGCAGACTGCTCCGATCAGGAGCTATATGAGGCGATAAAACCCATCACAAAATGGAGGTGCGAAAATGCGAATTGCGCTGTGCAGTTATAGCCAGAAAGAAAAAGAAACCGCTTTGCTGATGAAGCTGGGCAAAGTAGACCGCTTTGATAATGGTGTGTTTTGTACCTATGCCATGCAGCGGGATGGACCTTATGATGCTGTGGTGGTCATGGAGGACGGAGCCAGGGGGATGAATTTCTGCATGAGCATACGAGGGTACAGCAAGGATGTCCCGCTCCTTTGGATCAGCGATCAGGCAGAATTTGAACCCCAAAGCCGCAGGCTGCAGGCGGACACCTTTTTGGTAAAGCCTGTGACAGAATATCAGCTGCGGGAGGCGGTATCCCAGCTGCTTCAGAAAACAACGAGAAGGAACGAACCGCGTGAGGAGGATGAATAAAATGATGTGGAAATGGAAACGGCCGGCCGCATTTTTACTGGCGGCGGCAATGATTTTTACGATGCCGGGAGTTCCGGCATCTGCGGTGGAAGCGGGTGCGTCCGCCGTCCATACGGGGTTGTGCGAGCATCACCCGGAACATACAGAGGACTGCGGATATACGAAAGGAACCGAAGGGTCAGCCTGTGAACATGAGCATAAGGTGAATGGCGGCGAAGCCGACAGAGAAGATCCCCTGGGGGATACTGAGGATTGCTACACCCCTGTGAAGAAGTGTATCCATGAACATGACGAAAGCTGTTACCCTGTTTTGGAAGGCAGCGTATCAGAAAATACGGCGACCTCATCTGAAGTAGAGGAGGCCCAGCCGACCGAGTGTACCCATGAATGCAGTGAGGAAAGCGGCTGTATCACAAAAGAATTAAGCTGTCCTCATGAACGCGGCGAGCATGACGAAAGCTGCGGCTACATTCCGGCCACAGAGGGGACGCCCTGCGGGTATACCTGCGAGCAGTGCAATTCCCAGGACAGTGGGCTTGTTCCCGGTGTGTCCGGGAATACTCCGGCGGAGTGCAGCTGCGAAACCCACTGTAAGCAGGGGGCGATCAATCCCGACTGTCCGGTCTGTTCTGCGGAAGATGCAGATCTCTCTGCCTGCAAAGGCACAGAGGAAACCGTCTGTATCTGCACCGACCGATGCAGTGAGGAGATGGTGAATCTGGACTGTCCCATCTGCTCTGCGGAGAATGCAGACTTCTCTGCCTGTCTTGGAAAAGAGGCGGCGGCGCTGGCTGCGTTTGCGCTGCCGCAGGCCGATCATACCCACTGCGTCTGCGGCGGGAATGGAGATGTCAACGGGCACGAACATGACACTGCTGGCACAGAATGGACAAAAACCGATGCCCTGCCTGTTTCTGCTGGCAACTATTATCTGACGCAGTCTGTGTCGGGGAGCTGGACTGTGCCAAAAGGCAAGGTCAACCTCTGCCTGAACGGGCAGACGATCAACGGCAAAATCACCATCGGCAGCGGCGCGACGCTGACGCTGACCGACTGCATCGGCAGCGGCAGGGTTCAAGGCGAAGTGACCGTCAACGGCGGCAAATTTGAACTGTACAGCGGCACGATCACCGGCGGCGTGCAGGTCGGTATAAAGGGCAGCGCCTATCAGACCGGCTCGTCCTTTACCATGTATGGTGGAGAGATTACCGGTAATAAAGCAGGCAGCGGCTCCGGCGGCGGTGTGTTCCTTGTCGGCACGACGAATCAGACCGACCCGCCAAGATTCACCATGCATGGCGGAACCATTTCCGATAACACTGCGGGTGCGTCTGACGGCGGTGGCGGCGGCGTATATGTGGGTGAGAAGTGCAGCTTCACCATGGACGGCGGAGCCATCACCGGCAACAAGGCGACCGCCGGCAACGGCGGCGGGATCTATATCCACTTTAACGCCGGCACAGTTTCGATCTCCAACGCCACGATCACCGGCAACAAGGCGTCCGCCACGGGGAATACAAGTTATGGCCACGGGGGCGGCATTTATTCGGAGAGAGGGGTAACCGTCGAGAATGTGACGATCACCGGAAACAACAGTACCTTTGAGGGCGGCGGCATCTATGGAAAGGGCGCTATTACCCTCACCGATGCTACCGTTACCGACAACTCTCAATATGACGTTTACTACGACGGAAGGGAAAGCAACACTCCTGAGCTCACTATTTCCGGCTCGGTGAAGGCCGGTTATTACGCCAATGAAGCTTGGAAGCTGCCCATTCTTGTATCAGGCGCATTGAGAGAGGATTCGGTCATCCGTGTGGGCGTGCGTGAAGGCATAAATCTTGGGGCCATCGCCGAACCGGCAAGCGGCGTGACGCTCAGCGCCGAGAACTTCAAGGCGGACGCCGCCGGCTGCGTGACCAGCCTGGGCGATGACGGCAAGGTCTATCTTGTGCCCTGCACGCACGAGATGGACGATACCGGCTACACCTGCAAGAAGTGCCATACGCAATTCGACGCGCGCGTGGGCGATAGCGCCTATTATCAGACGCTGACGAAGGCGTTTGATGCAGCCAGAGGCAACACCGTGACGCTGCTGCGGGATGTGACACTCGCAGGAAATTGCTCTTCTTCTTACACCTACTCAGCGACGCTGGATCTGAATGGCAAAACTGTCAGCAGCGAGCGTTATTACATTAGCGTCGGAGGTGGGAACAAACCCAGGACTCTGACGGTCAAGGATTCCGGAACAGGCGGCGGAACGCAGGCGCTCGATGTCACGTTTTACGTTTCCTCCAACGGAACGCTTGCAGTCGGCGACTCCTACACCGGCAAGATTTCGCGCGTGGAGCTGCAGGCCGGCGGCGCATTGGAGCGCTTTGGCGGCGAAATCGGCGAGTTGGTTTTAAGAGATGCTGCGATTGGCTCCACAAGTACGGGCTACGGCCTGAAGCTGTGGAATGGCAATACAAACGCCTGCACCATCGGCAAGTTCACGGATAACATGACGAGCAAGAGCCTCACCGTTAAAGACCTGCTGGGAACCGACTACGCAAAGTGCGAGCTGCACGGCGAAAAGGGCGGTACATGGAGCAGCGTTGATAAGAGCACCAAAATTGCAGAGTTGACCGGCTATACAGCGTACAAGGTGCAGTTCCCGGAGTGCGTCCATCAGTGCGCCGATGACAGCAACCCCGTATGCTCTGTGTGCCACAAGAACCTGTACACGAAAATTACCGCCAAGAGCACCGACGGCACGACCAAGACTGCCTATTTCACGGAAGACAGTGCGCTGGAACACGGCTATGCAGAGGCCATCCAGACCTTGAACGGCTGGAGCAATGAGGGCTGCACCGAGCCGACGCTGACCCTGCTGCGGGATATGTATGCTTTCGGCACCTCCATGCCGCTGACCGGCACGCTGACGCTGGAGGGCGGAACGCACACCGCCAAGAATGTGACGGTCGCTGAAAACGCGAATGTGACCTTTGCCAGCGGCAGCTATCGAGGTGCGACCATCGACGGCACGGCGACGGTGAAGGAGGGCGTCACATTTGCCGACGACGCCACCGTCACGGTGAACGGTACGCTGAACGCCAAGGGCGGTACCTTCACTGGTAATGTCAAATTCAACGGCAGCAGCATCGCGAACATCAGCGGCGGCAACTTTACCAATGATAAGTTGCATGGCGGCGTTGAGTTCTTCAATTCTTCTGTCACGGGCACGATCTCCGGCGGCACGTTTGTCTTCGCGGATTTTTACACCACCAAAGTCAAGCTCTCCGGCGGCACATTTAAGGAGATCAGAAGCTACAGCGACCACAAACTTGCCGACCTACTGGCGGAGGGCGCAGCGTATTACAGAACAGTCGATGATCAGGCTGTGACCAATGATAGAGTGAATACGCTGGAAAATGTCAAGGTCGTGTCGCATACGCACAACGGCGGCACGGACGGCAAGGGCATTTGCAGCATCTGCAACAAGCAGATGACGGCGTCGCTGACCGTCGGCGGCAAGACGAGCTGGTACGCGGCCTTTGCCACTGCCATCGAGGCGGCGAACGCGGCGGACGGTGCAAAGACCATCACGCTGTATCAGAATGTGGATGACACTGTCTACGGGAAGCGGACCGCCTATGAGCTGACCCGCGGGCCGGTGACGCTGGCGACCGGCGGGAAAAGGGTCGATGGTGTGGACCTCATCGCCAAGGGCATTTCTCTGACGGTCACGGGCAGCAACGGAAGCTTCTATGTGACGGTGGACGGCAAAGACGCGGAATTGACCGTCAACGACAAGGATACGAAGCTCGCCATTGTTACGGCGAAGAACGGCGGAAAGCTTTTGCTGAGCAACGGCACCTTCAGCCGTGTGGCTGTCATGAACGACGGCAGCAGCGCCAGCCTCAGCGGCGGCAGCTACGGCGGGATTACGAGCGATACCGGCTATGTCAAGCCCTACGCGCTGCTGGCGAAGGGGTACGCTTACAAAAAAACAAAGGATAACCAATGGCTCCCCAACGCCAATTCAATCCCGTCAGAAGTCACCGTTGAAAAAGCGCCCTTCGCGGTCGAAAAGATCTA
This sequence comes from Pilosibacter rotomagensis, assembly GCF_045062245.2. Classification (NCBI taxonomy): domain Bacteria; kingdom Bacillati; phylum Bacillota; class Clostridia; order Eubacteriales; family Clostridiaceae; genus Pilosibacter; species Pilosibacter rotomagensis. The sequence goes on along the minus strand of NZ_CM170323.1, from coordinate 1,008,958 downwards.
TCCGAATAGCGATACGAACTACACCGGAAACTCGGCGTTTGCGACGGACGGCAGCATCACGCTGACTGCGGTAATCGCGCCAGAAACGGAGGGCGTCACCTACTACTACTGGTGGGAGCTGTTTGACGAATCAAAGAACGACTGGACCACGACATTCCGCAATGTTAATTCTGCGACGCATACCGGCGGGCAGAGCAAGACGCTCACGATCTCCGGGCTGCCCGTAGACAAGAGCTATCAGTACCACATTTTCGTCCAGTGCAGCAATGGCTACAATTGCTACAGCGAGCCGTTCACCGTGACCCGGCATCAGCATAGCTGGACGTACACGGCAAGCGGCGCGACCATCACCGCAAGCTGCACAGACACGACTTGCACCAGCCCGAACGGCGGCAGCGTGACCATCAAGGCCCCCGCCGAGCTGACCTACAGCGGGGAAGGCAAACCCGCCACGGTGACTGCAAGCAGCGATTGGCAGGGTCTGGCGGCGAGTGGGATCACCATCAGCTACATAAAGACGGGCATGTATGATTCAGAGAAATTGGAAAACGGCGCGCTCCCCACGTATGCCGGTACCTACACCGCCAGCATCACCCTGGGCGAGGCGACCGCCAGCGTGACCTATACCATTGGCAAAGCTACCCCCAAGGCGGAGGACTTCACCTTCACCGCCCCGACAAGCCTGACCTATGACGGCAATGTCAAGAGCGCGACGGTTTCTCCCGCAAAGGCCGGTACGGGCGATGTCATCGTAAAATACTACGATAAAGACGGTAAGGAAGCCACACCTAAGAACGCGGGCGAATACACCGTCAAGATCGATGTAGTCGAGAGCACGAACTATGCTGCGGCCAACGGCCTGACGGCGGATGGCTGGAAGTTTAGCATCACCAAGGCTGTCGCACCCACGATGCAGCCCATAGAGCTGACCGTTATCAACGGGCTGGCAAAGACTTACTTGGTCAATCTTCCCGCGCTGCCGACGCTGGGCGATAATTGTAAGTACGGCTCCATCAAATATGAGGCCTGCAACTTCGATCTGATTGGAGAGGGCGGCTACGCAAATTCGACGGCAATGATCACATCAAACGATGAGTTCCAGTTGACTGTCCCGGCTGTCGAATCTCAGACCGAAGGTTCCGTCGGAACCGTAGGCGTCAAGATCACCACGGACAACTATCAGGACATGCTCCTGACCGTTAAAGTCATCGCGAAGAACAAGATCGTTCCCGTGCTGGACGGCGAGATCACCGCAACGCCAATCACCTTTGGCCAGATCCTGCGCGTCAGCACCATTACTGGCACGATGAAAGACGACGGCAAGCCGGTCGAAGGCACCTTCGAGTGGACGGATCCTAGTACCAAGCCCGACAAAGCCGGCAACTATCAGGCTGAGTGGACATTCACCCCGGCGGAGGGCTATGAGGAATACGCGACCGCGACCGGAACTGTGACCATCAAGGTGAACAAGGCTACCCCCACCTTCAACGCTCCCACGGCGCAGGAAAATCTGACCTATACCGGACAGGAGCAGGCGCTGATTACTGCGGGCAGTGTGACCAGCGGTGGCACCATGCAGTACAGCCTGACCGAGAACGGCACATACAGCCAGGACATCCCTACCGGCACCGATGCCGGAGCATATACCGTGTGGTATCAGGTGATTGGCGATGAAAACCACAACGATACCGCACCCGCCAGCGTGGCGGTCCGCATTGGGCAGAAGCCGCTGACGATCACCGGGGTAACGGCTGCGTCCAAGCTTTATGATGGCACGAAAAACGCGGGCATCACCAGCGTGACCTTCGACAACGTGATCTTGAACCGAGACACAGACTACAACGTGACCGCCAGCTTTGACGATGCCAGTGTGGGCAACGGCAAGAACGTCACTGCCACAGTGACCCTGATCGGACCGGCAGCGAAGAATTACGCCCTGGAGCAGAGCAGCTTCCCCACCACTGCCAGCATCACCAAGGCCGCTGCGCCTGACTTCACCAAGGGAACTGGGCTCGTCATTGTAAACGGCCACGAAAAGACCTACACCGTGACGCTCCCCGCCCTGCCCACGCTGGAAACGCCCAAAGAGTACGGTGCACCCACCTATGAGCTCGGCGGAATCACACTGGATGGCAGCTACTACACCGGCGGCGCGAAGGTGGAAAACGGCAAGCTGATCCTGCCGATTCAGAAAAATGACGTGAAAACCACCGGCTCTGTGGGTACAGTGACCGTAGTAATCAAGAGCACAAACTATGAGGACATCACGCTGACCGTCAATGTCAATGCGACCAACAAGCTTGTCCCCACTGTTACGGCACCTACGGCAAACGCCCTGACCTACAACGGTGCAGAACAGGCGCTGGTTACAGCAGGCAAGACCACTGGCGGCACGATGCTCTACCGGCTTGACAATTCTGAGTGGAGCGAGCAGCTCCCCACAGCGAAAAACGCCGGGGAATACACTGTTTGGTATAAGGTTCAGGGAAATGCAGAGTACGCAGATGTGGCAGAACAGAACGTGACTGTGACCGTAGCGAAAAAGTCAGTTACCGTTACGGCGCTTGATCAGAGCGCCTACACCGGCAGCACCGCGCCCGACCTTGGCAGCCCGGAAGCAGATAAGGACTACAAGGTGGAGGGGCTGGTTGGTGCAGATACCCTGAGCGGCACGGTAACACTGGACTACGCACAGACGCCGGATATGAGCAAAACCGGAAAAACCGCGATCAACATCACTGGTACGCTGTCAAATGACAACTATGAGATCACCTATGTTTCTGGAACGTTGACCGTTTCCAAGCAATCTTCCAGCAACGACGGTTCCTCCTCTGGTGGTTCGGGCAGCGGTGGAGGTTCCTCCTCCGGCGATTCTGACGATTCCGACAACAATGATAACACCAACCAGCCGGAGTACAAGCCTCAAGCCCCTGTAACCGGTGAAACCAAACCCATACAGCCGGATAAAAACGGCAATGCGGCAGTGGACAACAGCTCTGTCCAGTCCGCCATCGACAAGGCCAAACAGGATGCGAAAAAGAACGGCACCACAGAGAACGGGATTGCCGTTACCGTTCCCATCACCTCGGCGGCAGGCCAGACCTCTTTTAACGTGACCATCAAGGCGCAGACACTGGATCTGCTGGTCAAAGAAAATGTCCGGCAGTTTACCGTTGCAACAGATCATCTGGTTTCAGTCAATATCGGCCTGGATACTCTGAAGCAGCTGGATAGCGTCTCCGCTGGTGGGGACATCATTCTCCGGGTAGATAAGGTAGATGCCCTGCGCTCCACCGAGGCCAAAGCCGCTATTGGCACAAGACCGGCCTACGATCTGTCGCTGGTGCACCTCTCCAGCGGCAAGGAGACGCCGATTACCAGCCTGAATGGACATACCATCTCGGTGCGTTTGCCCTACACACCGGCAAAGGGTGAGCAGACGGGTAATCTCTATGCAGTCTATGTGGACGACGCGGGAAAGGTGGAATGGATCACCAAATCCAGCTACGATGCCAGCCAGAAAACGGTTGTCTTTGAAACCGGTCATTTCAGCATCTACGGCATCGGCTACAAGAACCCTGCCCCGGCCTTTACCGACATTACCGGCCACTGGGCAGCAGATAACATCCTCTTTGCAGCCAGCCGGGGACTGCTCTCCGGCACAAGTGACACCACCTTTAGCCCGGGCACCGGCATGACCAGAGGAATGTTTGTGACAGCTCTGGGGCGGCTGGCGGGCATCAACCCGGACAGCTACAAAACCGGGAAATTCACTGATGTGAAAGCCGACGCTTACTATGCGCCCTATGTGAACTGGGCAGCACAGACCGGAATTGTGACGGGTGTTACCGCCACCACCTTTGCGCCGGATACCAACATCAACCGGGAACAGATGGCGGTGATTATGAAAAATTACGCTGCAAAGCTGGGCTATGATCTGCCCCAGACCTTAAAGGCTGTGACCTTTGCGGACAACGCAAACATCAGCAGCTGGGCGAAGGATGCGGTCAGAGCCATGCAGCAGGCGGGCATCCTGGCCGGGAAGAATGGAAATAAGTTTGACCCCAAGGGAACCGCTACCCGCGCCGAAGTCGCCACCGTACTGCGGCGGTTTGTGGAGATCGTCATTGACTCGCAGACCGCAAACGGCTGGCAGCAGAATGACAGCGGCCAGTGGAGCTATTACAGAAATGGGAAGCCGGTGAAAGGCTGGCTCTCCGACGACCAGAAGTGGTACTGGCTGGTCAAGGCTACCGGAATGATGTTTGCCGGCGGCTGGAAGCAGATTGACGGAAAGTGGTACTACTTCTACACAGATGGAACGATGGCGGTGAATACCACCATTGACGGATATACCATCGGCTCGGATGGTGCAAGAAAGTAACCTACAATAAAAAACGATTTGCCGGTATATCAGCGGACAAAGATAAACGCGGTCGGGTATCAAGAAACCCCGCCGCGTTTATTTTTTCTCTTGTTTTTCTCTGGTGTCCAGCATTTTATCATAAAATCGGCAGAATACCCCCCATCCCTCTTAGGTGGCGGGATGAATGCCGCTATAATGATACATAGACAGATGTAAAATGGTAAGCAATTACAATTCTTTCCCTTCCCTTTTGTGAAATCATGTGCTATAATTGATGTAGAACGTATGTTCTGTCCTGATTGGGAAAGGAGGACCTGTTTTGTATTTGTATTTGACCGTATGCCATCAGCTAAAGCATCTGTCCAAAGATGAATTTCTCATTCTACGGGAATTATGCCGCACAGCAAAAAAACTGACCAACCAGGCCATCTACCAGATACGGCAGCATTACTTTGAACATAGCCAGTATCTCCCATATGAGAAAAACTACGCCATCTTAAAGACTTCCGAAAACTATCGGCTGCTGAATTCCAACATGGCCCAGCAGATCCTTAAGGAAGTGGGCGGAGCTTTTAAGTCCTTCTTCAGCCTGTTAAAACTGGCAAAACAGGGGAAGTATCCATTTTCATCCTTTTCTCTGGCATAGCGGATTGAGCTGCCAAAATTCCTGAATTGACTCCATGTATCTTGCATGAGTTTGTCGAGAAGATCTTTGTCCATACTGCCAGCGATCCGAAGGGCAAGAACCGCACCCAGGAAATTGACATCTACTATAAGGGCATCGGAGCCCTGGAAGTATCCAAAGTCACTTCATCAAGGCGAGAATGAGACGTTCGACTGCGACGACCGGAGCAGCGCGGAGACATTCGAACCGTTCGAGCCCGGCAGGGCTTGAACATAGAAAAAAGAGCCATCCATCGGATGACTCTTTTTTCTATCTCTTTGAGAGCACGAGACGGGATTCGAACCCGCGACCCTCGCCTTGGCAAGGCGATACTCCACCACTGAGCCACTCGTGCAAACATACCTTCAAAACCACATATTGAAAATCATCTTTACCGTTTCATCAACCAAACAGACCTTCCTGGATAAGCCCTCGACCGATTAGTAACAGTCAGCTCCATGCATTACTGCACTTCCACCTCTGCCCTATCTACCTCGTCGTCTTCAAGGGGTCTTACTTCTTTCGAATGGGATATCTCATCTTGAGGGGGGCTTCACGCTTAGATGCCTTCAGCGTTTATCCCTGCCAGACTTGGCTACCCGGCCATGAGCTTAGCAGCTCAACCGGTACACCAGCGGTCCGTCCATCCCGGTCCTCTCGTACTAAGGACAGCTCCTCTCAAATATCCTCCGCCTGCGCCGGATAGGGACCGAACTGTCTCACGACGTTCTGAACCCAGCTCGCGTACCGCTTTAATGGGCGAACAGCCCAACCCTTGGGACCTACTTCAGCCCCAGGATGCGATGAGCCGACATCGAGGTGCCAAACCACTCCGTCGATGTGAACTCTTGGGAGTGATAAGCCTGTTATCCCCAGGGTAGCTTTTATCCGTTGAGCGATGGCAATCCCACTTTCATACCACCGGATCACTAAGTCCTAGTTTCCTACCTGCTCGACCCGTCGGTCTCGCAGTCAAGCTCCCTTCTGCCTTTGCACTCTTCGAATGGTTTCCAACCATTCTGAGGGAACCTTTGAGCGCCTCCGATACCCTTTCGGAGGCGACCGCCCCAGTCAAACTCCCCACCTGACATTGTCCCCGATCCAGATCATGGACCATGGTTAGAAACCCAGTAACGCAAGGGTGGTATCCCAACAGCGGCTCATATGAAACCGGAGTTCCATACTCATAGCCTCCCACCTATCCTGTGCATGCATTACCGAATCCCAGTATCAAGCTGGAGTAAAGCTCCATGGGGTCTTTCCGTCCTGGCGCAGGTAACCAGCATCTTCACTGGTATTTCAATTTCACCGGGTGCATTGTCGAGACAGCGCTCAAATCATTACGCCTTTCGTGCGGGTCGGAACTTACCCGACAAGGAATTTCGCTACCTTAGGACCGTTATAGTTACGGCCGCCGTTTACTGGGGC